>NZ_PJIR01000002.1:0-542032 GCF_002929355.1 Arthrobacter sp. B0490 | reverse complement strand
GGATTCCTCACCGACCAGTTCCCCGACGCCTACAAGGCCATCTGGGACTTCAGCGGGCAGGTGGCGACCTCGCGCCATGTGCCGGAGGTGTCCTACGTCGGGCTCATCCACCCGGGCCTGATGGGAACCGCCCCCTCCGCGGGCCTGCTGGCGAAGTGGAACAAGCGCGAGGGAGACCTCATCGCCACGGACCCCAATCGGGTTCCCCCGCTCGCCCTGCCGCCCGAGCCACGGGAAGCCCTGCTCGGGAGCCTTCCGGCGTCGGACGTCGACCGGGTGGCGGGCGAGGCGGCCCGTACGGCACCTCCCCGGGAGAACGGCGGCAACCAGGACATCAAGAACCTGTCGAAGGGCTCCCGGATTTTCTACCCCGTGTTCGTGGACGGCGCGAACCTGTCCCTGGGCGATCTCCACTTCTCGCAGGGCGATGGTGAGATCACCTTCTGCGGCGCGATCGAGATGGGCGGCTTCATCGACCTCCGCGTCGATGTCATCAGGGGCGGCATGGACACCTACGGCGTGAGCGAGAACGCCATCTTCATGCCCGGTATCGTCGACCCCCGGTACAGCGAATGGATCGCCTTCTCCGGCACGTCGGTGACCCTCGACGGTGAGCAGCGCTATCTCGATTCGCACCTGTCCTACCAGCGGGCGTGCCTGCATGCGATCGACTATCTGACGAAGTTCGGCTACAGCCCGGAGCAGGCCTACCTGCTGCTAGGATCGGCGCCGATCGAAGGCAGACTGTCCGGCGTGGTGGACATCCCCAACTCCTGCTCCACCGTCTACATCCCCACGGCGATCTTCGACTTCGACGTCCGTCCCTCCGCCGCCGGACCCCACAGGATCGACGCCGGCATGGGCGCACCCCGATCGACCAACACCTAGGAGGCTACCGTCGTGCCGGTGCCGGAGTGTCCTGCACCGGCACCGGCAGCGATACCGGCCTTTCGTTATGAGCCTCGTTGGGGTGTACGTGACATAAAACCTGCGATCTAGACTGACCGGCTGATGGGACGGCTAATCGCCCTGCTCGATCGGTTCCCAGCGCGGGTCGACCCAGTAATCCTGTCGGCGCTTCTCCAACGCTGCCTGCACCGGACCAGGCACGTCGTCACCGGCAGAAAGTCGGAGCCAGCCAACGTCGTTACCGGCAACGTGGGTGAGGGCCGCCGAGCGCCGCAGTCTGGCAACGTTGTCCTCGGTTACGGCCCGATGTCCTTCCGCGAGGTAAGCGCGAGCCGTTTGACGAGCTCGTCAGGGATGGGGTTGTTCGCGGAAAGTGTGATGCCGGTTTTGGTCGCCTTCAGCCCGACGTACGCCGACTCGAACAGGGTTAGGATGAGGGCAGGGTTCACTTGGCCCTACCCCGCTGCGGGCTGCGGCAAAAGGCTCCGAGCATTTGGTTTTCCCCCAGGACCTGGAACAGTTGATGCGCGCCAACGACTCTAAACACCTTCATTTCGAGAGTCTGAGCTCAAGCCACGACGGATCCGCGCAGCACCAGCTATCACGCAACTGCCCGCCGAAGGGTCGTCTTCAGTACTTGCTGGAACCTCGAGGGTCGGTCCGCCCCGTCATACCGGGGGAGGGGGGTTTGCCCGGGACGATATGAACGGGCGCACGGCTACCACAAGTAAAACGCCAGCTTCGATCCGCCGCTATCCAGCTGTGTCTTAGAAACCTACAGTTTTTGAGACTCGCGGGCGGCCTCTTCTGAGCTCGAGAACTTCCGTGCCAACCCAGGGATAGCTCTGTCTCGGAAAGTCGTCTCACCACGAATTGTCTCGGTCGCCCTTTCGCCAGGAATTCCTGAGGCACACTGATCAGACGACGCACCTGCGATGTACCCGCGTGATTACATCAGCCCGGGATGCCCCGCTACAACGGGATGCGCTCATCGAGGCCGCAGCGAAGAAATGTGAGGTCTTCGTGGGAGGACAACGGTACATCAATGAGCTCGCCGCAGTGCGATGGTAGGACGCCCTGCGCCCGTTCTCGATGGCACGGTTGAACGTATGTCGGTAGTGCGGTCTAGGCTTCGATGCTTGGGGCTACAGCGGGCCTCTGACGGAAGGGCGTGGAGTGACGGAGGGATCGAGCGACTCGGGTGCATCCGGCTTGACGCTGGGACGCCCTGCTCCTGCCGCCACACGTACGGAACTGATGCCGTCCGGGTTCGCCTCCCCTGCGCAGGACTGGTTCGAGGACCGCATCGACCTCAACCGGCACCTGATCAGGGACATCACCAGCACGTACATCGTGCGGGTCTCCGGGGACGCCATGGAGGGCGCCGGCATTTCCGACGGCGACGAGCTCATCGTCGATCGCGCCCTGCAACCCCGGCATGGATCTGTGGTCATCGCCGTCCTCGACGGCGAACTCGTCATCCGGCGCCTGAGTGTCACCACCAGCGGCACCGGGTCCGGTACCGCTGTCAGCCTGATCGCTGCCAGCCCCGCGTACCCGCCCATCGCTGTCCCCGACCCTGACGACCTGGTCATCTGGGGTGTCGCCACCCGATGCCTTCACCATGTCTGAGCCCGATTCCCGCATCCCGGGGAGCCCGGGCAGTCCTGGTGTCGCCCTGGTCGACGTGAACAACTTCTACGTCTCCTCCGAACGCGCCTTCGATCCCTCCCTCGAAGGGCGACCGCTGGTGGTGCTCTCCAACAACGACGGGTGTGTGATCACCCGCAGCGCGGAAGCCAAGGATCTCGGCGTCGCCATGGGTGCCCCGTGGTTCCAGATCGCCGACCAGGCCCGGGCCTGGGGTCTGCAGGTGCGCTCCAGCAACTACGAGCTCTACGGAGACATGAGCTCGCGCGTGATGGAGGTGCTCGGCCGGTACACCGGCAACCTCGAGATCTACAGCATCGACGAAGCTTTCCTCACCCTCAACGGCACCCACCCCGCACAGCGAAGGACCGGCCGGGACATCAAAGCCACGGTCCGGCGTAACACCGGGCTCCCCGTGTGCGTCGGGATCGCTTCCACGAAGACCCTCGCGAAGCTCGCCAATCGGTGGGCGAAGGGTAACCAGGAGTTCGACGGCGTCTGCCACTGGGACCTCGTACCCGAAGCTCACCGGCAGTCCCTGCTGCGACGGCTCAAGGTGACCGATGTCTGGGGAGTCGGCGCCAGAACCGCTGCGCGCCTGAACGCCATCGGCATCGACTCCGCGCAGGACCTGGCAGCCGCGGATCCGGTGATGATCCGCAAACGCTTCTCCGTGGTCCTCATGCGAACGGTCCTGGAACTCCAGGGAACACCCTGCATCACGTCCCGGGAGTCCACCGGGAACGAGCAGGTCCTCTACTCCCGGTCCTTCGCCAGCCCGGTCACCACCCTGGAGGCGATGCACCAGGCGCTGAGCGTCTACGCCCAGGGCGCGGCTTCCCGGCTGGCCCGCAAGACCCTCCAAGGACGTGTGCTCACCGCGTTCGCCGCGACCTCGCCGTTCAGCACCGGCGTCAAGAGCTCGCCCAGCATCTGCATCCCGCTCCCCGTCCACACCGCCGACCCGCTCGAACTCACACGGGCCGCTCACCGCCTGCTACCGCTCATCGAGGAGGGCGTCCCCTACATCCGGGCCGGCGTCATCGTCACCGACCTCCAGCCCGCCGGTAGTCAGAGCGTGCTCCTGACCCTGGGCGAGACACCGGGCAATGACACCGGACCGCTGCTACACGACATCGGCCGGAGATTCGGCCGGGCCGCCATCGGCCTCGGTCACGCCGGCCTCAGAGCAGGATCGGACTGGACGATGAAACGCGACATGCTCTCCCCGCACTACACCACGAAATGGGACGAACTGCCCGTCGTGAAAGCGCGGTAGGGACAGCAGGTGAGTCGGCCTGCGTGAGGAGCCGGTACACCTAGGACGAGTCGAGTGTCGCCTCGGCAGCAGTCGTGAAGGCGTCGAAGAGCCTGGTGGACGGCGGTGACACCTGGGTCATCAGGACGGCCGCAGCGTCGTGCCCGGGCCAGCTGTACCAGAGGGTGCCCAGCCCGCCACCCCAGCCGTAGCGCCGTCCACGGGCCCCGTCGGTAACTCCGACGCCGTATCCCCATCCGCCGCCGTCGAGAAAAGCGTGCGCCGAAGGGCTCGACCGCTGCTCGGCCGTGAGCCGATCGGACGTCATCGCCGCAACCCACCTGGGGGACAGCAACCCTCCACCGTCATCGAGGAGCATGCCGGCGAATCGCAGCAGGTCGCCCCCTGTGGACACCAGGCCGCCGCGTGCGTCCGGAAAGGCCGGTGCTTTCGACCATCGGCCCCCGACGGCGCTGTCGAGAAGGACCAGGCCGCTCTCGCCCTGCGCGAAGGACGGCACGAGGTGGTGCCGTGTGGCGAACCCGGTCCGGGACATGGCGAGCGGGTCGAACAGTCGCTCCTTCATCAGGACGTCGAGGGACTTTCCCGTGGCGCGTGCGAGCACGACCCCGAGCACGCCGAAGGCCACCTCGTACCGCCACACCGTGCCCGGCTGCTCCAGGAGAGGCAGTGCGGCGAAGCGGGCCACCCATTCATCGGCTGAGGGCATCGCGGGAGGGTCAGGGGGCCCGAAACCCAGACCGGCGGCTGCGGCTTCGTCCACCGCGGGACACGCACTCTCGAACACGAAACCGAAACCCATGCGCATCGTCAGCAGGTCCTCGACCGTCATCGTCCGGTGAGCCGGAACGGTGTCCTCGAGTCGACCGTCGAGTTGACGGAGGACACGGCGATCGGCCAGTTCGGGGATGAACCTCTCGACGGCATCGTCGAGCCGCAGCACCCCGTCCTGCACGAGGAGCAGCGCGACCGCCGCAATCATCGGCTTCGTGTTGGAGCTGATGCGCATGACCGCATCGACCGACATCGCGGTGGCCCCGCCGGGATCTGTTCTTCCCACAGCGGCCAGCGAGCTCGTACCGTCATGCAGGACGCCCACGACAGCACCCGGAACCTCCCCGGCAGCCACCATCGGACGGATCGTCTGGATCAGCTGCTGCGCGTCCACCGCCCGATCGTAGCAGCGGCCGATCCCGGGCTGACGGGACGACAGCCGGGCCACCCTTCGGCGTCCATCAGGCCCTCCAGCCGAGGACAGAGCCGCCGATCACCATCGCCCCCCACCACGTGACCACAGCGACGACAGGCACAAGCAGGAGCCAGTAGGAGCGTCGGAACGCCAGTCGCACGCCGACACAGGTCAGTACCAACCACCACCCGAGGAGGAGGGCGACCGCCCACAGTGGTGCGGCGAGACCACTCACCAGATAGAAGTACCCCGCCACGAGCTGCACGGCTGCGGCGAGCGCGGCGACCGCGGTGTACAGCAGGAGGCCGGCACCGTGCCTTCCGATCGGCTCGGGATAGTGCATGTGGCCACTTTATTCGCGCTCCGAGGTGGAGCTGGTGCCGGGCCCGCCTCTCAGGACCGCGCCGGGAGCACACACAGCTCGTTGCCCGACGGATCGGCGTAGACACGCCACGGCAGGTCGCCCCAGTCGTGGCGTACCGCACGGCCGCCCCGTGCGATGATGTCCGCCGCGACCTCGTCGGGATCGTCGCCGGACTCGAGCCGGACGTCGAGATGGAGGCGGTTCTTCCCGGCGCCCTTCGGTGCCGGCTCGGGGCACAGCTCGAGGAGCGGACCCCGCAGTGACGGATGGCGCAGCGTTCGGGGGTGTCCGGGGGCCTGAACCCAACCGGTGAGCCACGACCAGAACAGGGCGTCGCGGTCAGGGTCGGCGGAATCGAGCGGGAGTGCCGCGATCGGCCCTGTGTCGGAGTACTCCGAGCGGTCGTCCATGACGCAGCAGGGGTTGCCTTCCGGGTCCGCGAGGACGACCCAGGGCGCGTCCCCCTGACCGACGTCGAGGGGTGAAGCCCCCAGCCCGAGCAGTCGCGCGACCTCGTCGGCCTGCCGAGCCGCACCCCGGAGGTCGATGTGGAGTCGCGCGGGGAAGGAGGGGCGATCGGGGACGCGCTGGAAGCACAGGTCGAGCGTCGGTCCGCCGTCTACCGTGAGCCGTGTCTCGTAGGCATCGGGTTCGTCCGTGAGCTTCTCGCCACCGATCGCCTCCTCCCAGAAGCGGCCCAGCCGCCGGGGCTCCACGGCGTCGACGACGATGTTCTCCAGGTACATGGGGGCCACCGTATGCCGGGCAGGGGAGAGCCCTCAAGCGGCGACCGGCGCCCGGGAGGTCGGGGGTGCCACCCTGGCGCGGTTCCGTCGGCGGATGAGGACCTCGGCGACGAGGAGATTGATGCTCCACCCCGCACCCATCAGGATCGCCCTGAGGGTCGTATCCGGCGGACTCGAGAGCAGCTCCGGCCCGATGAGGATCAGGGCCTGCGTCCCGGCGCCCAGCCCGATCGCGTAGGCCCGGGTCATCCAGGCACCGTGTGCCGCTATGTTCCGGCGCAGCACGGCCCGCACCCCGAGGACGAGGCTGAGGGCCATCCCACCTCCGAACAGGAGCCGGAGGACGAGCAGGAGGGCGCCGTCGCTGGGTGGGAGGACGTAGAAGAGCGCCATCCAGAGGCCGGACACCGCCGCCACCAGCCCCGCAGGGAAGAGGATCCCGCCGGCGATCCGGTGCCAGCGGCGTCGACCGCGTAGCGCCGGCACGAACTGGAACGCCCCCAGCAGCGAGTAGACGGTGGCGCCGACGACATGCAGGACGACCGGGACGGGGGAGTCGAAGAATCGCGCGTTCCGTTCCGTCACCGGGGCCCCTCCCGTCAGTTCGGTCAGCCGTACGGCACCTGCGAGGACGGGGATGAGGCCGAGGAGGAGCAGACCGGCGGGTACGAGCCAGGCCCGCGCACTCCGGGTCGCACCGTCCGGGCGCCCGGCCCGTCTGTTCTGTCCGGTGGGTTTCATCGACGTCCTGTCCATGGTGGCCGTGGGTGCCGTGGAGCGGCGGGGCCTGAGCCTGAGAGGTGTACGGCGTACACCGACACCGCCTACGGTAGGTGTACGGCGTACACTCGTCAAGGGGCCGAGGACGACGGACACGGAAGGGCGCATGGACCACGGGACGCGGGCAGAGCCGAGGGAACGTCTGAGCAGGGATACGGTGCTTCGGGCCGCTGTCGCGCTCGCGGACGAGTACGGCATCGCACGCCTGAGCATGCGCTCCCTGGCCGAGGTGCTCGGCGTCGTGCCCATGGCCCTCTACAAGCACGTCGCGAACAAGGACGACCTGCTGGACGGCATGCTCGATGTCATCGTGGGCGAGATCGACCCGCCGGTCGAGGAGCGGGAGTGGAGGGACGTCATCCGTCGGCGGGTCCTCTCGGCGCGGAGGGTGCTCCGACGTCACCGCTGGGCACGCCGGGTGCTCGAGACACGGACCGCCATGACTCCGGGAGTCCTCGCCTACACCGACTCGTTCATCGGCATGTTCCTCGAGCGCGGATTCCCGGTCGACCTGACGCACCACGTCATGCATGCGATCGGGAGCCGCATGTGGGGGTTCACCCAGGAGCTCTTCGACGATCCGGAGGCCGACCCCGCACAGGCCGCTGCCGACGCCGTGCCGGACCAGGCCGCGCTGCAGCAGATGGCCATGCGCTATCCCAACGTCCTCCGCGTCGCCATGGCCTCGACGCACGACGACGGCGTCGTCGGCCGCGGCTGCGACGACCAGTTCGAGTTCGAATTCGCGCTCGATCTCCTGCTCGACGGCATCGGGGACCGGCATGCCCGGGGCTGGACATCGGCGCGACCAGGAGCGGATCGGTAGGTCAGCGCCGCATCCCGTCTCCGGACCCACGCGCACAGCCTCATGCCGCCGTCATGCGGGCGGCGGGCCTCCCGGGCCGGGCGCGGCTACGAAGCGCCAGCCGTCGGAGTCGATCTCGACGACGACGGGCGCCGCTCCCGGTGCGGCCCGATGGCCCACGGCCCGCCGCACGGCCTGCCCCACGGCTTCCGCGGGCGCGGTGACGACGAAGGTCTCGCCCCGGAACCGGTCCGCCGTCTCCTCGAGGAACCCGGCCAGATCCGGGGCATCCTGACCGTCCCCGAGGTCGAACCACGCGGCCACCCGCAGGCGCGCCAGCCAGTCCGGCCGCCCCGCGTCGGCAGCGAGGAGCACGGCCGTGGCAGGACATTGGAGATCGGTCATGACCCGCGTCCTCCGCAGGCGATCGCACTCATGCCGACCGCTTCCCCCGCACCGGGGTGGCGGCCCGCCGGAGGATTCCTCGCCGTCGGCCGTACTCGTCCATCGCACGCCGGCAGGCCGTCCGCAACTGCCCGGCCGACGTCGCCCACGAGTACGTGGCGGCCTGCGCCAGACCCGCGCGGGACGCCTCCGCCCAGCGGCCGGGTTCCTCGAGGGCACGGACCGCGTCGGCCACTGCGCCGGGGTCGTCCGGGTCCACGAAGAGGGCAGCCTCGCCTCCCACCTCGCGGAAGATGGGGATGTCACTCGCGATGACGGGCGTACCCGTGGCCATCGCCTCGATGATCGGCAGGCCGTACCCCTCGGCCCTCGACAGCGTGACGAGCGCGGTCGATCCATGGAGCAGGTCCTCGTATTCCGCGTCGCTCACCCCGTCGTGGAAGATCACCCGCTGGGCTGCGGCGGGAAGCCCCGCCAGCTCGGCGCGCCGCGCAGGGGCGATCTGGCTGAGCAGGTGGAGTGTATGCCCGGGGAGCAGCGCCATGGCCCGGACCAGCGTCCCGACGTTCTTGTAGGGCATGAAGGACCCCATGTAGAGCAGCGCCGCGGATCGCGGCGCGGCGGGGTCGCGACGGCGGCCCGACGGCTGGGGGGCATTGCCGACGAGCAGGACGGGCCGGCGCGTGAGCCGGTGCCGTGCGATGAGCCCTGCGGTGGTGGCGGAGATCGTCGCGACGACGTCGGCCCGGTCGAGCAGGAGGCGCTGCGGCCAATAGGCGAGGTGGTAGAGCCGCCAGAGCAGGCGCACCGGCAGCGGGAGGAACGACGGCGGTGTCGGGTTCTGGTAGTAGATGAGGTCGTGCAGGGTGAGGACGAGGGGGTACCTGCGGCCCCAGGAGCCCATGGTCTGCATGGGGCACACGACGACGTCGGGTCGCAGGCGGTTGATGCGTCGGGCGACGAACAGCTCGGCGGGGGAGAGTGGGCTCGTGATCCGGACGGACGGAACGTCGGGCAGGAGCGCCAGCTGCCGCGGGTCGCTGATGAGCATCACGACGTCGTCCGTCTCGGCGAGGGCGGCGATCAGGCTGGCCCCGTAGCGGCTGATGCCGTCGTGGTGGTCGGTGCGCGTGAAGCGTGCATCGAACAGGATCCTCATACCGGTGTTCTCTCCAGGAAATCCTCGACCAGCAGGGCGGCTTCGCGCGGCTTCTCGTAGTGCACGAGGTGCCCGACGCCGGGGAGGACGGCGAGCGTGGCGTCGGGCACCAGGGCGGCGAGTTCGCGCTGGCTCTGCACCGACCCGATGTCGTCCTGCTCCGCGGCGATCAGCAGGACGGGGAGGGCCAGTTCGCCCGCGCGGTCCCGCACCGTGCCGGAGATGGAGGCGCGGAACGCCTCCAGGACCACGCGGCGGCTCGCGAAGGAGCTGAAGTAGGCGCTGTGCTGTCCGTGGATCCAGCGGCGCAGCGATCTGTCCCTCGTCTTGGCCATGAAGACGCTCATGCCGCGGACGATCACCGGGTTGGCCAGCAGGGCGCGCCCGGCAGCGTCGGGCAGGCGGTCGGCGGCCACGTAGTAGGCCTCCGCGATCCGCGATGCCAGCCGGCTCGGCCCTTCGAGGGCAGGTGCGCTGATGGGATTCACCAGCACCAGGGCGTCGGCGAGTCCCGGCTCCAGCGCCGCGGCCTCGGCGGCGATGATCGAGCCGAAGGAGTGCCCCAGCAGGACGCGCGGCTCGGGTGCGAGGCGGCGCACGGTGTCGCCGACGAAGCGGGCGTAGGTGGCGACGTCGTGCGTCCCGGGCAGTTCGCCGCCCTGCCCGAAGCCCGGCAGGTCCGGGAGGAGGATGCGGTGGCGGGGCAGTTCCTCGACGAGGCGCAGGAGCCCGTGGTGGTCGCCTCGGAAGCCGTGCACCATGACGATCGTGGCGCCCGGATCGCCGCCCGGAATGAGCGCGGGATAGTCCCAGACCCGCTGCCGGGTACCCTCCCACGCGAGGGTCCGGACAATCCCCTGGCGCATCAGCCCACCCGGTCGGGGTGCGACCCGAAGCGCTGGTCACGGTCCAGGGCGTCGAGTGCCGCGACGTGTGCGTCGTCCAGCGCGAACCCGAAGATGTCGAGGTTCGAGCTGATGCGCTCGCGGGAGCTCGCCTTCGGGATGGTCAGGATGCCGTGCTGCAGGTGCCAGCGCAGGATCACCTGCGCGGGTGTGCGCCCGAGCTCGTCCGCGATCCGACCGATGACCGGGTCCTCGAGGACGTGTCCACGGCCGAGCGGACTCCATGCCTGGGTGGCGATGCCGTGCAGGGCATGGAAGGAGCGGAGGTCGCGCTGCTGCAGGTACGGGTGCAGCTCGATCTGATTGAGGACCGGGACGACGCCGGTCTCGGCGAGCAGCCGCTCGAGGTGGACTCGCTGGAAGTTGGACACGCCGATGGAACGGACCCGGCCCTCGGAGCGGAGCCGCTCGAGCGCCCGCCAGGTCTCGACGTACAGGTCCCGCGACGGGCACGGCCAGTGGATCAGGTAGAGGTCCAGCTGATCCAGGCCCAGGAGGCCCATTGTCGCGTCGAAGGCGCGCAGCGTTGCGTCGAAGCCGTGGTCGTCGTTCCACACCTTCGAGGTGATGAAGAGGTCCCGCCGGTCGCCGGTGTCGAGGAAGGCCCGCGCGGCAGTGCCGACGCCGGCTTCGTTCCCGTACAGGGAGGCCGTGTCGAGCAGCCGGTACCCGGCGGAGAGGGCCATGGAGCAGAGCCCGGCGGTGTCCTCGGGCGGGACCTTGTACACGCCGTAGCCGACGACGTCGATCGAGGTCCCGTCGGCGAGCGCGGCGCGGGGAAGGGAGGTGCTCATGGGGGAACTCTACCGAGCCGCGGGCCGCTCACCCGGTTCCAGTGCGTCGAGGATCAGGGTGAGCCCGTGCTCGAACTCGTCGGCGAAGTCGTAGCCGGGCTGCAGGACGATCCCCGTGGCGATCTCCATCATCCAGGGGTACTCCCCGCCGGCGAAGCGCTCCATGATGGGTGCGGCCACCTCCGGTACCGACTCCGCCCCGCTGAGCGGCAGTGCGGCCTCCTGCAGGGCGAACCCGTAGATGAAGCTGTCCAGCAGCGCGTAGGCGTGGGCGGTGGCCTGCAGCGTGAAGCCGGAACTGCGCAGCGTGCCCAGCGTCGCGTCGTGGTGTCGCAGGGTGGCCGGGCCGGGGTTCCTGCGTGATTCCAGCAGCCCGACCGCCCATGGGTGGCGGGCCAGGACGGTTCGCATCGACCGGGCGCGGGAGAGCATCTCCTCCCGCCACGGAGCACCGACCACAGGGAGATGGACCTCCGCGAAGACGAGGTCCACGATGCCGTCGAGGATCTGCTCCTTGTTGGCGACGTAGTGGTACAGCGACATCGGCCTGCTGCCGAGCTCCTGCGCGAGCGTCCGGATGGTCAGGCCGGGGAGGCCGTCCGCGTCGGCCAGGGCGAGTGCCGAGCGGAGCACCCGCTCGCGCGTGAGCGGTGTCCGCCCGTCCTTGTGCTGTGCCGCCATGCCGCCCCCTAGCAGTTTCGTACACTGTACGATACCGTATGCCGCACGGGGCAGCGCACGGGGCGCCCCCGGGAGGAGGCGGTCATGCAGGAGGAGAAGCGCAGGACGACGGCGGCCGGGACCACCATGCGCGCCGTGACCCAGGACAGGTACGGCGGCCCTGTCGTGCTGCGGGTGGGGGAGGTGCCGGTGCCGGACGTCCGACCCCGAGAGGTGCTGGTCCAGGTCCGCGCCGCAGGCATCGATCGGGGGGTGTGGCACCTCGTGACCGGCACTCCCTACCTCGCCCGGCTGGCCGTCGGGGTCCGCCGGCCCCGGAACGCGGTGCCGGGGATGGATCTCGCAGGCGTCGTCGTCGCGGTGGGGGCACAGGTGTCCCGCTTCGCCGTCGGCGACGAGGTCTTCGGCGGCGGTCGGGGGACGTTCGCGGACTTCGCGGCGGCGGCCGAGCACACCCTGGTCCGGAAGCCCGCCGGCCTCTCCTTCGAGCAGGCGGCAGCCGTGCCGGTGTCCGCCGTGACGGCGCTCAAGGCACTGCACGACGTCGGGCGTGTCGCCGCGGGCCAGCACGTCGCGGTCCTCGGCGCCTCGGGTGGGGTCGGCAGCTTCGCCGTCCAGCTCGCCAAGGCGGCCGGGGCGCGCGTCACCGGGGTCTGCAGTGCGGAGAAGGCCGAGTTCGTGCGCTCGCTCGGCGCCGACCGGGTCCTCGACTACGCCACGGAGGACTTCTCCGACGGCGCCCCCGCCTTCGACCTCGTCCTCGACATCGGCGGGCGACCCTCCGTGCCACGCCTCCGTCGTGCGCTCGCCCCCCGCGGCACGGCGGTCATCGTCGGCGGTGAGGGCGGCGGGTGGTTGTCGGGCGGCATGCAACGGCAGTTCGGGGCCGTCGCTCTGTCCCCCTTCGTCGGCCAGCGCCTGGCCATGGTCATCGCGCTGGTCCGCGCCGACAGCCTGGAGCGGCTGGTGGGGCTGATCGGCGACGGTTCGGTCACGCCGCGCATCGACCATTCGTTCCGGCTCGAGCAGGCCGCCGAGGCGCTCGCCCACCTGGAGGAGGGGCGGGTCCGCGGCAAGCTGGTCCTCACGGTGTAGCAGTACGCCCGACCAGGATCCGCGGAGCAGTGCGCGGAACGCTAGGCGTGGACCAGGCGCCGCGCCGACCCCTCGTCGAGGATCAGGTCGGTCGCGAGTCCTGCCGCGAGGGCCCCCCGTAGGCCGTGGATCTTGGACTCGCCCGAGACGACGCAGATGCGCCGGCGCACCTTCCTGAGTTCGTCGAGGTCGGGGCCGGTGCTGCGCCGGTTGAGCACGACGTCCCGGTGCGTGCCGTCCGCGCGGAAGAACATCGTGGCGACGTCGCCGACCACCGCGTCGGCCTCCAGCGCGTCGAGGTCCTCGCCGTCGAGGTATCCGCCGCTGTAGACGTGGCTGGGAATCCCCGAGCCGATCGAGCCCACCCCGAAGATCGCCATGGTCATGCGGCGCTGCAGGTCGAGGATGCGCCGGACACTGCGCTCCTCCCACATGGCGGTCTTCGTGCCGGCGTGGTCGAAGAACGCGGGCACCGGGAACTGCTCCACGCGGGCGCCGTAGGCCTGTCCGAAGCGGCGCAGGATCTCGCTCGCGTAGGTGATCCCCGTGGTCTGCGTGTTCCCGGCCCCGTTGAGCTGCACGATGGTGCTGTCGTGGGTCTGCTTCCGCGTGAGGTGGTGGCTCACCGCACTGAGGGTGGAGCCCCAGGCGACCCCGATGATCGCGTTGGAGTCCACGAGCGGCCCGATGGTGCGGGCAGCCTGGATCGCGACGCGGTCGAGCACGTCCGAATCGCTGACGGAGTCGGCGACGGGGACCACGTGCGCCTCGACGCCGAACCGGCGGCGGATGTGCTGCTCCAGTGCGGGTGCCCGCTCGGAGGGATTGTTGACCTGGATCTGCACCAGGCCGGTCTCGCGGGCCATGGACAGCAGGCGGGAGACCGTGGAGCGCGAGGTGCGCAGCTCGCGTGCGATGGCGTTCATGGTGAGGTCCTGCAGGTAGTACATCTGGGCGGCCCGGAGCGCGTCCCGGGAGCGATTGCCGTGGGATTGCTCCCCGGGGGCCCCGTCCACTCCCGAAGCACCGCTCGTCGTCGTCATCTGGACAGTCTGAACCTCTTGTGCACGTTTGTGCAATGCGGTTGACTGCTATTCCCAGTCCTCGAAGAATGAGAGTTGCAGCACCCATTCCAGACATAGACGTTACGGAGTAGTACCTTGAGCATTCCAGCCGACCGGATCAACGGTGAAGGCACGACAACTTCTACCCGCACCGTGGTGCAGAAGCTCAGGGACAAGCCCCGGGCGTCAGTGCTCATCATCGGCGGCGGCATCAACGGGGTCGGCACCTTCCGCGACCTCGCACTGCAGGGCATCGACGTCGCGCTGGTCGAGCGCGGCGACTACTGCCAGGGTGCCTCGGGCGCGTCCTCGCACATGATCCACGGCGGTATCCGCTACCTTGAGAACGGCGAGTTCCGCCTCGTCCGCGAGTCGGTCATCGAGCGGAACGCCCTCATGAAGATCGCCCCCCACTACGTCAAGCCGCTGCAGACCACGATCCCGATCTACACCACCTTCTCGGGCATCCTCTCGGCCCCCATGCGGTTCCTCACGCACAAGCAGGGCAAGCAGGTGGAGCGCGGCGCCGTGCTCATCAAGGCCGGCCTGACGATGTACGACTTCTTCTCCCGCGACGGCGGCAACGTCCCCCGCCACTCCTTCGTCGGCCGCAAGAAGGCCCTCGCCGGGATGCCCGACGTCCGCAAGGACATCAAGTGGGCTGCGACCTACTTCGACGCCTCCGTGCACAACCCCGAGCGGCTCACCCTGGACGTCCTGCGCGACGGCGAGATCATCAACGACGCCGCCCGGGCCGCCAACTACGTCAGCGCCATCGGCACCGGCGAGGAGGGCGTGCTCCTGCGCGACGAGCTCACGGGTGAGACCTTCACCTTCCAGGCCGACGTCATCGTCAACGCCACAGGCGCCTGGACGGACAACACCAATGCGGCGCTCGGTTCCGAGACCCGGTTCATGGGCGGCACCAAGGGGTCGCACATCGTGCTGGACCACCCGGAACTGCTCAAGGCCTGCAACGGCACCGAGATCTTCTTCGAGCACGTCGACGGCCGGATCGTCCTGATCTACCCCATGGGTGACCGCGTCCTCGTCGGCACCACCGACATCGACGTCGACATCAACGAGCAGGCCGTCTGCACGGACGAGGAGATCGACTACTTCTTCGAGCTGATCGGGCACGTGTTCCCGGACATCAAGGTGACGCAGGACGATATCGTCTACAGCTTCTCGGGTGTCCGGCCCCTGCCGCGCCACGACGACACCCAGCCCGGCTTCGTCTCCCGCGACTACCGCATCGAGAAGCGCGAGGAGAAGCTGGGCGGTCGGTCCGTCACCACGCTGAGCCTCGTCGGCGGCAAGTGGACGACGTTCCGGGCCCTGTCCGAGCACCTCACCAACGACACGCTCGCCGCCCTGGGGGCGCCGCGCAAGGCGTCGACGGCGGGCGTCGCCATCGGCGGTGGCCAGGACTTCCCGACGGACGAGGCGGCCGAGCGCGCCTGGATCAAGCAGGCAGTCCGCCCCGGCGTCGACGAGGCGCGGGTGCAGGTCCTGCTGACGCGGTACGGAACCCGTGCAACGGATGTCATCGAATACCTTGCCGAAGGACCCGACAGGCTGTTCAATTCCACGAAGGAGCTGAGCACGCGAGAGCTCGCCTACATGGTGGAGCACGAGCAGGTCGGCCACCTGGTCGACGTCCTGATCCGCCGCACCTCCCTTGCCTTCCGTGGGCTCGTCACCGGGGAACTGCTCGCCGAGCTTGCCAAGACCCTCGCCCCGTTGCTGGGGTGGGACGCCGCCCGGTCCGCGGCGGAGGTCAAGCTCGCCGAGACGGTCCTCGCCGAAGCCCACAGGGTGCAGGTCAAAAGCCTGATCGCGTAGCGGCGCCCGCCGCCCACGGGGTCGAACCGCTGCCACGGGCAGCGGTGCAGTGCCAACGGCAGTGGTTGCCGGGGGGAACCAACGGGTGCCGTCGAGGCGGCGGCACCCGTCAATAAATGAATAGATAGAGGAGTCAATGATGTCTCTGGAAGTGTTTGTAGCCGAAACTTTCGGCACAATGCTGCTGCTGTTGCTCGGTACGGGCGTGGTCGCGAACGTCGCGCTCGCCAAGACCAAGGGCAATAACGGCGGCTTTCTCATGGTCAACTTCGGATGGGGCCTGGCCGTCTTCGCCGGCGTCTACGTCGCAGCCCTCTCAGGAGCCCACCTCAACTTCGCCGTGACCGTCGGTCTCTGGGTCAACGGTGATACCGCCGAGTTCGCCCCTGGCGTGGACAAGAACTTCATCAATGCGATGGCCTACCTGGCCGCCCAGATGATCGGTTCCATCCTCGGCGCCGTCCTCTGCTGGCTCTCCTACAAGCAGCACTTCGACGAGGAGCCGGACCCCGCCAACAAGCTCGGGGTGTTCTCCACCGGACCCGCCATCCGTTCGTACGGCTGGAACCTCGTCACCGAGATCATCGGCACGTTCGTGCTCGTGTTCGTCATCCTGTCGTTCGGCAACACGCCGTCCGGCCTGGGCCCCCTCGCCGTTGCACTGCTCGTCGTCGGCATCGGCGCCTCGCTCGGCGGACCCACGGGCTACGCCATCAACCCGAACCGTGACCTTGGGCCGCGCATCGCCCACGCCCTCCTGCCCATTCGGGGCAAGGGCGGCAGCGACTGGGGTTACGCGTGGGTGCCGATCGTCGGACCGATCATCGGCGGCATCCTCGCCGGCATCGTCATCCAGTTCGTCTCATTCCCCGCTCCTCCCGCCTAAGGGTCTCTTCGCGGCCGCGTGCAGCCGCCACTCAACGACACATCCAATGAAGGAGTAAGACATGTCGGAGCAGTACGTCATTGCCATCGACCAGGGCACCACGTCCAGCAGGGCCATCGTCTTCGACCACAAGGGCGACATCGTGTCCTCCGGTCAGAAGGAGCACGAGCAGATCTTCCCGAAGGCCGGCTGGGTGGAGCATGATCCCGCCGAGATCTGGAACAACACCCGCGAGGTGATCGGCAACGCGCTGTCGAAGGCCAACCTCACCCGCCACGACATCGCCGCCGTGGGCATCACCAACCAGCGCGAGACCGCCGTCGTCTGGGACCGGACCACCGGCCAGGCCGTCTACAACGCCATCGTCTGGCAGGACACGCGGACGCAGAACATCGTCGACGAGCTGGCCAAGGACGGCGGCGTCGAGCGCTACAAGGAGAAGGTCGGCCTGCCGCTGGCCACGTACTTCTCCGGCACCAAGATCAAGTGGATCCTCGACAACGTCGACGGCGCCCGTGAGAAGGCCGAGGCGGGCGACCTCCTGTTCGGCAACACCGATTCCTGGGTCACCTGGAACCTGACCGGCGGCACCGACGGGGGCGTGCACATCACGGATGTCACCAACGCGTCCCGCACGCTGTTCATGGACCTCGAGACGCTGTCGTGGGACGAGTCCATCCTCGCCGACTTCGGCGTCCCGCTCTCGATGATGCCGGAGATCAGGTCCTCCTCCGAGGTCTACGGCACCGTCCACACCTCGCAGCTCCTCCGCGAAGTGCCCGTTGCCGGCATCCTCGGTGACCAGCAGGCGGCGACCTTCGGCCAGGCGGCGTTCGATCAGGGCGGTGCCAAGAACACGTACGGCACCGGCAACTTCATGATCGTGAACACCGGCGAGGAGATCGTCCACTCGAAGAACGGCCTGCTCACGACGGTCTGCTACAAGCTCGGCGACGCGAAGCCGGTCTACGCCCTGGAGGGTTCGATCGCCGTCACGGGTTCACTCGTGCAGTGGCTCCGGGACAACCTCGGCATCATCAAGAGCGCGCCCGAGGTGGAGCAGCTCGCGACGACGGTCGACGACAACGGCGGCGTCTACATCGTTCCCGCGTTCTCCGGCCTCTTCGCACCGTACTGGCGTGCGGACGCCCGCGGGGCGATCGTCGGTCTGACCCGCTTCGTGAACAAGGGGCACATCGCCCGTGCGGCACTGGAGGCGACGGCCTTCCAGACCCGCGAGGTGCTGGACGCGGCCAACGCCGATTCCGGCGTCAACATGGAGGACCTCAGGGTCGACGGCGGCATGGTCGCCAACGACGCCCTGATGCAGTTCCAGGCCGACATCCTCGGTATCCCGGTCATCCGACCGAAGGTCACCGAGACCACTGCGCTCGGTGCTGCGTATGCGGCCGGGCTCGCCGTCGGTTTCTGGAAGGACACCGCCGAGCTCGCGACCAACTGGGCGGAGGACAAGCGCTGGAATCCGTCCATGGACGAGGCCGAGCGCGAGCGCCAGCTGCGCAACTGGAAGAAGGCCGTCACGAAGACCTTCGACTGGGTCGACGAGGACGTGAGCTAGCACCGAGCGGCAGCACGCAGCCGAAGCAGGAGGGCACGCCGGGTCCGTCGCAGGACGGTCCGGGCGTGCCCTCCGCATGCCGGGGCTCCGCCGGGCGGCCGGTGGCGCACGCTGCTAAAGTGAAGCCATGCGCCGCACCCTCCTCCTTACGTAGCCGCACGGTACCGACCGTGCGGCGGCCCCTCCCTGTGAGGGGCTTTTGCATGTCCGGCGCCGGTCGGCAGCAGGGCGGCCCCGCGCCGGCACCACAGCAGGACGACGTTCCACCGACAGGACAGGTCAAGACACAGTGAGCATCAACCCCGAGGCCGTTCAGCCGGACGAGGACACCTACGATTTCTCCGCCATCGAGGCGAGATGGCCCGCGGTGTGGGACCGGCTCCAGGCATTCGCCCCGGCCGACGACGGCTCACGCGAGCGCCGCTACGTGCTCGACATGTTCCCCTACCCGTCCGGCGACCTCCACATGGGCCATGCCGAGGCGTTCGCCATGGGGGACGTCGCGGCCCGCTTCTACCGCCAGAAGGGCTTCGACGTCCTGCACCCGATCGGGTGGGACTCGTTCGGGCTGCCCGCCGAGAACGCCGCGATCAAGCGCAACGCGCACCCGGCCGAGTGGACGTACGCCAATATCGAGACCCAGGCCCACTCCTTCAAGCGCTACGCCATCAGCGCCGACTGGAGCCGCCGGCTGCACACCTCCGATCCCGGGTACTACCGCTGGACGCAGTGGCTCTTCGTGCGGTTCTTCCAGAAGGGACTGGCGTACCGCCGGAACTCGCCGGTCAACTGGTGCCCGAAGGACCAGACCGTCCTGGCCAACGAGCAGGTCATCAACGGCGCGTGCGACCGCTGCGGGACCCTGGTCACCAAGAAGAACCTCAACCAGTGGTACTTCCGGATCACGGACTACGCCGACCGCCTGCTGGACGACATGGAGCAGCTCAAGGGCCACTGGCCCGAGCGCGTCCTCGCCATGCAGCGCAACTGGATCGGCCGGTCGGAGGGGGCGCACGTCAGCTTCCGCATCGGGGCCGCCGACGGCCTGCCGGAGTCCGACGTCACGGTCTTCACGACGCGCCCCGACACCCTGTACGGGGCGACGTTCTTCGTCGTCGCCGCGGACGCGGACCTGGCGCTCGAGCTCGTGACGGCCGACCACCGGGCCGACCTGGAGGCGTACCGCGAGCAGGTCAGGGGACTGTCGGAGATCGAACGGCAGGCCACCGAACGCGAGAAGACCGGCGTCTTCACCGGCCGCTACGCCGTGAACCCGCTCAACGGTGAGAAGCTGCCCGTCTGGGCCGCCGACTACGTGCTGGCCGATTACGGGACCGGTGCCATCATGGCGGTCCCCGCCCACGACCAGCGCGACCTCGACTTCGCGCGTGCGTTCGACCTGCCCGTCCGCACCGTCGTCGACACCGGCGCGGAGGATGCCGCGGAGACCGGCATCGCGACGACCGGCGAGGGCACCCTGGTGAACTCGGGCGAGCTGAGCGGGCTGGACAAGGCCGCGGCGATCGCCCGCGCCGTCGAACTCGTCGAGGAGCAGGGGACGGGCACCTCCACCGTCAACTACCGCCTGCGCGACTGGCTGCTCTCACGCCAGCGCTTCTGGGGTACCCCCATCCCAATCATCCACTGCCCGTCCTGCGGCGAGGTGCCGGTGCCGGACGACCAGCTGCCGGTCACGCTGCCCGAGGGTCTGCGCGGCGAGGCGCTGGCGCCCAAGGGCACCTCGCCGCTGGCCGCCGTCGAGGACTGGGTCAACGTACCCTGCCCGTCCTGTGGCGGCGCGGCCACCCGGGACACGGACACCATGGACACGTTCGTGGACTCGTCCTGGTACTACCTGAGGTTCGTGGACCCGCACCTCGACACCGCGCCGTTCGACACCGACGCCGTGAACCGCTGGCTGCCCGTCGGCCAGTACGTGGGCGGCGTCGAGCACGCCATCCTGCATCTGCTGTACAGCCGGTTCTTCACCAAGGTGCTGTTCGACCTCGGCATGGTGGGCTTCACCGAGCCGTTCAGCGCCCTGCTGAACCAGGGCCAGGTGCTCAACGGCGGCAAGGCGATGAGCAAGTCCCTCGGCAACGGCGTGGACCTCGGGGAGCAGCTCGACCGCTTCGGCGTCGACGCCGTGCGCCTCACCATGGTGTTCGCCTCACCTCCCGAGGACGACGTCGACTGGGCCGACGTCTCGCCGTCGGGCTCCGCGAAGTTCCTCGCGCGTGCCTGGCGCCTGGGCGGCGACGTCACGAGCGCCGTCGGCACCGATCCCGCCACCGGTGACCGGGCGCTGCGGTCGGTGACCCACCGGACCGTCGCCGATGCCGCCGAGCTGATGGAGGCGAACAAGTTCAACGTCGTCATCGCGAAGCTGATGGAGCTCGTCAACGCGACGCGGAAGGCCATCGACTCCGGCGCCGGGGGAGCGGACCCGGCCGTGCGCGAAGCCGCGGAGGCCGTGGCCATCCTCCTGAGCCTCTTCGCGCCCTACACGGCCGAGGACCTGTGGAACCGCCTCGGGCGCGAGGCGACGGTCGCCACCGCCGGGTGGCCCACGGTGGACCCCGCGCTGCTGACCCAGGAGACCGTCGTCGCCGTCGTCCAGGTGCAGGGCAAGGTGCGCGACCGCCTCACCGTCGCGCCGGACATCGCCGAGGACGAACTGCGCGAGCTCGCCCTCGCCAGCGATCAGGTGCAGCGCGTGCTGGACGGGCGCGGCATCCGCACGGTGATCGTGCGGGCTCCCAAACTGGTCAACATCGTGCCGGCCTGATGGACGCGGCTCCGGCGGCCCCGCGGACGGGGGGCACCCCGTGCGCGTAGCCGTCGTCACCGACTCGGCCGCCGGGTTCGCCCCCGGGTGGAGCGCACCCGGCGGCCCCGCCGAGGGCGTGCGCGTGGTCGCCATGCCCGTCCTCGTGGGCGACGACATCCTGACCGGAGAGCACGACGACGTCACCGCGCCCCTCATGGTGGCCCTCGCCGCCGGTTCGCACGTGCGCACGTCCAGGCCGTCGCCGGGCCAGTTCGAGCGCGTCTACGGCCGACTGGCGGACGAGGGCTACGACGGCATCGTCTCCGTGCACCTGTCCGGCCTGCTGTCCGGAACCGTCGAGGCCGCCCGCCTCGCTGCGTCGCGCGCGGCCCTCCCGGTCGAGGTCATCGACACCAGGACCGCCGGCATGGCCCAGGGCCGGGCCGCCCTCGCCGCTGTCGCGGCTGCTGCATCGGGAGGGGACCTGCAGGCGTCCGCCGCCGCAGCGGCCATCGCGGCCCGCACCTCCAGCCTCTACTTCTACGTCCCGAGCCTCGAGCAGCTGCGCCGCGGCGGGCGGATCACGGCTGCTGCCGCGTGGCTGGGCACGCTGTTGTCCGTCCGGGTGATCCTGCGTATCCAGGGCGGGCGGCTGGTGCCGCTCGAGCGGATGCGGTCGGCGGCGCGCGGGATGCAGCGGCTCCAGGAACTCGTCGAGGCGGACGTGGCGGACCGGAGCGGCGGCGTCCACCTGACGGTCCACCATTTCGGCAACGAGGACGAGGCGAACGACCTCGCGGACCGGCTGCAGACCATGGCCGGGTCGGGGCGGGTGTCGACGGCGCCGTGCCCGTCGGTCCTGGCCGCGCATGCGGGACTCGGCGTCGTGGCCGTGGCCGTCAGCGCCGGATAGCGACGACGCCTCCACGCGCAGCGGGTGCGGGTGCGGGGCGCGCGGCACGCGCCGGAACGTCGCGCACGCGCCGGTGACCGGATGTCCACATAGCGTCGGACGCCCCCGGACGGTGGAACGGCGGCTCCTAGCGTGATCCCATGGGAAAGCACCGATGGCCGACCGCCGGGGACCCGTGGGAGCCGCCCGTCCACGCTCTCGATCCGCCGCCGCCCGTCGCGCGGCCGGGCGGCCACCCGTCCGCACCCGATCGAGGGCTCGGCTGGGGCGGTCTCCGCGAGGACGACGACCGCCGCGGGGACGACACCGAGGCCGACATCACGGTCGGCCAACCGGGCGCCGACGAGGCGCGCAGCGGAGCCGGCCTCGATGACGGCCGGGAGACCGTGGACGAGGACGGATACGCGCCCCGCCGAGGTCCGGCTCCCGGGCGGGCGGGTGCTTTCGCCGCCTGGGCCGAACCGGACGAAGGAGCACCCCCGTCCGTCCACCGGGGGGTGCAGTGGAGGGTCGCCCGCTCCGCAGCGCTCGTGTTCCTCGGCGTGGCCCTCGCGGTCGGCGCCGCCCTGTTCCTCACGCGGAGTTCGGACCCATCGGCCGCTGCCGTGTCGGTACAGCTGGACGCCGGCGGAGCGGACGGCGGAGCCCCGGCCGAGGGGGACGGCGAGAGGAACGGCGACGGGGACGATGAGCCCCCGCGCGAGGAACCCGGCGGGGGAAGCGGCGCGGACGGCGGGACGACAGATGGCGACGGGGTGGGACCGCAGGGTGGGGCCGATTCCGGCACGGCGCCGGGGGCCGCGGAACCGGGCGACGCCCCGCCCGGTCACCTGCCGGCGGGAGGACCTGGCCGAGGTGCCGGGGGTGAAGTGATCGTCGTCTACGTGACGGGCGCCGTGGTATCGCCCGGGGTCGTCACGGTTCCCGCTGGAACGCGGCTCTTCGAGATCATCGAGGACGTGGGGGGCGCGCTCCCCGAGGCCGATCTCGAGGGCATCAACCTCGCAGCCACCCCCGCCGACGGCCAGCACATCCACCTCCTGGCCGTCGGCGAGGAGCCGAGACCGGATCAGGTGGACGTGGAGGGACCCGCACCGGGCGGGACGGCAGCCGGCGGGACGGCCGGTGGAACCGATAGTTCGGGCGGGGCCGCCGGTCCCACCGGAGGCAGCGGAAGCCCGGCGGGAGTCCTCGACATCAATACCGCCACCCTCGCCGACATCGAGTCCCTCCCACGGGTGGGGCCGATCCTCGCGCAGCGCATCATCGACTGGCGGGACGAACACGGGCCCTTCGCCCAACCGGCCGACATCGATGCCGTGCCGGGTATCGGGCCGGCGATCCTCGAGGGGATCCTGCCCCTCATCGACGCGCGGTGAGGCGGACATCGGCGATCGACCGGCACGGACCAGGCAGGAACCCGCGCCCCGCGAAGGCCCGGTCGGAGGATGCGCACCCTCCACCCGGCCGGACGCGGCCGCACCGCGATCTACGCCTCGTCCCCTCGGCCGTCACGGCATGGATCGCCACCGCCGCCGCCATCCATGGCGGAGCGACCGGAGCGACGGCTGGCGGCCTGCTCGCCGCTGCGGGAGGGCTGGCCCTGGCCTGCGCGGTCTTCCTCCTCCCGGTCGGACCCCGACGGTCGCGGATGACGGCGGCAGTGCAGGCACTGCCGCCGGCAGCCGCCCTGACGCTGGTCCTGCTGGCCGCCGGCGGGACGCTCGCGCGCGCCGAGGCCGGACCGGTGGACGACGCGGTCCGTGGACGGGTCCCCTTCACCGCGATCCTCCGCGTCACCGGCGAGCCGTCCCCTCTCGGTCCGGGCGCCTTCGGCGGGGGGAGCCGCTATCTCGTCGACGCGGACGTGATCGGCGGGGTACTGAGCGGTGACACCTTCGCCTCGACCACCCCGGTGGTGGTCCTCGGGTCGGAGCCGTGGGGCGGTGTCGGCACGGGGGACACCGTGCGCGTGCTGGGCACCGCGAGACCCACCGACCGGGTCGGCAGGGCGAGCGCGGTCTTCCTGCCCGCGAGCAGCCCCACCATCGCGGAGGCCGGGGGCTGGCTCGGCTACACGGCCGACCTCCGGGCGCGTTTCCGCGACGTGGCCGGGGACGACGACCGCGACGGCGGCCTGCTCCCGGGGATGGCACTCGGCGACCGGATGGCGCTCGACCCCGGCCTCGAGGCGGACATGAAGACCACGGGCCTGACCCACCTCACCGCGGTGAGTGGGGCCAACTGCTCCTACGTGGTCGCCTTCGCCTTCCTCGGGCTGCGGACGGCCCGCCTGCCGCGCCTTCCGGCGGCGGTCGGAGCGGTCCTGGCCCTCGCCTGCTTCGTGATGCTGGTCCGGCCGGAACCGAGCGTCCTCCGGGCGGCCGTCATGGGCGCCATCGGTGTGGCCGCGGTCCTGTCAGGGCGGGGAAGGATTCCCCTGACCCTGCTGATGCTGTCGATCATCGTCCTGCTGGCGGTGGATCCCTGGCTGTCGGTGTCCTACGCGTTCACGCTCTCCGTCGCGGCCACCCTGGGACTCATCACGGCGGGTCCCGCGCTGGTGGAGAGCCTGGAGCGGGTGATGCCGCGCTTCGCTGCGCAGCTGCTCGCGATCCCCCTGACGGCGCAGCTCTTCTGCACGCCCATCCTCGTCCTGATCCAGCCCTCCCTCCCGGTGTACTCGCTGCCGGCGAACGTCCTGGCCTCTCCCGTGGTTCCTCCGATCACCCTGCTGGGCATGGTGGTGGTGCTCGCGCTGATCGCCGCACCGGTCCTGGCACCACCCCTCGTGGTCGCGGCCCAGTGGGGCACGAGGTGGGTCGCGGGTGTCGCGGACACCCTGGCGACCATGCCGGGGGCAACCCTGCCCTGGCTGCCGGGCGCACCGGGGGCCGTCGTCGCGGCCCTCGGGTCCCTGGCGCTCCTGCTCGTGCTCGGACGGGGTGCGAACGGAGCGTGGCGGCGCCGTGACCGGTCGACGCTCCGGGATCGGGCAGGCCCGGAAGGGCAGGCGTCGAACCGGACCCGGACGCGGCGGCGGACAGGCTGCCGCCGGCGAGCCGGGCTGTCCGCGATCGCCCTCGGCGCCCTCCTGTGCCTGGTGACCGTGGTCATCGTCACCGGGCGCGGAGGAGCACCGGTGGCGCGCTCGTGGATCCTGACGATGTGCGACGTCGGCCAGGGCGACGCCGTGGTGGTGAGGACGACGCCCGGCCACGCGCTCGTCGTCGACACGGGCCCCGACCCCGAGGCGATGGACCGCTGCCTCGATGCCCTGCGCATCGAGGTGATCGACGCGCTGGTCATCACGCACCTGCACGACGACCACTACGGCGGCGTCGAGGGCGCGGTCCGGGGACGGGCCCTGTCCGCTCTCTACTACTCGACGGGTGAGGACCGGCTCCCGTCGGAGGTGCAGGACGCCGCCGCTGCAGGCGGAGTGGTCGCGGAGCGACTCGACGGCGCCACGGCACTCGACCTCGACCCGCTACGCGTCGACATCCTGTGGCCCACCACGGGCGCTGCTCCCCGGGAGGAGAACAACGCGAGCGCGGTGCTGGAGGTCGTGGCGCCGACCTCCGGACGGCCGATCACGATCCTCCTCCTGGGCGACCTGGAGGAGGACGCCGCCGCGGCACTCCTGGCCGCCGAGCCGTCGCTGCGCGAGGACGGCGTGGAGGTCATCAAGGTCGCGCACCACGGGGCCAGGAACGGCGGCACCGCCCTGCTCGAGGCCGTCCGCCCGCGCCTCGCGCTGATCTCCGTGGGGGAGGGCAACGACTACGGCCACCCGCACCCCGCCATCCTCGGCGCCCTCGAGCGGACGCGGATCGCCGCCGCGCGCACGGATGAGCTGGGTACCTTCCTGGTGGACGTGGTGGGGGACACCCTCGAGGTCAGGGCCCTGCAGTGAGGCACCGAGGCGGGGATGCGCCGCGGCTTTGAGGCACCGCGGGGCCGTGACACAGTAGGACTGCACCTGACGGAAGGAAGCCCGCCCCGTGGCAACAAGATCACCGGCCGGCCGCACCAGCGGCCCCAACCCCGCCCCCGCATCCTGGCGGGAGGTGACGCCGGCGGCGATCGTCCTGCTCTCCGGTCCCGAGGACTACCTCGCGTCGAAGGCGGCTGAGTCGATCCGCGGCCAGGTCCGGGCAGCACAACCCGACGCGGAACTCGTCCGGTTCGATGCCGGGTCCTACGAGGCCGGCACCCTGATGATGCAGGCGAGTCCTTCCCTGTTCGGCGACTGGAAGGTCATCGAGGTGGCGGGACTGGCGCAGATGAACGACGCCTTCCTGGTCGATGCGCTCGCCTACCTCACCGACCCGGCGCCCGACGTCGTCCTCGTGCTGCGCCATTCCGGCGGCAACCGCGGGAAGAAGCTGCTCGACGCCATCAAGGCGGCGAAAGCGACGATCGTCGACTGCCAGCCCCTCAAGAAGGACGGCGAGAAGGTCGAGTTCGTCGGCACCGAGTTCCGCCTGGCACGGCGCCGGATCGATCCGGACGCCGTGCGCGCACTCGTCGCCGCGGTCGGCTCGCAGCTGCCGGAGCTCGCGGCCGCCTGTCAGCAACTGACGGCCGATACCGCGGGCGACGTCTCCGTGGAGACGGTGGAGAAGTACTACGGCGGACGGGTGGAGGCGACGGGCTTCAAGGTCGCCGACGCGGCACTGGCCGGCCGGACCGCGCAGGCACTGTCGATGCTGCGGCATGCACTCGCCACGGGCGCCGATCCGGTGCCCATCGTCGCCGCGCTCGCCATGAAGGTCCGCGCCGTCGCGAAGGTGCACGGGGTCAGGGGATCCTCGCTGCAGCTCGCCAAGGATCTGGGGATGGCGCCCTGGCAGGTGGACCAGGCACGCCGGGAAGCGCAGCGTTTCAGCTCCGATGCCCTGGCGCGGTGCATCCGTGCGCTCGCGGAGGCTGACGCGCAGGTGAAGGGCGAGGCGCGGGATCCGGTCTACGCGGTGGAGCGGGCCGTGACGGTCATAGCTCTCGGCGACGGCTGACTGGCCGCGGCACCCTGCCCTCCGGGGAGCGGGCCTGAACGCCGAAGGGCCGGCTCCCTCGGGAACCGGCCCTTCGATGAGGGGTTCGCAGCTTAGAGCGCGTTGACCTTCTTGGAGATCGCCGACTTGCGGTTCGCTGCGTTGTTCTTGTGCAGCACGCCCTTGGTGACAGCCTTGTCGAGCTTCCGGCTGGCGGTCTGGAGCGCCGTTGCAGCAGCATCCTTGTCAGCGCCCTCGACGGCCGTGTTCACGGCGCGGATAGCGGTCTTGAGCTCGGACTTCACCGAGTTGTTGCGCTGCCTCGCCTTCTCGTTGGTGAGGATGCGCTTCTTCTGGGACTTGATATTTGCCACGTATGAGAACTTTCTTTGTATTGCGGACTGGTCGTGAGGGTATTTCGGCCAACCAAGACTGAGCGGCGTGGGGATACCGTATGGCGATCGGCCAAAGTGCCCGGAGACCTGCGCGGACACACAGCAATACAGGTTACCAGAAAGAGCCGGGGAACCCGATCCGCCGGACCGGGGGAGAGGCCCGTGCCGGCTCCCACGGACAGGGCGGACGAGGCCGGAACCTTGCACAGGACCGCGGCCGGCACCCGGGTCGGGACCGAGGCCGGAACCCGGTCCGACCGGTGCGCGGCAGCCGTCTACTGCAACAGGTCGTCGGGCACTGCCGCGACCACCCGCTCGAAGCGATCCCGTGGGAGGACGGCGCCCTCGCGCCGGATGTCGGCGGGCGCGACCCGCAGGAGCCGGTCGACCCTGACCTCGCTCGGGCGTCCCTGCCGGTCCCAGGCGCCCGTGCCGATCTCGACGTACCTGTCGTCGTGCTCGCGCGTGTTGTTCCGGTCGCGGCTCGTCAGCATGAGGCCGAGCAGGTCGCGACCGTCCCGCCCGATCAGGAGCACCGGTCGGTCCTTGCCCCGCGCGGGATCGTCCTCGTACGGGACCCACATCCACACGATCTCCCCGGGGTCCGAATTCCCGTCGCTCGAGGGGGAGTACGCAAGGGATGCCGCTGCCCGCCGCCCCGCCGCGGGACCGGGAGCGGGGGTGGCGGGCCCGCCGGCGGCACTCCGTCGCCGTGTGGGGCCGCGTCCGGGAGCCCGCGCGTGCTCCGTGTCCTCCACGGCGCGGAGGACACGGCGTGCCAGGGACAGGAGGGAGCGCATCGTGATGGCCATGCACGAGATCCTAGGCGAGGTCCCGCCGCCGCGCCCCGCCGCACCCCGAGGTTCCCGACCTCCCGGCGCGATTCCCGGCGCCGTCCGGCCACGTGGGACACTGGGGGAAGTGAAACGGCGCGCACAAGCCCCGGCCGCCGTCGCGGACGGCCGGCTGCGGACTGCATGCCGCCCCTGTCCCGTAACAGTGAGGAACCCACGTGTCACCCATGGCCCGCACCGCACCGGTGCCCGCCGCCACCGATCCGGCGATCATCAGGAATTTCTGCATCATCGCCCACATCGATCATGGAAAATCCACGTTGGCCGACCGCATGCTCCAGCTCACCGGAGCCGTCGAGCAGCGGGACATGAAGGCGCAGTACCTCGACCGGATGGACATCGAGCGCGAGCGCGGCATCACCATCAAGTCCCAGGCCGTCCGGCTGCCCTGGGAGGTGGACGGTACCGCCTACGCGCTGAACATGATCGACACCCCGGGGCACGTCGACTTCACCTACGAGGTCTCCCGCTCGCTCGCGGCCTGCGAGGGCGCAGTCCTGCTCGTCGATGCGGCGCAGGGCATCGAGGCCCAGACCCTCGCGAACCTGTACCTCGCGATGGAGAACAACCTCACGATCATCCCCGTCCTGAACAAGATCGACCTGCCCGCCGCCCAGCCCGAGAAGTACGCGGCGGAACTCGCGAGCCTGATCGGCGGCGAACCGGAGGACGTGCTGAGGGTCTCCGGCAAGACCGGCATGGGCGTCGAGGTGCTCATGGACAAGATCGTCCGCGACCTCCCCGCGCCCACCGGCAACCCGGACGCCCCCGCCCGTGCCATGATCTTCGACTCGGTGTACGACACGTACCGCGGCGTCGTCACGTATGTGCGGGTCGTCGACGGCAAGCTCAGCCCGCGCGAGCGGATCCAGATGATGTCCACCCGGGCCAGCCACGAGCTGCTCGAGATCGGCGTCAGCTCGCCCGAGCCGACGCCGTCCAAGGGCCTCGGCGTGGGAGAGGTCGGCTACCTCATCACGGGGGTGAAGGACGTCCGCCAGTCGAAGGTCGGCGACACCGTCACCAATCTCGCGAAGCCGGCCGCCGAGTCGCTCGGCGGCTACCAGGACCCCAAGCCGATGGTCTTCTCCGGGCTCTACCCCCTCGACGGCACGGACTACCCCGTGCTGCGGGACGCCCTCGACAAGTTCACCCTGAACGACGCCGCCCTCGTCTACGAGCCCGAGACGTCCGCGGCGCTCGGGTTCGGTTTCCGCGTCGGCTTCCTGGGCCTGCTGCACCTCGAGATCACACGCGAGCGCCTCGAGCGTGAGTACAACCTCGACCTCATCTCCACTGCGCCCAACGTCGAGTACGAGGTCACCCTCGAGGACAAGCGCGCCCTGAGGGTCACCAATCCGAGCGAGTACCCGGTGGGCAAGATCGCCGAGGTGCGCGAACCGATGGTGTCCGCGACCATCCTCGCGCCGTCGGAGTTCATCGGCGCCATCATGGAGCTGTGCCAGCAGCGCCGTGGCGTGCTCGGCGGCATGGACTACCTCTCCGAGGACCGCGTCGAGATCCGCTACCGGCTCCCCCTCGCGGAGATCGTCTTCGACTTCTTCGACCTCCTGAAGTCGAAGACCCGCGGCTACGGGTCCCTCGACTGGAAGGCCGACGGCGACCAGGTGGCCGACCTCGTCAAGGTGGACATCCTCCTGCAGGGCGAGCAGGTGGACGCCTTCAGCGCCATCACCCACCGCGACAAGGCCTACGCGTACGGCGTGATGATGACGGGCAAGCTGCGTGAGCTCATCCCGCGCCAGCAGTTCGAGGTGCCCATCCAGGCCGCCATCGGTGCGCGGATCATCGCCCGTGAGAGCATCAGGGCCATCCGCAAGGACGTCCTCGCGAAGTGCTACGGCGGAGACATCACCCGCAAGCGCAAGCTCCTCGAGAAGCAGAAGGAGGGCAAGAAGCGCATGAAGATGGTGGGCCGCGTCGAGGTCCCCCAGGAAGCCTTCATCGCCGCACTGTCGTCCGACGAGTCGAAGGACAAAGCCAAGAAGTGACCCCGTACGGTACCCAGGGGACCAGCCGGCATGCCTAGCGCACTGCCGCTCGGCCTGCCGGCACCCGACGACGGCCTGCTGCCGCCGGCGGCGGCCGACGGGGCGCTGTCCCGTGACTTCTGCCTCTACGTGCACATCCCGTTCTGCGCCGTCCGGTGCGGCTACTGCGACTTCAACACCTACACCGCGACGGAACTGGGCGGGGGAGCATCGCAGGACGCCTACGCGGGGTCCGTGCTTGCCGAGATCGACCTGGGAGCGCGCGTCCTGGCGTCGTCCGGCGTGCCGGCCCGGCCGCTGACCACCGTGTTCTTCGGCGGAGGGACGCCGACGCTGCTCCCCGCCGAGGACCTCGCGTCGATCCTGCGGGCCGCCCGAGCCACGTGGGGACTGGCTCCGGACGCGGAGGTCACCACCGAGGCCAATCCCGACTCGGTCACACCGGAATCGCTGCGCATCCTGCGGGAGGCCGGATTCACACGCGTGTCCTTCGGCATGCAGTCGGCGGTGCCGCATGTCCTCGCGGTGCTCGACCGCACGCACGCGCCCGAGCGTGTCCCGCAGGCCGTGCAGTGGGCGCGCGACGCCGGGCTGCACGTGAGCCTGGACCTGATCTACGGCACGCCGGGGGAGTCGCTGGAGGACTGGCGCACGTCCCTGGCCACGGCCCTGTCCTACGGCCCCGACCACATCTCCGCCTACGCCCTGATCATCGAGGACGGCACGCGGCTCGCATCGCGCATCCGACGCGGCCAGGTTCCGCCCATCGACGACGACGACCACGCGGACAAGTACGCCCTCGCGGAGGAGATGCTCACGGCTGCGGGGCTGCACTGGTACGAGGTGAGCAACTGGGCGCGCACGCCGGCCGACGAGTGCCGGCACAACCTCGCATACTGGCGCGGCAGCGACTGGTGGGGCGCCGGCCCGGGAGCGCACTCCCATGTGGGTGGCACCCGATGGTGGAACGTGAAGCACCCCCGGCCCTACGCGGAGGCGCTCGACGAGGGACGCTCACCGGCAGCGGGGCGCGAGGTGCTGTCCGCCGAGGACCGCTACGTCGAGGACGTCATGCTCCGTGTCCGGCTGCGCGAGGGGCTGCCCACGGAGTCCCTGACGGCGACGGGCCGGAGGGCCGTCGCCGGGCTGATCGCGGACGGGCTCGTCGACCCGGCTGCCGCCTTCGCGGGCAGCGTCGTCCTGACCTTCCCGGGCAGGCTGCTCGCCGACGCCGTCGTGCGCAGGCTGCTCCCGGACTGAGTCCGCACCGTACGGAACCGGGGCGCACGCGCCACGGGACGGTCGGTCACCGGGCGGCCGGAACGCCGGTCGACGGGCGGGGACAGCCCCTCAGCGGATCAGGCGCAGATTCAGGGCGTACCGGTAAGGCCGCCCGCGGTTGACCTGGATCCCCGCGTTGACGGAGAAGATCGTGATCGTGACCCAGATGAGGGCGTTCACCACCGCGAAGAAGCCGCCGATGACCGGGACGAGGGACAGCAGCCAGGCGGCGAGGGCCAGGGCGGTCGGCGGGAGCGTGAAGTTCAGCGCCTCCTTCGACTCCTGGGCGGTGAACGGGCCGCGGTCCTTGAAGATGAGGTAGATCAGCAGTGAGGGGATGAAACCCAGGATCCCGCCGAAGTGTGCCAGTGTGGCGAACTGGCGGTCCTCGGAGGCCGTCAGCGGAAGGGCCGTCGCCGGCGTGCCTTCGAACGCGGGCCGGGAATCGCCCCGGCCGTGGTGCTGGTGGTCGGCAGTGTTGGACAACGTCGGATCCTTCGGTGGCTGGCGGGAACTCTCCCCGGGAGTGTGCTTCTAGGATACGTGGTGGCCGGTGCTGCGCCGCTCAACCACTCCCCGGCGGTGCGGTCAGGAAGTCGATGACCTCCTCGACCCGTCCGAGCAGCGAGGGTTCGAGATCGGCGTAGGTGCTGACGCCCGCGAGGATCCGCTTCCAGCCGTGCGCGACGGCGGCCTGGTCGGAGTGCGGCCAGCCGAGGCCGGCGAGGATGCCCGTCTTCCAGTCCTGGTGGCGGGGCACCACCGGCCATGCGTCGAGGCCCAGTGCCGCGGGCTTCACCGCCTGCCAGACGTCCACGTAGGGGTGGCCCACGATCAGGACATGGTGGCGGGCGCCGGCCACGGTCATCGCCTGCTGCGCTATCCGCGATTCCTTCGTCCCCGGCAGGAGGTGGTCGACGAGGATCCCGAGCCTGCGCTGAGGCCCGGGTCCGAAGGCGCGCACGGCCCCTTCGAGGTCGTCGACGCCGTGCAGCGGCTCCACGACGATCCCTTCCAGCCGCAGGTCGTCGCCCCACACCTTCTCGACCAGTTCGGCGTCGTGCTTGCCCTCCACCCAGATCCTGCTGGCACGGGCCGTCCTCGCACGTGCTCCGTCCACCCGGAGGGAGCCGGACGCGGTGCGCGTGGCTGCCGGCGCCGCACGTGCGACGGGCGCGACGACGTGCACGGGTTCGCCGTCGAGGAGGAATCCGTGGCCGAGCCGGAAGGTGCGGGTCTTCCCGCGCCGGTCCTCGAGGACCATGACGTGCAGCCCGCCGGACTTTTCGACGCGGACCACCGCGCCGACGAATCCGCTCTGGACGTCCTCCAGGACCATGTCCTTCCCGACCGGGACGTCGGGCAGGACGGCCCGCTTCGGAGCTGCGATGTCCTGTGCTCCCCAGCCGTAGTCCATGCCGAGCGTGTCCTTCCCGCGGGGGCTCCGGCGGTCTGCCGCGGCCCGGTCCCCAATGCTAACAATCGGTGCCGACGTACTAGACTTGGCACTTGGGTGTGTTGAGTGCCAACCGTTCGGAACCACCCGTGAAGCGCAGTCGTCAGGAACGGACCCGGAGGTGACACAGGAATGAGTGAACCACGACGCCTGGAGGTGCTCCGGGCCATCGTCGAGGACTACGTCCACTCGCGGGAGCCCGTCGGCTCCAAGGCCCTCGTCGACCGTCACCGGCTGGGCGTCTCGTCCGCCACCATCCGCAACGACATGGCCGTCCTCGAGGAGGAGGGCCTCATCGCAGCCCCCCACACCAGTTCGGGCCGCATCCCCACGGACAAGGGCTACCGCCTCTTCGTCGACCGCATCTCCGAGGTGAAGCCGCTCTCGGCTGCCGAGAAGAAGGCCATCCAGACGCTCCTGGAGGGTGCCGACGACCTGGACGACGTGATGGACCGGACCGTGCGGCTCCTCGCCCAGCTCACCAACCAGGTCGCCGTCGTGCAGTTCCCCCGGGTCGGGGGAGCGTCGGTCCGGCACATCGAGTTCGTCCTGCTCGCTCCGCAGCAGATCCTCGTCGTCCTCATCGCGAGCAACGGCACCGTCCAGCAGCGCATCGTACGCACCCCTGCGGCGCTCCAGGAGACCGAGCTCGCGGAGCTCAGGCAGCGCATCCTCTCGGCCGTGTCCGGCGTGAAGCTGTCGGTGCTGCCCGCCGAGCTCGGGGTGGCGCTGTCGCAGCTGCCTCCTCCGCTGCGGGCCCACGGGGGTACGATCGTCAGGACGCTGGAACAGCTCGCAGGGCTCGGCCGCGACGACCGGATCCTGCTGGCCGGGACGGCGAACCTCGCCCGGTCCACCGGTGATTTCCCGCTGAGTATCGGTCCCATCCTCGAGGCACTCGAGGAGCAGGTGGTCATGCTGCGGCTCCTCTCCGAGATGGAGTACGACGCCCGGGGCATCTCGGTGAGGATCGGGAGCGAGAACCCCTACGGGGGCCTGTCGGGGGCCTCCGTCGTGGCGACGGGCTACGGACCGGACGCGGGCGCGAAGCTCGGCGTCCTCGGACCCACCCGCATGGACTACCCGACGACGATGGCCGCCGTGCGCGCCGTTGCCCGCTACCTCTCGAGGATCCTCGAGGAGTAGACCGGCGCCCTCTCGGGCGCCCCCGCATTTCCGCCGGTACCGGCGAGCAAAGACAGAAGTCTCCAACAGGAAGTGATGTGCACGAGTGAGTAATCACTATGAGGTCCTCGGTGTGGCGCAGGGTGCGACCGGCGAGGAGATCAAGAAGGCGTACCGCAAGCTGGCGCGCAAGCTCCACCCGGACGTGAACACCGGTGACGACGCCGCAGAGGAGTTCAAGCGCGTCACGCACGCCTACGAGGTGCTCTCGGATCCCCAGAAGCGCCGTGTCTACGACACGACGGGCAACGAGAACGGGACCGACAACGGGTACGGCGCCGGCTACTCGGGGTCCGGATTCGCGTTCCAGGACATCTTCGAGACCTTCTTCGGCGGTGGCGGTCAGCAGGCGGGAGCCCCTTCGCGGACGCGCCGCGGGCAGGACGCCCTCATCAACGTGCGCATCGACCTCAAGGACGCCGTCTTCGGCGTCAACAAGAAGATCGAGGTCGACACGGCGGAGGTGTGTCCCACGTGCGACGGCACCTGCTGCCAACCCGGCACGTCGGTCCGTACCTGCGACATCTGCGGCGGTTCCGGTCAGGTCCAGCGCGCGGTCCGGTCCATCCTCGGCCAGGTCATGACGAGCGCACCCTGCGGCACGTGCCAGGGCTACGGCACCGTGATCCCGAGCCCCTGCCACGAGTGCAGCGGCGAGGGCCGCATCCGCGCACGGCGCACCCTGACCATCAAGGTCCCCGCCGGCGTGGGTACCGGCACGCGCATCCAGCTCGCCGGGCAGGGCGAGGCCGGGATCGCCGGCGGACCCCAGGGCGACCTGTACGTGGAGATCCGGGTCAACACCGATTCGACCTTCCTGCGCGACGGCGACGACCTGCACGTGACCCTGAGCGTCCCCATGACGGCGGCCGCGCTCGGGACCAGCGTGCACCTGGAGACGTACGACGGCGGCCAGGAACTCGTCATCAAGCCCGGCACCCAGTCCGGCGAGATCCTGACGCTGCGCGGACTCGGGGTCACGCACCTCCGGAGCCAGGGCAGGGGAGACCTCCGCGTCCACCTCAACGTCGAGACGCCGCGCAACATCGACCATCAGCAGGAGGAGCTCCTGCGCCGGCTCGCGGAGCTGCGCGGCGAGGAATACACGGACGGACAGCTCGCCAGCAGCGGTTCGGGCGTGTTCGCGCGCCTCCGGGAGCGCCTCGGGAACCGCTGACCATGACGCGCCCCCTGTTCTTCGGGCCGGGTGACGCGGTCCGGACGGCCGTGCCCGGCGCCGTCTTCGTCCTGGACGGGGACGAGGGGCGCCATGCCGCCACCGTGCGTCGGCTCACCGTGGGGGAGCACATCGACGTCTCCGACGGCGCCGGCTACCGCATCGGCGGCGCCATCGCGGCGGTCGGGTCGGGGACGGTCGAGCTCCACGTCGAGACGGCGGGACAGGACCCGGCGCCCCTGCATCGCCTCGTGCTCGTGCAGGCCCTCGCCAAAGGCGGCCGTGACGAGCAGGGCGTGGAGGCGGCCACGGAGCTCGGCGTCGACGCCGTCGTGCCGTGGCACGCGGAACGCAGCATCGTGCGCTGGCGCGGTGACAAGGCGGAGAAGGGGCGGCAGAAGTGGGTGTCGCTCGTCGGCGCCGCCGCCAAGCAGTCCCGCCGCTCGTTCGTCCCCGACGTGCACGACGTGATGGACACGTCGCGACTGGCCGTGTGGGCGTCGTCGGTGGACCGGCTGATCGTCCTCCACGAGGACGCGGACGCGTCGCTCGCCGATCAGGTATCGGCCCTGCGCGCCTCCGGTGCACTGGAGGCGCCGTCGTCGACCGCCGTCGTCGTCGGGCCCGAGGGTGGCATCAGCGACGCCGAGCTCGGGAAGCTCCGCGCCGTCGGAGCGGGGACGGCACGCCTCGGACCGCACGTCCTGCGGTCGTCGTCGGCCGGTCCGGCCGCGCTCGTCCTGCTGAACCACCTGCTCGGCCGCTGGTAGCGGGCACACCGGCCGGGAAGCCGGCGGCAGGACCCGATCCGGTGCCTACCTGACGACGACGGTCTTCGAGTCCTGCGCCTCGGCGTCCCCGGCGGGGACGGACACCGTGATGTCGTACCGCCCGGGGGGCAGCGTCACGGAGAAGGAATACGCGCCGTCCTCGGGCGTGATGTCCACGGACCCGTCGCGGAACAGTCCCCTCGGACCGTCCGCCGAGCCGTCCTCGCTGCGGTCGATCCGCCAGGCGACGGACTCCTCCGACGACGGACCTACCCCGTGGATGATCAGCCCGGCGGTGTCCGCCTCCACGTGCTCCTGCGGGTCGATGATCCAGACGGGGGCGAGCGCGGTCGTGTCCCGGGTCCATTCGCCGACCAGGTCGATGGCGCCGAACGCACGGACGTCGGCCGCCCCGTCCACCAGCACGACGACGGAACTCGACTCCCCGCCCGGGATGAGGCCCGCGTTCGATGCCGCGGCCGTCGCCGTGTAGACGAGCTGCTGCAGTGCCAAGCGGGCCGCGTCCTCGTCGAGGCGGGGGGAGAAGGCGTCCGAGGAGATGTCGAGCGTGATGACGTTCTTCGTCGAGATCGCGGACCGGACGCTCGAGGCCTGCTGCCACGGGGAACGGTAGTCGGGATCGAGGGGCCGGCCTGCGGTCATGAGCCGGACGGCGTCGGCGATCGGGTCGCCCGTGGATCCCTCGGGGGCGGGGAGGAACTCGCGGAACAGGCGGTCGCTGCCCTCGACCTCCCCGAGCCAGTACACGGGAACCAGCGCCTGCGCCGCTTCGGCGGGCCCCGCAGCGGCGCCCTGGGTCCGGACCGCCGGGTCCGAGGGGCCGGAGTCCACGTCGGGGGCGACGGTCGCCAGGGTCTCGGCGATCGCCGTCGTCGGCCCGCCGCCCTGGAGCAGCCCGGCGTTCGGGACGATGAACACGCTGCCGGCGAGGAGCACTCCGCCGGAGGCGAGGAGCATGCCGCGCAGCCCGAGGCGGCTCCTCTTCAGGGGGTCCTGCTCACTCATGCCGGCCCCCTTCCGTCGGGCGCGCCGGGGCGCGGGTCTATTCCTGGATTGTTCGCGGTCCTGCGGACATCGACGCTGGGAGTCGATGCGGGCGAGGACCGATCTGCGGTCCACTCCGCCGGGCCTCTTTTCAGCTTGGCACAGGGCGGCCGCACGCACCCGCCCGAATAGGTGCAGCGCCCGGGACTGAAACCCGATCGATACGAAGACGTTGCCGATTCGCGATGTAAAGCCGAGGTGCGCGCGGTCCGCGGGGAGCACCCCCCGGATCGTGCCCCGCCGGTCCTCCCGCCGGGAATCACGGGCGTCCCTCCCCTGTTGACACAGGGGAGGCGAAAAAGGGGATGGCGTAGGATTGGCATCTCTGCCACGGTTCGTCCGCCGCTCGCGCGAGACACGACCCGTGCCCGGCAGAACCACCACCACGATGTGTACGACTACTCGAATGAGGGCGATCGAAGGCCGGACGGCCGAGCTATGAGCGAATCTTCAACAGGCATCAATGCTGCAGGGCTGGACACCAGGACGTTCGTCTTCGACTCGACGGAGCAGATGGTGCAGGCACTCGGCTCGAACGACGAGGCCCTCCGCCTGATCGAGGACTCGTTCCCGGGTGTGGGACTGCAGGCCAGGGGCAACGAGCTGACCATCACCGGTCCCTCCGCGGACGTCCTCCGCACCGAGCGCCTCGTCGGCGAGATCCGGACCATGGCCAGCAACAACGCCACGGTCTCCCCGCAGGTCCTCGAGCAGCTCGTGTCCATGCTCAAGACGCAGAGCGCGGCCCGGCCCTCGGAGGTCCTGTCCGTCAACATCCTCTCCTCGCGCGGCAAGACGATCCGCCCCAAGACGCTGAACCAGAGCACCTACGTCGATGCGATCGACCGCAACACGATCGTGTTCGGGATCGGTCCGGCCGGTACCGGCAAGACGTACCTCGCGATGGCCAAGGCCGTGCAGGCGCTGCAGCAGAAGGAGGTCAACAGGATCATCCTCACGCGCCCTGCCGTCGAGGCGGGGGAGCGGCTGGGTTTCCTGCCCGGGACGCTCAACGACAAGATCGACCCGTACCTGCGTCCGCTGTACGACGCCCTGCACGACATGATGGACCCCGACTCGATCCCGCGCCTCATGGCCGCCGGCACGATCGAGGTCGCCCCGCTGGCCTACATGCGCGGCCGGACGCTCAACGACGCGTTCATCATCCTCGACGAGGCGCAGAACACGACCCCGGAGCAGATGAAGATGTTCCTCACGCGCCTCGGCTTCGGCTCGAAGATGGTCGTGACCGGTGACATCACCCAGGTGGACCTCCCGAGCGGGACCAGTTCCGGGCTGCGGATCGTCAGCGAGATCCTCCGCGACGTCGACGACGTCCACTTCAGCGAACTCGATTCCACCGACGTCGTCCGGCACCGCCTCGTCGGGGACATCGTGACCGCCTACAGCGTCTGGGACGAGGCGCAGCGCGCCGGCCAGGTACGCACCGCCCGACCGGTCGGAAGCCGATGAGCGTCGAGGTCAACAACGAGTCGGGGTACGACGTCGACGAGGAGTCGCTCGTCCGCCTGTCCAACTACCTGTTCGAGTCGATGTTCCTGCATCCCGAGGCCGAGCTCTCCATCATCCTGGTGGACACCGCCGCGATGGAGAAGCTGCACGTCGAGTGGATGGACGAGCCGGGCCCCACGGACGTGCTCTCCTTCCCCATGGACGAGCTGCGCCCGGGGACGCCGGGTCGGGTCACCCCTGCCGGTCTCCTCGGGGACATCGTCCTCTGCCCGGAGGTCGCCGCGTCCCAGGGGGCGGCAGCGGGCCACAGCACGAAGGACGAGCTGCTCCTGCTGACCACCCACGGCGTACTCCACCTTCTCGGGTACGACCACGCAGAGCCCGAGGAGGAGAAGGAGATGTTCGGTCTCCAGCGCCAGCTCCTGTCCGGGTTCCTCGGCGGCACGGCCCCGCAGGAGACCAGCGCTTGACCATCTGGCTCCTCGGGCTCATGGCCCTGCTCTTCGCCCTCACCGCCGCCCTCGTCACGGCCGCGGAAGCAGCCTTCAGCTATCTCCCGCGGCAGGACGGCGAGGCCCTCCTGCAGGAGTCGCGCACCTCGTCGCTGCGCCGCATCCTCGACGCACCCGTCGCCCACATGCATGCCCTGCGCTTCTGGCGTGTGTGGTTCGAGATGGCCGGGGCGGTCGCCGTCGCCATCCTGTTCCACGACCTGCTCGACAGCATCTGGCTCGCCGGGCTCCTGGCCACGGCCGTCATGGCGGCCGTCGGCTTCGTGATCGTCGGCGTCTCACCGCGCCAGCTCGGCCGCATGCACGCGCCCGCCGTCGTCCGGTTCACCGCGGGGCTCGTGGCCTTCCTGTGCGCGATCCTCGGACCGATCCCGCGCTGGCTGGTGCGGATCGGCAGTTCCATCACGCCGGGCGCGAGCCGGGACGAGGCCGCCTTCTTCACCGAGGAGGAGTTCCGCGAGCTCCTCTCCCGCGCCTCGGACGCCGAGATGATCGAGGACAACGAGGCCGAGCTGATCCACTCGGTGTTCGAGCTCGGCGACACGAAGGTCCGCTCCGTGATGGTCCCGCGCACCGACATGGTCACCATCGACACCGGGTCCACCTTCGACCAGGCGATGTCCCTGTTCCTCCGCTCGGGATACTCCCGCATCCCGGTGATCGGCGAGAGCTCCGACGACATCCGGGGCCTGCTGTACCTGAAGGACGTCGTCGCGAATCTCCATGGGCGGGCGGTGACCAACCTGTCACGGCCCGTCGACGCCGCGTGCCGGCCCGCCCGGTACGTGCCCGAGTCGAAGCCCGTGGGTGACCTCCTGCGGGAACTGCAGCGCGAGTCCACGCACGTCGCCATCGTCATCGACGAGTACGGCGGCACGGCCGGGCTCGTCACGCTCGAGGACCTCATCGAGGAGATCGTGGGCGAGATCGTGGACGAGTACGACTCCGAGGTGCCGGAGCAGGAACGGCTCGACGACGGCGAGTACAGGGTGAGCGCCCGCATGGGCATCGACACCCTCGGTGAGCTGTTCGGCCTGGACCTCGACGACGAGGAGGTCGACACCGTCGGCGGCCTGCTGGCCAAGACCCTCGGAAGGGTGCCGATCGTCGGTTCGGAGGTCACAATTGACGGTATCGGCCTGCGGGCCGAACGCGTGGAGGGTCGCCGCAACAGGGTCTCCCACGTGATCGCCCACCGCCTTCCACCAGAACACACCGAGCAGGACGACCGAGAGACGATAGAGGCTGAGCATGAGCGACGTTGAACACAGGGCCGGATTCGTCTCGCTCGTCGGCCGGCCCAATGCGGGCAAGTCCACCCTCACGAACGCCCTCGTCGGGCAGAAGGTCGCCATCACATCGGCGAAGCCGCAGACCACGCGGCACACGATCCGTGGCATCGTGAACCGCGACGACTCCCAGATCGTCCTCGTCGACACCCCGGGGCTGCACCGGCCGCGGACGCTGCTCGGGCAGCGGCTCAACGACCTCGTCGCGGACACGCTCTCCGAGGTCGACGCGGTCGGCTTCTGCCTGCCCGCCAACGAGAAAATCGGCCCGGGTGACCGTTTCATCGCCGAGCAGCTCGCGCGGCTCAACCGGAAGCCGCTGATCGCCGTCGTCACCAAGACGGACCTCGTGGACCGGCGTGCCCTGACCGAGCAGCTCCTCGCCGTCGCGAAGCTCGGCACGGACGTCGCGGGTCCCGAGGGGTGGGCGGACATCGTGCCCGTCTCCGCCGCGGACGGATTCCAGGTCGACACCGTCGCCGAGGTGTTCAGCAGGCACATGCCGGAATCGCCCGTGCTGTACCCCGGGGGAGAGCTGACCGACGAGCCCGAGGCCGTCATGGTGGCCGAACTCGTCCGGGAGGCGGCCCTCGAGGGCGTCCGCGACGAACTGCCGCACTCCCTCGCCGTCGTCGTCGAGGAGATGATCCCGCGCGAGGGCCGGAGCGCGGACAACCCCATGCTCGACGTCCACGTGAACCTGTACGTCGAGCGGCCGTCGCAGAAGGCGATCATCATCGGCAAGCAGGGTGCGAGGCTCCGGGAGGTCGGTACGACCGCGCGCCGCGGCATCGAAGCGCTGCTCGGCACCCGGATCTACCTCGACCTGCACGTGAAGGTGGCCAAGGACTGGCAGCGGGACCCCAAGCAGCTGGTGAAGCTCGGCTTCTAGGGGGCACGACTCACCGCGTCCGCTCGTTGTCCTGCCGGAACGGGCCGATAGGCTGCGATAACCCGCGCCGTCGACCATTCCGCCGCGGCCGGGTGACCGGCCTCCGTGCCGTCCCGTCGCGGCCCGCTGCGCGACGGCGCGTGCGGCCCACCGCCAGTACCGACCACCACCCTCCATCCGAAGGAGCCCGGGCATGACCCGCCGACCGTCGACCGAGGGCGCAGACAGCGCCCCTGATGCCTCCGGGACGACTCCCGCGGATGTGCCCGGCACCACGGGCCCCGGACGGCACCTCGGCCGGGGTGGCGGACACCGTGCCCTGAGGCTGACGGCCATCATCATGGCCTCGGTCCTCGTGGCCGCGATCGCCTTCGTCGCGGTGCAGGTCTTCCGCCTGCAGTCGAACGTCCTCACGATGCCGCTCAACCTCGCCGAGGACCAGGAATCGGCACTGCCCGTCGATTCGAGCACGGACCCGCTGCAGATCCTGATCCTGGGATCGGACACCCGGACCGGGAACAGCGGCGAGTTCTACGGCGACGAGAGCGACTCCTCGGGCGAGGGGAACTCGGACGTGATGATGCTGCTCACCCTCTCGGCCGACCGCGAGGACGTCACGGTCGTCTCCTTCCCCCGCGACCTGCTGGTGCCCCTGCCCAGCTGCGTCAATCCAGAGACCGGCGAGGTCTCCGAGGCCTTCGACCTCGGCCAGCTGAACGCCGCTCTCGACGAGGGCGGGCCCGGTTGCACCGTCGCCGCGATCAACAACCTCACCGGCCTGTCCGTGGACCACTTCATGATGGCGGGGTTCGACGCGGTCAAGGAACTCTCCTCCGCCGTGGGCGGCGTCGAGGTCTGCGTCCAGCAGCCCGTCGACGACGAGTTCTCCGGGCTGTCCCTGCCCGCCGGCACCAGCGAGGTCGAGGGCGACCAGGCGCTGGCCTTCCTGCGGACGCGCCACAGCTTCGGCGACGGGGGCGACACCGGGCGCATCGCGGCCCAGCAGTCGTTCATGGCGTCCCTGGCACGCAAGGTGCGGGCCGAGGGCACGCTGACGAACCTGCCCAAGCTCTACGAGATCGCCGACGTCATCACGCGCAACCTGACGGTCGACGAGGGCCTGTCGCAGCCCACCGAACTGCTCAAGATCGCGGACCGCATGAAGGACGTCGATCTCGGCAACATCGCGTTCGTGACCGTGCCGACCGCGCCCTGGGACCAGGACCCGAACCGGCTGGTGCTCGACGAGGAGACCGCCGCCCCGCTCTTCGACGCCCTCCGGGAGGACCGCGGCCTCACCGAGGAGGCGCCCGAGCCCTCGGCCACGCCGTCCGCGCCCGATGCCTCCCCGACCCCTGAGGCGCCCGCCGTCGATCCGGCGACGGTGCCCGTCCTCGTCATCAACGCCACGACGGACACGGACCGGGCGGCCGCCGTCCAGCGGCTCCTCGACGCTGCCGGCTACACGCAGAACTCACCCCTGGAATCCGTACCGGCCGACGTGTCGCAGGTCGTCTTCGGCACCGGCTTCGATGCTGCCGCCGCCGACCTCGCCGAGCGCTTCGGCATCCCCGGGAGCCAGGTGGTGTTCAGCGAACAGGCCGCGGGCCTCCAGCTGCTCGTCGGCGCCGACCTCGCGACCAGCAACAGGGTCGTCGCCCCGCCGCTCGGCAGCGACCTGGAGGGCCAGACCGCCGACCAGGTCACCTGCCAGGCGTCGTCGGGCCTGTAGGGGAAGCCCCGCGGCCCCTACCAGATCCGGACGCGCTCGGCGGGATCGAGCCAGAGGCCGTCCCGCTCGCCCACGCCGAAGGCCTCGTGGAACTCGTCGAGGTTCCGCACCACCTGGTTGCAGCGGAACTCGTTCGGCGAGTGCGGATCGACGGTCAGGCGCCGCTTCGCCTCCTCGGGCCGGATCTTCTGCTGCCAGCACGTCGCCCACGAGAGGAAGAACCGCTGGGTGCCGGTGAGGCCGTCGACGACGGGTGGTTCGGCGCCGCCCAGGCTCAGGAGATAGGCGCGGTAGCTGATGCCCAGACCGCCGAGGTCGCCGATGTTCTCACCGAGGGTCAGTTCGCCGTTGACGCCCTGGCCGGGTACCTCGGACGGTTCGAGCGCCGCGTACTGCGCCACGAGCCTCCCCGTGAGGGCGTCGAACGCCTCCCTGTCCTGCTCGCTCCACCAGTTGGAGAGCATGCCCGTCCCGTCGAACTGGGACCCCTTGTCGTCGAAGCCGTGACCGATCTCATGGCCGATCACCGCGCCGATGGCCCCGTAGTTGACGGCGTCGTCGGCCTCGATGTCGAAGAACGGGGGCTGCAGGATCGCTGCGGGGAAGACGATCTCGTTCATGGTGGGCATGTAGTAGGCGTTGACGGTCTGCGGCGTCATGAGCCACAGGCCGCGGTCGATCGGCCGGCCGAGCTTGTCCAGCTGCCGACGATGTTCGAACTCGGCGGCGCGCAGGGCGTTGCCGTAGAGGTCGGAGGGCCGGACGTCGAGCGGGCCGTAGTCGATCCACTGCTCCGGGTAGCCGATCTTGGTGGTGAAGCGGGCGAGCTTCTCTAGGGCCCTCGCCCGCGTCCCGTCGGTCATCCAGGTCAGCGCCGTGATGCTCGACTCGTAGGCCGCGATCAGGTTGGCCACCAGGTCGAGCATCGCGGCCTTGTGCGTCGCAGGGAAGTGCCGCTCCACGTACCGTTGGCCGATCGCCTCGCCCATCGCACCCTCCACCAGGGCGACGCCGCGCTTCCACCGGTCCTTCAGCCGGGGCGTGCCGGCGAGGTGCGTGCCGTAGAAGGCGAAGGCGGCGTCGACGAACCGCTCGTCGAGGTAGTCGCAGGCATGCAGCAGCACGCGGCTCGCCAGCCATTCCCGCCACGTGCCGAGATCCTCCTCGCGCAGCGCGGCGTCGAGTCCGCGCACGTACCCGGGCTGGTTGACGACCAGCTCTCCCGCCTGGTCCGGGTCGTCGGTCACGATCCCCAGCCAGGGCACGAGGTGGCCCGAGAGGCCGGCGACGTCGTCGTGCTGCACCAGGTTGTAGGTCTTCTGGGGGTCCCTCCGCTCCACGCTGCCCATCGACGACGCCGCGAGGCGCGTCTCGAGGGCGAGGACCCGGGCGGCGGCTCCGGCAGCATCGTCGGCGCCGACGAGCCCGAAGAGGGTGGCGAGCAGCTCACCGTACTTCCCCCGGGTCTCGGCGAAGCCCTCCTCCCGGTAGTACGACTCGTCGGGCAGCCCGAGACCGGACTGGTAGAGGTGCAGCAGGTACCGTTCGGGATTGCCGGCGTCGTTGCTGACATAGGGAGCCGCGAGGCCCTGCACGCCGGACCGGGTGAGGCCGGCGCTGAGTCCCACCAGTTCCTCGACGCTCGTCACCGCGGCGATGCGCTCGAGCAGCGGCAGGATCGGGGAGGCACCCTCCGCCTCGATGCGCTGCGTATCCATGAAGTCCGCGTAGAGGGCGCCGAGCTTCGCACCGATGCCGTCCGCCGCCGGATCCGCGGGCTGCCCGGCGGCGTCCTCGATGATGGCCCGGACGGCCAGCTCCGAGGCGTCGCGCAGCGCGGTGAACGAGCCCGTCAGCGGACGGTCCTCCGGGATGACGGAGGACTTCAGCCACACGCCGTTCGCGTGTCGGAAGAGGTCGTCCTGGGGGCGGACCGTCCCGTCGAGCTGGTGCGGACCGAAGGTGCTGATCGTCATTGTCGCTTCCCGTTTCCTCGTGGTGCGGAACCTGGTCGTCCCGGGGCGGGCGCCCGCAAGCCATCCTATGTGCCGTGCTATCGTGGCAACGTGCGCGCACAGCTGACCCTTCTTCGGTGCCGCGGCGAGGCCATCTAGGACTTACGAGCTACTGGCCATCCCTCGCCGCGGTGGCACTGCCCGGCCGCCAGAACCTCCATTCCAGCAGAGAAGGCCGATTCCCCATGCAGAACGCACAGAAGACCTCCGGTATGCCTTTCGGCAAGTACCGTCCGTTCCAGGACCAGATCACCGTGGAACTCCCCGATCGCACGTGGCCTGACCGCGTCATCACGAAGGCGCCCCGCTGGTGCGCCGTGGACCTGCGCGACGGGAACCAGGCACTGATCGACCCGATGAACCCCGAGCGCAAGCACAAGATGTTCGACCTGCTGGTCCGGATGGGCTACAAGGAGATCGAGGTCGGCTTCCCCTCGGCGTCGCAGACGGACTTCGACTTCGTGCGCCAGCTCGTCGAGGAGGACCGCATCCCGGACGACGTCACCATCCAGGTCCTGACGCAGTCCCGCGAGCACCTGATCGAGCGCACCTACGCGTCCCTCGAGGGTGCCGACCGCGCGATCGTGCACCTCTACAACTCGACGTCGGTGCTGCAGCGGCGCGTGGTGTTCAATCAGGACCAGGACGGCATCATCGACATCGCCCTCCAGGGAGCCCGGCTGTGCCGGAAGTTCGAGGAGAACATGGGCGACACCGCCATCACCTACGAGTACTCGCCGGAGTCCTTCACCGGGACCGAGCTGGACTTCGCGGCACGCATCAGCAACGAGGTGTCGGCGGTGTTCGAGGCGTCCGCGGACCGGCAGATGATCCTGAACCTGCCCGCCACCGTGGAGATGGCCACGCCGAACGTGTACGCCGATTCGATCGAGTGGATGAGCCGTAACCTGGCCGACCGCGACAGCATCATCCTGTCGCTGCACCCGCACAACGACCGGGGGACGGGCGTCGCCGCCGCCGAGCTCGGCTACCTGGCCGGCGCGGACCGGATCGAGGGCTGCCTCTTCGGCAACGGCGAGCGGACCGGCAATGTGGACCTGGTGACGCTCGGCATGAACCTCTTCAGCCAGGGCATCGATCCGCAGATCGACTTCTCCGACATGGACGACATCCGCCGCACCGCCGAGTACTGCAACCAGCTCAGCGTCCCCGAGCGGTCGCCCTACGGCGGAGACCTCGTCTTCACGGCGTTCTCCGGGTCCCACCAGGACGCCATCAAGAAGGGGTTCGAGAGCATGGAGCGCGACGCCGCAGCCGCCGGGGTCGGCGTCGACGACCTGCCGTGGGGCGTCCCCTACCTGCCGATCGACCCCAAGGACATCGGGCGGTCCTACGAGGCCGTCATCCGCGTCAACTCCCAGTCCGGCAAGGGCGGCGTCGCCTACCTGCTCAAGAACGAGCACAGCCTGGACCTGCCCCGCCGTGCGCAGATCGAGTTCTCCGGCGTTATCCAGCGCCGCACCGAGACCCAGGGCGGAGAGGTCAGCGGCGCGCAGCTGTGGGCGGTCTTCCAGGACGAGTACCTGCCCACCCGCGCCGAGGGCGGCACGGGGGCATGGGGCCACTACGAACTGACCTCCGTCAACACGGACACCGCCGAGGACGGATCGTTCAAGCTCGTCGCGACGCTCCTCGTGGACGGCGTCCAGCAGCGCAGGGCCGCGCAGGGCAGCGGTCCGATCGACGCACTGCTGGCCATCCTGAGCCATGACGGCGTGGACGTGCGCGTCCTCGACTACACCGAGCACGCGCTGTCCTCCGGCGGGAACGCCCGTGCCGCCGCCTACGTCGAGTGCGCCGTCGGCGAGCGGGTCCTCTGGGGGGTCGGCATCGACGCGAACACCACCATGGCGGCCCTGAAGGCCGTCGTCTCTGCCGTCAACCGGGCCATCCGCGACGCGGCCTGACCGTCCGCGTCCTGTCCGCCGCACCCGGCCCGCCACCCCCTTCCGCCGGCCCCGCGGTCGGCTCCGACGGGGGTGGCAGGTGGGAGAATGGGAACGTGCCGTCCTCCTCAGCATCACGTACCTACCGCGCCGAAGGTGTCGTCCTCCGCACCTACAAGCTCGGTGAAGCGGACCGCATCATCGTGCTCCTGACCCGCGACCAGGGCCAGGTGCGCGCCGTGGCCAAGGGCGTGCGGCGGACCAGCAGCAAGTTCGGATCCCGGTTGGAGCCGTTCATGTCGGTGGAGCTGCTCCTCGCGCACGGACGCAACCTGGACATCATCACCCAGGCCCAGACGAAGGGCGCGTACGGGCACGGCATCGCCTCCGACTACGGGCGCTACACCGCCGCGACGGCCATCGCCGAGACGGCGGAGCGCCTCACCGACATCGGCGAAGCGGGAAGTGCCCAGTACGCCCTCGTCGCCGGCGCGTTCTCGGCCCTCAGCCGTGACCTGCACCCGTCGGAGCTCATCCTCGACTCCTACCTGCTGCGCGCCCTCTCGACCGCGGGATGGGCTCCCAGCTTCACGGACTGCGCGCGGTGCGGCGTGCCCGGACCCCACTCCGCCTTCTCGGCGCCGCTCGGCGGAGCAGTCTGCGCGGACTGCAGGCCCCCCGGGGCGGCCTCGCCCTCGTCCGCGACGATGGATCTGCTCGGGGCACTCCTCACGGGCGACTGGACCACCGCGGACGCCTCCGAGACCGGTGCGCGCCGCGAGGCCGCCGGCCTCGTCGGGGCGTACCTGCAATGGCACCTCGAACGCGGGGTCGCCTCCCTCAAACATGTGGAGCGTGCATGAAGAACCCAGCCCGACCCGTGGCGCCCTGGCCGCACCCGAGCGGGGAGCAGGTGCCGTCCATCCCGCGGCAGTTCGTCCCCGCGCACGTGGCGATCGTCATGGACGGCAACGGCCGCTGGGCCAACGAGCGGGGCCTGCCCCGGACGGAGGGGCACAAGGCCGGCGAGGCGGCGCTCCTCGACGTCATGGCGGGCGCGATCGAGATCGGCGTCCGCCATGTCTCCGTGTACGCCTTCAGCACCGAGAACTGGAAGCGTTCACCCGAGGAGGTCCGCTTCCTCATGGGATTCAACAAGGACGTCCTGAGGCGCCAGCGCGACCAGCTCGACGAGTGGGGCGTCCGCATCCGCTGGTCCGGCCGCCGTCCGAAACTGTGGCAGTCGGTCATCCGCGAACTGGAGGACGCGGAGCGGCACACCGTGGACAACACCACGTGCACGCTCACGATGTGCGTCAACTACGGCGGCCGGGCCGAGATCGCCGACGCCGCCCGGGCCATCGCCGAGGACGTGGCCGCCGGGACGCTCAAGGCGTCGTCGGTCAGTGAGAAGACCATCCAGCGCTACCTCGACGAACCGGACCTGCCCGACGTCGACCTGTTCCTCCGCACGTCGGGCGAGCAGAGGCTCTCCAACTTCATGCTGTGGCAGTCCGCCTACGCGGAGATGGTGTTCATGAACACGCTGTGGCCGGACGTCGACCGCCGCACGCTCTGGCGGGCCATCGAGGAGTACGCGGCCCGCGACCGGCGCTACGGGGGAGCGGTGGACCGCTCCACCGACACGCGCCTGTCCTCCTAGTCCTGCGCCGGTCGTTCGGCCGGGATACGCGGCGCGCCCCCGGCCGTCATGCCCCGGGGGAGCACGTCGCTGTTCTCCGCCCGCACCGGCACATAGGCGTCGAGCCACCAGGCTGCACTGTCGACGGCGAGCCTGCGCACCTCGCCGCGGGACAGGAAGACGTCGTGCAGGGCGCCGTGGATCCGCCGGATGGTCACCCTCGGGCCGAGTTCCGCCGCGCGTCGCACCATGGGCGCCACATCGAGGACGCTGTCCGTCGCGAGCTTCGCGTTCTTCCAGGCGGTGCCGAGGGTCGACGCCGTCGAACACAGGACGAGGACCGGCTCCCGGACCGAGATCCCCCTCGCGAGTACGTCGTGGGCGGCGAGGACGCCGGAGAGCCAGCCGACCGTGACGGGGAAGCCCGCCTCGGGACGCCAGACCGGGTCGATGCGCCATTCCCCGTCGCGGGAGTCGCTGATGCTGCGGAAGGACGAGCCGGGTTCGGGCAGGCGAAGGCGCGCCTTCGGCCAGCGGCGGGACGCCGCGGTCAGGATCCCGCGGACCGCCCGCTTCAGGAGCGGCGTGCCCGGGGTGTCGAGCCACGGGCTGTTCAGGACGAGGGCGGCGATCCGGCCCGGGTTGCGTGCCACCCAGAGCGTGGCGACAAGCCCGCCGGTCGAATGGGCGACCAGGACGAGATCGACGGCTGTGGGCGCGCCGCGTCGGGCCGCGACCCGCTGCTCGAGGGCGAGTATCGCGGCCTCGAGGTCCGCGTCGTAGTGCTCGAGCGTGGACACGTAGCCGGGGGTCTGGCCGGGCAGCAGGCTCCGCCCGTACTTGTGCAGGTCGAGGGCGAAGAACTCCCAGCCGTGCAGGTGCAGGGTCCGGGCGAGTTCCTCGTGGAAGAAGTAGTCGCTGAAGCCGTGGACGTACAGCACGGCACGGGCGGGTCCCGCCTGCTCGGAGGGGCCGCCGGCGCCGTCCGGCTCGTACGCGACGAGCGTCGCGACCCGCGGGCCCTCGTCGTCGGGTTCGAGGGGCAGCGTCAGCGCACGGAAGGGGGGTCCGAGGATGTCCTCGGTCCAGGACTCGTCCATGCTGGACATTATCGTCCTCTCGACGCCCCGAGTTGATGCTCCTGCATCCATCATGGAACTCTTGACCCATGCGTTTCTACCCGACCTTCTTCCGGATCGCCTTCTCCGGCATGGACGCCGAGAGGGCGCACCGGATCGGGTTCGCCCTCATCCGCGCCGCCGACCGCACACCCGTGGGCTGGGGGCTGCGTCGCTTCTGCGCACCGGATCCGAGCCTCGCGACCACCGCCTTCGGGCTTGAGTTCCCCTCGCCCTTCGGCCTGGCCGCCGGCTTCGACAAGGCCGGCAACGGCGTGCTGTCACTGACCGCGCTCGGGTTCGGTCATGTCGAGATCGGGACGATCACCGGCCAGGCCCAGCCCGGCAACCCGGCGCCCCGCCTGTTCCGCCTCGTCGAGGACAGGGCGGTCATCAACCGGATGGGCTTCAACAACGACGGCGCCGCCGCCGTCGCGCCGCGCCTCACGTCGGCCCGGCAGCGCCTGGCCCGCCGCTACGGCGCGCGGCAGCGGCCCGTCGTCGGCGTGAACATCGGGAAGACCAAGAAGGTGGACATCGCCGACGCCGTCGCCGACTACCTCGTGAGCGCCGGCCGGCTCGCCCCCGCGGCGGACTACCTCGTGGTCAACGTGTCCTCACCGAACACGCCGGGGCTCAGGCTGCTGCAGAGCGTCGAGTCCCTGCGGCCGTTGCTGGAAGCAGTGCGTACCACGGCCGACGGCGCGGCCGGACGCCACGTCCCGCTCCTCGTCAAGATCGCCCCCGACCTCACGGACCAGGACCTGGACGACGTCGGTGCCCTCGCCCTGGACCTCGGGCTCGACGGCATCGTCGCCACGAACACCACCATCACCCGCGGGAACCTCACCACCGACCCGGCCGCCGTGATGGCCAAGGGCGTCGGCGGCCTCAGTGGGGCACCGCTGAAGGCGCGGTCGCTCGAGGTCCTCGCGCGGCTCCGGTCCGCCGTCGGCGACCGGCTGGCCATCGTCTCGGTCGGTGGCGTCGAGACCCCCGACGACGTCATCGAGCGGCTCGAGGCCGGTGCCACGCTCGTGCAGGGGTACACGGCCTTCCTCTACGAGGGGCCTTTCTGGGCACGCCGGATCAACCGCGGACTGGCGGACCGGCAGCGTCGCGCCCGTGCCTGAATCAAGCTCCGACGCCGGCTCCGCCCGACCGCTACCCGCCTGACCCCCGCGACACAGGAAGAGCCGGGCCCGAAGGCCCGGCTCTTCCCGGAGGACACGGCGCACCGCGCCCGGATCAGGCGGGGTACTGTCCGCGCTTGACCTGCGGCTTCGGCAGGCGCAACCGGCGCAGCTGCAAAGCGCGGGTCACCCCGTACCAGAGGTCGCCCTGGTTGGGGCCGCCGAACTTCTCGGTCAGCTTCTTCTTCAGCTTCCGGCGCAGCAGCACGCAGTCGACGACCACGGCGACGATGAGCACCCAGAACGCCATCAGGACGGCGCTCTGTACGGCGAGGGACTGGAAGAAGCTCAGGACCACGAACACCAGCGCGGCGATCATCAGGAACTCCCCGATGTTCACCCGGGCGTCGACGAACTGGCGGATGAAGCGCCGGCTCGGGCCCTTGTCCCGCAGCGGCAGGTAGCGCTCGTCGTCGGTGTCGAGGGCCTGCCGCATCCTGGCGCGGTCATCCCGCACCGACGACTTGTCCTTGTCCCGGGCCGCCTTGCGGTCGGCAGGCACGAGCGGCCGCTTGCGGGCGGCCTGCTGCACGCTGCGCCTGGGCGTCGGGGCGCCCTTGCCCTGTACGCGCCGGGTCTCGGGGGTAGGTGAAGCGCTGTCAACGACTTCCTGGGCAGAGGGTGCTTCCTTATTTCGTCCGAACACCCCTACAGGATACCGGCTCGCCGGACGCGCCTCGCCGGTCCGGTCCTCACGGTCCGGTCGGACGGCACCGCGGACGGCCGCGCGGCCCGTCCGCCGGCCCGTCCGCCGACCCGTCCGCCGGCCCGTCCACCGCGGGAGCCCGCCTGTGTAGGGTTCTGGCATGACCTCCATGAGTACTCCTACCGCGCATCCGAACGAGCCCTCCCGCGTCGTCGAGCAGCTGCGGGCGAGCGTCGACGCGGCGTTCCCCCGGATCGTCGAACAGCTCGCCGACCTCGTCGCCATCCCCGGGATCGCCTGGGAAGCCTTCGACGCCGCCGAACTGGACCGCAGCGCCGAGGCCGTGGCCGCGCTCATCCGTGACGCCGGCATCGGGGACGTGCGCATCCTCCGCGTCGACAACGCCGGCACCCCGGGCGGACCGGCCGTCGTCGCCCGCCGCCCCGCCGTCGGCGACCGCCCGACCGTGCTCCTCTACGCCCACCACGACGTCCAGCCGCCCGGCGACCCCTCGCTCTGGGAGAGCGAGCCGTTCGTGGCCACCGAACGCGACGGCAGGCTCTACGGCCGCGGCGCAGCCGACGACAAGGCGGGCATCATGGCCCACATCGGTGCCTTCCGGGCCCTGTCCGACGTGCTCGGCGATTCCTTCGGGGTGGGGGTGACGCTCTTCATCGAGGGCGAGGAGGAGGCCGGGTCGCCGACCTTCCGTTCGTTCCTCGAGACCTACCGGCAGGACCTCGAGGCAGACGTCATCGTCGTCGCCGATTCCAGCAACTGGAAGGTGGGCGTGCCCGCGCTCACCACGAGCCTGCGGGGCCTCGTGGACGGCACCATCGAGGTGCAGGTCCTCGACCACGCAGTCCACTCCGGCATGTTCGGCGGTCCCGTACTCGACGCCCCGACCCTGCTCGCGCGGCTCATCGCGACCCTGCACGACGCCGCCGGCGACGTCGCCATCGCGGGCCTCCAGGGCGGGGACCACGCGACCGTGGACTACGCGGAAGCGGACTACCGGTCGGACGCCTCGGTGCTCGAGGGCGTGCAGCTCGCCGGGACCGGCTCCATCGCGTCCAGGCTGTGGCACAAGCCTGCGCTCTCCATCATCGGCATGGACGTCCCGAGCGTCGCCCTGTCATCGAACACGCTCCTGCCGCGCGCCCGCGCCAAGTTCAGCCTCCGCCTGGCGCCCGGCGAGGACCCGCAGGTGGCCATGGACGCCGTCCGCCGGCACGTCGAGGACCACGCCCCCTTCGGCGCCCGGGTGACCTTCACGCCGGGGGAGACCGGCAGCCCCTTCCGCACCGACACGAGCGAACCGGCGTCGCGCCTGGCACTCGACGCGCTCGAGGAGGCGTGGGGAGTGCCCGCGGTCGAAGCGGGCATGGGTGGCTCCATCCCGTTCATCGCCGACCTCACCGAGCTCTTCCCCTCCGCGCAGATCCTGATCACCGGCGTCGAGGACCCTGACTCGAGGGCCCACAGCGCCAACGAATCCCTGCACCTCGACGAATTCCGGAAGGCCGTCCTGGCCGAGGCCATCCTCCTCGCCCGGATCAACGAGGGCGGGCTGCTCGGCGACCAGGGCTGACGCCGGTCGGGGAGGGCGGAAATGTTTCGGGCCTCCCGGCCGTTAGAAGGAGAGTGGGCCCGGCGTACGATTGGACAAAGCCGTGCGCGCCACACCGCGGACGGCACTGAGAGCGGATCCACCAAGGTCCGAGCTAGGAGAGACACCATGAGCACACCGACCACCGAAGCAGAGGCCCTGCAGGAGTCCACGGACCTCCCTGTCCACGAGGTCGCCCTGTCCGACGTCGCGGCAGGCAAGGTGCGCAGCCTCCTCGAGCAGGAGGGTCGCACGGACCTCCGCCTGCGCGTCGCCGTACAGCCCGGCGGCTGCTCGGGACTGATCTACCAGCTGTACTTCGACGAGCGGGTCCTCGACGGCGACGCCGTCCGCGACTTCGACGGCGTCGAGGTCATCGTGGACAAGATGAGCGTCCCGTACCTGTCCGGCGCATCCATCGACTTCGAGGACACCATCTCGAAGCAGGGATTCACCATCGACAACCCGAACGCAGGCGGTTCCTGCGCATGTGGAGACTCCTTCCACTAGCACGTGGCGAAAGGCCCGGAACACCCCGAAGGGGAGTGTTCCGGGCCTTTCGCATGTCACCGGATCGCGGGTCTTACAGGTAAGCTCTACAGTGAGTAGTAAAACTGGATGTGCACCCCGGGCAGCTTGATGAGCGGGTGGCAACGCACGTAGAAAAGGAAGGTCCGTCTGTGAGTTCGCAGGACCGAACCGGTAGCAAGCGCGTCAGGATCACGAAGATCTCCAGCATCACGCTGGCCGGCGCCCTCCTACTGACCGGCTGTTCGGCAGAAGCCCAAAAGGGCTGGCTTCCGGCAGACCGTGACAACACCAACCACACCGGAGCCATCACGGATCTGTGGGTCAACTCGTGGATCGCGGCCCTGGCCGTCGGTGTCATCACGTGGGGCCTGATCATCTGGTGCATGGTGGCGTACCGCCGCCGGAAGAACGACACGGGATACCCCCGGCAGATGAGCTACAACCTGCCGCTGGAGATCTTCTACTTGACGATCCCCCTCTTCATGGTGCTCGTGTTCTTCTACTTCACCGAGCGGGACATCGCGAGCATCGACGCCCGCGTCGAGGACCCCGACGTGATCGTGGACGTCCGCGGCAAGCAGTGGTCCTGGGACTTCAACTACGTCAACGAGGACAAGTACTCCACCGGGGTACAGGCTCACCTCACGGGGGAGGCGGGCCAGATCGAGGACCTGCCGACCCTGTACCTGCCCGTCAACCGGACGGTCGAGCTCCAGCTCAACGCCCGCGACGTGCAGCACTCCTTCTTCGTCCCCGGCTTCCTGATGAAGCGCGACCTCTACCCGGGGCGCACCAACTACATCAACCTGACGCCGACCAAGGAAGGCATCTTCGCCGGCAAGTGCGCGGAGCTGTGCGGCCAGTACCACTCGGAGATGCTCTTCAACGTCGAGGTGGTCTCGCAGGAGGAGTTCGACGCGCAGATGGACCAGCTCGAAGACGGTCAGCTCGGCGACGAGTACGACCGCGACTCCTACCCGGAGGATGATCCCGATACCGACCCAGCCAGGAGCAGCAGCTGATGTCCACCTTCGAATACACCCTTGAGGAAGCCGGCACCGTAGCCGCTCCCCGCGTGGTCCCGCGGTCCAAGGGACGCATCGTCGTCAACTGGATCACCTCGACCGACCACAAGACGATCGGGTTCATGTATCTGATCTCGTCGTTCGTCTTCTTCTGCTTCGCCGGTGTGATGGCCCTGATCATCCGTGCCGAGCTCTTCGAGCCGGGCATGCAGATCCTGCAGACCAAGGAGCAGTACAACCAGCTGTTCACGATGCACGGCACCGTGATGCTGCTGATGTTCGCGACGCCCCTGTTCGCGGGCTTCACCAACTTCGTCATGCCCCTGCAGATCGGCGCACCCGACGTCGCCTTCCCGCGGCTGAATGCGCTGGCGTTCTGGTTCTTCCTGTTCGGCAGCACCATCGCCGTATCCGGGTTCATCACCCCGCAGGGTGCCGCTTCGTTCGGCTGGTTCGCCTACGCCCCGCTCTCGAGCACGACGTTCTCGCCGGGCGTCGGCGGAGATCTGTGGGTCTTCGGCCTCGCCCTGTCGGGCTTCGGCACCATTCTTGGCGCCGTCAACTTCATCACCACGATCATCTGCATGCGCGCGCCGGGCATGACGATGTGGCGCATGCCCATCTTCACCTGGAACGCGCTGATCACCTCGATCCTCGTACTGATGGCGTTCCCGCCGTTGGCCGCGGCCCTGTTCGCACTCGGAGCCGACCGCCGCTTCGGCGCGCACATCTTCGATCCCGAAGCCGGTGGAGCCATCCTGTGGCAGCACCTGTTCTGGTTCTTCGGCCACCCCGAGGTGTACATCATCGCGCTGCCGTTCTTCGGCATCGTCTCGGAGATCTTCCCGGTCTTCAGTCGCAAGCCGATCTTCGGGTACAAGGGCCTCGTCTACGCGACGATCGCCATCGCCGCCCTGTCGGTGACCGTCTGGGCGCACCACATGTACGTCACCGGTGCCGTGCTCCTGCCGTTCTTCGCCTTCATGACGATGCTCATCGCGGTCCCGACGGGCGTGAAGTTCTTCAACTGGATCGGCACGCTCTGGCGCGGTTCGCTGACGTTCGAGACGCCCATGCTGTGGAGCCTTGGCTTCCTCGTGACGTTCCTCTTCGGTGGTCTCACCGGCATCATCCTCGCCTCGCCGCCCCTGGACTTCCACGTGTCGGACACGTACTTCGTCGTCGCACACTTCCACTACGTGGTCTTCGGTACCGTCGTGTTCGCGATGTTCGCGGGCTTCTACTTCTGGTGGCCCAAGTTCACCGGCAAGATGCTCAACGAGCGTCTCGGCAAGATCCACTTCTGGATGCTGTTCCTCGGCTTCCACGCCACGTTCCTCATCCAGCACTGGCTCGGGGTCGAGGGGATGCCGCGCCGCTACGCGGACTACCTCCCCGAGGACGGTTACACGGTGATGAACCAGTTCTCCACCTTCGGCTCCTTCATCCTCGGGGCGTCGCTGATCCCGTTCTTCTGGAACGTCTACGTCACATGGCGCACCGGCAAGAAGGTCGAGGTCGACGATCCGTGGGGCTTCGGTGCCTCCCTCGAGTGGGCGACGTCCTGCCCGCCGCCGCGCCACAACTTCACCTCGCTGCCGCGCATCCGCTCCGAGCGCCCTGCCCTGGACCTGCACCACCCCGAGCTCCAGCAGACGCACACGCCCGATGACAGTGCCGCCAGCTTCCTGGGTTCGGCCGACCGAGAGGATGCCAAGGCATGAAGATCGAGAAGAACCTCTTCCTGTACGGGGTCCCGTTCTTCCTGCTGGTGGCGACGGTCTACGGCTTCCTGGTCGAGTGGGCGGAACCCGTGGGATTCCTCGCGCTCTACCTCACCGCCGGGCTCGCAGGCATGATCGGCTTCTACCTCGCCTTCACGGGCAAGCGCGTCGGAGCACGCCCCGAGGACCGCCTCGATGCCGAGATCCACGAGGGGTCCGGTGAACAGGGTCACTTCAGCCCGTGGAGCTGGTGGCCCCTCGTCCTCGGCCTCGCGGCCGCCACCGGCTTCCTCGGCATCGCCATCGGGTTCTGGATCCTCTACATCGGGCTCGGCCTCGCAGTGATCGCCCTCGTCGGGTGGGTCTTCGAGTACAGCCGCGGGTACCACGCCCACTAGCACCTCCTGATCGTGATCGACAAGGGAGCCCGCCCTGTGCGGGCTCCCTTTCGCGTGCCGGGGCGATACTCGTGGGACCAGTCAGTGCCTCCGGCCGCGACCGCGACCGGCGTAGGAAGGAGACCGTGCCATGGCCGTGCTGCCCAGGCCGTTCGACGCGGACCGGCTCGATGACGCGTCCGGCACGCCCAAGCACGTGCAGTTGCGTGAGAGTCTGCGACGCTACGTGCGCCAGTTCGGCGAACCGGGAGCCGGCATCCCGTCCGAGCGACAGTTGAGCGAGTACTTCGGGGTGGCGCGGATGACCGTCCGGCAGGCCGTCGACGCGCTCGTCGCGGAGGAGGTGCTCGAACGCGTCGTGGGCCTCGGGACGTTCGTGGCGAGGGCCAAGGTGGACCTCCACATGAAAATGACCTCCTACACGGAGGAGATGATCCGGCGCGGCATGGTGCCGGACGCCCGGGTCCTCAGCTTCGAACAGCAGGGGGCCACGCCCCTGGTGGCGAGGGAGCTGCAGATCGAGATCGGGCAGCCGGTCGTACGGTTCCGCCGCCAACTCCTCGCCGACGGGGAGCCCATGAGCGTCGACGAGAACTTCCTCCCGGCGCACCGGGTGAAGGGCCTCCTCGACGGTCCTCCGCCCACGTCCCTGTACAACGTGCTCAGCGAGAAGTACGGGCTCGTCATGGAGTGGGGTGAGGACACGATCGAGGCGACGGCGGCATCACCCTCGATCGCGCGCCTGCTCAACGTGGAGATGAACGCGCCGCTGCTGAAAATCCAGCGCCACGCCTATGTCGCGCGCGCGATGATCGACTACTCCGTGTCCTACTACCGGGCGGACCGCTACAAGCTGTGGGTGCCGCTGCAACGGCCCGGTGTCCGGACTCCGCGCGCGTACAGCTCTAAGCGCCTCGGCTGACCTCCACGCCTCCTCCGGAGGACGGCGGTGTCGCGGGTGGGAGGTGCCGGTGTCAGGGCGCGAGGTCGGCCATGATGTCGGCGGCCGGTCCGGTGCGGGTGGTGCGGTAGCCGGTGCCGGCCCAGAGATGCAGGGCCTGCAGGTCGTTCTTCGCGGCCGCCGCCGCGCGCAGGGGCGCGGTGATGTAGTGGATCTGAGGGTAGGCGTGCCCGCTGCGCTCGTGCATGTCCATGAACCGGTTCCGCAGGCCTCGGGCGGGCCTGCCGGTGAAGGCGCGGGTGACTTTCGTTTCGGTGAAGGCCGGGTCCTGCAGGGCCGCGCGGTGGGCGGGGCTGGTTCCTGCCTCGTCGGCCAGCAGCAGGGCGGTCCCGATCTGGACGGCTGCGGCGCCGAGGGCGAGGATCCCGCGGACCTGGTCGCGGGTGCCGATGCCCCCTCCTGCGATCAGCGGCAGGCCGACGGCGTTCCTGACGGCGGTGATCAGGTCGGGGAGCGGTTCGGTGCCCGGCTCGACGGCGGGGTCGAACGTGGCGCGGTGACCACCGGCGTCGGGACCCTGCACGACCAGGATCGTGGCTCCACGATCCTCGGCTGTGCACGCCTCCGCCGTGGAGGTGACGGAGACGGCGGTGTGGATACCCAGCGTGTTCAGCTCGTCCAGGACGTCGGCGTCCGGGCAGCCGAAGGTGAAGGAGACGACGTCGGGTCTCAGGTCGCGGATCACCCCGAGCTTGCCCTGGAACATGTCGTCGTCCCATCTCGGGGTGCCGACCTCGATGCCGTACCCGGCGGCTTCGTCCTGCAGTTCCTGCCGGTAGGCCTCGAGCTCCTCGTCGTCGGCGTCGTTGGCGGACACGACGAAGAGGTTCACGCCGATCGGGCCCCGCGTGAGGGTCCGGGTGCTGGTGATCTGCTCCGTGAGCTGCTGCGGGGTCTTGTTCCCGCCCGCGAGGAAGCCCATCCCGCCCGCATTGCTGACTGCGGCGACGAGTTCCGGGGTCGAGGGCCCGCCGGCCATCGGCGCACCGATGATCGGCCGTCGGAGGTCGAAGGGCAGGGTCACAGGCTGGGACAGGGGCATCTAGGAACCCTATCGCCGACGAAGCGGAGTGCAACCCCCGAACCGGCGATCGGTGGCCTGCCCGGTGTCTCCGTCCTGACACCTCGAGAAGCTCTGCCGCCGGGAGACGGCGTGCCTGCCGCTGTGGTGCCCTCACCGGGATCCTTGCGGGCGGGCAGCCCCCCGGTTCACCCTTGCAGGGTGATCCTCCCCGGTTGCCGGCATGTTGCGATGTTGCCGGAAAGGACTACTCATGTGTCGTTGGATCGCCTATTCCGGTTCGCCCGTCAATCTCGAGGCCCTCCTGTACAAACCGGAGCGCTCCCTGGTGATGCAGAGCAAACACTCCCGGTTGGGGGCTGAGACAATCAACGGGGACGGATTCGGGGTCGGCTGGTACTCGACGCCTCCCCGCCCGGGCCTCTTCCACAGCACCGACCCCGCGTGGAACGACAGGAATCTCCGGGAATTGGCGGCACTGGCGTGGTCCGGCCGGGTGTTCGCCCACATCCGCGCGTCCACCGGCACCGCGGTCCAGCAGACCAACTGCCATCCCTTCCGCCATGACCGATGGCTCTGGATGCACAACGGCCTGATCAACGGCTTCCCCAGGATCAAACGAGACCTGACGCTCGCCGTCGATCCGGACCTGTTCCCGCTGATCCAGGGGTCCACCGATTCGGAGCTGTTCTTCTACCTGGCTCTCACCTTCGGGCTCGAGGAGGATCCTCCAGGGGCTGTCGCGCGTGCCGTCGGGCTGATCGAGGACATCGGCCGAAGCCACGGCGTCGAGTTCCCGATGCAGATGACGGTGGCAGTGACCGACGGGGACACGACCTGGGCCTTCCGCTACTCCAGCGAAGGACGGTCCCGCTCCCTCTTCCGAAGCACGGACATCTCGGCCCTCCGGGCTCTGCACCCGACCCACGAGTTGCTCCAGGAGCTCTCGGGCGACGCGCGACTCGTGGTGTCCGAGCCGCTCGGCGACCTCAAGGGCGCGTGGCAGGAGGTGCCGGAGGCCTCCTACCTGGTGATCCACGGCGCCCAGGCCGAAGTAGCACCCTTCGCTCCCACTCCGGTGTAAGGGGGAGGTCCACGATCATGACCCAGGGAAAAGTGAAGCACCGGACCGTCGAGGAACGTGCTGCAAAGGGCAAGCGTCACAGGAAGACACCGGTCTCCAGTCATACCGGCTGGGTACCCTCCCCGGACCGTCCGGATCCTGTCGCGCTGCTCGAGGAGCAGAACCTCACCCGCGAACAGGACCTCGTCCCGGTGCGGCACGGTCGGATGCTGGTCTCCCCGTTCACGTTCTACCGGGGTGCGGCCAAGATCATGGCCGCCGATCTGAAGGACACGCCGAGGGCGGGCCTGGTCACCCAACTGTGCGGGGACGCCCACCTGTCCAACTTCGGCGTGTTCGCCTCGCCGGAGCGGCGTCTGCTGTTCGACCTGAACGACTTCGACGAGACACTTCCGGGGCCGTTCGAGTACGACGTCAAGCGCCTGGCTGCGAGTTTCACGATCGCTGCGAGGAACAACGCCTTCACGAGGGACGACGCGCTCGAGGTGACGCTCACGGCGGTGCGGGCCTACCGCGAAGCCATGGCCCGGTTCGCGCACATGCGCACGCTGGACATCTGGTACGCCCACCTGTCCGACGAGGAACTGATGGAGGCCATCGACCTGGCGGTGGCGACCCAGAAGGGCAAGGCCCTGAAGAAAGCCGAGGGTATCGGGAAGGCGGCGCGGAAGAACATCGGCAAGGCACGTACCAGGGACAGCCTGCAGGCACTCACGAAGCTCGCCGAGCACGTCGACGGGAAGTACCGGATCGTCAGTCAGCCCCCGGTCGTCATCCCGGCCCGGGACCTGGGCCGATCGTTCGGCCTGTCGGCCGACGAGGTCGAGCAGGTGATTCGCGAGCAGCTCCGGTCGTACCGGGCCACGCTGTCCCGGGACCGGCGTCACCTGCTCCAGCGCTTCGAGGTCGTCGACGTCGCCCGCAAGGTCGTGGGTGTCGGCAGTGTGGGCACGCGCGCCTTCATCGTCCTGCTCCAGGGCCGGGATCAACAGGATCCGCTGTTCCTGCAGGTCAAGGAGGCGACGAGGTCAGTCCTCGAGGACCACCTGCCGAAGAGCCGGTTCCGCCAACCGGGCGAACGGGTCGTGCAGGGGCAGCGCATGATGCAGGCCGCGAGCGATATCTTCCTGGGCTGGACCAAGGGGGCACAGGAGAACAGGTACCTGTACTGGCGCCAACTGCGTGACATGAAGGGCTCGGCCGTCGTGGAAGGGATGGACCCGCTCGGCATGACGTTCTACGCCAACGCCTGCGGGTGGACTCTGGCGCGGGCGCATGCCCGGTCCGGTGACCCCGTCGCGATCGCCGCCTACCTGGGGAAGAGCGACAAATTCGACCGCTCCATCACCGACTTCTCCGAGCGCTACGCGGACCAGAACGAACGCGACTACACGTCCTTCGCCGATGCGGTCCGTTCCGGACGCCTGGAAGCCACCGCCGCCGACTAGGAACCGCCCCCGACCCACAGGAAGTCGAGCCATCTCATGAACACTCCGTGGGATCGCGAGCGGCAAGTCCGGGTCATCTCATCCCCTACGGGTCATGCCGCCACCCGTCCGGGGAGCTATCGTCGCCGCATGAATCGTGCCGCGATGTCGGCGGCAGTGCTCGATGCTCGGGAAGGTCAGGACTGATGACGGAGTCGGCTTTCGCTCTTCTGATGGTGATCATCTTCGGCTGGGCAGTGACCTCGAATCGACTCGGTGGATGGAACATCACCGGGCCCTTCGTCTTCCTGCTCGCGGGCTTCCTGCTCGGAAACCAGTCCTGGGGCCCGGTCCCGATCGACGCGAAGGCGCCGTCGGTCCATCTTCTCGCCGAACTGACGCTCGCGATGCTGCTGTTCTCGGACGCGGTGAGGGTGAACGTCGCCGACTTGAGGCACGACTTCCGGGTGCCCGCGCGCCTGTTGGGAATCGGCCTTCCGCTCACTCTGGTCTTCGGCACTGTCGCCGCCGTGGTGCTCTTCGGCGACTTCAGCTGGGCACTCGCGCTGTTCGTCGGTGCCGCCCTCGCCCCTACCGATGCGGCGCTCAGCGCCCAGGTGATCAACGATCAGCGGGTTCCCGTACGCGTGCGCCGCGTCATCACCGTCGAGAGCGGGCTCAACGACGGAATCGCCACCCCGATCGTCGTGTTCTCGCTCGCCCTGGTGGCCGGCGAGCTCGGCACCCATGGCGGCGACCACGCCGCGATCCGGCCACTGCTCGAACTGGGTATCGGGACAGTGGTCGGCATCGCTTTCGGATGGGGCGGCGCCAAACTCATTGCCTTCGCCTCGGCCCGCCACTGGATGAGTTCCGGTGGCCGACGTCTTGCAACACTGGCTGTCGCGCTCGGCAGCTTCGCTGGGGCTGTGACCTTCGACGGCAACGGGTTCATCGCGGCCTTCGTTGCGGGAATCGCGTTCAGCGCGGCCCTGGAGCAGGGCACCGATCAACAGCACGAATTGAGTGAACTCCCGGAACTGCTGGGAGAACTGCTCGCGTTCGGCGTCTGGTTCCTCTTCGGCGCGGCGCTGGTGCCGGTCGCCTTCGAGCTCCTCTCGGTGTGGGTGTTGCTCTACGCGGTAGCGAGCCTGACGTTCATCCGCATGATTCCCGTTGCGCTGGCGTTGGCCAGAACCGGGCTGGACAGGTCGACGGTGTTGTTCGTGGGGTGGTTCGGGCCGCGTGGCCTCGCCTCGATCGTGTTCGCGCTGCTGGCCATCGAAGAGCTCGGAGATTCGGAGCCCATCCGACTCGCGATCTCCATCGTCAGCATCACCGTCCTGCTCAGCGTCGTCCTCCACGGAGTATCGGCCGGCCCGATCGGGCGTCGATATGCCCTGCAGCACAGTGACGCCCTCACCGACGGCAGATAGGAACGAGCCTCCACGGCGTCCCGGACAGCCGGGGGTCTGAGCCGTCCACGGCATGATGCGGCCCTTCTGTCTCCCACATCACCCCCGGGGGATGACGTGAGACGCCGGCCTGAGCACTACCATCGTCGCCATTGTTCCCTGAACGATCGGAGTTGACGTGACAATCGACGTGCCGGGCCCCTTCGGGTTCCGACGGAGTGGACGCCGGCTGCCGAGGCGGGCAGCATCGGCCTTGGCGGAACGGTGGACGAGGATCGATGGAGTCGATGTGTTCTACCGGGAATCACCCACCCGGTCCGACGCGCCCGTCATGATGCACGTGCACGGCTTCGGCCTGTCGGGCCGGTACCTGCTGCCGACGGCAGAGCGTCTCATCGACGAGTTCCACACCCTGGTCCCTGACCTTCCGGGCTTCGGACGCAGCGGGAAGCCGAGCAACCCCCTCGACGTGCCCGAGCTCGCCGACGCGGCCGCCCGGTTCCTCGACGACCGTCACATCACGTCGGCTACGCTCGTCGGCAATTCGATGGGCTGTCCGATCATCTGCGAGTTCGCCTACCGCTATCCGGAGCGCCTGGACCGGGCGGTCCTCGTCTCCCCGGCCGGGGGAGTGCACAATCAGCCGTTGCGGCGTGCCCTGCGGCAGCTCGCTCGCGACGGCACGCGCGAACCGGTCGCGATGATGCGCGTGGCCGCCCCCGACTACCTCAGATTCGGTATCCCCAGCACCGTCCGGATGTTCCGCGCTCTCACCCGATACCCCTCACTCGACCGGTTGCTGGCCTTGAGAATCCCGACCCTGGTGGTCATCGGCGACCGTGACCCACTGATGCCGAGCCCTGCCCGGGTTCGCGAGGTCGCGAGCCGCACGGACAACCAGGTCCTCGTGGTGATCATCGAAGGGGCGGCGCACGCGATAAATTTCAGCAACCCCGGCGAACTGGCTCACGTCATCAGCCAGTTCATGGCGGATCAGCCGATCATCGACAATCCTGATGAGCCCGGGCATTCCCGCTCCTACGAGATCCACCGCGGAACTCTCCACTCGTGACACGAGCTACGAGCAGGACAGCAGGCGCCGGGCGGGCAGGTTCAGCCTCCCGAGGGTGAGCGAAGACCCAGTGGCTATTGACTATAGCCAAAAGGCAATAGAGACTAGCCATATGACCTCCTCTCCTTCAGCTTCCGCCCCTTCGACGCAGTACATCGCCCGTCCCGAGGGACGTGTCGCGTACGACCTCCAGGGCTCCGGCCCGCTCCTCGTCCTCGTGCCAGGGATGGGCGAGCTGCGCTCCTCCTACAGGTTCCTGACCCCGGTGCTCGTCGCCGCCGGCTACTCGGTCGCGACCACCGACCTCCGCGGTCACGGTGACAGCGACACGACCTTCACCTCGTACGGCGATGTCGAGACGGCGGGCGATATCCGGGCGCTGCTCGCGCAGCTCGGGGGGTCGGCGGTCGTCGTCGGCAACTCGTTGGCCGCCGGCTCCGCCGTGATCGTCGCAGCCGAACACCCTGACCTGGTCGACGGCCTCGTGCTGATCGGACCCTTCGTGCGCAACCCCCCGTCGAACGCCTTCACGCGGACCCTGTTCCGCGCCATGATGGCCCCGCTCTGGGTCGCCCCCGTGTGGAAGAGCTACATGCCGGCCCTGTACGCCGGCCGCAAGCCGGACGACTTCCAGGAGTACCGCAAGGCGGTCGTGGCGAGCCTCAAGCGCAAGCCGTACGGCAAGGCCTTCTCACTCACCACCCGGCAGACCGACCATGATCCCGCCGAGGCGAAGCTCCGGTCGGTCAGTGCTCCGACGCTGGTGATCATGGGGGAGAAGGACCCCGATTTCAAGGACCCCGCCGCCGAAGCCCGCTTCGTCGGCGACGCCCTCCAGGCGGAGGTCATCATGGTCGCCGATGCGGGCCACTACCCCCAGGCCCAGCAGCCCGACGTGACCGCGAACGCCGTCCTCCGCTTCCTCACGAGGGTGCAGCATGCCTAGGGCCGGTCTCTCACGCGATCGCGTGGTGGAGGAGGCCGTGCTGATGGTCGACGAGGTCGGTCTCCACCGCTTGACGCTCGCCGCCCTCGCCGGACGGCTGGGGGTCCGCCAGCCTTCGCTCTACAAGCACATCGACTCGATGGCGGGACTGCATCGCGATATCTCGGTACGCGCGAAGCGCGAACTCGGCGAGGTACTCACCCGCGCCGCCGTCGGCCGGTCCGGAGCCTCCGCGATCCACGCCATGTCGCATGCCTACCGCGACTGGGCGCGGGAGCACCCTGCTCGCTACGAATCCTCGCAGCGGATGCCCTCACCCGGGGATCTCGAGGACGAGGCCGTGTCGCTCGCGGGCATCCAGGTGATCGCCGACGTACTCGCCGCCTACGACCTGGCGGGCGACGACGCCGTCGATGCAATCCGTGCGTTCCGCTCCGCCCTGCACGGCTTCGTGTCGTTCGAGACGGCAGGATCGTTCGCCATGAGCGCGAACATCGACCGTAGCTTCGAGCGACTCGTGCACGGCTTCACGGTCGCCCTGACGCAGTGGACCGATCCGACCATCCTGGAGACCAACCCGACACCCGATCGACGACGAACGGACGGATCGCGAGCGTAGGAGTGCGTGCCGCACTCCTACGCCGTACTCCTGACTCCCGCCTCGGCGAATGCCGCCGGGTCCGGCCCGCCCGCACGGCAGCGTCGGATGCCGGGAGTCCCCCGAGAGCAGGAGCTGCCGGGCGCGGTCCACTCGGCGTCCGGTGACGTAGCGCAGGGGGCGATCCCGTACGCCTTCGAGAAGGCACGCACCATGTGGCTCGGATGGACCTCGAGGACCCGGGCGGCGTCGGCGATCGTGAACGACTCGAACAGGCGGGCATCGAGTCCTCGCTCAGGTGGAGGATCCGCTTGCGGAACGATTCACCCCCGACGGCGGACCCTCCGTCGTGAGGCACATGCGGGGGTAGCAGGGTGATCGAGGAAGGGGATGCGTGATGCGGTCGAGGTGGGCCCGTCCTGGTGCTGCGGCCGGGGCAGAGCTGCCGGCAGTAGCCAGGGAGCGGGCGTCGGGCCGTGGCGTTCCCACGGCCCTGTCCACGCGGGAGCTGTTCGCCACCGGTCATGACGGCACGAACAGGACTGCAGTCGCGGAGATACCTGCCCGCGAGCTGGACCTCGGCGGGATCAGCCTTCGCGGTCCCCGGAACGTCGACCGGATCGTCAAGGGCGCGCGGACGCATGCTCGAGGATTACCGGCTGGTTCCCGGTCGTCGCGGGCTCAGGCCTTCCGCCGGCGGGTCGCCGAGCGCGGCGGGGCTGCCCGGAGGTGTGTGCCCACGCGGCCGAGGATGCGGGCGAGGTCGTCGGCGTCGTCGTCGCTGAGCGGTGCGAAGAGGAGTTCACGGACGGCTTCGATGTGACCGGGGAACACAGCCGCCAGTACGTCGCGGCCGGCGGCAGTGATGGTGACGACGGTGCTGCGCTCGTCGTCGGCCGAGGGGGAGCGGGTGATCAGGCCACGCTGGTCGAGCAGTTGTGCCTGATAGGTCAGACCGCTGCGACTGTAGACCACTCCATCGGCGAGGTCGGTCATGCGCAAGTGGCCGTCGACGGCGTCACCCAGGCGTGCCAGGAGCTGGAACTGGACGTAACTCAGGGCCCCGACATCGCGGAGCTGCTTCTCGACCGCGGGCCGCAGGAGGCTGCTCACCTCCGTGAAAGCGAAATATGCCTGGAGCTGCGTCGGCGTGAGGGGAGCAGGGATCTCGGTCATCTTCTGATCATAGGGGTTGCTTCGAGTTCGAAGTGATGTATTCTCTCACTATCTGCTTCGAACTCGAAGCAACTTACGGAAGGATCGACCATGAAGGCTATTCAGTTCCACGAAGTCGGCGGAACCGAGGTCCTCCAGTACGGCGAGATCGAGCAGCCGACGCCGCGTGCCGGGCAGGTGCGACTGCGTGTTGCCGCCTCGGCGTACAGCGCAGCTGACAGCGGCATGCGGGGCGGCTTCCTCCCGATCCCGATCGAGCTCCCGCACGTGCCGGGCTACGACGTCTCGGGAACCGTCGACGCGATCGGAGAAGGGGTCGACGGGCTGACGGTCGGCGACCCGGTGATCGCCTTCCTGCCGATGGAGAGCAATGGTGGAGCGGCCGAATACGTCGTCGCACCCGCGGACGCCGTTGTCACGGCTCCGACGGCCATCCCGTTGGCCGATGCTGCGGCGCTGCCCTCAGTGGGCCTGACGGCGTGGCAGGCGCTCTTCGACGAAGGTGGGCTCCAGGCAGGCCAGCGCGTCCTCATCGTCGGCGCCGGCGGCGTCGTGGGCAAGTACGCCATCCAGCTCGCCAAGCGAGCCGGCGTGCACGTGATCGCCACGGCCAGCCCGCGCAGCCTTGCTGCCGTCCGCGCAGCAGGAGCCGACCAGATCATCGACCACACCGAGACGGACCTGCTCAGTGCCGTCGACAGGCAGGTCGACGTGCTGCTGAACCTCGCCCCGATCGAGCCGGAGCAATTCACCCTGTACGTCGAGGCCGTGCTCGACGGCGGGGTGGTCGTCAGCACCACTGCCTTCATGCCAACTCCCGGCGACGACGCCCGAGGGGTGCGGGCGGCCACGGTGTTCGTCCTCCGTAACCGTGACCGGCTCGCACAGCTGGTGTCCCTCGTCGACGACGGCGCACTCACCGTCGAGGTGACGCGTCGGATCCCGCTCACGGAGCTGCCCGCCCTCCACGCCGAGGCCGATGCCGGTAGCATCCCCGGGAAGGTCATCGTCCTCCCCGCCTGAACCGCCACAGGGGACGGCGAACGAGGAGGGATCGCGCCGCGGGCCTCCGCGCGTCAACGGACGCCGTCCCGACCGGGCACCGTGAGCCGGAAGGGAGTACGCCCTCCCGACGTCCTCCTGCCCCGCACGGCTCCGGGTGCGTAGCGGGAGGTGTGGGTGTCGGCTGAGAAGCCGGCGGGGTCCGCTTCGAGGTCCTTCTTCCGCAGCGGCGATGGAGGGAGTCCTGGTGGTGCCGGCTGGTGCCCACGGTGAACGCCGGGGCGGTCAGGGTCGTATCCCTTCCAACAGCTAGATTGGCGGAGATGGAAGCATGCTGGAGATGACGGATGTCAGGTCGGTGAGCGCTATGGACTCGACAGGGTCTGCCTTCGACGTGCGCGAGGCGTTTGCCGCCCATGGTCGGGATCTGTTCGGATTCGCCTTCAACAGTGTCCGCGACACGGCTCTGGCCGAGGACTGTGTGCAGGAGGTATTCGTCAGGGCATGGCGGGCACGGGACCGCTACCGGGCAGACCGGGGGTCCGAGCGGACGTGGCTCTTCGCCATCGCGCGCAATGTCATCATCGACGAGGTGAGGGCCCGGGCGCGACGACCGGTTCCCGGTCTGGACCAGCACCTCGAAGGAGGGGTGGACCGGGGAGGGGGCACAGGTGCGATCGAGGACCGGATCGTGCTCTACGCGGGCCTGGCCATGCTGAGCACCGAACACCGGGCAGTCATCGTCGCGGTGCAACTCGAAGGCCTGACCTACCAGCAGGTGCAGGACAGGACCGGCGTCCCTGCGGCCACCCTTCGCACACGCATGTATTACGGGCTCAAAGCACTACGCATCGCACTTGGAGAGGAGGCACGACCATGACCGGGACCTATGGCCAGGACGAGGACCGGAATCACGACGACGACTTCGACCGTGACGAACTCATGGGCGCCGCTCTCGCTCATGATCTCGATGCCGGCCGGCAGAAGGAGTTCGAGGATCTCTGCTCGCGCGATGGCGCCTTCCTCGACGAGTACCAGGCTCTCAGCCGCCTCGCCACCCGATTCTCCACTCCACGCCCGGCAACCCCGGCCCTGCAGTGGGACGACCCCGATATCCCTGCCGGCCTGGAGGACCGCATCGTCGACGCGATCGATCAGGACACACGGACCCGGTCGGCACCTGATGCCGACGCCTTGTCGCCCCTGAGAAGCAGCTCGTCACGCCGGCGGGCGGGGACGTCCCGCACTCCCGACTCGTCCCGGCCCTCCAAGCCCTCTGCCCGGCGCGGGCGGTTGATCCGCGGCGCTGCTCTCGCTGCGTCCCTGCTGGCCGTGGGAGCACTGGGAGGAGCAGGGATCACTCATCTCGTGGATCGACCTCCTGCAGGACCTCCGGGCACCTTGGGCGCCGTGGAGGACATCGTGCTGACCGACACTCCCCAGGGAGCACGTGTCGACGCCGAGCTTGTCGCACATACCTGGGGAACCGAGACGATCCTCGAGATCGACGGGCTCCTTCCCGGCCGGGTGTACGACGTCGTCCTCGTCCGCGAGGACGGCAAGGAGCTTCTTTCCGGCACCTTCCTCGGAGCGGAGCAGACCATCACCTGCCGGATGAATGCGGCAGTCCTGCGTGAGGATCTGGCTCGGCTCCAGGTCCGTGACGCGCAGGGGGCGATCGTCGCCGCGTCCGACGTGACACCCGTCTGAACGATCCCTGCTCTCCGGGAAGATGAAGAAGTCCTCATCCTGGTTTCACGGGGGGCTCATCCGGGTGCGTCAGAGTAGTCGTAGCGAACACACCGACGTCGGAGAACCCAGCGGCAGGCATCGCACGGCACCTGGCCCCTCGCCTCGATCGGTCGCCGGCGCGGCCTGGTGATGGCGATGTCATGGGTGTCGCTGCCCCGTCCGTACCCGAGAGCTTCTAGGAGATTGCAGTGTCCCTGGCCCCCCGTATCCTCGCCGCCGCAGGACTGCTCGCTGTCCCGGCGCTCCTTGCGGTGGGGAGCCAGGCCCTGAGTCGTCCTGCGGAAGTCCCGCCCGTGGATCCGCAGCCGGTCGTGGTGAACCTCGCACCGGCCGAGGCCGTGGAGGGACGGCAGACGGGGGACGAAGGCGATCCCACGACACCGCGGCCTGAGGCTCCGACCGCGGTGCCCGGAACGCCGTCCCCGGTTCCCGCCACGGCTCCGAGCGCGCCCCAGCCTGCACCGCCAGTCCCCGCCGACCAGTCGGCTCCCGGTCTGGTGGAGCGGGAGGTGCTCGGCGACCACGGGGAGGATGACGACGTGGACGTCGACGACGAGGTGCCGGGCCGGGACGGTGAGGATTGATGGCACGTGACTCGGGTACCGGGGGCCCCGCCCCGTCCACTGCCCCGGGTGCTGGAGCGCCTGGCTCCGGTCCGCGGGCGAAACCCGTGGGCGGCTCCTCGGTGTCCGCGCGATGGCGCATCGTGGGCTGGATCGTCCTGACCACGGCCCTGGCCCTCGTCGCCCTGCTGGTCACCGTCCGGTCCCTCCTGATCGCGGGCGTCGACCAGGACGCGAACGAGGACGTGGTCCAGGAGGTGCAGGAATTCAGCACGTTCGCCGGCGAGGCCGTCGATCCGCTCACCGCTCAGCCCTACACCTCGGTCAGCGAGTTGCTCGAGCGTTATCTCTCGCGCCAGAATTCCGTGGCCGGTGAAGTCATCCTCGGGGTGACAGGGGAGGAGGTGCTCTACCTCGGGTCCTACGGCCGGGGCAGCAACGACGAATACCGCCTCTCCACGGACACGGCCCTGCTGCAGGAGCTGCGGGAGGATCCTGCCGCGTCCGGTGTCCGAGAGACGGCGGCGGGCTCGATGCGCTGGGGCAAGGTCGATGTCGAGGCCGGCGCCGAGAGCGGGACGCTCATCATCGCGGAATTCACCCGCGGCGGATACGAGCAGGTCCAGGAGACCGTGACCGTGATCTTCTTCGTGGCGCTCGGCGGCCTGCTCTTCACCGCCGGTATCGCCTGGCTCGTGGCCGGGCAAATCCTGCGGCCCATCCGGGACGTGCGGCGTGTCGCCACCGGGATCACCGAGTCGGATCTCACGGCACGCGTACCGGTCCAGGGGCGCGACGACGTCGCAGCTCTCGCCACGACGTTCAACGACATGCTGGACCGCCTCGAGCAGGCGTACGTGACGCAGCGGCGGTTCATCGACGACGCCAGCCACGAACTGCGCACCCCGATCACGGTCATCCGCGGACACCTCGAACTCATCGACGACGACCCGTCGAGCCGGGCCGCCACGCTGTCCCTCGTCGACGGCGAACTGTCCCGGATGGCGCGCATCGTGTCCGATCTCCTCCTGCTCGTCAAAGCCGAACGCCCGGACTTCGTCCAGCCGGCCCCCGTGGATGTGGCTGAACTGATGCTCGGCCTGGAAGCCAAGATGCAGGCTCTGGGTGACCGGCGCTGGCTCCTCATGGAGGTCGCCGAGGGCGTGGTCACCCTCGACAGCCAGCGCGTGACACAGGCCGTCCTCCAGCTCGGCGCCAACGCCGTCCAGTACACGCCCGCTGGATCCGACATCCGGGTCGGATCCGTCTACGAAGGCACCGGCGCGGAGAGGCAGCTGCGCATCTGGGTCCAGGACTCCGGTCCCGGCGTGACCGAGGACGAAGCGTCGGTGATCTTCGAACGGTTCCAGCACGGGTCAGCGAACTCCCTGCCCGCCGACAGGTTGCACCCGACAGGTCAGCGCGGCGGGGCCGGCCTCGGCCTGTCGATCGTACGGGCGATCGCCGACGGCCACGACGGTGCGGCATGGGTCCGCAGCGAACCGGGGCACGGTTCCATCTTCGGACTGCTCCTACCGGCGCCCGACGCTCCTGCCCGCCCCACGCCGAGCCGACCGCCACGCCCGCACAGGCCCGCCGCGGCGTCGACCGGTCCGACGCCGGAATCCCACGCTCCCGGTGACGTGCGCCCCATCACCGCTGTTCTACCCGCAGTCGGACAGCCCACGCTGAAGGAGACACCATGACCCGGATCCTCATCGCCGAGGACGACCTCCATGTCGCCTCGTTCATCCAGAAGGGCCTCCGGGCGGCCGGTTACGCGACCGAACATGCCGCCGACGGAGAGACCGCGCTCTTCCTCGCGCGGGCGGCGGGATTCGACCTGATCATCCTCGACATCGGTCTTCCTCTGCTGGACGGCTTCGAGGTCCTCGCGCAGATCCGGGGCGAAGGGGTCTCCACGCCCGTGATCGTCCTGACCGCGAGGGACAGCGTCCCCGACACCGTGGCCGGACTCGAGGGCGGCGCGAACGACTACATGACGAAGCCGTTCCATGTCGCCGAGCTCCTGGCACGCATCCGCCTACGCCTCACCGACCACGTACCTGCCGCGACCGGCACCGTCATCGAGCACGAGGGTCTGTCCCTCGACCTCCATTCGAGGAGGGCGCGTGCGGGTGAGGAGGCCGTCGAACTGACGGCCCGCGAGTTCGCGATCCTTGAGGTCTTCCTGCGCCATCCCGACCGCGTCATCTCCCGTGAGCAGCTGCTGAGTCAGGTATGGGGCTACGACTTCGATCCGGGCTCCAACGTCGTCGACGTCTACGTCCGCGCCCTCCGCAAGAAGATCGGTACGGAGCGCATCGAGACGATCAGGGGAGTGGGGTACCGGCTGCCGTGACCCTGATCGAACACTCCACCACACCGCCTCCGCGCATCGCCGGTTCACCCGGGACGCCACCCGCCCCGACCCCCGAGTCGCGGTCGGCCGCTCGTCGCTCCGTCGTCGTCCGTTCGGCAGCCGCCGTTCTCGGCCTGGCCGCGACCACAGCCGTCGTCGTCGCTGCCCGGCAACCCGGCACGGACCTCTCGTCCCAGGGGGCCGTCACCCTGATGGTCTTCGTCCTCGCCGTCTGGCTCTGGATCTTCACGTCCATCGACGACACCTACGTCGCACTGGGGGCTGCCACGGTCCTGGTCCTGACGGGCACGATGGACACCGGCGCCCTCTTCTCGACCCTCGGGGAGGAGACCATCTGGCTCCTCCTGGCCGCCTTCGTGATCGCCGCCGGAGTACGCGCCTCGGGCCTGGCCAACCGGGGGGCCGCCTTCGTCATCACGGGCGCGACGACGCCGCGGCAGCTCGTCCACCTGACCACCCTCGCCCTCGTGGTCACGACCTTCGCCGTCCCGTCCACCTCGGGTCGCGCAGCCCTGGCACTCCCGGTCTTCCTGGCGCTGCGGCAAGTCCTCGCGGGACGACCCGCACTCGTCAAGGCGCTCGCGATCCTGTTCCCCTCGGTGATCCTGCTCTCGGCCGTCGGGTCCTTCCTCGGAGCCGGCGCCCACCTCATCACCAGCCAGATCCTGGAGACGGCGACCGGCAGCAGCTTCGACTTCGCCACCTGGCTGCTCCTCGGCCTGCCGCTCGCCCTCGTCGCGTCCCATCTGTGTGCGGAGATCGTGCTCGCGATGTTCACCACCCGTCCGGAACGCGATCGACGGCTGCGGATCAACGCGGCGGACCTCGAACAGCACTCGGACACTCCCGTCACCGGGCCCCTGACCGTCGCCGAATCACGGGCGGCCCTCCTCCTGGGCGCCGTCGTCGTCCTCTGGTGCACCGAGCCGCTGCACGGGCTGCATCCCGCACTCGTCGCACTCATCGGGGCCCTGGTCGCCGCATCCCCGAGCTACGGCTCGGTGGACCTCGCGAAAGGGCTGAAGACGGTTCCGTGGTCCCTGCTGCTCTTCATGGCCGCGACCCTGGCCCTGGGCAACGCCCTCGTCTCCACCGGTGCGGCCCGGTGGCTGGCCGGCGGTGCGCTCGAGCCCATCCGCTCGCTGGGCGCCGCCGCAGCACCGCTCTTCGTCGTCCTCGTCGTGCTGCTCTCCACTGTCGCCCACCTCGTCATCCAGAGCAGATCTGCGCGCTCGGCCGTCCTCATACCGATCGTGATCGCCCTCTCGCCGGCCGTCGGGGTGGAACCGATGGCCGCCGCGTTCGCCTCGACGGCCGCTGCAGGCTTCTGCCATACCCTGACGAGCTCGGCGAAGCCCGTCGCGATGTTCGCCGCGGTCGAAGGCGTCGAGACGTACTCGGCCAAGGACCTGCTGCACCTGTCGACGCTCCTCGCGCCCGTCAACGCCGCCCTCGTGCTGGTCTTCAGCTTTCTCGTCTGGCCGCTGCTCGGCATGCCGCTCTTCCCCTGACCGACCACCGCCATCCTGCACCACACGTCCGAGTCCCCCACCTCCAGGAGAACCACCATGGCAGTTCCCCAGCGCATCCTCATCGCCCCCAGCGGGTTCAAGGAATCCCTCGATGCGGAGACGGTAGCCCGCTCCATCGCCGCCGGCGTGCGGCGCGTCCTGCCCGGCGTCCAGATCACCGCCGTCCCCATCGCGGACGGGGGAGAGGGCACCGCGGCGACGCTGGCTGCGGCCACCGGCGGCGTCCTGGTGCCGGTCGACGTCACCGGGCCGGTCGGGAAACCGGTGGAATCCCACTTCGCGCGCCTGGGCGGGAGCGCCACCGGAACCGCCGTCGTCGAGATGGCTGCGGCCGCCGGGCTGCGCCTCGTGCCGCGCGGGCAACGGGATCCGGGTGCCACCACCACGTACGGCGTCGGCGAACTGATCAGGGCGGCCCTCGACGAAGGGCTCCGCACCATCGTGATCGGCTGCGGTGACAGCGGGACGAGTGACGGCGGCGCCGGCGCCCTGCAGGCGCTCGGAGCCCGCGTGCTCGACGGGAAAGGCCGCGAACTGCCCTTCGGCGGGTCGGCCCTCATCAAGGCGGAGCACCTCGACCTGACGAACCTGCACCCCGCTCTGCGCGAGGCAACCCTCATCCTCGCCTGCAACCAGCACAACGTGCTCTGCGGCAGGACGGGGGTGGCGCGGGTGTTCGGACCCCAGAAAGGGGCCTCACCGGAACAGGTCGAGAAACTCGCGAAGGCCATGCGCCAGTGGGCGCGGGTGCTCGAACGGGACGGGCTGCCGACCGGTGTCGACTATCGCACGGGCCCCGGGACGGGGGCCTCGGGCGGTCTGGGTGCCGGCCTGGCGGCACTCGGCGCCCGCCTCGTGCCACGCTTCGAGGCCCTGATCGACAGCGGACTCGCAGGGCTCGACCTCGACGCCCTGATGCGACGGGCTGACCTCGTCATCACCGCGGAGGGCGCCATCGACTTCCAGACTCCCAACGGGAAGGTACCCGCCGTCGTCGCCGGCCGAGCGCAGCTCGCCGGCGTACCCGTGCTGGCCCTGGCCGGCTCGCTCGGCAGAGGCGCACCGGACGTGCACGACATCGGCATCGACGCGATCGCCTCGATCATGACCATCCCCATGAACCTCGAAGACGCGGTCGCGAACGGTGAACAGCTCCTCATCGAGGCGACCGAGCGCACCATGCGGCTCCTGCTTCTCGGCGCGGCGGTGTCGGCCTCCATCGACTCGCGCCACCAGGAACTGCGCCCGGCCTGACACCGCAGCGCAGGTCCCACGCGGTGCCAGGCCCGCAGTCCCGCATCCGGGGTCCGCTCCTCAGCGTGTGGAGGCCCGGTCCGTCCTATCCGCCCGCGACGAGCCGGGCAAAGGCGCCCCCGATGACGGCGCCGACGGCGTAGCCCGCCACGACCTGCGCCGGCGTGTGCGCCCGGAGGCGGACACGCGACCACCCGACGACGGCGGGTACGAGGAGGAGGGGCGACGCCCAGGGACCGAACAGGCCGACGGTTCCGACGGCGACGAAGACCGCGACCGCGGAGTGCGCCGACAGCTTCCACCAGAGGTTGACCACCAGCACGAGGACCACACCGGCGACGGTGCACAGCACGGCACCGAGGAGCACCGGCGGAGCGTCGAGGAGGATCAGCAGCGCGAGCCCTGCGCCGATCGATCCGAGCGTCGCCGCGAGGACGGGACCCCGCTGCCGGCGGTCGCTGATGTGATGGTCGACGAGGCGTCCCCGGCGCACGAGGGCGATGACCCCGAGGAGCGGGAGCGCCGTGGTGAAGCAGACGGCCACCGCCGCGAGAAGAAGACTCCCCGGCCACGGCGCGGCATAGAAGGCGGCGACGACCAGGAACAGGGACACGAGGACGGCGGGAGCGAAGACCTCGCTCACGGCGGCCGCGAGCCGGTCCGTACCCTGCAGGCGGCGCATGCTCGAAGGAGCGGTCATGAACGGTCGCCTCTCGTGTGATGGGGAATGACGAAGGGCCCGGACGTGATCGTCCGGGCCCTTCAGTGAGCTGCTCAGCTCCTAGTGACTCGCGATGGACTCGCGGTCCTTCGCGCCTGCGATCTCACCGTGGTGGTCGCCGTGCGACGCCGCGAGTTCCTTCGGCGTGACGGGTGCCACGCGGTCCTCGAAGAAGAAGCGCGAGATGCGACCGTGCACCTTGTCGAGGCGACCGACCTTGCCGTCGGCGTCGGGCGCCGGGACCATGACCTCGGGCGACTCGAACGCGACCAGCTTGTAGCGCTTGTAGTCGTCGACGGGCTCATGCACCTCGATGAACTCACCGTGCGGCAGGCGCACGATACGACCGGTCTCGCGGCCGTGCAGTGCGATCTCGCGGTCCTTACGCTGCAGGGCCAGGGCGATGCGCCGCGCGACCATGAAGGCGAGGACGGGGCCGAAGATGACCAGGAACCTCAGCCAGTAGGTCACGTCGTTCAGCGACACCAGGAAGTGCGTGGCAATGAGGTCGGAGCTCGCCGCGGCCCAGAGGACGCAGTAGAACGTGACGCCTGCGACGCCGATCGCGGTGCGGGTAGGAGCGTTGCGCGGGCGGTCCAGCAGGTGGTGTTCCCGCTTGTCCTTCGTGACCCATGCCTCGATCCACGGCCAGGCGAACATCAGGGTGAAGACGATCATCGCGGGGACGAGTGCGGGGATCAGGACGTTCAGCGAGAGCGCATTGACGCCCCAGGGGAACGGGATCATGAACTCGAAGTCGAAGTTGTCGCCGAGCGTGCCGGGCATCAGGCGCAGGGCGCCGTCGACCCATCCGATGTACCAGTCAGGCTGCGTACCGGCGGACACGGGTGAGGGGTCGTACGGTCCGTAGTTCCAGATCGGGTTGATCGTGAAGGCTGCGGCGATCGCAGCGAGCACGCCGAACACGATGAAGAAGAATCCGCCGGCCTTCGCCGCGTACACCGGGCCGACGGGGTAACCCACGACGTTCGTGTTCGTCCGGCCGGGGCCGGGGAACTGGGAGTGCTTGTGCAGCACGACCATGAACAGGTGGATGCCGATCAGGAGCAGGATCACAGCGGGGATCAGGAGGATGTGCAGGACGTACAGACGGCCGATGATCATCGTGCCCGGGAACTCGCCGCCGAAGAGGAAGAAGCTCAGGTAGGTGCCGACCACGGGGATGGCCTTCATGACGCCGTCGATGATGCGCAGACCGTTGCCGGAGAGCAGGTCGTCGGGGAGCGAGTAGCCCGTGAAGCCGGCGGCGAGGCTCAGAATGAGCAAGGTGCAGCCGACGACCCAGTTGAACTCACGCGGGCGGCGGAACGCGCCGGTGAAGAACACGCGGAGCATGTGGACCGCGACGGACGCCACGAACAGGAGCGCCGCCCAGTGGTGGATCTGTCGCATGAACAGGCCACCGCGGACGTCGAAGGAGATGTCCAGGGACGACGCGTAGGCGACGGACATCTCGACGCCGCGGAGCGGCAGGAAGCTGCCCTCGTAGTGCGTCTCCGCCATGGAGGGGTCGTAGAAGAAGGTGAGGAAGGTACCCGAGATCAGCAGGATGACGAAGGTGTACAGCGCCACCTCACCGAACATGAAGGTCCAGTGGTCGGGGAAGATCTTCCGGCCGAACTCCTTGACGATCCCCGACCCGCCGACGCGGGAGTCGACGTAATCGGTGACCTTGCCCACGCGCGTCTTCGGCACGTAGGTTTGCGTCGTAGTTGAGCTGCTCATGTCAGCCTCGCTCCCAGAAACTAGGTCCTACGGGTTCTTGGAAATCGCTTGACGCGACGAGGTAGCCCTCGTCGTCGACTTCGATGGGTAGCTGTGGCAGCGGCCGCGCAGCCGGTCCGAAGATGACCTTGCACTCTTGTTCGAGGTCGAAGGTGGACTGGTGGCAGGGGCACAGCAGGTGGTGTGTCTGCTGTTCGTAGAGTGCTACCGGGCAGCCGACGTGCGTGCAGATCTTGGAATACGCAACAATTCCGTCGTAGCCCCAGTTCTCCCGTCCGGGAGAGGGATTGAGCTCCTCGGGGTCCAGGCGCATGAGCAGGACGACTGCCTTGGCCTTTTCCTCGAGCTTGTGCTCGACCTCGTTGAGGCCTTCGGGGATGACGTGGAACGCGGACCCGACCGTGACGTCGGAGGCTCGGATGGGGGTGCCACTGGGATCGCGGGTCAGGCGGACCCCGGTGTCCCACATGGTCTGCTTCAGCGCGTTGCCGGGCAGGGGACCGAGGTCGCGGAAGATCGCGATGGCGGGCAGGGGCGCGAGGATCGCCGCACCGAGGAGGGTGTTGCGGATCAGCGGGCGCCGCTTGATGCCGGACTCCTCGAGGATGTCGTTGACGATCTTCTCGGCGTCCTGGCGGTCGCTCTCCGGACGGATCGCGTGGCGGTTCTCCGTCACCTCGTGATCGGGCATGAGCGTCTTCGCCCAGTGCACGATCCCGACCCCGATGCCGAGCATCGCGAAGGCGGTACCGAGGCCGAGCATGAGGTTCTGCAGGCGCAGCCGCTCGATCGTCTGGTCCAGCGGGATGAAGAAGTACCCGACGAAGAAGAGCAGGGTGCCGAGGACGGAGATGATGAACAGCAGGGCGACCTGCCGCTCGGCGCGCTTCTCGGCCCGGCGGTCCCGGTCCGCGAGCCGCGGGCGGTGCGGGGGGAGGCCCGGATTCGCGAACGAGTCCAGCTCGCTGCCCGGCGTGGCGACGGTAACCGAGGTCCCGGGAGCGCCGTGACTAGAGTCGGCCATGATCCCTCTCATCCTTCTTCAGGTACTGCATTCGAAAGTCTGTCTGTGATTCGTTCACGATGAGCGCGCGGATGGTCAGGAGGACCTTGACGTGAGCCACACGGTGAAGGCGATGATGACGCCCAGGCCGGCGACCCAGATGAAGAGCCCCTCGGAGACCGGGCCGAGCGAGCCGAGGTCGGCTCCGCCAGGGGAGCCCTGCTCCTCGATCGTCTTGAGGAACGCGATGATGTCCTGCTTGTCCTCGGGGGCGATGTTCGCATCGTTGAAGACGGGCATGTTCTGCGGGCCGGTGACCATGGCCTCGTAGATGTGCTTCTCGCTGCTGCCCTCGAGCGAGGGAGCGAACTTGCCCTGGGTCAGGGCACCTCCGGCTGCTGCGGCGTTGTGGCACATCGCGCAGTTCACGCGGAACAGCTCGCCACCGGCGGAGGGATCGCCTTCGGAAGCGTCGAGGATCTCTTCGGAGGGGATCGCCGGGCCGGCGCCGAGAGACGCGACATAGGCGGCCATCTGCCGGGTCTGCTCCTCGGTGAACTGGACGGGCTTGGCCTGGGCCTGGGGGCCGTCCATCTGCATCGGCATGCGGCCCGAGCCCACCTGGAAGTCGACCGAGGCGGCGCCGACTCCGACGAGCGACGGTGCCGCCTGCGAGCCCGTGGCGCCCATGCCGTGGCAGGAGGCGCAGTTCGCCGAGAAGAGCTTGCTGCCCTCTTCGACGTCGTCCGCCGTGAACGTGGTGGTCTGTGCCTGCGCCTCGTTGGCGGTGCTGGCGGCGGCGTACAGCCCGCCGGTGACGAGGAGTGCCATCAGGAGCAGCGCGAACGCTGCAAGTGGGTGACGCCGCCTCTGGGAGAGTGCCTTCACGGAGTGGTTCCTGCCTTTTGTGGTACCAGAGCTGCTGGAGTTCTTCATTGAATTCTACCTCTAGTAGAAGAGTTTACGTGCGGCAGTTACTGGAGGAAGTAGATGATGATGAACAGGCCGATCCAGACGACGTCGACGAAGTGCCAGTAGTAGGACGTCACGATCGCCGAGGTGGCTTCGAAGTGGCCGAACTGGCGGGCGATGAACGCGCGGCCGATGATGAAGAGGAAGGCGACGAGACCACCGACGACGTGGAGGCCGTGGAAGCCTGTGGTGATGTAGAAGGCCGAGCCGAAGGCGTTGGAGGAGAGCGCGACGCCCTCGGACACCAGCTCGGCGTACTCGTAGGCCTGCACGGAGACGAAGATCGCTCCCATGACGAAGGTCAGCAGGAACCACTCGACCATGCCCCACCGGGCCATCGCGAACACCCCGCCCGTCCTGCGTGGCTGCAGGCGCTCGGCGGCGAACACGCCGAACTGGCAGCTGAAGGAGCTCGACACCAGGATGACGGTGTTGACGAGGGCGAACGGGACGTTCAGCTTCTCGGTCTCCATGGCCCACATCTCGCTCGAGGTGGATCGCAGGGTGAAGTACATGGCAAAGAGGGCGGCGAAGAACATCAGCTCGCTGGACAGCCACACGACGGTCCCTACGGAGACCATGTTGGGGCGGTTGAGCGCGGGATGCGGGACGGCGCTGGGGGCTTGGGTCGCAGATGTCACAGAGTCATTATGTCCCCAAGATCATCACGATCACCAACGCGAAACAGCCCCCTGAGAGGCGCCGGACGGCGGCGGGGAGCCCCCATGCCCGTGTTTCCGCGGAAGTTCCCCATGATGACTTTCTACAATTCGTAGATAATCTGTGACGGTGAGCCCGACAACGATCCCTGACAAGGCACAACCGACCTGGCCGTCGATCTTCTCGTCCCTCCTGTCAAGGACGGATCTGACCACGGCGCAGAGCCGCTGGGCGATGGACACGATCATGGCGGGTGAGGCGAGCCATGCCCAGATCGCAGGCTTCCTGATCGCCCTGCGCGCCAAGGGGGAATCGGTCGAGGAACTGGTCGGGCTGGTGCAGGCGATGCTGGGCAGGGCGCACCGCATCGCGGTCGAGGGACCCACCCTGGACATCGTCGGCACGGGCGGTGACGGGCTGAACACCCTGAACATCTCGACCATGGCGTCGCTCGTGGCGGTCGGCGCGGGCGCGAAGGTCGTCAAGCACGGGAACCGCGGTGCGTCGTCGGCGTCCGGGGCGGCGGACGTCATCGAGGAGCTGGGCGTCCGGCTCGACCTCGCGCCGGCCGATGTCGCGAGGACCGCCGAGCTCGCGGGGATCACGTTCTGCTTCGCACAGGTCTTCCACCCCTCGATGAAGCACGTGGCCGTGCCGAGGCGCGAGCTCGGCGTGCCGACCGCGTTCAACTTCCTCGGGCCGCTGAGCAACCCGGCGGGCGTCACGGCACAGGCGCTCGGCTGCGCCGATGCGAGGATGGCGCCGCTCATGGCCGGTGTCCTCGCCGCGCGCGGCATCCGCGCCCTCGTCTTCCGGGGCGACGACGGCCGCGACAAGCTCACGACCAGCGGGGCCTCCACCGTGTGGGAGGTCCGCGACGGCCAGGTGGTGGCGCATCAGGTGCACCCGGGCGACTTCGGACTCGACGCCGTTCCGGTCGATGCGCTCCGCGGCACCGACGCGTCCGGGAACGCCGCCGTGGTGCGCGGCGTGCTGGCCGGGGACGCCGGGCCGGTGCGCGACGCCGTCGTCCTGAACGCCGCGGCGGGCCTCGTGGCGCTCGACGCCGCCGCCGACGGGGCCCTCGTGGACCGGATCCGGGCCGCCATGGACCGGGCCCGCGCGTCGATCGACTCCGGGGCTGCAGCGGGCGTGCTCGAGCGGTGGGTCGGGGTCAGCCGGTCCTACTGACCGTCACCGTCGCCGCAGGCGGACCCGCGGCGGACCGGTGGGGTGACCGGCGGGGAGGCGACCAGTACGGCGCGTCAGCTGTCGAAGCCGAGCGAGAACGCGGCGTCGAGGTCGTGCTGCGAGTAGGAGCGGAAGGCGATCTGCGTCGTCGTCGACCGGATGCCCTCGACCTTCGAGAGGCGGTCCGCGATCACGTCCGCGAGGTCCTCGTGGCGGCTCACGCGGGCGATGGCGATGAGGTCCCATTCGCCCGTCACCGAGTAGACCTCGCTGATGCCCTCGATCTCGGAGATGGCCTGCGCGCTCTCGGGGATGCGTGCGGCGTCGGTCTGGATGAGGACGAATGCGGTGATCATGGCGTGCCTTTCGGGTAGGAACCTCGGCCCTTACGCTACCGGCCGACGGCGGCGTCCGCGGATCACGCGCGCCACGGCCCGCGGCACCAGCAGGAAGACGCCGAGGACGAGCAGGGTCACGATCTGGAAGCTGACGGGCACGCCGCCTCCGGCGATGGCACGCAGGGCGAGCCCGCCGGCGACGGTTCCGAGCCACAGCGCGGCAGCTGTCGGCCAGGGGGAGGCGGGAGTACGCCAGGCCCGCGACACGAGCGCCGTGACCGCGTACGCGGTCAGGAACGGCCACCCCGTCTCGAGGACGCCCGCCACGGTGACGCCGTGCTCGTGCGTGCGGCGACCGGATGCGGCGAACACGAGGACGAGGGCGGCGTCGGCGACGAACCACCCGACGGACGCGAGCGGCACGGTGCCCTGCTGACTCCGGACGGAGGAGCGGTCAGGGGTGCGGCGGGCCATGCTTCCAGCCTAGTGGTTGTCGATGGAGGAGCCGTCAACTACATTCGGGCGACGGTCTGCGCGCAGCAGCGCGGACATGAGCGAAGGACACCTGCGATGGGATCGATCACCCCGTGCCTCTGGTTCGACGGCCAGGCAGAAGAGGCAGCCACGCTGTACACCTCCGTGGTGCGGAACTCGCGCATCGTGAACGTCTCCCGTGCAGGGGCGGACCCGGGGGATCCTGCCCTCACGGTCTCGTTCGAGCTCGACGGGCAGCCGTTCGTGGCCCTCAACGGCGGTCCCCAGTTCTCCTTCACCGAAGCCGTGTCCTTCCAGATCTCCTGCGGTGACCAGGCCGAGGTGGACCGCTACTGGTCGGCGCTGACCGAGGGGGGCGAGGAGAGCCAGTGCGGCTGGCTCAAGGACCGGTTCGGCCTGTCGTGGCAGGTCATCCCGACGGTGCTGCCGAACCTGATCGGGGGCGACGACGCCGAGGGCGCGCAGCGCGCGATGACGGCCATGCTGGCGATGCGCAAGCTGGACATCGCGGCCCTCGAAGCGGCGTACAGCGGCTCCTGACACGCGGAGCCGCGTGCAGCCCCGGATCAGACCCGGGCCCGGCCCGGGTCGGGGGTGGCCGGTCGGATGAGCGGTTCCACGAGCGCGGACCGAGGCTCTCCACCGAGCTCCTCCGGGCAGTCCACGTCGGCCCCGGCGATCGGCCTCGGCATCCCGCACGATCGCGGGCAACCGGACCCCAGGGACACAGCCGGCGCACAGGGATGCGAAAGCTGCGCCACAAGCGGGCCGGTGACAGTGGTGCTGGGCCGGAAAGGCCCAGACCACTGCAAACGGCCGCCGGGAGCGGCAGATCGAGGAGACATCATGAGTCAGCGGAGGAAGATCGCACTGGGCGTCGGAGCGGCAGCCCTGGTCGCCGGGGCGAGCCTCGGAGTCACGGGCATGGCCAACGCGACCACGACGGCGACGCCCGCACCGTCCGCGAGCGCTTCGGCCACGCCGGGCGGCGAGGTCCGGGGCGGGTTCGGCCGACACGGCAGCGGGTTCGACACGGCCGCTCTGGCGGACAGGCTGGGACTGGAGGAAGCAGCAGTCGAGGAAGCTCTGCTGACCCTGCGGGGCGAGGTGCCCGCTCGGGACGACGCGGGGGCGCGACCGGACCCCGACGCGCTGCAGTCGGAGCTCGCCGCCTCGCTCGCCGCAGCGCTCGGGGTCGACGAGGCGACGGTGCAGGCCGCCCTCGCCGAGCTCGGGGCCGAGCACCAGGAGGAACGCTCCGCGGCCCTGCAGGAAAGGCTGGACGCCGCCGTCGCGGACGGCTCGCTCACCCGGGAGGAGGCCGACGGAGCGGCGAAAGCCGTGGAGCTCGGCGTCATCGGCGGGCACCGCTGAGGCGGCCCGATCGTGCGGCAGGGCCCGGTGGAGCAGTACGGTACCCGCGCGCGCAACAGCTCCTGATCCTGCCCTCGGACCCGTAGGAGCGGCTGCTCGCGGCGCGAGGATGGTTCCGCCCGGCCGACGCCGTTGCGGAACCATCCTGTCCTCGATGCTCCTGCAGGGACCCCTGCTCACCGGTACGCTCGGCGCAGTCGGACCCACCGACGAGCAGAGCAGCCGATCCAGCCCGAGGAGCAGCCATGACCACCCTCCAGAACCGCCCGAACACCGCACTTCTGGTCATCGACGTCCAGAACGGCGTCGTCGCCGGCGCCCACGCGAGGGACGCGGTGGTCGCGAACATCAACGACCTCGTCGGCAGGGCCCGTGCCGAGTCCGCTCCGGTGGTCTGGGTGCAGCACTCCGACGGGGACCTCGAGGTGGGCAGCGACTCCTGGGAGATCGTCCCCGAGCTCGAGCGGCGTGAATCCGAAGCGCTCGTGCACAAGACCTACGGCGACGCCTTCGAGGGCACCGAGCTCGAGGAGGTCCTCGCGGCGGCGGGCGTCGGCCGGCTCGTCGTCTCGGGCGCCCAGACGGATGCGTGCATCCGCTCCACCATCCACGGCGCCTTCGCCCGTGGCTACGACGTCACGCTCGTGGGCGACGCCCACACCACCGAGGACCTGAGCGCGTACGGGGCGCCGACGCCGGACCAGGTCATCGGTCACACCAACCTGTACTGGCAGTACCAGTCGGCGCCCGGTCGGATCGCGGGCGTCGCCACGGCCCGAGAGGTCGCCTTCACGGCATAGGACGCCGCGCGGGCGTCTGCGGCGCCGGCCGATGTACCGCCCGGAGCGGATGGGCCGTCCCTCCTCCGGCGTATCACTCGCGCACCGGGTGGTGCAATCGCGCGCCACCGTCCTGCACAGGAGGCGGAGCGACACCAGACTGGCCCACGAGGACGCGCGTCCCGGCGCGTCCCGAGCTGCTCCAGAGGGGGGTCCGGGCATGGTTCCACCACGGCGTGCATCGACCGACGCGAAGGCACGACTGCAGGTGTCCCCCGGTGGCGCGAAGCCATGGAGCCGCCGCCCCGTCCCGGCGGCCCCCACCCCGGCCGCCCGTCCCTCCGGCACGGTGTGGTGGTCGATCGCCGAGGAGTTCGGCCTCCTCCAGGGTCCTGCCGTCGACGCCCTCCTCGGTCCTTCCAGCCCACCGGCGGGGTGCCTCGCGGCCGACCGCAGAATCCTCGGCGTCGCGACGCGCGCGGGGAGGGTGCTCTACCCGGGCTTCCAGTTCGACAGCGCGGCACGTTCGGTCCGGCCGCTCATCGCCGGCGTGGCCAGGATCGGGCGGACCTCCGGCTGCCGTGACCGGAGGATCCTCGCCTGGTTCTGCCTCGCGTCCGGGTCTCTGGGCGGCGAGCGTCCCGTGGATCGTCTCGAGGAGGCGTATGCAGTCCTGGCGGCCGCGGAGGCGGATTTCCGCTGGGACCGCCGCGTCGACCCGTTGAACTGATCAGGAGACCGGCCCGACCGGGCGGACCGCGGCGACGGGAGGGACGACCGGCAGGGAGGCCTCGACGACCCGGTGGGCAGCCGTGGAGGCCCCTACTGCAGGGAGGACGTGAGCCGCGCGAGGTTGTCCACGACCTTGGAGCCCGTCGGACGCCGCAGCCAGTCGTCGAGGAGGAGGGGATCACTGTTGCGGCGGTACCCGTCCTCGACGGCGTCCAGCTCCGCGACCAGGGCCGGATCCCTGATGAGGACGGATACCTCCATGTTGAGCGCGAAGGACCGGATGTCCATGTTGCTCGAGCCGATCACCGCCACGTCGTCGTCGATGCTGAAGTGCTTGCTGTGCAGGACGTGCGGGGCCCGGTAGAGCCACACGCTGACGCCGGCTCGGAGGAGTGCCTCGTAGTAGGAGCGCTGCGCGTGGTGGACGAGGGGCTGGTCGCCGATGGCGGACACGAACAGGTCGACCCGGACACCGCGGGCGGCCGCGGTGACGATGGCCAGCATCAGCGACTCCTCCGGCACGAAGTACGGGCTGGTGATGGTGACGCGGCGCGTCGCGTTCTGGATCATGTGGACGTAGAGCTTGAGGTTGTTCGCGTTCTCGAACGTCGGCCCGCTCGGGACGATCTGCACGTCCGCGGTCGCTCCCGGCAGCCGGCGCTCCGCCCCGAGGAGCAGCCCGCCGGTCGCCGCGGCTCGGGACGCGCCGCGCCTGACGCCCGCGTCAGCCCTGCTTCCCGCCGGTGCCGGCACGAGGGCCTCGCCGGTCTCGCTGTACCAGTCGCTGGCGAAGACGGCGGACAGTTCTGCGACCGCCGGGCCCTCGAGCACCACCATGAGTTCCTTCCAGCGCAGGCCGCGCGCGAGGTTCCTCTTCTTCAGGTAGGTGGCGTCGATGAGGTTCTGGGAGCCCGTGAAGGCGGCGTCGTCGTCGACGATGAGCAGCTTGCGGTGGTTGCGCATGTCCGGGCGCTGCCACTGGCGCCGCAGGGGACGCAGGGGGAGCATCGGGTGCCACTGTGCCCCCATCGCCGTCAGGGCGGCCTGGGTGGGCCGGCGCCTCGGAAGCAGGAAGCTCGCGGCGTGGTCGAAGAGCACGCGGACCACCACGCCGCGGGCCGTGGCCCTGGTGAGCGCCGCGAACAACGGTGCCGTGGCGTCGTCGAGCACCAGGATGTAGAACTCGACGTGGACGGTGCTGCGGGCGGCATCGATCCGTTGCACCATGCGCTGCAGGGCGTCGTCGTAGTCGCCGAGCAGCAGACCGCGGTTCCCGGCGGTCATGGGGAGCGCTCCGAGGCGCGCGTTGAGGGCCACGGCGGAGGCGAGCCACGGCGGCCACGCGTCCCTGTGGTCGACGGCGGCAAGCACCTGCGGCCGTTCCATCACCCGCTCGTTGAACCGGCGCTGCGCCTCCCGCCGCTCGCGGGGCAGCCTTCCTACTCCCACGAGCAGGAAGGCGAGTGCACCGAGGAGGGGGATGAAGATGATGGTCAGGACCCAGGCGATCGCCGCGGAGGGGTGCCGGTTCGCCGAGACGTAGACCGTCGCGACGAAGCCGAGGACGGCGTGGGAGATGCCGAGGACCGCAGCGAGGATCGCGCCGTCCGTCATCGTCCAGCCGCCGGTCGCTCCATGCCTGCACCCCGCTCTGCCCGCGCCTACCGGTGCGGCCATGCTAGGGGCAGGTCCGCGGGCCCTTCCCGGGGTGTCGCTGGACTGATGCCGGCCGGGCGTCCGATATGACTCCGCGGGCCGGCACGGGTCGCCACGGTGGCAGTGATCCCGCAGAATCGAACGCAGGGGGCCGCGCAGGCCCTTCGAGCGGAGTCGGACGGACGAGCGGGGGATCGTCGCGGGACGGGAGACGGAGCGGGTATGTCGGGCGTGCCGCCGGAGGTGCTGGAAGGGCTGACCTTCGTGCCGGAGAAGGACGGCCGCTGGGTGTGCCCCGGCGTCGACGGCCTGTCCCTGTCGCCTGCGGGCGGTGACGATCCCGAGCTGACCGTGCGGGCGAAGGCGGTGGGAGGCATGATCGCCGCCGCGACCACGCAGACCGCCCTCAGGGTGACCGCCGCGTCGGTGGGCCTCCGCGGCATGACGTACATGGCGTTCGCGGCGCGCGGACGTGCGTGCGTCACGCCGGTGGGTGGCTCGCCCGTACCCGTGCAGCAGGGCGAGGCGCTGATCCTCACGGAACCGATCGACCTCGTCCTCGAGAGCGGTGTCCCCACCCGGTGGATCCACCTCCTCGTACCTTCCGCCCGCCTCCGGGAGCGCGGGGTGGACCTGCGCGTCGGCGAGTGCCTCATCAGGCGCGGTGCGCTCGCCGGACCGGTGGCGGCGTTCGTCTCGGCGCTCATCGACGCGCAGGACACCAGGAACGCCGTGAGCACCGTGGTGGCGGCTCGGGTGCTCGAGAACCTGCTGGTGGCCGTCTACGGTGACGGCCTCGGTGATGCCGACCCCCGGGCCGACCAGCGCTGGCGGCTCCGCCGGACCGCGATCGATCTCATCGACGAATCCTTCGGTGATCCGCTGCTGACCCCGGCGTCGATCGCCGAGGCGGTCGGGGTGTCGCTGCGCCACTTGCAGCGCGCGTTCGAGGGCAGCGGCACGAGCATCGCCGCGGAGATCAGCGAACGCCGCACCGACAACGCCTGCATGCTGCTCGCCGCCCCGGCCTCGCGCGAGCTCACCGTCACCGAGATCGCGCGCCGGTCGGGTTTCTCGTCCGCCTTCGAACTGCGGTCGCGCGTGAGGGCGAGGTTCGGTGTCTCGCCCTCGGAGATGCGGCGCACGCTGGGCACCGACGTGTCACGGTGAGGGCTGCACGACCCGGGCCGGGATGAGCAGACGGTAGGCGGACGTCGGCATCCCGAAGCGGTCGTCGAAGGCGGCACGTAACTGGCTCGCGGACGTGAAGCCGGCACGTGCTGCGATGCGGCGGTCGGTCCGCTCGGGGCCGGTCAGGGTGTCGAGGAGCATCGCGGCGTGCTCGCTCCTGGCGCGACGGATCTCGAGGGCGACCGTCGTGCCCGACCCTTCGAACGCGCGCTGGAGATGGCGCAGCGAGACGTTGAGTTCGACGGCGACCAGGCGGGGACGGAGCGTGGGGTCGGTGAAGCGGCGGCGGACGATCGTGGTGGCCCGTGATCGGAGGAGTCCGCGCAGGGCTGCGTTGTCCATGCTGGGAGGCTCGGACTCCAGGAGGGCCCCGACGAGGAGTTCGACAAGGCCCCGTTCGGCCGCGCGCGAAGCCTGCCGGGACGCGGGAGGCGACCGGTGGAGGGCGTACGTGAACTCCCGCAGCGGGCCGAGGAGCGCTCCGTCCGCGCAGGCCCTCGCCGTGCCGGCGGGCAGGCGGATGCCCCGCCGCGAGAGCACGTCCAGGGGGAGGGAGACGAGCACGACCGCCGCGGGGCCACTCGCGTCGAGCGTCAGGGCGCCGCGGGAGGCTGCGACGACGCCGCGATCGACGGGCACCAGGGGGCCCCGGCTACCGTGCAGGGCGACGGATCCGGACAGCACCATCACCACCTGGGCGATCTCCTCCGTTGCGGCGAGCTGCAGGGTCGTCCGGGGTGGTACCGGGACGCACGCGACCGCCACCGCGCCGATGACCGCCCGGCGCCCGGTGGCGGTTGTGGCGCTGTATCGCGCCGGGACAGTGATCCGGCCGGTGGGCGCACCCGAACCGAGGCGGTGCGGAGTCCCCCCGGACCGGCGGTACTGCAGGGTGTCGGTGCCCGGCTGTGCCGCCATTGCCGCCCTCCCTCCCGGACGACCACCGCCCGTGCCATGGCCATGGAGCACCGCCTGGCGGGTCCCCTCCCGTGACCGATACCCCATGGTGGGTCAGCGCAGGGCCACGCCGTATCACCTGATCCGGGTGATTCTCGGCGGGATCGCCCGGAAACCGCCGGGAGTCTCCGCGAACCCGCCCGTCGCGGTGCAAGGGCTCAGGGCAGGCGGGAGGGACGCAGCACGGAGGCGTGGTCCGCCCTGCCCGGCTCCAGTGCCACTGGGCTGACGAGGACTGCCGGTCCGCGGTGGAGCGTCCCGCCGCCCAGCGGACGGCACCGCAGTCCGCCCCTGCCCCGCATGGCCTTGTGCGCCCCAGGCGCCAGGACGCGGTCCATCCACGCGCAGGGATGGGCATGCCGACCGCCATGGAACGCGACGCTCGCGCCGGCGGACTCCAGGACGAAGTCCTCCCCGATGAGCGGCGGAAGTTCGGCGCCGCGCAGCACCACGTTGCGGCGGGGAAGGAGCGGGTCGAAGGAAGGCATTCCCAGTTCCGTGGCGATGGCCTCGAGGGACTCGACGGCGAACAGGGTCACGGCGGCATCCATGTGCGCGGCCTTGCCGAAGAACCGGTCTCCCACGATCCCCTTCCCGGCGACGACCTCCACCTGATCCGCGTCGGTGGTGGGGACGTCGGCGGCACCGTCCCGCGCCCGGCCGAAGTAGGCGTGCGCGGGGGACACGAGCAGGTGCAGGATCTCGACGTCGTACCGGAACTCGTGCGTCATGGTCCCACGCTAGCCGCCCGGCGGCGCTCGCGGCACCGGAGTCCGGCTCAAGCGCCGCCCGGTTGCGGCTCCCGCTCCCCGTGGACGGCCCAGTAGCCCACGGATCGGGCCTTGTAGATGGCGGGGTTGTGCGAGGAGATGGTGCGCGCGTTGCGCCAGTGCCGGTCGAGGGCCCGCCCGGCCGACGTCGCCGACGCCCCGCCGACCTCGAACAGGTGGGTGGCCGCGGCCAGGGCCCGATCGACGGCGACCAGCTGCGCCTGGCTGACCGCGATCTCGGCGTCGTCCACCGCGGCGCGGGTGGCGCCACGCCCGTCTCCGGTTCCCCCCTCGCCCGGTCCGTCGGCCGCAGCGCCGGCCAGGAGCCGCTCGTACGCGGTGTCCAGGAGATCGGCGGCGGCGAGCACGACGGCGTCCGCCGCGAACGCGTGGCCCGCCAGCTCGCCCACCACCTGCAGCACCTGCGGGTCCTCCCGCGGCAGCGGCGTCGTCGCGTTGAGGTAGGACCGCGTGCGCGGCCGGACGAAGGCCGCCGCGTCCGCAGCGGCGGCGCGCGCGATCCCGGCGAGCGATGCCACGAGCACGAGCTGGAAGAACGCGTGAACATGGCTCGGCGCGTCGGGGGAGGAGGGGCGCACGTTCCGTGGGTCGACACGCACCTCCGCGAAGTGCGTGGTGCCGCTGCCCGTGAGCCGCTGTCCGAAGCCGTCCCAGTCGTCGATCCGCTCGACGCCGGGAGCCGTCGCCCGGACCGCGTACCCGACCCGCTCGCCGTCGTGCACGGCGCTCCCCGCGATCCAGTCGGCGTAGAGACTGCCGGTGCTGTAGTACTTCGTACCCGTGAGCCTCAGCGCGCCGTCCGGCGGGCTGGGGGACGTGAGCGCCGTGCGGATGTCGCGCAGCGAGGTGCCGGTGAGCTCGCTCGACGCGTTGCCGACCATCGCCCCCGCCGCGATGTCGAACAGCCAGCGGTCCCGGTGGGCCGACTGCGGCTGGAGCAGAGTCCCCTCGACATAGGCGAAGTGTCCGCGCCAAAGCTGCGTGAGGTTCGAGTCCGCCGCTGCGAGGTCGGTGAGCAGGATGAACAGCTGACGCAGTGACGCGCCCGATCCTCCGTACTCGACCGGCACGCGCAGGGCGCCGAACCCCGCCTCCTTCAGTGCCGCCACCTCGTCGAAGGGCAGCACGCGGTCCTGCTCGCGGCGCGCGGCGCCGGCGGCGACGACGACGAAGACGGGGCGGAAACGCTCGCGGAGCGCAGCCGTCGAGGGCGGGGCGACGGGCGGGCCGGCTTCGCCCGTCCGGGGCTGGTGGGTCGTCGTGGACACGATGGACTCCTAGGCGTAGGACGGGGCGGCAGGGGCGGTAGTGCGCACCGGGATCGCGGCGAGAGGCACGGCGTCGGCGCCGAGATTGGCGCCGTTGCGGTAGCGGGCACCGGGATGCTGGTCGAAGAGCCGTGTGGCACCCGGTCCGAACAGGCGCTCGCGGAGCGTCGATTCCTCGTACGACCTGCGGTACAGGCCGCGCTTCTGCAGTTCGGGCACGACGAGTTCGATGAAGTCCTCGGCCGTGCCGGGGCTGAGGAACTGCCGGAGGTTGAAGCCGTCGAGGTCCGTGCCCTCGACCCACCGCTCGATCTCGTCCGCGACCTCCGTAGGGGTACCGATCGCCACGAAGGGGCCGCGGTCGAAGCGCGTGATGCGCTCGAGCGCCTCGCCGACGGTGGTTCCGGCCGGGTGGCGCCGGTTGCTGGGCTGCCGGTCCCGGCCGGGCCTGTTCTCGCGGGCGAGGATGTCGTCGATCACCTCGTCGGGCCGGTAGGCCGCGAGGTCGATCCCCCCGCCTCCGGCGTGGGCGAGGTATCCCTCCGCGCTGGACAGGCGGCGGTAGTCGTCGGCCTTCCGCTGGGCTTCCTTGTGTGTCCTGCCGACGATGACGACGGCGCTCGCGAAGGCCTTGATGTGATCTGCGGCCCTTCCGTTGGCGACCGCGAGCCGGCGGAGGTCCTGCACGTTCTCCCGGTAGGCCGCCGCGTCGCGGCCACCGACGAACACGCCCTCGGCGTGCCGTGCCGCAAAGGCCTTGCCCGCCGTCGAGCTGCCGGCCTGGAACAGCACCGGGGTGCGCTGGAGCGAGGGGGCGCTCAGGTGCGGTCCGGCGACGGAGAAGTGCGCGCCGTGGTGGTCGATGTAGCGGACCTTCGAGGGGTCGGTGTAGATGCGGCGTTCGCGGTCCTCGATCACGGCGTCGTCGTCCCAGGAACCCTCCCAGAGCTTGTACAGGACGTCGAGGTACTCGTCCGCGATGGCGTAGCGCTGGTCGTGCTCCACCTCGTCGGCCAGTCCGAAGTTCCGGGCGGCGTTGGGGAGGTAGGACGTGACGATGTTCCAGCCGAACCGGCCCTTGGTCAGGTGGTCGAGCGTGGACGCGCGTCGGGCGAAGGCGAACGGCGGCTCGTACGTCGTGGAGAACGTGGCCGCGAAGCCCAGGTGCTTCGTCACGGCGGCCATCGCCGGGATGATCAGCAGAGGGTCGTTGCTCGGGATCTGCACGGCCTCGCGCAGTGCCGTGTCGGGGCCGCCCCGGTAGCCGTCGTACGTGCCGATTACGTCGGCGAGGAAGACGCTGTCGAAGAGCCCTGACTCGAGCAGCTTCGCCGTCTCCACCCAGAAGTCGAGGTCGTTGAAGCGGTGGCGGTTGTTCTCGGGGTGGACCCACAGACCGTGGGAGATGTGCCCCACGCAGTTCATCTCGAAGAGGTTGAAGGCGATCTGGCGTGTCATGAGCGGGAGTCCTTCCGGACGGCGGGGAGTTCGGGGATGGCGTTGATGAGCCGGCGCGTGTACTCGTGCCCGGGGTCGTCGAAGACCCCGGCGACGGGCCCGTGATCGAGGACCACGCCGTCCTTCAGGACCAGCACCTCGCGGCTGATGTGCTGGATGACGCCGAGGTCGTGGGAGATGAAGAGGTAGCTGAGCCCGAAGCGCTCCTGCAGGTCCGTGAGGAGGTCGAGGATGCGGGCCTGGACGGTGATGTCGAGGGCGGAGACGGGTTCGTCGCAGATGATGACCGCTGGCTCGGCGGCCAGTGCCCGGGCGATGGCGACGCGCTGCCGCTGCCCGCCCGAGAGTTCGAGGGGGCGGCTGGGGGACCTGTCGGCGGGGAGGCCGACGAGGTCGAGCAGTTCGAGGATCCGGCCGGCCCGCGCGGGCCGGGGCGTCCCGGCCGCGGCGACGGCCTGTCCGATCACCTGCCGTACGGTCTTCCGCGGGTCGAACGACTGCAGCGGATCCTGGTAGATCATCTGCACGGAGCGGCGGGCTGCGAGGTCCCGCGATGCCCGGTGCTCGGCCCAGGTGCGCCCGCGGACGCGGACGGTACCGGCGTCCGGTGTTTCGACGCCGAGGGCGATGCGGGCGACGGTGCTCTTGCCGCTTCCCGATTCGCCGACGATCCCCAGGGTGGTGCCCTTCCCGAGCGTGAAGGACACGCCGTCGACCGCCGTCCGTCGGCTGCCACCGGGACCGGCGAAGGCCTTCGTCACTCCCTCGACCGCCAGGGCGGGCGCGGTCGACGGGTCCGGTACCTCGCGGGACGGCGCCGGCGTCACGGCCTTCGATTGCCCGGGATCACGGATCGTCAGGCGTCGACCGCGCGACGAACGCGAGGGGATGGCCGCCAGCAGGCCCTGGGTGTAGGGATGCCGCGGGTCCTGCAGCACGGCCTGGACGGTGCCCTCCTCCACGATGACGCCGTCGCGCATCACGGCGACGCGGTCGGCGAGGCCGGCGACGACGGCCAGGTCGTGGCTGACCACGAGCATCGCCGTGCTGCCTCCCTTGAGGCCACCGAGCAGGCGGAGGACCTGCGCCGCGATCGTGGCGTCCAGCGCCGTCGTCGGCTCGTCCGCGATGAGGAAGCCCGGGTCCGCGGCGATGGCCGAGGCGATCAGGGCGCGCTGCCGGAGCCCACCGGACAGCTGGTGCGGGTACTGCCCGGCCCGCACCTCCGGGTCGGGGACGCCGACGGAGGTGAGGAGTTCCACGACGCGCCTCCGGCGGGCGCTGCGGTCGAGGTCACCGTGCAGGCGGAGGACCTCGCCCACCTCGTCGCCGACCGTGCGGAGGGAGTCGAGGGAGGACAGGGCGTCCTGGAGGATGAAGCCTGCCTCCCTGCCGCGGACCCGGGTCCACTGGCGTTCGCCCCATCCGGAGGTGTCCTGGCCGTTGAAGCGCTGGGCGCGCGACCGGACGTGCGAGCCCGGGCCGGTGAGTCCCACGAGGGTGCGGGCGGTGACGGACTTGCCGGAGCCGGATTCGCCGACGAGGGCGAGGCACTCGCCCGGTCGGATGGACAGGCTCAGGTCGTGAATGACCTCCCGGCGATGGCTGCCGCGGCCGAACCCGACGGAGAGCCCCTCGAGTTCGACGACGGGAGTGCGGGCCACGAGGGACGTGGGGGAGGCGGTGAGGGCGGTGGAGCTCATGCGAGCCTGCCTTCGGCACGGCGTCGGAGTTCGCGCCCGATCACGGTGATGGACAGCACCGTCGCGACGAGGAACGCCGCGGGGAACGTGATCATCCAGGGCGCGTTCGAGATGAAATTGCGGCCCGCCGAGAGCATCGCGCCCCACTCGGGGGCGGGGGGAGGGGTGCCGAGCCCGAGGAAGCTCAGGGACGCCCCGGCACCGATCGCCGAGCCGATGCCGATGGTCGCGAGGACGAGCACGGGCTTGACGACGTTCGGGACGGTGTGCGTGACGAGGATCCGCCAGGCCGGCAGGCCGAGCGTGCGGGCGGCCTCGACGAAGCCCGACCGCCGGACGAGGTGCGTCTGCGCCCTCGTGATCCGGGCGTAGTAGGCGATGCTGCCGGCGCCGATCGCGAGGATCGCGTTCTCCGTGCCGCCGCCGATGATGCCGATGACCACGAGCGCGAGGAGGATCTCGGGGATGGCGAGGGTGACGTCGAGGAACCGCATCACCGACGCTTCGACGAGTCGTCCGTTGAGCCCGGCGAGGAGGCCGATGGCGGTCCCACCGACCACGCCGATCGCCGTCGCGCCGACGCCGATGTACAGGGACGTGGCGGCGCCGTGGACGATCCGCGTGTAGTTGTCCGCGCCGGAGTCGTCGGTCCCGAACCAGGCGGAGGCACCGGGCGCCTCGAAGCTGCGGGCCGGGTCCACCGCGTACGGGTCGGCGGGAGCCAGGAGCCCGGGGGCGAGGACCGCCGCGGCGAGCCATCCGAGGAACACGGAGGCCAGCAGGATGCCGGGGCGGACGCGCCGGCGGCCCCGCCGCACCCGGGTCGTGCCGGCCAGGGCCGTCGGCCGGGGCGGGAGCGCCGCAGGAGGGGCGACGGCGGGCGGGATGGTGCGTGAGGCGATGCTCATGCCGTCACCACTTTCGGGTCGATGAAGGTGTACAGGAGGTCGATCACGAGGTTCACGACGACGTAGACCGCGGCCGACAGGAGCACGATCCCGATGATGACCGGCAGGTCCTTGTTGTAGACCGAGGCCAGCGCGAGGGAGCCGATGCCCTGCCTGCTGAAGAGGGTCTCGACGACGACCGACCCGCCGAGCAGTGCGGCGACGACGAACCCCGACATGGTCAGGACCGGCATCGCCGCGTGCCGGAGGGCGTGCCGGATCCGGACCGGGAGGTCGCGCATGCCGCGGGAGCGGGCTGTCAGGATGAACGGCTGCTCCAGGACGTCCTCGAGTTCGTTCCGCAGGACCTGCGAGAGCGTCCCGAAGATCGCCAGGGCGAGCGTGAGTGCCGGGAGGACCAGGGCTGCCGGCCCCTGGTTGCCCCCGATGGGGAACCAGCGGAGCGTGAACGAGAAGACGATCAGCAGCGCGAAGCCGATGATGAAGGTCGGCGTCGCGGCGAAGACCACCTCGATGCCCGAGACGATCGAACGGATCCAGGCGGCGCGCTGCGCGGACAGGATCGCGACCGCGAAGGTCAAGGGCAGGGCGACGACGACGGCGGCGGCCGCGAGTGCCGCCGTCGCGCCGATCTGCTGCCCGATGGCCTCCGTGACGGGTAGGCGCAGCCTGTAGGACTCCCCGAGGTCACCCTGCAGGAGATGACCGAGATAGCTGCCGTACTGGACGGTGAACGGCTGGTCGAGGAGGTAGTCGGTGCGGACCTGCGCCAGTGTCTCGGCGGTGGGCCGTGCGTCCGGTCCGCCGAGGATCAGCAGCGCGGTGTCGCCCGGGATGAGGTGGACGGCGAGGAACGTCAGCGTCGCCGCGCCCCAGAGGACGCCGACGCCGACCGCGAGTCGTGTGAGGACGCGGCGGAGGACGGCCACCTACTCGGCCTTCCAGGCGTAGGTCAGGACGGGCACCGGATGCGAGGTGTCCACGGTGACGTCGTGCACGGTGTTCGCGTAGGCGAACTGGCTCGGGTTCTCGTAGAGCGGCACGCCGGGCACGATCTCGAGCAGCCGGTGCTGGGCCTTCGAGTACGCTTCCTCGGCCTCGGGTCCGTCGTCGGCCTCGCGTGCCGTGGAGAGCAGGCCGTCGAGTCCGGGGTCGTTCACGTAGGACGAGTTCTGGCCGATCCGCTCACCGGTGATCTCGGAGGAGTGGTAGCGGATGAACAGGACGTCGGTGGTGTTGGTGTGCCACACCCCGGCCAGCGCGTCGTAGTCGCCGGCGTAGCGCAGTTCCGTGAGCTGGGCCTGGGGGAGCTGGATGATCCGGAGGTCGAAGCCGACCTTCCTGGCCTCGCCCTGCAGCTGGACCAGCAGGGGGCTCGGCGTTGAACTCTCGACCGTGGGCACCTCGACCGTGAGCCGCTCCCCGTCCTTCGTGCGGAAGCCCTCGTCGTCGCGGCCGGTCCAGCCGGCGTCGTCGAGCAGCTGGTCGGCCCGCTCCGGGTCGTGGGTCAGGACGCCCTCGACCGACGGGTCGTAGTACTTGCTCTCCTTCGACAGGAAACCGTCGATCGGGGTATAGGTGCCGAAGCCGAGGCTCTCCGTGACGGCCTCCGTGTCCACGGCGGCGGCGAACGCCTGGCGGACCGCGAGGTCGTCGAACGGCGCGCGGCTCAGGTTGAAGCTGAGGACGTAGGGGCTGCCGGTCCGGGGCAGGTTCTCGTACGTGAAGCCGGGATCCGCCTGCACCGCGGCGGCGTTCTGCGGCGCGAGGTTCTCCGTCAGGTCGTACTGGCCGGAGACCAGGGACTGGTGGCGGATGACCGGTTCGCTGACGAGCGTGACCTCGACGCCGTCGAGGTACGCCTCGCCGTCGCCCTCGAGCCACTCCGGCGCCCAGCCGTAGCCCTCCCGCTTCGCGTAGCTGATGCTCTGGCCCGGCTGGTAGTCGGCGACGGTGAAGGGCCCGGTACCGATCGGTTCCTGGCACAGCGTCTCCGGGGACTCGGCGATGGCCTTGCCCGAGTTCATGCCGAGCCAGGACTGCGCGAGCGTGTAGAGGAAGGGGGTGTAGGGGTAGGCGAGGTGCGCTTCGAAGGTGTACTCGTCGAGGACTGTCCCGTCCACGTACGGGGCGATGTACGCGGCGGCGAGGGGCGACTTCGTGGCGGGGTCCCGCATGTGCTCGAAGTTCTGCCCGAGGACCTCGGCGTTCCAGGGTGAGCCGTCGCTGAAGGTGACGCCCTGCCTGAGGTGGAAGGTGTACGTCCTGCCGTCCTCCGAGACGTCCCACGACTCGGCGAGGTAGGGGGCGATGTCCCCGTTCTCGTCGAGGGTCACCACGTTGTCGTAGATCAGGCGTCCCAGGAACTGCTGCTGGGTCGCCGAGATGCCGTGGCCGTCGAGGCACCCGGGCTCGGCCGAGATCGACACGTCCAGGATGCCGCCGGACACCGGTCCGCCGTCCGGAGCGGAGGCCGGACCGGCCGGACCGGCCGTCCCGGCGCACCCGGTCAGGACGGTCAGGAGACCGACGGCGGACAGGGCCGTCAGCCGTCGGACGACGGCGCGATTTCGGGCAGGGGGGATCAGGGATGCATTCATGGTGAATTCCTCGGGAATGTTCTGACGCAGCGCGCAGCGCACATAGCCAGGGTGGTGAGAAGAAAGGAGGAGACGCGGACGGGGCGCGCCGGGGTCCTGCTAGGGGAGGGCGGTACAGCTCACGACGAGTGCCTTTCGGAGTGCTCTTGCCTGCACCGGACCAGCACCAGGTGCCGGGGAGAAGGCCGCTTCGTCATCCGAACCACCCACGAACATGGGGTTGGTGCGCGGTCCAGTCGGAGCTTGGCGACCGCGTCTCTTGAAGCTGGGACAACTATATGCAGATGCCCGGAGAATTCGACGAACAAAAAGAAATGTGACTCCTCCGGAATGAGGTCCCGAAGCGTCGTGGGGCGGGGATCCTGCCATTCATTTCAGCGCAGACTGACGGTGCCGTCGTCGAGGATGCGCCAGCCGGGATTGTGGGCGATCTCCCACGTCACTCCGACCGGATCGCTCACGAGGGCGTGGAGGATCCCGCCGAAGGCGCTCTCCTGGGGCTGCTTGAGGACCCTGGCGCCGGCACGCGCCATCGCCGCGACGACGGCGCGGGCCTCGTCCGGAGACCCCACGTTGTGGGACAGTGTGACGCCGGCCGGTGATGGTGCGACGTCCAGCCCGAGATCCTGGGCGAACTTGTCCGCGAGGAAGAACCCGAGCAGCATCCCGGGAGCCACCTGGTAGAAGATGACCTCGTCCGGGACATCGACCACCGGCGACCAGCCCAGCCCGCCGCCGTAGAACGACCGCGCGGCATCGAGGTCCGGCGTCGCGACAGTGAGGAAGTGCAGCTGCTGATCCATGGCGCGAGCCGGGCGGCGGCGTCGTACCGGGGCGGCTTCAGTGAGCCCGGCGGAGAGGGTGGGTCTCCCGGTACCGCTGGATATGGAGGGCGAGCTTGCGCTCGGCTTCCCGACGCCGCTCGCCCTGACGCTTGAGGTCTGATTCGGAGAGCGGATGTGCGAGTCGGTACACGTGCTCTCCCGTCGCCGCGGGCACGGGGGTGGAGGGGGTACGGAGGCGCATGGGTCGGGCCTGGGACTGCTCTGTGGTCATGGCTGTATCCTTCGTCGTCATGGGGTGCGTGACCGATCGCGCGGCGGCCGACGCGCACCTTCGTCTTCCCAGGGACTCCTGCCAGTCCTTGAGTGCAGCAAGTATGCGCCACGATCGGGAATCCCTCTAGGGTCTTTCGGCCCCGTCTCGGAGCCGCGAGCAGGCCGAGCCCCGAGGGAGCGCTACTGACGCGTGGTCGGGCGACGATATACAGTGCCGTATGCGACCTGAGCCTGCTGTGGAGATCGAGCGGAAGTTCGACGTCGACGACGACGTCCCGCTTCCCGCACTGGAGGACGTCCCCGGGGTCGGGGGTGTGGACCAGCCGGTGGAGTACCGCCTGAAGGCCGAGTACTTCGATACCGAGGACCTGCGGCTGGCTTCCCGCCGCATCACACTGCGCCGACGAACCGGAGGCGAGGACGCCGGGTGGCACCTCAAGCTGCCGGCCGGGCCCGACGAGCGCCACGAGTACCATGAACCGCTGCGCAAGTCCTCGGCGGTGCCCAAGTCCCTCCTGAAGCTGATCCGGGTGCACGTGAGGGACGGGGCCCTGGTACCTGTCGCCCGGCTGGACACACGGCGCACGGTGCACCACCTGCGCGGCGCCGAGGGCCAGATCCTGGCCGACGTCATGGACGACCAGGTGCAGGCCGAGGTGCCCGGGCGCACACCGTCCACCCAGCGATGGCGGGAGTGGGAGATCGAACTGGTCGACGGTTCGAGGGACCTGCTGGACGCGGCGGAGGCCGTCGTCACGGCGGCGGGTGCCCATGCCGCCGCTCATCGGTCGAAGCTGGCACGGATCCTGGGTGACAGGGTCCCCGACGGGGCCGCGGAACCCCCGGTCCCGACCCCGAGTGGTCCGGCCGGCGACGTCCTGCTCGCCTACCTGCGGGAGCAGGTGACCGTGCTCCAGCAGCAGGACCCCCAGGTGCGGGTCGACGGGCACGATGCGATCCATCGGATGAGGGTCTCCATCCGGCGGGCGCGGTCCGTCCTCGCGACGTACCGGACCCTCCTCGACGACACTGAGGCCGTCCGGCTGTTGCGCGAGGAGCTCAAGTGGCTCGCCGGTGTCCTCGGGAAGGCGCGGGACGCGCAGGTGATGCACGAGCGACTCCAGCGGATGCTCGCCGACGAACCCGCCGAACTCCTGCTGGGTCCGGTCGGGCGCAGGGTCGACGTCGAGCTCGGCGGGGACTACAAGAAGTTCCGCACCCAGGTGCTGAGGGCGCTGGACGGACGACGGTACTTCCGCCTCCTGGACGCGCTCGATGCCCTGGTCGCCGATCCGGCGATGGCACCCCGGGCGGCCGAGCCCGCCCACCGGGTGATCCCGGCGCTCATCAACCGGGACATGGAACGCCTCCGCAGGGTGGTCCACGATGCGAGGACCCACCCCGCCGGACTCGGCGACCACCCCGCCCTGCACGAGGCCCGGAAGGACGGCAAGCGGTTGCGCTATGCCGCCGAGGCGGCCGCGCCGATCGGTCGGAAGAAGGTCGTCCGGATCGCCGAGGCGGCGCAGGTCATGCAGAAGACGCTCGGCGAGCACCAGGACAGCATCGTCACCCGGGACCTGCTGCGGCGACTCGGTGCGAAGGCCTTCCAGGAGGGGGAGAACGGGTTCAGCTACGGCCGGCTGCATGCCCTCGAGCAGGCGGCAGCCCTCGACGCCGAGGCTCGTTTCCGCCGTGAATGGGAGTACTTCCCCACGCCGCTCCGGAAGAAGTAGCACTCCGCGGGCGCTCCAGGCTCAGCCGGGCGCCCGTCGTCCTGGTGGAGTGCCCGGGCGTGCGCGCGGCCCGTGCCCGCTCGGCGCTGGCCCGGCCGACGGGCCGGCAAGCAGCGGAGCCGGTTCCGTACCGCGTCCTCGGCCACTCGATCCATCCGCTCCTCACCGACGTGACGCTCGGATTCTGGCTTAGCGTGGCCGCCCGACCATGGGCGTGGCCCTCGGGCTCGCCGGGAACGCGATCGTATCGGGAGCGGGATTCCTGGGCGGGCATCTGGCGCTCAACCGCGGAACCGCGCGTCGGGTCTGACCTCACCGGCAGGACGACCGTTGACAGGTCCCCGGCAGCACCCACGTGGGAGTGCGCCCTGTGGCCCGGACGCGTCACACAACGGGTGGAGGGCCCTGCCGCGGCGGGTCAGCGCTGGAACATGTCGTCGAGGGTGACCGTCGTCAGTCCGCGGTCGGTGATGAGCTGCCGGAGCTGCGGGAAGACCCGCGTGACCGGCAGGAAGTTCAGGTGTCCGATCACGATGTGGGCGGGCAGGAACCACTGGTCGGCGAGGCCGAGGATCTCCTGCTCGGTCCGCAGGCCCGAGTCCGCCAGCGACCCGTACCACATGACCGGCGAGGTGTACCCGATCGATGCTGCTGCGGCGTCGGTCCGCTCGTCGCGGTAGCCGTACGGGGGGCGGTAGTAGGGTCGGGGGTCGACGCCGAAGGTGGCGACGATGAAGTCGTGGTTCCGCTGCAGCTCCGCGACGATACCGGCGTCGCTGAGGGCGGTGAGGTCGGCGTGGGACCAGGTGTGGTTGCCGAGCTGGACCTGACCGGAGGCGACCAGCGGCTTGAGCAGCCGGGCGTGGTCGGACCACCCCGGGTAGGAGCCGTTGAGGAAGAAGGTCAGTCGGGTGCCGCTCGTGCGGGCGAACTCGACGTAGAGCCGGACGACCTCGCTGTCGGATCCGTCGTCGACGGTCCAGGCGAGGACCTGGTCGGTCGTGGGAAGGCCGGTGAGCACGCCGGCCGGGAGCGGAACCTTCGCGGCAGGCGGCGCGGGCGCCGGTGTCACTGCCGGCACGGGGGGCACGGGAGGGGTGGACGTCGGACCCGGCGCAGGAGGTCGTGTCGCCGCACCGGATGCCTTCGCAGCACCGGCGGACGGGGGAGTGCAGGCGGCCATACCGAGGCCTGTACCGGCCGCGACGACGGCAGCGATGAATGTCCGGCGTTCCAAACGACGATCCTTCCCCCGAGGTGACCTGCAGAGACCCTTCGTCGACCCACGGTGCAGGTGGCGTCCCAGCGGCGCCGGCCGCCCTGCCTTCTCGACCAGGAGCCGCCGACGAGGCCGACCTTCGGAGCCTACAACGCGCATCGGATGTCCCCGTGCAGCGGCTCGCGACTCCTCACCGGGCCACTGCGGGCACGATCCGCGGAGGGGGCGAGCAGGTCCTGCGTGGAAGGGGCCGGCCGTGAGTGCTTTACTGCTTCCATGACTGGAGATCGGGAGACCATCGAGCCTCATGACAGCGGTCTGGCGGCGCGCCTGAATCGGTTGCGTGCGGCGGTGCTGGGGGCGAACGACGGGATCGTGTCGACCGCGGCGACGGTCATCGGGGTCGCGGGGGTGACGAACACGTTCGCTCCCATCCTGGTCGCGGGCACTGCCGCTGTCGTCGGGGGGTCCGTGTCGATGGCGCTGGGCGAGTACGTGTCGGTGAGCACCCAGAGGGACAGCCAGGAGGCCCTGATCGAGAAGGAGCGCCAGGAGCTGCGCGACGACCCGGCAGGAGAGCTCGACGAACTTGCCGGGCTGTATGCGGCCAAGGGCGTCAGCCCTGCGACGGCTCGTCAGGTCGCCCTCGAACTGACGGAGCATGATGCCCTCGCCGCGCACCTGTCGGCGGAACTGAACATCGACGAAGTGGAGGTCGCGAACCCCTGGCATGCGGCGTTCGCTTCCGCTGCCGCATTCGCGGCCGGGGCGGTCCTGCCCTTGCTCGCGATCCTCCTGCTGCCGGCGGGAGTCCGGATCCCCCTGACGTTCGTCGCGGTCCTGGTGGCCCTGACGATCACCGGGGCCGTCAGCGCCCAGGCCGGCGGAAGCTCGAGGCGGCGTGCGATCCTGCGCCTGATCATCGGGGGCGCCCTCGCCATGGCGTTCACGTACCTCGTGGGCGCCCTCCTCGGTACGGCGGGCGTCGCCTGATATCCCGCGCGTCGCTTCGTCGGGCCGTGCGGAGTGGCTTTCGTCCGCGTGCCCGGGAGTGCGGGTGTCGACCCGCCCTCGCGGAGGATCAGCCGAGGATGGCCAGGGCTCTGGGGACGCTGTCGATCGTGATGTTCGTGCCGACCTCGACGTCCTTGACTTCGCCGTCGATCTGGTAGGGGAGGGGCTTGAGGGTCGAGAAACGGTAGGAGGAGTAGCTGGGCTGGTCGCCGAGGCCCTTCGTGGAGGCGCGCAGCGCCGTGAGGAGGATCTTCCACTTGGCCATGTGGGGGAAGGTGATGACCTCGAACTTGCCGTCGGCCGGGTGGTCGTCGGCCTCGCTGAGGGTCGCGTACTTTGCCATCTGGGAGATGTTGGCGAACACGAGGCTGTCGAACTTCCTCCGCTTGCCGTCGCTCTGCCGGATCTCGAAGGGCTTGAACTTCCTGAAGGTCCGCGCGACGGAGAACATCTCCTTCAACGCGCCCTTGCTGCCCTTCTCGAGATCGATCGCCATGATCGGGGTCAGACCGAATCCGATGTAGGAGTGTGCATGCACCGGCTCCGTGGCCGGCCTCGCGTCCGTTCCCTCGATGCTGATGCGCAGCAGGTCGATCCTGCGCACCTCGCCCTCGATGATTGCTTCGTGGAGGGGCTTGCGGGCCGTGACGCGGCTGTGGTCGTTCGCATTGCCTGCGGCCAGGACGGCGCACACGGCGTCGTCGCTGCCGCTGGCCATGACGCCGTTGACGACTTCGTTGTACCCGCCGTCACCACTGACCGAGACGACCAGTGCGTTCCCGGCGGACGCGGCCTCACGGGCGAGGTCGATGGCGTGACCCGCGTGCTCGGTGGGCGTCAACCGCACGTCGGTGTCCGGCAACGCCGGCACCAGCTCGTCGCGGAGCTCGGCGGCGAGTGTCGGGGCATCACCCGTGCTGTTGGGATTGAAGATGATCGTGATCGCGGTGAACCGGCGGGGTGATTCCATGGGATGGGCCTTTGCTGATTGCTGACTCGAGGATGAAACTCCTGCTCCCAGCATAGATAAGCCTACTTACAATAAGTAGTCCTGCGATGCGGTGTGTACGTGCGCACGGTCTCGGCGCGCGACGCGGCCTGGGCAGGCGGTCGACGCTGTTCCCCGGCGCCGGTCGCAGCAGGGTCCCGGCTGTCCCCGCCGGAGGTGCCTATCCGGGTTCCGGCCGCGGGTCCGGCGACACTAAATATCCCGATCGACCGGTGAGGGCCGTCCGGCGTCGACGAGACCCGGCCTGTCGGGGCCCCGCGGTTGCAGGTCCGGCTCCTCCGACCCCTGGTCCATCCGGAACGGCGGGTACTCGTCACGCAGGAGGAGTACGTAGGCCAGCACACGGTACGTCCAGCGGGAGATGCCCAGGACGAAGTCGAAGAGTGGCCGCGGATAACGCGCGGTGAACAGCAACGCGAATCCTGCGACGAGAGCAAGGACGGCCAGGAGCGACGGGCCCGATGTTCGGACGACCTCGCCGGGATCGTTGCCGGGGGCGACCGTCCAGGACCAGGCGCCCGTCAGGACCGCGACGATCAGGAGGTGCGGCAGCGCCAGCAACCACCCCTTGACGAGGACCAGCCCGCGGTGCAGCCGGGCCGGGTGCGGTACGTGGAAATCGGCGGGGTAGGTGTCCACGGGAGCCAGCGTGAAGGGAGGGTACTCATCCGTCCCGAGCACCGAGGTGTAGAACTGGACCCGCCAGGTCCACCGGAGGACGCCCACCGTGAAGGGGAAGAGTGTCGCCGGGTACCGGCCTGTGAAGAGGATGACGACGCCTGCGGCGATCGTGACGATCCAACAGGCGACCCATAGCAGCACCAGGATCACGGCATGGGGGAGCGCCAGGAGCCATTTCACCAGCCACAGCCACCGGGACAGCCGCGGCTGAAGGTGTCCGGTCAGCCGGGTGGGGTGAGGCAGGGTGTCCCGTGCGGCATCCCCGGAGTCGGGACGGTGCCGTTCGCCAGCGGACATCACCCGGCCGTGTCGGCCTCTGCTCAAGGAAGGATCCAGGCCGCTGCCGAGGCCGCTCGCCCCGACGAGCACCAGGGGGATCCCGACCAGGAGCAGCAGGGCCGCGGTCAGGAGCAGTGCCACCCCGATCGGGGCGAACAGCGTCGACCGGAACGCGGCCTGCAGCTCTACGGCCCCGGAACGGCTACCGTCGGCGTTCATCACCACGAATGCCCAGTTTCCGGATCTCACGTCGATCGTGATCTCCTGCGTCTCCGTTCCCGATGCCGACGTCGCCCAAAAATCCTGTTCGGCCGGTGGACCTGGAACACCGGATCCTGGCACGTCGCGGTACAGGGCGCGGAACGGGGTGGTCTGGAGATCGACCAGTTCCGTGTGATTCACCGAGGACAGGTAGGTGTCCACGTCGTCCTGCCGGGCCACACCGATGAACACGGCCTGACCAGGCTGAGCTGCCGTCGCGCGCAAGCGCAGCGTGGCGACTCCCGCGGGAAGGTCCTCGAGTCCGTCCACCTCGTTCACCTCCACCCGGGTGCTGGTCAGAGCATAGGAGTCGTAGTCGAATCGCTCGGTGGAGGTCGTGAGGAAATCCCCGTCGCGCTGGAGGCCGGCCAGCGCCGCGACGGTGGCTCCACCGATACCGATAGCGCCCGCAATCGCGACGAGGAGGGCGCCCAGGAGGACCATGATGAAGGGAGCCGTCCGCATACGGGCTGCTCGGGGAACGCTGCTGAGAGGCGAGCTCATGACATGCCACCCTTGTCATCGCGAGATCGTGGATGGGAACGCGCCGCGGTCTGCACGGGCGTCGCCCTCGACCCGTTGCAGGTCTCGGGGACGTCCACTGTGCGCTCCACGAAGTAGCAGGACTAGGGCAGAAAGTCCTGCTCGACGGCGCCACCGTCCCTTCCTGCCGCCGACCGGGTCAGTGGTCGTGCTGGTCCGCGGCTGCCGCTTCGGGACCACGGGGACCGGGTCGTGCGGGTGGTCCAGCCGGGCAGTGCCGACAGATGGCCACCATTCATCGGAGGGGGCCCAGATCGGCTACCTGACATAATGTAGATTATCGGCAATAGCCGAGCCCTGCAATCGAGCGACTTCGACGATGTATATCCACATCCACTGTTGCCGGGTCGCAGTCAGATTCCGCCCTGAGCTTTGGGGACCACTTCGACCAGATGCGTTCCGACGGTTGCGGGCTGATGCGGCGGACCTTCGCCAAGCGTTACTTTGGACCACTGGCGCGAACGGCTCAACCTCCCTTGCCCTGCGGCTCGTCGGCCAGCTGTGACATAACTGGGAGATGATCGAGGACGTGTCCGAGCCATGCCAGATCGGCCTTGAGCTGCTCGCCAGCAGACCCGATGCTCCGCCCGGACTTAGAGCACCCGCCCTCGGCGGAATGGCGACCCTGTGCTGGATTCTCGGACGTAATAAAGAAGCGATCTCCCTGCACGAGGAGTTATTGGAGGCGTTCATGAGGGCTGGGAATGAACAAGGGGCCGCCTGGGCGATGTTGTGTGTCGCGGTGCAGGCAATGGATCGCAATGACGGGTCCGCCTACCTCCTCACTGAGGCAGTCTTGTTCATACCTCAAGCCAGCTTACGCACGCGGATCGCGGCTCTCATCTGTTTGAGCCGGCAGAATTATTACGACGGTCACTACTCACGCGCGCTCGAACTATGTGCCGAAAGTGCCGCGCTTGCCCGTCAGTTAGGAGACCGCCTCGTCCTCGGCGTCGCTCTGACCAACTTGGCAGAAAGCACAGAACAGGTCAGCGACCTTAGCACGGCCGAGGACCTACTCCGGGAAGCTCTTCTCACCACTCTCGAACTGGGCTCACAAGCCAACCTCGTCGGCTACCTTGAATCACTTGCCAGCGTTTACGTCCACCAGGCCCGCGCCGACCTAGCTATCCGTGTGCTTGCAGCGGCGGCCGCATACCCGATCGTACGTAGACATCCACTCACTGCACCAGAACTCCTCCAGATCGAAGAATTGCTTGCCACCGCACGCACTCAAGTCGGTCCTATCCGCTTTGGTCTTGCCTGGGCTGCTGGCCGAACTCTGACACTCCCCCACGCTATACAACAGATCCTCTAAGAAGGTGCTGCACAACACCAGCTTGTGGCTAGCATCCGGCAAGGCGGCCCAATAAATAGTTCTGCAATACATGCAGCACCGTGGGTGTAAAAGGTGGGGCATCCGGGTCACAGCTGACCAGTTTATGGCGTCCTAGCGAGTCGCCAAATTTTTTCTTCGGCAAACGGCACCATTTGTTAAAGACAAAATTTGAGATTTCCTATAAAAGCACAGATACATTGTCTGTTTCCTCGAAAATTAGGGTCGTCGTGCGATCTGAATGCTCAACATAAGGTTCGTTATCGGTGATTTTTCGTCAGCTGAGAAAGGGGGCTTTTGCAGGCCCGAAACAATCTCTTGGTAGGTCATACTCCCTTGCTGGCGGAGCGTCCCCGGCACCTCACAACCCGTCTCAGCAAGCTGCTCAGCACACCATCAGCGTGGCGCGAGACGCTCCACGGCGTCGCCAAAACGGCGTCGCAACCAGTCCGCTTGCATACAGACATGCATACGTGTTTATGTATTTGTATGACGGATGATGCTCAGCTCGAACAGGTAGCGGAGCTCTTTAAGGCACTCAGCACAGTGTCCCGGTTGAGGATCCTCACGTCCCTCGCAGGCAGCGAGGGGTCGGTAGGTGCACTCGTGGAAGCCACGGGATTGTCTCAGCCTCTGGTGTCCCAGCACCTGAGGCTTCTGCGGAGCATGAACCTGGTCACCGTCAGCAGGTCAGGGCGCGAAGCGATCTACGCACTGACCGACGAACATGTCGCCCACGTCATCGACGATGCGATCGCCCACACGGTCGAAGCATCACCGACGACCGAGCACAGTCACTAAGGACAGCCACTAGTTTCGCGGGTAAGCCCGCATCAAGGAGACCATCATGACCACCGAGATCAAGGCAGAGCACACCCTCGACGACCACAAGCACGGCACCGCCGATTGCACGCACGAGACCGTTCAGCACGGCGACCACACCGACTACCTGCATGATAGTCACCGCCACGCCGAGCACGACGATCACTACGACGAGCACGACGAGCCCGCCGAGCACACTGTCGTCGACCACACCCATGGCGCGGCCGACTGCACGCACGAAGCCGTCGAGCACGGCGACCACACCGATTACGTCCACGACGGTCACCGCCACGCAGCACACGGCGACCACTACGACGAACACTAAGACCATCTAAGTCCACGCGGTCTCGCCAGTCTTGATCGGAGTTCGCAACCTCGCCCAAGTGGGAGAAACCGCCGTAATGAACAGCACCAGCCCAAACACGGGCTGGTGCTGTTTTTGCTCCCAACGATGCACGTTTCTGACTATTTAAGGCTCGATCGCTTTGATGGTCAGTGTGCGGCTGGAGTTGACGTAGTCAGGCGGATGGGTAGCCCCGATCCGATCACGGCCTGGCGGAGGCCATCAGGCAACATACTGGCTTGTCCGGTGATCGGCTGCCAGTGCTCGACCCAGTGGGCAAGCGATTGTAGGTGGCCGTCCTGGTTGAGTCCGCCCAGCCAGATGGAGGGACCGGTGGTGTCTTCACTCGAGATGCGGATCGCGACGGCACCGACGACTCCCTGGGCGCACTGCTGCAGACAGGGCGAGGAAATGAGGATCCCGCCCCGGGATCGGGCGACAGCACCGGCGAGGTCATCACGGCAGGTTTTAGTCAGAGCAGCGCACCGGTGGCCGGCGCAAAGGGCGATGACGACCCCGGCCCTCGGCCCCGCAGGATCTCCTTCTGCCTGAGCGGTGGCGTCTTTTCCGACGCTCTTCTTGGGGGCACCTTGATCCGCCGGTGTCATGGGGCTAGCCCTGACGGGCCTTCATGCGTGGGTTCTTCTTGTTGATGACGAACGTCTTACCGCGGCGCCGGACGATCTGCGCTCCGGGGACCTTCTTCAATGCACGCAGGGAGTTACGAACCTTCATGATGTTCCTTCTCTAGGTGAGGCGGGGTGCTGCTGGTACTCGGCGCCGGTCGCATGGTGCTCGGGCATGGTTCGCAATTCCTGATCGGTCAGGGCGCAGGCGTCGAGCAGATTGATGATGTCGGCGTCATCGAGGTCGTCACCGGTCAGTGCGATATGCGTGCCGCGGCACCACTCCCCCTGACCTGCTTCGTGGCTCCAAGCTCCGCCGTTGGCCAAAGCAATACGCGGACCGACCCCGTGCACGGCGATCCGGGTGTCCGACAGGCCTGCGATCCATGCGCTTCCGCGGACGAAACAGCACCCCTCCGAAATGGCACCAAGAGCGGTACGGAATCGGTCCGGATGCAGGGGCCGATCGATGCGATGTTCAAAGGTCCGAAACATGGCCGGGGACGTGGTCGAGGTGTGTGATGCGGAGTCCTGGGCCAACAGCTGTGGCGGTGATGGCGAAGGTTGGGGCGGGGCCAAGACTGCACCGGGAAGGCTTCGTGATCTGGCAGCCGCGTCGTCGTAGGTGCCGAGGTCGGTGATGCTTACCGTGGTGAAAGCAGGCACAAGGCGTGAGTGAGGGGCGAGTTCGCTGATGAGTTGGATACCTCGGACCAGTGCATTCGGGTCCGGTGGCAGGAGGTTGCTGGTGGCAGCCAGGACCGTATCGGCGAAGAGGAACTCCCCGATCAGGAATTCCCCCGGCGTCCGGCCGTCCTCGGGAACGGCGGTATAGCCGGACTCGAAGAGAGTGTGGTGGTCCCACAGCTGATCCTCCACATCATCAGGGCGAACCGCCAACGCGACCGTATCGATGGTGAAAGCACGTGGGGCGACAGTGTGCAGCCCGTCGATCGCGTTCTGAACTGTAGTGCCGGGTGGCAACCCCACAATGTCCCGGGTCGTCCCGCCCCTGGCGAGACGCAAAAGAGTCGGTGCGAGATCCAGGCGGACCGTGCAACTCAGGCACCCATGCTCCAGCACCGACGTCTCTTGATCCACGAGGCACTCACCCTTGTGCACGCGACGAATCACCACGCCGTCATCGAGCAGATCGTGCAGAACCACCGGAGTACCGGGGAGGGCTTGCGCCAAAGACGAGGCTGCACTGTTACGGCTGAGCGCATCTAGAGATGTGACGATGACGAGGTGCATCACCCCACCATATGAGAATCATTCTCATATGGCTAGTTCATTTGTATGGGCGCTTGATATCAACAGGACTCTCGGACTGCCTGCGCCCCACCTGGCCCCTCAGAGGCCGTCCATCAGTCGCCGCATGTCCTCTATCTCCGACTTCTGTGTCTCGATGATGTCTCCGGCGAGATCCACAGCGCTCGGATTCTGCCCGTCATCCACTTCGTCTTGCGCCATGGTGACCGCGCCCTCATGGTGCGCAATCATGGACTCCAAGAACAGGCGCGACGCTTCCTCGCCCTGAGCGCTTTCCAGGGCCGCCAGTTGATCTTCCGTCAGCATCCCGTCCATGGAATGCATGTCATGGCTATCCATGCTGCTTGCCGCGGACTCGCCCCATGCTTCCAGCCATTGGGTCATGAGGGTGATTTCCGGTGCCTGAGCGTCCTTGAGCGTGGTCGCGATGAAGGTGATTTCAGGATCGAGACTGTCCTTGGCGAGCATCATCTCGCCCATATCCACCGCTTGCTGGTGATGCGGAATCATCATCTGCGCGAACATGACATCGGCGTGATTGTGCTCGGCGGCCACTTGCTGGGTGGAACTCGTCGCGCGTGAAGTGCGCCCCCCCCGGCACCCTCGGGCTCGGGGCTCGATGATGAACCGCAGGCAGTCAGGCTGACGAGCGCGGCAATCGCGAGAGAGGTCAGTGGAGGTAGTCGCTGTCTGGGCACTTTCATCCTTTGGTATTGGCCTGATGCGTCGTTCCGTGAACCCTCCAACGTCAGGCCGGCACCCACGATGTGAACGGCTGTCAGTATACGCAGATATGGCTTAGTTGAGAATGATACGCATTTGCATCTAGCCTGAGGGCATGTCGATACATCTTCGAACTTTTCCCTTGTCCACCGCCGTCCTTGCAGCCTTGGTGCTGACCTCCTGTTCCACCGGTTCCTCGGAACCTGCCGCCGATGCATCAGCGCCGGCGTCCGCCTCTGCCGAATCTTCAACGGAGGAGAGCAACGCACCCAGCGCTGAAAGTTCGGACCGCCAGGAGGTCGATGGTCTGGCACCTCGAGCGGTGCTGACCTATGACGGCGGGATCATTACCGTCGACACCGAAACCGGTGAGGTGCTCGCCAATACCGAGTCCGAGGGCTTCCTGCGGTTGAACAATGCCGGAGATGGCCGGCACGTGCTGGTCAGCGCCGGCAAGGAGTTCCGCGTGTTCGACTCAGGGCTCATCGTTGAAGGTCACGGGGATCATGACCACTACTACGAGCAGGCCCCCGAGCTGACAGGCTCGATGATTGAGGCCCCTGAGGCCGGGCACGTCGTCGCGCACGAGGGGAAGACAGCGCTCTTCGCCGACGGCACCGGAGCCATTTCCATCATGGCTACTACGGCCTTCGAGGACGGTCAGATCAGCTCCGATGAGGTGCAGGGATATTCCACTGACGCCGCCCACCACGGTGTTGCTGTTCCGCTGAGCTCAGGGGACCTGCTCATGACGCAGGGAACCGAGGACTCCCGCAGCACAGTTCAGGTCGTCTCCCCCGACGGCGAGGTCCTCGCCGAGACCACGGATTGCCCGGGTGTGCATGGAGAAGCGGCAGCGATGCCGACGTCGGCTGGGGATGTTGTGTCTCTGGGCTGCGAGAACGGTCCTGTCGTGTACCGCGACGGCGAGTTCCACAAAGTTCCCGTCGAGGAGACCTACCAGCGTTCGGGCAACCAGTTCGGCAGCCACGAATCACCGATCGTCCTCGCCGATTACAAGGTCGACCCCGACGCCGAGCAGGAACGCCCGACGCTGGTCGGCCTGATCGACACCAACACCGCCACCATGAAGACCGTCGACGTCGGCTCGGCGTACTGGTTCCGCTCGCTCGCCCGCGGCGCCGAGGGCGAAGCCCTCGTCCTGACCTACGACGGCGAACTGAACGTTCTCGACGAGGAAACCGGCGAGGTCATCCACGAGGTCCCAGTCGTAGCACCGTGGGAGGAGCCCGACGAGTGGCAGTCCCCCGCCCCGACCGTGAAGGTCGGAGCAGACGGCTTCGCCTACGTGACCGAGCCGGCCGCCAAGAAGCTGCACGTCATCGACGTCACCGACGGAACCCTGCTGGACAGCTTCGACCTCCCGGAAACACCCGTTGAACTCGCGGTCGTCACCGGAGAGAGCGAAACCCCGGGCCACGAGCACGCCGAGGGCGAAAACCACTCCGACAGCGAGGGCTAAGCCACCTGCACCACCAAGCCGCGACGGCCTCCGGGTCGTCGCGGCCTGCCCTCCAGCACACCATCATCACGCAAGGAACCCATGCACTCCCTTCCCCGACCCCCGCTCGTCCTCACGGCCATGATGGCGATGACGGTCATGACCGGTCTGGCCCTGTCCGCCTGCGCCCCGTCCAACTCCTCGAATCCCGCCGGCTCAACCGGCTCTGCCGATGGGGAGACAGAATCGATGCGGGTCCTTGCTTCGTTCTACCCTTTGCAGTTCGTTGCGGAGCGGGTCGGCGGCGAGAACGTCGAGGTGGGTTCCGTCACTCCTCCTGGCGCTGAGCCCCATAATCTGGAGCTCTCCCCGGCGAAGGTGGCTGAACTGGCCGACGCATCGGTGGTCATCTACGCCTCCGGTTTCCAGGCCGCCGTGGACGAAGCCGTCGAACAGACCGCACCGGAGCACGGTATCGATGTGGCAGAGGCGGCAGGACTCTCCTCGACGGACGGCAGCACCGCCAAGGACGGGGAAGCAGCCGACCCACACTTCTGGCTCGACCCGGAGCGCCTTACCGAGGTCACGAAAGCAGTCGCCGAGCGCTTCAGCGAAGCTGACCCGCAGAACGCGGACGCCTATCAGGACAACGCCGACCAGCTCACCGAGGAGCTGTCCGCCCTCGACGAGGAATTCAGCATAGGCCTGGCCACCTGTAAGCGTCGGACGATCGTCGTCTCACATGAGGCATACGGCTACCTGGCCGACCGCTACGACCTCGAGCAGACGGGAGTCTCGGGCATCGATCCAGAAGCCGAACCGGCACCAGCGCGAGTCGCGAAGATCCGCCGCGTCATCCAGGGCCAGGACATCACCACCATCTTCACCGAATCGCTCGTCAACCCGAAGGTCGCAGAGACGCTGGCAGCGGACCTCGGCGTACGAACAGCACTGCTGGACCCTTTGGAGTCCCACGCGGAAGCCAGCGGGGACTACCTCGACATCATGCGCAACAACCTGGGCGCCCTGCAGGAAGCCCTGAGCTGTGAGTGAGCGCAGCGGTCCGCGTCCCGCAGTTCACCTCGACGCACTCCACGTACAACTCGGCGCCAACACCGTGCTCAAAGGCATCGACCTCACCGTCCCCGACGGTCAGACCCTCGCCCTGCTCGGGGCGAATGGTTCAGGAAAAACGACACTGGTGAAAACCCTCCTGGGTTTGGTGCCGACCACCAAGGGGCAGGTCACCCTGTACGGAGCGGATGTGAATGCTCGCCGTTCCGTGCCCTGGTCGCGTATCGGGTATGTTCCGCAGAGGGTCAACACCAACCCCTCCATGACTGTCACCGCCGAGGAAGTCGTCGCCGCGGGACTGCTCGACAATCGCCGCCTACTTCCCGGGCCACGCGCGCGCGAGCGGGTGCACAACGCTCTCGACCAGGTCGGTCTGCGCGAACGCTCCCACGAAAGCGTCCATCTTTTCTCCGGAGGTCAGCAGCAACGAGTCCTGATTGCCCGCGCCCTGGTGCGTCAACCGGATCTCCTGGTCATCGACGAGCCGATGTCCGGCATCGACCAGGAATCCCAGACCGCACTGGCAATCAGTCTGAGCGAACTCCAGACCAAAGGGACCACCATCGTTGTCGTGCTGCACGATCCCGGGGTACTCGCCCCGCTGATTCACCGCACGATCATCCTCGACCAGGGACGAATAAGCCGTGACGAAATGATGGACACGCAAGACCCTCACCGACTGACTCCCGGCCCGGTGACCTCGGATACCACTGCCGGGCATCACGTACACGGCAACGACGGCGTACCCTCCTCCGGGCGGCTCTCACTCGATCTCACTACCGGCTGGCGAAGGTAACCATGACTTTCCTCGACACGCTGCTGTCCATGCTCGCCAGTCCGCTGATGCAGCGAGCCCTGATCATCGCCCTCCTCGTAGGCGTCAGCGCTCCAGTCATCGGGACGTATCTGGTGCAACGCCGCCTGGCCCTGCTTGGCGACGGCATCGGCCATGTGGCGCTGACAGGAGTTGCGATGGGGTGGCTCGCCGGCGCTGCCGCCGGTACCGGGTCCGCGGACGCGCTGGCCGTGCCAGGCGCAATCGTCGCGTCCATCATCGGAGCCCTCCTCATCGAATTCGTGCGTGAGCGCGGCCGCACCAGCGCCGACCTCGCACTGGCCCTGCTGTTCTACGGGGGTATAGCCGGCGGCGTCCTTCTGATCGGGATCGCAGGCGGAACAGCAGCGAACCTCACCGCGTACCTCTTTGGATCCATCTCAACCGTTGACACCCTCGATATGTGGTTGAGCGTAGGGCTGGCCGCCTTCATCCTCACCATCGGTCTCGGCCTACGCTCGGCACTGTTCGCCTTGTGCTACGACGAGGAATTCGCACGCGCCAGCGGGCTACCCGTTCGTACCCTGAACATCCTCGTCGCCGTCACCGCCGCGCTCACCGTCGCAATCTCCATGCGCGTGGTCGGCGTGCTGCTGGTCTCCGCACTCATGATCGTGCCGGTCGCCGTGGCTCAACTCGTCGCGGTGTCCTTCCGAGCCACGATGGGCTTGTCGATGGCACTCGGCGGACTGGTCTGTGTCGTGGGCCTGTCCATCACGTACTTCCATGCGCTCTCCCCGGGCGCCACGATCACGGTACTTGCGATCACCCTGTACGCCGCAGTGGCAGCCATCCGCCCACTCTTTCACCGCCGGCACCCAAACGCCCCCGAATCCCGGTCCAAAGTCCAGCTCCGGCCCCAGCTCGAGGCAGCACATGAGCGCTGACCCGCACCACGAACCCGTTACCCGGGCAACCCGCCAGCGGGCCGCAATCCTCAGCGTGCTCCAACACAGCGCCCACTACCGAAGCGCTGGACAGCTGTATGCGATTTTGTACGACCGGGGCGAATCTATCTCCCGAGCAACGGTCTACAGGGCTCTGCAGTTCTTCGTCGCAACCGGAAGTCTGAAAGTCCTACACACAGCCGATGGTGAAACCAGGTACCGCTGGTGCGACAGGGCAGGACGCCACCTCCATCTCATCTGTCGGCAATGCGGGCGGGCCGAAGAAATCGCAGGGCAAGCCCTGGACGATACGGCCACCGACGCAGCACAACGCCTTGGCTTCAGCGACGTATCCCCGACAGCCGAAGTGTTCGGTAACTGCAGCGCCTGCCCCACGAAAACCGAGACGAACGACCTTTCCGCGCAAGGACACCGCAGACCAACTCCCCGCTCTAAGCACGTCCTCAAAAGCTGAAGCCTTCCGAGACACGGCACCGGTACGACAGGGACGACTCAAGACTGTTGCGGCGCCTCGTTGAAGGTTCAAGGCATGCGGATTGACCTAAGGCAATCTAATGGCCTATGGCCTATTACCCATCACGTGGGCCCCGCCTGCCCACTATTACTGCGGGGAGCTGGGACCCGAAGCTAGGTCAGACCCTTCCCGCGTTCCAGCAGGACGACGCCGTCATCGAGGGTGGCACTTTCGCCCCCGGGGCCGATCGCTGATCGAGCACGATCTTGTTTGGAGCCGCAAGACCGCTCAGATCGATTCTTGCGCCAGGGACGGAAAACACCCCACCAGGGGTTCTATGGCGCCGGGTACAGCACCCCAACGTCCGTCACAAGCTAGGTTATCGGCGATGCAGGTGCCCTTTACGATGGGCTGGGTACCGCCTGACTGGCGGCTGCTCCAGCTCTTTCCACCGTGCCGTGCCTCTGTGTATCTGTGTCGGAACCGATCGGGCGGGCGGACAGTCGCACCTTATTTCCCCTGCCAGATTGCTCATTCGCCGCGTTAAGAGATTCTAAGTTGTTATAATAAATATCTTTGATTGGTATAGATTTTTATACTTGCGCTTGGAACTGAACCCCTACATGGTTATGGGAGCTTGAGTGGAGATCACTTTCGTAGCCTGACTTGAGCCACCACCGCTGGCGGGAAGGTGTGGGTCAGTTGGTGAAGTGGGTGCGCGGGGTGGATCCAGTGGCGTGCACAACCAGGCCCCGGGCGATATCGCGGATTTTTTTGTTCCGGGTGTTCGACGCTCGGCGAAGGATCTCGAACGCTTCCTCCTGAGTGCATCTGTTCTGGCCGATGATGATGCCGACGGCCATGTCGATAGTGGTCCGCGCCTCCATCGCCGTACGCATGTCAAAAGCAGCGTCCTGATATCGGGCCACCCGCATCGCCATCTCGAGGGCCTTGCCGGCCTGGGCCGCGAACACAGCAGCAACGCGCTGCTTCTCGCTCGTGAAGTACCCGGCCGGTCGGGCGTAAAAATTGAGCGCCGCGATTCCTTCGTTTCCAACCTTCAGCGGGACGCTGAGCATTGACGCGAACCCGGTGACAGCCGAGGAACTGAAATACCGGGGCCATCGCGCATCGTGCCGGGCGTCGTCGACGACCACAATCTCATTAGCGGCTATCGCGACGAAGGAGGGCCCTTCTCCGACGTCGTGATGGATCTCATTCAGGGCCGCGGCCGTCTCGGAGCTGCTCTTGACACTCAGATGCCGGTTGCCGCGTCGAGACATCAGCCCGCACGGCACCGACTCCCCATTGGCGAAAAGCTGCTCCCCCAGCACCGCTAGGTGGTCGAGGAAGTCCTCGATGTTCTGGTCTTCGAGCATCAGGGCCTGCGGATCGGTGGCATCGGAATGCGCAGGGTGCTGCTCGGGACACGTGTTGTCCTGCATGAGGGCCAATTTACGCCTCCCCGCACCATAACGGACCGCGCCAGCAAGACTCCTGCGCTGATTGTGGGAGCTTAACCGAATACCACTTTCGCAGCCTGACTTGAGCCCCTTTCACCGTTGATCCCATGACACCAGAAGCACCGCGGGCCCGCAGCGCATCCCATGCACGACCCAGCACGACGGTGCACCCGAGTAACGTCCTCTCGGATTCCTCGTGGGTTCCGATGGCGCGCAGTACCGTGAAATAACAAGCATGCTGATCCGTGGTGGTTCGGGGTTTCGACACCATCGTGGTCGGCCTTCATTCAACCGGGACGTTCATTGTGGACCAACACGCGCATCAGGATCCTACGCGCGCCGCGCTCATCGAAGCCGGCCTCCTTGTCAGGGAATTGTGGATCAGTTACTTCAGTTTCGGCGGGAACCTGTCCCAGCTGGAGGTAGATGCTTACCTCAAAGGCCATTTCGACATTCCCGTGTTCGACCGTGATGTGCTGGCCGCAGCAGCCAACGAACTCCTCAAGGATGCTTCCTCGGCCATGCAGGTCCCAAACAGCACCGGAAGCCAAGCGTTCATGCCTGACGATGACGGGCGGAGGATGCTCGGTGCCGCCGGCGCGTTTCTGCTGTCGGCGGCAGAAGTGGAATCAGAACGACTGGACTCTGTCACCCGCACACACCTGCTGGATACACCCGGCGAGGAGCGATTCGACCGGATCACCCGTCAAGCCAAAAATCACTTCAAGGTCAGTACAGCGACCATCGCCCTGATCGATGACCGCCGCCAGTTCCTCAAATCCATGGTGGGCAACGTGTCTCAGAACATGCCCCGGCAAATCTCGTTCTGCAACGCCACGATCCGCAACGCGGGACCTCTCATCGTCAACGACGCCCGAACCGATCCCCGCTTCAAAGCCAACCCCCTGGTCCTGGGCGAGCCCTACATCCGCTTCTACGCCGGTCATCCTCTGCAAGGACTCCGCGGATGGACAGTTGGGACGTTGTGCATTATCGACCAGAACCCTCGGAACTTCTCACCCGAGGATGAACAGACATTGCGAGAACTCGCCGTGAGCGCCGAACAGGAAATCAACACCTGAGACCCGCATCCGCGACGGCATCAAACAACGCCGAACGTCTCTACAAGACGTAGCCTGAGCGGAACCGCACAACACCAGCCGGAGCCCACCACCGAAAAAAGGGGTAGGCCGATATGCAGTTAGCCCACTGGCGAGTCGTCATGCGGGGTTGGTGGGCTCAAGTCAGGCTGCGGAAGTGGTCTCCACTCAAGCTCCGATAGCCACCTACAACCCCGGATCCGGTTGCCTCCCCGTGTCATGGGACACAGGCAGAAGGAGAATCGCTCGGGAGGCAGGAAATCGACGCGCTCGACCTCATCGTCGCGCGGACTCCGAGGTCGCTGCGGTCCGGGCGGGCATGAGCACGCTGTCCGCCGCGCAGCGTGGGACGATCCAACTCGCCTACTACGCCGGCCCCACCCATTTCGAGGTCAGCGCATACCTGGGCATCCCCGGGCCGACCCCCAGAACCCGCATCCGAGACGGCATCAAACACCTCGAAACCTCTCTCCGGGACGTGTAGCCAATCACCACACCATGATTTTCGGCGTGCAGGGTCAGAGATCCTGCATTGCGGTAATCCAATCGAATCGTTCTTCGTCACCTAAATTGATCACCCCCAGAGTGATTGTGACCGTCCCTAACCGAGCGCCACCCCCTCTTGGTGCGGCCCTGCACATAACGCGAGGTTATCGGCGATCGCGCCTTTTAAGAACTAGGCAACTATGCTGACAACAACAATGCTCCGTATGCGTGGCATGCGCTCCTTCCGAAGCCCTGTTCGTTATGCAGATCGTGCAGTGCTTTCTCGCACCACTAGACGCGTCGGGACGAGGTCGAGTCCCGGCTCGGTGGAGTTCTCCCGCATCTGCTTCAGCACCTTGTCCACGCAGCGCCGGCCAACCTCTGCGAAGTCTTGGTGCACTGTTGTCAGGGGCGGGCTGAACGCGGTGCTGTCCGGGATGTCGTCGAAGCCCACGATCGAGACGTCCTGGGGCACCCGAATGCCCTTCTCGTGGAAGGCTCGTAGCACCCCCAGTGCCATCTGGTCGTTCGCCACGAACACCGCCGTACAGTTCGCCTCGGCAAGGGTCAGGCCAGCGACGTAGCCCGAGTCCGCGGACCAGTCCCCCCGCAGCAATGGCGGCTCGACGCAATCCCGAGCGGCAAGGGTGGATCGCCATGCATTCACACGCCGTTCCGATGCGAACGAGGCCGACGGTCCGGCAACGTGCCATACGGTTTCATGCCCCAGGTCCAGCAGGTGCTCAACGGCCTTCTGCGCGCCGTCGGCCTGGTCCGTGTCGATGACGCTGTAGCCGTCGCTTGCATCGGAGTCCACCACCACGGCATGCACGCCCGGCGGCAAGGACACCGTGGCGGCGTCGAGCAGGTGGACCTCCATGATCACGATGATGGCGTCCACCGCCAGCTCGTTCAGCCGCGAGAACGCCCCCCGCACTCCCGCCTGCGTCGGCGCGGAGACGGGAATCAGCGTGATGGCGTAGTCCTCCTCCGCGGCCCGGGCCGCAATGGCCTCCAGCGTGCGGACGTTGCCGGTGGTGGAGAGCGTGAAGAGGATGACGCCGAGCGTGCGGAAACTCCCCCGCTTCAGGGCGCGTGCCGCACTGTTGGGGCGGTAGCCCAGCTCGTCCATCGCCTCGATGACTTGCTGTCGCGTCGACTCGATGACCCCGGGGTTGCCGTTGGAGACGCGGGACACCGTCTGGGCCGAGACGCCGGCCAGGCGGGCGACGTCGGACATGGAGACGCGCCGGTCCTCACGGACGAGGTGTTGACGCGACATGGATGACATGTGACTATCGTAACAATAATGTTTACGTAAACATCCAGCTCACCGCCCTGTTATGTTTACGCAAACATCACCGAGAGGCAGAAGGATTCACCCATGACGACGGCGTCACCCCCACCGGCCACGCTCGGCACGCAGCCCAGGCCCGCGAAGCGGGCGCAGAAGCGCACCCAGAAGTCCTCCTGGTCCGGCTGGCTGTTCATCGGCCCCTTCATGGCGGTCTTCGCGGTTGTCTTCCTGGCCCCGATCGCCTACTCCATCTGGCTCAGCTTCTTCCGCAACCAGCTCGTGGGCGGCAACGGCTTCGTGGGCCTCGAGAACTACAGCCAGGTGCTGCAGGACTCCCAGTTCTGGTCCTCCCTGATCCGAGTGGTCCTCTTCCTCGCGGTGCAGGTCCCGGTGATGCTGCTGATCGCCCTGCTGGTGGCCCTCGCCCTGGACAGCGGCAGGCTCTACGGGAAGTCCTTCTTCCGCATCTCGATCTTCCTGCCCTACGCGGTGCCCGCCGTTGTCGCCAGCCTCATGTGGGGCTTCATGTACGGGACGCGTTTCGGCCTGGTGGGCAACATCAACAGCGCCCTCGGCATCAGCCTGCCGAACCCGCTCTCTCCCGAGCTGATCCTCGCCTCGATCGGCAACATCGTCACGTGGGAGTTCATCGGCTACAACATGCTGATCTTCTACTCCGCGCTCAGCGTGATCCCGAAGTCCCTCTACGAGGCCGCGGAGATCGACGGTGCCAGCCAGTTCCGCCTCGTCACCGCCATCAAGCTCCCCGCCATCCGCGGGGCGATGGTGGTGGCCGGCATCTTCTCCGTGATCGGCAGCTTCCAGCTCTTCAACGAGCCCGCCATCCTGCAGAGCCTCGCGCCGAACTCGATTTCCACGTACTTCACCCCGAACCTCTACGCCTACTCGCTGAGCTTCTCCGGCCAGCAGTACAACTACTCCGCCACCGTGGCCATCATCATGGGCGTCATCACGATGGTCATCGCCTACGCAGTGCAGCTGCGCGGCATGCGGAAGGAGAGCTGACCATGAGCATCGCCGTCGAACCCACCCGCGCCGAGAAGCAGAAGCCGAAGCCCGCGTATGTGCGCATGAAGAGCACCCGCCGCGGTGTCGACAACCCGAGGCGCAGTCTCCTGCTGACCGTCCTCACTGGCGTCATCCTGATCTACAGCCTCATCCCGCTCGTCTGGCTGTTCATCAATTCGTCCAAGACCCAGGCGGACCTCTTCACCTCGTTCGGCCTCTGGTTCAGCGGTGACTTCGCCCTCTTCACGAACATCGGCGACACCCTCGCCTACGACGACGGCATCTTCGGCCGCTGGTTCCTCAACACCGTGCTCTATGTGGTGGTGGGCGCCGGAGGCGCCACATTCCTCGCCGTCCTCGGCGGCTACGCGCTGGCGAAGTTCCACTTCCCCGGCAAGAAGGCCGTGTTCGCCGTCGTCATCGGCGCGGTGGCCGTGCCCGGCACCGCCCTGGCAGTCCCCACCTTCCTCATGTTCAGCGAGATGGGCCTCACCAACACCCCGTGGTCGGTGATCATCCCGTCCCTCATCTCCCCGTTCGGCCTCTACCTGATGTGGACGTTCGCCTCCGAGGCCATCCCCACCGAACTGCTGGAATCGGCCCGCATGGACGGCGCCGGCGAATTCCGCACGTTCTTCCAGATCTGCCTGCCGCTGCTGGGCCCAGGCATCGTCACGGTGCTGCTGTTCACCATGGTGGCCACCTGGAACAACTACTTCCTGCCGCTGATCATGCTCAAGGACCCGACCTGGTACCCGCTCACCCTGGGCCTCAACGCCTGGAACGCGCAGGCCTCGACGGCCGGCGGCGAGGCGATCTTCAACCTCGTCATCACCGGCTCGCTCCTCACCATCCTCCCGCTGATCGCAGCGTTCCTGCTGCTGCAGCGCTACTGGCAGTCCGGCCTCAGCGCCGGCGCCGTCAAAGAGTAAGACCCCTCCCAAGAACCCCCTTCCGAAAAACGATGAAGTGAAAAGGAACCCCATGAAGAGCAGAATCTCCCCAGCAGTGCTGCGCGGTTCGGCACTCGCCCTCGCGGCAGCCCTCTCCCTCACCGCCTGCGGCGGAGGAGGCGGGAACGACGCCGGCGGCGCGGCGCCCGAAGAGGTCAGCGCCGACGACGTCCAGGCAGCCCTCGAGGCCGGCGGCGACCTCACCGTCTGGGCCTGGGAGCCGACCCTGGAGAAGGTCGTCGAGGACTTCGAGGCCGAACACCCTAACGTCGACATCGACCTCGTGAACGCCGGCACCGGCAACGACCAGTACACCGCTTTGCAGAACGCCATCGCCGCCGGGTCGGGTGTGCCCGACGTCGCGCAGATCGAGTACTACGCCCTCCCCCAGTTCGCCCTCGCCGAATCCGTGAAGGACCTCACCGGCTACGGCGCCAGCGACCTCTCCGACACCTTCAGCCCCGGCCCGTGGAGCTCTGTCCAGGCGGGCGACGGTATCTACGGCCTGCCCATGGACTCCGGGCCCATGGCGCTGTTCTACAACACCGAGGTCTTCGAGAAGTACGGCGTCGAGGTCCCCACCACCTGGGACGAGTACGTCGAGGCCGCGCGCACGCTGCACGAGGCCGACCCCAATGTGTACATCGCCAATGACACAGGTGATGCCGGTTTCGCGACCAGCCTCATCTGGCAGGCAGGCGGCAAGCCCTACACGGTGAACGGCACCGACGTGAAGGTCAACTTCTCCGACGAGGGCTCCACGAAATTCGCCGAGACGTGGCAGCAGCTCCTCGACGAGGACCTCCTGGCCCCCATCAGCTCCTGGAGCGACGAGTGGTACCAGGGCCTTGGCACCGGCACCATCGCCACCCTCGCCACCGGCGCCTGGATGCCCGGCAACTTCACCTCCGGCGTCCCCGCCTCCGCCGGCAAGTGGCGTGCAGCCCCGCTCCCCCAGTGGGAAGAGGGCGGCACGGCTAGCGCCGAGAACGGCGGCAGCTCGCTGACCATCCCCACAGCGAGCGAGCAGGGCGCCCTCGCGTACGCCTTCCTCGACTACGCCAACGTGGGCGACGGCGTGCAGACCCGGATCGACGGCGGCGCCTTCCCCGCGACATCGGCGGCCCTCAAGTCGGAGGAGTTCCTCAACTCCGAGTTCGAGTACTTCGGCGGCCAGAAGGCCAACGAGATCTTCGCCGAGTCCGCGCAGAACGTCCCCGACGGGTGGTCCTACCTGCCCTTCCAGGTCTACGCGAACAGCGTGTTCAACGACACCGCCGGCCAGGCCTACGTCTCGGACACCCCGCTCAAGGACGGCCTGAAGGCTTGGCAGGACGCTAGCGTCAAGTACGGCACCGAACAGGGCTTCACCGTTTCCGAGTAGACCCCGGCTTCATCACCAGACCCGGGCCGGGCGGGAGCTCGCGCGCACCCGCCCGGCCCGTTCCACCTCCCGCTGGACCCGCCATCCTCGCCCCGTCCGTCCAGGGAACGACGACGGCGGGGAGCAACATGCGTGCGCCGCAAAAGCCTCAGGCAACACCCCAAGGAGCTGTACCGTGTCAACACCCACCACCCACCGCTGGTTGCGCTGGCCCACCGACCCCGATCGTAAGCGGATGGCCTTCGGCGCCGACTACAACCCGGAGCAGTGGCCGCGCGAGACGTGGGATGAGGACGTACGGCTCATGCGGGAGGCCGGCGTTAACGTGGTGTCGCTCGCGATCTTCTCCTGGGCCCGCCTGCAGCCCGAGCGTGACACGTGGAACTTCGCGTGGCTCGATGAGATCATCGACCTCCTGCACGCCAACGGCATCGCCGTCGACCTCGCCACCGCCACCGCCTCCCCGCCCCCGTGGCTCGCCACCGAGCACCCCGAGATCCTGCCCGTCACGGCCGACGGCGGCACCCTCTGGCCCGGCGCCCGCCAACACTGGCGCCCCACCAGCCCCGTCTTCCGCGAGCACGCCCTGACACTCGTCACCGCGATGGCCGAACGCTACGGGGACCACCCTGCCGTCTGCGCCTGGCACATCTCCAACGAACTCGGCTGCCATAACATCTACGACTACTCCGACGACGCCGCCGGCGCCTTCCGCACGTGGCTTACCGACCGCTACGGCAGCATCGACGCCCTCAATGACGCCTGGGGCACCGACTTCTGGTCCCAGCGGTACACGCGCTTCGAGCAGATCCTGCCCCCGCGCCAGGCCGCCTCGCACCCGAACCCCACGCAGCAGCTCGACTTCAAACGGTTCTCCTCGGACGCCCTGAAGCAGTACCTGCGCGCCGAACGCGACATCCTCAACCGCATCACCCCGGACATCCCCGTCACCACGAACTTCATGGTCATGGGCGAGACGAAGGGCATGGACTACGCCGACTGGGCCGCCGAGGTGGACTTCGTCGCCAACGACCACTACTTCGTGCCCGGCCCGCAGGCCGTCGACGAGCTCTCCTTCTCAGCGAACCTCACCGGCAACATCGCCGGCGGCAGGCCCTGGTTCCTCATGGAGCACTCCACGAGCGCCGTGAACTGGCAACCCGTGAACACCCCGAAGAAATCCGGCGCCCTGCGCCGCGACTCCCTCACCCACGTGGCCCACGGCGCGGATGCCGTCTGCTACTTCCAGTGGCGGCAGTCCAAGGCCGGCGCCGAAAAGTTCCACTCTGCGATGGTTCCCCACGCCGGCGAGGACAGCCCGATCTTCCGCGACGTCGTGGACCTCGGCCGTGAGCTCGGCGAACTGTCCGCCGTCGTCGGATCCCACCGCAGCGCCGCACCGGCCGCGATCCTCTTCGACTGGGACTCGTGGTGGGCGTCCGAGCAGGACTCCCACCCGTCCGACCGCCTGCGCTACAAGCAGGAGGCCCTGGACTGGTACTCGGCGTTCCTCGCCCTCGGCATCCGCGCCGACGTCGTCCCCACCGCCACCGACCTCACCGGCTACGGGCTCGTCGTCGCGCCCATCCTGCACACCGTCCCCGCGGGGCTGAAGACGCGCCTCGAGGAGTACGTGGGCGGCGGCGGACACCTGGTCGCAAGCTACTTCAGCGGCATCACCGACGAGAACGACCACATCTGGCTCGGCGGCTACCCCGGCGCCCTCGCCGATCTGCTCGGTGTGCGCATCGACGAGTTCGGCCCGCTGCTCGACGGCGAGACCGTGCAGCTCGACAACGGCACCGCCGCCACGTTCTGGGCGGACCGCGTGCAGCCCCGCGCCGACGGAGTCGAGGTCCTCATCCGCTACACCACGGGCGAGCACGCCGGTGACGTTGCCGTCACGCGACGCACTGTCGGGGCCGGCAGCGCCGCCTACGTGGGCGCGCGACTGGGCGCGGAGGGCATCACCCCGGTCCTCGTGAACCTCGCCGAACGCGCAGGGATCACCAGTGAGCTGCCCGCTGAGCTTCGCGGCGCCGTCGAGCAGATCATCCGCACCGATGACGACGCCGACTACGTCTTCCTCATCAACCGCACTGACGCGCCCGTGGACATCACCGGCGTCAACGGCGACACCCTGACCGGCGAGGAGTCGAAGCTGGCTCCCCGCTCCGTCACCGTCCGAAAGCTCATCCGTACCACTCAGTAACGCCCAGAAGGAATCAGCACCACTGATTAAGGAGCACATTCAATGATGAATCGACCCAGGCGAGCCGCTTGTTCCAGGGCTGTCGCGACCGGGGTTGCCGCCGTGCTGGCGGCAGCCTCCCTCATCGGAGTGGCGGCGCCGGCCCAGGCCGCTCCCCCGGCCCCACCCGCACCTCCCGCGGCACCCGAGGGTGCACTCACCCTCACCCCGGACCCCTCCTACCAGGGCGAGGAGTTCGAGGGCTGGGGCACGAGCCTCGTCTGGTTCGCGAACGCCACCGGCGACTACCCGGACGAAATCCGGAACGGCCTCGCGGAGTTGGTCTTCGGGCCCGAGGGCCTGAACCTCAACATTGCCCGGTATAACATCGGAGGCGGTAACGCCCCCGACGTGAAGGACTATCTGCGTCCCGGCGGCGCCGTGGAGGGCTGGTGGAACGCACCCGAGGGCACTACGCGCGAGGACACCGCCTGGTGGGATCCCGAGGACCCCGCAGACTGGAACCTCGAGGCGGACGCTACGCAGCGCTGGTGGATCGACCGCATCAAGCAGGACATCACCCACTGGGAGACGTTCAGCAACTCGCCGCCCTACTTCCAGACCGTCAGCGGCTACGTTTCGGGCGGCTTCAACTCCACGGCTGACCAGCTGAAGCCCGAGAGCATCTCCGATTTCAACGCCTACCTGGTGCGCGTCACGGAGGAGATCGAGAAAGCGCACGGCATCGAAGTGGACACGCTCGATCCGTTCAACGAGCCGAACACCAACTACTGGAGCACGCGGCTCGGGGCCGACGGCAACCCGACCGGTGGCCGCCAGGAGGGCGCCCACCTGAGCCCGCAGCTACAGCAGCAGGTCCTCCGCGACCTCGCCACGAAGCTCGAGACCTCCAGCGCCAACGCGACGATCTCCGCGATGGACGAGACCAACCCCGGCCTCTTCGCCACGAACTGGAACAGCTACCCCGAGGACGTCCGGAACCTCGTGGACCAGCTCAACGTGCACACCTACGGCACGGACCAGCGCACCACGGTCCGGGACATCGCCAAGGCCGAAGATAAACCCCTGTGGATGAGCGAGGTCGAGGGCTCCTGGGGTGACGGCCAGAGCTTCACCAGCATGGAGCCGGGCCTCGGCATGGCCAAGCGCATCACCGACGACCTCCGCGAACTCGAGCCCACCGCCTGGGTGTTCTGGCAGCCCGTGGAGGACTACGACAACATGAAGCCCGGCGGCGAGTCCGCGGCCGGCGCCAACTGGGGCAGCATCCAGATGCCCTTCGACTGCACCGACGCGGACACCCTCGAGAGCTGCCCCATCTACACAAACACCAAGTTCAACACCGTGCGCAACTACACGCACTACATCCAGCCCGGCGACCGCCTGGTCGGCGTGAACGACGAGGACACCACCGCCGCCGTGACGGAGACCGGCGCGGCAGTCGTCCACATCAACGAGTCCACCGAGAACACTCCTGTGGTCCTGGACTTCTCGAAGTTCGGGTCCATCGCCCAGGGGGCCACGGTGATCCCCGTGGTCAGCGACGCCAACGGCGCACTCGTCGAGAGTGAGCCAGTCGCGATTGACGGCGGCTCCGCCGTCGTCACCGCGCCCGCCGAGTCCGTCACCACGTTCGTGGTGGAGGGCGTCTCGGGCATCGCCGAGGACGCCGCAGCCATCCAGGACGGCCACGTCTACCGGCTGCAGGGCGTCCAGAGCGGCAAGTCGATCGAGACCGCGGGCGGCACCGCCGTCATCAGCACCAGTGACACCGCCGATACGCAGCAGCTCTTCCGCTTCACCAGCCTCGGCGAGGACAACACGAACCAGGAGCGGTACTCCATCACCACGCTCGACGGCGCCTCGCAGCTCGCCGACGAGGGCGGTGCCGCCGTCATCGCCCCCGCAGGTTCGAACCCGCGGGCGGAGTGGATCGCCTCCACCACCGGAGACGGAACCTACACCTTCGTCAACGCCGAAACGGACCTCCTGCTCGAAGTGGGCGGCGGCTCCACCGCCGAGGGCGCACCCGTGACCCTGTACCTTGCGAACTCCGGTGCGAACCAGCGTTGGACGCTGATCGACGAGACGGTGCTCGGCGTCGAACCCGCCACCGCCTTCACAGTCCCCGGCACCGCACCCGTGCTGCCGGAAACCGTGACACCGGTCTACCGCGACGGCGCCCGCGGGGCCATCCCCGTGACGTGGTCGAAGATCCCGAACGACAACCGCTGGAAGAAGCCCGGGACCGTGACCGTCACGGGCACCGCGACGGACAACCTCGGCAACACCTTCCCCACGGAGGTCGTGGTCACGGTGGACAAACTCGTGTCCACGCAACCGGCCCGTGCCAAGACCGTGGTGAACAGCGTACCGACGCTGCCCGCCACGGTGACCGCGGTGGGCAGCATGGGCGGCACCTTAGAACGCCCAGTCACCTGGAATACCCCCGTCAGCTACTCCACGCCCGGCATATATGAACTCACGGGGCAGGCCGATGCCGGCAACGGCACTACTCTCCCGGCGATCGTCCTGATTAAGGTCACCGAGCGCGCACCAGAGAACATCGCGGACGACGGCGGCACCACGGCCACCGCGACGTTCACCGAGCGAGGCTACGGTACGACAGGCCTGTTCAACGGGAACCTACAGGACAAGGCATGGTCCAACTGGAAACCCAGCAACAAGAACCTCACCGATACGTTGACGGTGAACCTGCGCCAGGCGCAGCCGCTGAGCGGCGTGAAAGTGCACTTCTTCCGCGACGGCAGCAGCGACAGCTACGCGCAGACGGTGCAGCTGCAGGTTCAGGGCGCCGACGGTCAGTGGTCCGACTCCGGCGCCCCCGTGACCGTGCCGGCAGGTGCTCCCGCGCCAGTCGTGACGCTGCCCATCAACGGCGTGACAGCCCAGTCCGTGCGCGTGGTCATGACCGCTCGGTCGAACACGCACATGGTCGTCAGCGAGATCGAAGTACTCGATTGGGTTCCAGTGACCTCCGTCGAACCGACGCTCTCTGGGATCAGCATCAACAACGCGCCCGTCCCTGGCTTCTCGCCCGACACCATGACGTACTCGGTGCAGGCGCGAGGCAAGCTGCCCACCGTCACGGCCACCGCGACCGATCCTTATTCGACCCTGGCGATCACGCAGCCCACGCAGGGCACCCGCACCGCGGTCATCGAGGTTACGAGCGAGGACGGCACCACCACAACCACCTACCGGGTGGACCTCACCAAGTAGACCTTCTACCAAGAGAACAAGCGACGGGGCGTCCGCAATAGCGGGCGTCCCGTTGTTGTAGGCACCGTCCACGCGGAATCGATACGTTCACCCCCGCAGAAGGTCACGGGCGGCAATACAAAACGTGTCAGAAGCTTGGTTATCGGCAGTTCATCAAAGCTATTCAGCAGGGGTTGCAGGTGAAGCAAATCGGACCGTTCCGCCAGGTGCAGGCATTGATTACCAGAGACTTCAGCGTCACATTCGGCGTCCAGCGAAGATGCTGAGCGACAGCTCTTGACCACCGTCTCACAGTATGTAATTGTCATCTAAATCGTTTTAGATAAAACGTTTCAGATCGACGAAGAGGTCGTCCACCATGCACGATTCAACTGCTGCTGCTCAGGACATCGTCCTTCAGGCACGAAATATTGAACGCCGCTACGGTGCCGTTGTAGCCCTCTCGGCCGCTTCCATGGAGCTCCGCCGGGGCGAAGTGATGGGACTTGTAGGAGACAACGGAGCCGGTAAGTCCACTTTCCTGAAAATCCTGTCCGGAGCTGTCACACCTGATGCGGGATCCATGGAAGTGTCAGGGCGGCCGGTGTCCTTCCGCCGCCCATCGGATGCGCTCGAAGCAGGCATCGAGACCGTCTACCAGGACCTCGCCCTGGTAGACACGATGTCGGCCGTGCAGAACGTCTACCTCGGGCGGGAGGAGCTGTCTTCCAACCGGCTCCTTAGGGCTCTGAACGTTGTCAATGACAAGGGAATGCGGACACGCTCCCGCGAGGTCCTGAAGGACTTGGGAGTTGGCATCCAATCCGTCAACGTCTCGGTCCGTGGCATGTCCGGCGGGCAACGCCAGTGCCTGGCGATCGCCCGAGCGCTGATCTGGGGACGTCAGATCGTCATCCTCGACGAACCCACCGCAGCGCTCGGAGTCCGGGAATCGGCGCAGGTCCTCGAGCTCATCGGCCGGCTCCGCGACCGCGGTGTCAGCGTCATCCTCGTCAGCCACAACATGCAGCAACTTGTCCAAGTCGCGGACCGGGTGACCGTCATGCGCCTGGGCAGAACTATCGCTACGCGTGACGTCGCCGACATCACCCCCGAGAAGATCGTAGGCCTCATCACCGGGGCAATCCCCGCCGACGTCCCAACACCCGAGGACACGTCCACTGTCGTCGTTTGAAGGCCCTCACCTGCCCCGCTACCGCAGAACAGCATGACCTCTTTCAGTTTCACCATCACAGGAACATCACCCCAGGAGAACACTGCAATGACGCAACTCACCACCCGCTCACGCCTGGTCCGCGCAGCCTTTGTCGGTCTAGCCGCGACCAGTCTCACCCTTACCGGATGCAGCACCGTGGATCCCGCAGCGGGAGGCTCCGATTCAGGGGCAACCGATGACGGAACCTTCACCCTCGGATTCGCGGTCGGAGGCCAGCCGGACGCCGATTGGCAGGAACTCCAGGGCGACGTCGCCAAAGGCCTCGCAGACCAACGTGGCTGGGACTTCGTCGAACTCTCCAACGACAACAGCGAAGCAACAGCCACGACCAACGCTGACCTCTTCATCCAAAAGGGTGTCGATATGGTCATGATGTTCAACGGCCAGCCCTCGGCGAACCCTGTGATCGCCAAAAAGTACGAAGACGCGAGTATCCCGGTCGTGACCTTTGATATCGCCCAGCCCGGCTGGTACTTCGTCGGCGTCGACAACGCCTCAGCCGGAACTGAGGGAGGAACCAAGCTCGCCGAACTGGCACAGGAGAAGTGGGACTGCGACGTCGATCTGGTCATTTCCGCTGAGGGCACTGCAGCCGGCCAAATCAACGAGTGGCGCACCGGCAACGCGCGTACCGCCATTCAGGAAACCTGCCCAGACATCCCCGAGGACAACTACGTCTCCTACGAGGCAGACGGCAACCTCACCACCTCCCTCGCCAACGCACCCGGTGTCTTCGCAGCCCACCCCGACGCCGAGAATATCCTCGTCGTGGGCCTCAACGACCAAGCTGTCGTCGGCGCCCTTCAGGCAGCGACCCAGCTCGGCAGGGACGGCTCAATCATGGGCTGGGGCCAGGACGGCGGCCTGATCACCGGAGACAACGTCGACCCCAACCTCGCCGGAAGCGTCATGTACTTCCTCGAGGGCTACCCGGCCTCCGCCTTCGAAATCGCCGACCAGATTGCCGAAGGCAACGCCCCAGAGGTCAAGGACACAGGCGACAACGCCGCCGTAAGCGTCAAGCCCTGCCCCGTGACTCAGGAACAGGCCGCGTCCATCCCCAACATCGATGAGCGCGTCTCCGAACTCGCCTCCGCCGCCAAGGGAACCACCGAACACGACCTGTTCTGCGACTTCTAGATCGACCTTCAAATCACCTGATACCCGCCCGACTATGACAGCGACCGGATCGGTCAGAGACGACACCACACCATGACCACATCTCACCTCACCCCGACCGATCCGGTCGCCACCAAGCCGGACAAGCCCCACATTTCGATCACGGACGGGCGCACCTTCACCTCGTTCCGCGACGCAATCAGCATCACCGGCGTATGGGTTCTGCTCCTGGCAGCCACACTCATAGCCCGCCCCGACTTTCTCTCGAACCAGACCCTGCTCGCCGTCACCTTCACCATGTCCATCTCTGGGGTCCTCGCCGTCGCCCAAGCCCTGATCGTCATCAGCGGAGGCCTCCTTGACCTGAGTCTGCCCGTATCCCTGACCCTGAGCGCCTGGGCCACGGTCAGCGCACTGAACGCCGGACTGCCAACAGTTCTCGCAATCCTCGCCGGCTTGGGGGCCGGTGCCTGCTGGGGGCTGCTCAACGGTGCCATCGTCGTCTTCGGGAAACTGAACCCGATCATCGTGACCCTCGCAACCGGATTCGGCGGACTGGCGATTATGCTGATCCTCTTCAAATCCGCGCAGATCCCGTCGACATCCGCATTGCGGGCGTACGGCCTCGGACGCTTTCTCGGCCTGCCCAACATCTTCTGGCCCATGGTGATCACGATCATCCTCTTCGGTCTCGCCCTGACCTACACCCGCTGGGGGCGCCGCCTCATCGCCATCGGAGGCAACGCCCGCGCCGCCAAAGCACGCGGTTTGAACCTCCGCCGGATACGCCTGGCGACGTTCACCGGATCCGGAGCCGTCGCCGGCCTCGCAGGAGTGCTCTTCTCGGCCGTCAATCCAAGCTTCACGCCAGCCTCAGGGACCGGGTTCCAACTCATCGTCATCGGAGCCGTCATCCTCGCCGGCATCAGCCTGTCCGGTGGAAAAGGAAACCTGCTCGTACTGCTGCTCAGTGTCGGATTCCTCGCAACCATCCCGACCTCTATCGCGTTCTTCGGTCTCCCCCCGGCCTGGTCACTCGTCTTCCAGGGTGCACTGCTCATCATCGCCGTCGGTATCGACGGTGCCCGACTGAAGAGGACAAGCCGATGACCACCCTCGCTTCCCCGCTCTTCGAAGACCGCCCCCAGTCCTTCCGACACAGAACGCTCCACTCCTTCAACGGACCCGTCGGAAGCATCACCGCCACCCTCGCAGTCACTCTGCTCGTCGGATTGCTATGGGTCGGACCCGAATTCTTCGCCCCCTCGAATATCCAGATCGTCGGCGTGAGCGTCGCCATCCCGCTCATCGTCGCCGTTCTGGCGTCGTTCGCGCTGCTGGCAGGCGTCGTAGACCTCTCCATCGGCTCGATGGTTGGATTCGGGGCGGTCATCTTCAATCAGCTCGTTGCCACGGGCCTGAACCCGTGGCTGGTCGCCGCCATCACCATCGGCGTGGGCGTCGTGGTTGGACTGACCAACGCCTTCGTCATCGTCTATTTCGGCGCCGAACCTCTCGCAGTCACCCTCGGCATGCTCACCCTGCTACGCGGACTCAGCCAGGCGATCGTCGTCAGCGCCCCGCCCACGACCCTCATCGACCCGCTCTACAACGTCACGCAGGGCGCACTCCTTGGATTCCCCACTCTCCTGCTCATCGGCATAGGCATCACCCTCGTCGCCGCCGGCTTCATCGGCAAAACCAGGGTCGGCCGCAAGGTACAGGCTGTCGGTGGTGACCACCGAGCCGCAGCCCGCGCCGGAATCTCGGTGACGAAGGTGCGCGTCATCGCCCTGGTCATCAGCGCCGTAGGAGCGTCCATCGGCGGGATCCTGTACGTGGGACAACTCGGTTCAGCCTCGAACATCCTCGGCACCGGACTCGAGTTCCAGATCTACGCAGCCCTCATGATCGGTGGGTACTCCATCACCCGCGGCGGTGTCGGCAATCCGCTCGGGGGCCTGCTCGGCCTGCTGGTTGTCGCTGGCATCACCAATATCCTCAACATCCAGTTCTTTGACCCCGACTACCTCGACCTGATCGTGGCACTCATCCTGCTCGCCGCCGTACTGGTCGACCGCTTCCGCGGAGGAGACGAATTCGAATGACCCAGCACACCCTCGAATCAGCACCCCTAGGACGTACGGGCCTGCACATCTCCCGTCTTTGCGTCGGAACGGCAGCATGGGGGGTGTCTTCTCCCGTGCACGAGCTCACCGTCAGCGAGGCCGACGCTGTAGCAACAGCCGGCCGGGCCTTCGCCGGACCCGTGACCGTCCTGGACACCTCGAACAACTATGGCGATGGGGAAAGCGAGCGTCGGGTCGGGGCCGCCATCCGGCAGTACGGGCTACCTGACGGCTTCGTCATCCAGACAAAGCTGGATCGCGACCCGACAACGGACACCTTCGACGCGAAGCGGATGCGTGCCTCGCTCGAGGAGAGCCTTGAACGCCTCGGATTGGACCGCGTGCCCATCCTGTACCTCCATGACCCGGAACACATCGGTTTCGACGCGGCTATGGCCCCCGACGGGCCTGTCGAAGCGCTGCAGCGCTTCCGCAACGAGGGCTATGCCGATCACATCGGAATTTCCGGGGGCCCGGCGTCCATGCTTCAGCGATTCGTCGAAACCGGGCACTTCGATGCGCTGGTCACGCACAACCGATTCACCCTGGTGGACCGCACCGCGAACCGCCTCCTCGACGCCGCCGCTAACGCCGGTGTCGGTGTCATGAACGCTGCTGTCTACGGAGGCGGATTGCTCGCCAACTGGCCGCGTTCGACCAACCGGTACCACTACGCCGAAGCCAAACCAGAGATCCTGGCAGCTGTTGACGCGATGGGTGCTGCTTGTGACAGGCACGGCGTACCACTGCGGGCAGCCGCCCTTCAGTTCTCCACCCATGATCCCCGCATCTCGTCGACAATCTGCGGAGTCGTCTCCCCTGAACAGGTCGATCAAGCAGTCCTGAACATGAACCTCGATATCCCTGACGCGCTGTGGGACGAAATCGACGCTATCTGCCCGGACCCCCGCACGTGGATCAATGACTGATCACGTCGGGAACACCACCATCACCGCCGTCACCGACGTCGACTCCGCCGCCCATACTTCCGCGGGTAGCCCGAGGATCGTGCTGCTCGTTGGAGCAGGAGCCCATAGTGATCCCTGGCATGCCCTCACCGCGACAAGTCAGCGGATAGCGGAGCTCCTGTATGACCATGGCTTTACCAATGTCCGGGCTGTAAGCACAGACGAGCACGGCGACTTCCTCAAAGCCATGGAGGGCGCGGATGTTCTGATCACCAATGCCAGTAGCGACCTGTCCGAGGCATCACCTGACTCCACTGCCCTCGTGGACGTCATCACGTCCCACTGGCACCGGGGAGGGGGTGTCCTGGCATCGCACTCGTCCACTCTTGCCTTCCGGGACGACCCACGCTGGGCTGCACTACTTGGCGGACGATGGGTCCCAGGGACCACCATGCACCCCCAGATAGGAACCTCCCTTATTCAGGCGGCCCCGCACGCGCACAACCCATTGACCTTCGACGACTTCACCGTCTACGACGAGCGATACACCCACCTTGAGACATCGACGCAGGCGCAAATCCTGGCAATCCACACGGAAGACGGCATGACGCATCCGCTGATTTGGGCCAACAACGCGCACAAGAACTACGGGCGGGTCGCGTACGACGCCCTCGGCCACGGAGTCGAGTCCTACGACTCCCCCGCCCACCAGCAGGTATTCCTGTCCCTCGTACGATGGGTCGCCGGCACGAGCATCACTGCCGGGCAGAAAGCACCAGCATGACCGTCGCGCGCGACACGCAAAACACCCTGATGCGTCACGGGTCACTAGGCATCGACCCGGTGTTCTACGAAATCATCTGGCTCGGACGAAACCACACGCGAGTACTGTCGGCCTTCCCCGACACTCATCTGGCTACTCGTCCTACCTGGCGCGTCATCGCAGGCTATTTGATGCTGTCGAGCCCCTCTCTTGGCTCCGGGCAGGAAACCCTCGGGATCTTCAGTCACGGTCGCCCCGTAGGTCAGCTCACCGACACCGCGGACGGCGCGATCTCCCTCCGCTTCGACAGTCCCCCGCACCTCGAGGGGCAAGTGCTGCACTCAACTGCGGGTATCGCCGTCATCACCGACCCGGACACCACTATCTCTATAGGAAGGGATGAGCATGAAGTCCTGCTGACCTCGCCCACTCCACACCAGATGGGTTTCACGTTCGTGCATGGACCGGCCGCAGGTAAAGTCGAGAACCGCATCAGGCTCCTACACAGCCTCAGACGTCTGAAGGGGGACCATGGGTGAGATCGGCATCAAGGACGTGGCGGCCAGGGCAGGTGTGTCCGTCAGTACCGTCTCCAATGCGCTGAACAGGCCCGAACTCGTGTCGAGTGCTGCCGCGCATCGGGTCGCCGAGGCCATCACCCATCTCGGCTACGTGCCCAATACTGCAGCACGGCAGCTCAGAGCCGGACGTAGCAACGCGATCGGTATGGCTGTCCTGAACATCACCAACCCGTTCTTCGCCGATGTGGTGCTCGGTGCCGAGGAGGAAGCCGAGCGGGCCGGATACTCGATCATCGTCGGTAACAGCTACGACTCCGAAGAACGGGAGTCACGGCACCTCGACCTGTTCGAACGCCAAAGAATGGACGGCATCCTCATCGCACCGGTCCGCACCCCGACAGCGATGCTGGAACGCTTCCGACAGCGCGAGGTACCCGTCGTCCTCGTCGACCGTGCCGATAAGGAAGGGATTTTCCCCTCCGTCTCGCTCGACGACGTCACCGGCGGCACCATGGCCACCGAGCACCTCCTCCAAGGAGGAAGCCGCCACATCGCGTTCATCGGAGGCCCGCTCACCGTCGACCAGATGCGCGAACGCTTCGAAGGATGCCGCTCCACCGTCGAAGCCGCCGGCGCCCGGTTCACCTTCATCGAGACCACCACCCTCAACCCGCAGCTCGGCCGCGATATCGGCGACCGCATCGCAACCCTCCCGCCAGCTGAGCGGCCCGACGGGATCTTCGCTGCCAATGACCACGTTGCCCTCGGCGTCCTGCAAAGCCTTATCCGCCACGGCGTCTCAGTCCCCGGTGAGATAGCCATCATCGGCTACGACGACATCGACTTCGCCGCCGCCGCCGTCGTCCCCCTCACGTCGATCCGGCAGCCGGCCATCGAGATGGGCGCCCACGCCGCACGACTACTCCTGCAGGAACTCAAAGCCGTGCCCCCGTCCAACGTTCAGACCCGATTCGAACCACTCCTCGTGCCGCGCCAATCAACCCGGCACTGACATCCCCTGAGACCGACGATGAGGCGCTGACGGTTCCAGGACTCATTGCGCTGCCTTGCCGACTCATCCCAACCCGCCGACATCATGGAGGATGCCCGTGTACTACGGAGCCGACTACTACCCCGAACAATGGACGCCCGAAACCTGGGACGAGGACATACGGCTTATGGGAGAAGCCGGAGTCAACCTCGTCACGGTCGGTGTCTTCGCCTGGGCCCGCATCCAGCCCGATGAAGACTCCTTTGACTGGGAGTGGCTCGATGACATCCTGGGACGGCTACACGAAGCAGGCATTTCCGTGGACCTTGCTACCGCCACAGCATCACCACCGCCCTGGGCCTCCACGCGATACCCGCAACTTCTTCCTCAGAATGCAGACGGAACGACCTACTGGCCGGGCAGCCGCCAGGCCTACGCACCCAGTTCACCGGACTACCGACGCCTCGCGGCCAGGCTCGTCACCGAACTGGCTGCCCGCTATGCCCACCACCCGGCTGTCGTCATGTGGCACGTCAACAACGAATACGCCTGCCACCTCCACTACGACTATTCCGACAACGCCGCGACCGGGTTCCGCCACTGGCTCAGCAACCGCTACGGCACCATCGACGCACTGAACGCCGCGTGGGGCACCCTCTTCTGGTCCCAGCGCTACAGCAGCTTCGACGAAATCCTGCCTCCACGCCAAGCGCCCTACAGCCACAATCCGTGCCAGGCGCTGGACTTCAAGCGCTTCACCTCCGACGCGCTGCTCGAGCTCTTCATCATGGAACGGGACATCATCAGGGCCTCCGGGGCGCAACAACCGGTCACCACCAACTTCATGGGCGCCTTCCCGCCCCTGGACTACTGGACATGGGCCAAGGAGCTCGACTTCATCTCCGACGACAACTACCCCGACCCCAACGACCCCCACTCCTTCCGCACCGCGGCGTTCACCCGCGACCTCATACGATCCCTCAAACCAGGACGACCCTGGGTGCTCATGGAACAATCCACCAACGAGGTCAACTGGCGTCCGAGCAACGCACCCAAAGCCCCCGGACAGATGGCTGCACTATCCATGCAAGCTATAGGCCACGGCGCAGACGGCATCATGTTCTTTCAATGGCGGCAGTCCCAGCGTGGCAGCGAAAAGTTCCACTCCGCGATGCTTCCCCAGGCAGGGACGACCACCCGCACCTGGCAGGAAGTCACAGACCTCGGGCAGACCCTGGCCGACGTGACCGATCTACCCAGCGGTGAAGACTCCAGCAGAGCAAAGGTCGCTCTCGTCTTCGACTGGGAGAACTGGTGGGCGCTGCAGAACCCCGACCACCCCGCCGAACTCGACTACCTGAACCTGGTGCAACGCTGGTACGCCGCCCTCCACCGCCACCACCTGTCGATCGACCTGGCCCCCCCGACCGGAGACCTGACCGGTTACCAGGTCGTGATCGCACCCAACCTCTACCTCCTCACCGATGACGGGGCCAGAAACCTCACACGGTTCGTCAACGGCGGTGGTCACCTCCTCGTCACCGCCTTCAGCGATATCGTCGACGAACACGACGCGTTCCGCAGCGGAGGGTTCCAAGTCGGTCTGCGGGACATCGTGGGCGTCGCAGTGCACGAATTCGGGGCTCTTATTCAGCCCAGCGCCACCCCGGCCGGCCCCACTTCCGCCGGCGAAACAACCCAGACTGATTACTCAGCGTTGTATGAACCAGGTGAGGACCACGCCTTTTTCGACACACCCGTCGGAATCCTTACCGGCCAGTACTTCGCCGAGGTACTGGACATCCTCAACCCAGCGGTCACCGTCCTCGCACCCTTCACAACAGGCCGCGCCTCCGGCAGTCCGGCCCTCACCGCCCTCCGCGCGAACATCGCCCGGGACAGCGGCAACCAGACCAGCGAACACGAGGAACAGCGGGAACAGGGTGGTGTTGGCTACTATCTTGCGACCATCCCGGACGACCACGGGATGCTGCAGCTCACACGATGGCTCACGAGCCAGGCCGGTATCGCGGCCGAACTGCCCGATTCGGGCTCAGCGGACCTCGAGTACGTCGAAGTAGCCCGTCGTGGTGACGTCCTGACTCTCATCAACCACGGCCCCGAGAGCGTCACTGTCCGCCTGCCCGAGGCAGTGTCCGGAAACCAATCGTCGCCTTCCCTTGTGGAGCTCGCTCCTTACGGGTGGGCGCTGGTCGGTGCTGCCGGTCCACTCCACCTCTCTGAACCTCTTCAGCACCTTCCCTGACCGATCCTCACGAAAGAACCTGATATGGATTACACACGCCTCGGCTCCGCCGGTGCCGTTGTCAGCAGAATCGCCCTCGGCACGATGAATTTCGGCCCTGTCATCGGACGGGAGGAGTCCTACAGCATCCTGGACCTCGCCGTGGAGAACGGTATCAATTTCATCGATAGTGCCGACGTGTACGGCGGCCACCCCTGGGGGGATCAGCCCGGCCAATCCGAGGAGCTCCTCGGTGAGTGGATGCAGGCCCGCAGCAACAGGGACTCCCTCGTCATCGCAACAAAGGCCTATGGGCCCATGGGGCAGGGCCCGAACGACCGGGGACTGTCCGCCCTGCACATCCGCGCCGCCGTCGACGCTTCCCTGCGGCGCCTGCAGACCGACCGCATCGACCTCTTCCAGATGCATCACATCGACCGGGCCGTTCCCGTTGATGAGGTCCTCGATGCCTTCACGACACTGCAGGCGCAGGGCAAGATCATCTACCTCGGCTCATCAAACTTCGCCGGCTGGAATATCGCCCAATACCGTGAGCACGCCTCGACGCGGAACCAGCTGCCCATCGTCACCGAACAGTCGGTATACAACCTGGCCCAACGGCTCCTCGAACTCGAAGTCGTCCCCGCCGCCCAGGAATACGGGATGGGAGTCCTCCCCTGGTCCCCCCTGGCCAGCGGCCAACTCGGCGGGGTGCTCCGCAAAACCGATCGGTCCCGGTCACAGGACCTCCACCGGCTCGGAGAACGCCGGACCCAGATCGAGAAATACGAACGCTTCGCCGAGGAGCTCGGCGTCGATCCGGCCGTCCTCGCGATCTCGTGGCTGCTACACCAGCCCGTCGTCACCGCGCCGATCATCGGGCCCCGCACGGCCGGGCAACTCACCAGCGCCCTCAAGGCTCTGGATCTGACGATCACTGCCGAGCAGCTCCAGGCCCTGGACGAGATCTGGCCCGGACCTGGCGGCCAGGCCCCCGAGGCCTATGCCTGGTAGCACCACCTACATAGAGCGACGCTAGGGAAGATCTGCGGGGCCTCCCTACCGTGACCAGACCTGCGGCCGGGAGCGGACAGGCTCACCGGTAGCCGCCGCTTCAAGCATCAGCAGGGACAGGTAGTGGTCCTGGCTTGCTTCAGCCAAGCTGTACAGGTCAGGACCACCCTGAATATGCTCAGCCATCCGCACGAGGCATTCAGCGATCGCCAGTTCGTCATCACTCAACCGCGCGGGCATGAAGTCATTGGTGAACACCCACTCGGTCCCGGCCACGATCCCCCGCAGGAAAAAGCCCTCGAGGTTGCCGCCCTCCCCCGCTGCCACTCGACGCAGGGACGTCGACGCCGGTGTGCCGCAATCGGCGAGGTATCGGACGTCGAGATCGTTGATCTCTCCCCGGTCTCCCCTGACGAGCAATCGGTTCGCCCTGATCCAGGAAAAGTACTGTTCGGCTGCGAAGTCGTAGACGCCCAGGCGGTCGCCGTAGTCGAACCGGGCAGAGACTTGTTGCGCGGTAATGACGACTTCCTGCTGCGGATCCCCATGCCGGCTCGGCCCCTGTACCAGCGGTGACTCGAACGTCGAGGCGGTGATGGTGACGTCATCGAAGCCCACGCCCAGGCCGCGGCGCATGATACTCACCCCGTGATAGTCATGGCATTGAGCAACCAGCACCTGACTGATCCGGCCCAGACACCCGGACACGGCGATCTGCAGCTGTGCACGTAGCAGCGGGGACAGATGGTACTGCTCCGCCACCTGAATGATGGCCCCCCGACGCACCAGTTCGTACAGGCCTGTGAGTGCCTCAAGGTCCGGTCCCGGTGGTGTCTCCGTCAGTACCGGAACGCGAAGTTCGGCAAGGCGCTGAATGACCTCCGGAGCGACATCCCGCGGTACGGAGACGACAACAAAGGACGGAGACGTAGCCGCCACGAGGTCATCGATCGAGGCGAAAGGCTGCACGCCCCACCTGTCTTCGATATGGCGCCCCGTGTCCTCGCTCCTCGTCACGAGGCCAGTCACGGTGAAGCGGTCAGGCAGTTCCCGCGCCACACGAAGGAAGAACTCGCTCCTCCAACCGCTTCCAACGATGCCGAAGCGGATAGGACCGCCTGCGGTGCTCCTACGTCCAATCACTAATGAGTTCAAGGGACCTCTCCTTTCAGGGAACCGCTTCCGGCCAGCCTGAGCAGGCTCCTACCGTCTCTGTTTCTAGGTCTGTACTTCATGGACACTGCGGCACTGTCATGACCGGTTGATAGTGGCTGGTGGAGCGTGCACCGGGCGTTGACCACCGTCGGGATGAGCCCCCGGTCTTTTCGCTGCCTCGCCTGCCTTCCGTGTTCCGATGAGCAGGAGGGCGCCGGCGATCAGCACGCAGGTCGCCATGACGACGGCGGTAGGCAGGGGCGACGACAACCCAAACGCACCCGAGACAGGTGCGATTAGAGCTGATCCTGTCATGTTTGCCGCTCCAAGGAGCGAGGCTGCCGTACCAGCACGCAACCCATGATGTTCCAGGGCGGTCGCTTGAATCGCCGGGCTGACCAACCCGAACGAGGTAGTGAACGCCATGATGGGAACGGTCAAACCCCACACCCCGAGCCCGGGCGCAAGACCGACACTCAAGACCAGGATCCCCAGTGCTGTCACCAACGCGAAAGCCCCAACGCGGATTACGAGCACCGGTGAAGAGCGTTGAGCTATCACGCCGCCGATCTGCGCGCCCACCACCATCAGGGCGCCCTGCGCCCCGAACATGAGTCCGTACTCCGCTGGGCTCAACCCGAAAACGTCCTGCAGCAGGAATGCACTGCCCGCCATATAGGACATCATCGCGGCGAACAGGAATCCTCCCGCCACGGCCAGGGAACGGAATTGTCCATCAGACAGGAGGCTGCGGTAGTCATCGCGCAAGCGCAGGCTCTTGCGAAGCTGGCGTCGCTCAACGGTATGCGTCTCGTTTCGCAGCAAGATCACTCCGGCAACGCACAGCAGCACCACCCCGTACCCAAGAAGGACCCAAAAAATTCCTCGCCAACCCACCACTTGTAGCAGCTGAGCCCCCAAAGCAGGTGACAGAACGACGAAGACACCCGAAGCAATGGAGAGTCGGGCAAGGAACACCATCAATTGCTTGCCCGTGTACAGGTCACGAACGATAGCAATCGCCAAAACCGCGCAGGCAGCGGATCCCATCCCCTGGAACGCACGGCTGGTGATCAACCACTCGATGGACGGTGCCACAGCGCAGGACGCCGTCGCCACGCAGTAGAGAACGATCATCACAGCCAGTGGCCGTGCGCGCCCCACCGCATCGGACACAGGACCTGACGCCAACTGCCCGATACCCATCCCAACGAAGGCGGCAGTCAATGTCAGTTGAACGCCTGCCTCGCCCGTTCCGAGGTCTCGGCGAATAACGGTAAACGAAGGAAGGTAGAGATCCATCGTCAAGGGCCAGATCACCTGCAACATGACAAGCGCACAGACCAGCATCCCGGCTCGCTTGGGCACGCCCCTACGGGTACCTTCGTCCCGCACTCCTGGCTGGGTGCTTGAATCCGGCATGAAGCCTCCTCGGGATAGCGCTTTCCGGCTAGTCTTCCCTATTTCAGGGCGCGGAAGAAGCCCTGAAATCACTGAGAGCAGCTGGAGGGCCCACAAAGGAGGTCGTGCATGAGAAGGCAGCGATTTGTAGAACGCCCGCCCATGACTGCTGCTCATGAGTCCAACTGCCGCGCCTGTATGTAGAAGCGGTTAGTGCCAGCCGTCGTGAGGCAGGCTATCGGCGATTGCAAGGACGAGTCGGAAGCGCCGCTAGGACGAGCGGTACCAGTCCTTCCTCATCACCGAACAACGCGGACAGTTGCTGATAGCTCCGACCTCAACGAGCTTCAGGACTGGCTTGTAGGCTGACGCAGTGCCTAGATTCACCGCTGCCGACAGATCGTGGTCCGATGAAGCTGTTCGGCGTATTGAGGCCGAAGGCAACCGGTCGGCGGACACGCACCTTTTCGCCGTACCGCTTCCCGAACACTGGGGCGTGCAGGTGTACCTCAAGGACGAGTCCACGCACCGGACCGGCAGCCTCAAACACAGGCTCGCGCGGTCCTTGTTCCTTTTCGGCCTCGTCAACGGCTGGATCACGGAAGGAACCACAATCGTGGAGGCGTCCAGCGGCTCGACGGCAGTGTCCGAGGCGTACTTCGCTCAGTTGCTGGGCTTGCCATTCATCGCCGTGATGACAACGACGACGAGCCCGGAGAAGGTCGCGCTGATCCAGCAATACGGCGGGAAGTGCCGGTTCGTTGAGCAAGCCTCCGATGTCTACGCACGTGCAGAGGAGGTGGCGCGTGAGACAGGAGGTCATTACATGGACCAGTTCACCTTCGCCGAGCGAGCCACCGACTGGCGCGGCAACAACAACATTGCGCAGTCCATTTTCGAGCAGCTCGCTCTCGAGCCTCATCCGCTGCCAGCCTGGATCGTTGTGGGGGCCGGGACCGGCGGGACGAGCGCGACGATTGGCCGGTATCTGCGCTACCACCGTCACCCGACCCGCCTCGCCGTCGTCGACCCTGAGCACTCGGCGTTCTATCCGGCATGGGCACACCCGGGCTCAAACCCGACTGGCCGTCCCTCCCGTATCGAGGGCATCGGCCGGCCGCGTCTCGAACCGAGCTTCGTGCCATCCGTCATCGACGCAATGATTCAGGTACCGGACGCCGCATCAGTCGCCGCCGCCCAGCACTTGCGGACACTCACCGGACTGCACGCCGGACCCTCGACGGGCACCAACCTCTGGGGCGTATGGCAGTTGGTCGCGGATCTCGTCGCTGACGGCCGCCCGGGAAGCATTGTCTCGCTGATGTGCGACTCCGGCGACCGCTACGCGGCCACGTACAACGACCACTCCTGGCTTGCACGTAAAGGTTTAGACCCGTCGCTGGCTCTCACAATTCTTCACGATTTCTTCGAGACCGGAGCATGGCCGGAGAGGACGCAAGAACCGACTAACTGAAGTTTTACCGCCCTAGTTGCTATACACATTGATACAAAAAAATTTGCTTATCAAGTAATTGATAAGGGGAAGGCTCACCTCGAGCGAGCAAGGGACCTGCATACTTTCCAGGGCGCTTTAGCTCACTGACGACAGACTGCGGGCCTAGCAGCGTGGAAGTGGCATTAGAACATCGGTGACAGCCCAAACACTTGTCGCTCACATTCGGCAGGTCATCCACCTGTGGGCGGGTGGAGCCCGAAGGGTAGAGCTCAAGGCCGTCCACCTGTGGGTGAACCGCTTGCCGGACACCATGTCCCAGCCCCCGTCAACATAACACGAGGTTATCGGTGCATCCGATGACGAATTCTTGAGCAAGCTTTTCCGAGCGACGGTACAACCGCCGGTCGCGGAGCGGCGCGGTCGCTGCCGTGCACGGTCCAGTCGTTGATGGAACAACGTCGAGTAGTCGACGACTGCCGCCAGACACTCCTGGCGTGCCACGCTTACTGCGTGGATCTTGAAGTGACATCGGACTTGATCATTCCGGCGACCGAATTGAGGTGGAAGTTCTCCAGGTCGTCCGGGCCTGGCGGGCAGCACGTCAACACCTCTGACAGTCGGGTGCACCTCACCTGGATGGCATCGGAGTCGTCGGCGCTAAGCGATGAGCAACGGCTGCGAATCGTTCACCGACTCGCCCGAAGCTCTGGCTCGAGCGCGATCACGGTGACGGTGTCGGAGCAGCGCTCCCAGTTGCGTAACCGCGAAATCGCTCTCAAGGCGCTCCGCGAAATTGTGGCCGCCGCACTAACCCCTCCGCCCCCTCCGCGCCGAGCGACCCGTCCCACGCGCGGCTCGGAACGTCGCCGTTCCGCTTACAAACAGCAGCGATCCGCGACTAAGCGGCAACGCCGACGGCCCATCAACGAGTAATGACTCGCGATCTCCCAGATCATCGACGTGCAAGACATCGAACCGACAGGTGCGACGCCGGTGATCATCCGGCTGGTCTCGGGGGCAGGCAACATCGTCTCCACCAACCACGTTGTGGCGCTGGACGTGCACTCCATGCCGAGTGACTCCTGCTTCGAGGCACAAGTGGACGCCCTGCTGAGGGCAGAGGCATCTGATGATCGGGCCGTCACAACCGTCATGGTCGACGCCGGGACTCGGGAACCGACGCGCAGGTCGTGGCCGAAAGGGCTGTCAACGTCGTCACGGCCACACCCCCGTTCAGTTCCTAGGCACCCCCTCATGCTCGATACCTGGGACCCGTCTACTTGCCCCAGAACGTTTGCCTACCATTCCCAATTTTCAGGTGGTGGCTCTGAAACGAGGATCCGCCGAGCAGTCTTGGATACGTGGGTGGTTCCGCATTCTCCGAAGGGCCCGTGTTTGGCGAAGAGGACCGTGGCGTGGCGGTCGTAGTGGTCGATTCACCACGACGACATTCCGCCGTTTGGCTGCGCGTCAAGCGTGCTGCACCCTACGCCGTCGTCCTCCGGTCACCGGACCAGGGTGCCCTGGACCGCCGTCAGCGGCACGGGCCCGTAATCCCGGGAATCGATCGACACACCGCGATTGTCACCCAGCACGAACACGGTGCCGGGCGGTACCGTCACCGGCCCGAAGTAGGTCGCGTCGATACGGCTGTGGTCGATCGACGGCTCCGGGACGACGACGTCGTCGACGTACAGTTCCGCGTCGCGGATCGCGACGGTCTGCCCCTCCCCCGCGACGACACGTTTGATGGCCGTCCGGCCGTCGGCGGGATCGGTGAAAGCGATCACGTCTCCGTTGCGGATCGGGCCGACGGCGGCACCGGGCTTGAACAGGAGCACGACGGCGCCCGACCGGATGGCCGGCTCCATGCTGTCCGACGAGACCGTGAGCGGCTCGACGACCCACGCCCGGACCGCAGCGAGGACCAGGGCGAACATGAGGGCCCCGGCGACGAGACGCCGCCGGCGGCTCGCGGTGACGCGTTCCTGCGGCAACGGCACCGGGGCGCGCAGCCAGCGGTTGCCGCGCGCCTCCCGGTCCGTCGTCAGTCCTCGTCGTCCCACTCGGCCCTGGCCGCCGTCATGGGGTCGTTGGGGTCCAGGTCGCTGGGCTTCAGGCCGACCCGGAACTGGGCCATCATGTCGTGGTCCTCGTGCGGCAGGTTGTGGCAGTGCATCATGTAGACCCCCGCGTGGGGGGTGAACTTCATCAGCAGCCGGACGGTCTCGCCCTCCCCCACGTACACCACGTCCTTCGGGCCCCGCTCGTAGGCGAACGGCGCCTTGCCGTTGCGGCTGAGGACCTGGAAGTCCACGAGGTGGATGTGGAGCGGGTGGAACCACCCGCCCGATTTGTTCTCGATCTCCCAGATCTCCACGGCGTTGAGTGCGGGATCGGCGACGACCTTCCGGTAGCCGCTGGCGATGACGTCCTGCCAGCTGTCGTCGTTGATGGTCCACAGGTTGGTCCTGTCGTTGCGCTTGACCCGGAACGAACGGGTCTTCACCGACTGCTTCGGCACCAGCGACATGGCCTCGCTGCCGACCAGGGTCGTCGGGATCCGGTTCCAGGTGGGGTCGGTGGTGTCCACTGGCTCGTCGGTGACGTCGAAGGCCATGATCCGGTTCGTGAAGTCGTAGTCGACGTTGTTCTTGTTCGACAGGTTCCGGAGCTCGATCCGCTGGCCCGTCCTGTACTTCCTGAAGTCGATGAGGACCTCGTAGCGCTCCGCGCCTGCGTGCCGGTAGTTCGCGACGCTCTGCGCCGCCGGCATCAGGCCACCATCGGTGCCCACGATGACCAGGGGGTCACCGGTGCTGAGCGTCGGTCGCAGGGAACGGGAGATGGAGGAGTTCAGGATCCGGAAGCGATACACACGCTTCTGCACCTTCATCACCGGCCACGGTTTGCCGTTGACCAGGATCACGTCGCCCCAGAGCCCCGAATGGCTGTTGTCGTCGTACCCCAGGGCCCCGTTCTGCGCGAACATCGCGTCGCTGATGGTCACGGCGACGTCGTAGCGGCCCTGCGGCAGCAGCTGCCGTTCGATGGGATCGTGCATGTGGTACTGGGCGGCGAGGCCGGAGTACGCGTTCAGGGCCGTGAAGTGCACGCCGTGGTCGTGGTACCACAGCGTGCGGGCCGGCTGGAAGTTGGGGTAGTAGTAGTCCTTGTAGAACCCGGGATGCGTGATGTCGCTGGCGTACCCGTCGTACTGGGGCAGCGACGCGGACCCGTGCAGGTGGGTCGACGTCGACAGGGCGTGTCCGTCCAGCGAGTGCTGGGCCGGCAGCTGGTTGCGCATCCTGATGACGGCCTTCGTGCCCTGGTCCAGACTGATGGTCGGCCCCGGGAACAGCCCGTTGTAGCCGAGGATGGGCGTGGTGAGCCGCGGGAGGATGCTTGCCATGGCCGCCTTCTGCGTCAGCCGGTAGTGGTTGACGGGCCGCCCGTCCGCAGGGTCGATCCCGGTGCTGTACGGCTGGAGGATCGGTGCCTGAACGAAGGGGACCTGGAACGGCCGGGGCATCTCCCGGTCGCTGAGGCGGCTGGCGGACTTCGCCTCCACCGACCGGGTCGGGATCATCGCGCCTCCGACTCCGAGGGTTCCGAGTCCACCGATCAGCAGAACCTGACGACGTGATATTGACATGTTGGGTCTCCTTTGTTCAGTACGCCGACTGTGCCGAAGCGGGCTTGGGAATTCCCTGCACCCGAACCGCCTTGCCTTGGGAATTCCCTGTAACCCTCCAGGCGGGCCCGGGGAACAGGAGGTCGGGCTAATCGCTGCCCCGGTGGTGCCCCGCTCCGAGCGACAGGCCGGCTCCCCCGGGCACGTCGAGCGTCAGGTCGATGGCCTGGTCCGGGAGCTCGAACACGAGCACCGCATCGATGGTCTCCCCCTGACGCGCCTGCGTGGGAGCAGGAGCCGACCACACCGCCTCCCACGTCCCGCCGCCGAGGGCCGAGACCGTGTACTCGGCCGGGTCGAAGGACAGGCCGTCCTCCTCCATCGCCGTGAGCTCCACCAGGATGCGGACCCGGTGGAGGCCCGCACCGGACGGGTCCGCGAGCGCAGCGGGTCCTGGAGGCGCCCACCCGTCGCTCTCGGTCGGTAGGACTCCCTGGATGCGGGCAAGTCCGCCGGAGACGTCGGCCGACGCCCCCAGGAGAGCCGGTGGCGTGCGGGGGGCCGCCAGGAGGACGTTCACGACCACGGCGCCGACGAGGGCGAGCAGGATGATCGGGACGAGGAACCTCCAGCGCCTGGGCGTTGCCGGCGCGATCGATACGGGGGGATTCGTGGGTGCTGTGGTCTCCATGCCCGCTACTGTCGCCCGGTCTCCTAGGGAATCCCTAGGGATCGGCACGGGGAGGGTGAGGCATCCGAGTCGATGCGTGGCGGTCCTTCTCGAGCCGGGTCGTCCGACAGCATTTCCGCAAGGTGGCCGCCCTAGCTTGTGGCCATGCGTGAACCCCTCACGCACCGAGGATCAGTGAGGATGTCATGAAATCTGCACTACACGAACCGGGGCAATCGAGGTCCCGCGTCCAGGGCTACGGACGGACCGCGATCGTCGTGACGGTATCCGCCGTCCTCGGCGCAACGTCCCTTCTGGCCGTCCCCGCGGCCAATGCGGCCGTGCCTGCTTTCCCCGACAACCTGGTCGTCTTCCCTGATCGGGACTTCGTCACCATCGAGGGCTACCAGGACCGGACGGGCCAGACGGCCACCGTCGAGGTTCGCCGGCCAGGAGCCGGCGTGGTCGGCTCTGCCCAGGGCGTCGTCGGGGCCGGTGACGTGGCGTTCGAGATCAACCACCCCGGCGGCGTCTGCTGGGGTGCCGGGACGGGCCTGAACGTCACCCCCGACATCCGGCCCGGTGACACCGTCTCCATCAAGTTCGGCGGCATCGAGGCAGGAGCCACGACCGTCCAGGACACGTACGTCACCGCCCCCTCCGTCCTGAACGGCAACACCGTGACCGTCAGGGGCCATGTGGCAGACGGGGTCAACACCGACCAGATGGAACAACGCATCGTCGAGCCCGCCCTCAAGGACACGAGCGTCGGGCGGCGTGACGCCCGTGCGATCTCCGGACCGCTCACAGCGGAGGACGGCTACCAGTCACGGCTCGAATTCGGCCTCGACGGGCCGAACACCTTCACCGCCACCTACATCTTCGACGATCCCGCCGCCGCCGAGATCGCCGCGGGTGCCGGCGGCGCACGCGCCATGGCCTGGCAGGAACGGGATGCCGACGACAACCGGCAGGGCCTGACCATCGCCGAATTCGGTGAGCTCGGTGGACCCGGGATGGGCGGGTGCCCGAACGGGCCCCTGCAGTCGGGCCCCGCAGGCCCTACCGACATCTCCGCCGCCGAGGTCGCCGGCGAAGTGAAGGTGCACTGGACGCCGGCACAGGCCATCCCCGGTACGCCGCCGATCACCGGCTACCGCGTCACAGCCGTCGCCAAGACCGTCGTCGGAACGGAGCAGGTGGAATCCGGCGTGCGGATCAGCGACCCGAAGGCCTCGAGCACGACCATCAAGGGCCTGGACGCCGAGGAGGAGTACGACGTCTACGTCACCTCCGTCAGCAGCGTCGGTGAGACCTTCCCTGCCGTGCATGCCACCGCCGTCACCGACTCGACCGCCCCGTCCGTGTCCGCCTCCCCCCGTGGCGGGACCTTCTCCGTGGCACAGAAGCTGACGCTGAGCGCGAACGAAGCGGGCAGCGACATCTACTACACGGTGGATGGGACGGACCCTGTGTCCGGTGACGCCAGCGCCCCGGGCTCGCTCCTCTACACGGGACCGGTCGACGTCGCCGAGACCAGCACCGTCACCTTCGCCGCCGTCGATCCCTCGGGCAATGTCTCCGAGAACGGCAGCGTCGCCTTCGTCATCACCAACGATCCCGTACCGGCCGCCCCGGCATTCGCCGCGGCGCCGAAGGCCGGGCAGGGCACGGCGGAAGTAACCTGGGCTGCGCCGGACCCCGGTGCGCCCGGACTGACCATCACGGGCTACACGGTCCAGGCCTACACAGCCGACGGCACAGCATTCGGGGCTCCGAAGACGGTGGCCGGGACGGTGAACACGCTGCTGTACGACGGCCTCAACGGCGACACCACCTATCAGTTCACCGTCAGTGCCAGCAACACCAACGGGGCAGGCCCTGAATCCCCGAAGAGCGACCCCGTCACCGTCCGCGGTGCCGTCGTCGCGATCGCAGGGCCGGACCAGGCGGTTGCACGCCAGACGACCGCCAGGGTCGTCAGCCTGGACGGCACCGGCTCCTCGACCGCCGGCGCCACCTACCGGTGGGAGCAGGTCCTCACCGGACCTGCAGATCCGGACAGGGTCACCCTCACCGGGGGCACGGCACTCAAGTCGACGTTCAGCCTGCCGGTCTACAAGTCCCCGATGACCAACAACCCGCTCACCTTCCGTCTCACGGTCACCGTCGGCGCCACCGTGCGGACCGATGAGGTCAAGGTGACGCCCGTACCGGACAAGGTCACCATCGGTTCGGCGCAGTGGAGGAGCGGCGACCTGAGGGTCAGCGGCACCAGCAACGTCATCGGCGGCATCGTCACGATCCGCGTCGGCGGTCCGACGGGCCGCGTGCTCGGCCAGGTGAATGTGACTGCAGCCGCCGCCCCCGCTACCGGCGGCGCCTACTCCCTGCGGCTACGCAATGCAGCCGCGGGCACTGTCAACCCCGGCAGTCTCTGGATCGAGTCAACGCTGGGAGGCACCGCCGGCCCGGTGGCCACGGCGAACAAGTAGGCAGGACGTTCCACCACCGCAGCCCGGTGGTTCCCGGCACCGTGCCGGGAACCACCGGGCTGCTTCGCGTTCCGCTACCGGCTGCCTGCCGCACCTCCGGGCACCCGGAGCGAGCTCGTGCCGGAGCACCCGCCATGGGCCGGACACTGCTCCCGGGGAGTCGCAGGGTCCGCCTCCGCCCGTGGGCCGGGCTTCGGAGCCGATCGGCCCCTCCCCCGGACGGAGTGGCCGGGAGATGCCGGGAGCCGGCGGAAGCCGGCGGGCGCCTCGGAGGGAAGCCATGACCGAGCTGTGCGGACCGAGCGCCCGCACCCGGGTTCCGGGCGGCGGAGGCCTGCCGAGGAGCGACCGGGCGCACTCGGGAAGTCCGACCGTTCAGGCACGGTTCGGCGCATTCCAGGCGCATTCCAGGGGCTCACAGGCGATGGGCGATCTCTGGCGGGCGCACGGGGCCAGCGGTGTGGAACAGCACGAACAGGAGACGGTGCTGGGGGTCCCACGACGGCAGGGCCCCGATCCGGGCGGTGTTGGAAGGCGATGGCCTGTTCGAACCGCTGGGCCGCCCGTGGGAGCGACCCGAAGGTCCTCGCTGCGGATGGCTCGACCAGGGACCGTTCACGACCTCCAGGCCAGGAACATCAGACGGGCTCGAGCCATCACGAGATCCGGGAGCGACCACGACGCCGTGCGCACGTCGGCGTGCGGCGTCGCTGCGGCTCCGCCGAAGGTCGCGATGACCGCGGTTCCGGTTCCCGGCGCGGAGCGTACGTCGAATGCACCGCCGGCCTGGCGGATGGTGTCGCCGAGGATCCGCAGGCCGAGATGGCCCTCCGTGCAGGGTTCGGTCGGGTCGAAGCCCACACCATCGTCCGTCACGGAGATCTCGGTGAGCTGGCCGGCCTGCCGGATCCGGATGGCGGCGGATCGCGCCGAGGAATGCTTGCCGACATTCACGAGAGCTTCCCGTGCCACGCGGAAGAGCAGAGCTGCCCTGTCCCGGTCCAGCACGAGCTTCGCCGGTATCTCGACGGTCAGACCGATGCCGCGCTCGATCAGGGGTGCCTCCAGCCGCCTGAGGGACGCCTCCAGGCCGAGCTCCTCGAGATCGGGGGGATAGAGCTCGCTGGTCATGGCCCGCAGGGTCCGGATGTTGGTCTGCAGCATCGTCCTGGCGTTGATGAAGACGTCCTGCAGCGCAGGGGGGCCTCGGCGCTCCTCGGACTCCAGCGCATACGCGAGGCCGGACAGGTCCTGGATCACCTCGTCGTGGAGCTCCCCGGCGATCTGCCGACGCTCCTGGTCGGACGACTCGATCGCACACCGCAGCAGGGCGGTCCGTGCGGCCTGGTGGACCTGGATCCGCCGCGCCAGGCGGACCGCCGGGACCAGTTGCGTGAGCTGGAGGGCCGCCAGTGACAGCAGGAGCGGCGGGATCACTCCCATCAGCACCGCGTGCTGCTCGCGGCGCACCCCGTCACCGGACGAATAGGTCTCGAAGATCATCGGAGCCCCGCTCTGTGAAGCGGAGCGGACGTAGACCTCCACGAGTTCGCCGGAACCCTCCTCGTATTCGTTCTCCTCCGCCGTCTGGGATTCGAGGGTGGCCGTGGCCGGCCCACCTGCGAGCAGCAGCCGCGCCCACTCCTCCTGCTCGAAATCCCGCCCGATGAGAGAGTCGACATCCGAGTAGACCACGCGGCCGTCCTCGTCCCACACCTTGATCCTCGTCATGCCGCTCTCGGCCAGCCACGGCGCGAGCCTCTGCTCGAGAAGCTCCAGCGCCGCTGGGTCGTGGGCGAGGACCTCATCGGTGATGAGCGGCCCGACGACGCTGTCGGCGAGCCGTTGGGTGATGTCCCGTGCATTGGCCAGCGCGTGGCGCTCCGCCTCCGCCCGCACCCAGAAGACGATGGGGATCGCCACCAGGACGAGGGCCACGAAGCCGGCGGTGAGGAACCGGGCCACTGCTGCCCTCACCTCACGCCGCTCGACGACACCGCGGGTGATGTCGGTGGCCTGCGGGGGCTCCCCCGGCTGGGATCTGCGCACCGGAGGCCTGCCGGTCACTGTCCCGCAGGTCCCGGCGCGGACGAGGCGCTGCGCCCCCACCTCTCCACCAGGGACGGGTTCACGATCATCCCACCGACGTGCGCGTGCCTCAGCGTGTCCAGCATCACTCCCAGTGCCCCGTCCTTCGGGAGGAAGCCGCAGATGCCCATACGGGCCGCTTCGCTCAGCGCCTGCTGGGACGGGTTGCCGGTCAGCATGACGATCCGGGTTCCCGGGGCCTCCGCGAGGATCCGTGCCGCGGCGCTGAGCCCGGAACCGTCCGAAAGATACAGGTCCATGATGACGACGTCGGGCCGGAGGTCCCGGAACATCGTCACAGCGGATGCCACGGACTTCGCCGCTCCTACGCTCTTCAGGTCCGGCTCGCGGTCCAGTGCCCCCGCCAACAGGTCGGAGAACGTCGTGTGGTCATCGACGATCAGGATCCGCAGGCGCTTCGCTTCCGGCCTGCCGGTCAGGGCGACGGGGCTCCTCACCGTGTCCTCGGGAAGGGGCCTGGGGCCGTTGGACGGCCCGGCAGTCGCTGTGCTCACCAGGAGCCGGGCGTGAGCGTCCTTCAGCACCAGTCCCGGCGCGCAGCCGAGTTCACGGTCGATGATCCTGCGGCAGCGGTCGAAGGCCCGCAGTGCTTCGGTGTTCTCGCCGTTCCGCTCAAGACCGAGGATCAGGGCCGTCCAGGCCCGCTCGTTGAGGGGATCCTCCTTCGCAGCCGCTCCGGCCAGGGCGATCGCCGTCCCTGCCTCCCCCACCGACAACGCTGCTTCGGCAGCCAGGACGCGCACCAGGCCGACCCGCGCTGCGTGCCCGGCGCGTTCCTCCTCGGCCCACGCCGGCAGCAACTCGTCGCCGAGCAGCGGAGCAGAGGCCAGTTCGAGCGCCTCCGTCAACAGCGCCAGTGCCCGCGCGGGATCCGCCTGGCCCGCCAGCCGGGTCAGGGTCTCGAACCGGTCCAGGTCGAGATCCACCAGGGTCCTGTCGATGGCGTAGCCGCCGGTGACCGTCCGCAGGGGACCTGTCCGTCCGTTCCCGGGCTGCAGGTTGCGCCGGAGGACACTGACGTAGCTCTCGAGGGTGGGGAGCGCGACGGCCGGATGATTGCCACCCCACAGCAGGTCCATGATGCGGGTCTTGGACACCGCCGAGCCGAAGTTCATGAGGAGGATCTCGAGGACCTGGCGAGGCTTGGGTCCCCCGAGATCGTTGGCGCCCAGCAGCGTGTCACCGCGCCGGATCGTCAAGGGCCCGAAGACCGAGACCTGCAGCCTGTGCGACGGCGGCGTCGCCGGAGGAACGTGGACTGCGTGGCCGGTGGTGTTCGCCAGTTCCAGAGTAATCACGAGGTGTCCCCTAAATTCTTCAGGTGGTGCGTGGTTCTCATTTGACGTGTCGGGAATCACTCGGACAACAGTGGTGACTACTTGCTTGGTGACGCACATCACTCGCTCGGGTCACTTCTGTCCCGCAGGACGGGCGGCATGGGGTACGGTGCCCAGCGCAGGGATCCTCCAACCGCCGGCGAACTGCCCACCTACCCGGGGTACCGTCCGCGAGCAGGCACGACGGAGGCCCGGACGACGTCGGCATCGGCACGCACGAGACACAGGGCACGTCCGACGCCCTGGACACCGGACCTACTCCTCCGTGGCCGCTGGTCCGCGAGCGCTGGTCCCGTCCGGAACGGCGAGGATCAGGCGCCCACGTACTCCGCCAGGTGCCGACCCGTCAGGGTCGGTCGGGAGGCGACGAGGTCCGCCGGCGTCCCCTCGAAGATGACCTTGCCGCCGTCGTGACCTGCGCCCGGTCCGATGTCGATGATCCAGTCCGCGTGCGCCATGACCGCCTGATGGTGCTCGATGACGAGCACCGACCTACCGGCGTCGACGAGGCGGTCGAGCAGCCCGAGCAGATTCTCGACGTCGGCCAGGTGCAGACCGGCGGTGGGCTCGTCGAGGACCAGGACGCCGCCCTTCTCGCCCATGTGCGTGGCGAGCTTGAGGCGCTGGCGCTCGCCGCCGGACAGGGTGGTCAGGGGCTGCCCGAGGCTCACATAGCCGAGGCCGACGTCGGAGAGTCGGCTGAGGATCGCGTGGGCGGCGGGCACCCTCGCCTCGCCGACCCGGAAGAATTCGGTCGCCTCGGTGACGGGCATCGCCAGGACCTCGCTGATGTCCTTCCCGCCGAGCTCGTACTCCAGTACCTCCGCCATGAACCGCTTGCCGCCGCAGACCTCGCAGGTCGTCGCGACGCCCGCCATCATGGCGAGGTCCGTGAAGATGACGCCGGCGCCGTTGCAGGTGGGGCACGCCCCCTCGGAGTTGGCACTGAACAGGGCCGGCTTGACGCCGTTGGCCTTCGCGAACGCCTTCCGGATCGGTTCGAGCATGCCCGTGTAGGTGGCGGGATTGCTGCGGCGAGACCCCTTGATGGCCGTCTGGTCCACCGCGACCACCCCGTCGCGGCCGGACACCGACCCGTGGATCAGGGAACTCTTGCCCGACCCGGCGACGCCGGTGATGACGCACAGGACGCCGAGGGGGATGTCCACGTCGACGTCGCGCACGTTGTGGGAGGTCGCCCCCCTGATCTCGAGCTCCCCCTGGCGCGGGCGTACCTCGGCCTTCAGTGCCGCCCTGTCGTCGAGGTGCCGGCCGGTGAGCGTGCCGCTGCGGCGCAGTCCGTCCACGGACCCTTCGAAGCACACCGTCCCGCCGGCGGTCCCCGCACCCGGGCCGAGGTCGACGACGTGGTCGGCGATCGCGATCATCTCGGGCTTGTGCTCGACCACGAGAACGGTGTTGCCCTTGTCCCGCAGGCGCAGGAGCAGGTCGTTCATGCGCTGGATGTCGTGCGGGTGGAGGCCGATCGTCGGTTCGTCGAAGACGTAGGTGATGTCGGTCAGCGACGACCCGAGATGCCGGATCATCTTGGTCCGCTGGGACTCGCCTCCCGAGAGGGTGCCCGACGGGCGGTCGAGGCTGAGGTAGCCGAGGCCGATCTCCACGAAGGAGTCCAGGGTCTCCCCCAGCGCGGTCAGCAACGGGGCCACGGAGGGTTCGGTGAGCCCCCGGACCCACACCGCGAGATCGCTGATCTGCATGGCGCAGGCGTCGGCGATGCTGACGCCGTCGATCCTCGAGGACCTCGCCGCTTCGCTGAGGCGCGTCCCGTCGCAGTCGGGACACGTGGTGAACGTGACCGCCCGGTCGACGAAGGCGCGGATGTGCGGCTGCATGGCCTCACGGTCCTTGGAGAGCATCGACTTCTGGATCTTGGGGACGAGGCCCTCGTAGGTGATGTTGATGCCGTCGACCTTGATCTTCGTCGGCTCCTTGTACAGCAGGTCCTGCAGTTCCCGCTTGGTGAAGTCCCGGATCGGCTTGTCCGCGTCGAAGAAGCCCGTGGCGCTGTAGATCCGCCCGTACCAGCCCTCCATGCTGTACCCGGGGATGGTCAGCGCCCCCGCGTTCAGCGACCGGCTGTCGTCGTAGAGCTGTGTGAGGTCCATGTCCGTGACGGAGCCCATGCCCTCGCACCGCGGGCACATGCCGCCGGTGACCGTGAAGCTGCGGCGCTCCTTCACCGTGGTGCCTCCGCGTTCGATGGTGACGGCGCCGGCACCGCTGATCGACGCGACGTTGAAGGAGAACGCCTGCGGGGACCCGATCTGGGGCTGACCCAGACGCGAGAACACGATCCTCAGCATCGCGTTCACATCGGTCGCCGTGCCGACCGTGGACCGGGGATTGGCGCCCATGCGTTCCTGGTCCACGATGATCGCCGTGGTCAGCCCCTCGAGGACGTCCACTTCCGGCCGGGCGAGCGTGGGCATGAAGCCCTGCACGAAGGCGCTGTACGTCTCGTTGATCATGCGCTGGGACTCCGCCGCGATCGTGTCGAAGACCAGGGAGCTCTTGCCCGACCCGGAGACACCGGTGAAGACCGACAACCGCCGCTTCGGGATGTCGATCGTGATGTCCTTGAGGTTGTTCTCCCGCGCGCCCTGCACGCGGATGAGGTCGTGGCTGTCCGCCGCGTGTGCCGCTGCCTGCTGGACGTCCGTCGTGGCCGTGGTCATCGTGTCTCCATCCTGCGGCCCGCCGCCTTCGCGACCGGCCGGTGTCCGTGCGGGGAGCCGCCTCAGGACGACCCCCGGGCAGCACGTCCGATTCTCCGTCGTCGCCCCGGAACCGGCAATGGGGAGCGCACCCGTTCCTGTCCGGGATTGTGCTTTGCTGGAGGGATGACTGCGAACGCTCCCGGCAACGATAGCCCCGCGATGCTCTCGGCCCGGGCCCTCGTGGAGCAGGTCGAGGCCGTCCTGGCCCAGGACCTGCCCGCGATCGTCCGCGCGGGCCACCCCGTCCTGCGCCGTCGGGCGCAGGACTTCGACGGCCAGCTCGACAGCGGGACGCTGGCCCGGCTGATCTCCACGATGCGGCGCGTCATGCACGAGGCTCCGGGCGTCGGCCTCGCCGCCCCGCAGATCGGCATCCCGCTGAGGATCGCCGTCCTCGAGGATCCGGGCGTCCGGGACCCGCTGATCGCCGAGGCGCGCGCCCGCACTCCCCTGCCCTTCACCGTGATCATCAATCCCCGCTACGAGCCGGCGGACGGGGCCCGGGCCGCGTTCTACGAGGGCTGCCTCTCCGTGCCCGGCTACCAGGCCGTGGTCGAGCGCCCCTCCCGCATCACGGCCACCTACACGCAGCCCGACGGCATCACCGTCACCGCCGGGTTCGAGGGGTGGCCGGCCCGGATCGTGCAGCACGAGACCGACCACCTCGACGGGCAGCTGTACCTGGACCGGGCCGTCCTGCGGTCCCTCAGCGCCGATCAGGAACACCGCCGATGGGCCCAGCCGACGATCGACGAGGCGCGGCGCGGCCTCGGCTTCTGAGGGGCCACCGCACCGCTCCTTCGGCGCGCCGGGCCCTCGGAAGCGCCGGGCGGTCAGCCCACGGCGGTCTCGGCCGGGTTCGCGTCCGTGGGCAGGTAGCGCGACCACCAGCGCAGGATGTGCTCGAAGCGCTGGCGGCGGTGCCACGGGGAGCCCGACCTCGACAGTTCGTGGGTCTCCCCGGGGAACACGAGCAGCTCGGTGTCGACGCCCTGCTTCTTCAGGGCCGTGTAGTACCGCTGGGCCTGCTCGATCGGACAGCGCAGGTCGTCCTCCGAGTGGATGACGAACGCCGGTGTCCGCACGTCGCCGATCTTCGCGAACGGGTTCTGCTCCGCCACGTGTGCCGGATCCGTCCCGGTGTACTGCTCGGAGAAGAACCAGCCGATGTCCGAGGACCCGACGAACGACGGCGGATCGAGGTACCCCCGCTCGACGACCGCTGCCTCGAAGCGGTGATCGTGGGCGATCGTCCACGCGGTCAGATAGCCTCCGTACGAGCCGCCCATGACCCCGAGCCGCTGGTCGTCCATGGCGTCGAACTCGGCGAGCGCACCGTCGAGGAAGGCGAGGACGTCGTCGAGGTCCACGGTGCCCATCGCCTCCTTGATGACGCGGCCGTGGGCCTGCCCGTAGCCGGCCGCGCCGCGGGGGTTGCACAGCAGCACCGCGTAACCTGCCGCGGCATACACCTGGGCCTCGTCGAAGTACCCCCACCCGTACTGGGCGAACGGGCCGCCGTGGATGACGAGCAGCACCGGGTGCGGCCCCTCGCCCTCGGGCAGGACGGCCCAGCCGTGCACGGGCGTCCCGTCGGGAGCGGAGTACGACCGCTCCTGGAGGTCCGCCACGCGCGTCCCGCCCCGCAGGGCGGCCGAGAAGTCGGAGACGGGACGCAGGGCGCCTCCATCCAGGACGGCCGCCTCACCCGACGTCGTCGGGTCCGTGTAGGACACGGCGACCGTGCCTCCCGCCGCCGCGGCTCCCGTCACCACCAGGGGTCCCGTGACGAGGGTCTCGCTCTCCCCCGTCGCGGAGATCCGGAGCAGCTCCCCGCTGCCGCGCGAGCGGTTGAAGACGAGCACGGATGCGGGCCCGCCCTCGACGATCTCCTGCACGTCGCCGAGATCGGCGGTCTCGGGGTCGGTCAGCCGTCGGACGTCCCGGGGGTCCGTGGCCGGCAGGACGTACAGCGCCGTGTTGCGGGCCACGAAGTCCAGCCCCGACGGGGACAGGTCCGAGGCGAGGAAGAACAGCCAGTCGCCGTCGGCACTCGGGCGGGGCGCACTGCACCCCAGGCGGGTGTCACCGCCCAGGTTCGTCAGCTGCCGGCGGTCGCTCCCGTCGAGCGCGATCGAGTGGATGTCGGACACGAGCGTCGAGTCCGCGTCCTCGGCGAGCGCCGCCGTGAAGAGGATGCGCCGCCCGTCGGCGGAGAAGGCGGGCTCGAGGTGGTCGGCATCCGCCGTCGTGACCTGCGTCGCGGCCGGCACGGCGCCCTGCTCCTCGAGTGCGCCCGGCCCGTCCGCGTGAGCCTTCCCGAGCCGGCCGACGGCGGCGACGTAGGGCTCCGCGTCGAGACCGGGCACCGCGACGGTGAACAGCTGCGAGCGCTTGTCCGTCGTGTAGCCGAGGCCGTTCATCCGGTACTTGTACCCGGTGATCAGCCGCGGATCCTCCAGGCCCGCACCCACGCCGTCGACGGTGCCGTAGCGCCCGTGCTCGGGCACGCGCGCGGCGAAGACGAGGGTCGTGGCATCCGGGGAGACGTCGAAGTGCGCGACGCCGAGGGGCTGGTCCGTGAGCTGGACGGGCTCGCCGCCGGAGGGATGCACCACGAACAGCTGGGGCTTGCCGCCCGGTGCGGCCCGGAGGAAGGCGAGCAGCCGGCCGTCGCGTGAGTAGCGCGGTGCGGTGTCGCGGAAGCCCCGGGTGAGTCGACGGCGCTCTCCGGCGAGCGTGAACTCCCACAGTTGGCCGACGTAGCTGTCGGCGCGGAGGTCGGGGCGGGTCGCGGCGATCACCAGACGGGAGCCGTCCGGGTGGAGTGTCGGGGAGCCCGTGGTGGTCAGGAGTTCGATCTGGTCTGGTTTCACCCTCCCGATCAGACCCGAAACAGTGGCCTGAGTCAACGGTGCGCGACGTCTTCTCCCTAGGATGGGACGGTGTCCGCCGTTCCCCGCCCCCTCCTTCTCTGTCCCGTCTGCGCTTCGCCGCTGGAGGAGGTAGGACAGTCCCTGGCCTGTGCGCGCGGGCACCGTTTCGATGCCGCCCGTCAGGGCTACTTCAATCTCCTGACCGGCAGGGGGTCGCCGTTCGAGGGCGACTCGGTCGAGATGGTGGACGCGCGCGACCGGTTCCTCGGATCGGGTGCCTACGCCCCGCTGCGCAGCGCCGTCGTCGACGCCGTCCTGCAGCACTCGGGATCACCGGGCGTGGTCCTCGACGCCGGCGCGGGGACGGGGTACTACCTGGAGGGGCTGGTGGGCCGGTCCCCCGGGTGCTTCCCCGTGGCGCTCGACATCTCCAAGATCGCCCTGCGGCGCGCCGCCCGGAGACTGCCGGGCGGCATCAGCATCGTCTGGGACGTCTGGCGTCCGCTCCCGCTCGCGGACGGGTCGGTGGATGTGCTCCTCAACGTGTTCGCGCCGAGGAATGCCGAGGAGTTCGTGCGCGTGCTCGCACCGGGCGGGTGCCTCGTCGTCGTCACACCGCGGCCCGGACACCTCTCCGGGCTCGAGGCGGTCGGACCGCTCCTGTCCGTGCCTGCGCACAAGGCCGACGACGTCCTCGCCTCGTTCGGCGGGGCCCTGGTGGAGACCGCACGCGAGGACCTCGACTACGTCCTGTCCCTGCCGCGGGGCCTCGCCCGGTCCGCCCTCGTCATGGGGCCAGCAGCGCGGCACGCGCCTGCGGAGGGCCGATCCGGGGGGAAGGCGGACGGGGCAGGCGCGCCCCTGGAGGTCGCGGCGCGCTTCACCGTGCAGGTCCTCGCACGGGGCGGGAGGTCTTCCGGGCGCGCGGACGGCACGGATGGGTAACAACTCGGCGCCGCCGGCACGCACACCCTAGGTAATGTCGGACCCGTTTGCCAGAATGGGACCGACGGCCGCTTCCCGCGGCACGCACACGAGGGGATGCCCCATGGAGTGGTTGCTCGACAACGGCTGGGTCCTGTGGCTGGTCCTGTTCCTGGGACTGGCGGCCGTGGAGACCCTGACCCTGGACCTGCTGTTCCTCATGCTCTCGGTCGGAGCACTGGCCGCCCTCATCGCGACCTTCGCCGGAGCGGGACTGGTCCTCCAGGTCGTCGTGTTCGCGGCCGTCTCGCTCCTCATGATCCTGCTCGTCCGGCCCGTGGCGGTACGCCACCTCAAGAGGGGCCCGGCGGATCAGCTGAACAACATCGACCGCCTCGTCGGAGCCGCCGCGCTCGCCCTCGAACCCGTCACGGCCCATTCCGGCACCGTCAAGATCGGCGGTGACACGTGGACGGCCCGCTCCGCCGACGGCGCCCCGCTGCCCGCCGGCACCCGCCTGTCCGTCGCGAGGATCGACGGTGCCACCGCCGTCGTCCAGCCTGCAGCCGCCCGCGACGCCGACCGTCCCCCGCCTTCCGGCGACGCCTAGCGCGGACCGCCCGCTTCTCCGCTCCCGGGCCGCGATCCGGCCCTCAGGGGGCGACCACACCAACAAAGGGGATTCATGAACGGCTCCGCCGGAACGATCGCGCTCACCGTAGTCCTGATCGTCCTCATCATTTTCGTCCTGGTCATCCTGGTGAAGTCGGTCAGGATCGTCCCGCAGGCCCGCGCGGGCGTCGTCGAACGACTCGGCAAGTACCAGCGGACGCTGAACCCGGGCCTCACCATCCTGATCCCGTTCGTCGACAGGCTGCTGCCGTTGCTCGACCTCCGCGAGCAGGTCGTCTCCTTCCCGCCCCAGCCCGTCATCACCGAGGACAACCTCGTCGTGTCGATCGACACCGTCGTCTACTTCCAGGTCACGGACCCGCGGGCGGCGACCTACGAGATCGCCAACTACATCCAGGCCGTGGAGCAGTTGACCACGACCACGCTGAGGAACGTCGTCGGTGGCCTCAATCTCGAGGAGGCCTTGACCTCGCGCGACCAGATCAACGGCCAGCTCCGCGGCGTCCTCGACGAGGCAACGGGCCGCTGGGGCATCAGGGTGGGGCGCGTGGAGCTCAAGGCCATCGACCCGCCGCACTCCATCCAGGACTCCATGGAGAAGCAGATGCGGGCCGAGCGTGACCGCCGCGCCGCGATCCTCACCGCCGAGGGCACCAAGCAGTCCCAGATCCTCACGGCGGAGGGCCAGCGCCAGGCCGCGATCCTCGCCGCCGAGGGCGACGCGAAAGCCGCGATCCTGCGGGCAGACGGCGAGGCGCAGGCCATCCACAAGGTGTTCGATGCCATCCACAAGGGCAACCCCACGCAGAAGCTCCTCGCGTACCAGTACCTCCAGACCCTGCCCAAACTCGCCGAGGGGTCGGCGAACAAGCTCTGGATCATCCCCAGCGAGGTCGGTGAGGCCCTCAAGGGCATCGGCACCATGCTGGGCACCACCACCCCGGACTCCCCCTCGGACGGCCCGGAGATGGTGACACGCACCTGAGATCCCGTCGGAGCGATGGCAGCCATCGGCCGGGGCGGCCGGCTCCGGGACCCGGCCCACGCCGCCCGCCGCCTCCGGCGGGGACCGGGCATCGGCGGAGCTTCGGGTGTGCCCTGTATACTTAGCTGTTTATCCGTCCGCTCGAGGGAACATCCCTGCGGCGGGTGGTGTTGTACAGAAGGCTTCCCTTCCGTCCCCGGGGCGGAAGCGGTACCGGGCGTGTGGCGGCACGGCCCGTACTTTCGGCAAGGAACAGCGGCAACGGCCCCTCGGAAGACGGGGAGCCATGGGAACTAGGAGATAATCATGAGCGATCGCAGCCTGCGCGGCATGCGCCTCGGTGCGCAGTCGATGGAAACCGAGTCCGGCGTCGAGCCCGCTCCCCGGCAGCGGGTCGAGTACCGGTGCGAGGACGGTGAGCGGGTCTTCGTCACGTTCTCCTCGGAGGCGGACATCCCTGCGACGTGGGTCTCCAAGACCGGCAAGGAAGCCCTCCTCGTGAACGGCGAGAAGCCCGACACCTCGAACGACAAGCCCGTCCGCACCCACTGGGACATGCTCCTCGAGCGCCGTTCGGTGGAGGAACTCGAGCAGATCCTGCAGGACCGCCTGACGATCCTGCGCGAGCGCCGCGGCGAGCGCCGCTCGGCCTGACCGGCCGACGCACCGACGCTCCCCCACCCGAGCGTCACCACGGAAAAGGCACCCGCCACACGGCGGGTGCCTTTTCTGTCGGTGCTTGTCCGACGGTGCTTGTCCGACGGTACGTGTCCGTCGTGCTGGGCAGCGGGGCGGCTACGGGCGCCCGGTGAGCTTGTTCCAGCGTGCCTCGAGGCCCCAGCGCGTCACGTTCGCGATGGCCTCGAACACGATGTTCCCGCTCATCTTGGACGCACCGAGCTCCCGTTCCACGAAGGAGATCGGGACCTCGACGATGGTCAGCCCCAGCCGGGCGACCCGGAAGGTCATGTCGACCTGGAAGCCGTAGCCCACGGACTCCACGGCGGACAGGTCGAGGGCCTCGAGGGTCGAGCGCCGGAACGCACGGAACCCGGCGGTGATGTCGCGCACCGGAAGGCCGAGCAGGAGGCGTGAATAGGTGCTGCCGGCGCGTGAGAGGAGCTTGCGGTGCAGCGGCCAGTTCACCACGTTGCCGCCGTGGACCCAGCGGCTGCCGATCACGAGATCGGCCCGGTCCACGGCGTCGAGGAGGTCCTGCAGCTGCTCGGGTCGGTGGGAGCCGTCCGCGTCCATCTCCACGAGGACGTCGTACCCCCGGTCCAGCCCCCAGCGGAATCCCGCGATGTAGGCGGCGCCGAGGCCTTCCTTGCCGGCGCGGTGCAGCACGTGCACCTGATCGTCCGCAGCCGCGGCGCGATCGGCGAGGTCACCGGTGCCGTCGGGGCTGTTGTCGTCGACGATCAGCACGTCCGACGCGGGCACTGCTGCACGCAGGCGGGCCAGGGTCAGCGGGAGCGACTCGATCTCGTTGTAGGTGGGAATGATCGTGACGACTCGCACGCAGCTGGGGCCTTTCCATCGGGATGCGCATCGCGCAGGAACCGCTCCGCCCGTAGCGGAGCCAGTGTGCAAGTATAGGCGACTGCGCCCGTGCCCCAGGGGACCCCCACGCCGGCCGCGACGGCCGAAGGCGGGCAGATCCACGTACCTTCGTACCGGCGTCGGCACGGAGGACGACGCCGTTTTCTACTGACACGTGGACCTGCCCTTGAGTGCCAGCTCCGCCTAGATGGGCAACACGCGCCGTTCGAAGGCCGATGCATTGCGCTCAGGAGACCAGCCAGGTTCCCTCCCGCAGGAGGTCATCTAACCCGTACCGCAAGAGCTTACGTGCTGTGGAGTACAAGTCAACAGTGCCCTGACCTGCGACGATGTGCTTCGGTGCAGGTCAGGGCGCTGTCGGAGCGCCTCCTGCGAGGCGGGGCGCAGGAACTCCGGAGTGTTCCCTAGGCCCCCGCGAAACCGTCCTCGGCGTAGAGACGCCGCCCGTCGTGCACGGTCTCGAGGCAGAGCGGGGCGTTCTCGGTGTCCAGGGCCGGCAGCAGGGGCGTCCCGGCGCGCGGGTCGGTGCTCCACGACTGCACGCGGTTGTCCGGCGTCTGCACCATGAGTTCGTCGACCTTCCAGACCGCGAAGGACGCCGGGGTCCCCGGTGCGAGCTGCCCCATCATGGGGCTGCGGCCCGAGAGCCGCCAGCTCGCCCGCGTGTGGGCGATGAAGGCGGCCCGGGCGGAGATGTTCTCGGCCGGGCTGCTGTGCCGGAGGCACGCGCGGACCGAGGCCCACGGGTCGAGGGGGGTCACCGGGCTGTCCGAGCCGAGCGCCACGAGGACGCCGGCGGCCAGGAGTGACGCGAAACGGTTCATCCCGACGCTACGCGTTCCCAGCCGCTGCCCGTACAGTCCGCCGTCGACCCCCCACAGGGCGTCGAACGCGGGCTGGCCGCTCACGGCGACGCCGTAGTGCACCAGGGCCGCGATGGCGGCGTCGTCGGCGAGCTCCACGTGTTCGAGGCGGTGGCGCGCACGGCGTACTTCGTCCAGGCCCAGGTCGCGGGCCGCCACCTCGAGGCCCTGGAGGACGACGTCGAGCCCGGCATCCCCGATGACGTGGAACCCGGCCTGGACGGTCTCGGCGGTGGTGGCGAGCAGGTGGGCACCGACGGCGTCCCCGTCGAGGTAGAGCGTCCCGCGGTTGCCGGGCTCGTCGCTGTAGGGCTCGCGGAGCGCAGCGGTCCGCGAGCCGATCGAGCCGTCGACGTTCAGGTCCCCGGCGAGTCCGGCGAGGCGACCGCCGAAGCCCTGCATCAGTTCGCGCACCTCCTCGCGGGACGACGTCAGCTGCGCCCAGTAGGGGATGACCTCGGGCAGGGGCAGTTCGTGTCCCGGACCGTCGATGGACAGCAGGGTCTCGAGATCCTCACGCGGCGCGATGTGCGGCGCGGCCATCTCCGTGACCGCGACGTACCCGCGGCTCGCGGCATGGAGCAGTGCGGCGCGCTGGTACGTCCTGCGCTGGTCACGCGTGAGGCTGCGGGTGGCCTTCCGGGCGGCCTCGTGGGCCGCGCGGACCACGAAGCCGTCGTCCCACCCGTCCAGGCCCGCGAGCCCCAGCCCGGCCGCGAGCGTGCCGGAGACGACCGCCGAGTGGATGTCGGCCCGTACGAGGTAGACGAGGGCGCCGCCACCGGCCCGGTCGAGCTCGGATGCCGTCGGCACGCGCTTCTCGGGCCACTGCGACTCGTCCCAGCCGAAGCCCAGGATCGTCCCCGCCCCGGATGCCGCGGCAACGGATACGGACTCGAGCAGCCCTGCGAGTGTGCGGCACGCGGTCAGGTCGATGGAGCCGAGGGCGACGCCCGTCTCCGTGGTGTGCGTGTGGGCGTCGACGAAGCCGGGGGTGACCAGCGCGCCGTCCAGGTCGACGGTGCGCACGTCGGGGCCAGCCAGGTTCGCGGCGGCGTGCTCGGTCCCCACCCAGGCCACCGTCCCCCCGTCGACGAGCATGGCGGTGGCGAAAGGATCGGCGGGGCTGTAGACGGAGCCGTTGCGGTAGAGGACGGGGGTGCGGCGTTCAGGGCTGGGCATGGGGGTGCTGCGCGGCTTTCTGTGGTCGGTAGGAGTCCCCGAGCAGGACTACTCGCTGATGTTCGAGTATGCCACCACGCCGCGGCGGACCAGCCGGATGGCGCGGACGCAGGTCTGCTGCAGGTGGCCCGGCAGGTCGGGTACCTTGGCGACCTGGTCCAGAAGGTCGATGACCTGCTTGGACCAGCGCACGAAGTCCCCGGCCGCGAGTTCCGTGCCGCTGAGGGCGGCCTGCAGGGAACGGCCCTGCGCCCATTTGAACATCGGCCAGACGAGCGACAGCTCCGGCTCGCTGGTGACGGGCAGCCGGTGCTGCTCCTCGACGTCGTTGAGCTGCGACCACTGGCGGATGATCGTCTCCACGGACCCCTCCAGCGCGATGCTCGGCATGACCGGCCGCACCCCCCGCTCCTCGCGCTTCGCCTGGTACACGAGCACCGTGGTGAGCGCGGCGAGCTCGGCGGCGTCGAGGTCGGTGAACGCACCCTCCTCGATGCACAGCGCGATGAGGAGGTCCTTCTCCCCGTAGATGCGGCGGAGCTTCTGGCCCGAGGCGCTGACCGAGACGCCGTCGTCGGTGTACTCGAGGTAGCCGTAGTGGCCGAGCACCTCCGAGACGCGGTCGAAGGTCTTGGCGATCGTGTTCGTGCGACCGCGGATCTGCCCAGCGAGGTTGTCGGTCTCCCGGCGCAGCTTCCACCACCGTTCCGCCCAGCGCGCGTGCTGCTCCCGTTCGCTGCACCCGTGGCAGGGGTGGGCGCGGAGGCGCCGTCGGAGCTCGGTGATGGCGCGTTCCTCGGCGGCGGCCGACGCGGAGTGGCCGGCCGAGACGCGGTCGGCACCCCTGCGCGGCGGGCGGTTCTCCTCCAGCGCGTTCCGCAGCGACGAGGTCAGGTCGCGGCGGTCCTTCGGGCTGCGCGCGCTGAAGTGCTTCGGGATGCGGACGCGGGAGAGCACCTCGACGGGCCCGTCGAGGTCGGAGACGCCGACGCGGCGGATCTGCGTCTCGAGCGTGAGCACCGTGGGCCGGGGCTCCCTGGACGTGTCGCTGTCGAGGACCACGGCGTACCCCTGGCTCCGTCCGCCGGGGACGTCGATCACGTCGCCGGGCCGCAGAGCCTCCAGCGAGGTCTCGGCCGCGGACCTCAGGGTCCGGGAGCGGTCCCGCGATGCCCTCGACTCGAGGTCCGACAGTTCGCGGCGGAGGTTCGCGTATTCCCGGAAGTCGCCGAGATGGCAGGTCATCGACTTCTCGTAGCCCTTGAGCGACTCCTCGCGGCTCCGCACCTGCTTGGCGAGGCCGACGACGGAGCGGTCGGCCTGGAACTGGGCGAAGGACGTCTCGAGGATCTCGCGGGAGCGCTCCTGGCCGAATTGCGCCATCAGGTTGATGCTCATGTTGTACGTCGGCCGGAAGCTCGAGTTCAGGGGGTAGGTGCGGCGTGAGGCGAGGCCCGCCACCGCGCCAGGGTCGGTGCCGGGCTGCCACAGCACGACGGCGTGGCCCTCCACGTCGATGCCGCGCCGGCCGGCGCGGCCGGTGAGCTGGGTGTACTCCCCCGCCGTGACGTCCACGTGCGCCTCGCCGTTGAACTTGTCGAGCTTCTCGAGCACCACGGTCCGGGCGGGCATGTTCACGCCGAGGGCGAGCGTCTCGGTGGCGAAGACCGCCTTGACGAGACCCGCGGCGAAGAGGCGCTCGACGATCTCCTTGAAGGTCGGCAGCATCCCGGCGTGGTGCGCGGTGAAGCCGCGGATGAGGCCCTCCCGCCAGGTCCAGAAGCCGAGGATCTCGAGGTCGTCGCGGGGGATGTCGAGCGTGGCCCCGTCGATCGTCTCGCTGATCTCGTCGCGCTCGTCCTCCGTCGTGAGCCACAGTCCTGCGTGCAGGCACTGGGTCACGGCGGCCTCGCACCCGGCGCGGGAGAAGATGAACGTGATCGCGGGTAGTAGGTCCGCGCGGTCCAGGGCGCTGATGACCTGGGGGCGCGTGGCGCGGCGTACCGCGGTCGTCTGCGGGGGCCCGCTGCGGCCGTTGCGCTGCCTGCCGCGCCGCCCGCCTCCGCCCCAGTTGGCCCGTTGGTTGAGACGGATCTCGTTGCTCGCGAGCTCCAGCAGCTCGGGGTTCACGTCGTACTGGTCCCGCGCGCCGGTTCCCGCGCCGGCGGGCGCGGCCTCGTCGAACGCGATGTCCCCGGCGAACAGGTCGATGAGGTTCTGTCCGACCATCACGTGCTGCCAGAGCGGCACGGGGCGGTGTTCGGACACGACGACGTCGGTGTCGCCGCGGACGGTGTCGAGCCAGGCGCCGAACTCCTCCGCATTGGACACGGTGGCGCTGAGCGAGACGAGCTTGACCTCCGTGGGGAGGTGGATGATCACTTCCTCCCAGACCGCGCCGCGGAAGCGGTCGGCGAGATAGTGGACCTCGTCCATGACGACGTAGCCGAGGTTGTCGAGGGCGTCGGAGTTCGCGTACAGCATGTTCCGCAGCACCTCGGTGGTCATCACGATCACGTCGGCGTCCCCGTTGATGCTCGTGTCACCCGTGAGCAGACCAACGCGGTCGGCGCCGTGCACCGCGGCCAGCTCCGAGTACTTCTGGTTGCTGAGGGCCTTGATCGGCGTGGTGTAGAAGGCCTTGAGGCCGTGCTGCAGCGCCATGAAGACGGCGAACTCGCCCACGACGGTCTTGCCGGCACCCGTCGGCGCCGCGACCAGTACACCCCGGCCCGCCTCGAGTGCCGTGCACGCCTCCTGCTGGAACGGGTCGAGGGCGAAGTCGAGGGTCTGCGCGAACTGGAACAGCTGGGTCCGTGAGCGCTCGGTACGGGCCTTGGCAGCGGCGTATCTCTCCGCGGGGGTGGTCATCTTTCCACCCTAGACGTTCGGCCCGGGGCCGGCACGCCGCGCGTGCCCGCCCCCGGCCGGTCCCGGTCGTGCTTGCGGGCCGGGCCCGGAGGGTGTCGGGTGGCGCGGAACGGGAGACACCGGCTCGGGTGCGGGATGCCGGGCGGGCAGGGGCGGCCGACCCCGGGCTGGACGGGTCGCGTCGGCGTGGGACCCGCCTAGAGGGCGTCGAGGGGGGATGCGGTGTCGGCGGTGGCCTCGACGGCGGCTTCGCGGGCTGCGGTGCGGCGGGCGCGGCGGCGGTCGTTGAGCAGGCACAGTCCGAGGGCGAGGAAGAACAGCAGCAGCAGCGGCACCGCGAGGTAGAACATGCTCAGCGCGTCCCCGCCCGGGGCGGCCATCGCGGCGAACAGGCACACCAGGAACACGGTGATCCGCCAGGCCTTGAGGATCTGCCTGCCGGAGACGAGCCCCACCATGTTCAGGCCCACCAGGACCACGGGCAGCAGGAACGCGATGCCGAACGCGAGCATGAGCCGCAGCACGAACGTGAAGTACACCGAGACGCTGATGTAGTTGGAGAAGTCCTCCGGCGTGAACTCGGTGAGGACCCGGACCGCGTTGGGCAGGATCAGCCAGGCCAGGGCGATGCCGCCCAGGAACAGGGGGAACGCGACGGCGATGAACGCCAGCGCGATCCGGCGTTCCTTGCTCTTGAGCCCGGGCGTGATGAACGCCCACAGCTGGTACAGCCAGACCGGACTGGAGATCACCAGGCCCAGGAACACCGAGACCTGGATGAGCAGGTCGAAGGGCGAGGCGGCGCTGTCGAAGTTCAGCGACGCCGTCCTGCCCTCCTGGGTGTTGATCGCGATGATCGGAGCGGCCAGGGCGCGCAGGACCGGCTCGTAGACGAAGAACCCGGCGACCGTCCCGAGGATGATCGCGATGGCCGATTTGAACAGCCGGTTGCGTGCCTCGCGCAGGTGCTCCTTCAGGGCCATCCGCCCCTCGGGGTTGGCCTTCCTGCCACGCTGGCGGGCCTTTGCTGGTGACACCGGGGCGTCCCGGGCTACTGGCTGGCGGAGGGGGAACTGCCCTGCTGCGATGGGCCCGGCCGGCTGCCGTCGGCGCGGACATCACCCGGGTAGTGCGGGGCCTGCTGACCGGGCTGACCCGGCTGGGCGGGCTGGCCCGGCTGGCCGGGGTACTGGACCGGCGACTGGTAGGTCGGCGCGTCCGTCTGGGCGTTGGCCTGCGGCGCGGGATCGGTGACCACGCGGCCCTCCACGGGGTCCGTCCCGGCGTTGGGTGTGTTGTTCTCGTCCTTCATCTGCTTCACCTCGGACTTGAAGATCCGGAGAGACTGACCGACGCTGCGGGCCAGGCCCGGCAGCTTCGGAGCCCCGAACAGAACGATCGCAAGAACGATGATGATGACGATATGCCAGCCTTCGAGCCTCATGCCCAATTCCTCTCGTTGATCCCCACAACAGTTTAGGTCACAGGTGGGGCATGTCCTGCAGGAGTTGCGGCTGCCCGCGGCCGGCACGCTTGACGATCCGCCGGCTGCGCCGGTCATCGGCACGGCGCGTCCGGGCGAGCGCGCGTGCGGCACGGACGTCCTCCGGCCTGGAGAACACGGCGGGTACGGGGATCCCGGGCACCCCGGCGGAGTGGGGGGCGAGCCCGTCGTGGGCAGGCACGTTCACCTCGAGGCGGTCCATCGCTTCCCCGAATTCACCGAGAGTTCGCATCCCGCGGCGGAACACACGGAACCCGATCACGGTCAGGAAGATGACACTGACGGCCACCAGCGCCACCCACAGCACGATCCACATCCACCAGAGCATGGGTTCAGTCTAGGCCAGCGCCTGATGGGCGCGGGCCGCCTCGAGCCAGCGGAGGGTCTCCTCGCGCAGCTGGTCGGGGCCGACGACAGCGGCGGACCCGCCGAGCCCCGCCACGAGGCCGGGGATCCAGGCACTCGACGCCACCTTGAGCCGCGCGACGAGCCGGTCCTCGCCGAGCTCCTCCATGGCGTCGGCGTTGTACTGCGCCGCGATCCAGCGCGCCCGTGGCTCCAGCAGGAGCGTGACGGCCTGGTCCGCGTCCCCGGACCGGTACGGCAGGGTGGCCCGCCGGTCCCGGGCGAGGGACTCCTCGTCCACCAGGGCGGTGGCCGGCTGGTCGGTGAGCGCGGCACTCTGGATGCGGTCGAGCCTGAAGTTGCGCAGCCCGTCGGAGTCGACGCTCCACGCCTCGAGGTACCACGTGTCCTGGTGCAGGAAGATCCGGATGGGCTCGAGCAGGCGATGGGTGATCTCGTCGCGCGTCGGCACGAAGTAGTCGACGGCCACCCGCACCCGGGAGTGCAGGGCGGCCTGCAGCACCTCCAGCGTCGGGTCGATGTCGTCCTCCGTCAGCTTCGTCGCCACCGCCGTGCCGATGCGCGCGGCGTCGCCGGCTGCGGCGGTCAGCTTCGTCTGGGCGCTGACGATCGCCTCGTTGTTCCTCATCCCGGGTAGTTCGCGCAGCGCCTGGAGACCGACGATCAGCGAGCAGGCCTCGTCCATGCTCAGCTTCACGGGCTCGGCGAGGTCTCGCGCGTTGGTGAGGTAGATCCGGCCGTCCTCGATGTTGACGTCCATCAGGCCGTCGGGATAGTGCCGCGGCCCGCTCACGAACAGGAGGTCGAGGTCCTTGGTGAGCTGGCTCTCGCTGACGTCGAACCTGCGTGCCGTCTCCCCCACTTCCGCGCCCGGGTTCGCCAGGAGGTAGGGGACGAGGTCGAGCAGGCGGAGCAGGTGGTCCTGCGCGGAGGACTTGCGTCGGGGTGCCAGCCGCACGCCCCCGGTGATCTCGAGGCCGCGCGGTGCGGACATGGCGGCCTGGTAGGCACCGTCCAGCAGGCGCCCGACCTCCACGGCGAGCTCCTGGGGCTCCTGCACCCTGGCATTGATGCCCAGCCCCGCGACGGTCGCCGCCATCGGGCTCGACGCCGCGTACGGCACGCGAAGCACGTCCCACTCCTCCCCCGTGCGGAGGACCTCCGCGTCCTTGCGGACCCTCAGCACCTGGCAGGAGCCCGGCCGGACGGCGACGACGGCGGTGCGGTCGGGTTCGCGCCGCGAGAGCGAGGACAGCGTCTGGTTCATGTCGAAGGACGCCGGGACGTCGAAGGTCCCCGGCAGGACGACCGGCTCCCCCGTCATGCGGGAGAGCCGGAAGAAACGCTCTGCGCCGCGCGTGGTGTCGAAGCCGACGACGTACCAGTGCCCGAACCGCGCCCCCATGCCCCACGGGTGGATGGTGCGGATCTCCTCGCGCCCGGTGCTGGCCGCACGGTAGGGGAAGCGGAGGGGCGCCCGGGAGGTGAGCGCCTGCCAGACGACGTCCCAGTGGGGTGCGTCGGTGGTGATGCGGGGCTGGATGAGGGGCGTCAGTTCGACGCCTCCGTCGGTGCTGCGGGAACTCAGTTTCCGGAGGGCGCGTGACGCCGCGGAGTCGAGGGACCCCTGGTCCCATACTCCCGCGGCCAGGTTGAGGACCGCGTACTCGTCGGGCTGGAAGGTGACACCACCGAGGCGGTAGTCCTCGGCGTCGATGCGGTAGCGCTGCACGGTGTTGTCGTTGTCGAACAGGGTGTCCTCGCTGAAGGACTCGAGCGGGATGCCCTGCTCGCGGAGGGCTGCCTTGTCCCGGTCGAAGAGCTTCTCGCGCGCAGCCACGGACGTCGCCTCGCGGTACAGGTCGATCTCCTCGAAAAGTTCTTCCTTCGTGAACCCGCGCCGGCTCGACAGGAGCATGATCACGAGGGTGAGGAGGCGTTCGGTACGTTTTGCGGACACGGTGAAAACCCTACCTTTCCTCGACGCGGCAGGAGGGACGCAGGTCGACCGGGGTCGACCTGCGTCCCTCCTGGACCGAAGTGATGTATGTGCCGGGTCTACCGGACGGCGAGCAGGTCCACCACGAAGATCAGCGCCTCGTTCGGGCCGATCGCGGAGCCGGCGCCGCTCGGACCGTAGGCGAGGTGGGACGGGATCTCGAGGCGGCGGCGTCCGCCGACCTTCATGCCGAGGAGCCCCTGGTCCCAGCCCTGGATGACCTGGCCGACACCGACGCGGAAATCGAGCGGGGCGCCGCGGTTCCAGGACGCGTCGAACTCCTCGCCCGTGGAGAAGGCCACACCCACGTAGTGCGTGGACACGGTGTTGCCGGGCTTGGCCTCGTCGCCGGTGCCCTCGACGATGTCCTCGATGACGAGGTCGGTCGGGGCGTCGTGGGCCGGGAAGTCGATCTCGGGCTTCTGCCGGTCGAACTTGCGCTGTCCGAAGGACATGGTTTCCTTTCGTGGGGGGGTACTGCCGGTCCGGCCGCCGCGGGCGCGGCGTCGGACTACTGGGCGGCTTCCTTGCTGACGATCTCGACGAAGAACACGAGCGTGCCGGAGGGCTGGCCCTCGCCGGCGGTGGGGTAGGCCCACGGCTCGGGGATGACGAGCATCACCTTGGAGCCGACCTTCTGGCCGGTGAGGCCCTTCGTCCAGCCGGTGATGACGCCGTTCAGCGGGAAGCTCGCCGGCTCGCCGCGGTCGAAGCTCGAATCGAACTTCTGCCCGTCGGCGTAGGTCCAGCCGGTGTAGTTCGCGGTGATGGTGTCGGTCTCGGCGAGCACCTCGCCGTCGCCTTCCTCGAGCACCTTCACGACGAGGTCGTCGGACGGGTCGTTCTCGGGGATCGTGACCTCGGGGGCGCCTTTGTCACCGAAGGTGAAGGTGGGCAGCTGGCCCTCGTCATCGAGCTTCTGGACATCCTCGGGGGACAGCACCTCGGGCTCGGGCGGGGGCTGCTCGGACGAGATGACCTTGAGGACCAGGATCTGGTTCGGGGTCTCGGCTGCTCCCTCGGCCCCCGCGGGCGGGGGCGTGGCGAAGGCGACCTGCGAGCCGACCTTCGTACCGATGAGGACGTCGAAGAGTTCGGGGAACTCGCCCTTGAACGTGTCGTCGAGGGGAAGGACCTGCGGCTCGCCCTGGCTGTAGGTCTCTCCGAGCACCGATCCGTCCTCGGCGTTCAGGGCCACGAGCTGCACGCTGATCTGCTCGCCCTCCTTGATCTCGTTGCCCTCGCCCTCGGCCACGGTCTTCGCGGCAGCGGCGCTGGTGTCCAGGGGCGACTCGAACTCGACGGTCGGTGCTTCCTCGTCGGACCCGCCGGTCACCGTGACGGTGTCGAAGATCTCGGCGGCTCCCGCCGACCTCCCCGAGGACTCCCCCGTCAGGTTGTCCGTCGTCGGTCCGCCGCAGGCCGTCAGCAACAGCAGCAGCAGCGGGAGAAGGATTGCTAGTACTTTTCGCACAGAACCACTTTCAGGTTGGTGTCCAGGTCGGGCTGCCCGCGGAACAAAGGGCCCCGACAAGCCTAACGGCTGGGGCCGGACGGTTTCTCCTCGGGGCGCGCTGTTGACGGACGGACAGGCGCGCGCGGCACCGGTATGGAACCGGGATGGAACCGGTGGTGCCCGCGGGACGGCCGCGTCACAGCTGCTGCAGCAGCGCCTCCACGCGTTCGTCGACGGACGTGAACGGGTCCTTGCAGAGGATCGTCTGTTGCGCCCGGTCGTTGAGCTTGAGGTGCACCCAGTCGACCGTGTAGTCGCGGTTCGCCTCCTTCGCGCGGCGCACGAATTCCCCGCGCAGCCGGGCACGCGTGGTGTGCGGCGGGATGTCCACCGCCTCCTTCACCGCGGTGTCGTCGACGACGCGGGCCGCTTCACCGCGGGCCTGCAGCAGGAAGAACAGTCCGCGTGACCGTGAGATGTCGTGATAGGTGAGGTCGAGCTGGGCGGCCCTGGCCGAGTCCAGGTCCCCGCCGGAACGGGCGAGGTAGCGGTCGATCAGCTTCTTCTTGATCGCCCAGTCCACCTCCGTGTCGATGCCTGCGGTGTTCCCGGTCTCCACGGCATCGAGCACGCGCTCCCACAGGTCGAGGATGGTCGGGACGTGGTCGTTGTGCGCGCCGTGCCGGTCGACGAACGCCGTCACCCGGGCGAGGTACTCGCGCTGCATCTCGAGGGCGGTCATGTGCCGGCCGTTCGCGAGTTTGAGCACCTGACGGCCCGTGAGGTCGTGCGAGATCTCCCGGATGCTGCGGATGGGGTTCTCGAGACGGAAGTCCCGCATCACCTCGCCGGCCTCGACCATGCGCAGCAGCAGGTCCACCGACCCGATCTTCAGGAGCATCGTCGTCTCGGACATGTTGGAGTCACCGGCGATCACGTGCAGCCGGCGGTAGTGCTCCGCGTCGGCGTGCGGCTCGTCGCGCGTGTTGATGATCGGCCGGGAACGGGTCGTGGCCGAGGAGATGCCCTCCCACAGGTGGTCCGCGCGCTGCGAGAACGCGTAGATGGAGCCGGTCTGCGTCTTGAGGACCTTGCCGGCGCCGACGAGGAGCTGCCGTGTCACGAGGAACGGGATGAGGATGTCGGCGAGCCGCGCGAACTCGAGTTTCCGGGGGATCAGGTAGTTCTCGTGGCTGCCGTAGGAGTTCCCGGCGGAGTCGGTGTTGTTCTTGAAGAGGTAGATCTTGCCGTCGTAGCCCTCCTGCGCCAGCTTGCGCTGCGCCTCGGAGACGAGGTCCTCGAGGATCAGCTCGCCCGCGCGGTCGTGGGCGACGAGCTGGGCGAGGTCGTCGCACTCGGCGGTCGCGTATTCGGGGTGCGAGCCGACATCGAGGTACAGGCGTGACCCGTTGGTCAGGAAGACGTTGGAGGACCTCCCCCAGCTGACGACCTTGCGGAACAGGTACCGGGCCACCTCCTCGGGGGAGAGCGGGCGCGAGTTCGGGCCCGAGTAGGAGATGCCGAATTCGGTCTCGACTCCGAAGATGCGCCGGTCCATCACGTGTCCTGTTCGTACTGCAGTATGGCCTCGAGCTCGGGGCCGCCGATGCGGCGGAACGCGCGGCGGCTGCCCCGCAGCGTGTCGGGGTCGCGTTCGAGGAAGGCGACCTCGAGCACTGACGGATCGAGCGCGGCGGGCCGGTCCACGTCCCCGGCGGCACCGGTGGTCCCGCTGCTGGTCCCGCCGTTCCGGAGAGCCCGGGCGGCGGCACGGACGGCCTCGGGCAGGCCGAGATCCGAGGACCACGCGCCCTGCAGGGCGTCGACGACGACGTCGGCGGCGCCGCCCATCACGACGAAGCCCGACTCGTCGGCGATCGAGCCGTCGAAGGTGAGGCGGTACAGGTGGTCGGCGTCCTGGGCGCGGCCCACCTCGGCCACCACGAGCTCGACCTCGAACGGTTTGCTCTCCGCGGTGAACACGGCACCCAGGCTCTGGGCGTAGACACTGGCGAGCCCCCGGGCGGTGACGTCCTCGCGGGCGTAGGAGTAGCCGCGCACGTCCGCGTAGCGCACGCCCGCCTGCCGGAGGCTCTCGAACTCGTTGTACTTCCCCACGGCGGCGAACGCGATGCGGTCGTAGATCTCGCCCAGCTTGTGCAGCGAGGGTGAGGGGTTCTCGGCGACGAGGGCGATCCCGTCGCGGCAGCTCATCACCACGACCGACCTCCCGCGGCCGATGCCCTTCCGCGCGAAGTCCGCGCGGTCCTTCATGAGCTGCTCCGGGGAGACGTAGAACTGCTGGGTCATGGCCTAGGCCTCCCTGCCCGCCGCGGAGCGGGCGTCGATGATGGCGTGCGCCACGGCTTCGAGGTCACGCTCGGGGACGCGCCGGGCACCGGCCGCGTCCACGACGTAGACCACGGGCCACAGCGATCGGACCGCATCCGGACCGCCCGTCGCCGAGTCGTCGTCGGCCGCGTCGTACAGCGCTTCCACCGCGACGCGCACGGCGGAGGACTCGTCCAGGCGCGGGTTCCACAGTTTCTTGAGCGACCCGCGGGCGAACACCGAGCCGGATCCGACCGAGTGGTGCTCGTGCTCCTCGTACCGCCCTCCGGTGACGTCGAAGGAGAAGAGCCGCCCGACGTGGCGGTCGGTGTCGAACCCCGCGAACAGCGGCACGACGGCAAGGCCCTGCATCGCCATGGGGAGGTTCTGGCGGACCATCGCCGCGAGGCGGTTGGCCTTGCCGTCGAGGCTCATCATCGTGGCCTCGATCTTCTCGTAGTGCTCCAGCTCCACCTGGAAGAGCCGGGTCAGGTCCAGCCCGATCCCGGCGCTGCCCGCGATACCGAGGACCGAGGAGCGGTCGGCGGGGAAGACCTTCTCGATGTGGCGGCTCGCGATGACGTTGCCCATGGTCGCCCGCCGGTCCCCCGCCATCAGGACGCCGCCGGGGAAGGTCAGGGAGACGATCGTGGTGGCGTGCGGGGCGAGGTGCGAGGCGTCCACCGAGCCGGTCGTCGGCCCGAGCGTGCGGTTGGACGGCAGCAGTCCGGGATGGTGCGCGCCGAGGTAGTCGGCGAAGGAGGTCGAGGCGGCCCGGGGAACCGCCGCTGCTGCATCGTCCGGGAGCATCCGCTACTGGCCGCCCTTCTGCACGAATCCGCGGACGAACTCCTCCGCGTTGGATTCCAGGACGCCGTCGATCTCGTCGAGGAGGTCGTCCACGCCCTGGGTCTGTGCGGAGTCCTGGGCGGCGGGAGCAGCGGGGGCGGGGTCGTGGATCTCCTCCTCGGCCTCGGTTGCCGATCCGCTCGTGGTCCTGCGGTCCTGCGTCGCCATGATGGCTCCCTTCCCTGTACGTGATCCGTTCTCGGATCGCAATCCTATGGTGCCACGCGGCGATCGGGGCCGCTCAACAATCGGGCGAGGAAATCCTCGGCATCGGCAGCCACGTCGAACAACTCGGCGGTCAGGGCCGCCGTTCCCCGGAGCGGCTCCCGGGTCTGGACGCGCTGCAGCCTGCGCTCCCCCGCGAGCTCGAAGATCAGCGAGTCCCAGCTGGCGCCCACGACCTCCGCGGGGTACTCGGCGATGCACCGGCCGCGGAAGTAGGCGCGCGTGTCCCGCGGAGGCTCGACGGCGGCCCGCGCCACCTCCGCGGGCGTCACGAGCAGGTCGACGTCGTTCCGGCGTGCGAGCCGCTGGTAGACGCCCTTCTCGGGCCGCAGGTCCGCGTACTGCAGGTCGATCAGCGCCAGTCGCGGGTCGGTCCAGGCAAGCCCGTCCCGCGCCCGGTACGCCTCCAGGACCTTCAGCTTCGCGATCCAGTCCACCTGCCGGGCGGCGTCCATGGGAGCCCGGCGCAGCGTCGCGAGGAGCGACTGCCAGCGGTCGACGACGTCGCGCGTCTGCTCGTCCGCGTCCGCGGGGAGCGCGGCGAGCACCGCGTCGCAGTACAGGTCCTGCAGGTCGAGCCCGCTGACGCTCCGGCCGTCCGCGAGGCGCACGGTGGCCCGCAGCGAGGGGTCGTGGCTGATGGTGTGCAGCGCCGCGACCGGGTCCTCGAGCACGGGCACCGGGGCGAGGCCCTGCTCGATGAGGGAGAGGACGAGGGCGGTGGTGCCGACCTTGAGGTAGTTGGACACCTCGTTGAGGTTGGCGTCGCCGATGATGACGTGCAGCCGCCGGTACTTCTCGGCGACGGCGTGCGGCTCGTCCCTCGTGTTGATGATGGGCCGCCGGACGGTGGTCTCGAGCCCGACCTCGTTCTCGAAGAAGTCGGCGCGCTGGCTGATCTGGAAGCCGGGCTCCTGGTTGAGCGGACCGAGGCCCACCCGCCCCGCACCGCAGATGACCTGCCGGGAGACGAAGAAGGGGATCAGTGCCTCGGCGAGCCGGGAGAACGGGACGCCGCGGGGCACCAGGTAGTTCTCGTGGGAGCCGTAGGAGACGCTCTTGTTGTCGGTGTTGTTCTTGTAGAGGATCACGGGCGAGAAGCCGGGCATGGCCCCGATCCGCTGCATGGCGGTGACGGCGACGTGGTCGCCCGCCCGGTCCCACAGGACGGCGTCGAGGGGGTTGGTCACCTCGGGCGACGAGTACTCGGGGTGGGCGTGGTCGACGTAGAGCCTCGCACCGTTGTTGAGCACGAGGTTCATGAGGACGGCGGCCTCCGTGGGCTCGCCGCGTTCGAGCGCGATCTGTTCGGCGCTGAGCTCGGCGGGCTCGTCCGTGAGCTGGCTCGGGTGGGCGCTCGCGCGGTCCATGCGGAAGCCCCGGGCGTCGGTCAGAGGGGTCTCGTCCGTGTAGTCCCACCGCGTGCCGGCCAGGTTGCCCAGTCCTTCACGCAGGGTCGCCGCGTAGGCGTTGACCACCTGGGAGGACAGCAGGGTGGGATTCGCCGAGGGCAGGGCGGGCGCGATGATGCCGTACTCGGTCTCGGTTCCCATGACGCGGTGGACGGAGATCCCCTCACCGACCGCCGGCAGCGCCGCCCCCGGCGCGCTCGGTCGCCCGCCCGTTCCGATCACAGATACTGGCCGGTGTTGGCCGTCGTCTCGATCGACTTGCCCGGTTCCTGGCCCGCCTTGCCCTGCACGATGGTACGGATGTACGTGATGCGCTCGCCCTTCTTGCCGGAGATCCGCGCCCAGTCGTCGGGGTTCGTGGTGTTCGGCATGTCCTCGTGCTCGCGGAACTCGTCCACCACGGCCCGCATGAGGTGCTCGATCCGCAGGCCCTTGCTGCCGTCGAGGAGGAGGTCCTTGATGGCGTACTTCTTGGCGCGGTCCACGACGTTCTGGATGACGGCGCCGGAGTTGAAGTCCTTGAAGTACAGCATCTCGGTGTCGCCGTTGGCGTAGGTCACCTCGAGGTACTCGTTCGACTTGTCCGTGGAGTACATCTGCTCGACCGTGCGGCGGATCATCTCGGCGATGGTCGTCCGCGGGTCGTTGCCGTTCTCCGCGAGGTCGTCGGCGTGCAGCGGGAGGTCGGCGGTGATGTACTTCGCGAAGATCTCGGCGGCACCCTCCGCGTCGGGCCGCTGGATCTTGATCTTCACGTCGAGCCGGCCCGGCCGCAGGATGGCCGGGTCGATCATGTCCTCCCGGTTGGAGGCACCGATGACGATCACGTTCTCGAGCTTCTCGACGCCGTCGATCTCGCTGAGCAGCTGCGGCACGATGGTCGTCTCGACGTCGGAGGACACGCCGGTGCCGCGGGTGCGGAAGAGCGAGTCCATCTCGTCGAAGAACACGACGACGGGACTCCCGTCGGAGGCCTTCTCGCGTGCCCTGGCGAAGATCAGGCGGATGTGGCGCTCGGTCTCCCCCACGTACTTGTCGAGCAGTTCCGGCCCCTTGATGTTGAGGAAGTAGCTGCGGATCTGGTCGACGCCCGCCCGCTCCGCGGCACGGGCCGCGAGGGAGTTGGCGACGGCCTTCGCGATGAGGGTCTTGCCGCAGCCCGGAGGTCCGTAGAGCAGGATCCCCTTGGGCGGCTTGAGCCCGTGTTCCCGGTAGAGGTCGGGGTGGAGGAAGGGCAGTTCGACGGCGTCGCGGATCTGTTCGATCTGCGGCCCGAGCCCGCCGATGTCGCCGTAGGCGATGTCCGGCACCTCCTCGAGCACGAGGTTCTCCACCTCGCTGCGGGGGACCTTCTCGAGCCCGTAGCCGGACTTGGTGTCGACCGCGAGGGCGTCGCCCACGCGGATCCGCTCCGTGCGCAGCGGACCGCTGAGCCTGATGACGCGCTCGTCGTCCGTGCGCCCCACCACGAGGGCCCGGTCGACGCCGAGGAGCTCCTTCACGGTCACGATCTCCCCCGCGCGCTCGTAGCCCAGGGCGGCGACGATCGTGAGCGACTCGTTGAGCAGCACCTCCTGCCCGGGCGCGAGCTGGCGGACGCTGATGAGGGGGCTGACGGTGACGCGGAGCTTCCGCCCCGACTGCAGGATGTCGGCGGTGTCCTGCACCGTCGCCTCGGTGGTCGTGCCGGGCTCGGACGGGCGCTTCGGGTTCACCTGCATGACGGTCGCGAAACTGAACGGGGCGGCGCCCTCCTTCTCGAGGGCGGCCTTCAGCCGGACGATCTCCGTGCGGGCGGACTCGAGGGCGGCGACGAGCTTACCGTTGTTCTGGGTGGCCGCGGCGAGCTGCCGGTCGATGTGCCGCAGCTTGTCCCGCAGCACGTTCAGCTGGCGCTGGGCCACCGAATGGTCGACCGCGGGAGTGTCGGGGCCGCGACGGTCGGCGCCTGGAGCGTAGTCGTCTGATTCGGGCATTCGGGTTCGCCACCTCATGTTCGACGTTCGGCTGTCTTTCGACCTTAGCGCAGAGCCGGGCCCGCGGTGCGCGGAGTTCCGCCCGGTATCGGCGATGCGGTGTCGACGCGCGGGAGCCATCGCATCGTCAGGCGCGGCCGTGGTGCCGGCCCGCTCCGCCGGCCCGGTCTCCACCGCACCGCCCGGCGCCTGCTCGGGGACGGATCGCCGACTACTCGACCGAGCCGCCGTCGGCGATGGCGTCGCGCCGGGCCTGGGCCTCTTCCGGCGGGAGGGAGCCGCGCTGGATGGTCGACGCCGCGTCACGCGCCACCCGGCGGAGGCGCTTGTCGGACACGTCGCGTTCGCCCACGGCCTGCGGGGTCCACGCGTTGAGGTCCTCCTCGCTGAAGCCGGTCTTCGACGGCCTGCGCTTCGGGGTGAAGCCCGTGACCCCGTCCGCGAGGCGTCGCGTGGTGATGAGGAACCCGGTGTGGGCGACCATGCGGTGGTCGGGCCGGACGGCGAGACCCTCGAGGTGCCAGCCGCGCACCATGGACTCCCACGCCTCCGGCTCCGTGAAGCGCCCGTCGGCGCGGACGGCCTCGGCGGTGCGGGACAGCTGGGTGACCGTCGCGACGTAGCTGATCCAGACCCCGCCGGCGGCGAGGACGGTGGCGACGGCGTCGAGGCATTCCCACGGGGCGAGCATGTCGAGGACCACGCGGTCCACGGAGCCGGGCTCCTCCTGCACGAGCACCTGCTCCTGGAAATCGCCGAGCGTGATCTGCCATGCAGGGTGGGGCCCGCCGAAGATCGTCTCGACGTTGCCGCGGGCGATGTCGGCGAACTCCTCGCGGCGCTCGAACGAGTGCAGGGAACCGGAGTCGCCGACCGCCCGCAGGAGCGAGATCGACAGGGCACCGGAGCCGACGCCGGCTTCGACGACGCGCGCACCCGGGTAGATGTCAGCCATCGTGACGATCTGCCCGGCGTCCTTGGGATAGACGACGGCGGCGCCGCGCGGCATCGAGAGCACGAAGTCGGACAGGAGGGGCCGCAGCGCCTGGTACAGCTGGCCGCTGGTGTTCTCGAGGATGGTGCCCTCGGAGGCGCCGATCAGGGTGTCGTGCTGCAGGAAGCCCTTGTGGGTGTGGAACGCGCCGTCGGGCGTGAGGGTGATGGTGTTCATCCGGCCCTTCTCGTCGGTCAGCTGCACCCGCTCCCCTGCACGGAACGGGCCGCGGCGGGCCGCAGCGCCGTGCGGGGTCGACGATGCTTCGGGGGATGTGGGGGTGCTCATGGGGATCCTTCGGCGTGGGCCGGTGGAACCGGCGTGAACGGGCGGGGTGCGTGGATGCGGGTAGGGCTCTGGGGCGGGTGTCGCCGGCTGCTCCCCGTCAGGGGCCCGGGGTCCCCTTGCCGGTGATGGCGTGGACGACGGTCTGCTGGTGCAGGAGTCCGGTGACCGAGCCCTGGCGGTTGATGACGGCGTACTCGCTGCCCTCGAGCCGTGCTAGGAACTGGACGAGTTCCTGCCCTTCGGCCCATTCCGGCACGTAGGCGCCGGCGGCGAGGCGTCGGGCGGCCGCGTTGACCGGCGTCGTTCCCTCCGCCTCCTCGGGGACGGCGAGCAGCGCGGCCTCGTCGACGACGGCCTCCGGCATCCCGGAGGCGCCGGTGACCACGACGGCGGCACCCGGGTTGTCCCGGAGCAGGCGCCGCGCGGCGGCGACGCTCGTCCCGGCGGGCAGGCCGATGGCGCGCTGCTGCAGCCTCCCCGCACTGATCGCCGGGAGCCGCAGGCGCATGCGTGCATTCTCGATGGCCGCCGTCGCGCCCATCCACAGGAAGGCTCCCATGACCACCGCGAGGACGATGACGGTCAGGTCGGGTTGCAGCCCGCGGACCAGCGGGACGCCGACGACGACGCCGAGCAGGAGCACGACGATGATGCGGCCCGCCCAGCCGGCCGCGACGGTACCCTTCTCCTGGCTTCCGGTCGCCTTCCAGACGGCGCTCTCGACGAGGCGGCCCCCGTCGAGGGGAAGGCCCGGCAGGACGTTGAACAGGGCGACGAGGAGGTTGGCCCAGACGAGGATGGTAGTGAGGAGATAGGAGACGGATCCGGGGGTCATGGCCTGCAGGATCCCCCAGCCGATACCGGCGAGGACGAAGTTAGCGGCCGGGCCGGCGAGGGCGACGAGCAGCGACCGACCGGGCGAGGCGTTGAAGCTCGCGAACTGGGTGTGGCCACCCCAGAGGTTCAGCACGATCCGCGTGGTGGGCCACCCGAAGGCCCGTGCCGTGAGGGCGTGTGCGAGCTCGTGGATCAGCACGGAGGCCGCGAGCAGCAGGGCATAGCCCAGGGCGACGGCGTAGGCGCCGACACCGATGCCGGGGAACGCATCGGTCACGCGTGGTCCGAACACCACCACGATGAAGATCGTGATGATGAACCAGGACCAGGCCAGGACGACGGGGATACCGGCGATGCGTCCGAGGGACAGCCCGGGGCTCGCCGGGGGCCGGGCCGACTGCTGGTCGTTGCTCATGCGTGCTCGTCCCCCCGCGGGCCGTCCTGCCCGGCGTCGTCGGGCAGGAGTGCCGCGAGGTCGGCGGGCGTCCGCCCCGCGAGGGTGTCCCAGTCGGTTCGGCGACCGTCGGGGGGCAGCGGGACGAAGTGCGGGACGGCGAGCGTGACCAGTCCGGCGGCGAGCGCCGACGTCACCCCGGGCAGGGAGTCCTCGACGGCGACGACGCGGTCCTTCCGCAGGCCGGGGTGGTCCGCGGCGAGGAGGTCGAAGCCGAGCTGGTAAGCCTCGGGGTCGGGCTTGCCGGCGTGCACGCGGTCGCCCGTCACGAGGTGCCGGAAGGTGCCCTCCGGCAGCCGCGAGGCGACCGCCGTGGCGAGCAGCGTCTCCGACATCGTGACCATCGCGCAGGGGACGCCTTCCTCGCGGAGCGCTGCGAGGAGCTCCCGGGCTCCGGGCCGCCACGGTACGGCGGAGCGGACGTCGGCGGCGACGCGCTCGGTGAGGTGCTCGATGATGGCGCGGATGTCCATCGCGACCCCCGCTTCCTGGAGGCGGGCGGCGGAGTAGTCGAGCGCCTGGCCGACGAGCGCTGTGGCCTGCTCGGTGCTCCAGTCCCCGCCGTAGGATTCGACGAGTTCCTTCTCCGCCCTCATCCAGTACGGCTCCGTGTCGACGATCGTGCCGTCCATGTCCCACAGCACGCCCTGCAGCCCCCGGAGGGCCGCGTTGTCTCCGTCGGGATCCGTTCGGGACAGGGTGCGGACGGTGCTGGTGGGGTGGTTGGCCATGCCTCCAAGTCTACGGTGGGCCCCTGCTCCGCCCGTACGTCAGCTCTGCGCGTAGCGGCCCGACCCCGCCTGACATGCCCGCGCGCCGGGGTCTAGGGTGAGAACGTGGACAGCTTCGAAGAGAACCAGCCGAACGGGATCCAGGACCTTTTCCAGGATGCCGGCGAACCCGAGCGTCGGACCACGATCCTGCTCGCCGCCTTCGAGGGCTGGAACGACGCCGGCGAGGCGGCCAGTGACGCCCTCAAGTACATGGGCCGGTTCTTCGGCAGCGAACGGATCTCCACGATCGACGCCGACGAGTTCTACGACTTCCAGTTCACGCGCCCCATGATCAAGCGCAACTCCTCGGGCCAGCGGCGGATCAAGTGGCCCAACACCCGCATCAGCAAGACGGTGGTCCCCGATTCGAACGTCGACCTGATCCTCGTCAACGGCGTCGAGCCGTCCTACAAGTGGCGCGCGTACACGGCGGAGCTCGTGGCGCTGGCGAAGGAGCTCAGGGTCGACTGCATCGTCCTGGTGGGGGCCCTGCTGGCAGATGTCCCACACTCCCGCCCCATCCCCGTGACGGTCACCTCGGACGACGACCTGGTGCGCGAGAGCCTCGACGTGGAACCCTCCACCTACGAGGGGCCGATCGGGATCGTCGGGGTGCTGGCCGAGATGGGCCTGCTCGCAGACATCCCCACCATGTCCCTCTGGGCCGCCGTACCGCACTACGTGGGACAGTCGCCCTCCCCCAAGGCGCAGCTCGCCCTGCTGAACAAGCTCGAGGAGATCCTGCAGGTCACTGTGGACACGCACGTGCTGACCGAGGAGTCGGAGGCCTGGGAGCGCGGCGTCGACGAGCTCGCCACCGAGGACCCCGAGGTCGCCGCCTACGTGCGCCAGCTCGAGGAGGCCAAGGACACCGTGGACCTCCCGGAGGCGAGCGGCGAATCGATCGCCCGCGAGTTCGAGCGCTACCTGAAGAAGCGACGCCGCGAGCAGTGACGCGCTGCGTCGCGGAACGGCGTGCGGGGACGGTCCGCGACACACTCCCGGCTCCGGGTCCACCCGGGCCCGGGCCGGAGTAGAGTCGCAGCGACAGAGCGTTCGGAGGCACCGCCTCGCTCGAACCGCACCATGCGCCCAGCACCGGGAATCGTGCCGCCGGTCGGGCTGATCGGAGGGCCAGTGTCACAGCAGCCGTTCAACGAGGCATCCGGATCCCTTCCACCGGAGGCCGGGCAGGCCAGGACGGCGTCCCTCGTCCTCGGGATCATCGGGATCTTCTTCCTCGGCATCATCCTCGGTCCGCTCGCCATCATGCAGGCCAACAAGGCCGAGCGCCTGGGGGAACGCTCCAGTGCAGGACGCGTCCTCGGTTGGATCGCGACGGCCCTCGGAGTGGCAGCACTCATCTTCGGCGTCCTGCGCATCGTGCTGCAGTGACGGCGTCGGCCTGACTCCGCCCGACCGACTCCGACCGACCGACTCCGACCGGCCGGTCCCGATCGACCCGCTTCGTCCGATCGACTCCGCCCGGCGGGCTCCACCCGACTGCCCGTCCCGGAGGAGTCCACCCGACGGCCCGCGCGACTGCCCGTCCCGGCGGCGGGGCCCTCGTATGCGCGGGTGGGTGCCGTCCCGGGGGGACGGCCCGGTCCGGCGGGTCGTGCGGGGGCTAGAGCCGGACGCCGAGCAGGGCGTCGACGGCGTCGGCCAGGTCCTGCGAGCCCCCGCCGTCCCCGCCGTCCCCGGCGGAACCGCGGAGCTTCTCCGCCAGGGCGTCCACCGCGGCCAGGGCGGACGGCGCATCGAGATCGTCCGCCAGGTGTGCACGGATCTGCCTGCGGACGGCGCCGACGTCGTCCTGCGCTGCGCGGGCGGCAGCCTCACGCCAGGCGGCCAGCCGGTCGACCGCCCCGGCGAGCACGCCGTCGGTCCAGGCCCAGTCCGAGCGGTAGTGGTGCGCGAGGATCGCGAGCCGGATCGCCGCGGGATCCACGCCCGAGCGGCGCAGCGCCGAGACGAGCACCAGGTTCCCGCGGGACTTGCTCATCTTCTCCCCGTCGAAGCCGACCATGCCGGCATGGGCGTAGTGCCGGGCCAGCGGGGTGCCTCCGGCGGCCCAGGCGTGCGAGGCGCTCATCTCGTGGTGGGGGAAGACGAGGTCGGAGCCGCCGCCCTGCACCGTGAAGGGGGTCGGGAGGAAGCGCTGCGCGATCACGGCGCATTCGATGTGCCAGCCGGGCCGGCCCTCGCCCAGGGACCTTCCGGGCCAGCTCGGCTCGTCCGCGCGGGCCGCGCGCCAGAGGAGCGGGTCGAGGGCGTTGCGCTTCCCGGGCCGGGCCGGGTCGCCGCCGCGCTGTGCGGAGAGCTCGAGCATCGTCGCGCCGTCCAGGTGCGAGACCTGGCCGAGGAACCAGCGTGCGGCGTCGTCCTCGTGGAGCGAGGCGCATGCGTCGAGGGAGAAGTAGATGTCACCGTCCGGCTCCCCCGCCCCGCCCGCGACGGGATAGGCGAGACCGCGTGCCACCAGGTCCTCGACGACCGGGACGATCCAGTCGATCGCCTCGACGGCGCCCACGTACTCGTCCGGCGGCAGCACGTTCAGGGCTTCCATGTCCTCGCGGAACAGGGCGATCTGGTCGGCGGCGAGGTCCCGCCAGTCGACACCGGTCGCCGTCGCGCGCTCGAGCAGGGGGTCGTCGATGTCGGTGACGTTCTGGACGTAGCGGACGGTGGATCCCGTGTCCCGCCACGTACGGTTCAGGAGGTCGAAGGCGACGTATGTGGCGGCGTGGCCCAGGTGGGTCGCGTCGTAGGGGGTGATGCCGCAGACGTAGAGGCTCTGCTCGGCATGTCCCTCGAGCGGTGCCGGCTCCTGGGTGGCGGTGTCGAACAGGATGATGTCCGACTGGGTGCCGACGAGTTCAGGGACAGGAGTCGAGTTCCACGCAATCACACGTTCTACCTTACGGCCCGGCGTCAGGCGCTGATGACGCCGAACCCGAGGAGCACGTAGAGCGCGAGACCGAGCAGGATGCGGTACCAGACGAAGAGCCCGTAGCCGCGCGTCGTGACGAACCTGAGGAACCAGCCGATGATGGCGAAGCCGACGACGAACGCGACCGCCGTCGCCAGCGCCGTCTCCGGCAGTCCGTACGGACCGGTCTCGTCGAAGCTCTTCACGAGCTGGAACACACCGCTGCCGAACACGGCGGGGATGGCGAGGAGGAACGAATAGCGGGCTGCCGCCTCGCGGGTATAGCCCATGAGCAGGCCCGCCGTGATGGTCCCGCCCGAGCGCGACACGCCCGGGACGAGCGCGAGGGCCTGCGCCAGGCCGTACAGGATGCCGTGCCGGTAGGTGAGGCTCTGGAGGTCCCGCGTCTGCCGTCCCACACGGTCGGCGACCGCGAGGATCAGCCCGAACACGATCAGCATGGTCGCGACGAGCCACATGCTCCTGAAGGTCCCCTCGATCTGGTCCTGGAACAGGAGCCCGAGCACCACGATCGGGACGCTGCCGAGGATGACGAGCCAGCCCATGCGGACATCCGGGTGGTTCCGCGGGACCTTGCCCCGCAGCGCACCGAACCAGGCCCTGACGATGCGGACGATGTCCCGCCAGAAGAAGACGACGACGGCCGTCTCCGTCCCCAGCTGGGTGATCGCCGTGAACGCCGCACCCGGGTCCTGTGCGTTCGGCAGGAGCTCGCCGACGATGCGCAGGTGGGCGCTCGAGGAGATGGGCAGGAATTCGGTGAGGCCCTGGACGAACCCCAGGATGACTGCTTCTATCCAATGCACCCTTACGACCCTAAGCCATGCGGCCGGGCCCAGGCTTTAGGCTTGGCCTCATGCAACGGCGAAACGTGGGAGCGAGCGGCCTGACCGTCTCGGCGCTGGGACTCGGCACCATGAACTGGGGGCAGGAGGTCGGCGAGGAGGCGGCCCGCGAGCAGCTCCGTCTCTTCACCGACGCGGGGGGCACGCTCGTGGAGACCGCGGCCCGCTACGGCGAGGGCCAGGCGGAGGCGATGCTGGGCGGCTTCATCGGTGACACCGTCGCTCGTTCGGAACTCGTCCTGGTGGTGCAGGGCGGGACGACACGCTCGGGCAGCCGGCGCCTGGACGCCTCGCGCCGGGGACTGCTGGACTCGCTGGACGCGTCGCTCTCACTGCTCGGCACCGACCACGTCGACGTGTGGCTCGCGCCCTCCCCCGACGCGACCGTCCCGCTGCACGAGACGCTGAGCGCGCTCGACGTCGCCTACGCCAGCGGCCGCGCACGCTACGTGGGCGTCTCCAACTACTCGGGCTGGGAGTTCGCCCGGGCCGCTGCGACGGCGTCGTTCCCGCTGCTCGTGAACGACGTCGAGTACTCGCTCATCAGCCGCGGCGCCGAACGGGACGTCCTGCCGTCCGCCGAGGCCTTCGGTGCGGCGATCCTGGCATGGGGCCCGCTGGGCCGGGGCGTCCTCACGGGGAAGTACCGCGGCAGGATCCCCTCGGAGTCCCGGGCCGCCTCGGACGTGTGGGCGCCGTACGTGGAGCCCTATCTCTCCGGCAAGCCCCAGAGGATCACGGAGGCGCTGTGCACGGCGTCCCGCGGACTCGATCTGCAGCCGCACGAGCTCGCACTGCGCTGGCTCCTCCACCGCCCCGGCGTGGCCGCCGCGATCGTCGGTGCACGGACGCCGCAGCAGCTCAAGGAACTCCTGCAGACCAGTGGTGCACCCGTGGCCGAACCGATCGCGGAGGTCCTGGACGAGGTCTCGGCCCTGAGCTGATGCCCGGGCCCGACGCGCGCGGGCCCAGGGCCGTCGGGCGGCGCATCAGGATGCGGTCAGTTCTCCACTTCGGCGTCGACCAGGTCGGACGCGTAGTCCGCTTCCTCGTCGTCGTCGCCGTCCTGATCCTCGTCGTCGTCCGTGTCGTCCTCGGTGTCGTCCTCGGTGTCCTCGTAGATCTCGAGCGGGGTCACTTCGCCGAAGGCGTCGTAGAGGGCCTCCTCGTAGACCTCGAACGCGTCCGCGATCCCCAGGTACGCGGATTCCACCGCGGGATCGTTGTCGTCCCGCTGTGACGCCGCGGCCGCCAGATGCTCTTCGAGGGCCGTCACGAGGGACTGGAGCGCGACACGCGGATCTATGCTCATGGCCTAGACGTTATCGGTAAAGTGATCGGAATTGGAGGGATATGCGAGAACATTTTCTGAATGCCACGGCCGTCCGGAAGCGTGATTATGGGCTGCAATACGAGTACCTGGTCCTGACGGTGAGTGCCCGTGAGCCCCTGCCCGCGGCGCGGAAACTACTGACCGAGCATGCCGAGTACGGCAAGTGGGAACTCGAACGCAGCTGCATCTACATGGGCGGCGACAGGCGCTACTGGCTGCGCCGCAAGGTCCTGCGGGTCGAGCGCACCGCCTAGCGCCCGCAGCGCGACGTACCGCCGCGGCAGTGGCCGGTCCTCCGCCGCTTCCCTTGCCGGGCCTTGCGCGGTTCCGGGGCCGTGTCAGGTCGACGGCGGGCCGAGGAGTGCCGTGGCGACCGTCGCCCGGGCCGATTCCTCGGTCGACGGATGGAACTGGCCGGCCAGGGCGTCGCGATGCAGCCGCACCGCCTCGGAATCCGCCGAGAAACCCGATCCTCCGCCCACGTGCAGCGCGGTGCCCGTCGCGGCGACCGCCGCCTCGACCGCATGGGTCTTCAGCGTCACCAGACGGGGGAACCACGCGGACCCGAGATCGCTCCTGGCGTCCAGATCCTGCACCACGGCACGGAGCTCGGCCTCGGCCGCGGTCCGCTGCATCGCGGCGGCCGCAAGGGTGTTCCGGAGGACCGGGTCGTCCGCGAGCGGACGGTCCGCGACCATGCTGCGACGCCGGGTCAGGGCGTGGGCCGCGAGGTCGAGCGCCCGGTCCGCGATACCCAGGTAGACCGCGGCGATCAGGCTCTCGAACGCGGCGAAGATCCCGAACACCAGCAGGTCGGCGTTCGGCCCCACGGGTACGCGCCTGAACACGGCGTCCTCGGGCACGCGGACTCCGGAGAGTCGCGTCGTCGACGACTGCGTGGCGCGCATCCCGAGCGGATTCCAGTCCTCGACGATCTCGACCCCCGGCGTCCCGCGGGGCACGAAGGCGTGGAGGATGACGTCGTCCCCGTCCCGGCCCTCGAGCTTGCCGAAGATCCCGAGCCGGGTCCAGACCGGTGACAGGCTCGTGAAGACCTTCGTGCCGGTGAAGCTGAAGCCGCCGTCGGGCAGGCGGTCCACCCGTGTCAGCGAGTCGAACAGGACGGCGTCGTTGCCCGGCTCCGAGACGCCGAAGGCGAAGACCTCCCCGCGTCCCGCGTCCGCGAGGACACCGTGCAGCGATGTGTCCCCGCGGTCGGCGAGGAGGCCGGCGACCGCCGTCCACACGAGGTGCATGTTGACCCCGAGGGCCGTCGCGGGCGCAGCCGCGGCCAGCAGGCGCTGCGCGGCGGCCGCACCGGCCATGCCGCCCGCGTCGCCGGGCGGGGTGTCCACCAGCTGGCGGAGGTAGCCGGCCGCCTCGAGTTCGGCGAAGTCCTCGGTGAAGAACGTGTTGGCGGCGTCGTAGCCGGCGGCCCTCGCCCGGAAGCGCCCGAGCAGTCCTGCGGGCAGGAGCCGGCCCGCGTCCGGTGCCCCGGGGGTCATGGCCACCGGTTCAGTAACGGGTGAGCAGGCGGGAGAGCACCTTGGCGCCGAACCGCAGGGAGTCGGCCGGGACGCGCTCGTCGACCCCGTGGAACATGCCGGTGAAGTCCAGTTCGTCGGGCAGCTGCAGGGGCGCGAAGCCGTACCCGGTGATACCGAGCCGGCTCAGTGACTTGTTGTCCGTGCCGCCCGAGAGCGTGTAGGGCAGCACCTTCGCGCCGGGGTCCTCGGCGTGGAGGGCGTCGATCATCGAGTCCACGAGGTTGCCGGCGAAGGGCACTTCCAGGGAGGTGTCCTTGTGCTCGTAGCTCACGTCCACCCCCTCACCGGCGAGTCCGCGGATGATCTCCAGGACCTGGTCCTGCTGTCCGGGCAGCGTGCGCACGTCGATGAGTGCCTCCGCGGTGCCGGGGATGACGTTGTGCTTGTAGCCGCCCTTCAGGACCGTGGGGTTCGCGGTGTTCTGCAGGGTCGCCCCGACGAAGCGTGCCACGGTGCCCAGTTCCTTGAGGATGATGTCGGGATTGTCGGGATCGAACTCGACGCCGGTGAGTTCGGTGACGCCGTCGAGGAACTGGCGCGTGGTGGGTGTGAGCTCGATGGGCCACGAGTGGTCGCCGATGCGGGTGACGGCGCGGGCCAGCGCGGTCACGGCGTTGTCGGTGTTGATCTGCGAGCCGTGGCCTGCGCGCCCGTGGGCGACGAGGCGCAGCCAGGAGATGCCCTTCTCCGCGGTCTGCAGGAGGTAGGTCCGCTGCCCGCCGATGGTCGCCGAGAACCCTCCCACCTCGGAGATGGCCTCGGTGGCCCCCTCGAAGATCTCCGGCTTGTTGTCGACGAGCCAGGATGCGCCGTACGCCCCGCCGGCCTCCTCGTCGGCGAAGAACCCGAAGATGAGGTCGCGCTGCGGCCTGACGCCGTCCCGCTGCATGGATCGCAGGACGGAGAGGATCATGGCGTCCATGTCCTTCATGTCGACGGCACCGCGGCCCCAGATCAGGCCGTCCTTCTCCTCGCCGCCGAACGGGTCGACCGTCCAGTCCTCCTTCTGCGCGGGCACCACGTCGAGGTGGCCGTGGACCACGAGGGCGGGCAGCGACGGGTCCGAGCCCTCCATGCGGGCGACGACGGACGTGCGCCCCGGGGCGGCCTCGAAGAGCTGCGTGGACAGGCCCACCTCCTCGATCAGCCCGGCCGTGTACTCGGCGGCCTGCCGCTCCCCGGGCCCCACGTTGTCCCCGAAGTTCGAGGTATCGATCCGGATCAGTTCCTGGCAGATCCTGACAACTTCATCTTCGGGTGGGATGCCCACGCGGTCCTCCTGGGTAGCAGTTGCCTCCAGCCTAGCGAGTGCGCACCCCGGCGGGTGCGGATCGCCACCGCCCGCCACGGAGCATCGTCGGGGAACGACGAGAAGGCCCCAGCCAGATCTCTCTGACTAGGGCCTTCACTGTGCGCGGAGGGGGACTTGAACCCCCACCCTCAATAAGAGGACTAGCACCTCAAGCTAGCGCGTCTGCCATTCCGCCACCCGCGCGGGTGGTTTTTCGCGGTCGAAACCGGCGAAAGCAACGAGAGAAACTCTAGCACGAGTCCGACCGCGTTGTTGCATCGGGAGGACCGTCGCGGAGGCCGTGGCCCCGCGAATCATCAGCAACGGTGGACTGCCGCTCTGCGTTCCGGATCGCGATCCGCGAGGCAGCCCCGGCCCGGGCTCCCGGGTGCTGCGGGCGTGCGTATGCTGTTTTCAACACCGCCGAAGCATCGACCCGTCCCGGGAACGGTGCCCCGAGTGCATGGAGTGGACGACGTGGACGGAACGAACCCCGATCGGGAGCAGTACGCCCGGACGTATGACGCGATGAAGCGCGCCAACATCTCGCCCGGTCAGCTCTGGGTCCACTACTTCAGCATGGGCGGCGGCGTGGACGAGTACGAGATCAACGCGTACCTGCACGGCCTGATGGAACTGCCGGATCATGAGCGGGACTGCGTCTCGCAGGCGGTCAACGAACTCTTCGACGACCTGTGCCGCGAGCAGGGCGCACCCTACAGCTCGGGTCGCACCCGCCGCTGCGACTGACCGGCCCCCGACCGCCCCCCGGGCCGGCTCGGAAGGGGGAGGCGCATCAGCCCTGGGCCGCCCGGTCCGCGATGAGCGACAGCGGCCCGAGGCACTGCACGAGGGCCGCCCCGATGACGAGCGCGAACGATCCGAGCCAGACCGGCGACGGGATGCGCGTGGCGTCCTGCAGCAGGTGCGCATCGGAGGTGCCGAGGTCACGCCGTCGGACGTGGACGCGCACCACCTTGACCCAGTCACGGCAGGAACCGACCAGCAGGGCGATGCCGAGGACCAGGCAGACGAAGCCGGCGGGCACCGCTCCCCCGAACCAGACGAGGGCGAGGGACGCGGCAGCGGTGCCGCCCAGGATGAGGAAGCCCTGCCCGTTGCGGATCAGGACGAGCGCGGCCACCAGGAGCAGCGCTCCGGCGGAGAGGGCCACCGCCGCCCAGCCGTGGGCGGCACTCCAGACGAGGGCGGCGCCGACGACGGCGGGTACCGGGTACCCCCAGAAGGTCGTGAAGGCGGTCCGCCAGCCGCGGCGTCCCCTGCTCGTGGTCGTGCCGGAATGATCGAGGCGCAGGGTGATGCCGGTGACGCGCTGCAGCGTCAGGAGTGCCGCCGCCGCGTGGCCGAGTTCGTGTACCACCGTGACGAAGAGCCCGAAGACCCGCCACGATCGCCGCGGCACGGAGAGGGCGGCGGCCACGACGACGATCGCGACGAGTCCGGGCACGCCGATCTCGGGCGGGAGCGCGCGCGTGAAGCCGGCGGCGATCCGCTCCCAGAGCAGGGCGGGGTCGAAAGGCACGATGGGGCGCTACAGGCCCGGGGCGGGGGCGCGGACGGCCGTCCCCGTGTCGGCCGCCAGGCGCGCGGCGATGCCGTCGACCGCGACCGCGACCTCGGCGAAGGACGTCGAGAGCGGCGAGAGACCGAGCCGGATCCCGTCGGGGTTGCGGTAGTCGGGGATGATGCCGTCCTGCCACAGCTCGGGCACCATCGCGGCGAAGGCGGGGTGGTCGATGGTGATGTGGCCGCCGCGGTCGGAGGCCGCGCGCGGGGAGGCGAGGACGACGCCGTACCGGGACAGCAGCTCCTCCACCGCGTCCGCGGCGAAGGCGGTGAGGAGCTCCGACTTGCGGCGGACCGCCGGCATGCCGACCTCCTCGATCAGGTCCAGCATCTCGCGCATCGCCAGCATGCCGACGATCGGTGGCGTCCCGGAGACCAGGCGCCGGATCCCCGCTGCGGGCTGGTAGGCGGATCCCATCGCGAAGGGGTCCGCGCTGCCGAGCCAGCCGAGGATCGGCTGGTCGAGGGTGGCCAGGTGGCGCTGGGCCACGTAGGCCCAGGCCGGGGCGCCGGGACCTCCGTTGAGGTACTTGTAGCTGCAGCCCGCGGCGTAGTCGACGCCCCAGGCGTCGAGTTCGGCGGGCACGGACCCCACGGAGTGGCTGAGGTCCCACAGGACGAGCGCCCCGGCGTCGTGGGCGATCCTCGTGATCGCGGGCACGTCGGCGACGAAACCCGAGCGGTAGGCGACATGGCTGAGCAGGACCAGCGCGGTCTGCGGCCCGACGACGGCGGAGACGTCCGCCGGGGTGGCCCCGCCGTCGTAGGCGACGTCGATCCAGCGCAGCGTCAGCCCCCGCTCCCTGGCGATGCCCTCGACGATGAAGCGGTCGGTCGGGAAGTTGTCGCGGTCGATGACGATCTCGGTGCGGTCTGGGCGTGCGGCCACCGCGGCGCGCGCCAGCTTGTAGAGCAGGACGCTCGTCGAATCCGCCACGATGCACTGCCCGGCGGCGGCTCCGAGCGTGACGCGTCCGAGCTGGTCGCCGATCCGCTCGGGCAACTCGAGCCAGCCCTCGTCCCAGCCCCGGATCAGGCGCCCGCCCCATTGCTCCTCCACGAAGGCGGTGAGGCTGTCCACCGTCCTCGCGAGGGGACGGCCGAGCGAGTTGCCGTCGAGGTAGGACTGCACGGCGTCTGCGCCGAGGAAGAGCTTGCGGTGGTGTGCCAGCGGGTCGGCGGTGTCGAGTTCCGCCGCGCGGTCGGCGAGGGTGGGGCCGGTCATGGCCCCAGTCTAGGTGGACCCGACCGGGTGGCATGCGCCCACCCGGGAGGCGGCCCGGGACGGACGAGGACGGACGGGGGACGACGCGGCGGACCTGCCCCGGGACGGCGGACGGGCGGTCCCCGACGAGGGGACCGCCCGTGCCGTGTGGTGGGTCGGAGCTGGAAGGGTGGTGCCTACCGGCTGGCCGCGATGGAGTACGCGGACTGGATGGAGCTGCCGAAGTACGGCCCGTACATCACGTTCGCCTGCGTGTTGTAGCCGAAGCTGTTGACCGAGTTCTGTGTGCCGGATGCGCCGGAGCCGACGAACCAGGGGCCGCCCGACGAGCCGCCGGTCATGTCGCACGGGATGCCCTGCGACTGGGTGCCGCCGAGCCGGTCGGTGGAGGACGCGCCGGAGCAGCTGAAGAGGCGCTCGCCGTTGAAGGGCGCTGCTGCGGGGTAGCCGTAGGCGGTGTAGCTGAGGTTGCGCGCCATGTTGAAGCCGATGCTCGATGCCCCGACCGTGGCGGCGAGCGTCCGGCCGTTGAGCGTGTTCACGACGGCGAAGGCGCCGTCGTAGTTGATGTCGCCCCGCGACACCCACTCGGTGGCCGCGTGGAGCGAACGCGCCGTCCACTTGCCGTACGGCGCCGCGCCGTTGTTGTAGGCGGGGACGAAGACGAAGTTCGTGACCCAGCCCGTGGCGACGTCGTAGGTGCAGTGACCGGCGGTCGCGACGGTGCTCTGGTTACCGCTCTGCACCGAGTTGGCGGAGCAGACGTAGTTCTGCCCTGCCTGGGTGAAGAACACCTTGCCGATACGTGGGACGGGAGACTGGGCGATGGCCCGCGGCTGGACGGCGGGCGCCTTCGGGGCCTTCGCGACGGCCTGCTGGCCGGCCTTCGGCAGGATCGAGCGGCCCGCGGCGGCCCAGCCGGAGTTGATGGTGTTCGCCGGCTTCGCGTCCTTCATGCGGTCGGCGGTCCAGTAGGCGTCGAGCGCCGCCTGGCTCTGTTCCTGGGTGTGGGACTGCGTCCCGGGGGTGGTACCTCCGGCGACGACGGTGTCGATGGAGGGTAGGGCCGGTGCTGCCTGGACGGGACCTGCTGCCATCAGCGCCGATGCCATCAGGGCCGATGCGGCGATCATTCCCGCTTTGAGACCTTGAGAGTTCACGAAACTCCTCTTTCCATACTGGGGGCCGGCCCACGTGGGCCGGTCCCTGGAGTGTGCCCTGAGGGCGGCGGCCCTGCCAGTGTAAAGGACGACTTCCGGGGAACTCCCCCCGAAAATCGTCGCCGCTCTGGACAGGGCCCGTCCGCCGTGCAACTATTCCGCGCGCACCCAGCCCGTGAAGTGTGGCCGGCGACGCCCGGCGGACCACCCGACCACCTCGACGACGCTGCCGGCGCCATCCCTCCCGGTGGCATGCCCGGCGCGGGCGAACGACGTCGTCACCGTCCCGGGCAGCTGCACCGGGGCGGCGAAATCGATGCGCCACGCGAGGGCGCCGCCGGGGGCCGGCACGGCTTCGTCGACCATGCGCGAGGCCAGGTACATGCCGTGGGCGATGGCGCCCTTCATGCCCAGCACCTTCGCCGTCGGTCCGGTGAGGTGGATGGGGTTCCAGTCCCCCGAGACGGCGGCGTAGCGCCGTCCCGTGTCGGCACCCAGCCGCCACAGGCCCGTCGGCACGGGGGCGGAGAAGGCGGGGCGGTCGCCGTCGCGCCGGACGGCCGGGGCCGCGCCGTCCGTGCGGAGGCCGCGGGCCAGGTAGACGGAGCGGCCCGTCCAGATCCGCTCGCCGCCGACGGAGGCCTCGATGACCAGGTCCACCTGAGTACCCGCGGCGTGGGGTCGCAGGTCCTCCGCCCACGCGACGACGTCGAGCGCCTCGAAGGCCCCGACCTGCCGTGCCTGGTGCACCTCGTTGCTGAGATGCACCAGGCCGAGCAGGGGCAGCGGGAAGTCCGCCCGCGCCAGGACGCTCAGGGCGACCGGGAAGGCGAGCGTGTGCAGATAGGCCGACGGCAGCCGGTCCCGCACGGCGGCACCGAACAGCTGCTGGAACCGGGTGAGGGCGCCGAGGTCGGCGACCACGCCGTCCACACGGTGGCGTGCGGCGGGAAGGCCGGACGGCATGCCCTCCCGGCGGATCCTCCGCCGCCCGGCGAGGACCACCGCCTGCCGGTACAGCCCGGGAAGGCCCGGTACCGCGGGCAGCGCCACGTCCTGCACGGCCGCCCCGCTCACGCGCCGACCAGGTTCTGCCCGCAGACGCGGAGCACCTGCCCGTTGACCCCGGCCGCCGCGTCGGAGGCCAGGAAGGCGACCGTCTCGGCGACGTCGACGGGCAGCCCGCCCTGCTGCAGGCTGCTCAGGCGGCGTGCCACCTGGCGGGTGAGGGGCGGGATCTTCGCGGTCATGTCCGTCTCGATGAAGCCCGGCGCGACGGCGTTGATGGTGCGGCCTCCGTCGTCGAAGGCCGCCGCCTGGGCCCGGACCATGCCGATGACCCCGGCCTTGGACGCGGCGTAGTTGCTCTGTCCGCGATTGCCGGCGATGCCGCTCGTCGAGGCGAGGCTGATGATGCGGCCCGTGTCCGAGAAGACGGGAGAGGCGAGGAGCCGCTCGTTCATGTGCAGCTGCGAGGCGATGTTCACCGCGATCACCGAGTCCCAGCGGGCCGCGTCCATGTTGGCGAGCAGCTTGTCCCGCGTGATGCCCGCATTGTGCACCACGATGTCGAGGACGCCGTAGCGCTGCCCGACGTGGTCGAGGATCCGCGTCGCGGCGTCGGGTGCTGTGATGTCGAGCTGCAGGGCCGTCCCGCCGACGGTGTTGGCGACCCGGGCGAGCTGCTCCCCGGCCGCGGGCACGTCCACGGCGACCACGCGGGCGCCGTCGCGGGCGAGGACCTCCGCGATCTTCGCGCCGATGCCGCGTGCCGCCCCGGTCACCACGGCCGTCCTGCCCGCGAGGGGCCGGTCGGGTGTGCCCTCCGCCGCCGGACGGGCCGCGGCGCCGGCGACGCCGCCCGCGGGCGTGGAGGTGACCTCGATGAACTGGCCGTCCACGTACGCGCTCCTGCCGGACAGGAGGAACCTCAGGGCGCCGAGGGTGGTGGGGTCGGTGGTCGTGGCGTTCCCCCGCAGGACGATCCCGTTGGCGGTCGCGCCACCCCGCAGTTCGTGGGCCATCGACCGGAGAGCGCCGTCGATGCCCTGGCGGGCCGCGGCCTCGGCGGGATCGGCGGTGTCGGCGGAGGACCGGAGGAGTCCGACGACGCGCCCGCCCGGGACGAGCAGCCGCACGGCCTGCCCGAGCTCGAGCATCGGTGCAGCGAGGTCCTCCGGCGATGCGGCGCGATCGAGGACGACGACGGCCGCGCCCAGCTTCTCGCCCGGCAGCACGTGCCGCCGCACCTCGACGTCCCAGCCCAGCAGGACGTCGGCGAGCGCCTCGGCGCCGGCCCCGGACCCCGTGACGAGCACGGGCTGCGCAGCGACGGCCTCCCCGGGCGTGTAGCGCCGCAGCACCGAGGGCCGCGGCAGGCCGAGGGCCTTGGCGATCCTGCCGGGCAGCGGGGTGTTGACGAGGTCGAGGTAGCTGTCCCCCATCAGTTCCTGGCCTCGAGGATCGCGACGACGCCCTGGCCGCCCGCGGCGCAGACCGAGATGAGGCCGCGGCCGCCCCGCTCGGACAGCGTCTTGGCGAGGGAGGCGACGATCCGTCCGCCCGTCGCCGCGAAGGGGTGCCCGGCGGCGAGGGAGGAGCCGTTGACGTTGAGCTTCGCCCGGTCGATGCTGCCGAGTGCGCCGTCGAGGCCGAGGACGCGCTTGCAGTAGTCCGCGTCCTCCCAGGCCGCCAGCGAGCCGAGGACCGTCCCGGCGAAGGCCTCGTGGATCTCGAAGAAGTCAAAGTCCTCGAGGGTGAGGCCGTTGCGCTCGAGCAGGCGTGGCAGGGCGTGGACCGGTGCCATGAGCAGGCCCTCGTCCCCGTGCACGAAGTCCACTGCTGCCGCCTCGGCGTCGACGATGTTCGCGAGCATGGGCAGGTTGTTGGCGGTCGCATACTCCTCGCTGCCGAGCAGGACGACGGCGGCGCCGTCGGTGAGCGGTGTGGAGTTGCCGGCCGTCATGGTCGCCGGGGTGTCGAGGGACTTCCCGAAGACGGGCCGGAGCGTGGCCAGCTTCTCGAGCGAGGTGTCCGCGCGGAGGTTCGCGTCCTTCGTGAGGCCCCGGTACGGCGTCAGGAGGTCCGTGAAGAACCCACGCTCGTAGGCCGCCGCCAGGTTCCGGTGGCTGCGGAAGGCGAGCTCGTCCTGGGCCTCGCGCGTGATCTCCCACGCGGCCGTGGTGAGGGCCTGGTGCTCCCCCATGGACAGGCCCGTGCGGGGCTCCCCGGTCGTCGGGGCGTTGGGCGAGAGGTCCTTCGGGCGGAGCGTGGCGAGGGTCCGGAGCTTCTGCTGCGTCGTCTTCGCGCGGGACAGGTCCAGCAGCACGCGCCGGAGCCCCTCGCTGACGGCGATGGGGGCGTCGGACGCGGAGTCGACGCCGCCGGCGATGCCCGACTCGATCTGCCCGAGCCTGATCTTGTTGGACAGCCCCACCACGGTCTCGAGGCCGGTGGCGCAGGCCTGCTGCAGGTCGTAGGCCGGCGTCTCGGGCGAGAGGGCCGAGCCGAGGACCGCTTCACGGGTCAGGTTGAAGTCGCGGGAGTGCTTGAGGACGGCGCCCGCGGCGACCTCCCCGATGCGCTCCCCCTGGAGCCCGAAGCGGGCCACCAGCCCGTCCAGGGCGGCGATGAGCATGTCCTTGTTGGAGGAGTAGGCGTACGCGCCCCCGGACCGCGCGAAGGGGATGCGGTTGCCGCCGATGACGACTGCCGTGCGGGGTGAGGAGGCGTGCTGCGCCCCGGCCTGATCTGCCATGGAAGAACTCCTGGTGCGAGGGGGTGGATTACCGATACCTAGCGTACCTGATACGCTGGGTATCATGAAGCTCCCGTCGGCCCTGAAGGGCACCTCCCCGAAGGCGCCGAGTGGTGCCCCGGCAGCGTCCGACGGGCGATCCAGCCGGTGGGAGCAGCACCGCGCGGAGCGGCGCCGCCAGCTCATCAGGACCGCCCGGCGGGCCGTGGACTCCCTCGGCCCGGGCGCGTCCATGGAGGACATCGCGGCGGCGGCCGACACCTCCAAGTCCGTGTACTACCGCTACTTCGGCGACAAGACAGGGCTGCAGCGGGCCATGGCGGAGGTGGTCATCGGGCAGATGCAGCAGAAGGTGCTCGACGCGGCGAAGTCCGCCTCGACGCCCCGTGAGGGCCTGTACTCGATGGTGCTCGCCTACCTGCAGATGGCCCAGACCTCACCCAACGTCTACGCCTTCGTGACGCGCGTGGGCATCGCGGAATCCACGGCGGCCGACGACGGCCCCCAGGACACCCTCGCCCACTTCCTCGCCGCGATCACCGAGATGGTCTCGCGGCCCATGCGTGCCTACCTGCTGTCCCCCGACCGTCCCGCCGGTCCCGACGACGCCGCGCCGGAGTACTGGCCGGCCGCGGCGATCGGCATGGTGCGGGCCGCGGGCGAGAGCTGGCTCTGCGCCCCCGAGAGCCCCGACAGACCCACCGAGGAGCAGATGGCCCGCCACATCACGGGCTGGCTCTTCGACGGCATCAGCCGGTACGAGGACCTCGTGCCGGCGGCTGCCCCGCCTTCCCCCGCAACCCGCCGACCAGCGAAGGACACGCCATGACCGACACCATCTCCAGGCCGCAGCAGATCCCGCCGACGGTCGACATCAGGGACGATGATCGGGCCACCGTCGACACGGCCGAGCTCGGAGAACTGCTCCTCGGCAGGTGGGCACACGTGCGCCGCGTGGCCCGCGAGCTCGCCGGCCGCCCCGAGCTGCACAAGATCGAGGGCCTCACGCACACCGACCACCGCCTGCGCTGCTTCGACCAGCTCCACTACCTCGTGGGCCAGAGGGCCGTGCACCGCGCCTTCCCGAAGGCCTTCGGCGGGGACGACGACAACGGCGGCAACATCGCCGGCTTCGAGGAGCTGGTCGTCGCCGACCCCTCGCTGCAGATCAAGGCCGGGGTGCAGTGGGGGCTCTTCGGCTCAGCCGTCATGCACCTGGGCACGGAGCAGCACCACGCGGCGTGGCTGCCCGGCATCATGAACATGGAGATCCCCGGCTGCTTCGCCATGACGGAGACCGGTCACGGCAGCGACGTGGCCAGTATCGCCACCACCGCCACGTTCGACCCGGCCACGGACGAGTTCGTCATCGACACGCCCTTCCGCGCCGCGTGGAAGGACTACATCGGCAACGGGGCGGTCGACGGACGGGCGGCCGTCGTCTTCGCGCAGCTGATCACCAACGGCGTGAACCACGGCGTCCACGGCCTCTACGTGGAACTGCGGGACGCGGACGGGTCCTTCAAGCCCGGCGTCGGCGGCGAGGACGACGGCATCAAGGGCGGCCTCAACGGCATCGACAACGGACGGCTGCACTTCACCGGCGTCCGCGTCCCCCGGACCAACCTGCTGAACCGCTACGGCGACGTCGCCGAGGACGGAACCTACAGCTCGCCCATCGCCTCCCCGGGCCGCCGCTTCTTCACGATGCTCGGCACCCTCGTGCAGGGGCGCGTCTCGCTCGACGGCGCCGCCGTCGCGGCGAGCAAGCTCGCCCTCACCGCCGCCATCACCTACTCGACCCAGCGCCGCCAGTTCAACGCGTCCTCGAACCTGCGCGAGGAGGTGCTGATGGACTACCAGCGGCACCAGCGCCGGCTCCTGCCGCGCCTGGCCGCGACCTACGCGGCGTCCTTCGCGCACGAGGAACTCCTCGAGAAGTTCGACGGCGTCTTCTCCGGCGAGCACGACACCGACGAGGACCGCCAGGACCTGGAGACCCTGGCCGCGGCCCTCAAGCCGCTCAGCACGTGGCTGGCCCTCGACACGCTGCAGGAGTGCCGCGAGGCGACCGGCGGCCAGGGGTTCCTCATCGAGAACCGGTTCGCCTCGCTGCGTGCCGACCTCGACGTGTACGTGACCTTCGAGGGCGACAACACGGTCCTGCTGCAGCTCGTCGCCAAGCGCCTGCTGACCGATTACGCCAAGGAGTTCAAGGGCGTCGACTTCGGCGTGCTCGCCCGCTACGCCGTCTCCCAGGCCGCGGGGAAGACCCTGCACCGCTCGGGACTCCGGCGTGTCGCGCAGACGGTGGCCGACTCCGGGTCGGGGAAGAAGTCGGCGATCGCCCTCCGCGACGAGGACACGCAGCGCCAGCTGCTCACCGACCGCGTGCAGGCCCGCGTGGCCGACGTCGCCGCGGTGCTCCGCGGGGCGAAGGGCAGGTCGCAGGAACAGTCGGCGGCGCTGTTCAACGAGCACCAGGACGAGCTCATCGAGATGGCGCACGCCCACGCCGAACTGCTGCAGTGGGAGGCGTTCACCCGCGGGCTGAAGAAGCTCGAGGACCCGGGCACGCGGGAGGTCCTCACGCGCCTCCGCGACCTCTTCGGCCTGTGCCTGATCGAGAAGGACCTCGCCTGGTTCCTGATGAACGGGCGGCTCTCCTCGCAGCGGGCCCGGACGCTCGACGGCTACATCAACCGCCTGCTCGTCAAGATCCGCCCCCACGCGCTCGACCTCGTCGAGGCGTTCGGCTACGGGCCCGAGCACCTGCGGTCGGCCATCGCCGGCGGCGCCGAGCAGCAGCGCCAGGAGGAGGCCGCGGAGTACACGCGCCGCCGCCGCGCCGGCGGAGACGCACCGATCGACGAGAAGACGCTCCTGGCCCGGGACGCCCGGGAGAAGAAGGCGAAGAAGGCCGCGAAGGTGCGCGCGAAACGCTGATCCCGTCGGGAGGGCAGGAACGACCGCTTCTCCGGTCCCCGACCGGTCATCTCCTGCCCTCCCGCGGTCCGGGGAGCGGCACGCTCCCGGGCCCGGAGGGTGCCGTGCCGACGTACTGCTGCCGAGGTGCTGCTGCGGAGGTACTGCTAGAGGACGCTGCGGTACACGTCGAGGGTCGTCTCGGCGATCGAGTCCCAGCCGAAGTGCCGCTCGGCCCGCTCCCGCCCCGCCGCGCCCATGGCGGACGCCCTCGCCGGGTCCGCGACGAGGGCGTTCAGGGCCGCCGCGAAATCGGTGACGAACCTCTCGGGGTCCAGCGGCGTCCCCGTGCCGTCCTGGACCTGCTCGAGGGGCACGAGCGTGCCGGTCACGCCGTCGTCGATCACCTCGGGGATACCGCCGGTGGCGGACGCGACGACGGCTGCACCGCAGGCCATGGCCTCGAGGTTCACGATGCCGAGGGGCTCGTAGATGGACGGGCAGGCGAAGACCGTCGCATGGCTCAGGATCTGGATGACCTCCCGGCGCGGCAGCATCCGCTCGATGAGCACCACCGAACCGCGCTTGTCCCGCAGGTCGGAGATGAGCACCTCGGTCTCGGCGGCGAGCTCCGGGGTGTCGGCGGCCCCGAGGCAGAGGACCAGCTGCACGTCGGCCGGCAGGTGGGCTGCCGCGCGGAGGAGGTAGGGCACGCCCTTCTGGCGGGTGTTGCGCCCCACGAAGACCACACTCGGCCTCGCCGGGTCGATGCCGTGGGCGCGGAGGGCGTCGTCGTCCTCGTCGCGGGCCCACAGGGACACGTCGATGCCGTTGTGCACCACGTGCACCCTGGCAGGGTCGACGTCGGGGTAACTGCGGAGGATATCGGCCCGCATGCCGGCGGAGACGGCGATCACGGCGGCCGCGGCCTCGTAGGAGGTCTTCTCCACCCAGGACGAGAGCGCGTACCCGCCGCCGAGCTGCTCGGCCTTCCACGGGCGCAGCGGCTCGAGGCTGTGGGCGCTGAGCACGTGCGGGATCCCGTGCAGGAGCGACGCCAGGTGGCCGGCCATGTTGGCGTACCAGGTGTGCGAGTGCACGACATCGGCGCCGCCGATGCCCTGCAGCATCTGCAGGTCCGTGCCGAGGGTCTGCACCGCGGCGTTCGCGGCCGTGAGGCCCTCCGGCACGCCATAGGAGAGCACGGAGGCGCCGTGGTAGTCCTCCGGCCGGGGCGCGCCGAACGCGTGGACCCGCAGGTCGACCTGCGGGGCGAGGACGCGGCTCAGCTCGGCGACGTGCACCCCCGCGCCGCCGTAGATCTCGGGCGGGAACTCCTTGGTCACAATGTCTATTCGCACCATCCCAACGTAGTGCAGTGCGCCGGAGTCCTCTAGTGTGAGGAGACCGGAAGGGTTCCGGGATGGATCGACGTTCGATCGGCCACCCATCGGGAACGCAGAACACTCAAGGAAGAGCGGGGGGTCAGAAGTGGCACCGAAGAAAGTACTTGCCGTGGTCTTGGCAGGCGGGGAAGGCAAGCGGCTGATGCCGTTGACCGCGGACAGGGCCAAACCGGCCGTACCGTTCGCCGGGAGCTACCGGCTCATCGACTTCGCGCTGTCGAACCTCGTCAACTCCGGCTACCTGCAGATCGTCGTGCTCACCCAGTACAAGTCCCACAGCCTCGACCGCCACATCTCCGAGACGTGGAGGATGTCCACGCAGCTGCAGAACTACATCGCCTCCGTGCCGGCGCAGCAGCGCCGGGGCAAGAGCTGGTTCCTCGGCAGCGCGAACGCGATCTACCAGTCCCTGAACCTCATCCACGACGCGCAGCCCGACATCGTCGTCGTGATCGGCGCCGACCACGTGTACCGCATGGACTTCGAGCAGATGGTGGACGCCCACGTGAAGAGCGGCGCGTCCGTCAGCGTCGCCGCCGTCCGCCAGCCGATGAACCTCGTGGACCAGTTCGGCGTGATCGAGACGGCGCAGGACGATCCGGGCCGGATCGCCGCGTTCGTCGAGAAGCCGGCGACCACGCCCGGCCTGCCCGACGATCCGAACAGCTTCCTCGCGTCCATGGGCAACTACGTGTTCACGACGGACGCCCTCGTGAAGGCCCTCGAGGACGACGCGGCGCGTCTGGACACCAAGCACGACATGGGCGGGGACATCATCCCCTACTTCGTGGAGCGCAACGACGCCGCGGTGTACGACTTCACGACGAACGACATCCCGGGGGCCACCGACCGTGACCGCCAGTACTGGCGCGACGTCGGCACGATGGACTCCTACTACGACGCCAACATGGACCTCATCTCGCCCCTGCCGCTGTTCAACCTCTACAACCTGCAGTGGCCGATCTACACCCGGCAGAGCGTCTCCCCGCCCGCGAAGTTCGTCCGCAGCTCCTCGGGGCGGTCGGGCGAGGCACATGATTCGATCGTCTCCGCGGGCGTCGTCGTGTCCGGCGGCGCCGTCCAGAACTCCGTGCTCGCGACCGACGTCTTCATCGCGGAGTCTGCCGAGGTCACCGGGTGCGTCCTCCTCGACAAGGTGAACGTCGGGGCCGGTGCCGTGGTGCGCCGGGCCATCATCGACAAGAATGTGCGGATCCCGGCGGGGGCGAAGATCGGGGTGGACGCCGAGCTGGACCGTCGCCGCGGCTTCTCCGTGACGGACTCAGGCCTGACGATCGTCAGCAAGGGCCAGGTCGTCGCCCCCGCCTGATCCGGCGGCCGGCACGATCCGGTGTTCGGAGGAGGCCCCGGCGCATCGCCGGGGCCTCCTCCGCGTCCGGGCGCACGCCCGGCGGTGCGGCTACGCGAGCCTCGTGATCGCGACCGTCACGTTGAGCGTCGATCCTCCGCCGCCGGACAGGATGCCCTTCAGCGGTGAGACGTCGCGGTAGTCGCGGCCGCGCGCCACCGAGACGTGGAAATCGCCGACCGGACCGCTGTTCGTCGGGTCCCACCCCCGCCATTCGCCGTCGTACCACTCCACCCAGGCGTGCGACTGCCCGGCCACGGTCTCGCCGACGGCGGCGTTGCGGCGGGGGTGCAGGTAGCCCGAGATGTACCGGGCGGGGATGCCGAGGCCGCGCAGGGCCCCGATCGCGACATGGGCCAGGTCCTGGCAGACGCCCTTCCGCTCGGCCCAGGCATCGCGGGCGCTCGTCTGCACCCCGGTGGCCCCCTGCACGTAGTCCATCCGGGTCCGCAGCCAGTCGAAGACGGCCCGAGCGGCGTCGTGGGGGTTCAGGCCCTGCGTGACGTCGGCGGCGAGCTCGCGCACCTCCTCGCCAGGCTCGCTGAGGTCCGTCTGACTCAGCCAGTCGGCGAACCCGTCGCTCAGGGCCGGTGAGGCCAGGTCGTCCCAGGTGAGGATCTCGCCGTCGCCGGGGACACGCTCGATCCGGCTGACCTCGACGGTGGTGACGGCGGTGACCTCGAGGTGCTCGTGCGGCACGTGGACGTCGAAGGACGTCACGCGCGTCCCCCAGTAGTCCCGGTAGGTGCCGACCGCGGCACTCGACGGGCTGACCTTCAGCGTGGATTCGAGGACCACCTGCTGCGGATCGGTGAGCGGTGTCATCCGGGCCTCGTTGTAGGACAGCGAGACGCGGCGGAGGTAGTCGTAGCCGGTGCGGTGTTCGATCAGCAGGCGTGTCATGAGACCTCTCCGACCCAGGCCAGCTCGTCGGCCTGGGAGAAGTACGTACGGGAGACGGCGTCCGAGGCCCGGGCGCAGGCCTTCTGGACGCGGTCCATGTGCTCGGGCAGCTCCGACATCAGGTCCCGGGTCTGGTGGAACTCCAGGAACGTCCGCGCCTGGCCGACGATCCGGCTGGCGTCGTTGATGAAGCCCACGCGCTGGTAGGCGGGGTTCAGCTGGGTCAGGCAGGTCTCGGCGTCGCTGAGGGCGTAGACGATCGAGCGCGGGAACAGGCGGTCGAGGAGCAGGAACTCGGCCGCCTGCTGGTCCCCGAACGACGCCCGGCGCGTCCGCAGGAAGGATTCGTAGGCGCCGGCGCACCGCAGCATGTTCACCCAGGAGAGGCCAGCGGCGTGCACATCGTGGGTGGAGAGCATCCGGGCGGTCATGTCGGCGCGCTCGAGGCTGCGCCCGAGCACGAGGAACTGCCAGGACTCGTCGTGGCTCATGGTGGTGTCCGAGAGCCCCCGCACCATGGCCGTGCGCTCCACCACCCAGTGGCAGAAGCGGTACGTCCCCACGACGTCCTTGCGGTGCTGGCTGAGTCCGTACCAGGTGGTGTTCAGGCTCTCCCAGACACTGCTGGAGACCGTCTCCCGGGCGCGCCGGGCGTTCTCCCGCGCGGCGCCGAGGGCGCCGGCGATCGACGTGGCACTCGACCGGTCGTACGCCAGGGCCTGCAGGAGGTCCGAGAGGTCGGTGTCCTCCTTCTCCGGCCTGCTGCCCATGACGCCCATCAGCTGCCGGGAGGTCTCCCGCTGCTGGGCCAGGGGCATCTGGTTGAGCCGTTCCAGGTGGACGTCGAGGATACGCGCCGTACCGTCGGCCCGCTCGACGTAGCGGCCGATCCAGAAGAGCGATTCAGCGATGCGGCTGAGCATGGGTCCTGCCTTCCAGGGTTCTCGGGGCGGAGGGATGCGCTGCGATGCGGGCGCCGGGGAGCCGTCCCGGTGTCATTGCTGCTGCTGCGACTGGTTGTCCTGCCAGTTGGTCTCGATCGGCCAGACGCTGGTGCGCTCGCGGACGGCGACGGGACGCTCCTGCGGCGCGGCGTCCCCGACGGGTCCCCGGACCTCGCCGTCGACCACCCAGGTGTCCTTGGACCCTCCGCCCTGGCTCGAGTTCACGATCAGCGAGCCCTCCTTCATGGCCACGCGCGTGAGCCCGCCGGGCAGCACCCACACCTCCTCGCCGTCGTTCACGGCGAAGGGGCGCAGGTCCACGTGGCGGGGGCTGAACTGCCCGCCGGACATCGTGGGCACGGTGGAGAGCTGCAGGACGGGCTGCGCGATCCAGCCGCGCGGATCCTCGAGGATCTTCGCGCGGAGCGCGTCGAGCTCGGCCCTCGTCGCATCGGGACCGATGACGAGGCCCTTGCCCCCGGAGCCGTCGACGGGCTTCACGACGAGCTCGTCGAGGCGGTCGAGGACCTCCTCGCGGGCGGGCGCGTCCTCGAGCCGGTAGGTGTCCACGTTCGCGATGATCGGGTCCTCACCCAGGTAGTACCTGATGAGGTCCGGCACGTAGGTATAGACGAGCTTGTCGTCGGCGACGCCGTTGCCGACGGCGTTCGCGATCGTCACCATGCCCGCGCGCGCGGCGTTGACGATGCCGGGGCAGCCGAGCACCGAGTCCGCGCGGAACTGCAGCGGGTCGAGGAACTCGTCGTCGATGCGCTTGTAGATGACGTCGACGCGCTGCTCCCCCGCCGTCGTCCTCATGTACACCCGGTTGCCGCGGCAGATGAGGTCGCGGCCCTCGACGAGCTCCACGCCCATCAGGCCGGCGAGCAGCGTGTGCTCGAAGTACGCGGAGTTGAAGACACCGGGCGTCAGCACGACGATGGTCGGGTCCTCGACGCCGGGAGGCGCGGTCTTCCTCAGGGCGGCGAGCAGGCGGCGGGGATACTCCTCGACGGGGCGGACGCGCTGCTGGCCGAACGCCTCGGGCAGGCCCTTGGCCATGGCACGGCGGTTCTCGAGCACGTAGCTGACGCCGCTGGGCACGCGGACGTTGTCCTCGAGGACGCGGAAGGTGCCCTGCTGGTCGCGGACGACGTCGATCCCGGAGATGTGGACGCGGACCCCGCCCGCGGGCGCGAAGCCGGCGACCTCGCGGTGGAAGTGCGCACTGGAGGTGATGAGGCGGCGCGGGATCACGCCGTCGGAGACCACCGCCATCCTGTCGTAGACGTCGTCGAGGAACGCCTCGAGGGCCTTCACGCGCTGCGCCACACCGCGCTCCAGCGTGTCCCAGTCGCTGCCGGCGATCACGCGGGGCACGATGTCGAGGGGGAAGGGGCGCTCCTCCCCCGCGAAGTCGAAGGTGACGCCGCGGTCGAGGAAGGTGCGGGCCATCGAATCGGCGCGGGCGGTGACGGCCGCGAGGTTGAGCTCGCCCAGCGCGGCGGCCACCTGGCCGTACTCGGTCCGCGGCAGTTGTCCGGCATCGAACATCTCGTCGAAGGCGGGCGTCTTGCGGGCGGCGGCTGCGTAGTCAGCGAAGAGCTCGGACATGGGACTAGGGTGCCACGGATCACCCCTCGGTACACATCCGCACACACCGGTACACGCGCAGTTAATCTGCCGGAAACGAGGCCGCCGGGGTGCGTGGTTGAATGGCCGGATGGAGAACGAGAATCTGGGCCGCGACGAGGCGGCTGCCCGGTCCGCCCTGCTGCGGACCGAGAGCTACGCCGTCGACCTGGATCTCTCCGGGGCGCGGGACCCGGGGACGACCACCTACCGCACCACCACCACCGTGACCTTCTCCTGCCGGCGGCCCGGCGGCTCCACGTTCCTGGACTTCATCGGCGTCGTCACGGCGCTGGAGCTGAACGGGGAGGCGCTGGACCCCGCGGCGGCCGCGGACGGCGCGCGGATCGCGCTGCACGACCTCGCCGCACACAACACGGTGACGGTCGAGGGACTGGCCCGGTACAGCTCGAGCGGCGAGGGGCTGCACCGGTTCGTGGACCCCGCGGACGGGGAGACCTATCTCTACACGCAGTACGAACCCGCCGACGCGCGCCGCGTCTTCGCCTGCTTCGAGCAGCCGGACCTGAAGGCGTCCTTCTCGTTCGGCGTCACGGCCCCCTCCGGCTGGACGGTGGCCTCCAACGGCGCCGAGGTGGCGGTCGCGCCCCTCGGGACGGCGGATGCTCCGATCTCGCGGTGGACCTTCGCCCCGACCCCGCGCATCTCGACCTACATCACCACGGTGCTCGCCGGCCCCTACCACCGGGAGACCGGTTCCTGGACGGGCGCGGCGGGAACGGCGGCCGACGGACTCGAGATCCCGCTCGCCCTCTACTGCCGCCGCTCGCTGGCGCCCTCCTTCGACGCGCCGGAGATCCTCGACACGACGCGACGCGGCCTGGACTTCTTCCACGACCTGTTCGACTACCCCTACCCCTTCGGCAAGTACGATCAGGCGTTCGTGCCGGAGTACAACCTCGGCGCCATGGAGAACCCGGGCCTCGTGACGTTCACGGAGAACTACGTGTTCCAGTCGGCCGCCACCGAGGCGCAGCGCGAGGCCCGGGCGAACACAATCCTGCACGAGATGGCGCACATGTGGTTCGGGGACCTCGTGACCATGTCGTGGTGGGACGACCTGTGGCTGAAGGAGTCGTTCGCCGACTACATGGGAGCCCTCGCGGTGGCCGAGGCCACGCGCTGGGACACCTCGTGGGTGAGCTTCGCGAACCGCCGGAAGTCGTGGGCCTACGTGCAGGACCAGTTGCCGACGACGCACCCGATCGTCGCGGACATCCCGGACCTCGAGGCGGCGAAGCAGAACTTCGACGGCATCACGTACGCGAAGGGCGCCTCCGTGCTGAAGCAGCTCGTCGCCTTCGTGGGCCGGGACGCCTTCACGGCCGCCGCCCGGCAGTACTTCCGGAAGCACGAGTACGGGAACACGACGCTCGTGGACCTCCTCGACGTCCTCGCCGACGCGACGGGCCAGGACCTCGCGGGCTGGGCCCGCGCCTGGCTGGAGACCTCGGGGGTGCCTTCGCTCCGCGCGGAGGTGACGGCCGCCGACGGCGTCCTCGCGGACGTGACGATCGTCCAGGAGTCGGTGGATCCGGTGACGGGCCGCGACGAACCCCGGCCGCACCGGATCCGGGTGGGCCTCTACACGTTCGACGACGCCGGCTGGCTGGTCCGCTCCGCGGCCGAGGCCGTCACCGTGGAGGGAGCGAGGACGCCGGTGCCCGCCCTCGTGGGAACGGCGCAGCCCGACCTCCTGCTGGTCAACGACGACGACCTCACCTACGCCAAGGTGTCCTTCGACGAGCGGTCCCTCGCCACGCTCCTGACGTCGGTCCACCGGCTGCGGGACCCCCTGGCACGCGCCACCTGCCTGACCGCCCTCTGGTCCGCGACGCGGGACGCGGCCATGCCGGCGTCGTCCTACCTCGATGCCGTGGTGCTCGCCGCCCCTGCCGAGACCGGCGTGGGCGTGCTGCAGGTCCTCCTGGCCAATGCCCGGACCGCGGTCGAGGCCTTCGCGCCGGCCGCCGGCCGCCCGGCACTCCGGGACAGGATGAGCGACGTCCTGGCGGAGGGCCTCCGCGCCGCGGAGCCGGGCTCGGACCTGCAGCTCGCCTGGGCACGCGCCCTCGCTGCCGCGGCGCGCACCGCACCGCGCGCGTGCGACGTCGTCCGCTCCGTCCTGGACGGCGAGGAGGAGATCGCCGGACTGCGCCTCGACGCCGAGCTGCGCTGGTTCTTCCTCCAGGGCCTCGCCGCGCAGCAGCGGGTGCGTCCCGGGGAGCTGGAGGCCCGACGCGGCGAGGACGCGACGGCATCGGGACGCGTGGGCTTCACGCTGGCCTCGGCGGCGATCCCCGACGCCGCCATCAAGGAGGCCACCTGGGAGGAGGCCGTGCGGGGAGAGCGGTTGTCGAACGAACTGCTCGGCGCCGCGATCGAGGGCTTCCGGATCGGCGCACGCGACCTGCTGGGGCGGTACGAGGAGCCCTACTTCGAGGCGATCCGCGGCGTCTGGGCGACGCGCGGGATCGAGATGGCGAGCAGGATCGTCCGGGGACTGTACCCGGGGCACCAGGACCTCGAGGGTGCGCCGGAGCGGCACCCCGTCGTCGTGCGGACCGATGCGTGGCTCGCCGGGCACGCTGACGCACCCGCGGCGCTCCGCCGTATCGTCGTCGAGGAGCGGGACCACCTGCTGCGCTCCCTGAGGGCGCAGGCTCAGGGCACGCGGTAGAGCCAGTCCTCGGTGCCGAACTTGCGGTCCACGAGCTCCTCGGCGCGGCGCAGCTCGTCCCCGGACAGGGTGGCGTCCACGGCGCCGTAGCGGCGACGGAAGGTGGAGATCAGGACGTCGATGATCTCCTCGCGTGTCCTGCCCGTCTGGCGGCGGAGGGGATCCACGCGCTTCTTCGCGCTCCTCGTGCCCTTGTCCGACATCTTCTCCTTGCCGATCCGGAGCACCTCGAGCATCTTGTCGGCGTCGATGTCGTAGCTCATGGTCACGTGGTGCAGCATGCCCCCGTTCGCGAGCCGCTTCTGGGCGGCGCCGCCGATCTTCCCGAGGTCGGTCGCGATGTCGTTGAGCGGCTGGTACCAGGCCGTGATACCGAGCTCCTGCAGCGCTTCCATCACCCAGGCGTCGAGGAAGGGGTACGACTCGGCGAAGCTCATGCCGTCGACGAGGGACTGCGGGACGTAGAGGGAGTACGTGATGGCGTTGCCGTGCTCCATGAACATGGCTCCGCCCCCGCTGATCCTCCGGACCACCGTGACACCGTGCCGGGCGGCGCCCTCCGGGTCCACCTCGTTGCGCACCGACTGGAAGCTGCCGATCACGACGGAGGGCGACTGCCACTCCCAGAACCGGAGCGTGGGGTTGCGGGCGCCGGTGCCGACGTCGTGCGTGAGGACCTCGTCCATCGCGACGTGCATGGCCGTGGAGAGCGGCATGGGCGGGATGATCTCCCACGCGTGGTCCGAGAAGGCGGTGGCCCGCCCCAGGGCACGACGGACGGCGGTGGCGATCGCCTCCGGCGAGAATCCGAACAGGACGGCGGACGGGTCCAGGCGCGCCGTGACGGCGGCGGCGAGTTCCCCGGGCGCGGTGTCGGCGGGGAGCCCCTCGAGTGCCGCGTTGATGTCGAGGAGCGCCTCGTCCGGCTCGAGGAAGAAGTCGCCGTTGACGGAGACGTCAGCGAGGCGACCGTCCCGTACGGCGAGGTCCACGGCCGTGAGCTTGCCGCCCGGTGTCTTGTACTCCCCGTGCAGGCGGGACGTGTCGGATGCCTGTGTCATGATCTGGACCTCCCCGGACCGCCCGCTGCCGGGCGCCTCGGTGTCGTGGCGGATGTCGCGTTAAGCGGGAAAAGCCACGCCGGATCGGCGTGGCTTTCCCTCGGGGACAGCGGGCTCGCGCTCGCGGATCCGGTGCGGAGCTCGGCTACTTCTTGCCGCCGAAGCCCTTGAAGCGGGCGTTGAAGCGCTCGACGCGGCCAGCGGAGTCCATGATGCGCTGCTTGCCCGTGTAGAACGGGTGCGACTCCGAGGAGATCTCGACCTCGATGAGGGGGTAGGTGTTGCCGTCCTCCCACTCGATGGTCTTGGCGGAGCCGACCGTGGACTTGGTCAGGAACGCCTTGTCGGAGGCCAGGTCGCGGAACACGACCGACTGGTACTTGGGGTGGATATCAGACTTCACGGGACTACCTTCTCTGGTTGCCTGGATTTTGCCAGGCACGGGGATGGAGGTGGCAACTGGGCCAGCTAGCAATACTAGCGCAGGAGCCGCGCCGCCGCTAAACCGCGGGCGGGCCGCCGTCGTACCGGCACTCCCAGAAGGCGACGGCGGCCGCGGCGGCGACGTTCAGCGAGTCCACTCCCCGGTGCATCGGGATGGTCAGGGCGACGTCGGCCTCGGCGAGGGCGGCGTCGCTCAGCCCGTCCCCCTCGGTGCCGAGCAGGAGCGCGAGCCGCTCCCGCTCCCGCGCGGGGAACGCGCCCAGCGGCACGGCGCCGGGCACGAGGGCCAGGGCCGCGAGGGTGAAGCCGGCGCCGCGGACGGCGGCGAGGTCCCCGGGCCAGGCGCCGAGCCTCGTCCAGGGCACCTGGAAGACGCTGCCCATGCTGACGCGTACTGCCCGCCGGTAGAGCGGGTCGGCGCTGCGCGGGCTGACCAGGACGGCGTCGATGCCGAGTGCGGCGGCGGACCGGAACACGGCGCCCAGGTTGGTGTGGTCCACCATGTCCTCGATGACCGCGATCCGGCGGGCGGAGGCCAGGATCCCCTCCAGCGGCAGAGGCGCGGGGCGGTGCATCGCGGCCAGGGCACCCCGGTGGAGGTGGAACCCGGTGATCGCCTCGAGCGTCGCCTGCGGCGCGACGAAGGCCGGCACGGAGGGGAAGCGCGCGAGGACGTCCCCGAGGTCCGGCACCCACTTGGGCGCCAGCAGGAACGACCGCGGAGCGTGGCCGGCATCCAGTGCACGGCGCAGCACCTTGGGGCCCTCCGCGATGTAGAGGCCCTCGGCGGGCTCCCGGGCGAGGCGGAGCTGGACGTCGGTGAGGTTCCGGTAGTCCGCGAGGCGCGGGTCGTCGGCCGCCTCGAGTACGATCAGCGGCATCAGCGGGCCGCAGGGCTTCCGCCGGTCACGCCCGGGCGACGGCGCTGTAGCGGCCGTTCTCCTCGGTGAGCTTCAGGGCGACGTCGAACGCCGCACCCAGGTTCTCCTCCGTGAGCACGCCGCCGATCGGGCCGGCCGCGACGACGGCGCCGTCCCGGAGCAGCAGCGCGTGCGTGAAGCCCGGGGGGACCTCCTCGAGGTGGTGCGTGACGAGCACCATGGCGGGGGCCTCCTCGTCGCGTGCCAGCTCGGCGAGGCGCTGCACGAGGTCCTCGCGGCCGGCGAGGTCGAGGCCCGCGGCCGGCTCGTCGAGGAGCAGCAGCTCCGGGTCCGCCATGAGGGCCCGGGCGATCTGGACACGCTTGCGCTCCCCCTCGCTGAGGGAGCCGAAGCGGCGGTTCATGTAGCGGGACACGCCCCACGCGTCGAGCAGGCGGAACGCCCGCCGCTCGTCGAGGCGTTCGTACTGTTCGCGCCAGCGTCCCGTGACTCCGTAGGACGCGGTGACGACGACGTCCAGCACCGTCTCGTGATCGGGTACCTGGGAGGCCAGGGCGGCCGACGCGAGGCCGATCCGGGGCCGCAGCTCGAAGACGTCGACGGCGCCCATGACCTCGTCGAGGATCCCGACGACCCCGCGGGTGGGGTGCAGGCGGGCTCCGGCGAGCTGGAGCAGCGTGGTCTTGCCGGCCCCGTTGGGGCCCATGACCACCCAGCGCTCGCCCTCCCGGACCTGCCAGTCGATGTCATCGAGGAGGGTCTTCCCACTCCTGACGAGGCTCACTCCCGCCAGTTCCAGAACGTTGCACATGGTCCTAGACACTAGGCTAAGGAGCGGCTCCATGGCGAAACCGTCGGGCCTTGCGGGCGGCGGCCGCCGCCGCCCCGCGGATGCGCCCGGCAGACGCGTCCGGCGGCACCCGTGCGGGACGCGCGGACACCCCGGGGCAACGAGCAGACGGCGCCGGCCACGGCGCGGACAGGAGCGCGCACATGCGGGACGACGCCAGGGTGGTCGCCTACGCCCGACACCTCGACGACGGGCACCGCGACGGCCTGTGCTCGGCCCTCCGGGGTCTCGGCGCAGAGGTACGAGCCGCATCCGCCGCCGGGTCGGCGACCTACGACGTCCTGACCCTCGACGTCTCACTCCCCGCCGACGCCTCCCGCGTACGCCCGGGGCTGTCCGGCTGGTGCTCCGCGACCGGCGTCGGCGCGGCCCTCGTCCCCGCACCGGTGTACGCACCCGGTCCGAAGCTGCTGATCATGGACGTCGACTCGACGCTCATCAAGCAGGAGGTCATCGAACTTCTCGCTGCCCACGCGGGCCGCGAGGCGGAGGTGGCAGCGGTGACCGAGGCGGCCATGCGGGGCGAACTCGACTTCGCCCAGTCCCTGCACCACCGCGTGCGCGCCCTCGCGGGCCTGCCGTCCTCCGTCGTCGACGACGTCGTCGCCCGGATCGAACTGAGCGACGGGGCGGAGCAGCTCGTCGCGGCGTACCGGGACGCCGGGCACCGGGTCGGGGTCGTCTCGGGGGGCTTCTCCCAGGTCCTCGCACCCCTAGCCGAGCGCCTCCGCCTCTCCTTCGCGCGGGCTAACGATCTCGAGGTCGAGGCCGGCATGCTCACCGGCCGCGTGGCGGGGGCCGTCGTCGACCGCGGCGAGAAGGAACGGGTGCTCCGCTCGGAAGCCGACCGCTCCGGCGTGCCCCTGGCGTCGACGATCGCCGTGGGCGACGGGGCGAACGACCTCGACATGCTGGCTGCGGCCGGACTCGGCGTCGCGTTCCGGGCGAAACCGGCCGTCCGGGCCGCGTCCGACGCCGCACTGGACCTGCCCGACCTCGATGTCGTGCGGTACTTCTCAGGTCTCTGACGGCTCAGGTCTCTGACGGCGGGCGGCACCACACCCCGGCCCCGATGCCCCGCGGTAATCCCGCCACCCCGGAAGCTCCCGCCGGTGGCACGACGGCTTGCGACGCGGACCCTGAGGAACGTCCTCGCGGGAGGCGTTCGCGCAATGGTCGGGCACGGTGAGCACGAGTGCCCACCACTTCGTCGACGCGCCGTTCTCGCTGCAGGTCGTGGCGCTGGCGGTGCTCGGGGGCAGCACGATCACCCTCATGAGCAGGATGCAGCAGGGCACCGAGGACGACGCCGCGCGGATCGTCGCGACCGTGATCGGGGGCTTCCTCCTCGCGGGCCTGCAGCTCTTCCACTCGGGAGCCGCCATCGGCTACGGGCGATGGCTCGCCTGGTTCGGCTACACGGTGGTGTCCGACATGCCGGGAGGGATCGTGCTGGTCACGCTCCTACGCCTGGTCCGCACGGAGGAACTGATCGCGCAGAGCCGGGCAGAGGCGCCTGCGGACCCTGAGGCGCCCCACGGCTGAACCGCGGGGACGCCTCCGGCCGGGCGGGACGATCAGCCCTTGGCCAGGAAGTCCTCGGCGCCGCCCACGTACTCGGTGTGGCCGGTCGGGACATCGGCGGTCACCATCCTGACGATCTCGGCCGCGAACTCCGCCACCGAGTAGAGGCGCCCGGCCTCCTGGCGGCGGGCCTCGAGGGCGCCGGGGGTCGCGCGGTCGAGCAGGGTCGCGGTGACCGTGCCCTCGATCATGTCCCCCGACACGACGACGAGCGTGATGCCCTTCTCCTCGAGCTGCGGGATCAGGGCACGCAGTGCGTCCTCACCGGCCCGCTTGCTGCGGGCGACCGGCTCGTAGGCGTCCATCGTCTCCACCTTCTCGATGAAGTGCGCCTGGTGGCTCGTGACGAAGACGACGCGCGAGCCCGCGGGCATGACCTCGACGGCGGCGGTGAGCATGGCGACCTGCGCGTCGCGGTTGAGCCGGAGGGCGTAGTCCTCCCCCATCGACGTCTCCATGCCGCCCGATGCGTTCAGCACCAGCAGGTCGAGCCCGCCGAACCCGGACACGGCGGCGTCCACCAGGGCCGCCGGCCCCTCGGCGGCGGTCAGGTCGGCGCCCACGGCGACGGCCCTCCCGCCCGCGGCCTCGATCCCGGCGACGACCTTGTTCGCACGGGGCGCCTTCTGCCGGTAGTTGACGACGACGGCGACGCCCTGCGCTGCCAGCAGCTGCGCGACGTCGGCTCCGATGCCGCGGGACGATCCGGTGACGATCGCTGTGGTTCCCTCGAGGGTGGCCATGATGCTCCTTCTGCTCGAAATCTTGAATGGTGCGGGTGCTGGGGCGTCAGTGGCCCATGCCGAGGCCGCCGTCGACGGGGATGACGGCGCCGGAGATGTACGCGGCGGCGTCGCCGGCCAACCAGGACACGACGCCGGCCACCTCGTCCGGGGAGGCGAAGCGCCCTGCGGGGATCGTGGCGAGGTAGTTCTTGCGCGTCTCCTCCGGCAGCTCCGCGGTCATGTCCGTGTCGATGAAGCCGGGCGCCACCACGTTGGCCGTGATGCCCCGCGATCCCAGCTCGCGGGTGAGGGACCGGGCGATGCCGACGAGGCCCGCCTTGGAGGCGGAGTAGTTGATCTGGCCGGGTGCGCCGTACAGCCCCGTGACGCTCGAGATCAGGATGACGCGGCCGCGCCGGAGGCGGATCATGCCGCGCGACGCCCGCTTGACCACCCGGAACGCACCGGTGAGGTTGGTGTCGATCACGTCGGTGAAGTCCGCCTCGGTCATGCGCAGGAGCAGGACGTCCCGCGTGATCCCGGCATTGGCGACGAGGACCTCCACGGGGCCGTGCTCCGCCTCGACCTGCGTGAACGCGGCATCGATCTGCTCCTCGCTCGTCACGTCGGCCCGGACGCCGAGCATGCCCTCGGGAACCTCACCACTTCGGTACGTGATGGCAACCCTGTCGCCGTTGGCTACGAATACCTTTGCGATAGCAAGGCCGATGCCCCGGTTGCCGCCCGTGATCAGGACGCTCCGACCGGTCGCCGTCGTCGTGCTGTCTGCATCAGGTGCCAAGGGGAGAACTCCTCTGTCTATGGGCCGGAGGCGGTCCATACCGTCCCCGCCGAACTGTCCCGACGATCCTAGCGGCGCATCCCTCGACTTCGGGAACGGGGCCCGGAGTGAGACAATTGAGGGAGTCTTTTTGGAGTGTGATGAGCAACAAATCGAAGCACAACACAGACGTCCACAGCATCTCCGACGCTCGTGTCGGTCACAGCGACGAGATGCGGACCCGCATGATCCGGTACACGGTGTCGATGAGCATCCGCCTCGTCTGCTTCGTCCTGGTCTTCGTGGTCCCGTACGTGTGGCTGCAGTGGGTCATGATCGCCGGGGCGGTGTTCCTGCCGTACTTCGCCGTGATCGTGGCGAACGGCGGCAGCGACACGAGCAACATCCGGCACAGCGACGCGCTGATCGACCGCGCCCCGGTCCGCGAGATCGAGGCCAGGGTCCTCGACTCCGCTCCCGACGACGGCGACGCCGTCCTGAGCGGGGAGGTCCTCGACGACATGCCGCCTGCGCAGCACGGCTCGCATGCCGCCGGTCACGGCAGGTCCGGCGCCGATGCCTGACGCTGCGCCGCTCGGGGGACCCGCCGTCGGCTCGACGGCGGGTCTCGCGCTGTTCCAGACACCGCTCCCCGCGGGCGGCCCCGTGTGCTCCCGCAAGGGCTGCCGCGATGACGCCGCCTGGCAACTCCTCTGGAACAACCCGCGCATCCACACGCCCGAGCGCCGGAAGGCGTGGGCCTCGTGCCCCGGGCACGTCGCATGGTTCGAGGACTACCTCAGGGATCGGGGCCTCTGGAAGCAGACCCTCCCCCTCATACCCGACCGACCGATGGAGACCCGCTAGGTGTACCGCTTCCTCGTGTCCGCGCGCTGGCTCGGCTGGCTCGCCATGGTGATCGTGCTGGCTGCGGGCTGCGTGGGTCTCGGTCGCTGGCAGCTCGACCGCCGCGAGGAGGTCGTGCAGGACATCCAGCGCATCGAGGCCAACTACGACGCCCCGCCCGCGCCCTACGTGCCGGGGACGAACGGCTTCGACAGCTACGACCCCGACCGCGAGTGGACGCCCGTCACCTTCACCGGGACCTACGACGTCGCCCACCAGGTGGTCGTGCGCAACCGACCCCTCAACGGGCAACCGGGCTATGAGGTCCTGACGCCCCTGCGCCTCGACGACGGCACCGCGGTGGTCATCGACCGCGGCTGGCTCCCGATCGGCAATGCGGAGGCGGGGCGCCCCGACGAGGTCCCCGCACCGCCGTCGGGCCGGGTCGAGGTCACGGCCCGGACGAAGGCGGGCGAACCGGCGGTCAACCGCGGTGCCCCCGAAGGGCAGGTCGCGTCGATCGACCTCCCCGCGCTCGCGGACCGCCTGGACTACCCGCTGCAGGACGCCGCCTACGGCCTGCTCGCGCTGGAGCGGCCGGCGGCAGCCGAGACGCCGGTCGCGGCACCCAAACCGTCCATCGACGAGGGTCCGCACCTCTCCTACTCCATGCAGTGGTTCGCGTTCGGCGTGCTCGCCTTCGTGGGCCTAGGGTATGCGGCGCGCCAGCAGCGCAAGGGCGACGCCGAGCAGGACGGCACGGCTCCGCGGCACCCGCCCCGCCGTCGCCGGCGGCCCTCCTCGGAAGAGGAGGAGGACGCCATCCTCGACTCGCAGGGGATCCGCTAGGAGCCCTCGGCGGCGGCCGCTGCCGGCCAGCCGAGCGCCTGCCGGTCCGCCGCGGGCAGGGCGGAGACGACCAGGTCGTAGGAATCCTCGATCATGTCGCGCACCGTTCCGGGCGGAAGGTCCCCGTCGAGCCTCACACCGTTCCAGTGCCTCTTGTCGAGGTGCCACGCACCCGTGATCTCGGGGTGCGCGGCGCGCAGCTGCACTGCCAGGGCCGGCTCGCACTTGAGGGAGATGGAGGGCGGGCGGCCGTCCACGCCGGTGAGGGCGAAGATCTTCCCGGGAGTCCGCGTTCGGCCGCGACGATCGACCCGGACGCGGAAGACCGCGACGCCGGGGCCGAAGGGATAGTCCTCGTAGGCGCCCGGGAAGGACAGGCACGAGGTCCGGAGCCAGTCGAAGTCCACGCGATCACCCTAGCGGCAGCCGGCCGGGCACGAGTAGCCGCCGGTATGGTAGCCGCCGGACGTCGGCCCCGCCAGTAATCGCCCCTGTTCCTACGCGTAGCCACCGAGTGACTTCGGGTGGTACTTGCAGGTGTTCCGGACCGGAGTCGAGTGGATCTCACTCGTGCGTGCGCGCAGGGCCCTTCGTAGAGTTTTGGCGACGGACGATGAATTCGTCGACTGTCGTAAATGTTCCAAGGCTCCGAATCAGGGATTCCGGGCATTTTGTCGGCCACCTCACCGGCCAGCGACGGAACCGCCGATCAAAAAAGGACGAAGTTATGACTGGAAATCTGGTTGCTGGTCCGAAATTGTCGAACAGGCACAATGCACCACAACTCCTGGAAGCTCCCGCCCCGGTCTTCGAGCCGGCGCCGGAACAGCAGGAACAGGCCTTCGAGTTCGATGTCGCGATCGTCGGCATGGGCTATGTCGGGCTGCCGACGGCGCTCGCCTTCACCGCCGCCGGCGCGAGGGTCCTCGGCGTCGACGCGAGCACCTCCCGCCTGGACGTCATCCGGAACGGACGCGCGGACCTGGTGAACTCCGACCGGGAGCGCCTGACCCGGGCGCTGGCCGACCCGTACTTCGAACTCACCTCCGACTCCACCCGCCTGTCCCAGGCGGCCGCCGTCATCATCTGCGTCCCTACGCCGGTGGACGCCTACCTGGTCCCCGACCTCGCCATCCTCAGCAGCGCCTGCCAGACCGTCGTCGAGCAGGCCGTGAGCGGCCAGCTGCTGCTCCTCACCTCCACGACCTACGTCGGCTGCACCCGGGACCTGCTCGCGACCCCGCTCGCACGCCGCGGACTCGTGCCGGGCAGCAATATCCACCTGGCTTTCAGCCCGGAACGCATAAACCCGGGTGCCGACAATTTCGCCCACGAGGACGTCCCCCGCGTCGTCGGTGGAATCACGAAGAGCTGCACGACGGCGGCCGTGTCACTCATCGGCACGTACACCCGCTCCATTCACGTCGTGAGTTCCGCGGACGCCGCGGAGATGACGAAACTCGTCGAGAACACCTTCCGTGCCGTGAATATCGGCCTCGCGAACGAATTCGCCGATATGTCCCATTCCCTGGACCTCGACGTCATGGAGGTGATCGGCGCTGCGGCGACCAAGCCCTACGGCTTCATGGCCTTCACGCCGGGCCCGGGAGTGGGCGGCCACTGCATCCCCTGCGACCCCCACTACCTGCTCTGGCAGATGCGCAAGCTCCGCCTGTCGACGCCGGTGATCGAGCAGGCGATGAATGCGATCGCCGCCAGGCCCGGCAAGGTGGTCGACCGCATCCGCAAGATCCTGTCGGACCGCGACAAGGGCCTTCACTCCGCGCGGGTCCTCGTCGTCGGCGTGGCCTACAAGCCGGATGTGGAGGACCTGCGGGAGTCCCCCGCCCTGGAGATCCTCTCGAGCCTCATCGAGGAGGGCGCCGTGGTGGGTTACCACGACCACCTGATCCCCACCGTGCGGCTCGCCGACGGCACCATGCTCGAGCACGACGCCGACCCCGGAGCATTCGAGGCCGACCTGGTGCTCCTCCACACCGCGCACAGCTCGGCGGACGTCACCTGGATCTCCCCCGAGATCCCCGTACTGGACTCCACGTTCCGCCTGGCCCTCGGGACGAACATTTTCCACCTCTAAGACGCATCACCCCCGAAACGAATCAGCTGGGAGAACGAGCATGAGAACTGTCATCACGGGCGGTGCCGGCTTCATCGGCAGCCACCTCACCGAGTACCTGCTGGAGGCGGGAGACACCGTCACGGTCCTGGACGACCTGTCCACCGGCTCCCTCGACAACCTGAAGGACGTCTGGGACAACCCGTCCTTCACCTTCCGCAAGGGCAGCATCCTCGACCGGGACGCCGTCCGGGAGGTCGTCACCGGATCGGACCGCGTCTTCCATCTGGCGGCTGCGGTGGGTGTGCACCTGATCGTGGACCACCCGCTCGAGAGCCTCCGCACGAACATCCACGGCACCGAGGTCGTACTCGACGCCTGCCGCGACGCACGGGTGGATCTCCTGCTGGCCTCCACCAGCGAGATCTACGGCAAGAACACCGCCGACCGGTTGTCGGAGGACTCCGACCGCATCCTGGGCTCCCCGCTCAAGTCGCGGTGGACCTATGCGGCGGCGAAAGGGATCGACGAGGCCTTCGCCCACGCCTACTGGCGTGAGTACGGGTTGCAGGTCTCCATCGTGCGGTTGTTCAACACCGTCGGTCCTCGCCAGACCGGCCGCTACGGCATGGTCGTGCCGAACCTCGTGGGCCAGGCGCTCCGTGGCGAGCCGCTCACCGTGTTCGGCGACGGCAAGCAGACGCGCTGCTTCTCCTACGTCGGGGACATCATCCCGGCGCTGGTGCGCATCGCCGAGGAGCCGGCGACCCGCGGGCTCGCGGTGAACCTGGGGGGCCTGCAGGAGATCTCCATCCTCGACCTGGCCGAGCGGTCGATCAAGCTGCTCGGCAGCAGCAGCATCATCAGTCTCGTCCCCTACGAGGAGGCCTACGGCGCCGGCTACGAGGACATGCGGCGCAGGGTCCCGGACAACTCCCTCGCAGGACGGCTCGTCCGGTTCAAGCCGACCACGACCGTGGACACGATCATCCTCAAGGTGGCCAAGTCGATGCTCTCCACCGCCCCGGGTGAGGTGCCGGCCGGAGCCACTAGGTGACGCGAACCCGCCGACGAAGGGCCCGGAAGGCCCTTCGACGCGGGGCCGCGGGCCCGGGCGACCGAACGCACAGGCATCCTACGGATCTGTTCAGCATGACCGCGACACTGCTCCTCGTCGTCCTCCTGCTCGGTGCATCGATCAGCGGATCGGGGCCGGCGCACTCCGCTGTGGGCGCCGAGCCCCCGGCCGGCACGCCGCGGACGGTGGTGAGCCTGACGTTCGACGACGGACACGACGACCAGGTCGATGCCGCCCGCGTCCTGAGTGGGTACGGGCTCAGGGGCACCTTCTTCGTGTCGTCGGGCCTCATCGCCGACGAGCCCGGGCCGACGGATCCGATGCCCACCAAGATGACGCTCGCCCAGCTACGGGACCTCCAGGCCGCCGGTCATGAGATCGGCGGCCACACCGTGACCCACGCCGATCTGGCGGAGATGGACGCGGAGGAAGCGCAGCGCCAAGTATGCAACGACAGGACCAAGCTGGTGGAACTCGGACTGGACGTCACCAATTTCGCCTACCCGTACGGGACGGCGAGCCGTGACCTGGAGCAGATCGTCGCGGGGTGCGGCTACAACAGCGCCCGCGGTCTGGGAGACATCCGGAGCCCCGAGCTGCCCCGGGTGACCTTCACCTGCGAGGAGTGCCCGGTCGCCGAGACCATCCCGCCGGCCGATCCCTTCAGGACCAAGGCACCGAATCAGGTGGAGAACACCTGGACACTGGCCGACCTGCAGAAGACCGTCACCGATGCCGAGACCACGGGCGGATGGCTGCAGCTCACCTTCCACCACATCGACGCCACCGGCGCGTCGTTGTCCGTCCCGCCGTCGGTGTTGGACGCCTTCGCGGCCTGGCTGGCCGCTCGCGCGCCGCTCGGCACCGTGGTCCGGACCGTGGACGAGGTCATCGGAGGATCGCAGCAGGAGACGGTCGAGTACCCTCCTGCACCCCGTGCCGGGAACCTCCTCCGCAACCCCGGCCTCGAGACGCCGAGCCACGACAGTGCATTGCCGGCCTGCTGGCAGAGCGTCGGCTGGGGGGAGAACCGCCCCTCCTTCACGGTGGTGGAGGACGCCCACTCGGGCGACGTGGGCAGCCGGCTGGACCTGGCCGACTACGTGGGCGGCGACGCCAAACTCCTGCCGACCCTCGACCTGGGCACGTGCTCCCCGCCGGTGGAGTCGGGCAGGGCCTACGACCTCGGCACCTGGTACAAGTCCACGGGAGAGACGCAGTTCGAGATCTACGTCCGCGACTCCGACGGAAGCTGGACGCACTGGACCTCGAGCCCTCCCTTCCCCCCGACCGACGAGTGGACCCACGCGACGTACACCACGCCGCCCATCCCCCGTGACGTCGACGGATTGAGCTTCGGCCTCAACCTCCGGCAGGCGGGGACGCTCGTCACCGACGACTACAGCCAGGAGGTGGACATCACCTGGGACGAGTTCCTGACGCGCAGCATCGCCGCGACCTGGGCCCAGGTCCGCCGCACCTTCACGGCGCCCTTCGACAACCCGGCGTCCCTGAGCATCCTGGCCTCGCCATGGTGACCACGGGAACGGGTGCGGGCGCCCACGCAGCACGCGCTGCGGACGATCGACCGGCGGGGAACCCCCGCAGGACCCTCCACGAACCGACAGCGAGAAAGGATCCACCGGTGGCAGTCCGCACCCGATCCCCCCGGCGCACGATCGTGCTGGCGGTTGCGGCTGTCGCGCTGCTCCTCGCCGGCACGACGGCGATCGTCGCCACGCAGGGGAAGAGCAAGTACCCCTGGCACACGGACATCGTCTCCACGACCTTCTGGGTGGGGGAGATCCACGACCCGGACGCGGAGGACGGCAGCCAGGAGTTCTCCACCTACGACTCGCGGTGGATGGAGAGCTACGGAGGGTGCGACGGCATCCGGACGGCCGACGGCTGCAGCACGGAACCTCGTGTGGCCTCCAACGGCTACTTCCCCAGCAGCATGACGCCCCTGCAGAACCCGTTCTACCTGGACCTGCCGTTCGACGACCTCAACAATCCCGAGGCCTTCGCCCAGCGCGGCACCGTCATCCCCTGGGCGGCGGAGGAGGCCGCGGACAACCCGGCGCTCCTGACGAGCAGGCAGCACAGCTTCATGAAGAACCGTTGGGTGAAACTGAGGAAGGGCTCCGCCGTGTGCTACGGGCAGATCCAGGATGCTGGACCGGCGGTGTACGACGACAGCGCGTACGTCTTCGGCACGGACGACCGACGTCCCGCGAGCACCGAGTACAGCGGTGCCGGCCTGGACGTGTCCCCCGCCATCAACGGCTGCCTGGGGTTCAGCGACCTCGACGGTCAGGACGACCGCGTCGACTGGCAGTTCGTCGACGAGGAGGACGTCCCGGACGGGCCCTGGCGGCGCATCGTCACCACCAGCCAGGTCCAGTAAGTGGGCGCCGCGATGATCCCCTTCACCCCTCGTCCCGATAATGGAGAATCATGGATGTCCTGACCTACGTAGTCGTGGTCCTGCTGGTGATCGGTGTCAGCACGACCTTCTGGAGCCTCGTCGGTCTGGGCCGCAGCATCGGCGAGGTGTTCCGCCGCCTGACCTCCACCCGCCGGGGAGGTCCGCCCCGGGGCACCCCCGACGTCAGCCAGGTGGCGGTCCTGATCGCCGCCCACAACGAGGCGGCCTCGATCGAGCAGTCGCTCCGTGCGGCGTCGGCGCTGGTGGCACCGGCGAACATCCACGTGGTGTCCGACAGGTCCAGCGACGCCACCGTCCCCATCGCGCAGGGCATGGGCGTCAACGTCCTGGACCTCACCGTCAACCGCGGCAAGGCCGGAGCCCTGGCGGAGGGAATCCGGTACTTCGAGCTCTGCGACCGTTTCGAGGTGGTCCTCATCCTCGACGCCGACACGCGCCCGACCAAGGAGTACCTGACGACCGGCCTCCCCCTCTTCGCCGACCCTGGGGTCGCCGCCGTGGCCGGCCGCGCGAAGTCCATCGTCGGGACCGGCCGCCGCCCCCTGCTCGGGCGCTTCCTCGTGGCGTACCGGGACAGGCTGTACCTCATCGTGCAGCTGCTGCTCAAGTACGGGCAGGCGGCCAAGGGCGCGAACGTGGTGAACATCGTGCCCGGCTTCGCGAGCATGTACCGCACCTCGGTCCTTCGGCACATCGACGTCGCGGGCCGCGGGCTGGTCATCGAGGACTTCAACATGACCTTCGACGTGCACGCGAGGAAGCTCGGACGCATCGCCTTCCATCCCTCGGCGGCCGTCGCGTACACGGAGGATCCTGACAACCTCGGGGACTACATGCGCCAGATCCGGCGCTGGAACCTGGGGTTCTGGCAGACCGTCCGGCGGCACCGCTTCCGGTTCTCCAAGTTCTGGGTGAACCTGTGGGTGCACATCATCGAGATCGTCGTCAGCGGGGTGCTCCTCCTGACCCTGCTGCCCCTCCTCGCACTGTCCCTGGTCTTCGACGCGCTGCCGGCCGAGATGCAGCAGGTGCCGCAGCCCGTCGACTGGATCGCCAACGCCCTGCCGGTGGAGGCCGTGCTCGTGGGTGTGCTGCTGCCCGACTTCCTGCTGTCGGTCCTGGCGGCCGTGCTGCTCAGGCGCCCGGGCTACCTGCTCTTCGGGCTGCTGTTCCCCCTGGTGCGCATGCTGGACGCGGCGATCTGCCTGAGTCAGATCCCGAAGGCGTTCGTCACGGCCGGATCGAGCGGGATCTGGACGAGCCCGCGACGACGAGCGGCGGTCGGTCACCCGCCGATGCGCACGGTACCCGCCCTCGAGTCCCGTGCGGTCGACGCGGCATGACGGCTCCAGCCGAGATCAGGCCAGTGTGACGAGTTCCAGGTAGTCGGAGTTCCAGAGGTCCTCGACGCCGTCGGGCAGCAGGACGACGCGCTCGGGGTCGAGGGCGTCCACCGCTCCCTCGTCGTGGCTGACCATCACCACGGCTCCGCTGTAGTTCCTGAGCGCCCCGAGGATCTCGGCGCGGCTGGCGGGGTCGAGGTTGTTCGTCGGCTCGTCGAGGAGCAGCACGTTGGCCGAGGACGCGACGATCGTGGCGAGCGCCAGGCGGGTCTTCTCGCCGCCGGAGAGCACACCGGCGGGCTTGTTGACGTCGTCGCCGGAGAACAGGAACGAGCCGAGGATGCCGCGCACCTCGGCGTCCTGCATGTCCGGTGCCGAGGACTTCATGTTCTCGAGGACGGTCCGCTGCGTGTCGAGCGTCTCGTGCTCCTGCGCGTAGTACCCGACCTTGAGGCCGTGGCCGGCGATCACCTTCCCGGTGTCGGGCGTGTCCACCCCGGCGAGCATGCGCAGCAGGGTCGTCTTCCCCGCGCCGTTGAGCCCGAGGATCACCACCTTGGAACCGCGGTCGATCGCCAGGTCGACGTCGGTGAAGATCTCGAGCGAGCCGTAGGACTTGCTGAGGCCCTCCGCCGTCATGGGCGTCTTGCCGCACGGCGACGGGTCCGGGAAGCGCAGGGCCGCGACGCGGTCCGAGGTGCGCACGGCGTCGAGCCCGCCGAGCAGCCGCTCCGCGCGCTTGGCCATGTTCTGGGCGGCGACGGCCTTGGACGCCTTGGCGCGCATCTTGTTCGCCTGGTCCATGAGGACGTGCGCCTTCTTCTCCGCATTCGCACGCTCGCGCTTGCGCGCACGCTCGTCCGTCTCGCGCTGCAGCTGGTACCGCTTCCAGCCCATGTTGTAGATGTCGATCGTCCCGCGGTTCGCGTCGAGCTGGAACACCTTGTTCACGGTGGCCTCGAGGAGCTCCACGTCGTGGCTGATGACGATCAGGCCCCCCTGGTGGTTCTTGAGGAACTCGCGGAGCCAGGTGATGGAATCGGCGTCGAGGTGGTTCGTGGGCTCGTCGAGGAGCATGGTCTCGGCGCCCGAGAACAGGATGCGGGCGAGCTCCACGCGCCGGCGCTGGCCGCCGGACAGGGTCTTGAGGGGCTGGTTGAGGATGCGCTCGGGCAGCGAGAGGTTGGAGGAGATGGACGCCGCCTCGGCTTCGGTCGCGTAGCCGCCGCCCGCGAGGAACGCCGTCTCGATGCGGTCGTACCGGGCCATCGCCTTGTTCCGCACCGACGTCTTCTCGCTCGCCATGTCCTCGTGCGCCTGGCGCAGCTCCCCGACGACGGCGTCGAGGTTGCGGGCGGACAGGATGCGGTCGCGGGCGAGCTGCTCCATGTTCGGCGTCCGGGGATCCTGCGGCAGGTACCCGATCTCGCCCGAGCGGGTCACCGTGCCGCCGGCGGGCAGCGACTCACCCGCCAGCACCTTCGTGAGCGTCGTCTTGCCGGCGCCGTTGCGCCCCACGAGCCCGATCTTGTCGCCCTTGTCGACCCGGAAGGAGACCTCGTCCATGAGCAGGCGGGCTCCGGCCCGGAGCTCCAGGTTCGATACGCTAATCACGGTGGGGCCTTTCGATGGTGCCGGAGACGGCGTTTGTTGTAGGAATCCCACAAGGGAGTCCCTGATGACCGGCGCTAGTCTCGGTACAGAAGCAGTTGCGGCTGGAGGAATCCGACAGATCACCGGAGTGGCCGGTGCGACTCCGGCCCGCTGAAGGAGGATGTGCCATGCAGCCAGCCGGGAAAACCGATGCAGGACCGGCCCGCACCCGCCGGCCGTCGTCCCGCACACGGTGGGATGCCACCGATCTCTCGCTGGTCGCGGTCTTCGCCGCCCTCATCGCCGCCCTTGCAATCCTACCCGGTATCCCGGTGGGCCCGCTCGGGGTGCCGATCACACTGCAGACGCTCGGCGTGATGCTCGCCGGGATCGTGCTCGGACCGGCCCGCGGAACGGCCGCCGTGCTGCTGTATCTCGTCGCAGGGCTGATCGGCCTGCCCGTGTTCAGCGGTTTCAGTGGGGGCTTCGGCGTGCTCGCCGGACCGTCGGCCGGCTACCTCGTGGCGTTCCCGCTGGCGGCCCTCGTGTCCGGGCTCCTGGCCGTCGTCGTCCTTCGCCGGGCGAAGCGCTCCAGGACGCTCCTGCTGTTCCTCGCGTGCCTCGCCGCGAGCCTGCTGACGATCCACCCGCTCGGCATCGCCGGGCTGGTCGTCAACGCGGGGCTGCCCGTGCGGGACGCGATCGTCGTCGATGCCGCGTACCTGCCCGGTGACGTCGTGAAGAACCTGCTGGCCGCGGTGCTCGCCGTGTCGGTCCACCGCGCCTTCCCGCGGCTCCTCGCGGGGCGGCCCGTGCCGCGTGCTTGAGTTCAGCGGCGCGGCGGTCCGCACGGACGACGGGCGGACACTCCTCCATCCGCTCACCCTCACCCTGTCCGAGCGGCGGGTCTCGGTGATCGGGCCCAACGGTTCCGGCAAGTCGACCTTCCTGCGGCTCGTCAACGGCCTCCTCGTCCCCACCTCGGGGTCGGTCGCCGTCTTCGGCCGGGACACGCGGTCGCAGGGACACGCGGTGCGGCGCAGCGTCGGCTTCGTGTTCACCGATCCCCTGTCGCAGCTCGTCATGCCCACGGGTCGCGAGGACGTGGAATTGTCCCTGCGGAGCCGGAAGCTGCCGGCCGCGGACCGGCGGCGGGCCGGCGAGGCCGTCCTGCGGCGGTTCGGCATCGAGCACCTGGCCGACCGCAGCATCTACGATCTCTCCGGCGGCGAACGCCAGATCCTGGCCCTCGCCGTCGTCCTCGCCGTGGAGCCGCGCGTGCTCGTCGCCGACGAGCCCACGACGTTGCTGGACCTCCGCAACGACGCCCGTGTCCGGGCGCTCGTCGCCGGACTCGACCAGCAGGTCGTCTTCACGACCCACAACCTGGACTTCGCCCTCGAGAGCGACAGGACGCTCGTCGTCGACGACGGCCGGATCGTCTTCGACGGGCTGCCGAGGGACGCGGTGGCGCGGTACCGCGAGATCGCGGCGACGGCGGGGGTCGGCGGCCCGTGAGGGGGTACGGCAGCACGCTCGGTCTCTACCAGCCCGGCTCCGGCTTCCTCTACCGGACACCGCTGCCGGTGAAGGCCGTCGTGTCCCTGGCGTGCGCCGTCGTCGTGATCGCGTGGCGGTCACCGGCGACCAGCGCGGTGGCGCTCGTGCTGTCCCTCGCGGCGCTGACCATCGGGGCGCACCAGTCCCCGGCGCGGATCCTCCGGATGCTGCTGCCGGCGGCACCCGTGCTCGGGATCCTCGCGGTCTACCAGGGCGTGTCCCAGGGCTGGCTGCACGCCGTCGCGGTCGTCGGCGGCATCGCGGCCTGCCTGCTCGCCGCCCGGGCCGTCACCCTCACGACCCCGACGCAGGACCTGCTCGACGGCGTGGCGCGGCTGGCCCGGCCGTTCCGCGCGGTCGGCGCCGACCCCGAGCGGTTCGCCCTCGCCCTCTCCATCATGCTGCGCAGCATCCCCTATCTCGCGGGCCTGTTCGTCGACGTCCGCGAGGCGGCGCGTGCGCGCGGCCTCGACCGCCATCCGCGCGTCGCGGTCACGCCCCTGGTGGTCGGGGCCGTCGCCTACGCGCACCGCACAGGTGAAGCCCTCGCCGCCCGCGGTCTGGGTGGTGCCGTCGACGAGGAGGGCATCGGGGAGGGCCGCCCCGAGGACAGCGGTTCCGGCGCGGGTCGGACGCCTCCCCGCGCGCCGGGCGGGGAGCGCACCGACCCGTGGGACGCGGGAGGGCGGCCCCGGCTGTCGCCTGGACCACCCTCTCGTACGGGCGTCGCGCCCCCGCGACACCTCAGATGTTGAAGCCGAGGGCCCGCATCTGGTCGCGGCCGTCCTCGGTGATCCGTTCGGGACCCCACGGCGGCATCCACACCCAGTTGAGCCGCCACGCGTCGACCACGCCGTCCAGCGCCTGACCCACCTGCTCCTCGAGCACGTCGGTCAGCGGGCAGGCCGCAGTGGTGAGGGTCATGTCGATCAGGAGGGCGCCGTCCTCCGCGTAGTTCAGGCCGTAGAGGAGGCCGAGGTCGACGATGTTCACGCCGAGCTCCGGGTCGATCACGTCCCGCAGCGCTTCCTCGATGTCATCCAGCGCGGTCTGCGCCTGCTGCACGTCACTCATCCGACTCTTCCTTTCAGGCGGTGTTCAAAACGGTCGGCACGCGGACGTGCCGGGGATCGTGGGAGTTCTAGGCCTCGACCGCGGACTGTGCCGTGAAACGATCGTAGCCCTCTTCCTCGAGGCGGTCCGCGAGTTCCGGCCCGCCCTCCTCGGCGATCCTGCCCGCGACGAACACGTGCACGAAGTCCGGCTTGATGTAGCGCAGGATGCGCGTGTAGTGGGTGATGAGCAGCGTGCCCATCTCGCCCTTCGAGTGCTCGCGGTTGACGCCCTCGGAGACGACCTTGAGGGCATCCACGTCGAGGCCGGAGTCGGTCTCGTCGAGGATCGCGAACTTCGGGCGGAAGAGCTCGAGCTGGAGGATCTCGACGCGCTTCTTCTCGCCGCCGGAGAAGCCCTCGTTGACGTTGCGCTGGGCGAAGTCCGCGTCGATGCGCAGCTGGGCCATGGCCGTCTTGACGTCCTTGGTCCAGTGGCGCAGGCTCGGCGCCTCACCGTCGAGCGCGGTCTTCGCGGTGCGCAGGAAGTTCGTCATCGTGACGCCCGGGACCTCGACCGGGTACTGCATCGCGAGGAAGAGCCCGGCACGGGCACGCTCGTCAACGCTCATCGACAGGACGTCCTCGCCGTCGAGCGTGATCGAACCGCTGTCGACCTTGTAGCGGGGGTGGCCGGCGATGGTCGACGCGAGGGTCGACTTGCCGGAACCGTTCGGGCCCATGATCGCGTGGGTCTCGCCGGTGTTGATCGTCAGCGTGACACCCTTGAGGATGGGGACGTTGCCCTGCTCGGTGTCGATGCTGACGTACAGGTCCTTGATTGCAAGTGTGGTCATCGTGTTCTTTCTTCATCGCCTGCTGCGCAGGACGTGGGAGGTTCGGACGGCGTCGGCTAGCCGAGCTGCGGGGCGGGCGCTCCGTTGGTGACGGTGGTGACGTCCACGTAGACGTTGCCGTCGTGGACCTCGAGTGCGAACACCGGGACCGGCTCGTAGGCCGGGAGCTGCAGCGGGGCGCCGCTCCGCAGGTCGAACTGGGAGCCATGGCCCCAGCATTCGATGGCGCAGCCCTCGACGTCGCCCTCGGACAGGGAGATGTCGGCGTGGGAGCACGTATCACCCAGCGCGTGGATCTCGCCGTCGGAGTCGCGGACGACGACGACGGGGTAGTCGTCGATCAGGACGCGGAGCGCCTGCTTGACCTGGATGTCGTCGACGCTGCAGATCAGCTCGCCACCGGGCGCATCGGCCATCACAGGTTCCCTGCGGCGAGCTCGCGCTCGACCGATTCGGACAGGCGCTCCTCCAGGGCGGGGACCTTGATCTGCTGGATGACCTCGGTGAGGAAGCCGCGGACGACGAGGCGGCGTGCTGCCTTCTCGGGGATGCCGCGGGCCATCAGGTAGAAGAGGTGCTCGTCGTCGAACCGACCGGTGGCGCTGGCGTGGCCCGCGCCCTCGATGAGGCCGGTCTCGATCTCGAGGTTCGGGACGGAGTCCGAACGCGCGCCGTCCGTGAGGATCAGGTTGCGGTTGGTCTCGTAGGTGTCCGTACCCTCGGCCGCCTTGCGGATCAGGACGTCGCCGACCCAGACCGTATGGGCATCGACGCCCTGCAGGGCGCCCTTGTACGTGACGCGGGACTTGCAGTTCGGCACGGCGTGGTCCACGAGGAGGCGCTGCTCGAGATGCTGGCCCGCGTCCGCGAAGTACAGGCCGTACATCTCGACCTCGGCGCCGGTGGCGGTGAAGATCGACGACGGCGTCAGACGCACGAGGTCGCCGCCGAGGCTGACGACGACGTGCTTGTAGCGTGCGTCGCGGCCCACCTTCGCCTGCTGCGAGGACACGTGCACGGCGTCGTCGTCCCATTCCTGGACGCTGACGACCGTCAGCTGCGCCCCGTCGCCGACGATGATCTCGACGTTCTGGGCCAGGGTGACGGAGCCGGAGTGGTCGAGCACGACGACGGCCTTCGAGAAGGCCTCCGCGTGGATGAGGATGTGCTGGGCCGCGGCCTCGGACGTCGATCCGGTGACCTTGACCATGACCTCGCCGTCCGCCACCGTCTCCTTCGGGATGGTGATGACGGTCGCCTCGGTGAACGCGTTCCACGCCGCGGCGGACACGCGGTCCTCGGGGGTGGCGGCCGAGCCCAGGCGGGCGTCGCCGCGTCCGACCGTCTCGACGGTGACGTTGCCGGCACCGCCGACCTCGATCCCGGGAGCCGTGCCGCTCAGCGCATCCGTGTGGAGCCCGCGGAGGCGCTTGAGCGGCGTGAACCGCCAGTCCTCCTCGAGGCCGGTCAGCGTCGGGAAGTCGGCGAGGTCGAAGGACCTGCGGCGCTCCCCGCGGGAGGCCTCGGGCACCACGGGCGCGTTGCCGTGGCTGTGCTTCTTGAAGCCGAGCTGCCCGGTGCCGTCGTCCCCGCCGGGCAGGCTTTCGCCCTCCTCGGTGAAGCCGTCGATCGCCGCCGGCCGCTCGCCGGTGCCGGAGGGGGCACCGATGCGGGCCTTCCCGTCGAGGTCGCCGATCGCGGTGACCTCTCCCTCGAGCGTCGTGTCGGGTGAAATTTCCGTGTGGGTGGTCTCAGCCATCGCTAGCCTACGGCCCCTTCCATCTGCAGTTCGATCAGCCGGTTCAGCTCGAGCGCGTACTCCATGGGCAGTTCCCGGGCGATCGGCTCGATGAACCCGCGCACGATCATGGCCATGGCCTCGTCCTCGGGGAGCCCGCGGGACATGAGGTAGAACAGCTGTTCCTCGCTGACGCGCGACACGGTGGCCTCATGGCCCATGGTGACGTCGTCCTCGCGGATGTCCACGTACGGGTACGTGTCGGAGCGCGAGATGGTGTCGACCAGCAGGGCGTCGCAGCGGACCGTGTTCGCGGAGTGCTTGGCGCCGTCGCGGACCTGGACGAGGCCGCGGTACGCGGCCCGCCCGCCGCCGCGCGCGACCGACTTCGAGATGATCGACGACTTCGTGTTCGGTGCGATGTGCACCATCTTCGAACCGGTGTCCTGGTGCTGCCCCTCGCCCGCGAAGGCGATCGAGAGCGTCTCGCCCTTGGCGTGCTCGCCGACCAGGTACACGGCCGGGTACTTCATGGTGACCTTCGAGCCGATGTTGCCGTCGATCCACTCCATCGTCGCTCCCTCGTGGGCGATGGCGCGCTTGGTCACGAGGTTGTACACGTTGTTCGACCAGTTCTGGATGGTGGTGTACCGGACGCGGGCGCCCTTCTTCACCACGATCTCGACGACGGCCGAGTGCAGGGAGTCGGACGTGTAGATCGGGGCGGTGCAGCCCTCGATGTAGTGCACGTAGGAGTCCTCGTCCGCGATGATCAGCGTGCGCTCGAACTGGCCCATGTTCTCGGTGTTGATCCGGAAGTAGGCCTGCAGGGGGATCTCGACGTGGACGCCCTTCGGCACGTAGACGAAGGACCCGCCGGACCAGACCGCCGTGTTGAGCGACGCGAACTTGTTGTCGCCCACGGGGATGATCGAGCCGAAGTACTCCTTGAAGATCTCCGGGTGCTCGCGGAGCGCGGTGTCGGTGTCGAGGAAGATGACGCCCTGGCGCTCGAGGTCCTCGCGGAGCTGGTGGTACACCACCTCGGACTCGTACTGGGCCGCGACGCCGGAGACGAGACGCGCACGTTCCGCCTCGGGGATGCCGAGCTTCTCGTACGTGTTGCGGATGTCCTCGGGGAGGTCCTCCCACGTATTGGCCTGCTTCTCCGTGGAGCGCACGAAGTACTTGATGTTGTCGAAGTCGATCCCCGACAGGTCCGCGCCCCACGCGGGCATGGGCTTCCGGTCGAAGTACTTGAGGCCCTTCAGGCGGAGATCGAGCATCCACTGCGGCTCGTTCTTCTTGGCGGAGATGTCGCGGACGACCTCCTCGCTCAGGCCGCGGCGGGCGTTGTCGCTCGCCTCGTTCTTGTCGGCCCAGCCGTACTGGTACGTGCCGATGCCCTCGAGCTCCGGGTTCTTCTCCAGGATGTCGCTGATCACCGACTCCGGCACTGCCGACGCAGCTGGCTTGCGGTCTACTTGATCCGTCATCACGGCCTTCCTTGCTGATGGATGGATAACGTTGCTGGGGCGGGCGGCGCTGCTGCCGGGTCGTCCGGCGATGCGGCGGGCCCGGAGGCGCCCGGAACGGGCACCGCCGTCGTCCGTCCCAGAGGTATGTGGGTGGTGCAGACGTGCCCGCCGGCGGCGAGCGTCGAGAGGCGCCGCACGTCCACGCCGAGGAGCCGGGCGAAGACGCCGGTCTCCTGCTCGCAGAACGCGGGGAAGGCGGAGGCGAGGCCCTGGATGGGGCAGTGCCCCTGGCAGAGCTGGACGCTCAGCATCACGGGGCGGGCCGCGGGGATGCTCCGCACTCCGCCCCCCGGTGGCCGACCGACGGTCTTCGTGGACCCGACGAAACCGTCGGTGGTCAGGGCGGCGGCGAGGGCGCGGGCGCGGGCCTCGAGATCGGGACCCGCGGCCTCGACGATGGGCCGGTAGCGCTCCTCCATGCCGGAGAACCGCGTGCGGGCGAATTCCTCGATGGCCTCCGGGCCGGCCGCGGCGCCCAGCTGCGCCAGGGCGGCCGTGGCGATGTCGAGGTAGTCGTTCCCCATCTTCGCCTGGCCCCGCTGGCTGAGCACGTAACGTCGGGCAGGCCGTCCGGCGCCGGTGGCGGAACTGCGCACCCGCTTCACCTCGATCAGGCCGTCGGAGGAGAGCGCGTCGAGGTGACGGCGCATGGCGGCAGGGGTGAAACCGAGGCGGTCGCCGAGTTCGGCGGCACTGACCGGTCCCCGTTCGAGGACGGCGGACAGGACGCGGTCACGCGTACGCTCGTCGGGATCCGGGGAGACGATCTGCGCGGTACGGTCGGCGGGCACGCCGACGGCCGGTGCGGCACGGGGTGTTGCAGTCATGGTCCACTCCTCCCATCGGCGACACAATAGACAACATAAGCATGACGTAATGTATTCCGCCCGACCACTTAGGCGAGGCTACCCATCGGCAACCCCGGGCCGATTACTACCTGACGTAGAATAAGGACGTGCCGACACCTCCCCCCGCCCTCGAGATCGACGGACTCATCAAGGATTTCGGTCCCGTCGGCGCCCTCGACGGGCGTATGGTGCGCGTGCTCGAAGGCGTGAGCCTGAGCGCGGCACGCGGGGCCGTGACGGTCCTCCTCGGGGCCAACGGAGCCGGGAAGACGACGACCCTCGAGTGTGCCCAGGGGCTGCAGCGCGCCGACGGCGGCGTGGTGCGCCTGCTCGGCGAGGACCCCTACCGGGCCTCGCCGCACCTGCGCGCGAGGGTCGGCGTGATGCTCCAGGACGGCGGGTTACCGCCGTCCGTGCGTCCCCTGGCCCTCCTGCGCCACGTCGCGTCCATGTTCAGTTCCCCGCTGCCGGTCGACGCGCTGGCGGAGCGCCTCGGGCTCGACGAGTTCGGGACGGTCTCGATCCGGAGGCTCTCCGGCGGCCAGAAGCAGCGCCTGGCCCTCGCGTGCGCCCTCGTGGGGCGGCCCGAGGTGGTCTTCCTCGACGAGCCCAGCGCCGGGCTCGACCCGCAGTCCCGCACCATCGTCTTCGACCTGATCCGCGAGCTGCGCGCCGACGGCCTCGCCGTCATCCTGACCACGCACCTGCTCGACGACGCGCAGCGGCTCGCCGACTACGTCTACATCCTCGAGGGCGGCCGTACCGTCGCCGAGGGTACGGTGGCCGCCCTCACCGCCGACAAGGACGCCGACGGCATGCGCGAGCTGCGGTTCGAGACCGTGCCCGGCCTTTCGCTGCCCCCCGATCTCCTCCCCCACCTGCACCAGCGCGAGGACGAACCCGGACAGTACGTCCTCCGGGGAGCACTCACGGCCTCCGACGTCGCGCAGCTGGCCACCTGGTGGGACGCGCACGGCGTCATGCCGACGGCCATCTCCATGGCGCCGCGCTCGCTCGAGGACGTCTTCCTGGACATCTCCGGACGGAGCATCCGATGACCCAGGGCACCGCCCCCACCCGCGGCCGGGGAACGGCCGCACCTCTTCCGGCGCGCGTCCTGCGCCACGGGGGCTACGAGGCGCTGGCGATGCTCCGCAACGGTGAGCAGCTCGTCCTCGCGATCGTGCTCCCGCTCCTGGCGCTGACCGCCCTGGTCCTCACCCCGCTGCTCGACGCGTACGGGCCCAGCCGTATCGACGTCGCGGCTCCCGGCGTCCTCGCCCTCTGCACCATGTCGACCGCCTTCACGGGGCAGGGCATCGCGACGGGCTTCGACCGGCGGTACGGCGTCCTCCGCTTCCTCTCGACCACGCCGCTGGGCCGATCGGGGCTGATCCTCGGGAAGGCCGTGGCCGTCGCCGCCGTCCTCGCCGTCCAGCTCGTGGTGATCGGCGGCGCCGCCGTGCTCATGGGCTGGTCGCCGAGGGCCGAGGGGCTGCTCCCGGCGGCGCTGCTGCTGCTCGTCGGTTCCGCCGCGTTCACGGCCCTCGGCCTGCTCGTGGCCGGCACGCTCCGCCCCGAGGCCACCCTGGCCGTCACCAACCTCGTGTGGATCCTGCTCGCGGCCGCGGGCGGGGTCATCATCCCTGCGGCGAGCCTGCCCGCCGCGGCCGAGCCGTTCGTCTCCGTCCTCCCGTCCGCCGCACTGGGCGACGGGCTGCGGAGCGCCCTCGTGGACGGCACCCTCGACCCCATCGCGTGCCTGGTGCTCCTCGCCTGGGCCGTCCTCGCCAGTCTGGCGGCCATCCGCTGGTTCAAATGGAGCTGACCGTATGACCTTCCCCGTCCTCTCCCGCATCCCGGACGCCCTCCCGCGCACGACGACGCCGCTCGTGCGCCGGCTGGCGGTCGCCTCCCTGGTCTCGCAGATCGCCATCGTGGTCACGGGTGGCGCGGTCCGGCTGACGGCATCCGGGCTCGGCTGCCCCGAGTGGCCCCGCTGCACCCCCGACTCGATCACCACCACGCCCGAGATGGGCCTCCACGGCGTGATCGAGTTCGGGAACCGGCTCCTGACCTTCGTGCTGGTGATCATCGCCATCGCGATGATCGTCGCCGTCCTCGGCATGCGGCGGGACCGCAGGGACCTCTTCCGCCTGTCGGTCGGACTCTTCCTCGGCATCCCGGCGCAGGCCGTGATCGGCGGGATCACCGTCCGGACGGGCCTCAACCCCTGGGTCGTGGGTCTCCATTTCATCGTGTCCATGGTCCTCGTCGCCCTCGCCACCCTGCTGGTCAACCGTGCCCGGCTCACCACGGAGGAGTACAGGGCGCACCGCGCACCGGCCGCGCCTCCGCTCCTGCGCCGGCTGCTCGTCACCGCGACGGTCCTCACCTCGGTCGCCGTGCTCCTCGGGGTCGTCGTCACGGGGTCGGGCCCCCACGCGGGGGACCACGGGGCCGCGCGGAACGGACTGGACGCGCTCCTCGTGACGCGCCTGCACGCCCTGCCCGTGTACCTGCTCGTCGCGACCGTGGCGCTGGCCGTCGTCGTCGCCTATCGCGGCCGTGTCCACGAGAAGCTGCGCAAGGCCCTCGGGATGCTCGCCGTCGTCGTCGTCGTGCAGGGTGCCATCGGGTACACGCAGCACTTCCTGCACCTGCCGGTCGCCCTCGTGGCCCTGCACATGCTCGGGGCGTCGCTGCTCATGGCGGCGGCGGTCCACGCACAGTACACCGGTACGACGACGAAGCCCCTGCCCGGCACGCGCGCCCGCGCCGACCTGCGGGAGTCCGTGGCGTAGGACCGGTCCGCGGCCGTCCTATCCGGCCTCCGGTGCAGGACCGCAGGATTGCCGTCGTCGTTCCCGGGTGGCGGTTGCCTCCACGCTGCGGACCGATGTGTCGTGGAGCGACCCGCGGTCCGCCCGCTGGAGCCACGACGGCGGGAGCGGACGACCTGCGTCAGTCGTCGTGGAACTCCGCCTCGAGGAGATCGAGGAGGCGCCCGAGTTCGCGCAGTTCGGAGCCAGGACTCGGCAGCAGGGGCGGCCGCGGATCCCCCGCGGCGACTCCGCAGGCGCGGGCCAGCAGGTGCAGGCCGCTGATCTTGCGCAGCCCCGCCACGTGGTCCACGAGGGGCGCGAGGACGGAGCGCACGCGCTCGATCCCGGCCCGGTCCCCGGCGACGACGGCGGCACGGAGGCGCCCGTAGTACGCCGGCAGGAGCGCGGCGGGCCCGCTGTGCCAGGCATCCGCGGCGACCTCTCCGGTCATCATGAGCAGATCGCCGCTCACCCCGTGGCTGAAGCCGTCCGGCACGAGGGGGGCGAGCTCGGCGTGCCGCGCATTGAACGTCGCCGCGTCGGCGGCCGTGTCCTTGAACGCAACGACCTGCGGCAGGGCCGACAGTTCCGCGACGACGCGCAGCGAGTAGTCGAACTGTGTGGTGCCGGGGTTGTTGTAGAGGCAGACCGGCAGGTCCGTCACTGCACACACGGCGCGTACCTGCGCCAGGACCTCGTCGTCGGTGAGGGGCACGTAGGACACGGGCGAGAGCACGAGGCCCTCGGCGCCTGCCGCCTGCGCGTCCACTGCCGCGTCGAGGACCTCGCGCGTGCCGACGGAGCTGATGCCCACGGCGACGGGAAGGCGCCGGTCGATCGCCTCGATGGCGGTGCGCGCCACCTGCGCGCGCTCCGACCGGTCCAGGTAGGCGAAGCTGCCCGACGATCCGAGCACCGTGACGGCGTCGACGCCCGACGTGGCAAGACCGTCCACGAGTGCTCGGAGATCGTCCTGGCCGACGGAGCCGTCGGCGGCGAACGGGGTGATGGGATAGGCGATGAGGCCGGTGAAGTCCATGGCAGCAAGCCTAGAGGGAGGGAGCGACGTGTGCCGCCGCGCCGGGCTCCCATCCCCGGGGGAACGCCGCCGCGGGACCGGGCCGCCGCGCCGGGTGCGCACCGGCCCCGGGTGCCAGGCGATGGGTGTGCCCAGACGGCAGGGGGGGGCTCGGGCGGCAGGGGGGCTCAGGCGAGGACGGCGGATCCGACGAACGGGTCGATCGCGAGGGCCAGGAAGAGCACCGTCAGGTAGCTGATGGAGCCGTGGAACACCTTCATCGCGGCCTTGCTGCTCAGCTCGCCCTGCTGCGCCAGCGAGTACAACCGGTGCGACTCGCGGATGAACCAGGCGCCGCCGACGACCGCGGCCACGGAGTACACCCAGCCGGCGCCGGCGGGGATGAGCAGGAGCGAGCAGGCCACCATCGCCCAGGCGTAGAGGACCACCTGGACGGACACCACGCGGGCACCGGCGATGGCTCCGAGCATGGGGACGCTGGCGGCCCGGTAGTCGTCGCCGTACTTCATGGACAGCGGCCAGTAGTGCGGGGGCGTCCACAGGAAGATGATGAGGAACAGCACGACGGCGGGCCACTCGATCGAGTTGGTGACGGCGGCCCAGGCGATGAGGACGGGCATGCACCCGGCGGCGCCGCCCCACACGATGTTCTGCGACGTGCGGCGCTTGAGCACCAGGGTGTAGACCACCACGTAGAGGAAGATCGCGCCGACGCCGAGCATCCCGGCGAGCGGGTTCGCCCCGAACCACAGGACGGCGATCGCCACGACGCCGAGGATCCAGGAGAACACGAGGGCCTCCCGCGGGGTCACCTCGCCCGTGACGAGGGGGCGGTTCTCCGTGCGGTGCATGAGCTTGTCGATGTCACGGTCGATGTAGCAGTTGAACGCACCCGCGCTCCCGGCCGCGAGTGCGCCACCGACCATGGTCGCGAGGATCAGCCCGAGCGGCGGGAAGCCGCCCTGCGCGAAGATCATCGTGGGAAGAGTGGTCACCAGGAGGAGCTCGATCACGCGGGGCTTCGTCAGCGCGAGGTAGGCCTTCGCCTTGCGGCCGAAACCCTGACGGGCCTGCGGGGAACGTGCCGGAGCAGGAGCCTGCTGGGTCTTCACGAGGCAACACTTTCGTTTCTTCCGGAGTAAAAGACAACGCCATCATACCCTTTTACGGCGTGTAGAAATCGGCGTCGGGTCCTGTCCCCCGCAGCGCTTGCGGCCCGCGAGGGGCGGTGTCGGCTCCCGCCTGCTGCGCGTGCGGGAGTCGACGGCGGCCAGGACGACGAGGACGACCAGGACACGCGAGACCTCCCCGCGGGGTGCCGGTCGCGCCGGGTCCCCTGCGGCCGAGCCGCGGACGCGCCCCTGCCGGGCCGCCGTCGGGGTGTGCGGGGTGCCCGCCGCGCAACCCCTGCGGGGAACGGATGACATTCTTCGCCTCCCACGGCGCAACGCCGTCCGGAAGGGATAGTGTGGATTCGAAAGCCCGCTGTGGAAGCGCCGCCGGACCATGTCGTCCGGACTCAGTGCTGTCCCCGGTCGGGGCCGAACTTCGCAATTCAACGGTGAACGGCCAGCCCGACGGCGTGCCCAGAGGTACGCCGTCGCCAGCTAGGGTGCCGTTCCGGACAGAGAGGGGCCCGGAAACGTGCCGCAGACCCAAGAGCAGGAACTGACCTGGACCGAGCTGGACCAGAAGGCCGTGGACACCGTCCGCATCCTCGCGGCGGACGCCGTCGAGAAGGTGGGCAACGGGCACCCGGGGACGGCGATGAGCCTCGCCCCCGCCGCCTACCTCCTCTTCCAGAAGCTTATGCGGCACGATCCGTCCGACCCCGAGTGGACGGGCCGCGACCGCTTCGTCCTCTCCCCCGGCCACACCTCGCTGACCCTCTACATCCAGCTCTACCTGTCCGGCTACGGACTGGAGCTCGACGACCTGAAGGCGCTGCGCACGTGGGGTTCCCTCACGCCGGGCCACCCCGAGTACCGGCACACCAAGGGCGTGGAGATCACCACCGGGCCCCTCGGCCAGGGACTGGCGACGTCGGTCGGCTTCGCCTACGGGCAGCGGCGCCAGCGCGGCATGTTCGATGCCGACGCACCTGCGGGCACGAGCCCGTTCGACCACACCATCTGGGTCATCGCCTCGGACGGCGATCTCCAGGAGGGCGTGACGGCGGAGGCGTCCTCGCTCGCGGGGCACCAGGAACTCGGCAACCTCGTGGTGATCTATGACGAGAACCACATCTCCATCGAGGACGACACGGACGTGGCCTTCACCGAGGACGTCCTCAAGCGGTACGAGGCCTACGGCTGGCACACGCAGCGCGTGGACTGGACGAGGACCGGTGAGTACGTCGAGGACGTCGCCGAGCTCTACTCCGCCCTCGTCGCGGCGAAGAACGAGACGTCCCGGCCGAGCATCGTCTCCCTGCGCACCATCATCGGCTTCCCGGCGCCGACCAAGCAGAACACCGGCAAGATCCATGGGTCGGCCCTCGGCAAGGACGAGGTGGCGGCACTCAAGGAAGCCCTCGGCTTCGACCCGGAGAAGCACTTCGACGTCGACCCCGAGGTGCTGGAGCACGCACGCGGCGTGGTGCAGCGCGGCGCCGACGCGCAGAAGGCCTGGCGTGAGGGCTTCGACGCCTGGACGGCAGCGCACCCCGAGGAGACGGCACTGCTCGAGCGGATTCAGGCGCGCACGCTCCCCGAGGGCTGGGAAACGTCCCTGCCCACGTTCGAGGCGGGCAAGGACATGTCCACCCGAGCGGCGTCGGGCAAGGTCCTGACGGCCATCGGCCCGGTACTCCCCGAACTCTGGGGTGGCAGTGCAGATCTCGCGGAGTCGAACAACACGACCATCGAGGGTTCGCCGTCGTTCATCCCCGAGAGCCGGCAGACCAAGGCCTGGTCAGGCAACCAGTACGGGCGCGTCCTGCACTTCGGCATCCGCGAGCATGCTGCCGCGGCGATCGTCAACGGCATCGTCATGCACAGCAGCACACGCGCCTTCTCGGGAACCTTCCTGATCTTCAGCGACTACCAGCGCCCGGCCGTGCGGCTCGGCGCCCTCATGGGCGTCCCGGCGATCTACGTGTGGACACACGACTCCATCGGCCTCGGCGAGGACGGGCCCACGCACCAGCCCGTCGAGCAGCTCTCCTCGCTGCGCACCATCCCCGGGCTCGACGTCGTGCGCCCGGGTGATGCCAACGAGGTGGCGGTCGCCTGGCGGACCATCCTGGAGAACACCGAGAACCCGGCCGGCATCGTGCTGACGCGCCAGAACATCCCGACCTACGAACGCGGCGAGGGAGCGGCCGACGGTGACACCTTCGGCTCGGCCGAGGGCGTCGCGAAGGGCGGCTACGTGCTCGCCGAGGCGAAGAACGGCACGCCCGACGTCATCCTGATCGGCACCGGGTCGGAGGTGCAGCTCGCCGTCGAGGCCCGCGCGACCCTCGAAGCCCAGGGCATCGCCGCGCGCGTCGTCTCGATGCCGTGCCTCGAGTGGTTCAACGCGCAGGACGCCGCCTACCGCGACAGCGTCCTGCCGCGGACGGTCCGGGCCCGCGTGTCCGTCGAGGCCGGCGTCTCGCAGAGCTGGACCGGGATCGTGGGCGACGCCGGACGCAGCGTGTCCCTCGAGCACTTCGGCGCCTCCGCCGACTACAAGACGCTCTACCGCGAGTTCGGCATCACCGCCGAGGCCGTCGCGGCAGCCGCTAGGGACTCCCTCGAAGCGGTCGCCGCCGATCCCCTGGCGCCCAACGGCACGGCGGCCCTGGGCTCGGGGCAGCGCGCCACCGAGACCGGCGACCAGCAGTAGCCGGCACCCCTCTTCGATCCGTCCAGTACACATTCCGCGGAAGCGGAAAAGGAGCACATCATGACCGCATCACCCACCACCGACCTCTCCGCCGCCGGCGTCTCCATCTGGCTCGACGACCTCTCCCGTGAGCGCATCAACTCCGGCGCCTTCAAGCACCTGATCGAAGACCTGGACGTCGTCGGCGTGACGACGAACCCGAGCATCTTCGCCGCGGCGCTGAAGAAGGGCGAGTCCTACGCCTCCCAGGTCGGGGCGCTCGCCGAGGCCGGCGCCGACGTCGACCAGGCCGTCTTCGACATCACCACGCACGACGTCGCCCAGGCCTGCGACATCTTCGCCGCGGAGGCCAAGCGCACCAACGGTGCCGACGGCCGCGTCTCCATCGAGGTGGACCCCCGCCTGTCCCGCGACACGCAGGGCACCATCGCGGAAGCCAAGCGCCTGCACGCCAAGGTGCAGCGCACCAACGTGCTCATCAAAATCCCGGCCACCGTCGAAGGCCTCGAGGCCATCACCGAGACCCTGGCCGCCGGGATCAGCGTCAACGTCACCCTGATCTTCTCCCTGGAGCGCTACCGCGCCGTCATCAACGCCTTCCAGCAGGGCATCGAGCAGGCGAAGGAGAACGGCCACGACCTGACCAAGATCACCTCCGTCGCGTCGTTCTTCGTCTCCCGCGTCGACGCCGAGATCGACGGGCGGCTCGACGCGCTCGGGACCGACGAGGCGACGGCGCTCAAGGGCAAGGCCGGGCTCGCCAACGCACGCCTCGCCTACCAGATCTTCCAGGAGCAGTTCTCCACGGAACGCTGGCAGGTCCTCAGGGCGGCCGGCGCGAACGCCCAGCGTCCCCTGTGGGCGTCGACGGGCGTCAAGGACCCGAACCTCCCCGACACGCTGTACGTCACCGGCCTCGTCGCCGCGGACGTCGTCAACACCATGCCGGAGAAGACCCTCCTGGCGATGTCCGACCACGGCGTCGTCGAAGGCGACACGGTCACCGGGACGTACGCCGAGTCCAACGAGCTCCTGAACCGGCTCGACGCGCTCGGGATCTCCTACGACGAGGTCGTCGAGCAGCTCGAGACCGAGGGCCTCGACAAGTTCGTCGCCAGCTGGTCCGAGCTCCTCGAGACCGTCCAGACCGCCCTCGACGCCGCGAAGGGCTGATTCCCATGGGCTCATTCGCTCTCACCGCCTCCGGCGACGCCCTCGCGGCCGTCGAATCGGCCGTACCCGCCCTCGTGCACGACCGCGTGGCCTCCCGCCTCATGGCGAAGGACCCCACCCTGTGGGGCACCGACGCCGAGCCGGAGGCCTCGAAGCGCCTCGGCTGGATCGACCTCTTCGAAGACTCCCGGGCCCTCCTCCCGGAGATCGCCGGGCTCCGCGCCGATCTCCAGGCCGAGGGCGTCGACCGCATCGTGCTCTGCGGCATGGGCGGCTCCTCGCTCGCGCCCGAGGTGATCACGAAGGAAGCCGGCGTCCAGCTCGTGGTGCTCGACGCGACGGATCCGGAGCAGGTCCGCGCGGCCCTCGAGGAGGATCTGCAGCGCACCGCCATCGTCGTGTCCTCGAAGTCGGGTTCCACCGTGGAGACGGATTCGCAGCGACGCCTCTTCGAGCAGGCGTTCACCGACGCGGGCATCGACGCGGCCTCGCGGATCGTGATCGTGACGGATCCGGGCTCGCCCCTCGACGAGGCGTCCCGGAAGGCCGGCTACCGAAAGGTGTTCACCGCGAACCCTGAGGTCGGCGGCCGCTACTCGGCCCTGACGGCCTTCGGCCTCGTCCCGTCCGGCCTCGCCGGCGCGGATGTCGCAGTGCTCCTCGACGACGCCGAGGACGCCGCCGAGTTCCTCGGCGACGACGTCGACGACAACGTCGGACTGCAACTCGGTGCCGTCCTCGGAGGCACCACGCCCCTCCGCGACAAGATCGTGTTCGCCGACGCCGGTTCCGGACTCCCGGGCTTCGCCGACTGGGCCGAGCAGCTCATCGCGGAGTCCACGGGCAAGCTCGGCACCGGCCTGCTGCCGGTGGTCGCCTCGACAGGCGCTCCCGAGCTGGCCGACGTGGCGGACGACGTCCTCCCCGTCCTCCTGGCGCCGTTCGACGAGGCTCCCAGCGACGAGATGACGCGCGGCACACGCGTCTCGGTCAGCGGCACGCTGGGCAGCCAGCTGTTCGTCTGGGAGTACGCCGTCGCCGTCGCGGGCCGGCTCCTCGGCATCAACCCGTTCGACCAGCCCGACGTCGAGGCGGCGAAGACGGCCGCCCGCGGCCTGCTCGACGCCCAGCCGGGGCCCGTTCCGGCAGCCTTCGTCGACGGTGCCATCGAGGTACGCGGCGACGCCGGACTGCTCGGCTCCTCCGCCACGGTCGCCGACGCGCTGGAGGCCCTCCTCGCGGCCCTCCCGGCGAACGGCTACCTCTCCGTCCAGGCATACCTCGACCGCCACCGCCAGGCGGCCCTCGAGGAGATCCGCTCACCGCTCGCCGAGGCCACCGGCCGCCCGGTCACGTTCGGCTGGGGCCCGCGCTTCCTGCACTCCACCGGCCAGTACCACAAGGGCGGCTCGCCCATCGGCGGGTACCTGCAGCTCACCGGGGCCGGCAGCAAGGACCTCGCGATCCCCGACCGACCCTTCACGTTCGGGGAGCTCATCTCCGCGCAGGCCGCCGGTGACGCGCAGGTGCTCGCGGACCACGGTCGCCCCGTCCTCCGCCTGCACCTCACGGACCGTGCGGCGGGCGTGGAGCAGCTACGCGGCGTCGTCGCGTCCCTCGCCGCCTCCGGGCAGTCCCACCACGGGAACGGGTGAGCATGGCTGACAGTACGACGGCGAGAGCGGCCAATCCGCTCAGGGACCCGAGGGACCGGCGCCTGAACCGGATCGCCGGTCCCTCCTCCCTGGTCCTGTTCGGCGTGACGGGCGATCTCGCCCGGAAGAAACTCATGCCGGCCATCTACGACCTCGCCAACCGCGGGCTCCTTCCGCCCAGCTTCGGCCTCGTCGGCTTCGGCCGGCGCGAGTGGAGCGACGAGGAGTTCGTGGAGCAGGTCCGGGAGTCCGTGACCCAGTACGCCCGGACGCCGTTCAACGAGACGGTCTGGGAGCAGCTCTCGGCGGGCATCCGCTTCGTCACGGGCAACTTCGACGACGACGAGGCCTTCAAGAAGCTGAAGGAGAGCCTCGACGGCCTGGACGAGAGCAGGGGCGCCCGCGGCAACCATGCGTTCTACCTCTCGATCCCGCCGAACGCGTTCGAGACGGTGTGCCAGAAGCTCTCCGAGCACGGCCTGGCGCAGCCCGACGACGGCCAGTGGCGCCGCGTGGTCATCGAGAAACCCTTCGGGCACGACCTCGGGTCCGCGCGCGAGCTCAACAGCATCGTCGAGGAGGTCTTCCCCCCGGACGCCGTGTTCAGGATCGACCACTACCTGGGCAAGGAGACGGTCCAGAACATCCTGGCGCTGCGCTTCGCGAACCAGCTCTTCGAGCCGCTGTGGAACGCCAACTACGTGGACCACGTGCAGATCACCATGGCGGAGGACATCGGGATCGGCAGCAGGGCCGGGTACTACGACGGTGTGGGCGCGGCCCGCGACGTCATCCAGAACCACCTGCTCCAGCTCCTCGCCCTCACGGCGATGGAGGAACCCATCTCGTTCGACGCCGACCACCTCCGGTCCGAGAAGGAGAAGGTCCTCGCGGCCGTCACCCTCCCGGCGGACCTCACGAGGCGGTCCGCCCGCGGACAGTACGAGGCCGGCTGGCAGGGAGGTGAGCGGGTCAACGGCTTCCTCGACGAGGACGGCATCCCCGCGGACTCCACGACGGAGAGCTTCGCCGCGCTCCGGCTCGACATCAACACGCGCCGCTGGGCCGGGGTGCCGTTCTACCTGCGGGCGGGCAAGCGGCTCGGACGCCGCGTCACGGAGATCGCCGTCGTCTTCAAGCGGGCCCCCAACCTGCTGTTCCGGGCCCACGACGACGAGGACTTCGGCCAGAACGCCGTCGTCATCCGCGTGCAGCCCGACGAGGGCGTGACCATCCGGTTCGGGTCCAAGGTGCCCGGCACCCAGGCCGAGGTGCGCGATGTCACCATGGACTTCGGCTACGGCCACTCCTTCACCGAATCCAGCCCGGAGGCCTACGAGCGGCTCATCCTCGACGTGCTCCTCGGAGAGCCGCCGCTGTTCCCGCGGCAGCAGGAGGTGGAGCTCTCCTGGAAGATCCTCGACCCGTTCGAGGAACACTGGGCCACCCTCGACGGCCAGCCCGAACCCTACGTACCGGGCAGCTGGGGTCCCGCCTCGGCGGACGCACTGCTCGCCGCCGACGGACGCACCTGGAGGCGACCATGATCGTGGACCTGCCCGACACCACCACCTCGAGGGTGTCCAAGGAACTCATGGCCCTGCGCGACCGCGGCGGCGTCGTAGCGCTCGGACGGGTCCTGACGCTCGTCGTCATCACCCGGTCCGGCTACGAGGAGGAGGCCATCGACGCCGCCAACGAGGCGAGCCGGGAGCACCCGTGCCGCATCATCGTCCTCGCGGAGGGGTCGGCCGACGAGGCGACGCGGCTGGACGGCCAGATCCGCGTCGGCGGCGACGCCGGGGCCTCGGAGGTCGTCGTCCTGCACGGCTACGGGGAGCTCGCCGACGAGAACGAGTCGCTCGTGTCGGCCCTCCTCCTGCCCGACGCCCCGATCGTGGCCTGGTGGCCGCACGGGGTCCCGGAGGCGGCCTCGCAGACCTCGATCGGTGGGATCGCGCACCGGCGGATCACCGACTCCGCCAACGAGGCGGATCCGACGGCCGCGCTGTTCAACATCAGCAGCACGTACACGGCCGGCGACACCGATCTCGCCTGGACGCGCCTGACCAACTGGCGTATCCAGCTCGCCGCGGTCCTCGACCAGCTCGAGGGGGACGAGCCCATCACGGCGGTCATGGTCGAGGGCGCCTCCGACTCCCCCAGCACGGTGCTCCTCGCGGCCTGGCTGACGAAGGCCCTCGACGCCCCCGTCACCATCGTGGCCGGCCCGGCCGGCACGGGCCTGAAGCGCGTCCGACTGACGAGGAGCGGCGGCGACATCGAGCTCCACAGGCCGGACCAGGACGTCGCGGAGCTGCACCAGCCGAACCAGCCGGTCCAGCGCATCTCGCTGCCCCGCCGGGGCCTGCGGGACTGCCTCGCGGAGGAACTGAGGCGCCTCGACCCCGACGAGGTGTTCGGAGAAGTGATCACGGAGGGCCTGGCCCGTACCAACCTGAGGAGTGTGCGCACGAGTGAGCGCTGAGCCGAAAGTCAGCATCCATCCGTCCCAGGCCTCCCTCGCGGCGGCCGTGGCGGCGAGGCTCATCACGCGCCTCGTGGACGTGCAGAGCGACCGCGGGACGGCGACCGTCGTCCTCACGGGGGGTTCGATCGGAACGGCGGCGCTGCAGGCGGTGGCCGAGTCACCGGCGCACACGGCCGTCGACTGGGCCAACGTGCACTTCTGGTGGGGGGACGAACGCTTCCTGCGGGCCGAGGACCCCGACCGCAACGCCGTGCAGGCACGCGCCGCACTCCTCGACCGCATCGGCGCCGACCCGGTGAAGATCCACGAGTTCGGCTCCAGGGACGAGTTCCCCGACGAGGACGCGGCCGCCGTCGACTACGCGGAGCAGCTGGCCGCCGCGGCGCGGGCCGAACTCGCGGCGGACGCGGACGCCGCCCAGGCGGACCCGCGGCTCCCCCGCTTCGACGTCCTCCTGCTCGGGGTGGGACCGGACGCGCACGTCGCGTCGCTGTTCCCCGAACTGGGGGGCATCCGCACGAAGGGCGCGACGACGGTGGGCGTACCCGACGCCCCGAAGCCGCCGCCGCAGCGCATCTCGCTGACCCTCGAGGCCATCAACACGGCGCAGGAGGTGTGGCTCTCCGTCAGCGGCAGCGACAAGGCCGGCGCGGTGGGCCTCGCCCTCGCGGGAGCCGGCCAGGTGCAGGTGCCCGCCGCAGGCGCGAGGGGCCGGAGCAAGACCCTGTGGCTGATCGACCAGGACGCCGCGCAGAAGCTGCCCGGCCGCCTCATCGACCACGACGACGACGAATCGTCCGACTGAATCCCGGGCCGACGGTCCCACGGAGAAGCCCCCGGTCCCTGAAGGGACCGGGGGCTTCGTCTCGTCGAACGGGGGCTACGCTTCCCCGGCGAACCGCTGGATCAGGCCCAGGGCCACGATGACGACCCCCCAGGCGAGCCCGAGGGCCACGGTGAACCGGTTGAGGTTCCGCTCGGCCACGCCCGAGGACCCCATGCTCGAGGTCATGCCTCCACCGAACATGTCCGACATACCGCCGCCACGCCCCTTGTGGAGCAGGATCAGCAGGGTCAGCAGGAGGCTGGTGATCCCGAGCAGGACGAGCAGGATGATACGAAGGATTTCCACGGGGCCCTTTCAAGGCTCGGTAGCCGCGGCCTGAAGCGGCCGGCGCACGGAACTAGTCTGTCACCAGATGCTGTTCGAACCTGACAATACTAGCAAACTCGGACACATCGAGGCTCGCACCGCCGACGAGGACGCCGTCGACGTCGCGCTCCCGGAGGATGCTCGCCGCGCTTGCCGCCTTGACCGAGCCACCGTAGAGGAGGCGGGTCTTCGACGCCGTGGTCTCGTCGAACAGCGAGGCGAGTTCCGCGCGGAGGGCGGCGCACATCTCCTGCGCGTCGCCGGGGCCCGCGACCTCGCCGGTGCCGATGGCCCAGACGGGCTCGTAGGCGATGACGAGCGACGCGGCCTGCTCGGGCGTGAGCCCGGCGACCCCGAGGCGCACCTGCTCGAGCGTGTGGTCCACATGCGTCCCGGCCTGCCGGATCTCGAGGCCCTCGCCGACGCAGAGGACGGGCACCAGTCCGTGCCGGTAGGCGGCGTGCACCTTCCGGTTCAGCAGCTCGTCGGACTCCGAGTGGATGGTGCGGCGCTCCGAGTGGCCCACCAGCACGTAGGTGCAGTCGAGCTTCGCGAGGAACTGGCCCGAGATGTCGCCGGTGTAGGCGCCCGAGTCCTCGGGAGAGAGGTCCTGCCCGCCGTGGACGAGCTGCAGGTCGTCGCCCTTCACGAGGGTCTGCACCCCTCGGAGGTCGGTGAACGGCGGGAAGACCGACACCTCGACGCGCGAGAAGTCGTGGCCCGCGTCGTCGAGGGTCCAGGCGAGCTTCTGCAGGAAGGTGATGCCCTGCATGTGGTCCAGGTTCATCTTCCAGTTGCCCGCGATGAGCGGTCGGCGGTCGAAGGCGCCGTTGGTCGAGGTGGTCATCGTCCTACTCCATCTGTTCGTTCCAGGACCCGTCGGTCCATGGCTGGTCGTCGTACGGCAGCGGGACCCGCTCGGCCTGGGCCGTGCGGGTCCCGCCGTTCCGGTGCGCGGGTGCCGCTAGTCGCGCGCCAGGGCGGTCAGCCCGGGCAGTTCCTTGCCCTCGAGGTATTCGAGGCTCGCGCCGCCGCCGGTCGAGATGTGCCCGAACTGGTCGTCGGCGAAGCCGAGACCGCGCACGGCCGCAGCGGAGTCACCGCCACCCACCACGGTCAGGGCGCCGTCCGCCTGCGCCTCCGTGAGGGCCTGGGCGACCGCGCGGGTGCCGTCGGCGAAGGCGTCGAACTCGAACACGCCCATGGGGCCGTTCCAGAACACGGTCTTCGCCTCGGCGATGTTCGCGGCGAAGTCCGCACCCGTCACGGGTCCGATGTCGAGCCCGATACCCGAGGCACCGTAGGTCCCGGCAGCGATCGCGTCGGCGGCGACGACGCTGTGCCCGGCGTCGGCGGCGAACTTCTCGGCCACCACGATGTCCGTCGGGAGCACGAACTGCGTGCCGTCCCGCGGTCCGCGTTCGAGATAACCGCGGACCGTGTCGATCTGGTCCTCCTCGAGCAGGCTGGCGCCGACCTCGTGCCCCTGGGCGGCCAGGAAGGTGAACACCATGCCGCCGCCGACGAGGATCCGGTCGGCGGTGCCGATCAGGTTCTCGATCACGGCGAGCTTGTCGGACACCTTCGAGCCGCCGAGGACGACGACGAACGGCCGCTGCGGGTCGGTCGTCAGCCGTTCGAGGACCACGAGCTCGGCGCGGACGAGGTCGCCCTGGTAGGCGGGCAACAGCGAGGCGATGTCGTACACGCTCGCGTGCCGCCGGTGCACGGCGCCGAACGCGTCGTCCACGTACGCGCCGTCCTCGCCGGCCAGCTGGGCCATCTCGCGGGCGAACGCGGCGCGCTCGGCGTCGTCCTTGCTCGTCTCGCGGGCGTCGAAGCGCACGTTCTCGAGGACGAGCACCTCGCCGTCGGCGAGGGCGGCGGCTGCGGCCCTCGCGCCCTCACCGGTGGTGTCGGGGGCGAGGCTCACCGGGAAGTCGGCGAGCTCCCGGAGCACGTCGACGGCCGGCGCGAGCGAGTACTTCTCCTCGGGTGCGCCCTTGGGCCGCCCGAGGTGGGCCATGACGATCACGGCGGCGCCCGCCTCGCTCAGCTTGCGCAGAACGGGGAGGGACGCGCGCACGCGGCCGTCATCGGTGACCTTCAGCGAGGGCACCTCGCCCTCGAGGGGCACGTTGAGGTCGGAGCGCACGAGGACGCGGCGTCCCCGAACCCCTTCGGCGAGGAGATCGTCGAGCGTTGCGTAAGCCACGGCCGGGCCCGCCTAGGAGAGCTTGGCGGCGACGATTTCCGTCAGGTCCACCAGGCGGTTCGAGTAGCCCCACTCGTTGTCGTACCAGCCGACGACCTTGACCTGGTTTCCGATGACCTTCGTCAGTCCGGAGTCGAAGATGCAGGAGGCCGGATCGGTCACGATGTCCGAGGAGACGATCGGGGCCTCCGTGTAGGAGAGGTAGCCCTCGAGGGAGCCCTCGGCGGCAGCAGCCTTGTAGGCCGCATTGACCTCGTCGACGGTCACCTCGCGCCCGACGGTGACGGTCAGGTCGGTGGCGGAGCCCGTGGGGACCGGCACGCGGATGGCGTAGCCGTCGAGCTTGCCCTTGAGCTCCGGCAGCACGAGGCCGATCGCCTTGGCCGCACCCGTGGAGGTGGGGACCATGTTGATCGCGGCGGCGCGGGCGCGGCGGAGGTCCTTGTGGGGGCCGTCCTGCAGGTTCTGGTCAGCGGTGTAGGCGTGGACCGTCGTCATCAGACCGCGCTCGATGCCGAAGGAGTCGTTCAGCACCTTGGCGAGGGGGCCGAGGCAGTTCGTGGTGCAGGACGCGTTGGAGATGATGTGGTGGTTCTCGGGGTCGTAGTCGCCGTCGTTGACGCCCAGGACCACAGTGAGGTCCTCGTCGGACGCGGGGGCGGAGATGAGCACCTTCTTGGCGCCGGCGTCGATGTGCTTCTGTGCATCCGCCGCCTTCGTGAAGAACCCGGTCGACTCGATGACGATGTCGACGCCGAGATCCGCCCAGGGCAGGTTCGCCGGGTCGCGCTCGGCCAGGACGCGGACGCGCTTGCCGTCGACCACCAGGTCGCCGCCGTCGACCTCCACAGAGGCCTTCAGGCGCCCGGTGACGGAGTCGTACTTGAGCAGGTGGGCGAGTGCCTCGGGACTCGTGAGGTCGTTGACGGCGACGATCTCGAGGTCGGCGCCCTGCTCGAGCGCCGCGCGGAAGTAGTTGCGTCCGATACGGCCGAAGCCATTGATTCCAACACGAGTAGTCACTGGTTTCCATCTCCTTCATAGGTGGTGCCGCCTCGTTGACCCTTCTCGGGTGACTCCGGCGACGAATACATCTGGTACCGGGCACACCTTCGTGCCGAAATCGATCGGGTCCTGCGGGCTCCCCCGGGAGCTGTGTTCCGGAGCCGGACCAGCGGGGGTGCTCCCCCGGCTCCAACCTTACTCAGCGCGCCCGAGCGGCACGCGTCCCGGACGCCGGTTGCCGCGGACGGGTGGGCGTGGAGCCTGCCCTGTCCGCCCGCGGCGCACGCTACGCTCCGGGCGTGAGGAGGACGGAAGCGCCGGTCCGTGCCGCCTGGAAGCGGGTCTGGACGTCGGCCCAGTTCACGAGGTTCCACCAGGCCTTGACGTAGTCGGGCTTCACGTTGACGTAGTCCAGGTAGAAGGCGTGCTCCCACATGTCGAGCATGAGCAGCGGGACGGTGCCGACGGGCACGTTGCCCTGCTGGTCGTAGAGCTGCTCGATGACGATGTTCTTGCCCAGCGGTTCGTAGGCCAGAACGGCCCAGCCCGAGCCCTGCAGTGAGGTGGCGGCGGCCGTGAAGTGCGCACGGAACGCGTCGAAGGAGCCGAAGGCGTCGTCCAGCGCCGCGGCGAGCTCGCCGTCGGGCTTGTCGCCTCCCTCGGGAGACATGTTCTTCCAGAAGATGCTGTGGTTGATCACCCCGCCGACGTGGAAGGCGAGGTCCTTGGAGAGCTTCGGGATGGTCCCGAACTCGCCCTTCTCGCGGGCCTCGGCGAGCTGCGCGAGGGCGTCGTTGGCGCCCTTGACGTAGGTGGCCTGATGCTTGGAGTGGTGGAGCTCCATGATCCGGCCCGAGATGTGCGGCTCGAGGGCCGCGTAGTCGTAGTCAAGATCCGGCAGTACGTATTCGCTCACGTAGTCCTCCATGTAGTGATCTCAGGTGCCCGCACGGTCCGCCGCCCCTGTGGTGCGGAGGGCAGCAGCTCCGCTCGATGACAAGCGGGCTTGCTGTTCCATCCTATGCATTTCTTCACTCGTCGAGCATGTCCGCGGTCACATTCGCATCGGTCCCCGGGATCCCGATGTCGGATGCCCGCTTGTCGGCCATAGCCAGCAGCCGGCGGATGCGCCCGGCGATGGCGTCCTTGGTCATGGGCGGGTCGGCGAGACGCCCGAGTTCGTCGAGGCTCGCCTGCTTGTGGGCGACGCGCAGCTCGCCCGCGTACCGCAGGTGCTCGGGGACGGTCTCGCCGAGGATCTCGAGGGCGCGCTCCACGCGCGCTCCGGCGGCGACCGCGGCCTGCGCGGACCGGCGCAGGTTCGCGTCGTCGAAGTTGGCGAGGCGGTTGGCCGTCGCACGCACCTCCTTGCGCATACGGCGTTCCTCCCACACCATGAGCGCGTCATGGGCGCCCATCCGCGTCAGGAGCGCGGCGATGGTGTCGCCGTCGCGGATGACCACGCGGTCGATGCCGCGGACCTCGCGTGCCTTGGCGGAGATGTCGAGGCGCCGTGCGGCGCCGACGAGTGCGAGGGCCGACTCCGGGCCGGGGCAGGTGACCTCGAGGGAGGAGGACCGCCCGGGTTCGGTGAGCGATCCGTGCGCGAGGAAGGCCCCGCGCCAGACGGCCTCGGCGTCCGCCGTCGACCCGTTCACGACGGCGGACGGCAGCCCCCGGACGGGGCGGCCGCGACTGTCCAGGAGTCCCGTCTGGCGCGCCAGGGATTCGCCGTCACGCACTACGCGGACCACGTACCTGTTCCCGCGTTTCAGACCGCCCCCGGTGACCACGATGATCTCGCTGTTGTGGCCGTACACCTCGGCGATGGCCGCGCGCAGCCGGCGGGCGGTCGACGCGAGGTCCACCTCGGCCTCGATGACGATCCTGCCCGAGATGATGTGGAGGCCCCCGGCGAACCTCAGCAGCGCGGACACCTCGGCCTTGCGGACCGAGGATTTCTTGACGTCGAGGTGCGAGAGCTCCTCTTTGACGTCGGCGGTCAGGGCCACAGATGCACTCCTAGTTCTCCCCAAACATGTCGTTGTAGGACGTCGCCAGCCGGAGCGGGTCGTGGACGGGCTTTCCGGTCGAAGCTCCCACTGTACCGAAGACGGCGCGTCCTCCCATCCCGGCGACGGTCCGCTCGAACTCGTCCCGGTCGGCGATCACGGCGGGGTCCGCGAGCACGACGTCGACCGTGAAGTCGGGCGCGTACCGGGAGATCACGTGGAGGTGGTCCACGGCGCTCATGCCCTGGGTCTCCTTGGTGTCGTTGCTGAGGTTCATCGTGAGGCACCGTTTGGCCGAGGTGCGGCACAGGGCGTCCCTCAGTTCGGGGAGCAGCAGGTGCGGCAGCACGGACGTGTACCAGGAGCCCGGGCCGAGGACGACCCAGTCGGCCAGCTCGATGGCCTCGAGTGCGTCCTTGCAGGCGGGCGCGGCGGGCGGCAGGAGCCGGATGTTGCTCACGTTGCCGGTCTCGGAGGCGACGGCGAGCTTCGCCTGGCCGGTGACCGTCGTGACCCGCAGGCTCCCCTGCACCTCGCTGAGGAGGTCGCCCTCGATGGTCAGGGGCACGCTGGCCATCGGGAGGACCCGCCCGCGCGCCCCGAGGAGGGCGCCGGCCCATTGGAGGCCCGCCACGGGATCCCCCAGCAGTTCCCACAGGGTGACGATCAGCAGGTTGCCCATGGCGTGGTCGTCCAGGGGGCTCTCGACGCCGTGGCGGGAGGTGAACCGGTGCTGCATCACGTCGCGCCACGTCCGGCCCCAGTCGGTGTCGTCACACAGGGCGGCGAGGGCCATGCGCAGGTCCCCGGGAGGCAGCACCCCGAGTTCGTGGCGGAGCCGTCCGGAGGAGCCGCCGTCGTCGGCGACCGTGACCACGGCGGTCAGCTCCTGCGTCAGGAGCCGCAGGGCCGAGAGCGACGCCGCGAGTCCGTGGCCGCCGCCGAGGGCGACGACGGCGGGTCCGCCGCCCGAGTCACCCTGCCGCCGTGCGGACGGCGGGACGAGGGGAAGGGGCCCGGAGAGGACTCCCATCACTCACGTCCGAGGTCACGGTGATGCGCGGCGACCTGCACTCCCGGCAGCTGGGCCAGGCGCTGCGCGATCTCCTCGGTCACGGCCACCGAGCGGTGCTTGCCGCCCGTGCACCCGACCGCGATGGTGGCGTAGTGCTTGTTCTCGCGGCGGTACCCGTCGAGCACGGGGACCAGGGCGTTGACGTACCGCTCGATGAAATCGCCGGCCCCCTGCGCCCCGAGGACGTAGTCGCGGACCGGGGCGTCGAGGCCCGTCTGCGGACGCAGGACCGGCACCCAGTGGGGGTTCGGGATGAACCGGACGTCGGCCACGTAGTTTGCATCCGCCGGGAGGCCGTACTTGAAGCCGAAGCTCATGACGTTGAGTCGCAGGACGATCGGGCCGGAGTCGGAGAACAGCTCGGTGACCTTGGTGGCCAGGGCGTGCACGTTGAGGTCGGTCGTGTCGATGACGTCGTCCGCCGAGTGCTTCAGCTCCTTCAGCACGTCGCGTTCGGCGGCGATCCCGTCGAGGATGCGGCCGTCGCCCTGCAGGGGGTGCGGGCGGCGGCCCTGCTCGAAGCGGCGCACCAGGACGGCGTCGTCGGCGTCGAGGAACAGCACCCGGTAGTTCACCCCGGCCGAGCGGAGGCCCGCGAGGGACGCCCGGATGTCGCGGAAGAGCTCCTTGCCGCGCACGTCGACGACGACGGCCAGCTTGGGAATGGTCTCGGGTGTCCGCGCGACGAGCTCGGTGAGCGTGGTGAGCATCTGCGGAGGGAGGTTCTCGACGACGTACCAGCCGTGGTCCTCCAGGGCGTTCGCGGCGGTGCTGCGGCCGGCCCCCGACATGCCGGTCACCACCAGCAGCTCGGATTCGGCGGGTTCGACCGGAGTCAGGCTCGTGGCCTCAGTCATCGTGGTGCATCCGTTCCGGCTCGACGGGGCGTCCGGTCTTCCGGCCGGCCCTGGTGTGGTCTCCGCGACGCCTCCGGCCGCGCCTTCAGCCTAGCTAATCTTCGATGATCTCGCCCGTGGTCATGTTCACGGCGGGCGCGGGAGCGTCCTCCGGGGAGACGGCGAGCGAGGTGCGGATGGTCTCGGCGAGGGCCGGACCGACGCCCGGCACCTCGACGAGCTCCTCGACCGAGGCGGCCCGGATCTTCTTCACCGAGCCGAAGTGCTTGAGCAGGGCCTTGCGCTTGGCGGGGCCGAGGCCTGCGACCTCGTCGAGCGCCGACGCGGTCATCGACTTGCCGCGTTTCTGGCGGTGGAAGGTGATGGCGAAGCGGTGCGCCTCGTCGCGGATGCGCTGCAGCATGAACAGCCCCTCCGAGGCGCGCGGGAGGATCACCGGGAACTCGCTGTCCTGGACCCACACCTCCTCGAGCCGCTTGGCGAGGCCGATCACGAACACGTCGTCGATCCCGAGGTCCTCGAGGGCCCGGGAGGCCGCGGCCACCTGGGGCGGTCCGCCGTCGACGACGACGAGGTTCGGCGGGTAGGCGAAGCGGTTGCGGGTGATCGCCGTCGTCGTGTCCTTCAGCGGCCCGCCGTTCGCGCCGAGCGGCTCGTCCACGGCCGGGTGCGGGAGGACCGACGCCTCGTCGTCCACGGGATCGACCTCCGGGTCGGGGGCGGCGGCGTCGCGGGGCGGGCCCGCCTTCCCGGCGAGGTAGTTGCGGAACCGGCGATGGATGACGTCGTACATGGACGCCGTGTCGTCGCGTGCGGCGTCCCCTGTGATCGAGAACTTGCGGTACTCGGACTTGCGCGGCAGGCCGTCCTCGACGACGACCATCGAGGCCACCACGTTGGTCCCCTGCACGTGCGAGATGTCGAAGCATTCGATGCGCATCAGCGGCTGGGGCAGGTCGAGGGCCTCCTGCAGCTCCTGCAGGGCGGTGGACCGCGTGGTGATGTCGCCGGCGCGGCGGCTCTTGTGCAGGCGCAGCGCCTCCGCGGCGTTCTGCTCCACGGTGCCCAACAGCGTGGCCTTGTCGCCGCGCTGCGGGACGCGGACATCCACGCGGGCACCCCGGAGCCCGCGCAGCCACTCGAGCATCTGGTCGGAGTTGCTCGGCAGCACCGGGACGAGGACCTCGCGCGGGATCTGCTCGTTGCTGCTGCTGCCCTCGCCGTAGACCTGCTGGAGCAGGTGTTCGACGAGGTCCGGGGTGTCCATGTCCTCGACCTTCTCCACGACCCAGCCGCGCTGCCCGCGGATGCGTCCGCCCCGGACGTGGAAGACCTGGGCGGCGGCCTCCAGCTCGTCCTCCTTGAGCGCGAAGATGTCGGCGTCGGTGTCCTCGCTCAGCACGACGGTGTTCCGCTCGAAGACCCGGCGGAGTGCGGCGATGTCGTCGCGGAGGCGTGCCGCGGATTCGTAGTCGAGCTCCTGGACCGCCTCGGCCATCTTCCGCTCGAGCCCGGAGATGAACTTCTTGGCCTCGCCGGACATGAACTCGCAGAAGTCACCGGCGAGAGCCCTGTGGTCCTCGGCGCTGATGCGCCCGACGCACGGTGCCGAGCACTTGTCGATGTAGCCGAGGAGGCAGGGCCTGCCGCTGCGTTCGGCGCGCTTGAACACCCCGGCGCTGCACGTACGGACGGGGAACACGCGGATCATCGTGTCCACGGTCTCGCGGATGGCCTTCGCCGGGTAGAACGGCCCGAAGTAGCGGGTGTCCTTCTTCTTGTCGCCGCGCATCACCTGGACGCGGGGGTACTTCTCCCCCATGGTGACGGCGAGGTAGGGGTAGGACTTGTCGTCGCGGAACATGATGTTGAACCGCGGATCGAACTCCTTGATCCAGGTGTATTCGAGCTGCAGCGCTTCGAGCTCGCTGCCCACGACCGTCCACTCCACGCTCGCGGCGGTGAAGACCATGCTGCGGGTCTTGGCGAGGAGGCCCTGCGGGTTCGCGAAATAGGAGTTCAGGCGGGAGCGGAGGTTCTTCGCCTTGCCGACGTAGATGACCCGGCCGTGCTCGTCGCGGAAACGGTACACGCCCGGATCGAGCGGGATCTCGCCGGTCTTCGGACGGTACGTCACGGGGTTTGCCACGCCTACAATCCTAGGTGCGGGCGGTGACATGCCCCGACCCCGGCGGCGCGGTTCCGCTGACCGCTGACGCCCGCCGCGGCGTCGCGCGGACTACTCGGTAGCGGGGCTCTGGTTGTAGTGCGGCGCCCGTTCCTGGCCGGTGAGGCCGGCGATGCTGTCCATGATGGTGTCCGTGGCGTTGCGCCGCGCGGGCAGGGGATGCCCGGGGCCGGTCTTCGCGAACACGAGGGGCCGACCGATGCGCAGGGTGAAGTGCTGGGGTCGGACGCCCTTCCTGCCCGCAGGCTGCAGCGCGTCCGTGCCGATCAGGCCCACGGGCACCACGGGGGCGCCGGTCGTGAGCGCGAGCCACCCGACGCCCGTGCGGCCGCGGTAGAGCCTGCCGTCCCGTGAGCGGGTCCCCTCCGGGTAGATGCCGACGCCGTCTCCCTGCTCGAGCAGGTCGAGGAGGGTCTTCAGCGCCTGGACGCTCGCGGCCTGCTGACCCCGTTCGACGGGGATCGAGCCGACACCCTCGAAGAAGGACTTCATGAGGGCGCCCCTGATGCCCGTGCCCGTGAAGTACTCGGCCTTGGCGAAGAAGGCGACGGGCCGGGGCATGAGCGCCTGGACGAGGACGCTGTCGAGGAAGGAGAGGTGGTTCGCGGCGACGATGAACGGGCCGTCCGCGGGCACGTGGTGCAGCCCTTCGACGGTGGGCCGGCAGAGCCCCGCGATGAGACCCCGGGTGGTGCTGCGCGTCAGGTCATAGACTCCCACCGAGCACCTCCAGGAGCTCGTCGGCGGACTGCACGACGGCGGCAGCGCCCGCCTCCTCGAGCTCACCCGGTGCGGCGAACCCCCAGCCGACGCCGATGCACGGCAGGCCGTTCGCGGCGGCGCCCTCGACGTCGTGGCGGCGGTCGCCGACCATCACGGCGGAGCCGGCGGCGTCCGGGTGCCGGTCCAGGGCGGCCCGGATGATGGCTGCCTTCCCGTCCGGTGCCGCGGACTCGTCCCGCGGGGACCCGTGGACGGAGGCGAAGAGGTGCCGGAGTCCCTGCACGGCGAGGAGCTCCTCGGCGAGCCATTCGGGCTTCTGGGTGGCGACGGCCACCACAGCGCCGCCGCGGGCCACCGCGTCGACGCAGCGGGCGATCCCGGGGTAGGGCCGGCTGCGGGCCATGCCCGTGTCGACGTAACCCGCACGGTACGTGTCGAGGACGTCCTGCACGCGGGAACCGGGCACCCCGGCGAGGGAGATGAGCGACCGCACGAGCGGAGGCCCGACCATGGCCTGGAGGGTTGCGTCGTCGGGGACCGGCAGCCCGTGGCGGCGCAGGGCCTCGCTGATGCCCCCGGTGATGGCCCCCGCCGGGTCGACCAGTGTGCCGTCGAGGTCGAAGAGTATCAGCGAACGCATATTTGCCACCGGGCAAGCTTGCCATAGCACCGGCAGGGCGCGCGGCATGCATGCCCTCCCGGGCATATCCGGGAGGGCGACGACGGGCTACACGGCCTTGGCGAAGATCTCCTTGAGGAACGTGCCGGTGTAGCTTCCCTCGTTCCTGGCGACCTGCTCGGGCGTGCCCGTCGCGATGATCTGTCCGCCGCCTGACCCGCCGTCCGGTCCGAGGTCGATCACCCAGTCGGCGCTCTTGATCACGTCGAGGTTGTGCTCGATGGTGATGACGGTGTTGCCCTTGTCCACGAGTCCCTGCAGGACGAGCAGGAGCTTGCGGATGTCCTCGAAGTGCAGGCCGGTCGTCGGCTCGTCGAGCACGTAGATGCTCCGCCCGTTCGACCGCTTCTGCAGTTCGCTGGCGAGCTTGACGCGCTGCGCCTCGCCGCCGGAGAGGGTGGTGGCGGGCTGCCCGAGCCGCACGTAGCCGAGGCCCACCTCGACCAGCGTGTTCAGGTGCCGCGCGATCGGGCTGAACGCGGCGAAGAACTCGGCGCCCTCCTCGATCGGCATGTCGAGCACGTCGGCGATGGTCTTGCCCTTGTAGTGCACCTCGAGGGTCTCGCGGTTGTAGCGCGCCCCGTGGCACACCTCGCACGGCACGTAGACGTCCGGGAGGAAGTTCATCTCGATCTTCAGGGTGCCGTCGCCGGAGCACGCCTCGCAGCGGCCGCCCTTGACGTTGAAGGAGAAGCGGCCCGGCAGGTAGCCGCGGACCTTGGCCTCCGTCGTCTCCGCGAAGAGCTTGCGGATGTTGTCGAAGACGCCCGTGTAGGTGGCGGGGTTGGACCGCGGCGTGCGGCCGATGGGGCTCTGGTCGACGTGGATGACCTTGTCGAGGTGTTCGAGGCCGTCGATCCGCTTGTGCCGGCCGGCGACCTGCTTCGCGCCGTTCAGCTTGTTGGCGAGGACCTTGTAGAGGATGTCGTTCACGAGGGTGGACTTGCCGGAGCCGCTCACGCCGGTCACGGCGGTGAGCACCCCGAGCGGGATCGTCGCATCCACGTTCACGAGGTTGTGCTCGCGGGCGCCGACGACCTTCAGCTGCCGGGACCGGTCGATCTTGCGGCGCTTCGCCGGGATCTCGATCCTGCGGCGGCCCGAGAGGTAGTCGCCGGTCAGGGAGTTCTCGTTGGTGAGGAGGTCCTCGAGGAGCCCCGAGTGCACCACCTGGCCGCCGTGCTCCCCCGCGCCCGGCCCGATGTCGACGATCCAGTCGGCTTCGGCGATCGTGTCCTCGTCGTGCTCGACGACGATCAGGGTGTTGCCGAGGTTCCGCAGCCGCGTCAGGGTCTCGATGAGCCGGCGGTTGTCGCGCTGGTGCAGCCCGATGGACGGCTCGTCGAGCACGTACAGCACGCCGACGAGGCCCGACCCGATCTGCGTGGCCAGGCGGATGCGCTGGGCCTCGCCGCCGGACAGCGTGCCGGAGGCCCGCTCGAGGTTGAGGTACTCGAGGCCGACGTCGAGGAGGAAGGTGAGGCGAGCCTGGATCTCCTTGAGCACCTGGTTGGCGATCTGCGCCTCGCGACCCGTCAGGACGAGGGTGTCCAGGAACTCGGCGCAGTCGCGCATCGGCATCGCGGCGACCTCGGCGATGGAGCGGCCGTTGATGAGCACCGAGAGCGACGCCGGGTTGAGCCGTGCGCCGCCGCAGGTGGGGCACGGGATCTCCCGCATGTACTCCTCGTAGCGGTCCCTCGCGTTGTCGGACTCCGTCTCCAGGTGCTTGCGCTGGATGTACTGGATGGCGCCCTCGAAGCCCGTGCTGTACTTCCGCTCCCGGCCGAAGCGGTTCTTGTACTGCACGACGACCTTGTGGTCCTTGCCGTACAGCGCGGCTTCGCGGGCGCGGTCGGGCAGCTTCCGCCAGGGGGTGGTGACGTCGAACTTGAGCTCGGCGGCGAGCCCTTCGAGCAGGCGCGTCCAGTACTCGGTGGTCGCCGTGCCGAGCGACCACGGGGCGATGGCACCCTCGGCGAGGCTCAGGTCGTGGTTGGGGACCACGAGCTCCTCGTCCACCTCGAGCTTGCTGCCGATCCCGGTGCAGGCCGGGCAGGCGCCGAACGGGTTGTTGAAGGAGAACGAGCGCGGCTCGATCTCGTCGATCGCCAGCGGGTGCTCGTTAGGGCAGGCGAGGTGCTCGGAGAAGGCGTGGAGGCGCTTCGCGTCGTCCTCGGGGAGGTCCACGAACTCGGCGAGGACGCGACCGTCGGCGAGCTTGAGCGCGGTCTCGACGGAGTCGGTGAGGCGCTGCTGGATGCCGCCCTTGACGACGAGGCGGTCGATGATGACCTCGATGGTGTGCTTGTACTGCTTGCCGAGCTTCGGCGGATCGCTCAGCTGGATGAGCTTGCCGTCCACGCGGGCACGCGAGTAGCCCTTGGCGGTGAGCTCCTGGAAAAGGTCCACGAACTCGCCCTTGCGGGCGCGCACGACGGGCGCGAGGACCTGGAAGCGCGTGCCCTCGTCGAGTTCCAGGAGCTGGTCGACGATCTGCTGCGGCGTCTGCTTCGCGACGGGCTCCCCGCACACGGGGCAGTGCGGGCGGCCGACGCGCGCCCAGAGCAGGCGCATGTAGTCGTAGATCTCCGTGATGGTGCCCACGGTGGACCGGGGGTTCTTGCTCGTGGACTTCTGGTCGATTGAGACGGCGGGTGAGAGGCCCTCGATGAAGTCGACGTCGGGCTTGTCCACCTGGCCGAGGAACTGCCGGGCGTAGGCGGACAGGGACTCGACGTAGCGTCGCTGGCCCTCCGCGAAGATGGTGTCGAAGGCCAGGGATGACTTCCCCGAGCCCGAGAGTCCGGTGAACACGATCATGGCGTCGCGCGGGAGGTCGAGGTCGACGTTGCGCAGATTGTGCTCGCGTGCGCCCTTGACGATCAGCCGGGAGAGATCCTGGGGTGCAGGCTCCGGGTTGTGGGCGTGCTGCTCGAGAGAATTTGCTATAGACACCAGATAACTGTAGGAGAAAAACCGTTCGAAAGCATATTCGAATAGTCGCCGATCCGCGCTGGTGCGGCGCCCCCGCGCGTGCCGTTCACCCTCGGCGCAATGCCGCCCTCACCATGGCGACCGCTTCGGCCTCCGGGACCCCCGCGGAGTGCGCGACGGCGGCGAACGCGCCGGCGGCGTCGGCCACGCGCTCCCGCGCGGTATCGCCTCCGGCGGCGATGACCGTGCCGGCCCGACCCCTGGTCTCGACGACCCCGGCCTGCTCCAGCTCGCGGTAGGCCCGGGCGACGGTGTTCGCGGCGATACCGAGGTGGGTGGCGAGTCCACGCACGGGCGGCAGGCGCGTGCCGACGGGAGCCTTGCCCGCGTGGGCGGCGCCGAGGACGGCCTGCTTGATCTGCTCGAAGGGCGGCACCGTGCTCTTCTCGTCCAGCCTGAGCCACCGCGGAATGCCCTGCTCCATACTCTGTCCATTCCGTCGCGGGTCCGAGGGCCTCGGTGGCCCGTCCTCCTGAGACCCTACCGCCGCGGCCCGGCCCGGGTGGCTCGCCCGGGTCCCGGGCACCCTGCCTACACTGTGCTCATGACCGAGCTCCTGCAGGACCTCAGCGAGATCACGATCCGCAGCCTGTCCGTGTCCGAGATGGACAACAACGTGTACGTGCTGACCTCGAAGTCGACCGGTGCGCAGGTGCTCGTCGACGCCGCCGACGACGCCCCGGCGATCCTCGGCCTCCTCGCGGACGCGCAGGAGGACACGGACGCCGAGACCCGCGTGGCCCTCATCATCACGACGCACTCCCACTGGGACCATGTGCGCGCGCTCGCCGAGGTCGCGGACGCCACGAAGGCGCGCACCGCCGCGGGGGCGGACGACGTCGAGGACATCGCCGTCGCGACGGACGTCCCGCTGCGGCACGGCGACGTGGGGTCCTTCGAGGGCTTCGAGCTCGAGGCGATCCACCTCCGGGGTCACACCCCGGGCTCCGTCGCGATCCTGTACCGGGATCCGCACGGTCCCGCGCACCTGTTCACGGGCGATTCGCTGTTCCCGGGCGGGATCGGCAACACGCAGGGCGATCCGGAGCGGTTCGCGTCCCTGTTCGACGACGTCGTCACCCGGGTCTTCGACCGCCTGCCCGACGACACCGTCGTGCACCCCGGGCACGGCAGGGGCACGACCCTGGGCGCGGAGCGGGGCTCCCTCGCGGAGTGGAAGCAGCGCGGCTGGTAGGACGGTCGGCTGGACGGACCGCCGCCGAGGGGCCGTCCGGACCTCTGCTCAGGCGGGCCGGTGCCCGACGGCGAAGATCCGCCGGAAGCCGAACACGGTGCCGTGCCCGCCCCGCGGGTACGCCCTCCGGAGCAGCTCCCCGTAGCCGGCCTCGAACTCGGCGGCCTCCTGGTCCGACAGCACCTCCAGGACCGGCAGCAACGCCGTCCCGCGGACCCAGCCCAGCACGGCGTCCTCCCCCGTCAGCACCTGCTGGTACGTCGTCTCCCAGACATCGGCCTCGAGCCCGGCGTCCAGCAGCTGCGCCAGGTAGTCCGCGGGCGCCCCGACGGCGTCGTCGTGGCGGAGCACGCCGCGGAGCCTGTCCGCCCACCGGGGGCTCGCCGCGTGCTCGCGCATCAGGGCATGGGACGGGGCCGTGAAGTTCCCGGGGACCTGGAGCGCGATCCACCCGCCCGCGGGGAGCGCCTCCGCCCACGCGGTCAGGAGGTCGCGGTGACCGGGTATCCACTGGAGGGCCGCGTTCGTGACGACGACCTCGTCGGAGCCCGGCCGGTAGTCGCGGAGGTCTCCCACCTCGAACGCCAGGTTCGGCGGCGCCGGACGGCGGCGGGCGGCCCCGATCATGTCCGCGCTGGAGTCGACCCCCCGCACCGACGCGTCGGGCCACCGCTGCGCGAGCGCCTCCGTCAGGTTCCCGGGTCCGCAGCCGAGATCGACGACGCTCCGCGGACAGGCGTGGTCGATGCGTCCCACGAGGTCGAAGAAGGGCCGACCGCGATGACCGGCATGGCGGGCGTAGAGTCCAGGGTCCCAGCGCATGATCCACCCTAACGCCCCCACCGGTAGGCTGAACGGACCATGAGGATCCAAGAGCACCTGCCCCGGCACGACGACGGCCGACTCACCGCGGACGCGGTCTACGAGGCCTTCACCGGCTGGGCGACGGGCCGGGGCCTGACCCTGTACCCCGCGCAGGACGAGGCCGCCATGGAGCTCGTCTCGGGCAACAACGTCATCCTGGCGACCCCGACCGGCTCCGGGAAATCGCTGGTCGCCATCGCGGCCCACCTGAAGTCCTTCGCGGAGGGACGGACGAGCTACTACACGGCGCCGATCAAGGCCCTCGTGTCCGAGAAGTTCTTCGCGCTCTGCGACATCTTCGGGCCGGAGAACGTGGGCATGATCACGGGTGACTCGGGGGTGAACCAGGACGCACCGATCATCTGCTGCACCGCGGAGATCCTCGCGAACCTCGCCCTGCGGGAGGGCGCCCTGGCCGATGTCGACACGGTGGTCATGGACGAGTTCCACTTCTACTCCGACCCGCAGCGGGGCTGGGCCTGGCAGGTCCCGCTGCTCGAGCTGCCCCAGGCGCAGTTCCTGCTGATGTCCGCGACCCTCGGCGACGTCTCGCGGTTCGAGAAGGACCTCACCGAGCGCACGGGCCGCCCGACGGCGACGGTCACGTCCGTCGAACGGCCCATCCCCCTGCACTTCTACTACGTCGAGACACCCGTGCAGGAGTCCCTCGAGGAACTGCTGTCCACCCGGCAGGCGCCCGTGTACGTGGTGCACTTCAGCCAGGCGGAGGCGATCGAGCGGGCGCAGAACCTCATGAGCGTCAACGTCTGCACGCGCGAGGAGAAGGACCGCATCGCGGACCTGATCGCGACGTTCCGGTTCTCCGCGGGCTTCGGGAAGACCCTCAACCGGCTGGTCCGCCACGGCATCGGCGTGCACCACGCCGGCATGCTGCCCAAGTACCGGCGCCTGGTGGAGCAGCTGGCCCAGGCCGGGCTGCTGAAGGTCATCTGCGGCACCGACACGCTCGGTGTCGGCATCAACGTGCCGATCCGTACGGTGCTCCTCACCGCGCTCAGCAAGTACGACGGCGTCCGCACGCGGCTGCTCAACGCGCGCGAGTTCCACCAGATCTCCGGCCGTGCCGGCCGGGCGGGGTACGACACCGCGGGGACCGTGGTGGTCCAGGCGCCCGACCACGTGGTCGAGAACACCAAGGCCATGGCCAAGGCCGTCACCAAGTTCGGCGACGACCAGAAGAAGCTGCGCCAGGTGGTGCGCAAGAAGCCGCCGCAGGGTTTCGTCTCCTGGGGCAAGCCCACGTACGAGCGGCTCGTGGAGAGCGTCCCCGACCCGCTCACGTCGTCGTTCTCGGTCAGCCACTCGATGCTCCTGAACCTCCTCGAGCGGCCCGGCGACCCCTTCACCGCCACGAAGCGCCTCCTGACCGAGAACCACGAGACGCGCGCGTCGCAGCTGGGCCTCCTGCGCCGTGCCATCGGCATCTACCGTGAGCTGATCACGGCGGGCATCGTCGAGAGGCTGCCCGTCCCTGAGCCGGACGGCCGGCAGGTGCGGCTCAGGATCCACCTGCAGGCCAACTTCGCACTCAACCAGCCGCTCTCCCCCTTCGCCCTCGCGAGCCTCGAACTCCTCGACCCCGAGGCCCCGGGCTATGCGCTCGACGTCGTCTCCGTCATCGAGGCGACCCTCGAGAAACCCCGGCAGGTGCTGAACGCGCAGGAGAAGAAGGCCCGGGGCGAGGCCGTCGCGGCGATGAAGGCCGAGGGCATCGACTACGACGCGCGCATGGCACGCCTCGAGGAGATCGGCTACCCGAAGCCGCTCGAGGAGCTGCTGCAGCAGGCGTTCGACGTGTACCGCACGTCGGCACCCTGGCTCGGCGATTTCGAGCTCGCGCCCAAGTCGGTGGTGCGCGACATGTACGAGCGGGCCATGAGCTTCGGCGAGTACGTGGCGTTCTACTCCCTGACGCGCTCCGAGGGCATCCTCCTGCGCTACCTCGCCGACTGCTACAAGGCCCTGCGCCACACCGTGCCCGTCGAGGCCCTCCGCGAGGACCTCAGCGACATCCTGGAGTGGCTCGGCGAACTGGTCCGGCAGGTCGACAGCAGCCTCCTCGACGAGTGGACCCAACTGTCCGCCGGGATCGCGCCGGGAGTGGCGGTCGACGCCGTGGAACTCCCCGAGGAGCCGCCGTCGGTCACGTCGAACGAGCGGGCCTTCCGCGTCATGGTGCGCAACGAGATGTTCCAGCGCGTGAAGCTCTTCGCCGACGAACGGGACGAGGCGCTCGGTGCGCTGGACGCGGACTCAGGGTGGACCGCGGACCGCTGGGCCGAGGCCCTCGACGGGTACTTCGGGGACTACGAGGACATCGACGACGGTCCGGAGGCCCGCGGACCGGCCCTGCTGCTCATCACCAAGGCCCCGGGTCTGTGGCGGGTGCGGCAGATCCTGAAGGACCCCGAGGGGAACAACGACTGGGGCATCAACGCGGAGATCGACCTCCCGGCGTCGGACGAGGCGGGCACCCCCGTCGTCCGGATCCTCGGCGTGGGGGCACCCGTCGCCGCCTGAGCGGCCGCTCCGGCTTCGCTAGTCTTGGGTCATGTCCTCGATTCGCGCAGCACGGCCGGCGGACGTGCCGGTCATCCTCCAGCTCATCCACGACCTCGCCCTCTACGAGCGCGAACCCGACGCGGTGAAGAACACCGTCGCGTCCCTCCAGGACGCGCTGTTCGGCAAGAAGCCCACGATCTACGCCCATGTGGCGGAGGCCGGGGGGCAGGTGCAGGGCTTCGCGCTCTGGTTCCTGAACTACTCCACCTGGGAAGGTGTCAACGGCATCTACCTCGAGGACCTGTACGTCCGCCCCGAGGCACGCGGCGCGGGGCACGGCAAGGCCCTGCTGGCCAACCTCGCGAGGATCGCCGCGGAGCGCGGGTACGCCCGCGTGGAGTGGTCGGTGCTCGACTGGAACGAGCCGTCCATCCGCTTCTACGAACAGCTCGGCGCACGACCGCAGTCCGGGTGGAGCACCTTCCGCCTCACGGGAGGCGCGCTCGCCGAGGTCGCGGCCCTGTGACGCCGGCGTCCGCGCCCGGGCCCACGCCGGGCACCGCGCCCGACGACGGCGACCACGTCGTCGGCAGGACGGCCGTCATGCGCGGGCTGCGGGCGACCGGCCACTCCTTCCGCGTACCGCTCGACCACGGGGACGCGGCGTCGGAGCGGATCGAGGTCTTCGCCCGCGAGTACTCGTCGCTCGAACACAGCGACGACGACGCCGCACGCCTGCCGTGGCTCCTGTTCCTGCAGGGTGGCCCCGGCGGGCGCGGTGTGCGCACCACGCAGCTCTCGGGCTGGATGAAGGCCGCCGCGAAGGACTTCCGGATCCTCATGCTCGACCAGCGGGGGACGGGCCTGTCGACGCCCGCCGACGCCGCGACGCTCGCCGCGCTGCCGACGCCGCAGGCCCGGGCCGACTACCTGGCCCACTTCCGGGCGGACGCGATCGTGGCGGACGCCGAACTGATCCGCGCCCGGCTGCGCAGCGGCCCGTGGACGGTCTTCGGGCAGAGCTACGGCGGCTTCTGCACGCTCACCTATCTGTCGAAGGCGCCCGAGGGCGTCGAGCGGGCCCTCGTCACGGGCGGCCTCGCTCCCCTGACCGGCCGCCCCGAGGAGGTCTACCGGGCGACGTTCGCCCGGGTCGAGGAACGCAACCGGGAGTACTTCTCGTGGTACCCCGAGGACCGGGAAAGGGTGACCCGCATCGCCCGCCACCTCACGGCGGTGGAGGAGTTCCTCCCCAGCGGGGAACGGCTGACGGTGCGGCGCTTCCAGATGGTGGGCTCGTTCCTGGGCGGGAACACGAGGGTGCACGGCCTGCATTACCTGCTGGAGGACGCCTTCACCACCACACCCGACGGGCCCCGGCTGTCCGCGACGTTCCTCGAGCAGGTCCAGGGCATCGTGAGCCGGGGCGCGCAGCCGCTCTACGCACTGATGCACGAGTCGATCTACTGCCAGGGCTTCGCGTCGGGCTGGTCGGCCCGGCGCGTGCTCGACGAGTACCCGCAGTTCCGTGACGACGCGGCGGAGATCCTGTTCACGGGCGAGATGGTGTACCCCTGGTACTTCGAGGAGGATCCCGCGCTCCGGCCGCTCCGTGACGTGGCGGACGTGCTCGCGGCGAAGGACGACTGGGGCCGCCTGTACGACGGCGATGTCCTCGCGACCAATACGGTGCCCGTCGCCGCCGCCGTCTACCGCCACGACATCTACGTCGACAGGGATCTGTCCCTCGCGACCGCAGCAGCGGTGCGGAGGCTCGAGGTGTGGGAGACGGACGAATTCCACCACGACGGGATCGCCGACGACGGCGAGGCGATCTTCGAACGGCTGCTCGGCATGACGCGCCCCTGATTCCCCGGTCGGGCGGGGCCGCTCCAGGGCGCGTCCGCTCCACGGACGCAGAAGGACCCCGCACCCGTGGTGCGGGGTCCTTCTGCCGTGCGCGTCCGGGCCGGGCCGAAACCTAGCGGCGGGGTTCCTTGGCGCCGGCATCGTCCGCCGCCTCGTCGAGTCCGTCGGTGACCGCGGACGGCGTCTCCGTCGACGTACCGGAACGCACAGCGGCCTTCTCGTCGGCCTTGGACTTGATCAGGCTGGCGATCACGGCGACCACGATTGTCGCGATGATCACGGCGAGGGACACGAACGTCGGGATCTCGGGGGCCCACTCGATGTGCTGGCCGCCGTTGATGAACGGCAGTTCGTTGACGTGCATCGCGTGGAAGATGAGCTTCACGCCGATGAAGGCGAGGATCACGGAGAGGGCGTGCTTCAGGTAGATCAGGCGGGTCATCAGGCCGCCGAGGAGGAAGTAGAGCTGGCGCAGGCCCATGAGGGCGAAGATGTTCGCCGTGAACACGATGAACGCGCTCTGCGTCAGGCCGAAGATCGCCGGGATGGAGTCGACGGCGAACAGCAGGTCGGTGAGCCCGATCGTCACGAAGACGATGAGCATGGGCGTGAAGACCTTCTTGCCGTCGACGACGGTGCGTACCTTGTTGCCGTCGTAGGACTCGGACATGGGCAGGACGGACCTGAGCTTCGCGATCAGCTTGTTGTCCCCCGCGTGCTCCTCGTCCTCACCGGAGTCGGTGGCCTGCTTGTACGCGGTGTACAGGAGGAATGCGCCGAAGATGTAGAAGATCCAGCTGAAGTTCTCGATGACGGCCGCACCGAGCGCGATGAAGATGCCGCGGAGGATCAGCGCGATGATGATGCCCACCATCAGTACTTCCTGCTGGTACTTCCTGGGCACGGAGAACCGCGCCATGATGATGATGAAGACGAACAGGTTGTCGATGCTCAGGCTGTACTCGGTGATCCAGCCGGCGATGAACTGCCCGCCGTACTCGGGTCCCGTGAAGAAGAACATCAGGGCCGCGAACACGAGCGCGAGTCCCACGTAGAAGGCGACCCACAGGCCGGCCTCCTTCATGGACGGCTCGTGTGGCCGCTTGACGACGAGCAGCAGGTCGAACAGCAGGATGATCCCGAGCACGACGAACGTGCCGATCTCGAACGCCATGGGCAATGCGGGCATGGAATACCTTCCGGAGGGTGGAGTCGATCGCCGTAAGTCTCTCCGCCGCGGCATACTGCCGACTCGCCGCTACGTCCGGCAGGCCGACGATGCCCTGCGTGTTGACGTCCGTAGCGCTTGGGATACTCCCCTACGTCGGGTCAATGCTACCCGGGCGGACGAGAAGCGCGCGAATGGCATGCACCGGTTGTGTCGTCGCCTCGTCCCTTGACGCGACCGTCATCGCCGTCTCCCGCCCGGACCATGACCGCACGGACCCGTCGATCCTTCGGCCGACCCGCCGACCGGGCCGCCGACGGGACCCTGCCTCGAGGGAGCCCCGAGCCGGGTCCCCTCGGACATCCGGTCAGGCGTGGCCGGCGGACTGCATCTGCCGCAGTTCCTTCTTCAGGTCGCCGACCTCGTCGCGCAGCCGCCCGGCCAGCTCGAACTGCAATTCGGCTGCGGCCGCGTGCATCTGGTCCGTGAGCTGCTGGATCAGGTCCGTCAGGTCCTCGGCAGGCACCGACGCGAGGCCGTCGTGCCGCCCGACGCCCTTCTTCGGCTTCCGGGACTTGCCCGCTTCCTCGAGCAGTGCGCGGGTGTCTGCGTCCTCCCGGTTAATGGTGTCGGTGATGTCCGCGATCCGCTTCCTCAGCGGTGTGGGATCGATGCCGTGCTTCAGGTTGTGGGCCACCTGGATCTCCCGACGCCGGTTCGTCTCGTCGATCGCGCGCGCCATCGAGTCCGTGATGCGGTCCGCGTACATGTGGACCTCCCCGGACACGTTGCGAGCTGCGCGTCCGATCGTCTGGATGAGCGAGGTCGCGCTCCTGAGGAAGCCCTCCTTGTCCGCGTCGAGGATGCTGACGAGCGACACCTCGGGGAGGTCGAGCCCCTCGCGGAGCAGGTTGATGCCGACCAGGACGTCGAAGGTGCCCATCCGCAGTTCCCGCAGCAGCTCCACCCGCCGCAGGGTGTCGACGTCGGAGTGGAGGTACTCGACCTTGACCCCGTGCTCGAGCAGGTACCCCGTGAGGTCCTCGGCCATGCGTTTGGTGAGCGTGGTGACGAGGACGCGCTCGTTGATCGCCGTGCGCTTCCGGATCTCGTCGAGCAGGTCGTCGATCTGACCCTTGGTGGGCTTGACGACCACCTCGGGATCGATGAGGCCGGTCGGGCGGATGATCTGCTGCACGAACCCTTCCGCCTTGCCCAGCTCGTACTTGCCGGGCGTGGCGGACAGGTAGACCGTCTGCCCGATGCGGTCCTGGAACTCGTCCCACTTCAGCGGGCGGTTGTCCATCGCGGACGGCAGCCGGAACCCGTGGTCCACGAGGGTCCGCTTCCGCGAGGAGTCACCCTCGTACATGGCGCCGATCTGCGGGATGGTCACGTGCGACTCGTCGACGACCAGCAGGAAGTCGTCGGGGAAGTAGTCGAGCAGGCAGTGGGGCGCCGAGGCCGGATCGCGTCCGTCGATGTGCCGCGAGTAGTTCTCGATACCGTTGCAGAACCCCATCTGCTGCATCATCTCGAGGTCGTAGGTCACGCGCATGCGGAGGCGCTGTGCCTCGACGAGCTTGTTCTGCGACTCGAATTCCGCCAGGCGCTGCCGCAGTTCGTCCTCGATGTCCTTGATCGCCCGCGTCATGCGGTCCTCGCCGGCGACGTAGTGGGAGGCGGGGAACACGTACATCTCCTCCTCCTCCCGGATGACGTTCCCGGTCAGCGGGTCGAGGGTGTAGATGTTCTCCACCTCGTCCCCGAAGAACTCGATGCGCAGCGCATGCTCCTCGTACATGGGGATGATCTCGACGGTGTCCCCACGGACCCTGAACGTGCCGCGGTGGAAGTCCATGTCGTTCCGCGTGTACTGCATGCCCACGAATTGCCGCAGCAGCGCGTCCCGGTTCATCTGGTCGCCGCGGTGCAGCGTGACCATCTTGTTGATGTACTCCTCGGGCGTCCCCAGCCCGTAGATGCAGGAGACGGTGGCGACGACGATGACGTCGCGACGCGTGAGCAGCGCGTTGGTCGCGGAGTGCCGGAGGCGCTCGACCTCCTCGTTGATGGAGGAGTCCTTCTCGATGAAGGTGTCCGTCTGCGGGACGTAGGCCTCGGGCTGGTAGTAGTCGTAGTAGGAGACGAAGTACTCCACCGCGTTGTTGGGCAGCAGTTCCCGGAACTCGTTGGCGAGCTGCGCGGCGAGGGTCTTGTTCTGCACCATGACCAGGGTGGGGCGCTGCACCTGCTCGATCAGCCAGGCGGTCGTGGCGCTCTTGCCGGTACCGGTGGCACCGAGCAGGACGACATCCTTCTCCCCGGCATTGATGCGCTCCGCGAGTTCCTTGATGGCGGTGGGCTGGTCGCCCGCCGGGGTGTACTCGCTGATGACCTCGAACGGAGCGACGACTCGCTTGATATCCTGCGCAAGACTCATGTCTCAACGGTAGTCGCTGCCGGTGACACTTCGCCGCGGATCTGCTGGCGGCTGAACCCCTGACGGCGCCGCTGGAGCGCCTCAGCCGAACGGCGGAGCCGCGACCACGGTCACCGTGGCGTCGACGGCCGGATCGGCCGCGCGATGCACGGCCGCGGCACCCTCGCCGGGACCGTCCCCGGCGCGTCGCCCGCCCCGGACGCGGGGGTATCCCGCGAGCACCAGGGCCGCGGTGACCGCCTCGGCATCGGCGTCCGCGGCGAGCGACACCTGCACACCCGTCGGCCCCATATCGCCGTCCGGTCCGCCGTCGGGGTCGCTGCCGGGCTCCACCGAGGCGCCGGAGGGGAGCGCCGCGGCCAGCTTCGCCCGGATGCGCCGGCCCGGCCCGCTCGTGCCCGCAAGCCCGGCGGCGAGCGGGCCTGTCGGCTCGGCGGCCGGGACACCGGCGGACAGGTTGTCCCGGAACGGCACGATCCTGCGGTGCCAGAGGGCGTCCGTCGCGTCGAGGAGATCGTCCAGGGTCCGGTCGTTGGCGAGGACCGCATCGGCCTCCCGCAACCGGTCGTCGCGGGACGCCTGGGCGGCGATGCGGCGGCGGGCGTCGCCGGGGTCCATGCCGCGGTCCCGGACCATCCGCCCGATGCGCTCCTCGTCCGGCGCATCGACGACCACGACGAGGTGGAAGCGCGCCGCCTGGCCGGTCTCCACGAGCAGCGGGATGTCCTCGACCACGACGGCGTCCTCGGGCGCCCCGTCCACGATCGCCGCGGCCAGGGCCCGCACCCGCGGATGCACTATCCCGTTGAGCCGCTCCCGCGCGGAGGCATCGGCGAAGACCAGGGCGCCGAGCGCGGGTCGGTCGAGCGCGCCGTCCGTTCCCAGGACACCCGGGCCGAAGGCGGAGACGACCTCGGCCAGGCCCGGCGACCCGGGTGCGACGGCCTCCCGGGCCAGGAGGTCGGCATCGACGACCACGGCGCCGAGGTCGGCGAGGCGGCGGGCCACCACCGACTTCCCCGCGGCGATCCCCCCGGTCAGTCCTACGCGCAGCATGAGCCCACCCTAGCCCGGCGTCCCCCGCATCCGCTGTCAAGACCGGGCAGGGGCGACGGTCGCCGCGGGCGAGTGTCGGTGCCCCTGAATACGCTCGGGGTACTGCCGTCCCCGAGGAGTACCGTGACCATCACCCTGCACGACCTTCGATCGACCGCCGCCTCCACCTTCGGCTGGGAGGACCTGCGCCCCGGCCAGGAGCGCGCCATGGAAGCGGTCCTGGCGGGCAGGAGCGTCCTCTGCGTCATGCCGACGGGCTCCGGGAAGTCCGCCATCTACCAGGTTCCCGCCCTGACGCTGCCCGGCGTCGCCGTCGTCGTCTCACCACTGATCGCGCTGCAGCACGACCAGGCCGAATCGATCAACGAGACGTCGGGCTCCGTCCGTGCCTATGTCATCAACTCGGGGATGAGGAAGACGGAGCTCGACGCCGCCTGGGATGCGGCAGCCGACGACGACGAGGCGACGCGCGCGAAGTTCCTCTTCCTCGCACCGGAGCAGATCGCACGCGACGACGTCGCCACTCGTCTCCGCTCGCTCGACGTGTCGCTCGTGGTCGTCGACGAGGCGCACTGCGTCGCGTCCTGGGGCCACGACTTCCGGCCCGACTACCTGCAGCTGGGCCACCTGCTCAGGGATCTCCGGGTGCCGGTGGTCGCCCTCACCGCCACGGCGTCACACCCCGTGCAGACGGAGATCGCCGAGCGGCTCCATCTGGCGGGCCACGCGGTGATCGTGGAGGGCTTCGACCGCCCCAACCTGACCCTCGACGTCGTCCAGCACGTCGACGGCGCCGAGAAGGAGCGCGCCGTCCGGGACCAGGTCCTGGCCCTCGAGGGTCCCGGCCTGGTATACACGGCGACGAAGAAGTCCGCCAACGCCCTCGCCGCGGAGCTGCAGGAGCGCGGACGGCGCGCCGACGTCTACCACGCGGGGCGGCTCAAGAAGGAACGCCAGGCGGTGCACGAGGGGTTCCTCGACGGCTCCATCGACGTGGTCGTCGCGACGACCGCCTTCGGCATGGGTATCGACAAGCCGGATGTGCGCTTCGTCCTCCACGCGGACATCTCGGATTCCCTGGACAGCTACTACCAGGAGATCGGCCGGGGAGGACGGGACGGGCTCGGGTCGAGGGCCATCCTCCATTACCGCCCCGAGGATCTGTCCCTGCGCCGCTTCTTCGCCGCGAAGTCCGTCAACCGCACCCGGCTGAGGGAGCTGTTCGCGTTCCTCGCCGCCCGGGGCAAGCCCGTCACGGTCAGGAAGCTGAAGGAGCTCTCGGGCCTCCCGCCCCGGAAGCTGGCAGGGCTCCTCAACCTGCTCGTGGCATCCGGCGCCGTCGGGGACGGCGTGAAGGGGTACCGCGCGAGGAGGATGTCCACCTCGGACGCGGTGGAGGCTGCGGTGGGGCAGGCGGAGAGACGAGAGCGCATCGATCGGTCACGCGTCGACATGGCGCGCCGCTACGCGGAGACCAGGGGCTGCCGGCGGCAGTTCCTGCTGGCGTACTTCGGGGAGGAACTGCCGGGGGCCTGCGGCAACTGCGACAACTGCTTTCGGCAGGAGCAGGCCGGAACCGTGCCGGAGTCGGCCGGAGCGGGCGCCGCGTCGCAGGCGGACGTCCCCTTCGAGGTCGACACCGTCGTCGAGCACCCCGAATGGGGACGCGGGACGGTCATGGGCTACGAGGACGGCATCATCACCGTGCTGTTCGGCTCGGTGGGCTACAAGACCCTCTCAACCGAGCTGGTCGAGGAGAAGGAGCTGCTCGCGACCGTGCCGTCCGGGAGCTGAGGCTGACGGCGCGCGGCACGCGCGGCGTGCTGGGACAGCTGGGCGAAGGGATGCTCGTCCCGACCACCGCCCCGGGTGGCCGCGGACGGCCCCGGGTGGACGCGACGATCGCCCGCATCCGTGCCCGGGCCCGCGGGATCCCGTGTGTATCCTGATACTCCGTACCCGATCGAATCCGCTCTGCTGCCGAGGCTGGAACTGTGACTTCACCCATGGAAGAACTGACGTTCGTCTTCGCCAGACTCAAGGGCCTCCTGCTGACCGAGGGTACGGCGGGGCGTGCCGTCGAGGATCTGGCCGAGGCCGTCAAGAGGTCGATCCCGGGATCGCTCGGAGCCGGTGTCTCCCTCCTCGACGACCAGGGCCGCAGGCGGAGCACCGGGTACACCGACGACGTGGTCGCGGAAGCCGATGCGCTGCAGTACGACCTGAGCCAGGGCCCCTGCCTCACCGCGTGGGCCGCCGAGGCCACCGTCCAGATCGACGACGTCCGGACGGACGACCGTTGGCCCCTGTGGCAGGAAGCCGTCCGGCACCTCCCCCTGAGATCGACGCTCAGCACGGCGCTCGTGCACAACGGGAGGAGCCTCGGCGCGCTCAAGGTCTACTCCCCGCTCCCGTCGGCCTTCTCCCTGCAGGATCGCAGGCAGCTCGTGCTCCTCGCGTCCCCGGCGGCGACGCTCCTCGGGAACGTCCAGCCGGACAGCTCCCCGGCGGCGGCGAGCAAGGCCCTGCGCGATGCCCTCGGTACCCGCGACCTCATCTCCTCGGCCCGCGGCGTGCTGATGGAACGGCACGGGCTCGATGCCGACACCGCGATGCGACGATTGCTGTCAGAGGCCTCGATGACGAGGGTGGACCTGCGGACGGTCGCCCTGTCCGTGATCGACGGCGCCGCCGGCCCCTCGTACTAGGGCGCTGCAGGTGGAGAACCATCCGGACCACGAGTACCAGCGTATCCAGCTCCTCCGGGCCATCCGTCACGCGCAGATCGACCCCGGTGAGCTGTGGCTGCACTACTTCGGGCTGGCGGGTGATGCCGGCGAGTACGAGGTCGAGGCCTATCTGCACGGCTCCTTCACCCTCCCGCCGCTGCAGCGCGATCTGCTCGCGCATGCGGCGAACGAACTGATCGACCGGCTGCCCGCGCCGCCCCGCGCGCCGTACAGCACGGATCTCGTGCCCGACGGCGCGGACGGGGACACGGCGGCCGAGGACACGGCGGCCGACGGATCGGGGTCGGTCGCGTCCCCCGGGGGCCCAGGCGGGACGCCGCTGGACTGGCTTCTCGGCAGGAGGGCCGGGGGTGCCTCCGCCCCGGACGGCACGGGCAGCGCGGGCAGCACGGACGATCCCGGCACCGGCGGCGGGGACAGCACGGGCGCGGACCGTCCGAGCACGCACATGCCTGACGGCCCGGACGATCCCGGCGGTCCCGAGTCCGGTCCGGGCACTTCCTGACCGGAGTCGGGACGGCACCTAGGATGGAGAGGGTGACCCCGTTCAGCCTGGACCTCCTGCGCCGCCGCCCCGACATCGAGGCACAGGAGCTGGTGGCCGTGGATGCCGCCGATCGGCTGCTCCTCGACACCGCAGCTGATCGCCTCGGCACCGGCGGCATCGCCACGATCAACGATGCCTATGGCGCCCTCACACTGGGCGCCGCAGCACTCTCCGGCGCCACCGTCCGCGTCTTCCAGGACGGCGTCGTGCACGAGCGGGCCCTGGCGCTGAACGCCACGGACCAGGGGATGCAGGGATCCTACCGGTCCTGCCGGCTCGACGCCGAGCTGTTCGACGGCGTTACCACAGTCCTCCTGCGACTGCCCCGCTCGCTCGACGAACTCGACGAGATCGCCTGGACGATCGCGCTATTCGCCCGCCCGGACGTGCAGGTCCTGGCCACCGGCCGGGTCAAGCACATGACGCCGGCCATGAACACCGTGCTCGGCCGGTACTTCTCGGACGTCACCGCCGGTCTCGCCCGGCAGAAGTCCCGCGTCCTCGTCGCCACCGGTCCCCGCCCCGTCGACGGGTCCTCCTACCCGCGGAGCGCACGCTACGACGTCGGGCTGGGCGGGCCTCTCGAGCTGCGCGCCTACGGCGCGACGTTCGGGGGTGCCGCGCTCGACCCGGGAACGCGGCTGCTGCTCCCCCACCTGCGCGGGCTGGCGGACCCGACGGCCGGGCCCTCCCATCGGGCCGGGGTCATCGATCTGGGCTGCGGGAACGGGGCGATCGCCGCGTACCTCGCCCTGAGCCATCCCCGCCTGGACGTCCGGGCCACGGACCAGTCCGCCTCGGCGACGGCGTCCACGCTCGCCACGGCGGAGGCCAACGGCGTCGCGGACCGCGTCAGGGTGAGCCGGGACGATGCCCTGTCGACGGTGCCGGACGCCTCGGCCGGCGTCATCGTCCTGAACCCGCCGTTCCACATCGGCAGTACCGTGCACGCGGGCATAGCCCATCGGCTCTTCGGCGCGTGCGCCCGCGTCCTGGCACCCGGGGGCGAGCTGTGGACGGTGTGGAACAGCCACCTGCGCTACCGGCCGGTCCTGGAGCGGATCATCGGCCCCACGCACCAGCTCGACCGTTCACCCCGCTTCACCGTCACGGTGTCGAAGCGCCGGTGAGTCGGTAGCCGGCGGGTTCCCGATGCCCGGAGCCGTCACCTCCGTGCCCGCCGGCACCCGGACGACAAGCAGGGAGGGCCCCCGCCGATCGGCGGGGGCCCTCCCTGTGTCCTGCTGCAGCGTTCGGCTGCAACCCGGTGCTTACGCTCCGGTCAGCTTCTCGCGCAGTGCCGCAAGAGCCTCGTCGGACGCGAGCGTCCCGGAACCGGAGTCCGCGACGACGGGCTCCGAGGAGTAGCTCGTCGAGTTCGACTCGACGGGCTCGTTCGCTGCGGCGGCGTCGTCGGACGCGTGCTGCACGACCTGCTTCTTGTGCGACTCCCAGCGTGACTGGGCCTCGGCGTACTGGGCTTCCCAGGCGGCGCGCTGGGTCTCGTAGCCCTCGAGCCATTCGTTCGACTCGGGGTCGAAGCCCTCGGGGTACTTGTAGTTGCCCTCGTCGTCGTACTCGGCGGCCATGCCGTAGAGCGCGGGATCGAACTCGGTGCTGTCCGCGTCGACGCCCTCGTTGGCCTGCTTGAGGCTGAGGGAGATGCGGCGGCGCTCGAGGTCGATGTCGATGACCTTGACGAAGAGCTCGTCACCCACGGAGACGACCTGCTCGGCCAGTTCCACGTGCCGGACGGCCAGCTCCGAGATGTGCACGAGGCCCTCGATGCCGTCTTCGACACGCACGAATGCGCCGAAGGGGACGAGCTTCGTGACCTTGCCGGGCACGACCTGACCCAGGGCGTGCGTGCGGGCGAAGGTCTGCCAGGGGTCTTCCTGGGTGGCCTTGAGCGAGAGGGAGACGCGCTCGCGGTCGAGATCGACCTCGAGGACCTCCACGGTGACTTCCTGTCCGACCTCGACGACCTCGGAGGGGTGGTCGATGTGCTTCCAGGACAGCTCGGAGACGTGCACGAGGCCGTCCACTCCGCCGAGGTCCACGAAGGCACCGAAGTTGACGATCGAGGAGACGACGCCCGGACGGACCTGGCCCTTCTCGAGCTTGTTGAGGAACGTGGAGCGCACCTCGGACTGGGTCTGCTCGAGCCACGCACGACGCGACAGCACGACGTTGTTGCGGTTCTTGTCGAGCTCGATGATCTTCGCTTCGATCTGCTGGCCGATGTACGGAGCCAGGTCGCGGACGCGACGCATCTCGACGAGGGACGCGGGCAGGAAGCCGCGCAAGCCGATGTCCAGGATGAGGCCACCCTTGACGACCTCGATGACGGTGCCGGTGACGACGCCGTCCTCTTCCTTGACCTTCTCGATGTCGCCCCAGGCACGCTCGTACTGAGCGCGCTTCTTGGAGAGGATCAGCCGGCCTTCTTTGTCTTCCTTGGTGAGTACCAGAGCCTCGACCTGATCGCCCACGGAGACGACGTCCCCGGGATCGACGTCGTGCTTGATGGAAAGCTCGCGGGAAGGAATGACACCCTCGGTCTTGTAACCGATGTCGAGCAGGACCTCGTCACGGTCGACCTTGACGACGGTACCTTCGACGAGATCTCCGTCGTTGAAGTACTTGATCGTCGCGTCGATCGCTGCGAGGAAGTCCTCAGCGGTGCCGATGTCGTTGATGGCGACTACGGGGGCACCTTGCTTCTCGGTGGTGGTGATGGTCATGTAGTTGGGGCTCCGTTGTGGATGATGACTAGCTCCGGTCATGACGGAGACCGCGATTCCGGCTGGGCCGGGAGCGGGTTCCGATGTCCGGATGTGGACGAAATGGAAAGAACCTCGAGAGGTTCATGAGGAGTACTGCGCCCCGCGGGCATCCGATCTGCATCGGGACCCGACGAAACGCACTACGCGCCTGCTCAGTCTAGCCGCGGGGTCCAACACCGTCAAAGCAGCGTGGAGCTCCCGCGATGCGGGCCGCGGCCGTGCACGGACAGGGAACCGGCGACTAGAAGTGGGTGATGCAGTAGGGCTCCTGCGGCCGTCCGAAGAGGGAGTCGAGCAGGTCCACTGCCTCACCCGAATGCGCGGTCAGTCCGCCGGCCAGGGCGAGCGTGGACGCCTGCACTCCCCCCAGGTACAGGGATCCGAGGGCGTTCACCGTCAGCGTGGCGTCGGGCGCCTCGGTGCCGGCGGGCACGACCTGCGCGGCGCCGTCGACGACGGTCAGGACGAACGAGCCGCCCGCGATGTCGTGGCCGTCGACCACGTGCAGCACGATCCTGCCGCTGCCGCGGTACGAGCGCCGCCCGAGCGCCGCCGCCACATCGAGTAGACGGACCCACAGCACGTCCTCGGTGCCCTTGACCTGGTAGCAGCGCCGGTCCCGCAGTGCCCAGGGCAGGGGGTCGTCGCGGCGCGCGCCGTCCCAGGTGATCCGCTCCACGAGATCGAGCGATCCCAGGTAGCGCCACAGTTCGAGGTACGCCGAGGGCGTAGCGGCCACGAGGTCGACGATCTTCATCGTGTACGGGGTCGTCTCCCAGCCGGCGAACCGGTAGCTCACGTAGCCGAGGGGCTCGCCGGCGCTGTCGTAGTGCACCGCCATGCGGACCGCGCGGTCCTCGACGGGGCGCTCGCGTCCCCACTCGCCCGAGGCGCGGCGGGGGTAGGCGTGCTGCCTGCCGACGGACCCGAACGTCGAGGCCTGGAAGTGCTCGAAGATCCTCTCGGCGAGCGGGACGGCGTGCTCCCGGGCGACGAGCGTCGTGGTGCCCGTGCCCGGCGCCGTCACCTCGAAGCGTTCGCGCACGTCGACCTCGATGCTCTGCGTGAAGGTGGCGCAGCCGAAACCGAAGCGCCCGTAGATCGTGGCCTCGGACGCGGTCAGGATCGCCAGTGGCAGTCCGCGCTCCTTCGCCTCCCGCAGGTCCCGCATCATCATCGACCGGAGGATCCCGTTGCGCCGGTGGCTGGTACGGACGGTGACGGCCGTGATCTGGTGGGCGTCGATCTGGCCCGCGCCGACGTTCAACGGATGCACCATGGTGCCGTAGGTGGCGACCGGGTGGTCGGCGCCGAGGGCCTCGGCGGGCTGGGCGCCGTCGTGCACGCCCCACAGGACGCGCCGGTCAGCCCGGTAGGCAGCGAGGTAGTGCGGGAGGTCCTCGGGGTCGAACGTCCCCTCGTGGAAGCCGATCCCCTCGGCGTCGAGCCATTTCGCGAAGCGGCCACCGGCGGTGGCGTCCTCGTCGGGGCCAGGGGTGAAGGTCTCGGTCCGCAGGTCGGGCGTGTAGTGGCTCACAGTCCACCACCCTAACCGGGGCGGCCTCGCCCGACCAACGGCTGCCGCCGGCCCGGATGCCCTAGTGCGCGGCGTCGTGCCAGCTGGCTCCCGTGCCGACCGACACGTCGAGGGGCACGGACAGCTCGGCGGCGCTGCCCATCTGCTCGCGGACCAGCGCCTCGACCTCCGCGGCCTCGCCCTCGGCGATCTCGAGCACGAGTTCGTCGTGCACCTGCAGCAGCATGCGCGAAGCAAGCCCACGCGTGGTCAGGGCGTCGTCGACGCCGAGCATGGCCTTCTTGATGATGTCCGCGGCGGACCCCTGGATGGGCGCGTTGAGCGCCGCGCGCTCGGCCATCTCCCGGAGCTGCCGGTTGTCGCTGGAGAGGTCCGGGAGGTAACGGCGCCGGCCCTCGATCGTGGAGGTGAAGCCGTCCTTGCGGGCCTGCTCGACGATGCCGCGCAGGTAGTCGCGCACCGCGCCGAACCGTTCGAAGTAGTCGCGCATCAGGGTGCGCGCCTCGTCGACGGAGATGTTGAGCTGCTTGGAGAGGCCGAACGAGCTCAACCCGTAGACGAGGCCGTAGGACATGGCCTTCACCTTCGAGCGCATGGCGTTCGTGACCTCCTCGGGCGCGACCCCGAAGATGTGGGAGCCCACGAACCGGTGGAGGTCCTCGCCCTCCTGGAAGGCGGAGATGAGGCCTTCGTCGCCGGACAGGTGCGCCATGATGCGCATCTCGATCTGCGAGTAGTCGGCCGTCATGAGGCTCTCGAACTTCTCGCCGTTCCGGCCCTGCCCGACGACGAACACCTCGCGGATGCGCCGCCCCTCGTCGGAGCGGACCGGGATGTTCTGCAGGTTCGGGTTCGTCGAGGACAGGCGCCCGGTCGCCGCGATGGTCTGCAGGTAGGTCGTGTGGATGCGGCCGTCGTCGCCCGCGGCCTTCCGGAGCCCCTCGACGGTCTGGCGCAGCTTGGTGGCGTCACGGTACGCCAGGAGCTGCTCGAGGAACGGGTGGCCCGTCTTGGTGATCAGGTCGGTCAGGGCGTCCGCGTCGGTCGAGTAGCCCGTCTTGATCTTCTTCGTCCTCGGCAGTTCGAGCTCGTCGAACAGGACGGTCTGCAGCTGCTTGGGCGAGCCGAGGTTGATCTCCTTGCCGATGATCCGGAATGCCTCGGAGCCGGCGGCGCTGATGGTCTTCGAGAAGTCGTCGTAGAGCCGGTCCAGTCCGTCGAGGTCGACGGCCACACCCGTGAGCTCCATGCGGGCGAGCACCTCCGCGAGCGGCAGTTCGAGTCCGCCGAGCAGCTGGTTGGCGCCCTTCTCGACGAGCTGGCCGGCGAAGTGCTCGCTGAGGCGCAGGGCGGCGTACGCGGCGACGACGGCGGGCGATGCGACGTCGTTCCCGCCGAGGTCCAGTGCCTGCTGTCCCGAGGAGTCGTTGGCCGACGCGGTGATGGACAGGCGCAGGTGGTACTGCGCGAGGTCCGCGAGCTCGTAGCTGCGGCGGTCGGGCTGGATCAGGTAACCGGAGATCGCCGTGTCGTCGACCTCCCCGGCGAGGTGGAGGCCCCGGGCGGAGAGGAGCTTGAACACCGTCTTGAAGTCGTGGACGATCTTCGGCGCGTCGGTGGAGGCCAGCCAGCCCCCGAGGACCTTCTCCGCCTCCGCGTCGAGGGGCTCGAGCGGGATGAAGGCGGCATGCAGGCCGGTGACGACGGCGATCCCGACGACGTCCGTGGTGCCTGCCGTCGTCTCCGTCGCCAGGGCGACGGAGGCCGGGGCCTGGTTGGTGGCGGTGAACCACTGTGTGAGCCCTGCGGCGTCGTCGACCAGCACGTGGGAGGGTGCGCTCTGCTCGTCGCCCTCGTCCTCGGTCTCCTCCTCCCCGAAGAGGTCAAACAAGCGCTTGCGCAAGGTGTTGAACTGCAGCGAGTCGAAGAGGTCCTCGACGGCGGGGCGGTCCGGGTGCTGCGACACCATGGCGTCGAGGTCCACCGGCAGTTCGAGGTCGGTCAGCAGGCGGTTGAGGCGGCGGTTCCGCTTCACGTCGTCGATGTTGGCGCGCAGCGAGTCGCCGACCTTGCCGCCGATCTTGTCGAGATTCTCGAGGATGCCCTCGAGGCCGCCGTACAGCTTGATCCACTTGGCCGCGGTCTTCGGGCCCACGCCGGGGACGCCGGGCAGGTTGTCGGCGCTCTCGCCCACGAGGGCCGCGAGATCCGAGTACTGGTGGGGAGGCACGAAGTACTTCTCCTCGATGGCCTGGGCGTCCATCTGCGGGATGTTCGTCACACCCTGCTTGGGGTACAGCACCGTCACGCGGTCGTTGACCAGCTGGAAGGCGTCGCGGTCGCCGCTGACCACCTGGACGTCCCAGTCGACTGCGGCGGCCTGGAAGGCCAGGGTCGCCAGGATGTCGTCGGCCTCGTAGCCGTCGAGGGAGATGGTCGGGATCCGCATGGCCTCCATGACCTTGATGATCAGGTCCACCTGGCCGTGGAACTCCTCGGGCGTCTTGTTCCGGCCGCCCTTGTACTCCGTGTACTCCTCCGAGCGGAACGTCGGGGTGTCGAGGTCGAAGGCCACGGCGACGTGGCTGGGCTTCTGGTCCTTGATGAGGTTGATGAGCATCGCGGTGAACCCGTACACCGCGTTGGTGTGCTGCCCCGTGTCGGTGGAGAAGTTCTCGGGAGGCAGGGCATAGAACGCCCGGAACGCCATGGAGTGCCCGTCGATGACGAGGAGACGGTTCCGCGAGCCGTCACTGCGGCGGGCCGGCGCCGGCGCCGGGGAGGTCTCCGAGGGAGGGGGGACGGTCAGGGTCGCGGCGGGCTTGGCTGTTTCACTCACAGGTGCCAGCCTAGTTCCCATGACAGACAACCGCACCCGGACCGATACCCCCTCCCGCCCGTCCGAGGACCGGCTGGCCGAGCTGGTCGCCGCGGGGGTTCCCGCCGAGATGCACGGCTGGCTGGGGCGCTACGGCGTGGGCGCACTCACGGTCAAGATGGGCATCGTGTTCTCCGAGATGAGCGCCGAGCGGATGGTCGCGACGATGCCCGTCGAGGGCAACCAGCAGGTCGCCGGGATCCTGCACGGCGGGGCGCACGTGGTGCTGGCCGAGACGCTCGGCTCCTTCGCGGCCGGGCTCCACGCCGGACCCGACCGGCAGGCCGTCGGGATCGAGGTGGGGGCCACGCACCACCGCAGCGCCGACTCGGGGCTCGTGACAGGCACTGCCACGGCCATCCACCTCGGACGGACGCTGACGACCCACGAAGTGGTGATGACGGACGAACGGGGCCGCCGGCTGTCGACGGCCAGGATCACGAACATGATCCGCGACGTCCGCGACTGACCGGCCGCAGGGCGAGGAGGTGGCCGCCGCGCTGCAGAAGGCCGGCATCGACGTGCAGCTGCAGACGGTGCCCGGCGGTCACACGTGGGAGGCCTGGAAGGCCGGCCTGCAGGACGACCTCGACTGGCTGATGAAGCGCTACGGTGTCCTGCCCCAGGAAAGCCGGAACAGGACACGATCGGGACACCGCACCAGAAGGGCGGATGAAGGGATTGCAAGTTCCGCCGGGACGGGCCGGCGGGTTGCCCTCGCTTCGGCGCCCTGCCTACCGTGAAGCGGAGCGCCGGAAGCGGCGCACCACGACCGATCACCGGAGGACGGACACCATGGCCGACAAGAAGCTGAAGACCGTCGCCGCCCTCCTCGCGGCCGGCGCCCTCTTCCTCGGCGGCTGCGACCTGGGTAACCAGGACAGCGACGATCCCGGCACCGACACCGGGAACAACGACGACAACAACGGGGTCGACACGGACGTCGACGACGACGCCCGCGAGGACGACGACTGATGGCGGGGCGCCGTTCGGCCCTCCTGCAGGCAGCCCTGCGGGGTGCGGCAGCCGGCCTCGTCGGGACCGCCGCCATGACCGTGGCGGAACACGCGGAGCAGCGCCTGACGCACCGGCCCGACTCGCACGTCCCCGGGCGGACGCTGCGTGCCCTCGTCGGTAGGCCGACGGGCAACGCAGACCTGTACCCGGGCTGGAACCGCGTGATGCACTGGCTGACCGGTGCGACCCTCGGAGCTCTCCGCGGGATCTGGTCCGTGACGGGCATCCGAGGCACCTCCGCGACGGCAGCTCACGCCGTCGTCCGCCTCGCGTTCGACCAGACGCTCGAGAACGCGACCGGGGCAGGCGCTGCCCCGCGACTGTGGCCCGTGAGCGAGAAGGGGATCGACTACCTGCACAAGGGGGTGTACGCGCTGGTGACGGGGCTCGCCTCCGACGCGGTCAACGCGCCCGTCCTCGAGACCGATGCGGGCGCCCGCTCCCACTGAGGCGCAGCCCCACCGGATCGTGACCCCAAGGAGACAGGCATCCGTACCGCGGGCGGTCAGGCGTCCGCCGTCGTGGTCCCTTCCTGGATGTGCCGCCGGAGGTCGGCGGGCCGGAAGGGCTTGCGCAGGTAGCGGTCCGCCCCGGCGTCGAATCCCCGTTGCTCGTCGGACGGGTCGGCCCGTGCCGTCAGCATCACGATGAAGGTCGTGGAGAAGCGCCGGATCCTCTCGGCCACCTCGAAGCCGTCGATGTCCGGCAGCCCCACATCGAGCGTGACGACGTCCGGCATCAGGCGCCGCACCATCTCCACGCCGGCAAGCCCCGCAGGCGCAGTGTGCACCCTGAACCCCGTCCCGGTCAGCACGGTGTGCAGCAGATCGCGGACGTCGTCATCGTCCTCGATGACGACCGCGGTGCGGGATTGCTCGGAGCTCGGCATGGGCCCAAGTTTACTCCGGAGCACGTGCCGCGAGCGGTCGGACGCCGGGCCGGGACTCGGGCCGGACCGTCGCCTCCACCGGCTCTTCGCCGCCCGTCGGCCGCACCGTGACGGTCCGCGCGGTGTCCGGTAGGTCGGAGAACGCGCCGAGCATCAGGAGCTCGCTCGTGCCGCCCGGGACCGCCCCACCGGCGTACTGTTCGACGAGCCCCACGACCTCGGGCGACTCCCCACCGGCGGCCGCGGCAGCCCACTCCTCGATCACGGTCGACGCCGGCCGGAGCTCCAGGTCCTGGCCCTCCGGCGTCGCCACGGTGATGATCTCGAGGGCGAGCGTCAGCCCGCCCTCCGGGTCCGAGACCGTGGCGAGCGCGGAGGTCACGGGGGCCTCGGCCAGTCGGGTACGCGGGCCCTCGACGTCCTCAGGCGCATCGGCGGGCAGGACGGTGGCTGACAGCGCGCTCTTCCGGGTCTCCCGGCAGCCGTGCACTTCAGGTCGCGGCGTGTGTTGACAGCGCGGAGGACGGCGGGGTTCAGGTGCGGTTGCGTGCGCGGCTGGGCTGCACCCGCATCGGTTCGCCGGGCATCTTCGGGAAGTCCGGCGGGAAGGGCAGCTCCCCGAGGCCGTTCGCGACGTCACGGCCCCACCACGAGCGCAGCACGTCGATGCTTCCCGGTTCGTCGTGGAGGTGCTCCCAGGGATCGCCGACCGTGCGCAGCCGCTCGGGCACGGTCGCGATCGTGAAGGCGGCAGGGTCGACGCCGTCCAGTTCGTCCCACGTGACGGGGCAGGACACGGGAGCGTGCGGGAGCGCCCTCGGACTGTACGCTCCGGCCATGGTGCGGTCGCGGTTCGCCTGGTTGTAATCCACGAAGATGCGCTCGCCGCGCTCCTCCTTCCACCACGCGGTCGTCACGCGATCCGGCATCCTGCGCTCCAGCTCCCGGGCGGCGGCGATGACCGCGCGACGGACCTCGAGGAACTCGTGGACGGGTTCGACGGGCGAGAAGACGTGCAGACCGCGGTTGCCCGACGTCTTCACGAAGCTCGCAAGCCCGGCGTCGCCGAGGACGGAACGGAGCTCGTGGGCCGCCGCGACGACGTCCGCGAAGGTCGTGCCCGGCTGCGGGTCGAGGTCGATCCGCAACTCGTCGGGCAGGTCCGGGGCGCCCGCGCGGGACGCCCAGGGGTGGAAGACGACGGTGTTCATCTGGATGGCCCACACCGCCGCGGCCGGCTCGTCCAGCACCAGCTGGGGGTGGGAGCGGCCACTGGGGTAGGTGACGGGCACACTGCGCACGTAGTCCGGTACGCCCTTGGGCGGGTTCTTGCTGAAGAAGTGGTCGCCGTCCACGTCGCCGCCGAATCGCTGCAGCGACACCGGCCGGTCGCCGTTGGCAGTCAGGAAGGCGGGAGCGACGTCGATGAGGTAGCGCGCGAGGTCGAGCTTGGTCAGGCCCGCCTGGGGCCAGAGGACACGGGACGGGCTGGACAAGCGGACAGGCCGGGGACCGTCCGGTGAGTCGACGTCGAGGATCATCGCTTCGCTGGCCATGCGCCCAATGTACCCCGACCGCGCTGCACCGCAACGGTGCTGCGGCTCCCCGGGAAGGACCGGCGACGCAGCGGAGGAGCGTCACACCCTCCTCGCGGCGGAACGGGGAGAAATTTCCCGCACCCGGCGTCGACCCTCCGACCTCGGTGAAGGAGGAAGGTTGGAACAGGATGTCACCCGGAGAGCTGAGGAACGGACCATGGACGCCCACACCCAAAGGGAACAACTCACGCAGATCATGATCGAGGAGGATCTGCACCTGTCGGAGGTGTGGCTGCGCTACTTCTCCCTGGGCGGGGAGGAGAGCGAGGAACAACTGATGCTGTACACGGTCGCGGAGGTCCAGCTGCGCGAGGGACAGCGCGACCTGGTCTCCATCGCCCTACGCGAACTGGTGTCCGAGCGCCACGGCGCCGCCGCCCGACGCACCACGCAGTAGCCGGACCCGGGACCGACCGTCCCATGAGATGACCCGGCAGGGCTCGGGTCCTGTACGGGACCGATCCCCTGCCGGGTCGAGAATGCCTTTCAGGCCGAGGGGGCCCATCGTTGCGAGCCCATCACAGGGAACGCGTGCTGGCTGGAAGCCTAGTGACGGTCCCTATCGCACTTGATCCAGACCCTCCCACTCTGCTCCCAGCCATCCTTCTTGCTGTAGCTGATGGCCTTATACTCGTAGCCACACGAGGCGTTCCTGATCTGGTACCTGAAGTCGTCGTCCTTGTCCGTCCGTACCTCGCGATGGTCGATCACTCGTTCCCGGCCGTGATGATTGATCTGGACGACTTTCACATAGACCCACTTGGCGTCGTAGTTCTCGCCGCGGACCTTCAGATCGACGTGTCTGCCCTCGCCCTTCGCCTCGAGATACAAATCCGCCCCCCGGTCGTAGTGGTTCCCGGAGGTCGCGACCTGGACAGGCGAGGCGACGGCCGGTGCGGCCAGGCCCATACCTGCCAGAAGGGCGAGCAGGGTTCCTGCGACAAGGACGAACAGACGCCAACTAAGAGAGTTTTTCATGATGGCTTTCTTCCACGCATGCCGGGCTGAGGATGAGGATGGGTGTGTGCCGTGTTCGGCACGCCGCGGGCGGTCGTCCGGCGTTGCCGCCCGTTTATGCCCAGAGCAGACCCGGCGACCCACAACCAATCCGGGCGTCTTCCCCGAATTCCTCGTCCCCGCTGCCTGCAGTTGCGATCTTCACTTGCGGACTGCGGCTCCCCAGCTGAGCCATCCCAACACCGTCTCGCGGTGGACCCCCAATGGTAGACGACCACCGGCGATGAGAGAAGGGGCGGAGGGCCATCATGACCCCGGGATCGGCGTGTCGAGGCGCACGTCCCGCCGCGAGGACAGATCGTCCGCCGGACGACTCCCGATCCGTGGATGCGCTGTGCCCGAAGTGGGACTCGAACCCACACACCTCTCGATACTGCATTTTGAGTGCAGCGCGTCTGCCAATTCCGCCATTCGGGCCGTCCGCGCCCGGACCTGGGGTGGCAGGCTGACTTCGTCCACCGCCGGTGCGCGAATCCACTCTACATGCCGATAGGCTGTTTCCGGGTACGCGGGCATGCGCTCCGCGGACCCACCAGAACGCCACCGTGATCAAGGAGCAACAGTGTCTGAATCCACCGAATCCACGCCCGTCGGGCCCGCACGCCGGGTCATCGTGGCCGAGGACGAGACGCTCATCCGACTCGACATCATCGAGATCCTGCGGGGGGAAGGCTACGAGGTCGTGGCCGAGGCCGACAACGGCGAGAAGGCCGTGGCGCTCGCCCAGGAACACAAGCCGGACCTCGTGCTCATGGACGTGAAGATGCCGGTCATGGACGGCATCACGGCTGCCGAGCAGATCGTCAAGGCACGGATCGCCCCCGTGGTCCTGCTCACCGCCTTCAGCCAGAAGGAACTCATCGAGCGCGCGCGCGACGCCGGGGCGATGGCCTACGTGGTCAAGCCGTTCACGCCTGCCGACCTCATCCCTGCCATCGAGATCGCGATGTCACGCCATGAGGAGATCAAGGCGCTGGAGGCCGAGGTCTCCGACCTCCAGGAGCAGTTCGCCACCCGCAAGCTCGTGGAGCGCGCCAAGAGCCTGCTCACCACCAAGATGGGCCTCACCGAGCCCGAGGCCTTCCGCTGGATCCAGAAGACCTCCATGGATCGGCGCCTGAGCATGCGCGAGGTCGCCGAGACGATCATCAACCAGGTCAACTGAGAGGCCGGGTCGGCGAACCCGACCCGGGCAGGACGACGAAAGGACCCCCACCCGGGAAGGGTGGGGGTCCTTTCGTCGGATCGGGCTACTTCTTCTTGAGGGGCCAGGGGCCCACGCCTTCCTTGATGTACGACGTGTGGCCGTCGGGCAGCTGTCCGGCGTCGGTGATGTCGCCGACGCGGTGGACCTTGATGGAGTTCGTCGAACCGGCCTGTCCGGGAGGGGAACCGGCGGCGATGACCACGAGATCGTCCACCTCGACGAGGCCCTGCTCGAAGAGAACCTTGTCCACCTGGGCGGTCATCTGATCCGTGTGCTCCACGAATTCGACGAGCTTCGGCTGGATGCCCCAGATGAGGGACATGGCGTTCAGGGTGGACTGCACCGGGGTGAACGCGAAGACCGGCTTCCTCGGGCGCAGGCGGGACAGGCGGCGCGCGGAGTCACCCGACTGGGTGAACGTGCAGATGTACTTGGCGTCGAGCTGGTCCGAGATCTCGACGGCGGCGCGGGTGATGGCTCCACCGCGGGTCTTCGGCTTGCTGCCGAGCGGGGGGACCCGCTCGAGGCCGTGCCGTTCGGTGGATTCGATGATGTCGGCCATGGTGCGGACGGTCTCGATGGGGTACTTGCCGACGCTCGTCTCGCCCGAGAGCATGACCGCGTCCGCGCCGTCGAGCACGGCGTTGGCGCAGTCCGAGGCCTCGGCGCGCGTGGGGCGCGGGTTGTCGATCATGGACTCGAGGACCTGCGTGGCGACGATGACGGGCTTGGCCCAGCGGCGGGCGAGCTCGACGGCGCGCTTCTGCACGATCGGGACGTCCTGCAGCGGCATCTCCACGCCGAGGTCGCCACGGGCGACCATGATGGCGTCGAACGCGTCGATGATCTCCTCGAGGGCGTCCACGGCCTGCGGCTTCTCGATCTTCGCGATGACCGGGACCCGGCGGCCTTCCTCGTCCATGATCTCGTGGACGCGCTTGACGTCGCCGGCGTCGCGGACGAAGGAGAGGGCGACCATGTCGACACCGGTGCGGATGGCCCAGCGGAGGTCCTCCTCGTCCTTGTCGCTGAGGGCGGGGACGTTCACGGCGACGCCCGGCAGGTTGATGCCCTTGTTGTTGGACACCATGCCGCCGACGACGACCTCGGTGGTGACCTTCACGTCGTCGACCGCCGTGGCGCGCAGCGAGACCTTGCCGTCGTCGATGAGCAGCATGTCGCCGACGCTGACGTCCTGGGGCAGCCCCTTGAACGTGGTGGAGGAGATCTCCTGCGTGCCCTCGATGTCCTCGACGGTGATGGTGAAGACGTCGCCCGGGGAGAGGGCATGGGGGCCGTCGGCGAAGCGGCCGAGGCGGATCTTGGGGCCCTGGAGGTCGGCGAAGATGCCCACGGGCTTGCCGAGCTCCTCCGACGCACGACGGACGTTCTCGTAGGTGCTGGTGTGCACGGCGTAATCACCGTGGCTCATGTTCATCCGGGCAACGTCGACGCCCGCCTCGAGCACCGCGAGGGTGTTCTCGTAGCTGGCGATTGCGGGGCCGAATGTTGCAACGATTTTTGCGCGTCTCATGAACCTAGCCTAGTCGTGTTGGGGTCGTCGGGGTGATGTCGGAGGTGGTGGCAGGGGTGCTGCCGGTGCCGATCAGAGGACGGCGATGGAGCGGTCGGTCGGCGCCACGGGCGCGGGCAGCCTGGTCGATCCCATGAGCCACTGGTCCACCGCTGCGGCACACGCGCGGCCTTCCGCGATGGCCCACACGATGAGCGACTGGCCGCGGCCGGCGTCGCCCGCCGAGAACACGCCGGGTGTGTTGGTCATGTAGTAGCCGTCGCGCGCCACGTTCCCGCGCTCGTCGAACTCGGCGTGGACCTGCTCGGTGATGCCCGCCGGCTCGGCCCCCGTGAAGCCGAGGGAGAGGAAGACGAGGTCTGCCGGGATCTCGCGCTCGGTGCCGGCCTTCGGCACGCGGCGGCCGTCGACGAACTCGGTCTCCGCGACCTTGATGCCGCGCAGTACGCCACCGTCGCCGACGAACTCGACGGTCGACGCGAGGTAGCGGCGCTCACCGCCCTCCTCGTGGGCGCTCGCGATGTCGAAGAGCGTGGGGAACGTGGGCCAGGGCTGGTCCGGCCGGCGCTCGGAGGAGGGCTGCTGCCCGATGGCGAGCGTCGTGACGCTCGCGGCCTTCTGCCGGTGCGCGGTGCCGAGGCAGTCGGCGCCTGTGTCGCCGCCGCCGAGGATGACCACGTGCTTTCCCTCCGCGTGGATCTGGTCCTCGATGGCCTCGCCGGCCACGACGCGGTTGCCCTGCACGAGGTAGTCCATCGCGAAGTGGACGCCCTCCAGGTCGCGGCCCGGGATGGGCAGGTCGCGTGGCACGGTGGCGCCGGTGGCGACGATGACGGCGTCGTAGCGCCGCTTCAGCTGCCCCCAGCTGATGTCCTTCCCGACGTCCACGCCGGTGCGGAACCGGGTGCCCTCGGCCTCCATCTGCTCGAGGCGGCGCTCGAGGTGGATCTTCTCCATCTTGAAGTCGGGGATGCCGTAGCGCAGGAGCCCGCCGATGCGGTCGTCACGCTCGTAGACCGCGACGGTGTGGCCCGCGCGGGTCAGCTGCTGCGCGGCCGCGAGGCCGGCGGGTCCGGAGCCGACGACGGCGATGGTGCGGTCGGTGAGCCGCTCCGGCGGGTGCGGTTCCACCCAGCCCTCCTCGAACGCCTGGTCGGCGATGGAGACCTCGACCTGCTTGATGGTCACGGGCGGCTGGTTGATGCCGAGCACGCACGACGACTCGCACGGCGCCGGGCAGAGCCGTCCCGTGAACTCCGGGAAGTTGTTCGTCGCGTGCAGCCGCTCGATCGCCTCGCGGCCCTTGTCGCGGAACGTGAGGTCGTTCCACTCCGGGATGAGGTTGCCGAGCGGGCAGCCCTGGTGGCAGAACGGGATGCCGCAGTCCATGCAGCGGCCCGCCTGCGCCTTCAGGACGCCTTTCTCCTGCGCCTCGTACACCTCCTGCCAGTCCATGATGCGGACCGGCACGGGCCGGCGCGGCTGGGTCTGGCGCTCGCGCACCTTCAGAAATCCGCGTGGGTCAGCCACCGGTTACCTCCAGGATCTTGGTCCATGCCTCTTCGCCGTCGGGATCGAGTCCCTGTTCGGCGGCGGTGGCGCGGGCGTCCAGCACGGCGGCGTAGTCGCGCGGCAGGACCTTCGTGAATCGTGCGACGGTGTCGTCGAAGGACGCGAGCAGGGTCTCGGCGAGGGCGGACTCGGTCTCCTCGACATGGCGGATCAGCAGCTGCCGGACGATCTCGATGTCCTCGGCGTCCAGCTCGACGAGCAGGAGCTCCCCGTTCTCGAGGCTCTGCCGGTTGACGCGGGCGCGGTCGAGGTCGAGCACGAAGGCCGTCCCCCCGGACATGCCCGCACCGAAGTTGCGGCCGGTGCGGCCGAGGATCAGCGCCTGCCCGCCCGTCATGTACTCGCAGCCGTGGTCGCCGATGCCCTCCGCCACCGCGGTGGCGCCCGAGTTCCGGACGAGGAACCGCTCCCCCACCTGGCCGCGGAGGAACATCTCGCCGCTCGTGGCGCCGTAGCCGATGACGTTGCCCGCGATCACGTTGTGCTCGGCGTGGAACGCGTTCGCGCGGTCCGGGCGGACGATGATGCGCCCGCCGGACAGGCCCTTGCCGACGTAGTCGTTGGAGTCGCCGAACAGCCGCAGAGTGACACCGGCCGGCAGGAAGGCGCCGAGCGACTGCCCCGCCTGGCCCGTGAGGGTCACGTCGATGGTGTTCGTGCCGAGCGTGTCCAGCCCGAACGTCCGCGTCACCTCGTGGCCGAGCATCGTCCCGACGGAGCGGTCGGTGTTGACGACGTCGAGTGAGATGCGGACCGGGGAGCGGTGGTGCAGCGCGTCGGCACTCATCTCGATGAGCTTGTTGTCGAAGTGCTGGTCCAGATCGTGGTTCTGCGGCAGCATGTTCCGCATCGGCTCGCCGGAATCGAACTCGTTGCCGCGCAGGATGGGGTCCAGGTCCAGGCCGTCGGCCTTCCAGTGCTCGATCGCGTCGCGGGAGTCGAGCAGCTCGCTGTGGCCGATGGCCTCCTCGAGCGTGCGGAAGCCGAGCTCCGCCAGGATCTCGCGGACCTCCTCAGCGATGAACTCGAAGAAGTTGACCACGAACTCCGGCTTGCCCGTGAAGCGGCTCCGCAGTTCCGGGTTCTGCGTCGCGACGCCCACCGGGCAGGTGTCGAGGTGGCAGACCCGCATCATGATGCAGCCCGACACGACGAGCGGCGCCGTCGCGAAGCCGAACTCCTCCCCGCCGAGCAGGGCGGCGACGACGACGTCGCGCCCGGTCTTGAGCTGCCCGTCCACCTGCACGACCACGCGGTCGCGCAGGCCGTTGAGCATGAGCGTCTGCTGCGTCTCGGCGAGCCCGAGCTCCCACGGGATGCCCGCGTGCTTGAGCGAGTTGAGCGGGCTTGCGCCGGTGCCGCCGTCGTGGCCGGACACCAGGACGACGTCGGCCTTGGCCTTCGTGACGCCCGCAGCGACCGTGCCGATGCCCACCTCGGACACGAGCTTCACATGGACGCGCGCGCTCGGGTTCGACCGCTTGAGGTCGTAGATGAGCTGCGCGAGGTCCTCGATGGAGTAGATGTCGTGGTGCGGCGGCGGCGAGATGAGGGCGACACCGGGTGTGGAGTGCCGCGTGCGGGCGATCCACGGGTAGACCTTCTGGCTCATGAGCTGGCCGCCCTCGCCGGGCTTCGCCCCCTGCGCCATCTTGATCTGGATGTCGTCCGCGTTGGTCAGGTAGAGGCTCGTCACGCCGAACCGCCCGGAGGCCACCTGCTTGATGGCGGAGCGGCGCTCGGGGTCCAGCAGGCGCTCGACGTCCTCGCCGCCCTCCCCCGTGTTGGACTTGCCGCCGAGGCGGTTCATCGCGATCGCGAGCGTCTCGTGGGCTTCCTTGGAGATGGAGCCATAACTCATGGCACCCGTGGAGAACCGCTTCACGACGGCGGAGACGGGCTCCACCTCGTCGATCGCGATGGGCTCACGGGCGTCGCCGCGGAACTTCAGGAGCCCGCGGAGGGTCATGAGGTCCTTCGACTGGTCGTCCACGCCGCGCGTGTAGGCCTTGAAGATGTCGTAGCGGCGTTCACGCGTGGCGTGCTGCAGCCGGAACACGGTCTCGGGGTTGAACAGGTGGGGCGGGCCCTCCCGGCGCCACTGGTACTCGCCGCCGTTGTCGAGGCCGCGGTGCGGGTCCTCGATGCCGTCCTGCGGGTACGCGCTCTCATGGCGTGCGGCGGTCTCGGCCGCGACGACGTCGAGCCCCACGCCGCCCAGCTGGGTCTGCGTGCCGTGGAAGTACTCGTCGACGAGTTCCTGCGCCAGGCCGAGCGCCTCGAAGGTCTGGGCACCGCAGTAGGAGCTGACCGTGGAGATGCCCATCTTGGACATGATCTTCAGGACGCCCTTGCCGAGGCCCTTGATGAGGTGCGCGACGGCGGCCTCGGCGGTGACGCCGGTAATGTCGCCGTTGCGGACGAGTTCCTCGCAGCTCTCCATCGCCAGGTAGGGATTGACCGCGGAGGCTCCGTAGCCGATCAGCACGGCGACGTGGTGGACCTCGCGGACGTCGCCGGCCTCGACCACGAGCGAGGTCTTGGTGCGGTTGGCGCTGCGCAGGAGGTGGTGGTGCACGGCGCTGGTGAGGAGGAGCGACGGGATGGGCGCCCACTGCGCGTTCGAGTCGCGGTCCGAGAGCACCACGTACTCGACACCGCGGTTCAGTGCGCTGGAGACCTGCTCGCAGATCTCCGCGAGGCGCGCACGCAGGGCGGCCTCGCCGCCGTCGTGCCGGTAGAGGCCCCGGACGCGGACCGTCAGCCGGTCGCCGTCGTCGGTCTCGAGGTTGGCGATCTTCGCGAGCTCGTCGTTGGTGATCACGGGGAACTTGAGCGCGATCTGCTTGGAGCGCACCTGCCCGGTGGACAGGAGGTTGCCGTCGGGTCCGATGGTCACGCCCATCGACGTGACGAGTTCCTCGCGGATCGAGTCGAGCGGCGGGTTCGTGACCTGCGCGAAGGACTGGACGAAGTAGTCGAACAGCAGGCGCGGGCGTTTGGAGAGCACGGCGATGGGCGTGTCGGATCCCATGGCGCCGAGGGGCTCGGCGCCGCTCTTCGCCATGGGGCCGAGGAGGATGCGCAGCTCCTCCTGCGTGTACCCGAAGGTGCGCTGGCGGCGGTTGATCGAGGCCTTGGTGTGGATGACGTGCTCGCGTTCCGGGAGGTCCTCGAGCTGGATCAGGTTCTCCCGGACCCACTCGCCCCACGGGTTCGCTGCGGCGACCTCGGCCTTGATCTCCTGGTCCTCGATGAGCCGGCCTTCCTCGGTGTCGACGAGGAACATCTTGCCCGGTGAGACGCGACCCTTGCGGACCACGCGGGAGGGCTCGACGTCGAGCACGCCCACCTCGGAGGCGAGGATCACGAGCCCGTCCTCGGTGACCCAGTACCGGGCGGGGCGCAGGCCGTTGCGGTCGAGGACCGCGCCGACCAGCCTGCCGTCGGTGAAGGAGACGGCGGCCGGTCCGTCCCAGGGCTCCATGAGCATGGAGTGGTACTGGTAGAAGGCGCGGCGGGCGGGATCCATGGTGGCGTGGTTCTCCCACGCCTCCGGGATCATCATCATGATCGAGTGCGTGATGGGGCGACCGGAGAGGGTCAGGAGTTCGGCCACCTCGTCGAACGACGCGGAGTCCGAGGCGCCCGGCGTGCAGATGGGGTAGAGCTCCTCCGGGGAGTCGCCGAGCAGCCGATTGGACAGCTGCGACTGCCGGGCCCGCATCCAGTTGCGGTTCCCCTTGACGGTGTTGATCTCGCCGTTATGGGCGATGGTCCGGAACGGCTGCGCGAGGGGCCACGACGGGAACGTGTTCGTCGAGAAGCGTGAGTGCACGATCCCGAGCCGCGTCTTGAACCGCTCGTCCGACAGGTCGGGGTAGAACGGCTCGAGCTGCGCCGTGGTCAGCATGCCCTTGTAGACGATCGTCTTCGAGGACAGCGAGGGGAAGTAGACGCCGAACTTGTTCTGGGCGCGTTTGCGGACCCGGAATGCCCGGGCATCGAGGTCCGGGACCGCGCCGTCCGCGGGCGCCAGGAAGAGTTGGACGAAGTGCGGCATGCACGCGCGGGCCATCGCGCCGACGAGGTCCGCCACGATGGGCACGACGCGCCAGCCGAGGACCTCGAGGCCTTCGGCTTCGGCGATCGACTCGAGGCCGGCACGGGCCGTCTCCTCCTCCTTCGCCTCGGCGGGGAGGAACGCGGTGCCGACGACGTATGAGCCTGCGGCAGGGAGCGGGAAGTCGACGACGGCACGGAAGAACTCGTCGGGGATCTGGGTGAGAAGGCCGGCGCCGTCGCCGGTGCCCTCGTCGGCGCCCACGGCGCCGCGGTGCTCGAGGTTGCGCAGCGCGGTCAGTGCGGCATCGACGATGTCGTGCCCGGGCTCACCGCGCAGGGTCGCGATGACGGCGAGGCCGCACGCGTCCTTCTCGTTCTCCGGGTCGTAGAGACCCGTGGCCTCCGGGATGGAGGCGAATCGTGTGAAGGGCGATTCCACGGGCCCGTCGGTGGTCGACGTCGTCCCGGGATGCGTCCCGGTAGAGGTCTCTGGCGTTGCAGCAGTCATCAGTTAAGGATCCTTCCCCCTTGATGGAGCGTCGGGAGGGGACAGCCTTGGCCCCGCGGGCGCCGCTGGGAGCGGCCACCGTCTGTTGGTTCATCTACCCGCCTGCGCCGGCATCGCCCGACGTTCTTGGCGGGCGGTCGCAGTACTCGTCCTGCGCCGGACGGGTCGGTTCGGTGCGGACAGGAAGGTGATCCGGCCGTCGCACCGATAGTCCACAACTGTGTGGTGTTGCGTCCTTGAGGGGCGGTGGCCCGGGGACTGCTTGCGGGGACCTAATCCCGCGGCTCCGCTTTCGCGGGGCCCTGAGGAACGCAGGACGTTACTCGGGAGCCGTTGTTTCGGAAAGGTTACCACGGCCATTCCGCGCCCTCCGCGCCGTGTCCGACACGTGGCCACCTGTGGCCGAAGCGTTATCGGAGGTGGCGCCCTGAGCGCTGCCGGCCGTTCCGGAGCGGCTCGCCGAGGCGTCGACCGCACCCTCGGACCGACCGTCGGCGCTGTCGCCGGAAGGCTCGTGCCGGGCGGCACCGGCTGGGTGCCCGGCGGCGTCGCCTGCCCGACCGTCGCCGGCCTCGCGCGCATCCGTGAGGTCTCCCGACGTCCCGGCGTCCTCGGACTCCGGGCCGGGCGCCGCGCCGTCGCGCGAAGCGTCGCCGGCACCGCCGTCCGTCCCTGTGCCTGTGCCTGTGTCCTTGGGGTCTCGCCCGGGCAGGTAGACGGACGGCGCGTCGACGGCGCCGCGTCGGACCGAGAGATAGACGAGGACTGCCAGCGACACGAGGAAGACGGCGATGCTCGTCCAGACGTTGAGCCGCTGTGTGACGCCGAAGAGGGTGACCATCTCGGCGTCGTCGATGCGGAGCGTCTCGATCCACACGCGTCCGAGTGTGTAGTACGCCGCGTAGAGCCAGAACATGCGCCCGCCGCGGAGGCGGAACCTCCGGGCGAGCAGGAGCAGGAGCGCGACGCCGGCGAGGTTCCACAGGAGCTCGTAGAGGAACGTCGGGTGGAACAGCGTGCCGGGTGCCTGGTCGGGCGGGAAGTTGACGTTGTCGGCGTCGATCTCCAGGCCCCAGGGCAGCGTGGTCGGCGCGCCGAAGAGCTCCTGGTTGAACCAGTTGCCGAGCCGTCCGACGGCCTGCGCGAGCAGCACGCCGGGCGCTGCCGCGTCGGCGAAGGCGGAGAGCTTCACGCCCGCACGCCGCGCGCCGATCCACGCGCCGACGGCGCCGAGAGCGATGGCGCCCCAGATGCCGAGGCCGCCCTGCCAGATCTGCGGGATCCGGGCGAGGTCGCCCTCGGGCCCGAAGTAGGCGTCCGGCGAGGAGAACACATGGTAGAGCCGCCCCCCGATGATGCCGAACGGGATGGCCCAGATGGCGATGTCCCAGACGGCGTCCGCGTTCCCGCCGAAGGAGACGAAGCGCCTCTGCGTGAGCATGAGCGCGAGGATGATGCCGGCCAGGATGCACAGCGCGTAGGCGTGGATCGTCAGGGGGCCGAGATCGAAGCTCGCCCATTCGGCCGGGGGGCTGGGGATCGACGCTGCAAGCCTTGACGTGACCGTCCCGGCGGTCATGCCGGGACCTTCGTCGTGCCCGTGCTGAGTTCGCGGGCGAGGTCGGCAACCGCGTCCACGCCGCCGTCTCGCAGGGCGGCCACGAGGGCCGTCCCGACGATGACGCCGTCGGCGTACACACCGATCTCCCGGACCTGGGCCGACGAGGAGACGCCGAGGCCGACGCAGACGCGGTCCGCGCCGGCCGCATGGGCCGCGTCGACCACGGCCCGCGCCGCGGCACCGACGGAGGTCCGGGCGCCGGTGACACCCATCACCGACACGGCATAAACGAAGCCCTTGCTCGCGTCGACGGTGTTCTGCATGCGCTGTGGCGACGTGGAGGGCGCCACGAGGAACACGCGATCCAGGCCGAGCTCCTCGGACACCGCGAGCCACTCGGACGCCTCGTCGGGGATGAGGTCGGGGGTGATGAGCCCGGCGCCGCCGGCGGCGGCCAGGCGCTCCGAGAAGGCGCGCACGCCCATGCGCATCACGGGGTTCCAGTAGGTCATGACGAGGACGGCGGCGTCCGTCTCCCGCGTGATGCCCTCGACGACGTCGAAGATCCGGGGCACGGTGAAGCCGTTGGCCAGCGCCTCGACCGTCGCTTCCTGGATGACGTGCCCGTCCATCACGGGGTCCGAGTAGGGGATGCCGATCTCGATGAGATCCACGCCGTTCCGTGCCATGGCGATGCCGGCGTCGATGGTGGTCCGGACGTCGGGGAAGCCCGCGGGCAGGTAGCCGATGAGCGCCGTCCGGCCCTCGCTGCGTGCCTTCTCGATGGCGGCTGCGGCCTTGGACCCACCGGCGGCGGACGGTCCTCCGGTGGACGTGTTCGTGGGATGCGTGGTCACAGCTGTTCACCCTCCTGGGCGATCTCCTGCTCGGCACTGTCGTCCGGGAGCAGGTCGAAGTAGCCCGCGGCGGTCGCCACGTCCTTGTCGCCGCGGCCCGAGAGGTTCACGACGATGATCCTGTCCGATGCCTGCTCCCCCGGCCCGAGGTCCGCGGCGAGGCGCCGGCCGACCTTCATGGCGCCGGCGAGGGCGTGCGCGGTCTCGATGGCGGGGATGATGCCCTCGGTCCGGCTGAGGAGCTTGAACGCCTCCATGGCCTCCGCGTCGGTGATGGGCTCGTAGTTCGCCCGTCCGATGTCGGCGAGGTAGGCGTGCTCCGGGCCGACGCCCGGGTAGTCGAGGCCGGCGGAGATGGAGTGCGACTCCATCGTCTGGCCGTCCTCGTCCTGCATGAGGTAGGAGCGGGCCCCGTGGAGCACCCCGGGGCGGCCGAGGGTGATCGTCGCCGCGTGGCGGCCGGTCTCGACGCCGTCGCCGCCGGCCTCGAAGCCGTGGAGGGCGACCTCGCGGTCGTCGAGGAAGCCGTGGAACATGCCGATGGCGTTGGAGCCGCCGCCCACGCAGGCGCACACGGCGTCGGGCAGCCTGCCCGTCTGCTCGAGGATCTGCTCCCGCGCTTCGTCGCCGATGACCTCGTGGAAGTACCGGACCATGGAGGGGAAGGGGTGGGCACCGGCCGCGGTGCCGAGGAGGTAGTGCGTGGTCCCGACGTTGGCGACCCAGTCGCGCAGTGCCTCGTTGATGGCGTCCTTCAGGGTCTGCGATCCGTTGGTGACGGGGATGACCGTCGCGCCGAGCAGCTGCATGCGCGCCACGTTGAGCGCCTGGCGGCGCGTGTCCTCGGCGCCCATGTAGACGACGCACTCGAGCCCGAGGAGTGCCGCCGCTGTCGCACTGGCGACGCCGTGCTGGCCGGCGCCCGTCTCGGCGATGACGCGGGTCTTGCCCATGCGCTTGGCGATCAGGGCCTGGCCGAGCACGTTGTTGATCTTGTGGGAGCCCGTGTGGTTGAGGTCCTCGCGCTTGAGGAACACGCGGACGCCGCCGCAGTGCTCGGCGAAGCGCTGCGCCTCGGTGAGGAGGGACGGCCGGCCGGCGTAATTCCTGTTGAGCTCGGTGACCTGCGCGGTGAACTCGGGATCGGCCTTCGCCTTCTCGAACGTGTCCTGCAGTTCGTCGAGCGCGGCGATCAGCGATTCCGGCATCCAGCGGCCGCCGTACGACCCGAAGTAGGGACCCGGGGCGTGGCGGAGGCTCTCGTCGTGGCTGAGGAACGCCTCGGCCGTTCCGGCGTCGATGGTGTCCGCTGCTCCGGCGTCCGTGCCGGGGCGGCCCGCGTCCTGGTGCATGTCGGTCATGGCGTCAGGGTTCCTGTCCTGTTGGTCCTGGTCCGGGCGACGGTGCCGTCCGGATCGCTCGCGGACCGGCGGCGACCGGTCCTTCGTGCTGTCGCTGCGCCGTCCCGCAGGTCCGCGGGGCCGCGCAGGGATGTCGTGTCAGCCGTGTGCGGGTACTCCCGGGTTCCCGGCGGTGCGGTCCGCCCGCCGGAAGGCCCCGATCGTGGTGGCGGGGTCGCTGTGGCGGACGAGTGCCTCCCCCACGAGGACGGCGTGCGCGCCGCTGGCGGCGTAACCGGCGACGTCGTTCGCGTCCCGCACCCCCGATTCGGCGATGACGACGGTACCTGTCGGGATGAGGTGCACGAGGCGGCCGAAGACGTCCCGGTCGATCTCGAGGGTCTTCAGGTTGCGGACGTTGACGCCGATGATGGGGGCTCCGGCGGCGACCGCGCGGCGGACCTCGTCCTCGGTGTGCGTCTCGACGATCGCGTTCATGCCGAGCCCGTGCGTCAGGGCGAGGAACGAGGCGAGCTCCTCGTCGGTGAGCGCCGCGACGATCAGGAGGACGACGTCGGCGCCGTGGGCGCGGGCCTCCCAGATCTGGTACTTGTCCACGGTGAAGTCCTTGCGGAGGACGGGCAGGCCCACCGCCGCGCGGACGGCGTCGAGGTCGGCGAGCGACCCCCCGAACCGCCGTTCCTCGGTCAGCACGGAGATGACCGCCGCGCCTCCCCGTTCGTAGGATGCGGCGAGTGCCGCCGGGTCGGCGATGTCGGCCAGCGCACCCTTGGACGGACTGCTGCGCTTGACCTCGGCGATGACGGCCATCGTCCCGGGCCGCCCTGCGCCGAGGGCCGCGAAGGCGTCCAGCGGGGCGGACGCCGCGAGGGCGGCGGCGCGGACGTCCTCGAGGGGACGCGCACGGCGGCGCTCCGCGAGGTCCTCACGGACGCCCTCGATGATGTCGTCGAGGACCGTCATCTAGTGGCCGTTGTTCTTGAGCTTGGATCCACCCACGCCGTAGCCGATCTTGCGGAGGATGAAACCGACGATCAGGCCGATGAACATGACCCCGATGCCTGCCCAGAACAGCAGCGTGCCGAAGTCCTTGTTGCCCTCCGTGCTGGCCAGGACGTAGGCGAAGGAGGCCACGGCGGCGCCAGCCAGCATGATGAGCACGCAGGTCCATGCGGCGGGGCTGTTGCCGTGACCGATCGTCTCGTCGCCCATCTGGGCGTGGTTCGCGGGGGTGTTGCGGGTAGCGGAGGCGCGGGTCTCGGATGCCATGGGAAATCTCCTTCGAACGGGTCTCGTTCCATTCTGCCATTGATGGGTCGGCGCGGCGGAACGGAGGCGGTGGGCCGCGGCCGGACGACGGGGGCGGCGCGACGGGTGGTGCGGGCGACGCGTGGGCGGTGCGACGGGCAGGCGGTGCGGTGCGACGGGAGGGCGGTGCCGGCGGTGCGGGGAGGAGCCGTCGGTCAGCCGGTCGGGTCGTTCCCGCGGGAGAGCTCGTCCCAGCTGTCGATCTCGTCCGCATGGGTGTTCGTCCGGCTGCTCCGCGAGGACTGCCCCGACGGGTCGGGCTGCTCCGGCCGACCGGCGTCCGCACCGGCGCCGGCGGCTTCGGCGCCGGGCAGGGCGGGGGTTCCGACCGCCCCCGTGTCCGCTGCTTCGTCCGGGCCCGTGCGGACAGGCGGGACGACGCCGGGAGCCACGTCACCGGTCGACGGTACCGGCGCGCCGGGTTGGAGGGCGTCCGCGGGTTGGAGGCCGTCCGACGGAGCACGGACGCCCCGGGCCGCGCCGGCGTCGTACCGCCGGTTCACACCCCAGATCCTGCCGGCCAGGAGCACCCACGGTGCCGCGAGGACCAGCAGGGCGCCGGCTGCCACGGCGAGCCAGGGCATCGCGCCGGCGGTCGCTTCGGCCCCCGCCGAGCTGCTGACCCCGATCGCCGTGCCGATGGCGGGCTCCGCCGCGCCGGCCGGGTCGAGGGCGACCGCGGCGGCGGACAGCACGATGCCGACGCCGGACAGCACGAGGATGGCCGCGATGATCCACCGGGCCACACGCCCTGCGATCGACACGGCGAGGGCCGCGGCGAGGGCTACGAGCGCGAACGCGGTGACGGGTGTGGAGGCGTCGCTGCCGGGGATGGCGAGGTCCGGCGTCTGGACGGCGTCCTGCGGCAGGCGCACGGTGAGCCAGGTCTGGGTGGTCGATCCGAAGGCGAGCAGTGCGAGGACCACGATCCCGAGGACCACGATGCCGCGCCGGGTGAGGCGGCCGGGGGCCGGACGGTCGGCGCTCACGGTACCTCCGCCGTCGCGGGCCGCAGCCCGGCCGCGGTCAGCGCGGCGCGGAGTGGCGCCGCGGCCTTGTTGACCGTCTCGAGGGCCTCCGCCTCGAGGACGGAGTCGGCGACGATCCCGCCGCCCGACTGCACGTACGCCTTGCCGTCGCGCAGCAGGGCCGAGCGGATGGCGATGGCCATGTCCATGTCCCCGGCGAAGTCCAGGTATCCGACGACACCGCCGTAGATGCCCCGCCGGTGCGGTTCCACCTCGTCGATGAGCCGCAGGGCGCGGGGTTTCGGGGCACCGGACAGGGTCCCGGCGGGGAAGGTCGCGGCGAGGACGTCGTAGGCGGTCTTCGAGGGTGAGAGCCGGCCGACCACCGTGGACACGAGGTGCATGATGTGGCTGAACTTCTCCACCTCCATGAACTGGGTGACGTCCACGCTGCCCGGCAGGCAGACCTTGGAGAGGTCGTTGCGTGCCAGGTCCACGAGCATGAGGTGCTCGGCCTTCTCCTTGGTGTCCGCGCGGAGTTCGACGGCGAGGTCGCGGTCCTCCTCGGTGGTCCTGCCGCGAGGGCGCGATCCGGCGATCGGGTGCGTGATGACCTCGTCACCCGTCACCGTCACGAGGGCCTCGGGCGAACTGCCCACGATCGAGTAGCCGCGCCCGTCGGCGTCCTCGAGGCTGAAGAGGTACATGTAGGGGCTCGGGTTGGTGGTGCGCAGGATCCGGTAGACGTCGAGGGCGGAGGCGTCGCACTCGATCTCGAACCGGCGGCTGATGACGACCTGGAAGACGTCGCCGTCCACGATCGCCCGCTTGCCGCGCTCGATGGCCCGCAGGTAGTCGGGTTCGAACCAGGACTCGCGGACCCGATCCATCGAGCGCTCGGCGCTCGGCGCGTCGGCGGCCATCACCGAGACGGCCAGTTCGGCGGGCGCCACCAGCTTCGCGAGCATCGCACGGATGCGGGCGACGGCGTCGTGCCATGCCTCGTCGACCCGCTCGTCGGTGCCGTCGAAGTTGACGGCGTTGGCGACCAGCGTGAGCGAGCCCTCGGAGTTGTCGTGGATGGCCAGGTCCGAGACGAGGCACATCGCGAGCTCGGGCAGCAGCAGGTCGTCCTCGGGCGGGCTCGTGAGACGCTCCCAGTGCCGGACCGCTTCCCAGCCCACGAAGCCCACCATGCCCGAGGTGAAAGGGGGTAGGTCCTCGAACCGTTCGGTGCGCAGCGCCTCGACGGTGAGGCGGAGGGCCTCCACGGGGTCGCCGCCCACCGGGACACCCGCCGGCGGTTCGCCGAGCCAGTACGCCTCGCCGTCGCGGGTGGTGAGCGTGGCCCGGGAGTGGGAGCCGATGAAGGAGTAGCGCGACCACACACCGCCGACCGCCGCCGATTCCATGAGGAACGTCCCGGGCTGCCCGGCGGCGAGCTTCCGATAGATACCGATGGGAGTGTGCGCGTCCGCGAGGACCTTCAGGTGCACGGGCACCACGCGGCGGGCCCTCGCCAGGGCGCGGAACTCCTCGAGGGTGGGGCTGATGGTGCCCAGCTGCTGCATGGGGTCAGGATCCTTCGGGTTCGGGACGGTCGGCGGTCGCGGCGGGGAGCGCGCGCCCGTCGAAACAGGTTCTGGTGCCGGTGTGGCACGCGGCGCCTTCCTGGTCGACGGTGACCAGCAGGGCATCGCCGTCGCAGTCGAGGGCCACGCCCTTCACCCACTGGCGGTGGCCGGAGGTGTCGCCCTTGCGCCAGTACTCGGCGCGGGAACGCGAGTAGAAGGTCACGCGGCCGCTCGTCAGGGTGCGCCGGAGGGCCTCCTCGTCCATCCAGCCGAGCATGAGCACCTCGAGCGTGTCGTACTGCTGCACGACGGCGGCGACGAGGCCGGCGTCGTCCTTCTTGAGGGCTTCGGCGATGGCCGGATCGAGGGCCGGGCGCTCCTCGTCGGGTGGCCCCGCGGGGGACGTTCCGGACGAGGACGGGGAAGGAGTGGAGGGAGGCATCACCCCTGATTCTAGTGCGGTCCCCGGGATGCGCCCCCGCACCTGCCCCCGCGGAGGTGCGGCGTGCTATTTTCAGCTGTGATGCACTTCGTAACCCCGTCCCGCGAGGTCCTGGCCGAGACGCTTCTGGCAGCCGGCCCCGACGCCCCCACCCTGTGCGAAGGGTGGCGGACGCGCGACCTGGCCGCGCACCTGTACCTGCGGGAGCACAAGCCCGTGTTCAGTCTCGGGATGGTCATCCGGAGGCTGGCTCCCGTCACGGAGCGCGCCATCGGGGAGACGGCCGAGCGCGCTGCGTCCCCGGCGGGGTACGAGGCCCTGGTGAACCGCTTCTCGGCCGGCCCTCCCGCACTGTCGCCCATGCGTATCAGTTCGATCGACACGAGCACCAACCTCATCGAGTACTTCGTGCACACCGAGGACGTCCGCCGTGCCACGACGCGCTGGGCGCCCAGGGCGCTCGACGAGGACTACGCGGACGCGCTGTGGGAGGAACTCGTCAAACGGGCGGCCATCCTCTACCGGGCGGTGGATCTCGGCGTCGTGCTGGTGAGGCCGGACGGGCCGAGGCACGTCGCCAAGCGCGCACCGGTGTCGGTGGCCATTGTCGGTGATCCGGGCGAACTGCTGCTCCACGCCCATGGGCGACGGCAGCAGGCGCTGGTCACGTTCGAGGGTCAGCCGGACGCCGTCGCCCTGCTCGAGAGCGCCGACGTAGGCCTCTGAGGTCCGGGACGGGTCAGCACCCGCCAGCACCTGTGCGTCCGGGACGCCGCGCCGGGTACCCGGAGCCGTGGGAACCCCACCCCGGGTCTGGGCCGCCGCGCCGGATGCACCCTGACGCGCTAACGGACGGGGAACCCCGCCTCGCGGATGGCCGCCTTGACCCGGGCGATGGCGTCCATCGGACCGAAGTGGAAGACGGAGGCCGCGAGGACGGCGTCGGCTCCTGCCTGCACCGCCGGCGGGAAGTGCTCGGGCCTGCCGGCACCACCCGAAGCGATGAGCGGCACGCCGACGGCGGCCCGGACCGCCCGGATGAGCTCGAGGTCGAAGCCCTCCTTGGTGCCGTCGGCGTCGATCGAGTTGAGCAGGATCTCCCCCACCCCCCGGTCAGCGGCCTCCCTGGCCCAGGCGACGGCGTCGATGCCGGTGCCCTTGCGGCCCCCGTAGGTCGTCACCTCGAAGCCCGACGGCGTGCTGCCGTCCCGCGTGCGGCGCGCGTCGAGGGAGAGCACGAGGACCTGCGCTCCGAAGTGCGCCGTGATCTCGTCGATCACGGACGGGCGTGCGACGGCCGCCGTGTTGATGGACGCCTTGTCCGCACCGTGGCGCAGGAGGCGGTCGACGTCGGAGATCTCGCGGACTCCCCCGCCCACGGTCAGGGGGATGAAGACCTCTTCGGCGGTCCGTGCGACGACGTCGAAGGTCGTCTCGCGGTTGCCGGAGGAGGCGGTGACATCGAGGAACGTCAGTTCGTCGGCTCCTGCGCGGTCGTACCGGTGGGCGAGCTCCACCGGATCGCCGGCGTCGCGCAGGTCCTCGAAGTTGACGCCCTTCACGACGCGCCCGGCGTCGACGTCGAGGCAGGGGATGACGCGGATGGCGACGGTCATGGCTGCCCCTAGATCCGGCAGGCGTGGATGGTGCTGACGAGGATGGCGCGCGCACCGAGGTCGTACAGCTCGTCCATGATGCGGTTGGTCCGGTTCCGCTTGACCATCGCACGGACGGCGACCCACTCGGAGTCGCGCAGCGGGGAGATGGTCGGCGACTCGAGTCCGGGCGTGAGGGCCGCGGCCCGGTCCACGAGGTCGGTGCGGATGTCGTAGTCCATCATCACGTACTGGCGTGCCACGAGGACGCCCTGCAGGCGCCGCAGCAGGACGTCGAGCCCTGCCGGTGCGTCCGCACCCGCCCGGCCGATGAGGACGGCCTCGCTCTGCAGGATGGGCTCCCCGAAGATCTCCATGCCCGCGGCCCGCAACGTGTTGCCGGTCTCCACGACGTCGGCGATCGCGTCCGCGACGCCGAGACGCACCGAGGATTCGACGGCGCCGTCGAGCCGGACCACGGACGCGGTGATGCCGCGCCCGGCGAGGTAGTCGTTGAGGAGTCCCTCGTAGCTCGTGGCGAGCCTGCGGCCCTCGAGCTGCTCCACGGAGGAGAAGTCCCCGACGGGACCGGCGAACCGGAAGGTGGAGGCGCCGAAGCCGAGCTGCAGAAGCTCCTCCGCGTTGACCTGTGCGTCGAGGAAGAGGTCGCGGCCGGTGATGCCGACGTCGAGCGTGCCCGAGCCGACGTACACCGCGATGTCGCGGGGGCGGAGGAAGAAGAACTCGATCTCGTTCTCGGGGTCGACGAGCACGAGCTCGCGGGGGTCGCGGCGCTGGCGGTAGCCGGCCTCGGCGAGCATGGCGGACGCGGCCTCGGACAGGGCGCCCTTGTTGGGGACTGCTACACGGAGCATGGGAGGAATCCTTCGGTGGAGGAGGAGAGGGCAAGCAGGGGCCGCGGGCGGGTGGCGCCGGCGCGGCTACAGATGCTTGTAGACGTCCTCCAGGGTGAGCCCCTTCGCGAGCATGAGGACCTGCAGGTGGTAGAGCAGCTGGGAGATCTCCTCGGCGGCGTCCTCCGTGGATTCGTACTCGGCGGCCATCCAGACCTCGGCGGCCTCCTCGACGACCTTCTTGCCGATGCCGTGCACGCCGGAGTCGAGCTCGGCGACGGTCCGGGAGCCGGCCGGGCGGTCGGCGGCCTTCGCGCTGAGTTCCTCGAACAGGGATTCAAAGGTTTTCACCTCCCTAGGCTATCGGCTCGCCGGGCCGCCCCGTCCCGCGGCGGCCGTCGTGTGACGGACGCCTCCGACTGCCTCCGGCCGTCGTCGGGCGGATCGGGCACGCGACGCGCGTTCCGACCGCCGGACCCGGGCATCGGGCTACGGCGCCCAGGGGCGGAGGACGGCGGCCGTGGCGAGTGCCGCCGACACCGCCTCGTAGCCCTTGTCCTCCGAGGAGCCGGGCAGGCCCGCCCGGTCGAGCCCCTGCTGCTCGGTGTCGCAGGTCAGCACGCCGAATCCGACGGGCACACCGGTGCTCACGCTCACGTCGGTGAGTCCCGACGTCGCCGCCTGGCACACGTAGTCGAAGTGGGGCGTACCGCCGCGGATGACGACGCCGAGGGCGGCGACGGCGTCGACGTGCGGTGCGAGGCGCGCCGCGGCGACGGGCAGCTCGAAGCTGCCCGGGACGCGGATCTCGGTGACGTCGGCCCCGGCGTCGGCAGCGGCGCGGCGGGCGCCGTCGAGCAGGCCGTCCATGATCTCGGTGTGCCAGCTCGCGGCGATGATCGCGAGGCGGAGGGGTGCGCCCCCTGACGTGGTCAGTGCGCTGACGTCGATGCTGGGTGCTCCGTGGCCGCTCATGGTGCTCCTTCGGTGGGGTCGGTCGTGGTGGTCGTGGTGGTCGTGGTTGCGGGGGCGGGCGGGGCCGCGCCGTGCAGCGCCGGGGCTCTGTGCGCCACGTGGGCGACGAGGTCCTCGATGGAGATGAGCGGGATCCCGTGCTCGTCGGCGAAGCGCCGGAGCGCGGGCAGGCGCATCATGTCGCCGTCGTCGTGCACCAGTTCGGCGATGACGGCGGCAGGCCGCTTGCCCGCGAGGACGCAGAGCTCGACGCCGGCCTCCGTGTGTCCCGGCCGCTCGCGCACTCCGCCCGGTGCGGCGCGCAGCGGGAAGACGTGCCCCGGGCGGGTGAGGTCGCGCGGACCGCTGGACGGGTCGGCGAGCACACGGGCGGTCCACGCGCGGTCGGCGGCGCTGATCCCCGTGCCGACCCCGGCCGCGGCGTCGCACGAGACGGTGTACGCCGTGCCCTTGGAGTCCTCGTTGACCGCCGTCATCGGCGGCAGGAGGAGCCGGTCGGCGTCGTCCGCCCGCAGCGGCACGCAGAGCACGCCCGAGGTCCAGCGCACGGTCCACCCGACCAGTTCCCGGGTGGCGTCCTCGGCCGCGAACACGATGTCGCCCTCGTTCTCGCGGTCCTCGTCGTCCACGACGACGGCGGCACGTCCCGCCGCGAGGGCGGCGATGGCGGCCTCCACGGGATCGAGCCGCACCGGTCCGTCGGCTGCGGCCGGCACGCGTGCCGTCACTGCGCTCCCCCGGTGGTCTGCCGCCGCGCGTCGGCGGCGGCGAAGCCGAGGAGCCGTTCGGCGTACTTGGCGAGCACGTCCATCTCCAGGTTCACCGGGTCGCCGAGGACCTTGGCGCCGAGGCCCGTCTCCCGGAGCGTCGTCGGGATGAGTCCGACCTCGAACCACTGCTCGGCGTCGTCCGCCGGGCTGACGGCGGTGACGGTCAGGGAGACGCCGTCGATCGCCACGGAGCCCTTCTCCGCCGCGTACCGGCCGAGCGTCGCGGGCAGCCCGAAACGGAGCCGGTGCCACGCGCCGAGGTCCTCGCGCTCGAGCAGCACACCGATCCCGTCCACGTGCCCCTGGACGACGTGACCGTCGAGGCGGCCGCCGGCAGGCACGCACCGCTCGAGGTTGACGGGCGCTCCCGGCTCCAGCCCGCCCGTGGTGGTCCGGCGGAGGGTCTCGCCCATCACGTCGACGCCCACGCGGGCGCCGTCGAGCGTGACGGCGGTGAGGCAGACGCCGTTGACGGCGATCGAGGCGCCCGGTGCGAGGTCCTTCCCGGTCTCCGGCGCCTCGACGACGAGGAGGCCGCTCTCGCCGTCGGGCGCGAGGTCGAGGGAGACGACGCTGCCCTGCTCTGACACGATTCCTGTGAACACTGGTACTTCCTTCGGGTGGGGAGGCGGGAGGAGAGCCGGAGCGTGGGCGGGAGGCCACGTACCGCTAGGGGGCGAGGGACGGGGGCCGCAGGTGCAGCCGCACGTCGGCTCCGAGCCGGACGACGGCGGGGCCCCCGGCGTCGTCGGGCACCCACCGTGTCGCGCCGGAGAGCGTCTCGACGCCGAGCCCGGGGAACGCCGGTGCGCCGTTGCCGAGGAGCAGCGGGGCGACGTAGCTGAACAGTTCGTCGACCACGCCGGCCCTGAGGAAGGCGGAGGCGATCCGGGGGCCTCCCTCCACCAGGAGGTGGCGGACGCCCCGGGTGTACAGCGCGTCGAGGACCTCGTGCACATCCCGCGTCGGCAGGTGGAGGAACCCCTCGCCGCGGATCGCGGCGGCGTCGGGTACGGCGCTGCGGCCCATGACCACGCGCAGACCCGCACTCCGCGCCGACGCCGGGGTGCCCGGCCGCGCCGAGTCGACGGGCGCTGCGCCGGTCGGTGCGCTGCCGGTCGGTGCGGCGTCGGACGGTGCCGTACCCGGCCGTGCGGTCAGCTGCGGGTCGTCGGCGAGGACGGTGCCCGTGCCGACCAGGACGGCGTCGGCCAGGGCGCGGAGCCTGTGGCCGTCGGCGCGGGCCTCGGCGCCGGTGATCCACTGGCTGGTGCCGTCCGGGGCAGCCACCCGGCCGTCGAGGGACTGCGCCGACTTCAGCGTGACGAAGGGGCGCCGCGCGGAGGTGGCAGCGGCCCAGCGCTCGTTCAGCTCCCGGGCGCGGGCGGCCTCGTGACCCGCGACGCAGTCGACGCCCTCGGCGCGCAGCCGCTGCCCGCCACCCGCCGCGGCAGCATCGACGTCGTCGGCCGCGTACACCACGCGGGCGACGCCGGCCTCGAGGAGTGCCGTGCTGCACGGGCCGGTCCGGCCGGTGTGGTCGCACGGCTCGAGGGTCACCACCATGGTGGCGCCCCGCGGGTCGTTGCCGCGCTCCCGGGCGTCGGCGAGGGCGGCTGGTTCGGCGTGCGGCGTGCCTGCTCCCCGGTGGTGGCCCTCGCCGAGGACGGCGCCGTCGGGGGCGAGCAGGACGGCGCCCACAAGGGGGTTGGCGCCCCGCACGCCGCACGCGGCGAGGTCGAGGGCACGCAGCAGCGCTGCCGACTCCGCCGGCGTGACCCCTTCGATTCCGTGCGCCGTGGTCCTCACCGGAGGGTCGGATCCGGGAGGAGCGTCTCGACGCCGGGCTTCGCCGTCCGCTGGGCACGCGCCCACACGAAGAAGCCGACGAGCGTGAAGCCGCCGTAGAAGATGTACATGAAGGCGCTGGCGTAGTAGCCCGCGCTGAACAGCAGCGGGACGCCCACGACGTCCACGGCGACCCAGACGAGCCAGAACTCCACCCAGCCCTTGGCCATGCCGTAGGTGGCGAGCAGCGACCCGACGAAGGTCCAGGCGTCGGCCCAGACGGGCTCGTAGGAGCCGAGCATGCGGAAGAGCGGTGTCAGCGCGAGGGTGCCGATGAGCAGGAAGGCGACCATCCCGAGGCGCGCCCTGTTGCCGGCCCACTGCGGGACGACGGCCTGTCCCCCGCGGTTCCGGCTGGCCTGCCACTGCCGCCAGCCGTAGACGGAGACCGCGATGAACATGACCTGACGCCCGGCCTGCCCCAGCAGGTTCACCGCGCTCGCCGTACCGAAGAGCGAACCGAGGAAGACCGTGAGGAGCAGGAGGTTGCCGACGATGCCGACGGGCCACGCCCAGACGCGACGACGCATGCCGCCGAACGCGCTGAGCAGGCCGAAGATGTTGCCCACCACCTCGCGGAGCAGGAGGGAGCCGTTGCCTACGGGGATGCGGGCTTCGAAGAGCCACTGCAGAAAGTCCATGCCGATCCTTCGCCGATACGACGGCTCCGGGGATGACAGAAGGAGGGACACGCTGTCGCGGCGAGGCCGCGACAGGACCGTCACCCGTTCCCGGGCAGCGGCGAGTCCCTGCCGTGTGTGCTTCTCCCATCCAGACTTTGACTGTCGGTCCCGGAATTCCACCGGCTCAACCGTCCACTCATCGCGCGGGTGCGCAGCTCGTGGACGGGTCGCGGACTATAACCGCCGGTTCGGACTTACACCGACCCCGGAGCACATACTCCGCCGAGTATTTCACAGAGCGGCCGCGCCCGCGGATGAACCGTCACAATTCGTCCGACAGCGATCAGCCCGGGACCCCGATGCGAAGGACGGGGCACCCGGGTGCCCCGTCCTCCTCAGTGCGTGCCGGAGACTCCGGCGTACCGGTCAGGCCCCGGTCATGGGCCCGGACTTCGGGTCGGTCTTCGCTTCTGCCTTCGCGTCGGTCCTCGGCTTCGCGTCGACGCCGGCCTCCTTGCGCTGCTGGGCCGTGATGGGCGCCGGCGCGGCCGTCAGCGGGTCGAAACCGCCACCGGACTTCGGGAAGGCGATGACGTCCCGGATGGAGTCGGTGCCCGCGAGCAGGGAGACCACGCGGTCCCAGCCGAGCGCGATCCCGCCATGGGGAGGCGCGCCGTACTTGAAGCCCTCGAGGAGGAAACCGAACTTCTCCTGCGCCTCCTCGGCGCCGAGGCCCATGACGGCGAACACGCGCTCCTGGACGTCGCGGCGGTGGATCCGGATGGACCCGCCGCCGAGCTCGTTGCCGTTGCAGACGATGTCGTACGCGTAGGCCAGGGCGTTCTCGGGATCCGTGTCGAAGGTGTCGAGGAACTCGGGCTTCGGGGACGTGAAGGCGTGATGGACGGCCGTCCAGGCCCCTCCTCCGACGGCGACGTCCCCGGCGGCGACCGCCGCGGACGCGGGCTCGAACATGGGGGCGTCGACCACCCAGACGAACGCCCAGTCGCCCTCCTTGATGAGTCCCGTGCGTCGTCCGATCTCGACGCGCGCGGCACCGAGGATGGCGCGCGACGACGTGCGGTCACCGGCGCCGAAGAAGATGCAGTCGCCGGGGTTGGCGCCGGTCGCGGCTGCGAGGCCCTCCCGCTCGGCGTCGGTGAGGTTCTTGGCGACCGGTCCGCGCAGACTGCCGTCGTCGTCGATCAGGACGTAGGCGAGGCCCTTCGCGCCGCGCTGCTTCGCCCATTCCTGCCAGGCGTCCAGCTGACGACGCGGCTGCGAGGCACCGCCCGGCATGACGACGGCACCGACGTAGGGCGCCTTGAAGACGCCGAACCCGGTGTCCTTGAAGAAGTCCGTCAGCTCGGTCAGCTCGAGCCCGAAGCGGAGGTCGGGCTTGTCCGAGCCGTACCTGGCCATGGCGTCGGCGTAGGTCATGCGGCGGATGGGGAGGGGGATCTCGACGTCGATGAGCTTCCACAGGGCGGAGACGAGCTGCTCGCCGAGGGCGATGATGTCGTCCTCCTCGACGAAGCTCGCCTCGATGTCGAGCTGCGTGAATTCGGGCTGGCGGTCGGCGCGGAAGTCCTCGTCGCGGTAGCAGCGGGCGAGCTGGTAGTACTTCTCGAACCCGCCGACCTGCAGGAGCTGCTTGAAGAGCTGCGGTGACTGCGGGAGGGCGTACCAGGAGCCCGGTGCGAGGCGTGCCGGCACCAGGAAGTCGCGCGCGCCCTCGGGAGTGGATCGGGTCAGGGTGGGCGTCTCGATCTCCACGAAGCCGTCCGCGTGGAGCAGCTCGCGTGCGACCCGGCTCGCCTCGGAGCGCAGGCGAAGGTTGGCCTGGGGACCGGGCCGCCGGAGGTCGAGGTAGCGGTGGCGCAGACGCGCCTCCTCGCCCACCTCGACGTGCTCGTCGATCTGGAACGGCAGGGGGTCCGAGGTGTTGAGGATCGTGACGGTGTCCGCGATGACCTCGATCGCACCCGTGGACAGGGCGGGGTTCTCGTTGCCCTCGGGGCGCTGGTGCACCGTGCCGACGATCTGCAGGACGTACTCGTTGCGCAGGCTGGAGAACACGTCCTCCTCGCGGACCACCACCTGGGCGACGCCGGACGCGTCGCGCAGGTCGAGGAACGCCACACCGCCGTGGTCGCGGCGGCGGGCGACCCAGCCTGCCAGGGTGACCGTTTGTCCTACGTGCTCGGGCCGGAGGGAGCCGAGTTCATGCGTGCGGAGCACAGCATTCCTTCCCACAAATGTGTCAGATGAATCGCAGGCTTCGGGAGCGCCTGCCTAGAGTTGGTTCAAGCCCGACCAACCTTACCGGTCCCGGTTCAGCCGCCCCGACAGCCAGGACCCGTCCTCCACCGCCGATCATCCAGCGCCCGACCCGAGGAGGACCATGTCCGAGCAGCCCGGACTCCGCCGCGCCATGGGCGGCGTCGATGCCACGACGGTGGGCGTCGGCGCCATGATCGGGGCCGGTGCCTTCGTCGTCTTCGCGCCCGCCGCCGCCGCCGCCGGGGGTCTCCTGCCGCTCGCCGTCGGGATCGCGGGGTTCGTCGCTTACTGCAACGCCTCCGCGACGGCGTCCCTCGCCGTCCGCTACCCCTCCAGCGGCGGGACGTACGTGTACGGGCGGAAGCAGTTGGGCGACTGGGCGGGATTCCTCGCCGGATGGGGCTTCGTCACGGGCAAGCTCGCCTCGTGCGCCGCGATGGCGCTCACGTTCGGGTTCTATGCGGCGCCCGGCGCCGAGAAGCCCGCCGCGGTGGCCGCCGTCGTCGCCCTGACGATGGTGAACCTCCTCGGCGTGACCCGCACGGCGCTGGCGACCCGCGTGATCGTCGCGCTCGTGGTGCCCGTCCTCGCCTTCGTCGTCGTCGTCGGGTTCGCCTCCCCCGCAGCACCCGAGGCGGCCGGCGGCGGCCCGGGGAGCGCCGGGGGCGTCCTGCAGGCCGCGGCGCTGCTGTTCTTCGCCTTCGCGGGATACGCCCGGATCGCGACCATGGGCGAGGAGGTACGGGAGCCCCGACGCACCATCCCCGCGGCGATCCTCGGCGCGCTCGGCTTCACCCTGGTGCTGTACGTGCTGCTGGCGCTGTCCCTCCTGCACGCCCTCGGGCCCGCCGGGCTCGCCGCGACGACCGCCCCGCTGCGGCAGGTCGTCGAGGCCGCGGCGCCGCCACGGGTGGACGGTGTCCTGGGCGCCGTCGTCACCGCCGCCGCAGCGCTGGCGAGTCTCGGCGCACTGCTCGCCCTCATCGCAGGGGTCGGCCGCACGAGCCTCGCCATGGCGCGGGGCAGCGACCTCCCGCCGGCGCTGGCCCGCGTCTCCGTCCGCTACGCCGTGCCGTGGGTCGCGGACATCGTCTCGGCCGTCGTCGTCGTAGTCCTCCTGATCGCCACGGACGTGCTGACCGTCGTCGGCTTCTCCAGCTTCAGCGTGCTGGTCTACTACGCGATCGCGAACGCCGCGGCGTTCTCCCTCACCGAACGGCAGTGGTACGCACCGCGCTGGCTGAACGCCGTCGGCGCCGCGGCCTGCCTCGTCCTGGCCTTCACCCTCCCGGCGACGTCGGTCCTCACGATGGTCGCGGTGCTCGCCGGAGGAGTTCTTGTGCGCGCGGCCGTCCTCGTGCGCCGACGCAGGAGGTCGTGAGGGGCACGTCCGTCCTGCTCGCCCGTCGTCGTCCCCCGGTTTCGAACGTAGAAGCCGGTGTCGCACCGGGACACGCCGGTGCCGGCGCACTCCGCGTCGGAGAAGGGGGAACGACGACGGCTCCGCACGGCGGGCCGGATCCCGCGTCGGTCACTCCCCGACCCGGGAACCCGGCGCGGCGGACCGGATCCGCGGCGGAGATCCCCCGGGTCTGAGCACCCGGCGCGGCGGCCCGGGCCGTCCGGGTTATGACGCCGTCGTCACCACGGGGCGGAGGTCGTCCGCGGGCGGCGTCCACGACGCCGGATCCGCCGGGGCCTGCTCGCCGGAGCGGATGTCCTTGACCTCGTGCGAACCCTCGGCCGATGTGAACCAGACGAAGGGGATGCCGCGCCGGTCGGCGAACTTGATCTGCTTGCCGAACTTCTCCGCGCTCGCCGCGACCTCCGCCGAGATCCCGCGACCGCGCAGCGCCGCGGCGACGTCCTGCGCCTGCGACCACGCGTCGTCGTCGGCCAGGGTCACGAGCACGGCGGTGGGCACGGAGCGGGAGACCGTCGCGAATCCCTGGCTGAGGATGCGCGAGACGATCCTGGTGACGCCGATGGACAGCCCGACGCCGGGGAAGGTGCGGTTGCCCTTGCGGGCGAGGGCGTCGTAGCGGCCGCCGGAGCAGATCGAGCCGAGTGCCTCGTGCCCGTTCAGGACCGTCTCGTAGACGGTACCGGTGTAGTAGTCGAGCCCCCGGGCGATGCTCAGATCGGCGACGACGCGGCCCGGCGCACGCCGCGACGCCTCGCCGACCACCTGGCGCAGCTCCTCGAGGCCCTCCTCGAGGAGGTCGTTCGTGACCCCGAGGGCCCGCACGCGCTCCGCGAAGGACGTGTCGTTGGTGCGGATACCCGCGAGGTCGAGGGCGAGGCGCACCTGGTCATCGGTGGCGCCCACCTCCTCGCGCAGCAGCGCTCCCACCTTGTCGGGGCCGATCTTCTCGAGCTTGTCGATGCTGCGCAGCACCGCGGCGGTGTCCTCGAGGCCGATGGCCCGGTAGAAGCCCTCGGCCAGCTTCCGGTTGTTCACGCGCAGCGTGAAGTCAGGGATGGGCAGGGCACCGAGGGCTTCCACCACGGCGAGGGCCAGTTCGACGTCGTAGCGGAACGGGAGGACGCCGTCGCCCACGACGTCGATGTCCGCCTGCGTGAACTCGCGCGCACGCCCCTCCTGCGGCCGTTCGCCGCGCCAGCACTTCTGGATCTGGAACCTGCGGAAGGGGAAGGCCAGGTGGCCCGCGTTCTCGACGACGTAGCGCGCGAAGGGGACGGTCAGGTCGTAGTGGAGCGCGAGGCCGCTCTCGGAGGCGGATGCCTCATCGGCCTGGAGACGGGAGACCGCGTACACCTCCTTGTCGATCTCGCCCTTGCGGAGGAGGTGTTCCACGGTCTCGACCGCGCGGGTCTCGATGCTGGAGAAGCCGTGCAGCTCGAACGTCCGCTGCAGCACCCCGAGGACGTGGAGCTCGATCAGGCGCTCCTCCGGGAGCCATTCGGGGAAGCCGGACAGTGATGCCTTGCGGGCCATGGGGTGGATCTCCTCCTGCGGTGGGGGCCGGTCGCCGTCGTGTGCGGCGTCGCGGACCGGTTCTGCGGCCTTCATCCTAGGTCCCGGTGGGACCCTGCGGAAAAGCGGCTGCTCGGACCGCCGCTCGGGCGGATACGGCCCGCGCCATGCCGCGGATCGGGGGCCAGTGGGTAAAGTAACCTCAGGGCAGGTGCCGCGTTGCTCCGGAAGATCGGTGGGCGCTGAGGAGACTCGTTCGGCGGGCTCTCCCGCCGCTGTCCGACGGACCGGGTCGATAGACTCCTAGACCCAGCATGAAATGGCCCCGGCGTTGCTCACGGCCATCCGACGAGCGAAAGACTTCTAGCGGTGACAGACAGTCAGCAATCCGACGAAACGACCATCGGCCAGGACACGCAGCAGGACGCTGCGGCAGGCGATGACGCCAGCGTGTCCGCGTCCACGGCATCAGCCCCGGCTCCGGGCGCGCCTGCGACCGACCTCCAGGACACGGACCCGGCCACGCCTGCGGTCGCCGCCGAGCACGAGTCGGACGCCCCGGCTGCCGACACCGCGGGGACCCCGGAGGCCGAGGCGTCTGCCGCAGGAGAGCCCGAAGCCGCTTCCGCGGCCGGCGGACCGGCAGACGTCGAAGCGCCGGTGTCGGCTGGTGGCGCAGCCACGGAAGCACCCGCGAACGCCGCCGAAGCACCCGCTGACGCCGAAGCACCCGAAGCACCCGCTGACGCCGGAGCACCGACCACATCCGGTGAGGACGCCCCGGCAGGCCCGGCGGCGGCATCCTCCGAGGGCGACACTGCGACGCATGCGACCGGTGACACCGGTGCGGCGGAGCCGTCGGTCCCGCTGGCCGCCGAGCCCGCACCGCTGAGCACGCCGTCGCCGAGCACCGCCCCTCCGCGCCCGCCGCTGCCCACCGCCATGGCACCGCGGCCGCTGAAGAAGAAGGCCCAGCCCCTGGCGGCCCCGCCCGCACACAGCACCTCCCTCGAGGAAGCCGGCAGGTTCGCCCGGGTGGAGGAGGACGGCCACGTCTTCCTCCTGGTCGACGGCGCCGAGCACCCGGTGGGCCAGTACCCCGACGCGACCCGCGAGGAGGCGCTGTCCTACTTCGTGCGCAAGTACGACGACGTCGTGAGTCAGGTCGCGCTGCTGGAGCAACGCGTCCAGGCGAAGGCGCCGTCCTCGGACATGGCCAAGACCGCGAAGCACCTGCGCGCGCAGGTCGGCGAACGCAAGATGGTCGGTGACGTGCTCACGCTCGAGGCGCGTATCGAGGCTCTGCTCGTGGAGATCGGCGGCCTGGAGAAGTCGGAGCGGGCAGCACAGGACGCCCTGAAGGCGAAGGAGCTGGCCGCCCGCGAGGCGATCGTGGCCGAAGCCGAGGAACTCGCGGGACGCGACCCCTCCACTGTCCAGTGGAAGGCGAGCAGCACGCGCATGAACGAGCTCTTCGAGCTGTGGAAGGCCGCGCAGAAGGCCGGTCCGAGGCTCGGTCGGGGCACAGAGGATGCCCTCTGGAAGCGCTTCCGGTCCGCACGCACCGTGTTCGACCGCCACCGCCGCGCCTACTTCTCCCAGCTGGACAGCGACAACGCCGAGGCGAAGCAGGCCAAGGAAGCGCTCATCAAGCGCGCCGAGCAGCTCTCGGACTCGACGGACTGGGGCTCGACCGCTGCCGAGTACCGCCACCTCATGGACGAGTGGAAGTCGTCGAAGCGCGCCAGCCGCAAGGACGACGACGCCCTCTGGGCCCGCTTCCGCGCGGCCCAGGACCGCTTCTTCGAGGCCCGCAAGGCCGCCAACGAAGCCGTGGACGAGGAGTACTCGGGCAACCTGACGGCCAAGGAGGCACTCCTGAAGGAGGCCCAGCAGATCCTGCCCATCAGGGATCTCGCCGCCGCCAAGAAGGCGCTGCAATCCGTGCGCGACCGCTGGGACGAGGCCGGCAAGGTCCCCCGCGCCGACATGGGACGCATCGACGCAGGCCTCCGCAAGGTCGAGGATGCCGTCAAGGCCGCCGATGACGAGCACTGGACGAAGACGAACCCCGAGACGAAGGCACGCACCAACAGCGCGCTGAGCCAGCTCGAGGCGACCATCGCGCAGCTCAAGGACGACCTGGCCGACGCGGAGCGCGCAGGCAATGCCAAGAAGATCGCCACCGCCAGGGAGGCGCTCGCGGCGCGCGAGCAGTGGCTCGAGATGCTGCAGCGGTCCGCTCAGGACTTCTCCTAGCCGAGCGGGCCTCCCGCGGGAGGCCCGCTCGCCGGGAGGCGCGCTCCCGGCGCGGGTGCACTGGCTCGGATGCCCGCGAGGTCCGCCCGGGGCTTCTCCTGGCCGCAGGCCCTCCCCCGCGCCGCCCGACCGCGGCGTGCGCCGTCCTGCCGGTGGCCCTCGGGCTTGTCCACATCGGCACGGCGGGGCTTCTCCGGGGTTCCGGCGGTGAGGATGCTGGGACGATGGCCCCCCTGGACAGAGTCGATGGCGCAGCACCTCCGGAGCGCGTCCTGGGCACGGCCGGGCAGCCCGTCACGTCAACCGGGGGCGCGATCTTCCATGCCGGGGAGATCTTCTCCTCCGCCGAGCTTCAGGGCATGCGGCTCGACGGGCTGGTGCACCTCGTCATCGGCAACTCGTACCTCCGCAGCGACTTCAGGGAGGACCCTGCCACGCGTGCACAGGCCGCCGTCCGCAGCATCCCCCGCTCGATCCGGCCGCGCGTGGCACTGGGCCGCTCCTGCGCGGCCTGGGTTTACGGCTGCGCTCCGCCGCCCGCGCTGATCAGCCTCGTCACGGACCATCGGCGCCGCACCACGGCACTGCCGCCCTTCACACCGGCGGTCATGCACCAGGTGGCGCTCGGTCCGTTCGACGTCAACCTGGTCGGCGGGGTGTCCGTGACGACGCCGCTCCGGACGGCCCTGGACATCGCCGTGCACGGCGAGGAACGGGATGCGGTGCCGATCCTCCGGGCGATCGGCAGGTCCGCGGAACTGGGCTGCCCCCTGCGCCTCGTCGAGGCGGCCCTCGTCAACACGTCGCGTGTACCGGGCAAGGCCAGAGCCCTCATGCGTCTCCGCGTCGCCCGGCATCCGCCGCGGGAGCACCGGCTCTGAGTGCGGACCCGTCAGGGGCGCCGCTGGGAGCCCGTCGTCCTGTACACGTCGAAGACTCCGTCGATGCGGCGCACCGCGCTGAGGATGTGGCTCAGGTACTTCGGGTCACCCATCTCGAACGCGAAGCGCGACATGGCCACCCGGTCCGAGGACGTGTTCACGTTCGCCGCCAGGATGTTCACGTGGTTCTCGGCGAGCACGCTCGTCACGTCCGAGAGCAGGCTCTTGCGGTCCAGGGCCTCCACCTGGATCTCCACGAGGAACACGCTCGACTGCGTCGGGGCCCACTCGACCGGCACGATCCGGTCCGGCTGGTCCCGCAGCTCCTGGACGTTGCGGCAGTCGCTGCGGTGCACCGAGACGCCGGAGCCGCGCGTGACGAATCCGATGATCGGGTCCGGCGGCACGGGCGTGCAGCAGCGGGCGAGCTTCACCCAGACGTCGCCCACTCCCCGGACCGTGACGCCCGAGTCGGAGAACTTGGGCCGGCGGGGCTGGGACGCGACGGCGGTCTCGGCGATCTTGTCCTCGGCGTCCTCGTGCCCGCCCATGAGCGCCACGAGATGCTCGATCACGTTCTGCGCTGAGGTGTGGCCGTCCCCGACAGCGGCGTAGAGCGCGGAGATGTCCTGGTGCCGGAGCTCCTGGGCGACCGTCAGCAGGGCGCTGTGCGTCATCATGCGCTGCAGCGGGAGGTTCTGCTTCCGCATCGCGCGGGTCAGCAGCTCCTTGCCCTTGTCGATCGCCTCCTCGCGGCGCTCCTTCGTGAACCACTGCCGGATCTTGTTGCGTGCTCGCGGGCTCTTGACGAAGCCCTGCCAGTCCTGACTGGGCCCGGCACCCTCGGCCTTGGAGGTGAAGATCTCCACCCAGTCGCCGTGGTTCAGCTCGCTGCTGAGCGGGACGAGCTTGCCGTTGACCCTCGCGCCGATCGTCCTGTGGCCGACCTCGGTGTGGACGGCGTAGGCGAAGTCGACCGGTGTCGAGCCGGCCGGGAGCGCCATCACCTCGCCCTTGGGCGTGAAGACGAAGACCTCGCGGGCATTGATCTCGAACCGGAGGGAGTCGAGGAACTCGTCCGGGTCCGACGTCTCCTGCTGCCAGTCCACGAGGCTCCGCAGCCAGCCCATGTCGCCGTTGTCGGCCGCCTCGGGCGGCTTGCCGCCGTTCTTGTACTTCCAGTGCGCCGCCACACCGTACTCGGCACGGCGGTGCATGTCGTGCGTCCGGATCTGGACCTCGACAGGCTTCCCGCCGGGGCCGATCACCGTCGTGTGCAGCGACTGGTACATGTTGAACTTCGGCATCGCGATGTAGTCCTTGAACCGCCCGGGCAGGGGGTTCCAGCGCGAGTGGAGGGAGCCGAGCGTCGCATAGCAGTCCCGCACGCTGTCCACCAGGACGCGGACGCCCATCAGGTCATGGATGTCGTCGAAGTCCTTACCGCGGACGATCATCTTCTGGTAGATCGAGTAGTAGTGCTTGGGGCGGCCCGTGATCGTCGCCCTGATCTTCACGGCCCGGAGGTCCTCCTCGATCTGGTTGCGGACGAGGCTGAGGTGCTTCTCCCGCTCGGGGGTCCTGTCCCCCACCATCCGGACGATCTCCTCGTAGACCTTGGGGTGCAGTGCAGCGAAGGACAGGTCCTCGAGCTCCCACTTGATGGTGTTCATGCCGAGCCGGTGGGCGAGGGGCGCGAAGATCTCGAGCGTCTCCCTGGCCTTCTTCGCCGAGGAGGCGGGCGAGACGAACCGCCACGTGCGGGCGTTGTGGAGCCGGTCGGCGAGCTTGATGACGAGGACACGGATGTCCTTCGCCATGGCCACGACCATCTTGCGGACCGTCTCGGCCTGCGCCGCGTCCCCGAAGGACACCTTGTCGAGTTTTGTGACGCCGTCCACGAGCATGGCGACCTCGGGCCCGAAGTCGCGCTTGAGCTCTGCCAGGGTGTACGAGGTGTCCTCGACCGTGTCGTGCAGGAGGGCTGCGGCGAGGGTGGTGCCGGTCATGCCGAGTTCGGCGAGGATCGTGGCGACGGCGACGGGGTGCGTGATGTACGGGTCGCCGCTCTTGCGTGTCTGCCCCTCGTGGCTGCGCTCCGCCACGAGGTAGGCGCGCTGGATCAGGTCGAGATCCTCTCGCGGGTTGTTCGCGCGGACGGTGCGGAGCAGGGGTTCGAGGACGGGCGAGTACCCCGAGGAACCGCGCCCGGTGAGACGGGCGATGCGCGCGCGCGTCCGGCCGCGCCGTCCGGGAGCCACCTGGTCGGCACTCGTGGCCGAGGGCGCGGAAGTGGGCGACTCCGGCTGCACCAGCCCGGGCCCCGGGCCCGGCCGAGGCACGTCGGTGGTGAGCTGACCGGGGACCCCGGGCACCGCAGCACCCTGGTCCTCTCCGGGATTCACCGCTTCAGCCATGTGCACCTCAATCTCCCTGCGGGATCCGGTAGGAATCCATCGCGCCGCCGGTTATGCGGCAGCTTCAAGTCTAGCCGGGCTTCGAACGGCCTCAGCCGCAGGAGGCCCGTGCGGGCCTCCTGCGGCTGAGGGTCGTGCTGCGGCGTCGGTGCGCTCAGTGGAGCCGGCCTGGCGTGCGCCCGGCGTCAGGCGGAGGCCGCTTCCAGCGAGCGTCGGTTCAGCACCTTCTTCTCCTGCTTCCTCAGCTCCGGTTCGTTCAGTCGCAGCGCCGCGTACAGCGGGGCCGCGATGAAGATGGTGCCCAGGGTGCCGAGGATGATGCCGATGAACAGGGCCAGCGAGAGGTCCTGGAGCGTGCCCGCCCCGAGCAGGAACGAGCCGATGAACAGGATCGAGGCGACCGGCAGGATCGCCACCACCGAGGTGTTGATCGACCGGACGAGCGTCTGGTTGACGGCGAGGTTGACCTGCTCCGCGAACGTCCGCTTGGTCGAGATGGTGACGTCGGCGGTGTTCTCCCGGATCTTGTCGAAGACCACCACCGTGTCGTAGAGGGCGTAGCTGAGGATCGTCAGGAAACCGATGATCGCCGACGGCGTCACCTCGAAGTCACTCAGCGCGTACAGACCGGCCGTGACCACCATGACCACCACGAGCGCCGCCATCGCGGCCAGCGCCATCTTCCAGGTGCGGAAGTAGATCGCCATCAGGATCGCGGCGAGGAGCACGAACACGCCGAACCCGATCAGGGCCTGGCGGCTGACGTCCTCGCCCCAGGTCGGACCGACGAAGCTGGAGGTCACCTGGTCCTCGCCCACCCCGTACCCGCTCACGAGGTTGTCACGGACGCTGAGCGTCTGGTCGTCCGACAGGCGCTCGGTCTGGATGCGCATCGTGTCCGCGGCGATGTTCGTGACGCGCGGTACGGCGTCGGGTACGACGTCGGTGACCGCCTTCTCGCCGACCGCGGTATCGGTGTTGTCCGTGGCGGAGACGGTGAACTCGGATCCGCCCCGGAAGTCGATGCCGAGATTGAAGCCGCCCTTGACCACCGGGATGATGAGCGAGATCAGGAGGGCGATGCCGGCGATGAGGAACCACAGGTTCCGCTTGGCGACGAAGGGGTAGGAGCGCTTGCCCGAGTACAGCTCGTTGCCGAAGGTGGCGAAGTTCGTGCGGCTCATTCGTTGGTCTCCTTCTGGGAAGAACCGGTGCGCCCGGCGGCCGATGACCCGGTGCGCCCGGCGAGGGCCTTCTGCTGCTCCTCGCGACGGCGCTCGGCGATGGTCAGGCGCCGCTCGGCCTCGGCCGAGGCCCCCTTGTTCCTCGTGCGGGCGACGGCGACGGGCGCCTGGCCCGGTTCGCGCAGCCGACCGGCTCCGCGGTAGAGCGGGATGCCGCCGAGGCGGCGCGGGTCGAGCCCGGACCAAGGGTGGCCCTCGCCGAAGAACTTCGTCCTGGCGAGGAGGCGGAGGACAGGGTGCGTGAACATGAACACGACCACGAGGTCGGCGATCGCCGTGAGGCCGAGGGTGAAGGCGAAGCCGCGCACGTTGCCGACGGCGACGAAGTAGAGCACGAGGGCGGCGAGCAGGTTGACCGCCTTGGAGGCGAGCACCGTCCGCTTGGCCCGGCGCCAGCCGTTCTCCACGGCGGAGACGAGGCCGCGCCCGTCCCGCAGTTCGTCGCGGATGCGTTCGAAGTAGACGATGAACGAGTCCGCCGTCTGGCCGATGGCGACGATGAGGCCGGCCACGCCGGCGAGGGACAGGCGATAGTTCTCCGTCCAGCCGAGGATGCAGATGGCGAGGTACGTCAGGATGCCCGCGACGACCAGCGAGGCGATCGTGACCAGTCCCAGGAGCCGGTACTGGAACATCGAGTACGCGGCCACGAGCAGGAGGCCGATCAGGCCCGCGACGAGTCCGAGTCGCAGCTGGTCGGCGCCGAGGGTCGCGGAGATCTGCTGTTCGCTCTGGATCTCGAAGCTGATCGGCAGGGCACCGTACTTCAGCTGCTCCGCCAGGGCCGCTGCCGACTCCTCGGTGAAGTTGCCGGTGATCTGGGGGTTGCCGTCGGGGATGACGGCGTTGGTCGTGGGAGCGGAGACGATCCGCCCGTCGAGGACGATCGCGAACTGGTTGCGAGGGTCGCCCTGGCCGAGCGCGTACAGGCGCTCCGTGACCTCGCGGAAGGTCTCGGTGCCCTCGTCGTTGAAGTCGATGGTGACGGCCCAGGTGTTGAGGGTCTGGCCCTGTGGGCTGCGCTGCAGGCCGTAGCTGGCCGTCGAGATGTCGGTCCCGGGCACCTCGACAGGTCCCAGGATGTACTTGCCCTGGGTGTCGGGCTCGCAGGCGACCATGGGCTGGTCGGCGGGCGCGGGCTCCTCGGCGGGCTCGAGGGCCGCCGGGTCGAGGCAGTCGAGCGCCTCGAACTGCTTGTAGAGCTCCGGCGTGATCCAGTTGGGGTCGCTCGCGTCCTGGGGCTCGGCGGCCGGCTTGGGCAGCTGGTCGTCCGGCGTGGGGGTCTCCGCGGCCGCCGCCTGGCCGGGGCCTCCGGCGAGGACGGGGCGGAACTCCATCTGCGCGGAGGCCTGGATGAGGTCGCGCGTCTGGGGGTCCGGTGTACCGGGCAGCGACACGATGACGTTCTGGCCGGACTGCGTGTTGATCTCGGCCTCGGCGACGCCGGAGCCGTCGACGCGCTGGCGGATGATCTCGACGGCCTGGTCCAGTTGTTCGGGTGTGATGTCGCTGCCGCCCTGGACGCGGGGGGCGAGGATCATCTGCGTGCCGCCCTCGAGGTCGAGGGCCAGGCGCGGGCTCCAGCTCGCGGTGCTCCAGTAGGAACCCGCTCCCAGCAGGATCGCGAGCAGTGCTGTCAATGCGCCCAGCCAGACAAGTGTCCGCTTGGCTGCCGTCCCGGGACCGGTACGAGGCATGGTGGATGTCCTTATTCAGTGGCGCGTCTCGGGCGCCGGGTTGATGCTGACGGGCGCCCGGCTGAGTACCGGCGCCCTGGGGAATGCTAGTGGTCGGGGTTCGCCCTGGGGTCGCGGTTCTCCCGGGCGGCTTCGCGGTTCAGGCGTTCCCGGGTCTCCTCGGGGCTCTCGACGCCGGACGCCGCGCCTGCGGTTCCCGCGGCGGTGGACCCGGCGGTCGGCGTGCGGTCCGGAAGGTCCCCGCTGAGCGACGACGCGTCGTCGGGCACCGTGGTGCCGTCGACGGCGGCGTCGGTGGACGCGATCGAATCCGTGGAGTCGGTGGCATCAACGACGGCGGGTTCCTGCTGCACCACCTTCGACAGGGCCTGCGTGTGGACGGTCGCGAGGTTGCCGGGCGACAGTTCGAGGACGGCCTTGTTGTTCTCCTGGTCGATCGAGACGATCGTGCCGTAGAGCCCGAACTGGGTCATGACCTCCGTGCCGGGCTCCATCTGCGTCCGCATCTCCTTCACCTGCTGCTGCGTCTTCCGCTGCCGCCGGAACATGGTGAAGATCAGGAACGCCAGCGCCAGCGGCAACAGCAGGGAGAAGATGTCGAAGGCTGGAGCATCTCCTGAGGCGTTCTGGGCGACTACGTGTGCAAGCACTGGGATTCCGTTCCTGGGACTGGGTGTGGCGGCAGCATTGTGCCCCGGCACACATGAGAGAACACCAGTGTAAAGGGGAATTCCGGGCGCACGGCGCGTCAGGACTCCGGCTGCGCCCAACTGTCAAGCGCGGATTCGGTGTCCAGCAGCGATTCCGGCGCCACGGAGAACAGGTCCTCGGGCATCGCGGCCGCGACGTTCTGCGGCATTTCGAGGCCGAGGTGCTTCCAGGCGGCCGCCGTCGCGATCCTGCCACGCGGCGTCCGGCCCAGCAGCCCCTCGCGGACGAGGTAGGGCTCCGCGACGGTCTCCACCGTCTCGGGCTCCTCGCCCACCGCGATCGCCAGGGTCGACAGGCCCACGGGCCCTCCGTTGAACTTGGTGATGAGGGCCATCAGGACGGCGCGGTCCAGGCGGTCGAGACCACGGGCATCCACCTCGTACATGTCGAGGGCAGCGCTCGCCGAGCGCGCGTCGATGAGGTCCACGCCGTGCACGAGCGCCCAGTCCCGCACACGGCGGAGCAGGCGGTTGGCGATACGCGGCGTGCCGCGCGATCGGCCGGCGATCTCGGCGAAGGCAGCGGAGCTCACCTTCATGTCCATGAGCATGGCAGAGCGCCGGAGCACCAGTTCGAGTTCCCCGGTGGAGTAGAACTCGAGGTGGCCGGTGAAGCCGAAGCGGTCCCGGAGCGGCCCCGGCAGCAGCCCGGCACGGGTGGTGGCTCCCACGAGGGTGAAGGGCGGCAGTTCGAGGGGGATCGCCGTGGCACCCGGACCCTTGCCGACGATGATGTCGACCCGGAAGTCCTCCATGGCCATGTAGAGCATCTCCTCGGCAGGCCGGGACATGCGGTGGATCTCGTCGAGGAAGAGCACCTCCCCGTCGGTGAGGGAGGAGAGGATCGCCGCGAGGTCCCCCGCGTGCTGGATCGCCGGCCCCGAGGAGATGCGGAGCGGCGCGTTCATCTCCGAGGCGATGATCATGGCGAGGGTCGTCTTGCCGAGACCCGGAGGCCCGGAGAGCAGCACGTGGTCGGCGGTGCGCCCGCGCATGCGCGACGCCTCGAGGACGAGGGAGAGCTGCCGCCGGACGCGCTGCTGCCCGACGAAGTCGTCGAGGTTCTTGGGACGGAGCGCCGCCTCGATGGCGCGATCCTCCGGATCGGCGGCGGGGGCGACGACCGTCGCCTCCTCGGGCTGCTGGTCGGTCACGATCCCACCTTCGCCCGGGCCGAGCTCCGCGCCCCGTCCTGGCCGAGCCGGCGCAGGGTGAGCTTCAGGATCTGGCCGACGTCGCCCGTCGCTGCGACCTCCGGCGCGTCGGCGACGGCGGCGTCGATCGCCGCCCCGGCGTCCTTCTCGGACCAGCCGAGGCCCATCATGGCGGTGAGGACCTGCCCCTGCCAGGTGCGCGCGGGCACACCGGGTTTCGCCTCGAGCGGCACCAGCTTCCCGGCGAGTTCGAGCACGATGCGCCGGGCCCCCTTCGGTCCGATGCCGGGGACCTTGCTGAAGGCCTTGTCGTCGCCCGACGACGCGGCGACGCGGATCGCCTCGGGCGTGTGGACGGCGAGGACGGCGAGGGCGAGCCGGGGTCCGACGCCGCTGACGGCGAGGAGCGTCTCGAAGACCTCGCGCTGGTCGGCGTCCTCGAAGCCGAAGAGCGTCATGGAGTCCTCGCGCACGATCATGGCGGTGGCGACGGAGGCCTGCTCCCCCACGCGCAGTCCCGCGAGGGTCTGGGGGGTCGCCTGGACCTGCATGCCGAAGCCGTTGACGTCGAGGACGGCGGAGTGCAGGCCCACGTGGGTCACTGTTCCTCGCAGGGAACTGATCATGTAGAGCTCCAGGGCAGATGCGGGTCGGCCGGGCGGGTCACCCGACGTCGAACATACGTTCTAATGTCCAACGGTACCGGGGTCTCGCCGTCCGATCGAGTCGCCACACCGGGAACTGCGTGGCGACGGGGCGGCGCGGTCGCGGGGCCGACGCTAGCGTCGTCGTGCCCGCGCCTCCGCCTCGGCCCAGATGCGCTGCGCGGGCGTGACCGTGCCGCCCGATGCCGCGGCGCCCTGCTGCCCCACTCCCCTGCGCCAGGCATGGGTTATCGCGAGTGCCAGGGCGTCGGCGGCGTCGGCGGGCCTGGGCGCCGTCTCGAGCCGGAGGATCTTCGTCACCATCTTCGTGACCGCGGCCTTGTCCGCCTGCCCGTTGCCGGTGACCGCCGCCTTGACCTCGGTGGGGGTGTGGAGCGCCACGGGGATGCCACGCCGCGCGGCGGACACGATCACGACGCCGGACGCCTGCGCCGTCCCCATCACGGTGCTGACGTTGAGCTGGCTGAAGACGCGTTCCACCGCGAGGACCTGCGGCTGGTGCAGGTCGAGCCACGAGTCGACGGCCTCCGAGATGACGAGGAGCCGCTCGTCGAGGCTCCTGCCGGCCTCGGTGCCGACGACACCCACCGCGACGAGCGTGGACCGCCTGTTCGGTTCGATGTCGACGACGGCGAGGCCGCACCGCGTGAGGCCGGGATCGACGCCCATGACGCGGTAGGTCATGGCGTCATCCGTCCCCGGGGGCCGGACGCGGGGAGGGCTCCGATGTCAGTCGTCGTTCTCGAGCTCCGCCAGGACCTCGTCCGGCAGGTGTGCGTTCGAGTAGACGTTCTGCACGTCGTCGAGCTCCTCGAGGGCGTCGACGAGCCTGAGGAACTTGCGTGCGCCGTCGGCGTCGAGGTCGACCTGCATGGACGGCACGAACTCGACGTCGTCGGTCTCGTACTCGATGCTGCTCCCGTCGAGCGCCGCGACGACGGCCCGCAGATCCTGGGGCTCGGAGACGATCTCGAACGTGTCGGCCGATTCCTTGACCTCGTCCGCCCCGGCGTCGAGGACGGACATGAGCAGTTCGTCCTCGGTGAGGCCGTTCTTCGGCAGTGTCACGACGCCCTTGCGTGCGAACAGGTAGGCCACGGAGCCCGGGTCGGCGATGGTGCCGCCGTTGCGGGAGATGCCGAGGCGCACCTCGGAGGCCGCGCGGTTCTTGTTGTCCGTGAGGCACTCGATCAGCAGGGCGGACCCCTGGGGGCCGCGGGCCTCGTACATGATCGTCTGGTAGTCCACGGCCTCGCCGAGCAGGCCGGCCCCGCGCTTCACCGCACGGTTGATGTTGTCGATGGGCACAGACGTCTTCTTGGCCTTGGAGACGGCCAGTTCGAGGCCGGGGTTACCCGCGACGTCGGCACCGCCGGCCCGCGCCGCGACCTCGATGTTCTTGATCAGCTTCGCGAAGGACTTCGCGCGCTTGGCGTCGATCGCGGCCTTCTTGTGCTTGGTTGTTGCCCATTTGGAGTGGCCCGACATGCTTACGCTTCTCCTCTGATCATCCGGATAAAGAGTTCGTGGACCCGCCGCTCACCCGTGACCTCCGGGTGGAAACTCGTGGCCAGCAGGTTCCTCGAACGCACTGCGACAATTCTAGCGACCGGCTCCAAGTCGCTCCCCGGGCCGACCATGGCGCCTGCCGGAGTCCCGCCCGGGCCGCCTGCCGGAGTGCGGTCGGACGGGCCCGCCTGGGGCGTCTCGGCGGCGGGCACCTGGGCCAGGACCTCGACGTCGGCGCCCACCTTCTCCACCCACGGTGCGCGGATGAAGACGGCCCGCATGGGCGCGTCCCCGGCGACGGGACCGGTCGCCGCGAGACCCGCGAACGCGAGGTCGGTCTCGAAGGAGTCGCGCTGGCGGCCGAAGGCGTTGCGCCGCACCACCATGTCGAGGCCGCCGAACGTCTGCTGGGGGTCGCCGTTCCGGTCGGTCGCCGGGTCGGCGATGACGTCGGACAGCAGGATCATCCCCGCGCACGATCCGTAGACCGGCAGGCCGCCCGCGATCAGCTCGCGCAGCGGTCCGGCCAGGCCGAAGGTGCGCGTCAGTTTGTCGATCGTGGTCGACTCCCCGCCGGGGAGGATCAGGCCGTCGACCGCGGCGAGTTCCGACGCGCGCCGGACGGGCACGGCACGGCCCCCGAGGGACTCGATCGTCGCGATGTGCTCGCGCACGTCGCCCTGCACCGCGAGCACCCCGACGACGACGTCCCGGCCGGTCCGTCGCGCGGCGTCGGCGGATCCGGCCGCCTGCGGGACGGCCCCGGACGATGTCCGGGACGCCGTGCCGGACAGGGCGCCGGACAGGGCGCCGGACAGGGGGAAGGACTCCGGGGAGGACGGGGAAGTCATACCCCCGATTCTAGGCCGTCGCCGCCCCGCCGCCCCTGCCGGGCGGACCGGCGTGAGCAGCGCCTCGCCTCCGCGTCCCGGGATGGCGGGTGAGCCTGCGATAATTTGTAGGCATGAATCCCCTTCCAGTCCTGGTGGGCAAGGCCGTGCGCATCGCCTTCCGCCTGCGCGGCGGCGGCTCCGCGCTCCCGGGCCTCGTGGTCGAGCGCCTCGACCCCCGCTTCATGGGCCGCGCGCTGTCCACCCTCCCGCACGGCGTCGTCGTCGTCAGCGGGACGAACGGCAAGACGACCACCACGAAGATGGTGGTGGAGCTGCTCGAGGGCCAGGGCCTGAAGGTTTTCACCAACCGCACGGGCAGCAACTTCACCCGCGGGGTCGCGGCAGCACTCCTCGGTGACGTCGACTGGCGGGGGCGCCTCGACGCCGACGTCGCGGTCCTCGAACTGGACGAGGCACACGCCGTGCACTTCGTGAAGCTCGTGCCACCCAGGTACTCGCTCCTCCTGAACGTCCTGCGCGACCAGCTCGACCGCTTCGGCGAGATCGATGCGACCACGCGCCTGCTCGAGCGCATCGCCCTCGCGACGACGGGGACGGTCGTGCTCAACCGCGAGGACCCCCGCGTCGCGGGCCTCGCCACCTCCGTCACGACGGCGCAGGTCTCCTACTTCGGCCTCGACGCATCGCTGCGGAGCACCTTCCCGAACGACGACGAGCTGCGCGGCGCCGAGGGCGTCGCACCCGCGTCCGCGCTGCCGGCCGACGTCGTCCTCCGCTCGGTCGACGGCAATGCGGCATCCTTCGAGGTGGAGGGCACCACGACGCACACCGACCTGCGCCTGCGCGGCGTCTACAACATCTTCAACGCCGCGGCGGCCCTCGCTGCGGCCCGTGCCGTCCTCGGCGGGACCGCCGACACCGGCAGGCTCTTCTCCTCCCTGGCCGCCGTGGAGCCCGCCTTCGGACGCGGTGAGAGCCTCGTCGTCGACGGTCAGGCCCTCGAACTGGTGCTCGTCAAGAATCCCAGCGGCTTCCGGCTCGGCCTGAAGTCCTTCGATCCCGCAGGCTGCGCGACGATGATCGCGATCAACGACAACTATGCCGACGGGCGCGACATGTCCTGGCTCTGGGACGTCGACTTCGACTCGCTCGGCCTCGGCGGCGTGGACATGGTGAGCGGCGTCCGCGCCTACGACATGGCGCTGCGGCTCAAGTACGACGACGTCCGGGTGACCGCCGTCGAGCCCGACATCACCGACGCCCTGAAGCAGTTCGTCCTCGGCTCCGAGGGCAGGCCCAAGCGCATCTTCTGCACGTACACGGCCATGCTCGCGGTACGCCGCGAGCTCTCCAAGATCACGAAGGTCGAGGTTGTCTCCTGATGAGTGACGCCCCATCCGCCGGCGCCCTGAGCGAGGCACCCGCCGACCCGTCCAAGGGCACCCTGCGGATCCTGCAGCTGTACCCGCGCGAGATGAACATCTACGGCGACTACGGCAACGTGCTCGTCCTCAAGCGGCGCCTCGCGTGGCGCGGCTACGGCGTCGAGATCCTGGAGCACAACGCCGGCGACGGGTTCCCGGACGACGTCGACATCATCATCGGCGGCGGCGGTCAGGACAGCGGGCAGGTCGTCATCCAGGACGATCTGCAGGCCATCGCGCCGACGCTCCGCGGCCTTGCCGAGGACGGCACGCCGATGCTCCTGATCTGCGGCCTCTACCAGTTGTTCGGCAACGTCTTCCGCACCCACGACGGGACCGTGATCCCGGGGATCGGCGTGCTGGACCTCGAGACGCGCGGCGGGACGGAGCGGCTGATCGGCAACGTGGTCGCCACCAGCGAGGAGTTCGGCGAGATCCACGGCTACGAGAACCACAGCGGCCAGACCTTCCTCGGGGACGGACTCAAGCCCCTGGCGACCGTCGTCAAGGGAGCAGGCAACAACGCGCAGGAGAAGCACGAGGGCGCCCGCTACAGGAACATCGTGGCGAGCTACCTCCACGGCTCGCTGCTCCCGAAGAATCCCGCGATCGCCGACTTCCTGCTGCGCACCGCGGCCGAGCGGAAGTTCGGCACGTTCGACGCCGGCGGCGTGGATGACTCGCTCGCCGACCTCGCGCGGCAGCACGCCGGGGCGAGACCCCGGTAGGGACAGGACCACGGCTGTCCCGTCAAGGGGCGACGGCGCCCCGACCCGCCGCGGAGCCCTGCCGGTAGCGTTCCATCCGAGGGCCCCGGCCGGGGCCCACGACCCATCGGATCCGGAACCGGGTCCGCGGAAGGAGCGTCATGGCCAAGGGAGTAGCAACCGTCTGGGTACCCGTCGAGAACATGGACAGGGCCCTCGCCTTCTACCGGGACACCCTGGGACTGACCGTCACGATGGAACAGGCGGACTGGTCGACGGTCGACGCCGGCGGGCTGACCATCGGCCTCAATGCCAGGGAGGACACCCACGGCGGTCGCGGCGGCGGCGCCGTCATCAGCTTCGAGCCCGACGGGTCCATCGAGGACGAACTCGGGCGCATCTCGTCCCGGGGCGGCGGATCGGTCGAGGGCGAGGTCAGCGAGTACCCCTGGGGGCGGATCCTGCCCTTCAAGGACAGCGAGGGCAACGACCTCCAGCTCTACTCGCCCCCCACCGAGGGCTGAGTCCGGCAGCGGCCGTCGTCCCCGAGGGGGATGCAGGGTCGGCAGGCCGGCGCATCGCATTCCGACCGTCCACCCATGAGCAGGCGCCCCGGGGCGGCGAATGCCCGGACGGACGGGTGCATCGGGAGACGGGAGGACGAGGAAGGCTCCCGCCGGAGCGGGAGCCTTCGTCGGCGTCAGGGGATATCGCTCCTCGCGGCGTCCCTGGCCAGTTCGCGTGCGTCGTAGTCCGTCAGGAACTCCTGGCGTTCCAGCGTCCGCACACTGTCCTTGACCGCCCTCACGTACGCCCCGTGGTTCCGGTACAGGCCGTCGATGACCTCCTGCGACAGCGGCCGCTCGTACCCGGCGATGAAGCAGAAGGACGCTCCGGTCGCCGTGCCGAACCAGGTGCTGGTCGGCGCATCGAGGAAGGGAGAACGCAGGCCTCCCTGCACGTTGCCGAACTCGTCCAGCACGGGTGCGCCGTCGCGCACGAGGATCGGCTCCGCGCGGGGTGGTGCGACGCCCTCACGCACCCACAGATCCAGGTTCCGGAGCGCCGCGTTGAAGAAGATGGAGCTCGGGAACCTGCTGCGTGGCCCCTCGTTGCAGGACGCCGGTGGTACGGCGCGCCCTGCCGCGACGATGTCCTCGGACGACGCCGAGAACGTCAGCTCGTCGGGCGTCGCGTGCCCGGCCCCGGCCATCTCGTAGTGCCGGTACTGGTCGCCGGGCGCATCACTGTCCGCGCGGCGGGAGCCGATGCCGAGCAGGTAGTCCGACTGCGACATCATCCGCATGATCGGCACGCCGACGTTCTCGAACTGGCGGCGCGCATCGGTGGCGGGTGGTGCCGGCTCGCACTGGTTCATGGGGTAGGCACCGGCGAAGGCACCGCCGGCGACGGCGACGATGTACGCGTCGTAGATCGGCTCGCCGTCGGACTCGACGACGAGCGGATGCACGCCGTTGATGTAGTTGACGAGGAAGCCGCCCGTCTGGGAGTAACCGAACCCGTAGGCGTGCTCCACCCGGGTGTCCCGGGAGCCGTAGCGCAGCGGGTTCGCGTCGTCGTCGCTCCGCAGCCACGCCCCGACCTGCGAGTAGATGTCCCAGATGAGGCCGTTCTCCGTGGTCCGCGACGAATCGGACGCCACCGTGGCGCAGTTGCCCGGGTCGGTGGACGGGAGCGGGTTCGCGAAGGAGAGCGATGCGTACCGCTCGGGGTCGAAGGTCTTGAGCGCCTCGACGGCGATCGGCTTGGCGGTGATCCCCACCCACGCGTCGCCGTTGGCCACGATCTGCTCCTGGGCCACGGCCCAGCCGATGTTGAGGTCGAACAGGTTGCTCGGGTTCAGCATCTCGACCACCACGTTGCCGCTGAACTCCCGGCCCTTCGCCGGCTTCCGGACGAGCACACGGGTGGTGTACGGGGCGTCGGCGGTGCGGACCTGGGCGGGTCCCTGGGCGGGCCAGGTGTAGACGTTCGAGGTACCGCTGACGAGGTACTCCTCCTCCGTGTAGCCGAGGTCCCCGAGGTCCTGCGGGACCTCCTGGTGGTCGGCGGCACCGAAGGGGTAGGACTCGGCCGAGGAGGCCAGCGGGCCCTCGACGGCAGGGATCGGCGTCGTTCCATCCGGTTCCGCGGCCGCGGCGACGGGCGCCTGCGGAGGTGGTTCCTTCGCGGCGGCCGGGACGGCGGACGCGCCGACTCCGGTGAGGGCGAGGGACAGCGACAGCAGGATGGATGTTCGGGAACGCATGCTCATGGGTTCTCCTTCTCGGAACCGGGCTGCGCTGCCCGGCGTGCTCCGCGGCACACCGGCGTCGGTGCCGGGTGCCCCGCCGCGCCACCGATGTCCGGCTCGAGCCCCCACGATCATCGGCCGGCGAAGCATTCCGACCCTAGGTAGCGCCTACCCGCAGGGTCAAGGGTGGTGCGGGAAAGTGCAACAACGTGCAAAAGTTAGTTCCCATGAGCAACCCTTTCCTCGCGCCGAGTACCCTCGACTACCAGCTGCCCCCGTTCGCGGCCATCCGGGACGAGCACTACCTGCCCGCCTTCGACGCCGGGTTCGCCGACCACCTCGCCGAGATCGCGGTGATCACGGGCTCCGCAGAGGCGCCGACGTTCGAGAACACGCTCGTCGCCCTGGAGCGCGCGGGGAGCACCCTCGACCGCGTGTCCCGCGTGTTCTTCAGCAACTCGGTCAGTCATGCGACCCCTGCCATCCAGGAGCTCGAGCAGCAGGTGGCTCCGCGCCTTGCCGAGCACGAGGACAACATCAAGCTCGACAGGGCGCTGTTCGAGCGGATCCGCCAGGTGCCGGTCGACGGGCTCGACGACGAATCCGCGCGCCTCGTCGACGAATACCTGCGCAGTTTCGTGCGGGCAGGTGCCGAGCTCGACGACGGCGCTCAGGCCACGCTCCGCGGACTCAACTCGGAGCTGTCGGCACTCAGCACGGAGTTCTCGCAGAAGCTCCTGAAGGACACGAACGACTCCGCGTTGCTGCTCGGGTCCGCCGCGGAACTCGACGGACTGTCCGCCGACGCGGTCTCGGCCGCTGCTTCCGCGGCCGCGGACGCCGGGCACGAGGGCAAGTACCTCCTGACGCTCATCCTCCCGACCGCACAGCCCGCCCTGGAATCGCTCACGGACCGGGACGTCCGCCGTCGTCTGCACGAGGCGTCCGTGAACCGCGGAGCGCGTGGCAACGACGCGGACACCCTCGCGATCGCCACCCGCATGGCGACGCTCCGCGCCGAGCGTGCCGCCCTCCTCGGGTTCGATACGCACGCCGCCGCCGCGACCGACAGCCAGACCGCGCCGTCCCTGGACGCGATCCTCGACCGGATGCGTGAGCTCGCTGCACCCGCCGTCCGTAACGCGCGCGCCGAGGCCGCCGAGCTGGAGGCCGAGGCGGGCCACCCGATCGAGCCGTGGGACTGGGCCTACTACGCGGCGAAGGTCAGGAAGGCGAAGTTCGACGTCGACATGGACGCCCTGCGCCCCTACTTCGAACTCGAGCGTGTCCTCCAGGACGGTGTCTTCCACGCCGCCAACCGCCTCTACGGCCTGACGTTCACGGAGCGCCCGGACCTCGAGGGCTACCACCCCGACGTCCGCGTGTGGGAGGTCTTCGACGAGGACGGCGCGGGACTCGGCCTGTTCCTCGGTGACTTCTACACCCGCGACACGAAGAGCGGGGGAGCCTGGATGAACTCCTTCGTGGACCAGTCGACGCTCGAGGACACGCGCGCCGTCGTCATCAACAACCTGAACATCTCGAAGCCGGGAGCGGGCGAGCCGACGCTGCTCTCCTACGACCAGGTGGTCACCACGTTCCACGAGTTCGGGCACGCCCTGCACGGCCTGTTCTCCGACGTGACCTACCCGCTGTTCGCCGGGACGTCGGTGCCCCGCGACTTCGTCGAGTACCCCTCGCAGGTCAACGAGATGTGGATCCTGTGGCCCGAGATCGTGGCCAACTACGCGCGCCACCACGAGACCGGGGAGGCACTCCCCCAGGACGTCGTCGACCGGATCCATGCCGCCGGGGCGTGGGGCGAGGGCTTCGAGACGACCGCGTACCTCGGCGCCACGCTGCTCGACCTCGCCTGGCACTCCATCCCCGCAGGCACCGTCATCGAGGACCCGCTGGCCTTCGAGGCAGCGGCACTCGCCGACGCGGGCGTGGATTTCGCGCCCGTCCCGCCGCGCTACCGCACGTCCTACTTCAAGCACATCTTCGCGGGCGGCTATGCGGCGTCGTACTACGCGTACATCTGGAGCGAGATGCTCGACGCCGACACCGTCGAGTGGTTCAAGTCCTCGGGTGGCCTCACCCGCGGGAACGGCGACCACTTCCGGCGCGAGCTGCTCTCCCGTGGCAACAGCATCGATCCGTTGGAGGCGTTCCGTCGGTTCCGCGGGCGGGACGCGGACCTCCACCCGCTGCTCGTACGCCGCGGCCTGGCATGAGGCCGGCCCCGGACCGCGCCGCATGGTGACCATAGCCCAGTGCCAGCGGTTGCACGCAGCCTGGTTCGCCGCGCTCGCGGCGGCCACGGGCGGGAAGACGTTCTCCACGCACGGCTGCACATGGGTCTGGCTGCCGGCCCGGCGTGAACTGATGATGATGTTCCCCGAGGCCGTCACGGCCTCTGCCGTACGGCCGGCGCTGGCGGAGGGAACGAGGCTCGGCGCGACGACCGCACGGGTATGGCTCAACGGCGCCGTGGACGCCGTCGACCTCGGATCCCTCGGCTTCGCGCCCGGGTGGCAGCCGTGGTGGATGGCCGCGCCGGTGTCGGCTGTCGTCCGGTCCGGGGACGACGATGCCGTGCTCACCGACGCGGTCCCGGACTACTGGGGCCCGCTGGAGCAGGAGCTGCGGGTGGTCCGGTCTCAGCCGCGGCACGCCTGGCATGCCGTGACCCGGGACGCCGGGGGCGGCAACATCTCCGGCGCCGCCTACTCGTTCCACCCCGCCGGCGTGGCCGGCCTGAGCGGGCTCGGTGGGATCCATCAGCTCGAGGTCCTCCCCGCCTACCAGCGCCGCGGACTGGCGACCGCGCTGCTGAGCACGACGGCGCGGGCCGCGAGCGAGGCCGGCGCCGTGCACCTCGCGGTGAACGCCACTCCCCACGGGTACGAGTTCCTCTCGCGGCGCGGCTTCACCCTGCTCGGTCGTGGCCGGACCTGGTCGCTCGACCTCTGAGCGACGCACCGGCGTCGCTACTGTGGGGGCATGACGATCGATCCACGCCCCTTCCCTCCCGCGGCCGCGGATGAGAAGGCCACGCTGACCGGGTTCCTGGACTACCTCAGGGGGACGGTCGTCCTCAAGGCCCGGGGACTGAGCGACGCCGACGGCGCCCGGCGGATGCTGCCCTCCCCCACCACGGCCTCGGGGATCGTCCGCCATCTCGCCCAGGTGGAACGCAGCTGGTTCCACGACGACATCGACGGTGACACCGACGGCCCCTGGGCCCGGTCCCGGCGGGACAGGGTGTGGGAGTTCGGCGTCACCGCCGAGGACAGCCTGGACGACATCCTGCTCGACTACGCCGAGGCGTGCGCGGAATCGAGGCAGGTTCTGTCGGGGCACGGCCTCGATGACCCCTGCCTCGGGACGTCGAAGGAGCACAACGTCCGCTGGGTGCTCGTCCACATGATCGAGGAGACCGCGCGCCACTGCGGCCATCTCGACATCATCCGCGAGCTGCTCGATGGGACGACCGGGCAATGACCTGTTCGGTCGCCGCGTGACCCTGCCCTGGGGCCCGGTGGGGGCTCGGCGGCTGGGCGGGACCGTCGTCGACGATCTACGGGAGCCCCGTCGACGCCGGGACCGACGGCGTCGTCGGGAACGCGATCCCCGTGCGCAGCGGCGGCCTGCCCGCTGGCGTACCCGGTGGGACCCACGTCCTGGTCGAAGCTGCCCCCGAGTCGGCCCAGGTGCGCATCACGCAGGCCGAGATGCTGTATCCGCAGATCCTGACGGCCTACGACGAGGTCTGTGCCTGGCTGTCGCGCGAGGGTCTCACGCCCGCGCTCCCTCCACGCGAGATCGTCTTCGCCGCCGTCGACGATGCGCACCCGGAGGCCGAGGTCTGCGACATCGCCGTGCCCTTCCTGAGGTAGGTCCGGGTCGTACAAGACGCGAGGACCGCAGCCGAGACGGCTGCGGTCCTCGACGGTCCCGTGGACTGCCTGGTGCTACCAGCCGCGCTCTGCGAGGCGGTGGGGCTGCGGGATCTCGTCGACGTTGATGCCGACCATGGCCTCGCCCAGACCACGCGACACCTTGGCGATCACGTCGGGGTCGTCGTGGAACGTGGTCGCCTGGACGATGGCGTTCGCCCGCTCGGCGGGGTTGCCGGACTTGAAGATGCCGGAGCCGACGAACACGCCGTCCGCGCCGAGCTGCATCATCATGGCAGCGTCGGCCGGGGTGGCGATGCCGCCTGCGGTGAACAGGACCACGGGCAGGCGGCCGGCGGAGGCCACCTCCTTCACGAGCTCGTACGGCGCCTGCAGTTCCTTCGCGGCGACGTACAGTTCGTCCTCCGCCATCGAGGACAGCCGGTTGATCTCCGAGCGGATCTTGCGCATGTGCATCGTGGCGTTCGAGACGTCGCCGGTTCCAGCCTCGCCCTTCGACCGGATCATCGCCGCGCCCTCGTTGATACGCCGCAGCGCCTCGCCGAGGTTGGTGGCGCCGCAGACGAAGGGGACGGTGAACTTCCACTTGTCGATGTGGTTGGTGAAGTCGGCGGGCGTGAGGACCTCGGACTCGTCGATGTAGTCGACACCGAGGGACTGCAGGACCTGCGCCTCGACGAAGTGGCCGATGCGCGCCTTCGCCATGACGGGGATGGAGACCGTGGCGATGATCTTGTCGATCATGTCGGGGTCGCTCATGCGGGAGACGCCACCCTGCGCGCGGATGTCGGCGGGGACCCGTTCGAGCGCCATCACGGCGACCGCACCGGCGTCTTCGGCGATGCGTGCCTGCTCGGCGGTGACGACATCCATGATGACGCCGCCCTTGAGCATCTCGGCCATCCCGCGCTTGACCCGGTTGCCGCCGGTCTGAGCTGTGGTTGCCGAACGGTCTTCAACGGTGGACACGATTTGCCCCTAAAGGTAGATAAAAGCTGACCCTCCATGATACGACGCAGGGCGGCTCCGCCCGTGCCGCCTACCGCGCACCGTCGTCCGCTGTCACGCCGACCGCGGCCATAGCGGACCGCGACGCCCGTGGTGCGTCGGCTCGGCCTGTCAGGGTCCATCGACGCGGCCTGACGCCACGAACCTCGCGCAGCGTCCTGCCACAACGGGACGGACGTGGCGCCGGCAGCGATCAGGGGCCCGACGTCGATGGACGTCACCGTCTCGGGAATTCCACGCTCCCGCCACTCGCAGCCCACCTGCAGGGCCGGCGCGGGAGGCGTCGGCCAGATCCAGCAATAGCGGGCCCAGGAGTCCATGTCGGCGACGGGACGCGACATCCCGTCCGTGACGGGCCCTTCGACCTCGTCCTGCACGGATTCGACGCCTGCCCAGGGCGAGTCGTCCTGCGTGGTGACTTTTCGTCCGTCGCTGAAACCGACACCCCGGCGGAGGCCGTCGGGCTTGGAACGTTCGTCCAGCTGGCCCCGGCCGTGGGCACGCTCGAGGTAGAAGACGGTGCGATGGCGGCCCGGTCCATGCCGGCGTATCGAACGGCGGGAGATGGTCGTCGTCGTCGAACGCGCGGACCTGCTGCTCCTCGAGGAACGGTGTCGTCAGCAGATCCCCCGCCGTGCAGATGAGTAGGACCCAGGGCTAAGCCGCTCGACCTCCGGGCTCCACGGCAGGTCATGGTCCGGGCATCACGGCCGGTCATGGTCCGGCACTACGCCCGGTCCTGGCACGTCACGACGCATCCGTTCCGGTGCCGGCGCGCCATATCGGAAACCGCTTCGATCACCGTATCGATAGCCCCGCAGGGTCCAGCAGGCCTACCTGTCGGCGGTCGCTGGTCGGTCGGTCGCCGAATCGCGTCGTTCGAGTTCGTCCTGCACGCGGTCCTGTCCGTCGGACCAGGGGGAGGAACGGATAGGGCCGGCCGTTCCCCGCGCGCACGGCGGCGACGCACCGCGCTGCAGCAGGAGCAGGTCCCGGTCCGAGACGATATGCAGGTCGACCGGTAGCCATCCGGTTCGCTGGATCATGGCGTGCCCCTCCGTGGTCGTCGATGCTCGTTGTCGGGTAGACGGAGGAATGCGCCTCGATTCATCGGCACATGGCACCGGGAGGGGTATTCCGCACGTCCTCACGCTTGATGGGCCACCCGGTCCGACCCTGCGACTCCTCTGCAGCTTCCCCCTCTGACGCTCGGTCCGACGGTCAGCGTTCGAACCTCAGCCTTGGTGCAGGATTGCCTCAGCGCGTCCATCCGGTGACTCTCCGTTGATAGCTTCGGGAGCGACACCTGCCGCCGCGGCAGACCCTTGCCGGACACCAGCGGACAGCAACGTCACCAAGCAGCTGGGGAGCTTGCTCATGCACGCACGCGACCGGGAAAAACTCATCGTCGACAACCTGCCACTGGTCGGGTATCTCGTCTCCACCCTGTGTGCCCGCGCCACGCACCTCTCGAGGGACGACCTCGCATCGGTGGGCGCGATCGCGCTCATCACCTCGGCAGATTCGTTCGACGCCTCGCTCGGCGTGCCCTTCGGCGCCTATGCGCGTCGGCGCATCACGGGCGCCTTCGCGGACGAGCTCCGCTCCAATGATTGGGCGCCGCGGTCGGTACGACGCCGCATCGGCGACACCCTTGCGGCGCAGGAGACGCTGGCTGCTTCTCTCGGGAGGTCACCGACCGTCGACGAGCTCTCCATGACGCTCGGCGTGAGTCGGCAGGAGGTTCACGCGGCGCTCGACGACGCCGGTCGCTCACTCCAGACACTGGACGAGTCGGTGCTCGACCTCGTTCCCGCCGAGGACCAGCTGCCCGAGGCCTCACTGCTCGCCGACGAGCAGATCCGCCACCTGCGGACGGCCGTGACGCACCTGCCGGAGCGGATGCGCCACATCGTCGAGCAGGTGTTCTTCGAGGGCAGATCGGTCACGGAGGTCGCGGCGGAACTGGGCACCACGCACTCGGCGGTGTCACAGCAGAAATCGGAAGCATTGAGGCTGCTGCAGGACGGGCTGGCGACGCACTACGCCGACCACGGCGACATCGCGTCCGCCCCCGTGTCCAGGATCTCGCCGAAGCGCCGCGCCGAATATCTCTCGACCCTCGGCGCTGCACTGACTCCCCTGCGCGACAGCGCGACGGCCCTCGCTGCGGCCCGCCCTGCCTTCGCCTTCGCATCCTGACCCGCCACGCCCTGACGCCATGCCCTGACGCCACCGGACGGAGCAATCGGTCGCGGAGAAGCCCCTGAGTCGTTAGCCGGCACGTCCTGACCTGCACCTCCGACCCGCCACCTCGGAGCGCCACCGCTCCCGCCGGGGCCTGCCCGGGGTTGGTCTTCACGCCCTGACCCATCACGCCCAACCGTCACCGGTCGAGGCTGCCCATCCCGGCGAGACCCACCCGGTGTTCGTCTTCACATCCTGACCCGTCACACCGAATCCGGTCGACGCCGGGGAGAAGCATGAGCCGAGCTGCGCTCAAGGACGCTCGATCGGAAGGGTGGGTCGTCGTTCTCGGTCGTGTAGGTGCGTCCGCCGGCGGAAGTGGCCGTGAGCACGCCCGGTCGGGGCTGGTCGTAGTGGCACAGGCCCTCGCTCTTGAACGCGTGGTGCTTGCGGCACAGGTGGGCGAGATTGTCGGCGTCCGTCGGGCCGTCATGTGCCCACGGTCGGGTGTGGTCGAGTTCGCAGCGTGCGGCGGGGATGCTGCAGCCGGGATGTCGACAGGTCCGATCGCGGACGCGCAGCCACTTCTTCAGGTCTGCCGGCACGGTATAGGTGGTGCGGCCGACACTGAGCACCGCCCCGGTCTCGGGATGGGTGGGGAGTCGGGTGAACGACGGCGCATGGGCGGCGAGCCGACGGGCGAGTTCGGCCGCGATGGGGCCGTAACCCTCGAGCAGGGCGGGGGCGTCGTCCACGCCCAGCAGCGACAGGACCGGCACCGTCACGTTGATGTGAGCCCTCAGGCTATCGGGGAGCGGGGTCGCGCCGGACGGCCCGGGCGGAGTGACGAGCGAGTCAGGACCACCCCGGCGGTCCGTGCTGGAGCCGCAGGCACAGGCTGCGCCTGCACTGGCACGCACATCGACACCGGTTTCCGGGCCGGAGCTGCGACCGTCGCAGGGCAGGAGCAGGTCGACGAACACGTCGGTCCGCAGTTGGGCGAGGGTGCGGGCCTCCGCGGGGCGCTGCAGGTGGCGTGCGGCGGCTGTGAGGTGCGCGTCGATCGCCGAGGCCGACGTGGCGGGCAGGTACACGCTGAGCCAGGCCATCGCGTCGTCGGCCGGGTCCATCTCGACCCGACGTCGGGCTCCGGCGGAGCGGGCACGCTCGTCGAGGACCTCCGGGTGGTGATGGTTCCGTAGCCGCCGCGCCTGGTAGGCGAGCTTCGTCGTCGTCGTGCGCATCGCGACGGGCAGCAGGGCGCCCTCGACTGCCGACGCTGCTTCCGGCGGCACTCCGGCGTACTCGTGGACCAGGGCGGCGGCATGGGACCAGGAGACCCGGCCCGAGCGCAGGGCGGCGAGGGCTTCGTCGAGCCCGTCCGGGTGCTCCACCGCCGTTTCCATACCTCATCGTCCCGCGCGCCACCGACGGAATAGGGTGGATGCGCGGCCCTTCGAAGGCACCTCACACCGCCCCTGCACAGGGCAGAGGTCGCCAGGCGTGGAAAGGGTTCCATGCGCATCACCGGGGTCCGGCAGCGGGCCTCGGGTCCCCGGATGACAGCGGCACCGACCAGCGGCGCCCGGCAGCTACTCGCCGGACGCGTCCCGCGATGCCCCGGAAGGATCCGACGAAGATCTCGGGGCCTCGAGGGACTGGCGCCGCACGGCCCTGACCCGCTGGCCCACCGTGACCAGGCTCGCCACAGCGAGGATCACGAGGACCACCAGCAGCACGCCCTCCGGCAGGCCGAGACCCGTCAGCCCGGTGACCACGAGGACGGAGACCAGCCGCTCGGCCCGCTCGGCCAGTCCCACGTTCGCTGTGAAGCCGAGCGACTCGGCCTTGGCCCGTGCGTAGGAGACGAGCATGCCGAGCACGAGGCAGGCCAGGGCGGCGACGCCGATCGCGGGGTTCTGGCCGCCGGTGAAGAACCACACGGCCACGCCGGCGAACAGCGCGCCGTCGGCGATGCGGTCGAGCGTGGAGTCGAGGAAGCTGCCCCAGGACCCGCCGCGACCCTCGAGGCGGGCCATGATCCCGTCGATGACGTCGGAGAACACGAAGAGCGTGATGAACACGGTGCCCCAGAACAGCTGGCCGAGCGGGTAGAAGACCAGTGCGCCGCCGGCCACGCCGATGGTGCCCACGATGGTCACGGCGTCGGGTGTCACCCCCCAGGCGAGCAGCCTGCGGGCCGGCGGGGTGAAGAGGCGGGTGAAGAAGCCACGCGCATATCTGTTCAGCATCAGGAGGCCGATCCCCGCGCGTCACCGGCCGACGGCCACGCCGCCGCCACCTGCTCGCGGACCTCGCCGAGCGTCTGCGTGATGGCCTTGGTCTGCGCGATGATCGGCAGGAAGTTGCCGTCGCCGCCCCATCGCGGCACCACGTGCTGGTGGAGGTGGGCCGCGATGCCGGCGCCGCCCGTGACCCCCTGGTTCATGCCGAGGTTGAAGCCGGAGGGGTTGGAGACCTGGCGCAGCACGCGCATCGCGGTCTGCGTGAGGGCGGCGATCTCGGCGGTCTCCGCCTCGTCGATGTCCGTGTAGTCGGGGACGTGACGGTAGGGGCAGACGAGGAGGTGGCCGGCGTTGTACGGGAAGAGATTCAGCAGCACATAGGCGTAGGTGCCGCGGTGCACGATCAGCGATTCCTCATCGCCCAGCTGCGGCGCGTGGCAGAACGGGCAGGTCTTCTCCGACGTGACCTGCTCCTGCCCGCCCTTGATGTAGGCGAGGCGGTGCGGTGTCCAGAGGCGCTGGAAGGAGTCGGGCACGCCCGCGAGCTCGAAATCGTCCGTCACCGCCGCGTCCCCCGGGTACGCGGTGGCCCCACCACCGTCCGGACTGCCCCCGTCGGCCATCAGGGTGTTGCCTCCCTGCTGCGGACCGCCTCCACGATCCGGCGGACGGCCTCGTCGACGGGCACCTGGTTGTCCTGGCTGCCGTCCCTGAACCGGAAGGAGACGGCACCGGCTTCCTCGTCCTCGCCACCCGCGATGAGGACGAACGGGACCTTCTCCTTGCTCGCCGTCCTGATCTTCTTCGGGAAGCGGTCGGACCCGGCGTCGACCTGCGCGCGGATGCCCTCGGCCTTGAGCTTGTCGACGACGTCGAACAGGTAGTCGTTGAAGGCCTCGGCGACGGGGATCGCCAGTACCTGCACGGGTGCCAGCCAGGCCGGGAACGCCCCGGCGTAGTGTTCGGTGAGCACACCCATGAAGCGCTCGATCGACCCGAAGAGGGCGCGGTGGATCATGACCGGGCGCTGGCGCGAGCCGTCCGCCGCCTGGTACTCCAGTTCGAAGCGCTCGGGCAGGTTGAAGTCGAGCTGGATGGTGGACATCTGCCAGGTGCGGCCGATCGCGTCGCGCGCCTGCACGGAGATCTTCGGGCCGTAGAACGCCGCTCCCCCGGGATCGGGCACGAGGTCGAGGCCCGAGGCCTCAGCGACCTCGGCGAGCGTGCGCGTGGCCTCGTCCCAGATCTCTTCGGAGCCGACCGACTTCTCGGGGTTGCGGGTGGAGAGTTCCAGGTAGAAGTCGTCGAGGCCGTAGTCCTTCAGCAGGCCGAGCACGAAGGTCAGCGTGCCCGTGAGCTCGTCCTTCATCTGCTCGCGTGTGCAGTAGATGTGGGCATCGTCCTGGGTCATGCCGCGCACGCGTGTCAGGCCGTGGACCACACCGGACTTCTCGTACCGGTACACGGAGCCGAACTCGAACAGTCGGAGCGGGAGTTCACGGTAGGACCGGCCGCGGGACCGGAAGATGAGGTTGTGCATGGGGCAGTTCATGGGCTTGAGGTAGTAGTCCTGCCCGGGCTTGCGCACCGTGCCGTCCTCATTGAGCTCCTCGTCCACGTGCATCGCGGGGAACATGCCGTCGCGGTACCAGTCGAGGTGGCCCGAGACCTCGTAGAGGTGGCCCTTGGTGATGTGCGGCGTGTACACGAACTCGTACCCGGCGTCGGTGTGCCGCTGGCGGGAGTAGTCCTCCATCGCCTTGCGGATGACTCCACCCTTGGGGTGGAAGACCGGCAGGCCCGAGCCCAGCTCGTCCGGGAAGGAGAAGAGGTCCAGCTCGGTGCCGAGACGGCGATGGTCTCGGCGTTCGGCCTCGGCCAGGCGCTCCTGGTACGCCTTGAGGGCGTCCTTCGTGGGCCAGGCCGTGCCGTAGATACGCTGCAGCTGCTTGTTCTTCTCGCTGCCGCGCCAGTAGGCGGCCGCCGACCGCGTCAGCGCGTACGCGTTGGAGATCAGCTTGGTGTTCGGCAGGTGCGGACCGCGGCAGAGGTCCTTCCAGACGACGTCCCCGGACTTGCGGTCCACGTTGTCGTAGATCGTCAGCTCGCCCGCGCCGACCTCGACCGATGCGCCGTCGTCGTCCGTGGCCCCGCCCTTGAGGCCGATCAGCTCGAGTTTGTACGGCTCGTCCTGCATCGCCTCGCGGGCCTCGTCCTCGGACACCACTCGGCGCACGAAGCGCTGGTTGGCGTTGACGATCCTGAGCATCATCTTCTCGAGCTGCTTCAGCTCGTCGGGCGTGAACGGCTCCTCGACGTCGAAGTCGAAGTAGAAGCCGTCGGTGATGTACGGGCCGATGCCGAGCTTCGCGCCGGGCCGCAGCTGCTGGACGGCCTGGGCCATGACGTGCGCGGCCGAGTGCCGCAGCACCTCGAGCCCCGCGGGGTCCTCGAGCGTGACGCCCTCGACGGATGCACCGTCGGCCACCACCTGGTCGAGGTCCTTCAACTCGCCGTCCACGCGCATGACGACGACGTCGCGCCGTTCGCCGAACAGTTCCGTGCCGGTGGTGCCCGTGCTCGCCTGCTTCTCTTCGCCGTCGACGATGAGCTTCATGGGCTGGGGCGCTGACACGGGGTCTCCTTGGTGCTGGGGAAATAGGTGCCCGAACGGGCGCGACGGACCCCGGTGAGGGCCGGGACCGCCGTCCTGATCGTATCGGGTGGTCGGAGGGCCGACCAACAAGCTCGCCGTCGCACGCCCCGCAGGGGACGGTCGGCGCCGGTCAGGGCTCCCGCCGCACCCTCAGCTCGAACTCGATGAACGCCGAGATCATGGCACGGTAGGTCTGCTCCACGACGGTGGGGTCCACCCCCTGCTTCTCCGCATAACCCCGCACGTTCGTGATGACCCGCTCCACCCGCGCCGGGGCGCGAACGGAGGCGTCGTCGCGCTTGAGGGTTCCCGCCCGGCGGACGAGCCGCTCGCGACGCGAGATGAGGGCCACGATCTGCTCGTCCACCTCGTCGATGGCCACCCGGACCGCTGCCAACTGCTTCGCGTTCTGCTCTTCGTCTGCTTCAGCCATGGCGTGAGCCTACCGGTGCGAGGAATGGCCCGGCGCCTGTCCGCGTTGACGAGTCTGCGGGCGCGAGGAGTCGTCCGCAGACCGAGACAGGGTGCGGCGAACCCGTACCCAGACCTGAGGAGCACCGTGGACTACACGCCAGAAGCCGGATCCATCACCATGTTCTCGACCTCGTGGTGCGGGTACTGCCGTCGCCTGAAGTCCCAGCTCGATGCTCAGGGCATCGGCTACAACGAGGTCAACATCGAGGAGGTCGAAGGGACCGCCGAGCTCGTGGCCTCCCTCAACGGCGGCAACCAGACCGTGCCGACCGTGATCTTCCCCGACGGCACCACCGCGACGAACCCCTCCCTGGCTGACGTGAGGACCAGGCTCGCCGCCTAGCAATCGCCTTCCCCGCGCCGGGGCAGTCCCCCATATGCTGGGAGCGGTGCGCCCGCGAGACGGGCCACCGCTCCCAGCGGAAGGACAGCGAGAACATGGTGCACAGAGTTCAGGGCGTCGTGGTGCGGGCGAAGGATGCCCCCGCCGCCATCGAGACCATCCTGGTGCCGGACCCGGGGCCCGGTGAGGCGCTCGTCGACATCCTGACCTGCGGCGTCTGCCATACCGACCTGCACTACAAGCAGGGCGGCATCAACGACGAGTTCCCGTTCCTGCTGGGCCACGAGGCGACCGGCGTCGTCAGTGCCGTGGGCGACGGCGTCACCACCGTGGCACCCGGCGACCGGGTGATCCTCAACTGGCGTGCCGTCTGCGGCGAGTGTCGTGCCTGCCGCCGCGGCGAACCCCAGTACTGCTTCGACACGCACAACGCCACCCAGAAGATGACCCTCGAGGACGGCACCGTCCTGTCCCCCGCGCTCGGCATCGGCGCCTTCGCCGAGAAGACCCTCGTCGCGGCCGGCCAGTGCACCAAGGTGGACCCGGCAGCGGACGCCGCCGCCGTGGGCCTCCTCGGCTGCGGGGTCATGGCCGGGATCGGCGCCGCGATCAACACGGGCAACGTCTCCCGCGGCGACTCGGTCGCCGTCATCGGGTGCGGCGGCGTCGGGATCGCCGCCGTCGCAGGCTCGAAGCTCGCCGGAGCCACCACGATCATCGCGGTCGACATCGACGACCGGAAGCTCGAGCTCGCGAAGGGCCTCGGCGCGACGCACGTCCTCAACTCGAAGGACGAGGACCCGGTGGAGGCCATCCGCGCCCTCACCGGCGGCAACGGCGCCGACGTGGTGATCGACGCCGTCGGCCGTCCGGAAACCTACAAGCAGGCGTTCTACGCGCGCGACCTCGCCGGCACGGTGGTGCTCGTGGGCGTCCCCACACCGGACATGACCGTCGACCTGCCGCTGCTCGACGTCTTCGGGCGCGGCGGTTCGCTGAAGTCCTCCTGGTACGGCGACTGCCTGCCGAGCCGCGACTTCCCGATGCTCGTCAGCCACTACCTCCAGGGCAACCTCGACCTCGATGCCTTCGTGACCGAGCGCATCCGCCTGGACCAGGTCGAGGAAGCCTTCGGCAAGATGCATGGCGGCGCCGTCCTCCGCTCGGTGGTGGAGCTCTGATGGCGGCGCGGGTGGAACACCTCGTCACCTCGGGCACCTTCTCGCTCGACGGCGGCACGTGGGACGTCGACAACAACGTGTGGATCGTGGGCGACGACGACGAATGCGTGGTGATCGACGCACCGCACGACGCCGCCGCGATCCTCGACCGGATCAACGGACGGCCCGTCCGGGCGATCCTCCTGACGCACGCCCACGACGACCACATCCGGGCGGTCGGCGATCTCGTCGACGCCGTCCACGCACCCGTCCACCTGCACGACGGCGACCGCGAACTGTGGACCATGGTGTTCCCTGCCCTGAGCCCGGACCGGTGGATCAGCGACGGCGACACGATCGACGTCGCCGGGGTGACCCTGACGGCACTGCACACCCCCGGACACTCGCCCGGTTCCGTCTGCTACTACCTCGAGGAAGCAGGCACCGTCTTCACGGGCGACACGCTCTTCCAGGGCGGACCGGGCGCCACGGGCCGCTCCTACAGCGACTTCCCGACGATCATCGAGTCCATCCGCACACGGCTGCTCACCCTGCCGCCGGAGACGATCGCGCGCACCGGCCACGGGGACAGCACGACCATCGGCGACGAGTCGCCGCACCTCGAGGAATGGGTCGACCGCGGGCACTGACGACTGCCCGGCGGGCCGCAGCACATCGAGGGCGCACGACGGCACAGGAAGCCGGCGGTGCGCCCTCGTCGTCGTAGGGCCCCGGACGCGGCGACGCCTCCTGTGCCTCCAAGCGCGCGACACCGTGGGAAACCGGCGGTGCGACGTCATCGCAGGGCCGCGAACGGGACGCCGCCTGCGCGCAGCCCCAGGGCATCAGGCGGTACGCGTGGCCGCGGGGGCTTCGAGCTGCACGACGGCGGCATAAGCCGCCAGGAGCGCCGTCTCGACGGCGTCGACCGTTACCCCGGGCACGAGGTCCTGCGCCGCGCCCGCCGTCGCCGGCTCCCACGCGAGGCCGAGAGCCGTGTACACATCGGTGAGCACCGCCCGCAGGGGTTCGGCGTCCTCGACGACCACGACGGACGAGAACAGCCACGCCCCCGCGACGACGCGCTGGGCCGTGCCGACGAGCTTGACCGCGGGTACGCCGTCGCGCCGTCCGTGGACGCTGAACTCGCCGGGGCAGTACTCCCCCGGCACCTCGCCCACGTGCGCGTCGATGCCGACGTCGGCGAGTACCTGCGCGAAGAAGTCACCGAAGGCGGCGAAGCGCGCGCGGGTCCCTGCGACGGCGTCGTCGGCCGGTTCGACGTGGTCGACGATCAGGCAGCTCCGGTGGTATGCGGCGGCACGGCCGCCGGCCCTGCGGACGAGGGGCTCGAAGCCCTGCGCGGCCGCGGATCCGCTCGCCGCCGAGAAGCCCGGCAGCCGCGCGTCGCGCTGCCCGAAGGCCACGGTGGGGCTCGGACGGTAGAGGCGCAGGGTGGCCGGTCGGGTGCCGGCCGCGACCTCGCGCAGCAGGCAGATCCCCCGGTCGAGCTCCCGGGCGGCGTCGTCCGATGCGGGGTCGACGACGAGCGCCAGCCCTGCAGCGCCCTTCCACGGAGTCCTCATCCCTCCATCGTAGGCAGTGCGCGGTGACCCGCAGGACGCGGCTGCCGATACCGGCCGCAGGACGGTGTCAGGGAAGGACGTCCATCCACAGGTTCGTCTCGTGCCCGTGGTGCGTGGCGGAACGCGGCCGGAGGGCGACGTTCGTGCCGCCCGGCACGTCGAGGAGCCGCGTCCCGGCGCCCAGCAGCACCGGCTCGACGAACACCAGGACCTCGTGCAGGCGTCCGAGGGCGAGGCACTGCCGTGCGATGTCGGCGCCGAGGACTGCGACGTAGCCGTCCTTCGCGGCCTCCTCGGCGCGGTCGAGGCCGAGGACGACGTCGCTCACGTACTGGACGCCGTCCGGTCCGCCGTCGGCGGGCGGGGAATGCGTCACCACGAACTGGGGCCCGGACCAGGTGCCGCCGAAGGCGCCTTCGGCGTCGGTCCCGCTGTTGGGATCGTCCCCGGTGAAGGTGCGGTTGCCGATCAGGAGGGCACCGATCCGCCCGGCGAGCGCGTCCGCCTCCGGATTCGGCTGGATGAACGGGGTGAGCCAGGACATGTCACCGCCTGGTCCGGCGATGTAGCCGTCGAGGGACATGGAGGCGGAATAGAGGACCCTGGCCATGGTGGACGCCTTTCGCCGATGTCCGGCGCAACGGAGCGCGGGAGGGCTCCAGTGTAGGTCCGGGACTGCGAGGCGGGCCGGCCGGGCGTAGCGCCCGACCGGCCCGGCGGCCTATTGTCCGCCGTCGACGCGGCGGCTGCGCTGCTCCACGCCCGGGATCCCGTACGGGTAGTCGCTGAAGGTCGGCGTGCTGACCTCGTCGAGACGGGCCAGTTCCTCGCTCGTCAGTTCGAGCTCCGCGGAGGCGAGGTTGTCGGCCAGCTGTTCCTGCGTGCGCGCCCCGAGGATCACCGACGTCACGGCGGGTTGCGCCGCAACCCAGGCCAGCGCCACGTGTGACGCACCGACACCGCGCTCGCCGGCGATGCCCGTCACCGTGTCGATGATGCGCCAGGTCCTGTCCTGCGCGTTGCGCTTCTCCCAGGCCTCCATGCCGCGCTGCGGGTTCTCGCCCAGCCGGGTGGCGCCGGTCGGTACGGTGTCGCGGGTGTACTTGCCGGTCAGCCAGCCGCCACCCAGCGGGGACCACGGCAGCATGCCCATCCCGGCGTCGAGCACAGCCGGGACGATCTCCGCCTCGATCTCCCGCACGAGCAGCGAGTACTGCGGCTGCAGGGTGACCGGCAGCGAGTAGCCCCGCTGGCGGGCGATCTGGTACGCCTTCGTGAGCTGCCACCCCGTGTAGTTGGAGAACCCGTAGTAGCCGATCCTGCCCTGCACCACGGCTTCGTCCAGGAAGCCGAGGGTCTCCTCGAGCGGTGTCACCGGATCCCACGAGTGGACCTGGTACAGGTCGATGTGGTCGACGCCGAGACGTGTCAGCGAGGCGTCGAGGGCGCGTCGGAGGTGGCGGCGGGAGAGTCCGAGATCGTTGACGTCGTCACCCATCGGGAACCGGCCCTTGGACGCCAGGACCATGCGGTCCCGCTCCGCAGGGTTCTTCGCGAGCCACCGGCCGATGATCTCCTCCGAGGTGCCCGCGGTGTAGACGTCCGCGGTGTCGATCAGGTTGCCGCCCGCTGCGGCGTAGTCGGAGAGGATCGCGTGGGACGCCGCCTCGTCCGATTCCGCGCCGAAGGTCATCGTGCCGAGGGCCAGGTGGGACACCGAGGTGCCGCTGTTGCCGAGTTTGCGGTACTCCATGGGTTCTCCTTCGTCGTCGCGCCCGGAGGCGCGGTCGGGTGGAATGGTGCGCGTACCGGCGGCACGGGAAGGGGCGCCGTCGGCAGGACGGCGCCCCTCGCTGCAACGATCAGTCGCTGACCGTGACGCCCTTCCAGAAAGCGTAGTGACCGCGGATGTTCTCCGCCGCTTCTTTCGGGTCCGGGTAGATCCAGGCGGCGTCCGCGTTACGCTCGCCGTCGATCTCCAGGCTGTAGTAGCCGGCCGTGCCCTTCCAGGAGCACACGGTGTGCTTCTCGGACGGGACGAAGTACTCCTGGGCGATCGAATCCGGCGGGAAGTAGTGGTTCCCGTCGACCAGGACGGTGTGCGCGGACTCCGCGACGATCCTGCCCTTCCACACTGCTTTCGGCATGCTTCCTCCTCTGGGCCCGCGGTTCCGTGGGGCGGCCGCCGGGGCCTACGGCGGTTCCGTGCCGTGCAACGATCGGGCCGGCCGTCGCATTCCGGGCGCACGACACCCGGCGTCATCGGGGTGCCCGGCGTGCCGGGCGTGTTCGGGCCGCCGGGGTCAGAGTTTCCGGACAGTGAGGATCTGCTCGACGCGGCCGAAGGGGCCGTCGACGTCGTGCACCACGCTCGAGGTCAGGCCGACCCCGTGCCCGCCGAACGTCACCCGGGTGTCCAGGCCCAGCCATTCGCCGTGCGGCATGCGGTGGAGGTGGATCTGGAGGTCGACGTTGGGGTACATCCAGCTGTCGCCGCCGGGCGCCACGCGCGTGGCGATGCCGTTGGCTGCATCCATCATGCCGACCAGCCGCACGACGTCGGGGGCCGCCTCCCCGTCGACCATCGGGTGCGGGTTCCGCATCCACACCTGCCCCCGTCCCGGGCGGTGTCCGGGGACGACGCGCACCTCGAGGGCCCTGATGAAGCCGCCGGGCCACGCCGTCATGCCCTCGTGCGGTCCTGCGTCCTCCGGGCCGGGGATGCGCGGATCCTCGACGGCTGCCACGGCCGCGGTGTCCTGCATGCCGAGCCGCCACGCCTTCGCGACGATCGCCGTCCGGCCGCCGGCCTCCATGCGTGCCTCCAGCAGTTCGATCGTCCGTCCGGGCCGCACGACGGCGGTGCTCACCTCGAACTCGCCGCCCGGGATCATGCCGAGGATGTCGAAACTGAGGCGGCTGAGCTGCATGCCCTCACGAGGCTCGCAGTCGAGCAGGCACTGCGTGAGGAGTCCGGAGATGGGAGCCATGTGCTGCTCCTCCGGGTTCCAGGCCCCCTGCGCGTGGATCGTCGACTCGAATCTCCCGCCGCCGAGGTCGCGGTAGAAAGAATCAGGCACGGGGAACTCCTTCGTCGGGAAGCGGGGCTGCACCGGAGACTGCGCCCGGTCGTCAGGATCCAGGGCGGCGCACCCGCCCCATGCTAACGGAGCACCTGCACCCGGCGGTCCGCCGGGACCTCGTCCCGATGGCGGTACGCGGGAAGCCGGAATAGACTTCCGGCGGCCGGGGTTCTGTTGATTGAGCGAACCACCGTCCCCCGTGGCCCCGCCGGGTCCACTCAGCCGACCCGGCACCCAGAAGAGCTCCCTGTCGTGGAGCGGTACCAGATCGAACCGAGCGGATCACCATGGCCCAGAGTCCCCCGTCCCGCGTCTCCGACGCGCTTCCCAGCCCGGATGCCGTCGCGCTGCCCGGCACGGCAGTGTCCCCCGACGCCGTCTCCCCGCGAACCTCCGCAGGCATCCCGGGCGCACTCCCGGCCCGCGACAGGCTCGTCATCACGCTCCTGCTCATCTCGGCGTTCGTGGTCATCCTGAACGAGACCATCATGGGTGTGGCGATCCCCCGGCTCGTGGAGGACCTCGGCATCACGGTCGGTGCGGGCCAGTGGCTGAGCACGGCGTTCATGCTGACCATGGCCGTCGTGATCCCCGTGACCGGCTACCTGCTCCAGCGCTTCAACACCCGGCCGGTGTTCATGGCCGCCATGAGCCTGTTCAGCCTCGGCACGCTCATCGCCGCGCTGGCGCCGGGCTTCGAGGTCCTCGTGGTCGGGCGGGTCGTCCAGGCCACCGGCACCGCGATCATGATGCCCCTGCTCATGACCACTGTCATGACCCTCGTACCGCCCGCCTCGCGCGGCAAGATCATGGGCAACATCTCGATCGTCATCTCGGTGGCGCCCGCCCTCGGCCCCACCATCTCGGGCGCCATCCTCAGCGTGCTCGACTGGCGCTGGATGTTCTGGCTCGTCCTGCCGATCTCCCTCGCCGCACTCGGCTTCGGGTCGGCGAAGATGCAGAACGTGACGACGCCGCGGAAGTCGGCGATCGACGTCGCCTCCGTCGTCCTGTCGGCCCTCGCCTTCGGCGGCATCATCTACGGTCTCAGCCAGCTGGGCGAGGCCTCGACGGGCAGCGCCGTCCCCGCGTGGCTCCCGCTGGCCATCGGCATCGCCGCGCTCGCCGTCTTCGTCGCACGCCAGCTGATGCTGCAGCGCAGGGACGCGGCGCTGCTCGACCTCAGGGTCTTCGCCTCGCGGAACTTCACCATCTCGATCGTGGCGATCGCGGTCAGCATGATGGCGCTCTTCGGGACCATCATCCTGATCCCCATCTACGTTCAGACGGTGCTCGGGATGGACCCACTGGTCTCGGGCCTCCTGCTCCTGCCCGGCGGCCTCGCCATGGGACTGCTCGGCCCCGTCGTCGGACGGATCTACGACCGGCGCGGCCCCCGGGTGCTCCTGGTGCCGGGGGCATTCCTCGTCAGCGCGGTGTTCTGGTCCATGACCCAAGTGACCGAGACGACTCCCGTCGGTCTGGTCCTCGTGGCGCATGTGCTCCTCAGCGTGGGCCTCGCACTGATGTTCACGCCCCTGCTGACGTCCGCGCTCGGGTCCGTCAAGCCGCACCTGTACTCCCACGGCAGCGCCGTCTTCGGGACCGCACAGCAACTGGCCGGAGCCGCCGGCACCGCGCTGTTCATCTCGGTCATGACCCTGCAGAGCGTCTCCCTGCTCGGGGACGGCGTCGCGCAGGATGCGGCGCTCGCCGGCGGCATCCGGGCGGCGTTCCTCTACGGTGCGGTGATCTTCCTGCTCGCCGTCGTCGCGTCGTTCTTCGTCCGTGCCCCGCAGGAGGCCGGGGACTCCCCGGCCCCCGTGCACTAGGAACCGGCGGTCAGGACGCCGGCTGCCGCAGTTCGATGTACCCGTCGCCGGTGACCCGGGTCTCGTAGACGGGCTGCGGCACAGCCGCGGGACCGCGATAGTTCTTGCCGTCGTCGAGCCGGAACATGCTCTGGTGCCACGGGCAGGTGATGCAGCCGTCCTCGATGGTGCCCTCCGCCAGGGGCCCGCCGAGGTGGTTGCAGACGCTGTCCATCGCAGTCAGCTTCCCCTCGTGGCGCAGCAGCAGGATCGGCACGCCGTTCGCCTCGACCGGATGGCGTCCGCCCTCGACGACGTCGGCGTCGCTCGCCACGCGCGTCCAGTCCTTCGGGGCCTCGTGCCAGGCTGTCCGGTTGACGTTGACGCCGTTCGCGTAGCTCAGGTGCCCGCCCAGGAAGGCGCTGAACAGCATCGAGCCGAGGCCGCCGAGGCCCAGCAGCACCCCCGCGGCTCGCCGGTCCTTCGCGCGCGCGACGGCGGAGGCGGTGTACAGCAGGACGGCGAGCGAGTTCCCGGCTGCGTGGACGATGCCCACGCGGCGCTCCTTCTCCTGGGTGTCCGACCAGTCGTGCAGCCCCGCGACCGCGGTGGGGACGGCCGAGAGGATGCCGACCGTCACGAGGAGGTCCGCCGCCTTCCGCGAGTCCTTGCCGCCGGTGAGATCCAGGAACGAGGCCATGCTCCAGGCCCCCGACGGGACGACGATCAGCATGGGGTGCAGATGGTGGCCGATGGCGGTACCGCTGAGCAGGTTCCGGATCGCCCTGGGCCGGACGGCCTTGCCGACCACCGCGGCGATCGGGTCCGCGATCCTGTCCAGCGCCTTCGCGTGTTCGAGCCCGTCCAGCATCGTGTGCAGGATGTTCATCCGTTGCTCCTTCAGGTCCGGGACGGCGTCGCGCCGGTCCAGCGGGTGGCCGCAGTGCCGCCCGAACCTACCGTTGCAGCAGGCACCGTGCCTGACAACCCGAGGCGACGCGGGTGCGTTCCGCTTGGCCGGGGCGGGGATCGGTGCGAGAATCCCGGGACGGCGGGCACGGGCGAGCCCGTCGGGCGCGGCGCGATCCCGGTAGCACCGCGTCGGCGCGAACCCCGTCCCCGTCCCGGTCCCGCCCCGCAGTCCCTGCCCCCGAGAGGAGCGTCCGTGCCCGCCGTCCCGCTGCACCTCGCCGGCCATCCGGACATCGCGCTGTCCGCCGACTGCGGGAGCTGCTTCGCCCTCTGCTGCTCGGCGCTGGGCTTCGAGCGGTCGGCGGACTTCGGGCACGACAAACCGGCCGGCCGGGCATGCCACAACCTCGCGGCCGACTTCTCCTGCACCATCCACGCCCGGCTGCGTGGTGAGGGCTACAAGGGCTGCACGGTGTTCGACTGCTTCGGTGCCGGACAGCACGTCGCCCAGGGCCTCTTCGGCGGGCGGAGCTGGACGGCGCACCCGGAGGTACGGGCGCCGATGTTCGCGGCGTTCCCGGTCGTCCGGCAGCTGCACGAGGTGCTGTGGTACCTCGACGAGGCACGGCGGCTCGGCCGGTCGTCGCCCGCCGTCCCGCGGGCCGCAGCCGTCGCCGTCGACTCGCTGGTCACGGAGACGGTCGAGCTGACACGGCTGGGACCGTCGCAGCTCGCCGCCGTCGACCTCGCGACGCTCCGCACGCGCGTGGGCGGAGCACTGAGGGACGTGAGCGCCGCCGTCAGGACGGCCGCCGGCAGTCGGGGCGTGCCCCGGCGGCTCGTACCGGGAGCGGACCTTCTCGGCGCCGACCTGGCCGGGCAGGCGCTGCAGGGGGCGGACCTCAGGGGCTCCTACCTCATCGCCGCCGACCTCGCGGGCGCCGATCTCCGCTGGGTGGACCTGCTGGGCGCGGATCTGCGCGACGCCCGGCTGCACGGCGCCGACCTCTCGCGCGCACTGTTCCTCACCCCGATGCAGGTCGCAGCCGCTGCGGGTGACCACCGGACACGGCTCCCCGAACGCATCGACCCGCCCGCGCACTGGCGGACCTGACCGGCTCCGGGCCTCCCGGAGCCGACGGCGCCGGCGGACACGTCCGCGGACCACCCGGCCGGTTGCCGCGAAAACCCTAAGTCGGCTTATTGTTGGGACATGAGCTTCAACGACAACGCCCGGTTCGATCCGTCCCGCGTGAGCGACCGGCGGGGACGCGGCCGGGGCGCCGCCGTGGGCGGCGGAGTGGGCGGCGGGCTCCTCCTGATCCTCTCGCTGATCTTCGGACCAGGAGTCGTGGACCAGCTGGGGCTCACCGAAGGTACCGGCGTCCCGCAGGAACAGGGCAGCGATGCGGAACCCGCCATCAACGCATGCCTCACCGGCGTCCAGGCGAACGAGCAGCTCGACTGCCGCATCCTCGGCACCGCGGAGAGCCTGGACAGCTTCTGGGGGCCCTACCTCGAGCAGTTCGGCGTCCGCTACACCCAGCCGGGGGTCGTCCTGTTCACCGGGCAGACCGATACCGGCTGCGGCACGGCCACGAGCGCCGTCGGCCCGTTCTACTGCCCCACCGACGAGCAGACCTACTACGACACCGCGTTCTTCGACGAGCTCGTCACGCAGTTCGGCTCGTCCAGCGGACCCCTGGCGCAGGAGTACGTCGTGGCCCACGAGTTCGGGCACCACATCCAGAACCTGATCGGTACGCTCGGGGCCGCGCAGCAGGACCCGCAGGGCGCAGAGTCGGGCGGCGTGCGTGTCGAGCTGCAGGCCGATTGCTTCGCCGGGATGTGGGCGGCGCACGCGATCTCGGTCCCCGACCCCGAGTCCGGCGAGCCGTTCCTCCGGTCCTTCTCCGACACCGACCTCGAGGACGCCCTGTCCGCGGCCTCCTCCGTGGGCGACGACCGCATCCAGGAGTCGATGAGCGGACTCGTCGACCCCGAGGGCTGGACCCACGGATCGAGTTCCCAGCGCCAGGCCTGGTTCTCGCAGGGCTACGGGACGGGCGACCTCGAATCCTGCGACACGTTCGCCGCGCGCGACCTCGACACCCCCTGAAGGACCATTCCATGACCGACCGGCTCGCCGTCGTCGTCCCCGTCTTCAACGAACAGGACATCGCCCTCACGCTCGGGGCGCTCCACCGGCAGCTGGACAGGGAGCTGCTGCACGTCTACGTGGTGGACAACGCGTCCACCGACGACACCGTGCAGCGCGTCCGGCGCTTCGCCGCCGCCCACCCGTCCCTCGGCATCACGGTCCTCACCGAGCTGCAGAAGGGCACCGGCGCCGCGAGCGACACCGGCTTCCGCAGGGCGATCGAGGACGGCTTCACGCTGGTCGCCCGGACCGACGGCGACAGCGAACCCGAGGAGGACTGGGCCCGTCGCATCTCCGGACTGTTCGCCGGCAGGCCGGAGGTGGCCCTGGTCGGCGGGACGAGCGTCCCGCTCCGGGACAGGTACTACCGCCCGGGCGACGGCCTGCTCATGCCGGGCGCCCTGCGGCTCCTGCGCGTCCTGATCGCGGCGAAGCACCTCGATGCCGCGTACCTCCGTTTCGTCGCGGGTCACAACATGGCCGTCCGGGCGTCGGCGTACCTCGAGACCGGCGGCTTCGAGCGCACCTCGATCGACACGCGCGACGAGGACATCGACTTCTCCGCCCGGGTGGCCCACCGGCTCGGCCGCGCGGCGGTGCTCATCGACCCCCGGCTCCGCGTGGCCACCTCCATGCGGCGCGTGCGGCGCTACGGACTGAGCCTGATGGGCCTGCACCACCTCGTGCCGACACTCCGCGGACGGCTCATCCGCACCATCGACGTCCGCTAGCCCGCGCCGCTCGACCGGACCAGGGCGACGGCCTCCTCGACGGCGGCCACCCGCCCCTGCTGTGCGCCCGAGACGAGGCGGACCGTCCTGCGGAACGAGGCGTCGTCGCCCTCCCCCGACCTGAAGGCCGGCAGGTGTGCGAGGACCGCGGCGCGGCGCAGCCAGGCATCGTCCGCAGCCGCCCACCGGTCCAGCACCGCCTTCGCGCGGACGGCGTCCGGCCCCGGCAGGCGGAGGATCAGGGGCCCGACGACGTCCACCGCGAGCGGGTCGACGAGTGCGGGCACGCGCGCCGATCGGAGGAAGCCCTCCATCCTGGTGAGGTCGGAGGAACGCAGGAGGCACACCGAGGACTGCAGGAGCACGACGGCGGCCAGCCGACGCTCGAACACCGGGCGGGACCACAGCTCGGAGGCGAGCGCCGTGACGTCGTCGTGCCCGAGGCCCGGGTAGCGGCGCGCGGTGTTGCGAATGGTGCCGCGCACCGCGCCGACGGACGCGCCGTAGTACTCGAGGTGCGCACCGTACCGCTGCTCGAACTCCTCGGCCCGCTCCCACGAGCTCTCGTGCTGGAGCGACTCGTCGATGAAGCCGGCAGGGCCGCCTGCGTCCTCGAGCATCAGGCGGGCATCCTGCGCAGCGTGAGGTAGGAACCGATGGCGAGCAGTGCGGACACCAGGATGGCCCAGAGAGTCAGTCCCAGTGAACCGGTCTCGAGGATCCACTGCCCCACCTCGGGCCAGGCCTGCCGCCACGTCACGAGCGCGACGAGGCCCACGAGCGCGAGGCCGATCCCGATCAGGACGATTGTGAGCACCGCCGTACCGTACCGCTTGTAGATCGTGGCCGACCAGAAGCCGAGGATGAAGAACAGCATGGTGAGGACGAAGTACGTCAGGCCGGCGGCGAGCGGTCCTCTCTCCCATACCCATTCCAGGTACGCGAAGTAACCGTTCATCCCGTAGCCCCCTGTGGACTGCTCGATCAGCCCGAGGAACGTGAACAGCAGCGACATCCCTAGCCCGCTCACCGCGGCGGCTGCGAGGGAGCCGAGGTAGAACTCCCTGCGTGTCAGGCTCAGCGCCTGGGAGAAGGGGAAGGTGAGAGTCATGGCCTGGATCCCGACCACGAGGAAGTACCACAGCGGCGCCTGTGACCCCCCGCCGGTCTTGACCCCGCTGACCCCTGCACCCTCGAGCATCCAGTAGATGAGTATTGTGAGGACCCAGGCGCCGGCCAGGACGAGGGCAGGCACCCAGAGGAACGTCTGCGTGTTGACGAACTGCAGGCGCACCACGTTGCGTGTGCGGTTGCGTGCTGCGGCAGGACGCATGATGCTGCCGGACTCGAGGGTAGTCATCGGAGGGTTCCTTCCTGTGATGCCGGGGCGAGCGTGTCACGGCCTGGAGTTCTCTGCTGGGTGAGGCGGACGATCAGCTGCTGCAGGGACACGGGCGCCAGGTCGAGTCCGACCGCGGCGAACGCGGCGCGCTCAGCGTCGTCGAGCCGCCCCAGGAAGGTCACGGAGCTCACGCGACCGAGGCTCTCCCGGTGGATGACCTCGCGGCCGCGGAGCGCCGTCTCGACGGTGGCGGCGTCGCCGACCACGTTCGTGGCCTGTGCGCGGGCGTCCTCCGTGGACTCGTCCATGATGATGCGCCCGCCGTCGATGACGAGCACGCGCTCGATGAGGTTCGCGACCTCGTCGATGAGGTGGCTGGACAGGAGCACCGTCCGCGGGTGCTCCGCATAGTCGGTCAGCAGCCGGTCGTAGAAGGTCTGGCGCGCGACGGCGTCGAGACCGAGGTACGGCTCGTCGAAGAAGGTGATCTCCGCGCGGGAGGCGAGGCCGATGATGACGCCGACGGCCGAGAGCTGCCCGCGGGAGAGCTTCTTGATGGTGCGCTTCAGCGGCAGCTGGAACTCCTCCACCAGGTCGTCGGCGAGATCCTGGTCCCACCGCGGGAAGAACAGGCGCGCAGAGGCGAGGGCATGGCGCGGTGTCGCGTCATCGGGGTACTTCTGGCTCTCGCGCACGAAGCACATGCGGCTGAGGACGACGGCGTTCTCGTACGGGTCCTCGCCGAAGACGCGGACCTGCCCGCTCGTGGGCAGGTTCTGCGCGGTGAGGATGGACATGGCGGTGGTCTTCCCGGCACCGTTGCGGCCGAGGAAGCCGTAGATGGCGTCCCTCTGGATGTCGAAGGTGACGTCGTCGAGTGCGAGGACGTCCTTGTAGCGTTTCGTGAGGTGACGGACCTCGATGACAGAGTCCATGGTGTCCTTCAATTCGACTGACGTTACGGAGTCGCCGGTTCGGCACCGGCACGGATGAGGTCCGCGACGTCGTCGGGCCCGAGCCCGATCCTGCGCGCCTCGACGAGGAGCGGCTGCACGTAGCGGAGCGCGAACTCGCGGCGCCGCTCGGTCAGCAGCATGTCCCGGGCACCGGCTGCGACGAACATGCCGATCCCCCGACGCTTGTACAGCACACCCTTGTCGACGAGCATGTTCACCCCCTTCGCCGCGGTGGCCGGGTTGATGCGGTGGAAGGCGGCGAGTTCGTTGGTGGACGGTGCCTGCGCCTCCTCGGCCAGGGAGCCGTCCACGATCGAGTCCTCGACCTGCTCGGCGATCTGCACGAACAGAGGCTTCCCTTCCTCGATCACCGGGACCTCCACATCTGCTGGTTAGTTACTCAACTAGTGAACCCCTTTAGCAGACATGCGTCAACCGTCAGTAGAGGAAGATGTCGAGCCACGCCCGGTTGTGCGCATGGATCAGGACGAGGAACAGGACGAGGTCGAACAGGAGATGCACGCAGATGATGTAGGAGAGCGATCGGGTCCGGGTGAAGATGAACGCCTGCAGGAGCGCGAACGGGAAGATGAACAGCGGCGCCCAGGCGTGGAACCCCAGCTCCCACAGGAAGGAGGTGAAGAGCACGGCCTGCAGGACGTTGGCCTGCGCCATGGGCAGGTGCCGGCGCAGCAGGGCGAAGACGGTGCAGATGAAGAAGAGCTCGTCCCAGATGCCGAGCCCGTTGGTGCCGATGAACAGCCGGGTGATCTCGGCCGGTTCCGATGCCGCCGGCCAGTTCATGTAGACCCCCGTGCCGAGCATGTACACCGGGAGCAGGGCGTATCCGATCACGACGACGACGGGCAGGTACCACTTCTCGGTACGTGTCCACGGCGTGCCCGTGCGCACGGGGAACGTGATGGCGTGATCGCGGTAGGCGAAGCGGGAGACGGCGTAGGGCACGCCCACGGCGAGGATCATCGCCGTGCCCATGACGGCCATGTGCGCCGGACTGATGTCGGTGGTGATGGGGACGAGGCTCATGACCGACAGGCCGAAGGCGACGACCAGCAGGTCCCGGAAGAGGGCCCTGCTCAGCACCGCTGCCGCGCCGAGCGCCACCACGAGGAGGGCATAGCCGGCGAGTGGCTGGTGCAGCACGAACAGCACGGGGCCCGCGAGGGACACCAGGGCGGCAGGGACCAGTTCCGGTGACGGCAGGGTCCAGGAGCCCTGCTTCCAGGCCGCCTGCCGCGTCGCCTCCGTCGGCCCGGGGGCCTGGGACCGTCCTCGCTGTGCCAACCGATCACGCTCCTGACCGCGGGGCAACCCCCACTGCGCCGCTGTCCCGCTGGTGCGGGCGCACCCCATTCTTTCGCCTGGCGTGCGGCCGGTCCACTGCCCGGCGCCGACCTCCGGGATGCACGGTGCAAGACTGGGGCCATGCGTGAGCTCGTCATCCTCGGCACGGCATCGCAGGTACCCACGCGTACCCGCAACCACAACGGCTACTTCCTCCGCTGGGAACGCGAGGGCATCCTCTTCGACCCCGGCGAGGGCACGCAGCGGCAGATGATCCTGGCCGGCGTCCCGGCGTCGAGGATCTCGCGCATCTGCCTGACGCACGTCCACGGGGACCACTGCTTCGGCCTGCCCGGCGTCCTGTCCCGCATGGTGCTCGACGGCGTCGCGCACCCGGTGCACCTCCACTTCCCGGCGGCGGGCGCCGACGTGGTGCGGGCACTGGTCGGCCTCGCGACCCCCGGACTGGACCTGCACCTGCACCCCCATGGCGAGGCCGGTGCGATCGCGCCCGGGATCGAGGTGGAGCCGCTCCGCCACCGCATCGAGGCGTACGGCTACCGGGTCGCCGAACCGGACGGGCGGACAGTCCTGCCCGACCGGCTCGCTGCCGCGGGCATCTCGGGACCCGACGTCGGCCGACTGCAGCGCGAGGGTTCCCTCGGAGGCGTCCGCCTCGAGGACGTCAGCGTGCACCGGCCGGGCCGCCGCTTCGCGTTCGTCATGGATACCGCCGTCTGCGACGGCGCCTCCGCGCTCGCGGACGGCGCCGACCTCCTGGTCGCGGAATCCACCTTCAGTGACGACGACGGCGCCCTCGCCGCGCAGTACCTGCACCTCACAGCGGGGCAGGCCGGCGCGATCGCCGGTGCCGGTGGAGTGGGGACACTCGTACTCACGCACTTCTCCTGCCGGTACGACGACCTGGGGGTGCTCGCCTCGCAGGCACGGCGCACGGCCGGGTCTGCGAGCGTCGTCGCCGCCTCCGACCTGGACCGCATCCCCTTCCCGCGGCGCGGTGTACGCTGAGCGCACGTCCCCGCGGCACCGCGCTCGAGGATCGGGTGCCCGGCGGACGCGCCGGGAGTCCTTCCGGCGGATCGGGGTTCTCAGTACACTGATCCGCATGACCGGGCAGGAACCGCCCCCGCCTCCGACCGCTGCGGCTCACCACGGCGGCACTGATGTCCCCGAGAACTCCCCTGGCGCCGCCGTCGGGGTCGATGACGACCGCGACGCCGGCATCGACGGGCAGGTCCGCGGTCCGAAGGCGCGGTCCCGGACCTTCGCCGGGATCCTCGTCAACACCGCCCTCGCCAATATCACCACCAGCTACCTCTGGTTCGCCCTGACGTTCTGGGTGTACCTCGAGACCCGCAACGTCATCGCCACGGGCGTGGTGGGCGGTGCGTACATGCTCCTGATCGCCCTCTCCAGCATCAGCTTCGGCACCTTCGTGGACCGCTTCCGCAAACTGGCCGTGATGCGCTTCGCCGCCGGCTTCACGCTGGTGATGTTCCTGCTGTCCGGCGCGATGTTCCTGGTGACGCCCACCGCGTGGCTCCTGGACCTGACACAGCCGTGGTTCTGGGTGTTCACGCTGGTCATCCTGATCGGCGCGGTGGTGGAGAACATGCGCAACATCGCGCTGTCCACCACGGTCACCATCCTGATCGAGCCGGACCGGCGGGCCAACGCCAACGGACTCGTGGGCATGGTGCAGGGGCTGATGTTCATCGTCACCTCGGTGCTCTCGGGTCTCTCGGTCGGCCTGCTGGGCATGGGCTGGACCATCGCCGTCGCCATCGTCCTGACCGCCCTGACCGCCCTCCACCTGCTGACGCTGCGCATGCCCGAGGAGGTGCACGTCGCCACGAGCGACGCCCACGGCGGGTTCGACCTCCGCGGGTCCTTCGCTGCCGTGATGGCCATCCCCGGCCTGTTCGCGCTGATCCTGTTCTCGACGTTCAACAACTTCGTGGGGGGCGTCTACATGGCGCTCATGGACCCCTACGGCCTGGAACTGTTCTCCGTGGAGATGTGGGGCACGCTGTTCGCCGTCGGTGCCACGGGGTTCATCGTCGGCGGGGCGCTGATCGGCAAGTTCGGGCTCGGGTCCAACCCGTTGCGGACGATGCTCCTCGCGGTCGTCGCGATGGGCGTGCTCGGCGCGGTGTTCACCCTGCGCGAATGGGGGTGGCTGTACATCGCGGGGATCTGGGCGTACCTGGTGCTGATCCCCTTCATCGAGGCCGCCGAGCAGACGGTCATCCAGCAGACGGTGCCGCTCGAGCGGCAGGGCCGCGTGTTCGGGTTCGCCATGGCGTTCGAGTCCGCGGCAGCCCCGGTCACCGCGTTCATGATCGCGCCGATCGCCCAGTTCTGGATCATCCCCTACGCGAGGTCCGCCGAGGGCGCCGCCCGGCTGGCACCACTCCTGGGCGAGGGCACGTCCCGCGGCATCGCCCTGGTGTTCCTGGTCGCCGGGATCATCATGATCCTGGCCGCCGTGGCCGCGTTCTTCACGCCGGTCTACCGCCAGGTGTCGGCGTCGTACGCGCGCGCGGCTGCGGGCGCCGTGGACCCGGAGCCGGAGGGATGAAGGGTCCACCACGCCCGGGAGGGCCGGCCCCTCGGGTGAGGACGGCAGCGCAGGACGACGCCGTCACCGTCGGGCAGCTCCTGCACGCCTTCAACACGGAGTTCGACTCCCCGACGCCGACCGCGCTGCTGCTCGGCGAGCGCTTCCGCCGCTTGCTCACGCTGCCCGACGTCCTCGTGGTCCTCGCGGAGGACGAGGCCGGCGACGCGACCGGTTTCGCCTTCCTCACCGTCCGTCCCACGCCCTACTACGACGGACCCCTCGCGCAGTTGGAGGAGTTGTACGTCCGCCCGGGACGACGGGACCGGGGTATCGGCACCGCGCTGCTCGCCGAGGCGGTCGACGGAGTGCGGCTCCGGGGGGCCGGCGAGATGCACATCGACGTGGACGAGGTCGACGTCGACACCCGGCGGTTCTACGAGCGTCACGGATTCCTCAACATCGAACCGGGCGAGGACTACCGGATGCTCTGCTACATCCGGGAATTCTGACCCGCCGGTCCGCTGGCGGGGGTGCGTGACCCCACCGGACGGTGACCTGTCGGTGGCTCTCCGGCCACCGCGGGCGCACGGTCCGGGCAGGTCAGACGCCGAACTCGGCCGGGATGCGCCCGGCCAGGACCGCCTGGCGGAGGTGCTCGAAATCCTGCTCCGTCTGATCCGCGTAAGCCCTGGCCCAGGCCGCGACCGCCTCGTCGAAGGTGTCGCTCCTGCCCAGATAGCCGGCGATGAAGGCACTGCCCGGGCTCTGGGAGTGCGCCCGCGCGAGCATCGAGCCGCACAGGGCCCCGTAGTCCACCGATTCGTCGACGTCGAGTTCGGCGAGGCGGAAGGACCCCTTCATGTCGCGGAACTGGCGGATGTAGAAGTCGCGCACGTGTCCGTCGGGTCCTTCGACGCCACTGATCCAGCCCAGGAAGGGATCGGAGTGGGCCTGCAGGATCCTGTGGGCTCCGACGACCCGGCTACCTTCCCCGTGCGTCACCAGCGAATCGGCGATCGGCCCGGCGGGCTGCGCCAGGCCTCCATGGGTCTCCAGCACCGACTTCCCTGCCTCCTTGGCCTGCAGGAAGAGCGGTTCCCCCGCGGGCCCTTCGAACATGAGGATCCAGCAGCGCGTCCCCACACTGCCGACGCCGACGATCCGGAGGGCGTAGTCCACCAGCCTGTACTGGCTGATCAGGAGCGCCGTGTCGGCACGCAGCGTGCTGCGGTACTTCCCTGCCAGGTGCTCGATCAGGGCGAGGTCCATGACGTCGGGATGCCTCATGATCGGGGGCTGATCGATGATCCGCGGTTCACCGTCGGTCGTGCGGGAGGACAGCCGGGTCAGTGCCTGCTCGGACGTCCGCCGCCGGGCCTTGGTGCTCTCCTCCCTGATGTGCCGGCCGGCCATCGCCTTGGTCGTGCGGAGCAGGTCCGCGTCCACATGGAAGTAGTAGCGATCGGCCGCGGTGCCCCGGTACAGCTGCTGGAACGCTGTGCGGTATCCGCGCAGGCAGGCCTGCGTGGCTTTCCGGCACTCGTCCTCGGTGTGCGAACCATTGCGCCCGTTCAACCAGACGCTCGCGGCCAGGCGTTTGATGTCCCATTCCCACGGCGCTGGATACGCTTCGTCGAAGTCGTTGAGATCGAAGATCAGCCGTCGTTCCGGGCTGGCGAAGAAGCCGAAGTTCGCCAGGTGCGCGTCGCCACAGGCCATCACGATCTGTCCGGTGACCTTCGCCCGGCTCAGGTCCTGTGCCATGACGGCCGCGGCCCCGCGGTAGAAGGCGAACGGGGACTCCAGCATCCGTCCGATCCGCACGGGCGCCAGCTCGGGGAGGCGGGTCCTCTGCTGCTGCTCGAGGATGTCGACGACGTCCCGCCGGTGGGAGGTATAGTCGGCCTGCTCGCGTCGCGGCATCGCCCGGCGGGCGTCCCGTCCCGCCGCGCGGGCTCGGGCGACGGAGTCGCGGTGACCCGACCCGACCCGTTCCCGCGGCTTCGCCGACCTCTGATCGCCCTGCGCGCCTGGCGCGCCATCGACATGCATCTCCGAATGGTCCCACAGTCCTTCGAGCTCGTCAGGTGGCCGTCCGCCTCCTCCGGCGTGCGTCGAGGTGTCGACGTCGGGCACCGGACAGGGCGGCCGTTGCCGGGGCCAACCGCACCGCGCGGGAGCTTCGGCTCATCCCTTGGAGATGAGGACACCACTGCGGTGGTCCGCGATGATGAACCCCGTCCGGGACATCCGCAGAACCTTCCCGAAGGGGCCCGCCGTGACACTGCCGTCAGACGAACCGGAGACGACCGTGAGAAAGCCTTCCCGGCCGACCGCCGTCGTAGCCGTCGGCATGAGCATCGCGGTCTGGTGGCCGTCCTTCACCCTCGGCGCGTGGGGGGTCCTGTTCTTCGAACAGATCCTGAGCGTTTGGGCTGCCGCCACGGCGGCCCTCCTCGTCGTCCTGATCCGCCGCCAGGAGGACCGGCACCGGCTCGCCAAGGCGGCTGCCCTGTCCGTCCCGTCGCTGTGGCTCGTCCTCGCGATCTTCTTCAAGGGCGACCGGGGCTTCCTCGGGCCGCTGGTCGACACCCTCGGGGGGACCGTCGCCATTCTCGGCATACCGGCGACGATCTGGGTCCTGGCGCGGATCATCTGGCCCGAATTCGGGGAGGACCTACCCCTGAAGTGGCGCATCATCGTCGTCGCGGCCGTGCTGGCCATCGCCGCCACGTGCTTCCTGCTGGGCCGGAACCACGCCGCCTTCCTCACGTGCGAGGACTTCACCATCAGCGGCAACTCCGCGCCGCCCGGCTGCGCCCCTCGGCTCTGACGGCCTCTGCCGGATCGGCCACGGCAGCGGGACCGCGGCCTACGCCTGCCCCGTCGGCGGCTCCTTGGGCCCTGCAACCGCCTCCGTGTGGATCAGCATCTCGGGCGCCCGGGACACCAGAAGCCACGCCGGCAGGATCGCCACACAGAGGACGGGCAGCACCGTGGCGTCTCCGATCACCACGACGGCGATGAACAGGGCTATCCAGCCGTCGCGTGCCACGGGCAGCACGACGCCGAGGATCCCGCAGGCCAGTCCCAGTCCGAGTGGGATGGCCGGGACGACGGCGCAGGCCGCCAGTCCCGCAGCCGTGCCGATGAAGACCGCGGGGAAGATGCGGCCGCCCCGGAAACCGGCGGCCGCGGCCACGACGAGGGCCGCGAGCTTGACCGCGATGATGAAGAGCAGATCCAGGGCCGAGTAGTCCCCCTGGTTCTGGATGAGCTCGCCCATCTGGCTCGCGCCCTTGAAGAGGGTCACGGGACCACCGAGGACCCCGAGGACACCCAGGACGGCACCACCCAGTGCGATGTAGATCGCAGGGTTCTTCAGGCCGTGGAAGAACCGGTGCGCGTGCGGGAACACGTACACGGCGCCGAGCCCGATGATCGTAGCGACGACGGTGACCCCGATACCCGCCACCAGATCGGCGGCACCGGGGGTACCGAGCTCCGGGAACCCCGCATCGGGCAGCTGGGGACCATCGAGCCATCTCATCGTGATCGTTCCCGCGCCCGCCGCCACGAGGGGGAGGAAGAGCCGGTCCCAGAGAGCCCCTCCACCCTTGAATCCGGCGACGACGCCCGTGAAGACGAGAGCGGCCGCCACGGGCGTCCCGAAGAGGGCACCGATCGTTCCCGCCGCCGTGACCATCACGACGAACTCGGTGCCGATACCCGGCCGGAGCCGACCGATGAGAGCCACGAGGACGGCCGTGTTGAACGCGATGATGGGGATCTCGGGGCCGAGGCTGACGCCGCCGGCCAGACCGATCACCGTGACCACCAGCAGACTCGGCACCGCGAACAACCTGAGCGGCGGCGCGATGAGTTCGGTCGTCGCGGAGTCCGCACCACCGTGGCCCGGGGCGAACTGCACGATCAGGCCGATCGCGACCCCCGTCAGCGTGAGGATGCCGAAGATCCACCACCCGGATGCAGGATCCACGTTCCAGGCGGCCGGCAGGGTCCCCCACAGCAGGTGCTCGACGGCGTGCGCAAGCTCCTCGACGGCGAACAACCCTGCCGCGGAGACGGCCCCGACGATCATTGCAGGGATGCACAGGGCCAGGTGTGTCCGGAGAGGAGGTGCCCCGTGGACGGTCTCAGTGGCCATGGCGTCCGACCTCCCGGAGTGGTGCGACCCGGCCCGGGCCGTGCCCACCCGACGGCGGGGAAGGCTGAAGTCCCTTGGTCCGGTTCATCTCAGGGGAACTCCTGTCCCTGCACCCGGGGGCCCGCGGCGAGGACCGTCTCCGAGGAACGCCGGGTTCCTGCCGGGCGGCACGCGAGCTCGACGACGAGTATCAGCGCCACGACGACGACGAGCGTCCACGCGGCCACGGCCGCGGTCGGGTCCGGCCAGAAGACGAGGAGGAGAAGCGCAAGGCCGACCACGGCGCCCTCGATCACGCGCCGGTACCTCGCCAGGGAGCGCTGCCATGGTCGGACGCTTCCCGTGGGGGCTCTGCGGGAGACGGCATCACCGGCGCGTGCCAGACCGTTGCGGAGTTCCGTGGCCGTTCGTGATCGACCGAGAAGGAAGGCGACCAGGGCGATCAGGAGGCTGACGACGAGGACGACCCGCAGGCTGGTCCGCAGCGGTGAGACCAGGGCGTCGAAAAGGCTTTCAGCCGCCGCCGGTGAGAGCACGTCGGGCGGGACCACGGAGAGGTAGACGCCCCGACCGATGGCCAGCCCGAGGGCGAGCAAGGCCATGGCCGCGGCGGACGCCAGGCCGATCGCACCGGTGACGCGGCGCCGTCGCCCCCGGGGTGCGACGGCGATGGCTCCGACGGCGCTCAGGACCGACAGTCCGACGAGGAAGGGTGCAGCACGGTCCAGCGTGTCGAGGGCCCGGGCGGCCCGGGCCAGTTCGGGCGACTGGAAGAGGGTGATGCGGGCGTCCGTGTCGGGAATCCTCGCCGCGATACCGACTCCCTGCTGGAGGAGCCGGTCCTTGACCTCGGCGACGATCTCACGCGAGGAGATGGTGACGGCACCGGTCTCATCGATCGTGACACCCCCATCGGTCCTTCCCTCGGCCAGACTCACGAGGGCCTGGTGGGCGGTCCGGTTCGCGCCGATCCACAGGTCCTCGAACCGGGGACTCTCCACGAACCGCGTCACCGCCGTCCCGACCAGGGATTCGAACTGCTCGGCGATCGCCGGCGCGAGCCCCGTGATGACGGGAGCCACCCGCGGCGTGTCCCGGGTGAGTTCGGTCAGGGCGTCCCGGGTGGCTCCTTCGACATCCGCCGCCCGGGTGATCTGTTCGGTGACCTTGCCGGCGATCTCGCGCTGGACCGAGGGTTCCACCGCCAGAGGGGCGACGGTCGCCACGTACCGGTCGGTGTCCAGCAACTCCGCGCGGAGATACATGGCGGGTACGGCGACGAGCGCGGACACCGCGGTGAGGACGACGAGGAGGACGGCGGCCGCCCATCGCCAGGCCCGCGCAGGAGATCCTCCCCGCCGCACGGTCGCCGACTGCTGGGCCGCGTCCCGCTCCCGCTCGAGCTCGGCGACCTGGTACCTGAGGCGGGTGAGTTCCTCGCTCTCGGCGGTCATGGCGTCTCCGTCCTGCTCGACCGCACCACCCGGTACGCCCGCGCGGGACGGGGCAACGTCCGATCGCGCCGGTCCGACTTCCATGGAACGCTCCCTCCGGTCACGGAACTGCAGCCCTTGGATACTCCCCGAATACTCCCCGCACGACGGCGGTCCGGCCTCACCCGCTCAGGATGATCTGTCATCCTTCCCCCCGGCAGGCCTCGTTCTCATCCGGAAGGGGTGAGGACCCTGTCACATGCCGGAGCAACAATGGCTGCAGCAGCCGTGGGACGGGCAGCGGAACGGTCGTCAACCTACGAGGGAGCCTCCCGTGTCAACAATCCACCATCCTCTGGCCGCACCCCTCGCGATGGGGGTGACGATCCTGGTGCTGACGGGCTGCGGTTCCGGTGCGGCGACCGAGACGCCGGCCGCCCCCAGCAGCTCGACCAGCAGTACGAGCAGCGCACCGGGTGAAGCCGGTGCCGCGCGTCTCTGCGACGCCGCGACGGCGTTCGACGGGGCCGTCACCGATTTCAAGGCCACCCTCACCCCCGAGGTCACGATCGAGCAGCTCCGCACGGCGCGTGACGAGGTCGTCAAGACCTACAACGACATGGACAGGGCCGCGGTGGAAGTCGCCGAGGATCGGATGACGGCCGTCGCTGCTGCCGAACGCAACCTCGAGAAGGCCGTCGACGATGTCCGCGACCAGGCCACGGTGCCCGAAGCAGTCGAATCCCTGCGGACCGAAGCGACGGACCTGCAGACCGCAGTCACCGATCTCGCGAAGGAGGTCGAGTGCTGAGACCCAGATGATCCGGGACACGACTACTCAATTGAGGGCCGACCTCACCCCCTTGCGACCGCGTTCACGCAGAACACCGCCGCACCACTGCGAGCATGGGAAATAACATGAACTTCTTCGAAAACTTCTGGGACGTCGTCTGGTGGCTCTTCTGCTTGTACGCGTTCGTGGGCTACCTCTACGCCCTCTTCGCCGTGATGGGCGACGTCTTCCGCGACCGGGAGCTCAGCGGCTGGCTGAAAGCGGTCTGGCTCGTCGCCCTCGTCTTCATACCGTTCCTGACCGTACTCATCTATCTGGTCGTCCGGGGCAACGGGATGACGGAGCGGTCCCTGGACAGCGCCCGCCAGCGGCAGGAAGCGAACGAGGCGTACATCCGCAGCATTGCCTCCCCGAGCCCCAGCGACGAGATCACGAAGGCCAAGGGTCTCCTCGACTCGGGAACCATCACCCCGAGCGAGTTCGACGCGATCAAGTCGAAGGTAGCTGTCTGACCTCGGACGGTAGCTGTCCGACCTCAGCCGGTCAGGGGTCTCCCACCCGGGGGCCCCTGACCCGTGTCGGGGCGCAGCCGGACATCGCCGCCCCCTCAGGTGTGGCATTGGGGCGGTGAGCCGGCGCTCAGGCGACCCCGCGCGGCTGCCGGGCGGCGAAGAGGAAGACCTTCGCGATCAGCGCCAGGACCCCGAGGCCCGTGATCATCTGGACCGTCACAACGGCACGGGCGAGGTCGCTCTTCGGCGTGATATCGCCGAATCCGACGGTCGTGAGAATCGTACTGGTGAAATACAGGCCGTCCATCTTGCTGAGCGGTTCGCTGAACGAGGCGGGATCCGCCGTCGACAGAGCCGTATAGAGCATCGAGAAGAGGCAGAGGAACAACACGACGCTCTGCACCACGGCTTCCACCGCACGGACCACCGGCGCCTGGGCGCCGACCACCAGTCGGACCTGGAGGGTCATGGCCGCGAGGAACACCACGGCGACCAGGACGAGTCGCAGCCAGGCCGCCGTCGGATTGTCCTCGTCGAAGCCTCCGACCGGCATCACCGCGTACAGCAGGAGCGTCAGGCCCACGACGGAACCCGTGCGGACGACCGCGCCGAGCAGCAATCGACTCCGCGTTCCGCGGTCGAGGTGGACGAACAGCGCCGGGCGCTTCAGGTCCTGCCGCCGGATCATGAGCCATGGTATCCCTCGGACCACCGTGGCGAACCGGCAGGGCTTCCTCGAAACCGCAGTGCGCAGGGCGGCGGAGGACCTCGGCCGACGTGGTGCGTTCCCGTCCGCTCCCCTCTCTCATCCTTTAGGGGTGAGACCCCGGCGTTTTCCCGCGTAGACAATGAAGCATGTGCGTGGCGTCAGATGGACTGCGACACGATCGTCAAGATCCGGGGGTGCTCGGTGCTCGCCTATTTCCAGGACCCTGAGAGGGCTGCCTTGCTGGTGCTGGCGGTCCATCTCGTCCTGATCGCGGTGGCAGCTGTCTTTCTGTCCACGAACCGTCGGCCGTCGTCGGCCATCGCCTGGGTGCTGGCCATCATCTTCATACCGGTGCTCGGCGCCCTGGCCTTCCTGCTCGTGGGGAATGCGAAGCTGCCCCGCGGACGCCGCGAGAAGCAGCGCGAGGTGAACACCCGGGTCCTCGAGCGCGCCGAGGAGCCGCCTCCGGTCACCCACGAGGAGGACTGGCCCGAATGGCTCCACTCGGCCGTCACACTGAACCTGAACCTCGGGGCGCTCCCCATGGTCGGCGGCAATACCTTCGAGCTCCTCGACGACTACACCGGCACCTTCGACTCCATGATCGACGCCATCGACCAGGCCGACACCTACGTGCACGTGGAGTTCTACATCCTCGCGCGCGACGACACCACCAGGACGTTCTTCGATGCGCTCGCCCGGGCAACGGCACGCGGGGTCCACGTCCGGGTGCTGTCGGATCATCTCGCCGGCCTCATGTACCCGGGGCGGAAGGAGACCCTGGACTTCCTGCGACGGGCCGGAGCCGAGTACCACCCGATGCTGCCGCTCATGCCGCTGAAGGGGAAATGGCAGCGCCCCGATCTCCGCAACCATCGGAAGATCGTGGTGGTCGACGGCAGGGTGGGTTTCATGGGGTCGCAGAACCTCATCGACTCCAGTTACAACAAGGAGAGCAACAGGAGGCGCGGGCTCACCTGGCAGGAGCTGATGCTCCGGGTCGAGGGACCGATCGTGCGTGAACTCGATGCGGTCTTCGCCACCGACTGGTACAGCGAATCCGGGAGCGAGCTGCGGCTCAACCCGGCGCCGATGGCGACCCGCAACGGACGACCACTCCTCGATGCCCAGGTGCTGCCGAGCGGGCCGAGCTTCGACAGCGAGAACAACCTCAAGCTCTACACGGCGCTGATCCACAAGGCCGAGCACCGCATCAGCATCACCAGCCCCTACTTCGTACCCGAGGAATCCATCATGATGGCCATCGTGACGGCCGCCGCGCGAGGCCTCGACGTCGAACTGTTCGTCTCCGAGGTGGGCGACCAGCCGCTGGTCTACCATGCGCAACGGTCCTACTACGAGGCGCTGCTCCGCGCGGGCGTCCGCATCCATCTCTACCGCTCCCCCAAGGTCCTGCACTCGAAACACTTCACGATCGATGAGGACGTCGCCGTGATCGGATCGAGCAACATGGACGTCCGGTCGTTCGCCTTGAACATGGAGGTCTCCGTCCTGGTCCACGGGCCGTGGCTGGTCGATTCGATGCGGCGGGTGGAGGACGGGTACCGGGCGAAGAGCGTCGAGCTCCTCCTCGACGACTGGATACGACGGCCCAGGAAGCAGAAGGCGCTCGACAATCTTGCCCGGCTCACCGCATCCCTGCAGTAGAAGGAGAATCCGATGGTGCCGGAACTCCCCGGTCCTGATCCGCGACCCGCCCTCCCCCGCAGCACCACACTCCTGCTCGCACTCGGCGGAGCGACCGTGGCAGCCTTCGGGATCGCGGCGATCAGGGGTGTCTTCACCCCGGTGTTCCTCGCGTTCGTCCTCACCCTCTGCGTGCACCCGCTCCGGAGCTGGATGCACCGGCACGGGGTCCCGCGGGGCATCGCCACTACGACGTCGATCGCTGCCGTCTTCGCCCTCCTCCTCGCCTTCGGCATGGTCCTGGTGTCGGCTCTCGCGCAGTTCTCCGCACTTCTCCCCCAGTTCGCGCCGCAGCTGGATCGGGTGGGCGTTGCCGTGGCGGAGACGCTGGCGGCGGTGGGTTTCGGCGCGGAGCAGACCGACGGGGTCCGGGAGGGGTTGACGCCGGAGCGCATCATCGGTTTCGTCAACGGGCTGCTGGGAAGCGTCACGACGGTGGTGAGCGCCCTCGTGGTCGTCCTGACGATGCTGATCCTCATGGCGGTCGACGGGTCCCGCGTGCCCGCGCTCCTCACCTTCCTGACCATCCACCGGCCGGCGCTCGTCTCCGCGTTCATCGGCTTCGGGGCCGGGGTCCGCCGCTACATGGTCGCCACCACGGTGCTCGGTGTCGCCCAGGGCGCCTTCAACTGGCTGGTGCTCGTCCTCCTCCAGGTTCCGGGCGCCCTCCTCTGGGGCCTGCTCTCCTTCATCTGCAGCTTCATCCCGAACGTCGGCTACTTCATCGCGATCGTCCCGCCGCTGTTCTTCGGGTTCCTCAGCGGAGGGTGGCCGACCGCGATCGGGGTGATCATCGTCTACGGCGTGATCAACAGCGCCATCCAGTCCGTGATCCAGCCGAAGTACATCGGCAATGCGGTGTCCCTCAGCGAGACCCTGACGTTCGTGTCCGTGCTCTTCTGGGCCCTGATCCTGGGGCCGATCGGTGCCATCCTCGCCGTTCCGCTGACCCTGCTGGTCCGGGCGGTCCTCATCGACGCGGACCCGTCGACGGGCTGGCGGAGGGCCCTGACCGGGGACAAGTCGGATCTCGAGGAGATCCTCAGGGACGAGGACAACGAGATCCGGATCCGGCGGGCCCACTGGAGGGCGAGACTCCCCTCCCCACGCGAGGAGGAGGCATGACGTCTTCTCCGCATGCCCGCGACACCGCATGAGGCTCCCATGCTGAGCCTTCTCATCAGCCTGTTGCCCGTCGCCCTGGCCGGGGCGATGAGCACGGTACCCGCCAGCGTGACCATCATCATCCTGTTGTCCCCGAACGCCCACCGCGGCGCCCTGTCGTTCCTCATCGGCAGCCTCGCCGGGGCGGCCCTGCTGGTGGGTGGTGCGGCCCTCGGTCTGCGGTTCCTGCCGGTCCGGCAGGGTGCGGACCAGAACCTGCAGCTGGCAGTGGTCGGTCTGGTCGTGGCGGCATGCGTGACCGGCTACGCCGTCCACCTCCTGTCACGCCCACGCAGGACGGACAGCGCGGTGCTGGGCAGACTGCGGACCCGCGTCGGCTCGGCCCGTCCCTGGGAGTTCCTGATCCTGGGAACGGCCCTGAACCTACGGCCGAAGGCGATCCTGCTCTCGCTGACCGCGGGCGCACTCATCGGGCTCCAGGACCTCCGGCTTCTCGCAGGGACGCTGGTCGTCCTCGGATACGTGCTGGTCGCCCAGGCGGAGATCCTCGTACCGATCGTCCTGCGGATGCGGCGGCCGGAACACGCCGATGCGATGCTGACCGGCCTGGACGCATGGATGCAGCGCCACAGCCAGACGATCACGGGCGTCACCCTCCTGCTGGTCGGGTTGTTCATCGCGGGGCTGAGCGTCGCCCGGCTCTGAGGGCCGAATCCGACGCCCGCCCGGGCTCACTGCGCTGCGATCACGCTCATGATGTTGCCGGAGGGGTCCGTGAACCAGGCGATGAGCGGGCCGCCCCGCCGGTTCACGCCCCTGTCGTCCGTCATGCCGTCGTAGTGGAGGAAGGCGACGCCCCTGGCCGTGAGTTCGTCGACCGCGGCGTCGACATCCGTCACAGGGAAGTTCAGGACGGTGAACGATGCGGGCTCGTGCTCCTGGCCCTTCGGATACGCGAGGACGTGGTGGCCGCTCCCCAGATCGATCGACAGCATCCCGTGATCCTCCCTGACCGACAGCCCGAGGACGTCCTCGTAGAACGCCTTCGCCTGGGGGATGTCGCGGACCGAGAAACCGCTGAACGCCTTCGTAGCATCGATCATGCGCCCCAGTGTGCCACCGCTGCTCGACTGCCGACAGCCCTCAGGCCCGAACCTGTCGATTTTCTCCTGTCGGACACCGGCGACGTGTGGTTGGCTGTTCCTAGGTTACTTAGCAATCCGATGGATGTCGGCACACCGTGCCCTCACCAGCTGGTTGACGCCGATGGTGACCAGAAGGTCTCACGCACATGCTCACCGCCCAGATCCCGGCCGTGTCCCCCGCACCGCCTCCGTTCGTCGCGTACCCCGTCGACGAGCTCGACCAACACGCCTGCGAACCAGGGGCCCTGCTGCTTCGTGTCGCACAGGGTGATGTGCAGGCGTTCGACGCCCTCTACAGGCAGACGTCCCGCCGCGTCTACGGAATCGTCCGCAAGATCGTCTGCGATGCCGAGATGAGTGCGGAGACGACACAGGACGTGTTCCTCGCCCTCTGGCAGGGGGGAGCCGCTCGCTTCGATCCGGCGCTGGGCACCGGGATGTCGTGGATCATGACACTCGCGTACCGGCGCGCGGTCGACAAGGTCCGCACAGAGGAATCCCACCGCATCAGGGACCTCCGGTGGGGTATCAAGAACCGGGAGGTCGACTACGACCAGGTCGCCGATGCGGTCCTGCACCAGCTCGAGGCTGATGCTCTCCGGGGGAGCCTGAGCAGCCTGTCCGGCGTCCAACGCGAAGCGATCCACCTCGCGTACTACGCGGGCATGACCTACGCCGAGGTCGCCGAGTACCTCGAGATCCCCGTACCGACCGCCAAGACCCGCATCCGGGACGGCATCAAGCGACTCAGGAGTTGCCTGCAGGGCGCAGTCTGAGCCGGACGCCCGTCCGCCGCCGGGACGCAGGTTCGACCCTCAGGGCACGATCCTCGGTGACGGTGTGGGTGCGGAAGGACCGGCGACAACTCCCCCCGGCCGCCGGCTGCTTGAAAACCGGGAGGAATCCCACGTTCGTGCACGGGGCTCGTCGGTGTGTCCGGCGGAGTCCCGCGACCGAGGCCGGGGAACATCTTCAGGGTGTCTACAGTATGCACCCGCGATCTGCAGCGCCCGACCCGGCGGATCAGCTCTCCCGCAGCTCGTGCGCCGGCTGTCCGGCGTCGACCCGTCGTCCTCGTCGGAAGAACCCGAGGCTGTACGCCAGCAGGAGGCATGACATCGCCCACCCGGCGAGGACGGCGGACAGGAGTGCGCCGGTCGTCGTGCCGATCACGAGGCCGATACCGCCGAGGACGACGAGCGTCCCGCCCAACGTGTAGAACATGCGCTCGGAGAACGCCCATGCGAAAGGCAGGAAGTGCACACCCACGACCAGGGTGATCAGTGCCGGCCGGAGATGCCCGGCTCCGGCGTCGTCGATCAGGCGCGTGCCCGCCGCGATCACGGCGAACTCGGCCACCACGCACAGGACATAGACACCCATCTGCCATGGCCCCGCCGGGACGAGCGGCCCCAGTGGCCGCGGGCTGACGAACAGGAACCAGAGCGTGGCCGCGACGGCGACGAGAACCAGGATGCGGACACCGACGGCGAGGGGGTCGGAGAAGCCGGGCGTGTAGCCGAAGACGAAGACACAGGCTCCGACCAGTCCGATCAGCGTCCCGAACCGCCGGGGGTCGGCGAACCTGGGCGGGGAGTCCGCGGGCAGGGTACGGGGGGCGAGGTCCATCATGGCGTCAGCCTGCCAGAGAGGCGGGGGAAGCAACACCCCCGTCGAGGCGACGTCGGAACGGTCCGGGTTGCCGGCCCGTGGATGGAGTCAGGAGTCGGGGTCGGCAGTGCGTTTCGCCGGCCGGTAGCCGGCGACGGCGGCGCGGACGTCGCCCTCCTCGTGCCCGCCCTTCCTGCCGGACGGCAGCAGCTTCAGCAGCGGGTGCACGATCGCCATGACGACGAGACCCCAGGCGAATCCGAGGACGGCCGAGCACAGGGTGTTCACGAGCCAGGCCAGGAATCCGCCCACCACAGGGATACCGGCGAAAGGTGCCTCCAGGACGTGGACCAGGTCGTACGGAAGATGCCACCCGAGGTCGTAGGCCCCCTGGAGCATGATGTGGCCACCGACCCACAGCATCGCGATCGTGCCGACGAGGGTGATCGCGGTCAGCACGGTGGGCATCCCCCGGACGAGCAGCTCGCCGAAACGCTGGGAGCCCGCGGAGTCCTTCGTCGTCAGGTGCAGACCGAAATCGTCCATCTTGACGATGAGGGCGACCGCACCGTACACGAGCACCGTGATCGCGAGTGCGACGACGACGAGGATGAGCGCCCGCACCCACAGGGACTCGTCGGCCACCTCGTTCATGGAGATGACCATGATCTCGCAGGAGAGGATGAAGTCGGTCGTGATGGCACCCTTGGTGACCTTGGCTTCCGCTTCCGGGCCCCGTTCGACCGCCGGCGACTTCTCGGCCGTCGAATGGCCGCGGAGCTTGTGCCAGACCTTCTCGGCGCCCTCGTAGCAGAGGTAGGTGCCGCCCAGCATGAGGATGAACGGGATGATCGCGGGGACGAAGGCGCTCACGAGCAGCAGCGCCGGAAGGATGATCAGCAGCTTGTTCCGGAGCGAGCCCCAGAAGATCCGCTTGATCATCGGCAGCTCACGGGACGGGTCGGCCCCGGATACGTACTGCGGCGTGACGGCGGCGTCGTCGATGACCACCCCGGCAGCCTTGGCGCCCGCCTTCGCGGCACCGGCAGCGACGTCGTCGATCGACGCGGCCGCTATGCGGGTCAGGGCTGCGACGTCGTCCAGCAGGGCGACGAGACCCCCGCTCACGGTCGTCTCCCGCACTGCTCGAGGACGGACGGCTGGGAGTGGGTGCTCCGGGCGGGGCTCGTGATGGGCATGCTTGGATTATAGGGTGGCGGCGTAGTCCATTGCCTGACGGTCTGTCGTCGCGCGTCGTTCCTCCTCCGTTCTCGCTACCCGGGCGGGACATGGGACAGAATGCGGTCATGGACATCACCGACAACGGACCGAACCCGAACGCCTTCGACATCGAGAGTGCTGCGACAGAGAACTCCGCCTACCGCCGCGTCGCCTGGACGGGCAAGCACCTGCAGGTGACGCTCATGTCGATCGAGCCCGGAGGAGCGATCGGCCTCGAAGTGCATCACGGCACCGACCAGTTCCTGCGCATCGATGCCGGGAAGGGCCGCGTCAAGATGGGGCCTTCGAAGGACGACCTCTCGTTCCAGCAGGACGTCGCGGACGGTTGGAGCATCCAGGTGCCTGCCGGCACCTGGCACGACGTCGAGAACACCGGGGACCAGCCGCTGCGCCTCTACACGATCTACGCGCCCACGCACCACGCCCAGGGCATCGTGCAGGAGACCCCGGAGGCTGCCGAGAAGGACGAGGAGCAGGGCCGCGACGAGCCGCCGTCGTGGGTCGAAGAAGTCGACGACAAGGGCGAGGAGAGCGCCTGAGCATCGGTCGGGGTCGGTCGACGGACCTGCCGGGGACGCCCGCCGTCGACCGCCCGCATCGCTGCGCGGGCGGTCGACGGCGGTTACGGGTCAGGGATCGCCGATCAGCCCTTGTCCAGTTCCTGGGCGAGCATCACGATGATGCCGCTGGGGCCGCGGACATAGGTGAGCCTGTAGACGTCTCCGTAGGTCGCCACGCCGCGCAGGGGGTAGCAGCCGTGCCCCGCGGCGATCTCGAGGGCCCTGTCGATGTCGTCGACCGAGAACGCGACGCGGTGCATGCCGATCTCGTTGGGTCGGGTGGGTTCCGTCTCGATCGCGTCGGGGTGGAGGTACTCGAAGAGTTCGAGGCGACCCTCGCCATCGGGGGTCTGGAGCATGGCGATCCTGGCGTGGTTGCCGTCGAGACCGACCGCGGTGTCGGCCCACTCCCCGCTGACTGTGTCGCGGCCGAGAACAGTGAGCCCGAGGTCGGTGAAGAAGGCGATCGCCGCTTCGATGTCGCGGACCGCGATACCGACGTTCTCGAGTCTGATGGGCATGCGGCACACGCTATCAAGACCCAGCAACCCCGGTAGCGGTCGCAGTGTCGATGACGTATCTGTTCCTGCTCGTGCTCTGCCTGCTCTTCTCCGCCACCCTCGTCGTAGCGTCCCTGGGCATGCGTCATGCAGAAGGCCTGGACCGGACGCGTCCCCTCCCCCGGAGCGGCAACGAGTACCGATCGTCGAACCTCGTCACCTGCCCAGTGCGGCTGCCAGCCTCCCGGTGTACAGCGTGGCGACCGCATCGTGCCCCGCCTGCGCCAGGTGGACGTCGTCCAGGTACTGGGCGTTGGCGGCGCTGGCGAGGCCGGCAACGGAGATGAACGTGACACCCTGGTTGGCAGCATTGGCGGCGAGGACAGCGTCGATGTGACGGCGCTGGACGTGCTGGGCGTCGTTGCGGGACATGACACCGTTGATCACGATCCTGCTCTGCGGATACATCAGCTTCAGCTTCGCCCACAGGGCCGAGCTGTCGGCGATGACCTGTGCGTCGGTCTTCCACGTCGTCGCGTCGTTGCCGCCCATGGAGACCAGGACGAGGCCGGGGGTGCCTCCCGGAAAGGGCACGAGTCCCTGCTGGACTGCGGTCCAGCCGGTTCCACCGGCCCAGGGGCTGGAGGTGGAGTAACCGAGGCCGCCGAACGCCAGGTGCGAGGCCTGGTCGGTGAAGCCCATGGCCCGGGCGCCCTGTTCGCTCCAGGAGTTCCCGTCGAGCTGCGAATCGCCGTAGAGCACCACCGACGTCGCGGTGGCCACGACATCTGTGAACGGGTACACGGGCCCTCCCGGAGGGAGCGTAGCGCCAGCCGCGTTCGTCGTGATCACGCCCCTCTCCAGCTGGGTGTGGGTGCCTGCGGCATCCGTCCAGGTGTCCGTCGTCGGCCAGCCGTACCTGCCGAAATCCTGGGCCAGCGTGTTGAAGTGGGCGGTGTCGATGCTCCTGGGGCCGGTGTTCCAGGCCCAGGTGATCACGCCTCCTTGGAAGCGCTGGTAGTAGCCGCCCTGCCAGGCGACCTTGGGGCTGGTCGGCATGCCCAGGTAGGACTCCGGGCCGCCCTTGTTCTCGTAGTAGGTCTGGATGTGGCCGCCCGTGGTGGAGTTCGTCCCGCTGGCGCCCGACCAGTAGACCTTCCCACCCTCGAAGTCCTGCCGGACACCGTTCCTGACGGCGACTTCTTCGGATCTGGGATAGCCGAGGAAGCCGCGCTCGTATCGGGTGGCCGCGTAGTAGCCCTTGATCGCGCCTGCGACGACCCGTGCGCCGGTTCCAGGCGACCAGTAGATGTAGCCGTTCTGGAAGTTCTGGACTGCCCCACCACGGACGGTGAGCCCGAATTCGTCACCGGTCGGGAAACCGAGGAATCCCCTCGTCCATCCCGAGGCCGCGTACCGTGCGCCGATCGCGTAATTGAGGACCATCTGCGCGCCGGTCCTCTGGGTCCAGAGGATGTAGCCCTTCTGAAAGCGCTGAGAACAACTGACGGCGTCGCAGTTCTTGCTGCCGATCGGGTTGCCGAGCGTGGCACGGTTGGCGTTCCACTTGGTGTAGGTCAATCCGTCGACGGTGTAGCCGGCGACGTTGATCATGGGCAGGGCGACGGTAGGCGCAGTGACCGCCTGCGCAGGGGGCGCGGCGCCGATTCCGGCCAGCAGGATTCCGCCTGCCACCACCAGCGAGGTCAGTGCGGATGCGGTCCGGCGCAGAGGACGCGCGTGAATCAGCGAAGTATGGACATCGTTGGCCATGTTTTCCCCCGTTTGTGGGCTCGTGGAAGGAAGACTACTCGGTGCCGGGCGAGGCGCCAATGAAATCGGCCCGAATCCTTTTCACTACGCCGGAGAACAATTCCGGGTGATTCAGGGCTGGGCTTCGGGCGGCGTCTGATGCACGCTGGTCAGGCCGGGCGGGGTGAGCTGCATGTCCTTCAACTGGGCTCCCAGCACACCGGCAAGGCGATCATGGCCGGCCTGGGTCAGGTGCACCGTGTCGGCCATCTCTGCAACTGCCTGGAAACGGGTCAACCAGTCGCCCGGGCTGATGAAGAGGAAGTTGCGACTCATGGCGAAGGCGCCCAGAACGCCGTCCACCTCAGCGCGCCTTCCGCCACCATGGGCAACTCCTGTTGCCAGGGTCCCGATCAGGACGATCTTCGATGAGGCGTACGTCCGGCTGAGCGTGGAGACGACCGCGTCGGCGCCTCCGACGATCTGCTCATCGGAGGCGCCCAGCGCCGCGTCGTTGCCCCCGCCCTGAACGACGATGAGCGCAGGATCCGCGCACGGCAGCACCCATTGTCCCTGGATGAGTGCCGAGGGGTAATTGGTCGCGCCGCTGTCGTTCATGGCCACGAACCCTGTGCCGCCCGCCCCCACGAACCGGACGTCGTACCCTACGCCTCGCAGCCCGGCCTGCGTCCAGGTCCGGTCGGCGGCGACCCCGGCCGCGCCACTGGACTGGGAATCACCGATCAACAGGGCTGTCCGACCGGGATCCGGCAGTTCCAGCCCGGGACCCTTGCTGATGGGATCGATGCACGGGGCAGGAGGCGGTTCTGTGGGGGGCGGTGAGGGCGTGATCGCCGCCGTCGGGCTCGCAGATGCCGTCGGGGACGCCGAGGCCGCCTGCGCGGTGGGCGACGGGTCGGCCGATGCCGGAGGCGTGCTTGCCGTCCTCGGCGGGGGCGACCCGAGGCCGCCGCCATCGGCCGCTGTCGCCATGAGCAGGATCCCGGCAGCGAGACTCGCGCCAACGGTCATAGCAGCCCGGAATCGTCCGTGTCTTGTCCTGTGAATGGTGTCCCCCTGCAGCATCCGAGCCCTCCGGGTCCGCCATCGATTCAACGGACGTCGGTAGGAGCAGTGTCGGCCGCGGACCTCGAAGCGGTGCCGGGAATCTCACGACGCTCCAGCACTGTTCCAGACATCAGAATTCCCGGAGAACCGACGAGGGTCTCGCGGACGGACACCTCCGCAGGATAACCCGGCAAGCGCGAAAGCGTGATTTCCAGGACCGGAATTGTGACACGCGGGAAAGCGAAGAGCCTAAGCGACAGCGCCGATGTCGGGGACGACCCCGAACCGTAGGCGCGGAAGTTTCTCGAATTCCGGCTTCGCGAACCAATACCCCTGGAAGAGGCGGATCCCACGCGCCTTCAGGAACAGGAATTCCGCCTCGGACTCGATGCCCTCTGCGAGCACGGTCATGCCGAGATCCTCGGCGATTCCCACGATGCCGCCGATGACGGCCTGGCGGGCCGGGCTGCCGTCCACTCCCCGGACGAGCTTCATATCGATCTTGATCAGGTCCGGCTGGAACTCGACCAAGAGCCCCAGTCCCGCATGACCGGCACCGAAGTCGTCGATGGCGGTGGTGAAACCATGCTTCCGATACTCGGTGATGATGTTCGTCAGGTGACCGGTGTCCGCGATCTCCTCGTTCTCCGTGAATTCGAACATGATCGACGACGTCGGAAAGCTGCACCGGGCAGCTGCGAGCAGCGTCGCTCGCAGGCAGGCAGCCGGTTCGTAGACCGCATTGGGCATGAAGTTGATCGACAGCTTCAAGTCCTCGCCCTCGGGGAACAGTCGCGATGCCAGCTCGATCGCCTTGACGCGGCAGTCCTGGTCGAAGCGATACTTCTGCTCCGGCGAGACCTGCGACAGGACCTGGAAAGCGCCCTCGCCCGATAGGCCTCTGACGAGCGCCTCATAGCCCCACACGCGCTCGTCGACGGCGTCGTAGATCGGCTGGAAAGCCATACTGAACTCGAAATCGAGCCTTGTGGATGTCGCGCAGCCGTTGCATGCCATGCAGAACGCCCCCTCACTGGTCTCGTCCACCCTAGGACACACGGTGCAGGACGGCCTCGAGGCGCGGCGGGGACATCCACCACGTGCAGGATCGGCCGACTTGCCCTACGGACCTCGTGGAAGCGTCGAGGCACCGAGGACAGGCGGCCCCTCCCGTCGGGATCTGTCATGCAGCGGTGATGACGAGAGCGGTGCTGTGGCCGCCGAATCCGAAGGCGTTGGTGATGGCGGCTGTCGAGCCCGCACACCCGGTCGTGGTGTCGATGACGTTGAGGGCGATCTCGGGGTCGGGATTCTCGAAGTTGATCGTGCCGGGAAGTCGACCCGTCCTCAGGGCCTGCAGAGTCACGATGGCACCGAGCGTCCCGGCCCCTCCCAGCAGGTGCCCTGTCATGGACTTGGTGGAGGTGACCGGCACCTCGTTGCCGACCACGGTACTGATCGCACCCGCTTCGAGGAGGTCACCGACGGGGGTAGAGGTGGCGTGCGCGTGGACGAAGTCGATATCCGACCCCGTAAGCCCTGCCGCGGCGAGAGCCTTCTGCATGACCCGGTGTTGGATGGCCTGGTCGGCGGCCACGATGTCCCCGGCATCCGAGGTCACGGCTGCCCCGGCCACCCGACCGAGGATCTCGGCTCCCCGCGCCCGGGCGAACTCCTCCCGCTCGAGGACGATGATGCCGGCACCCTCGGCCATGACGAACCCGTTCCGGTCCCGATCGAAAGGCCGCGAAGCAGCCGCCGGGTCACCTCCGCTCGTCGAGAGGGCCCGGAGTTGAGCGAAACCGCTGATCGCCAGCTCGTTGACACATGCATCCACTCCCCCGGCCACGACGACATCCACGGCCCCCGACGTGATCATCTCGACACCCTGGGCGATCGCTTCGGCTCCCGAGGCGCAGGCACTCACCGGGGTACGGGCGCCTCCCTGCGCGCCGATGTCGATCGACACCCATGCCGAAGGCCCGTTCACCATGATCTGCGTCAACGTGTGCGGCGAGACCCGGCGCGATCCCCCGGCATCCAGGGTCCGCACCTGGGACAGCACCGTACCCAGACCTCCGTAGCCGGATCCGATCACGACAGCGAGCCTGTCGGGCTCGACGGCCGGCCGGCCGGCCTGGTCCCATGCCTCCCGCGACGCGACCAGCGCCAGGTGCCCGCAGCGATCCATACGCCGGAACTCCCTGGTGGACAGCGATGCTGCGGGATCGGCCAGGACGAGCCCGGCGAGGCGCACCGGTAGTTCCTGCGCCCACGGCTGATCCAGGGCCGCGATTCCCGACCGACCCTCGAGAAGGCCGTCCCAGGTCCGGGCAACCGTCCCTCCGAGGGGAGTCATTGCACCCATACCGGTCACCACTACGCCCCGCGCACTCTCAACCACAGCAATCCCGTCCTTATCCGTCGACCAACAGCGTCCGGTCCGCTCGCATCACCTGCCACCAGCTGCCGGGACCTACTCCAGTACCTCACGAAAGGGCACTCGATCCATGACAACGGCGTGTCCGGCGCAGGGTTTACACGACTCCCACTCGTGTTCCAGCATCTTCGTCCGGATCAGCACCCCGGCGCTCGCGCAGCTGCCGGGCTCCGTGTCCGAGCGTGTCGGGCTGGTGCTGTCTTGCATACTCCGCCATCTTGCAAGGGCATTCGACGAGCACCTGGTGCTTCCCCCGCTCGACCCGACGCGTCGACAATGGACGATGGGAACAGGGCAACGGGGCTCTCGGGAGGAAGCATGACGTCGGATCATCTGGAACGGGTAGCTACTGTCGCGCGGGCCACCGTCGACTCCGTCGACGCGGACCCGCCGGCGGAGCTTCAACGGGCGGTCGCCTCGGCTGTCATCAGCGGTGTGCCACTGGCCCTCGTCGCCGCGGTCGCCGACCTGCCGCTGCTTGCCGTCCTGGACGCCGTCGACGCGCTGGCCGCGTCGCAGCCGGGCAGCAGCTGAGCCCTCTGCTCCCGCCGGTGGGCGCGGAACCGGCCCTCCGTGGGCCGGCTTCACTCGCGGTGCAGCCGACCGGCGAGACCTGCCTGGCCACGCACTCGGGGCGGTCCGACCTGCGGTACTACAGTGGGGATCCACCCACCAAGAACCCTGCCGATCCACTGCATCGATCCGACCACCGCGGATCCTTCGCTCGCGTCCCAGGGATGGCTACAGGAGAAACGCATGGCTGCCAGCCGGAATCCGCTCGATGAGTTGCGCGAGACCATCGGCCATCTGGCCGATCAACTCAAGCTTCCGGGCTCGGAGCGCATCGACGACCGCGTCGGGGAATTCTTCAGCACGCGGCCCGGCCCGGCCCGGCCACTTTCCGAGGTGCAGGCCGAGCTCGACGCCCTGGTCGGCCTGGAGACGGTCAAGGAACAGGTGCGGGCGCTCGTCGCGCTGCTCCAGGTCCAGGCCCGCCGCAAGGCCCACGGGCTGCCGGAGGTCGCCACATCCCAGCATCTGGTGTTCCTCGGAAACCCCGGCACCGGCAAGACCACCGTGGCCCGTCTCCTGGCCGAGATGTACCGCGCGGTCGGGCTGCTGCAGAAGGGCCATCTGGTGGAGGTCGATCGGTCGGGCCTGGTAGGGCAGTACGTCGGTGCGACGGCCATCAAGACGGACCGGGTCATCCGGCGGGCGCTGGACGGCGTCCTGTTCATCGACGAGGCGTATGCCCTGACGCCGGAGGACGGCCGGATGGACTTCGGCCCCGAAGCGATCGAGGTCCTGCTCAAGCGGATGGAGGATCATCGCCATCGCCTGGTGGTCATCGTGGCCGGCTACCCGCGGCTGATGGAATCGTTCCTGCTCTCTAATCCCGGCTTGCGCTCCCGGTTCGCGCGCGAGATCACCTTCCCCGACTACTCGGTCGATGCGCTCGAGACGATCTTCAGCCAGATGCTGGTCCAGCACGAGTACACGCTGGAGCCGGGAGCGGACCAGATGCTGCGCCGCATCCTCGGGAACGTCCACGCCGGCGAGGACTCCGGTAATGCGCGCTTCGCCCGCACCCTGTTCGAGCAGGCGCTCAACCGGCAGGCGTTGAGGCTGTCGCTCGACGCGGACCGGAGTCTCGACGCGCTCGATCGTGATGACGTCATGACACTCACCACGGACGACCTCGTCCAGGCCGCGCAGGCCCTGGGCGAGCAACCGGAGCCGGAGGTCGAGTCCCGACCGGCGCCCGCATCGAAACCGGCAGGATGGTGGCGCTGGCTGCTGTCCTCCGATCAGTGAACCGGGCGCCTCCACCGGACGTGGGGAAGGTCCTGTCCCCCGCCTCCCGTGGCCTGGTGCCGTAAAACATGGACCCAGGTCGCTAGTGGCCCACCCGGGACAGGACTAGGTTACGGGCATGCGTCTTTACCGATCCGTATTGCGGTCCTGTGCGTCTGACTGACCAGTTCCGCGGTGCTGACGACCGAAGGAGCTGCTCGTGACGAGAAGCACCGTACTCTCGGGGCGCCGCGCATGCGCCGTCGGCGTCAGTGCCGCCGGCCTTGCCGCGGCGGTCCTGCTCGCAGGATGCGCCGGGACATCGCCCGGCGCCACGCCCCCGGCGTCCTCCACGGAATCGTCCACAGGATCGTCCACGGCCGCTTCCCCGGCGGCCGAGAGCCCGGACGGTCGCCCGGCCGCGCCAGGAGGAGAACTACCGAGAGACCTGCGGACCGGCCTCCAGGAAACCGTCGAGCAGACGATGACCGAGTACGGGGTGCCCGGAGCGGCTGTCGGCGTCTGGATCCCGGGAAAAGGCACCTGGACCACGGTCTCCGGTACGGCCGACGTCGAGAAGGACGTTGCCGTCGACCCCGCAATGCAGTGGCCCCTGCGCAGCATCACCAAGTCCTACACCGTGACGCTCGTCCTGCAACTCGTCGATCAGGGCGTGATCTCGCTCGACGACACGATCGACCAGTACGTCGAGGGTGTCACCGACGGCGACCGGATCACCCTGCGCGACCTCGCCGGCATGACCAGCGGCAACGCCGACTACACCAACGACGACTTCGTCGAGGCGTTCTCCGAGAACCCGGAGCGGATCTTCACCCTCGAGGACCTCAACGGTTTCATGCTGGGCAAACCCGCCCAGTTCGCACCGGGTGCCGGGAAGGTCTACACGAACGCGAACACCAACCTGCTCGGCGCCGTCGTCGAGCAGGCGACCGGACAGCCGTTCGACGCCGTGCTGGAGGACTTCATCCTCGAGCCTCTCGGCCAGGCCGACACGGAGTACATCGTCGACGTCGCGACCTGGGCTACCGCCCACCCGGTGGGCTACGCGCCCGACGATGACGGGCCCGACCCGCAGGGAACCAACATGTCCGTCTTCGGTCCGGCAGGATCGATGGTGTCCACGCTCGACGACGGGCGCGTCTGGGCTGAGACGCTCGCGACCGGTGCGCTGCTCGAGGAATCGACCCAGAAGCAACGCCTCGTCGGGGCACCCCTCGACGCCGGTCCGCCCTATGGTCTCTATGCGCTCGGCATCGGCGAGACCGGGGGCTGGTGGGGTCACAACGGTGAGGGCTTCGGCTTCACGGCTGCCCTCTTCCACCAGCCGGACACCGGTGCATCCGTCGTGGCCTTCATGAACCTCTCCAACGAGACATCGGGCGCCCATCCCGCCGATCAACTCTTCCGTCGCCTGGCAGCAGTCATCGAGAGTGGAGCAGAACCATGATCCGACGTCTCCGGAGAACGACAGCAGCGGCGGCTGCGCTGATGCTCGTCACCGCTGGGGCGACGGCCTGCAGTGTCGCTCCTGCCGCGGACGACGAGAGCGCCGCGTCGCAGGTGCCGGCTGCGGCGCTGGAGGTCATGGAGCAGCCGGAGTACGCGAACGGTCGCTGGCAGATCACGGCCACCGACATCGACACGGGGGAGGTGCTCATCGACCTCGACGGGGACAGGATGGCCGAACCCGGCTCGTTCGTGAAGACCTACAGCGCGGGCGCGGCGTGGCTGACCTGGGGACCGGATCATACCCTCACCACCCCGGTGAAGCGGGTCGGCGAGGTCGTCGACGGGGTGCTCCAGGGCAACCTCGTCCTCGTCGGGAAGGGGGACCTCACGATGGGCGGGCGCACGAAGCCCGACGGCACCGTCGACTTCACGGATCTCGACCACAACGATGCCAATCCGCTTCCCGGGGCCACGCTCACGCCGGAGGACCCGCTGACGGGATTGAACGAGCTCGCCGCGCAGGTCAAGGGCTCCGGGATCGACGCGGTCAGCGGGGAGGTCGTCATCGACGACCGGCTCTTCGCGGGCGAGCTGGCCGGAGAACCGATCACCCCGATCATCGTCAACCAGAACCTGCTCGACCTCCAGATCACGCCGGGAGAGGTCGGCGAACCGGCGATGGTCGAGCTGACCCCTGCCGTAAAGCCGTGGCGAGTGGTGAGTGACATCCGGACCGTTGCAGCCGGCGAACAGGCGGAGGTGACCAATCCGACGTCGGCAGGAGACGGCGAGATCGTGATCAGCGGTACGATCGCCGCCGGCAGCGAACCGCAGGTGAAGGTGCTCGTGCTGGAGGACCCCGCGACCTTCGCCCGCACGGCGTTCATCGAGGCTCTCGAGCGGGCAGGCGTATCGGTGTCCGGCGACCCGACCGCCGTGAACTCGACGACCATGCTCGCTCCGCAGGGAGACATCGCCGGACTCCCGTCCGTCGCCGAGCTGGAGTCGCTACCGCTGGCACAGGAAGCGACCTACGTCATGAAGATCAGCTACAACCGCGGCGCCCAGACCTTCATCTGCCTCCTGGCCGTGGAGACCGGCAAGGACGACTGCAGCACCGGAATGAGCGAGGCCGGCAGGATCTGGAAGGACGCCGGTCTCGACATCACGGGAGCCGCCCTGATCGACGGCTCGGGCCTGGCCGGCAACTACATCACGGCCGAGAACGCAGCCCGGATCCAGACGATCATGGCGGAGCGCCCGGATGCCGGGCGCTGGCGGGACACCCTTCCGATCCTGGGCGTGGACGGCTCACTGTCGACAGTGCAGGTCGACAGTCCCGCCGCAGGGAAGGTGTTCGCCAAGACCGGCACGCTGGCCGGGGGCGACTCGTTCAACGGCCGCCTCCGCCTGGCCACCAAGACGCTCGGAGGAGTCATGGAGACCGCGAGCGGCCGGAACGTCGCGTTCACGATCATCATGAACCAGGGGTTCGCGGACGGCATCGAAGGGGTGTTCACGGCGAACGATGACGTCGGGGCGGTCGCGGCGGCGATCCAACAGAGTTACTGACCGGTGCGCCGAGGCCGGGCGCGACCTCGACGCACAAGAGAGGGCCCGGTCGGAGGATCCCCGACCGGGCGCTCCGGGTCTTCCCACCAGACGACCGGGCTCTCGCCTGGCCCCGCATCTCACGGGATGTGATGAAGAGCTAGAAGTCCCAGTCCTCGTCCTCGGTGTTCACGGCCTTGCCGATCACGTACGAGGAACCCGAGCCGGAGAAGAAGTCGTGGTTCTCGTCGGCGTTCGGGGACAGCGCCGAGAGGATCGCCGGGTTCACGTCGGTCACGGAGGAAGGGAACATCGCCTCGTAGCCCAGGTTCATCAGCGCCTTGTTGGCGTTGTAGTGCAGGAACTTCTTGACGTCCTCGGCCAGGCCGACGGAGTCGTAGAGGTCGTGCGTGTACTGGACCTCGTTCTCGTACAGCTCGAAGAGCAACTCGAACGTGTAGTCCTTGAGCTCCTGGCGGCGCTCCGGCGTCGCGCTCTCCAGCCCGCGCTGGTACTTGTACCCGATGTAGTACCCATGGACGGCCTCGTCACGGATGATCAGGCGGACGAGGTCCGCCGTGTTCGTGAGCTTGGCCCGCGAGGACCAGTACATCGGCAGATAGAAGCCGGAGTAGAACAGGAACGACTCCAGCAGCGTCGAGGCGACCTTGCGCTTCAGGGGGTCATCGCCACGGTAGTAGTCCGTGACGATGTGCGCCTTCTTCTGCAGGTTCACGTTCTCGGTGGACCAGCGGAACGCCTCGTCGATCTCCTTGGTGGAGGCCAGCGTGGAGAAGATCGACGAGTAGCTCTTGGCGTGCACCGACTCCATGAACGCGATGTTCGTGAGGACGGCCTCCTCGTGCGGGGTGAGGGCATCCGGGATCAGACTGACTGCGCCCACCGTGGCCTGCACGGTGTCGAGCAGGGTGAGGCCGGTGAAGACGCGCATGGTGAGCTGCTGCTCCTCGGGTGTCAGCGTGGCCCACGACTGCACGTCGTTGGACAGCGGCACCTTCTCGGGCAGCCAGAAGTTGTTCACCAGGCGGTTCCAGACGTCCACGTCCTTGTCGTCCTGGATGCGGTTCCAGTTGATGGCCTGGACCTGGTCGACGAGCTTCAGTTTCTCGCTCATAGTGTGTTCCTTGCTTGGGTGGTGTGACGACGGGAAGGACTGCGGGGAACTACATTCAGTTGCCTAGAGCATGCAACTGACGCAGCCCTCCACCTCGGTCCCTTCCAGCGCGAGCTGGCGGAGACGGATGTAGTAGACGGTCTTGATGCCCTTGCGCCACGCGTAGATCTGCGACTTGTTGATCTCGCGCGTGGTGGCGGTGTCCTTGAAGAACAGCGTCAGGGACAGGCCCTGGTCCACGTGCTGCGTGGCAGCGGCGTAGGTGTCGATGATCTTCTCGTAGCCGATCTCGTACGCGTCCTGGTAGTACTCCAGGTTGTCGTTGGTGAGGTACGGGGCCGGGTAGTACACGCGGCCCAGCTTGCCTTCCTTGCGGATCTCGATCTTCGACGCCACCGGGTGGATGGACGACGTCGAGTTGTTGATGTACGAGATCGAACCGGTCGGCGGGACGGCCTGCAGGTTCTGGTTGTAGATGCCGTGCTCCATGACCGAGGCCTTCAGGGCACGCCAGTCCTCCTGCGTGGGGATGTGCACGTCGGCGAACAGCTCACGCACGCGCGGCGTCGCAGGCTCCCACACCTGGTCGGTGTACTTGTCGAAGAACTCGCCGGAGGCGTACTTCGACTTCTCGAAGCCGGCGAACCGGCGCCCCGTCTCGATGGACATCAGGTTCGACGCCCGGATGCAGTGGTACACCACCGAGTAGAAGTAGATGTTCGTGAAGTCCAGGCCCTCGTCGGAGCCGTAGTGGACCCGCTCACGGGCGAGGTAGCCGTGCAGGTTCATCTGGCCGAGGCCGATGGCGTGCGAGGCGTCGTTTCCCTTGGCGATCGAGGGCACCGAGCTGATGTGGCTCATGTCCGAGACGGCCGAGAGGGTGCGGATCGCGGTCTCGATGGTCCGGCCGAAGTCGGGCGAGTCCATGGTCTTCGCGATGTTCAGCGAACCGAGGTTGCAGGAGATGTCCTTGCCCACCTGGTCGTAGGACAGGTCCTCGTGGTACGTGGTGGGCTCGGAGACCTGGAGGATCTCGGAGCACAGGTTGGACATGATGATCTTGCCGTCGATCGGGTTGGCCCGGTTCACGGTGTCCTCGAACATGATGTACGGGTAGCCGGACTCGAACTGGATCTCCGCGAGGGTCTGGAAGAACTCGCGGGCCTTGATCTTGGTCTTCTTGATGCGGGCGTCGTCCACCATCTCGTAGTACTTCTCGGTGACCGAGATGTCGGAGAACGGCATGCCGTAGACGCGCTCGACATCGTACGGGGAGAACAGGTACATGTCCTCGTCGCGCTTGGCGAGCTCGAACGTGATGTCGGGGACGACGACGCCGAGGGACAGCGTCTTGATGCGGATCTTCTCGTCCGCGTTCTCGCGCTTCGTGTCGAGGAAGCGGTTGATGTCCGGGTGGTGGGCGTGCAGGTACACCGCTCCGGCACCCTGGCGGGCACCGAGCTGGTTGGCGTAGGAGAAGCTGTCCTCGAGGAGCTTCATCACGGGGATGACGCCGGATGACTGGTTCTCGATCTGCTTGATCGGCGCGCCGACCTCGCGGATGTTGGTCAGGGCGAAGGCCACGCCGCCGCCGCGCTTCGAGAGCTGCAGGGCCGAGTTGATGGACCGGCCGATCGACTCCATGTTGTCCTCGATGCGGAGCAGGAAGCAGGAGACGAGTTCACCGCGCTGGCGCTTGCCGGCGTTGAGGAAGGTGGGGGTGGCGGGCTGGAAGCGGCCGTCGATGATCTCGTCGACCATCTGGGTGGCGAGCTGCTCGTCGCCCCGTGCCAGGTGCAGGGCGACCATGCAGACGCGGTCCTCGTAGCGCTCGAGGTAGCGCTTGCCGTCGAACGTCTTCAGCGTGTACGAGGTGTAGTACTTGAAGGCGCCGAGGAACGTCTCGAAGCGGAACTTCTTGGCGTACGCGCGCTTGAAGAGGTCACGAATGAAGTTCATCGTGTACTGGTGGAGCGTCTCCCGCTCGTAGTACTCGTTCTTCACGAGGTAGTCGAGCTTCTCCTCCAGGTCGTGGAAGAAGACCGTGTTGTTGTTCACGTGCTGCAGGAAGTACTGGTGCGCAGCCTCGCGGTCGGCGTCGAACTGGATCTCCCCGTTCGCGCCGTACAAGTTGAGCATGGCGTTCAGCTCGTGATAGCCCATGTCCTTGAAGCGGTCCACCGCGGCTGCGGGTGCGCCCGTCTCCGTCTCTGCAACACTCATGTCCAAAACTCTTCCAATCCTTTGGTTACGCGGTCCACGTCCTCGGACGTGCCCATGACTTCGAATCTGTACAGCACCGGCACGTCGCACTTCGCGGCGACGATGTCGGCGGCAAGGCAGTAGGTCTCACCGAAGTTGGTGTTCCCGGCCCCGATGACCCCCCTGAGGAGGTCCCGGTTCTGCTCGTTGTTCAAGAACTTGACGACCTGGCGGGGTACCGCACCCTTGCCGGTGATCCCCCCGTAGGTGGGGAGGACCAGGACGTAGGGGCGGGTGGCCCGCAACGTGGGCTCCTTCGTGAGCACCGGCATACGGGCGGCCCGGATGCCCAGCTTCTTCACGAAGCGGTGGGTGTTGTCGGAGACCGACGAGAAGTAGATCAGCGGGGCACCGGTGACCGGCCCCTCCGTCTCCCCGACCGGGGGTACGGAGGTGGCCTGGTCGTCCACGGCGAGGGCGCTCATCCTGATGCCGCGCGGTAGGGACCCCGGAGGGATCCGGTCAGGCTACGGAGCTGACGAGGGAGTCCGCGAGGGCACTGATCTTGTCGGGACGGAAGCCGGACCAGTGGTCGTTGTCGGTGATGACGACGGGGGCCTGCATGTAGCCCATCGACCGGACGCGCTCGAGCGCCGTCGGGTCCTGCGAGATGTCGACGCTCTGGTAGGCGATGCCCTTCTTGTCCAGAGCGCGGTACGTGGCATTGCACTGAACGCAAGCCGGCTTCGTGTAAACCGTGACGGTCATTTCCTGGTCCCCTTTTCCTCATACGGCTGCTGATCTTCCACCAGCAGCGTGCTGTCGAGGCATGAGCGGCGCGGCCCCGGAAATGGGGAAGAAATCTGGGGTTTCTCGCACCTTGCGGCTCATGCTGTGCAGCGACTGTTTCTGTCCCTCGATACTACATCTAGTACGGACCGTTGGGACAGACCCCTACATGATGTATTACAAGTATGTCATTCGGGGAGCGAGTAGTCCACACGATGTCCACAGATCAGCCCCCGGCGGAAGCCCGGAAACCCGCCGATCCGGCCCTGTTCGAGGGCCCCGGTCCACATGCTGTGGAGTACTTCCCCACAGCCGCAAGAAATTCTCGTGTCGTGTTTTTCCGGCGTGTCGCGTCGGCCGCCGCAGGGGCGTGCACGACGGCGCAGCGCCTCCGCAGCGGACCTCGCGTCGGCCCCGGTAGGCTCGACATCCGGACGGACGAGAAGGAGATGCTGCATGGTCAATCCGGTCCACCTGCGGACGCTGCTCGAGGTCCTCCGCCACGGCTCCTTCAGCGGGGCCGCCACGAGCCTCGGCTACACGGCGTCGGCCGTGTCGCAGCAGATGTCGGCGCTCGAGCGGGACACGGGCGCCACCCTCTTCCTGCGCTCCGCCCGCAGCGCCCTCCCCACGGACGCGGCGCTCGCCATGGCGCGACATGCCGCGAAGGTCCTGACGGACATCGACGCCCTGCTCGCCTCGACCGTGCGCGCCGGTTCCGGACCCGCGCACGAACTCCGGCTCGGGATCTTCCCGAGCCTCGCGACGTTCGCCCTGCCGCGGCTGCTCCGCATGCCCGAGTGGCAGCGGCTCGGGGTGTCGCTGCGCCTGTTCGTCGGGGAACCCTCCCACGCCATCCAGGGGCTGCGGACGGGAGGCGACCTCGACCTCGCCCTCGTCTACCAGGTGGGCCAGGCCGGTCTCGCCTGGCCGTCGACGCTGAGCCGCCAGTGGATCGGCGACGACGACTTCCGGGTCATCCTGCCCGCGAGCTGGGGCATCCGCAGCGGCTCCCGCGTCACCGCGGACCAGCTCGCCGACATGCCGTGGATCATGCACCACCCGGGGACCGCCGACGCCACGGTGATCGAGCGGCTCTTCGCGAGCTGCAACCTCCATCCCAGGATCGCCGCGTACTGCGACGACTTCAACGCGAGTCTCGAACTCACCGCTGCAGGCCTCGGCGCGGCGCTCGTGCCCGAACTCGCCATGGTCAACCGGCCCGACGGCGTCGTGGCGCTCGACGTCCCGGAGATCCGGCTCGCCCGCAGCATCTTCGCCCTGCGCACGGGCGACGCCGACGACGCGCGGGTGCGGCTCTTCATGGATCAACTCGCCGACATCCTCCGGAGCCAGAGCATCGGGCCGAAGCACACGGCTCCGGGGTACGCACCCTCCGACCGCTGATCGCCCATCGACCCCCCCGTTCCTCGACCACGCCGCGAACGGCACAGCCTCCACCCCGCCGTACGCCGGTGTACAGCGCGGACCGCAGGGGGAAGGCGATCCCGGTCCCGGAGGTCGCCGTCGGGCGGTGCCTAGCCCCGGATGGCGACCGCCGCCCGCACGGACCGGGCGGCGTCCACCAGGTTCCGCAGCGACTGCTCGACCTCCCGGTACCCGCGCGTCTTGAGCCCGCAGTCCGGGTTCACCCAGAGCTGCGCGGCCGGGACGTGCCGGACGGCGCGCTCCAGGAGCAGGCGGATCTCCTCGGCGTCGGGCACGCGCGGCGAGTGGATGTCGTACACCCCGGGCCCCACACCCCGGCCGAAGCCGTGGTGCTCGAGGTCGTGCACCACCTCCATGCGGGACCGCGCGGCCTCGATGGACGTGACATCGGCGTCGAGACCGTCGATCGCCGCGATCACGGCCCCGAACTCGGAATAGCACAGGTGGGTGTGGATCTGGGTCGCGGGCGCCGCAGAGGACGTCGCCAGCCTGAAGGCCCGCACCGCCCAGTCGAGATAGGCGGCCTGGTCGGCGTGGCGCAGGGGCAGGAGCTCCCGCAGCGCCGGCTCGTCCACCTGGATGATGCGCGTCCCGGACCGCTCGAGGTCCTCCACCTCGTCCCTCAGGGCGAGCGCCAGCTGGAAGGCCGTGTCGGCCAGCGGCTGGTCGTTCCGGACGAAGGACCAGGCGAGGATGGTGACCGGGCCCGTGAGCATGCCCTTGACGGGCCTGTCGGTGAGCGACTGGGCGAAGGACGTCCAGGGCACCGTGATCGGCGCCGGTCGGGAGACGTCTCCCCAGAGGATCGACGGGCGGGTGCACCGCGAGCCGTAGGACTGCACCCAGCCGTGCTGCGTGACGTCGAACCCGTCGAGGTGTTCGGCGAAGTACTGCACCATGTCGTTGCGTTCGGGCTCCCCGTGCACCAGGACGTCGAACCCGAGCTCCTCCTGCAGGCCGATGACGTGCCGGATCTCGTCCTGCAGCACGGTCTCGTAGTCGCCTGCCGGGAGCGCGCCTGTCGCCGCCCGCGCTCGGGCGGATCGGACGCCGGGGGTCTGGGGGAAGGAACCGATCGTCGTCGTCGGCAGGAGCGGCAGGTCCAGTGACGCCTGCTGGGCGGCGAGCCGCTCCGCGAACGGGCGCCGCTCGAAGTCAGACGGCGCCAGCGCGGCGGCGCGTGCACGGACGGCAGGGACGTCGACCCCGCGGGCGCCGCCCCGCTCCGTCAGCACCCGTGTCGCCGCAGCGATCTCACGGTCGACCGCCCCGGGATGCGCCGCGTGCTGGGCGAGGACCGCGACCTCCCGGACCTTCTGGTCCGCGAAGGACAACCAGGAGCGCAACCGCGCGTCGAGCGCCTGTTCCGCTCCCGTGTCGTGCGGTACGTGCTGGAGCGAGGTCGACGTCGCCACCGACAGGGCGACGCCGTCGGTCCTCAGCGCGTCGATCGTCGCGGCCGCCGCCCGGAGGTCGGCCTTCCACACGTTGCGCCCGTCGACGACCCCCGCGACGAGTGTCCTGCCCCGCAGCAGTGCCAGGTCCTCGGCCGTCGGCGGCGTGCCCCTCACCAGGTCGAGGTGTACGGCGTCGACGGCGGTCGCGGCGAGCGCCGCCAGGCGCGTCCCGGGCGATCCGTACGGGGTGGTCACGAGGACCGCCGGGCGTCGTGACGCCTCCGTGAGCCGGCCGTAGGCGTGCCGGACCGCGCCCTGGATGCGTTCCTCGGGGAGGGTGGAGTCGGCGACAAGGGCGGGCTCTTCGAACTGGACCCACCGGATACCCCGCCCCGCGAGGCGGCGGAGGAGCTCCGCGTACAGGGGCAGCACGTCGTCGATGCGGTCGAGCGGGTGGAAGGAGGCGCGGGAATCCTCGGCCGCCTTGCTGAGGAGGAGGAACGTCACGGGCCCGATCAGCGTGGGACGCACCCGGTAGCCGGCCTCGGCGGCCTCGTCCGCGTCGCGCAGCACCGTGCCCGTGGACAGTGCGAACGGCGACTCCTCACCGATCTCGGGCACGAGGTAGTGGTAGTTGGTGTCGAACCACTTGGTCATCTCGAGGGGCGGCCGCTCCTCGTCCCCCCGCGCCAGGGTGAAGTACGCGTCGAGGCCGACGGCGCCGTCGTCGTCCGGAAGGTCCGCGAAACGATCGGGTACGGCGCCGAGGACGACGGCGGTGTCGAGCACCTGGTCGTAGAGGGAGAAGGACGCGGGGATGGCACTGCCGTGCGGGTCGAGTCCGAGGTCGGTCAGCCGGGCGTAGCCGGCCTCCCGGATCCGGCGTGCCTCACGTTCGAGGGTCGGCGCGTCGGCCTGACCGGACCAGTACGCCTCCAGCGCCTTCTTCAGTTCGCGGCGCGGCCCGATGCGCGGGTAGCCGATGATCGTGCTGTGCGGGAAGGGGACGGACACGGGATCTCCTGACGGCTGTCGTGGATGGGAGGCGGCGTCCGTGGCGGCGCTGCCGGTGCTACAGGGAGGCGGCGAGGCCGGCCTGCGGTGGCCGCTCGAGGTCGAGGGCGTCGAGGACGTCGAGTGCGGCGGCATGCTCGTTGAAGGTGTAGAGGTGGATGCCCGGAGCGCCGTCGTCGAGCGCCGCCCGCGCGAGGTCCACGGTGGCCGCGACGCCGACACGACGGCGCTCCTCGTCGCTACGGGCGCCCTCGAGCCTGTCCCACAGGACCTGATCGACGTCGACGCCGGCGAGGCCGCTCAGCTTCTTGAGCCGCCGCGTGCTGGTGAGCGGCATGACGCCCGGGATGATCGGCAGGGTGACGCCGGCGCGGCGTGCCCGCCGGAGGAGGCTCGCGTAGTCGGAGGACCGGAAGAACACCTGCGTGATCGCGAAGTCGGCGCCCGCGGCCTCCTTCGCGAGGAGCACCTCGATGTCCTGCTCGACGGTCGGCGAGTCCGGGTGGCGGGTCGCATACGCCGCGACGCCCACGGAGACCCGGCCGGCCGCGAGCTGCGCTGTGTGCTGCGCCTCGACCTCGCGGATGAGCCGGACGAGCCCGTCGGCGTGCTCGACGTCGCCCTCCTGCACCCCGCCGTCCGGCGCGTCGCCGCGGAGCGCGAGGATGCCGCGGACTCCCCCGCCGATGAGCCGGTCGATGATCGCCGCCAGGTCCGTGCGGCTGCTGCCGACGCAGGTCAGGTGAGCGAGCGGCTTCAGCGTGGTCTCGGTCAGGAGCCGCCGCAGCAGGTCGATCGCGGTCTCCCTGTTGCTGCCGGCCGCGCCGTACGTGACGGACACGAAGTCGGGCCGCGTGTCCTCGAGCCGGCGGACGGTCGTCCACAGGGACTCCTCCGCCGCGGCGTTCCGCGGTGGGTACAGTTCGTAGGAGAGTGCCGGGTAGGACGGTGACATCGGGTCCTCTTCGTACGTGCCGTCCATCGCCCGGGAGGCGGCGCTGAGGCGGGAGGTCGGGGCTGCCGCGGAGGGCCGCGGCCGTGCGTACGATGGCCAGGCCCGTCCGGGGGTACCCACATCCCCAGCACCGACCCGCTGTAGCTAGGACCACACGCTACGACAGTCCCGCGACGGGCATCAAGTACCCGCGGAAGAATGACGCGGGATCCACCCGGGTGTCAGGTCCCCTCGGTCTCCTCGGGTACCTGGGCCTGCTCGGGGACATCGGCCGTGCGCGCGTCCTCCTCGATGATGCCGAGCTCCACGAGCCGCGCGGACATCCCGGCGCCGTCGGGAGCATAGATCCAGGGGATACCCGGCATCGGCCGCACCCCCGTCTTGGAGCGCCCGCCTGCGAGGACCGCCTCACCGGTGGAGAGCTGACGGATCGCGATGGCGCGGACGTTCTGCGGGTGGCGCTGTGCGAACTCCGAATAGATCGCCTCGTCGTGCTGGCCGTCGTCGCCCACCAGCAGCCACTTCATGGTGGGGAACTCCTCGGCGAGGCGCTCGAGCGACGTCCGCTTGTGGTCCTGGCCGCTGCGGAACCAGCGGTCTCGCGTGGGGCCCCAGTCGGTGAGCAGCTTCGGGCCCGCCGGGTACAGGTTCCGGGAGAGGAACCGGGACAGCGTCGGGGCCACGTTCCAGGCTCCGGTCGAGAGGTACAGGACGGGCGCCGAGGGTAACGTCCGGACGATCCGCTCGTAGAGGACCGCCATGCCGGGCGTCGGGGTCCGGGCATGCTCGTCCAGCACGAACGTGTTCCAGGCGGCCAAGAAGGGCCGTGGCAGGGCCGTCACCATGACGGTGTCGTCGATGTCGGAGACGACGCCGAACTCCGTACCGTCCGCGACGATCCGCACCGGTGCCTCGACCGTCTTCGATTCCCCGGACTGGAGCGAGATGGTGTGCCAGCCGGAGGCGAGGGTCACGGGGATGCGGGCATCCACCACGCCCCCGCGGTCCGCCTCGACGTCGTGGACGGTGTCCCCGATGGTGACATGGACCACGGCGTGCGCCACCGGCGCGCTCGTGAAGTTACGCCAGCCCCGCATGCCCTCCTGCAGGGGCTTGAGCGGGCCGGCCTCCGAACCACGTCCTGTGTCCCGCGGATCGCTGAGGACGACGCGGGCGAGCACCCGCACCCACGACGTCGTGCCGTACCCCGTATAGGGGATGACGGTCTCGACCCTGCCGCGCCGGATCGCCAGGCGCGTCTGGAACCGCAGCCAGGCATCGTCGAGGCGCATCGCCACATGACGCTCCCCTCCGGTCGTGGAGGTGTTGCTGCTCGGGGACATGGACGGGGTGTGCGGCTTCGCAGAACGGGGACACATGCGTCCCAGTCTGGCACGGGACACCCCGACGGACGAGGTATCTTCCGGACGCGCCGTCCACCGCGAGACACACGCACGCGGATACAGGTAACGGGCGGCTAACAACTTGCGTCACGTTATGCCGGCGTCTTGTCGCGGCGAACCGACGGCTGCGACTCTGGAGCTTCCAGTCGGCGAACGATCATCGGGGAACCCATGGCATACGAGGAAGAACTGCTCGGCGTCCGCTTCAAGGAGGACGCGATCCTGCGCGACTGGGACAGGGCCGCACTGGAGGATCCGGGCACCACCGCCGCCGACCTCGCGCACGCAGTACTCTTCGGCAGGGCGCAGTCCGCCCTCGAGGCAGTGGCAGCAGGAGGCGTGGGCCTCACCGTCGACCATGCTCGGGCCCTGCACTTCGCCAACGAGATGGCCGCCCTGCGACACTACGCGCCCCTGATCGCTGTGGTGGACGGTCTCCCCGCGCTCGCTCCGGGCGTCCGCCCGCTCATCGACAGCCTTCCCGGCCGCGGCCTGTGGGACGGCCAGCCGGCCTGGACGCTCCCCTAGCCCACCCATCCGGTCCCGCCGGAGCTCCGAATATCGCCTGGCCGCTGCCTCTCGCGTGGCCTGCCGCCCGTGGCGGCCCGATCGATGTCCCGAGCGTACTGCGACGTGCCGTGGGGGACTGCATGGAAGGCGCTGGACGGGGATGGAGACGAACGTGGTGCACGCCCGTAGTGCGCAGACGCCCTCCGACGACCCGGTCAGATTCTCCGTCACGGTCCTGCCGTTCGTGCTCCGTCTCCGGTGGAGTCCGCGCCTCGTGATCGACCGGGAGGACATCACGCGGGTCGGCTCCGCGATGGTCGCCTCCGGCGGATCGGCCCTCCCCCTGCTGGTCGAGGTGTCCGCTCTCCAGGAAGTCACCTGGGAGGCGCGGACGGCCGTCCTCTCCTACACGCATCCGGCAAGGATCGCGATCGTCGGCTCGGATGCCGTCGACCTCGTGCTGACGGCGTTCGCCGTCAGATCGTCCTCCGAGACCCGGTTCTTCACCGACCGCGACGAGGCCGTGCTGTGGTTGCTGCAGTAGCCCCGGGCGCCCGCATCAGGTGCCCGCGTCAGCCACGCCGCACGACGCCGGAGCACCACCTGCCGAGCGCCGCGCCGGATCTGCAATGATGTCGCCATGCAGTTGCACGGCTTCACCGCACCCCGTACCCGGGCGGCACGCGCCGCCTTCGAGCTGGCAGCCGCCCACCATTCGCCCGCAGTACTGAACCACGTGGTCCGGTCGTGGCTGTGGGCGGAGGCGTTCGCGCTCGTGGAGGACCGGCAGGATGTCGACCATGAGCTGCTGTACACCTCCGCCGTGCTGCACGACATCGGGCTGGTGCCGGCCTTCGACAACGCCGTCCTCTCCTACGAGGAGGCCGGCGGGCATGTCGCGGTCGCCCTCACCGCCGGTGCCGGCTGGGCTCCCGACCGACGCCGTCGCGCACTCGAGGTGATCGTGCGACACAACTGGCCCTCGGTGGATCCCGCGATGGACGTGGAGGGGTACCTGCTGGAGACCGCCACGGGCCTGGACATCAGCGGTGCACGGCCTGATGCCCTCCCGCGGGACTTCGTCCGCGAGGTCCTGGCCGCGTATCCCCGCCTAACTCTCGGGCAGGAGTTCACGGCGAGCGTGACGGAGCAGGCCCTGCGCAAGCCGACGACCGCAGCGCAGCGGCTCGTGCAGGGTGGGATCGCGGCGAAACTGGCGTGCCACCCGCTCGAGGGTGCGCCCGAGACCCTCTCGGACGGACAGCCTTCCGGACGAGCGGGGAAGGCGGCTGAAGGATAAGCTGTCCGTCGTGGGCGCTGGGTCCATAGACTGGGGGAATCATGAGCAAGCCCTTGAAGTGGACGTTGTCCTTCGCCGTCCTCGTCACGGTGGGCGGCCTGACGCTCGGTGTGCCTGCGGCGTCCGCGGCCGAGGTGTGCACGCCCCCCAGTAGCGCCGCCGACTGCGCGCCGGGCGGCTCGGGTGCCGTGGTGAGGACGCCCGTCCCTCTCGCGCCCGCCCCGACGCCATCGATCCCTGTCATCCCGGAACCGACACCCGAACCACCCCCTACCACCACCCCTGTGCCCCCCGCCCCGACCACTCCCCCGGTTCCTGATCCAGTGGAGCCCCCGCCCCCCGCGCCGACCCCGACGCCGACGCCGACGCCCGAAAGTCCCGCACCCGTACCGGAAGGCCCTCCGACGACGGACGCCCCCCTCCCCGTGCCGCTCCCGGTCCAGCCGGTCCAGCCGGTGGAGCAGTTCCCGCAGGTCGGGCCGTCCATCCTCCCCCCGCCGGCGCCCGTGATCATTCCCGACGTCGTCGTCGAGGAAGCGCCGACGGAGGAGGCGACGGAGGTGGTCCCGCCGAAGACGGCGACCCCGAAAGCGACCCCGAAGGCGACCCCGACCGCCGAGCCGTCCCCGTCGGCGACTCCCCGCGCGTCGGCGTCATCCTCCGCGACGCCCGAAGCTGCGGCCGGTGCGATCGACCGGGCGGATTCGCGGCAGGGACCGAACATCCCGCTGCTGGCACTCCTGTCGGTCGTCATCCTCGGCTGCCTCACAGGGCTCGTGAAGGTCGCGGGTTTCCCCCGGCGTGACGCATCGGAAGGGTCCCTCGCTCACCTGGGGATCATGGAGGGGCGGGTCTCCGGACACCGCGCCGACACGCTCCAGCGGGGTCGGCGCGAGCGCCACTGACCCCTGGCGACGGCTGCGATGTTCGGCCCTGCTCGTGCAGGGCCATCACCGGTATCCGTCCTCCTGGGACACCCAGCCGGGATGGGGTTCTCCGCGCGGCGGATCTCCCGTCCGGCGCCATGGACGGCAGTCCGGGAGGAGCTTTCCTGACCTTGTCACCGTCGGGCCACGGATCGTTGACAGTGAATATCGGCCGGGCTAGTATCGCCGTCACCACCGCATACCTCTGCTGCCGACCGCCGTTCCTGCACCCATTGTTCCAAGGGCGGCCCGCAGGACGACGGCTGCCTTCATGACAGCGTCATTGACGGACCGTGATGACCGGACCGTCCCGCATCCCACTCTTCGTATCGCAATGGAGCGCCATGAACGGTGTCGGTCCGGCCTGTGTCAGCCCCATTCTGTTCGTCGACGGCCCTGAGCACGTCCGACCGGCTCCGGATGAGCCTGCGGACATCCTCGATGCCCTGTGACAGCCTTCCTGATCGGCAGGCGCGGCGTCCCGGGCGTGAATCCCGTGTACCGGCGAGCGCAGACCGGTGCCGCCCGCCTGATCCATGACCCGGGCAAGGACGGTCCGCTGCATGCCGATCTATGAGTACCGATGCCCCCGATGTGACGTCTACGAGATCATCCGCGCCCTCGGGGCGGCCCCCGACGCGGAGGACTGCCCGACCTGCGGGCAACCGGCCCGGCGGTTGATCAGTGCCCCCCACCTGTCGAGGACGAATACCCCCTCGTCCAGGCTGATCGATGCGGCCGAGCGCAGCGCGACCGAACCGGACGTGATCACGGGAGGGATTCCCCCGTCGCGCGTCCGCAGCACACCGACCTACTCGTCCAATCCACTGTCCAGGAAACTGCCGCGGCCCTGATCCTGGTCCGCGACGTCCATCGAAGGAGACGATATGCCCGATGTCATCTTTCCGCTCGATTCGAGCAGGAAGTTCGAGGACCAGGAGAAGGTCGGACACAACCGGTGGCATCCGGAGATCCCTCCGGTGGCCACGGTGAAGCCCGGAGACTCCTTCCGGGTCCATTGCCGTGAATGGTTCGACGGCGCCATCGTCAATGACGATTCCGCCGACGACATCCTGAACGCGCCGCTGCTCACCGTCCATAAACTCAGCGGCCCCTTCGCCGTGGAAGGGGTGAAGCCCGGGGACCTCCTCGTCGTGGACATCCTGGATGTGGGTCCGATCCCGCAGGAGGATTCAGGCCCTCTCGCCGGGCAGGGCTGGGGCTACACCGGCATCTTCTCGCGCAACAACGGCGGAGGATTCCTCACCGACCAGTTCCCCGACGCCTACAAGGCCATCTGGGACTTCAGCGGGCAGGTGGCGACCTCGCGCCATGTGCCGGAGGTGTCCTACGTCGGGCTCATCCACCCGGGCCTGATGGGAACCGCCCCCTCCGCGGGCCTGCTGGCGAAGTGGAACAAGCGCGAGGGAGACCTCATCGCCACGGACCCCAATCGGGTTCCCCCGCTCGCCCTGCCGCCCGAGCCACGGGAAGCCCTGCTCGGGAGCCTTCCGGCGTCGGACGTCGACCGGGTGGCGGGCGAGGCGGCCCGTACGGCACCTCCCCGGGAGAACGGCGGCAACCAGGACATCAAGAACCTGTCGAAGGGCTCCCGGATTTTCTACCCCGTGTTCGTGGACGGCGCGAACCTGTCCCTGGGCGATCTCCACTTCTCGCAGGGCGATGGTGAGATCACCTTCTGCGGCGCCATCGAGATGGGCGGGTTCATCGACCTCCGCGTCGATGTCATCAGGGGAGGGATGGAGACCTACGGGGTGGGTGAGAACGCCATCTTCATGCCCGGCATCGTGGACCCCCGGTACAGCGAATGGATCGCCTTCTCCGGCACGTCGGTGACCCTCGACGGCGAGCAGCGCTATCTCGACTCGCACCTGTCCTACCAGCGGGCCTGCCTGCATGCGATCGATTACCTGACGAAGTTCGGCTACAGCCCGGAGCAGGCCTACCTGCTGCTAGGATCGGCGCCGATCGAAGGCAGGCTGTCCGGCGTGGTGGACATACCGAACTCCTGCTCGACGGTCTACATACCCACGGCGATCTTCGACTTCGACGTCCGTCCCTCCGCCGCCGGACCGCACAGGATCGACCCAGGTATGGGCGCACCCCGATCGAGCAACACCTAGTCCCGCACTCGACCTCCGCACCCGACCGGCGACCGAACGGACCAGGGCCCCAAGGGCAGGAGCCCGGCCCGGGTCAGGGTCTGCGGTCGGTGATCTGCTGGATGATCCAGCGATTGCCGTCGGGATCGGCGAAGGAGCAGAAGCCGACATTGTTCAGGTCGTCGTCGGGCAGCCGGGGCCGCACCCCGTCCCGCGCGTACACCTGGATCTCGGAGACCCCGACCCCGCGTGCGGTGAGCTCACGGTGGGCTGTCTCGAGGTCGGCCACCACCAGTTGCAGGCCCTCGAGGGATCCGGGCCTCATACCGGTACGGTCCTGTCCGATCTGGATGGAGCAGCCCGATCCGGGCGGAGTGAGCTGGACGACCGTGCCGTCGAGGTCGAAGTCGAGGATGAACCCGACCTGGTCGGCGTAGAAGGTCTTCGCGCGGTGCACATCGCTGACCGGCACCGAGACGACTTCGAGGGTGTACCTCATGGCATGAGTCCGATCTGTCCGTCCGTCCGGCCCGGTGGCGGGTCCGGGATCCTGCGTCCTGCTCGGAGTCCCGTCCAGCAGGGTCCCCGCCTCGCTCCGAGGCGGAGGCCGACGGGGCTCCCCCTAGGCATCGGCTCCGGCCGGCTGCCAGAGCTGGATGCTGTGCCCTTCGGGGTCGGAGAGGGAGGCGAAGAGGCCGTTCGGGTATGCCTCCGGATCCCGCTCGACGGGGATGCCGGCGTCCTCCAGCTGCTTGATCATCGCCTGGAGGTCGCGCACCCGGAAGGTCACGGCCCAGCCGGCTCCTCGAGCGAGATGGTCGGAGTCGGCAGGCAGGGCGGCGAAGACCGTGGGACCGGCAGCCTGCCTCCACGAGGACGACTCGTAGGTCTCCGGCGGAGGATCGATGCCCAGGTGTGCGCTGTACCAACCCGCAAGGGCCTCGGGATCCCGCGCGCGGAAGAACAGCCCGCCGATCCCCTCCACCCTTTCCATGGGCCGACCCTACTCAGATCCGCCACGGCGTCAATGCGCCGACCGCCGAGCTCGTGGACGTATCGAACGGCCGTTGACGGGGCACGGGAGCGGGAATAGCATGCCCGTGTCGGCGTCGTCTGACGCCCTCGAGGAACCATCACCGGTCTCGTCACCGAGCAGGCAATGAATCTCGTTCATCAGGCAGGACACCGGACGCGTGATCCTGCGACGCCGAGGAGTCACAGTGAAAGACCTCAGGAGATTCCGCCGTCTTCCCCTGTTGCTCGCCCCCACCTTCACCGCCGGGGTCGCACCCGCCGGCGCCGGGAACACCATCCAGGACGTGACGGACGTCCGCGGCCTCCCCGATCATTCGGCGGAGGAGCGCGCGTCGTGATGCGAGCGTGGCCATGACAGCACCGGAGGAGAGCTACAGCGATGCCCTGATGGCGGCGTTCAGGCACGCACGCCGGTGGCTGGGGAGTCAGGAAGAGCGGCGTGTCGGCCCGAGGCTGACCGCCGCCGAGCTCGCCCCGGCGTTCGGCGGTCCCCTGCCGCAGGACGGGACGCCGGCGGCCGACGTCGTGGAGTACCTGGCAGAACGAGCCGAACCCGGCCTCATGGCCATGCCGTCCGGACGCTTCTTCGGCTGGGTCATCGGCGGCACGTTGCCTGCGGCCCTGGCTGCGGACTGGCTGGTGAGCGCCTGGGACCAGAACACCGGGCTCCGGTTCGCCACTCCTGCCACGGCGGCCATCGAGGAAGCCGCCGGCCGATGGCTGCTCGAGCTCCTGGGCCTTCCACAGGAAGCAGGAGCCGGCTTCACCACGGGTGCCACGATGGCGAACTTCACGGGACTGGCCGCGGCTCGATGGCGCCTGATGACCGACGCGGGCTGGGATCTCGACGCGGATGGCCTCGCCGGAGGACCCCGGATCCGCTGTTTCGTGGGCGAGGAGCGGCACGACACGATCGATCTGGGCCTCCGCTACCTCGGGCTGGGCCGACCGACTGCGGTGCCCGTCGACCGGCAGGGCCGCATCGACCCCGCTGGACTGGACCGCGCCCTGGCCGGTACCGGGCGAGGAGAGTCCGGCGGGTCGGGCCATGCCCCGCTGCTGGTCTGCCTGCAGGCCGGTAACCTGCACTCCGGCGCCTTCGACCCGTTCAGGGAGGCGATCGCCGTCGCGAAGTCGCACGGCGCCTGGGTCCATGTGGACGGCGCGTTCGGGCTGTGGGCCGCCGCCGTGCCGGAGCTGGCGGCCCTCACCTCGGGGATGGACGGCGCAGATTCCTGGGGCACCGACGCACACAAGACGTTGAACGTGCCCTACGACTGCGGGATCGTCGTGGTCCGGGACGCCCTGGCCCTGCGTGCGGCCATGGGCGTGCACACCAGTTACCTGATCCAGGAGGCGGACGGCCCGGCAGACCCCTTCGAGACCGTTCCCGAGCTGTCCCGGCGTGCCCGTGGCGTGCCGGTGTGGGCGGCACTCAAATCGCTGGGCCGGGACGGCGTCGCCGATCAGGTCCGGGGGCTCGTGCTGCACGCCCGGCGCCTCGCGGAACGGCTGGCCGAACTGGACGGCGTAGAGGTGCTCAACGACGTCTCCTACACCCAGGTCTCGCTGGCCTTCGGCGACGACTCGACCACGCGTGCGGTGACCGCCCGCATCATCGCCGACGGACGGGTCTGGATGTCCGGCTCACGCTGGCAGGACCGCGACATCCTGAGGATCTCGGTGAGCAACTGGAGTACCGACGACGCCGACACGGCAGTCGCCGTCGACGCGGTGCGGGACGCCCTCGCGGCCGTCCGGGGCTAGCGGCGCGGACGGACCGGTGGCAGATCCTACCGGTGCCGTCGTCGGGCATCCGTCGGGCAGCTGCCGGCGGGGACCTGCCGGCCGCCGACGCGTGGCAGCTGCGCACCCTGGCGTCGCTCTTCCAGGCCGATGCCCTCTGGCGGCTAGGCTGACAGGAGCCGATGGAAGGGGCACGATGCCACACGGACGCAGTGACGAGGACTGGTCGCGCATGATGGAGGCCGCTCGGAACATCATGGTGCATACCGCCCGCCGGCAGCAGCTGATCGCCTACACGGATCTGAACCGGGACCTCAATGAGGACGCCGGCACGCAACCATTCGACTCCCCGCGGGATGCGGACCGGAACGCGCTGGTCACGCTGCTTGCCGACGTCGTGAAGGACGACCTGCTGCACAGCCGCTTCATGCTGTCGTCGGTGGTGGAGGTCACGGACGGTGACGGACCCGGCGAGGGCTTCTACGCCCTCGCCGAGTATCTCGACCACCTCGAACCCGGTGCATCCGCGGAGCGGAAGCATGAGTTCTGGATCGAACAGGTGAAGCTGACCCACGACCATTACAGGCGGCGCATCTAGAGGTGGCGCCTCGTGCTGTCGCTCACCCGCGGGGTGATGGGTGTGCTTCCGCGCCGGTGGGAATGCGCTCGGTGATGTCGCGCCCGGTCCCGGGTTCAGGGTTTCGCGTAGTCGGCGAATCCTTGCCAGTCGATGAAGACACAGGGTGCATCCCCCACCACCCAGGCGTCGTGCCCCGGGGCCATCGTGGCGACGTCCCCGGGCCCGTACTCCATCTCCTCACCGTCGTCCATGACGACCTTCATCCGGCCCGACACGAAGTACCCCACGTGGGCGGCCTGGCAGCTTTCGGTCCTGGCGATCGGCTTGACGTGCTCGGACCACCGCCAGCCCGGCTGGAACGTGGCGCGGCCCACCGCACCCTGTCCCGGATCGACGAGTTGAAGGTGGCCCGTACCGCCTTCGAAGGGACGCGTCTCCTCGGGCGTGTCGAGACTCTTCCGAATCAGACCTGACATCGTGACCTCCTGTGGTTGGTCCTGCTTGTGGATCGGACTGCGTCGACCGCTCTCGGGTGGTCTTCACCCGGGCGCGCCGGGGCGACGGAGATGCGTAGGGTCGGGGTGTTTCCGACGCCCATCCGCATCCGCGCAGCAGGAGCGAGTGCCCTCCGGGTCGTCCGGGAGACCACCGCCCAGGACGAGGCGTTCCCTCCGCCGTCAGCGGAGGGACGGGCATCATCTGCCTCGTCTCCCGCGCTCCACGACAAGCTTCTCCGGAGCTGGAATCGCGTCATCGGTTTCCCGCCGCTCGACTGATCCTGCCCGCCTCGTGGGACAAGGATGAACCTGTCGTGGAGAGGGGTCAAGAGCCCGAGGCGTGGCGTCCGGCAGTCCATCGACTCCTCGCCGGAGCCGTCTCCGGTGCTGCACGAGGAGAGCCGGCCTAGCGTGCGACGGAGCCCGTGCGTGCCGAATACAGCAGGATGCTGTTGTAGCCGGCCTTGGAACCGGTGACGCCCACGCTCATGCTCCTGCCGAGGTCGGCGCTGGTCAGCTTGTAGGTCCTCCCGGTGGCGCCCCTGATGGGCACTCCTGTGCGGAACCACTGGTAGGAGAAGCTCGAGCCCGCGGTCCACGAGCCGGGGTTGGCGGTGAGCGAGTAGTTCATGCGGGTCGTCCCCGAGACGGTCGGCTTGGCGGCGACCATGCTGCCGGTGGTCACGTTCGCCGTGCGGAGCGAGTACAGCAGGATGCTGTTGTAGCCGGTCTGCGAGCCCGTGACGCCGACGCTCATCGCCTTGCCGAGGTCCGCGGACGTGAGCGTGTACCTCGCACCGGTGGCTCCGGCGATCGGGACGCCCGTGCGGAACCACTGGTACGTGAAGGTGGATCCCGCCGTCCAGGTACCGCTGTTCGCCGTGAGGACGCTGCCGACCCTTGTCGTTCCGGCGACGGTCGGCTTCGTGGCGGCCATACTCCCGGCTGCGACGGCTCCGGGCCACGCGGAGTACTTCAGGACGGTGGTGTAGCCGGGCATGGAGCCGGTGACGCGGACGCTGACGCTCTTGCCGAGGTCGATCGCCGTCAGTGCGATCGTGACGCCGGTGGCGCCGGCAATCGGAATGCCGGAGCGGTACCACTGGTACCTGAAGGTGGTTCCGGCTGTCCAGTCCCCCGGGTCGGCGGTCAGGGTGTCCCCGACCCTCGTCGAGCCGGAGACGGTGGGGATCGGAGCGGTGAGCGTACCTGCGGTCACAGCGCCTGCCGGGGCGGAATCCCTGGTCAGGGTCTCGTAGCCGGGCTTGCTGCCGACGACCTGCACGGAGATCCTGTGTCCGATGTCCTCGACGGCGACCGGATAGGTCGGCCCGATCCTGCCCGCCAGAACGACTCCGTCCCGTAGCCAGCGGTACCCGAGGGCTGTACCCGGAGGCCATGAACCGACGTCGACGGTGAGGGTTCGGCCGAAGGCGGCCGTGCCCTTGATCACGGGCACGGGTCCCGCCAGCACTCCGCGTCCGACCGGAGCGGTTGCAACCGAGGTCGCCGAGGCTGGGATGGCTCCACTCCTGAGACCGGTGACTGTCACGCTGATCCGCCTGTCGACGTCGCCCGGCCGTAGCGTATAGGTCCTGCTGATGCCGCCTTCGACGATCGGCCGGCCATCGGCGAGCCATTCGTAGAGGAAGGATTCCGGTGCCGGGAACCATTCGCCGGAGGTGGCGGTCAGTGTCTGTCCGACCTGGATGGTCCCGGCTACCGTCGGGAGACCGGGGGTCATACCGGGATCGCCGACGAGGTCCGTGGGCACGGTGCCGCGCGTGACCGGCAGGTAGCCGGCCTTCTCACCGATGACGTCGGCGCGAACCGATTGTCCGATGTCGCCCGTCGACAGCGTGTAGCCGGCATTGATGGCATTCGGGATCGGCGCGGCCCCGCGATACCACTGGTAGCGGATCGCGACCGGGGCCGGCTGCCAGGTCCCGGGGAGGATTGTCAGGGTGGTGCCGACGACATGCTCGCCGGTCGAGTCCACGCGCGGCGCGACCGATGTCAGGGTTCCGGGCTGAACGGTCCTGGTGCGGGGCGATTCGACTCTGGCGTCGGGGAATCCCGGCCTGGTGCCGGTGGCGACGACGTGCATCGACCGATGGACGTCGGCAGGTGCGAGTTCGTAGGCGACCCCGGTGGCGCCGGGGATGAGCTCGCCGTCGCGGAACCACTGCAAGGCCACGTCGACCGGTGCAGGCTCCCAGGCGCCGATCTCGACGGTAAGCGTGCTGTCGACCGATGGGGTACCGGTGATGACGACGGCTCCGGGAACGATGACGGTCCCCGGTTCCGGAGCCGTGGGCACGTCGCCGGTCAGTGCTGCGTCGACGGCGGCACGGGCGTTGATCAGTCCGGCGCCGCAACCCCATTCACACGGGATCGGCAGCGGCCCGGTCGTGGCCTTGAGCCGGGCTTCGATCGCGTCAGCGCCCAGGGTGGGGTTGGCCGCGAGCATGAGGGCGACGGTCGCGGACACGTGGGGCGCTGCCGTCGAGGTGCCCTGGTAGAAGCCGTAGGCCTGACCGGCGTGGTCCTCGACCGGGGCGCTCGCGCCCATGTTGATCGTGGAGAGGACGCCGCCGAGGGTGTCGACGTCCATGGTGCCGCCGGGTGCCATCACGTCGACGACGTCGCCGTAGTTGGAATAGGGGGCCTTCGCGCCGTCCTGGCCGGATGCTGCGACGGCGATGACGTGATCGCAGTTCGCGGGGTACGTGGAGGCAGCGTTCTTGTTGTCGTTGCCGACGGCCGCGACGATGACGGAGCCCCGCCCCACTGCGCCGTCGATGGCCCTCTGCCAGCTCGTCGAGCAGCCGCTGTCGCCCGCGACGCTCAGGTTGACGGCCTGCGCGGGGGTCGTGTTCGAGGGCACGCCCGGAACGGACCCGCCGGAAGCCCAGATGACGCCGTCGATGATGTCCGACATCCACCCGCCGCACTCGCCGACGGCGCGCACGGGCAGGATCCTGGCTCCGGGTGCGATACCGACGACGCCTTCGGTGTTGGCGACCGCCGCGATGGTTCCGGCGACGTGGGTGCCGTGCCAGCTGGAGGAGGCGGTGCCGCACTCCCCCGTGTGGCCGTAGTCGCCCTCATCGGTGGCGTCGGCATCACGTCCGTCCCCGTCGCGGCCCCTGGCCGGGTCGGCGATCATGTCGTGACCGGGAAGGACGTTGGCGTCGAGGTCCGCGTGGGCGGTGATGCCGGTGTCGACGACGGCGACGGTGATGCCTTCACCCGTCGTCGTGTCCCATGCCTTGTCGGCGTCGATGCCGGCATTGCGGTCGAAGATGGGCCACTGGTACTCGTACAGCTCATCCGCCGGGGAGAGCGACGTCGTCTGCATGATCCGGTCGGGCTCCGCGTACTCGACGGTGACGTCGGCTTCCAGGGTGTCGAGGAACGCTGCCGACTCGCCGGCGGTCAGCTCGCGGCTCGTCTCCACGACGGTCGCGCCCGTGCCGGTGGCCTTGAGCTCCTGCACGGCGATGCCGAGCGCCGCGGCCGCCGGCCCGTAGGCATTGCCGCGGCCCTCCGCGCCGACCCGGGCTCGGTCCTCGAACTTCACGATGAAGCGGTCGGACGGCTGCGGATCCCCCGTGCCCCGGACCTCGGGGTTCGCGCCCGGCGTCGGAGGGGCCTCCACTGCTGACGCCGGGACGGCGAGGACGGGACCGGCGAGCAGGGCGGCGATGATGGCTGCAGCAGCTCCTCGGGGGGTGCGGCGGAGGCGGGGAAGCATGCGGGTCCTCGGAGGTCGTCCCACCGACGGCGGGCAGCGGCGAGGAAGCCGTACTGCTCCCCCGTCGAAGCCTATCCAAGGGTCGGCGCCTTCGATCCGGTGAATTTGCGCAGTGTTTCCGCAGGTCAGCGACCGTTCCGGCTGGCCGAACCAGTGCGGTGGGCATCGTCCTCACTGCGTCGGCGGCAGCGGATGGTCGGGGTGCGCCGCGTCCTCCGGTTCCTTGGGCGACGTCACGGCGGCCCGCAGTAGTCAGCGACTCAGGTCGGGGACACTCGGATCTCCGCCGAGGAGATCACCGCTCCTGACGAGGTGGTCGGCGACCTTCAGGAGCTTGGTGTTGGTCCGCTGGCTGGCCAGGGAGAGTGCGATGAAGGCTTGCGGGCCCGTGATCTTGTGGCGTTCCATGAGGATGCCCTTGGCCTGGCCGATGAGGTCCCTCGAATGGACGGCCTCCTTCAACTGGCGCGATTCCTCCGCCTCGGCGAAGGCGACCGAGGCATGGGTGGCGACGAGGAGGCCGACGGCCTCCGACTCGTCCGTGAAGGCATCCGCCTCGTACGAGTAGAGGTTCAGGGCACCGAGATCGTCGCCCTTCACCCACAGCTGGATGGACAGCATGCCTCGGGCTCCCGCCTCGGTGGCACGCCGGGCGAAGTGGGGCCAGCGCTGCTCGGCACCCATATCCGGGACGCGGATGGTCCGGTGCTCGTACGCGGCTTCCAGGCAGGGACCCTCACCGGTCTCCATCTGCAGGGCGTCGATCCGCCGGGGAAGGTCACTGGAGGGTGCCCGGGAGCCGACGTTCTTCCGGCCCAGGACCACGCTGACGGAACCTTCATCGGCTCCGGGTACCAGTTCCAGGGCCGCATGGACGAACCCCTCGAGGATCGCGTCCCCATCCGGTTCCTGCTGCAGCGATCGGGCGACCTCCGCCAGTTCGGTGGCGAGATCACGTTCCCTCCCGACCCCGCTGAAGTGCGCTGAGGGCATTCCCCGGTCCACGATCGGCTGCTCGGTCATCGGTCGTCCCTTCCATCCCATCACGTCGTTGCTACTCCAGGCGGTTCAGGCACCTGCTGATCCATCCTGCCTTGGTGCAGAGATACCCGTTCAGGATCGGGGTATCGAGCACGCACACCACGGGTTGCGCAGTTCCATGATGGCAGCATTCCTCGGCGTCGGACCCGGATCCGGGCACCATTCTGCGGGTCACACCCACCCGTCAGGGACGTTGCGCATGCACACGGCCTGCCGTCGGCTGCCGAGCACGGCACACCGGGTCGGGCACTCGGCCCGGCGAGCATCGAAGTGGGTTGCACAAGGACGACCGACCTCGTCGGCACAGCACGAACCGCCCGACCAGGGGTTCTCACCCGGTGGTCCGGCGGTTCGTGGTGAAGCCAAGGGGATTCGAACCCCTGCACGCCCTGCAGGTAGCTATGGCGCTTCCCGTACGTCCCGGAACTTCCCGATCGGCATGAATCCGCGAATCGAGAGCCTCCGTGAGTATCGGCTCACTGGGCTCCGCCGGTTCGGCGCGGAGGTACTTCGAGATCGAGGTGTCGGAGACCCTCACGCCGGACGTACATCATCGAGAACCGTTGGATTCTCGACGTCTCGTACAGGCCCACATCCGAAGGTGTCAACGACCACCGCGAGTTCCTGGAGAGCCACCCGGCCCGGTATTGTCGAACGCTGGTCTTCGAAGAGATCGAGCCCGCGGTCATCGAACGACTCATCAGCGGCTTCTACGGCGCCGACCTCTTCCGGGAGATCGTCGACGTCGTCGAGCCCGCCCGAATACCGGCGGCAACGAATTACCTTCACAGGCAACCAGCCCTAGCGATGAGAGAACCCCCACCATGATCACCCGCCCTGGCGAGTACCACGACGCCAACTCGACGGTCCCCATTCCGCGGCCCCAGCGAACCCTTGATCTCATCGCGCAGGGCCGGCTGATGCCTCCTCTCCCCATCCAGGTCGCGCTGCGTGAAGGTGCCCCGGCACGCATCCTCGATATGGCCCTCAGCCAATCAGCAACCGACGCCGAGGCAGCCTGACACCGACGTGTGATCTGGTCGTCCGACCCGCGGTGAGCGGCCCCGGTGCCACCACACACCTGAGCGCCCTGATGATCACGGCACCCACGGCGTCCTGCGACCGCCCCACCCCGCCGAGCTGTTCCTCCGCCTCGACGACGGAGAGTCCCACGAGGCGACCCCGGAGGACCTGGCCAGCTCCGGCCTCGAGCGCCGGACAGAGGCGGCCATCCTCCAGCTTGAGCACGACCTGCGAGGGCCCGCGGCATCGTCGACACCCGTCCTGGCTTCTAGCGGTGGCCCACGAGCTCTCGGAGCGACCACCGCAGGTTTCCCCGGCCCGCCCAGCAGGCCGATGTGTCCCTCGCGCGGCCAGGCGCGGAAGCCGTCGGGGCCTCTTCGGTGCGCACCGACAAGAGGGCCTTCGAGAAGACAGCGAATTCCCCGACCGGTTCGACCGACATGGACCATGCTGGAAGTGCGGCACACTTGGTGCTTCCATCCGCCTCATTGAGAGTCCGCCATGACTGACACCTCCGTCGCCTCTGCCTCCGGCACGCCGGACACCGATTCCTTCGTCCAGCCCATCGTGCTGCTCGTCGACAGGAACGACCCTGCCCCTGAAGCCGACGGCATCTGCGCGGCCGCGATCGCCAGCGTGAGCGCCTACGCATCCGACCTCTTCACCGCGTGCGGTGACACCACCAGCTGGGACGCCTGGCTTGATGGCCGGTTCACGAAGTCGGTGCGCCGCGCCGACGTGAAGACGTACTCGAAGGTCGTCGCCGAGCTCCACGGCGAGGCCACCGAAGCGGTCGTCGGCCGGGCCCGTGCACTGGCCTTCCGCCCGGCGCCCTACGAGCAGTACCCGAAGGTCCTCTCCCGCCTGCAGGTCGGCGGCACCCATCTGCCCCAGGTGCCCGGAACCCGCCGGGCTTCCGACGGCACGGCGCCGACACCGGTCATCGTGCTCGACGCGGCGCTGAAGATGACCACGGGCAAGGCCGCCGCGCAGGCATCGCATGCGCTGTTCGCCTGGTTCCTCACCCTCGACGAGGACACCCAGCGCGCCTGGGCCACCCGGCCGACCGGGACCGTCATGTTCTTCGGTCCGGAGGACTTCAGGGACTTCGTGGCCAAGGCCGTCCCGGGCTCGGTCATCGTCGACGCCGGCCTCACCGAGATCGCCCCATCGAGCACGACGGCGTACGTCATGGTGCCCACCGGCCCCCTGTGAACCAGCGGCGGTGCCGGGCAACCGGTACTGCCGCACACGGCCCGGCATGGGTGGCGGCGAACCGGCTGGCGGTTCGACTTCCCGTGGCGATGCGGGGCGGAGGTGGGTTGCTCCTGGTCTCCGCGAGAGGCCTGCCTGAACGTGCCGGGCGGAAATCCGGTGGTCGTCAGCAGCGCGGCCAGGAGATCAGGCGGTCTGGCCGCGCAGGCCCGCGGCCTCGTGGGTGAGCAGGATCGGCTCGGCGTGCTCGATCACGACGTCGATGGCAGGACCCGTAGCACGACGACGAAAAACCGCCGGACCAGAGGTTTTACCCTGTGGTCCGGCGGTTCGTGGTGGAGCTAAGGGGATTCGAACCCCTGACCCCCTGCATGCCATGCAGGTGCGCTACCAGCTGCGCCATAGCCCCGTACTTCGCAGCTCCCGGAGGTCTTCACCCCGCCGAAGCAACTTGTTCAGTGTAGTAAATTCTTGCGGCTTCGCCAAATCGGAGGCCCGTCTCCGACTCAGCCTTCCAGGGGCTCTTCCGGCAGCGAGCCGAGGCCCACATTGTGTTCCGTGAGCTGCCAGGAGAAGAGGGCGTCGGCCCTGCCGACGACCTCGTGGACCTCCGACCAGTGGCAGTTCGACAGGCCCGCGAGGGAACCCCAGCGCCTGGGCGGCAGCCCCATGAGTGCAGCCAGCGCCGCCCTGATCGCTCCGCCGTGACTCACCACCACGAGGGTCTCCGACGGCTCGATCCGGGCGACGGCGTCCGTGACCGCCGCGAGCATACGGTCGCCGACGTCGAGCCGGTTCTCCGCGCCGCCGGCCCGGACATCAGGGTCTCCCCCGCGCCACGCCGCGTTGTCCTCGGCGAACCTCTCGTCGATCTCGGCGAAGGAGAGTCCCTGCCATTGCCCGGCATCCGTCTCCCGGAGGCGCTCGTCGTAGGACACGGGGACGCCGCTCAGGTCGGCGAGGGCGGCGGCCGTGTCGGCCGCACGCCGCAGGTCGGACGAGACGATCATGGCGGGCTGCCGTGTGGCGAGCACCTCGGCGGCCCGCGCCGCCTGCTCGCGACCGGTCTCATCCAGGTCGATGTCCTCCTGGCCCTGGAACAGGCCGGACCGGTTCCACTCCGTGCGCCCGTGGCGCCAGAAGATGACGCGACGGGCTGCGGGGTCGGCGTGGGGGTACCGGGTCACTCGGCGTCGTCGGACGCTGCGACCTGGGGTGAGCTCTGCAGCGCGCCCTCGAGCTGGAGGTCGACGGACGGGCAATCCTTCCAGAGCCGGTCGAGCGCGTAGAACACCCGGTCCTCCTCGTGCTGCACGTGGACGACGACCTGCGCGTAGTCGAGCAGGACCCACCGGCCCTCGCTGCGCCCTTCGCGCCGTACCGGCTTGAGGCCCTGCTTGGAGAGTTCCTCCTCGATACCGTCGACGATCGCGTTGACCTGGCGCTCGCTCGGCGCGGACGCGATGAGGAACACGTCCGTGATGGCGAGGCGGTCGCTGACGTCGATGGCTGTGATGTCCTGCGCGATCTTGTCCGCTGCGGCGTGGGCCGCCGTGCGGGCGATGCTGATGGACTCTTCGGTAGCGCTCACTGATCTCCTTGTGTGGTGCCAGCGGTTTCACCCATTGAGGGAGCTGACTGTCAATACTATTCCGGTTGCGAGGGCCGCCGCGCCCACGCCGACCAACGAATACTGGAGGTAGCGCACCCGGCGCAGCCGTCCGAGGCCCGCGGTCATGGCGTCGAGGGGTTCCAGCCCGAAGGCGTTGCGTGCCCGGACGGGTTCGGTCCCGCCCATCCGGGGGTGCCCTTGCGGCGCAGGAGCGGTCGCCCCGTGCTCCGGATCCTCCACGCCGGCGGCCGGCGTCGTCGCCCGTGGCAGCACGACGGGCACGGAGGTCGTGGCGGGAGCCCGCAGGACGGCCGGGGTCCCGTCCGGGACGTCGACGAACTCGATCGGCGTGATGATGGACAGGTTGTGTGCCGCGGTCGGATCGGCAGGGACCGCGAGCCGCGACCGGTCCTGTCCCGGGTCATCCGGGAGCCGGCGCGCCCGGGAGTTGAGGGTCGCGGCACGCTCGGCGAGGACCTTCTGCTGCGCCAGGACCTCGGGGTCCACCCTGAACGGATCGTCGCCGGCCGTCTCGAGGACGGCGAGGTGCTCCCTCGCCTCCGCAGCGATCGCGTTCCGTGCGGCGAGGGCCTCCTCGACGCTCATGTCCCCGAGAAGTCGACCGTCGGCGGGTACGCCGACCGGCCCGTCCGCCGGGGCGACGGCCACGGCTGCGCCCTGGCGGCGCCGGCGGTCCCGGCGCCCACCCGGAACCGGTGTCCGCGCAGCGGTTGCCGTGGCCGCATCGGTGGCCGGCCCCGGGCCCGCGTCCATGGAGGCGTCGGGAGTCCGGCCGCTACCCGCCGCGGCGCCCTCGCCGGAGCCGGGGACAGGCGCGACGGCACGGCCCTCGACCTGCTGCAATCGCAACTGCCGGCGCGTGGGCATCTCCACGCGGGGTGGTGTGTCGTCCTCTGCCTTGCTCATCGCGTGTTCACCCGGTTGGTTGTTGTACGGAGCTGGGGTTGCCCCCGTGCTTTCCTTCCGCCGGAAAGACTTCCTCGCCGTCGACGCGCGGGGGCGGTTCGCCCTCGAGCGGCGCCTCGCGCCGGTAGAGCCGGTGCTTGGCGATGTACTGTACGACGCCGTCGGGTACCAGGTACCAGACCGGCTTGCCCTCACCCACGCGGCGGCGGCAGTCGGTGCTGGAGATGGCCATGGCCGGCACCTCCAGCAGGCTGACGTCCCGTCCCCGCCCGTTCAGTTCGTGCCCGGGCCGCGTGACGCCGATGAAGTGCGCGAGCGACCACAGCTCCTCCGCGTTCTTCCAGGTGAGGATCTGGGCCATCGCGTCGGCGCCGGTGATGAAGAAGAGCTGGGCATCCGGCCGCTGGGCCTTCAGGTCACGGAGCGTGTCGATCGTGAAGGTCGGCCCCGGGCGCTCGATGTCGACCCGGCTGACCGTGAAGCTGGGGTTGGACGCCGTCGCGATGACGGTCATGAGGTAGCGGTGCTCGCCCGCCGTCACGTCCTTGTCGGCTTTCTGCCACGGCTGGCCGGTCGGGACGAAGACCACCTCGTCCAGATCGAACACGGACGCGACCTCGCTCGCGGCCACGAGGTGGCCGTGGTGGATCGGGTCGAACGTGCCACCCATGACGCCGAGGCGCCACGGCAATCCGTCACGATGCCGCTGCCGGCCGCCCATGACGTCCCGTGCGGTACTGTCAGCTGCCACCTGGACCGCTAGTGCCGGTTCGCTTCGCCGTGGTCGTGGTTGTTGGCGTGCTGCTTGTGCGGGTCGAGGTGTTCCTCGACGGCCTCGTGGCGGTTCCGTACGTTGGAGAACGACACGGTGACGAGCATCAGGGTGAGCAGGATGCCCATGACGATGAGTCCGTAGGCGAGAGCGGGCATCGGCAGCTCGGTGTGCTGTTCCATGCCTTCGGTCGCCAGCAGTGCGCTGCCGAGGGAGTAGAGCATCGTTGTTCCTCTGTCGGTGGGTCTGCCGGTCCAACCGGCCCGGCGTGGGCGTTTCTCCCATGGTACGCGCAACGGGACGGCGCCCCCGCTGCGAGGGCGGGCCGTCAGCGACGCACCTGCCCCTCCCCCTGCACGATCCACTTGGTCGTCGTCAGCTCGGCCAGGCCCATCGGCCCGCGGGCGTGCATTTTCTGGGTGGAGATCCCCACCTCGGCGCCGAGACCGAGCTCGCCGCCGTCGACGAAACGCGTGGACGCATTGACCAGCACGGCCGCCGAGTCCACCCCCGCGACGAACTCCTCCGACGACGCCAGGTTGTTGGTGATGATCGCTTCGCTGTGCCCGGTGCTCCACCGGCGGATGTGCTGCAGTGCCTCGTCCACACTGTCGACGGTGCGTACGGCGAGCTCGAGCTGCATGTATTCGCGGCCCCAGTCGTCCTCGGTCGCCGGCAGCGCGTCCGTCCCCTCCGGCAGTAGCGCCCGCGAGCGGTCGTCGACATGCAGGACCACCCCGGCGCGCACGAGCGCAGCGAGCACGCCCGGTGCGGCCTGCGACCGGCTGTGGACGAGCAGCGTCTCGACGGTGTTGCAGACACTGGGCCGCTGGGTCTTGGCATTGAGCAGGATGTCGACCGCCATGTCCTCGTCCGCGCTCTCGTCCAGGAGGATGTGCACGTTCCCCTCCCCGGTCTCGATGACGGGCACGCGCGCGGAGGTCACGACCGACTGGATGAGATCGCGCCCGCCGCGCGGGATGAGGACGTCGATGCGACCGCGGGCCTCCATGAGGACCCGGGCACCTTCCCGGCCGTACTCGTCGATGGTGAGGACGGCGTCGTCGGGCAGCCCGTGGTCCTCGAGGGTGTCGCGGATGATGCCGACGAGGGCGGCGTTGGTGGCCGCCGCCGCGCTGCCACCGCGCAGGATGACGGCGTTGCCGCTCTTGAGGGCGAGGCCGGCGATGTCGACCGTGACGTTGGGGCGCGCCTCGTAGATCGCGGCGACGACGCCGAGCGGCACGCGGACCTGCCGCAGCCTCAGCCCGTTGGGGAGCGTCTCGGCCCGCACCGCGGTGCCGATCGGATCGGGGAGCGCGGCCAGCTCGGTGAGGGCGTCGGCGAGCTTCCCGATGCGTGCGGGATCGAGGCCGAGCCGGTCGAGCAGGTACTCGGACGTGCCCGAGGCGCGGCCGCGCTCGACGTCGGTCCGGTTGGCGGCGAGGACCACGTCGCGCCGGGCGACGAGGGCGTCGGCGATCGCGAGGAGCACGCGGTCCTTGTGGGCCCGGGTGGCGCGCCCGAGCGTCCGGGACGCCGCCCGCGCCCGGTCGGTGATCGCGTGGACGGCTGCGGTGAGCTCGTCCGCGGACGGCGCGTCGTTGTTCCGGGTGGCCGTCTCGGCCTGCACGTCGGTCATCCCAGCATTCTAGCGAGCAGCCGCTCCCCCGCCGCCTCGCGGGTCCTTCATGACGTGGGAGCGGGCAGCAGCAGCACGAGGTCGTTGACGTGCACGATCGACCGCTCGTACTCGGCGCCCAGTTCGTCCGCGAGGTCGTGTGTGGACCGTCCGAGCATCCGCGGCAGTTCCGCGGAGCTGTAGTTCACGAGGCCGCGTGCCACCACCGTGCCGTCCCCGCTGACGAGCTGCACGGGGTCGCCCGCCTCGAAGACGCCGGACACGTCGACGACACCGGCGGGCAGCAGCGACCGGCGCCGCTCGCCCACGGCGCGGACGGCGCCGTCGTCGAGCACCAGGGTGCCGAGGACGCGGGCGAGGTGCGCGAGCCAGAGCAGGCGGATCGGCTGGCGTTTGCCGGTGGGCGTGAACCAGGTGCCGACGTCCTCCCCGCGCAGCGCCGCGGCGGCGTTCGCCGTCGAGGTGACGAGGGCGGGGATTCCCGAGGAGGCGGCGATGGTGGCGGCCTCGACCTTGGTGACCATGCCGCCGGTTCCGACGCCTGCCCGCCCGGTCCGGCCGATCGTGACCCCGTCGAGGTCCGCGGCGGACCCGACCAGCGGGATCCGGCTCGCACCCGCGGCGGGCGGCCCGTCGTACAGCGCGTCGACGTCGGACAGCAGCACGAGGGCCTCGGCCTTGACGAGGTGCGCCACGAGGGCCGCGAGGCGGTCGTTGTCGCCGAAGCGGATCTCATGGCTCGCGACGGTGTCGTTCTCGTTCACGATGGGCACGACGCCGAAGTTCAGGAGCCGCTCCATCGCCCGGTGCGCGTTGGCGTAGTGGGAGCGCCGGATGAGGTCGTCGGCGGTCAGCAGGATCTGGCTCACGGTGACACCGTGCGCCGCGAAGGCCTGCGAGTACTGCGCCATGAGCAGGCTCTGGCCGACGCTCGCCGCCGCCTGCTGCGTGGACAGCTGGGACGGGCGGCGGGCGAGGCCGAGGGGCGCGAGCCCCGCGGCGATGGCGCCGGAGGACACCAGGATGACCTCGGTGCCGGCCCTGCGCCGCGCCGCGAGGACGTCCGCGAGGGCGACGAGGGCTTCACCCGAGATGCCCCCCGATACGGACGTCAGCGACGACGAGCCGACCTTGACGACGATCCGCCCGGCAGCAGCGAGCCCCGACCGGGACGCGAGGGACTGCCGCGGCTGCTGCAGGGCCACGTGTCAGTTCCCGGTTTCGCCGTCCGCGTCCTGCGGGGCAGCGGCAGGACGGGCACGGTTCTGCACGGACTCGGTCCAGACGCCGGCCTTGCGGTCCGCCTCGAGGTCGGCGCGGGCAGCAGCCTTGGCGTCCTTGCGCTCCTGGTACTCCTCACGCTTCTGCTCGCGGGTGGGCCGCACGTACTCCGCCAGGCGGAGGTCGGAGCCGCGGGGGCCCGCGAGCAGCTCGGCGCCGCCCATCATGGTCGGCTCCCAGTCGAAGACGACGCCGTCGCCCTCGCCGATCACCACGGTGTCACCGGGCTTGGCGCCGGTCTTGAACAGCTGTTCCTCCACGCCGAGCTTGGCGAGGCGGTCGGCGAGGTAGCCGACGGCCTCGTCGTTGGTGAAGTCCGTCTGCATGACCCAGCGCTCGGGCTTCTCGCCCAGGACGCGGAAGAGGGGCAATGCGTCCTTCTCCTCGTGCCGGATCCGGAACGAGGCCGCATTGACGCCGCGCGGCCGCAGGACGGGAGGTGCGACCTTCGGGGGCGCGGAGGCCACGGCCTTGCGCGCGTCCTCGACGATCTCCGCCATGGCGAAGCCGAGCTGGCGCAGTCCCTCGTGGCTCGAGGCGGACACCTCGAAGACGCGATATCCGCGTGCCTCCAGGTCGGGGCGCACGAAGGCGGCCATGTCACGTCCGTCGGGCACGTCCACCTTGTTGAGGGCGACCAGTCGCGGACGCTCGTTGAGGGGCACGACGTCGCCGTCGGGCCCCGCGAAGCTCATGTCGACCGAGTACCGGTCCAGCTCGCGTTCGATGATCTCGAGGTCGGCCAGCGGATCCCGGTCGGTCTCGAGGGCGGCGCAGTCCAGGACGTGCACGAGGGCCGCACAGCGCTCCACGTGGCGCAGGAAGTGGTGGCCGAGGCCCTTGCCCTCACTCGCACCCTCGATGAGGCCGGGGACGTCCGCGATCGTGAAGCGCGTGGAGCCCGCCTCGACGACGCCGAGGTTCGGCACGAGCGTGGTGAACGGGTAGTCGGCGATCTTCGGCCGGGCCGCCGACATCGCGGCGATCAGGCTCGACTTGCCCGCGGAGGGGAAGCCGACGAGCGCGATGTCCGCGATCGACTTGAGTTCGAGGACGACGTCCCGTGCGTCCCCCGGGATGCCGAGGAGGGCGAAACCCGGAGCCTTGCGCTTCTGGGAGGACAGCGCGGCATTGCCGAGACCACCCTGGCCGCCCGCCGCAGCGATGAACTCCGTGCCCTCGCCGACGAGGTCCGCGAGGACCTGGCCGTCCTTCGTCTTGACGACCGTGCCGTCGGGGACGGACAGGATCAGGGTCTCCCCGTTCTTGCCGCCGCGCCAGTCGCCCATCCCGTTGCCGCCGTTGGTGGCATGCCGGTGGGGGGCGTGGTGGTAGTCGAGGAGGGTGGTGGTCTGGTGGTCGACGCGGAGGATGACGTCGCCGCCGTCCCCGCCGTTACCGCCGTCGGGCCCGCCCAGGGGCTTGAATTTCTCGCGGTGGACGGAGACGCAGCCATGGCCACCGGTGCCTCCGGATACGTGCAGGACAACGCGGTCGACGAAGTTCGCCACGGTGGTCTCCTTCTACAAATCTCTCGCTGTGCCGAGTCTGATCGGCTTAAACAAAGGTGGGGCGAGCCGTAGAGGCCCACCCCACCCGAATGCTTCTCGCACCGTGATCCAGGCAGATTACTCTGCAGCTGCTCCCACGATGTTGACGACCTTGCGTCCGCGACGGGTGCCGAATTCGACGGCGCCTGCCTCGAGTGCGAACAGCGTGTCATCCCCGCCGCGGCCGACATTGGCGCCCGGGTGGAAGTGGGTGCCGCGCTGGCGGACGATGATCTCGCCGGCCTTGACGACCTGACCGCCGAAGCGCTTCACGCCGAGGTACTGCGCGTTCGAGTCGCGGCCGTTACGAGTGGAGCTTGCGCCCTTCTTATGTGCCATGGGTTATGCCTGCCTTCGCTGAAGTGTCTACGTGACCGAACGGTAGCCCGGAGGGACTACGCGATGCCTGTGATTTTGACGCGGGTCAGTTCCGAACGGTGACCCTGGCGCTTCTTGTAGCCGGTCTTGTTCTTGAACTTCTGGATGACAATCTTCGGGCCACGAAGATTCTCGATGATCTCGGCAGTGACGGTGACCTTCTCGAGGTCCTCCGCTGCGGAGGTGATCTTGGCGCCGTCTACCAGAAGGAGGGCGGGGAGCTTGAACGTGCTTCCTGCCTGACCGGTGACGCGGTCAAGGGTAACGAGGTCTCCTACAGAAACCTTTTCTTGGCGGCCGCCTGCGCGGACAATCGCGTACACCACTTGGGAACTCACTTCTCTCGACAATCTTGACTTCTGATGAAAAAACCTGGGTGCGCTTCGGCAGCAATCCTGAAGGTTGCTCCTCATACCGGTTCCGCTGTACGCGTCCCGGACACCGCTGCCTGCGGCTGCTGGTGTCGCAAGGACATCTGCGTGCGCCGGACATGCCGGTTAACAGGCGAGTGCACCGAGGGTCAAGATTACGGCAGTACGGCGCCTTCCCGCAAATCAGGAGGGCCCGGTGTCCCGCCGACACGGAAGGCCGGAGTCCTCGCGGACCCCGGCCTTCTGTGGCGGAGAGTGCAGGTGGGCCGGCGGGACCGGTCCTGCGGGACGACGGAGGCTACAGTTCCGAGGCGGGTACCCCGACGCCGAAGATCAGCGGCTCGGCCGCGGACGCCTCGGGCTTCCGGACCGCCACGGGGGCGCTCGCCACATGCCGGGTCCCCGACTGCTCGACGGCGGGCTCGGCACCCTGCGTCTCGATGGTCGTGTCCGCCGCGCCCTGTGCGCTGCTGGCCACCCGACGGCGCGGACGGGTACGGCGGGCCGGGGGCTCCGTCGGGGCCGCGACGGGGGCCTCGGGGGCCTGGGCGACAGGGCGGGCCGCGTCGTCGTGCGTGCCGTCGACCGCCGGTCCGTCCGTTCCGCCGGCGCCGTCCGTGCCGTCCGATGCGGGCTTCCGGTTGAAGGCCTCGCTCAGGCTGTCCAGCGTCAGGCGGGTCGACGGTGCCACATCGCGATCGGGGCCGTCCTGCCGCCTGCTCTCGGCGCGCGGCAGCGTCACCGTCTCCCCGTTGATCGTGAGGACGGCCTCCGTCACCTGGATGTCGTCCACCTGGATGTCGGCGTCGGTCGCAGGCATCTCCGCGTGCTCCTCGTGCGCGTGGTGCGTCGCCGCCGCGATGCTCGCCAGCGCGGCACGGGCGGCTTCCGCCTTCGCAGCCCGTTCCGGGCTCTCGGCCACGGGAGCGGCGGGCTGGACGGGTGCCTCGTCCAGCTGCTGGCCGCCCCGGCCCCGGCTCCGCTTGCGCTCGCTCCGTGACGGCTTGTCCTGGCGTGCAGGCTGGCTCTCGGGCGCGGGCATGGAACGGCGGTGCTCGACCGGCTCCATGTGCGTCACGACGCCACGGCCGGCACAGTGCTCGCAGTCCTCGCCGAAGACCTCGAGGAGGCCGGTGCCCATGCGCTTGCGCGTCATCTGGACGAGTCCCAGCGAGGTCACCTCGGCGACCTGGTGCTTGGTCCTGTCGCGCCCGAGGCACTCGACGAGGCGCCGCAGCACGAGGTCGCGGTTCGCCTCGAGCACCATGTCGATGAAGTCGATCACGATGATGCCGCCGATGTCGCGGAGACGGAGCTGCCGGACGACCTCCTCGGCCGCCTCCAGGTTGTTCTTGGTGACGGTCTCCTCGAGGTTGCCGCCGCTGCCGGTGAACTTGCCGGTGTTGACGTCGACCACGGTCATCGCCTCGGTGCGGTCGATCACGAGGGAACCGCCCGAGGGCAGGTAGATCTTGCGCTCGAGGGCCTTCGAGATCTGCTCGTCGATGCGCGATGCCGCGAAGATGTCCTCCTCGCCCGTCCACTTCTCGAGCCTGCCGACGAGGTCCGGCGCGACGTACATGACGTAGGCCTCGATGGTGTCCCAGGCCTCCTCGCCGGAGACCACGAGCTTCGAGAAGTCCTCGTTGAAGACGTCCCTGACCACCTTGATGGTGAGGTCGGGCTCCCCGTAGAGCAGCTCCGGCGCCAGGGTCTTCGTCGAGCCCGACTTGCGCTCGATCTCCTCCCACTGGGCGCGCAGCCGGTTGATGTCGTGGGTCAGCTCCTCCTCGCTGGCGCCCTCGGCCGCGGTGCGGACGATGACGCCGGCGTTCTCCGGCAGGCGGTCCTTCAGGATCCGCTTCAGGCGATTGCGCTCGACGTCGGGCAGCTTGCGCGAGATCCCCGTCATCGAACCGCCGGGGACGTAGACGAGGTAGCGGCCGGGAAGGGAGATCTGGCTCGTGAGCCGGGCGCCCTTGTGCCCCACCGGGTCCTTGGTGACCTGCACCAGGACGGGGTCACCGGACTTCAGCGCGAGCTCGATGCGGCGCGGCTGGCCGTCGAGGCCGGCGGCGTCCCAGTTGACCTCGCCGGCGTACAGGACGGCATTGCGGCCGCGTCCGATGTCGACGAAGGCCGCCTCCATGCTCGGCAGCACGTTCTGCACCTTGCCGAGGTAGACGTTGCCGATCAGCGAGTCCTGCTGGGTCCGGGAGACGAAGTGCTCGCCGAGCATGCCGTCCTCGAGCACGCCGATCTGGATCCTGTCGTCGCGCTGGCGCACGATCATCTGCCGGTCCACGGATTCGCGGCGCGCGAGGAACTCGGCCTCCGTGATGACCTGGCGGCGTCGGCCCGTGTCGCGGGACTCCCGGCGCCGCTGCTTCTTCGCCTCGAGGCGGGTGGAGCCGCGGACGCTGGTCACGCGGTCGGAGACGGGCTCGCTGGACTGCCGGGGTGCCCGGACGCGGGTGACCGTGTTGGGCGGGTCGTCGTCGTCGCCACCGGAGAGTTCGAGGTCCTGATCACCGCGACGGCGGCGACGGCGGCGACGGGACGTGACGGCCGAGCCGTCGTCGGGGCCGGTCGTACCGGACTGGTCGTCGCCGCGGTCGGCGCTGTCGGCCTCGACGTCATCCTGGCCCGATTCGCCCTGGCCCTGGCCGGCGTCGCTGCGGCGACTCCGCGTGCGGCGGCTGCGGCGCGAGCGGCGGCCGGATTCCTCGGTGTCCTCCTCCGCCTCCTCCTCGAGCGGCGGGGCGACCTTGACCGAGGGCACGGTGACGGTGCTGAGGTCGGGTGCGTGGAACAGGAGTGACAGGGGTGATTCCGGGACGGCGAAGGAATCGCTCCGGTGTCCCTCGACCGGCTCGTCCGGGGCGTCCTGCCCGCCGGCCTGCTCGGCCTCGGGCGCCGCCGGAGGAGCGGTCGCGGCCGCGATGGAGTCGCTCCCGGCGTCGGCCGTTGCGGCGGCCTGGACGGGCTCGGGGGACTCCACGGGCTCGGAGGCGCGGCGGCTGCGGGTCCTGGTCGAGGTGCGCCGGGCACGTGCCGGCTTCTCCTCGGCCTCCGCCACCGGGACGCCGGGATCATCAGGGGAGCCGGAGGCCTGCGCGGGTGCCGACGCCGGACGGGCATCCGGGTTCTCCGCGGATGCCGCCACCGGGACCGGCTCGGGTGCCATCACGGGGACGGCCTCGGCGGCCGGAACCTGCTCGACAGGCTTCGCGGGTCCGGCCTCGGCCGTGGCTGCTCGACGGCGCGTACGGGTCGCACGGACGGGTGGGACAGCCGCGTCTACCGGTGCCGCGTCCACGGGTGCTGCATCCGCTGCGCTGTCCGTTCCGGCGGCGGCGTCGGTCGTCCCGGCCGGTGCGGTGTCCGTCGACGCCTCGGCGGTCCCGGCGGCGGGCTTGCGGGCCCGGGTCGCCCTCTTGCGGGCCGGCGCGGTGGCCGCCTCGACGTCGGGGGCCGGGTCCTGAACGGCGGGCGGGGCTCCGGCCGGGGCACTGGCGGTGCGGCGCCTGCGTGGCGCCTTCGCCGGCGCGGCCTGCTCCGGAGGTTGCTGCAGGCTCTCGGCTGCAACGGGTGCGTTCTGGTCGTTCCCCAGCTGTTCTGACTGATCCATGGGTGCTCGCTCCAAGCCCCTGCGGCGTCGGCCACATTCCGACGCCCTCGAGGGCGGTATGTCGGCCCGCCGCGGGCCTTTCGCCCGACGGCGGACCGGAAGTCGTTGTCATATCGTCCGAGGTCACACCGTCATGGGGGTGCGGAATCACTCGGAGACCAGTGGCGCTTTTCCACCTCAGCCGCCCTTGTCGACGGTGGGTCCCGCCAGCGGATTCCGCCTACTTCCGCCGACGGGGCGGACTCGGTAGGACGGGAGCGTCGCTGTCGGAACGGAAGCCTGTCACTGGACCGGCGCGGGAATGTGGTTCCCTCGCCAGCCTTCGTCATTATCTCACACCACACCTCCGAAGAAGGCTCCTCCGGCCCGGCGAGCCCGTCCGGGAGCACTCGTCCTCTCCCCCGCCGGGGCGGGTCCGGCGTCCTGCGACGTCGGGCGCCGAGGCCGCGCCCGACCCGGCGGACCGGGCCGGGCGCACGGTCCGCCGGCCGGTACTCGTCAGTGCTTGGGCAGCTGTCCGGTGGCGGGTGCGCGGTCCTCCGCGAGCGGCCGGGCGACCGGCACCTTCGTGCCCAGGACCTGCGCGACGACGTCGTGCGTGATCTTCTGGGCGGTGAGGCCGACACGCTCGAGGACCTGGTTGCGTGAGCCGTGGTCGAGGAACTCGACCGGGAGGCCCACCTCGTTGAGTGCTGTGTCGACACCCGCCGAGCGCATTTCCTGGCGGATCCTCGAGCCGACGCCGCCCGCGCGGACGCCGTCCTCGATGACGATCACGATGCGGTGCTCGGCGGCGAGGTCGATGACCGACCGGCGGACCGGCAGGAGCCAGCGCGGATCGATGACGGTGGAGCTGATGCCCTGCGCCCCGAGCCGGTTCGACACGTCCAGGGCGAGCTCGCTCATGGCCCCCACGCTGACGATCAGGACGTCGTTGTGGCGCGAGCCGGCCGGGCGGCGGGACAGGACGTCGACGCCGTCGTCCAGGCGCTCGATGGCCTCGACCTCCGCGCCGACCGATCCCTTGGAGTAGCGCACCACGCTGGGGGCGTGGGCGATGGAGACGGCCTCGCGGAGCTCCTCGCGCAGCCGGGAGGCGTCCCGCGGTGCGGCCAGGTGCAGCCCGGGGATCGCCTGGAGCAGCGCGAGGTCCCACATGCCGTGGTGGCTGGCGCCGTCGGGCCCCGTCACGCCGGACCGGTCGAGGACGACGGTCACGCCCGCCTTATGGAGGGCGACATCCATGAGGAGCTGGTCGAAGGCGCGGTTCAGGAACGTCGCGTAGAGCGCGATGACGGGGTGCAGGCCGCCGAAGGCCATGCCCGCGGCGCTCGTGAGCGCGTGCTGCTCGGCGATACCGACGTCGAACACGCGGTCGGGGTGGCGCGCCGCGAACCGGTGGAGGCCCACGGGGATGAGCATCGCGCCGGTGATGCCGACGATGTCGGGGCGCTCGTCGGCGATGTCGGCGATCTCGTTCGCGAAGACGGAGGTCCAGGACTGCTGGCCCGCCGCGTCGATGGGCTCCCCCGTCTCCGGGTCGATCACGCCGACGGCGTGGAACTGGTCGGCTTCGTGGGCACGGGCCGGAGCGTAGCCATGGCCCTTCTCGGTGATCGCATGGACGATCACGGGGCCCTCGTAGTTCTTGGCGAGGTGCAGGGCCTGCTCGACGGCGGACTGGTCGTGGCCGTCCACGGGGCCCACGTACTTCATGCCGAGGTCCTCGAAGAGCCCCTGGGGCGCCCACCAGTCCTTGATGCCCTTCTTCATGGCGTGCAGGCTCTTGTAGCTGAACTCGCCGACCGTCCCGCCGTCCTGCATGCGCTGCTTGACCCAGTCGAGGGTCCGCTCGTACACGCGGTGCGTGCGCACGGAGTCGAGGGTGGGTCGGAGGGATGCGAGATAGTCGGCGACACCGCCGATGGTCGGCGCGTAGGAGCGACCGTTGTCGTTGACCACGATCACCACGCGCCGCCGCTTGTCGGCGGCGATGTTGTTGAGCGCCTCCCAGGCCATGCCGCCCGTGAGTGCGCCGTCGCCCACGAGCACGACGGTGTAGCGGTCCCCCTCGCCGTTGAGGACACGTGCGCGGGAGATGCCGTCGGCCCACGAGAGCGAGGACGAGGCGTGCGAACTCTCGACGACGTCGTGGACCGACTCGGCGCGGGACGGGTAGCCGGACATCCCGCCCTGCTGGCGGAGCGTGCTGAAGTCCTGGCGACCGGTCACGAGCTTGTGCACGTAGGACTGGTGGCCGGTGTCGAAGATGATGCTGTCGCGGGGCGAGTCGAAGACACGGTGGATGCCGAGGGTCAGTTCCACCACCCCGAGGTTGGGGCCCAGGTGTCCGCCCGTGCGCGAGACGTTGCTGACCAGGAAGGTGCGGATCTCCCCGGCGAGAGCCGTCAGTTGAGAGTCGCTGAGCTTGCTCAGGTCCTGCGGGCCGTGGATTGTCTCCAGAAGTCCCATCGGCGCCTCCTCGGTTCGTTAGGCGTGGCGAAGGAATCGCCGCTGATTGTCCTTAACTCTAACGTTCGGGGTCCGGACCGGGTGCCATCGGAATCGGCGATCCCCGACCGGACCTCAGGATGGCGGCAGGAGGCGCGCGAACGACTCCATGTGGTGCGTGTGGGGGTAGAGGTCGAAGACGCGGAGCGTGTCGAACGTCCATCCCGCGGCGAGGAAGTAGCCGAGGTCGCGGGCGAACGATGCCGGGTCGCAGGACACGTACCCGACGGCCCGTGGTCGGGCCTCGAGGATCTGCCGGACCACCTTCTTCCCGGCACCCGCGCGCGGCGGGTCGAGCAGCACGGCGTCGAGCGGCTCGCTCCGGCGGCCGAGCACGGCATCCACCCGCCCCTGCACGATCGACACGTGGTCCTGGCCGTGGAGGTTGCGCTTCGCGTCGCGGCTCGTCCCGGCCGACCCCTCGACCGACAGCACGGCCCCTGCCGGACCCACGGCGCGGGCGATCGGGACGGTGAACAGGCCCGCACCGGCGTAGAGGTCGGCGAACCGCTCGCCCTCCGCGGGCCGGAGGCCGTCGAGCACCGCGCCGACGAGGGCCTCCGGTGCCCCGCGGTGGATCTGCCAGAAACCCGCGCCCGTCACACGGTAGTCGAGGCCCAGCACGGTCTCCTGCAGCCAGGTACGCCCGGTGAGCCGCTGCACCTGCCCGGACTCGGGGTCGAGGACACCCACCGAGGCGCCGTCGATCGAGGACGCCACGGCCGCGATGCGGCGCGGCGACGTACCGGCGGCGGGCACGAGGAGGACCAGCGGGTCTCCCCCGCCCGACGGTGCGGCGACGTCCACCCGCTCGATCCCCGACAGGTCGAGCGTCCACAGCCGCAGCGCATTGATCGCAGGGACCGCCAGGGGCATCTCCCGGACCGGGACGACGGCGTGCGAGCGGTGCAGGTGCATGGCGAGGCGTCCGGCCGCGTCGACGGCGAACGCGGCGCGTGTCCGCCACGCGAGGCCGTCGGCTCGCTCACCGGGAGCAGCCTCGACGGTCACCGTCCTCTCGGTCCTCGCCAGGCGCGCGAGCTGTTCCGCGAAGATCGAGGCCTTCAGGCGCCGCTGCTCGTCGAGGGCGATGTGACCGAACTCTGCGCCGCCGACGGCCGAGCGCCCGCGGGCGGCGGTGAAGAGCGCGTTCGCCTGCGGCCAGGGGTGCGGCACCCGGTGCGGCGAGGCCTCCAGGACCTCGACGACATCGGCCCGCCAGAAGCTGGCGCCGTCGTCCGTCCCGGTGAAGCGCACGCGTACGCGCTCGCCGGGCAGCGCGTGCCGCACGAACACCACGCGGCCCTCGTGCCGCGCCACGAAGTGGCCGCCGTGGGCGGGCCGCTCGACGGTGAGTTCCGCCGTGGGGGCCGACTCCGTGCCGGGAGTGGCGGGGACTGCGGGTGGTGCGGCGTCGGTCATGATGTCTTCCTACGTGAGGTCCTGGTTGATGCGGGTCGCGTCGGAGGACGCGAGCTGCCACGGCACGCTGGCGACCATCACACCGGGTACGAAGTGCAGGCGCGCCTTGATGCGCAGGGCGGTCTGGTTGTGGACGAGCTGCTCCCACCACTTTCCCACCACGTACTCCGGGATGTAGACCACGACCAGGTCGCGCGGCGAGTCCCGGCGCATCGTCGTGATGTATTCGAGGATGGGGGTGATCGTGTCGCGGTAGGGCGAGGCGAGGACCGTGATGGGCACGGGGATCTCGTATCGCTCCCAGTCCGCGAGGGTGCGGCGCGTCTGCCCGGGGTCGACGTCCACGGTGACCGCGTCGAGCCGCGACGGCCGGGACGCCCGCGCGAATGCCAGGGCGCGCAGGACGGGCTTCCGGACGTGCGAGACGAGGATCACGGCGTGGACCCGTGAGGGGAGCGCGCGCAGGTGGTCCGCGTCGTCGATCGCGAGTTCCTCGGCCACGACGTCGTAGTGCTTCTTGATGCTGCGCATGACGGCGAAGAGCACCGCCATCGCGAGCACGGCGATCCATGCCCCGTACTCGAACTTCGTGACGAGCACCACGACGAGCACGGCCGCGGTGAGGGCGAAGCCGAGCGTGTTGATGGCCCGCGACTTGCGGATGGTCCAGCGGTCCTGGGTGCCGACCGTGCTGCGCAGGGTGCGGTTCCAGTGCAGGATCAGCCCGAGCTGGCCTCCCGTGAAGGAGACGAACACGCCCACGATGTACAGCTGCACCAGCGCGGTGACGTCCGCCCGGAAGACGACGATGAGGACGACCGCGCCGAGGCCGAGCAGGAGGATGCCGTTGCTGAACGTCAGGCGGTCCCCGCGCGTGCGCAGCTGCCGCGGCAGGTAGCCGTCGGTGGCCAGGGTGGAGGCCAGCACGGGGAACGCGGCGAAGGCGGCGTGGGCGGCGAGCAGCAGGATCAGCGCCGTCACCGCGACCACGCCGTAGAAGGCCGGGGACCCGGCGTCGAAGACGGTCCGCGCGAGCTGGCTCACCACCGGCGCCTGGATGTAGCCGTCCGGGACGGGACCGCCGTCGAGCAGCAGCTGCGCCGCCGGGTCCTGCACCACGTGCACGCGCGTGGCGTTGGCGAGGTAGATGACGCCCGCGAGCATCGCGGAGGACACGAGACCGAGGACGAGGAGCGTCGTCGCGGCGTTCCTGCTCTGCGGCGCCTGGAAGCGCGGCACGTTCGACACGGGCCCCTCGAGCCCCGTCAGCGCCGCCGCGCCCGCCGAGAAGGCGCGCAGGATCAGGAGGCCGCCGGCCAGGCCCACGAGGCCGGCGTCGAGTGCTGCGTCCGGCACGATCTCGAAGCGGGCACTCGGCGCCTGCGCGAGGGTGCCCGCGAACGCCTGGCCGATGCCGGTGGCGCAGAGCGCGAGGATCCCGAGGAGGAACGCATAGGTGATGACGGCCCGGGCCCGCACGCCCCGCGTGATGCCGCGCAGGTTCAGCATCACCAGCGCGGCGACGCCGACGACGGCGAGCAGCACGCGTGCTTCCTCGAGCGGCGGGGCGAGCGACACGACGTACTGCGCGGCCGCCGAGACCGAGACGGCCACGGTCAGCACGTAGTCGATCATGAGCGCGGACGCCACCGTGGTCCCGGCACGCGGGCCGATGTTCTGCTTGGCGATCTCGTAGTCGCCGCCGCCCGACGGGTAGGCGCGCATGGCCTGGCGGTAGGAGGCGACGACGACGAGCAGCACCGCGATCACGGCCACGCCGACCCACGGGGAGATGGCGACCGCCGCCACCCCGGCGAGGGCGAGGGTCAGCAGGATCTCGTCCGGCGCGTACGCGACCGACGAGAGGGCGCTCGTGGAGAAGACGGGCATCGCGAGGCGCTTGGGCAGGGTCCTGCTCCTCAGCCTGTCACTCGCGAAGGGCTTGCCCACCAGCACCCTCTTGACAGCCTCGAGAAAAGTCAGCACAGCCCAAACACTAGCGCGTCCGCGCCCCCGGGCAGCCACTAGGCTTGGTGCTGGTACGGCACGGGACAGCAGGATCTACACCAAGAATCAGGGGTGCCCTCGGTGGCTCATTTCGTGATCATGGGGTGCGGCAGGGTGGGCGTCAGCCTGGCGCACACCCTCGACGACTCCGGGCACTCGGTCGCGATCATCGACCAGGACGACCGCGCGTTCCGCCGGCTGCGTTCCTCGTTCGGCGGTCGCAAGGTCACGGGCGTCGGGTTCGACCGGGAAACCCTGAAGTACGCGGAGATCCAGGACGCCTACGCGTTCGCCGCCGTGTCGAGCGGCGACAACTCCAACATCCTCGCCACACGGGTGGCCCGGGAGACCTTCCACGTGCCGCACGTCGTCGCGCGCATCTACGACCCGGGGCGCGCCGAGATCTACCAGCGACTCGGGATCCCCACGGTCGCGGCGGTCCGCTGGAGCGCGGACCAGGTACTGCGGCGGATCCTGCCCGAGCAGACCATCAACGGCGACTTCCGCGAGACGTCCGGGCGGCTGATCCTCGCCGAGCTGGCGCTCTCGGACGCGTGGCTCGGCCGGTCGCTGAGGAGTGTCGAAGCCGCGAGCGGCGTGCGGATCGCGTACCTCACGCGGTTCGGCGAGGGCATCCTCCCGACGGCCGAGACCAGCTACCAGCAGGGCGACATCCTGCACGCCATGATGAAGACGACGGCGACGGACGAGATCACCCGCATCCTCGCCGCCGCGCCGAAGGAGGAGAACCGATGAGGGTCGTCATCGCCGGGGCCGGGAGCGTGGGGTCCTCGATCGCACGGGAACTGCTCGGCAACAACCATGAGATCCTGCTGATCGACGAGAAGCCGGAGGTGATCGGCCGCAGCGGGCTCAAGGGCGCCAAGTGGCTGATCGGTGATGCGTGCGAACTCACGACGCTGAAGGACGCGCGCCTCGACGAGGCCGACGTCGTGGTGTCCGCGACGGGCGACGACAAGGTGAACCTCGTGGTGTCGCTGCTCGCCAAGAGCGAGTTCGGGGTGGGACGCACGGTGGGCCGGGTGAACAACCCCAAGAACGACTGGATGTTCGACGATTCCTGGGGCGTCGACGTGGCCGTCAACACGCCGCGCCTCATGACGGCGCTCGTGGAGGAGGCGGTGGAGGTCGGCGACGTGGTGCGCCTGCTGACGCTGCAGACCGGGGTGTCCTCGATCGTCGAGTTCACGGTGCCCGGGGACTCCCCCCTCGTCGGGGACACGATCGGCTCGATCAGCCTTCCCGAGGACTGCGCGGTCGTGGCCGTGCTGCGGGACGACACCCCCATCACCCCGAGCCCGGACGACGTCGTCGAGGGCGGCGACGAGATGTTCTTCCTCGCCGCCATCGCCGCGGAGGACGATCTCCGGGCGGCCCTGTCCGCCCGGACGGACAGGAACGGCCCGGCCGCCGACTGACCTCCGGTCGGCGTCCGGGCCGTTCCTGGCGGGCTAGCCCTTCGGCGGCGCGGTGCCGGCGGGCACGTCCCCGACCGGCCGGGAGACGATCCACGCGAGCCAGAGACCCAGGGCGTACAGCGGCAGGCCCATCGCCACGCGCGTGGAACCGAGGGCCGCGATGTTCTCGGCGAGGTAGAGCGGCACCTGCACCACCAGACGCAGCGCCAGCACAGCGACGATGATCCACGTGGCGATGGAGTAGGCACGGACCCGTGCGGGGTCCTTGCGCCACTCGATGCCCTCGTTGCGGAGGAACCCGAACAGGAGCCCGGCGATCGGCCAGCGGAGGACCACGGAGGCGGTCATCGCGAGGATGTAGGCGCCGTTGATGAAGAACCCGGGGAGGAAGAAGTCCTCGGCGTTGCCGGTGCGCAGTGCGACGAACGCGCAGAAGGCGACGCCGACCAGCCCGGCGAGGGCCTGGGTCACCGGCGTCCGCGAGACGAGCCGTACTGCGGTGAAGACCGCCGAGACGGCCAGCGCCGCGATCAGGGAGACCTGGAGGTCCGTGGTGAGCGTGAAGAGGACCGTGAACACGAGTCCGGGGCCGATGCTCTCCGCGAGTCCCTGCACCCCGCCGATCGAGGAGAGCACGTCGATCTGGCCCGCATGGTTGCGCCGCACGCCGGATTTCGCCGCGTACTGTGTCGCGAGCTCGGCGGCCGTCGGGCTCGCCTGCGCGCGCGGCGGCGTCGCGGAGCGCCCGGCAGCCCTCCGGGCGCTCTCGTCCGGGTCGCGGTCCGCGCCGGGCTCGTTCGTCGGGTGGCTCATGCGGGGTTGCTCATTCGTACTCCTCGGGGCGGCCGATGATCTCGTAGCGGGGGTTGTACACGGTCGGGGTGCCCTGGACGCGGCTCAGCATCCCCTCGAAGCGCAGGGCGACACCGGCCTCGATGCCCGGGACGCGGCGCTGGCCCATCCAGACGAGCCGGACGTCCTCGCTCGTGCCGTTCCAGTCGATCCTCGCGAGGACCGCGAACGACGGCGGGGCCGTCGCCGGAGCGATGGTGAGCCGCGCGATGACTCCCTGCGCCTTGATCCTGCCACGCTGGGGCAGGGACGCGGCAGCCGCCGCGGATGCCGGGCCCGGCGATGCGGGCAGCACCGGGGCCTCGGCCGCCGACGGATCGGGCACCGACCGGCCCAGCGGGCCCGCCGGGTCCGCGGCATCGGGGGCGTACTGCCGTGCCGGCACCGGAGTCAGCGGGTCTCGGTGATCTCGGGACCGCGCACGAGCGGATTCAGATCGGGGCGTGCCGGCGCGGTCGCCTGCGGAGGGCCCGCGGAGGCGTCCTTCGGCAACCGGAGCTGGAGCAGCTCGCGCGGCGGCAGGGGGTGGTCGCCGCGGACCACCACGACGCCGCGGAAGAGCTTCTCCATGGGTGCGGCGGCATTCTGGTCGAACGCTGCGGGACCGCCGAACACGCCGCGGAGGAACCAGCGGGGGCCGTTGACGCCCACGAAACGGGCCACGCGGTAGCCGGGCTGGCCGTCCGGGGTCTGCGCCGGCAGCTTGGCGAGGAGCTCCGTCCCGAGGCGTCCGGGCCGTTCCTCGACGGTGCCGCCCTGCGACCCCACCGATGCGCCGATCTGCTCCCGGATCTCCTCCCAGAGCCCCTCGGTCTTCGGTGCGGCGAAGGCCTGGAGCTGCAGTGTCGAGCCCCCCAGGTCCAGGGTCACGGCGATGACACGCTTGCTGCGTTCCTCCACCTCGAGGCGAAGCTGCAGCCCCTCGGCCGCATGGATGCGGAGAGCGCCCAGGTCGATGTAGCCGCTCTCCGTCTCCTGCTCGGTGAGATCGAACGGACCGAGCGCCGGCCGCTCGTAGTCGGCGCTCGCCACGTGCCCTGCCGGCACCGGCGGGACCGCGCCGGCGGTGACCGCGCTCGCAGCGACGCCTGCATCGAGGTCTGCATCGAGGTCTGCGGCGTCCGCTGCGTCGAGCGTGTCCGCCGCCTCGTCGCCCGACCCGGCGGAAGCGTCGCGGGGGGGCTCCGGTGCGTCGTCGGCGGGCGCGGTGGCGTCCTGGCTCTCCGACGAGTCCGCGTCGTCGGTCTTCTTCTTCCTGAGGCGCCCAAAAGCCATCTCCGGGTTCCTTTCCTGATTCCGTGGTCGAGTAGGTGCAGTCTTCGGTGGGTAGCGCGGGCCGATCAGCCGTCCGCGGGAGAGCCGACGACAGCCGGTGCCGGTTCGGCGGGGCCGAACCCCCCGGTCGAGCCGAATCCGCCCGTGCCGCGCACGCTCCCGGGCAGCTCGTCCACCGTCGTGAACACCGCATGCTCGACGCGCTGGATGACCAGCTGGGCGATGCGGTCGCCGCGCGCGAAGCGCACGGTCTCCCTGCGGTCGGTGTTGAGGAGGGAGACCTTGATCTCACCGCGGTAGCCGGCGTCGATGGTCCCCGGGGCGTTCACGATCGTCACGCCGTGCCGCGCGGCGAGGCCCGAGCGCGGATGCACGAGGCCCACGTAACCGGCGGGGAGGGCCATCGCCACTCCCGTCGGGACGAGCGACCGCTCACCCGGTGCGAGAACGACGTCGACGGCGGTGCGCAGGTCCGCCCCGGCGTCACCGTCGGTGGCGTAGGCGGGCGGCTCGAGACCGTCGTCGAGCATCAAGATCTGGACCGGGAGGTCCTGCTGTGTACTCATCGACCGCATCTCCCACGCACGCTATCCGGTTACCAGCACCCCACCTTAGCCCCTTTGCCCGGGGGGAGGGCGGCGGCCGGGATGAGTCCTCGCAGAATTGGTGGAATGCTGGAGTCATGTCCAGCGCGCCAGGGGAAGCCCCCCGGAACACACCAGACCAGGCCGTCCTCTACGAGGAGCGCCTCTGGCCGTCGCCCTGGGTCTGGCTCATCGCAGCGGGCTTCTCCGCGGCCACGATCGTGATGTTCGCGCCCATCTCCATGGGCGTCGCCTACGGCGTCGCCGCCGTCGTCGCGATCATCGTGTTCACGCTGCTCCTCCTCTCGACGCCCCGCATCGCCGTCACGGCGACCACCCTCACCGTCGGCCGCGCGACCATCGAGCGGACGTACCTCGGTGCCGTGGAGTGGTTCACGGGTGACGACGCCACCTACCAGCGCGGTCCCGGGCTGAACGGTCTCGCCTACCTCTGCATCCGCGGCTGGATCTCCCCCGTGGTGCGCATCGAGGTCACGGATCCCGAGGACCGCACCCCGTACTGGCTCGCGTCCTCGCGCACCCCCGAGCGTCTCGCAGCGGCGCTCGCCCGCTGATCCGTGGGCCTCAGCCCTCGCAGTCGACGCAGTAGAGCAGACCGCCCCGATCGTGGGCGATCTGCGAGCGGTGGCGTACGAGGAAGCACGACGCACAGGTGAACTCGTCGGCCTGTGCCGCGAGGATCTGCACCGAGATCTCCTCGCTGGACAGGTCGGCACCCGGCAGGTCGAAGGAATCGGCCGCCTCGAGTTCGTCCTCGTCGATCAGCGACGGCAGGAGTGCCGTCGCCGGCGCCCCGGGCACGGCGACCCGCACCGCGGGCCTCCCCTGCAGCTCCGCCGCCTCGCCGTCGTCGACCGTCGTCCGCACCGTTCCGTGATCCATCGTCATCCCTGCCTCTTCCCCCTTCGTCCCCTCCCGCCCGACCGGCGGGCACCATCGGCTCGCATAACGACGAGGGAGCCGGATTTGTGCCCGCCGTCCCTGCGACGTACGCCACGCCTTGCCGCGTAGTAGGAAAGGCCGCCATTCAGTGGCACAGTTTCACCTAGGAATTATTGTCGGCTGGAGGAATCGATGCAGGAGTTACGCCTGGTGGGTGTGGATGGCGAACATCTGCTGTTGAGCGGCGAGGAGGGCACGTCCTACCGGCTGCCCGTCGACGACGCGCTGCGCACCGCGACCACCGGAGTCGGGGAATCGACTGCGCCGGCATCGCAGGCACCCGCCGGGCCGGCGCCCGAGGAGCCCCGGCGGAAGCCGGCGAAGCCCCCGGTCCACCTCACCCCCCGGGACATCCAGGCACGCATCCGCATGGGCGCGACGGCGGAGCAGGTCTCCGCGGAGTCCGGCCTCGACCTCGCGCACGTCGAGCGCTATGAGGGCCCGGTCCGCGCCGAGCGCGACTACGTGGCGTACCTCGCGCAGCGCGTGGAGGTGGCGACCCCCCTGCCGAGCCACGACGGCTACCGCTCCGCGTTCGGGGAGAGCCCCGCCCTCCTCGGAGACATGGTGGCGTTCCGGGTACGCAGCTACGGGATCGATCCGTCGTCGCTGGAGTGGGACTCCTGGCGCCGCCAGGACGGTTCCTGGCACGTCGAGGCGTCCTTCGACCTGCCCGACGCGGGAGTCGATCTCGGGGAGCAGCCGCCCGCACGGTGGACCTACAACCCGACGCGGAAGACCGTCACCAACGGCAACCGGTGGGCGCAGGTCCTCAGCGAACTGGAGCCGCTCGACGGTCCGCTCCCGGCCCGCAGGCTCAGCGCCGTCGCGGACCATGTCTTCGATTTCGAGGCGGAGAAGACCGACGAGGTGACGGAGCCCGCGCAGGCGGACCAGGACGGCCTGCTGGACGTCCTCCGCTCGCGGCGCGGCCAGCGCCTGGGCGCCGACGAGGACGGCGACGACGCCCTCGCCGAACTCCTCAGCCGGGGCGGCATCCCGGCAGCACATCCGAGGACGGACGACGCGGTCGAGGAGGACCAGGACGTCCAGGTGCCGGGTCTCGCCCTCGCGCCGCGTGCAGCAGACGACTCCGAGGACGTCCTCGCCGCGGAGCCCGAGTCCCCGCACCACGAGGACGGGACGCCCAGGCTGTACGACGGGGTGAGCACGGAGACCCGCGAGATCAGCGTCTTCGCGCGGCCCACCCGTCCGCAGCAGCCTCCCGTCGCCGCGCCGTCCGCCCCCGCTCCCCGCTCCACGGGGGCCGGCGCTGCGCCGGCTCGCGCCGAGGACGCGGACACGGAACCGAAGGACGCGGCGAAGCCCGCAGCCGATCCGGCTGCGGAGCGCCGTCCCAAGCCGAAGCGGTCCAGTGTGCCGAGCTGGGACGACATCGTCTTCGGACGCAAGGGCGACTAGCGGCGCCGGACCATCCAGGGCGGACCCGCCGTCCGGGCGGGCCGTCCGATGCGCCCTCCGGTGCCCCGACGGCGGGCCACGGCGGCGCCGACGGTGACCCCGGCCAGCGCCCAGAAGGCTCCGACCCCGACTCCCGCGAGCACGATCCAGAACGGCACGCGCAGGGAGTCCTCGATGCCGTGTCGTCCGTCCTCGGTGTTTCCTCCGGTGTGCGGCATGGTCAGATTCTGCCAGACTCGCGCTGCTTCGGCTCGAAGGGCAGTGGCGCCTCGTTGGAGTAGAGCGACGGCGACGTCCGCGAGGTCTGGCGACGCATGTGGTGCCGTCGGCACAGCGTCTCGTAGCCGACCACCGGGTCGCGGGTCTCCTCCGCCGTGACCGGCCCGGGACGCACGCCCGTGACGAGGCCGCGCAGGTCGAGGCCCAGGTCGTCGTCGGGGCGCGGGTCCGCGTCGGGCGACCGCTCGACGTCGCCCACCACCATCTGGTCGCCCTCGACGACCATGACGCCGTCCACCGTGCGGGCATTGTGGGTGGCCCGCTTGCCGCACCAGCAGAGGGCCTCCACCTGCAGGACCTGCACGCGGTCGGCGAGTTCGATGAGCCGCTGCGAGCCAGGGAACAACCGCGTGCGGAAATCCGAGGTGATGCCGAAGCCGAACACGTCGATCCCCATCTCGTCCACGACGCGCGCGAGCTGGTCGATCTGGTCGGTCGAGTAGAACTGGGCCTCGTCGCAGATGACGTAGTCGACCCGGGCTCCCATCGTCTGCCGGACCGTCAGCTCGACCCAGAAGTCCGTGTCCGGGAAGACCTCGACGGCCGGGACGTGCAGCCCGAGGCGGCTGGAGATCATCGACTCCCCCGCGCGGTCGTGGGAGGTGAAGAGCACCCCGCGCCGCCCGCGGGCCTTGTGGTTGTGGTCCATCTGCAGCGCGAGCGTCGACTTGCCGCAGTCCATCGTGCCGGAGAAGAACAGCAGCTCAGCCACGGCCTGCCCCCTTGCCGCCCCGGCGCCGACCGGCCCCGGGCTTCGGCAGGGTGAGCAGCGGGATGTCCCGTTCGGCCCGGGTGAGGGAGCCGTGCTGCCCGACCATCTCGAAGGCCGCGGGCTGGACCCGGCGTCCGTCGATCAGAGCGATGCCCTCGCGGGCCAGGACGAGCAGGTCCCCGATGCGCGGCAGGACGGCGTCGCTCACCGCCCCGAAGTAACCGTGGGCGACGGCTTCCGCCCGGGTGATGATCCAGGCCCGGGAGCCGAAGGCCTCGTGCCAGCGCAGGGCGAGCGCGTCCCGGTCCCCGTCGGAGAGGTCGGGATCGAGGTAGAGGTGGAGCATGCGCGGCTCGCCGCCGGTGTGCGCCACGCCCTCGAGGAGGTCGGCGCGCTCGGAGTAGTCGATGCGCTGGGCCGCAGGGATGTCGACCATGCCGTGGTCCGCGGTGAGCAGCAGGAGCGTGTCGGACGGCACCCTGCGGGCCAGGAGCTTCAGCGCGGCGTCGAGGTCCTCCAGGGCACGCACCCACTCCGGCGAGTCGATGCCGTACCGGTGACCCGCCTTGTCGAGGTCGTTGACGTAGAAGTACAGGAGCATGGACGGCGCCCCGGCCAGGTGCTCCGCGGCGGCGTCGATCCGCGCGTGGATGGTACCCGCACCGGCGAACGTGGCACCGCGCAGTGCCGCCCGCGTCATGGGCGAGTCCTCGAAGCGTGGCTGGCTGACGGTGACCACCGGCAGGTGCGCGGCCACCCGCTCGAAGACCGTCGGGTGGGGCTGCCAGGACAGCGGATCGACGTCGGCGTCCCAGCGCCCGAGCATGTTGACGACGCGGTCCTGGGCGGGGTCGAGCACGTCGTAGCCCACCATGCCGTGCTGGCCCGGGGGCAGGCCCGTGCCGAGGCTGGCGAGCGAGGCCGCCGTCGTGGAGGGGAAGGCGGACGACAGGATGCGGGCGGAGTCGAGGCTCTCCCGCAGGAAGGGGGCGTGCGCGGCGTGCTTGCGCAGGAGCGGCATGCCGAGGCCGTCCACCATGACGACGGCGATCCGCCGGGACGCCGGCAGTGCCAGGGCGTTGGTGAAGCCCTCCACGCCGAGTGCCGCGGCGGCACTGGTCATCACGTCGGCCACGGTCGAGGCACCGTAGAGGGGCGGAGCCGGGAGGGGCTCCCTGTGCACGAGGGACACGGCTACTGCTGGTGGTGCGCCCGGTTGAACCGCCCGCCGAAGCCGGGCTGCCGGCGCGCCGTGACATCCGGGGGCCCGACGAAGACGCCGGCCGCCGGGCTGGCCGTGTTGGCCTTCCGCAGGGCACGGGCGAACGCCTTCGCGTTCTGGACGGCCTGTGCGCCGTCCGCCTCGGCACTGACCCGCAGGACGATGTCCTCCTGCGCCACCGTGCCGGTGAGTCCGTGGTCGGCGTCGCACTGGGGGTCGCCGCAGCTCGCGGGGCCGATGTCGAGGCGCTGCCCGCCCGACCAGGCGATCGCGAGCGTCATCTCGCGGACGGGGTCGCTGGGCTTGTAGTCCTGCGGCTGGGCGTACAGGTAGCTGAGCACCACCGACTGGATCTGGCTGACGGGGACGGACTCCGTGGAGATCTGCGCCGTCACCTGCTCGCCGGCGTCGTCGAGCTGCTGGTCGTCGACGTGCGTGATGACGAGCATGTCCTCGGTGAGCACGAGCACGGTGATGTGCCGGTGCACCTCCGTGCGCTCGAAGTGCGTCTCGAGGTGCGCGACGTGCGACAGCGGCTCGCGCCCGTCGAGCGCGTCGTGGACGACGTCGGCCACGAGGCGCGGGTAGAAGCCAGCCCGCTCGAGCGACGCGTCGAGGTCGCGCCACTGCGCGGAAAGCGATGGGGTCATACCCCCAGTTTCCCCCACCGCACCGCGTTGTGCCTAACCCGGAGGCGTCAGTCGCGCATGGCGCGGCGTGCGCTGTCGGTCCGCCGCTGGGGGTTGCCGACGTCGATCGCGGCGCTGAGTACCGTGAGGCCCGACGACGCGACGAGCACCGGGTTGAAGTCGAGCAGCGCGATCTCGGGGTGGTTGTCCTTCAGCAGGGCCACGCGGGCCACGAGGTCCTCGATCGCCGCCACATCCGCGGGCGGGAGGCCCTGGTAGCCGAAGAGCTTGCGGGAGGCGCGCGGCGCCCGGACGAGGTCGGCGATGTCCCCGGTGCTCAGCGGCGGGACGGCGTGGGCCCAGTCGTCGAGGAGGTTGACGGAGTCCCCGGCGAGCCCGAAGGACACCACCGGCCCCATGAGCGGGTCCTCGATGGCGCGGATGCTGCAGGCCTGGCCGGGGGGTGCCATCGACTGCACCTCCATACCGAAGTGCCCGAAGGGCGCGAGCACCTTCTCCATCCGGGTGATGTTGCGCCGCAGGGACTCGGCGTCGTCGATGTTCAGCCGCACCCCGCCGAGGTCGAGGCGGTGCCTGAGGTGCTCCTCCATGGTCTTCAGGGCGACCGGCCAGCCCAGGCGGCCGGCCTGCTCGACCGCCTCGTCCGCCGAGGAGAAGCGGGCCGACGGCAGCAGCCGGATGCCGTAGGCGCCCATGAGCGACGCGCACTCGTCGGGGGTGAGCCGGGTGAGTTCGATGTCCGCGACGCGCGCCCGGACCTGCCCGAGGACCCGTGTGGCCCCGTCGACGTCGATCCCTGCCGGGTCGACGAACTCGCCGTGGTCGCGGGCACGCCACTGCGCGTACCGGACGACGGCGCCCAGTGCCGCGAGCGCGGCGCCCGGGCTCGGGAAGCAGGGCAGACCGCGCTGCAGGGGCAGGACGGCGGCGGTCCCGCGGTCGGCCGGGGCGCCCGCACCGGCATCCCCTCCCGCCGGGGCGCCCCCACCGGCCTCGAGCGGCCCCGTGACGGTGGCGTCCGTCTCCTCGGGGGAATCCGACGGCGCGCAGACGAGCCCGTCGAGTTGCAGCCGGGCGTCGAGGATGCCCGTGAACGAGGCGATGACCGGTTTGCCGGCCCGCTCGGCGCACCCCTGCAGGCACGCGGCCACGGCGTCGGCCGTCAGGCCCCGCGCCGGCAGCGTGGTGACGATCGCGGCGTGCACGGACTCCGCGCGCAGCGCCTCGTCGACGGCCGCCGTGAGGGCGGGCAGGGCCACGGACTGCCCCGTGTCGAGCTGCAGGCCCGCCTCGAGCCGCGCGACGGTCATCCCCTGGGAGACGACGCCGTCGGCCACGACCTTGCCGAGCGCCGACGAGTTGCTGAAGACCGCGACGCCCGGACCCTGCGGCAGGGGCTGGCTGGCGACGATCTGCGCGATGTCCATGAGCTGTTCCGTCGTCTCGACCCTCATCACCCCCGACTGGCGGAGCATCGAGTCGAGTGCACCGGCCGGCGCCTGGGTGGTCCGTACCGCGTGGCCGGGCGGGAGCTGCAGTCCCGTGACGTCGGACTTCGCGACGATGACGGGCTTCGTCCGCGCGAGGCGGCGGGCGATGCGTGAGAACTTCCGGGGGTTGCCGATCGATTCGAAGTACAGCCCGACGGCGCGGGTCGTGGTGTCGTCCTCCCAGAACTGCATGGCGTCGTTCCCGGACACGTCGGCGCGGTTGCCTGCCGAGATCACGGAGGACACCCCGAGCCCGCGGCGGTGTGCGCTCGCGTAGAGGAGCACCCCGAGTCCCGCCGACTGGCTGAAGAGCGAGAGGGCACCCCGGCGGGGCAGCTCGGGCGCCATCGAGGCGTTGAGGCGGACGGTGGGGTCGGTGTTCACCAGCCCCAGCGACGCCGGGCCCACCACGCGCATCCCGTGCGCACGGGCCTTGTGCACGAGGTCCCGCTGCCGTGCGAGGCCTTCCCCGCCGTCATCGGCGTATCCGGCCGTCGCCACGAGGAGTCCCCGGACCCCGGCGCGGGCGCATTGGTCGACCACCGCGTCCACCTGGTCGTGGGGTACGGCGACGACGGCGAGATCCACGGGTTCGGGGACCTCGGCCAGCGAGGCGTGGGAGATCATGCCGTGCAGCTCGAAGGCCTCCGGGTTGACGGCGTACACCCGGCCCGTGAAACCGCCGTCGATGAGGTGCTCCAGCAGGGCGTAGCCGACGGTGCCCCGCTCGCGGCTCGCCCCGATGACGGCCACCGACGACGGCGTGAGGAGCTCGGCCATGCTCCTCGCCTCCGCGCGGTGCTCGCGCGCCTCCATCACGGCCCGCGACCTCCGGGTGGGATCGATGTCGAAGCTGAGCATCACCACGCCGTCGTCGAAGTGCCGGGCCACCTCGTAGCCGGCATCCGCGAAGACCGTGATCATCTTGCGGTTCTCGGGGAGGACCTCGGCCGAGAAGCGCCGGATGCCGTTCTCGAGGGCGGCCGCGGCGAGGTGTTCGAGCAGGATGGACCCGACGCCGCGCCCCTGGTGGTGGTCCGAGACGTTGAAGGCGACCTCGGCCTCGAGCGGGTCGTCGAGGCGGTCGTAGCGGCCGATGCCGATGATGTCGGAGCCCCGCGTGATGACGAAGGCCACGCGGTCCCTGTGGTCCACCTCCGTGAAGCGCTTGAGCTCCTTCGCGCTGAGCTTGGCCTTGTAGGTGAAGAACCGCAGGTAGATGGAGTTCTGCGACTGGCGGACGTGGAACGCCTGGACCGCGTCCGCGTCGGAGGGCGAGATGGGGCGCAGGTGCCCGGTCCCGCCGTCGCGCAGGACGACATCAGCCTCCCAATATTCCGGGTATTGTCCGTCCGTCGCCATAGACTCAGGGTAGTCGGCATCCCCCGTTCCCGGCCCGAGCCGCGACCTGACGCGCGGATGCCCGCAGATCACCCCATTCGAACACCTGAGTTGTTGAGGAACCGCCACGTGGCCAGGCGCCAGAACTCCGCACCGCCGGAGGATTTCACCGAGAAGATCATCGACATCGACGTCAAGGCCGAGATGGAGGATTCCTTCCTCGAGTACGCGTACTCGGTGATCTACTCCCGCGCCCTCCCCGATGCGCGCGACGGGCTGAAGCCCGTCCAGCGGCGCATCCTGTACATGATGACGGACATGGGCCTGCGCCCGGACCGAGGACACGTGAAGTCCGCGCGCGTCGTCGGGGAGGTCATGGGCAAGCTGCACCCGCACGGCGACACCGCCATCTACGACGCCATGGTGCGCATGGCCCAGGACTTCTCCCTGCGCCTCCCCCTCATCGACGGCCACGGCAACTTCGGGTCCCTCGACGACGGCCCCGCCGCCGCCCGCTACACCGAGGCGCGCCTCGCGGCGGCCGCCCTGACCCTGACGAACCACCTCGACGAGGACGTCGTCGACTTCGTCCCCAACTACGACAACCAGCTGACGCAGCCCGAGGTCCTCCCCGCCGCCTTCCCGAACCTGCTCGTCAACGGTGCCAGCGGGATCGCCGTGGGCATGGCCACGAACATGCCGCCGCACAACCTCGGCGAGGTCGTCGCCGCGGCCCGTCACCTCATCGCCCACCCCGATGCCTCCCTCGAGGACCTGACACGCTTCGTCCCCGGACCCGACCTGCCGAGCGGCGGCAAGATCGTGGGGCTCGACGGTGTCCGCGACGCCTACGCGACGGGCCGCGGCTCCTTCAAGACCCGCGCGACCGTAACGGTCGAGCAGCTGTCCGCCCGGCGGACCGGCCTCGTGGTGACGGAACTGCCGTACACCGTGGGGCCCGAGAAGGTGATCGAGCGGATCAAGGACGCCGTCACCTCGAAGAAGCTCCAGGGCATCTCGGACATCGTCGACCTGACCGACCGCACCCACGGGCTCCGCCTCGTGATCGAGCTCAAGAACGGGTTCAATCCGAACGCCGTGCTGGCGCAGCTCTACCGCTTCACCCCGATGGAGGACTCCTTCGGCATCAACAACGTCGCGCTCGTGGACGGGCAGCCGCGCACGCTCGGGCTCCGGGAGCTCCTGCAGGTCTACGTCGCCCACCGGATCCTCGTGGTCCGCCGGCGCACCTCCTTCCGGCTGCAGCGCAAGCGCGACCGACTGCACCTGGTCGAGGGCCTGCTCGTCGCGATCGTCGACATCGACGAGGTCATCCAGATCATCCGATCCTCGGACGAGTCCTCGGCCGCCCGGGTGCGACTCATGTCCATCTACGACCTCACCGAGGTCCAGGCCAACCACATCCTCGAGCTGCGCCTGCGCCAGCTCACCCGGTTCTCGCGCATCGAGCTGGAGAAGGAACAGGAGCAGCTCCGCCTGGACATCGCGGGGCTGGAGGCCATCCTCGGCTCCGAGGAACGGCTCCGCACGCTCGTGTCCGACGAACTCGCGGAGCTGGCCGACCAGTTCGCCACCCCACGCCGGACCGTCCTGCTCGAGTCCGAGGCCGCCGCGCCGCTCAAGGGCTCCACGCTTCCCGCCCCGGCCGGCAAGGGCGCGAAGTCCGTGCTGCCGCTCGAGATCGCCGACGACCCCTGCTGGGTGCTGCTCTCGGCGTCGGGGCAGCTCGCCCGCACCTCGGACCGCCAGCCCCTCGGCGAGGGACAGCGCATCAAGCACGACGCCTTCCGCTCCGTGCTGCCGTCGACCGCGCGCGGCGAGGTGGGGGCCGTGACCTCCGCCGGCCGCATGATCCGCCTCCAGGTCATGGACATGCCCGCCCTGCCCCCCACCGCCGGGGTACCGAACCTGGCGGGCGGGGTGCCGTCGTCGGAGTTCATCACGCTCGAGCGGGGTGAGAGCCTCGTGGGGCTGGCCCCGTTGAACGGCGTCGTGGCTCTCGGGACCGCGCAGGGCGTGGTGAAGCGCGTGCAGCCGGACTACCCGCTGAACCGCGACGACTGGGAGGTCGTCACGCTCAAGCCCAAGGACAGGGTGGTGGGTGTGGCGTCGGCCTCCGACGCAGACGACCTCGTGTTCATCACGCGCCAGGCGCAGCTGCTCAGGTTCCCGGCGTCCGTGGTCCGCCCGCAGGGCAGGACGGCCGGCGGCATGGCGGGCATCAAGCTCACGGCCGGCGACTCCGTGCTGCACTTCGGCGCGGTGGCCGCAGGGGACGAACAGGGCGTGGTGGTCACTGTCGCCGCGGCCGGGAACGCCCTCCCGGGCACGGCCGCGGGATCGGCCAAGATCACCGAGTTCTCCGAGTACCCCGTCAAGGGTCGAGCCACGGCGGGCGTACGGGCGCACCGGTTCCTCCGCGGGGAGGAGACCCTGTCCCTCGCGTGGGCCGGCCACGGCCCGGCGCGCGCCGCGTCGGCCAACGGCGTCGCCCGGGCACTGCCCACCGAACACGGCCGACGGGACGGCTCGGGCGTTCCGCTGACGCAGCAGATCGACGCCGTCGGGCCGGGACTGGCGGGTCTCATCGAGGCGTCCAGGCCGGTCGCCCCTGCCGGGACGACCGGGGTCCGGCTGGTGGACGGATCGGCGCCCGGCACTCCGGAGCCGGCTGACACGGCGGACGACGGCCAGGGAACCCTGCTCTAGCCGCCTGCCGGCCGGACCGCCGCGCCGGGTGTCCAGACCCGGTGGAACGCCGCCCCGGCCCTGTGCCGCCGCGCCGGGTTCACGCGCCGCGCGGTGCCGGTCAGTCCGCGGGAACGGTGAGCGGCAGGTCGAACACGATCGCTCGCTGGGTCGGCACGTACCCCATGCGTTCGTAGAGGCCGAGTGCGCCCGAGGGGTTCTCGGTGTCGACGCCCAGCCCGGCGTTGTCCATCCCGGCAGCCCGGTAACGCTTCATCGCCTCGGCCAGGAGTGCCGGCGCCAGGCCGCGGCCGCGCCACGACCTCCGCACGCCCAGGAGGTCCGTGTAACCCTCCGTATGACCCAGCAGCTCGCGGGAGTCGGGGTCGTAGCTGGCGAGCTGGTAGGCCGCCACCTCGCCCCTGGCCGGGTCGAGCAGGGCGAGGCTCCAGTCGGCGCGGAACTCGGGGTGGCTGACGGTGAACTGCCACGACTCCTGGTCACGGGGCTCGCTCCCCCAGTGGTCCTGGAAGGCATCGTTGTGGGCGAGCCGGACCAGTTCCGTGATGTTCCGGTCGGCGCCGTCGGCGAAGCTCACGAGGTCCAGTTCCGCGGGGAAGGGCAGGTCGGGGATGGGCTGGTCCAGCGGTCGCGTCATCTCGGTGAAGTACCGGACGATCGTGCTCCCGCTCGCCGTGAGCAGGGCCAGGTGCGAGGGGTTCCGTTCCTCCACGTAGTTCCGGAAGACGCCCTCGGTCTGACCCGTCTCGCGCAGTCGCGCCGCCGCCCGCCAGGCCTGCCAGGCGAGGACCGCGCGCCCGATGCCCCGACCGCGCCATCCCGGATCCACGCCGCCCGCGCCATGGACGAGCGAGGAACCGGAGTTCATGGACAGCCGCCCGAAGGCCCGGGGCACGCCGCCGTCGTCGAAGCCTGCGATCGTGTCCCGGCGAGGATCGTTCTTGGAGGCCCGTAACGCCTGCTCGAGGTCGGCGCGCTGTTCCACCCAGTCGGGTTCGTCGACGGCCGCGATACGGCGAATCAGTGCCAGCCAGGCGTTGATGTCCGCGTAGGTGAGGGGACGCCACCGCAGCACCGCGGGCAGTGAGGGCGCCTCGGTTCTCGCCGCGCTGCTGCCGGGGTGCTGCCCGGACGGATCGGGGGTGCTCATGACCTCAGCGTATTGCAGGGTGCGCGGGACCGGCCGGATGCGACGCCCCGCTCCGGCGGGGCGTTCCCTGCGACCGGGCCGCGACGGCCGGGGGGCGCCGGCCCGGCAGCACGGCGAGGGAGCTGCCGCGCGGCGCCCGGCCTGCCCGCCGTTGCCGGTTCATGCAGCAGCGGGAGAGATGGCAGCGCCCGGCAGGACCACCGTCTCGTCACACAGTGCTGCCTCGTCGGGGTCGTGGGTCACCAGGAGGACCGCGGTCCCGGACAACCCGCGGCGCAGGTCCGCCAGCAGCGAGCGGGCGCCGTCGGCGTCGAGGTGCGCGGTGGGCTCGTCGAGGAGCACGACGCCGGACCGCGTCAGCAGCGCGCGGGCCACGGCGAGCCGCTGCCGCTGACCGCCGGACAACCGCGAACCACCCGCGCCGGCCTGCGCATCGAGCCCGTGCTCGAGGCCGGCCACGAACTCCGAGAGACCCACCGCGCGGAGGGCGTCCTCGAGTTCCCGGTCGGTGGCGGGGTCCCCGGGCGGTCGTGCGAGCTGCAGGTTGGAGCGGAGGCTCGAGTCGAAGAGGTGGCTCTCCTGCGGACACCATGCGATGCGCGGTCCGGAGCCGCCGTCACCCGGCACGCCGTCCACGAGCAGCCGCCCCTCCTCGAGAGGCAGGAACCCCAGCAACGCACCGATCACCGTCGACTTCCCGCTGCCGGACGGTCCCGTGAGGCCGGTCCAGCGGCCCGGTACGAGGCGGAGGTCCACGCCCGTCACCACGGGCCGGCCGGGCCCGTACCCGATGGCGGCGCCCTCGAGGTCGAGCCGCCGGACAGGGGCCGGGACTCCTCCGGTGCTGCCCGTACCGAGCGAGTCCCAGTCCCGGGGAGGACCGAGCCTCGGCCGGAGTCGGCGCACGACGGCGGCGAGCGCACCCCAGTGCTGCACCGCGGATGCTCCTGCGACGAAGGGTTCGATCAGGGCGAGCTGCATCAGCACGAGCACCGCCGTGGTGTCGGCGGGTCGGCCGGCCGAACCCGCAAGGATGCCGAGCGATGCTGCACAGCTCGCCGCGACGACGACCGCCGTCGCCGCTCCGGCAGCGGCGGCGGACCGTCGCGAGGCGGCCGACGCCCTGCGGTCCAGCTGCCGCGTCGCCCCGAGCGCGGCGCGATGGGCGCCGTTCACCCGGAGGTCGGGCGCTGCCCGGAGGAGACCGGTGACGCGTTCGAGGGCGTCGGCGCGCAGCTGCACGGCCGCGGCACCGGCAGCCCGCTCCCGCGTGACCGCCACGAACGGGGCGACGACGAGGGCCGCCCCCACGGCGAGGGCCTGCCAGCCGAGACCGGCCGGGTGCAGCACGGCCGTCGTGGCGAGGGCAGCGAGTCCGGTGAGCACCGAGGTGACGAAGGGCAGCAGGGTCCGGGCCGAGAGGTCCCTCAACTCGTCGATGTCCCCCACGAGCCGCTCGACGCCGCCCGAACCCCGGGCTATCGTGCGCCACGAGCGCCCGGCTCCCAGGAGCCCGGTCCACAGCCGCAGGCGCGTGTCGTCGGCACGGTGGAACACCGCGCGATGGAGCCAGAGGCGCTCCTCGTAACGCAGCAGGGAGCGTCCGATGCCGAAGAACCGCACGCCGACGATGGCGGTGAGGAGGTAGAGGATCGGCGGCTGCTCGGCGGCCCGGACGATGAGCCAGCCGCTGAGCGCGGTGAGCGCGACGGCGAAGACCGAGGCACCGAGCCCCAGGGCGGCGGCGGCGAGGAACCGACGGTCCCACGGCCGGACGAGGTGCAGGACGTCGCGCACGGACCGGAGCCAGGACAGCCCGCGGACGGCGTCCGATCCCGCCGGGTCGGCGTCCGACGACCCGGTGCGGGCGCCGGACGCACCGGACGCAACCAGGGCAGCCGGGCCGGCCGGGCCCTGCCCGGCGGCGGGACCCGCGGCGCCGGGAAGGACGGCCGCGCGAGGACCCACGACGGCGGCGCACAGGTTCTCCGCGCGTCCGCCGGGCCGGGCGGAGGACGCCGAGCCCTGCGTCACCAGGGACTGCCGCGCGTCCAGCCGGAGCTCGCCCGTCGCGAGGCCGGCCGTTTCGTCGTCGTGTGCTATCAGGAGGACGGAGAGCCCCGGCCGGCGGGCCGCGATGGCCCCCCGGATGGCGCGGGAGGCGTCGTCGTCCACGTGGGCGGTCGGTTCGTCGAGGAGCAGGAGGCGGACCGCCGGGTCCTGCGCGCGGAGCAGGGCGCGTGCGACGGCGACGCGGCGTAGCTCGCCGGGGCTCAGCTCCCCGGTCTGCCGGTCGGCCAGTCCGGCGGCGCCCACTGCGGCGAGCTGGGCGTCGATGGCCGGGGCATCCACCGGCAGCCGGGCATACAGGCCCAGTTCCGCGCGGACGGTCGCCAGAAGGAGCTCCGGGTGCTGGGGGACCCACGCGATCCCGCCTTCGGGCAGGCCGTCGACGCGGCCCTCCAGCCGCAATGCCGCCGGGATCGCCGCTCCCCCGGCCAGCGCCCGCATGAGCGTCGTCTTCCCCGACCCGCTGGGGCCCCGGAGTGCCAGCACCGATCCCGGGGCGAGGACGAACGAGACGTCCTCGAACACCGGTTCGACGACGCCGTCGTACCGTGCCGTGAGGCCTTCGACGCGGACGCCGCCCGGCACGGACGACGCGGGTGCGAGGGACGGCACGGACGACGCGGGTGCGGAGGACGACGCGGGTGCGGAGGACGGAGCGCGCACCGGCGCGGGGGCCCCGGCGGGAGGGGCGGTGATGACCGCTCGGACGCGGGCGCCGGCTTCCTCGCCGTCCTCGCTGGCGTGGTGCGCCGCGCCGAGGTCGCGCAGCGGTCCGTAGCATTCCGGCGCGAGGATCAGCGCGACCAGGGCCGTCTCCAGGCCCAGGTCGCCGTGGATCAGGCGCACCCCCGCGAACACGGCGACGACGGCCACGGAGATGGTGCTGATGAGTTCCAGGGCGAGGGACGAGAGGAACACGGTGCGGAGGGTCGTCATGGTGCGGGAGGTGTACGTGCCGGCGATGTCGCGGAGCGCCCGGGTCTGCTCGGCGGCACGGCCGAGGCCGACGAGGACGGGGAGCCCCCTCGCCAGCTCCAGCAGGTGGTCGGACAGGCGCCCCAGGGCGGCGGCCGCCTCCTGGGTGCGCTCCTGCGTGTGCAGGCCGATCAGTGCCATGAACACGGGGACCAGCGGCACGGTGAGCACGATGATGAGGGCGCTGACCCAGTCGGCGAGGAGGATCCGCGTGCCGATGAGCAGTGGGACGACGGCGCAGGTGATCAGTGCGGGCAGGTACTGCGTGTAGTACTTGTCGAGGCCGTCGAGCCCGCGGGTCAGCAGCACGGCGAGGGAACCCTGCCCGCTGCCGGCGGTATCCGCCCGTGTGGTGCCGCCGTCGTCGAGCACGCGCAGCAGGGCCGCCTCGCGCAGGCCCTCCTTGGCCCCGAGAGCGAGGCGCGCGGCGGTCGCGTCCTGCCCCCAGGCCGCGACGGCGCGCAGGGCGGCGCCGAGCGCGCCCTGGACGAGGACGGCCCGGACGTCCGGCGCTCCGCCGGCGAGGGACGCGATGCCGAGCGCGAGGGCCTGCGCCATGAGCACCAGTCCCGCGGCGCGGGCGGCGGCGAGCACACCGAGGAGGTACACGGCCGACGGAGCCCCTGTTGCGCCCGTCGAGCCTGCCGGTCCGCCCGAGGACAGGACGGCGAGAGGGGACGCGCGCCGGGCCCTGGGCACGGCCGGAGCGGCGGCGCTCACAGGGGGGCCACGACGTGTGCTGCGGGGATGCTCGCCTCCGACACGCGCCGGCGGAAGACCCAGTACGTCCATCCCTGGTACGCGAGGACGAGGGGCAGCCCGAAGCATGCGACGACGCTCATCAGGCCGAGCGTGTAGGGCGACGACGAGGCGTTCTGCACCGTCAGGTCGAAGGCTTGGTCCAGGGTGGAGGGCAGCACGACAGGGAACGCCGCCCCGAAGATCGACCCGACGAGCGCGAGCATCCCGACGCCGAGCGACGCGAACGCGCGACCGTCGCGCCCTGAGACCGAGCAGCGGTGGGCGGCGATGACGGCCACGACGGCGAGCACCACGGCCAGCCAGGTGACGGCCGTCCCGGTGTCCAGCTGGACGAGGAGGGCCCACCCCAGGAACGGGACCAGCGCGACGGGCAGGAGCCGGCGGAACAGTCGCTCGGACTGGTCGTGCACGCGCCCCTCGGTCTTGAGCGCGATGAACGCCGCCGCATGCACGAGGCAGAACAGCACGACGGCGGCCGCCCCGAGGAACGCCGGCGCGGTGGCCCACGCGAAGGCGCCGCCCACACGGTTCCCGTCGGCGTCGAGCGGGAGTCCCGTCGTCGTCAGCGCGAGGACCGCACCGATCCCCGCCGCTGCGGTGAAGGAGCCGATGGCGATGGCCCAGTCCCAGCGGCCACGCCAGGCATCGCTGTCCCGCTTGCCGCGCCATTCGAAGGCGACCGCCCGGAAGATCAGGCCGAGCAGCACGCACAGGAAGGGCAGGTAGAGCGCCGACAGCAGCGACGCGTACCAGGACGGGAAGGCGGCGAACGTCGCGCCGACGGCCGTGACGAGCCACACCTCGTTGCCGTCCCACACCGGTCCGACCGTGTTCAGCAGGACGCGCCGCTGCGTGTCGTTCCGCGCCATCAGCTTCATGAGCATGCCGACACCGAGGTCGAATCCCTCGAGGAAGAGGTAACCCGCCCAGAGCACGGCGATGACGACGAACCAGAGGGTGGGCAGTGCCTCGGTCATGAAAGGAACCTTCCGGGCGAGTGGGGCTGACGAGTACGAAGCGGCGGCGTCGGGCCGGCGGTGGGACGGGCGGGGTCAGTAGGCGAAGGCCAGGACATCGCCGTCGTCCTTCCCGCCGGTCGACGGATCGGCCCCGACGTGCGCCAGCTCCGGCATCGCGGAGGCGGTGCCGCCCCGGACGTAGGTGAACAGCAGTCTCACCTCGACCACGAGCAGCACCGCGTAGACGGCCGTGAGGGCGACGAGGGAGACGACCAGTTCGGCGAGGGAGACGCCGGGCGAGACCGCCGCGGCGGTGAACATGAAGACGCTGTCGATGCCGGAGGCGTCCGGGTTGGGCGCCACGACGAACGGCTGGCGCCCCATCTCGGTGAAGATCCAGCCCGCGGAGTTGGCGCCGAACGGAGCGAGGATGCCGAACACCGCGAGGCGCATGAGCCACCGTGACTCCGGCACGGTGCCCCTGCGGAGGACCCACAGGGCGGCCGCGGCAGCCGCGGCGGCGATCGCGCCGAAGCCGATCATGATGCGGAAGCCCCAGTAGGTGACCTCCATGACGGGCAGGTAGTCGATCTCGGTGCCCGCGCGCTCGCCGTACATGGGGTCGTCCGGCAGCGTGGTGCCGTACTTCTCCTGGTACTCGGGGAGCAGGGTGTTGACGCCCTTGACCTCGGTGGTGAAGTCCCCGTTGGCGAGGAACGAGAGCACGCCGGGCACCTCGATGACGGCGGTGATGTCGTCACAGCTCTGGGCACCGAGATTGCCGACGGAGAGGATCGAGAATCCCGTGCCGTCATGGCAGGCGGCTTCCGCGGCGGCCATCTTCATGGGCTGCTGGTCGAACATGAGCTTGCCCTGCAGGTCCCCCGTGATGCCGGTGCCCGCGAACGCGATCATGGCGACGAGGGCACCCGCCCGTGCGGAGCGGAGCCAGACCTCGTGGTCCACGGCGTCACGGGCACCGACCCGGTCACGGACGACGAGGGTGCCGTCCGCGCCGACGGTGTCGAGCCCGTCGTGGCGCCGCTTCCACAGGTGGTACCAGCTGATGCCGAGGAGGAAGGCACCGGCCACCGCGAGGGCTCCGAAGAGGGTGTGGGGGAAGGCGACGAGGGCAGTGTTGTTGGTGAAGACCGCCCATGCGTCGACCATCACCGGCCTGCCGTCGACCATCTCGACGCCCACCGGGTGCTGCATCCACGAGTTCGCCACGAGGATGAAGTAGGCGGAGAAGACGGAGGCGAGGACGGCGGCCCAGAGCGACAGCAGGTGGATCAGCCGGGGCAGGCGGTCCCAGCCGAAGATCCAGAGACCGAGGAACGTCGACTCGACGAAGAAGGCCAAGAGCGCCTCCATCGCCAGCGGCGCCCCGAAGACGTCCCCGACGAAGCGGCTGTACTCGCTCCACGCCATGCCGAACTGGAACTCCTGCACGAGGCCGGTGGCGACACCCATGATGAAGTTGATGAGGAAGAGCTTCCCCCAGAACTTCGTCATGCGGAGGTAGTGCTCCTGGCCCGTGCGGTGCCACAGGGTCTGCATCGTCGCGACCAGCAGACCCAGCCCGATGGTCAGCGGCACCATCAGGAAGTGGTAGACGGTCGTGATCCCGAATTGCCACCGGGCAATCTCCAAGGCTTCCATCGGACCCTTTCGGCAACGCCGGGCGCCGGCGACGCGGATTTTCTACACGCTGTAGAAAAGTTCTTCTACACATCGTAGAACAAATCGGGGTGCATTTCTACGCGGAGTAGAAATGTCCGGCCCGACGCTGTACGTTAGATGCACCACGCTTCATCGCCCCCTCGCGGGGGCGGATCGGGACCCGGGACGGGCTCCGGTCGTGCATTGATCGAAGGAAGAACATGGCAACGCTCGGAGACCTCGAACGCACGGTGATGGACCTCCTGTGGGCGACACCGGAAGCGATGAACGCCAACGCCCTGCGGGACGCGATCGCGGAGGCGCCGTCAGGGGAGGTCGGACGCGAACTGGCGGTCACGACGGTCCTGACCGTGCTGTCGCGCCTGGAGAAGAAGGGCCTCGTGGAGCGGGAGCGCGACAGCCGCCCGCACCGCTACCGGTCCGTGACGAGCCGTGAGGACCACACGGCGGAGCTCATGCACGAGGTGCTCGTGACAGCGCCCGACCGCGAAGCCGTCCTTGCACGGTTCATCGGCAGCGTCTCCCCGGCCGAGGCCGAGACCCTCCGCAAGTTGCTCGGCGGCAGCTGACCCGTCGGTGTTCTGGGCCTCCTACCTGCTCGCGGCCCTCGCGATCGTCCTCGCGTGGCCGGCACCGATCGCGCTCTCCCGCGCCTCGTGGCCTGCACGGGCTCCGTTCACCGCGATGATCCTCTGGCAGTCGATAGCCCTCGCCGGCGGACTGTCCATGATCGGGGCGATGCTCGTCTGGGGCCTCGAGCCGCTCGGCGACAACCTCGTCTCGGCCTCGGCGGGATTCTTCGGCATCCTGCTCAACGAGGAGTCCGCCGCGACCCTTGGCGTGATCCACGTCTTCGCGATCAGCGCGGCGACCCTGCTGTTCGGGCACCTCCTCTTCACCCTGGCGCTGACCTTCGTCCGCATCCGTCGGCAGCGCAGGCGCCACCGGGACATGCTCCACCTGCTGAGCTCCCCCGCCGCCGACCAGCCCGCCACACTGGTGATCAGTCATCCCGCCCCCGTGGCCTACTGCCTCCCCGGCGGGGCGCGGTCCGTGACGGTCATGTCGGACGGTCTCATCGGCCTCCTCAGCCGCGCCGAGCTCGACGCGGTCCTCACGCACGAGAACGCACACCTCCACCAGCGGCACCATCTGCTGCTGTGGGCCTTCGCCGCATGGCGTGCGGCGCTGCCCTGGCTCCCGACGTCGCAGCTCGCGCAGCGCGCCGTGAGCGAGCTGATCGAGATGCTCGCGGACGACGAGGCCCTGCGCCACGTCGACGAACCCACGCTCGTACGCGCCATCGCCATCGTCGGCTCGGGCGCGCTCCCGCCCCCGCAGGACGAGCTCGACGACCCCCTCGCGGACGAGGGCAGGGGTGGGGGGAACCCCGCTGCGGCCGATGTGACCGGCGGGGTCGCCGACGCACGATCGACGGCGCATCGGCTGCGACGGCTGCTCACGCCCCTGCCGCCACTGGGCCGTCTCCAGCAGGGCCTCGCCCTCTCCACGGCCGGCCTGCTCCTCGTGGTGCCCCCGGTGCTGCTCGTGGCACCGGAACTGCTGGGCTGAGCAGCTCCGGTGCGGCTTCCCGTCGTGCTCGCCTGCAGCAGGTCCACACCCCATCCTCGGGCCGCCCCGAGATCCCGCCACGCGCACGTCAGGCGTCGATGCGGTCCCGATCCAGGGACGCGGCCCCTGCGATGATGAAGTCCTTGCGCGGGGCCACGTCGCTGCCCATCAGGAGGTTAAAGACGTTCTCGGCCGACTCGGCCTCCTGGATCAGCACACGCCGCAGGGTCCGGTGCCGCGGATCCATCGTGGTCTCGGCCAGTTGGTCGGCGTCCATCTCACCGAGCCCCTTGTAGCGCTGGATGGGCGACTTGTACCGCTTGCCCTTCTTCTCGAGCGCCGCCAGGAGGCGCGTCAGTTCCGCCTCGGAGTAGGTGTACATCATCTCGTTCGCCTTCGAGCCGCCGTTGATCACCTCGACGCGGTGCAGGGGAGGGACGGCGGCATAAACCCGGCCGGCCTCGACGAGCGGACGCATGTACCGGAAGAACAGGGTGAGGAGCAGCGTGCGGATGTGGGCGCCGTCCACGTCGGCGTCGGTCATGAGGATGACCTTGCCATACCGGCGCGCGTCCAGCTGGAAGCTCCGCCCGGACCCGGCCCCGATGACCTGGATGAGGGCGGCGCATTCGGCGTTGGACAGCATGTCGCCCACGGAGGCCTTCTGCACGTTGAGGATCTTCCCCCGGATCGGCAGGAGCGCCTGGTAGTCGGAGGACCTCGCGTTCTTCGCCGTGCCGAGTGCGCTGTCGCCCTCGACGATGAACAGTTCGGAGCGCTCCGGGTCGTCGATGCGGCAGTCGGCGAGCTTGGCAGGCATGGTGGACGTCTCGAGGGCGTTCTTGCGCCGCTGCGTCTCCTTGTGCACCCTCGCGGAGATGCGTGACTTCATCTCGGCAACGACCTTCTCAAGCAGCAGGGCCGACTGCGCCTTGTCGTTCCGGGCGGAGGAGGACAGGCGGGCCTGCAGCTCCGTCTCGACCACCTTCGCGACGATGGCCTTCACCGCGGAGGTCCCGAGGATCTCCTTGGTCTGTCCCTCGAACTGCGGTTCGGCCAGACGCACCGTGAGGACGGCCGTCAAGCCTGCGAAGACGTCGTCCTTCTCGATCTTGTCGCTACCCGCCTTCAGTTTGCGCGCGTTGGCCTCGATCACCTTGCGGAAGGTCTTCAGCAGGGCCTGCTCGAAGCCGGTCTGGTGTGTTCCGCCCTTCGGGGTCGCGATGATGTTGACGTAGCTGCGGACCGTCGTCTCGTAGCCGATACCCCAGCGCAGGGCGATGTCGACGTCGCAGTGCCGCTCCACCTCGGCCATCCGGCTGTGTCCGCGATCGTCGAGGACCGGCACGGACTCCTTGAAGCGGCCCGAGCCCTGGAAGCGCCAGACATCCGTCACGGCCGCGTCGAGCGCCAGGAACTCCGCGTACTCGGAGATGCCGCCGTCGTGCTGGAAGACCTCCTCCACCGGCCCCGACTCCCCCGGCGTGCCCGGAAGCTTCCGCTCGTCCCGGAGCGTGAGGCGCAGCCCCGGGACGAGGAACGACGTCTGGCGAGCGCGGGTCTGCAGCTCCTCGTAGGAGAAGGCGGCATCGGGGGTGAAGATCTGGCGGTCCGCCCAGTACCTGATGCGGGTTCCGGTGACGCCCCGCTTGGCCGTCCCGACGATCTCGAGGCGGGAGCCGTCCAGGAAGGGTTCGAAGGACGACGTGGGCGACGGCGTCCTGGCGTCCTTGAAGAGGCCGGGCTCCCCCCGGCGGAACGACATGGCGTACGTCTTGCTGCCGCGGTCCACGAAGACGTCCAGGCGGGACGAGAGCGCGTTGACGACGCTCGCCCCGACGCCGTGGAGGCCGCCCGAGGCGGTGTAGGAGCCACCACCGAACTTGCCGCCGGCATGCAGTTTGGTGAAGACGACCTCCACGCCGGTGAGCCCGGTCTTCGGTTCGATGTCCACCGGGATGCCGCGGCCGTCGTCGTGGATCTCCACGGACCCGTCCGCATGCAGGATCACCGTGATGCTCTGGCCGTAGCCCGCCAGGGCCTCGTCCACGGAGTTGTCGATGATCTCCCAGAGGCAGTGCATGAGGCCACGGGAGTCGGTCGACCCGATGTACATGCCGGGACGCTTGCGCACGGCCTCGAGGCCCTCGAGCACCGAGAGGTGCCGGGCTGTGTAGTCCGAAGTGGGGGGTGTCACGAGCATTCTCCTTGGCGGAACGGGCACGAACCAGGACGGGCACCGGGCGGTGTGTTCGAAAGGGATGGGGATCTTCAGTCTATTGCCCGGTACTGACAGGGACCGTCAGGCGCGGGCCGGTGCTCCCCATGGCTTTCCGGCAACGCCCCATACCCCCTGGTACGCCCGGAGCGAAAGAAGGCCAAACCTGCGAAGGGCCGCTGACGAATAGTGGTTATATGAGTACACGATCCACAGGAGGAGACACTCATGACCACTGCAGTAGCAACTCGCGAACTAACTGCCCTGGACCGCTGTGACCGATGCGGCGCCCAGGCCTACGTGCGGGCCGTCCTTCAGTCTTCCGGTGGAGAGCTTCTGTTCTGCGGCCACCACGCGCGGGCCGTCGAAGCAAACCTGAAGCCGCTCACGTCGGAGTGGCAGGACGAGACGCAGCGGCTTCACGTGAAGCCCGCCGTCGTCGGCGACTGACCACTACAGGACGCGAACCCCTTACCTTCGAGACCAGGCGCTCCGTGTACGGGCGCAGCAGACGGATAGGCCCCCTCCACCGGAGGGGGCCTATCCGCGTTCCGGGCCCGACAGGTCCACCCACCGGAGGGGGCCTATCCGCGTTCCGGGCCCGACAGGTCCACCCACCGGAGGGGGCCTATCCGCGTTCCGGCCCGACAGGTCCACCCACCGGCGGGACCGTCCCCGGCCGGGATGAGCCCGGGGACGACGCAGGGCCCCTCCCTGAGGAAGGGCCCTGCAATGCCGAAGAGGTCCGGCTCAGTCCAGGTAGTCGCGCAGGACCTGGGATCGCGAGGGGTGGCGCAGCTTGGACATGGTCTTCGACTCGATCTGGCGGATCCGCTCGCGCGTCACGCCGTAGACCTTGCCGATCTCGTCGAGGGTCTTCGGCTGCCCGTCGGTGAGGCCGAAGCGCATGGCGACGACGCCCGCCTCCCGCTCCGACAGGGTGTCGAGGACGGAGTGAAGTTGCTCCTGGAGCAGCGTGAAGCTGACGGCGTCCGCCGGCACGACCGCTTCGGAGTCCTCGATCAGATCACCGAACTCCGAGTCGCCGTCCTCGCCGAGGGGCGTGTGCAGCGAGATGGGCTCACGGCCGTACTTCTGCACCTCGACGACCTTCTCGGGCGTCATGTCGAGCTCGAGGGCGAGCTCCTCGGGGGTGGGTTCGCGACCGAGGTCCTGCAGCATCTGGCGCTGGACGCGGGCGAGCTTGTTGATGACCTCGACCATGTGCACGGGGATGCGGATGGTCCGGGCCTGATCGGCCATGGCACGGGTGATGGCCTGGCGGATCCACCAGGTGGCGTAGGTGGAGAACTTGAAGCCCTTGGTGTAGTCGAACTTCTCGACCGCACGGATGAGGCCCAGGTTGCCTTCCTGGATGAGGTCGAGGAAGAGCATGCCGCGCCCCGTGTAGCGCTTGGCGAGGGACACCACGAGACGGAGGTTCGCCTCGAGGAGGTGGTTCTTCGCCCGCTTGCCGTCGTGGATGACGAACTCGAGCTCGCGCTTGAGTTTCGGATCCATGTCGGGGTCGGCTGCGATCTTCTCCTCGGCGAACAGCCCGGCCTCGATGCGCAGGGCGAGGTCGACTTCCTGCTCGGCATTGAGCAGGGCGACCTTGCCGATCTGCTTCAGGTAGTCCTTGACGGGGTCGGCGGTGGCTCCCGCAGACACGACCTGCTGGGCCGGCGCGTCGTCGTCGTCGGCATCCGAGTAGACGAAGCCCGTGGTCGTGCCGGTCTCGGCGGCCTCGGGCTTGCTGTCCTCGGCGTCGACGTCGGCCGCGGCATCGACGGCGGGATCGGCTGCATCGAGCGTGTCCACCGAACCCTGGGCGTCCGAGGACGAGGCCTTCGCGGCCGCAGCGGTGGAAGCAGCCTTGGTGGCGGGCTTCTTGGCCGCTACCCGTCGCTTCGTGGTGGTGGTACCGGCGTCTGTCGACGCCGGTGCTGCTGTCTTCTTGACCGGCACAGAGAACCTTTCATACGGCGGTGTGTGGTGCCATCAGAGGGACAACACCACTATGACCCTGTCAAGTCCGCGCTGGTTATCAGAGCTGTCCGGCGGGCCACGTCCCAGATGGAACGGTCCTGCGGTCCTCGCTATTCCCCGGGATCCGCCCTGGGGCGGAACATGTTCCGGCGATGCTCGGTGCGTTCTGATGCACGGACCCAACCGGGTCTCAACCTTCATTGTCTCACGGCTGCCCGCCGCGCCGGAAATCATCGCCGGACCGTCCGCCCCTCCCCCGGGCCCCTTTTCCACCGGTCGGAGTCACTCCGCTCCATGCTCCGCCCTCCCGGGGTCGGCGGTCCACGCGGTCGAGCGGCGCCGGGCCCACGCCGGCAGCCCGCCGCGGCGCAGGAGCTCGGCGAGCAGCCGTGCGAGGCGGTAACCGGGCACCGCCTCCTCCGCGGCGTCGAGGAACACCGCCGCCCGGGAACCGCGCCCGCGCGCATATTCGAACCAGCCCGACATCGTCAGGGCTGCAGCGCGCGACTCGCCCTCCGCCACTGCCGCCAGCTGTGCGAGGACCTGCGACATCGCGTCGACCCGCGCCCAGGCGATCATCCCCGTGAAGCGCCCGGCCAGGACATCGGCGTAGAGCGTCGCGGCATCACCCCCGCAGCCTGCGTCGCCGGGCTCCCGGACCTGCGGGTCCGCCGCCGTGGCGCCCCGCGGGGCCGCGGTGCCGGCGCTCCGCGCACCGTCCACGGCGGCCCCGAGACGCACGCTCCACCCGCCGGTGCCGCGGACGGCAGGCAGGACGGGGAAACCGGGCGCAGCCGGGCCGCGCGCCGGCTCGTCGCGCACAACGGGGCCGCCATCCCCGCCGGCTTCGGGCCCTCCGACGCCGGCCTCCCCGTCGGACGACCCGCGGGACCCGGACAGCCCGCAGGCCGAGGCGCCGCCGAGCGCCGGCGCGGACCCCAGGCATGCACTCACGAACAGGAAGTCGCGGACCGTCCGCGACTCGATGCTCGCCAGCAGGAACCCCGCGACCTCGGGTTCGGTGCCGGCTCCGAACTCCTCCGGGATCAGCAGGACGGCGTCCCAGACGCCGGAGGTCGCCAGGAACTGAGACCCTGACGTCCAGTGGCCCGAGCAGCACGCGGCGAAGTGCGCCTGTGCGTCCTCGATGGCGCGGCGATCGGCCTCGGACGCGAGGCCTCCCCGTGCCACCGCGGGGGCGGCGCGGAGGACGGCCGCCGGCGCCGACGCATCGAAGGCACTCCCACGGAAGATCAGTTCGGCGTTGAGGGCACTGTACGCCAGGCCGTCGAGGGGCTGGCCGGGCCATGGACAGCAGGCGTCGTCCCTGCAGAAGTAATCGCGCCATCCGGCCGCCGAGACGAACCACCCGGCCCGGACCGGGAGCCCTGCGGCCTCGAGGACGGCTTCGAGGGCGAGCACCAGCCCCTGGTGCGGTGCCGGTGCGAGCCTCACCCACTCCTCGTCGCTGTACACGATCACGAGCGTGCCGTCCGCGCCGGCGTCGCCGCGCAGGAACGAGAGGACTCCCGCGGCGAACGCGCGCGCGTCCGCTCCGTCCGGTGGCAGGTCCACCCGGAGCGTAGCGCCCAGCCTCCGGCCGGAGGTCGTCAGGACGACGAGGCTCCGGCCGGGCATGAAGCCGAGCGCATGGGGTACGTAGGACAGGATGTCCGCCGGCGAGGTGACGGCGAAGGGGGACGCGGGGCTGCCCGGCGCTGGGCTCTTCGAGGACGACATGCACGCCAGCCTGCCCGCCGCGCCGGGACCCTGTCCGGTCCTCCTGCCCTATGTGGACACGCGCCGGCCACCGGTGACGCGCGTCTCAGCCGTCCTGGCTCCTGGCGACCCTCGCGTCCCGGCGACGGCGCCGTTCACGCGCCAGGGCCTCCCGGATCGGCGGCACCACCACGCCCTGCTCGGCCATGCGCCGTCGCACTCTCCGCCGTGCCACCAGGACGGCGGCGACCCCGGTCGCGAGGACGACGAGCTGCGTGGACATCGCGAGCCGGAACGATTCGAGCGCGTAGAGGTCGCCCTGCGAGAAGCCGCTGCCGAAGAGCACGTCGAGGACCACCCCGATGACGAACATCGACAGCAGCGAGGCCATGAAGCCACCGATGTTCACGATGCCCGTGGCCGTACCCATCCGTGCCGCCGGATTGAAGGTGCGGGCGAAGTCGAACGCGATCATCGAGCCGGGCCCGCCGACGGCCAGGGCGACCACCAGCAGGGTGAGGAGCGGCAGCGGCGCGGGGCCGGGGTGGAGCAGCACGGCGAGCCAGGCCGTGCTGATGAGCGCGGCGATCGCGAGGACCATGGTGGACCGGCGCAGCGGGTGCCGCCCGACGTAGCGGCCGAGGAAGGGCCCGCACGCGATACCCACGGCCACGAACAGCGTCATCAGGGCCGAGGCCGTGCCTTCCCCGATCTTCTCGGCGCGCACCAGGTAGGGGTAGCCCCACATGAGGACGAAGACGGTCCCCGGGAACTGGATGGTGAAGTGCGACCAGAGACCGAGGCGGGTGCCCGGCTGCCTCCAGGCCTCGACGAGGGAGGTGCCGGTCTGCCGCAGCGTCTGCGCGGTGCGCTCGCTCCCTGCCAGCGGCGAGTCCCTGATGACGGCGACGGCGAGCACGACGGCGAGCACCGAGAGGGCCGCGGCCGAGAGGAAGGCCGGTTGCCATCCGAAGGTCGAGAGCAGGGCCACGAACGGGACGACCGACACCACCTGCCCGAGCTGACCGATGATCCCGGTCCATTGGGTGAGGACCGGGATGCGCCGGGGCTCGAACCACGCCGGGAGGAGCCGGAGGACGCTGATGAAGGTCGTCGCATCCCCGGCACCCACGAAGAGGCGCCCGACGATCCCGGCGCCGACGGAATCGGCGAAGGCCAGCTGCGCCTGGCCCGCCGCCATGAGGATCCCGCCGGTCACGATCAGCGTCCGGGGACCCCACCGGTCCACGAGCACGCCCACCGGCACCTGCAGGCCCGCGTAGACGAGGAGCTGGACGACGGTGAAGATCGACAGCTGGGAGGCGGAGGCGCTGAAACGGTCGGTCGCCTCCAGGCCAGCCACTCCGAAGGTGGTGCGCTGCGTCACTGCGACGAGATAGGCGGCGACTCCCGCCGCCCACACCAGGAGAGCCCTCGAAGAATTCACCTCCCCATTATCGCGGAGACGGCGCGGCATTCCGGTGGGCCGTCGTCGGCGCGGACCCCGGGGCACGACGGAGCCCGCCCGTTCGACGGGGCGGGCTCGGGAGGATCCCCTGCGCGGGCGGGGTCAGGAGGCCGGCGTGCCGTCGTCGTCCTGCCCCTCCGGGGCCTTCCTGCCTGCCGGCTCGTCGCGGCTCTCGCCGTGGCGGGCGTAGTCGATGGACGTCGTGCCGGGGAACTCCGTGTCCCACAGGAGCGTCGACTCCTCCTCCGCCTGGGGGCTGGCCAGATACGCCTCGACCGCCGCTCCCAGCTCCTCCGCGCTGGCGAGCTCGCTGTTGTCCTTGACCAGGAGCGACTTCCGGGCCGCCCCGTCCGCGTATTCGTCGTACCGCTTCTCGAGCGAGGCGACCACGGACTGCACTTCCGCGGAGTTGCCGACCTGCCGTGCGATCTGGCGCTCGACGTCGCGCCCGGTCTCGCGGAGCCGGTCCGTCGGCAGCACCAGGCGGGCCGTCGCGCCCAGGTACTCGAGCCCGGCCACGGCGGCGGGTGGGTACTCGGCCTCCGCGAGATAGTGCGGCACGTGGATGACGTGCCCGACGACGTCGTGGCCCGCCTCGATGAGGCGCAGCTCCAGGACGTGGCCGATGGACGCCTGCAGCTCCGCCGTGGGGCGCCAGGCGTTCATGCCGTCGATGAGGTCCGCCCGGTTGCCGTGCAGGGTTACCCCGATCGGCCGCGTATGCGGGACCGGCATGGGGATCGCATGGATCCACGAGGTCATGGGCACCTCCAGCTCCTCGACGAGGCCGACGACGGCGCTCGCGAACCGCTCCCACTGGAGATCGGGCTCCACGCCGGTGAGGAACAGGAAGGGTTCGCCCAGCCCGTCGTACAGGCGGTGCAGTTCGAGCCGGTGCGGCTGGTAGTCCGTGAGGTGGTCCTCGGCGAAGGTGATCCTGGGGCGCCGGCCCCGGTAGTCCATGAGCTGGTCGGCGTCGAACTCCGCGACCGGGTCGTGGTCGAGGATCTCGAGCAGCTCCTCGCTGACCTGCGAGACGACATGGCCCGCGTCCATGAAACCCGTGAGGCTCACGAGCAGGGGCAACCCGCGGCTCGCGGGGTCCTCGAAGACTTCGGTATCGATGTTGTACAGGGTTCGTGGATCCAGCATGGCTCTCTCCTGAAGGTGGTCCTGCTCTTCTCAACACCACCGGCACCGGCTTCATTCCGGAACGGGATGAGCGGCGGCACACGGACTACGATCGTCAGGACGGTTCCCGGACCACCAGATACCGGAGCCACGAGTGATGCTGCATCTGGACAACCCAGCCGGACACGAGGAGACAGATTCCGTGATCAAGACGACCGAACTACACCTGACAGCTTCCGCGAAGGACCTCAAGAAGATTCCGAGTGACGCCCTCGTGATCGCGGTCGCGAAGGGGACGGACGGGCCGGTCCTGCTGGAGAGCCCCCTGCCGGCGAAGGCCGCACGCGCGCTCGGCGACAGCCTCCAGGTCCTCGGGGTGACGGGTGCGGCGGACGAGGTGCGGCGCCTTCCCGGGCTCCCCGAGACGGGTGCGGATTCCCTCGTACTGTCCGGCGTCGGCCCCGCGCAGCCGGGTGACACGCTCGGCCCGGAGACGCTGCGTCGCGCCGCCGGTGCCGCGGTCCGCCAGCTGACCGGCCTCGACACCGTCGTCCTCGCCCTGCCGGCCGCGACCGTGGACGCCGCGACCGCGGTCGCCGAGGGTGCCGCCCTCGGCGCCTACAGCTACGAGGGCCACAGGTCCGGCCTGAAGCCGGACGGCACCGTCGCGCCCGCCAGGGACAGGGACGCCGTCCGCAACGTCGTCGTCCACACGGACGTGGCCGACGACGCCGACCTCGCGCCGGCGTTCCGCCGCGCCGTCGTCCTCGGCAAGAACGTCAACGCGACCCGCTCGCTCGTGAACCAGCCCCCCAGCCACCTCTACCCGGAGACCTTCGCCCACGCCGCGAAGGAACTCTCGCGCGGCCTCCCCGTGAAGATCACCGTGATGGACGAGAAGCGCCTCGAGCGTGACGGCTACGGGGGCATCCTCGGCGTCGGCAAGGGATCGTCGCGCCCGCCGCGGATGGTCAAGGTCGAATACTCCCCCGCCAAGTCCGCCGTGCACCTCGCCCTCGTGGGCAAGGGCATCACGTTCGACTCCGGAGGACTCTCGCTGAAGCCCGCCGCGGGCATGCAGACCATGAAGCTCGACATGGCCGGTGCCGCCGTCGTCCTGACCACGCTCCTCGCCGTCGCCGAACTGGGACTGCCCGCGAAGGTCACGGCCTGGCTCTGCCTCGCCGAGAACATGCCGTCGGGCTCCGCGCAGCGCCCCGAGGACGTCCTGTCGATCTACGGCGGCCGCACCGTCGAGGTCCTCAACACCGATGCCGAGGGCCGCCTCGTCCTGGCCGACGGCCTCGCCGCGGCGAGCGAGGAAGCGCCGGACGCGATCATCGACATCGCGACCCTCACCGGAGCCCAGATGATCGCCCTCGGCACGCGGGTCTCGGGTGTCATGGGTGACGACGGGGTGCGCGACGCCGTGAAGGCCGCCGCCGACCGGGCCGGGGAGCAGTTCTGGCCCATGCCGCTGCCCGAGGAACTGCGCCCGAGCCTCGAGTCCCAGGTCGCGGACATCGCCAACATCGGCGAGCGGAACGGCGGCATGATGACCGCCGCCGTGTTCCTCCGCGAATTCGTGGGCCAGGTCGACGGCGAGAAGATCCCGTGGGCGCACCTCGACATCGCGGGACCGGCCTTCAACGAGGGGGCACCCTACGGGTACACGCCGAAGGCCGGGACCGGCGTCGGCGTGCGCACGCTGCTCGCCTACGTCGAGGACGTCCTCGCCCGCGCGCTCTAGCGGCCGGGGGCGCCCTGCCGGCCACGGCGCCCCCTCCCGCCCTGCCCTCTCCTGTCTCCTCGGCCGTTCCCGCGCGCGCACGTGACCCTGCGCACATCGCGTGGATTATGGCGCACGCGACATGGCGTTCAGGTGGATGCCGGCTGCCTGTGGGGATAGGGTGAAAAACGAGAGCACACGAAGCACCTGCCTGGTGCACCGCGACCGCATCTGCAACCGATTCATCAATCGACGCGTCCTGCGCGTCAACGAACCACGCGAGGGAGCGTTCAAGTGGCCGAAGCGGCAACTGCGCAAGAATTCGACATCCTGGTACTCGGTGGAGGCAGCGGCGGATACGCTGCGGCTCTCCGCGCGGTGCAGCTGGGCTTCACCGTGGGACTCATCGAGAAGGGCAAGCTCGGCGGCACCTGTCTCCACAACGGCTGCATCCCCACGAAAGCACTCCTGCACTCGGCGGAGATCGCCGACGGCGCCCGCGACTCCGAGAAGTACGGCGTGAAGGCCAGCTTCGAGTCGATCGACATGGCCGCGGTCAACGCCTACAAGGACGGCATCATCGCGGGCAAGTACCGCGGGCTGCAGGGCCTCATCAAGTCCAAGGGCATCACGGTCATCGAGGGCTCGGGCAAGCTCGCGTCGCAGAACACCATCGACGTCGACGGCACCGTCTACACGGGCAAGCACATCGTCCTCGCCACGGGTTCCTTCTCCCGCAGCCTCCCCGGACTGGAGATCGGCGGCAAGGTCATCACCTCCGACCAGGCGCTGACCATGGACTTCGTCCCGAAGACCGCGATCATCCTCGGCGGCGGCGTCATCGGCTGCGAATTCGCGTCCGTGTGGAAGTCCTTCGGCGTCGACGTCACCATCATCGAGGCCCTCCCCTCGCTCGTGCCGAACGAGGACGCCTCGATCGTGAAGAACTTCGAGCGGGCGTTCAAGAAGCGCGGCATCAAGTTCAACACCGGCACGCGCTTCAAGGCCGTCCAGCAGAACGACGACGGTGTCGTGGTCACGCTGGAGGACGGCAAGACCTTCGAGGCGGACCTCATGCTCGTGGCCGTCGGCCGCGGGCCCGTCACGCAGAACCTCGGCTACGAGGAAGCGGGCCTCACCATGGACCGCGGCTTCGTCATCACCGACGAGCGCCTGCACACCGGCGTCGGCACCATCTACGCGATCGGCGACATCGTCCCCGGCCTCCAGCTGGCCCACCGCGGCTTCCAGCAGGGCATCTTCGTGGCGGAGGAGATCGCCGGGCTCAAGCCCGTCGTCGTCGCCGACATCAACATCCCCAAGGTCACCTACAGCGACCCCGAGATCGCCTCCGTGGGCTACACCGAGAAGGCGGCCCGCGAGAAGTTCGGCGACGATCGCGTGGAGACGCACGAGTACAACCTCGCCGGGAACGGCAAGAGCTCCATCATCGGCACCGGCGGCATCGTCAAGCTCGTCCGCGAGAAGGACGGCCCGATCGTCGGCGTCCACATGCTCGGCAGCCGCATGGGCGAGCAGATCGGCGAGGCGCAGCTCATCGTCAACTGGGAGGCGTACCCCGAGGACGTGGCCCCGCTCATCCACGCGCACCCGACGCAGAACGAGGCCCTCGGCGAGGCCCACCTCGCCCTCGCCGGCAAGCCGCTGCACGGCTGAGGAAAAGCACCCGACCGCCCGAGCCTGGTCCACGCCCCGAGGGCGTGGACTAAGCTCGGAAGCAGGAATCCAAGCACGTCCAGCTGAGCGGGCCACGCTCGTCGACCAGCTGCCAAGGAACGATCTACGAAGGAGAAACGGGCGCATTATGTCTGAATCCGTGAACTTGCCCGCTCTCGGTGAAAGCGTCACCGAAGGCACTGTCACCCGCTGGCTCAAGGCCGTCGGTGACCGCGTCGAGGTCGACGAGCCCCTGCTCGAGGTCTCCACCGACAAGGTCGACACCGAGATCCCCTCGCCCATCGCAGGCGTGATCGAAGAGATCCTGGTCGCCGAGGACGAGACCGCAGAGGTCGGCGCGCCCCTCGTGCGCATCGGCGACGGATCCGGCAGCGGGGACTCGGACGACTCTGCTCCCGCAGCCGAACAGGCTGAAGAGGCCCCGCTGCCGGTCGAGGACGCCGTCCCGTCGACGGAGAAAGCCCCCGAGACCGAGCAGACCGCCGCACCGAGTGGATCGGACGACGCCGGTTCCTCGGACGATTCCGGTGAGGGCACCGAGGTCACCCTCCCCGCGCTGGGCGAGAGCGTCACCGAAGGAACCGTCACGCGCTGGCTCAAGGCCGTCGGCGACGACGTCGAGGTCGACGAGCCCCTGCTCGAGGTCTCCACCGACAAGGTCGACACCGAGATCCCCTCCCCCGTGGCCGGCAAGCTGCAGGAGATCCGGGTGAACGAGGACGAGACCGCCGAGGTCGGTGCGGTCCTCGCCGTCATCGGCTCCGGCGCGGCAGCACCCCGGAAGGTGGAGGCCGCCTCGGGCGAGCCCCTCGTCGCCGCGCCGGCCGAGGAGCGCAACGACTCCCCGACCGAGAAGCCGGGCGCCGACAAGGAAGCCGGCCGGGCCTCGGGAACGTCCGAGCCCGACGAGGACGCCGGCGGCGCACCCTCGCCGGCACCCGCCGCCGAGAAGCCCGCCGCGCCCCAGCCGACGCCGTCGGCCGGCACGGACTCGGGAAGCACCGAGGCAGGGTCCGCCGCCTACGTGACGCCGCTCGTCCGCCGCCTGGCCAACCAGAACGACGTCGACCTCTCCACCGTCAAGGGCACCGGCGTCGGAGGACGCATCCGCAAGCAGGATGTCCTCGAGGCCGCGGAGGCCCGCAAGGCGCAGCAGGCGGAGCCCGCAGCCGCACCGCAGGCAGCCCCGTCGGCACCCGCACCCGCAGCACCGTCGAAGGCCGCCCCCGCGGTCGAGCCCTCGAAGCTGCGCGGCACCGTGGAGAAGGCCCCGCGCATCCGGCAGACCATCGCGAAGCGCATGCGCGAGTCGCTGGAGGTCTCCGCGCAGCTCACGCAGGTCATCGAGGTGGACATGACCCGCATCGCGAAGCTGCGGACCGCGTCGAAGGACACCTTCCAGGCGCAGAACGGCGCGAAGCTCACCTTCCTCCCCTTCATCTCGAAGGCCGTCACCGAGGCGCTCAAGCAGCACCCGAAGCTGAACGCGTCCTTCGACGAGGAGAAGAAGGAGGTCACCTACCACGACGCCGAGCACCTGGCGATCGCGGTCGACACCGAGAAGGGCCTCCTCGTCCCCGTCATCAAGGACGCCGGGAACCTCAACCTCGGTGGCCTCGCCAAGAAGATCGCCGACGTCGGGGCGCGCACCCGCAACGGCCAGATCGGTCCGGACGAGCTGTCGGGAGGCACCTTCACGATCACGAACATCGGATCGGCCGGCGCCCTCTTCGACACCCCGATCATCAACCAGCCGCAGGTCGGCATCCTGGGCACGGGCATCATCGTCAAGCGTCCCGTGGTGATCACGGGCGTCGACGGTGACGACACCATCGCCATCCGCTCGATGATGTACCTGAGCCTGACGTACGACCACCGCCTGGTCGACGGGGCGGACGCGGGCCGCTTCCTGCAGACGCTCAAGGCGCGCCTCGAGGGCGGCGCGTTCGAGGCCGACCTCGGCGCGTAGCTTCCGGGCATCGCTAGGAGCCGCTTCCCGCGAGGGAGGCGGCTCCTGCCGTCTGTGCACCCTCCGACGGCGCTCCGACCGCCGTCCCCGGCCTCTGGCCGTGCTGCCGCCCTGCCTTGCTGCCGCCCTGCCTGCCCGGACGGATCCCATCCCCCGATGGGGCGGCCCCGCAACCCCACCCGGGCCCGATGGAACTCGGCTGCGGCGCTCCCTAGGATGGGGGAATCGGGTGCGGCGATCGTCGTGTCCGTCCGACAGCAAGGAGAACCATGGCTACCGTTCGCACAGCCCACACCGTCTGGAGTGGCGACCTTCCCACCGGCTCGGGCCAGGTCACGCTCGATTCGTCCGGTCTCGGCTCCTACGACGTCACCTGGAAGGCGCGGGCCGAGCAGTCGGGCGGCAAGACGAGCCCCGAAGAGCTCATCGCGGCCGCGCACTCCGCGTGCTTCTCGATGGCCTTCAGCCTTGCCCTCGGTGAGGAGGGCAAGACGCCGGATCGCGTGGAGACCAAGGCAGAGGTCGACTTCCAGCCCGGCACCGGGATCACGGCCATCCGGCTCACGCTCGACGCCACGGTCCCGGGCCTGTCCGAGGACGACTTCCAGCGCGTGGCACAGGCCGCCAAGGAAGGCTGCCCCGTGTCGCAGGCCCTCGCCGCCGTCAAGGACATCTCGCTGACCGCGACACTGCAGAGCTGACCGGCTCCTCCCGGAGGGAGAGCCGGACGACACAGGAGGCCCCGGACACCGTCCGGGGCCTCCTGTGTCCGGGGCCCGCTCTGTTCGGCACCCGGTGCGGGATCTGCCTGATCCCCGCCCCGGGTCAGCCGCGGAGGGCCTGCGGGCGCGGGGGCAGCGGCGCCGGCCGGCGCGAGGGGTAACCGTCCTTCGCGGGCGCCGTGTCCGCGGGTAGCCCGGTGAGCATCTCGCGCAGGACGTCCACGCCGCGGTCGAGCTGCGGATCCTGACCGGCCCCGTGCGCGTGCGGCGGGAACGGCACCTCGATGTCCGGGTCCACCCCGTGGTTCTCGATGTCCCACCCCACCCCACCCGTCACGTGGAAGCCGTACCGCGGCTGATTGACGCCCGTGCCGTCGGCGAGCGTGAACCGTCCGTCGATGCCGATGACCCCACCCCACGTCCTGGTGCCGATGACGGGGCCGATCCCCCGCAGCTTCGCCACCTGCGTGATGATGTCGCCGTCTGACCCCGCGAATTCGTCGGTGAGGACGACCACGGGTCCGCGGGGCGCGTGCGCCGGGTACGTGCCGGGCACCTCGCCGCGCGGCATGGACCACGCGGTGACGCGCCGGCCGATGAGTTCGGCCACGAGCTGCGACGTGTGTCCGCCCCGGTTGCGGCGGACGTCGACCACCAGGGCGTCCTGCGCGGTCTCGCGGTCCAGATCGCGGTGCAGCTGGCCCCACCCGTGGGCCACCATGTCGGGGATGTGGAGGTAGCCGAAACGGCCGTCCGACGCCCGCCGGACCGCCGCCCTGTTCGCCGCGACCCAGTTCTGGTAGCGCAGGCGCTCCTCGCTGCGCAGCGGGACCACGGCGACGCGACGGCGGGCCCCCGGAGTCCCGCCCGATCCACCCGATCCACCTGGTCCGTCGGCACCGGACCGGACCGTGAGCTCGACGGCGAGTCCCGCCGCCCCCGTGAGGAGCACGGACGGCCCGAAGGCGGCCGGCACCGGGACGCCGTCGATGGCCTCGATCAGGTCTCCTGCACGGACGCCCACACCTGGCGCACTGAGCGGCGAGACCGCCTGGGGATCGGAGGACTCGGTGTCGAAGACCCGCGTGACGCGCCATCCACCGTCCGCAGGCGCCAGCTCCGCGCCGAGGAAGCCCTGATGACCGCCGGGCTCGGTCACGAGCGCCGGCGCCACGTAAGCGTGGGACGTGCCGAGCTCGCCGTGGAGCTCCCACAGCAGGTCGACGAGGTCATCGTGCGTGCCGAGGCGGTCGACGATCGGCAGGTACCGTTCCCTGACCCCGTCCCAGTCGACGCCCGCCATGTCCTCGGTCCAGTAGAAGTCGCGCTGCAGCCGCCAGGCCTCCTCGAACGCCTGCCGCCAGACGCTGACGGGATCGAGGGTGACCCGGATGCGCTCGAGCGCCACGTCGACGCGCTTCGGGGAATCCGCCTCGGCCTTGCCGTCGGTGGGGACCGCTGTGACCTTCCCGCCCGAGGTGAACACCGCCGTCGCGCCGTCACGGCTGACCTCGTAGGCATCGACCTCCGTCGCCAGCACCTCGACGCTCCTGCGGGCGACGTCGAACCGTTCGAGCCGCCGTGCGGGTGCGACAGCGGACGAGGAGGCGCGCCCGTCTCCCGTGACTCCCCCGATGTCGCCGGCCGTCCACAGCAGGCCGCCGTCCACCGCGCGCAGGTCGTCGTAGGTGCCCTGGGCGACGGGCAGCGGGATGGTACGCGCCATCAGGAGCGCCGCATCGACGACGACGCGAGCGGGACTCCCCTCCCGGGCGCCGTCCGTCCCGGCCGTGACGTCGTCCCCTGCTCCGGTCGCTCCGGCGGGAGCCGCGCTCGGACCGAACGGCGACGGCGTCCCGACCGCGAGCGCCACGAGGTAGGGCTTCGTCGACGCGGGGAAGCTCAGGTCGAAGCGGTGGGTGTCGTAGACGGGGTCGAAGCTGCGGTCGGAGAGGAAGGCGAGGTACTTGCCGTCGCGGGTGAAGGTCGGTGACCAGTCACGGAAGCGCCCGTCGGTGACGTCGACGGCAGGAGGGGTACCGGCCCCGTCCCCTGCCATCGACGTCACGCCAGTGAGCCGGATGCGGCTGCGTGTCCCCTCCTGCGCCGCGGGTTCGGCCCAGGCGAGCCATGCCGAGTCGTGCGAGAACGTGACCGACTCGATCACCCCGTGCTCGGTGGAGGCGATGCGACGGCGTTCCCCGGCGGGCGTGAGGATCTCCAGCACCCCGGTCTCCGACGCCACCGCGATGCGGCTGCCGTCGGGGCTCACGGCGAGCGCCGATGCGCGGAAGCGCCCCTCGAACCCGATGCGCTGCAGGGCGTCGAGGGCGCCCGACGCCTGTGCCTCGAGGACCGCCGCCTCGCCGTCCGCCTCCGGATCGCCGCTCTCCTGCGGCGCCGGTTCCTCGCCCAATTCCTCGCCCGGTTCCTCCCCCGTCGTACCCGGCCGTCGACCGGCCTCGCTATCGCGGTTCCCGTCCGTGTGCGGGCCGCCGGAGGAGCCGTGCGCGTCGACCCGGTCCGCACGCGCCAGGATGCTGTCGGCGTCGTCCTGCCCGGTCCCCCCGGTCCTGCCTGCCTGCGGACCGCTCGGGGCATGGGCGAAGACGTCCCGGACGTACAGGGCCTCCTCGCCGTCCAGGTCCGCGATGTAGGCCACGCGGGTGCCGTCCACCGGGCGTCCGAGGCGTGCCCGCACACCGGGGGCGGCCTCCACCACGCGCGACGGACCGTCCCTGTGCGTAAGCCAGTGCAGGGTCCCGTGCGCCTCGACGATAGACGCGGAGCCGTCGGCCGTCGGCACGGCTGCGGCGAGGTGCCGTTCCGCGGTCAGCCGATGCGGACGTCGCGTGGTCGATGCCGAGCCGAGGGTGATCGCGAGCCGGACGGCGTCGCCGTCGAGGGACGGGAGGTGCCAGAGGTGTCCCGCCGACTCGAAGACGATCCCGGTCCCGTCCGTGGTCGCATGACGGACGTAGAACTCGTCGTGGTCCGTGTGACGGCGCAGATCCGAGCCCCCGCGGTCGACGGAATAGAGATTGCCGTGGCCCTCGTGGTCGGACAGGAAGGCCAGGCGGCCGGAGACCCACATGGGGTCGCTCAGGTTGCCGTCGAGCTCCGCCAGGAACCGCTCGAAGGCACCGGTCCCGTCGGCGTCCAGCCAGAACCTGCCGGCGGTGCCGCCCCTGTAGCGCTTCCACCAGGCCGGCTCGCGCGTCAGCACGCTGCCGATGACCAGCGGCCGCCCGCCCTCGAGGGCGGGCCCTTCCGCGACGGCGTCGACGGGACCGTACGGGATGACCGACTGGGAGGATCCGTCGAGCGGTACCCGGTAGGCCCAGCCCAGCCGGGAATCCTCGTGCCGGAAGGCGCTCGTCGCCAGCACCTCCCCCGCTGCGGTGAAGCCCTTCACACGCGTGCTCTGGTGGCCCCAGTAGGTGAGCCGCCGGAAGTTCCCGCCCTCGACGTCCGCGGCCACGACCTCGGGGGCGCCGCCCTGGACGACGGTCCAGGCGACGGTCGAACCATCCGGCGAGAAGCGGGGGTTCCTGGCGGCGAGCTGCAGCGCGGAGATGCGCCACGCACGGCCCCCGCCGAGCGGAGCGACCCAGACGTCGTTCTCGGCGACGAAGGTGATCCTGGTGCCGTGCAGGTGCGGGAAGCGGAGGTAAGAGGAGCCCATTGGTCGATCTTAGCCACGGCCGATCGTGCGGCTCCCGGTCGTCCGACGCCGGCCCCGTGGGACCGCTGTCAGGCCGTCCACGACGTCCCTCACGACGTCGTCCGGCACGGGCACAGGCACAGGCACCGGCACGGGCACCGGCCACGCACCGATCAGGCGAGCGGACGGGTGCCAGGGTGTCCGATACCTTTCGCGGGTCGCAAGTGGTTCGATGGTGCCATGCGCATCCTCCTCGCCGGCGCGTCCGGGACCATCGGAACAGCCCTCACCCGCCACCTCGAACCGGACCATGAGGTCCGGCGCCTCGTCCGCAGGGCACCCAAGGGTCAGCAGGAGGTCCGCTGGAACCCCGCGGCCGGCGACCTCGACGTCGACGCCGTCGAGTGGGCGGACGCCGTCATCAACCTCTCGGGAGCGGGCATCGCGGGCGGGCTCTGGACGAGGAGCTACAGGGAGACGCTCTATGCCTCGCGCATCCTGCCGACCCGGACGCTCGTCGAGGCGATGCGCAGGGCGACGAACCCGCCCGAGGTCTTCATCAGCCAGTCGGCGTCGGGCTACTACGGGGACCGCGGCGACGACGTCCTCACCGAGGGGTCTCGCTCGGGCGACACCCTCATGGCGGACATCTGCCGACGGTGGGAGGCGGAGGCCCTCCGCGCGCCCGACGCCGTCCGCGTCGTCCTGCCCAGGACGGGCATCGTGATGGCGAAGGAAGGCGGCGCCCTGCCCAACCTGCTGATCCCGATCCGCTTCTTCGCCGGGACCTCCCTCGGCTCCGGCCGCCAGTGGTGGCCGTGGATCAGCCTCAACGACCAGGTCCGTGCCGTCGGGTTCCTCCTCACAGCGTCCCTGTCGGGTCCCGTCAACCTGAGCGCGCCGGCGCCGGCCACCCTGGACACGATCACGCTGCAGCTCGGCAGGGTGTTCCACAGGCCGGTCTGGTTCCGCGTCCCCGGCCCCCTCCTGACGGCCGTCCTCGGGCAGCTCGGCCGGGAACTCCTCCTCGTGAGCGCCCGGATGGAGCCGCGCGCCCTGACGGGCGCAGGGTTCTCCTTCGACGAACCCACGCCGGAGGCGCTCGCCGACTGGGTGCACGACACCGTCACCCGCTAGGCCGCCGCCGGCCTGCCGGTCGGGCGCCGATTCTCACCCCGGCGGCGACACGACGGAGTGGATCCGCCAGCCCGGATCGGTCCTCCAGAGGACGAAGATGAGCTCCTGGCGGCCGGCAGCCATGAGCGGCCCCGGCGCGGCTTCGGGCTGCGGCCCGGCCCTGGATGACGACGCGGAGGACGAGGTGTAGGACGACAGGACCGCCGTCGCCCGGACGACGGACACCTCGGCCGCGGTGGGCGTGGCGACCGCGGGGAGGGAAGCCACCGCGGGCAGCGCCGCGAGGTCGGACCCGGTCAGCACCACCGGGTCCCGGATACCGATCGAGAGGTCCCGGAAGACCCTGCCCGAGCCGGCGAGCGCCCCCACGGCCTCCCGGTCCGCTGCCATGGCGGGCGACCCCTCGACGTCGACACCCTCGAGGATGGCGGGGTCCGCCGTCGCGAACGCGGTCGCACGACGACCGGCGAGGCCCGCCAGCGCCGTCAACGGGTCGTCCACGGCCGAGTCGTCCGGCGACGCCTCGTCCGACGCATCCCGCGGCGCGTCGAGCGAGGCGTCCGGCGAGGCGTCCGACGCGGCGGACGCGCCCTGCCCCTCCGGCGCGTCCGGCTCCCGTGACGGTCCCCAGTCGTCCCGGCCCCGTGCCGGCCCGCCCTGCGCGGCGGGAGGGAGTTCCTCCGGCCCCCCGGCTTCCTCCTGCCCGGTGGGCGCTGGCCCACCGGTCGCCGCGGTCGGCGCTCCCGGGCTGCCGAGCGTGAGCAGTATCCCCGCGACGAGAAGTACCGCGGCGGCCAGTCCTGCGACGATCGCCGGCAGGCCCCGCATCCGGTGCGCGCTTCGTCGTCGATGCCCGCGAGCCCGCACACGACCGGCTGACCCTGCTCGACCGGACGGCGACGGTCGGGATGCTCGAGACGGTCGGGTGGTCGATGCGGCGGACGTGTCGCGCGGCGCGGAGGACGTCGCGCTGCCCGACCGGGACCACCGGGCCCCTGCGCGCCGGATCACCTGCTCCCACCGTGAGGGCCGGACGGCAGGGGCATCCGCGCGCCGCGTCAGCAATTCGGGCAGGACGCTGGCGTGGACCGCGGAGGCCAGGCTGATCGGAGCAGGAACCGCGCTGGCCAGCAGGGTGCGCGCGAACCGGTCGGCGGTGGGTCGGCGGTCCCTGTCGGCGCCGAGCCCGTCCTCGATGAGCTGCACCAGCTGCGGGGGGACCTCGGGCACGATCAGCGAGAGCGGCGGTCTCTGCTCGGTGGGCCCGGGGACCCGGCCGGTCAGCGCGAACCATGCGACGGCAGCCAGCGCGAACATGTCTGCTCCCGCGTCGAAGTCCCCCCGCCACCCGGGATCGAGGAACCCCGGTGTGCCCACGGCCGCGCCGGGCTCCGATCCGAGGAGCCGCCCGGTGCCGAGATCACCGAGCAGGGGTTTGCCCTCGTGCGTGAAGAGGATGTTGGCGGGTGCCACGTCGCCGTGCAGTGCACCTGCCCCGTGCAGGTGGTCGAGCACCTGCGCGACAGGGGCCAGTGCCGTCACGACCTCCGGGACAGGGAGCGGACCACGGCTGGTGACCAGGCCCAGCAGGGATCCCCCCTTCGCCAGGTCCATCAGCAGGCCCGGGCCCCGGTCGGTCTCGACCAGGCGGTGTACCCGGACCAGGTGTTCATGCGCCGACCCCTGCAGCAGCCGGAGCTCCTGCACCGCGCCCTGCAGGCCGTCCTCCGGACCCCCGGGCTGCCGCGCAGGGTGGCGCGGTCCTGCCGCGTCCCCGCTCGGACCGGGTCCGGGCCGCCCCACCGGGGGTGTCGGGATGCCGCGGGCGGCCCGCCTCCCGTGCCGCCCCTCGACCGCCGTCGGCGGCGGCGGGATCGCCTCACCCGACGGGTGCTGACGAGCCACCTTGAGCGCGAAGGATCGTCCGGCGTCGTCCGTGACGAGCCACACGGTGGAGGAGCCGCCCCGCCCGAGCAGCCGGCCGACGCGGAGGCCCGCGACGGAGGGCCGGTCGGCGTCCTCACCGGGATCCGCGGGATCCGCGGTCACCGGCTCGTTCCCAGGCGCGAGGAGCTCCTCCCCGTGCGGGGGCCCGGCCCGGGTCCCCCCGGCGTGCCGTGATCGCGTCAGGTCGCTCATGCACCAGTTGTAGGCCACGGCGCCCCCCGTCATCGCGTTATCCACAGGAGAACCCCGCCCGGTCGGGATTCCACTTGCGTCACTAGAACACGTGTTCTATTTTTAAGGCCCCAGCTTTCGGCGGAACAGGTGTGCCATGGACCCCAATCCATCCGATCCGGTCGGCCGGTGGCGACCGTTCGACGAGGCCGTCACCGTCACCTTCGCGACCGGCCCGTGCGGTCCGAGACCCCTCGCCCTGCACTGGCGCGGCTCGCTCTGGCGGGTCGTCGGAGAGAGCCTGCACTGGTCCACCTGGCGGGCCCTGCCCGTCGCGCCCGCCCACCCCGACGACCACCCGGTTCCCCTCGGTTTCCGGGCCGACTTCTGGAGGTTCCAGGCACAGTCCGATCCCGTCTCCCCCGTCCTGCATTTCGAGGTGCGGAGGGCGGGCGCCGGTTGGCGGCTGGTGAGACTCGGTGCGACCTTCGACCTGCCGGACCGGAGCACCACGGAGGCGACCACCACGGGCCGGACCTCCGACGGCGACGCGGCAGGATGCGCAGACCCCGTCCCGGCAGGGAGTGTCGGCGCACGGGACTAGGCTTGCCCCATGACTCTTGTGCTGTCACGCGTCGGCCTCGCCCCGGACTACGTCGAGTACACGCGGGGCTGGGAGCTGCAGAAGGCCCTGCACGAGCAGGTGGTCGGCGGCACCGCCCCGAGCACCGTCCTCCTCCTCGAACACACCGCCGTCTACACGGCGGGCAGGCGCACCGAGGACCACGAGAGGCCCTTCGACGGGACGCCCGTCGTCCCCGTCGACCGCGGCGGGAAACTCACCTGGCACGGTCCGGGGCAACTGGTGGGGTACCCGATCCTCGCGCTGCGCGACCCGGCACGGGTGGCGGAGTACGTCCACACGCTCGAAGAGATCATCATCGTCGCGCTGCGACACTTCGGCATCGACGGCATCCGGATCGACGGCCGGTCCGGTGTCTGGCTCGCGGCGGCGGACAGGCGGCCGGCGCGGAAGATCGCGGCGATCGGGATCCGCGTGAAGCACCGCGTCACGATGCACGGTTTCGCCATCAACTGCAGCAACGATCTCGCACCCTTCCAGCAGATCGTCCCGTGCGGGATCCGCGATGCCGGGGTGACGTCGATCTCCGCCGAATGCGGAAGGACGGTGACGCCCGGGCAGATCGTTTCGCTGATCGAAGCCGGACTGCGCGACAATGAGGCGGTGCTGGTGGGCGGGGTCGAGGTCGACGCGCTCCCACCGGGCACTGCTGCCGCCGGCCCATCCGGCCCGGCCCAGGACACCCAGTCAGAAGGAGCTTTACTGTGAGCCTTGCACCCGAGGGCCGCCGCCTGCTGCGCGTCGAGGCGCGCAATGCCGAGACGCCGGTCGAGCGCAAACCGGACTGGATGAAGGCGAAGGTCAACATCGGGCCCGAATTCGTCGCGATGAAGAACCTGGTGAAGAAGGAGGGGCTGCACACCGTCTGCGAAGAAGCGGGCTGCCCGAACATCTTCGAGTGCTGGGAGGACCGCGAGGCCACCTTCCTCATCGGCGGTTCGGAGTGCACGAGGCGCTGCGACTTCTGCCAGATCGACACCGGGAAGCCGCAGCCACTGGACAGGAGCGAGCCCTTCAAGGTGGCGCAGTCCGTCCGGTCCATGAACCTGCGCTACGCCACCGTCACCGGCGTCGCCCGGGACGATCTCCCCGACGAGGGTGCCTGGCTGTACGCCGAGACCATCCGCCAGATCCACAGCATGAACCCCGGCACGGGCGTGGAGATCCTCATCCCCGACTTCTCGGGCCGCCCGGAGCACATCGCGGCGATCTGCGACGCCGCACCGGAGGTCTTCGCGCACAACGTCGAGACGGTGCCGCGCATCTTCAAGCGCATCCGCCCGGCGTTCCGTTACGAGCGCTCGCTCGACGTCATCACGCAGGGCCGCGACCGCGGGATGGTCACGAAGTCCAATCTCATCCTCGGCATGGGCGAGACGCGCGCGGAGATCTCGGAGGCGCTGCGCGACCTGCACGACGCCGGGTGCGACCTCATCACGATCACGCAGTACCTCCGGCCCAGCGAGCGACACCTCCCCGTGGACCGCTGGGTCAAGCCCGGCGAGTTCGTCGAGCTCAGCGAGGAGGCCGAGGAGATCGGCTTCCTGGGCGTCATGAGCGGGCCACTCGTACGCTCCTCCTACCGCGCCGGCCGCCTCTGGGCCCGGGCCATGCGGAAGAAGGGCCTCGACCTGCCCCCGGAGCTCGCCCACCTCGACGAGTCGGGCTCCGCCGCCCAGGAAGCGTCCTCCCTCCTCGCCGGCTGACCGGACCGGCCGGGTAGGCGGCGGCGTACGCCGTCGCCGCCCGCCCGGCATCCCGTAGAATCGGATCACTATGTCGCACACGATCGATCCTTCAGGTCCCCCGCCCAGACGTCGGCTTTTCTCGCGCAAGCCGAAAGCCCAGAAGGGGCCGAAGAAGCCCGGGCGGATGAAGCAGGTCGCCGAGGTCTTCCAGATGACCCGGCGCAACGATCCGAGTGCGGTCTGGTTCATGCTGCTGGCCTTCGTCGGCATCATCGCCGTCGGCCTGCTGATCGGCCTCCTGATCGACAACGTGATCACCCTGATGATCATCGCGATCCCGCTCGCGTTCCTCGCGGCCATCTTCATCCTCTCCCGCAGGGCGGAGCGTGCCGCGTTCTCCCAGATCGAGGGGAAGCCGGGCGCAGCCGGTGCCGCCCTGAGCGTGCTGCGCCGAGGGTGGATCCTGCAGGAGCAGCCGGTGGCCGTGAACCCGCGGACCCAGGACGCCGTGTTCCGGGTCATCGGCCGACCGGGCGTGGTCCTCGTGACCGAGGGCCCTTCCTCACGCGTGAAGCAGCTGATCGACGGCGAGAAGCGGAAGATGGCGCGCATCATCCCCAACGTCCCGGTGCACGTCATCGAGACGGGCCGCGACGACCGCCAGGTACCGCTGGCCAAGCTGCCGAAGAACGTGCAGAAGCTGAAGAAGACCCTCACCAAGCAGGAGGTCCATGCGGTCGACAAGCGCCTGACCGCCCTGGGCACGAAACTCCCGATCCCGAAGGGCGTGGACCCCTTCAAGGCCCGACCGGACCGGAAGGCCATGCGCGGCCGCTGACCCGCCCCCGACCGTCTCCACGCAGACGCGGAACGAGCCCCTTCCCGCATCGGGAGGGGCTCGTTCTCTGTCTGCGGCGTCGTCCGACTGGTGGTGGAAGATCCTGGTGGCGGAAGAGCCTAGATACGGAAGAGGCCCGTGGCGCGCGCCCGGTCGTGGAGCCCGCGCTGGTCGGCGTCGATGACGAGGGCCGGGACGACAAGGCACAGCAGCACGCTGCGGATCAGGGCCGTGAGGAACCCCGCGGGCCTACCGTCGAGCGTCTGCACCTGCATCCTCAGCACCCGGTGGCCGATGCTGTAGCCGAAGAAGCCGACGAACAGGACCTGCTCCACGAGGAAGATGTACAGGGTCGCGAAGCCGTCGTAGCCGAAGAAGGCGGCGGAGATGAGGGAGCAGATGATCCAGTCGATGAGGAGCGCTCCCGCCCTGGGTGCGAAGCGTGCTAGCGATCCCGGTCCCGCTTCAGGCCGCCCGAGCCTTTGTCCTGGCCAGTCCTGATCGCCCGACGGCGGCGGGCCCTCCATCCACGAGCCCACGTCATTTCTGTCCACCAGCCCAGCGTACCGGCAGGGACCGGCAGGCCTGCCGCCCCGACTCCGCAGGGAGGCGCTAGGGTGGACGGAGCAGTCCCAAGTAACGTCCCGGAAACAATGGCGACACCAGCGGGAAACTGCCCGCTCCTACAGTTGGGACGAGTCGGCGGCAGCGTACCACCTGCCACAGCTCGTGATCACCGAGCGGTGCACGGACACGTGCTGGCGCCGAGTCTTTTCACCAGCCATGCGTTAGGAGCATGAATCGATGTTTAAGAATGCGGACGAGGTCCTCACATTCATCGCCGACGAAGACATCAAATTTGTCGATGTCCGGTTCACCGATCTTCCAGGGGTGCAGCAGCACTTCAACGTACCGGCGAAGTCGGTCGACGCCGACTTCTTCGTGCACGGCCAGCTCTTCGACGGTTCCTCCATCCGCGGCTTCCAGGGCATCGCGGAGTCGGACATGCAGCTCATCCCGGACGTGACGACGGCGTTCATCGACCCGTTCCGCACCGAGAAGACCCTCGCGCTGAACTTCTCCATCGTCAACCCGCGGACCGGTGACCCCTACCACCGTGACCCGCGCAGCGTCGCGGAGAGGGCCGAGGCCTACCTGTCCTCGACCGGTATCGCCGACACGGCGTTCTTCGCCCCCGAGGCCGAGTTCTTCATCTTCGACAACGTGCAGTACGAGTCCTCCCCGCAGGGCAGCTTCTACAAGGTGGACTCGATCGAGGCACCCTGGAACAGCGGGCGCGAGGAGGTCGGCGGAAACCTGGGCAACAAGACCCCCTTCAAGGGCGGTTACTTCCCCGTCTCCCCCGTGGACAAGCAGGCAGACCTGCGCGACGCCATCTGCGTGGAGCTGGACAAGGCGGGCCTCGAGGTCGAGCGCTCCCACCACGAGGTCGGCGGCGCCGGCCAGGCCGAGATCAACTACAAGTTCACGACGATGACGCACGCTGCGGACGACCTGCAGAAGTTCAAGTACATCGTGAAGAACGTCTCCAACGCGTGGGGCAAGTCGGCCACGTTCATGCCGAAGCCGGTCTTCGGGGACAACGGCTCGGGCATGCACTGCCACCAGTCGCTGTGGAGTGACGGACAGCCGCTGTTCTACGACGAGCGCGGCTATGCGGGGCTGTCGGACATGGCCCGGTGGTACATCGGTGGCCTGCTGAAGCACGCCTCGGCGGTCCTCGCCTTCACGAACCCGACCGTGAACTCCTACCGGCGCCTGGTCAAGGGCTTCGAGGCGCCGGTCAACATGGTGTACTCGCAGGGCAACCGCTCCGCCGGGATCCGCATCCCGATCACGGGGTCGAACCCGAAGGCCAAGCGCATCGAGTTCCGCGCACCGGACCCCTCGTCGAACCCGTACCTGGCGTTCGCCGCGCAGCTCATGGCCGGCCTCGACGGCATCAAGAACCGTATCGAGCCCGCAGAGCCCATCGACAAGGACCTCTACGAGCTCCCGGCCGAGGAGGCCAAGGACATCCAGAAGGCTCCCGGCTCCCTCGAGGAGGCACTGCTGGCTTTGGAGGCGGACAACGAGTTCCTGCAGGCCGGCGACGTGTTCACGCAGGACCTGATCGACACGTGGATCGAGTACAAGCGCGAGATGGAGATCAAGCCGCTCTCGCTGCGCCCGAACCCCTACGAGTTCGAGCTCTACTACGGCGTCTAGCAGCACCCGCACGACCAGCACGGACCGACGGCGGCTCTTCCATCCGGAAGGGCCGCCGTCGTCGTGCCGCGTGCCACGCGGTCGCTCCGTCGCGAAATACACCGGCAGCGGGGACGCGGACCATACACTCGTCGAGGCCACAGCTGCCGCTGCCGGCGGGAGGGACTCAGTGCGGGCCTCCGCCCCCGTGGCCGAGAAGGAGAACTGTTGACGACCAGCGACACCGCCGCGCCGGCCACGGTGCTCGCCCGGACCAGCGAGCCGCAGGCGCCGGCTGCCCGGGCGAAGGCGCCCCGGAAGGACATCCAGGCGCTGCGGGCCCTGGCTGTCACCTTCGTCGTCCTGAACCACGCGGCACCGGACCTGCTCCCGGGCGGATACGTCGGAGTCGACATCTTCTTCGTCATCTCCGGTTACCTCATCACCCAGCACCTGCTGGGCGAACTGTCGGCCACCGGGCGGCTGCGCCTCGGCTCGTTCTATGCCCGCCGTGCCGTCCGCCTGCTCCCCGCCGCGCTGACCGTCTCCGCCGTCTCGCTGGCCGTCGCATGGGTGGCGCTGCCCTATCCACGCTGGATCGGGGTCGCCCAGGAGACCCTCGCCGCCAACCTCTACGTCGAGAACTGGGTTCTGGCACTCAAGTCCGTCGACTACTCCGCGCAGACCGAGTCGGCGTCGCCCCTGCAGCATTACTGGTCGCTCTCGGTCGAGGAGCAGTTCTACCTCCTCTGGCCGCTCCTGCTGACCGTCGTCGTCACCCTCGCCGTCCGCCATCGGATGCGGAGCCGGGCGCTCCTCACCCTGGTGCTCGGCGCGGTCTTCGTGCTGTCCCTGGCCTTCTGCATCCACCTCACGTCCACGAACAGGAGCGCCGCCTACTTCGTGACTCCCGCGCGTGCCTGGGAATTCACGGCCGGCGCCCTGGTGGCCGTGCGCGCCCTGCGCCACCAGCGCAGCCTGACGACCCCCCTGGTCCCGGCCCTCGCCGGAGCCGCGCAGATCCTCGGGTACGGGCTGATCCTCTGCTCCGCGGCCGGTTTCACGGAACGGACCCCCTTCCCCGGCTACCTGGCGCTCGTCCCCGTCGTGGGCACCGTCCTGGTCATCGCCGGCGGCCCGCACCACCCCGCGTGGGCGCCCGGCGCCGCACTCGGCGCCAGGCCCGTCCAGTTCGTCGGGGACATCTCCTACTCCCTGTACCTGTGGCACTGGCCCGCGCTGCTCCTCGTGCCGGCCCTGATCGGCCGCGACCTGCAGCCGATCGACACGGTCGTCCTCCTCGCCGGAACGGTCCTCCTGTCGTTCGGCAGCAAGCGGCTGATCGAGGACCCGGCGAGGACGGGACTCCTCCGCCGCTTCGGCCCCCGCACCTCCGGCATGCTCCTGCTCGGCGTCATGCTCGCCATCATCCTCGCGGCGACGGCCTTGACGGTGTCGGCGAATGCGGCGGGCGACCGCCAACGGCAGGCCCTCGACGCGATCTCCGGCGGACCCTGCTTCGGCGCGAAGAGCCTGTCCGCCCCGGACTGCGACCCGTTCGGGCCACCCGTGCTCGCGCAGGTCGGCCCCGAGGAGGCCCCCTGGTTCGACGGCGCGGAATGCACGGCGTCGCAGGATCCCATCGAGGTGGGCGGAGGGAACCGCCTGAGCACGTGCGACTTCGCGGGCGGCGGGGCGCCGGCAGCAGAGGCATGGCTCGTGGGCGACTCCCATGCCGAACAGTGGAAGACCGCCCTCCACGCGTTGGCCCGGGAGTCCTCCTGGCACCTGCAGGAGAGCCTCGTCGGCGGATGCCCCTATGTCGGCGTGCGCCGCACGGACTTCAACGGCCGCCCCGAGGGCGAGGGGTCGCAGGACGCCTGCCTCGCCTGGAGCCGGGAGGTGTCGGACCGCATCCTCGACCAGAAGCCGGACATGGTCTTCGTCTCGGCCTTCGGTGCCCGCGAGACCATCGACGACGGCTCGGGGCGGGACCAGCTGAGCCAGTACCGTGATGCGTTCGCGGATCGCGTCGGAGCGTGGGCCGACGCAGGCGTCGCGGTCTACGTCCTCCGGGACACCCCGCTGACGCTCGGCCGGGCCGGCCCGGACTGCCTCGCCCTCCACGCGTCGGCACCCCTCGAGTGCTCCTCCCCGGCCGGGGAGGCCCTCGCCGTCGACCCGCTCGCCGAGGCGGCCGTCGCCCTCGGTTCGCCGCGGGTGAAGGTGCTGGACCTGCAGGACCAGTTCTGTCCCGGCGGCCGGTGCTATTCGGTCATCGGCGGCGTGCACGTCTTCTTCGACGCGAATCACATCACGAGCACCTACATGCGGTCGCTCACGCCCGTCCTCGCCGAGCGTTTCGCGGCCCTCGACCGCTGAGCGATCCCGCGACCGGCCCTGCAGCGTCCCCCGCGGGCCTCAGTACCCGTAGAAGTGCCGCTCGAAGACGGCCCTGCTGCGCCGCGTCACCCGCAGGTAGTCCTCCTCGAGGTCCGAGCCGCTGCCCGGCCCGTACCCGCACCACCGCGCCACGGCCTCGAGGTCCCGCCGCGACGACGGCAACAGGTCGGAGCCGCGCCCACTCCAGATGACGTTCGCCGCCCGGATGCGGGTCGCGAGGTTCCAGCTCTCTCGGAGCGTGGCGACGTCCTCGCCGGGCAGCAGCCCCTCCTCGGCGACGACGTCCAGCGCGGCGAGCGTCGACTGCACGCGGAGGGCGGGGACCGCCCGTGCGTGCTGCAGCTGGAGCAGCTGCACGAGCCACTCGACGTCGCTCAGGGCGCCGCGCCCGAGCTTGAGGTGCCGTGACGGGTCGGCACCGCGCGGGAGCCGCTCCGACTCCACGCGGGCCTTGATGCGCCGGATCTCCCGGACGTCCGTCTCGCCGAGCTCCTCCGGGTAGCGCACGGCGTCGATGACCTCGAGGAACTCGGCCGCCAGGCCGTCGTCGCCCGCGAGGGGACGGGCGCGCAGGAGCGCCTGGGCCTCCCAGACGAGCGACCACCGACGGTAGTACTCCCGGTACGAATCGAGGGACCGCACCATCGCGCCCTGCTTGCCCTCGGGCCGGAGCGCCGTATCGATCTCGAGGACCCGCTCGGCGAGCACGGGCGGCTTGCACGGCTGGGTGAGCAGGGCGGCGAGGCGCGCCACGATCGCCTCCGCCTGCTTCTGCGCGGCCTCCTCGTCGACGCCCGGGAACGGGCGGTGGACGTAGATGACGTCGGCGTCCGACCCGTAGGTGATCTCCCTGCCGCCCTGGCGCCCCATGGCCACGACGACGACGTGCGTGAGCTGCTCCTCCCGCCCGAGGACCTGGCTCTCGGCGACGTGCAGGGCTCCGAGGATCGCGGCGCGGTCGGCGTCGGCCAGCGCCTCGCCCACCTGCGCCTGCGACAGCAGGCGGGAGCTGTCGGCGATGGCGATGCGCAGCAGCTCCCTGCGGCGGATCAGCCGGATCAGCCGGATGGCCTCCGCCGGTTCGGGGTGCCGCGACATCTTCGACTGGATCTCCTGCCACTGCGCGTCGAAGGCGTCCGGCACCAGTGCCGCATCGGAGCCGAGCCACTGCGTCGATTCGGGCGAGACCTCCAGCAGGTCCGTGATGAACCGGCTGCTCGAGAGGACGGCGCACAGCCGCTCGGCCGCGGCGTTCGAATCGCGCAGCATCCCGAGGTACCAGTGGCTCTCGCCGAGCGACTCGCTGAGGCGGCGGAACCCGAGGAGGCCGGCGTCGGGGTCGACGCCGTCGGCGAACCACGCGAGGAGGATGGGAAGGAGCTGGCGCTGCAGCATCGCGCGGCGCCGGAGGCCGCCGGTGAGCGCCTCGATGTGGCGCATCGCCCCCCGCGGGTCCAGGTACCCGAGCGCGGCGAGGCGGGCCTGGGCGGCCTCGGCGGTCAGCTGGACGTCCTCGGGGCGCAGCGTCGCCGCGTTGTTGAGCAGGGGCCGGTAGAAGATGGACTCGTGGAGCCGCCGGACCAGCTTCCGGGTCCGCTGCCACGAGTCGTGCAGGCTCTGGGGACTGGGACGCACCGTGACCAGGCAGCCCTGCGAGGACCGGGCGAGGGCCCGCAGGGAACTGTCGTCCTCGGGCATGAGGTGCGTGCGGCGCATCTGCATGAGCTGGATCCGGTGCTCGAGGACCCGCAGGTGACGGTACGCGTCGTCGAGGTCGAGGGCGTCCGAGCGTCCGACGTACCCCGCGGAGCTGAGGGCGTCGATCGCGGTGACGGTGTCCCGGACGCGCAATGACTCGTCGAGCCGGCCGTGCACGAGCTGCAGCAGCTGGACCGTGAACTCGACGTCCCGCAGCCCGCCCGCGCCGAGCTTCAGCTGGCGGGCCTCCTCCTCGCGCGGGATGTTGTCGGTGACGCGGCGCCGCATCGCCCGGACGGCCTCCACGAAGCCCTCACGCTGCGACGACGCCCACACGAACGGGGCGATGGCCTCCTCGTAGCGGCGTCCCAGCCCCGGATCGCCCGCCGCGGCACGGGCCTTCAGGAGCGCCTGGAACTCCCAGGTCTTCGCCCAGCGCTCGTAGTAGGAGACGTGGGACTGCAGCGTGCGGACGAGCTGGCCGTCCTTGCCCTCGGGGCGGAGGTTCGCGTCGACCTCCCACAGCGCCGGTTCGGTGCCGGCCGAGTAGACGCCGCGGGCCATGCCGGAGGCGAGGCCCGTGCCGATCCTCGTGACCGTCGTGTCGTCGAGCTCGTCCCCCTCCACCACGTAGACGACGTCGACGTCGGAGATGTAGTTCAGCTCGCGTGCGCCGCACTTGCCCATGGCGATGACCGCGAGTTTGACGCGCGCCACGGCGTCGGGCCCGTACACCTGCCCGAGCTCCGCCCGGGCGACAGCGAGGGACGCCTCGAGCGCGGCAGTGGCGAGATCGGCCAGTTCACGGGCGACGTCGGGCAGGTAGTCCACGGGCGCACAGTGGCAGAGGTCCCGCACCGCGAGATCCGTCAGGTGGCGCCGGTAGGCCACGCGGAGCCGGCGGTAGGCGTCGGGACCCGTGACGCCGGCCACGGGGTTGTCCTCCGACGGCTCGGCGTCGACCGAGAGCAGCAGCGCGGACCTCAGGACCTCGGGTCCGACGACGGCGGGCGTCGCCGGGCCGGGCCTGACGACGTCGAGGTGCTCGGGACGCCGCATGAGGAACTCGCCGAGGGCCTCCGAGGCCCCCAGGAGCCGGAAGAGCGGTCCGCGCCGACCCTCGTCGGAGAACGCAGCCAGGACGGCCTTCCGGCTGCCGGCCAGCAGGCGCACCAAGGACTGCAGCGCGAGATCGGGATCGGCGGCCGCGGCGAGACCCGCGAAGAGGTCGTCGTCGTTCAGCCCGTGCAGTTCGGGCGCGTCCAGGAACCGCCGGCTCTTCTCGAGGTCCGTGAAGCCGTGACTGATCAGCTTGCGGTTGAGGCTCATCCCCCAACCCTAGCCATGTCGCCTCGGGCCCCGGCGCGCACTACAGGATGTTGAGATTCCGGCGCAGCTCGTACGGGGTCACCTGGATGCGGTAGTCGTGCCACTCGGCGCGCTTGTTCCGCAGGAAGTTCTCGAAGACCTGCTCCCCCAGGATGTCCGCCACCAGCTCCGACTCCTCCATCACGCGGATCGCGTCGTGCAGGCTCGCGGGCAGGGGGTCGTGACCCATCGCGCGGCGTTCGGCGGCCGTCAGGCTCCACACGTCGTCCTCGGCGGCCGGCGGGAGCTCGTAGCCCTCCTCGATACCCTTCAGGCCGGCACCCAGGAGCACCGAGTACGCGAGGTACGGGTTGCTCGCGGAGTCGATGCCGCGGTACTCGATGCGCGCGGACTGCCCCTTGTTCGGCTTGTACAGCGGCACGCGGACCAGGGCGGAGCGGTTGTTGTGTCCCCACGAGAGGTAGCTGGGCGCTTCCCCGCCGCCCCACAGGCGCTTGAACGAGTTGACGAACTGGTTCGTCACGGCCGTGAACTCGGGTGCGTGGCGGAGGATGCCCGCGATGAACTGGCGTGCGGTCTTCGACAGCTGGAACTCGGCGCCGGCCTCGAAGAACGCGTTCGTGTCCCCTTCGAAGAGGGAGAAGTGGGTGTGCATGCCGGAGCCCGGGTGCTCGGAGAACGGCTTGGGCATGAAGGTCGCGTAGCTGCTGGAGGTCAGGGCGACCTCCTTGATGATGGTGCGGAACGTCATGATGTTGTCCGCCGTCTGCAGCGCGTCGGCGTAGCGCAGGTCGATCTCGTTCTGCCCGGGACCGGCCTCGTGGTGGCTGAACTCCACGGAGATGCCGACGGACTCTAGCATCGCCACGGCGGTCCTGCGGAAGTCCTGGGCCACTCCCCCGGGGACGTGGTCGAAGTAGCCGGCCTGGTCCACGGGCACCGGCTGCCCGTCAGCGCCCAGCTCGGCGGACTTCAGGAGGTAGAACTCGATCTCGGGGTGCGTGTAGCAGGTGAACCCCATGTCGGCGGCCTTCGCCAGCGTCTTCTTGAGGACGCCCCGCGGGTCGGCGGTGGACGGCCGGCCGTCCGGCGTGAGGATGTCGCAGAACATGCGGGAGGTCTGTTCCTTCTCGCCGCGCCACGGCAGGATCTGGAACGTGGACGGATCGGGCTGCGCCAGCATGTCCGATTCGTAGACGCGGGCCAGGCCCTCGATGGAGGAGCCGTCGAACCCGAGGCCCTCGGCGAAGGCGCCCTCGACCTCCGCCGGCGCGAGCGCCACGGACTTCAGGGAGCCGACGACGTCGGTGAACCACAACCGTACGTAGCGGACGTCCCGCTCCTCGATGGTGCGCAGTACGAACTCCTGCTGCCGGTCCATGACCACCTCTTCCCGTTCCTCGTCGCCCTGCCGCCCCGGGGCGGAGGGCCGTGCCCGACGTCGTGCGCAGCCGGTGCCGCCGCTTCCGTGGCATGCCACGGGCGCCGGCACGCGAGCGCCTGCCGTGAATCACTCTACTGACCCGCAGGAGCAGATCGGTGCGCCCCCCTGTCCCGGTGCGCCGTCCGGTGCGCCGCCGGCCGTGTGCACCCGACAGGAGGCCGTCCGCCACCGTCCGATAGTCTCGTTCCATGACTTCCGCCGAACTGCCAGCACCCTACGGAGAGGGAGCAGGCGCCGCTCCGGCCACTCCGTCCGGCTCACCGGCGGCCGCACGACCGTCCGGCCGCATCCGCCTCCACCACCTGCAGCAGGCCAAGGACCAGGGCACGCGCTTCGCGATGCTGACGGCGTACGACCAGTACGCGGCTCAGGTGTTCGACGAGGCAGGCATCGAGGTGCTGCTCGTGGGCGATTCGGCGGCCAACAACGTCCTCGGTCACGCCACGACCCTGCCCATCACCCTCGACGAGATGATCATCTTCAGCCGGGCGGTGAGCCGGGCCGCGACGCGCGCCCTCGTCGTCGCCGACCTGCCCTTCGGCAGCTACGAGGTGTCGCCGCAGCAGGCCGTGGCGTCGTCCGTCCGGCTCCTCAAGGAAGGTCTGGTCCACGCCGTCAAGATGGAGGGCGGGGCCGACTACGCGGACACCGTTCGTGCGCTCGTCCGGGCGGGCATCCCCGTCATGGCGCACATCGGGTTCACGCCGCAGAGCGAGCACGCGCTCGGCGGCTACCGGGTGCAGGGCCGCGGGGAGGCGTCCGGGCGGATCGTCGACGACGCCGTCGCCCTCGCGGAAGCGGGCGCGTTCTGCGTGCTGATGGAGATGGTCCCCGCGGAGACGGCTGCGGCCGTCGACGCCGCCGTCCGGGTACCGACCATCGGCATCGGCGCGGGCCCCGGGACCACCGGCCAGGTGCTGGTGTGGCAGGACATGGCGGGGCTGCGCGGCGGCAGGCAGGCGAGGTTCGTCAGGCAGTACGCCGACGTGCGGACGGTGCTCTCGGACGCCGCCCGCGCCTACGCCGACGACGTCCGCGCCGGCAGCTTCCCGGGACCCGAGCACACCTTCTAATACGCTAGTCGTCCTCCCGGTCCCAGGCGTCGTTGCGCTGCTGGACCTTCTCGAGGGCCTTCTCCGCTTCCCCGCGGGTGGCATAGGGCCCGATCAGCTGCGTCCAGTCCGACTGCCGGTCCTCCTCGACCTCGTGCGTCCGCACGTTGTACCAGTACTCCGTCATGGCGACCTCCTAGGTGCAGGGCACGGTGCTGTCATCCGGGATCCGGGAGGCACCGCTTTGTCGGCCGTCCCCGTGCCCGCTATAGGATCAAGGGTATGCCCCAGTCCTCCGCCACGGCCCCCCTCGGGACGCTGACACCCGGCACGGTCTCGCCACGGCGCCCCGTTCCTGCTGGCATCGCCCGGCCCGAGTACGTGGGCCGCAAGGCTCCCGCCCCGTTCACGGGCTCCGAGGTGAAGACACCCGAGACGATCGAGAGGATCCGGTCCGCGAGCCGGATCGCCGCGCAGGCCATCGTCGAGGTGGGCCGCGCCGCGACCCCGGGCGTCACCACGGACCAGCTCGACCGGATCGGCCACGAGTTCCTGCTCGATCACGGCGCGTATCCCTCGACCCTCGGCTACCGGGGCTTCCCCAAGTCGCTGTGCTCGTCCCTCAACGAGGTCATCTGCCACGGGATCCCCGACACCACGGTGGTGCAGGACGGCGACATCCTGAACATCGACATCACCGCCTACAAGGACGGCGTGCACGGCGACACGAACTACACGTTCTGCATCGGCGACGTCGACGAGGAGTCACGGCTCCTCGTCGAACGCACGCGGGAGTCACTCGACCGGGCGATCCGCGCAGTGGCCCCCGGTCGGGAGATCAATGTCATCGGGCGCACCATCCAGTCCTATGCGAAACGGTTCGGTTATGGTGTTGTCCGTGACTTCACCGGGCACGGCGTCGGAGAAGCGTTCCACACGGGCCTGATCATCCCCCACTACGACGCCGCCCCCGCCTACGACCGCGTCATCGAACCGGGCATGGTCTTCACCATCGAACCGATGCTGACGCTCGGCACGATCGACTGGACCATGTGGGCGGACGACTGGACCGTCGTCACGAAGGACCGGAAGAGGACAGCGCAGTTCGAGCACACGCTCGTTGTCACCGACCGCGGCGCGGAGATCCTGACCCTGCCCTAGGGCACCGTCCACGCACCGTGCCGAATTCCGACCCGACCACTGCCCGACCACTGCCCCTCCGGCTCGCGCCGGCCCCACTTCGACGGAGAATCATGGCCAAGGACACCGACAAGAAGAAATCGAAGAAGCTCCCCGCGACCGTCATCGGCGTCGATATCGGCGGCACCGGCATCAAGGGCGGCATCGTGGACCTCGAGAAGGGTGTCATCGTCGGTGAGCGCTACCGGATCCCCACGCCCAAGCCCGCCACGCCCGAAGCCGTCGCGGGGGTGGTGGCGCAGATCGTCGCCGAGCTGACCTCACGGCCCGAGGGCCCCCCCGCCGACGTCCCCGTCGGCGTCACCTTCCCCGCCATCATCCAGCACGGCGTGGCGCGCTCGGCGGCGAACGTGGACAAGAGCTGGGTGGACACCGACGTCGACGCCCTGTTCACCAAGGTCCTCGGACGCGCGGTGCACGTGATCAACGACGCCGACGCCGCAGGGCTCGCCGAGGTCCGCTACGGCGCGGGCAAGGGCAAGATGGGCACGGTCCTGGTCATCACCCTCGGGACCGGCATCGGCTCGGCCTTCATCTTCGACGGCAGGCTGGTACCGAACGCGGAGCTCGGCCACCTCGAGATCGACGGTCACGACGCCGAGACGAAGGCGTCGGCGGTCGCCCGCGAACGCGACGGCATCGGCTGGGACGAGTACGCCGTCCGCCTGCAGCGCTACTTCTCGCACGTCGAGTTCCTCTTCTCGCCGGAACTGTTCATCGTGGGCGGCGGGATCTCGAAGCGGAGCAGCGAGTACCTGCCGTCGCTCCAGCTGCGCACACCGATCATCCCGGCGGAACTCCGGAACCACGCAGGGATCGTGGGCGGGGCCCTGCAGGCCGCGCTGCTCTTCTCCCCGAAGGCCTGACCGCCCCCTCCCGCACAGGGGGAAGCCCGGTACGGATCCTGTCCGTACCGGGCTTCCCCATCTCCGGGCGTCCTGCCGCCGGGGCGGACGTGGAACCGGTGGTGGCGTCGGCTTCCCCTCCGCAGCCACCACCGGAATCTGTAGGGCGCTAGCGCGCCGTCAAGGGCCGTTGCGCGCCACTCGGCACGCGCTCGTTGTCCTTCGCCTGCTCGCGCAGGGTGTCGATCGCCTCTTCGAAGTCCTCGAGCGATTCGAACCCCTGGTACACGCTCGCGAACCGCAGATAGGCGATCTGGTCGAGCTTCCGGAGGGGGCCCAGGATGGCCAGTCCCACCTCGTGCGCGTCGATCTCCGCGACACCGCTCGCGCGGACGTTCTCCTCGACCTCCTGCGCCAGGAGCGCGAGGTCGTCCTCGGTGACCGGCCGGCCCTGGCAGGCCTTCCGGACGCCGTTGATGATCTTCGACCGGCTGAACGGCTCCCCCGCACCCGAACGCTTGACCACGCTGAGGCTCGTGGTCTCGACCGTGCTGAAACGGCGCCCGCACTCGGGGCACTGGCGGCGGCGGCGGATGGCCGAGCCGTCGTCGGCGAGGCGACTGTCCACGACACGCGAGTCGGGGTTGCGGCAGTACGGGCAGTACATGGGCTCCCCTTCCGCTCGACAACAACCGTTCCGCCCATTTTAGGACTACATGTGGTGAAACAACAACACTGTCATTACCAGATGTAGTGGCTGGGCGCTCCGGAGGGGTGTCCGGCCGGCCCGGTCAGGCGGCGGTGCCGTCGAACCGTGCGGTGACCGCTTCTCCGTGCGCCGGGAGGTTCTCTGCGTCGGACAGGGCCAGGATCGACGACGACACCTGTGCCAGCGCCGCGCGGTCGTAGTCGACGACCTGCACAGCACGCAGGAACGTGGTGACGTTGAGGCCGGAGGCGAAGGACGCGGTACCGCCCGTCGGCAGCACATGGTTGGAGCCGGCGCAGTAGTCGCCGAGGCTCACGGGGCTGTACGCACCGACGAAGATGGCTCCCGCATTGCGGATCCTCGCCGCCACGGCACCGGCGTCGGCCGTCTGGATCTCCAGGTGCTCCGCCGCATAGGCGTCGCACACCGCGATGCCGTGATCGATGTCCTCGACGAGGATCACCCCGGACTGCGGCCCGGAGAGCGCCGTCCGGACGCGGTCGGCGTGGCGTGTCGCGGCGGCGCGGACCTGCAGGGCCTCGACGACGGCCCGCGCGAGGTCCTCGGAGTCCGTGACCAGCACGGACGCCGCCTGGGGGTCGTGCTCGGCCTGGCTCACGAGGTCGGCCGCGACGAGGTCGGCATCCGCGGTCGCGTCGGCGAGGACGGCGATCTCGGTGGTGCCGGCCTCGGAGTCGATCCCCACCTGCCCGCGGACGAGGCGCTTGGCCGTCGCGACGAAGACGTTGCCCGGCCCGGTGACGACGGTGACCGGGTCGATCCCCGGGCCGGCATCCGGGCCGTCCGGGATGCCGTGGGCGAGGGCCGCGACGGCCTGCGCGCCGCCCATGGCGTACACCTCGGTGATGCCCAGCATGGATGCCGCGGCGAGGATCACGGGGTGCGGCCAGCCGCCGAACTCCTTCTGCGGCGGCGACGCGAGGGCGATCGAGCCGACGCCCGCGGCCTGGGCCGGGACCACGTTCATCACCACGGAGGACGGGTAGACGGCCAGCCCCCCGGGGACGTACAGCCCGACCCGGTCCACGGCGATCCACTTGTGGGTCAGACGTGCGCCCTCGGCGATCTCGACCTCCACGTCCGCCGGGACCTGGGCCCGCGCGAAGATGCGCGCTCGGCGGATGGCCTCGTCGAGCGCCGACCGCACGTCGCCGTCGAGCCCGGCCACGGCCGCCGCGATGATCTCCGCCGGCACGCGCGGGTGGTCCTGCTCCACGCCGTCGAACCGCCGTGCGAGGTCCCGCAGGGCATCGAAGCCGCGGTCCCGGACGTCGTCGATGATGGCCTGCACGGCGGCCTCCGAGGACAGGGCACTCGCCGCCGCCCTCGGCATGGCGTTCTTCAGCTCCCGGGGCGACAGCGCGAGGCCGCGCAGGTCGAGGGTCCGGAAGCTGACGGGGGAGGTACTGGGCGCTGGAGTCACCCGACGAGTCTATCGGGAGGCGCACCCGGCGCGCGGCGGGAGCGCACCCGCGACGGGCGGGTCAGGTCCTGCGGCGGGCGAGCCCGATGAGGGCCGTGACGAAGATGATGACGGCGGCGACGCCGGGCCAGATCGCCAGGGCTCCGTAGGACTGCAGCACGAAGGAGGAGCCCGGCAGCCCTTCGGTCCCGTGCGGCCCGAGCAGGTGGGCGAGACCCTCCCCGACCCCGAGGGCCAGGAGCGAGCCGAGGATCGATCCGCCGATCGCGGCCACGATGCGGGACACCACGCCGGGCAGGGTCAGGCGGAGCGCCACGACGGTGCCGACGGCGATACCCGCGACCAGTTCCAGTCCGGCGAGCGTGAGGTCGCGGAGCACCCAGTCCGCCGCGACCTCCGGGTCGCCGAACAGGCGGCCCGTCGGCGCGAGGAGCCACCACGCGGCACCGAGCAGGGCACCGAGGAGGACCGTGGAGCCGAGCCACCAGTAGATGCCCGAAGGCGGCACGGACCGCCTGTCCTCGGCGACGGCATAGACCGGCGGCGGATAGTTGCCCGATCCCGTGTCCGGTGGCTGGCTGGCGCGCATGACTTCTACATTAACAAACCCTCCCGTGCCCGCTGACCGCGCCTAGGGTGGAGGAGCCGCGAGGCGGGCCGTGCCCTGCACGGGTCCGCCACCGCGGCGCCCACTGCCGATACCGCCCGGAGGAACCCCGTGACCAACCCCAGCACCGCACCGGCAGGCCCCTCGTCCCCCGTGCTGCACGGCGAATCCTTCCGCGAGGTCTTCCGCCGCCACGCGGCCGGCGTCTCCATCATCACCGCGACGTACGACGGCGTCCCCTACGGGTTCACCGCCACCTCGGTGGCCTCGCTGTCCGCAGACCCCCCGCGCTTCTCCTTCAACATGGCGAGGACGTCCTCGTCGTGGCCCGCGGTCGCGAACACGAACTTCGTGGGCGTCCACATGCTCAGCACCGAGAACGAGGGGCTCGCGAACCGGTTCGCCCGCACGCAGGACCGGTTCACGGGCGACCACTGGGAGCCGGGGCCGGAGGGCGTGCCCATCCTGAAGGACGTGGCCGGCTGGCTCGTGGGCCGCATCAGCATGCGCCTGTCCTTCGAGAACAACGCGGTCGTCGTGGCCGAGGTGGTCGCGGGGAACATCGGACCCGACGGCGCTCCCCTGCTGTACCACGGCGGGAGCTACGGCACGCCGACGGCCACCGACTACGTCATCTGAGCCGGCCGGTCCCGGGAACCCGGCCGGCGCTCCTCAGGCGTCGAGGCAGGCGGGCCCGAACAGCACCTTCAGGTCCCCGAAGAGCCCGGGTGTCGGGTTGACCCGCAGGTCGACGCCGAGCTTCATCACCTCGACCTTGCGTGATCCGTTGAGCCGGATGAGGACCTCGCTCGTCCCGGGGTGCGTCCGCAGGACGTCGCCGAGGGCCGTGACCGCCGTCTCCGTCGCCTTGTGCTGCAGCATCGAGATCACCACGGGGCCGGAGTGCCCCTCGCTGAGGTCCGGCACCGTGAGTTCCTGGGCGTTGAGCATGACGGCGCCGTCGTCGCGACGCTGCAGGCGGCCGCGGACCACCACGATCAGGTCCTCGGCGAGGACACCGGAGATGGGTCCGTACACCTGGCCGAAGAACATGACCTCCATGGAACCGGCGAGGTCCTCGACCTCGGCGCGGGCGTAGGCGTTGCCGCTGTTCTTCGCGATCCTGCGCTGCAGGGAGGTGATCATGCCCGCGATCGTTACGATCGCGCCGTCGGCCGGGCCCTCCTCGCTGATGATCGACGGGATGGAGGAGTCGGCGTGCTGGCCGAGGATGCCCTCGAGTCCCTGCAGCGGGTGGTCCGAGACGTAGAGCCCGAGCATGTCGCGTTCGAACGACAGCTTGTCCTTCTTGTCCCACTCCGGGAGGTCCGGCACGTCGACGGACAGCCCGCTCACTCCCCCGCCGTCGGGGCCGTCGAACGCGCTGAAGAGGTCGAACTGGTTCGCCGCCTCGTTGCGCTTGAGGACGATCACGGAGTCCACGGCTTCCTCGTGGATCATCGCCAGGGCCCGGCGCGGATGCCGCAGCGAGTCGAACGCGCCGGCCTTGATGAGCGATTCGATGGTCCGCTTGTTGCAGACGACGGCGGGCACCTTCTGCAGGAAGTCGCTGAACGAGGTGAAGGCACCCTTCTCCTCGCGCGCGCCCACCATGGCGCCGACGACGTTCGCGCCGACGTTGCGGATGGCGCCCATGCCGAAGCGGATGTCCTTGCCGACCGGGGTGAAGTTGACGCTCGACTCGTTGACGTCTGGCGGCAGCACCGTGATGCCCATGCGGCGGCACTCGTTGAGGTAGATGGCCAGCTTGTCCTTGTCGTCGCCGACGCTGGTGAGCAGGGCCGCCATGTACTCGGCGGGGTAGTGCGCCTTCAGGTACGCCGTCCAGTAGGACACGAGCCCGTAGGCGGCGGTGTGGGCCTTGTTGAACGCGTAGTCCGAGAAGGATTCGAGCACGGTCCACAGCTTGTCCATCGCAGCCTGCGAATAGCCGTTGGCCTTCATGCCCGCGAAGAAGTCCGCCTGCTGCTTGTCCAGCTCGGACTTCTTCTTCTTGCCCATCGCGCGGCGCAGCATGTCCGCCTGCCCGAGCGTGAAGTTCGCCAGCTTCTGGGCGGCGCTCATCACCTGCTCCTGGTAGACGATCAGGCCGTACGTCCCGCCGAGGATCTCCTCGAGCGGGCCCTCGAGCTCGGGGTGGATCGGCTCGATGTCCTGCAGGCCGTTCTTGCGCAGGGCGTAGTTGGTGTGCGAGTTCACGCCCATCGGGCCCGGCCGGTACAGCGCCAGGACCGCGGAGATGTCCTCGAAGTTGTCGGGGCGCATGAGCTTCAGGAGCGACCGCATGGGCCCGCCGTCGAGCTGGAAGACGCCGAGGGTGTCGCCGCGCGCCAGGAGCTCGTAGGACTCCTTGTCATCGAGTTCGAGGTCCTCGAGGACCAGGTCGGTGTCCTTGTTGCCCTTGATGTTCTCGACGGCGTCCGTGATGATCGTCAGGTTCCTCAGGCCGAGGAAGTCCATCTTGATCAGCCCGAGACCCTCGCACGTGGGGTAGTCGAACTGCGTGATGATCTGGCCGTCCTGCTCACGGCGCATGATCGGGATGATGTCGATCAGCGGGTCGGAGGACATGATGACGCCGGCCGCGTGCACGCCCCACTGGCGCTTCAGTCCTTCGAGGCCGAGGGCCGTCTCGAACACCTTCTCCGAGTCGGAGTCGGTCTTCAGGAGCTCCCGCAGTTCCTCCGCCTCGGAGTAGCGCTTGGCGCCCTTGTTGTGCACGTCGGCGAGGGCGAGACCCTTGCCCATGACGTCCGGCGGCATGGCCTTCGTGAGGCGCTCTCCCGTGGAGAACGGGTAGCCCATCACGCGGGAGGAGTCCTTCAGGGCCTGCTTGGCCTTGATGGTGCCGTAGGTGACGATCATGGCCACGCGCTCGTCGCCGTACTTCTCCGTCACGTACCGGATGACCTCCGAGCGGCGGCGATCATCGAAGTCGACGTCGAAGTCGGGCATGGACACGCGCTCGGGGTTGAGGAAGCGCTCGAAGATGAGCCCGTGCTTGAGCGGGTCGAGGTCGGTGATGCGCATCGCGTACGCCACCATGGACCCGGCGCCCGAACCGCGGCCGGGACCGACGCGGATCCCGTTGTTCTTGGCCCAGTTGATGAAGTCGGCGACCACGAGGAAGTAGCCGGGGAAGCCCATCTGCGTGATGACGCCGACCTCGAACTCGGCCTGCTTGCGGACGTCGTCCGGTACGCCGGCGGGGTAGCGGAACTGCAGGCCCGTCTCGACCTCCTTGACGAACCACGACTGCTCGTTCTCGCCCTCGGGGACCGGGAAGCGCGGCATGTAGTTGGCCTTGGTGTTGAACTCGACGTCGCACCGCTCGGCGATGAGCAGCGTGTTGTCGCAGGCCTCGGGGTAGTCGCGGAAGATGGCGCGCATCTCGGCGGGCGATTTCAGGTAGAACTCGTCGGCGTCGAACTTGAAGCGCTTCGGGTCGGCGAGGGTGGACCCGGACTGGACGCAGAGCAGCGCGGCATGCGCCTTCGAGTCCTCGGCGTGGGTGTAGTGCAGGTCGTTGGTGGCGACGAGCGGCAGACCGAGCTCACCGGCGAGCCGGATGAGGTCGGCCTTGACCCTCCGCTCGATGTCGAGCCCGTGGTCCATGAGCTCGCAGAAGTAGTTCTCCGCCCCGAAGATGTCGCGGAAGTCCGACGCCGCCTGCCGGGCCTCGTCGTAGAGGCCGAGCCGCAGCTTGGTCTGCACCTCCCCGGACGGGCAGCCGGTGGTGGCGATGAGGCCCTTGCCGTAGGTCTGCAGCAGGTCGCGGTCCATGCGCGGCTTGTAGAGGTAGCCCTCGAGGGACGCCAGGGACGACATCCGGAAGAGGTTGTGCATGCCCTCGGTGGTCTCCGACCACAGCGTCATGTGCGTGTACGCGCCGGCACCCGAGACGTCGTCGCGGCCGCCGCCGCCCCACTGCACGCGCGTGCGGTCGTTGCGGGCGGTGCCGGGGGTGACGTAGGCCTCCACGCCGATGATGGGCTTGATCCCGGCGCTGTTGGCCTTGCTCCAGAAGTCGAACGCACCGAACACGAAGCCGTGGTCGGTGGTCGCGAGGGCCTTCATCCCGAGTTCCTCGGTGTGGCTGAACAGGTCGGTGAGCCGCGCGGCGCCGTCGAGCATCGAGTACTCGGTGTGGTTGTGGAGATGGACGAACGAGTCTTCGGATGCAGGAGTAGCCACCCGGCAAGTCTAGTGCTCCCCTACCCCGCCGGCGGCCGCCGGGAGCGTCGCCCGAGGTCGGCACGGCGTGTCACACGGGGCCCGTCGGGCGTGTCAGACCAGTCCGCTGGAGAGGGCCGTGACCGCGTAGGCGAGGTCCACCGGGTAGGGGCTCGAGACGCTCACCGGCTCGCCCGTCCGCGGATGCGCGAAGCCCAGGCGGTGGGCGTGGAGCCACTGCCGCGTGAGGCCCAGCTCGGCGGCGAGCCGGGGATCGGCCCCGTAGGTGAGGTCGCCGGCGCAGGGGTGGCGCAGGGCGGAGAAGTGCACGCGGATCTGGTGTGTCCTGCCGGTCTCGAGGTGCACCTCGACGAGGCTCGCCCGGCCGAAGGCCTCCAGCACCTCGTAGTGCGTCACCGAGTCACGGCCGCCCTCCATCACCGCGAAGCGCCATTCGTGGTGCGGATGGCGGCCGATCGGCGCGTCGATGGTGCCCTTGAGCGGCTCGGGCAGCCCCTGCACCACCGCGTGGTACACCTTGTCGACGGTGCGCTCCTTGAACGCGCGCTTGAGAGCCGTGTAGGCGGGCTCCGTCTTGGCGACGACCATGGCCCCCGACGTGCCCACGTCGAGCCGGTGGACGATCCCGACGCGCTCGGGCGCCCCCGACGTCGAGATGCGGTACCCGGCTGCGGCGAGGGCTCCGACGACGGTCGGCCCGACCCAGCCCGGTGACGGGTGCGCTGCGACGCCGACGGGCTTGTCGACGACGACGAAGTCCTCGTCGTCGAGCAGGATCCCCATGCCGTCGACGGCTTCGGGGATGACGCGGTGCCTGTCGCCGGGGTCGGGGACGTCGACGTCGAGGCGGTCCCCCGCATGCACGCGGTCCGATTTCACCAGTGGCACGCCGCCGCGGAGGACTCGGCCGTCGGCACACCACTGGGCCACGGCCGACCGGGAGACGTCGAGCAGCCGGGCGAGGGCGGCGTCGACGCGGCTCCCCGCATCGGCGTCGGGGACGGTGAGCTGCTGGTCAGCGGCCATCGTCGCCCTGCTCCCCTGCGGTCGGCCCGTCGGTGCCGCGGCTGCCGTCCATGCCGATGCCGCGCAGCGTCAGGATGCAGACGAGCCCCACCCCGCTCACCACGGCGGAGTCGGCGATGTTGAAGATGGCGAAGTTGGGCAGCGCGATGAAGTCCACCACGTGGCCCTGGCCGAACGACGGCTCCCTGAGGAGCCTGTCGGTGAGGTTGCCGAGGGCGCCGCCGAGGACGAGCCCGAGCGCCACGGCCCAGCCCCACGACGCGACCTTCCGCACCTGCAGGACGATGGCGACGGCCACGACGACCATGATGATCGTGAAGACCCAGGTGTAGTCGGTCCCGATGGAGAACGCGGCCCCGGGGTTGCGGATGAAGCGCCAGGAGAGCAGGGGCGGGAGGACCGGGGTGACCTGCCCCTCGCTCATCGTCGCCACGACCCACTGCTTCGTGAGCTGGTCGATCGTGTAGGCGACGAGGGTGCACAGCAGCATGACCACGCCGTACCGGACCGGGATGCGGACGCGGGCGGGGCCTCCCGCGGGGGTGGGATCGGCTGGCTGGTGCTCGTTCACGATGCGTCCAAGGTCTACTCGGTGGGACCGCCACGATGCGTGGCGGCTGGAACGGCGGAAGGGCCGGCCGCCGGGGATCGTGCCCCCGGCCACCGGCCCTTCCACTGCGGCCCGACGCGGTCGGGCCGGATGTCCTGCTAGGAGGCCGACGCGTCGGACGCGAGCGAGCCGCGGGCGTCGAGGTCGCGCAGCTGGCCCTCGATGTACGCCTTGAGGCGGGCGCGGTAGTCGCGCTCGAAGCCACGGAGCTGCTCGACCGTCTGCTCGAGTTCGGTCTTCTGCTCCTCGAGGTCCCCGAGGGTCTTGCGGCTCTTCTCCTCGGCGTCGTTGACCAGGCCGCTGGCCTCGATCTGCGCCTCGGCGATGATCTTGTCGCGCTGCTCCACACCGGCGTTGACGTATTCGTCGTGCAGGCGCTGGGCCATGGCGAGGACGCCCGCGGCGGACTCGGCCGAACTGCCGGCCGGCGCGGCGGGTGCTGCCGGGGCGGGGGTCGGCTCCTCGGCCGCTGCGACCGTCTCGGGGGCCTTCCCGGCGTCGGCGTCCTCGACGACGTCCTCGGTGTGCGTGCTGGCGGCGACCGGGGCCGGGACCGTGAGGGGCTGCGAGGTGTCGGTGGGTCCGTCGGTGGCCCGGCGGCGCAGTTCCTCGTTCTCGGAGTTCAGGCGGCGGAGCTCGACGACGATCTCGTCGAGGAAGTCGTCGACCTCGTCCTGGTCATAGCCCTCGCGGAACTTCGTCGGCTGGAACCTCTTGTTGACAACGTCTTCTGGCGTCAAAGCCATCTGGTCACCTCATACTCATAGAAGCCGTCCACCGGGAGGCGGGCATGGCTGTGGTACCGAATTGTGGACATGAGCACCGGACCCACGTCGAACTGTGAATCAGCGTATATCTTCTGGAACCGCATCACGAAACGGCGTCGGAGCCTAGGCTGCGAGCCCTGCGGACACCGACATCAGGATCAGCACGAGGATGAAGAGCACCAGGAATGCGAGGTCCAGCTGCACCCCGCCCAGGCGGAGCGGCGGGATGAGCCGGCGCAGTGCCTTGATGGGCGGATCGGTCACCGAGTAGACGCCGGACGCGAGGACCAGCGCGAGCTTCTGCGGACGCCAGTCCCGTGCGAAGCCCTGGACGGCGTCGTAGACGATCCGCAGGATCAGGGCGAGCTGGAACAGCATCAGTACCAGGTAGATCAGGGCGAATACCAGACTCACGGAGCAGTTCCAGTCCTTCGGGTCATCGGAGGGTCGGATGCGACCGTGGCGGCCGCAGCGGTCAGCTCTGGTTGAAGAAGCTGGTCTGTGCTTCGCTTGCCTTCAGGTCCTCGCCGAGGACTTCAATATACGACGGCGACAGCAGGAACACCTTATTGGTGACCCGCTCGATGCTGCCGTGCAGGCCGAAGACGAGACCGGCGGAGAAGTCGACGAGCCGCTTGGCATCCGACTCGCCCATGTCGGTGACGTTCATGATGACGGGGATACCGTCCCGGAAGCTCTCGCCGATCAGCTTGGCGTCGTTGTAGGAGCGCGGGTGGATGGTGGTGATCTGGCGCAGCACACCGGAGTCCTCACGCGACGACGGGGCGCGCTTGATGGGCGTCACGGGGGCGCGGTACTCCTCCGCGGGAGCGACCCGGGTCACCGCCGGGGCGGGCTCGAGGTGGCGTTCGTCGCGGTCGTAGTCCACTGCGTAATCCTCGTTCCTGCTGTGCGCGCTCTTCGGTTCGGGCTCGTAGTGCTCATCACCATCGGCGAGCCCGAGGTAGATCATCGTCTTGCGCAGTGCGCCAGCCATGGTGACTCCTGTTCTGAGAGAGGTGGATTGGTGGGGTCCGGCGGCATGCGTCCCGCCCGGCCGCCCGTCGGGCCGCCGTTCTAGCTGGAACGCTACCCCACGCCCGGACGGGGACCGAGCACATCAGAACCGATCCTGAGGTGTGTCGCGCCGGCGGCGACGGCCGCCTCGAGGTCCCCGCTCATGCCCGCGGAGACGGCCGACGCGGAGGGGTCGACGGCCCTCACCGTGGCGCTGATGCGCAGCAGTCGGCCGAACGCGTCGGCGGGATCCCCGCCGAGCGGCGCGACGCCCATGACGCCGGCGAGGCGGAGGCCGGCGGCCGCGCCGACGGCACGGGCCAGGTCTTCCGCATCGGCCGGGAGCGCGCCGCCGCGACTGCGGGTCCGGGGCGCATCCCGCTCCGTGGACGGCACTCCCGACACGCCGTCGTCGAGGGTGAACTGCAGGAAGCAGTCGAGGTCCGGACGGTCAGGGAGGCCCTGTGCCGCCCTGCGCGCCTGCTCGGCGGCCATCGCCTTCCCCAGCGCGTCCACGAGCGGCGCACGGTCCACCGAGTGCACGCTGTGCGCGTACCGCACGACCGACTTCGCCTTATTGGTCTGCATCTGCCCGATGAAGTGCCATCTGAGCGCGAGGTCCTCGAGCTCGGCCGCCTTCCCGGCGGCCTCCTGGTCCCGGTTCTCCCCGACGTCCGCGACGCCGAGGCGCGCGAGGATGCGCAGGTCGGACGCCGGGAAGTACTTGGTGACGACGATGAGATCCGGTGCGGCGCGCCCGGCCGCGGCCGCGGCAATGCGCGCCCGGACGTCGCCGAGCCGCATGGCGAGCTCGAGCGCGCGGCGGTCCCCGGAACCGGCGTCGCCGGGCGTCATGGCCGCCACACCAGGCCGGCGATGCGGCCGGCTCCGGGTTCCCGGCGGTGCGAGAACAGCCCCGGATTCTCCAGCGTGCAGGGGCTGCCGTTCCCGGACACCCGTCCGACGCGGATTCCGGCGCCCTCGAGCTGGCGGCGGACCGCGGCGGGCAGGTCGAGCGCGGGGGTACCGGTGCGGGTCCGGGACGCGGCCTCGGGCAGGCCCTCGGCCACCGAGCGCATCATGTCCTCAGGGACCTCGTAGCAGGAGCCGCAGACGGACGGTCCGATCCACGCGACGAGGTCGCGCGCGCCGGACCGGGCGAGGACCCGCACCGCGTTCGCGACGATCCCGTTGCCGACGCCGGCGCGGCCGGCATGGACGACGGCCGTCGCGCCCGTGCCGCCCTCCGCGACCGAGGCATCGGCGAGGACGATCGGCACGCAGTCGGCCACGAGGACGGCCAGCGGGTGCAGGCCGTCCCGGGAGACCATGCCGTCGGCATCGGGCGTCCGGGCGGCGTCCAGGGCGTCCCATGCAGCTCCGCCGGCGCCCCGACCGTGCTGGCGGTGCTGGCCGTGCTGGCCGTGCTGGCCGTCGTCGAGCACCGCGACGCGGTCGGAGTGGGTCTGGCTCATGAAGCGCAGGGATCCCGCGGCGACCCCCATCGATTCCTCGAGCCGGCGGCGGTTCCGGCGCACCCCGTCCGCGTCGTCCCCGACATGGAGGGCGAGGTTGCCCGCCGTCGCGGTGGTGAAGGCGACCCGGAGCCCCGGACGGACTTCCGCGTTCCAGTGGAACGGCGAGTCCGGTCCGGGACCGTCGGCTGCGTGCACCGACTACTTCAGGAAGTCGGGTACGTCGAGGTCGTCCGATCGGCCGGCGGACAGGTCGGGCTCCACGATCGCGGGCAGGTCCACGTCGAAGCCCGAATCGGCCGGGACGGCCTGGACGTTCTGCGCACGCTGCTGCGACCAGGCGCCGAGGCCTGCGGTGGCCGGCACGCGCTGCCTGTCGCCGCCGACGCTCGGGGCGACGGCGGGGCGCGAGGCGGGAGCGGGCGCGGCAGCGGGCTGTGAGGTGGCGTCCACCTGGTCGAATCCGGCGGCGATGACCGTCACGCGCGCCTCGTCGCCGAGTGCGTCGTCGATCACGGCGCCGAAGATGATGTTCGCCTCCGGGTGCGCGACCTCCTGGACGAGGCGCGCGGCCTCGTTGATCTCGAACAGGCCGAGATCCGACCCGCCCTGGATCGACAGCAGGACGCCGTGCGCGCCGTCGATGGAGGCCTCGAGGAGCGGTGACGCGATGGCGAGTTCCGCGGCCTTCACGGCCCGGTCCTCGCCGCGTGCGGAACCGATACCCATGAGCGCCGAGCCGGCTCCCTGCATGACGGACTTCACGTCCGCGAAGTCGAGGTTGATCAGGCCCGGCGTGGTGATGAGGTCAGTGATGCCCTGGACACCCGAGAGCAGCACCTGGTCGGCGGAGCGGAACGCGTCGAGCATCGAGACGTTGCGGTCGCTGATGGACAGCAGCCGGTCGTTCGGGATGACGATGAGGGTGTCGACCTCCTCGCGGAGCGTGTCGATGCCGCTCTCTGCCTGGTTGGAGCGGCGGCGTCCCTCGAAGGTGAAGGGACGGGTGACCACGCCGATGGTCAGCGCACCCAGGGAGCGGGCGATGCGGGCGACGACGGGAGCGCCACCGGTACCGGTGCCGCCTCCCTCTCCGGCGGTCACGAAGACCATGTCGGCCCCGCGCATGACCTCCTCGATCTCCTCCGCGTGGTCCTCCGCGGCACGCCGGCCCACTTCGGGGTCCGCTCCTGCGCCGAGGCCGCGGGTGAGTTCACGTCCGACGTCGAGCTTGACGTCCGCGTCACTCATCAGCAGCGCCTGGGCGTCCGTGTTGATGGCGATGAACTCCACGCCGCGGAGCCCGACCTCGATCATCCGGTTGACGGCGTTGACGCCGCCGCCGCCGATGCCGACGACCTTGATGACGGCCAAGTAATTCTGAGGTGCTGCCACGTCCTGTGTCCCTTGTTCGAATCTGTGTGCTGTACGGGGGCTGCCGAGGGTTCGGCCGAACCTTCACGCGTGAAAAACGTTAACGTTCAGGTTGAGAGTTAACGTTATGTCAGGTAACTTCTATCTCTGACGCTAGGGGCTTACGCTGCGCGTTGCAAAGACCGGGCGCCGTGTGTCGGGCGTGTCGCCCGTGTTGCCCTCCTCGCCGATGTCTGATCCGCGCCCGGAGACCGTCGGGAATCGTCCCGGACCGCCGACGATCCGCGTCCGTCGGATGAGTCCTCGCCTGCCTCGCCCGTCGGCTGCCGTCACCGCGTGACGGGCCGGTCGGGAGTGCTGACGTCGAACTCGCGGACCGGCGGGTCGGTGGCCGGCATGGCGAGCATCGCCTCGAGCACCCGCGCCTTCTCGGCGCTGCGCTCCGAGCTGCCCCAGAAGATCCGCTGGTCGCCCGACAGGGACAGCCGGATGGAGTCGACACTCGCCGCCGAGGCGTTGTTGAGCCGGGACAGCACCTCCACGGGCAGCTCGGCCAGGACCGCGGTGATGGAGGAGAAGACCTCGGAGTTGACCGCATTCGTCCCTCCGTCGATCAGCGGCAGCTTGACCTGGTCGCGCTGCGTGACGCTCGCGAGGTGGCGGCCCTCGGAGTCGATCAGCACGAACTCCCGGCCGCTCTGCAGCACGGCGACGGGGACACGCTCCTGCACCGTGACCACGAGCGTGGAAGGTGGCTCCGCAGCGATCCGGATGTCGTCGATGGGCGCCTTGTCCGCGAGCAGCCCTCGGACCTGGTCCGGCGAGATCCTGGTGAGCGAGGTTCCCAGGAGCGGAGCCAGGGCGGCGTCCACCTCCTGCGTCGGCACGAGCACGTTGCCCTCGACCACGACGGTCCGGAGGGCGAGGGCGGGCGAGAACACCACGTAGGCGACGACCCCGCCGAGGACCAGCACCACCGCGGTGACCGCGAGGAGGATGTTCCGGAGCCTGTGCGACTTCCGCGGGGTCGGGAAGTCCAGGACCTTCCCGGGCGGTGTCCCGCCGTCACGCCGATCGAGCTGCGATACCGTCCCGCCCGGCGCACCGGCGGCGCGGGAGGGGCTGGAGGGAGGTGTGGGTCGAGGCTTCCGGGGCGTCATCGCGGCGACCCGGGCCGGTCCTGCGCTGCCGCCCGCTCCCTGAGCCGCGCGACGAGCTGCACGCCGTACTGGGTGACGTCGCCCGCGCCGATGGTGAGGACGATGTCGCCCGCCCGTGCGTGCGCCGTGACGGCTCGCAGGGCCTCGTCCGGGTCCTCGATGTAGGCGGCGCCGGGGAGGAGGTCCGTGATGGTCCACCCGCCGATGTCGTCCACGGGGTCCTCGCGGGCCGCGTAGACGGGCAGGACGGTGACGGTGTCGGCGAGCGAGAGCGCCGCGGCGAAGCCGGCGGCGAACTCCCGCGTGCGGGAGAACAGGTGCGGCTGGAAGAGCGCGTGCACGCGGTGCTCCCCCGCGACCGTCCGGGCAGCCGTGAGGGCTGCCTCGACCTCCGTGGGGTGGTGGGCGTAGTCGTCGAACACACGGACGCCGTCCCCCTCCCCCCGGGCCTCGAAGCGCCGTGCCGCGCCAGAGAACAGCGACAGCGCGGCCGCCGCGACGGCGGGGTCGACGCCGAGTTCGAGAGCGACGGCGAAGGCCGCCGCCGCGTTGAGGATGTTGTGGCGACCGGGGACCCCGAGTTGCAGCTCCTGCTGGGCGTCGAGCCCGTCGACGGCGAACGAGAGCAGGCTGTTGGTGGTGCTCCCGACGGCCCGCGTGTCACTGATCCTGAGGTCGGCGGTGGCGGCGTACCCGTAGGTGCGGACCCTGCACGGCTCGTGCACGCCCTCCGCGAGGGCTGCGGCGCCGGGATCGTCGGCGCAGGCCACGAGCAGCCCGTCCTCGGGCAGCCGCCGGGCGAACTGCCGGAAGGAGTCGTGGACGGCCTCGGCCGTGCCGTAGTGGTCGAGGTGGTCCGCCTCGACGTTGGTGACCACCGCGATCCGCGGGGCGTAGTTGAGGAACGAGCCGTCGGACTCGTCCGCCTCGGCCACGAAGACGTCGCTGCCGGTCCAGGCCGCGTTCACGCCGAGGGCCGCGACGTCTCCGCCGATGGCGAACGACGGGTCGAGCCCGGCTTCGCGGAGCAGGACCGTGATCATGGCGGTCGTCGTGGTCTTGCCGTGCGTGCCCGCCACGGCGACGCCGTGCTGCCCGTGCATGGCCGCGGCGAGGGCCTGGGAGCGGTGCAGGACCGGCAGTCCCCGCCGACGCGCCTCGGCGAGCTCCGGGTTCGTCGCGCGGATCGCGGACGAGATCACGATCGTGCCGCCGTCGGGCACGGCCCCGGCGGAGTGTCCGACGTGCACCTCGGCGCCCAGCGCCGCGAGGGCGCGGAGTCCCTTCGACTCCGCGGCGTCGGAGCCGGAGACGCGCACCCCCTGGCCGAGGAGGACCCGCGCGACGGCGGACATGCCGGCACCTCCCAGCCCGATGAAGTGGACGGGTTCCCGCAGTCCGGCGCCCTGCGGGATGCCGGCGTTCATCGTGCGCTCCGCGCGGCGCCGAGGACCAGGTCCGCCATGCGTCGGTCCGCGTCGCGCACCCCCTGGGCGTAGGAGGCCGCCGACATGCCGGCGAGCCGTCCCGGGTCGGTGACGAGCCCGGGGAGGTGGTCGCGGATCCACGCGGGGGTGAAGTCCGCGTCGTCCACGAGGAGGGCACCACCGGACCCGACGAGTGCGCCGGCATTGAATCTCTGCTCGCCGTTGCCGTGGGGCAGCGGTACGAGTACGGCGGGCAGGCCCACGGCGCTGATCTCGCTGACGGTGGCCGCCCCGGCCCTCGCGACGAGGAGGTCGGCCGCGGCGTACACGCGCTCCATCCCGTCGACGAATTCGACCTGGTGGTAGCCGGGCACGGCCGGCGGGGTGCCGTCCTGCGCCATCACCTGCTTGCCCCGCCCGGTGATGTGGAGGATCTGCATGCCCGCCGCGGTGAGCCCGGGTGCAGCCTCGGCGACCGCCCTGTTGAGGCTCGCTGCTCCGGACGACCCGCCCGTCACGATGAGCGTGGGCCGCTCCGGGTCGAGTCCCAGGGACGCCCGCGCACCGGCCTGCCCGGCCGCGCGGTCCAGCTCTGCGATGCTCCGGCGCATGGGCATGCCGACCAGCACCGCGTTCCTCAGGCCCGTGCCCCCGAACGCGACGGCCACGCGGGAGGCGACGCGGGCGCCCACCCGGTTCGCCATCCCGGGGCGCGCGTTCGCCTCGTGGATCACCACGGGCACGCGGCGCGTCCAGGCGGCCAGGTACACGGGGGTGGAGACGTACCCGCCCACACCGACGACGACATCGGCTCCCGCGTCGGCCACGATCGCCCGTGCCTGGCGGACCGCGCGGACGAGTCGCGCCGGGAGCTTGACGAGGTCGATCGACGGCCTCCTGGGCATGGGTACGCGGTCGATGGTGCGGAGGTCGAACCCTGCGGCGGGGACGAGGCGTGTCTCCATCCCCGCCTCGGTGCCGACGGCCGTGATGCGGGTGCCGGGCCGCCGCTCGACGATCGCCGCCGCGATCGCGAGCAGGGGGCTGATGTGACCCGCCGTGCCGCCGCCCGCGAGGACCACCGACACGGGGCGTTCAGGAGTGGAGGGGGATGTCATGGAAGTGCGGGATCTCTTCTCGAGGAGGACGGGAGCGGGGACACGGCGTCCGGCGCGTGCGGCATCTTGCGCGCGAACGACAGCAGGACGCCGACGGCGGCGAGGGTGAAGGTGAGGGCCGATCCGCCGTAGGAGATGAAGGGCAGCGGCACGCCGATGACCGGGAGCAGTCCCGTGACCATGCCGATGTTGACGAAGGCCTGCCCGATGAGCCACACGAGGATCGAGCCCATGAGGATCCGCACGAACGGGTCCGTGTAGCGGAGCGCCACGCGGATGGTGGCCACCGCGAGAATGCCGAACAGGAGGATGACCACGGACGTGCCGAGCAACCCGAACTCCTCACCGATGATCGCGAAGATGAAGTCGTTGTGGGCTTCCGGGATCCAGTTCCACTTCTGCCGGCTCTGGCCGATCCCCACCCCGAACCACCCGCCGGACGCCATGGCGAAGAGCCCGTTGTCGGACTGCAGGCACAGGTCGGCGCCGTCGTCGCAGTTCAGGCCGAGCCACGCGCTGATGCGCCCGCCACGGTTGGAACTGGTCGCGACCATCAGCAGCGAGCCGGCCAGCGCGGCGAGGCCGGCGAGGCTGAACAGCTTGAGCGGCGCACCGGCGAAGAACAGGGCCGCTCCGGCGATCATCATGAGCACCAGTCCGGTGCCGAGGTCCCCGCCGATTAGGACGAGCCCGATGGGCAACCCGCCCAGCGGCAGGGCCGGGATCATGGCGTGCTTCCAGTCCCGGATGAGCGCCTTCTTGCGCTCGAGCACGGAGGCGAACCAGAGGGCCAGGGCGAGCTTCGTCGGCTCCGACGGCTGGAAGGTCTGGCTGCCGATCTGGATCCAGTTCTTGTTGCCGTTGATCTCGACACCGATCACGAGCACGAGGATCAGCAGCACAATGGCGATCCCGAGGCTCGGCCAGGCCAGCGCCTTGTACGCGCGGGGGCCGAGTCGTGAGAGCACGAGCATCAGCACGAGTCCGGCGCTGGCCCAGACGGCCTGCTTGAGGAAGAGGTCGAACGTGTCCTTGCCCTCGGAGATGGCCTCCACGGAGGACGCCGAGAGGACCATCATGAGGCCGATGGCCGTGAGTGCGAGGGCTGCGCCGAGGATGAGGTAGTAGCTCGACCCGGAGGGGGCGCGGTCGGAGCCCTCCAGGAACACCCAGCCTCGCCTCAGGCTCGCCCGCAGGCCCTTCGCGGGCCGATCCTCGGGTGCCGTGGTGCGCGGGACGGCTGTCGTGCTGCCGGGCTTGACGGTGTGGGCCTTGGCCGCGGCACTCGTCGGTGCGGGCGCGCGGCCGGCCCCGGAGGACGGCCCGACGGGGCGGCCGGCCTCCGAGGTGCGCGCCGGCCGGACGGAGGGCTTGCGTCCTCCCGGACGGGTGGGCGTGGTCGCCATCAGGACTCCTTCGGGGTTGTCCCCTGGCCGCCGCGCGCTCCGACGGCCGCCATGAAGGCGGCCCCACGGTGCGCGTAGGAGGAGAACTGGTCCATCGATGCGGCGGCCGGCGCCATCAGCACGGTGTCGCCGTCCCGGGCGAGGCGCGAGGCCTCGGCGACGGCCCACTGCATCAGGGCCTCGCCGGTGGCCGGGTCGGGTGACCCGCCGTCGTGCCCGTGTCCAGTCTGGGTGCTGGGGTGCAGGGAGACCGGGACGTCGGGTGCGTGTCGGGCGAGTGCGCCCTGCAGCGGCGTCGGGTCCGCGCCGAGCAGGACGACGGCCCGGAGCCGCCGTGCGTGGTCGGTTACGAGCTCGTCGTAGGAGACGCCCTTCGAGAGCCCGCCGGCGATCCAGACGACCGACTGGAAGGACGCCAGGGACGCCGAGGCCGCGTGCGGGTTGGTGGCCTTCGAGTCGTTGATCCAGAGCACGCCGTCCTCGTTCGCGATCACCTGGATGCGGTGGTCCCCGGGCTGGAAGGCGCGGATGCCGTCGCGCACCGCCGCAGCAGGGATGCCGGCGGCACGGACGAGGGCCGCGGCGGCCAGGGCATTGGCGACCAGGTGGCGCGGGACGACCTCGCCGAGTTCGCTGATGGACGCGAGTTCGGCGGCCGAGTCCTTCCGCTGTTCGATGAAGGCTCGGTCGACGAGCAGGTCCTCGACGACGCCCATCATGCTGACGGACGGCATGCCGGTGGTGAAGCCGACGGCGCGGCAGCCCTCGACGACGTCGGCCTCCTCGACCATGGCCTCGGTCTCGCGCTGCTCCACGTTGTAGACGCAGGCGATCCTCGTCCTCGCGTAGACCGAGGCCTTCGCCGCGAGGTACGCCTCGTAGCTGCCGTGCCAGTCGACGTGGTCCTCGGCGATGTTCAGGCAGACGCTCGCGAGGGGCGAGATGGAGTGCGCCCAGTGCAGCTGGAAGCTGGAGAGCTCGACCGCGAGGAAGTCGTAGCCCTGCGGGTCGCGGATGACGTCGAGGATGGGCGTGCCGACGTTGCCGGCTGCGACCGCCCGCTTGCCCGCGGCGAGGAGCATGGACTCGGTGAGGCCGACGGTGGTGGTCTTCCCGTTGGTCCCGGTGATCGTCAGCCACTCGGCGGTGGGGCGTCCCTCGCGGATCCGCACGCGCCACGCCAGTTCGACGTCGCCCCAGATCGGCACCCCGGAGGCAGCGGCCTCGGTGAGCAGCGGCTGGGTGGGAGGCCACCCGGGCGACGTCACGACGAGGTCGGGCCGCTCACCGTCGACGAGCGGCAGCGAAACGGCGTGCCCGGCGCCGAGCAGGACGTCCCGGGCGCCGACGATCCGTAGCGTGTCCGCCTTCGCCTCGTTTTCCTGCGTGGCACCGGCGTCCACGACGACGACGGCGGCGCCGAGTTCGATCAGCGTGTCCGCGGCGGAGAAACCGGAGGCTCCGATGCCGGCGACGACGACCCTCAGGCCGGCCCAGTCGGAGTCCCAGGTGGTGAGGTGCTTCAGGCGGGGGGTCTCCCAGGTGTTGGCTGCCATGCCGTCCGTCCCGCTCATCCGACGACCCATTCCGCGTAGAAGATCCCGAGGGCCGCGGCCACGAAGAGTCCGGCGAGGATCCAGAACCGGACGACGACCGTGACCTCCTGCCAGCCCTTGAGTTCGAAGTGGTGCTGCAGCGGCGCCATCTTGAAGACGCGCTTGCCGCCGGAGAGCTTGAAGTAGCCCACCTGGATGATGACGGAGAGCGTGATCATCACGAACAGGCCAGCCAGGATCACGAGGAGCAGTTCGGTGCGGGAGAGGATCGCGAAGCCTGCGATCGCCCCACCGATGGCGAGGGACCCGGTGTCACCCATGAAGATCTTCGCGGGTGACGTGTTCCACCACAGGAAGCCGACGAGCGCGCCGCTCATCGCCCCGGCGATCAGCGCCAGGTCCAGGGGGTCGCGTACCTCGTAGCAGACGCTCCCCGCGCCGGGCGCACCGCAGCTCTGGTTGCTCTGCCAGATGCCGATGAGCATGTACGCGCCGAAGACGAGGATGGACGCACCGGCGGCGAGTCCGTCCAGGCCGTCGGTGAGGTTCACGCCGTTGCTGGCACCGGTGATGATCAGGTTGGACCAGATGACGAAGAGGATGGCACCGAGGACGGTCCCCGCGAAGGCGAGGTCGATCGGCGTGTCACGGATGAAGGAGATGGCCGTCGACGCCGGCGTCCTCCCCTCCCCGTTGGGGAACCGGAGCGCGAGGACACCGAAGATCACGCCGACGGCGGTCTGGCCCGTGATCTTGGCCGGCGCGCTCAGGCCGAGGCTGCGCTGCTTGGAGATCTTGATGTAGTCGTCGGCGAACCCGACCAGCCCCATGCCCGTGGCGAGGAAGAGCAGCAGCAGGCCCGAGGCGCTGGGCCCGCCGACGGGCGATCCGACAGCCATCATCAGCAGGTGCGTCAGGAAGTAGGCGATCACCACCGATCCGACGATCACGGCGCCGCCCATGGTCGGCGTCCCGCGCTTGGTGTGGTGGGCGGTCGGCCCGTCGTCGCGGATGAACTGGCCGTAGCCCTTGTTAACGAGGAGCCGGATGAACAGGGGTGTGCCGGCGAAGGCGAGGACGAGCGCCGAGGCCGAGCCTATGAGGATTGCTATCACGGCTGCTGGGCCTTTCCGGAGGCGTCGGGTCCGCCGGCCGCCTCGAAGTCTGCGGGAGGGTGGCCCGAGGGGCCGCCCGGCGCATCGGGGAGGGCGCTCTCGGGCGCTTCGGTGGGCGCTTCGGGTGACCGGTTCCGGGCGACCCGGTCGCCGAGGAAACGCAGGCCGGCGCCGTTCGAGGACTTGAAGAGCACGATGTCGTCGGGCGCGAGCTCCGCCTGGAGCATCAGCTCCGCGGCCTCGACGTCGTCCACGTGCGTGGCTTCGCTCCCCCACGAGCCCTCGAGCACGGCGCCGTTGAACAGCGCGCGGGTGTTGGGTCCCACGCAGACGAGCTTGGAGATGTTGAGCCGGACCACGACGCGGCCGAGGAGGTCGTGCTCCTCGATCGAGCGGTCACCCAGCTCCAGCATCTCGCCGAGGACCGCCCAGGTGCGGCGGGATCCCGCGCGCCCGAGTTCGGCGAGGGTGCGCAGCGCGGCGCGCATCGATTCGGGGTTCGCGTTGTAGGCGTCGTTGATGACGGTCACGCCGTCGGCGCGTTCGGTGCGCTCCATCCGCCAGCGGCTCGCGGCCGCCTGCGTGCGGAGGCTCGCGGCGATGCTCGCGGGGGCGCAGCCGACCTCGTACGCGGCGGTCGCCGCGGCCAGCAGGTTGGTGGTGTGGTGGAGGCCGAGCAGCGGGGAGACGACGTCGTGTTCGCTGCCGTCCGGGAAGGCGAGGGTGAAGGAGGGGCTCCCCTCCGCCGTCGTCGTGCTGTTGCGCGCGCGCACCACGTCGGCGCCGTCCGAGGTGAAATCGTCCGACGACGTGAAGAACGCCCGCCGTGCGGCCGTGCGGCCCTGCATGGCGAGCACGCGCTCGTCGTCGGCGTTGATGATCGCGGTGCCGCCCCCGGCCAGCGCCTCGAACAGTTCGCCCTTCGCCCGAGCGATGTTCTCGACCCCGCCGAACTCGCCGGCGTGGGCCGAGCCGACACCGAGGACGACGCCGACGTCGGGCCGCACGAGCGACGCGAGGTAGGCGATGTGGCCGGGCTTGGTGGCGCCCATCTCGATGACGAGGTAGCGGGTGTCCCATCCCGCCTCGAAGACGGTCAGGGGGACGCCGACCTCGCCGTTGTAGGAGCCGCGCGGCGCGACCGTCGGCCCCTCCGCGGCGAGGATGCCGGCGAGGAGGTCCTTGGTGGTCGTCTTGCCTGCCGAGCCGGTGATGCCGATGACGGTCAGCTCGCCGGAGGCGCGGAGCCGGCGGACGGTCTCGGCGGCCAGCACGCCCATGGCGAGCACGGCATCCGGGACGACGACGGACGCGAACGGTCCGTCCTGTCCGGCGACCTCGTGCTCGGCCAGCGCGAGGACCGCGCCGCGCTCGAAGGCCGAGCCGATAAACAGGTGCCCGTCGGACTCCTCGCCGGGCTTGGCGACGAAGAGCGACCCGGGCACGCATTCCCGCGAGTCGGTCGCCGCGGAGGTGACGGTGATGGCCGGGAGGGCCGGATCGGTGCCGACGAGGACACCGCCTGTGAGTGCCGCGATCTCGGCTGCGCTGAATTCAATCATGACGGTTCAGGACTCTATCCCGGCCGGTGAAAGCCCAGAGAATCCGTGCCTTGTCAACGCGGACCGCAGCTCCACGCGGTCGTCGAGGGACAGGTTGATGCCCTTCACTTCCTGCCAGACCTCGTGGCCCCGGCCCGCGATGATGACGGTGTCGGAGGGACGTGCCAGGGCGACGGCGCGGTCGATCGCCTCCGCCCGCGGGAAGACCTCCAGCACCTCGCAGGCCAGACCCTCGTCCCGGACCGCCGCGTCGGCACCCTCGCGGACGGCGCGGCGGATGACGGCGTCGTCCTCGTCGTGGGGGTCGTCGTCGGTCACGATGAGGATGTCGGACAGGCGTGCCCCCACGGCGCCCATGACGGGGCGCTTCGTCTCGTCGCGCTGCCCGGTCGCGCCGAACACCGCGATGACCCGGCCACCGGGGCGTCGCACCGAGGCCAGCGTGCGTTCGAGCGCATCGGGGTTGTGCGCGAAGTCCACGATGGCGGCCGGTTCCTCCCCGATGAGCTGCATGCGGCCCGGCACCTCGGTGGTGAACGGGTCGGACGCGTCGAGTGCGCGCTGGACGTCCGCCACGGGGACGCCCGAGGCGACGACCATGACGGCCGCGAGGGCCGCGTTGGACACGTTGAACGTGCCCGGCAGGCCGCTGCGGACCCGCAGTTCCTCGCCGGTGCGTCCGCGGAGCACGAACATGTGCCCGAGCCCGCTGGGCTCGACGTCGCCGACGGTCCAGTCCGCGGACGCGCCGCCGGGGGAACCAGCGGGATCGGAGCCGGACGAGGTGTCGGAGTCGGTGTCGGATGCCGCGCCCGATGCCGCGCCCGATGCCGCGCCCGATGCTGCGTCGGTGCGGAGGGTGAGGACGGGCACGTCGGCGGAGTCCGCGAGCCTGCGCCCCCAGGCGTCGTCGACGAGGACGACGGCACGGCGGCAGCGCGCCGCGGTGAAGAGCGTCGCCTTGACCGCGAAGTAGTCCTCCATGGTGCCGTGGAGGTCGAGGTGGTCCTGGGTCAGGTTGGTGAACCCGGCGACGTCGAACCGGACCCCGTCGACGCGCCCGAACTCGAGTGCGTGGGAGGACACCTCCATCGAGGCCGCGCCGAGGCCGCGCTCGCGCATCAGGGCGAGGAGCGAGTGCACCTGGGGCGATTCCGGCGTGGTGAGCGCGCTGGGGATGGCCTCGCGGCCCGCCCGGATCTCGATCGTTCCGATGAGTCCGGTCGACCGGCCGAGTGCCTCGAGGAGGGCGTTGACGAAGTAGGTGGAGGTCGTCTTGCCGTTCGTCCCGGTGATCCCGAACAGGGTCGGGGCCGGGGCGCCCTCATCGGGCTGACTGTCGAAGATGGCGCGTGCGAGGGGGCCCACGGCGCCGCGGGGATCGGGCACGACGACGACGGGGGGCAGGGCCTGCCCTGCCGCTGCCGCGCTGTCGGTCGCACGAAGCGCGCCGGCGGCGTCCGTCAGGATGGCGACCGCCCCGGCCCGGACCGCCTGCCCGGCGAAGTCGGCCCCGTGCCGTGCCGCTCCGGGCAGGGCGGCGTACACGTCGCCGGGGAGCACCGCGCGTGAGTCGAGGGTGATGCCGGTGACGGTCGGGAGGTCCGGGGGGACGGAGGGTCCCGCCGGCGCGCCGATGGCGGCGAGGGCCGCCGACAGGCTGATCGGGTGGGGGGCATGCGGCCGCATCAGGGAAGCGGGGCTCCCCTGCGGCGTGTTCGGGTGCACGGTGCTGTGGCCTCCGGGTCAGTATTCGACCGGGTAGATGTCCGGCTTGGTCGTCGAGGCGGGGACGTTGTTCGAGTTGAGGACCTGCTTCATGACCTTCTGGAAGGACTCGCCCGGGATCAGGTAGTACAGGTCTCCCTTGGGCCGCTGGAGCGTGATGACGACGACGTACTCGGGGTCCTCGATCGGCGCGATCCCGGCGTAGGAGAGAGTGTAGCCGTCATACCCGCCCGTGGCGCTGGGGGCTTCGGCGGTTCCGGTCTTGGACCCGACGCGGTACTGCTCGAGTTCCCCCGACTTGCCCGAGCCCTCCTCGGTCACGGTCTCGAGCATCTTCCGCATCTCGGCCGCTGTCTCGTCGGAGACGACCTCGGTGCCCTCGTCCTCCGGCACCCTGTGCTCCGTGCCGTCCGGGTCGATGTAGGCGTCGATGAGGCGGGGCTCGAGGCGCACGCCGTCGTTCGCGATCGTCTGGTAGACCATCGCGGTGTGCAGGGCGGTCTGGGTCAGGCCCTGTCCGAACAGGACCGTGTACTGCTGGCGTTCGTCCCACTTGTCCGGCGTCGTGAGGAGTCCCTGGTTCTCCTCGCCGAGGCCCGTGCCGAGCGGCTCCCCGATCCCGAATTTCTTCAGCCAGTCGTAGCGCTCCTGCTTCGTCAGCTTCTGGCCGATCTGCACGGTGCCCGTGTTCATGGACTTGGCCAGGACGCCGGCCGCGGTCCGGCGCTCGGTGCCGTGCTCGGAGGAGTCCTTGAAGGTCTGGTCGTCGACCGTGTACCGGTTCTCCAGGACGAACCTGGACGTGGGCTCGATGAGATCCTGCTCCAGCGCGCCGGCGAGGGTGATGACCTTCGTCGTCGACCCGGGCTCGAAGGACGCGCTGACGGAATTCGGGCTGCGCTTGTCGGCGGGCGTCGCCTCCGGGTCGTTCGGATCGAGGGTCGTGGATTCCGCCATGGCCCGGATGGCGCCGGTCTTCGCCTCGACGACGACGATGTTGCCCCACTCGGCGTTGTAGTCCTTCACCTGGGAGGCGATGGTCTGCTGGGCGAACCACTGCAGGTCCTGGTCGATGGTGAGCCGGATGCTCTGCCCGTCGACGGCCGGGACGTCCTCGTTGGTCGCGTACGGGATCCGGATGCCGTCACCGCCGATCTCGAAGGTTCGGCTTCCCGCTTCTCCCGTCAGCTGGTCGTCGAGGGACACCTCGAGGCCGGACCGCGGTTGGCCGTCGGTGCCCACGTAGCCGATGATCGATCCGGCCACGGGCCCTGCCGGGTAGGTGCGGACGCTCGTCTCGTCGGCGTACACGCCGGGGACCTTCACGGCCAGTGCCCGGTTCTTCACGTCCGGCGTCACCGACTTCACCACGTAGTTGAACGTCTTGTCACCCAGCACCGACGCCCTGAGCGTCTCCTCGTCGAGGTCGAGGACGGTGGCCAGTTCGGAGAGTCCCTGGTCCATGGGGATGATCTCCCATTCCTCCAGTTCCTCGTTGTAGCGCCGGAAGTCGTCGACGGCACTCAGTCGCTGGTCCACCACGACGTCGTAGCGCTCCACGCTCCGGGCGAAGTACTTGCCGTTCATGTCGACGATCGAGCCCCGGACGGGTTGCACCGCCGTGTTGGTGAGTCGCTTGGACAGTCCGGCCTGCGCCATGCCGTTGAGGTCGAGTGCCTGGAGCTGGAACAGGCGTACGCCGAGGACCATCAGCAGCACCAGGACGAAGGCGAGGCCCACACGGAGCCGGGTGGAGCCGAGGGCCAGCCGGAGGCTGTCAGGGCTGCCGGTGCGTGCAGGGGTCACGGAGGAATCCTTGTCGATCAGAACGTGGAGGAAAGCGGCGGGCGCGGGCCGGCCGCCTGCTACCGGTCGGAGCCGAGCTGCTCCGGCGCGGGGATGGTCGCCGCAGCGGCGTCCTCCTGGCCGTCCAGTGCCGCCTCACCGGGAACCGTGGCCTCCTCGGCCGGGGAGGCGGCCTCCTCGACGACGTCCACGGGGGGAGCGACGACGGCCGCGGGGGCCGGCTGCTCGGTGACGAGGCGGGGAGCGGAGATGAGGACCTCGGGCTTGGGCCCTTCCGTCGCGGGCTCCGGAGTGCCCGTCACCTTCTTCGAATCTAGCTCAATGGTCCCGAACGTCGGGGAGGACACCATGCCGAGTTTCGTGGCGGCGGCCGCGAGGTTCTGCGGCGCCTCCCTGCCTTCGATCTCGAGGACCAGGGCGTCGTTCTGCTGGCTCAGGGCGACCTGCTGGTTGCGGAGCTGCACGAGCTCGTACTGGGTACCGGACACGGAGATGTTCAGCATGAGCACGGCGGCGAGCGCTGCGCCGAGGACGAGCAGGCTGAAGACCGCGAAGGGCACTCGACGACGGGCGGGCCGCGCGGGGACCACGGAGAGCGGCGTGCGCGGCTTCTGCAGGGCACCGGCGTCACCGGGGAGGCCTCCGACCAGCCGGTCCGGGGCGACGGCGAGGGCGCCGTGTCCGGCGAAGGCAGTGGCGCGGTGTCGCTTCTCAGCAGTCAATACCTGGCTCATCTGGTCTTCCTGTCGATGGGTCCTGCTTTGATGCGTTCAACCGCGCGTAGCTTGGCGGATGCTGCGCGGGGGTTCTCTTCGATCTCCGCTGCTGTCGGCGCTTCGGTGCCGCGCGTCAGCGAGCGGAGGTACGCCTTGTGCTGGTCGAGTTCCACGGGGAATCCGACGGGTGCCGAGGATTTCGTGCCCGCGGTGAACGCACCCTTCACGATGCGGTCCTCGAGGGAGTGGTAGGACATCGCGACGACCCGGCCGCCCACGACGACGGCGTCGATGGCCGCGGGCACGGCCCGCTCCAGGACGGAGAGCTCCTGGTTGACCTCGATGCGCAGGGCCTGGAACGTCCGTTTGGCCGGGTGTCCCCCGGTCCGGGCCGCCGCCGCCGGCACCACCCCGCGGATGACCTCGACGAGCTGGGAGGTGGTCCGGAGGGGGGCGGCCTCCCGTGAGCGGACGATCGCCGAGGCGATCCGTCCGGCGAACTTCTCCTCGCCCCAGGTGCGGATGATGCGCAGGAGGTCCTCGGAGGTGTAGGTGTTGACCACCTCGGCGGCCGTGATGCCGCTGCTCGTGTCCATGCGCATGTCCAGGGGCGCGTCGTAGGAGTAGGCGAACCCGCGGTCGCGCTCGTCGAGCTGCAGGGAGGAGACGCCCAGGTCGAACAGGACACCGTCGACGGCCTCGATGCCGAGGTCGTCGAGCACCTCCGGCAGTTCGTCGTACACGGCGTGGATCAGGTCGGTGCGGTCCGCGTAGGGGGCCAGGCGCTCCCCCGCGAGCCCGAGCGCCTCGGTGTCGCGGTCGATCCCGACGAGGTGGGCGCTGGGGAACCGCTCGAGCATGGTCTCGGCGTGGCCGCCCATGCCGAGCGTGGCATCGATGACGACGGCGCGCCGTCCCGCTGCCTCGGCGGAAGCGACGGACGGGGCGATGAGGGAGACGCAGCGGTCGCGGAGGACGGGTACATGTCGCTCGCCCGTCGGCCGGTCTCCGCCCATGCGTCCTCTCCCTCCTGCAGTTCGCCATACATCGTCTCGGTGTTCCTGCAGGCTGGCGGGCGGGAGTGTCATGCTCTTGAGTCAGACCCCCATCCGGCCGGATGGTCCTCGCCTGGCTCCGGGGAAGTGGAGCCAGGAGGCGGACCGTGTCCGGCGGCTGGAGATCTCATCCAAGAGATGGCGCCCACCCGCGTCGTACGTTCTGCTTCTTCGTGCCTGTCGTGCCGGTGCTGCTCGGTTCAGATGATGCCCGGGAACGCGTCCTCGTCCGTCTCGGAGAAGGCGGTCTCCTTCTCCGTCAGGTAGGACTCCCAGGCGTCGGCTGCCCAGATCTCGGCGCGGCTTCCCGCCCCGATGACCGCGAGCTCCCGATCGAGACCCGCGTAGGTCCTGAGCGCCGGCGGGATGGTGATCCTGCCCTGCTTGTCGGGGACCTCGTCCGAGGCTCCCGACAGGAAGATGCGGTTGTAGTCCCTCGCCTGGCGTGACGAGATGGGCGCCGCCCGCATCTGTTCGTGCACTCTTTCGAACTCGGTCATGCTGAACACGTAGATGCAGCGTTCCTGGCCCCTTGTGAGGACCAGCCCCTCACTCAATTCCTCACGGAATTTCGCAGGGAGAATGAGCCTGCCTTTTTCGTCGAGGCGGGGAGTGTGAGTTCCGAGGAACATCCCTGACCGCCTGTTCTGAGTCCGCCAAGCCCAGCTTCTGCTGCCTTGCTCTTATGTTCCCCACTTTACTCCACAACTCTCCCCGGTCAATGCAACCGGGGCGCGGCGCGCCGCGTCGAAGGGTGTGTCGGACGGCCGTGGCCCGCGCCAGCAAGGGGATCACGCACCGGGCGCGATGCGGGGAGCGAAGTGGAGGGGAGTCGCCGGCGGCGCTCCGGCGGAGGCCTTCCGGCGCGGGTCGGACGGAGCGGCAGGCCGAATGTTCCGCACGCGGGACCACCGGTAATCGGGCTCCCGATTACCGGTGGTTAAAAGGAAAGAACCCGCCGTAGCGGGTTCTTCTCGTTCGAATTCCTGGTCCGATCCGTCCGGTCCCGGACGGCCTAGGTCTGGTCGCGCTTGCGCTCGTCCCATTTGTCTTCGAGGCTCGACATGAATCCGCTCTTGCCGGCAGGAGGAGTCTTCGACGGTTTGCCCTGTGGCTGGTCGGCTTCGACCTGCCTGGACTTCGTGGTGGCGAAGTACACCCCGGCGCCCATGATCAGGAACCCGGCCACGCCGACGATGGTGAGCTGGTAGACGATGCCTGCGAGGAGGACGAGGATACCCGCGATCGTGATGAGCGAACCGATGACCAGTCGTCGGGTGGACATCGATTTCCGGGTGTCCGAGGCCATCGAGTGCGCGAACTTGGGATCGTCGGCGTGTAACTGCTGTTCGAGCTGATCAAGCAGCCTCTGCTCGTGTTCCGAGAGTGCCATGACCGCCTCCTTGATGTGGATACCAACGTTCCCGTACCCGACCAACGACCCGCACACGGACCGGGTTCCCGGCGGAGGGGTCGTGAACCTCGGGCTCCGGAGGACGGAAGAACGTGCAGGACGGCAGGCGGGCTGCCTGATTAAAGACTAGTTTGCTACGCGGTGCGTGCAAAGTCACAATGCGGAGTTGATCCGACTGTTCGCCGGATGATAGCCGGCCCGGACCGCCGTCATCCGGACCGGTCGCGCGGCGAGGGCACGCCCCGGCCGCCCGGCGTGCCGGGACGCCCTGGCGTGCCCGCGCGGTCGCCGGTCGCGGGGCCCCGCCCCGGTGGTTCTCCGGCACCTGCCCCCTGGCCGTCGGGACGGGGCCTGACCTTCGGGCGGAGCAGGCCTGCGGGCACCACGCCGGCGTCCCCGAACTTCCGGTTCACGTCGTCGAGCGCCCTCTCTGCGATCCGCCAGTTGTCGTCCCTGCGGTCGATGGTCAGCTGCGTCGAACCGTCCCCACCCGTCTCCAGGGACTCGGCCCGCAGGCCGATGAGGCGGACGGCCATGGGACGATCACCGAGCGCGGACAGGAGTGCCGTTGCGGCCTGGTACAGGGCGTTCGCGCTGTCGACGGGCTCGTCGAGCTTCTTCGACCGCGTCAGCGTGGAGAAGTCGGCGTAGCGGAGCTTCAGGGCCACTCCCCCGGCGCGATAACCGGAGGCGCGCAGCCGGGTCGCCGTGCGGTGGGCCAGCCTCAGCAGTTCGCGGCGGAGGACCTCGGAATCGTCGATGTCCCGGGAGAAGGTCTCCTCGGCACCGATGCTCTTCTCCGCCCGCGACACCACCACGCGCCGGGGATCCCGGCCCCAGGCCAGGTGATGGACGTGCTCGCCGGACGTCCCGAGCAGCTTCCTGAGCGTGGCGACCGGCGTGTGGGCGACGTCCTCGACGGTCTGGATGCCGAGCCGGGCGAGGACCTCCTGCGTCTTGGCGCCGACACCCCACAGGGCCGACACCGGCAGGGTGTGGAGATAGGCGACGGTCTGCTCGCCGGGGATGAGCAGGAGCCCGTCGGGCTTCGCCCTGGTGGACGCGATCTTCGCGACGAACTTCGTGGTCGCGGCGCCCACGCTCGCGGTGATCCCGAGTGTCGCGTGGATCTCGGCACGTACCTGCTCCCCGATGTCGCGCGGGCCACCGAGCCGGCGCATGGACCCTGCGACGTCGAGGAAGGCTTCGTCCACGCTCAGCTGCTCCACATCGGGCGTGACCGAACGGAAGATCCTCATGACCTCCCGCGACACCTCCGCGTAGCGCCGCTGGTGGGGAGGCAGGATGACGGCCGTGGGACACCGGCGCATGGCCACGGACATCGGCATCGCCGACCGTACACCGAAACGGCGCGCCTCGTAGGAGGCGGACAGGACCACCGAGCGCCCCGACGGGGATCCGACGACGACAGGGACGCCGCGCAGGTGGGGATGGTCCAGCAGTTCGACGGAGACGAAGAAGGCGTCCATGTCGATGTGGAGGATGTGGCACTCCGCATGCTCGACCGGCTTCGACCCTTCGTCCCACGACACGCACACATCGTACGCAGTGCCACCGACGTCGGGGGCGTGGCCCGTCTCCCCGGGCGCCGGGACGGCGGCGGCAGTCGCCCGGGGCCGTCCATCCGGCGGCTGGGGCGCCCCGGCCGCCGGATAGAGTGGGAGCCCCACGTCCAGTCGACCCGCCCGGGAGATCCATGCTGTCCGCACCCGCCACCCCCGACCAGGACGGCTCCGTTCCCGGGGCGATCTCCGGGGAGCAGGACCGTTTCCGGTCCGAGCTCACCCGCAGCATCGACGCGTTCCTCGCGGAGCAGCGCGACGTCCTGGCGGACATCTCGGCCGAGTCCCTGCCGCTCATCTCGAGCATCGCCACGCTGACGAGCGGGGGCAAGAGGATGCGCGCCCTCCTGTGCTATTGGGGCTGGCGGGCCGCGGGCGGATCACCGACGGCGTCGGCGCCGGTCACCGCGGGGACGGCGCTCGAGTTCTTCCAGGCCGCAGCACTGATCCACGACGACATCATCGACCGCTCGGACACCCGCCGTGGACGGCCGAGCGTGCACCGGCAGTTCACGGCACGGCACACGGACGCGGGCTGGCACCTGGATCCTGAACGCTTCGGGGTCGCCGCTGCCATCCTCGCAGGGGACCTCTGCCTCGCCTTCAGCGAGGAGCTCTTCACGGCGTCGTGCTCCGGCACCACGGGCACCGCGGCCCGCACCATCTTCAACCGCATGCGCACCGAGGTCATGGCGGGCCAGTACCTGGACCTGCTGGAGGAAGCCGTCGGACCCGACCAGACGCCCGAGGTCGCCGCGGACCGCGCGCTCAACATCCTCCGCTTCAAGTCGGCGAAGTACTCGATGGAACGGCCCCTCATGCTCGGCGGAGCGCTCGCGGGCGCGGACGATCGGCTGCTGTCCGCGTACTCCGACTTCGCGCTTCCACTGGGAGAGGCCTTCCAGCTCCGCGACGACGTGCTGGGTGTCTTCGGTGACCCGGAGGTCACGGGCAAACCGGCCGGCGACGACCTCCGCGAGGGCAAGCGCACCTTCCTCGTCGCCCGGGCCCTCGGCTCGGGCCGTGACGGCGTCCGTGCCCGGATCAACGCGATGCTCGGTGACACATCGCTCGACGACGCCGCGGTCGGCATGCTGCGGGGGCTGATCATCGACACCGGGGCCCTGGCGCACACCGAGCAGCTCATCGCCGTGAAGTCGGAGGCGGCCTTCGCCGCACTGGACCGCCTCGAGGTCGACGCGGTGTCCCGGCGCGCGCTAAGCCTGCTCGCCGAGGCCGCCGTCACGCGGACTGCCTGACGCGCCGACCCGGTCGCTCCGGATCCCGGCCCGGCGAAGGCTGCCCGAGGGCATGGCCTGATCCGGCCGAGATCCTGTCCGGTCCTGTCCGGTCCTGTCCTACCAGGCGGCCGCCTGGGCGCGACGGCGGATCTCCGTCTTCCGCCCCTCCCGGAGGGCGTCGATCGGACGGCCCGGCAGGGATTCGTCCTCGGTGTAGAGCCAGCGGATGATGTCCTCGTCGCCGTACCCGGAGTCAGCAAGGACGACCACCGTACCCCGCAGGCTGTCAAGGACTGCGCCCTCGACGAGGAAGTCGGCGGGGACGCTGCGGATGTTGCGCTCGCCCACGCGCACGCTGACGAGGGACTTGTCGCTGATGAGCGAGTGCACGCGGGTGATCGGGAGATCGAGCGCCGCGGCGACATCGGGGAGGTTCAGCCAGGCAGGGACGAGATGTTCGAGTTCAGTCACCGTCCAAGCGTGCCATGCTCCCGCACCCAACTCCACCCGCACGCCCTGCAGGGGCCCGTGGGGCGGGTGGCTCCTGCAGCGGACGCGACACGGGTCGCGCCGGGCCCCGACACGCCGCAGCGGCGCTTCATGCCCCTTGGGCCGCCCTTGTGCTACCGCCTTTTTCGTGTAAGTTCACAGGAGTCACACAAGTCACTTTATCAACACGTGACTCAACAGCATCAGCACGTGTACGTACCCAGCCGGGAAGCACCACCTCGGGTACGTGCGTCCGCGCGGACTCAGCCGCCAACAGACGAGGAACGAAACATGACTGCCCAGCGATCGAATGCACCGCTGAACGGCACCCGCAGGAAGGCTGCCGGCGCGAGCCGGCGCGGCCTGAATGTCGCCGTGACCACCGCCGCACTGCCCGCGGTGCTTCTCTCTTCCGTCGCCTTCGCCCCGCAGGCGGCGGCGACACCGACCCTGCAGGCGCCTGCCGTACGACACCTCACGGGCCCGTCCACGCAGATCCCTGCGCGGGCCGTCATCCCCGCCGCCCTGGTGGCCGGCTCCGTCCCGGCGCAGAAGGTCACGGTCCCCACCGTGACCACGCCGAGTGACTACACGATCAAGCCGGGCGACACCGTGGGTGCGATCGCCAAGCGCTTCGGCCTGTCGACGGACGCCGTCCTGAAGCTCAACAGGATGGATGCGCGCACCGTCATCTACCCCGGGCAGAAGATCAAGCTCACCGGCGCCGCACCGGCGGGCAAGCCCGCGCCCGCCGCGCAGCCGTCCGCCGCCACCTACGTGGTCAAGCCGGGCGACACGCTCGGCGCCATCGCCTCCCGCAACGGGGTGAGCCTGCAGGCCCTCCTGACGGCCAACAAGCTCTCGATGACCTCGGTCATCCACCCCGGGCAGAAGATCAGCCTGGGCGGCGGCACGGCGACGCCCACGCCGGTCAAGCCCGCTCCTGCACCCTCCCCCGCTCCCGCTCCCGCCGGCGCCACCTACACCGTGAAGTCGGGCGACACGCTCGGCGCCATCGCCTCCCGCAACGGCATCGGGCTGGACGTCCTGCTGAAGGCGAACAACCTGGGCCTGACCTCGGTCATCCACCCCGGGCAGAAGCTGAAGCTGACAGGGAGCGTGACCCCGCAGGCGACCCCACCGAAGGCACCGACCCCCGCCCCGGCCCCGGCCGCCGGCTCGTACACGGTCAAGGCCGGCGACACGCTCGGCGCCATCGCGTCCCGCAACGGCATCGCGCTGTCCGGCCTCCTGGCCGCGAACAGGATGACGATGACCTCCGTGATCTACCCCGGGCAGAAGCTCACCCTCCCCGGAGCAGGCACCACCCCGGCTCCCGCCCCGGCTCCCACGCCCGCTCCGGGCAACCTCGTCCCCTCGACGTTCCTGGGCTACCAGTACCCGGACAAGGTGGTCGCCGACGCCAACGCCAACAAGGCGCTGCTCAACTCGATGCCCGCACCGTCGCAGGCCGAGATGAAGCAGATCGTCGCCGACACCGCCCGCTCGATGGGTGTCGACCCCAGCCTCGCGCTCGCCTTTGCGCACCAGGAGTCGGGTTTCAACCAGCGCGCGGTCTCCCCCGCGAACGCCATCGGGACCATGCAGGTGATCCCGTCCTCCGGGCAGTGGGCGAGCGACCTCGTGGGCCGCAAGCTGAACCTGCTGGACCCCTACGACAACGCGACCGCCGGCGTCGCGATCATCCGGTCGCTCGTGCGCACGAGCTCCTCGCTCGACATCGCCATCGCCTCCTACTACCAGGGCCAGTACTCGGTCCAGACGCGGGGCATGTTCGAGGACACGAAGCAGTACGTCGCCTCCATCAAGGCACACCAGAAAAACTTCAAGTAGGGCCCGTCCGGCCGGCGCCGGACCGATCGAGGGGGCGGGACCGCGTGGTGGTCCTGCCCCTTTCGGCGTACCCGATTATCATCGGAGGGTGCACCAGCAACGGAAGGATCCGCTCGAGGGCGCAACCGTCGACGGACGGTACGTCGTCCATTCGCGGCTGGCCCGAGGCGGGATGTCCACCGTCTATCTGGCCATGGACCGGCGGCTCGACCGGCGCGTGGCCCTGAAGGTCCTGTACCCGCACCTCGCCGACGAGCCCGGATTCGTCGACCGCTTCGAGCAGGAGGCGAAGTCGGCCGCACGCCTGTCCCACCCGCACGTCGTCGGGGTGCTCGACCAGGGCGTGGACGAGGTCGACGGGCAGCCGGTCGCCTACCTCGTGATGGAATTCGTCGCCGGGCGGACCCTGCGGGAGGTGCTGCGCGAGCACGGACGGCTCACGCCACGCCATGCACTGAGGCTCGTGGACGCCGTGGTGGAAGGGCTCGCCGCAGCGCACGAGGCAGGACTGATCCACCGCGACGTGAAGCCCGAGAACGTCCTGCTGTCCGATGCCGGCACCGTGAAGATCGCCGACTTCGGGCTCGCGCGCGCCGTCTCGGCCAGCACCGGGACGGCAACGCTCGTCGGGACCGTCGCCTACCTGTCCCCCGAACTGGTCCTCGGTCGGCCGGCGGAAGCCCAGAGCGACATCTATTCGACGGGCGTGATGCTGTTCGAGCTCCTGACGGGCCGGCAGCCCTTCACCGGGGAGACCCCCGTCCAGGTCGCCGTACAGCACGCGCAGTCGGAGGTGCCTGCGCCCTCCACCCTCCTGCCCGGCCTGGCCACCGACATCGACGAGCTCGTGCAGTGGTGCACCTCGAGGGACCCCGAGGACCGGCCCGTGGACGGGTCCGCGCTCCTCGGCGAACTGCGGCATATCCGGGCCACCCTCACGGACGGGGAACTGGACTTCGCGCCGGACGATGCGCCCGCGCCGCCGTCCGGGCAGGACACGCTGACCGCGGCCGTCGTCCCCCGTCTCCGGAACGACGACGCCCTCACCGAAGCCCTTCCCCGGGATACACCCGCCCGGGACACCCAGGGGCGGACCGAGGTGCTGCCCCGCGCCGTGATGGAGCACGACACGACCCGCGTCGTCGGCCGGGACCGGAACGCGACGAGGGTCATCGGCGCCATGCCGCAGCAGCCGCCGGTCGCGCGCCCGCTCCCCGACGCCGCCTCACCGACCCGGAGTGCCCCGGGCGGGGAGCTGGACAACGACGTCCGTCGCGGCGACCCCGGCGGCCGGCAGTCCCACGGGGGACACGGGCTCCTGCCCCGCCGTCCGGCGGGCAGCAGCGTCCGCCCGCCCTCGAAGAGGCAGCAGGCGCGGCAGGCACAGCGGCCGCAGAAGAGCCTCCAGGGCCCGACCGCCCGCCGCTCCGTGCGTCTCCTGGCCGTCCTGCTGCTCCTCCTGGCGGGCCTCGTGGCCGGTGCGGGCTGGCTCTTCGGAGCGGGCCCCGCGGGCATGGTGTCGCTCCCCGACGTGGCCAACGCCCCCCTCGCGGAAGCACGCGCCGTCCTCGAACGCGAGGGGCTGGTGTCCCTGTCCACGGAGGAGGTCTTCGACGAGCAGGTCCTCGAAGGCCTCGTCATCGCCACCGACCCCGCCGCCGCGTCCCCGATCCGCCGCTTCGAACGCGTCGAGCTCATCGTGTCCAAGGGGCCCGAACTGTTCGCCGTGCCCGACGTCGTCGGGAGGACGCAGGCCGAGGCCGCGGAGGAACTGCGCACCGCCGGGCTGGCCGTCGGAGGAGTCGCGGAGGAGTACAACGAGTCGGCCGCTGCGGGTGAGGTGCTGCGCCAGTCCCCGGGGACGGGGACGGAACGCCGCCGGGACTCGGCGGTGAACCTCGTCGTGTCCCGTGGACCGGCTCCGATCGCGGTCCCGGACGTCACGGCCCTCCCGGTGGAGGAAGCCGTCGCCGCGCTCGAGCAGGCGGGGCTCGAGGCGGCGGTCGCCGATGCCCGGGAGTACAGCAGGACCGTACCCGCAGGCAGCGTGGCGGGCCAGGATCCGTCCGGCGCCTCCGGTGCCGCGGTACGGCGGGGAACGACCGTGACACTGATCCTGTCCCAGGGGCCACGCCTCGTGAAGGTCCCCAACGTGTTCTCGCTGCCGGAGGACCGTGCGGTCGCGACCCTGGAAGCAGCGGGCTTCGCGGTGGAGGTGGACTACACCTTCGGCAGCGCCGTCCTCGGACTCGTAGCCGGCCAGAGTTCCACCGGCGAGGAGCCCGAAGGGACGACCATCCGGCTCACGGTCACCTGACCGTCCGGCCACAGCGACCGGGAGGGCGGCCGACGGTGACCACCCTCCCCGTCCGACCCCGGGCGGGTCAGCTCTTCGAGAGCGCTCCGGCGACGAGGAAGGCCATCTCGAGGGACTGCATGTGGTTCAGGCGGGGATCGCACACCGACTCGTAGCGTTCCAGGAAGGCGTCCTGATCGACCGGGTCGGCGCCGCCGAGGCACTCGGCGACGTCGTCGCCCGTCATCTCGACATGCAGCCCGCCGGGGAAGGTGCCCAGGGCGTTGTGGACCTCGAAGAACCCGCGCACCTCGTCGATGACGTCGTCGAAGTTGCGTGTCTTGTACCCGTTCGGGGACGTCACCGTGTTGCCGTGCATGGGGTCGGTGACCCAGAGGACCTTCGCTCCCGATGCCGTGACGCGCTCCACGAGGGCCGGCAACTTCTCCCGGATGTTCTGCGCACCCATCCGGGTGATGAACGTGAGCCGGCCGGGTTCGCGGTTGGGATCGAGCTTGTCGATGAGCGCCAGGGCGTCGTCGGCGGACGTCGAGGGGCCAAGCTTCACACCGATCGGATTCCGCACCCGGGACAGGAAGTCCACGTGCGCGCCGTCGATGTCGCGGGTCCGCTCACCGATCCACAGGAAGTGCGCCGAGGTGTCGTACGGCAGGGACGTCCGCGAATCGATGCGCGTCAGCGCACGCTCGTAGTCGAGGAGCAGTGCCTCATGGCTGGCGAAGAACTCGACGCGCTTGAGCGCCTCGAAGTCGGCGCCGCAGGCGTCCATGAAGCGGACGGCCCGGTCGATCTCGCGGGCCAGCGACTCGTACCGCGAGTGCGCGGGGTTGGCCATGAAGCCCTTGTTCCAGTGGTGCACCAGGCGCAGGTCCGCGAAGCCGCCCTGCGTGAAGGCCCGGATGAGGTTCAGCGTCGACGCGGACGTGTGGTAGGCCTTCACCATGCGTGAGGCGTCGTGTCCGCGGCTCTCGGGTGTGAAGTCGTAGCCGTTCACCATGTCCCCGCGGTACGCGGGAAGGGTGATGCCGTCGCGCGTCTCGTCGTTGGAGGAGCGCGGCTTGGCGAACTGGCCGGCCATGCGGCCCATCTTGATGACGGGCAACGAGGCTCCGTACGTCAGGACGACGGCCATCTGCAGGATGGTCCGCACCCGGGCGCTGATCTTGTCGGCGGTCGCGCCGTCGAACGTCTCCGCGCAGTCGCCGCCCTGCAGGAGGAAGGCCTTGCCCTGGGCCGCGGCCGCGAGCCGCTCGCGCAGCACGTCCACCTCCCCTGCGAACACCAGCGGCGGAAGGGTGGACAGTTCCTTGACCGAGGCCGAATAGACTCCGGGATCCTGCCACGAGGGCTGCTGTACTGCCGTCATCGAACGCCAGGCGTCGAGGCCGGCGGTGCTGGATGTGGCGGGTTCCGCGGTACGCGGGAGGACGGGAGCTAGTGAATCGGTCACCCGACGATTCTACTGGCTGGGCCTCCTCCGGCCCGACTCGGCCCGTCATCGCGAACTCCCGCCGTGTCATACAGTCCGGCGGCCCGCGGCGGGGATCAGCCCGCGTCGGGCTGCGTGTGCCTGTCCTCCGGGGCGCTCGTCAAGTCGCCGGCCGAGGGACCCCTGTCCGTGGAGGCACGGCCGATCTCCGTGACCGTACCCGGCGCCGGGTTGCCTGCTTCCGTGGAGATCCTGACCGCGGCCCGGCGGGTATCGGCTCCGGGCTTCGGCGTCTTCCGCCCTGCAGCCTTCTCAGCGGCGAGCCGCTCCTTGACCGTGCTCGCGTACGCGTCCACGTACTCCTGCCCCGACAGGCGCATCAGTTCGTACATGATCTCGTCGGTGACCGAACGCTGGACGAAGCGGTCGTCCTCGAGCCCTTCGTACCGGCTGAAGTCCAGCGGTTCGCCGATGATGATGCCGACGCGGCGGATGTTGGGGATGCGCCGGCCGATGGGCTGGACCTTGTCCGTCCCGATCATCGCCACGGGGATCACGGGCACGCCCGTGGCGAGAACCAGCTTCGCGACGCCCGTCTTGCCGCGGTACAGCCGCCCGTCGGGGCTGCGCGTCCCCTCGGGGTAGATCCCGAGGACGCCTCCCTCGTTGAGGATGTCCATGCCCGCGGTGAGGGAGGACGACGACGCCGCACCACCCGAGCGGTCCATGGGCAGCTGGTTCGAGAGGCGGAAGAAGAGGGCCGTCAGCCTGCCCTTGACGCCCTTCCCCGTGAAGTACTCCGATTTGGCGAGGAAGACGACGGTCCGGGGCACGACGATCGGCAGGAAGATCGAGTCGGAGAAGGACAGATGGTTGCTGACGATCACCGCCGGTCCCGACGAGGGGACGTTGTCGAGTCCCTTGACCCAGGGCCTGAACAGGAGGTTGAGGATCGGACCGACGATGATCCGCTTCATCACCCAATAGAACACGCTGCCAGCCTCCCTGCATGGACGGCGCGGCATTCGGCATGCCGCCCGCTTTTTCATGTGGAAGCCTACTCTAAGGGCGTCGGCGCCACGGACCGCCCGTCCTTCGGGCGTGCAGGTGCCGCACGGGGTCCGGGCTGCGGCCGGAATCCGCCTCCGGAGCCCGGCTCCGTGCGGAGTCGAGGGGCGCTCAGGCGGCACCGAGGGGCCACCGAGGGTGCACCGAGGGGCCACCGACACGCTGGGACCCGGTTGACGTGGCGGCGCACGGTGTCCACGATTGTACGAGCACGCCCTCCGATTCCCCGGAAGCCGGGCGGAGATCCTCCGGACCGGGCCGCAGCACGCGACAGCAGGTAGCAAAGTATGGGCCCCCGAGGTCAGGAACCGAACGAATCCACCGATGACGCCGTCTGGCAGGACCTCGTCGCGCGCCTGGAGGGGACCTCCGCGGGCCCGTCGTCCGATCTCGCCGGGCACGCCCCCGAGATCCCGCCCGCCGGGACCCCCGGGTTCCCGACCGACGGCCGGGCCCGGCCCGATGCACCGGAGCACCGGAGCACCGGCGGCGAGGGACCGACGGACCGTGAACGCGCCGACGCGATCTTCCGCGACCAGCCGTTCCGTACCACCGGGCCCCGTGACTACGCCGCGCCGGAGGAGCCCGAGGAGGACGAGGGCTTCGTCCCGGAGGAGCCCCCGCCCCTCGGCTCCGGCGACCCCCTGACGGTCCTCGCGTGGATCGGTGCCGCGGGCGGACCGATCACGCTGCTCCTGTTCGCGATGTTCTGGAGGGACGCACCCCTGGCCGCCACGCTCGGTGTCCTCGCCCTGTTCCTCGCGGGCGCCGGCTACCTCGTCACCAAGCTGCCCAAGCACCGGGACATCGGGGACGACGGCGCCGAGGTCTAGGGGCCGCCGGCCTTCGGGGGGACGACGGCGCCGAGGTCCAGGAACCGTGGGCCTGCCGGGTTCCTCAGGTGCCGCTGCGCGAGAGCAGTCGCGACAGGTCGGCCGCCCCGATGAGTCCCGCCTCGGGCCCCAGGGCTGCGCGTTCGATGCGCGCCGCGGGCCGGAAGCCACGGCCGGTGAGGTTGCGTGCGAACGCGCGTCGTGCAGGCTCGAGCAGGAGCTCGTCCGCCGCGCTGAGTCCTCCGCCGATCACGAACGTCCCGGGGTCGAGCGCCGCGGCCAGGTTCGCGAGCCCCAGCCCCAACCACTGCCCGACGTCGTCGACCAGCTCCCGGGACGCCGGGTCGCCGTCCATCGCGAGACGCGTCACGAGCGCACCGGTGATTCCGGTGCCGTCCCCCGGGGCTGCGTCGAGGATGGCCCTGGCCACCGGGGAGTTCGCGGCGGCGAGCTCGCGTGCCTCACGTCCCAGCGCGTTCCCGGAGGCGTACTGCTCCCAGCAGCCGCGGTTCCCGCACTCGCACCGATGCCCCTGCGGGACGATGATCTGGTGCCCGAACTCGCCCGCGACGCCGTGCCGCCCGCGCTCCACCCGACCGCTCATGATCATGGCGCCGCCGATGCCCGTGCCGAGGGTGACGCAGACCAGGCGGGACTCCCCGCGCCCCGCGCCGAAGCGCCACTCGGCCCACGCGGCGGCGTCGGCGTCGTTGACCACGGTCACGCGTCGGCGGAGCAGCTTCTCGAGGTTCCTCCGCAGCGGCTCGTTGCGCCAGGCCAGGTGCGGGCTGAAGAGCACCGTGCTGTTCGAGAGGTCCATCCATCCCGCGGCGCCGATACCGACCGAACGGATCCTGAACTCCCGGGACAGCTCCTGGACGAGCTCGGTGATGACCGCTTCCACGGCGCGCGGGTCCTGGCCGGGCGTCGCCCTGCGCGCCTCGGCGAGGATCCTCCCGCGGACGTCGACGACGCCCGCGGCCACCTTCGTGCCACCGATGTCGACGCCCACCGAGAGGCCGCGCCGGGCCGGGTTGGCGAAGGTGCCGCGTGCCGTACGCGTGGCCGGCGCGGTGCCACGGCCCGCAGGCCAGGCCTCGGCCCGCGGGCGTCGCGCACGCGGCGCGGGCGGGTCGGGAAGAATGGGCATGCGGTCGCTCCTCGGTCCTGTCGGGGCGCGCCGGAGCGCCGCCGTTACCGATTCGTACATTACTGGACAGTAATTCGGCCGCCCGAACCGATAGGCTGAAACGACCTCACGGCCGAGGTGATATCGAAGGAGCTATCGTGCGCGACATCAGCGTTCCCGTCCTCGTGGACGTCCCCCGCCAGACCAATACGACCGACCTCGTGGTGCGGCAGGCGGCGAAGCCGTCGAATCCCGCACTGTTCGCCGTGAAGGGCGCAGCGGGTGAGTGGGAGGACATCTCGGCGACGGAGTTCCGGCGCCAGGTCGAGGACGTCGCGAAGGGCCTGATCAGTTCCGGTGTGCAGGCCGGGGACCGCGTGGCCATCATGGCCCGCACACGCTACGAGTGGTCCCTCGCGGATTTCGCCATCTGGTTCGCCGGTGCCGTCTCCGTCCCGGTGTACGAGACGTCCTCCCCCGCCCAGGTCGCCTGGATCCTCAGCGACTCGGGCGCCGTCGGGGTGTTCGTCGAATCCGCCCGGCACGAGGACGTGGTCCGCGAGGCCGTGGCGCTGGAGGGCATCACCGGCCTGCAGCACGTGTGGCAGTTCGACGGCGACGGACTCGACACGCTCCGGACGGCTGGCGTCGGCACCGACGAGCAGACCCTCTCCAACCGCCGCGCGTACGCCGGCCTCGACGACGTCGCGACGATCATCTACACCTCCGGCACCACGGGCAAGCCGAAGGGGTGCGAACTGACGCACGGCAACTTCGTCGAACTGTCCGAGAACGCCGCGGCGGCCCTGCCGGAGGTGGCCCGGGAGGGCGGCCAGACGATCATGTTCCTGCCACTCGCGCACGTCTTCGCACGGTTCATCTCGGTGCTGTGCGTCGCCGCCGGCGCCACGGTGGCCCACACCCCCGACGTGAAGAACCTCCTGCCCGACCTGCAGAGCTACAAGCCGACCTTCATCCTCGCGGTGCCCCGCGTCTTCGAGAAGGTCTACAACAACTCGATGCTCAAGGCCGAGGACGGCGGGAAGGGCAAGATCTTCCATGCGGGCGCGGACGTCGCCATCGCCTGGTCGAAGGCCGAGCAGGCGGGGAAGATCCCGCTGGGCCTCAGGGTGAAGCACGCCGTCTTCGACCGGCTGCTCTACGGCAAGATCCGCACCGCGATGGGCGGCCGCGTGCAGCATGCCGTCTCGGGCGGCGCCCCCCTCGGGGACCGGCTCGGCCACTTCTTCCACGGCATCGGGCTCATGGTGCTCGAGGGCTACGGCCTCACCGAGACGACCGCGCCCATCACGGTCAACACCCCCAAGCGGATCAAGATCGGCACCGTGGGCGCCCCGCTCCCGGGCAACGCGGTGAAGATCGCGGACGACGGCGAGATCCTCGCCCGCGGCGTCTGCGTCATGAAGGGCTACTTCGACCGCCCCGACCTCACCGGGGACGCCTTCGTGGACGGCTGGTTCCGCACGGGCGACATCGGCGAACTGGACGACGACGGCTTCCTGCGCATCACGGGCCGCAAGAAGGAGATCATCGTGACGGCCAGCGGGAAGAACGTCATCCCGGCACTGCTCGAGGACGTCATCCGCTCGAACGCGCTGGTCTCGCAGTGCGTCGTCCTCGGCGATCAGCGCCCCTTCATCTCGGCACTCATCACGCTCGACGAGGAGGCCCTGCCGGGGTGGCTCGACCGGCACCACCTCCCTGCCGGCACCACCATGGCCGAGGCCGCGGAACTCCCGGAGGTGCTCGCCGAGATCCAGGACCTCGTGGACAGCGCCAACACGACCGTGTCCCGCGCGGAGGCCATCAAGGTGTTCAGGGTCGTCCCCACCGATTTCACGGAGACCACCGGGCACCTGACGCCGTCCCTCAAGATCAAGCGCACCCAGGTCCTGAAGGACTACGCGGACGTCGTCGAGTCCATCTACTCGTCCGCCAAGGTCTAGGCGTCCGTCCCGGCCCCGGACCGTCCCGGGGCCGGGGGCTAGCCCGTCTTGAGGCTGAGCAGCGCGTTCTCGACCACTTCTGTCAGTGCCGGATGGATCCAGTACTGCCCGCGGGCCATGGTCTGGGCGTCGAGGCCGAAGGACATGGCCTGGACGATCGGCTGGATGATCATCGACGCCTCATGGCCGAGGATGTGTGCGCCGAGGATGCGCCCCGTCTCCTGCTCGGCGATGAGCTTCACGAACCCCTGCGTGTCCTCCATGGCCCACCCGTACGCCGTCGAGCCGTAGTGCTGGATCGCCGTCACGATCGGCATCCCGCTGGCGTCCGCGTGGCTGAGCGCCTGCTCCTCCGTCATCCCTACCGACGCGGCCTGCGGGTGCGAGAACACCGCAGCGGGCACGAACCGGTGGTCGCTCGCGCGGAGCGCTCCGGGGTGCAGCAGGTTGTGCGCGACGATCTTCGCCTCGTGGTTCGCCACGTGCTTCAGCTGGTAGTCGCTGCTCACGTCCCCCAGGGACCAGAGGCCGGCCACGGGCTGCCCGCCGCGCAGCACGCGCTGGTACCCGTCGACGACGAGCCGGCCGTCGTCGTGGAGGTCGAGGCCTGCCTCCCCCGCACCCAGGGTGTCGGAGTTCGCCGTGCGCCCGACGGCGACGAGTACGGCGTCGACGTCGAGGTCGACCGCTCCTGCCGGCCCGTCCAGGCGGGCGCTGACGCTGCCGTCGTCGTTGGCGGAGATCCGCGTGACGTCGGTGTCCAGCCGGAGGTCCCACTGGCGTGCGGCCTGCTCGGTGAATGCCTCCGAGACGGTCTCGTCGAGGTCGCGCAGCATGCCCCCGGAGCGGACGGCGATGGTCACCCGGGCGCCGAAGGCCCCGAACACATGGGCGAACTCGGCCGCGATGTAGCCGCCACCGATGATCAGCAGCCGTTCCGGGAGATCGTCGAGCCGCATGATGGTGTCGGACGTGTGCACCTGCGGCAGGGAGATGCCGGGGATCCGGGGCTGGACGGCCCGCGACCCGGTGGCGATCACCAACTGGTCGGCGGTGACCTCGTCCCCCGAGGCGGTGCGGAACGACTTCTCCCCCGTGAGTCGCACGTGCTCCTCGATCAGCGTGACGTTCTCGAGCTCGTCCGCGCGGTAGGCTCTCCCACCTGCCGAGATCGCGTCGATCCGGGTGAAGATCCGGTCCCGGATGTCCCTCCAGCGCACCCCGTCCAGGGACAGGTCCACGCCGAGGCGGGACGCCTCCCCGACCGCCGAGGCGAGGCCCGCCGGGTGCACGAACATCTTCGTGGGGATGCATCCCACATTGAGGCACGTCCCGCCGAACGTGCCGCCCTCGACGAGGACCACCTTCCGGTCGTCCCACTCGGGTGAGATGAGCGTGTTGCCGGAGCCGGAGCCGATGATCGCGAGGTCGTAGTGGGTCACATCCCGCAGTGTAGCCGCGGTCGGTCGGTGTGCCGTTCCGGAGCGCGGGGCCTCAGGCCGGGGTGATGGTGAGGAGGAGGTCTCCGCCCTGGGCGGGTATGGCGTTGGTGAAGGCGATGCGGTCGATGGTGCCGTTGATGGGGGTGG
>NZ_PJIR01000029.1 GCF_002929355.1 Arthrobacter sp. B0490 | reverse complement strand
GGACAGCCACGTCCGGACACAACGTCCGTAAGCTGAACCAAAGGAGTGGCAGGTGCCCTGGACGGGGGTACCTGCCACTCCTTCCTTTATCAAGCGCTAGTACCCCGGGTGGGACCTACCGGTGCTTCGCCTAATGGTTTACCCGCAGGTGGACGGCTTTGAGCTCCACCCCTCGGGCTCCACCCGCCCACAGGCGAATGACCGATCCCGGGCTACGGCCGACGTCGTGGACGCCGCCTTCAACCGATTGCCATAATCAGCCACTACTAGCTGCCACTCCCAGATCGATCGCTTCTATCGGTTCCTGGGTCACGTTCTTATGCCCTGGCAGCGAGGAGGCTGTACACATCCACCGCTCACTCGAGGTGAACTACCCCGGGTCGGCAAGGTGGGGGTGTGCAGGCGCGGCATTGGCTCCTGCTGTCCATGGGTATGCGGGACAAGCAGCGGAGCGCAGGGAGCTTGTGCCATGCACCTGTGGACAGGAGGACAGCTGCGAAGCCCTCAAAGAGCTCGTTCTCACCGCGCCCTGGCTTGTTGCTATCAGCGACCGCGCAGGGACCAGAAAAGGAATGGCAGAGAAAATGTTGGCTCCCCCTTTTTCAGGGTGACCGGTCAAGACATCGTTGGCCCGCGACGTCCGCGGCTGACGATGGCTATGGCGACGCCGAGGATGATGGCGACGATGCTCAAAGCAGCTATGACCACCTCGCGCACTCCGTCGCGCATGTCGGGGCTCCGTTCGGGCGAGGCTGCTGCGTCCCGTGGCTGCTGAACTGGGTTGGCGTCAACAGTTGGCGCAGGAATCACTTCCATGGGCGACCCGTTAAGGGGGACCGGATTGGTGAGGACCGAGCCGTGGGCAGGGCCTGCGCCGCGCTGAACTGCACCCGGTAGTGTCGCGCGGGAATCGTCCGACTCGACGTTCACGCCAGCCGGTGGTGCAGGTAGGAGCTGATCCGGATTCGCAGGAGGCTCGGCGACGGGGGAAGTCACACGATTTCTCGATGCAGGGGTTGCGGCGGTCGCAGAGGGAACAGGGACCATATCGGCATCAGGGGCCGGACTCACCAGACTGGGCTCAACAGGTAACGACTCAGTCATAGGGGCCGGGGCTGGTATCTGGGTAGGAGTGGTGGGCACAGGTGAGGGTGTGGGAACGCCGGGATCTGGTGGCTGTTCCGTTGGCAGGTCTGTGGGTGCCGTGCCCGGCGGGTCAGCTGGTGGGTCAGCGGGTGGTGTCGGTGGTGCGGGGTCCTGCAGTGCGGCAGGCGAGGGATCGGCAGTGCCTTGGTTCTGATTTTGCTGACTGGCTGTAGTCGACGCTACGGGTGTGGGGTCGAGGGTTCCTGCGAGGGCTGGTGCTGAGCCGAGGAGAGAGAGGTGTGCCGCGGTCAGGATGATGAGCGGTGTTGACCATGCAACGTGACGACGCATGGCTGGATCCTTCCGCATTTTCTAGGGGATGGGCCGTCACCAGATGGCGGGCTCAGTTTGGTTCGATTAGGGGACGAGGGTGGCGTAGATGACGTAGTTGTCGTCGAATTCGCCGGTTTCGGGGTCGTACCCGTCGCAGGTGATGAGGCGTAGTTCGGCTCCCGCGGTGTTGCCGTACACCTTTTGGGTGGGGAACTCGTTTTTGGGGTATTGTTCGCCGCGGTTGAAGGTGAACGTCGCGGTGCTGCCGTCTTCGCGCAGTACCTCGATGGTGTCGCCGGTGGTGAGGGAGCGGAGATTGGCGAAGATACCGGGTCCGCCGTCGGTGGCGTTGACATGTCCCAGCAGGACTGCGGGCCCGCGTTCGCCGGGGGTGGGTGACTGGTTGTACCAGCTCGCTGGCGCGCCAGGCCCGTCCGGGGGCACCTCCAGGGATCCGTTCTCCCGCAGCCCGGTACTCAGAAGGTCCGATCGGGCACCGGTCGAGGGAATGGAAAAGGACACGGGCACTGATGCCGGCAGGACTGCCGGCGGCTCGGGTGCGGGCGGTGTCTCCGGCGCCGGCGCCGGCGCCGGGGCACTGGTCGCTGGTGGCGGTGTGGCCACCGGTGCAGCCGAAGCCGAGCCAGCCGATGTGGTTGAGGGTGTTGCCGTCGGTGCTGCCGAGGTGCCAGTAACGGTGCCGGTGCCGGTGTCGCTGTCGGTGCTGGTGGGGGCGGAGCAGCCGGTGAGCAGTAATAGAGCGACCGCCGTAGACACCAGGTGGTGTTTGCGGCGGTCGCTGGGTGAGCTGATCATCAGGTTTCTTTCCGTAGTCCGATCAGATCGTTCTGCTGAGACTGCTGGTGGTGCTGTTATCCGTTACGGGGCGGATGGGTTGGTGCTGGTTATGCGTTGTTGCGGCGGATCATGTAGGTTCCGCCGGCTGCTGCTGCCAGGACGAGTCCGCCACCGAGGGCGAGGACGCCGGTGTTGGAGCCGGTTTCGGTGGCCACACCGGTGTCGGCGCCGCCGTTAGGCATGGCGCCCATCTGCTGCTCGACGAGGACGCCGCAGAGTGCCGGCGAGGTCGCGCCGAGGGGGAGGGAGGGCTCCAGGTCGCTTGGTGCGTTGAAGGCTTCGGCGGTGGCGGTGACCGTGGCGGGGTCCAGGCCGTGGACGACGACAACGGCGGTGCCGGCGGCGAGGGACTCCTGGGTGGCCTTGTCGAGGGTGATTTCGCGCTGGATGGTGTAGGTCCCGCCCTGGCCGCCCAGTGCCAGGTTCAGGCCCTCGGCCGGGGTCGTGGCTCCGGAGGTGGTCAGCGTGGTGAGGATGCCACCGTAGGACGCTGCGCCGTCGGTGGTGCTGAGGATGCCGTCGCCGTTGGCGTCAGCGGCGGTGGTGGGGCACTGGCCGAGTGCTCCGCCGTGGATGTGCTGGACGTGGGGGTACGGGGCGTCCATGAAGGTCTGGGCGAGACCGGAGACCTGCAGGTTCACGGTCGCCTTATCGCCCTTGACGTCGAGGCTGATGGTGCCCGTACCGGTCGTGCCGCTGAGCTGGCCCAGGGTCGAGGAGTAGGTGCCGTCGTGGGCGGCCATGGCCGGCGATCCTGCCATAGCGACAGCGCTGATGGCGAGGGCCGGTACTGCGAGGAAACGCATCTTCTTGTTCATGGGATCTATGTCCTTCACTGTGCGATGAGAACGAGTCCGGATCCGGATTCGCGCTGACTGTGATTCGGAGCACAACGCCGCACGGATGGCTGCCCCCAACAACCCAATTCCCCCAGAATGTTTCGGCGCGTCGTTGTGCCTTTTCCTGCCTGCTCACCATAAGCACGCACCAGTCACAATAGATAGCTTGCGTACCACCTTGGGTACACCCGGTAGCACGAGCAAGGCCCCGTGCTATAGGTCGTACAGTGCCCTCCTACCTCAGCGGAATGTCGGCGCCTTATGCCGGCCAACTGGGGGAGGCTGGCCCGGTTGATTCGATCGGGCGGCAGAAAACGGACGCACGAAACCCTCGGCGGTTGCGGAAGAAATGTAGGAGGACTGCCGGAGGCGATGGCGTCGGTTTGTGCTTCAAGGCCCGCGGTTGAAGGGGATGAACACGTCGAACGCGCCCGGATAAGAGGCGGTTACCAGAGGGTAAACTTTCGCGGGTGTTTCACAGGACTCGCCTGTACAGTCATCCCCATCTTCACGTGCGAGTGGGGACTGACCCGGTCCGCCGGGTCCGAGCGTCGACGAACCTCAAAGGGACCTCCATCCCGATGTTCGCCGGCGCTCCTCCATTTCCCCAGCAGCCCGTATCTCCGGCAGCCCGTATCTCCGGCAGCCTATGAACAGGGGGCGCTCGACCCATCCCTCGTCGCCGGTGTGACGAAGCTCATATGTCGGGGTTTTGGCATCGGTGGCTCATCTCGGAGCTGTCGCCAGTGTTGGTGCTTCCCTAGTCGCTCCGGCGGAGGGCACGATCATGATCACCCGCAAAAGCATCCTCAGTACTGTTGTGGCCGGCGCTCTTATCGGAGGGGCCGGACTCGTCGCGGCAGGACCAGCGGTAGCCGCTCCCGCAGCGACTCCTACGACCGCTTCTGTGTCGGTCCCCAGGATGACGATAGGCCAGATGACGATCACGATCACCAATTTCGAGTACTCCGGCACCGGCACCATCACCCCGGGTTCCCAGATCACCGTCACCAACACCGACACCGAAGTGCACACTGTCACCGCCGATAATGGGGCGTTCGACGTCACCGTGCCGGGAGGCGCAACGGTGACCTTCGCTGCACCCTCGGAGGGCGGCACCTACAGTTTCTTCTGCAAATTCCACGCCAACATGAAAAGCTCGCTGACCGTCGCCGCAGGAGCCGCGGCACCCACACCAGCAGCTCCCATGACACCAGCGCCGGCTCCCTCCTCCGCGCCCGCTGAATCGGGCACGAACGGCATGTCCGATATGGAGGGCATGGATCAGATGGACGCGGTTCCCCGGGGAGGCGCCGACACCGGAGCCGAGCAAACCACGAACGACTCCAGCACCTTCCTCCTCGGCGGCGGACTCGTCCTCGTCGCCCTGACCGGCGGAGCATTCGCCGTACGCAGGCGTACCACCGGCTAGTAGGACCACCGTCCCGGTTCTGAGCCTTTCGCGAGCGGGTCTCCTGCTTTTCCCGATCGGATTGCAGTGGGATCCCAGCGTCGGACGAAGTTACCCCCGGGACGCGCCACTGCGACCGGCTTGTCTCCCACCAGAACCGTGAACGCTCCTTGGAGGAAATGATGAAGACCACCCAACATGTTCTACCCGCGCTGGTACTTGCTGCTGCTGTTGTGATGGGAACTGTCGCCTGCTCGTCGACCACCGAGGCGCCAGCGGTCAAGGCATCAACAGCACAGACCCAGCCGGCTGATACCGCTACGTCCGCGGCGGCAACCCCCACTACAGCCCCGACTGCGACCCCGAGTACGGCACCGACTGCGGAGGCATCAGCTGGTGCCGGTATGTCGGAGTCCGCCGAGGCCGCGCCTGCCGAGGAGGCAGTAATCACGATCGTGGACTTCGAGTACCAGATGCCCGACAGCATCGCCCCGGGCGCTGAGGTGACGGTGGTCAATGAGGATGATGCTCCCCATACGGTCACCGCCGAGGGAGAGGGCGCGTTCGATGTGGAGGTAGGTCCAGGCGAAACGGTGACTTTCACGGCCCCTGACGAGGCAGGCGAGTACGAGGTCATCTGCACCTACCATCCCGAAATGTCCGGGACGCTGGTCATCGGGTGACCCTCCACGACGTGCCCTCGAGCAACGGTCGTCACGGCGCCGACAAGCGATCTATGGTGCTCGTGATGGTGCTGCGGGTTCTTGTGGCGGTCGCGCTGATCGTCAGTGCGCTCATCCATTTACAGCTCGCTGCAGGGTTCCAGCAGGCAGCACCCTCCGGGGTAGGAGGCGGCAATTTGTTCAGGATCCAGGGTGCCGTAGCTGTCATCGCCGCCCTGTATGTCCTGGTCAGGGGAACACCGCGGTCCTTCCTGCTCGCCGCACTGGTAGCGCTGGCCTCCCTGGTAGCTGTCATCGCCTACCGGTACATCCAGATCCCGACCATCGGGCCCATCCCGTCCATGTATGAGCCCGTCTGGTACACCACCAAAACACTCACCGCCCTCGCCGAAGCACTTGCCCTCATCCTGGCCCTGACCGCCTACACCCTCCACCGGAAGTCACACCGCTAACCAGGGATTCCACAGGTAGACGAGGGCCTAGGCAACAAAACGGCCAGAACATAACGGCCAGGAAACAGAACGAGGGAAAGCGCGTCACCCTGTGCATCCGTGCGCGGTTGTGCGTATGTGCTCAGGTGGGGAGCTGGGCTCCTGCTAGGAGCAGGAGGTCCGGTCCACGGTGATGTTCAGCGGGTGTGCGACGGAGTACTCGCGGTCCGGGGAACTGAACTGGACAGCTACGTTCTCGGCGGTGCCCCGGTCTGCTGATTTCTCCAGGGCGACCTTCACGACGATGTCGATGTGCGCGTCGGGTTCGAAGATGAACCCTTCGACTGGCACCGGTTCGACGTCGAAAGTGCTGGGCTCGGGCTCGGTTTCGGCGGGGGAAGGGATTGCTTCATGCTCGGCATGAGGTGCCGTTCCTGGGGCTGCGCCGTGATTGCCGTGGCCTTCTTTATTGGCGGGTGTGACGTCGACTGACACGACAGTCAAGCCCTCCGGGGAACCCAGTGTGATGTCGGAGAAAGTGAAGGTCTCCAGCGTCGGGTTGTGCAACAGCAGCGTGTACTGCTGGAAGCTCTTCTCCGGCTGCACCCCGCACAACGTCGCGCCGTCCTTCGCGATACCTAACGGATCATCGCCCCACGCACCCCCCGCCGGCCCTCCGCCAGCCGAGCTTTCCTCCGAGGGTGTACTCGAATCGGGCCCGTCACCGCCAAGCTCGGTGCCACCAGATGCACCAGCATCAGAACCAACCGGGTCCGGTGTGATGGTGGGCGCTGACGAGGACCGGTCTCCATTCACATTCAACGGGTTCTCATCGACGGTTCCACACCCGGCAGTCATCAGGGCACACACCATGACCGACAGGACAAGCCCGGTCCTACGTCGTTGTATCGGGCCCACAGTAACCTCCAAGATCGTGTGCTCTGCGTCCCATAGGCCGCTCACGCCACATCGCATCCACCAAAGGGATTCCGGCCAGGCCAGATGGCCCTGTTGCTTGTCGTGTATTCGTCGCTGGCGGTCCATCAGCTTGGTGTGCCCGGCGCGCGACAATTCCACTGAGGTGCGCCCGCCCCATGTAAGCAGGCCGACAAGAAAGCAGCCCTGACATGCGCGGAAGCCTTTGGTTCTACCAACTTTCGGGATGACCTGCTCAAAGTCACTATCCCCTTGTTAATCCTGTAGGGAGACCGCGACGTTACCGTTCCGCTTCGTTCCGTTCCGTTCCGTTCGAAGGTTCGCGCCGAGGAACCGACGCGACCCTGCCCGGCAGTGACCTGCCCGCCATCAAGGGAGGACCCCACGGGATGCGATGTCAGCTACCCCGACAATTGGGGCCAGGCCCTGATCACGTTCCTCGCCGCATAGGGACTCAAGGGGTTGACCCAAACACTGGTGGACACGGCAGACATGACTTCCGGTGATGTCCGCACGACACTGCAAGTGCCAACCCCACGGAAAAGGTTCGGTGGACGCACATCGTGCCGGGCTTGCACCGGATGGCGGCAGTGTGTCTGCTGTTCCGATATGCGCGACTGGACAGCGAGCCTTTTGGGGCTCGAGTGCCTCCGGGTCAGCGGCATCTCCCGTTCGCACATGTCACTTCCTGCCTGAGACAGCAGTGCGGCCCCGAATGATTTCGGGGCCGCACCGGTACCGGTGGTATCGCGAGGGTGGTATTGCCGGTTAGTTCATCATCGGTTCGGTTCGGTGCTGTTATGCGCGCGCGGTCGTGCGCTTGTGGTTGCGTGTGAGCAGCAGGGCCAGGGCGATCATGCCCACGCCCAGGAACAGGTGCAGCCAGTTGTCCGCACCGTTGAGGGGTACGAAGTTGCCGGCGGACTGCTGGTCGATGACGAGGCCGTAGACCC
>NZ_PJIR01000195.1 GCF_002929355.1 Arthrobacter sp. B0490 | reverse complement strand
CGGATCACTCAACCCGCCCGGTTGAGTCCCTTTTTCTACGGATGCTCGGCCTGCCGTCGTATCCGGTCTGCCTGTAATAACTGAGAGGTTCCTTGCATGTGTGGCATTGTCGGCATCGTCGGTAAGTCGAACGTCAATCAGGCGCTGTATGACGCGCTTACCGTACTGCAGCACCGCGGCCAGGATGCAGCCGGTATCGTCACGAGCCATGACGGCCGGCTGTTTCTGCGCAAGGATAACGGCCTGGTTCGCGACGTCTTTCAGCAGCGCCATATGCAGCGCCTGGTCGGCAACATGGGGATCGGCCACATCCGTTACCCCACCGCGGGGAGCTCCAGTTCCGCCGAGGCACAGCCGTTCTACGTCAACTCGCCTTACGGCATTACCCTGGCGCACAACGGCAACCTGACCAATTTCAAATATCTGCACAGCCAGCTGGTCGGCGAAGGTGCGATCTTTCAGTCCACGTCGGACTCGGAGGTCATCCTCCACCTGATCGCCCGCAG
>NZ_PJIR01000196.1 GCF_002929355.1 Arthrobacter sp. B0490 | reverse complement strand
AGTTTAAGCGCGAAGCAGCCAGTCTAGTGCTCGACCAGGGTTACAGCTGTCCTGAGGCAGCCAAATCCCTTGATGTAGGTGAGACCGCACTGCGGCGCTGGGTCAACCAGTTGCAGTTGGAGCGCGGTGGCATCACCCCCACAGCCAAAGCGCTTACGCCTGAGCAGCAGACTATTCGGGAGCTTCAAGCCCGCATCAACCGGCTGGAGCTTGAGAAGAAAATCTTAAAGGAGGCCACTGCGCTCTTGATGGCCGAGGAGCACGGGCGCAGACGTTGAAGTCGATTCGGCAGTTAGCAGCACGCTACCCAGTTCAACTGCTGTGTTCAGTGTTTGAACTGCCTCGTTCCTGTTACTACGCCCATATGGCTCGGCGCCGTCGCATTGATGTTCGGCGGGTGGGTTTACGCAGCCGTATTAGCGAACTTTTCAGTCAAAGCCGTAGTTCAGCTGGCAGCCGCAGTATCGTTGCCATGCTCAAGGATGAGGGCGTCAAAGTAGGTCGCT
>NZ_PJIR01000192.1 GCF_002929355.1 Arthrobacter sp. B0490 | reverse complement strand
CGAACTTGCGATCCTTGGGTGTGCCGGTGTCTTCGATGTCGTCGCTCATGGTCTCGGTCTGTCTGGCTAGTGGGCAGCGGTGGCGAACGATAGCAGATCGCCCGACGCCGGGCAGTGTGGCCATTGGTGATCATTGCGACGGAAAAAGCGATCTACTACTGTCGGATTCGACATCAAGTTTCGCACAGTAAAACAATAATTCATTTTGGAGAATGTCGATGTCCGCTTCCGTGCAAGGCTACGTGGCTAACGAACTCGCCCGTGGCGGCTACCAGAACGTCCATGACCTGCTGGCTCAGGCCTGCGTGAAGCATCCGCAGCGCGCGGCATTTTCCTGTGGCGACGACCACCTCACCTACGCCGAGCTGGGCAGTCTTGCCGACGCGTTCGCGCGCTACCTGCGGCATCACGCCGGGCTGCAACCCGGTGACCGGCTGGCGCTGCAGCTGCCCAATTCGTTGCAATATCCCATCGCCGTGTTTGGCGCACTCAAGGCCGGGCTGGTGA
>NZ_PJIR01000193.1 GCF_002929355.1 Arthrobacter sp. B0490 | reverse complement strand
GCAACTGGCCGCGGCAAGACTAAGCGTTCGATGCTGTGCCTGCGCAATGTGGCTCCGGCACCCTTCCTCGCGCCACGGTTGAAGCAGGCTCGTTCAACGGTGCTGTTCTCGGCCACGCTGAACCCGCGCCGGTTCCATGCCGATATGTTGGGCCTGCCCACGGGTAGCGCCTGGATCGAGGTCGAATCGCCATTCCAGGCCGATCAGCTGCGGGTATGCCTGGCCGAGCATGTCTCGACCCGCTATCAGCACCGCCAGGCCTCGCTGGGTGCCGTGGTCGCGCTCATCGCCCAGCAATATCGCGAGCGCGCCGGCAACTACCTGGCGTTCTTCAGCAGCTTTGATTACCTGCAACAGGTGACCGCCCTGCTGCGCGAGCAGTATCCGGACGTGCCCTTCTGGGAGCAGACTCGCGGCATGCAGGAAGCGGCCCGCAGTGCATTTCTCGACCGATTCACCGAACACAGCAAGGGCGTCGGTTTTGCGGTGCTCGGCGGTGCATTCGCC
>NZ_PJIR01000191.1 GCF_002929355.1 Arthrobacter sp. B0490 | reverse complement strand
ATCAAAGGCGAAACCCTGGCGCTGGAGCTGGTACCGCAGCGTCTGCGCGGCGAGATCGCTACTTTCGACATCAAGGATGACAGCGGCAAGGTCATCGTCGAGCAGGGCCGTCGCATCACCGCTCGCCACATCAACCAGCTCGACAAGTCCGGCATCAAAGAACTCGAGATGCCGATGGACTACGTCCTGGGTCGTACCGTCGCCAAGGCGATCGTGCATCCGGCCACCGGCGAAATCATCGCGGAGTGCAACACCGAGCTGACGGTTGATGCCATGGCGAAGATCGTCAAGGCTCAGGTCGTTCGTTTCGAGACCCTGTACACCAACGATATCGACTGCGGTCCGTTCATTTCCGATACGCTGAAGATCGACTCGACCACCAACCAGCTTGAAGCGCTGGTCGAGATCTATCGCATGATGCGTCCTGGCGAGCCGCCAACCAAGGATGCAGCCGAGACGTTGTTCAACAATCTGTTCTTCGCCTCGGAGCGCTACGACCTGTCCGCTG
>NZ_PJIR01000190.1 GCF_002929355.1 Arthrobacter sp. B0490 | reverse complement strand
CTGCAGGGTACCGCTGCACAGACTGGTGAAGGCAAAGATGCCGCCCGGACGCAGCACCCGCCGCACTTCGCTCAGCACGCTGGCGAAATCCTCACACCACTGCAGTGCCAGGCTCGAATAGATCAGGTCGACAGTGCCATCACGCAGCGGCAGCCGCTCGGCGTCACCGGTGACGAAATGCCGTGCGCCGCCCTGCGGCCGTGCATGACGCAGCATGCCCTCGGCGATATCCAGTGCCAGGCCATCGGCCTCCGGAAAGGCCGCAGCCAGGACGCGGGAGAAGTAGCCGGTGCCGCTGCCAAGATCGAGCCAGCGGCCGGGTTGCCGAGTGGAGGGCAGTCGGGCCAGCAATTGATTGCCGACCTGTCGCTGCAGTGCGGCGACGCTGTCGTAACTGCCCGCAGCACGGGAAAACGATGCCGCGACCTGGCGCTTATCAGGCAACTGCGCCGGCGAACGCTCGCTGAGCGATGCTTCAGTCATCCTCGCCATCACCCATAAACGCCAGC
>NZ_PJIR01000189.1 GCF_002929355.1 Arthrobacter sp. B0490 | reverse complement strand
GCGCTGGCGATTAAAGCGAATCGGCGGGATCAGTGGCTTGCGGTACTGCTTGATAAACAAGTACCAAAGGGTGCCCATAAGCCCCCCCATAACCCCTAAAACCACCAGGCTGGCCACAATATCCCCACCTAAAGCGGCCCAAATAGCAACAGCGACAAATAAGAATGTCCCCATATGCAACGTCAGCCAACCCGCTCCCATGGAAAAGCTGCCGATATCCAAAAACACCTGATTTTTACGCCAGATGATATTCATCAGGTCGCTGGCGGGTTGGCCGGTTGGAATGGGTAATGGGGCCAGATGCTCCTGCTTCCGGAGAAGCCCCTGGGCGTGTTCGGTCATTGACTTTCCTTGGGTTGGAGCTGCTCAGCGCTCACTGGTACGGTGCTACAGCTATCGATAAGCAAAGGGCCGTCATTGGAGGCATGCTCAACGACTGCAGTGCCTCGGATGATATAGCGCAGACCCATGCCGCCGCCGACCACCATTTGCTGCGGGCCGAGTGTGCC
>NZ_PJIR01000028.1 GCF_002929355.1 Arthrobacter sp. B0490 | reverse complement strand
CCGAACGACCGTCAGCGAAGAGGTCCACCGGGACTTCCTCGAAGACATCCACACCCTGGGGCGGGTGTAGTTGCCAGGGGTTCGTGTATGACGCGCGGTTCGCACGATATCGCCCTCGACTTCCGCAACGGCCGCCCCCCGGGATGCGGCCGAATGCTAGCTATGGTCAGCAGGTAGCTGACCGCGGCGACCGGGCTCCGTCCAAAGCCTCGCCACCCCCTGCACCTCGGTCCGAGCCGCCTGAGACCTGGCCTATGTCGACGAACGCTGACGAACGCCGGGAATGCCCCCGTTGCGCCCTGTGAAGGTACAGCAGATCGAATACCTATTGAAAGGGTCGACGACTCGCCGGCTATTGCGGCATCAGCGATAGTTTGCGCCATGCCCTTCCGCGTTCGACGACCAAGCGTGCGATCCGTCCCAACGGATCCCGCCTTGAACTGTGAGGATGAATCGAATCGTGTGGCGGCTTGAGCCGTTCGTCGCTTGAGTTCACCGAGGGCTTTGCGCAGGAACCGCTGCTGGTCCTTCTCGTACTTCTGCAAGGTCTTGATTGCTGCTAGGTGTCGATGTGGGCAGCAGACTCAGGATTGAGTATGCCGGGCTTGCTGACGTCGCCGCGCACGCAGCAGGTGGCGGATCCTGACTGGATTACCAGGATTACCAGGATTACCAGGGGACGTCTGATGGTCGCCGAGATCGGATCGAGCCCGCCATCGAACATGGTCATGACGGCGCCGGAGAGCGCGGGCAGTGCGACGACATCGACTCGTCCGGCGCGGGTGCGGAGGTCCAGGTGCTCATCGGCACGATCGAAGATCACGTTTGTTCTCGACCACGGGCATCTGCGTCAGTGATCGGCCCGTATGCCGACGAGCTGCTCGGATACTTCCCAGATGCGACGCGCGTCGTCCATGTCGCGCAGGGGCGTCCAGAACTCCTGCAGTGCCGGCGGCCCACCGGCGGTGCGCTGAGGCCCGAAGAACTGATCCCCTCCGTATTCAGGGTCGGTCGCCGCCATGAGTGCAGGCAACGCCGCGCTGTCCGGGGTGCCGGCGAGACCGATCTGCGAGAGGAAGCCGATGAGACGGCGCGCCGGGGGCATTTTATCGCGGCCCATAGCAGGCTGTGCGGCCAGTAGATTCGTCGGCGAGATGCCGGGGTGTGAGAGGTTGCTGCTGATCCCCCACCCGTTCGCGCGACTCCTGGCCTCGAGTTCACGGGCGAAGAGGCCGACGGCGATCTTCGACCCGGAGTAAGCCTTCATGACGTCGTAGCTCTGTTCGTAGTTCAAGTCATCCCAGTTCATCACGCCCTTCCGGGCGGCCACGCTCGTCTGGTGGGTGACACGGGCGCGGCCTTCACGCAGGAGCGGCAGCAGCCCGAGAGTGAGGGCGAAGTGGCCAAGGTGGTTCGTGCCCCACTGCAGCTCAAATCCGTCACGGGTTACCTGCCGGGTGGGTGGTTGCATGACGCCGGCGTTGTTGATCAGGATGTTGACCGGGCGTCCCTCGCTGGAAAGGGTGGTGACAAGTCCTGCTACGGAGCTCAGCGACGACAGGTCCAGGGACCGGGTGCTGATCCTGGCACCATCGACGGCGGCGCGGATACGCTCTGCTGCCGCGTCGCCTTTGACGTGGTTGCGGACGGGCATGATGACCTCCGCGCCGGCCCCGGCCAGCCGTTTCGCGATGACGCTGCCGATACCGTCGCTCGCGCCGGTGACGACGGCGAGTTTTCCGGCCAGGTCGGGGATGGTGAGGTCGTAGGCGCGAGGCATGAGAGGTTCCTTCGTTCGAGGGGTCAGGTCACCGGATTCGGTGCCTGATCTCATGGTTCACCGGTTGCTCCGCCACATCTAGGACCTGTCAATCCACGGATAACCAAACAGTGGCTGCTGAGTTGGCGGCGGTCAGGAGTTGATGATCTGCGAGCCGATGACCGAGAGCAGTTGAAGTTTCTCGTGGCTGTCGCTGCCGGGTACGGCCGTGTAGACGAGGAGGCGATGGGACTGGTCCGGATCGAGCAGAGTCTGGCAGTTCAGATCCAGCCGGCCCACTGTGGGGTGGAGGAAGCGTTTGATCTCGGGTGGTTGCACGCCGACTTCCTGGGTGTCCCAGACGCTGCGGAAGTCAGCATTGTCCTGGAGGAGGGCAGCGAGCTTCGCTGCCCTCGAGCTTGGTCCGCGGAGGGCGATGAGCTGACGCAGGCCCGAGGCGTAGACGCGAGACAGCTGCTCGCGTTCCTCGGGTGGGTAGGGTTCCCTGGCTTTCGGGTCGGTGAACCACCGGTATCCGATGCTCCGAACGGGACCGGTGCGTTGCGAGGCGTCACCGAAGAGGGCCAGACCGAGCGGTGTCTGCCGGAGGGTGTCCCCAACCTCGGTGATGATTTCTGCGGGAGTGTCTGTGAGCCGGTCGAGGATCCGTAGCAGTCCCGGGCCCACGAACTCACTGGCCGTTCCGCGCAGGGGTGGGGTATGTCCGGCGAGGTGGAAAAGATGGTCACGCTCGCCCAGGGTCAGATGCAAACCCTGGGCGATTGAGGCGATCATCTGCTCCGAGGGGTGCGGCCCGGTGCCGCGTTCGAGGCGGCCGTAGTAGTCGCTGGACATGTGGCACAGTCCGGCCACTTCCTCTCTTCGCAGGCCGTTCGTCCGCCGCCGCTGACCCCGCATCAGGCCGACGTCCTCGGGCTGCAGCGATTCACGACGATGTCGAAGAAACGAGCCCAGACCTTCACGATCAATCATTCTGTACCTCCATCAGGTGAGACCTTCTGTCTACCGTGTGCATCGTCTGCCATCCACGGCCTGTCAGACCACCCCTTCGATGAGGGCACCGGTGCGCGGTGTCCCTGGAGGTTGCTGCGGCGGAGTTTCTGCCGATGCCGGAGAACCATCACGACCACAACGCCCACGAGCGCGCCCACCGCGTTCGCCGCAAGGTCGCGGGGATGCGAGATCCGCATGAGCGGAATCTGTGCGAGCTCGATGGCGACAGTGAGCACCAGAGGACCCACCATGCCCGTGATGCCCCGCTTGATCAGTCCTGCAGTAACACCAACGGGAACGAACATCAGCACGTTGAGGGCAACCTCCAGAGGCCGACCTTCAGTCCACGCAGACCCATCAAGCCACGCCCCGGGGTCCAAGATCCCAAGCGCTTCCTCGGATCCAGCAGACGCCCACGGGATCGGCCTCAAGGTCACCCAGAGCACTGCACCGGTGTAGAGAGCCCCTGATACGACTGCAGCCCTCCTGGACCTCCTTCGCACGGAGGACCCGACACCTGAACGCAGTCCACGGCATACAGCGATCGAGAGCCTCTTGTCATTTTTCATGACACAATGTAATTATCGTTCTGACACGTTGTCAATAAATACTTCCTCAGCTTACGAAGGAGTCGATTCCCATGCCTGCAACAGTCGGCGAAACAGTGCGTGACGTAGCCCAACCCATCAGCCGGAGACCTGAAGGACACCCTGGTGGAAGGATCCGCCAGTCGCTGGGATGGATCGCGGTAGCGGGAGCTGCTGCCGCCGCGATCATCATCCCGCTGGCCGGACTCCTTGCAGCCGCGCAGGCAGTGTCTCTGTGCGCGCTGGCCCTGGCCGTCGTTCAGGGCCCCCGCCGGTACGGATGGAAGCTCTTCCTTGCCTTCTTCGCGACCTGCTTCGTCATCAGCAACTTCTGGGAAAACCTCAGCATCATCACGGGGTTCCCGTTCGGGAACTACTACTACACACTCATGCCACAGCTGTTCTACGTTCCCGTGATCGTCGGCGTCATCTACTTCGGCATCGGCTGGGTCAGCTGGATGACGACCAACGCGGTCCTTGATCGTGCCGACGAGCGCCTGGACCTCCGCACACGGGCTGGCCGGGTCAATGTCATTGCCCTGCCCGCACTTTCCGGTGCTGTCATGACGATGTTCGACGTCGGAGCGGATTCGCTGATCTCGACCGTACGAAGCATCTGGATCTGGGAGGACGGCGGAGGGGTCTTCGGCGTCCCCTTCACGAACTATCTTGGATGGTGGTTCGTCACCTGGACCTTCTTCCAGGTCTTTACTTTGATGCTCGCCGCACGCCAAACACGGCGCCCCGCCCGGCCGGCGAGGCCGCTTCGCCAGGTGTCCCACCTCCAGCCCGTCCTGACCTACGCGATGTTCACGGTGGTCTCCATGACGACTTTCATCGCCGGCGGTGGACCGCAGACGGTCGTGGACCCAAGTGGCGCTTCCTGGGACACGGCAGCGCTCAATGAGACACTGATGATCATCGACATCTTCAGCGTGGTCCCGGTTGCACTGTTCGCGATCGCCAAGATCGCCAGAGGAGACCTGAAGCGGGCCTAGCGCCGGAGGCCCGCACAATGAACGATCCGAGTGCGTGCCTGCCTTGCCCGCCAGGTAAGTATCGGAGAGGGAGCGTAGTGCCGAAGATTTCCGCTGCGACGATCGCCGAACACAAGCTCCACACCTGGGGCTTGCTGCTCGACGCCGTCGACGCACTCATCCTCGAGCGTCCCTTCGAGGCGATCTCGATGCGCGACGTCGCCCAGCGGTCAGGGGTCGCCCGGACCGCGATCTACAACTATGCGCCCGATACCGTCACTCTGCTGATCGAAGCGGCGAAGCGGGGCAGCGCCCAGGTGGACGAAGCGGTTGCCCGTCGAGCCGACAACACGTCACTCTCGCCCGCTGAACGCCTACACGAGATCGTGGTTGTCCTGCTCACCGAACACGCCCAGAGCACGCGCGCGTTCATCGCGATGCAGACAATAGAGCGCACCCTTCAGCAGGACCGCGTCACAGACGCCGTCATCCCGTTCCGTGACCAAATCGGCAATCGAATCAACGACGTCGTACGGGCGGGTGTCGAAGCAGGAGAATTCGCGCCAGTAGAAGACCCCGCACTGACCCGGGCGCTCATGGTCGGAGTGATGCAGGCAGCGCTGCGCGTACTCAGCGGGGCACACGTCATAGGAAAAGCGGACGCGGAAATCGTTTCGCGCTTCCTGATCAATGCCCTCAGCCGCTCGCCCGAGTCTCTCCCCTAGCTCCTTCTTCAACTCGGGCTCGACCCGTCGGCTCCATCATCAGGCGTTGGGGTCTGCAGGGTTCCCATCAGCCCTCTGATCCATCTGTCACCATCCTCCGTCCAGGCTGATGAAAGCAGTAACGGCTCCCATTGCGATCAACACCGCCGGGGCTCCTCTGCGCTGCCGATGACGGAGCGGGAGCGTTCGCAGTACAAGCACAAACACGAACCGCCCCCTGGGCAGTCATGCGGATAATCCTTCGCGAGCAGAACCTGACCGATCGCTGAATTCCGCCGATCCGCGAAAGATTCCCACGAGAAAGGAAACGATCATGGTCCCCAACAACAGATCCTCATCAGACCGACCCGCCAAGGACAACGGCTCAGCGGAACAACGCCGACGTCCATCCCGCCGTTCGCTGTTCGCCATGGCCGCCGTCGGTGTCGCAGCCGGCACCGTTGGCTTCGGCGCGGCCCGCATCACAGCCCCCGGCGCCGAATTACCGGACTGGACAGCCGCAGACATGCCGTCCCTGGTCGGCAGACGTGCAATCGTGACGGGGGCCAATGGCTACCCCGACGAGGGGCGAAGCGGGCTGGGCTATCACCAAGCACTCGCCCTGGCAACGGCCGGCGCAAACGTGACGATTGCATCTCGCAACCGCGAGCGAGGCGAAGAAGCAATCCGCAGGATCCGCGCCGAAGCCCCGGAAGCAGACCTCCACTTCGAGACCCTTGACCTCACCGATCTCGGATCCATCAACCTTTTCGTACGACGGGTGGAGGATTCAGGGCAGAACCTTGACCTGCTGGTGAACAACGCGGGCGTGCAGGGACGCCTTCAGCGCGAAGAATCCCAGGACGGCTCAGAGCGGGTCTTCGCCACCAACGCACGCGGGCCATTCGCCCTATCAGCGCAATTGCGACCACTCCTTCAGGAGGCGGATGCGCCGCGTATCGTCTGGACTTCGAGCCCGCGCGTCGGATCCATTGACTTCGACGACCTGCAGAAGGAACGTACCTACGACTACGGGCAAGCGTACGACGACACGAAGCTCGGAAATCTCCTTATGGCTTTCGAGTGCGAACGCCGCAGTAAAGTCGGCGGCTGGGGGATCACCAGCATTGCAGTGCATCCCGGTGTCTGCAGGACGAACATCGTCGTGAATGGACCAGGCCTCGATTCGCCGGAAGGCCGGCGCTTCCGGTTCGTACCACCCCTATGGCAGGACCCTGCAATCGGGGCCCTCCCAGCTCTCTACGCTGCCACGTCACCACAGGCCTCCGGCGGAGCCTACTACGGACCCAAGCAACTGCGGGGCCTGAACGGGCTACCAGGGTTCGCCATCGTTCCCGACAGCGCTCAGGACGTCGAACTCGCCTCCAGGTACTGGACAGTGATGGAAGACCTTGCGTCCGTATCATTCAGCTGAGTAGCGAAGTGTGCTCTATGGAACATCGCACGTGACAGGGTGATCTCCTCATTCACACGAGCAGGAGACATTGCGTGTCCCTACCGATTTCATGGGTCATGGGACCGACCGTGCTCGAGCAGGAATTGGCGCTTCGCCACGACCGCCGACAGTCAATCCCAGGTCTACTGATATCGGGACCGCATATCGTAGGCCAATTGCCTGCGACCTGTTGAGCGGTTGCCCCGATCTGTGGTTCGTGGGTTTCCCGTCGGTTGTCCCGGCGGCGGAGGACGAGGTATGCGCCGAGGGCAGCAAGGGCCAGGGCGACATCGGCGGGCAGGAAGAAAATGCTGGAGAAAGCCCAGGGGTTTGGTCAACACCCCGTGGAAGAGCGCATATACCAGTGCCGGTGCGAGAAGCGCGTACCGGGCGGGGAGGGCGACGCCGCGGATCGATGTTGTTGGTGGTGTCACTGGTGGGTGTGATGCACGTGCTGGATGTGGTCATAGTGTCGGGTTCGCGAGGCGGGGATCGAGGCCGTACTGGGCCGGTGCGCCGAGGTGATCGCGGAGTGTGGTGCCGTCGTAGTCGTGGTGGTAGACGCCGCGTTCCTGCAGGATGGGGACGACCTCGTCGACGAAGGTGTCGATGCCGTCCTCGTTGATGTCGATGGAGACCCAGAACCCGTCGCAGGCGCCGGCGTCGAACCATTCCTGCATGTGATCCGCGGTCACTGATGCTTCACCGACGGGGGTGGGGTGGTAGTCGATGACGCCGTGGGCGAGGATGTCGCGGATGGTCCATCCCTCGCGTGCGACCTCCAGTGCCCGGGGGGATCGGGGGTCGAACGGGCTCGGGGACGCAGCCGCCAACTGCTGAGCGGTCAGGGGTTCGTCGAGCTGATCTGGACTGAGCTGAAGGTTCAACATCGAGCCGAGGTAGGGCACACGAGATCCTGCCGTGAGCTCGGCGAGCTGCACGCGTCGGTCAAGGGCGGCACGTGTGGTCCTGCCGATGGCGGGCATGACCCCGGCGAAGAACTTGATCTCGTCCGGGTTCCGTCCTGCCTTCGCTGCGGCGTCACGGTAGGCCTGGCGCTGGGCGCGGGCGTCGTCGATGGTGAACGTGGCGCCGATGACGCCGCTGGCGTAGCGGCCCGCGATCTCGAGTCCGTTCGCGCCTCCTCCAGCGGAGAAGATGACGGGCTGTCCCTGCTCGGATGGCGGAATGGGCAGCGGCCCGCGGGAGGCGACATGCCCGCCCTGCATGTTGATGGGCTGGATCTTGTCGGGGTGGGCGAACCGTCCGGTCTTCTGGTCCTTGACCCACGCGTCTTGCTCCCAGCTGCCCCAGAGGGCCTGGGCGATCTGGATGGTCTCGTGGGCGCGCTGGTAGCGGTCCGGACGGGATGCCAGGGCCTGGCCGAAGTTCGCTGCAGCGGCGGGGTCGCTGGTGGTGACCGCGTTCCATCCGGCACGTCCGTGGCTCATCACGTCGAGGGCCTTGAACTGACGGGCGAGGTTGAAGGGCTCGGTGAAGCTCGTGGAACCGGTGGCGACGAGGCCGATGCGTTCGGTGGCCCGGGCGATCGCCGCAAGCGTCATCATCGGCTCCAGCGTCATTGAGGGCGCCTCGTGGTCCACGTCGGCCTGCAGGCCGGGGAAGTCGGGGAGGAACAGGAAGGCGAACTTCCCGCGCTCGGCGGCTCGGGCGTAGCGGACCTGCGCGTCGAAGCTGGTGTAGTTCGCCGGGTCCACGCCTGGCGCGCGCCAGGCCGAACCCTGCGATCCGTACCCGTTACCCAGGTGCATCCCCAGGATCATCTGCGGCTTCGTCATTGCATCTCCTCGTACTGCTGTTTCCTGGTGCAGGTGTGTGCTGCGCTTGTAGGGTTTTGTCTAGTCTCAACGTTGCCATTAGTGTGAATGTCAAGCGGGTCGGTCATCGGAGTTCGGAGGTCATATGCGTATCGGTGAGTTGGCGAAGAAGACCGAGGTTCCTGCCCGGATGCTTCGGTACTACGAGGAGCAAGGCCTCATCTCACCTCGTCGTCTGGATAACGGGTACCGGACGTATGACGACTACCTGGTCGACCGGGTGCGGAAGATCCGCGGGCTGGTTGATTCCGGAATCCCGACGCGGATCATCTCGAACATCCTGCCGTGCCTGGATCAGCCGCAAACCATCGTCGTGAAGAACGCCGAGCCGGGGTTGCGGGAGCTGCTGGTGACGGAGCGGGATCGCATGTCGGAGAAGATCGATTTCCTCATCCACAACCGTGATTCGATCACCCGGTACATCGAAGCCATCGACCTTGCTGCGAGCCCTGCACACCGAACAGCGCGGGCCAGCTAGCCGCATGTGTGGCATCGCTTCTAGCTCCGAAACCCTAGGTGGCCGGAGGTAACGGTCCGGAGGAGTCCCGCTGGAACGCCCGGCTCCTACTTTTCCGGCACCTAAGCGCCCTCAACCCGAGCAACGGCGGCGTACTGCGGCTGCCATGGTCGGCCAGGTTTCAGACGTCGTCCGCGGTACCGGGGGCCTTGCTGACGAAGAGGGTGCCGATGACGGCGCCGAGGGCGAGGATCGCGGCGACGGTGAAGGCGGCCTGTCCGGCGTCGATGCTCTGAGCGGCGCTGAGGGCGCCGGTCTGGGTGGCGTTGGCTCCGATGGTGAAGGCGGAGATGAGGATCGCCCCTCCCGCGGCGCCGGCAAGCTGCTGGACGGTGGAGAACGCGGCGGTGCCGTGCGGGTAGAGCTCGGTTGGTAGTGAACCCAGGGCCGAGGTGGTCATGGGTGCCCACATCAGGGCCTGCGTTCCGGTCATGACGAGGTAGACGCCCAGGACCAGCCACACACTGGTGTTCTCATCGATGGTGGTCAGGAACCAGATGGTTGCCACCCACACGATCGAGCCTGGGATGGCCAGGGGCTTGGGCCCGACCTTGTCGTAGATGCGCCCGCCGAGTGCGGAGACGATCGCGATCATTGCCCCTCCGGGGAAGAGGAACAGGCCCATCTGCAGGGTGTCCAGGCCGAGGACCGCTGTCAGGATCAGCGGCAGGACCAGGACCACGCCGAATCCGTTCATTGCGACGAACGTCATCACGACCGTCGGCATGACGTACTGGCGGGAGGAGAAGATCCGCATGTCCAGGAACGCGTCCCCATGCCTCTGCAGCTTCACCTGCCGGTGGACGAACGCGGCCACACCGGCCAGGCCGATCAGGATCGGGACATAGGGGGCGACAGGTGCATGCCCGGAGACCGATTCCCCGATGGATGCCAGACCGAAGACCAGACCGCCGAACCCGACGACGGACAGCAGCAGGGACACCACGTCCAGGCTCACCCGCTCGGGTGTGGTGATGTTCCGCAGCTTCAGCGCGCCCAGCACCAGCGTCACCACGACGATGGGCAGCATCAGGATGAACAGCCACCGCCAGGGAAGCTGGGACAGGATCACTCCCGAGACCGCCGGCCCGACCGCGGGTGCGATAGCGGGTACCGCGGTCACCAGGGCCATCATCCTGCCGCGCCGCGAGGCCGGCACCAGGCGCATCGTCGTGGTGATCAGCAGTGGGACGAAGACCGCCGTACCGATGGCCTGAATGATCCGGCCGGCGAAGAGCACGCCGAAGCCCGGGGCGATCGCGGCGATGACCGTACCGACAAGGAACAGTGACATCGAGCCCAGGAAGATCCCGCGCGTGGTGAAACGACGCATCACGAACCCCGTCGCCGGAATCAGAACCGCCAGCGTGAGCAGGTACCCGGTGGTCAGCCACTGGCCCGTCGTCGGTGTGATGTCCAGGTCCGTGATCAGCGTCGGCAGGGCGACGCCGAGCATCATCTCGTTCAGCAGGACCACGAAGGCCGAGACCATCAGTAAACCGATGATCATCGCGCTACCCGGTGCCATCCGGTCGCCCGGCGCAGGGGCCTGGGTACTGCCGGCTGCCCTTGGGGGAGCGGTTTCAAGGGTGGACTCGTGCGGGCCAGATGCCGCCATGGGGCTCTCCTGCTAGTGGAATGAGTTCGACGACGGGACCTGTCCCGACCGTCCTGAGCAAGGGCGTGACTCCGCGCACGACATCGTCCTCGAGCAGGACGGGCGGCAATCAGGGCTCACAGATCAATCGTGCAACCTTCTCACTAGTGGCAAGGTCAAGGCGTGGGAGCCGATGTGACGAATCACACGACAGGGGCGCCGACGACCGCGGGCCATCCACTTGACCTTGACACTATTGGAAGGTTGGACACTTGAGGTGATCACTCGACCCACGGAAGGACTCCCATGAAGATCGGCATTCTCGGCGCAGGA
>NZ_PJIR01000188.1 GCF_002929355.1 Arthrobacter sp. B0490 | reverse complement strand
TGCGGCGATGGTAGAGATTGTCTTGCGCATGTGTGTACCCCCTGAGTACTTATCCGCAACAGCCGCGGACGTGTCCATGTTTCGAGAGCGAAGCCTTTCGCTCTGCCGGCAACGCGATCAGCGCATCACGATGCCGCGGGCGGCCAGATAGGCCTTGGCTTCCGGAATCGTGTATTCGCCGAAGTGGAAGATGCTCGCGGCGAGCACCGCATCGGCCTTGCCTTCGAGGATGCCATCGGCCAGGTGCTGCAGATTGCCGACGCCACCGGAGGCGATCACCGGGATGCACAGCGCTTCGCTGATGGCCCGGGTGACGCCCAGGTCGTAGCCGCTCTTCACGCCGTCCTGATCCATGCTGGTCAGCAGGATTTCGCCAGCGCCGAGGTCTTCCATCTTCTTCGCCCAGGCCACCGCATCCAGGCCGGTGGGCTTGCGCCCGCCATGGGTGAAGATTTCCCAGCGACCCGGCTCGCCCGGCGCGGAGACCTTCTTCGCATCGATGGCGACGACG
>NZ_PJIR01000187.1 GCF_002929355.1 Arthrobacter sp. B0490 | reverse complement strand
AGCTCGGTACCCTGACCGTCCGGCAGCATCAGGTCGATGATGGCCAGGTCGAACGTCTGTGCCGCGATCAGCTCGCGCGCTTCGTGCAGCGTCGCGGCGCCGGAAAGATCGACATCGAGCGCGGCGATCTGCCTGGCCAGCAGCACCCGCAGGTCGTCATCGTCCTCGACGTGCAGGATGCGCGGCCGGTGTCCACTCAGCTGCAGACAAGCGCGGATGACGTCCATGACCCGCGAGGGGTCGATCGGCTTGTGCAGCCAGTCGATCACCCCCACCGCGCCGCCGCGCAGCGTGCCGTCGTCATCATCGCGGCGCTGCGGCTGCAGGCTGACGATCAGCACCGGCAGGTTGCGGTAGTTGTGCTGGCTGCGCAGGCTCTGCAGGAAGGCCGCGCTGTTTTCGTCATCCAGCGCCGGGCTGAGGGTCAGTGCCTCGATGTCGAACTGCTGCAACAGTCGGCGTGCCTCGGTTGCGGTGCCGCTGATCAAGGTCGCGTAGCCATGCTGCTGCAGC
>NZ_PJIR01000186.1 GCF_002929355.1 Arthrobacter sp. B0490 | reverse complement strand
GCGACGATCGCCGACGGACACCACGCCGTGCTCTACGTCTGGTACGACAACGAGTTCGGCTACAGCTGCCAGGTCGTCCGCGTCATGGAGGAGATGGCCGCCGTCCACCCACCCACCTACCCCATTGGAGTCGGTAGTTCTGACTGTCACGAAACCTAAGGACGTGCAACTGGACATGATCGTGCGGTCCGGTCACCTGTCCAGAAATGGAGCAGTAGATGGTGACGCTGCCGCATCTCCAGCACCGTTAGTTCCTTCTACGCACTATCGGATGATCCATTGGGAGGTTTGCCCTTTGGAGGCTAGGGCTGTCGCCTACATCACACATGCCGTAAGATATGCATAATGTTCATATAAAGAACTGACAGTTCGTATATAGAACTTGTATCGGGGATGGCTCGGCCCACACATCGAAGTGAGGAATGTTGATGCAGTTTCACCACCATGGTTACGTCTCGGGCGACCCCCGGATCCAGCCCGCAGCAGGCGTCGGGCTCGACCGGCCGGAGGAGCT
>NZ_PJIR01000185.1 GCF_002929355.1 Arthrobacter sp. B0490 | reverse complement strand
AAGACCCTGCAGCTGGATCCGCAATCGCTGTACAGCGACCTTCATGTGGCCTCCAGTGGCAGCTCCGTTGGCTCATCGCAGACAACGCCTTCCATACCCGGAGCAAGTCCGTCCAAGCCCGTTGGCGGATTTGCTCTGGACCAGGAGCGCATCGCTCAGCTGCAGCGTGAAACGGAACAGGTATCTGCGCTGCTGGCTCAGGTTTTCGTTGACGACAAGCCTGCTGAGCCAGATGACGTAGTTGTGGAAGAGACTGTTGAGGATACTTCCTCCATTTGTGGCTTAGACGCCGATCACTCAGCCTTCCTGCGTGTACTCGTATCCCGTACCGAGTGGTCTCATGACGAGTTGGAGGCCGTTGCAAGCGATATGGAGCTCATGCTCGACGGAGCATTGGAGCAGATCAACGACATGGCATTTGAGCATTTCGATATGCCAGTCACCGAGGGGGAAGACCCCTTCGAAGTCAACCCTGACATTATGGACAAATTACCGCTATGAGCAGCATCAGAGCC
>NZ_PJIR01000184.1 GCF_002929355.1 Arthrobacter sp. B0490 | reverse complement strand
AAGCATCTCTTGCTAGTTAAGCAAGTGATAGTAAGAAGTTAGTTAAAGATGTTAAAGCCTACGATCTACTATAGGGAAGCTTGCTAAAGGTAAGGGCGGTATATCGGTTATAAAGTCTATCGCGATACTCTATATTAGAAGTAGCGGGGGGCGAATAGGCTTATAGCTGCCGGTAAGGGTCTAACGGTCTATCTAGCTAAGGCAATAGGCTTTATAGGCCGCGATATGCTTCTTTACCTAACGGGTAACTCCGCGAATTAAGTATATCTCTAGGTCCTTAATTATACAGACGACGCCGAAGTAGTTCTTATCGTTATAAGCTGCTGAGATTATAGATAAGACGAGGGCGTTAGGGATATACAGCCGGGTAAAGCCGTCGGGGCCTTTATAATATAAGAGCTTATCGACTATAAAGAACGGTATGCCGCGGCGTTTAAGCTGCGCCTTTATTCTAGCTATAGAGTTAGTAACTATAGCTCCTTCTAAGGGCGAGGAAAGACTCTCGATAGCGTCCTC
>NZ_PJIR01000181.1 GCF_002929355.1 Arthrobacter sp. B0490 | reverse complement strand
AATAGTTCCTAATAAGTATATTAGTCTAGTAGACGTTCTAGCCGACGGAAACCCTTAGCTCCTTACTCTTAACTAAACCCCGGAACCGCCGGAGGACATTTTTAAGAATATACGGGATTTTTAACCCGATATTTCTATACTTTTACCTACTATAACTATAGTAGCAGACCGACTTTAAGGTGCAGTTGCCTTAAGCTACTTCTCGGTCTATAGAATATAATAATACTATTCCTATAGATAGTCTACGGACGACGAGGTTTATAAGGGATTTACGCCCTACTCGTTTAAACCGTTTTTTAGGTCGATATCCCGCTTTCGCCTACGTTAGGCATCTACCGGCTAATAGCACCGCTTTTACGGCTGTATTTACTACTTCTCTTAAACCTAGGAAGATATATTAACGGGATTTGCCCGCACTTCTAAGGTTTTAGTCTAATCTCGAGACTTATCCTTATAGACCTAAGTTTAAAGCCGCTAGAAAGGTTAAATAGGACTCCTTAAAATACCAGAAGACCT
>NZ_PJIR01000027.1 GCF_002929355.1 Arthrobacter sp. B0490 | reverse complement strand
CGCGCCCACCTCGTACCCGGCACGAAAAGCCCGGATCGCGATCTCTCCACGATTGGCCACCAGAATCTTCGAGAACATCGCACTCCTGTAAATATCTTCATTGATACGTAGGTCGACACCAGAGGCCTAAGGCCGTCGGGTTTCAGGCTAGTAATCTGCGGGGCTCCGACTCACGTCTTACCTGTTCGTTGCCCGCGCGACACCGAATTTGGTGTCGCGCTTCAGTTCGGAGCAGCTTCGAAAGGTCAAGCACCGCTGGACTGCTTGTGCCACGTTCAAAAGTCCGGAGGACGACGGTGATGCGCGGACGACTAGGTGAGGCGCTTTCTTCGCCGCACAAACGTGGCTGAGAGCAAGCCACCAGACTCTGGACACGTTGAGGGCGACTGGCGCCTGGCGGGACACTGTCACCAGATCCCATCTGAAACGCACCGAACTCAGCCTCAAACTCAGTAACTTCGCCGTGAGCCTATGCGTATTGCCCAGCACCTGGCAGAGGAAACCGGCATCATGATCGAAGATGGCGCGGTATACCTGCCTTATGTCGTCTTTCTCTGTGCTGTCCTCCTGCTAGGTGCTTCACGCTGGAAAGTGGTAGCGGTCATCTAATCGATTAGCGAGCCCATGACAGTCGCGCCAAACCACAACGGAGGTGGAAGCATGCAGACTCCCCGGAAAAACAGTTCATTAGTGGCGCCGTCCCAACTTCATGTCGTTGACGGTGTCGTCACGCATGGAGATCGGCGTGGGCGGCTGCTCGGCTTTCCTACAGCCAACGTCGCAGCAGAACTGGTCGGGCTGGACGATGGTGTCTGGGCCGGAACGGTTCAAGTGGAACCGGACAGCAACGGGCCGTGCTATGTGGCAGCAATTTCTCTCGGTCGACGGCCTACCTACTATGCCAAAGATGGAATCCGTCTCATCGAGGCCTTCCTTCTCGACTTCAATGAACAGATTTACGACAAGCACGTCAGAATCGAGTTCAGCAAGCGCCTCCGCGGCCAGCAAGAATTCTCGGATTCATCACAGCTCGTCCGCCAGCTTCATGAGGACGTATCCAATGTAAGAACGTGGGGTCTTCAGCAAGGATTGCTTCCCACGGACGCAACGCGTGCGATCAAACAACGTCGTGGTTGGGGACCTACCGAGCGCAAGCGCCTTCGGAACCGCGAAGAAGACTTCGCGCTGCGCGACGAGCAGCGGAGCCAGCTCGTCTCCCAGGCGGTTCTCGCATGCCCTCCCGGCGCCCTCAACTATCAGTGGGTAGCTAGCTGGACCGGACTCCCACTGGGGTACTTGGAGCACCGGTATCCCAGTCTCGACGCTCTGAGGTCCGCAGCACCGGGCCGGCCACACCGCTCCTAAACATCGCGGCTCCTATATGCCAACGGAGCGCGTAGCTGACGCCCTGATAGGAGTCATGGTCTTCCGGGTGCTCGCCCGATCCGAAATGGAGTCCATCCTAGCCTCGGACATGGTGCGCATGGTGTTAGCTCCCTATGACAACTCATCCACACGGACTTGACACTCAATGCCGGGATGAAGCTACCCCCGAGCACATGAACCACTCTGTTCACTACACCCGAACAAAGCGCCGATACGACCATTCGTCGATTTGTCGATACCAAGGCGCTGCCTGTGCTTATGTAGGAACCGAACCTCCAGCTCGAGGTCAGCGGGGCTTGTAGACGCTAGACCGGTGCTTGATGCGGTGGACGTGCAGAATGTGCTCTTCGACATCGAGAATGAACAGCACCCGGTAGTCGCCCCGGCGCGCGGTGCGCAAGCCCAGGAGTTCATTCGTCAGGGGCTTGCTGAGCCGGCGAGGATTATCGGCCAGGGCCCCGGTGACGAATTCGACGATCGCGGCGGCAGCCTTCTCGGGTAGCTGACGAAAGCCCTTCAGCGCGGGACTCGTAACCTCGACCTTCCACGAACCCTGGTCGTCCGCCTGACCGTTCGGGGCTTCACTCACCTCGGCGGCAGACCAAACTCGCGTCGCAGGTCATCGCCACTAACGGTTGTGCCTTCCGCAATCTCCCGCCTGGCCTGCACCAGATCCTCCCTGATGCCCGGCTGCGACAACCAATGGATAGTCTCCTGAAGCGACTCCAGATCATCAGCGGACATCAGAACCGCCGACGGATGCCCATGCCGGGTGATCTGGATGATCTCATGCGTCCTCTCCGCCTCATCCACCAGGGACGACAGCTTGTCTTTCGCTTCACTCAACGGCACAGTTCTCATACCCAAATTATAGCCCCACTTCTAGCTATCATATGGCCCGATATTTAGCCAATAACGATGATTCTGTAAGCCCAGTGGCTGGCAGCGTCGCTAGGATCTGCCGGCGGAGCCTCCTAGTTGGCTGTGGGACGCCCGCCCGTCTCCGAGAACAAGCTCCCAGCGGTTGAGCACAGATACATAGAAGTGCAGACCTACTGCACCGTTGTCGCCTAATTGCGTCACGGGCTGTGGTGCCTTCAGACGATCACCCTGCTTTCCGGTCGCGTAGTCGAGCAGCACTGCCACCGCTGGCTCTGGCTAACAGGGAATGAACAGTGGCGCGTCCAACTAGGGTGGTTTTATGCCCCAGCTCGAGCCGGATCTTCCGGGAGACTACGCCGCCACCCTCACGGCCCTGACGGTGCTGGTGCAGGAAGCTCAGCACCGCGCGCAGCGCGTCGTGAATACGGCGATGATCGAGCTGTACTGGAACATCGGGCGGTCCATTCTGGACAGGCAGGCAGACGAACCGTGGGGGAGTAGGGTCCTTGATCGCCTGGCAAAGGACTTGAAGTCAGAGTTCCCCCACATGAAAGGTTTCTCCCGGACGAATCTGTACAATATGCGTGCGTTCGCCGCTGCGTGGGACGGCACCGAACCAATTGTCCAGACACCGTCTGGACAATTGAGCTGGAGCCACAACCTCACCCTCCTGAACAAGATCGACGACCACGACCTCCGCACCTGGTACGCGGCGCGTGCCGCTAAGCACGGCTGGTCAGTGGCCGTCCTTGAACACCAGATCCTCACCAACCTCCACGCCCGGGCCGGCGCGGCACCGAACAACTTGGAAGCACGACTGCCCGGCGTCGGCACAGATCTGGCGCGGGAAGTCGCAAAGGATCCCCTGGTACTCGACTTCCTTGGCCTGACCGAGGAAGCCCAGGAACACGCCATCGAGGAGGCTATGACTCTCCGGATGGCCCAGACACTGGCAGAGTTCGGGCCAGGCTTCGCCTTCGTCGGCCGTCAGCACCACCTGAACATCGACGGGGACGACTTCTACATCGATTTGCTGCTCTACCACGTCCCCTCCGACCGCTACGTGGTCGTGGAACTCAAAGCAGGCAAGTTCAAGCCCGAGAATCTGGGACAACTCAACTTCTACGTTGCAGCCGTCAACGACCTCCTGCGCCTGCCACGTCAGGCGCCCACCGTGGGGATCCTCGTGTGCGGATCGAAGACCGAGCGGGTCGTACGCTACGCCCTCGAGGGATCCACCCAACCCCTGGCTGTTACGTCCTACACCTACGACGCGCTTCCCGCTGATGAACAAGCCACTTTGCCGTCACCGGCCGCCATCACCGCTGCACTCGAGCATGAGAAACACTCAAACGCCGCTGACAGCTGAGACCTTCGACCCTGCGGGCCAACCCCACCATGATGCAAGAGTGATGCATCGAGAGATTGTCCTAGGGCCTGTGAATGCTCCCCCTTAAGACGCCATCGCATCGCCGATAACCTTGCGTTATGACGGCGACATACTGAATTCCTAAGCGGATTCCACGGGGTAGCACCATGGCGCTGCCTGACAAGCAGCGCGAGGGTGTCTACGGCACCGCACGGCAGATGGCCACGTGCCTGAGGAACGAGAAGATCGCCGCATGAGTGAACCCTAGCGGCCCGAACGATCCGCGGCCGCAGTTCATCCCCGAGGACTTCATCGCGGGCAAGAACACCCTGTACGCGCTCTCCAAGGAAGGCGCCGGCACCGCGGGACCGCTGGTGACGTCCCTGACCGTGGCTACGGCTACCGCAGCCGAGGAGTATGCGGCTACGCAGGCGGGTGGTCGACTGGCGGTCCCGATGGTCTGTGTCCTGGATGAGGCTGCGAACGTGTGCCGGTGGGAGAACCTTCCCGACCTCTACAGCCACTACGGTCCTCGAGGAATCGTGGTTTCTACATTCCTACAATCCTGGCCTCAGAGCATCGACGTGTGGGGCGAGTCCGGGATGAAGAAGCTGTTCTCCACGGCCAACGTCTTCACCTACGGCGGCAACGTGAAGGAAGAGGGCTTCCTGAAGATGCTGACCCGCTGGTCCTATGTGTGCGCAGTGCCGGTCGTCGTGGTCTTTGGATCCCGGGCCTTCTTCACGAACAGTGTCCCGAGGATTGCTCCGAGGGCGAGGATTGCGGCGACTGTGAAAGCTACCTGGCCGGCATCGATGCTCTGAGCGGCACTGAGAGCGCCGGGTTCGGTGGCATTGGCTCCGATGGTGAAGGCGGAGATAAGGATCGCACCTCCCGCGGCGCCGGCCAGCTGCTGGACGGTGGAGAACGCCGCGGTGCCGTGGGCGTACAGGTCCGCCGGCAGAGCGCCGAGGGCTGAGGTGGTCATGGGAGCCCACATCATTGCCTGCGTCCCGGTGATGACCAGGTACGTGCCCAGGGCCAGCCAAACGCTGGTGTTCTCGTCGATCGTGGTCAGGAACCAGATCGATGCCGCCCACAGGATGGAGCCGGGGATTGCCAGGGGCTTGGGCCCGACCTTGTCGTAGATGCGTCCGCCGAGTGCGGAGACGATCGCGATCATCGCCCCGCCGGGGAAGAGGAACAGGCCCATCTGCAGGGTGTCCAGTCCGAGAACAGCAGTCAGGATCAGCGGCAGGACCAGGACGACACCGAAGGCGTTCATCGCGACGAAGGTCATGACGATCGTGGGCAGGACGTAGGCCCGCGTGGAGAAGATCCGCATGTCCAGGAACGGGTCTCCGTGCTTCTGCAGTCGAATCTGACGGTGGACGAACGCCGCGACACCGACCAGGCCGACGAGGATCGGGATGTAGGGGTCGACGGGTGCGTGGCCGGAGACCGACTCGCCGATGGAGGCCAACCCGAAGACAAGTCCGCCGAACCCGACGACGGACAGCAGCAGGGAGAGCACGTCCAGGGTGACCCGCTCGGGTGTGGTGACGTTTCGCAGTTTCACGGCAGCGAGGATCAGTGTCGCGACGATGATCGGCAGCATGAGGATGAACAGCCACCGCCAGGAGAGCTGGGACAGGACTACTCCCGAGACTGCAGGTCCGACCGCGGGGGCGATGGCGGGAACCGCCGTGACGAGGGCCATCATCCTGCCCCGCCGCGAGTCCGGCACCAGGCGCATGGTCGTAGTGATCAGCAGGGGCACGAACACCGCCGTACCGATGGCCTGGATGATCCGGCCGGCGAAGAGCACGCCGAAGCCAGGAGCGATGACAGCGATAACGGTACCGATCAGGAAGATCGTCATGGAACCCAGAAAGATCCCGCGCGTGGTGAACCGGCGCATCACGAAGCCGGTGGCCGGGATCAGGACCGCCAGGGTCAGTAGGTACCCCGTCGTGAGCCACTGGCCGGTCGTGGGAGTGATGTTCAGGTCCGTGATCAGCGTCGGCAGGGCGACGCCGAGCATCATCTCGTTCAGGAGGACCACGAAGGTCGAGACCATCAGTAGACCGATAATCATCGCGCTACCTGGTGCCAAACGGTCGTGCGAAGGAACGGCCTGAGTAAGGCTCGTACTCGCTTGAGACTCGATTTCTAGAGTGGATTCAGGGGGATGAGGGGCTGACATGGAAGGCTCCTGGTCGTGACATCGTTTTGGAAAGATCTGGGTTGCGCCGATTGGTCGGGTTGCTCTGCCGCTTCGCGTGGCTAGCGGCAGCTGGTGGCCCACTCCCTGTTGATCGGGCAGGTCTGAGTTCGGTTGTGTGTGCGTTGGTGTGCGTCTCTGCTGCTCGGGCAGGACCAGCGGATCTGCGATCCCTTGTCCGGCGGTCGACATCTGTCTGGCCGTTGAACGAGTAAGAGTGAGAACTGCACTGGTACATCGTGCAACCTTCTCACTAGTGGGAAGGTCAAATCGGAGACCTAGTGTGACGCGGGCTGTTGTGGTTTCGGGATACGCGAAAGCCGCGTCCTAGCGGTCTTGCCTCACTGCCGAGAACCCAATGAGACGTCCTCCTGTGAGACATGCCGTGGGATCAGACGTGCTGCAGAAGGAGGTGTGCATCGCTGTCGAAACTTGCGGCACCCTCGAACGGAGTGACTCACTGCGCAGGCAACGCATGCACCGATCGGCGCCGTGGCCTAATGGCCCGGCGCCGACCGGTATATGAAGGACCTGTGCATACGGCAGATGCGATTTAGCCGCGTCGCAACTCGCAGGTCTTACGCGTTCGGGTTCTATCGGGGCATCTAGGTCATTCCGCGGTGTTGTCTCCGCTTGTTTATGCCCACTCGCCGCCAGCCTTGCCTCGCTGCGCTGCTGCGATGAGGGTCTCGACCTGGGTGCTGCTCACGGAGTTGCCGGGAGTGGTCGCGAAGAAGTCCGCCCACTGTGCTGCGTCCAGGCTTTCTGGGATGGCGCCGAGGTAGGGCATGACGTACACAGGCGTGTTGGGTTCGCTGCGCCAGCTGTCGGCGAGACTTCCGGTGTCGACGGTGTCGTAGCCGAGGGAGTCGATGAGCTGGGAAGCTACAGCTTTGGCCTCTTCGTTGTCTCCGGCGATGGGAAGGGCGCTGCGATCACTGGCACCCGTGGGTCGGGCGAGGGTGAAGATCTGTGCGGCGCCGATGCTGTTGAACGCCTTGACGACATGGCTCTCTGCCAGGACGCTCTGAACAAGCTCGCTGGCAGTCTGGGAATTATCGTCGAGGCTGGCGAGCTGACCGTCGCGCCCGGGGTAGTAGTTGGTCGTGTCGAGGACGACCTTGCCCTTCAGCGCCTCTACAGGAAGCGCATCGATGCTGCCGAGGGGGATGGTCACGACGACGACATCACCTGCCCGTGCTGCTTCCTCCGACCGGCCGGCGCGCGCATGCTTGCCGAGCTCCGACACCAAAGCTTCCAGGGTTTCTGGGCCACGTGAGTTGCTCACTATGACGTCGATGCCCGCAGCGACGGCCAGCCGGGCAATCGAGGTTCCGACAGCGCCGCTTCCGATGAGTCCAAGAGTGGTCATGATGTTCTCCGTTTCGTAGTGATCCCGCCGCCTGAGGTGATTCCGGCGGCGCATCTAGGTATATTCTCGACGTTGCCAGTAGTGTGAAGGTCAAGTCGAAACGAAAAAGGAGACGAACATGCGGATCGGAGAGCTGGCGAAGAAGACCGGGGTACCTGCTCGGATGCTGCGGTACTACGAGGAACAGGGCCTGATGAGCCCTCGACGCCTGGACAACGGATACCGGGTATATGACGACTACCTAGTGGACAGGGTGCGAAAGATCCGAGGTTTGGTCGACTCTGGAATCCCAACGCGTATCGTCGCCGATATCCTGCCGTGCCTGGACAAGCCGCAGACGATTGTCGTGAACGATCCGGATCCTGAGCTTCGCGAGCTGCTCGCACATGAGCGGGACCGCATGAGCGTGAAGATCGATTTCCTCATCCAGAATCGGGACGCGATCACCCGCTACATCGATGCTCTGGATCAGGCAACAGCTGCCCGTCAGGAATACCGCGCGAGCTAGGCCCGGAGAAAAAAAGAACCCGGAACGGACCCGGAAGAGGGCCGGTGACCCCCGATTTGACATTCACACTAGTGTCAAGGTTGCACTATGGATACATGAACGAATCACGCGGGCATGCAGCACCGCCACTACCATCGACAGAGCGGTTGGAACCGAACCCTCAGGCCCTACGACACGCCCTCTCGGCCTTCGCAACGGGTATCGCCTTCGTCGCCACAGAGGCGGAAGGTCGGACTGTAGGAATGCTCGCGAATTCCTTCACATCTGTCTCACTGGATCCACCCCTGGTCTCGATCAGCTTCGCGCGGACCTCGACAACATGGCCCATCCTGCAGCGTGCAACCCATTGGGGCATCAGTGTCCTGGGACATCAGGACAAGCACCTCGTACCACTACTGTCCCGTCCGACCGGGCTCCGTCTCGATGACGTCGAGCACAAGGTCACGAACGACGGCAGCGTCCTTCTCCCCGGCGCCATCGCCTCGTTCACCGTGACCCGAGAAGCCGAGATCGACGCAGGCGACCACGTCCTGACACTCCTTCGTGTCCTTGACCTCCACCGGGATCCGCGGCAGAACCCCCTGGTCTTCTATGGCAGCGCGCTTCATGGGTTGGCTGCGTAGTTCGCGCGTCCTCCCTCAGTTCCTTCCCCACCTCCTCCCACACCTTCCCCTTCCTTCTGAAAGGACGCTCATGAGCAAGCGCTCCATGATTCTCGGCATGCAACTCAACAACGGCTATGGCTCCCAGGTTTCCTCCTGGCGGATGCCGGGCGTCAATCCGTCCAACTACACGGATTACGATGCGCTCGTCCGGTACGCGCAGGCAGCCGAACGCGGAAAGGTCGCCTTCCTGTTCCTGCCCGACACTCCCGCACTGACCAGCGACGTCAATTACGATGCACCGCAGATGACACTGGACCCCATGATGGCGCTGGCCGCCATCGCGCGGGGGACCGAACGGATCGGCCTGGTTGCGACCGGGTCCACGACCTTCAACGAGCCCTACAACATCGCCCGGCAGTTCAAGGCGCTGGACGTGATGAGTCACGGGCGTGCCGGCTGGAACGCTGTCACCACCAGCGACCCGTCGGCCGCAGCGAACTACGGTCAGGAAATCGCCCCGCGCCCGGAGCGTTACCAGCGCGCCCATGAGACGATCCAGATCTCCCAGGCACTATGGGGGAGTTGGGAGGAGGATGCCTGGACCAGGGACAAGGAGACCGGGCGTTTCGCTGATGCCTCGAAGATCAGCCCCGTCAATATTCGCGGAGAACTCGTGTCCTCGCGCGGCCCGCTGCCCATCCCTCCATCGGAGCAGGGTCAACCTGTCATCTTCTCCGCAGGCGGCGGCGAATACGGTTTGGGCTTGGCGGGACGGTATGCCAGCGGTGTCATCGGGGCGGCCTTCACCATCGAGGATGCGCGTGCCCAGCGCGAAGCTGCCCGTGAGGCGGCCCGCCAGTCGGGACGCAACCCCGACGAGGTCAAGTACTTCGCAGGCCTCATGCCAGCCATCGGCGCCACCAAACGAGCAGCCCTCGATCGGCGTCTGATGATCGGTGAACGCACTTTCCCTCAACGGGTGCCCTACCTCGGCTCCATGCTCGGGTTGAGCCTGGATCTCAGCCAGCTGGATCAGCCCCTCACCGAGGGACAGCTCGCGCGAGCACAGGCCAGCCCCTTCGACCCGCGATCCCGGCGGGCCCTCGAGGTCGCTCGTGAGGGCTGGACGATTCGCAACATCCTCGCTCACGGCGTGATCGACTACCACCCCACCCCTGTCGGCGAGGCGAGCGTTACCGCGGACCACATGCAGGAATGGTTCGAAGCAGGAGCCGTGGACGGGTTCTGGGTGTCGGTGGATATCTACGAGGACGGCATCGATACCTTCGTCGATGAGGTCGTACCGATCCTCCAGGAACGCGGCCTCATGCCCACCGACTACGAAGGTACGACCCTGAGGGATTACCTCGGAGCACCCCACCAGTACGGGCTCGACAGTCGCCTCAAGTAGACACGGCGGGGCAACGGCACTCCCTGGTATCAGGCACCGTTGGGTCACATGCCTGACACCAAGGGGCCAAGCCCCTTATGCGGACGGCCCCGTCAGCCCCTGGTCAGGGACGCCCTTCCGGAGGGCGGCCTCGTGTGCCGCGAGCACTAGGTCCAAAAGACCCGGGAAACGGCGGTCAAGCTCCTCGCGTCGCAGCCAGTTGCGATGACGGGTTCCGTCCACTTCCTGCTTGATGATTCCGGACTCGCGCAGGACCCTCCAGTGCCTCGTCAGGGCGGATTTCGACACCCCGAAATTGGAGTTACTGCACGCCGTTCCAGGGTCCTGGGCGATGTGATGGACGATCGCCCGGCGAACAGGATCCGTCAGAGCAGACATCGCCCTGAAGAGATCGAGCTCGTCCTCGGCGGGAGCGGCGAGGGGATTTGCCAAACGGCTGGCCATGATCCTTCTCCTTCACAACGAGCGATCCGCGTATGTACACATTAACGCGTACATGGGCTAGGGTGGATGTACGCGATCTCGTGTACATCATGTCACGGGTGAGCTCCTGACGGTGCCGGACCGGGCTACTGCGTGTGATGCCCGCATCCCTCGTCCTTGGCCACATGGCCTGTCAGCCCCTTACACCCGCTGGCACCTGTCGAGCGGAAGTTCAAACAAAGGAGCCATTCATGAAGATCACCGTTATCGGCGCAGGAGCCATTGGTGGCAATCTCGCACGCCGCCTCAGCGAAGCCGGGCACGACGTCATGGTTGCCGACGCCCGGGGGCCCGAGGCCGTTGCTGAGGAAGTGCTTACCGCTGGTGCTCGCGCTGTCGAAATGGACGCCGCCGTGGCGGACCGACAGGTCATTGTGCTGTCGATTCCCTTCTCCGTCCAGCCGGACCTCGCCGACCTCTTGGCCGAGGCACGTGGGGACAGCATCATCGTCGACACGTCCAACTACTACCCGGCGATGATGGGTCCGGTCGAAGCTGTCGATAACGGGCAGGTCGAAAGCGAGTGGAGCCAGGAAAAGCTTCGCCGTCCCATCGTTAAGGCGTGGAACGCAGCCCTTGCAGCCACCCAGCAGACGCGGGGCCTCCCCCAGGGCGCGCCTGGCCGTATCGCCATTCCCGTAGCAGCGGATTCCGCTGAGGCACGTGCAACGGTCATGCAACTCGTCGATGACACCGGTTTTGATCCCTTCGATGCGGGAGTGATTGCCGATTCATGGCGCCAGCAGCCGGGCACCCCGGCTTACTGCACCGAACTCGGTCTCGAGGATCTCGCACAGGCTCTTACCGCGGCTGATAAGGACAAGGCGCCAGCAACGCGCGACCGAATCATGGAGCACTTCGGCACTCTGACCATGGCACCGTCCCTTGACGAGACAGTGGCCATCAACCGCTCGGCGCATGTGTAGCGGTTGCCGGTAGTCCCTAGTGGGTGGTCGTGGGCGGGTGTGGGAGTGGTTTGGGGTTGGTCGTGGGCGTGATTGGCCCGGCCTGTAACCAGCCATCCGCCACCTGCCAACCGTCATCCGCGGCCAGGGGCTGTCCGGGCTCGCATCGTTTATTGAAGCCAACCGACACAGTTGTCGGCTGAAAAAGAGGAAATAACCCGCACCCCACCAAGCAGGGTGCTCATCACTGAAGGAGAACGTCATGGGTCGTCTGAATAACAAGGTCGCGATCATCACCGGCGCCGCCGGCGGTCAGGGCAAGGTCG
>NZ_PJIR01000183.1 GCF_002929355.1 Arthrobacter sp. B0490 | reverse complement strand
CTGCAACAATTCGACCTGCCGCCCTATTCCGAAATCCGTCCGGAGCACGTCGAGCCGGCCGTCGACACCATCCTCGGCGACAACCGCGTGGCGATCCAGGAGCTGCTCAGCCGCCCGGCCGAAAGCCTGGACTGGCAGACCCTGGTGGTCGGCCTCGACGAGCTGAACGATCGCCTCGCGCGGGCCTGGGGGCCGGTCGGTCATCTCAATTCCGTGTGCAACAGCCCGGAATTACGCACCGCCTATGAGGCCTGCCTGCCCAAGCTGTCGGCCTACTACACCGAACTCGGACAGAACCGCGACCTGTTTGAGGCCTACCAGGCACTGGCTGCAAACCCCGCGGCGGCTGGCTTCGAAGTGGCGCAAAAGACCATCCTCGAGCATTCGCTGCGTGACTTCCGCCTGTCCGGCATCGACCTGCCGCCGGTCGAGCAGCAACGCTTCGGCGCCATCCAGATGAAGCTCGCGGAGCTCGGCAGCAAGTTTTCCAACCAGCTGCTGGACGCGACCCAGGCC
>NZ_PJIR01000182.1 GCF_002929355.1 Arthrobacter sp. B0490 | reverse complement strand
CCCTCGCGGCGCGACTCGCTGAGCACCTGATTGATGATGCTGCTGCGGGTGACCAGTTTCGGCCGCTCGACCTGGGCAATATCCGGGGTCGGCGCAGTGAGTACGGGCGTCTGGTGGACGTAGAAGCCGGACTGCGGGCGCGCACGGATCATGCCCTGATCTTCGAGATTGGCGTACGCCTGCAACACCGTGGCGTGGCTGACACTCAGCTGTCGGCTCATCTTGCGTACCGACGGCACGCGCTCACCGGGGCGATATACGCCGCGCCGAATATCTTCGGCAAGCTGCTGGGCAATGCGCTGATAGAGCAACAGATTGGTCATCTCGCCGGTCTCCTGCCAACTGAACCGTAACAGTAGCGCACTGCTGGAGACCCAGACCAATACAGTTAGGTCACGTCTAGGCGAAACAGTCTGCTCAGATGACCGCGCGACTAACGGTCGGGACCGAGATTGCCTTCCGCGTCGGAGAACAGGATCTCAACGCGACGGTTCTGCGCGCGACCGCGGGCCGAGG
>NZ_PJIR01000179.1 GCF_002929355.1 Arthrobacter sp. B0490 | reverse complement strand
GGTCGACCAGCAGGCCCGTGGCCAGGCGCTGCGTCAGGTGCTGTCGCTGCTGATCGCTCAGCGCCGGCCCTCCTATTACCTGGGCGCGGGCCGCGAGGAAATGGCGGCCCTGACCGACAGCCATATTCGCCTGCTGGCCAACGGCGGCATCATCAATGCCGGCTTGCGCGACGCAGCGCTGGGCCAGCGCATCCTCGGACAAAGCCCGAGTCGCGACTCGGCGATCCGTCAGGTGGAAGCCACCAAGGGCATCACCGTCGCGCGCATGCGTCTGGCCGGGCTGCTCGGCTTGCCGCTGTACGACCTGGATCGCCTGGACCTCACCGCCAGCACGCCGCTGCAGGGTGATCTGCAGGCACAGATCAGCGAGTACCTGGTGCACCTGGCCGATCCCGCTTTCGCTGAAACGGTCGGGCTGTTTGGTGATCGCATGCTGTCCCCGGAGAAGACCGCCGCCGTGCGTTACAGCTTCACGCTGTTCGAGCGCGGCGAGGAAGGCTTCCAGGTGCGGGTGCAG
>NZ_PJIR01000180.1 GCF_002929355.1 Arthrobacter sp. B0490 | reverse complement strand
CCGACAAGGTGGTGATCCTCATCGAGGAATGCCGCAGCATGAAGCTGCGCATCGACCCGCCGGATGTGAACATTTCCGAGTTCAAGTTCACCGTCAACGATGACGGCCGTATCGTCTATGGCCTAGGTGCAGTCAAGGGCGTGGGCGAGGGGCCGGTCGAGGCCATCGCTGAATGCCGTGCCGAAGGTGGGTCATTCAAGGATCTGTTCGACTTCTGCGCGCGGATCGACCTGAAACGGATCAACAAGCGTACCCTTGAGGCGCTGATTCGCTCCGGTGCGCTGGATCGTCTGGGTCCGTATTTCTTCGAAGAGGTCAAGGCCTATCAGGCCAACATCGACCGCAATCGGGCGGTTTTGCTGGCGGCGATGGAAGAAGCGGTGCAGGCCGCGGAGCAGACGGCGCGCAGCGCTGAGAGCGGCCACATGGACCTGTTTGGCGGCTTGTTCGCCGAGCCCGAAGCTGACGTCTACGCCAACCACCGCAAGGCGCGCGAGCTGTCTCTGAAGGAGCGTCT
>NZ_PJIR01000178.1 GCF_002929355.1 Arthrobacter sp. B0490 | reverse complement strand
AGTTGCTGGGCTTCCGGCACCGCCTTCTCGGCGGCCAGGTTCATGCTGTTCTCCAGCTGCTCGACCTGCGCACCCATGCCGAGCATCTTCAGCATCCGCGAGGCCTTGCCGATGTTGCCCGGCAGCTCGATACGCACGTCCGGATCGCTGCTGAAACCGCCAGGGCGGCCGAGCTGCTGCACGGCGACCTTGGCGCCCTGGCTCAGCGCATCCTTGAGGCCGGCGCTGGCGTCGCTCTGGGTCAGGTCGGAAAGTGAAAGAGCGAAAGCGCTGGCGGAAAGTGCCAGGCCTGCAACGAGAGTGGTGATGCGCAACATGGCGTTAACCTCATGTTCATTGAATGGTGCAGAAGCGGCGGGCTGCTAACTGCCGTATGGCCTGGCGCCGATGCTAAAGCAATGCCGGGCAAGGCGCAGGCGTTTACCAGCAGTATGGGTCAGGCAGGCGGGGGACAGGTTGTTACTGATGCGCTAAGGTTGCGGCCCCGTCGTTATGGAGCCGACTCGCATGATCCGTCC
>NZ_PJIR01000176.1 GCF_002929355.1 Arthrobacter sp. B0490 | reverse complement strand
AGGTGAGCGGTTTCAGAGAGTACAACAAGTCCACAAGTTAACCATTAACCACTTAGTTTAGTTACGAAAGAACATCAGAGTTTTACAAGATTTCAGAAAACAACAGAAGGTAAAACACTAGCGGAAGCAATCGTCGGGGTCGGACGTCCTGGTGAGGCCAGCCGGGACATCACTGATCCCTCTCCTCGCCGTCCGAGGAGGGATCCCACTCGACCGTCCACCCAAGAGGAAACTGGGGTGGCCAAGTGCCAACAGCAGCAAACTCGGAAGCTTCAACTTCACCTGAAAGAGATGCCACAAGCAAGGCTGAGCTGCTAAGCTCAACAAGACTTAACCGATAGGAGTAGAATTACTCCTCCTTCTAGACATGCAGGGCTTTTTGGCTGAGGGGTTTGTTTGCCAAAAGCACTAAGTAAAACCCTATTTTCAAGTTTTAGCTCCGGTTCTAAGTTCATTAACCGGTCTAGGTTTTGCAACCTATTCTAAGCAATCATAGAGCCAAACAAGATGTGTAGATAAAT
>NZ_PJIR01000026.1 GCF_002929355.1 Arthrobacter sp. B0490 | reverse complement strand
GGACAGCCACGTCCGGACACAACGTCCGTAAGCTGAACCAAAGGAGTGGCAGGTGCCCTGGACGGGGGTACCTGCCACTCCTTCATATCAGCCCCGCTTCGGTTGACTAGGAACGCCAGCGCACGTGGAGACAAACCGCGCGGTGCATCAAGCCTGCCCTCGCGGTTGGGAGCTATGGGGTGGTCCTGTGGGCCTATCGCGGTGTGGGCGTTAAGGGGTCATGGCGGTGCTGAGGGTGGTGAAGGTTCTGCCTTTGGCCAGAAGGTGGGGAAGGGCTTGAGCCAAGCCCGGGCCGGTGCCGGATCCGGGGTGGTTGCCGTGGGCGATGATGATGCTCCCGGGCACCGCAGCACCGGTTTCGGCTGCGACCATCACGGCGGGGTAGGTGGCCCCGCCGTCGGCGTTGAGGCTGAACCCGGCCGGAATCAGATCCAGGGCCAGGCAGATGTCGGCGGCCACATCATCGAGGTAGGCGGTGCCGGGCCGGAAGAACCGGGGGCGCTTCCCGGTCAGCTCCGTCAGGCGCGCGTTGTTGATCATGATCTCGTCGTAGACGCTGCCGGCTCCTTCGGTTCCGGAGATCCCGTACGCGGCGGCGCCGCTGACGCTGAGCGGGTAATGGTTTGTTCCGTGGTTGGCGATTTCGAACAAGGAATCTGCGGCCAGGTCCTGCGTCAGGGCGGGGTTTGCGGTGATCCAGCGTCCGTTCAGGAACAGGGTCGCCGGGACCTGCAGCCGGCGCAGCAGGTCGATGATGGTGAGGTCGGCGCCGTCGCCTCCGGGGCCTCCGCAGAAGTCCAGGGTCAGCGCGATCCCTGCTGGGCCCTGCGGCAGATAGGTCAGGACTCGGGGTGCTTCGAGTCCCCAGTAGGACGGGGGACGCCCGGCAAAACGGGCAATCACCTCCTCACGGGTCAGCGAGAATTCCCTGGGAGCTGTTGTCGGAGCCAGCCGCACAACATCAGTGGCGGTGACGGAGGAGGACGCGGTGGCGGAGGGCTTGGGAGCGCCGCCGGTTCCAGTGCCGGTGTAACCAGTAGGGCCGGGACGCGCCGGATCTGCTCCAACATTGCCGGGCCTGCACGAGGTGAGCGCCAACGCGGCACCGGCCATCAGGAAGGCGCGGCGGCCCGGACTTTCCAACATCATCCCCATCATTTCGACCCGTGCCTGTTACCTACTCTTGAGACCTGCACTGGAAATCAGCGTAGGGTACCCGCCGGAAACGCCCAGCGGCGGCACGCCGGCGAGCTAGACATGTGACTTCATGCCCTGACGCTAGGGCGGTCCTCGCTACGTTGTGTCCAAGCCACGCCGTTCCCCCAAGTACAAGAATTCTCATGGTTGGAGACTTCCAGTCCTCTTGCTCTAATGCACTAACTTTCGCCTCCAGCACAATTGAAGTAACTGTAAGAAGGGAGACGAGAAGCCCATTAGCCGGTCGTTCTACGCCCGTGCAGACGACTTTGCGAAGTCTTACAAGCAACTACAAGAACCGACACGTTTGCCCTCAACGCTTGGAATGCACGCGCAGGCGCCTCATGCGTGCATCGGTCGCTGCTATAGGTGTGGCGTTGGGTACACCCCAATGCCACAGTGTGGATTGGCTCAGATGGTGTGGTTAGGGTCGGCTTTCGGGTTTCGCAACACGTATGTCGGAGGGTCTAGACCTGGTGCAGCGTGGGGTTGCTGCCCGGCTCGTACGGGGCCTGTTTACGGATGGGGGCTGCAGCCCCATGTCGGACGTGTGGGGTAGTGAGTAGGATCGGCGGATGACTAGCTCTGAGAATGTGCCGCTGACTTACCCGGAATTCAACGATCAGGGCGATCGGAACCCGGTTCGTCTTCCACTGACGGAAGCCTCGGAGCAGTGGGAGGTGGACACCGCTCAGGCTGTGGAGTCCCTCGAGCCGGAGGAACCGTGGAGCTTGGGTACGCCCACATCTGAGCCCGACCCGAAGTAGCCGCTGCGCCCAGGTTGTACGTGAGGTCCGTGTGGGCGCCGGCATTGTCATGATGCTCATAGCCCTGGCCGCCTATCGTGGCCGGCATGTCATCGGGCCCTTCCAAGCAAACGTGCTGCTGGAGGCCTTCCACCTCGGGAGGACCGGCAGCCCGAGATCGCAGCCGGTCTGGCCACGGCCTGGCCTGCAGCGGCGGTCCTGTTGCTGACCGGTGGCCTTGCCCTTGTTGTAGCTGGTCTTATCCCGCTGTAGAGGCCACCGTCCATCGCGTTGCCGCCTGTCGCTGGTAGCTTCACCGGATGGATGCCACCCTGCCCACGCCCCAGACCGCGCACACCGTAGCGGCCTCGGTCCTTGCCAGTCGTGAGGGGTTCAACGAGCGGTTCCTGGGCGTCCCGGTGCCCGTGCCGGCGCTGCCCGGCGTCGAGACGGTTCTGCTCCCGTACACTCACTTCTCCGTGTTGATGCGCCCGGACAAGCGCCTGGCCGCGATCAGGGCGCCCGTTATCGATGCGGCGAAGCTCATGGACCTGGACCGGTCCGGGATTCAGTGGCGGTTGGATCCCCGGTTGCCTGAGGACCAGCAGACGGGGGAGCGGGTCTACGCGCGCAACGACATCGACCGCGGACACCTGGTGCGTCGGGCATCAGCGGTGTGGGGGGACACCCGGGTTGAGGCGGTGAGCGCGAATGAGGACACCTTCCATTACATGAACGCTGCCCGCAGGCCGCGAAGTTCGACCAGGGCCTGGAGCTCCGGTTGGGTCTGGAGTCGTACCTGCTCAAGAACGCCGCGGTCAACGGGTGGCGCCTGATCGTGTTCACGGGGCCCGATCTTCAGCGATGTCGACCCCGTGTACCGGGGCGTGGAGATCCCACTGCGGTACTTCAAGGTCGCCGTGTTCCTGCAGGACGGCTCGCTCGCGGCGACCGGGTACGTCGTTGACCAGACGCCGCAGCTGGCTGACCTCGACGACGTACCGAAGCCCGGCGCTGTTGGGGAGGACGCACCACCGTTGGGGCCGTTCAGGACTTTCCAGGTGCCGATCCGCGACATCGCTGCACTCACCGGGCTCGACCTCGACCAGCTTGCCTGGGGTTGATCGGATGCCGATCGCCGCGGCCCTCCCGAGTGCGCGCGTCACCTCGGCCTGGCGGGGGCTTCCAGCCCTGCGTGCCTTGACCTCGATCTCGACCTCAACGACTAATCTCGAGTTTTCGCGGCCGTGTCCCTGGTGCCCGTGAGGGCGATGGTGGATCCCCTCCTCAAAGCACCACCCAGCGGCAAATCGTGGAGCAACACGTCCTGGCTTAGCGGTAGTCAAGCACCTCCCAGCACAGCGCTTCGATCATTGAATGATCGTTAAATCCTGGGTGTGTCTGGCGTAAAGAGGCCATGTTGAGTTCGTGGCGCCCTGACGAAGTATCCATATCGATGGCCTCCCTAATGAGGGCGTCGGTACGCACTACCGCTTCCTCAATGACCTCGTGCGAGTGCATGTCGCCTAGCGCCTCCTCAAGACTGATCGGACCTAAACCGTACTGTCCGACATGTCTCGAGAATTTACGATTGAAACTATGCAGAGCGAACACCCCATCGAGAGCGCTCATCTCTCGGGCCTTCTGGATGAGCAGAAGCCGTCTGGCCCGTACCCGCATCCGGTATTCCTCGATTCGGATCAAGGCCTCGTCGAGCTCGGCCTCATAGCGCTCGGCGGAAAATCCCGGAACGGTGCAGCCGATCTGTTCGACCGCGCCGGCACGGTCCGTTTTACCCTCGAGCAATCGGGTGACCCGGAACGTGGCGGCTTGGCGTAACCGTTGCTCCCGGTGCTCGGATGTCTCCTCTGGCCTGGGACGCATAAGCCGTGGCGGAGAATCTTCCCTGGACATTGTGACCAGTGCTGTATGCACGTGCCGTCGTCGACGACCAACAAAGTGACCGACCCCGACACCGAGGAGAACCCCGCCGGGTATCCAAAGGAGCTGCCCGGTCGATAAGTAAAGCATTGCCCCACCTAGCACGCCGAGAATTAAACCCTTCTGCATTGGGTGCAGGAGACGCGAAGCGCCTCGCCGGACAAGCCGTCGTAAAAAAGCCATCGAGTCAGCCGCGCTGATAGGTGCAGGCGATTAGCAAGGATATGACCTTACGTAGGGAACAGATGGATACACACGTTCTAAAGGTACCGATATTAGTGTGCCGATCTCTCTTACGTCCCGTTAACAGCTGTGAATTCTACATCGAATATGGCGGGGTGCTCAGGTTGGACGGACCTGCCACGGCTCTGCTCCCGTGCAAAAGTATCGCGAAAGCATGCCCGGGTTACCAGAGCCCTCATTACAACGGCCGCAAGCCGGTCGGCCCACGGGCGTCTGCCCTAGGGTGTGATCGGTAGCGCGATTGCAACGTCGACAGCAGACTCGACTGCATCGCGGTTCGCGTCAGACGGATGAATAAGAAGCGACTGTATGGCTTGGACTAGCTCCACAAGACCCGGCGTCTGGATTGTTGAGAGGTGGGCCATCGAAGCGGCAATCGATTCAGTGACGAGGGCATCTACATGGTCTCCGAAGGCACCCGCGTGTGATCCGTGGGGGGCGACGTAGCTCCCTCCGACCGAGATATCGCCGAGGAGGGCCAACAGCAGGATGCGGGTTTCGTTTGGAACGTCGCCGGCAGCGACAGCTGCGATGAACGGCACTGTATAGGCTGTTGCTTCGTACACCGTGCCCTGATGACAAATGTTCGAGTAAAGCCCGTCGCTAAGTGCCAAAAAAGAATCGGTTCGAAGGGCGGCCAATGATTGCGGTACATCGCCTGTGATTGCAGGTGACCTATCGTCGGCGCTGCCTAGCCGAACGTGGCCTCTACCGTAGGCGTGCTTCAGTTGACTCCAGTCGACCTGATCGAGTTCGTCCAAAGCGTCGAAGCCCGTGCCGCTCGGTTGATACAAAGCGTCCATACAAGTGAGAGTAACCAGGCACGAGCGCGGCACGAGCCCTTCCCGGACGGAGGGAAGGGTGCTCGGTTTTGTGCGTCGCTATGTTGCCGATGCCATCGCGCTATCCTGCCCGTAAGCCGGTCCCTGCACGTGCGCCGCTCTACTGGTCCTTGGTGATGATTCCTCCGCTGTGGACGGGGCGTACTTCGACCCCACCGGTGCTGGTACGGACTGCCGGATTCAGGCGGGCGACGGCGATGGCGGCGTCGAGATCCGGTGCTTGGATGACGTAGAAGCCTGCAACGAACTGGTCGGCCTGGACGAAAGGCCCCGCCGTCGTGCTGTCGTGTCGGAGGGAGATTGCGCTGGCCCTGGGTGTCAGCGCGTAGGCAAGGGACATCGAGCCTGAGGTCTGAAGGTCTCGTGCGTGCTGGTCGTTCTCCTCCAGGTCGGACTCAGACGCTTCGAGGGCGTGGAGGGACTCGTCCGCATAGATGAGGATGGCGAAGTCGGGCATCGGGTGGCCTTTCGGTGGGTTTGGCTGATTTTGCAGCTGCAGGAGTGGCTTCAGGTGTGGGTTGGTTAGTTCACGACGAGGTTCTGATGTCCGTCGATGAGTTCACGCACGATGTCCAGGTGACCGGCGTGGACGGAGGTTTCCGCGAGGACGCGGAACACGACTTCACGGCCGTCTGCCATGGGCGGGTAGCCGAACTCAGCAGCGGGGGGCCACCAGCGGGGAGGGGCATCCAGATCGACTTCGGCCAGTACCCTGTCGCTGCTGGTGATCTGCTCCTGGTAGATGCTGACGGCGTCCGCGCCGGTCATGGGTGTGGAGTGCCATCCGTCATGACGGGCTTCAATGGCGGCAGCGTTCCCGCCGAGGACGGCCGAGATCCAGAACATCTCGTCGTCGTACGCAAGGTGGTTCAGTAGGCGGGTCACGGTCCACCCCGAGGGCACGAGCGGCGTGCTCAGGTGAGTTTCAGTAAGCCCCTCGACGGCGCGCAGCACGTGGGCACGCTCGGCCGCCAAATGAGCGAGCAACTGGGCATCGCTCACGCCTTTGACTCGTAGCCGATCAGCCACCGAAGCCCCTGGCGGTCGGTGACCTGGCCGTCCGCGCCGTCCCACGCCCGTTGCACCAGGGGATCGATCGCCGATCCGCCGACGCAGAGCCTGGCGAACCACTCATGCAGCACTGCCGGCTCAGCGGTACCCAGCAATGAAAGCGACAGACCTTCGCACCGCACCGAGGACTTTCCATCCGACGTGTCAGAGCCCGCGAGGGAAACAACGCCATCAAGGACCCCATGAGCTATAGCGTCAGGCGGGCCATCGGTCCTCCCGTGATCCTCATAAGAGTCCAGGGACAACTCGCCGCCGAAAACATCAGCATAAAACCCGAGTGCTTCCCTCGCGGTTCCAGGAAAGCTGATGTAAACAAGGGGTGCAGCCATGATGGTTACTCCTGACATTGAATGAGGTCTAGCAGGCCGAACAGCCCCTCACTACTCCTTAGACGATCCTGTGACGGCAAAATCATCGGCCTCAATCATGTCCACAGCTATGTGGCGCGATTCGGCGTGACCCGGTTCGAGCCCGAAAGGAACCGAGTCTAGTGACAGCTAACACCGTGCCCGCTCGGAAAGACAGGATTCCGGCCGTCCCCGTGCACCAGCAATTCTCCACCTCCCAATCCCCAGGACAGCTCGTATTGGCCGTCGTCGTCCGAGAGGTCCTCGACGGCGGCGAACAGGGATTGGGCAGAGTGGCATCCATCGGCCGAAGGTACCAGCGGCGAGTGACCGACAGGTGAACGCGTTAGACCTTGACCGGCGGAACCAGGGGGCGGCGTTGGATGCGGAAGATTGCGATCTCCTTGCCCGTTGCGTACCCGCACGCGGACGCCGGCACGATCGCCAGAGCGAGTCCCTGCCAGGGAGGCGACAGCAGGAGCAGGACGGCCAACCCAGCGAAGATCAAGCCGTAGATGGGCCAGTCCGGTCCCCGGACTCCAGTAAAGAGGCCGATGACACCGCCGGCCAAGAGCCCCGCTGCGGCGACCACCAAAGAATGCGGGAAGACCGTGCGTGGCAGGGAGGTGAAGAAAAAGACCAGCAGCCCGACAAAGGGCACCAGGGGGATCAACAGGCAGAGCCAGAAATCACGGGCGCTCCGACGTCGATCCGGCTTCTGTTCTTTCACAACAACCCCCATACATTGATCTGCTCAGTCTAAATGCCTCCCATTTACAGCTGCTATCTGATGCCGGAAGTCACCAGACGGTGTTGGGGTGCAAGGCAGTCCGTTGCCGGGCGTCGAGGTTCGCGATACGCCGATACAGGGTGGCGCGTGACATGCCGAGGTCCCGGGCCACGTGGGATGCGGGTTGGCCCTGGTCGATGAGTCGGCGGGCGATGGCGATTTAGCTATCGGAGAAGACGGGTCGTCGGCCGCCGAGGTCCAAGCCGGCGTCGCGGCGTTTGGTGTTGGAGTCATTGACGCGTTCGCGTTTGATCTCGAGTTCCATCTGCGCCAGCGCTGCCCTCACGTGAAGGTCATGGATCCCATCGGTGTGCCGGTGTCGACGTTCCCTCCGCCGAGGTTCAGCACCCGGAGGTTCACTCGTTCGGTTTCGCCAGGACCAAGTCGTGCTGGTGCTGGTGGACGCACGAAGCCGGGTTGCCGATAGCAGCGCATATGACAGTTCTCGGCGGTACAACGAGCTCTTCAGTATGAAGGAGCAATGAAGCTGAGGTGCGAGCGGTAGCTCGCCGGCACGGCTGTATCCCCAGGGATCGAAGACACAAGAGCGAACTTGCACGGCGGTCGATCCTGCGCGTAAAACGACCAGCAGTTCTCCCGCTACGAACTCTTCGCGGTTTCTGGCATGGCGCTTGTTCTGACCCATTGCTTTGCAACCCGCCCCGCGCGGGTCATCCACCTGTGGGCGGGTGGAGCCTGGAGGAATGAGCTCAAAGCCGTCCACCTGTGGGTGGGCCGCCCGCACCGGCGGCGCGGACTCTGGTTACTCTCGACACCATGAACCCCACATGCCGCCTGCGCTCTACAGGGGAACAGCATGCCCGGTGCGTCGTGATCCTCCGCGGGGTGCCAACAGCTCGGCGCCGGCACAGGATACGGCAGGGGAGTGGTGATGGCTGATCGGACAGGCAGGGGTCGTCGTGCGTTTCGATGACCTGGTCCTGATCGAGGACGAATACCCGCACGGCGCGTGTGAGAACAGGCAGGAATGGTTGCTGATGTACTCCCGCGGGGTCCCGCCGGCGGTGATCGCCATGTGGTGCAGGGTGGATGTCCGGCGCGTCCTCCGGGCCGTCGACCGTCGGATTGGGAGGCATCCGGAATGGTTCGACCGGTGCTGGCTGATCCATGACCATCCAGTCCTGAGTCTCGACCGGCGCCGTAATCGACGTAGTCGTGAGCAGGTGTGGTGGGAGCACTACGCCGCCATGGCCGCTTCTGTGGAGCGGACGGGTGGGTTGCCGGCGCAGAACGACAGCGTGGAGGCCCGGGTCTTGTACCGGTGGTTGGAGAACCAGCGCCGCAGCCACGACGCGGAAGGCTCGCCCAGGACAAGGTCGAGGCCCTGGGCAAGGTGGGGGAGTGGGTCGGTACGAGGAAGGGCGAGCCGGAGGAGTTGTGGGCGCGGCGCCTCGAGCAGGTACAGCAATTCCGTGAGGAGGCTGGCCGATTCCCGGTCTATGACCCGCAGCGCCACCCGGACGAGAAGGTCCTCGCGGTCTGGCTGGGTCGCCAACGCACTTGGCAGCGGAAGGGCCGGCTCCGCACTGACCGGCAGGAAACCCTGACCCAACTACTTCCGCACTGGGATGCACCCGCCACTAGCCGGTAGCACGCCCTTCAGTCGCGGATGCTGTCCGCTAGCTCCTCCTTGTCACTTGGAGAGGGCTACGCAGCGGCTCCTCGTGCGGCTTCCGGTTCAATCGGGTCGGCAGGTAACAGCAACAGTCAGGGAACCACATAGGTAGTCCACGAGTTTCCATGCCTCTTACCGAGCCCTTCGGGTGAGTTGACGGTCGAGACCGACCGTTACGGTCGGGACGCGTGGTCGCTTTGTCGTCTGAAGGTGGAGGCATCCCCTGATCCTCGAGGGCCGGTCGACAATCCTTTCACCGGGTGAACGGAACGCGTTGGTCCTGGGTTGATAGATCCCGCGGGTGGCAGAAAGTTCACACTCGTGCCTTATTTCGGCAGTGGATCGCACAGCAGCTACTTTCGATAAGTCAAAGGAGGATTCTGATGAGTTCGGAGGGAGTCGATCTGCGCTTACTCAAGTGGTGTCGGGGTGGGTTCGTGGCGAGGGTATGAACGCGCCGCGCTACGGGCAGGGAACAGCAGGATTCGCGCCGCTCCGGGCCGCAGCCGCTCAGTTCGCCGCTGCTGAGTAGAGGCAACCATCTGGTGCCTATCGCCATGGCGGATTGCGTCTCACAAGGAACGGCGGAAAGTGCCGGTAATGTCGTAGGCCCAGACTCAGTAGAAGGTGAAGACATGTCGTCAGATTCCGGTGCGCCTCGTTACACGGTGAGTGACGAAGGCGAGTTCCTGCGGGTGAGGTGGGCTAGTGGCGTGACCGTCGATGCCAATGATGCTCGATCGAGGATTGCCACGACCAACGCAATGTCTCCATGCGGAAAACGTCCCTTGCTCATACACATCGGTTTGGCCAAGCAGATCACGCCCGAAGCCAAGCAATTGTTCGTCGAGGACACGTCCTCGACCCGGCTCGCCATCCTCAGCGAGGACGAGGTCGGCAGGGTGCTTACCTCGTTCAATCACAGGTCCGCCATACCGAGCGGGTATTTCAACAACGAGCTCGAGGCAATCACCTGGCTCACCGAAAAGTCAGCCGGCGAGGTCGACGCAGTACTACCCGGGACCTTCAGCATGGAACTGCGAGAAGACGTGTTGTGGGTTCAATGGCAATCGAACACGAGCGTCATCGAGGAGGACGCGGCAGCAGTTCTCAAGCATGCGAACCAGCTTGATCCAGTGGGCCGTCGACCAATGCTCATGAACGTGAATCAGATTATTCTGTCTCAGGCCGCTCTGAATCTCTTCGCTCAGAAGCTGAACGTCGTCTCTCTAGCCTTTGTCGGCACTGCAGATGACGACATCATTGCTACCCACTTCAGGCAGCACCACCGCCCGTCGTACCCGACCAAGCATTTCGAGGCTGTCGACGAAGCACAAGTCTGGTTGTCCCACCACAGTGGATGAAAGTTCATGGGCTAAGCCTCGCTTCTAATCCGGCTGCTTCGCCGTCAGTACGTCGAACTTTCGCGCTAGGCGGGCACCACCGGGCGGGCTGGCCGAGGGCTTCTGTCAGGACCTAGGGTGGCACAGGACATGCCCACATCGACCAGGACGGCGTCTTTGCGGTGCTGTGATAGCTCTGGGTCGGCGGTGAGGATCGCAGCCAGCCGCCCTCGAGCTACGATCTCATCCCAGTGAGGCAGGAAGCCGTGCTATTTGGTCACGACGGTCTGTCTCTGACCTTTTTGGCAACTCTTTGACGCTCCCCGCCTCAGACCTGGTCACCGTAGTGGGGTGCCAGTCGCGGGGTGAGGTGTGACCCACCACCGGCGGTGTTTGAGCAGAAAGCCTCGTGCCTCAACGGTGAGGTTTACCCATAGGTGGACGGTTACGAGCGTTACCCTTCGGGTCCCATGTGCCCGTGAATGGACGCCCAGCACCATGAGGCGTCGCGAGAAGTGCTGTGGCGGGGTGTGGTGCGGACCCACCAGCGTGTGCGCGTCCGCGAAAGGTACCAGCCGGTATCAGCTGTGCCTCTCCGGTAGGTAACAGATGCGATGGGTTGCGATGGTGATCTAGTGTGGGCGCACTGGTCTCAACCTTGTTCTGCTTGATTGTGGGCGGGTGGTTTTCCCGTGGAGGGGTGTGTGGTGGATCAGTTCGTGGTTGGTCGAGATGATGAGGTGTTGTTTCTGCGGTGGCTGCCGGGAGTGCGCATTACGCACGCTTTGGCGGTAGAAGCGGCGACCGCCCTTAGCCAGCTCAGTAGGGGGGTGATCCTGCCATTGGTTGTCGTGATGGGTGGGATCGACGGGCTGACGTTGAAAACACGGATCGAGATGAACGCGTATCAGGGGTTCAGCGTCGTCGCGTTGGTTGGTGATGGCCCTGTGGACGAGGTCCTTGCAGGTTTCGCCCATGGCTCGCTCACCCGAACCCGCTACTTCACCGATGAGGATGCGGCCAGGTCGTGGGTCGACGATCAGACGGATTCCCGGGAAGAAGGTTCAGCCGCTTGAGGCGGGGCGGGGCCAGGCGCCGAGCAGCCAGCTCACGATCCCAGTTAAGGATCACTCATCATGCTTTAGCTGATCAGCGGTTGGGACGCGAAGTCGTTTTTCGTCGTCCTTCCGTGTGCCCGCAAGGACCTGCGCAGCCTGACTGCGAGGGTTTTGAGACTGTCGGCTTCATGTCCGACGCGTGAAGTAGGCGGGTAGGTGGTTTCTGTGCGGCTGATCCATGCGGTTTGCAGGCCGGAGGCATTGGGTCCGTGGACCCCGCTTCACGGCGGCCGTTGGGGCAGTGCTTTAGCTCCACGACGTTCGACGGTGATCAAAGTTCGAAGCGTAGGTGGTGAGGACTGCTGGTGAAGAGATTCCCAGCCCAGATGAGGTGTCATTGGTGATGTCGTTGATAAGCCACCACACGTTGTCCATCGTGTAGCCGCGATCCCGGTGCTGGCTGGCTGCGTGGGCCTCGACCGCCCGCAACGCGACCCCGGCATAAACCCAGTCCTTGACTGTTCGATCGCCCTCACCGCCGTATTTGGCCCATAACTCGTCCTGCCGGGTCTTAGGAAGCCGCACAACAACCCCGTACGGACCGCGAAAGTCACCCAAGGGCCCTTCAAACCGTGCCGTCAAAATACCGTCCGCAGCCTCAGCGGACGCAAGCTGTAGCCCGCTGATCCGGGGACACCCCGCGAATACTTGTTGAGTGGCCTCAACGTACTCGCCGAGCCGAAGCTCCATGAATAGTTTGCTCATAACAACCAGTCTTACCTCAGCCGGGCACGCCCGAAACACCGGTGCTGGACTTGATGCCGGAGTCGATGTCGTATCTCAGCGCCCGTGGAGGTGCCACAGCTCATCGCGGAAGCCGGATTAGTAGACCGAGACCTGCTGCCACAGATGGACGGCCGTAATCTCAGTCTTGCGGGCTTCTTCCGACCACGGGTGGGGTTCCGGCCGCGCTCCTCACGGTGTCCGGTCGATCGATTTTGCTATTGGCGGTACCCGAGCGAGCTTTATCGCTCGACTGGGCATGTGCCGAGGCGGCCGATCCTTGATTACCGGCGGACGAGCCCGCGAGTCAGCGATACTCCTGCAAGATGGTCACCATCGTCGATGACCATGCTCGAACAATGATGGGTGATTGGCTAGAGTCACCGTCCGTTGCCTGGTGAGGCACGAATGAATCAGGCGGGCAAGTCCGACGAATTCTCGATCGGTGAGTTCTCGGGGCCAGTCCTACTGGCCCCGGCCCCTGAAGGTGGAAACGAGTAAGCCAAGCCTCAGGTTATTCGGGAATGCGTCATCGTGATCGGGCTCAGGCGGTTGCGACCGAGTTGTTTCCTTCGGTCTCGATGACCGGGTCGCCGGACTGGTAGGTGACCGTGTTGTCGTCGCCTTCTA
>NZ_PJIR01000177.1 GCF_002929355.1 Arthrobacter sp. B0490 | reverse complement strand
AGAGATAATTCAGCATGCCATGACGTTGTTAGGATCTCGTATAGGCCTTTATGGCCCTGACCTGTAAATTGACCCTTCTGAGCTGCTAAAATATCTTTTAGGCCATGACCAATGCCCCAGTTGGTCCTATACATGTGACCCGCTATCAGGAACAGAATAGCAATAGCTAAATGATGGTGTGCAATGTCGGTCAACCATAGACCCCCAGTTACTGGATCTAATCCTCCACGAAAAGTAAGAAAGTCCGCATATTTTGACCAATTCAAGGTGAAAAATGGGGTTGCTCCCTCTGCAAAACTTGGATAAAGTGGAGCCAAAAGATCGCGATTCAAGATAAATTCATGAGGAAGTGGTATCTCTTTAGGATCAACCCCAGCGTCGAGAAATTGGTTAATCGGTAAAGATACATGTACTTGATGCCCCGCCCAAGAGAGAGACCCAAGTCCTAGTAGCCCCGCTAAATGGTGATTCAACATAGATTCTACATCTTGAAACCAAGCCAATTTTGGGGCCGCTTTATG
>NZ_PJIR01000174.1 GCF_002929355.1 Arthrobacter sp. B0490 | reverse complement strand
GCTCTGAAGTCTCCGGTGGCTAACCAGCCAGGCATTCGTCGTAGCCTCTTCAACGTCCACATGGCAACTGGTGACAAACGTCGTGCACTGGCGCAGCTCAACGCAATCAAGGACTGGTCGCTAGCGGGACCGGAAGTCTACGAACAACTCGTTCACTATCATCTGAACAATGGCGATGCAGTTGCGGCCCTTGCGACCATTGAACGGGCTGAACGCCACCTGGGTTCACAGGAACAGTTCATTGTCGAAAAGATGCTCGCTCATAAGCTCAAGAAAGATGAGAGCGAACTGCGCATGCTCGGCGAAAAATGCAAGCAGATGCCAAATCGAAAGGATGTCTGCAAGAAGATCGGCTGACCTTGAGAGGGCGACGCTGGTTGCGCAGTCGATTACCCGGCTGCGCGCCTCGCCCCATTTCAGTGCAATGCAGGTTTGCCGACGCGCTCCTGCACCAGCACCCAGGGGGCGACCACGACGGCCCAGAGGTCGGGGTCACGCTCCAGCCAGTCCTGCGCCTGCTCG
>NZ_PJIR01000175.1 GCF_002929355.1 Arthrobacter sp. B0490 | reverse complement strand
GTACTCTCGACGCTGCACACCAACGATGCCCTGACCTCGGCCATGCGCCTGATCGACATGGGCGTCGAGCCCTTCCTCGTCGCCACCGCGCTGAATGCGGTGCTCGCCCAGCGTCTGATACGCCGCGTGTGCGAAAACTGCATGGAGGACGATCAGCCCGATCCTCGGCAACTGGCCTGGCTGGAAGCGCTGCACGGCGGCGCGCTGCGCGACCACCGTTTCAAGCGCGGCAATGGTTGCCATCAATGCCACAACAGCGGCTATGCCGGCCGTGTCGGTGTGTACGAGCTGCTGGAACTGGACGAACCGATGATCGCCGCGCTTCGTCGGGGTGATCCGCAAGGCTTCGCCGAGGCCGCGCGCCAGCAGGCGCACTATCGACCACTGGCGGCGTGCGCGCTGGATTACGCCATCGCCGGCGTCACCAGTATCGAAGAGGTGCTGAAGGTCTGCGCCACCCTGGCGGACGACGAGGTGATCGCGTGATCGCCGCTAGTCTCCTGCCTATCGCGGCCGTAGGCG
>NZ_PJIR01000173.1 GCF_002929355.1 Arthrobacter sp. B0490 | reverse complement strand
AAGTATATATTATAATACTCCTTAAGTATATATTATAATACACTTTAAGTATATATTATAATACTCCTTAAGTATACCTAAAATAGGAAGACTTATAAGAATATACTTACGATAGTTAATAGGCTTACGAAGATAAGATATTTCGTCCTTATTACCGGCCTTTCTATAGAAGAACTAGTTAACTCCTTTATTTACGTAGTCTATCGCTTATATAGATCACCTAATACTATTATCTCCGACTAAGGCACTTAGTTTATCTCTAATTTTTAGCGATAGCTTAGCACTCGGTTATAAAGACGTTAAAACTAAGCTTAGTATAATACCTAAAGACTAACGGTTAAACCGAAATTGTTAACGCTACGATAAATAAATACCTTTAAGCCTATATTAGCTTTACCTAAGATAACTAGGTCGACTAGCTCCCGCTCGCGGAATTCGCAATAAATAATTAAGTAAACGAAATAACCGGTATTTCTCCGTTCTTCGCTAACTACGGCTTTAATCCTCGTCTTAGCATCGAACC
>NZ_PJIR01000172.1 GCF_002929355.1 Arthrobacter sp. B0490 | reverse complement strand
GACCAGAACGTCGCCGCCGGCAAGGCGCTGCTGGAGCGCGAACTGGGACGTCTGGATCTGCCGCCGGTGGACTTCGACAAGCTGGCTGAAAAGGCCAACCTGAAGAACGCCGAGGACATGTTCGCGGCGCTTGGCGCGGGTGACCTGCGCCTGGCGCACCTGGTCAACATGGCGCAACAGCTGGTCGAGCCGGAGCGCGGTTACGACCAGCTGGAACTCATTCCGCGCCGTTCGGCACCGTACAAGCCGGGCAAGCGCGGTGACGTGCAGATCCAGGGCGTCGGCAACCTGCTGACGCAGATGGCCGGCTGCTGCCAGCCGCTGCCGGGCGACCCCATCGTCGGTTATATCACCCAGGGCCGCGGTGTCAGCATCCACCGTCAGGACTGCCCGTCGGTGTTGCAACTGGCCGGGCGCGAGCCGGAGCGGATCATCCAGGTCAGCTGGGGGCCGGTACCGGAGAAGACCTATCCGGTGGAAATCATGATCCGTGCCTACGACCGCGCCGGCCTGCTGCGCGACA
>NZ_PJIR01000171.1 GCF_002929355.1 Arthrobacter sp. B0490 | reverse complement strand
GAACAACCTTGGCTAGCGAGTGTCTGGCGTAAAGGCTGAACGGCCAATGCAGACCGCAGAATGCAACCTGCATCACGCTTCGTATTGCGTTTTGCACGGCTTAATGCCTGGGCATAATTTCATAAGTTATTGTTTTCGTTAGATAAAAAATCATTGGTTAGGTTGGCACGAACGCTGCTCCGTTAGGTTCGCTGGAACTTATTGGAGTACAGAACAATGACCGCTGCACAACAATTCCTCACTGCCGCATTCCCTGAGTTCGAAGTGCTCACCGAGCCCCGCCCGGATGGCGGGCTGCTGCTGACCCTGCGCAACGACGACCGTGTTCTGGTCAAGCGAGCGCTTTCCAAGGGCCAGACCCAGACCCGCATGCAACTGGAATGGGTCGTCAGCTCGGTTCGCCGTGATCTGGCACTGGAAGCCGGCATGTCGCCTTCCATCGCCCATCTGCAGAGCCAGAGCCGTACCGCACTGCCGACCTACGAGTACGCCTGAGCCCTACGGCTGCGGCCCATGCCGCAGCC
>NZ_PJIR01000170.1 GCF_002929355.1 Arthrobacter sp. B0490 | reverse complement strand
CTTCCTACTTGAAGAAGGTCGGGTACAACCCTGACAAAATCCCATTCGTCCCCATCTCTGGATTCGAGGGTGACAACATGATTGAGAGGTCCACCAACCTTGACTGGTACAAGGGACCAACTCTCCTTGAGGCTCTTGACCAGATCAACGAGCCAAAGAGGCCTTCAGACAAGCCCCTGCGTCTACCACTTCAGGATGTCTACAAGATCGGTGGTATTGGAACGGTGCCAGTGGGTCGTGTGGAGACTGGTATGCTCAAGCCCGGTATGGTTGTGACCTTCGCTCCTTCAGGGTTGACCACCGAGGTTAAGTCTGTTGAGATGCACCACGAGTCTCTTGTGGAGGCACTCCCAGGTGACAACGTTGGGTTCAATGTTAAGAACGTTGCTGTCAAGGATCTTAAGAGAGGGTATGTTGCATCCAACTCCAAGGATGATCCTGCCAAGGGTGCTGCCAACTTCACATCCCAGGTCATAATCATTAACCACCCGTCGCATACCGGGAACGTATACTCCCCATGCGGCGA
>NZ_PJIR01000169.1 GCF_002929355.1 Arthrobacter sp. B0490 | reverse complement strand
TGCCCGCTTCTTTCGGCCCCGTTGCTCTGCCCGGCTTTTCCTTCGTGTGTTCTCGTTGCTTAATGCAGTAGGCACTAAGAATGTGTGTGTAAAGAAGGATGCTTCTATTAGGTAGGCGTAAGCCCTAGGAGCTAGGAATAGCTCCCTACTATCTTATCTATGGCTGATTACATTAGCCCCGGCATGCAGCATAGAGGATGCTTTACATGCATTACGGCTAAAGGCGTTGGGGACAATAGCTTAAGAGCCGGGCTAAAAGATAATATTAAAATTAAAACAACTAAGGAATTCGGCCTAGCGGGCCTATCGCTAGTTAAGGAGCTTCGTGGTTATAAAATACTAAAGATTCTTATAGTCTAAGGCTATCTTAAACTTAGGCAGGCCCTCGAGCTTAGGGCGCTACTCCTCGAGAGATTTTATAATCGCGAGGAGTTCCTTATCGTAGATCTCGTAATTATACTCTTAAGCGGAGTGCTTTAACGAGAAGAAGGCAACCGGATAATAGCGACTATCGTCGAGGAGCTATA
>NZ_PJIR01000168.1 GCF_002929355.1 Arthrobacter sp. B0490 | reverse complement strand
GACACATCCAGTGCAGGTAGCGCCCGAGACCGGCAAATTGTGGATGGCGGCGGTAGGCCAGCTCCATCTCGATCAGTTCGGCAGGCTCGGTGCGGGCCTGGAAATCGGCGGGCATGTAGTCATGGAATACGCGCACGCCACTGGTTGTTTCGACCTGCCAGTGCGGTGCGAGTTGCGCCGCCAGCTCGCGTGGGTCCAGCGGCTGCTGAGGCGTCAGGCTCTGGCGCTCGCCGGCATAGGTCTGGCTGCGCAGCTTCTTGAAATGGCCCTTGAGCAGGTTGCGGTAGATCAACGCGTCGCGGTTGTAGAAGGCCAGCGATAGCCAGCCATCGGCCGATGTCAGGCGATGCAGCACCGGCAGGATCGCCCGGGGCTCGGCCAGCCATTCCAGCACCGCGTGGCAGATCACCAGATCGAAACGGCCCTCGACCTGGCTTTCGACTGTCTGCCAGGGCGCCTGAATGAAGGTTGCCTGCTGGCCGGCTGCGGCAAACTGTTTGCGCGCGCCTTCCAGCATCGGCTCTGCC
>NZ_PJIR01000025.1 GCF_002929355.1 Arthrobacter sp. B0490 | reverse complement strand
ACTCCTCCGAGGGCGTCGACACCCTCGATCTGAAGATCAAGGAAGCGACACAGGCCATCGGCCGGCTCCTACGCTAAGTTCTCCAGCTATACCCACCAACTCCTTGGCAGCCACTCGTTCGGTGTGCAGCTCCTGCAGGTTCCCCTCTGTTCCTAATTTTTCGCGGCGCGTGTCCGTCCTAGCCGAGGGTTGCGGCGACCTCGCGGCAGGCCGTTTCGCAGCGGCGGCACGCTTCGGCGCAGATCCTGCAGTGCTCGTGCATGCCGGCGTGCTGCTCACATTCGTTGGCGCATGCCTTGCAGGCGACCTCGCAGGCGAGCAGGATCGCGCGGGTGATGTTCGCGTCATAGCCGGCGTGTCGTGAGAGAACCCGGCCGGTGGTGGTGCAGATGTCGGCGCAGTCGGCGTTGGTGCGGATGCACCGGGTGAGGTCGGCAACCATTTTCTCGCTCAGGCACGCATCCTCACACGCAGTACAGGTTTGTGCGCACTCAAAGCATGCCGCGATGCATTCAGCCAGTTTCTGCCGGTCGATGCCGCCGAGGTCCTTCGGGTAGCTCTTGAGCATGGAGGTAATGTGGGTCATTGTTTCCGCTCCTTCGTCGTATGACCGGGTATGACCTGGTGCCGACGCACTCAGACCGAGGGAATCCGGGGCTGGAGCCCTGCTGTCACGCTAACTTCTGCCCCCTCCGGCCGACCATCAATTAATCAGCATCTACAGGGAACGAAAGATGCTGGACGTATACCCCCCCGGGGGTATAGTTTCGGTCACGTCGGGACCTCACAAGCACTCTCGGTGAGATAACAGAACGGTGAGGCACCATCAGGCGCCCGAGACTGGCGGCGATGGCCCGTCTGCGGCCGCCAGGTCCGTCTCGGCCTTCCTATACGGATTCGCATCAATTCCTTGGAGGCACCATGTGCAACGCATCAATTCCTTCTACGCCCGGAACCCTGTCGGCTTCGTCGATGTCGGAACTTCCGATCCGGGACACGAGCCCTAGTGGGTCATGTGGCTGTTGCGCGCCACAGCAGGCCGCCGAGCGGTCCGCGACGACCGAGAATACGGTGACGGCCGAGTACTTGGTGACCGCCCTGACCTGCGTCTCCTGCGCCGGCCGGGTCAGCAGTGCCCTCAACGCGCTCGATGGAGTCCAGGACGTACAGATCACCCTCGTTCCTGGCGGCATCTCGACCGCCGGCGTCATCAGCAGCCAGAGCCTCTCCCGAACGGCCGTCCAGGATGTCGTGGAGAAGGCCGGCTACCAGCTCACCAGCGCCTAGGCCATACGCCTCGGTACGGGCACCTGTCCGGGTGCCGGAGGGAGAGTCATCATGAGCACGAACCAGCACCACAACCACTCGGACCATCAGGCCCCGGAATCTGAGCCGACGCACGGTCAGGCCATGTCCGACCGCCACCCCCACTCGGCGTTGTCCACCAAGGAGCAGCCCATCACCGGCGCCCCCCGCGCTCCATGCAGGGCACACAGCGAAGGCCGACCACACCAACCACGGCACGGCACGGCACGGACGACGATCATCAGCTGCACTCCCACGGGGAGCACGCCGGCCATTCGACAGCGATGTTCAAGAACCGGTTTGGGATCACTTCGGTCCTCACGGTCCCCGTCGTCGCCTTCAGCCCGATGTTCACGATGCTCCTCGGGTACATGCCACCGGAGTTCCCGGGCTCCACACTGATCGCCCCGATCCTCGGTACGGTCATCTTCGTCTACGGCGGCACGCCCTTCCTGAAGGGCGGGGTATCAGAGCTGAAGTCCCGGCAGCCGGGCATGACGCTGCTGATCGCGATGGCCATCAGCGTCGCGTTCATCGCCTCCCGGGTCACCACGTTGCGCATCGGCGACGGACTTCCGCGATGACCTGCCCAAGGTCACCGTTCCGGCCTTGGTCCTTCATGGCGATGGCGACGGCGTCGTTCCCTTCGAAGGATCCGGACAGCGCATTCATGCGGCACTACTGGGTAGTGAACTTCATGTCATCGCCGGCGCCCCTCACGGTTGCAACGTCAGCCACCCCGACGAGTGGAACCAGGCCCTCATCACCTTCCTCGCTAAGTAAACTCTCGCTGGCCGGCACGGGGTTCCCTCAATTCGGAGGGAATCCGCTGCCCAGTGGGATAGGTTGACCACCTATTCACCCTTCTAGCTGTTGTGGCGAGGCAATTCGGCCGGAACCAGCAGTGCGACGACGGAGAGATGAGAATGGTTATTGATGACGCGAAGCTTTCTGGGTATCTCGGTAATCATCTGATGGCCGCCGAGTCCGGGGTGCGGCTTTTTGGAGCGGCTGAACAAACATGGAAGGGCACCGCCTTCGAACCTGTGCTGGCCGGGTTGCACCGGGACATCGTAGAGGACCGAAACGATCTCGCTGCCCTGATAGGAAGCCTCGGCTATACCTTGGGTACTGCAAAAACCGCTTTGGCGTGGGTAGGTGGACAGCTGAGTAAAGCCGGTCCCTTGAATCCCCTGCGTATGAGCAAGGGCATGGCTGGTCAGTTCGAGCTTGAGGCCCTGCAGTCTGCCGTTCATGGTAAAGAAAGCTTGTGGACGTCGCTGCTCGCGCTGTCTCAGTTCGATGACCGGCTTGATCCAAAGAAATTGCAGCGTCTGAAGGACCGCGCCGGCACACAGCAGGATCAGCTTGCCGAAATCATGGATAGGACGATCAGCGAACGCTTCGGCACCTGAATCCCCCTACAACCGGTCCCTGATCGTGGTGACCACCGCGGGCAGACGCTGTAACCGCATCACGACGGCCATGCCGTGCAACGTGTCGCCAAGCTTCAGGGAGCAGAGGGGGGTGACCCGATACCCTCGAACAGTTCGGCGGATGCGGGTGGCTTGGCTTATATCGGGTGCTGCGATGTCGGCGCCGGCCCTCCCGTGCCCCTCGAGCATCACACCTGTTGTGGTCACAGTTCCAGGCGCCGCTGCTTGCTCGACTCGGAGGCGTCGGGAGGCTTGCTTTTCACTCCGCCGATAAACGCCAGACGGAGCACCGCACATGTCCGGAAGCGCTGTACACCTGCAGGAGTTCCTTAGAGCGCTTACGCTGCAGCAGATGTCACCGGGCTGCGCATTGGCAGCTGAGTCGATGCGCGGCATGGAGAACGAGGCAACTGAACGGACCTCAGACAGGTTCCCGTTGCTTGGGTGCCTGTTCCCTGATCTTCAGGGCCGTACTTCCTGACTACTCAGGCCTTACCGTTGCTGATCTCGTCCGGGGTGTCTTCTTCAGGCTCGAAGTTCGATGGTTCTTTTGTTGAGCTGACCGCGATACCGTCCCCGCTGTCGGGGATGGTCCCCTCGGGTCCGACCCCTTCTCGCTGTCCATCGTCTTCAGGGCCGTCCTGCTTGGTCGTCATTGGATCCTCCACAGTAGTTACTCAACCGCCCAGCAGGCCCCTCCCTAACCCTAGGCTCCGTGCACGAATCCTGCTTCATGATCCTGGGGAAGCCGGTGGCTCTGGCGCGGGCATTGCCAGGCTGCGCCACCTCTGGTTCTTATGTGCCTAGTCCGTTCATGTCGATGCGCGGGAGGGTAAGGCGCTACCGTCGTCGTCCTCAAGCCGGGACTGTAGATTAAGCATCTGCTGAGCTCATCGTTCGCAGAAGCTTCAACGGTAAATAAGTGGTCCGGAAAATCATCGCGGGCACCTTCAACGCCCACCCGTGTACTTGGTGAGCCCGGTAGGTCCGGTCGAAGCGATCAACATAGTATCGGTAGCATTCCGGGGGATCCTCCAGGCGGCGGGCAGAGACACCAGCGACCATGGTCGACAGATACGCGATTCTCAGCCCGTGGTCACTGAGGTGCAGTGACAGGTCGATATCCTCATGCATTTCATCGGATGCATCCGGGCACGTGTGGGACCGGATCTGTTCCCACGCTGATCGGCGGACCGCCATATTGGAACCGAACAGGAACGGATACCGGGGTGAGGCCCACCGCATCACCAGTTTCCTCACCGCATTGTCTGCCTTCAGCCCCAACCGGCGCCAGGGCATGTCGTAGTAGATCACAGGACCGGTAACAGCGGCGACACCCGGATTCAGGAAAGCTTGCTGGACTTGTTCCACCCAGTCCGGCTCCACCAGGGAATCCGCATCAATACGACCCAGCACCTCACCGCCCGCCTGCTGAAAACCGAAGTCCCGGGTAGGTATTATTCCTTGCTCTGCATTTTGCTGAAGCAATACGATCCCGGCACCGGGGTGTTCTTCCTGCACTTGAGCCACCACGGCGCCCGTGCCATCCGTGGAACCGTTATCAACCACGATGATCTGCTTCGCCGGCACCGTCTGATGAATCGCCGCCAGCAAGCAACGCCTGATCACAGCTTCTTCGTTGAATGCCGGGATCACCAATGAAACGCCCGGCAGACCAGGCTGACCATTGGCGGAAACCCCGCTCACGATCGCAGAAGTTCGAACCCCACTTTCGGCTCTCAACACCGACTCCTATCGTCAGCTCACCCGGCCTGAATTGAACCACATCTCAGCAATCTCGACATTCGTCTCGGCCAGCAAGATCATCGTCAACATCCATTGGGAAAAGACTCAGTCCACGGACTCGGATTGGGTTCGGATGAACTGCCAGTCGTCGTCATCGAGGAAGGGTGCTCCAGTGGGACCTCCAGCCTCCGTGATTCCGGCTTGCACGTTTGGCGGGATACCGGCCGACCCTTGATGTTCTCGCAGCCACTGCTTCACTTCGGTATCAACGTCCGGCCACCACTGCTCAATCTGGTGTGTTTTCACATCTGCTCTCCTCTTGATTGGTGATCAACAGGGACACCGGGCTGCCGTGGGGTGCGCCCGTAATCCACCCTCCATACCAGAAACCCCGAAGGGTGTTCTCAGATCTCAACACAGCGGTCAAGGTGACCACGTGCGTCCGGCAGTTTTCCCGCCAGCGCATCAGCTGTTCTTGGGTCTCACAGGGCTGTCCTCGATCTCATCAAGCGGCGACGGATCGTCGTCGCTTACCAACGTCTGCGGGTCCGACGTGGCGGGTGGTGGCGCTTTCGGTGCAGCGCTTCCCTCTTTCCGAAGGTCGTTGTGGACCTCGGGAGGGGACGCCCGTTCCTCATCGGCCGAACCGTCCTGCGTTGATCGTTCAACAGGGTCATTCACAGTGTTCTCCTTCGGTTGCGACTCAAAGGCTCGTTCATTGAATAGTTGTGCTCGGGCTGTGCGCCAAACCGGGCAAGGTCAGACCAAGCCGAGCGACGCCAGGTCTCCGTGTCGCCAGCTGCTGAGCAGACCCAGGATCTTAGCCGAGGTTGAAGATGCCGATGATGTAGCCGACGATGAAAAGCAGAAACAGCAGCACGACCACACCGATAAGTCCGAGCCAGAAAACAGTGGCGCCCTTGGACGGGCCGTCGTTCTCCGCGTGCCCTTGTTGCCACGTGGTGCTTGCTTCGCCCGGCGGTGTTTCGCCCGGCGGAACTCCCCCGCCTGGTTCCAGACCGGTGATGTTGTCCTCGACCGGGTCGGGGTTACCTGCACTCAAGCTGTCCTCCACCCGTTAGTCAAAACCCACGAAGTGATCCGGGTCTTCGTGTCACCCTACGCCGGGAAAAGTCAGCATACTGATGGTTTGGGCTTTGTCGAGAAAACCGGTCGGGCTTGCGGGATCGGGCTGTCCCGGTGATGGCGTTGCAGTGTGACGTAGCGTTGACGGCATGAGCGAATCGTTCAACATCGACCAGGTCAATGACCACGACTACCGCATGCGGACGGACATTGACGGACAGACGTTCGAATCGCTGTTCCGCCTGCGCCCCGACCTCGTCGAAAAACTCGGGCTCTCCGACGTCGATGAGAAGACCGTCGTCGAAGCGACCGCAGAGTTCCTGTCCCAGCATCAAACGGTTAGAGAATTCCCACCGCTCATCGACCTCGAAGACATCTTGGCCACCTATGACCAGTACCCCCAGCAGCTCCGCGACCTACTAGCGGCAGAACACTGATGGCACTAACGAGACCCCTCCACAGCTGCAGCACCGGGATGCACTCGTCATAGCTCGAGCGGACGGGGGGGGGGCGTACACAGCCTCCTCGCTGTTGTGGCACGGCCGTCCGCTACTGAGAACCATCAGGGACGTGTGATCAAACGACTCCGAGTGCGAGCATGGCGTCCGCGACCTTCACGAAGCCGCTGATGTTGGCGCCTGCGACATAGTCTCCCGGCAGGCCATACTCCTCCGCGGTTGCCGCGCACCTGTCATGGATGCCCACCATAATTTCGGTGAGGCGCTGCTCGGTATGTTCGAAAGTCCAGGAATCGCGGCTGGCGTTCTGCTGCATCTCCAGGGCTGAAGTTGCAACACCACCGGCGTTGGCAGCCTTGCCGGGACCGAACAGGACACCTGCCTGCTGGAAAGCCTCCACAGCTTGAGGGGTGCATGGCATATTTGCTCCTTCCGCGACCGCCAACACCTCGGAGCGAATGAGCGCTTCGGCGGAGGCTTCGTCGAGTTCGTTCTGCGTGGCACACGGCAGCGCGACGGTCGCGCCTACATCCCAGATCGACCCGCCCGCCACGAAGTGAGCACCGGAGCCTCGACGGCGCGCATACTCGGAAATTCGTCCGCGCTCATCTTCCTTCACCTCGCGGAGCAGGTTCACGTCGATGCCCGCCTCGTCCACGACGTACCCGGAAGAATCCGAACAGGCAACGACTGTCGCACCGAAATGCTTCGCTTTCGCGATGGCGTGAACAGCGACATTGCCCGAACCGGACACAATAACCCGCTGTCCCTCGAAGTCGAGACCCCGCGCTCGAAGCATCTCGCGGGCAAACAAGACCGCTCCGTACCCGGTCGCTTCCGGGCGGACCAGCGACCCTCCCCAGCTCATCCCCTTGCCGGTCAGCACACCGGATTCATACCGGTTCGTGATCCTCTTGTACTGCCCGAACAGGTAACCGATCTCCCGTCCGCCGACTCCGATATCACCGGCCGGCACGTCGGTGTACTCGCCGATATGCCGGTACAACTCCGTCATGAAGGACTGGCAGAACCGCATGACTTCCCCATCCGACTTACCCTTGGGATCGAAATCCGAGCCGCCCTTCCCACCGCCGATCGGCATCCCGGTGAGCGCGTTCTTGAAAACCTGCTCGAACCCAAGGAACTTCACGATCCCCAAGTACACCGAAGGGTGAAAACGCAGTCCGCCCTTGAAGGGCCCCAACGCGGAATTGAACTCCACCCGGAACCCTCGGTTGATTTGCACGGCCCCTGCATCGTCGACCCATGGAACTCGGAAGATGATCTGCCGCTCAGGTTCGCACAGCCGCTCCAGTACCGCCGCATCGACGAACTCGGGATGTTTCCTCAACACCGGCCCCAACGAGTCGAACACCTCGAGCACAGCCTGATGGAACTCTGTCTCACCAGGGTTGCGCCGAAATACCTGATCGCGCACAGCAGACAACGCCGAATCCATGACACCCACCGCTCCCGAGAATGAAGTCCTCCGCAGGCCGAAGAACAAGCGCGTTCCTGACACATCTGCAGCACTCGAGGCTGCAAACCAGCAGGCCGTGAATGCACCGTACATCGTGGAGTCCGCTCCGGCATCCACTGAGTTTTCCCTGCACAATGTGGCGCAGATGGATCAACCACTGAACCGGACGATCCATGGCGGAAACGATGACAGCATCTCTGTTCTTCTGTGTTTCAGCTTTTCTGTGATCGCGGCGCAACGGCTGCTTGCCCTACTCAGGCGCACTTTTCACGAGACGAACGCGGTTCACGAGAGAGACACGGGCACCATGTTAGGGCGCACCCAGCTCAGGTCCTGTCGGGAAAGCGCACCTTCATCTCAATCATGCCGCCAGGCTCACGGCTGACCGGTGCTCTACTACGTCCTTGGAGTCCACGAGACCGTGATGATTACGCCCGACTCGGAGTCCTGGACGAAGAGTTGCAAGTCCTCTCCCAGCAGGGCTTCATGCTCTACAGCGTCACCAGCTTCTTCAGCCAGTTCCGTCAGCCGGGAGATGGCTCGCGCCATTGCTCGCCCCCAGTCTTGGGGATGCTTGCTGGTTGATTCCTCGGAGGCGGAGTGCCGTCGGTCGGTGGCAGCCATCCTTCAGCCTCTCCCTACACTCGTGTTCTTCCAGGCTCGTTTCGCCTGCGCGACGAAGGTCCGGATGAAACTAGTCGCCCGCGTTCGCAGCAGCTTTCAGATCCCACGCGGTTGCCAACAGCTCATCCTCGCTCATCCCATGATCACTACCCCTGTACCGGGTGAGCTGTTCACCGAGCAACTTTGCTAGGGCTTCGGCAGTGGAGTGATCGACGGCGGGGCGGACATTACGGATCACGCACGTTAGGGCCCCTGCGAAGCCGACGCGCTCATGTTCACTCATCTCACGCCCCACTTCCAGGTGACCGGTAGCTGAGAAACCGTCCTTATCATCGGCTCTGGGCGGGCAACCCCTCACGGGGTTGATCAATGGCCCAGTCTATCAAGGTGGTGAATAGCCAACTCGGCCGTTGGCTCGAGAGAGCATTGCGTGGCCGGACGTTGGTACTGCCGGAGGACGCCGGCAACTAGGTCCCGAGATCAGGGATTCACTCGCCGAGCTGAAGAATGAAAAGGCGAAGGTCACGGACGACAGCTCGACGAGAAGCCCTATTTCCCGAGTGTGTATCGCAGCAGTAAGCGCCAGCGTTCTCGTAGCACGAGATGGCACCCTTGCTCCGCCTGGGCTGATCCTCAACGGACGTCGAGGGCGGCCGCTGACGGAGTTACTCCACTGCGTCGGCCTCACGTGTCGGGTCTTCCGTAAGCCAGGTGATGGCCTCACGCTCGTTGCTGAAGTACCGGCTCGGCATGGCGGACCTGTGATTGAACGCGGTGAGCACTCTGCCGACCTCATCCTCGCTGAGGATGGCAACACGGGTCGAGGAAGTGTCTTCGACGAGTAGCTGCTTGGCTTCCGGAGTGATTCGGGCGACCAAACCAATGTGCACGAGCAAGGGTCGTTTACCGCGAGGAGACATCTCGGTGATCTCGGAAATCCTCGATCGAACATCATCGGCGTCCATAGTGACGCCGCGAGCCCACCTCACCCGCAAGAATCCGCCCTCGTCACTCACCGTATAGTGAGGCGCAGCACCGGGATCCGATGGCATATCTTCACTCCCTACCAAGTCTGGTTCAATCCTCAACTGATCTAGTTTTACCGGCGCGGCCCCGGTATGCGTCATTGATGTTCCCGGCATAGCTGGATCGATATGCGCAGCGGCGTTGTGGGCGGTGTCGGTTACGTGGGTTGGGAGCGTTCGCGGATGTGGTCCGTAAACCAGCGGGTGAGCAAGCGGCTGGAGGCTGGATGCATCCCCTGCGGGGAGTGTTGGCGCGCATGCCAGGCTGTGACTTCAGGGGGAGCTGCATTGCCCGCGAGGAACCTGGTCAGCGGACAGATGGTGAGTTCGAGCGGGTGCGGGGCCGCCAGTCGGGCGAACTGCCAGTGATATGCAAGAGCACCGAGGAAGGTGTGTATCGGGGACCGGTGAAGTTCGAGATCAAACGAGTCAAACCACGGGAGGCAGTTCTCGGCAGCCATAGGCCTGGCGAGGTAGTAGCCCTGACCAAGTGGTGCGCCGAGGATGATTGCCGCTTCCGTCAGACATTGGTCTTCCAGTCCTTCGACGACGACGGTCATGCCCAGATCCCTGCCCATCTGGAGGAGGGTAGCCATGACACTAAGCGTTTCCAGGGGCCGGTCACCAACCTGCTGGAACAGTCCGCGGTCGAGCTTGATCGCGCTGAAAGGGAACGACGATAACCGCTGCAGACTGCTGTACCCGGACCCCAGATCGTCCATGGCAAGACGGACGCCCAGGCCGGCGAGTTCCTGCAGGGCCGAGCGTTGGGCCTCCAAGCTCATCGTCATTGATTCAAGGAGTTCCAAGCCCAATCCGCCCGGCTCAATGTCGTACCTGTGGAGCAGTCGTGCGACCAGTGGGGGCACTGTGCGGTCGTGCAGGATCTCCGGGGGCAGGTTGACGGACACATTTGGGCGAACACCACGTCCGTCCCAACGGGCAATGAAATCCAGGGCCTGCTCGAGCACTCCTGCGAACAAGGTACGCAGCTCCGTCGCTGTGAGGTGCGGCAGGAACTCATCGGGAGGTGCAACGCGTCCGCCGGGTAGTTTCAGGCCGGCTAGAGCCTCGAACAACGTCACGGACCCGTCTTGAAGATCCACCACGGGCTGGTAGTAAACCGCGATGCCCCCACTTACTAGGGCGCCACGATAGTTTTCCGCACCCAGGCCGGTCCCCTCCCGGCCGGAGTGTCGATCTGACTCATGTCCGGAACCGTTTGCGGTGCTGTCTTCGGTCCAGATGTGGCTGGCAGCTTCCCACCAGGCATCGTTGGTGTGTGGAGCCCGCCTTTTCGCCCTATAAAGGGCTTCATCAGCAATACGGAGCATGGAGCGCCTATCAGTGCCATCCTCGGGCACCAAAGCGACACCCATACTCATGCCGATACGGAGCTCCTGACCCTCTATCAAGAACGGTTCCTCAACGGCCTCATGGAGTCGGTCAAGCAACTCCGACAGGCCCTTGTCCGAGGCATCCCGGTTGATGTTCCTGAGGATCAGGACAAACTCGTCGCCGCCCATCCGGGCCAGTAGGTCACCTTCACACAGGCGCGCGAGCACGCGGGTCGCCCACTGCTGCAACACCGCATCTCCAGCATCATGACCCAGGGAATTGTTGACCACACGGAAATCATCAAGATCGATCAAACCGATCGCGGTCGTCACGGACCGGTCGGCGTAGCCCCTGATTGCGTCATCGATCGTTTGTTCGGCGGCGATCCGGTTTGGAAGCCCGGTTACATCGTCATGCAGCGCCTGGTTCTGCAGCTGCTGCACCATGGCGACCTTGTTGGTGATGTCGCGTTGAACGCTCACGAAATGCGTGATCTCTCTCCCGGCCCCCGTACGCACCGGAACGATGCGTAAGGCAATCCAAAACGCCGACCCATCCTTCCGATAATTCAGGACCTGCCCCTCGAACGCCTCCCCCGAGGCAATGACCTCCCTCATCCGACGCCGAGTCGCCGGGTCGGTACCCGGACCCTGCAGGACACGACAATTCAAACCCAGCAGGTCCTCCGGTTCGTACCCCGTCATCGCCGTGAACGACAGCGATACATGGGTGATCCGCTGATCGGCGTCGACGATGAGTGCGATGTCAGCAGCCGCCATCATGGCAGCCATAACCACGTCAATAGAACCCCCGCCCCCGGCCCCATCTCCGCCATCTCCGCCATCATTCACATTCAAGTGCGTCAGCGAGCTCATAGTCTTCCTTGGTGAAACCGGACCAATAGACACCGCAAAAACAGCACCCAGATCGACAACAGGTACTGCTATGGCCCTGAGCCTACAAGCACCAACAGCACCAACAGCACCAACAGCATGCCTCTACTCACGTCCACGCAGATCTACGCGAACGCTACGTGTAAACCTTCCAGCCCACGCTCCCGCACCACACAATCGAAACGGAACACCACCGCTAGGACGGCTTGATTGAGGACCACTGTGGAACCGGTTGTGGCTCTGTCGGTTAACGCCTGACCTCAGTGGATGTTTGACGTGAGTCCAGGACCTTTTCCGCGTGGGCGGGCGCCTGGGCACGGGTTCAGAGGGTGAGAGTGCGGTCCAGGACCGCTTTCGCTGTGTCGTGGAGAGTGATGTTGTGTGATCGGGCGTGGGCGCGTAGGAGCTGGAAGGCGTCATTGGTGCTGATGTTCGACATGTGGGCGATCATGCCTTTGGCCTGTTCGGTGAGGACCCGGCTGTTCAGGGCGCGTTGCAGTTGATCGTTGACGACGGAGGATTCGCGGATAGTGCGCTCCTGCAGGATGCTGATCGTCGATACATCGGTCAGTGCTTGCCCGATAGCAATGTCTTCCTCGCTGAGTTCACCGGTTTCGGGGCGGAAGAGGTTCATCGCGCCGATGGTCCTGCCCTGGACGCGCAGCGGGAAGGCGTGCACGGACTTGTATCCCTGGGCTGCGGCTGCGTCCTTGAACTTGGGCCACCGGTCCCCAGTTCCTGCGATGTCGCGGATGGTGACCGGACTGCCGGTGGTGTAGCAATCGATGCAGGGGCCGGCCCCTGTTTCCCGCTGTAGGACCTCGATCACATAGGTTTCGTCACTGGTGGAGGCCAGTACCTGCAGGACACCGTCAGGGCCAACGAGCATCAACCCGGCGGCGGAAGCATCGAGCAGGTCGACGCACTCCTCCACGAGTGTTTGCACCAGAGCCAGGACGTCGTAGTCCGTGACGAGTGTCCGCGCGATCCTGACGAAGGCGGCACTGACCCGGCTCGCACGCGTGACGGTTTCCATGCCCCCACCCTAAGCCCGACACTGCACTCTCCGGTGTCGGTCGGCGCGGTGGGATTCAGCCACCCTGCCAACACCGCAAGGAAGGTTTCCCGCACAGTCGGCCCGGCGACAGCATGCCCCCTGCGGCAGCAGTGGTGGTCTTTGCGGCCGTTCGCGATCGAGCCGAGGTTCGCGGAGACCGCACCTGCAGCTTAGATGGGAGCCGCTGGTTCTCGGCGGGTTGGGCGTTTCCGAGGGGGGTCAGAGGGTGAGGGTGCGGTTCAGGACTGCTTCTGCGGTGTCGCGCAGGCTGGTGTTGTGTGCCCGGGCGTGGGAACGGAGGCGTTGGAAGGCTTCGTTGGTGTCCACGGTCGAGATGTGGGAGATCATGCCCTTGGCCTGCTCGATGAGGATCCGGCTGTTGAGGGCACGTTGGAGCTGGTCGTTGACGACGGCGGATTCCCGGATGGTGCGCTCCTGCAGGATGCTGATCGTCGACACGTCCGCCAGTGCCTGACCGATCGCGATATCCTCTGCGCTGAGTTCCCCCGTGTCGGTGCGGAACAGGTTCATCGCCCCGATGGTCCTGCCGCGGACGCGCATCGGGAAGCCATGGACAGATTGGAAGCCAAGAGCCACGGCTGCGTCTCTGAACTCGGGCCAGCGATCCCCGGTGCCGGCGATGTCGCTGATCGTGATCGGAACACCGGTGGTGTAGCACTCGACGCAGGGCCCTGACCCTGTTTCCTGCTGCAGGACTTCGATCAGGTGGCTTTCCTCGCTGGTGGAGGCCAGGACCTGCAGGACGCCGTCCGGGCCGGCCAGCATCAGTCCGGCCGCGGTCGCGTCGAGCAGGCCGACGCATTCATCGACGAGGGTGTGCAGCAGGTCCAGCACGTCGTAGTCATCGACGAGAGTGTCGGCGATCTTCAAGAACGCTGCGCTGACCCGACTTGCACGGGGGATGGATTTCATGGATTCCACTGTAGAGCCCTCCCTAACAGTTCATCGGTGGGGTAGTGGTGTGAAGTCCAGCTGCCTGTCCAGGACCTCGGTGGAGGTCTCGCGCACCGATTGATCATGCGCGAACGCGTGCCCGCGCAGCAGCAGCAGCGCGTCAGCGGCCGTTCCCCCAATTTGGGCGAGCACCATCCCTGTGGCCTGGTGGATCTCCCGACGCGACGGAGACAAGCCGACGCCGGGGTTGTCGCCATCGTCCGGGGCGAGGACGCGCCGCAACAAGCTCCACGCAGCCCCGTCGGCCAGCGCGCGTGCCGTCCCGAGCCCGGCTTCACCCAAATCCCCCGGTTCGGTCCTGTAGAGCTCGACGACCCCGATGTCCAGGGCGCCGACCACGAGAGGGAAGACAAAAAGTCCCTGCACCTCGGTCTCGGCCAGTGATTTCCCGAAGACCGGCCACTTCTCGTGCGTCATCGACCGCACATAGGGGAGGAGGACCGGGACCCGGGAGCGGGTTGCTTCCCACCGCGGGCCTTCGCCCAGATCGAACTGGAGCTCATCGAGCCTAGCGGCGAGGTCGTCGCTGGCACCCAGCATGGTCTCCTGCATCGAACCGCTGAACGCTGACAATGCGGCCCCCGACACCGGCACCGCTTCGATGAACGATGCGCACAGTGTCGAACACAACTCATCCAGCCCGGATTTCTTCTCCACGCTCACCAGCACACCACCCGAAAGCTCGGGACAGGAAAGTCGGACCGGTGCAGCATCTCCCTCAACCTTTCGTGGGCAACTCGCTCAGTCGTGCCATGAACGTGAACAAACCCCTGTCCGGGTCCGCCACCGTACCGTCCCAAGTTTAGGCGCAGACCAGCCCGGCGACCCGGCCAGGAAAAGCCCACTTCGTCCTCGGGTTCTCTCCTCCCGTCGCACGATCACAAGACACCAAGCTCGACCACACAAACAAAAACAATCCCGCCAGAGCATCCCGGCCGCGGTGTAGTACTGATAACCCGCGAAGGTTGTCCGGCCCGCCTGACACCCTTCATGAATGCCAGCCGGCTTAGCATGTGCCCCAGACCCTGGCATAGAGCCGTTACCGCCTCGCTGACCCCAGGCAACCACGCGTACTTCCTTCGTGCAGGAAACGATGAATGGATCCGTGTCACTAAGGGAGAGGCCGGCCTTACGGGTGCGCCAGCGAGCGAAGCCACCAATCCTGGAAACCTCGGCTAGGACAAGACCGAGTGATGACTTCTGATTCTCCTCATCCCAACTTTCAGCCAGGTCGACGCGTTCATCCGCCTGTCACCTGCCGCTGATACCTTCAGCCGATGGATGCCACCCTGCCCGAACCACGCATAACCCCTCCTGCAGCTGCCGCTGCGACCGCCTTCGAGGACCTGTCGGACCGTGAAGGCTTCGACGAGGAGTTCCTCGGTCGCCGGGTATCCATCCCGTCCCTGGACGACGTCGAGACGGTTCTGCTGCCCTACACGCACTTATCGGTACTGATGCGCCTGAATAAGCGCCTCGCTGCCGTCAGCGCGCTCGGCATCGACGGGGCGAAGCTGATGGACCTTGACCGGTCCGGCATTGCTTGGCGCCTGGATCCGCGGCTGACCGAGGAGCAGCAGACCGGGGAGCGGGTCTACGCAAACAACGACATCGATCGCGGGCACCTGACCCGCCGGGCGTCCGCAGTCTGGGGGGACACCCGTGCCGAGGCAGCGCAGGCGAACGAGGATACCTTCCACTACACGAATGCGGCCCCGCAGGCGGCGGAGTTCAACCAGGGCCTCGAGCTGTGGCTCGGCCTGGAGACGTACCTGCTGGAGAACGCCGCCGACCATGGCCGGCGCCTGATCGTGTTCACCGGGCCCATTTTCAGCGACCAGGATCCTGTGTACCGGGGCGTGGAGATCCCGCTGCAGTTCTTCAAGGTCGCCGTGTTTCTCGAAACCGGATTCCTCGCCGCGACCGGCTACGTCGTCGACCCGACACCCCAACTGAAGGATCTGCCGGACGTGCCCCGGCCCGGTGCCGTCGATGATGGTGACGCTCCCCCGCTCGGCCCGTTCCGCACCTTCCAAACACCCATCCGCGACATCGCGAAGCTGACCGAACTGGATCTGGCGCAGCTGATCGCCGTCGACCGGATGCCGATCGCCACAGCGCTACCCACCGCCCGGATCACCTCCACCTGGCGGGAACTTTCGAGTCCGGAGTGCCTGGACCTGGACTTCGACCTCAAGAACTAAAGGCACCCTCAACCCTCCCCCAGCATCTCCCCCGACGCTGCACCCATGGGCGTAGGACGGCCTACGCCCATGGGTGCCAGCCGCAAACCTCCGATCCACGAATTGTCCACCGCACAGTGGGCCGATCATCCGGGCGGGCTTGCGCGAAT
>NZ_PJIR01000167.1 GCF_002929355.1 Arthrobacter sp. B0490 | reverse complement strand
GACGACCATCCTGCGTCAGTTCGCCGGGCTGAGCCTGGAGCGCATTCCCGACGAAACCACCATCCTCAACTTCCGTCGCTTGCTGGAGAAACATGAGCTGGCAGCCGGCATCCTCGGCGTAATCAATGGCTACCTGGGGGATCGCGGCCTGTCGCTGCGCCAGGGCACTATCGTCGATGCCACACTGATCCACGCGCCCAGCTCGACCAAGAACCAGGACGGCAAGCGCGACCCGGAAATGCACCAGAGCAAGAAAGGGAATCAGTATTACTTTGGCATGAAGGCGCACATCGGCGTGGATGATGAGTCGGGGCTGGTACACAGCGTGGTAGGCACGGCAGCCAACGTGGCGGATATCACCCAGGTCGACAAACTGCTGCACGGTGACGAGAACGTCGTCTGCGCCGATGCCGGCTACACCGGCGTCGAAAAGCGCCCCGAACATGCTGGCCGCGAAGTGATCTGGCAGGTCGCAGCACGCCGCAGCACCTACAAGAAGCTCGATAAACGCAGCGCCCTGTACAAAGCC
>NZ_PJIR01000165.1 GCF_002929355.1 Arthrobacter sp. B0490 | reverse complement strand
CGGTGCCTGCCCGCGCCGCCACGATAGGGGTACCAACGGGCATGGCGATATCCACCGCATAGCGGCCGCTCGGCGAATTGTGGCTGAAGTCACCGCCAGCACCCTGGGAGATGCGGAACGGCCCGCCTTGCCACGGCAGCGCATATGCCGGCCCATCGACCTGCACCGAGTCAGGCTGATCCGGCTCCGGCGAGAACAGCATCGCGTAGCTGAACGAATGCTTGAACATGATTGGCCCGCCGGCCTTGCGCTTGCTTAGGGTAGCCACGCGAACGCGGCTGTTGGCCGGTATGGTCTTGCGAATCACACCCTTGCCGACGCCGGCCACGTTGACCATGCGTGTCAGCCGCAAGGTGACCTCGACCGGCACCTCCAGCGTGTTGCTGACATCCATCGCCTTGCCGCTGCCGGCACGGTTGATGAACAGGCGCACCGAGCCCGGTTTGTCGGCTTTTGCGTGGTTGCTGGCGGCCAAGGCCGGCACCAGAGGTGCCAGCCCGAGCAGTAATAGAAAGGAATAAAAAAGCGGT
>NZ_PJIR01000166.1 GCF_002929355.1 Arthrobacter sp. B0490 | reverse complement strand
AAGGGAAGGGAAAGGTAGTCATAGCAGCTACGAACACTCAGAGTGTTCCCATTGCCAAAGAGGGGAAAGGCAAAGGTAAGGGAAAGGTTGTCTCCAAGCAACAGTCAAAGGCATATGACATATGTATCAACTGCCGTGAGAAAGGGCATTGGAAGAGAGAGAGCCCCAAACTCTTCTCGAACCAAGGTATTTTTGTGATTGAGGTTAACATTGTCACTAATTCTGCCTCTTGGGTACTAGATACCGACTATGGAGCTCACATTTGCAATGACTTGCAGGTGCTGAAAAGAAGCAGAAAACTGAGTAGCGAGGATATGGTCCTAAAGCATGGAAATGGCAAGGCCATCTCGGCAGAAGCAGTAGGATCCGCCACTTTAGTAGTTAGTGATCGTATTAGTATAGAGTTAGAGTAAGTTTATTATGTACCTAGTATGATTAGAAACATTATTTCCATTCCGTTGTTAGACAATAGTGGATATTAGTTCATAATCAATAAAAATTTCTTTTATTTGATGAAGTGTGGTATTGCG
>NZ_PJIR01000163.1 GCF_002929355.1 Arthrobacter sp. B0490 | reverse complement strand
CACTCATGGCCTTCGAGGACAAGCAATACGTTCCAGCCAAGCGTTACTACGATAGCTTCAGCCAACTGGCCGAGCAGAACGCACGGAGTCTGCTGCTCGGTATCCGTCTGGCCAACATCCATCAGGACCGCGACACTGCTGCAAGCCTCGCGCTGCAGCTGAGGCGGCTGTATCCCGGTACGGATGAATACAAGCAATATCTTTCGGAGCAACGATGACCGCGCCGCACCAAGAATCCGCTGCACCGATGGGCAACAACCCCGGCGAGACGCTGCGTATAGCTCGCGAAGACAAGGGCTGGCCGCTGTCTGCAGTTGCACTGCAGCTGAATCTCACCGAGCGCTCGCTGGCTCGCATCGAGGCCGGTGATTTCAGCCAGTTGCCAGGGCACACCTTTGCCCGGGGTTACGTTCGTGCCTATGCCAAGTTGCTGGGGTTGGATCAGAATCGCCTGGTTCAGGAGTTCGACCTGCACACCGGTACCAACGCTTCCGGAAGCAACGTCAACAGCCTGGGGCGCATCGAAGAGCC
>NZ_PJIR01000164.1 GCF_002929355.1 Arthrobacter sp. B0490 | reverse complement strand
ATCGATGCGGAGCGTGCCCAGGCCGATAGCGTCGACGTGTTTGCCGTGCTGCGCGAGAAGCTGCGGCGCAAACGTGTCGATCTGGACGAACTGATCATCTTCAGCCGCCAGATGTACAGCCTGAACAAGGCCGGCGTGCCGATCATTCGCGCCATCGGCGGTCTGGCCGAATCCAATCGCAACCTGTATTTCCGCGGCATTCTGCAGGACGTGCGCGCCAGCCTCGAAAGCGGCCAGTCCATGGCGGTCGCGCTGAACGCGCATCCCAAGGTGTTCAACAATCTGTTTGTCAGCATGGTCAGCGTCGGTGAGAACACCGGCCAGCTCGACCAGGCGTTCAAGCAGCTGTCTGCCTATCTCGAGCTGGAGCGCGAGACCCGCAAGCGCATCAAGCAGGCCACGCGGTATCCGGTCTTCGTGCTGGTGGCCATGGGGGTGGCGCTGGGTGTCATCAATCTCTTGGTGATCCCGGCGTTCGCCTAGGTCTTCGCCCAGTTCCACGCGCAACTGCCGTGGGCCACGCGCGTGCTG
>NZ_PJIR01000162.1 GCF_002929355.1 Arthrobacter sp. B0490 | reverse complement strand
TCGGTGGGTAGCGTCATTGCCTGTGGCTCAGAAGTCGCTTTCGTCGACCAGCTCGTCTGCGGCGGCTTCCAGCGCATAGGCGGCATCGGCCAGATCGTTGCTGACCGGCTCGATTTGCAGGCGACCGTCCACCCACAGCGGCGCGTAGATGTCCTCCAGGGCGATGCCCTTCGGGTAGCGCACCAGCACGATCTGGTTCGGCGGCGGCGGCGGTACGTGAATGCAGGCGCCCGGATAGGGCACCAGGAAGAATTCGGTGCTGCGCCCGCGCGCGTCGCTCTCCAGCGGCACCGGATAGCCGCCCAGACGGATCTCGCGGCCATTCAGTTCGGCGACGGTCTTGGCCGAGTACATCACCGCCGGCAGCCCGGCGTCCTGCTTCAGCCCGCCCTGATCGCTGAAGCCGGCATCTTCCGGCGTCGAGTGGTCGATTTCGGGCATTTCCTCCAGCGCCTGGCGGTCCTCGGGCGGCATCAGCTCGAGCCAGTCGAGTTCGGGCGGCGTGGCCTGGGCGTGGGAAACAAGTGCGAGACAG
>NZ_PJIR01000024.1 GCF_002929355.1 Arthrobacter sp. B0490 | reverse complement strand
AGCTCCTCCGGCCGGTCGAGCCCGACGCCTGCTGCGGGCTGGATCCGGGGGTCGCCCGAGACGTAACCATGGTGGTGGAATTGCACGGACTGTCCTCACTTCGTCGTGGTCGCACCGCTGCTGTCGTGTTCGATAATCGAACGCCTCGTTCTACTATCGTGACGCCGATGCTAGTCCGCGGCGGGGCGGTACTCAAGGGGAACGGGTCCTGCAGGAATCCTGCCGGTATCCTTCGCGGTTCCGCCGGTCCTGGCGACAGCCGTGGGGCAGGATGGAAAGGCCCGGCACCTGGATGGTCGGGCCGCTCCGGGCAACCGCCCGGGGGTGAAGGCAAACCCGGTGCGAGCCGGCGACGCAAAGCCACGGGACCCCACGGGTCAGCCGGGCTACCGAACCAGTGGAGGCGTCCGTCATGGTCCCAGCCCCGCCCTTGTCCCCCACCGAAGCACAGGCCGAAGCGCCGTCCGAAGCCCCGCCTGCAGCCGCGCGGACGGCTCGTCGCGGCCCCGTCCTGCGTCTTCTCCTGCTGATGTGCGCTGTCGCCGTGTTCTCGGCAGGCGGTCTTCCCGCAGCGCAGGCGGCGGCGTCGATCGGCCTCAGCAGCACGACGGGACCGGCAGGGACATCCGTGACGGTCACCGGTGCAGGGTTCCCCAAGAACACCCGCGGGTCGCTCACGAACGGGGTCTCCGCCACGGTGATCAGCACGAACGGGAAGGGCTCCTTCCTCTCCTCGGTCGTCATCCCACCGGGATCCTCCGTCACCATCACCGCGACGGCAGGTGCCGCATCGGCGTCGTCCGTGTTCACCGTCGTGGCCCCCGCGCCGGCACCGGGCACGCCGGCGTCGGCGAAGGGCATCAGGTTCGGTGTCGGCACCGAGGGCGGTCCGGCAGCGGGAGCTGAACTGGACGAGGTGACGGTCCTTGCCGGAGAAGCGCCGTCCCTGGTGCTGTCGTACAAGGACTTCAACCAGGCTCCGCCCCTTGCCGAACTGGACGCGGCACGCGCACGGGGAGCAGAGACGCTGCTGACCTGGGAACCCTGGGCCTGGGGAGGCGGCACCGACCAGCCCGCCTACTCCCTCGACCGCATCGCGGCCGGTGACTTCGATGCCTACCTGCGCCAGTGGGGATCGGCCCTCGGGCAGTGGGGCCAGCCGGTGTACCTGCGGTTCGGACACGAGATGAACGGGAACTGGTATCCGTGGGCCGAAGGCGTCAACGGCAACGGCGCCGGCGACTACATCGCCGCGTACCGTCACGTCCACGACGTCGTCGCCTCGACCGGGGCCACCAACATCCGCTGGGTCTGGAACCCGAACGTCCCCTACTGGGGTTCCACACCGCTCGCGCAGCTGTACCCGGGCGCCGACTACGTCGACGCGACAGCACTGGACGGCTACAACTGGGGGACCTCGCAGGCCTGGAGCACGTGGCAGGAACCGCAGGCACTGTTCGGGGAGGGATTGTCGCAGGTGAGGCAGCTGGCACCGGGCAGACCGATCATGATCGCCGAGACGGCGTCCTCGGAGATCGGCGGTTCGAAGGCGGCCTGGACCACGGCCCTCTTCCAGTACCTCTCGGCGCAACCCGACGTGATGGCCCTGATCTGGTTCCACATCGACAAGGAGGCCGACTGGCGCATCAACAGCAGCGATGCCTCGACCAGCGCCTTCCGGGCCGCTCTCGCCGGACGACGCTGATCCCCTGCCGGTGGAGCCCCCCGCTTCCGGCCGCTCCACCGGCGGGGACCTAGTCCAGGGGTTCCCCGCAGTCCGCGGGCCCCTCGGCGAAGCGGTACCAGTCCGGCAGCGCGGCGGTGAACTCGGTCCGGACGGCGTCGTCCTCCACCACCGTCCAGTCCACGGCGGCGCCGACCTCGGGTTCCACCTTGTTCCACTCGAACCAGTTCACCATCGTCAGTTGCGGGAACCGCTCCTGGACCCCGGGATCGAAGACCTGCTCCCACCAGGCGCGCTTGATGTTCAGGGCTCGCAGGCCACCGATGTCGTCCCGGACGAGCGCCGCCGTCTCAGGGATGGCCACCGGCTTGCCGTGGCCTCCGGCGTAGTCGGCGTAGAAGTCCGGCAGCATCGAGTCGTCGCCGTTCTTCCCGTCGTACTGCCCGGTCAACTGGTCGACGAACTTGCCCTGCTCCGGCATCTCGCTCTCGCCCCATGGATAGGTGCTGCCCCAGTGGTACAGGGACATGCCCACCCAGTCGACGGCGTCGTCGCCCGGATAGTACGGCGCGTAGGGGTCGTCGTCGGGCGTCAGGACCCCGTCACCGGTGGTGTCCAGCTCGGGGAACCCCGGCACGCCGGGCAGGGCTTCGTGCGCACCTCCCGAGAAGGGGTACCCCCCGCCATAGTTCGGCGCCCACATCATCGCCGATCCTGGCGCATCCCGGTGCACCGCGTCGGCAACACGCCTGAAGGCCGCGATGTACTCCGACGGCTGCTGGCCCCAGGGGTACCAGGAGCCGTTCATCTCATGGGCGAAGCGGACGACGACCGGCACTCCGTTGGTATTGAACCGCGCGAGCATCGCGGCGAGCCCGACCGCCTGCTCGTCGGTGACCGCGGCCAGGCCCTCCATCGGCTCGAGCGTCAGCAGCAGCATCCCGCCCTCCTGCCGCACCTGCTCCGCGGCCGACGCGAGGAGGCCGGGGTCTTCCTGGCCGAGCGGGAAGCCGGCGAAGGTCACGGCCACGGCAGGGCGCCGACCCAACTTCTCCGAGTACTCGGCGAGGGTCTCCCGGCCCCACTCGAGGTTCACCCCCATCAGCGTCCCGTCGGCCGGGGCGAGCGTGCCGCCCCCGAGGGGTTCACACGGCACCGCAGCGGGGTTGATGTTGCAGGCGCACAGGGAGAGGAGAAGGAGCGCGGGAAGCATCCGCGCGAGAGGTGAGACCACACCGTGCAATCTACTACCGGCGTTCCCCGCCGGCAGGGACCCGATGCGGCGACCGGCGCTACCGGCGCCTCGATCGCCCTCCGATACTCAGGTTCTCCTCAGTTTCCTAGGTGATCGGCAGTCCTCCCCGTACGTTGACTGCATCAGCGAAGGGGGTTCCGATCACGGACCACGCTGACACGTCGGTCTCCACATCGGTCTCGAACCTAAGGTCTCTTCCATGAAAAACCCCTCTGCGCGGATGCGCACCCTCGCGGCGTTCGGCGCCGCCCCCCTGGCTGTCCTGCTGGCCGGAGGCATGGTCTGGCAGGGCTCGCAGGCTGCCTTTACGGCGTCCACGCGCAATGCCGGAAACTCCTGGAGTACCGGCAACGTGGTCCTCAACGACGACGACCTCGGTGCTGCCGCCTTCACGGTCGAGAACATCGTCCCCGACCAGACCGGCCAGAAGTGCATCGTCGTGACCTCCCAGTCCAACGTCGCGGGTGAGGTGCGTGCCTATACCCAGAACCTGATCACCTCCCGCGGGATGGAGAACCGGATCTACCTCGACCTCGAGCAGGGCACGGGTGGTTCCTTCAACAACTGTTCCGGCTTCACGCCCACGGCCAACACCGTTCCCGAGCTACCCCTGTCCACGCTTGCACGGGAGAACAGGGACTTCCTCACCGGCGGTTCCGTCTGGCAGACGGCCGGGACGCCCGGCGAGACGCAGAGCTACCGTGCGACCTGGAGATTCGACATCACGGGGATGAGCCAGGACGAGGTCAACGCGCTGCAGGGAGCCAGGGTCGGGATCGACCTGGTCTGGGAGCTCCAGTCGGACGACGCCGCGCCGGCACCAGCAGCCCGCTGATCCGGCGCCGACGGCGGTAACGACCTGATGGGCCGGGAGGAACTCGGGCCTGCCCCGGACGCCTCCCGGCCGGGCGCCCTGCTCTCCGCGGACGGCTGGGTGGCCTTCGTCGTCTCCTTCCTCTCCCGGCTGTACCTGGGACTGGTCTTCAGCCTGGCCCTGATCGCGTTGCTGCCGAACCTCCTGGGCTGGCACGGCACCGTCGTCCAGAGCGGATCGATGGAACCGCACATCAGCGCCGGCGACGTCGTCCTGGCAGGCACACCGGACGACGACGCACCCGTCGCCCTCGGGACCGTCGTGGAGTTCACGAGCCCCGCTTCGGCCGAGCCCAGTGGCGTGGAGAAGACCCGCCTGCACCGGATCGTCGCCGGCAATCCGGACGGCACCTTCGTCACCGCCGGGGATGCGAACACCGACACCGACAGCACGCCGCTGGCCCGGGAGCAGATCACCGGCCAGGCGCGGCTCCTGATCCCGATGATCGGACTACCCGGCCTCTGGCTGGCCCACCATGATTTCCCGTCGCTGGCACTGTGGTCGGTGGGAACGCTCCTCGCCCTCGCAATCAGCGTCTTCACCACCCGCACCAGGACCAGGGACGGGAAGGGAACCAGCGCCGGCGGGAACGACCCGGGCAACGGCGGGACTCCACCCCCGGCCGGTGCTTCCCGACAGGCCGGGATGCAGGCCGGGGCAGCCCTGGGCATCCTGGCGGCCCTGATCGCCCTGGCATCGGTGCCCCCGGGCGCGTTCTCCTCGGCAGCGTTCACGGCGAGTGCCGCCAACACCTCGAACACCTTCGCCGCGGCGGCCGACTGGACACCCCCCACGGTCACGCTCGCGGATCCGGGTGCCCCGGTCCAGGCGGGCGTCACGCTGACCGCCGACGCCGCCGACGCGCAGTCGGGCATCCGGAGCGTCCGCATCGACTACGCCTCCGCCGGCACCACCGCGTGGACCACGATCTGCACGGCGACCACGCCTCCCTACACGTGCTCGTGGAACACCGGGGGAACACCTGATGGTGCCTACACCCTCCGGGCGGTGGCGACCAACGGTATCGACCTCGTCACCTCCTCCGAGGTCGCCACCCGGGTGGCCAACGCCTTCACGGTCGTGCTGGCGGATCCCGGCGAGGTCCAGCGCGGAACCGTCAACCTGGCGACCGCCCTGTCCGGCTCGGGCACGAGGAACTACTCGGTCCGGGTGGAGTACTCCCCGGCAGGAGCCGACCGGTGGAGCGCCCTGTGCACGAACCTCGTCGCACCCTACGACTGCGCCTGGACCACGACCGGCTTCGCGAACGACTACTACGACCTGCGCGCCGTCGCCACCTCGGGGAACACCACGGTCCACTCCGAGACCCTCACGGACATCCTGACGGACAACTCCCCGCCGTCGGTCACCATGACCGACCCCGGCACACCCCTGAGCGGGACGAGGACCCTCACGGCGACCGCCGTCGACGCCCATTCCGGGATCGCCCAGACCCAGATCCAGTACGCCCGCTCCGGCACGGCCACCTGGACGACCGTCTGCGCCGTGGACACGGCTCCCTACTCCTGCCGGCTCGACACCACCACCCTCCCCTACGGCATCTACGGCTTCCGCGCCATCGCCACCGATATCGCCGGGAACAGCACCACCTCCGCCGCCGTGTCCAACCGCCTGGTGGACAACACCATCGCCTCGGTCTCCGTCGAGGACCCCGGTGCCTACCTGACCGGAACGGCCAGGCTCAACGCCTCGGCGAACTCGACCGTGGGTATCAGCCGGGTCCGGATCCAGACCGCCCCCTCCGGGACCGCGACCTGGACGACCCGCTGCACCCTCGTCGCCACCCCGTACAGCTGCGACTGGGACACCCGCTCGGTCGTCGACGGCCTGTACGACCTCCGCGCGGTCCTCACGGACACCGCGGGACGGGAGACGATCTCCGCCCTCGTGGCCCAGCGCCGGGTGGACAACAGCCCGCTGCGCGGCACCGACATCCAGACCACCAGCACGACGACCACACCGGGGACAGCCGGACCCGGCGACAGCATGGTCTTCACCTACAGCCAGCCCGTCAACCCGGCCACCGTCACCCCGACCTGGAACGGTGCCGCACTCCCCGTGACCGTGCGCCTGCGCGACGGAAGCCTCGTGGGCCTCGACGGCTCAGGCGACACGATCGACGTGCAACGCTCCGGTGCCGCCGTGAACCTCGGATCGGTGAACCTGCGGCAGAACTACGTCAGGAACCGCCGGACCGTGACGTTCAACGCCACGATGACGGCCACCAGCGTCATCATCAACGGCGGACCCCGCACGGTCGTCACCGTCACGCTGGGAACGGCCGCCACCGGCGCGGGGAACCTGCGCACCACGGGCACGCCGGCCGCCATGATCTGGACACCCAGCACGACCGTCGCCACCCCCACCGGCATCCGATCCTCCAACACACCCGCCACGGAGAGCGGCGCCGTCGACCGGGATTTCTGATGCCCGCGGGGGATGGACCGTTCGCCGGGTTCTCGATCCTCGCGCGGCCGTCCCCGGATCAGTCGAGGGTCTGGTGGGTCCAGCGGCCGCCGAGCATCGTCGCCGAGACCTCGAGCCGTCGCAGGTCGTCCGCCGTGAGCGGGTCCGTCTCCGTGACGACGAGGTCGGCAACGGCGCCCGCTGCGACGGTGGCGGGTCCCCCGGTGGAGGACGCGAGCGCGACGGACGCGAGCACGCGCTGCTCGACGTGCCAGGGAACACGCCCGTCGCGGGCGCGTGAGACGGCGGCGGCCATGGAGATCCACGGATCGAGCGGCGCGACCGGAGCATCGGAGCCCAGCCGGATCTCCGCACCGGAGGCCACGAGGCTCCCGAGAGCGAACGCCCGATCGGTCCGCCCGGCCCAGTACCGGTCGGCGACGTCGCGGTCGTCCATCGCGTGCTCCGGCTGGACGCTGGCGATGATGCCGAGCTGCCCGAAGCGTTCGAAGTCACCCGCACCGACGAGCTGGGCGTGTTCGATGCTGCCACCACAGCCCACCTCCTCGAGCGCATCGAGGGCGAGCGCGTTCGCCGCATCACCGATGGCGTGCACCGCGGGCACCAGGCCCGCAGACGACGCACGGCGCAGGTACCCGACCAGTTCCTCCCGGCCGACGGTGGACATCCCGTGGCTGTCGGCCGCTGCTCCCCGACCGGGGTACGGATCGTGGCAGTACGCGGTCCGCGTATTCAGTGAGCCGTCCGTGATGATCTTGAACGGGCCCATCGCGACGAGGCCCCCGGTTCCGTCGATGATGTCCCCGGTGCGCAGCCCCCGCGCGATGACGGCGTCGAGATCGCGTGGGTACACTCCCGCCCGCACCCGCAGGTCCCGGCTGCCGGCTGCGACGCGTCGCGCCCACCGATCGACCGAGAACGTCATCTCCAGGTCGACGATGCCGACGACACCGCGGGCGGCCGCCGCGGCTGCTGCTTCGGCCACCCATGCATCGAGTTGCTCCTCGGACACCGCGCCGACCCGGGCGCTGACGTCGAACGCCTCGTCCTCCCGCAGCAGACCCGTCGGATGATCGGCGCGGCCGTGCTCCGCGAGGGCGCTCGAGTTGAGCCAGAGCGTGTGCAGGTCCTTGCTGACGAGGACGACGGGCACGTCGACGCCCCCGGCATCGAGGACCTCCCGCGACGGCGCATCCGGCCACAGGGCGTCCTGGAATCCGTAACCGATCAGCGGCTGCCGGGTCGAGGGCGTGGTCCGCAGACGCTCCCGGACCAGCGAGGCAGCCTCCGCTGCGGAGGTCACCGAGGACAGGTCGAGACGCTGACGGACGAGGGCCCACTGGTCCATGTGCACATGCGAATCCCAGAGGCCCGGCGCGATCCAGCGTCCGTCCAGGTCGACGGCGGGCGTCGCGCCGCCCCCCGTACCCTCACCGACCGAGGTGATGACCCCGTCCTGGACGAGGACGTCCACGGGGACGCCGGACCCTCCGACCAGTCGCGCCGAGCGGAGCAGGATGCCGTCTCCCCCGCTCACCCCCGTACCCGCCGCATCTCGCGGGCCAGGGCGGGATTGGCGTAGTGATCCCCGTGCTCGAGCTCGTCGATGATGCGGTCGGCCACCTCGGGGGCCTTGTCCTGGCTGAGCTTCAGCCGCGCATCGAAGCGGGTCACATGCAGGCGGATGCCCACGGTGCCCTGCGCCACCCGGCGCGACCCTTCCACGTCCAGGTCCAGCGAGCCGGGGTCGGGCATGACGCGCTCGAAATGGTCGACCAGCCGGCCGAGGACCAGGAAATTCTCCTCGTCGGACAGCACCTCCGGCGTGCCGTACAGGTGGGCGGTCACGTGGTTCCAGGTCGGGATGATCTGCCCGCTCGGATACCAGCCGGGTGAGATGTAGCCATGGGGCCCCTGCACGATCAGCAACACCTCATGGTCGCCGAGTTCGTGCAGCCGCTCGTCCGGACGCCCGACATGGCTGACGATGCTGATGCTGTCGTCGGGCGTCTCCTCGAGCACGACGGGGTAGTGGGATGCCACGAGGCCGGAGGCCGGCGTCGAGACGATCGTCGCCCAGGGGTTCTCACGGACGAGCCGCTTCACCTCGTCGACATCGGACAGGACGAAGGCAGGCGTGTGGCGCATGGTCAATACTCTGGCAGACCCCGGCCGCGGTGGGGAGAGCGCTCCTTGGACCCACGGCCACGGCCGCCGCCGGTCGAAGCGGCACGGCCCGCCCGTCGTGCGCCGGCTCAGCTGTTCTTGGTCCGGACCGGGCTGTCCTCGATCTCCTCGAGCGCGTCCCCGTCCTCGGCGGGCGCTGCCGGCGCGGAGGCGTCGCCCGGGGTCGTGGGCTCGTCGCCGTCGTGCTTCGGCAGGTCGTCATGACCTGCCAGTGACGCGGAGAGCTCCTGGTCAGCGGATTCGTCGTGGTTCGGGTGGTCGGCAGATGCGTTCACAGGAGGTCCTCGGGTGGTCGTGGTCGTGGCGCGGGAGTCGCCCTGTCCGGGCTGCTCCGTACGTCATCGGTCGTCCTATCATCGCCGCCCTGTCCCGGGTCCGCTCGATCGCTGGCCGGTTGCACTAACACCGTGCGGCGTGGTCATCCGCCGGCATGCACGCGTCCACCCGGCGCGATCGGAGCGCGCCGGGTGGACCGGTCGGTGTATACGGGTACGGATGTGCACGGCGAGGGAGCGCCGGCGACTCGAACAGCCGCCGGGGCCTCGAGCGGCTAACCCGTGTAGGTGTACGAGCCGCCGGACACCGCGCTGGGCGCGCCGGTCGTGACGTAGCTGCCGGGAGCGGCTGATGCGGGCATGCGCGACGTATAGGTGCCCGTGCTCGCGTGCCTCTGCGGCGTCGTCGTGCCGGACGTCGTGATGTAGCTCCCCTGAGCCGGCGTGGGTGCCACGCTGCTGCGGGAAGTGGAGCGGAGGTCGGTACGGGTGGAATCAATGAGGGTCATGGTTCTTCCTTGTCGGATTCGGGCACGACGGCATAGGGAGGGGTGAGCGTCTGCCCGGATGGTGGACGCCGGACCGCTGATCGGTCGGCGCCCGGTTGTTATGGGGTCAGGAGTCGTCGTCGGTCGAGGCGGCAGTACGGCATTGCCCGCAGAGACCGTTGAACGTCACCTCGGCGGCGAAGACGGTGAAGCCGGCATCGTCGGACGGCTGCAGGCAGGGCGCTTCCCCGATGACGCAGTCGACGTCCCTGACGGTCGCGCACCTGATGCAGACGAGATGGTGGTGGTTGTCCCCGACCCTGCACTCGAACAGGGCCGGCGAGCCCGGGGGGTCGAACCGGCGGACCAGCCCGGCCCCCGTGAAAGCAGCAAGGATCCCGTAGACCGCCTGCGGGGAGGTACTGGAGAGCTCGTCCTTCACGCCGTCGAAAACGCGCTCCGCACTCGAGTGCGGAAGCTGCTGCAACGTTCGCAGCACGGCGACCCGGGGTGCCGTCACCTTCAGCCCCGACGCCCGGATCATCTGCCGTAGCAGATCGGTGTCGGGGAGGGTAGTAGGTGCGGTAGGCATACTCAACACTGTACCGTTTGTTTTGAACTACTCAAAACAAACTGTTGTTGAGAGTCCGCCGTAAGGAGAACCGCATGACTGATGTCGCCAGCCAGCCACCCGCCGAGGGGGACGACCGGGCCGTCCTGACCAACCGCCAGGGCCACCAGGTGTACGACAACCAGAATTCCCGGACGGTCGGCGCCCGCGGCCCGGCCACCCTCGAGAACTACCAGTTCCTCGAGAAGATCAGCCACTTCGACCGTGAGCGCATCCCCGAGCGCGTGGTCCACGCCCGCGGATTCGTCGCATACGGCGACTTCGAGGCGACGGGCATGTACGGTGACGAGCCGATCGCCGCCTACACCCGGGCGAAGCTGTTCTCGGACCCGGGCAAGAAGACCGACGTCGCCATCCGTTTCTCCTCCGTCATCGGCGGCCGGGATTCGTCCGAGGCCGCCAGGGATCCCCGCGGTTTCGCCGTGAAGTTCTACACGGAGGACGGCAACTGGGACCTCGTGGGCAACAACCTCGCCGTGTTCTTCATCCGCGACGCCATCAAGTTCCCCGACGTCATCCACTCCCTGAAGCCGGACCCCATCACGTTCAGGCAGGAACCGGCGCGCATCTTCGACTTCATGTCGCAGACCCCCGAGGCGATGCACATGCTCGTGAACCTCTTCAGCCCCCGCGGCATCCCGGCGGACTACCGCCACATGCAGGGATTCGGCGTCAACACCTACAAGTGGGTCAACGCCGAGGGCGACACCAAACTCGTGAAGTACACGTGGCAGCCGCAGCAGGGCGTCAAGAGCCTGACCGAGGAGGACGCCGCCAACATCCAGGCGACGGACCTCGGCCACGCCTCGAAGGACCTGTTCGAGGCCATCGAGCGCGGCGACTACCCGAAGTGGGACCTGTACGTGCAGCTGATGGACGACGGCGACCACCCGGAACTCGACTTCGACCCGCTGGACGATACGAAGACGTGGCCCGAGCAGGACTTCGAGCCGAAGCTCGTCGGCACCATGACGCTGAACAGGAACGTCTCGGACCACCACAACGAGAACGAGCAGATCTCCTTCGGCACGGGCGTCCTCGTGGACGGGCTCGATTTCTCGGACGACAAGATGCTCGTGGGCCGCACCTTCAGCTACAGCGACGCCCAGCGCTACCGCGTCGGCCCGAACTACCTCCAGCTGCCCGTGAACTCGGCGAAGAACGCCCCCGTGCACACGAACCAGAGCGGTGGGCAGATGTCCTACGGGACCGACCGCGCGCCGGGGCAGAATCCCCACGTCAACTACGAGCCCTCCATCACGGGCGGCCTGCGCGAAGGCCAGTACCCCACGCATGACGACCAGGGCCCCGAGATCCACGGACGCCTGACGCGCAAGCGGATCCCACTCACCAACGACTACCTGCAGGCGGGCCAGCGGTACCAGCTGCTCGAGCAGTGGGAGAAGGACGACCTCGTCGGCAACTTCGTCACGCTCATCGGGCAGGCGGCACGCGCGGTGCAGGAACGCATGGTCTGGCACTTCTACCTCGTCGACGACGAGCTCGGAGCACGTGTCGGCGAAGGCCTGGGCATCGGCCTCGACGAGGTCAAGGACCTGCCTCCCCTCGCGAGCCAGACCCTGTCCGACGACGAGCTGACACGCCTGAAGAACCTGGGCAACAACGGCCCGCGCGACGTCGAGGGACTGACCATGACGCACTGCGTGCCCAACGAGCACGTCGTCGTGACGCGCTGACCGACCCTCGGACGGACCCGGAGCCGGACGGCGGACGCCGGCACCCGGTCTCCCGTCGGTAGGCAGGTGTCCGACGGCGGACGGGGAACCCGGCGCGAGCGGGACGGCGTGACCCGGGTCGCGGCGAGGGAGCCCGGGTCCGTCAGGGCCGTCCGACGGCGCAGACCCTGTTGTTGCGCTGCTCGTGCGTGAGCTCAGCCAGGCCGAGTACCTCCAGCAACGGCGGCAGGTACATCCCGAACCGGCCCCGGTAGCCGTTCCTCAGCCCGTACCAGCCACCCACCGGATCGGACGCATCCCGCGCCCAGGCCTCGACGCTGCCCTCGGGTGCCGCCTTCTTCTCGTCGGCCGCACCGAGCGGCACCCGGTCGCCCTGTTCCAGCAGCCTTGCATGCAGGTCGCCGATGGCCCGCAGGTGGTACTTCAGCGTCGTGGAACCCACCTGGCAGACCAGCGCCGGGGGGTCGGCCTCCGCGTCCTCGTACATCGTGTACTCGGATGATCCCGGAGCCGTGACAAGTCGCCACGGATCGGCTTTCGTACCCTCGACCACCCAGCACCCCTTCGTGGACCCCGACATCGGCATCAGCCCAGGACGCGGCGGGCGACCCGCCTAGCCCCCCGGGGGGTACTTTGTACGCCGGGCACCTTGACGCACCCTCCGACGCCTGCCTACCCTTCGTATACGATTTCGTACTCGATGAGGAGCCGCGGGTGGATCAGGTCGACGAGGGCATTCTGGCCGCAGCCCGCAAGGTGATCGCGGTGCACATCAACTACCCCAGCCGGGCCGCGCAGCGGGGCCGCACCCCGGAGCAGCCCTCCTACTTCCTCAAGCCGTCGTCGTCGCTCGCCGTGTCCGGTTCCCCGGTCGAACGGCCTGCGGGGTGTGAGCTGCTCGGCTTCGAGGGCGAGATCGCGCTCGTCATCGGCACGCCCGCCCGCAGGGTCTCCCCCGCGGACGCCTGGGGCCACGTCGGTCAGGTCACGGCGAGCAACGACCTCGGGGTCTACGACCTCCGCTACGCCGACAAGGGCTCCAACCTGCGGTCCAAGGGTGGCGACGGCTTCACCCCCGTGGGACCGGGCCTCCTGCCCGCAGCCGCCGTCGATCCCGCGGCCCTGCGCATCCGCACCTGGCACAACGGCGCCCTCGTCCAGGACGACACCACCGCCGACCTCCTCTTCCCCTTCTCCCGGCTCGTCGCCGACCTGTCGCAGCTGATGACCCTCGAGCCGGGCGACATCATTCTCACCGGGACACCCGCGGGAGCCTCCGTCGCGGCACCCGGCGACCTCCTCGAGGTCGAGGTCAGTGCGGGCGCCCTTTCCACCGGACGGCTCACCACGACCGTGAGCGGGGGGACGACGCCGCTGGAGGACTTCGGCGCCCGGCCGAGGGCCGACGACGTGCAGCGGGAGGAGGCGTACGGGTCACGCGAAGCGGCCGGACTGCCCGCACCCGTGGTGAACGTCCTGACCCCGGAGCTGAAGGCGAGGCTCGAGAGCGTCTCCACCGCCACGCTCTCCTCGCAGCTGCGCAGGCGCGGCCTGAACAACGTCAGTATCGACGGACTCACCTCCACGCGGCCGGGGCAGCGCGTCGTCGGCCTGGCGCGCACGCTGCGGTACGTGCCGAACCGCGAGGACCTCTTCAAGCAGCACGGCGGAGGCTACAACGCCCAGAAGAGGGCGATCGACACGGTGAACGACGGCGAGATCCTCGTGATGGAGGCCCGCGGCGAGAAGGGTACCGGCACCATCGGGGACATCCTCGCCCTCCGGGCACAGGTGCGCGGCGCGGCGGCGATCATCACCGACGGCGGTGTCCGCGACTTCGCGACGGTGGCCGCCATGGAGATGCCCACGTTCTACGCCAACCCGCACCCCGCCGTGCTGGGGCGACGCCACATCCCGTGGGACACCGACGTCACCATCGCCTGCGGCGGGACGACCGTCCAGCCCGGCGACATCATCGTCGCGGACGCGGACGGCATCCTCGTGATCCCTCCGGCGCTCGCCGTCGAGCTCGCCGAGGACTCCCTCGCGCAGGAACGCGAGGAGACGTTCATCGCCCGGATGGTCGCCGAGGGACACGGCGTGGACGGCCTCTACCCGCTGAACGCCGCCTGGCGGGCGCGGTACGAGGCGGAGCGGGCGGGGACGTCCGATGACTGAGGTGGCAGGAACCGCCAGGGACGCCGCGACGGAGGGCAGCAAGTCGCAGCAGGCCTATGCCGCCGTGACGGCCCGGATCGTGGACGGCACCTACCCGCCCGGACACCGCCTCGTCCTCGCGGCGATCGCCCACGACCTCGGCGTGAGCGTGGTGCCCGTGCGGGAGGCGATCCGCCGCCTCGAAGCGGAGGGACTGGTGACCTTCCAGCGCAACGTGGGAGCGACGGTCGCGGGCATCGACCCCACCGAGTACCTGTACACGATGCAGACGCTGAGCCTCGTCGAAGGCGCCGCGACGGCCCTGTCCGCGCCCCTCATCGGCGTCGCGGACATCGCCCGCGCCCGTGCGGTGAACGAGGAGATGCGGGCCTGCCTGCAGCACTTCGACCCGCTGCGGTTCACTCGGCTCAACCAGGAGTTCCACGCCGTCCTCTTCGAGCGCTGCCCGAATCCGCACCTCCTGGACCTCGTGCACCGCGGCTGGAACCGCCTGGCGTCGCTGCGGTCCTCGACCTTCCGCTTCGTCCCTGGTCGCGCGCGCGCCTCGGTGGAGGAACACGAGGGCTTGCTGCGCCTGATCGAGGAGTCGGCCGACGCCGACGAGATCGAGCGTGCCGCCCGGTCCCACCGCAGCGCCACGCTCGACGCGTACCTGGCGCACGCCCACGACACGCACCCCTGACCGCGTCGATGATCCCTGTCAGCACCCCGTCCAGAACCCCGTCCAGAACCACCGTGAGGACCCACCGATGACGACGACCGGCGCCGCGACCGAGCAGTACATCCCGGAGGGGCTGCCCTCCTCCATCCAGCACTACATCGGCGGCCGCTTCGTCGACTCCGTGAACGGTGCGACCTTCGACGTGCTCGACCCCGTGTCCAACACCCCGTACGCGACGGCTGCGGCCGGGCAGCAGGAGGACATCGACCTCGCGGTCGCCGCGGCCCGCGAGGCCTTCACCAGCGGGCCGTGGCCCCGCATGAAGCCCCGCGAGCGGGCGCGTGTGCTGAACCGGATCGCCGACGCGGTCGAGGCGCAGGAGGAGCGGCTCGCCGAGCTCGAGACGTTCGACACCGGCCTGCCGATCACGCAGGCCAAGGGGCAGGCGCTGCGTGCGGCGGAGAACTTCCGCTTCTTCGCGGACCTCATCGTGGCCCAGTTCGACGACGCCATGAAGGTGCCCGGCTCCCAGATCAACTACGTGAACCGGAAGCCCATCGGCGTCGCAGGGCTGATCACCCCGTGGAACACGCCCTTCATGCTGGAGTCCTGGAAGCTCGCCCCCGCGCTGGCCACGGGCAACACCGTGGTCCTGAAGCCGGCCGAGTTCACGCCCCTCTCCGCCTCGCTCTGGGCGCAGATCTTCAAGGACGCCGGCCTGCCCGACGGCGTCTTCAACCTCGTCAACGGGCTCGGCGAGGAGGCGGGCGACGCCCTCGTGAAGCACCCGGACGTCCCGCTGATCTCCTTCACCGGTGAGACGACCACGGGCCAGACGATCTTCCGGAACGCTGCGGCCAACCTCAAGGGGCTCTCCATGGAGCTCGGCGGGAAGTCCCCCTGCATCGTCTTCGCCGACGCGGACATCGATGCAGCGATCGACTCGGCCCTGTTCGGGGTGTTCTCCCTCAACGGCGAGCGCTGCACTGCCGGATCCCGCATCCTGGTGGAGCGCGGCGTGTACGAGGAGTTCTGCCGGAAGTACGCCGCGCGTGCGAGGACGATCGTGGTCGGTGACCCGCACGACCCGAAGACCGAGGTCGGCGCCCTCGTCCACCCGGAGCACTTCGACAAGGTGGCCTCCTACGTGGAGATCGGCAAGACGGAGGGCCGCCTCCTCGCCGGCGGCGGCCGCCCGGAGCACCTCCCGCACGGCAACTACATCGCCCCCACCGTCTTCGCCGACGTCTCCCCCGACGCCCGCATCTTCCAGGAGGAGATCTTCGGCCCCGTCGTCGCCATCACCCCGTTCGAGGACGACGCCGAGGCGCTGGCCCTGGCGAACAACACGCGCTACGGACTCGCCGCGTACGTGTGGACGACGGACCTGACACGCGCCCACACCTTCGCGCAGAGCGTCGAAGCGGGCATGGTGTGGCTCAACAGCCACAACGTCCGCGACCTCCGCACGCCCTTCGGCGGCGTCAAGGCCTCCGGCCTCGGCCACGAGGGCGGCTACCGCTCCATCGACTTCTACACGGACCAGCAGGCCGTGCACATCACGCTCGGCACCGTCCACACGCCGAAGTTCGGCACCATCGAGGACTCCGCAGCCGACGAAGGCTGACCATCCGTCCGCACGACGAAGAGAGAACCGCCATGGCCCAGCCCATCCCCACGCCCTCGGTCCCCGCACCGGACATCGTCCGCTGCGCGTACATGGAGATCGTGGTCACCGACCTCGCCCGCTC
>NZ_PJIR01000161.1 GCF_002929355.1 Arthrobacter sp. B0490 | reverse complement strand
GGCGTGCGCATTTCGTGGGCCAGGTCCTCGCTGAAGCGCGCCAGCCGCGCGAAACCCTGTTCCAACCGGTTGAGCATCTGGTTCAGCGCCCCACGCAGCGGTTCCAGTTCGCTCGGCATCGCCGATTCGTCCAGGCGCAAGTGCAGATGCTGCACATCGATCGCCAGCGCCTGGCGCGTGAGATGCCGTACGGGACGTAGCGCGCGCCGGCTGATCAGCCAACCGAGCACTGACGCCAGCAGCGCACCGAGGCTCAGCGCCCACCACAGCTTCACACGGTAGGCGGCGAGCATCTGTTCGCGCTCGACGAGCATGCGCCCGGCCACCAGGGTCAGGCCCGCCTCGCCCGGCAGGCGCCGCCAGGCCAGACGCGCTCCGTCAGTATCGGTCAGCTCCGCAGCATCGCCGGCCGGCAATGTCGGAATGGGCAGCCGCGCCGGATTAATCTCGATCAGCGCGCGTCCCTGAGCGTCGAGCAGCCAGAGCAGGCTGTCGCGATTGCCCAGCATGTTTTCGTAGAGCTGCGGGCGTTGCCGTAGC
>NZ_PJIR01000160.1 GCF_002929355.1 Arthrobacter sp. B0490 | reverse complement strand
GTTCTTATTGCGCAACGGCAAGGCTACGCTTTTTGCCGGACCGCCTTGCGCCTTTCGTTCCGTTTCGAGTCCCTGAGTCAGGCTGACCGCTGGCTCGTACGGCGAAACCTGCGCCGGAAATGCATCCGCCACTCCGGGCTCGACTAACATTAGAGCCTCCGGCGCCTCAAGCCTAGCGCATAAGCTAAAAGTCGTAGGCCGATTGCTGCAAAGCGCCAGTACTGCAAGAATCGCCCTCTCCCGCCAACCTTGCGTCTCCTAAGAAGGACTACAAATGTCCCAGAGCCCCCCGCCCCTACTGCGCGTGGCTGGCCTCATCGATGCGTTCAACATGCGCCTCGGCCAGCTCTGTGCCTGGATCACCCTGTTTCTCGTCATCGGTACCGCCGTCGTGGTGGTCCTGCGCTACGGTTTCGGCATCGGCGCCATCGCCCTGCAGGAAGCAGTGATGTACGGCCATGCACTGGTGTTCATGGGCGCCGCCGCCTGGACCCTGCAGCGCAACGGCCACGTTCGCGTCGACATCTTCTATCAGAAGTTC
>NZ_PJIR01000159.1 GCF_002929355.1 Arthrobacter sp. B0490 | reverse complement strand
CTTCGCCCGCTTGGCATTGCTGCAGAACTGCTTGCTGCCGTTGAGCACCCACTGGCCGTCCACCAGTTCGGCGCGGGTGCGCAGGTTATGCGCTTCGGAGCCGGCCTGCGGTTCGGTGAGGGCGAAGCAGCCGATGGCGCGGCCGCTGGCCAGCTCGGCCAGCCACTCGTCCTTCTGCGCCTGCGAGCCGTAATTCAACACCGGGCCGCAGCCCACCGAGTTATGGATGCTCATCAGCGCGCCGGTGGCGCCGTCGCCGGCGGAGATTTCCTCCACGGCCAGTGCGTAGGCGACGTAGTCGATGTAGCTGCCGCCCCATTCTTCCGGGACGACCATGCCGAGCAGGCCAAGCTCACCCATCTGGGCGACCAGGGCGTCGTCGATCCAGCCTGCCTTTTCCCAGGCCTGTGCATGGGGGGCGGTCTCGCGGCGGGCGAAGTCGCGGGCCATGTCGCGGATCATGCGTTGGTCTTCGCTGAGTTCGAGGTCATGCATTGGGCGGTCTCTGCTTGGTGTGTGCTGCAAAAGAGGTTCAGGCCGT
>NZ_PJIR01000157.1 GCF_002929355.1 Arthrobacter sp. B0490 | reverse complement strand
TTGAGTAGTCACAAGCCATGTCTAGTGCAGCTCGGGTGTACAAAGTGACAGTAGTTTCCAAGAAAGGATCTGTCTCCTGTCAAAAGGTATTGACAGTTGAGTCTCATGTATGCTCTGTGTCTTGTCCCTGAAATCTGTGGCCATAGTAACTGAACAGAAGGGAAAGGTTTCCCTTGCGGCGTTTAGTAAGGACAGACCGACACTTAGGTCCAAAATGGGTACCTGCATTTTCCGTGCCCTAGACTCTAAGTGATGAGACCGAAGACAGAAGGACAAGTGTACTGTTAGAGCCTAAATGTTCATCCCTGAATATTTCACCTAGTCTCTAGTGCCATGGACCGTTGCTAGATGGCCACCCATGGTAACGGGCCCTTGTGGGACACGGACCCAAGTCTAGCTGAGGGTGAACCTAAAGGGTCACACACAAATCACCGAGGAGGTTGAGAGATTGACTTGAAGTCAATCTCGAAGGATAAAATAAGTAATTGGATTACTTAAGGGAAAGTCCATTGGACGGACGGGCCGATATTGTATCGGGCTTT
>NZ_PJIR01000156.1 GCF_002929355.1 Arthrobacter sp. B0490 | reverse complement strand
GCTGCCACGGCGGTTGTAGCCGCTGAACCTGGCGTCTTCCTTGTCCTGCTCGGCCTGGCACTTGATGCACAGCCTGACGCCAGGCACCGCCTGGCGCCGCGCATCGGGAATGGCCGCGCCGCACTCCTCGCAATGCTTGAGGCTCTCGCCGCGGGCGAGCTTGCTGCGGGCGCGCTGCACCGCGTCTTCGACGGTACTGTCGATCTGCGCCTGGACGGCACCGGCACCTGCCCAACCTGTTGCCATTGCTCACCTCCCGCATCGCTCGATGCTGTTCTGCTTTGGAGTCATTGCGCGGGCGGATGCTCACCCCAGGCGATACCGCCCATCGAATGACGCCGGGCAATCGACGGATGGCGCTGCCCGAGCGGCACAGTCGCCTATCCTGCCCCGGTTCACGCCGACGGCTCAGCGCCTCGGGCATTTGCGAACCGGCAGGGCAGCCAGCATGAAGCGCATCTTACCGATCATAACCAGCCTGCTCCTGGCAGCGGGCTGCGCCAGCGAACCACAGGTGCTCGAGCGCGAACTGGGCACCTTCG
>NZ_PJIR01000158.1 GCF_002929355.1 Arthrobacter sp. B0490 | reverse complement strand
TCCATGGGTAGGCCAAGCGCCCGCCCGCGCGCCAGCAGGGTGCTGATGTTCTCGTCGAAGACGAAGAAGGCGACCTGCTCACCGCGCTCGCATGCCGCTACTGCGTAGCTCAATGCCAGCGAGGATTTGCCGACACCCGCCGCACCGACCAGAAGCGCATTGGTGCCGCGCTCCAGACCACCGCCTAGCATCTTGTCCAGTGCCGGATTACCGGACGAAGCTAACTCTCCAGAGAAGCAAGAGTGATGCTCCGCGGCGATGAGGCGTGGGTAGATCTGCAGGCCGCCCTTGCGGATGGCGAAGTCGTGATAGCCCCCGCGGAACTGGATGCCGCGCATCTTGATCACGCGCAGGCGTCTGCGCTCGGCGCCGTAGTCGATAGCCAACTGCTCCAACATGACCACACCGTGGGAGATGGAATGCAGCTGTAGGTCGCCCATCTCCGAGGTCTGGTCGTCGAGCAGAATCACCGTGCAGTTGCGAGTGGTAAAGAAGTGCTTGAGCGCCAATACCTGCCGGCGGTAGCGCAACGGGCTTTGCGC
>NZ_PJIR01000155.1 GCF_002929355.1 Arthrobacter sp. B0490 | reverse complement strand
CTCGTCGCTGCTGCAGGCCTCGCCGCCGAACAGCACTACGCCGATGCTGGCGCTGCTGTACAGGCCGAGTTCGTTGAGGCGGTACGAGCGATCCAGCGAGTTCAGCAGCTTCATGCCGATGTGTTCGGCCTGGGCCGCGGCGCGCAGTGGGTCGTCGCCGAGGTTCTCCAGCATCACCACGAATTCGTCACCGCCGAGGCGCGCGACCGTGTCGCTGGCGCGCACCTCGGCGTGCAGACGTTCGGCGGCGATGCGCAGCACCTGGTCGCCGGTCTGGTGCCCGTGCAGGTCGTTGATGTTCTTGAAGTTGTCGAGGTCGATGAACATCAGCGCGCCCAGCTGATTGCCGCGGCGGCTGGCGGCCATGGCCTGGTGCAGGCGGTCGAGCAGCAGCCGGCGGTTGGGTAGACCGGTCAGCGGATCGTAGAACGCCAGATTATGAATTCGCTCTTCGGCCGCCTTGCGATCGGTGATGTCGGTAAAGGCGGCGACATAGTGAGTCACTTCTCCGAGCGCGTTACGCACCGCGCTGACGGTCAGCCAT
>NZ_PJIR01000154.1 GCF_002929355.1 Arthrobacter sp. B0490 | reverse complement strand
TGCCGGGTGTGGCTTTGAGCACCGGCGCCGAAGGTGCGCTGGGGGTGATCCTCGGCGACGGCAGCGTTTTGGCTTTCGGCCCGCACAGCGAGCTGACCCTCGACGACTATCGCTTCGCCCCGGTATTGGATGAGCTGCGCCTGCGCGCGACGCTCAATCGCGGCACGCTCAACCTGATTGCGGGCGACATGGCCCGCCTCGATCCACAGGCCATCGCTGTCGACACGCCGGACGGCCGCATCGGCGTGCGCGGTGGCCAGGTGTTGGTGAAGGTGAGCCCGTGAAGCCGATTACGCTGATGCAAACGATGGTGCTGCTGGCGATGACGGCAGTGGCGGGCTGCGCGCAGCATTCCTACGTGATGCTGGCGGACGACAGTGGTGGGCGCGGTGGTGTGATGCTTGGAGAGGAAGGGGAGCGTCGGTTGGACGCGTCTGGCCAAGGCATGGCAATTGCCGGTACCGGTCAGGCCTATGTCGTACCGGACATGCGCCGCAAGGCGGACTTCGACAAGGCGCTGGCTGCCCAGCCGGCATTGCCCGAGC
>NZ_PJIR01000023.1 GCF_002929355.1 Arthrobacter sp. B0490 | reverse complement strand
TCCCGTCCAGGTCCGATGGGTGGAAGTCCCTGATCCGCCAGCTGGTCATGCAATCTCCCGGTTGCTCATCGTTGAACCTCGTTTGCGCCCGCGACTGGGACTTCTGGATCTCTGGCTGTGCACTTCGCCCACTTTATCGAACAGGATGTTGGCAGTGATGAGGCAGGACCTGCCGCTTGGCGTACAGGGCCGCGCGGTTCAGGGGAAACCCTGCGCCGTTCTCAGGTGTCGTGCATCGGCACCCACTGACGTGAACTTCCATAACTCCCTCACTGACCTGGCGGATATCTGTTCTGGTGCCGTTGCGTCAGCGGCCGGATACACGAAAGGGGCGGCCAGTACTGGCTGGTCGCCCCTTTCGCTGACGTGCCTACAGCAGGTGAAGCTAGCTGGCTTCGTGCAACGATCAGACCGAGCGGTGGTGTGGGTCAGACACGTGCTGCTTCGCCCTCGGTGCGGAAGCGGGTCTCGAGGTCCTCGAGGGAGTGTCCTTTGGTTTCCGGGACGAATTTGCGGACGAACAGGAGCGACACGATGTTCACGGCGACGAAGAGCGTGAAGGTTCCCGTGGATCCGAGATTCTCGTTCACGATCGGAAACAGGAAGGAGATGGCCGCATTGACGGTCCAGAGGGCGAAGACGGCCAGGCCCATGGCGAATCCGCGGATGGCCATAGGGAAGATCTCCGAGAGGAGCAGCCATACGCAGGTGCCGATGAAGCACTGCACGAAGGCGACGAACAGCATCATGGCGGCCAGGATGATGTAGCTGACGAGGTCGGAGGGCGGCAGGAGGAAGACCACCGCCAGGATGGCCTGGGACGCGGCCACGCCTGCGAACCCGATGAGGAGCATGCGTCGTCGGCCGACGAAGCCGAGGAGCCAGATACCGACGATCGTCATGATCACGGACGTCACGCCTACTGCGATGGTCGCGACGAGTGACGCAAGGACACCAAGGCCGCTTTGTTCGAGGATGGTTGGTGCGTAGTAGTTGACGGTGTTGATGCCTGTTGCTTGTTGGATGATCGCCAGGCCGATACCCGTCCACAGCAGGCGGCGCATCCAGGGATTCTCCTTGAGGTCCCGCCATACCTGGCCGCGCTCCTTCCGGGCGATCGTCGAGGCGTCAACGATCTCCTGATACTCCCGTTCGGCTTCCTGGGGGCTGCGGCTCCTGTCGAGGATCCTGCGGGTGTCATCGAGTCTGCCTCGCAGTGCGTACCAGCGAGGGGATTCCGGCAGGAGCAGCATGCCGACGAGGAGTGCGATCGCCGGCACGGATGCTACGCCCAGCATGAGGCGCCAGACCTGTGGGTCATCGAGCACCGCGTCGAGGAGCGCGTTGATGGCGAAGGCGAGCATTTGACCGGTGACGATCATCAGTTCGTTGATGGTCACCATTCGCCCGCGCAAGTGTGTTGGCGCCATTTCCGCGAGGTAGAGGGGACAGGTGACGGCGGCTGCACCGACTCCCAGTCCCAGGATGATCCGCGCGACGATCATGAAGGTGACTGTGGGAGCGAAGGCGCATCCGAGCGCTCCGATGAGGAACAGGACGGCGCAGACGAGCAGTGTTCCTCGTCGTCCGATCCGGTCTGCGAGGCGGCCGCCGGCGAGTGCGCCGAGCGCTGCACCGGGGAACAGGAGTGAGCTCACGACCGAGGCTTCTTCGACGGCATTCATGTCGAAGGAATCGTTCATGTAGAGCAGGGCACCGGAAATCACGCCGGTGTCGTAGCCGAAGAGGAGGCCACCGAGTGTGGAGATGGCGGTGAGGCGGATCAGGTATCCCCGGTGGGCGCCGTTGTCGGCAACGGCCTCGGGTTTCGGAAGACGCAACGACATTGTGGTCTCGTTTCAGAAGTAGGTGCCGGAAGCGCTCCGGCGAGAGGAACTCACAAGCTGAAGAAGCTCAGAGCCGCATCCGGAGGAAGTGACTCGATGTACCTGTGCTCCACAGCGGGAGCGGATCAGAGGTGATGCGGCAAGGACGGGCCAGTGGATCCTCACTGTGCCGTGGCTCACAGTGAAAACTGTAGGTACAGGGCACGCACCTGGTCAAGACTTTGACCGAATGTTAGGACAAACTTTTCGAACTGGAGAATCCCCTACTGCGCTGGTCCTGAAACCATCCACGAGGTCACGCAGGATCAGTTCTGCCGCCGGCGTCCTCTTGTGGGGTATCGTCTGAGGGACATTGTCCGGTTAAAGGACTGGGTTCCGCGACCTTCGGTTGGGGCACCTGTGGCCTTCAAGGACCGGACGTGCCGAGCAACAAGGGGCTGAGTTCGTTGCGTTTAGACATTGATCGGTCCTCGCCGGTCCCCCTGTACCACCAGGTGGCACAGGGAATCGAAGCCGCGATCCGTAGCGGGAAGCTCGCGCCGGGCAGCAAGCTGGACAATGAAATCGCCCTTGCTGCGGAGCTGAATCTGTCTCGGCCGACGATGCGCAAGGCCATGGACGAACTCGTCCGCTCCGGCCTGCTCGTGCGGAAGCGCGGCGTCGGGACGCAGGTCGTCGCCAGCCAGGTCAAACGCCATTTGGAGCTCTCGAGCCTGTTCGACGACCTGCAGGTGTCGGGCAAGAAACCGACCAGCAGGATCCTTTCGTTCTCCCATATCGCAGCTGATGAGGCTGTACAGGACATGCTGCACCTTGGTTCCGGGGCGCGGGTATACCACCTGGTGCGCCTGCGTCTGATGGAGGGGAAACCCCTGGCGCTCATGGAGAACTGGGTTCGCGACGACGTCGCCGACCTGGACGAGCGCACGCTGACCGAGCGCGGGCTGTACGAAGTCCTTCGCGCTGCCGGCATCAACTTCCGCCTTGCGCAGCAGCGGATCGGCGCGCGGACCTGCAACGACTACGAAGCGGACCTCCTCGGCGTCCAGCCGGGGTCGGCCCTGGTCACGATGGACCGCACCGCGGTCGATGACATCGGGCGGAACATCGAAGTGGGCCACCACGTGTACCGCGCGGATTCCTACAGCTTCGAGATGACACTGGTCAACCGGTAACCACCTACCAGCGACACGCAAAGGACATGCCATGACGGAATGGGTTTATCCCCTGGGCACAGCAGCAGAGGGTGCATGGGATGTGGCACTCGGGGCCGCAGGTTCAGCGGTCACCGTCGAGGGTTGGAAGCACACGGGTCTCCGAGTTGCCACGTTGGCCGCCGGCGCGACCGTCGATCTGCCGGCGGCCGATGAGGAACGAATTGTCGTCCCTCTCGGCGGCGCCTTCCAGGTCACCGTACACGGTGAGGAGTACCGGCTCGAGGGCCGCCGGTCGGTGTTCGAAGGGCCCTCCGACGTGTTGTATTCGGGAATCGGTAAAGACGTCAGCATCACCTCGGAGGCAGGTGGCCGGGTGGCTGTCGCGACCGCTCCGGCGCGGGCGGAGTACCCGGTACGACTCGTCACCGCCGCGGATATCCCCGTCGAGCTGCGCGGGGCGGGCACCTGCTCCCGCCAGGTCCACAACTTCGGGACACCCGCGGCACTGGAAGCCGACCGCTTCATCGTGTGCGAGGTCCTCACCCCGGCAGGGAACTGGTCCTCCTACCCGCCCCACAAGCACGACGAGGAGAAGGACGGGGAAACGAACCTGGAAGAGATCTACTACTTCGAGACCCGCCGCTCCCCCGGCCCGGGTCCCGACGGCGCCACCGATCCGATCGGCTACCAGCGCGTCTACGCCTCCGATGAGCGGCCCATCGACGTCGCGGCCGAGGTGCGCACCGGCGACGTCGTCCTGGTGCCCTACGGCTGGCACGGACCGGCCATGGCGGCGCCCGGATACGACCTCTACTACCTCAACGTGATGGCCGGTCCCGGACCGGTCCGGGAATGGTTGATCAGCGACGATCCGCACCACGGCTGGGTCCGCTCCACCTGGGACGACCAGGCGATCGATGCCCGGCTGCCGTTCACCGCGTAGCTGCTCCGAGGAGCAGGAAGGGCCCGTCCGGATGCCGGACGGGCCCTTCCTGTAGGTAGGTACGGATCAGGTGCGGACCTGCCCCTTGAATTCCTGCTCGAGCTCCTCGAGCGACTTCCCGCGCGTCTCGGGGATGAACTTGTAGGCGAACAGGATCGCCCCGAGGCCCAGCACCACGAAGACGAAGAACGTGTTCGAGATGCTGATGGCGCTGACCAGGATCGGGAAGCTGAAGCTGACGGCGAAATTGACCATCCAGAGCACGAACACCGAGATCCCCATGCCCATGCCGCGGATCTTGAGCGGGAAGATCTCCGAGAGCATCAGCCAGGTCACCGGTGAGATGGCGCCTTGCTGGAAGGCCAGGAAGGTGACCGTGAACGCGAGGATCACGAAGCCGCGGGCGGTCCCCTCGGGCAGGATCAGCGAGAAAAGGCCGATCGCGGCGAGGGCCGTCGTCGTTCCGATCTGGCCGACCATCAGCATGGGCCGGCGGCCCACACGGCCGAGCAGCCAGATGCCCAGGAACGTTGCGGCGACGGAGATCACGCCGTTGGCGATGTTCGCCGTCAACGCCGCCTGGGCGCCGAAGCCGGCATCGGTGAGGATCTGCGTGCCGTAGTACATGATCGAGTTGACGCCGGTGATCTGCTGGATCACCGCAAGGCCCAGTCCCACCACGAAGACGCGCTTGAGCCACGGCTCGCTCAGGTCCTTGAACGTGCCCATCTTCGCCTTGTAGTCCTCGACGGCGAGACGTTGGACTTCCTCGAACTCCTGGCGCGCCGCTTCCCTCTCGCGGATCTGCTGCAGCACGGACAGGGTCGCCCCGAAGTTCCCGGTGGAGGCAAGCCATCGCGGGCTTTCCGGCACGAAGTTCATGCCGATCCACAAGCCGATGGCCGGGATGGTGGCGATGACCAGCATCCACCGCCATACGCCATCCGATTCCCCGAAGGTGTTACCGAGGACCGCATTCGTGGTGAAGGCGATCAGCTGTCCGGTGACGATCATCAGTTCGTTCCGCGTCACCATCTGGCCGCGTCGAGCCGCCGGTGAGAGTTCGGCGAGGTAGATCGGAACCATGACCGACGCACCACCTACCGCCAGGCCCAGCACGAGGCGTGAGGCGACCATGATGACCACATTCGGGGCGAAGGACGCACCCAGTGTTCCGACGAGGAAGATCATTGCCAGGACGATGATCATGCGCTTGCGCCCGTAGCGGTCCGCGAGGCGGCCACCGGTCACGGCGCCGAACGCCGCACCGAACACCAGGGAGCTGGCGACCAGCCCTTCGGTGAAGGGTGTCAGCCCGAGATCCTCCTCCATGAAGGGCAAGGCTCCATTGATGACACCTGTGTCGAAGCCGAAGAGCAGGCCGCCCAGGGTCGCGATCCAGGTCACCCGGCGCAGGAACTTGTCCTGGCTGCCCTTCGGCACCTCCGCGGCCGGAGTCGCCGGCCCGGAAACGGAGGATGAGGACGTCATGGTGTCACCCTTGCCGTGTGACCAAATGCCTTGATGGGGTCGATGGGGCCGGTCATGACCGGGTCCGCTCGATCGATGCGGCGATGGTAGCCAGCTGGTCGCGGGAGACTTCCTCGGCCCGCTCGTTCTCGGCGAAGACGCTCGACACGGCGACGGAGTCGTCACGGTCGTAGAAACCCGTCCTGCCGAGCTCGGTGAAGAACACGTCCCAGTCGACGTCGCCGTCACCGATCCGCAGGTGCTGGTGGACCCTGACGGCGTTCCCGGGCGGGTTGGTGATGTACCGCAGCCCGTGGGAGGCGGTGTGATCCATCGTGTCCGAGATGTGCACCAGGCGGAGCTTGTCCCCGGCGGCCTGCATGATCTCCTGCGTGGAGTGGCCCATGTGGAAGGTATGGGACGCGACGAAGACGAAGCCGATGTTGTTCGAGTTCAGCCCGCGGATCACGCGCAGCGCCTCGAGCCCGTCCTCCACGAAGTCGTCCGGGTGCGGGTCGATCCGCACGTCGATGCCCTCCCGTTCGATGATGGGCAGCAGCTCCTCCATGGAGCGGTAGAACGCGTCCTCCGACTTCTCGGCCTGCTCAGGGCGGCCCGAGAACTCGGTATTCATGACATTGACCCCGAGACCGACGGTGAGCTCGATGGCGCGCTTCCACTTACGGACCGCGGCCTGACGCTGCTCCTCATCGGGGGAGGCCCACCGGAGCACGGGCAGCACCGAGGCGATGCCGACACCCGCGTCGCCGCACGCCTTCTTCAGGTCCGCTACGAGGCCGTCGTCGGCCTTCGGGTGGCGGAAGAACGGGAGGAAATCGGGGTGGGGGGTGAGCTGGAAGTGCTCGTAACCAAGATCCGCCACCAGCTGCGGGAAGTCGAGTAGCCGGTGCGTCGCATGGAAGGGGGTGGGGTCGAGTGCGATCTTCATTGAGTCTCCAAAATCTGAGGGACAGGCGTCCAATGCGTTCGAAGGGACGCGGTACCCGGGAACGCCGCCATGTCAGCTGTAGATACCGGGCTTTTGCTCCAGCTTCACGGTCGCCCGGCCGCCGGTCCGCTGCGCCTCGACGCCGGCCTCGCAACAGGCAGCGGTGGCGTAGCCGTCCCAGGCGGAGGGCCCGCCCAGACCACCGGTGATCGCGGCGTCGACCCAGGCCTGGACCTCCACGTCGTAGGCCGCGCCGAAGCGCTCCTCGAAACCGGGGGTGACCGCGCCGCCCCACCTGCCGGCGCTACGGACGTATGTTCCGGTGTCGCCGCCGATGTCGACGATGCCGTCCTCGAAGGACGCCTGCGTGGTGACCTGGTATCCGAACTTCGCGTTGACGAAGATCTCGACGTCCGCGAGGACACCGGACTCCGTCTCGATGAGGACGTGCTGGGGGTCGTGCTGGCCCTCGGGGGCGTTCTTCGTCGCCTTGCCCATCCGCACCTGCACGGAGGTGATTTCTTCCCCGGTCAGGAACCGGATGGCGTCGAATTCGTGGACCACGGAATCGTTGATGATCATCTCGTTGGTGAAACCGGCATTGGTCCGCGGGTTGCGGTGTGCGCAGTGCAGCATCAGCAGCTCCCCCAGTTCACCGGAGCGCACGAGGGTGCCGAGGCTCTGGTACTGCGCGTCGAAGCGGCGCATGAAACCGACCTGGATGCGCGGGTGGCCCAGTTCGACTTCGGCTTGCACGACGCGCCACGAGGACTCGACGTCCTGGGTGAGTGGCTTCTCGCACAGGATCGGCAGATCCAAGGCGATGGCCTTGAGGAGGATCTCCTCATGGAGGAAGCCCGGGGTGGCGATGAGGACGGCGTCGACGTTCGGGTGGTCCAGGGCTTCGTCGGCACTGGTGAGGGCGATGGCGCCGTCGATGCCCGCGACTGCTGCTTCCGCGCGTGCAAGGTCGACGTCGACGACGGCGGCGACGCGGGCACCGGTGATACGCCGGTGGATGCGGTCGATATGGTCGGCGCCCATCCGCCCGGCACCGATGACTGCTATTCCAAAGGATGTGCTCATGATGAGGTCTGCTTTCTGTTTTCGGGGCGTCAGCGGACGCGGGTGCGGGAGCCGCAGGAGAGGAGGTAGTCGCGCGTCCTCGTCGCCACGGGAAGCGGCACGTCGAAATCGACCGGGTACATGTCCTGCTCGACGATGCCGAAGAACGGCCGGTCCAGTGCTTCGACCGCGTCGATCACGGCGCGCAGATCCGGCAGCCCTTGAGGGGGCTCGGTCATGACGCCGGCGAGGTTAGCGGCCGCCCACGTCATGTTTTCCGCATTGACCTTCGCCAGGATGTCGGGGTTGATCTGCTTGAGGTGCAGATACCCGATCCGGTCGGGGTGCTCGTTGATGAGTTGCAGACTGGAGGCACCGCAGTACTCGGCGTGGCCGGTGTCCAGGCACAGGTTCAGCAGCGCGGGGTCGGTGTTGGCGAGCAGCTTCTCGATGTCGTGCTGTGCGCCGACGTGGGTGTCGGCGTGGGAGTGGAACTGCTGGTGCAGTCCGAAGTCCTCCAGGAGGACCTTCCCCAGGCGGTTGTGCCCCTCGAAGAGGTCACTCCACTGCTGATCATCGAGTGTGCCCGACTCGACCGGTTCACCGGTGACGTCGTCTCGCCACATCGCCGGGATGACGACAATGTGCTTGCCGCCCATCGCGGCCGTCAGTTCTGCCACATCACGGGCCGGTTTCCACGCTGTGTCCCACTGATCGAGTCCTCGATGAAAGCCGGTGAAGACCGTCCCGGCGGAGATGGTCAGGTCGCGCTGACGAAGTTCGTCGGCCAGACGGATGGGGTCGGTGGGCAAATACCCGTACGGGCCCAGTTCGATGCAGGAATAGCCGGCTTCGACGACCTCGTCCAGGAACCGCTGCCACGGCGTCTGCTGCGGGTCGTCGGGGAACCAGACCCCCCACGAGTCGGGGGCCGTACCGATGATGATCTTGTTCTCGGTGTCGGTGCTGGGGGGCTGTGTCATGACGTCGTTGTCCTTCATGGGGAGGTCAGTCGGTGCTGTTGCTCGGGAAGTTGTAGGAAGCACCGGAGGCGTGGGTGGGTTCGGGCCAGCGGGAGGTGACGACCTTGCCACGGGTGTAGAAGGAGACTCCCTCGGGCCCGTAGATGTGCTTGTCACCGAACAGGGATGCCTTCCATCCTCCGAAGGAGTGGTAGGCGACCGGAACGGGCAGGGGGACGTTGATGCCGATCATCCCGACCGTCACTTCGCGCTGGAACTTGCGGGCGGCGGCGCCTGAGGAGGTGAAGATGGCGGTGCCGTTACCGTAGGGGTTGGCGTTGATCAGCTTGATGCCGTCCTCCAGGGTGTCGACGCGGACGACGACCAGGACGGGGCCGAAGATCTCCTCCGTGTAAGCCGTCATCTCGGAGGTGACGTTGTCCAGGACTGTCGGTCCGACCCAGAAGCCTTCCTCGTGTCCTTCGACGACGAGGGAGCGTCCGTCGACGACCATCGCCGCGCCGGCCGCTTTCGCTTCGGTGACGATACCGACGATGCGGTCCCGGGCTGCGGCGGTGATGACCGGTCCCATGTCCGCGCCGGGATCGGTGCCATTGGCCACCTTGATGGCTGTTGCGCGCTGGGTGACATTCTTGACCAGCTGGTCGGCTGCATCTCCGACGGCCACGGCCACCGAGATCGCCATGCACCGCTCCCCTGCCGACCCGAACGCTGCCGCGCTGAGGTGGTCGGCGGCACCTTCGAGGTCGGCGTCGGGCAGGACGATGGCGTGGTTCTTCGCTCCTCCGAGTGCCTGGACCCGCTTGCCGTGCGCCGTTGCGGTTTCATGGACGTACTGGGCGATCGGGGTGGACCCGACGAAGGAGATGCCGTCGATGCCCGGGTGCGTGAGAAGCCCGGTCACCGTTTCCTTGTCCCCGTGCAGTACCTGGAAGACGCCGTCGGGCAGCCCCGCGTCCTTCCAGAGCTGTGCCAGGAGCATGGACGCGGACGGGTCCCGCTCGGAGGGCTTGAGGATGAACGCGTTGCCGGTGGCGATGGCCATGGGCGCCATCCACAGCGGCACCATGACCGGGAAGTTGAAGGGGGTGATCCCGGCGACGACGCCCAGGGGCTGGCGGAAGGAGAACACATCGATGCCGGTGGCGGCCTGATCCGAGTAGGCGCCCTTGAGCTGTTCAGGAATGCCGCAGGCGAATTCGACGACCTCGAGGCCGCGGTGGATCTCGCCCTTGGCGTCGGAAAGGACCTTGCCGTGCTCGGCGGTGATCAAGGCTGCGAGCTCGTCGATGTGCGCTGCAACGAGTTCGCGGAACTTGAACATGACGCCGGTGCGCTTGGCCAGCGAGATGTGGTTCCACGTCTTCGCGGCTTCTGTCGCGGCCGCTACCGCGGTCTCGAGGTCGTCCCGGTTCGCCAGCCGAAGTTCAGCTGTGACTGCCCCGGTCGCCGGGTTGTACACGGACTGGGTACGGTCCCCGGTACCTGCTGTTTCAGCGCCGTTGATGAAATGGTTGATGGTGTTCATGATGGTTCCTCGTTTCAACCGAGCAGCGGTCGCTGACGGTCCTTGTGGTCTGAATAGGTGATGAAGGCAGTCCGCGTCGAGTCCAGGTCCGAGACGGCGGAGACCGGAACGTCCCACCACGACTCCGACGACGGGGCATCCAGCAGCGGATCCGACTCGACGTAGATGAGAATGGGTCCGCCGTCCTCGGGAGCAGCTTTCGCCCGGCGGACAGCGTCCCCGAGATCGGCGATCACGGTGTCGCCGGGCTGGACCCGGAAGACCGTGACGCCCAGGCTTTCGGCGTTCGTCGCGAGGTCGATGGGTAGCCGTTCGCCCTCGTCGAAGCTGTGCCGGTCGTTGTCGAGGTAGCGGTACTGGGTCCCGTAACGCTGGGAACCCAGGGACTCGGAAAGGGATCCGATCGAGGCGTACCCGTGGTTCTGGATGAGCACGATGATGAGTTTGATGCGTTCGGCGACTGCCGTCACGAGTTCGGTGTGCATCATCAGGTAGGACCCGTCGCCCACCATGACGACGACATCCCGCTGCGCTCCGCCGGCCACTCGCTCGGCGAGGGTCGCTCGTTTCACGCCCAGACCGCCCGCGATCTCGTAGCCCATGCAGGAGAACGCGTACTCGACGTGGTAGCCGTGGGTGTCCTTGATACGCCACATTTTATGGAGGTCTCCGGGAAGGGAGCCGGCGGCGCAGACGACGACGTCCTTCTCGTCCATGGCCCCATTTGTGGCGCCGATGATCTCGTTCTGCGAGGGCAGCGGCGTGTGCCGGGCGCCGAACGCCGCATCCACGGTCCGGTCCCACCGTCCCTTCTCCGCCGTGACCCGAGCGAGAAGGTCAGTGCCTACGCGGTACCCGCCCAGGGCCTGTGTCAGCTTGATCAGGGTCTTCCGGGCGTCGGCAACGATGGGCAGCGAGGTTCCGTGCTTGTAGGCGTCGATGGCGGCGATGTTGATGTTGATGAACCGCACCGACGGATCCTGGAACGCGGTCCGCGAGCCGGTGGTGAAGTCCTCGTATCGCGTGCCGATCCCGATGATCAGATCCGCTCGCGCGGCCAGAGCATTGGCTGCTGTTGTTCCCGTCGACCCGATGGCTCCCAGGCACAGGGCGTGATCCCAGGGGAGGGATCCGACGCCGGCCTGCGTGTACCCGACCGGGATGCCCGTGGCTTCGGCGAGGGCGCGCAGATCCTCGGCGGCGAAGGAGTACAGCACTCCTCCACCGGCGATGATGAGGGGCCGCTCGGCATCCGCGATGGCGGCTGCGGCCCGTCGGATGTCGTCTTCCTCGGGCTCGGGACGGCGGATCCGCCACTCGCGTTCCTCGAGGAACGCGAGTGGCACATCGATGGTTTCGGCCTGCACGTCCTGCGGCAGGGCGATCGTGACCGCCCCCGTCTCGGCCGGGTCGGTGAGAACCCGGAGACCATTGAGCAGGGCGGAGTACAGCTGTTCGGGGCGGGAGACGCGGTCGAAGTACTTCGACAGGGGCCGGAAGGCGTCGTTGACCGAGATGTCGTAGGCCTCGGGGCGTTCGAGCTGCTGCAGGACCGGGTCGGCGGCCCGGGTCGCGAAGATGTCGCTGGGAAGCAGCAATGCCGGCAGCCGGTTCGTCGTCGCCAACGCGGCACCGGTGAGCATGTTCGTGGATCCCGGGCCTACCGAAGCACTGACCGCGAAAGTGGCGCGGCGCCGCGTATGACGGGCATAGCCGACGGCCTGGTGGACCTGGGCCTGCTCGTTACGGCCCTGGTAATAGGGCATTGCCGACGGGTCGGCGGCTTGGGCCTGCTTCAAGGCCTGGCCGACGCCGGCAACATTGCCGTGCCCGAAGATGCCGAACATTCCCGGGATCAACCGCTCCCGGTACTCCTCCGCACCGACCCGGTCGACCGTGTACTGGTGGCTGAGGAACTCGACGACGGCCTGGGCCACACTCATTCTGCGCGTTCGCATCAGCTGACACCTGCTGACCCGCGCGAGGCTACCGGCTTGGCCAGGAGGGACGCGGCGGTCTGGACGGCCGCCTCGACATTCCCGTCCTGCGGGTAGAGCAGGGTGCGGCCGACCGTCAGGCCCTGAACGCCCGGCAGGCGCAAGGCGGCCTGCCAGGTGGCGAAGATGTCGTCGGGGGCGCCGGTCGGGTCGCCGCCCAGCAAGACGGTCGGGAGGGTCGTCGACGCCATGACCCGCTCCATGTCCTCCACGACGGGCAGTTTCATCCATGTGTAGGCGCTGCTGCCTCCGAGGGCTTCGGCGATGACGACGGACTTGATGACCGCGTCGGCGCTGAGGTCGTTGCGGACGCGGCCCTCGTCCCAGACAGAGAGGAAGGGCTCGACCATGGCGATGAGCTGCTGCTCGGCGAGGCTGTCGATGGCCCGTGCCGTCGCTTCGAGGACCGAGGCCGTTACCGGGTCGCCCAGGCAGATGCGCGTCAGCATTTTTCCGCCGGTGGCACCGAGGGCCTTGAGTGCTGATGCTGTGTGCCCGGTGAACCGGTCATCGATCTCATTGACCAGGCCGGCCAGCCCGCCGCGGTTCATCGAACCGAAAACAAGTTTGCCATCCAGTGCTCCGAGGAGCAGCAGGTCATCGAGGATGTCGGGGGATGCCAGGATCCCGTCCACCGCAGGATTCGCCAGCGCGATCAGGAGCCTGTCGAGGAGTTCCCTACGGTCCCCCATTGCAGTGGCATTGCCGCGCACCGACAGTGCGCCGCGGGCGGGATGGTCGGCGGCCACGATGAAGTTCTGCGACCCCGCGGTCAGGCCCGGGTGCGGCTTGCGCGTAGCAGCGGCCCGGGCGATAGCCCGCGGATCCTCGAGGCGTATCGCGGTCAGGTGCTCGTAGCGTGCCGGGTCGAGGGCATCGAGGGTGTTCACAGGGAGACCTCTTCAGGGAGAGCACGGCCGCGTTCGGCCAGCAGGGCGAACACTTCCGTTGATGTGGGCATGGCATCTGCGCATGACAGGCGGGAAGCGACGATGGCGCCCGCCGCGTTGGCGAAGTCGAGGATCTGCTGCAGTGGCCAGCCTGCGAGCAGCCCATGGCAGAAAGCTCCGCCGAAGGAGTCCCCTGCACCCAGCCCGTTGAGGGTTTCGACGGGCACGGGGGCGGAAACGACGCGGTCCGTGGCCGTCTTCGCCATCACTCCCTCGGGTCCGAGCTTGACGACGGCGATCTTGACGCCGGCGGCCAGAAGACGGTCGGCCTGTTCGTCGGGGGTTCCTTCGCCGACGGCGACCGCGCATTCCTGGTCGTTTCCGATGGCAATGGTGACGTGGCCGAGGATGCCCTGGACCTGCTCACGCGCTTTCTCCTCGGAGGCCCAGAACATGGGGCGGTAGTCGAGGTCGAGGATCGTGTGCTGTCCGTCCCGCAGGCCAATTACGGGACGCGCTTCGAAGGCGGCGATATGGGCGCTTCGGCTGGGCTCCTGCGACAGTCCCGTGACGGTCGACCAGTAGATTTTGGCGTCGCGCACAGCCGTCACCGGGACCTCTTCGGCTGAGATCTGCAGATCCGGCGCGGTCGGGGTGCGGTAGAAATACAGCGGGAAATCGTGCGGTGGTTTGATCGCGCAGAAGGTGACGGGCGTCGGAAGGTGCTCGACGGCGCTCACGTAACGGTCGTCCACCCCGAATCGGTCCAACTGCTGATGAAGGTAAGTGCCGAAGGGGTCGAGCCCGGTGCGCGTGATGACGGCGGTCCGTCGACCGTGGGTCGCAGCGGCAACGGCGACATTGGTGGGCGAGCCGCCCAGGTACTTGCCGAAGGAGGTGACGTCCTCCAGATCCACGCCGATGTCGTTCGGGTAGATGTCGACGCTGATGCGCCCCATCGTCAGTACTTCGTGAGTCTCCATCGACCCTGACCTTTCAGTTCCGTGCTCGATGCGCGTAGTGGATCACTGCGCCTGGGGTTTGTCCGAACATTTGCGGACTGGTGGGAGGATCTCGTCATCGCTTGGGGATGACGAGTTCCCCGTTCATGTACTGGCTCCGTCCGAAACCGAAGGACCAATCACCGGGGCCGTTCTCGACGTAGCCGATGAAGACGTTCACGCCCTCGACGCCGATCTCTCCAAGAGCGGCCGCGATGCGGGCGAACAGGGCGCTCTTGGCCTCCTGAGTGCGCCCGCCCTGCGTGAAGATCTGAATCATCACGACGTCATTGGTGCGTTCGAAGCCGAGTCCTGCGTCCTGCGCCCTGATCTCACCGTCGCCGTGCTGGGTGAGGATATGGAACAGATCGCGTTCGGGTATCCGGTACTCGGCCAGGATCGCGTCGTGGATCGCGTCGCTGATCCGGCGGACCTGGTCCCCGGATCGTCCCTGATTGATGTCTATACGTACAAGCGGCATGCTTCCTCCTTGAAGTTTGTCCTAACATACTCCTGGCAGCGGGGGAGGGCAACGCCAAGACCACGCATGTTTTCTGGCTGCTTGGGGTTGCACGCGGTGACGCTGGGCTGCGAGGCGGTGATTGAGCGTCAATCGGCCGGCACTGAGGCATCCGACAGGGGCTTGAGAAGAGCCGTGGCGTTTCAGAGCGGCAGGCGCAATATCGTCGTGATCCACTGATTTCTGTGGATCTGTTCATCCGTGTTGCTGTGTCCCTGTCCACCTTGCTCAGGTGTTTACTCAAGGACTCAGGCGTTCAGGGCCGCGGTGACGCGACTCTTCGCACGGCACTACAAAGTTTCAGCTCGTGGACAGTAGGAATGGCAGGCCGGCTTGCATGCCCACCTCTAGTTGCGGATACGGCAAGCTCACCTCGAGCAGAGGGTAGAAATGCGTTACCGTCAGGACGCGCGGTCCCTGCCCGTGAGCGCGTCATCCACCGGTGGGCGGGTAGGGCCCGAAAAACAGCGCTCGAAGCCGGCACCCGGTGGGTGAAACGCCTGCCGACATCCGGTCCCGACGCTCGTGGACATGACGTCGGATATCGGTGGTAGAGCGCAGCAGGAGAGGGTCTGGTCTTTCTAGGTCGAGATGCTTGTTGCCAGGATCCGGAAGGGTGCCGCAGGGCGCCACTTGGTTTCTGGGGGCGTGATACTGCTTGCTCGCTCCGTTGATCCGATGGCGGAGGAGTAGCCAGCAGTGGGCTGCCACGGGCATGCACAGGCAGACGGCACTGAGGTTCAGAAAGAAGAATGGTCCAGTGAGGACCACCATCGCGGCGTAGAGACTGCTGGTCACGAGACTGTCCCTGTAGGGCCACACCGCTCAACTGTCCCTGTCCTCCGGGCTGGTGCTGGCTGTTGCAGGAGGGCAGTGATGTTCGCGACGACGATGAGCACCAGTCCTAGCCACTGGACGACTCCAAGGGTTTCAGACAGTAGTACGAAGCCGATGAGAGCAGCGAGAACTGGATGAAGGCTCATCAGGATCCCGAACAAGCCGGTGGCAACGCTTCGTAGGGCGATGAGGTCAGCAACGAAGGGAATTGCAGAGGCGAGAACGCCGGCCCCTACAGCACACAGGATTGTAAAAGAACCAGGTTGGTACTCGATTAGAGCCCACACCGTGATGGGCAGGAACAGAACGGCAGACACGCCTGTGGCCGTCGCCGTCCCTTGAACCCCGGGTATCCGGGTCCCGATGGTCTTGTTGAGCAGGATGTATGCGGCCCAGCTGCAGGCAGCAAGAAGACCCATGCCCATGCCGAGGTAGTCCGTCGACGGTTGGGGTCTGGTGATTGCAACGACGCCAACCCCAGCGATGAGAGCGCATATCGCGCTAATTCTGGTGCGCGAGCTCATGAGGGCAACAGCGAGAGGCCCGAGGAATTCCAGAGTGACGGCCAGGCCAAGGCCGATGCGGTCTATTGATGAGTACAGAGAAAGGTTCATGGTGCCGAACACCACGGCCAGCAGCAGGACCGGCCACCATTGAGAACGCTTCAGTGTCCACACCCTGGGTCGTACCAGGGGTAGCAGGATGACCGCTGCGACGAGTTGCCGAATAGCGACGACACCGATCGGGCCGATGACCGGGAACGCGAGAGAGCCACTGGCAGCGCCGAGCTGATTCGATAGCGCTCCAACCATGGCTACCGCGATGCCTGATGCGCGATGCCCGCGCGCGACAGCTGCCTCTTGTCCGATGGTCATGAATGAAGCTTGCGTGGAAGCGGAACTAGCCCAAAATGCATGGAAACGGCTATCCATGCGCATGACGCATCAATATGGTAAAGGGGTGGATATTGAACTGCGCCACCTGCGCTGCTTTGTTGGGGTTGTCGACACCGGTACCTTTACCGATGCCGGGATACAGCTGGGCATCTCGCAGACAGCTGTATCCCGTAATGTGGCCGCACTCGAAACCGCCCTGGGCGTGCGTTTGCTGCGTCGGACCACTCGTAGTACGGAGCTCACCCCCGCAGGCGAGCGAGTGATTCGGTACGCACGTCGCGCGCTGACGGTCGTCTCCGACCTCCGTCAGGAAGCATCAGCGTGCACCGATACAGTCCGGATGGGCTACGCCTGGTCCGCCCTGGGGAAACACACTCCGGAACTCCAGCGCCGATGGGCAGTATCGTTCCCGCATCTCGAGCTACGCCTGATCAGAACGAACACTCCTACCGCAGGGCTGAGCGACGGCACCACTGACCTGTCGATCCTGCGACGCACCCCGGATCTGACGGCACTCGACGTCGAAGTCATCGGATCCGAAAAACGGTACTGCGCCATGTCCATCGAGGACCCGTTGGCCAGCAAACGCAGTGTCACTCTCACCGAGATCGCAACCCGACCAGTAGCAATCGATCAGCGCACCGGCAGCACCCGCCTCGACCTATGGCCCGAAGGAAAGCAACCTCAGAAGACGATCAACACCGACGACGTTGACGATTGGCTCACCGTCATCGGCAGCAGCAGAGCCCGAGGGATCACGGCGGAGTCAACTGCACATCAATACCGCAGGCACGGCGTCGTTTACCGGCCTGTCCGAGATGTCACTCCAGTCCGCGTATACGCAGCCTGGCTCAAAACAGACCCACCGCAAGCCCTCCGGGACGCCATCTCCCTTCTGCAAGAGATTTACGGCCAGCAACCCCGTGGAACGGGTAGCAACGGAATCTAGGACAGGAACTGTTCGGCGTCCGGCCCTGTCAGCTGTCGATGGGGAGCTGACATAGGCTTCGTTCGCAGCGAAAAAGAGAGGGTCTTGCGGGAGAGCGCTTCGTCGGCTGCTGCAAAGGTGCACTCTTCTCCGCGATAAGTGGTGCCGTCTCGGTTGGCAGCTCGGTCACACTCTTGCGGCCACTCAGGCTGGCGTGGCCTGCCGGTTCCTATCTTGGTAGAGGTGGCGGTAGTTCGAGGGTGTGGTGTTGAGTTTCCGGCTGAAGTGGATCCGGAAATTCGCTGTCGTCCCCAGACCGGTCCTGGAGGCGATCGCTTGCACGGTCAGGTCGGTGGTCTCCAGGAGTCGGCACGCTTCGGTGATGCGTTGCTCGTTCAGCCACCGCAGCGGTGTCGTTCCCGCTTCGGCCGTGAATTTCCGGGCGAAGCTCCCGGAAGCCCAGCCGGCATGGGCGGCCATATCGCCCACCGTGAGCGGCTCAGTCAGATTCTGTCTGGCCCAGGCGCAGGTGTCGGCGAAAAGGGCCAACGGTGCGGCGACCACGCGTTCCATGAACTGGGCCTGACCCCCTTCTCTGTGTGGGGCGACGACCATCCGTCGTGCAATGCTGTTCGCCGCCTCGGTTCCGAAGTCCTTGCGAACCAGGTGGAGGCATAGGTCGATGCCTGCCGCGACGCCAGCGCTGGTGCTGACTCTGCCGTGGTCGATGTAGAGGACGTCCGCGTCGACGGTGATGCCCGGGTACAGGGTCTGAAGGCGTTCAGCGTTTCTCCAGTGGGTGGTTGCACGCTTACCGTCCAGGAGACCGGCAGCCGCGAGAGCGAAGGCGCCTGTGCACACTGACACGACGCGGGCTCCGCGAGCCGCTGCCTGACGCAGGGCCTCGCAGACCTCGGCGGGCGGATCGTCAAGCGGTTCGTATCCGGGAACCACGACCGTGTCCGCGGACAGGAGGGCGTCCAAGCCATCGGGGGCCAAGATGGAGTACCCGGATGTGGTGAGCACCAATCCGGGCTGGGCTGCACATACCCGGAAGGAGTACCGTTCCCGTTCATCCATGTGGCCGAAAACCTGCGCTGGAATGGCCAGGTCAAAAGCAACGACCCCCGGCAGTGCCATTGCGACAACTCGGTGCATGGGGCCACTGTACTGACGAATTCACCCAGTGAGCAGAATCCTTTCCATACATGGCATTTTTGCTGTGCACTTCCGCCACCGGTGAATGACAGCATGACTGCATGATGATTTCCGGGGCGCAGGAAACTACAGCCGCCGCTCCTAAGGGCCAGGATCGTCCCTCGGGCTCTGATCCCGCGAGCGAGGGCCATATCGGCTGGTTGGTGGCCGGTGCCCTGATGGTCGGGGTCGTCGCCGCACTCCTGCTGGCTGTTGCTCCCTTCATCCCGGCGACGGAGAGCGGCGTGACTGCGGGCCTCCTGCTGGGGTTCGCGCTGGGGTGGGCCCTGCTGGCAGTGCTCTCAGTGAGGCTCACGGACCGGCCGCAGAAATGGGCCTGGGGCCCCGCACTGTTCATGGGTTTGGGCGGCCTACTGTTGGTGGTGTTCGGTGCCCCGCTGCAGGAAGTACTCGCCTGGGTGTGGCCCCCGGCCCTGCTGGTGCTGGGTGTCTGGATGGTCGTGAGAATCCGTCGGCAGCTGCCCAGCCGTAGCGCCCGAGCGCTGCTCTATCCCGTGATCGCGCTGCTCGTCATCGCGTCCCTGGCGAGCGGGTACGAAACCGTACGCGGAGTCGTCACGGCGGGAGCCGCTCCGGGGTCCGGCCGGTTAATCGATGTCGGCGGTCACCGCCTCTACCTGGACTGCATCGGCTCGGGAAGCCCCACCGTGGTGCTCGAACCCGGCGCAGGCCTGACGTCGTCGGACCTCGCCCTGATCGCGCCGAAGGTCGCGCACGACACCCGCGTCTGCGTCTACGACCGGGCGGGGCGCGGGTGGAGCGAACCGGCGGACGCCCCGCAGGACGGCGCGCGGATCGCCGCCGATCTGCACACCCTGCTGCAGCGCGGGGACGAGGCCGGACCGTACGTGCTGGCCGGCCATTCCTTCGGCGGCCTCTACGCCCTCACCTTCGCTGCCCGGTATCCCGGCGAGGTGGCCGGGCTGGTGCTGGTGGACTCGACCGCCCCGGCGGCGGAGCCTGCGGCCGAGGAGCCCACCCACCCCGACGATACGACGAGCCGCCTCTCCGCACTGGTCGGCGCCGCAGGGCGGCTCGGCATCGGTCCGCTCCTAGGCGTGGCATCGGGCGACCACCTGCGCAGCACGGTGGACGAATACCTCGTCGCCGGGTCCTCGGCGGATCAAGCGGCTGCGCTGAGGACCCTCGCCGACAAGCCCCTGGTCGTCCTGACGGCCGGCAGCGGCACCCGCCCCGGATGGACCGAGTCGCAGGACGCACTCGCCGCCCTGTCGACTAACACCTTGCACCGCGTCGTCGATGGGGCCACGCACGGATCGCTGCTCGGCGACGAACGGGATGCCGCCGAGACCGCCCGGGGCATCCTCGACGCCGTCACCGCAGTACGGAATGATGCCGGCCCGCAGTGAATTCGATGCTCGGGCCTGTGACGAAGGATGAGAACCGTTCTGTTAGACCTGCTGCAGCACTCGTGGTTTACAACCCGGACATAGAGGCTCGGTAACTTTTCAATATGACACTCACCATTAGGCGTGCAAACTTCGACGCCCCCGGCCTGACGATATTCCTAGAAGCGCATCTCGCCGACATGGCACCACTTTCACCACTTGAGAGCCGGCATGGACTGGACCTGGCAGCGCTGCAGAAGCCGACAGTTCGGCTCTGGGTTGCGCTGGAAGAGCAGCGAATAGCGGGCACGTGTGCGCTGGCGGCATTGACCCCAGAACACGAAGAACTCAAGAGCATGCGCACCGACCCAGAACTACGAGGGAAGGGCATCGCGTCAAAGTTGCTCGATCATGTGGTGACCGACGCAAGGACGCGAGGCATAACGCAAATCTCACTGGAAACCGGCAGTATGGATTTCTTCGCGCCCGCCAGGACGCTGTACGCCAAGAACGGTTTTGATTATTGTGAACCTTTCGGCTCCTACACTGATGACCCCTACAGCTCCTATATGACGCGTGTGCTTCAGTAGACACTTGCGGGAACCCGCCACTACTCAGCAGTAAAGAAAAGCAACGCCGCTTCGAACCATTACGTTGGGCTTTTTCGGCGTCGATTTCTTTAGGATGAACAAATGCGCCTTGCCGTTGTGTCCGACATTCATGGAAACCTTCTGGCTCTAGAAGCCGTCCTGGCCGACATGGCCCGCCAATCGATAGATCACTGCGTGAATCTAGGTGACCTGCTCTCCGGGGGGCTGCAGCCCCGGCAGACAGCAGAGCTGTTGATGGACGCCAGCATGAAGACAGTAGCCGGCAACCACGAACGCCAGATACTCACGCTGGGGTTAGAACAAATGGGTGCTTCAGACCGGCTCGCAGTTCAGGAGATCACCCCTGCGCAGCGGGAATGGTTGGCCTCCCTGCCGTCGACCCTGGTGGTGACGGATGGAGTACTGGCGTGTCACGGGTCACCGGATGATGACCTTACCTATCTTCTGGAGACCGTCGAACCAGTCGGCGTCAGACAAGCAACCGACAGTGAAGTACGGCAAAGATTGGGCCCGCACACAGGCTGGTCCCTCGTACTGTGCGGACACACGCACCTACCCCGAGCTACGCGACTCCCGGAGGGTTCTTTGGTGGTCAATCCCGGCAGTGTCGGGTGGCCAGCATTCGACGATGACAAGCCATACCCGCATGTGATGGAAGCTGGCACTCCGCACGCCCGGTACGCGGTTGTCGATGACGTGAGCGGGCGATGGGAGGTTGAATTTCGGTCGGTTGTCTACGACTGGGAATCCGCTGCCCTCGTGGCTGAAGACAAAGATCGTCAGGACTTGGCTCGCGCCCTGCGCACCGGACGAGTGTGAGCCAATGTCTGGCTATCGGAGTCTGAGTGGAGACCACGTTCGCAGTCTGACTCGAGCCCACCCTCGCGTGAAAACTTGCCAGTGCACTAGCTGAGTAGAGGTTTGTCAACGGAGGCGGACGTAACGATGGTCATCGGCGATACCGGTTGATGCCGCAGAAGTAGCTGTCCCGGTGTCTGCGATGGGTTGTAGTCTCTGGCTCGACTGCTGAACGTTAGCAAGGTCGTGGGATGAGGGGGCACAGGCATTCGTCAGCCGGGCTGATTACCTACGAAAACTGGTTCACGCTTGTCCTGGAAGGCTTGGAATCCCTCGGCGTAGTCGGGTGTTGTGCAGAGTCTCGCCTGCTCAGCGTTCTCCTCTGCCATGGCCTCCCAGAGTCCCAAGCGCTGGTCTCGGATGTGTGCCACCAGTTCCTTGCTCGCCGTGAATGCCCCGGTCGCGCCGACAGCTACCTTCGCCACGATCCCCCGGGTGGTGTCCAGAAGTTCGTTAGCCGGCATAGCCCGGCTGAACAGCCCCTGCGCCACGGCCTCGGTGCCGCTTATCAACTCGGCGGTGTAGATCAGGTCCAAGGTCCGGTGCATGCCCAGTCGCTCGGTGAAGTACCAGTGTCCACCGGAGTCCAGTGTGGCTCCCAGCTTCGCGAACGGTGAGCCGAATTTGGCGTTTTCCGCTACGTACACGACGTCCGTGGCCAGCAGCAGGCCGAGTCCGACTCCCAGGCATGCGCCCTGGGCGGCCGCAAAGGTAGGCGCGGGGAAGGCGCTCATCTTCTTGAGCAGTGGTTGTACCAGTCCCCCCAGGTACGCAGCCGCATCATCACGATCCGGGCTGACTCCTGAGATGTCCCGGCCCGCACAGAAGGCCCTTCCGTTTCCCCTGAGGAGCAGCGCTCTCACGTCGCCGCGGACCGCAGCGGCGGCGGCGTCGTCGTATGCCACCGAAAAGTCTGACAGCGCCTTCTCGTCCAGTGCGTTCAGCTTGTGAGGTGCGTCGAGCACTACTTCGGCGACGCCGTGCTCGATGGAGAGCGAGATCATGGGGCTCCTGTTCTGAACTGCCGGCGGGACTTAGACGTCGAAGTCGACGGTGACTTCCTTGCTGGTGGGATGCGACTGGCATGTCAGGACGTATCCCTTGTCCAGCTCATCCTGTTCGAGAGCGTAGTTCTCGTCCATGGTCACGCTGCCCGTGACTACCTTGGCGCGGCAGGTACCGCACACTCCCCCGGCGCAGGCGAAGGGGACATCGGGACGGACGCGCAGGGCTGCGTTGAGGAGGGACTCGCGGGCGGAGATAGGACTGGTGACATCTCCCTGCAGTCCGTCGAGCTTGAACGTGATTTTGTACGTCTCCTGCGTTTCATCGACCACTACGGGCCGTCCGGCGTTGCCTTCCGGGCGGTCGGGCTTGCCGGAGGTGAACAACTCGAAGCGAATGTTCTCCGGTTTGACGCCGCGCTCTGCGAGGGTGTCGCGGCACAGCTGCACCAGCTCGAAGGGCCCGCAGAGGAACCACTCGTCCACGTCGTCTGCCCGGATCGCCGTTCCGAGCAGTTGCTGCAGTTTCTCGGCGTCGATCCTGCCACTGAGGAGAGGTGCGATCCGCTGCTCGCGGGAGAGGACGTGATGGATGGCCAACCGCTGCGGGTACTGGTCCTTCAGGTCCGCGAGCTCCTCAAGAAACATCACGTTCATGGCGGCCTTGTTGGCGTAGATGAGGTCGAACCGCGCTGTGGGGTTCGAAGCCAGCAGCGTGCGGGCGATGGCAATCACCGGGGTGATGCCGGAGCCGGCTGCGATGGCCACGAAGCTCGCTTCTCCGTTAGCGGCGACGTCTCCAGCCAGTTCCTCGGGGTGGTTCATGGAGTTCATACGGTTGTGTTCCACGGCAGTGCCGTCGCGGCCGTGTCGAGAGACGAAGGCACCCATGGGGCTCATGACGTCCAGGGTGTCTCCGGCTTTTAGCTCGGTATTGGCCCAGGTGGAGAACAGTCCGCCGAGGTCCTTCTTCACGGCGACACGGATTTCGCTGCTGCCATCGTCGTAGCTGCGCGGTTCGGCGCAGATGGAGTAGCTGCGGCGCACTTCGTGCGGCTTGCCGTTCTCGTCCGGCAGTTCAGTACGTAAGGCCACGTATTGGCCGGGTAGATAGTCGAAGTGGCCGGTCAGCTCCGCAGGAATGTGGAAGGTGATCTCGATGGCGTCTTCGGTGAGCCGGCGCACGTCCCGCACGGTGAGGGTGTGGAAGGACGGTCGACGACGGCCGGTGGCCTGAGCCGATTCGGCAGCAGTCTGACGGACAACAGGCATGAGGCTTCCTTACAACACTTTGAAGTAGTCGAACGGTTCCTTGCAGTCCTGGCATACGTACAGCGCCTTGCAGGAGGTGGAACCGAAGCGGGTGAGTTCCTTGGTGTTCAGCGAGGAGCACTGGGGGCACTTGACGGTCAGACTCAGCCTGACCGGGCCGGCGTGTCCACCGGCCCCTGCTCTTCCTGAGGGTGGGGCGATGCCGTACTCCTGCAGTTTGGCCTTGCCGGTCTCGGTCATCCAGTCCGTGGTCCAGGCCGGGGCGAGGACGAGTTCCACCTTCGTCGATCGGTAGCCCTCCTTGGCGAACGCTGTTCTCAGGTCATCGCGGATGGCGTCCATGGCCGGGCAACCGGAGTAGGTGGGCGTGATCGTGATGAGTACTTCTTGGTCCTCCATTACCTCGACATGGCGCAGGATGCCCAGATCCGCGATCGTGAGCACGGGGATTTCGGGATCGCAGACCGTGGCGGCAATACCCCACACCTTCTGCTGCTCAGCGTCGTGCCCCGTCGTGGTCGCAGGGGTTCCGACGTCGGACGTCCCGGTACCTCTGGGCGTCACCAGCTCGCCCCGGGGTGCTCGCGTGCCAGGACCTGCATTTCCGCGAGGATGTAGCCCAGGTGTTCCGAGTGCTGGCCGCGGCGTCCACCGCCGGGTGCTGCTGGTACTTCGGGCACCTCGAGTCCCGCTTCGGCGAGGACTTCCCCGATGAGCGCGTCGAAGTCGTCCCGAAGGCTGGAGGGCGCAACGGCGGCACCGGACTGTGCCAGGCGGAGGACGAGCTCGTCGTCCTCGAAGATTTCGTTCACGTAAGGCCACATGAGACGTATTCCGTGGATCATCCGGCGCCGGGATTCGTCCGTGCCGTTCCCCAGGCGCAGGATCCACTGGGCGCTGTGGTCGCGGTGGTAGTCCACTTCCTTCACGGCCTTGGCGGAGATCGCCGCCAGCGTGGCGTCCGTGGATTCGGTCAGCCGACGGTACAGCTCGTACTGGTAGTAGCTCACCAGGAACTGGCGGGCGATGGTTACCGCGAAGTCGCCGTTGGGCTGCTCGAAGAGGTGGGCGGAGCGGAACTCGTGCTCACGACGGAAGTAGGCGAGGTCGTCCTCGGACTTCCCCCATGCTCCTCCGGCATAGCTGAGGAAGCTTCGGGCATGGCCCAGCTGATCGAGCGCGATGTTACCCAGCGCGACGTCTTCCTCCAGTTCCGGGGCACGGGAAATCCAGTGGCCCAGTCGCTGGGCCAGGATCAGTGCGTCGTCGCCGAGGCGTAGCGCGTACTCGGCCACATCATCGGTGGGCTTGGTGAGGCCGGTGCGGACCTCGAGGGCGATGTCCTCCGGGCGGAGGGCATTGCCTGGGGTGATGCGGGTAGCGGACGCGTTGGAGTCCCCTCCGGCGACACCGGTGGAGATATTGCCGTGGCCGGTGATGGAGTCGGGGCTGGTCACAGGTGCTTCACCCCTTCGCTCTTGGTGTAGTACGTGGCGTGCCGGTAGTCCTTGCCCTGGGGGGACTCGAAAAATGCGCCCTTGGTTCCCGGGTCGCTGGAGGTGATGGCCTCCGCGGGAACAACCCAGACGGACACGCCTTCGTTGCGGCGGGTGTAGAGGTCCCGGGCGTTGCGCAGGGCCATGGCCGCATCCGGAGCGTGCAGCGAGCCGGCGTGGACGTGGCTCAACCCTCGGTTAGATCGGACGAAGACCTCCCACAGCCCCCAAGCGGCGTTCTCTGTCGCATGGCCCACTGGCTCGCTGCTGAGCGTCGAGATATTCGCCTGATCGGCGGACGTGGTGGATGCGGCTTGCGCCTCCGTAGCAGCCGCTTCCGCGGTCGGGGGACCGGCGGAAACCTGCCGGGCTCCCCGGATCACGTCGCTGGCACCACTGGCGGGAACATCCGGGTTGCCATGCGGGCTCATGCTGCTTGTTCCTTCTGCTTGGCCGCATACGCTGAGGCCGCTTCCCTCACCCAGGCGCCGTCATCGTGTGCCTGCCTGCGCCGTTCCAGCCGCTGCGCGTTACAGGGGCCTCGACCAGCGAGTACCTCCTGGAACTCGCTCCAGTCCAGCGGACCATGCTCCCATTTCTGGGAGTCCTCATTGAATCGGATCTGATCGTCCGGCAGCGTGAGGCCCAGGACCTTGACCTGCTCCACCATCATGCCCACGAAGCGGCTACGAAGCTCATCGTTGCTGAAACGCTTGATGTTCCAGGCCATGGACTGCTTTGAGTTCGGCGAATCATCATCCGGCGGGCCGAACATCATCAGGGACGGGGCGTACCAGCGGTTCACCGCATCCTGAGCCATGGCCCTCTGCTCCGATGTCCCGTTGGAGAGCTCCAGCAGAATCTCGAAGCCCTGACGCTGGTGGAACGATTCCTCCTTGCACACGCGCACCATAGCTCGTCCGTAGGGGCCGTACGAGGCGCGGCACAACGGCACCTGGTTGCAGATGGCCGCGCCATCCACCAGCCAACCGATGGCACCCATGTCCGCCCATGTCAGCGCGGGGTAGTTGAAGATTGACGAGTAACGGGCCTTACCTGCGATGAGGTCGGCCATCATCTTGTCCCGGGTCTGCCCAAGGGTCTCCGCAGCAGAATAGAGGTACAGGCCGTGGCCGGCTTCGTCCTGGACCTTCGCCATGAGAATGGCCTTGCGCTTCAGACTGGGCGCACGGGAAATCCAGTTCGCCTCAGGCTGCATCCCAATGATTTCGGAGTGGGCGTGCTGTGAGATCTGGCGCAGTAAGGTCTTCCGATAAGCCTCGGGCATCCAGTCCCGCGGCTCGACGCGCGAGTCCTCCGCCATCACGCGGTCGAACTCCGCCTGAGCTTCGGCCACCAGGCGAGCTGCGCCATCCGTGTCCTCCAGGGAAAGCTCGGCGGGCACCGACTGCAGGTTTTGCATAGCCATGGTTGCTCCTTGTAAGGGCCTACGGGAAAGAACCTATTTACCGATCGTTCGTTCAGGATATGCCGGTCACACCCCCCGCGTCAACGCTCAGGAGGGGCTTGAGCGACCGGCGCGGAAAGGGGTGGCGCCTCTCGCGCAACGCATCCGGCACCCCACCTTCTCAACCAACTGCAACCGAACGAGCGACGGGCGGAATCGGAACCCGGCGCTGCCGAGCATGGGTGCACCAAGCTGAAGGGTGGCGCCTCTTGCCAATTGGTCAGCCCCAGTCAGATATTACTGACCGTTCATTCGGTAACATGAGCGCAGTAGTTGGCCGCTCTGAAGATGTTCCGGGCGGCGTCAGGCGCAGTTCAACGATGAGCAACCGGGAGATTGCATGACCAGCTGGCGGATCAGGGACTTCCACCCATCGGACCTGGACGGGA
>NZ_PJIR01000153.1 GCF_002929355.1 Arthrobacter sp. B0490 | reverse complement strand
CTGCGCCCGCTGGCGGAGATCGGCTTCAGCGGTGCGGCGGGCTTCGAGCTGCAACGTTTGCTGGCCACGCTGCAGGCCAGCCAGCCGCACAGCCTGATCCTGCTGCCGCAGCTGTTGCTGGCTCTGGTCAGCGCCGCAGAGCAGGGCGTGCCGATGCCGACCTCGCTGCGCTTTATCGCGGTCGGTGGCGGTCGCGTCGCGCCGCAGCTGTTGGAGCGCGCCGAGCGGCTCGGCCTGCCGGTGTTCGAGGGCTACGGCCTGTCCGAATGCGCCTCGGTAGTCTGCCTGAACACACCCGAGGCGCGGCGCATCGGCACGGTCGGCCGGCCGCTGGCGCACGTCGAGCTGCGCTTGGCCGACGATGGCGAGGTTCTGGTGCGCGGCCCGCATATGCTCGGCTACCTCGGCGAACCTCCGCCGGTCGGCGAGTGGCTGCCGACCGGCGACCTCGGCCACTTCGAGGACGGCTTCCTGATCCTGCACGGGCGCAAGAAGCACCAGTTCGTCACCGCCTACGGGCGCAACGTCAACCCGGAATGGGTCGAGG
>NZ_PJIR01000151.1 GCF_002929355.1 Arthrobacter sp. B0490 | reverse complement strand
GACGATGGTCAACTGGCTGATCGGCGCCGACCATTCGCCGCTGGAGACCACGGTCGCCTACGAGCAGGTGGCGATCGAGGTGACCGCCGCAGTGGCACAGAACGAGCCCGACCCCTACCAGGCGCAGACCTATCGCTTCGGCCTGCTGGAAGACTTCGATCACCTGTACCGCTACTCGGCGATGCTCGATCGCCCCGAGGGCAAGGATGCCAACAACATCCTGCAGGGCTATACCGATATCGTGCCCGGGCGGAAAACATCGGAGCACCATCGTCATCCGGAAAACGACATCCGCGACAACTACGAGAAGAACTCCGCCGCGCTCATTACCAAGATCCACGCGGCGCTTATCACCGGCGCGGAATACCAGACCCACGACTACTACATGAACATCGGCCCGCTGTTCGCCGATCCGCTGGCGCGCCAGCTGTATGCCGAAATCGCCTCGGTGGAAGAGCAGCACGTGACCCAGTACGGCGCGCTGTCCGACCCGAGCGAGAGCCATATGGAGAAGTGGCTGGTGCACGAAGCGATGGAGGTCTACATGT
>NZ_PJIR01000152.1 GCF_002929355.1 Arthrobacter sp. B0490 | reverse complement strand
ATCAATCTCGTTGTCGAGTGCGGCCTTTAGCGATAAGGTTCCGTTTCCCCGCTGCGCCCTCAGGCTGTGTTCCGCCGCACCGGGATCGCTGGCGGACGGCTCCCGTGATTCCTGACGAGTAACAAATGGCTGATTTACCAATCGACGACCTTAACGTTGCCTCCAACGTGACCCTCATCACGCCGGAGCAACTAAAGCGTGAAATTCCGCTGACCGCCTCGGCACTGCAGACCGTCTCCCACGGGCGCCAGGTGGTACGCGACATTCTCGACGGCAAGGATCACCGCCTGTTCATAGTGATCGGCCCTTGCTCCATTCACGATCTGAAGGCCGCCCACGAGTACGCCGAGCGTCTCAAGGTGCTGGCAGAAAAGGTGTCCGACAGCCTCTTCCTCGTTATGCGGGTGTATTTCGAGAAGCCACGCACCACCGTCGGCTGGAAAGGCCTGATCAACGATCCGTACATGGACGACTCCTTCAAGATCCAAGACGGGCTGCACATCGGTCGCAAGCTGCTTCTCGATCTCGCCGAGATGGGCCTGCCCACA
>NZ_PJIR01000149.1 GCF_002929355.1 Arthrobacter sp. B0490 | reverse complement strand
GAGCTGTCGGGTATCGCTGGGTGGTGCAGCAAAGGGGCGGGGTGTCCGCCCCCCGGCAAGGCTTATTTAGCCTGGTTGGCAGCTTCGGCGGCCTTGATCAGGTCAGCACCGATTTCGCCTTCGAACTTCTTCCACACCGGCTTCATGGCTTCGCGCCACTTGGCACGCTCTTCCGGGGTCAGCACCAGAATTTCGGTGGTGCCGGCGGCAAGAATGTGAGCCTTGGCCTTCTGGTTCAGGGCGTCGGCTTGCTTGTTCACTTCAACAGTGACTTCTTCCACGATCTTTTCCAGCTCGCCACGTACATCGGCAGGCAGGCCGTCCCAGAACTTGGTGTTGGTGATCACCATGTAGTCGATCAGGCCATGATCGGACGCGGTCATGTACGGCTGTACCTCATGGACCTTCTGGCTTTCGTAGTTCGACCAGGTGTTCTCGGTGCCATTGACCACACCGGTCTGCAGGCCCTGGTAAACCTCGGCGAAGCTCATCTTGCGCGGGTTGGCACGCAGCGCCTTGAACTGCTCGTCCAGTACTGCAGAAGCCTGTA
>NZ_PJIR01000022.1 GCF_002929355.1 Arthrobacter sp. B0490 | reverse complement strand
CGCGCCCACCTCGTACCCGGCACGAAAAGCCCGGATCGCGATCTCTCCACGATTGGCCACCAGAATCTTCGAGAACACTATGTACTCCTGCATCCTTGCCGGTCGGGTCCCTAACGCTGGACTGATCCTACCCGGCGGTCGGTTTTCGTCCATGGCATGTCCAGGATCAGGGCATCCGGGGAGCCATGGCCTCGGAGCGGCCCGCCGTCGCGCGTCGGTGACGTCACCCTATGATTGGTCGGGGATTCATCGGACAGCCGCATGCCCCGGCGGCAGCCAGCGTTAGGTAGAGGTTCAACACGTGCAGGTAGTGAGCATCAGCAGTCTCAAAGGCGGCGTGGGCAAGACGTCGGTCACCCTGGGGCTGGCCTCGGCCGCACTCGCAGCGGGCATCCGCACGCTCGTCGTCGACCTCGACCCCCATGCCGATGCGACGACGGGGCTGGGGGTCCGTCCTTCCGGGCAGACCGACGTCGGGCGCCTCCTGAAGGATGCCAGGCGCGGCGATCTCGCCGCCAACGTCGTACCGAGCGGCTGGATGGCTACGGCCGCGGGGCACTCCCGCGGCGGGGCCTCCACGCTCGACGTCGCCATGGGATCGGCCTATTCCGGTATCTACGACAGGCCCGACCTGGGGCGCCGTGACCAGCGGCGGCTGTCCAGGCTGCTCTCCCGCGTGGAGGGCTACAGCCTCGTCCTGATCGACTGCCCGCCGTCGCTCAACGGACTCACCCGCATCGCATGGACCGCGAGCAACAGGGTCCTGCTCGTCGCCGAGCCGGCGCTGTTCTCGGTGGCCGGCACGGAGCGGACCATGCGTGCGCTCGACCTGTTCCGTCAGGAGTTCGCACCGGACCTGCAGACCGCCGGCATCGTGGCGAACCGCGTGCGCCCGGCGTCCGTCGAGCATTCGTTCCGTCTCCGGGAGATGCGGCAGATGTTCGGCGACCTCCTGCTGAGCCCCGCCATCCCCGACCAGGCGGACTGGCAGCAGATCCAGGGCGCGGCCCATTCCGTGCACCACTGGCCCGGCGCCTCCGCGCGGCAGTCCGCGGCGTACTTCGACGAACTGCTCACGAGTGTGACGGATTCGAACAGGATGCGGGACCGCAGCGCCAGGCGGTGAACGGGACCGACGCAGGCGGGAGGGCCGGGCCCCTGGCGGACTAGCTGATCTTGCGGGTGGCGCGGCGCTTGCCGAGCTCGTCGCCGGGGAAGTCCTGGTCGGTCGCGTGCTCGCTCGGCAGGGCGGCGAGGCTCCCCTCGACCTCGCGCCAGACCCGGCCGACGGCGATGCCGAACACGCCCTGCCCGCCCTGGACGAGGTCGATGACCTCGTCGGCCGAGGTGCACTCGTAGACACTGGCGCCGTCACTCATGAGGGTGATCTGGGCCAGGTCCTCGACGCCCCGCTCGCGCAGGTGCTCGACGGCGGTGCGGATCTGCTGGAGCGAGACCCCCGTGTCCAGGAGCCGCTTGACGACCTTGAGGACGAGGATGTCCCGGAACCCGTACAGGCGGTGCGTGCCGGAGCCGGAGGCGCCGCGGACAGCGGGCTCGACGAGCCCGGTACGGGCCCAGTAGTCGAGCTGACGGTAGGTGATGCCGGCGGCCTTGCAGGCCGTGGGGCCGCGGTAGCCGGCGTCCTCGTCGAGGACGGGGAGGTCTTCGGTGAACAGTAAGCCCTGGGCGCTTGCTGGGATACCAGCGCCTGCCGGGCTGGTTGCCTTGCCGGCGTCACCCTTCGGACTCACGTGCTGCCTCCTCGTAGGGTTCCCGGGGAGTTTGCTCGACGGGGCTGAACCTCAGGATGTGCACTCAAGTGTGCCCCGAGCCCCCCACGCACGCAACGGGAACTGTATTCTTCGACGTTAGATCGCGGGAGGGTCGAGGTCAAAGAGGCTGCCCTGCAAGGGTCGGCGTGTCGTCGGCGGCTCGCCACGGAGGTGCCGGAACCGACGTCCTGCCCACCGCTCGCAGCCCTGACGGCCGGGACTCAGCGCTCGAAGTCCTCCGGCTCGACATCGGCTAGGAACTCCCGGAACTGCAGGACCTCCTTCTCGGCCGTCTCCTCCGTGTCGCCCTCCTCCGTGTCCTCGGCGTCCGCATCCGCGATCTCCACGCCCGCGACCGCCAGGACCTCGTCCGCGCAGTAGATGGGGCACGGCACGCGCAGCGCGACGGCCAAAGCGTCAGAGGCGCGCGAACTCACCGTCACTCCGTCGCTGAACACGAGTTGGGCGTGGTAGACGGTGTCCTCCACGGACGTGATGCGCACCTCGGTGATCCGCTTCCCGGCCGCTGCCACGACGTCGACCAGGAGGTCGTGCGTCATGGGGCGTGGGGGGACGATGCCCTGCTGCACGAAGGCGATGGCGCTGGCCTCGGGAGCCCCGATCCAGATGGGCAGGTGCCGCTCCCCCGTGGCCTCCCGCAGGAGGACCAGCGGCTGGTTGGACGGCAGTTCGATCCTGACGCCCACCACTTCTACTTCGATCACGGGAACCCGCCTAACTGTCCATGCGGGCTATGTGGCTGTGGACCAGCGCGCTGTGCAGGCCCAGGCACAGCTCACTGATCTCGCGGGCGGTCTCCGCGGCCCGCGCCTTCGATGCGACGTCCTTGCGGGACGCCACGGGAGCGACGACGCGCTCGACGAGTCCCAGCTCGCGGTCCGCCGCAGCGCGGAAGGGCCGCAGGTGACGTGGCTCGATGCCGTGGCTCTCGAGCTGCAGGCAGGCCTTCGTGATCTTCAGGGCATGCTCGTCGAACCGGTTGTCCACGGCCGTGATGAGCCCGAAGCTCACGAGGTCGTCGACGAGCCTGCGCGGTGCCCCGGCCTCCGCGGCCAGTGTCTCGGCGGTCAGCCGGCGGCCGTGCGCGCTCAGTTCCCGGGAGAGCTGGTCGGAGACGACGCGGGGCGCGAGGGTCATCCCGCCCGGGAGGGAGGCGGGGCGCTCACCGCGGTCGATCGCGTCGACGTAGTCCTTGATGACCTTCAGCGGCAGGTACTGGTCACGCTGCAGGGCGAGGACGAACCGCAGGCGCTCGACGTCGTGCGCCGCGTACTTGCGGTACCCGGCGCGCGTCCGCTGCGGCGAGATCAGGCCCTTCTCCTCCAGGAAGCGGATCTTCGACGCCGTGACCTGCGGGAACTCCTCCGCCAGCTCGCGCAGGACCTCGCCGATGTTCAGGACGCCGGCGGCGGTTCCCGGAGCGGCGCCGGCCGGGTGGCGGGCGGAGGAGGAGGAGGCAGGCATGGAGCGGACTAGGCCTGTGCTGCCGTGGGCTGCGTGGACTGACCGGTCGCGGTTCGGGCGGCGTAGAACGTCAGGCGGAACTTGCCGATCTGCACCTCGTTGCCGTTGCGCAGCGTGACGCTGTCCACGCGGTCGTTGTTGACGTACGTCCCGTTGAGGCTGCGCGTGTCCACCACGATGAACCCGTGGGGCGTCCGGCGGAACTCCGCGTGCTGGCGGGACACGGTCACGTCGTCCAGGAAGATGTCCGCGTTGGGGTGGCGTCCGGCCTTCGTGATGTCCTCGTCGAGGAGGAAGCGTGCCCCTGCGTTCGGTCCCGAGTGGGCGATCAGCAGCGCCGAACCGGCAGGCAGCGCGGCGACGGACGCCTGCTCCTCACGCGTCAGATGACGCTCCAGGTCGCTCAGGGCCGCCAGCGGCGGCATCCCGATCGTCGTTGTCTCAGGAGACGTCATGTGCGGCTCTTCTCCATTCACGCCAGGATTCACGTTGGACACCATCGGACTTTCCTCCCCTACTGCGTGGCACGGCGGAACGACTGCGATCCGTGCCATCCCCGCTGCCTTCGCAGGGTAGGACTAGCCTACCTGCTGGGAGTAGTCGGCTGAACTCAGGAGCCCCTGCACGACGGACGGATCGGACACCTTGATCTCGAGGAGCCAGCCCTCGCCGTACGGGTCGGAATTGATGAGCGACGGATCGTCGTCGAGCGCCTCGTTGCGCGCGACGACCTGGCCGGTGACCGGGGCGTAGATGTCGCTGACGCTCTTGGTGGATTCGACCTCGCCGATCACGTCGGCGCCTGTGACGTCCGTGCCCTCCTCGGGCATCTGCACGTAGACCACGTCGCCGAGGGCGTCCTGGGCGAAGTCGGTGATGCCGACGCGCACCGTCCCGTCGACGGCGAGCTCGCTGACCCACTCGTGCTCCGCGGTGTAGTAGAGGCCGTCGGGAATATTGCTCATGGTTGCCTTTCGAACGCGCGGTCGTCGCCGGCGGCACCAGGGCCGTCCGGTACGGGTACTGGTCGAGTATAGGCATATCGGGAGGGCGCGTGACGCGCCTCTCACCCCGTCCTGGACCCCGCCGAGCGACCGCTCCCGGGAATGCGAAAAGCCCGCTCCCGCCGGCGGAAAGCCGGTGGGAACGGGCCCTGCAGTGTCGGGATGACAGGATTTGAACCTGCGACCCCTTGACCCCCAGTCAAGTGCGCTACCAAGCTGCGCCACATCCCGATCGACCTGCTCGGCAGGCCAAACCACTCGGATAACGATACAGCATTCTCCGGGCGGATCCGCACACCGCCGGAGGTGTCAGCGCTTGCGGCTCCGCTTCTCGCGGACGCGCATGCTGACCTCGATGGGTGTGCCCTCGAAGCCGAACGTCTCCCGCAGGCGGCGCGTGATGAAGCGACGGTAGCCGGGGTCGAGGAAGCCGGTGGTGAACAGGACGAACCGCGGCGGGCGGCTCGAGGCCTGCGTGCCGAAGAGGATGCGTGGCTGCTTGCCGCCGCGCACGGGGTGCGGGTGCGCGGCCACGAGCTCGCCGAGGAACGCATTGAGGCGGCCCGTGGGGATGCGCCGGTCCCAGGACTCGAGTGCGACGTCGAGCGCGGGCACCAGGCGGTCCTTGTGCCACCCGGTGAGCGCCGAGATGTTCACGCGCGGCGCCCAGTCCACGTGCGCCAGGTCCTGCTCGATCTCGCGCTCGAGGTAGCGGCGCCGCTCGTCGTCGAGCAGGTCCCACTTGTTGAACGCCAGCACGATCGCCCGGCCGGACTCGATCGCGAGGTTCAGGATACGGATGTCCTGCTCGCTCAGCACCTCGTCGACGGCGAGGAGCACGACGGCGACCTCGGCCTTCTCGAGCGCGGACTGGGTGCGCAGCGACGCGTAGAAGTCGGCACCCTGCTGCATGTGCACGCGGCGGCGGATGCCCGCCGTGTCGACGAAGCGCCAGGTGCGCCCGCCGAGCTCGATCATCTCGTCCACGGGGTCCCGCGTGGTGCCGGCCAGCGGGTCGACGACCACGCGGTCGGAGCCGGCGAGCTTGTTGAGCAGGGAGGACTTCCCCACATTGGGGCGGCCGATCAGGGCGACGCGCCGGGGGCCGCCGGACCTCTCGATGCCGCCGTGCTCGGAGAACTCCGGGAGGATCTCGTTGACCTGGTCCAGCATGTCGGCGGTGCCGCGCCCGTGCAGGGCGGACACCGGCCAGGGCTGGCCGAAGCCGAGCCCCCACAGCGCGGACGCGTCGGCCTCGTTCTGGATGTCGTCCACCTTGTTGGCCACGAGGATGACCGGCCTCTTCTTGCGGCGCAGCATGCGCACCACGGCCTCGTCGGTGGCGGTGGCGCCGACGGTCGCGTCGACGACGAACAGCACCGCGTCGGCCATGTCGACCGCGATCTCCGCCTGGTCGGCGACGCGCGCGGCGATGCCCTTGGCGTCCTGCTCCCAGCCACCGGTGTCCACGAGCGTGAAGTTGCGGCCGGACCACGTCGCCGGGTAGGACACCCGGTCACGCGTCACTCCGGGCGTGTCCTCGACGACGGCCTCGCGGCGTCCGAGGATCCTGTTCACCAGCGTGGACTTGCCGACGTTCGGGCGGCCGACGATGGCGAGCACGGGGTTGAGGCGTCCCTCCGCCTCGTCGACGTAGTCCTCGTCCTGCTGGGCGAGGAGCGCGGCGTCCTCCTCGTCGAGCTCGTAGTCCTCGAGCCCGGCGCGCAGGGAGGCGGCACGCTGCTCGGCCTCGGCGTCGTCGAGGGTGTCCAGCAGGGCGCTGACCTGGTCCTCGCCCGTGGGCTCGTAGTCCTCCCCTGCTCCTGTGTCGGGTGCATCCGGCGAAAGGTTCTCGCTCATTGTTCTGTCCTTCGGTTGGGGCCGTCTCCCGACGGCGGTCCTGGTGGGCGCTGGGCCCGGAGTCGTTGAAGTGCTGGTCCGGCTAGTGCGCGACGGTGCGCACGATGCCGAGGACCGCCGAGACGGTCTGCTCGAAGTCGAGGTCCGAGGAGTCGAGCGTGACGACGCCGTCGGCGGCCTGCTGGAAGTTCACGACGGCGGAGTCCTTGGCGTCCCGCTCCGTGACCTGGCGCCGGAGCTGGGCGTCGGACTGGGTACCGCCGAGCTGGTCGCCGCGGCGTCGCAGCCGGGCCTCCTCGCTGGCCGTGAGGAGGATGCGCACCTCGGCGTCGGGGGCGACGACGGTGGTGATGTCGCGCCCCTCCGCGACGATCCGGTGGCCGGCGCCGGCGATCAGCGCACGCTGGCGCCGGATCAGTTCGGCGCGCGCACCCATGGTCGTGGCGACCGAGCTCACCGCGGAGGAGACCTCCGGCTCGCGGATGGCGGACGTGACGTCGTCTCCGGCGATGGTGACCGATTCGCGGTCGGGGCTCGTGCTGATGAAGAGCTCGATGTCGCGCGCCGCGGCCTCCACCGCGGCACCGTCGTGCAGATCGGTCCCCGTGGCGATGCAGTGCAGCGTGACCGCCCGGTACATGGCCCCCGTGTCCAGGTAGGCGGCACGGAGGCGGCGTGCGACTTCCCTGCTCACGCTCGATTTGCCGGAGCCGGAGGGGCCGTCGATGGCCACGACGAGAGATTTGCCGAGGCGGAACCCGGAGTAGGGGGACGGCGACGCCGTCTCCGCGGCGAGCTGCGTGGTCCCTGCTGAAGCCTGCGTCACTGCACTACCTTCCAGCCCCGCTGGGTGAGGGACTCCGTCAATTCCTGCAGCCTGCCGGGCAGGACCGAGAGTTCGGCGAGGCCCAGCTCGCGTCCCGGTGAGTGTTCGAGCCTGAAATCCTCGACGTTGATACCGGTGTGCCCGATCTCCGTCAGGAGCTTCGCGATCTGCCCCGGCACGTCGTCGACGAGCACCGTCAGCCGCGCGAAGGAGTTCGGCGGCGTGCCGTGCTTTCCGGGAACGCGGGCCTGGCCCGCATTCCCCTCGGACATCAGCTGCGCCATGTCGAGCCGCGCGCCGCCGGCCGTCGGGTCCTCGAGGGTGCCGATCAGCCGGTTCAGATCGTCCCGCACCCCGTACAGGATCTCCACGAGCCGGCCCGCATTGGCGGAGAGGATCTGGACCCAGAGCCGCGGGTCGCTCGCCGCGATACGCGTGACGTCCCGCAGCCCGTTGCCGGCGAGCGAGAGGGCCCGCGGGGGCGAATCCTGCAGCCTGCTCGCGACGAGCGACGACACGACCTGCGGCAGGTGCGAGATCAGGGCGACGGCCTCGTCGTGTTCCTCGGCGGTCATGCGCGCGGGTACGGCACCGAGGTCGACGGCGAGCGATTCCGCGCGACGGACGGCCTCGGGGGCGCTGCCCGCGTGGGCGCAGAGCACCCAGGGAGCACCGGTGAAGAGCTCGGCGCGAGCCGCGACGGGACCTGACTTCTCGCGGCCGGCCATCGGATGGGTCCCCACGTAGCGGAGCGCGTGCTCCGCCATGCCGGGAGTCGCGACGAGCTCGTGCAGGATCGACTCCTTCACGCTGCAGATGTCCACGACGACCGCCCGGGGATGGGCCAGCAGGGCCTCGGCGACCACGCGTGCTGTGACATCGGGAGGGGTGGCGACGACCACGAGTTCCGGCGACAGCTCCTCCCCCGCGGCCCGCGCGTCGGTGTGGAGCCGTCCGGCGCCGATGTCACGGGCGACCGCCTCCGTGGAGGGGGAACTGTCGGACAGGACGACGTCGATCCCCCGCGCCCGCAGGCCCAGCCCGATGCTCGCTCCCAGCAGGCCCGCCCCGATGATGAGGACGGGGCCCGTGAGGTGCGTGCCCTGTTCCGTGCGTGTGGTCATCGGCTAGAGGCCCACCGATGCCATCAGGTGCCCGACCTCCTGGCGCCCGAGCACGCGGATGCTGCCCTGGCGCTGGTCCCCGATCCGGATGGGACCCACCTGGGTGCGCACGAGGCGCTCGACGGGGTGGCCGACGGCGTCGAACAGGCGGCGGACGATGCGGTTGCGGCCCGAGTGCAGGACGACCTCGACGAGGATGTGACCGGGTGTGGAATCGACGAGCTTGAAGGAATCGACCTGCGCGAGGCCGTCCTCGAGCTCGATGCCCTCCTTCATCTGGGCACCGATGCCCTGCGCCATGGGCCCGCGGACCTGGACGAGGTAGGTCTTGGGGACCTCGTAGGACGGGTGCGTCAGCCGGTTGGTGAGTTCTCCGTCGTTGGTGAGCAGGAGCAGGCCCTCCGTCTCGGCGTCGAGGCGGCCCACATGGAAGAGCCGCTCGCTCTTGTCCTTGTTCTTCAGGAAGTCGCTGATGCAGCGGCGTCCCTCGGGGTCCTCCATGGTGGAGACGACACCGCGGGGCTTGTTGAACACGTAGTACTTCAGGTGCTCGTTGAGCTGGAGCCGGATGCCGTCCACGTGGATGGCCGCCTGCGCGGGATCGACGCGGACGCCGAGTTCCGTCACGACGGTCCCGTCGACCTCCACCCGCCCGTCGAGGATCATCTCCTCGCACACGCGGCGCGATGCCACGCCTGCGAGGGCCATGATCTTCTGCAGGCGGACGCCCTCCGGATTGTGGACGTCGATCTCGTCCGCGGGACGACTGGCACGCTTGGGCTTGGGCGCACGCACCGGCCCGAGGTTCTGACCGAAGCGCTCGCGTCCGAAGGCCTTGGCTCCCGGCGGGGTCGGGCGTCCTCCGCCCTGCGTCCCGCCCTGGCCGCCGGAGCGCGCTCCCGGAGCTGCACCGGGCCGCCCGGGCTTGCCGCCGGGGCGTCCTCCGGTCTTGGCACCGAACCGGCCTGCAGGCGTACCGGCGGACGGGCGCCCTGCGGCTGCGCGGGCGCGGCCCTCGGCGGACTCGCGACGGTCGCCTCCTGCGGACGGGCGGCCCTCGCCGGAACGGCCGCCGGTGCGCTCACCGCGGTCGGAGAACGGGCGGCCCTCGCCGGAACGGCCGCCGGTGCGCTCACGGCGGTCGGAGAACGGGCGGCCCTCGCCGGAACGGCCGCCGGTGCGCTCACCGCGGTCGGAGAACGGGCGGCCCTCACCGGAACGGCCGGCGCCGCCCTGCCCGGAACCGCTGCGGGGTGAGGTCCCCCGGCCGCGGGCAGCGTCGGATGGGCGGCCCGTCGACCCGCCGCGGCGCGGCGTGTTGCGTCCGGAACCGGATCCTGGCGGCTGTGTCATGTGGAGAAGTCCTTCGTGTAGGTCGTGCTCAGTACGTCGTTTCGTCATACTCCCCGAGGCTTTCGAGCCCTGGCAGGTGGGGAGCGATCCGGGGCAGTTCGTCGACGCTGCCCAACCCCAATCTTTCCAGAAAGAGGGAGGTGGTCCCATAGAGGACCGCTCCGGTCTCCGGATCGGTCTCCATCTCGACAACGAGGCCGCGCTGGAGCAGGGTTCGGACCACGGAGTCGACGGTGACGCCCCGGATGGCGGAGACCCGGGCACGGGACACGGGCTGGCGGTACGCGATGACCGTCAGGGTCTCGAGTGCTGCCTGCGACAGCCGGGCGGACTGACCGTCCAGGACGAAGTCGGCGACGACGGAGGCGAAGTGCTTCCGGGAGAAGATGCGCCACCCGCCGGCGATGTTCCGCAGTTCGAAACCGCGTGGCGATGCGGGCTCGGTGCTCTGGGCGCCTGAGCCAGTATAGCCGTCGTAGTCGCGCTGCAGTCCCACGAGGACGTCGTGGACCTGTTCGACGGGCCGGTCGAGTGCCGCCGCGAGCTGTCCGTCGGTCACGGGCCGGTCGGTGACCATGAGGATGGCCTCGACGGCACCACGGAGACCTCCCGGCATCGCCTCGAGGGGATCGGCCTGCGTCGTCCCGGCGGACCCTGTGTCGGCGGACCCCGCGTCGGCCGTCTCCGCGTCGGCTCGCGCCACGTCAACCGGCTCCGCGTCGGACTCATCCATGGAGCGCTCCTCCGCTGTGCACGAGGTCGGTGCCCTCGACGTCGTTCCTCGGCGGATCGGCCGTCCACCGCTCGTCGTCGGCGCTCCAGCTGACCAGCAGCTCCGACAGCGGTGCCTGCTGGTCGAAGGAGACGGCGCCGTCCCGGAAGAGCTCCAGCAGGGCGAGGAACCGCACGACGAGCACCATCCGCGATCCGGCGTCCTCGGTCAGCTGCCGGAAGGAGAGGGGTCCCCTGCTCCGTAGCAGGTCCTGCACCACGAGCGCCTGGTCGCGCACGCTCACGGGCGGCGCGTGCAGGTGACCGATCGACACCTCGGCCGGCTGCTCCTGGCGCGGGGCGAGCAGCTTCGCTGCGAGCGCGGCGAGGTCCGCGGGCGAATGCTTCCAGACGAGCTCGGGCAAGAGGCTCGTGAAGGCGGGTTCGAGCGGCACGTCGCGCGCGTAGCGGGTGTCCTCCTCCTCGAGCCGGGTCGCGAGCCGGCGTGCCATCTCCTTGAAGGCCCTGTACTGCAGGAGCCGGGCGAAGAGGAGGTCGCGCGCTTCCAGGAGGGCGATGTCCTCCTCGTCCTCGACGGCACCGGCCGGGAGGAGCCGGGCCGCCTTCAGGTCGAGGAGCGTGGCGGCGACGACGAGGAATTCGCTCGCCTCGTCGAGCCGCCATTCTCCTTCAGCGGCCTGGATACGGCGGATGTGCGCGATGAACTCGTCCGTCACCTGGGCCAGGGCGATCTCCGTGATGTCGAGTTCGCGCCGCGAGATGAGGTTCAGCAGCAGGTCGAAGGGTCCGCTGAAGTTGGCCAGCTGCACCTCGAAGACCGTCTGGTCCGCCATCTAGGGGTACCGGGCGGACCCGGAGGGAACGGGCACTAGGGCGCTCCGCCCCTGCTGATGAGCTCCCTCGCGAGACTGCGGTAGGCGTCGGCGCCCGAGTGGTTCGCGGCGTAGGACGTGATGGGTTCGGCGGCCACGGTCGCGTCCGCGAACTTGATGGTGCGCTTGATGACGGTCTCGAAGACCTTGTCCCCGAAGGCCTCGACGAGGCGCGCGATCACCTCGCGGCTGTGCAGCGTCCTCGCGTCGTACATGGTCGCCAGGACGCCGTCGATCTGCAGGCGCGGGTTGAGGCGGTCCTGGACCTTCTCGATCGTCTCGACCAGCAGAGCCACCGCGCGCAGCGCGAAGAACTCGCAGATGAGCGGGATGATGACGCCGTGCGCGGCGGTGAGGGCGTTCACCGTGAGGAGTCCGAGGGACGGCTGGCAGTCGATGAGGATGACGTCGTAGTCGTCGGAGACCTTGCGCAGCGCACGGTCGAGGACCTGCTCGCGTGCGACCTCGTTGACCAGCTGCACCTCGGCCGCGGAGAGGTCGATGTTGGCGGGCAGCAGGTCGATGTTCTCGATCGCGGTGTGCTGGATGGCGTCCTGGATGGACACCTTGCGGTCCATCAGCACGTTGTACACCGTCACGTCGAGCTCGTGGGGATTGGTGCCGAGGCCCGCGGACAGCGCGCCCTGGGGATCGAAGTCCACGAGCAGCACCTTGCGGCCGGCCTCGGCGAGCGCCGCCCCGAGGTTGATGGTCGACGTCGTCTTCCCGACCCCGCCCTTCTGGTTGACCATCGCGATCACCCGCGCCGGGCCGTGCGACTCGAGGATCCGGGGTTCAGGGAACTCCGTCACAGGGCGGCCGGTGGGGCCGAATCCCGCGTCCACTGCGCTGGGCAGAGTTGTGGAACCCTGTTCACTACTCACGTATTTCTCCACGCTTCCATCAGATTCGGTGCGGCCGGTCGCTGAACGGTGTCCGAGCGGCTTTTCTTCTAGTCCACGGTACAACGCCGGTGCCGACGGTCGCGAAGGCGGATGCCGGACGGTCCCGAGCCTTGATCCTCAACCTGAGGTAGAACCTTCGCCCCGATCGGTCCATCCGGGGGCGGCGGGGCCGGGAACGGACGACGGCGGCGACCCGGCGTGTACCGGGTCGCCGCCGTCGTCGTCGGCTCGAAGTGCTCGGTGCCCGAGCGTCAGTGGGCGCTGGTGCCGCGTACCGCCGCGTCTGTCCTCGCCTCGGCGCCGGCCTCGACGTCGTCGTTCTCGAAGCGGTGATCCGTGGCCATCGTGGCCTCGTCGAAGGGAAGGCGTCCCTCGAGGACCTCGTCCACGCGGGCCCGGTCGATCTCCTTGGTCCAGGTGCCGATGAGCACCGTGGCCACGGCGTTTCCGGTGAAGTTCGTCAGCGCACGCGCCTCGGACATGAAGCGGTCGATGCCGACGATCAGGCCGACACCGTCCACCAGGTCGGGGCGGTGCGACTGGAGGCCGCCGGCGAGGGTCGCCAGGCCGGCACCCGTGACGCCTGCGGCACCCTTCGAGGCGATGATCATGAAGATCAGCAGGGAGATCTGCTCGCCCAGGGCCAGCGGCTTGCCGAGCGCCTCGGCGACGAAGAGGGCCGCCATGGTGAGGTAGATCGCCGTGCCGTCGAGGTTGAAGGAGTATCCCGTGGGGACGGTGATGCCGACGACGGGCTTGGAGACACCGACGTGCTCCATCTTCGCGATCAGGCGGGGCAGTGCCGCCTCGGAGGAGGAGGTGCTGAAGATCAGCAGGTACTCCCGGCCCAGGTACTTCATCAGCTTGAAGATGTTGACGCCGGTCACGATCTTCAGGAGCCCGCCCAGGATGACGACGATGAACAGGGCGCAGGTGATGTAGAAGGCGATCATGAGGGTCGCCATGCTGATGATCGCCTGCACGCCCGTCTCCCCGACCACGGCGGCGATGGCACCGAAGGCACCGATCGGTGCCAGCCACATGATCATGATGAGGATGCGGAACACGAGGGCCTGGATGTGGCCGATGCCGCGGAGGATCGGCGTGCCGGCGGAGCCCATCTTCTGCAGCGCGAAGCCGACGAGCAGTGCGACGAACAGGGTCTGCAGGATGCTGGGACCCGTCAGGGCCGACAGCAGCGTGGTCGGGATGATGCTCAGCAGGAAACCGACGGTGCCCTCGGGTGCGCCCTCGGCGGTGGCGGGGAGCTCGTACGTCGACGACGAGATGTCCAGGCCCTCGCCCGGGTTGATGAGGTTGCCGACGACGAGGCCGATGGCGAGCGCGAAGGTCGACATGACCATGAAGTAGCCGAGGGCGAGGCCGCCGACCTTGCCCACCGTCGCCGCCTTCGCGATGGATCCGACGCCCAGCACGATGGTGCAGAAGATGATCGGGGCGATCATCATCTTGATGAGGTTGATGAACCCGGTCCCGATCGGCTTGAGCGCCTTGGCGAACTCGGGGGCGGCGAGGCCGAGGATCGCGCCGAGGACGACGGCGACGATGACCGCGATGTAGAGGAAGTGGGTCTTGTCGACCCTCTTGCGGGGTTGCGCGGGTCCGGTCCCGGACCGCGACGATGCGATGGCCATGTGTTCTCCTTGGTGTCCGCTGCCCGGGGGCGCCGGCGGCGAAGGTCGTTCTTCGCCGGAGGGGTCTCACCAGGAGCGTAGTGTTGTTGTGATCCTCTTCATCATGGCAGTGGGAGTGACCGGGATCACCATTGAGTTCATACTGGTCACGGTCCCGCTGACCTGCGCGTCGCTCCCGGGGGCGGGCCGACGGGAACCGGAAGGAGCGGGATCGCCGCGTGCGTCGATGGAGTCTTGCCCGACAGTTCTTCCTCACCCAGCTCGTGTTCATCCTGGTGCTCTCGGCGTCCCTGTCCGTCATCCTGTACGCCGACGCCGCCCAGGGCGTCAACGACGCCGCGGCGGAGCGGATGGTCGCGGTATCCACGGCCATCGCCCTCGAACCGGCCGTCCTCGCCGCCGTGCAGGGACCCGATCCCTCCGCCACGCTGCAGCCCTACGCCGTCGACGTGATGGACCGCCTGGGCGTGGACTTCATCACCATCATGGGCACGGACCGCACCCGGTTCACGCACCGCAACCCCGAGCAGATCGGCAGGCCGTACATCGGCTCGGTCGCCGAGGCCCTCGCCGGGCGGACGCACACCGAGACCTACGCGGGGACCCTCGGCCCGTCGATCCGGTCGATCGTGCCGGTGGTGGACGACGCCGGGACGGTGCGGGCGATGGTCGCCTCGGGGATCACCGTGGACCGCGCCGCGATCGCCCGCAATGCGCAACTGCCCCTCGTCGCCCTGATCGCCCTGGGCTCCCTGACGCTGGGGGCCCTCGCCTCGTTCCTGCTGAGCCGGCGCCTCCGGCGGGCGACGCTGGGCATGGGACCGGCGGAACTGTCCCGCACGTTCGTGTTCTACGACTCCGTCCTGCACTCCGTGCGGGAGGGACTGCTCCTGACCGACGCCGCCGGTCGCCTCGTGCTCTACAACGACGAGGCGGCACGCCTCCTCGGACTGGACGGGAAGCAGCACCCGGTCCCGGCGTCGCGGCTCGCCGTGCCCCAGTCCCTGCGGGAACTCCTCGCGTCGGGACGGCGGGCGCTCGACGAGGTGCACCTCACCGCCAGCCGGGTGCTCGTGGTGAACCAGGAGCCGGCCGTCCCGCCCGCCCCGGCACGGCGCGGCACCCACCAGCAGGCCGCGCTCGGCACGGTGACGACACTGCGGGACCACACCGAGATCGAGGCACTGACAGGACAGGTCCAGACGATGCGTACCCTCACCGACGCGCTGCGCTCGCAGACGCACGAGCATGCCAACCGCCTCCACACCATCGTCTCGCTGGTGGAGCTCGGCCGGAACGCCGACGCCCTCGAGTTCGCCACCCGGGACCTGCAGCAGTCACAGCGCCTCACCGACGAGGTGGTGGGGGCGATCGACGAACCGTTCATCGCGGCCCTCCTCGTGGGCAAGGCGGCCCAGGCGAACGAGCGCGGGATCGAACTGACGACCCACATCGCCACCGACGCACAGGCGGGTTCGCTCAATCCCGTGGATGTGGTGACGATCATCGGCAACCTCCTCGACAACGCGTTCGACGAGGCCGCCGCGTCCCCCGCACCACGGGTGGTGCTCACGGTGCGGAGGACGGGCGGGGACGCGACCGGCGGTCTCGAGATCGTCGTGGAGGACAGCGGCAACGGGCTGCCCGACTCGGAGAAGGCCAAGGTGTTCGCCTTCGGCTACAGCACGAAGGCGCCGGACGCGGCGGAGGGCTCCGGACGCGGGATCGGGCTGGCCCTCGTCCGGCAGGCCGTGGAGCGCTTCGGCGGTGCGATCGAGGTGGCGGACACCGACGACGGCGGCGCGCGCTTCTCGGTGCGCCTCCCCCTGCCCGGAGCTGCGGGCGGCCCCGGGCAGGACGGCACGTCCGGTGGGACCTCGACCGGGAACGGATCGGCCGTGGCGCTGGGCGCCGAGGGCGGGGCCAGGTCATGAGCACCATCCGGGTCCTCGTGGTGGAGGACGACCCGGTCGCCGCGGACGCCCACGCGGAGTACGTGCGGCGGCTCGAGGGGTTCGAACTGGTGGGGATCGCCCGGAGCGGCGCGGAACTCGCCGCCTTCCTCCACCTGGGCGGCGGTACCCGGGGGGCGCCGGCCGCCGTCGACCTCATGCTGCTGGACATGAACCTCCCGGATGCCCACGGCCTGGACATCGTCCGCCGGGTGCGCGGCCTCGGGCTGCCCCTGGACATCGTCGCGATCACGGCCGTGCGGGACCTGCAGGTGGTCCGCTCGGCCATCTCCTCCGGGATCGTCCAGTACCTCATCAAGCCGTTCACCTACTCGGCGTTCAGCGAGAAGCTCGGCGCCTACCGCGACTTCCGCCGGAACCTGGTGGAGCAGGCGTCCACCACCACCCAGGCCGAGGTCGACTCGGCCTTCGCCTCGCTGCGCCCGGCGACGGCCGCGCTGCTGCCGAAGGGCCTCTCGGCGGAGACGCTGCGCGCCGTGTCACGGCTCCTCAAGGAGCTCTCCGCACCCACCTCGGCCATCGAGGTGTCGGAGGCCCTGTCCATGTCGAGGGTCACGGCGCGTCGCTACCTCGAGTACCTCGCCGACCAGCAGTCGGTCCAGCGCACGCCCCGCTACGGGACGCGGGGGCGCCCGGAGTTCGAGTACAGCTGGGCGCGTGACGGCGCGGACCACTAGCACCGCCGGCCCACCGGTCGGCCGATCATCCGCCGGCTGATCGCCGGTCCGTCGCCTGGCGCAGCAGCGGCTCCAGCGCCTCGAGCACCGAGGGGTCCTCGATGGTGGACGGGACGGAGTACGCCGTGCCCGCCGCCATCTGCCGCATCGTCTTGCGCAGGATCTTGCCGGACCGCGTCTTCGGCAGCGCCTCGACGACGACGGCCGACCGGAAGTCGGCGACCGGGCCGATCGTGCGGCGGACCATGGCCACGAGCTCGGCCTCGAGCGACGCCGGGTCGATCGAGACGCCCGTCTTCAGCACCACGTACCCGCTCGCGCGCTGTCCCTTGACGGGGTCCGGCAGGCCGAGCACGGCGCACTCGGCCACGGCGGGGTGCTGGGCGACCACCTGTTCGATCGCACCGGTCGAGAGCCGGTGGCCTGCCACGTTGATGACGTCGTCGGTGCGGCCCATCACGAACAGGTAGCCGTCCTCGTCCAGGTACCCGGAGTCGCCGCTCGTGTAGAAGCCCTCGACATCGCTGAGGTACGCGTCCCGGTAGCGGTCGTCGCTGCCCCACAGGGTCGTCAGCGTGCCGGGCGGGAGCGGGAGGCGGAGGGCGATACTCCCCTCGGTCCCGGCCGGCAGCGGGGACCCGCCGGGGTCGAGGATCACGACGTCGAAGCCGGGCGACGGCAGGGACGGCGAGCCGGCCTTCAGCGGGACGCCGCCCAGTCCGCGCGGGTTCGCGCAGATCGGCCACCCGGTCTCCGTCTGCCACCAGTTGTCGACGACGGGTACGCCGAGGACCTCCCCGATCCACTCCGAGGTCCCGGTGTCGAGCCGCTCCCCGGCCGAGAAGAGCGTCTCCAGCGAGGAGAGGCCGTGAGCCCGGACGGCCGCACCGACGGGGTCCGCCCGCCGCACGGAGCGCAGGGCGGTCGGGGCGGTGAACAGCACCTTCACGCGGTGCTGTTCGATGAGTCGCCCGAAGGCTCCGGCGTCGGGGGTGCCCACGGGCTTCCCCTCGTACAGGACGGTCGTGGCGCCGGCCAGGAGCGGCCCGTAGACGATGTAGGAGTGTCCCACCACCCAGCCGACGTCGGACGCCGTCAGCATCGTGTCCCCCGGTCCGATGCCGAAGATCGCCCGCATGGACCAGGTGAGCGCGACGGCGTGCCCGCCGTTGTCGCGTACCACGCCCTTCGGGGAGCCCGTGGTGCCGGAGGTGTAGAGGATGTAGAGCGGGTCGGTGGCGGCGACCTCCACGGGCGGGACGGCATCGGCGGTGGAGACGGCCGCGTCCCAGTCCAGCCACCTCGTCCCGGGTTCCCGGTACCCTGCGACGCCGTGCCCGAACCCCTCGCGCGCCTTCACGACGACGGGCGTCCCGGTGCTGTCGGCGAGCGCGAGCGCCTCCTGGACGGCCGGGAGGTATTCGACGCGCCGGGCGGGTTCGATGCCGCCGTCCGCCGTCACGATCGCCGCGGGTCGGGCGTCCCTGATGCGCGCGGCCAGTTCGGCGGCGGCGAAGCCCCCGAAGACCACGGAGTGGATCGCGCCGATCCGGGCACAGGCGAGCATGGCCACGACGGCCTCGGGGATCATCGGCAGGTAGACGAGCACCCTGTCGCCCCTACCGACACCGAGGCCTGCGAGCACCCCCGCGAACACGGCGACCTCGTCGCGGAGCTCGGCGTACGTGAGGGTGCGGGAGGTGCCGAGCATCGCGGAGTCGTAGACGAGTGCCGCCTGCCTGCCCCGGCCGGCCTCGACGTGGCGGTCGAGGGCGTTGTAGCTCGTGTTGAGGGAGGCACCGGGGAACCAGCGGTGCAGCGGGGCGTCGGAGCCGTCCGCAGCGACAGTGGGTGGGGTCGTCCAGTCGACCGCACGCGCCGCGTCCAGCCAGAACCGCTCCGGGTCCGCGAGGCTGTCCGCGTGCAGCCGTCGGTAGTCCTGCCCGGGGGTCGCCCCGGGCCCGGCCTCGTGTCCTGCAGCCATGATCGCCCCTCGTCGCGCGTGGTTGGTGAGCATCAGTATCCCCCATCGCTCCGTGTATACATCCGGGTCGGATGTCAGGCTCCCTGGCGGCCCATTCTTGTACGAGAGCCCTTCTGTGCATACATTGGAACGGGCATTGCACCGCGACAGCGGGCGGACGAGCACCACCGCAGACGGGGAGGTATCGGCATGAGGGCCAGCGATCGTGCCTACGCCCTGCTCCGGTCGGACATCGTGGAGTGGCGGCTCGCCCCGGGTGATGTGCTGGCGGAGGTGGAGCAGTCGGCCAGGCTCGGGGTCTCCCGCACCCCCCTCCGCGAGGCGCTCGCCCGGCTCGTCGCCGACGGCCTCGCCGCTCCGCACGCGGGCCGCGGCGTCGTCGTCTCCGCCATCTCCCTCGAGGCCGTCACCGACGTGTTCGAGGTCCGCCTGCCACTCGAATGCGCCGCCGTGCGGCTCGCGGCCTCCCGCGGGGATCGCGGCGTCTTCACCGCGCTCGCCGCGGAGTTCGCCCTCGCCGGGCGGCTCATCGAGGACGACGACGGCGCCCAGGACGCGTACTACGCGCTCGTCGCCCGACTCGACCAGTGCATCGACGCCGCCGCCGGGAACCGCTACCTGCTGCAGGCGCAGAAGCCGATCCGCACGCACCTCGCGAGGGTCCGTCGCCTCGCGCGGGACAACCCGGAGCGCCTTCTCGCGTCGGCGCGGGAGCACGAGCAGATCGCCCTCGCCCTGGCCTCGGGCAACGCCGACCTCGCCGAGGCGTCGATGCGGGTGCACCTCCACCACAGCCTGCAGCACCTGCTGACCCCCGCCGGGGGAAAGGACGACCCCCCGGACACCTCCTGATCCTGCCCGCATCAGCGACGCACACCCCGCACCAGCCCGCACCAGCCCGCAGTACCGAGAGGAACACCATGGAGCTCCATCCCGTCCGCGTCCACCGCAGCGAGGAGAACCTCCCCCGCACCGGCCAGCTCGCCTGGAAGATCGCCGAGGTCGCCGTCGACCCCGTGGAGGTGACCCCCGAGGTCACGGACATGGTCATCAACCGGATCATCGACAACGCCTCCGTGGCCCTCGCCTCGCTGACGCGGGCGCCCGTCGTCGCCGCCCGCGCCCAGGCGCTGAGCCACCCGGTGTCCGCGCACGGCGCCGGAGCCGCCGTGTTCGGCGTCGACACCCCCGTGTCGGCCGAATGGGCGGCCTGGGCCAACGGCGTCGCGGTCCGCGAACTCGACTACCACGACACCTTCCTCGCCGCCGACTACTCGCACCCGGGCGACAACATCCCGCCGATCCTGGCGGCGGCCCAGCACACCGGCGCCTCGGGCCGGGACCTCGTGCGTGCGCTCGCGACGGGCTACGAGGTCCAGGTGGACCTCGTGAAGGCCATCTGCCTGCACGAGCACAAGATCGACCACGTCGCGCATCTCGGCCCGTCCGCCGCGGCGGGCATCGGCACCCTGCTGGACCTCGACCCGGAGGTCATCTTCCATGCCGTCGGCCAGGCCCTGCATACGACGACGGCGACCCGCCAGTCGCGCAAGGGCGAGATCTCGACCTGGAAGGCGCACGCGCCCGCCTTCGCGGGCAAGATGGCGGTCGAGGCGGTGGACCGGGCGATGCGCGGCCAGACCTCCCCCACGCCCATCTACGAGGGCGAGGACGGCGTCATCGCCTGGCTCCTCGACGGACCCGGGGCGTCCTACGAGGTGCCCCTGCCGGCCCGGGGCGAACCGAAGCGCGCCATCCTCGACACGTACACCAAGGAACACTCCGCCGAGTACCAGGCGCAGGCCTGGATCGACCTCGCCCGGCGCCTGCACGGCTCCCACCCTGAGGTGACGGACCCGCAGAACGTGGCGTCCGTCGTCATCCACACCTCGCACCACACGCACTACGTCATCGGTTCGGGCGCCAACGACCCGCAGAAGTACGACCCCACCGCCTCGCGGGAGACGCTCGACCATTCGATCCCGTACATCTTCACCGTGGCGCTCCAGGACGGCCGCTGGCACCACGAGGACTCCTACGCCCCGGCCCGCGCGGCCCGGCCGGACACCGTCGCGCTCTGGCACAGGGTGACCACCCTCGAGGACCCCGAATGGACGCGCCGCTACCATTCCCTGGACATCGCCGAGAAGGCCTTCGGCGGCAGGGTCGAGATCACCCTCACGGACGGCACCGTGATCACCGACGAGATCGCGGTGGCGGACGCACACCCCCTCGGGGCGAGGCCGTTCGCCCGCGCGGACTACGTCGCCAAGCTGCGCATGCTGGCCGCCGGCGTGGTCGACGACGCCGAACTCGACCGCTTCCTGGCCGCGGCCGAGCAGCTGCCCGACCTCCCCGCCGGATCGCTCGGACAGCTGAACATCCTGGCCCGGCCGGGTATCGTCGATGCGGCCGGCGCGCCGCAGGGACTCCTGTAGGGGGCGGCGTGCTGTATTCGAGCATCACCCCCGAGCAGAAGCGCCGGAACCTCAGGGACGCGCTGGCCTCAGGCCGGGTCCAGCAGTTCCCCGGGGCGTTCAATCCGCTGTCCGCCCGCCTCATCGGCGACAAGGGCTTCGACGGCGTCTACATCTCCGGTGCCGTGATCGCCGCCGACCTCGGCCTGCCGGACATCGGGCTCACCACCCTGACGGAGGTCGCACACCGTGCGGGGCAGATCGCCCGCATGACGGATCTGCCGTGCATCGTCGACGCCGACACGGGCTTCGGCGAACCCATGAACGTGGCCCGCAGCGTCCAGGAGCTCGAGAACGCCGGCCTCGCCGGCTGCCACATCGAGGACCAGTTCAACCCGAAGCGGTGCGGCCACCTGGACGGGAAGAACGTCGTCGACCTCGAGACGGCCGTGAAGCGCATCCGCGCCGCGGCCGATGCGCGCCGCGACCCGGGCTTCCTCATCATGGCCCGCACCGACATCCGGGGTACCGACACCCTCGAGGCGGCGCAGGAGCGGTCGCGGGCACTCGTCGAGGCCGGCGCGGACGCCATCTTCCCCGAGGCCATGCGGACCCTCGACGAATTCCGGGCCATCCGCGACGCCGTCGACGTGCCGATCCTGGCGAACATGACCGAGTTCGGCAAGAGCGATCTGTTCACCGTGGAGCAGCTGCAGGAGGTGGGCGTCACCCTGGTGATCTACCCGGTGACCCTGCTGCGCAGTGCGATGGGCGCCGCCGAGCGTACGCTGGACTCGATCAGGGCCCACGGCACGCAGGAAGCGGCAGTGGCCGACATGCAGACGCGTGGCCGCCTCTACGAACTGGTGGACTACGAGGGATACAACCGCTTCGACTCCTCGGTCTTCGACTTCGAGGTGCCGGGCGTCATCCGGACGGGCACACCCGCAGCCGGGGAACCGAACGCAGAGAGAGAGCAGCCGTGACAGCACCGGAGATCCACAAGGGACTCGCAGGGGTCGTGGTGGACACCACCGCGATCTCGAAGGTCAATCCAGACACGAATTCGCTGCTGTACCGGGGCTACCCCGTGCAGGAACTGGCGGGTCACCGCGACTTCGAGGAGATCGCCTATCTCCTGTGGAACGGCGAACTGCCCGATCCCGCCGAGCGGGAGCGCTTCGACGCCTTCGAGCGGGCGCACCGCGCACTCCCCGACCACGTGGTCGCGGCCATCGACCTCCTGCCGCTGACCGCACACCCCATGGACGTCGCGCGGACCGCGGTGTCGGTCCTGGGCGCGTGCCACCCGCTGGCCGGCGACAACTCGCCCGAGGCGGACAGGGAGAAGGCGGCGTCGCTCCTCGCGGTCTTCCCCGCCGTCGTCGCCTACGACCAGCGGCGCCGCCGCGGGCAGGCCCGCGTGGAACCCCGCGAGGACCTCGGGTACTCGGCGAACTTCCTGTGGATGACCTTCGGCGAGGAGGCGCCCGCGGAGGTGGTCCACGCGTTCGACGTGTCGATGGTCCTGTACGCGGAGCACTCCTTCAATGCCTCGACCTTCACGGCGCGCGTCATCACCTCGACCCTCTCGGACCTGCACTCCGCGGTCACCGGGGCGATCGGGGCCCTCAAGGGAGCACTGCACGGCGGCGCGAACGAGGCCGTCATGCACACCTTCGAGGAGATCGGCATCCGCGAGGACGAGACCCGCGAGGAGGCGGCCGCCCGTGCGAAGGCCTGGATGGAGGACGCCCTGGCCGCGAAGAAGAAGGTCATGGGCTTCGGCCACCGCGTGTACAAGCACGGCGACTCCCGCGTCCCCACGATGAAGTCGGCGCTCGACGCCATGATCGAGTACTACGGGCGCGGCGAGATCCTCGGCCTGTACACCGGGCTGGAGACGGCGATGGACGAGGCCAAGGGCATCAAGCCCAACCTCGACTACCCCGCCGGACCCACCTACCACCTCATGGGCTTCGACACCGAGATGTTCACGCCCCTCTTCATCGCCGCCCGCATCACGGGCTGGACGGCGCACATCATGGAGCAGGCGGCCTCGAACTCGCTGATCAGGCCCCTCAGCCTCTATGACGGACCCGACGAGCGGCACGTGGGCGAGGGCTGACCCCCGGGTCCCCCGCCGGTGGGCGGCGCCTCATCGCACGACGGCGCCGGCCACACCCTCGTTGTCGGCGTCCATCACGATGGAGGCGGCGATCCTGCGCCCCTCGAGGACGGACGGCACCCAGTGGGGCGCGTCCTGCCACATGGCGTGCCACGGGAGCGCGTCGACGGGGTACCAGCGGGGTTCGATCTCCTCGCTGGCCACCGGCGCCGAGGTGCCGGCCTCGGCCGTGAACAGGAACGCCAGCATGTTCCAGGCCGGGCGGGCAGGGAAGGACCATGTGATGCGGCCTGCTTCGCCCACGTCGCCCGGTGCGAGCTCGATACCGCTCTCCTCCGCCACCTCGCGCACCGCGGCGTCCACGGCCGACTCCCGCCCGTCGATCTTGCCGCCGAGCGCGACCACCCTGCCGCTGCCGAAGCCGGTGCGCTTCAGTCCGAGGAGCACGTCCCGGGATGCCCCTCCCCGACCGCCGGGCCTGAACAGGAAGCACAGGACGACGCAGCGGTAGGCCACCCCGTCGACGGTCACCCACTCGCCCGGTCGCACCGCATCGACGGGCACCCCCGAAGGCTCAGGCACGGGCACGGGGGTGTGCCGCTGCATAGACTTCCCGCAGGGTGTCGGCGGTGACGAGCGTGTACACCTGGGTCGTCGTGACGGAGGCGTGTCCGAGGAGTTCCTGCACCACGCGCACGTCCGCTCCCCCCTCGAGCAGGTGTGTGGCGAAGGAGTGCCGCAGCGTGTGGGGCGAGACGTCCCGCTCGACCTCCGCACGTTCGGTCGCGGTCTTCAGGATGGTCCAGGCGCTCTGGCGACTCAGACGGCCGCCCCGCGCATTGAGGAAGAGGGCAGGGCTGCCCTTGCCTTTCGCCGCGAGGGCCGGGCGGCCCCGGACGAGGTAGGCGTCGACGGCCCTCGCCGCGTACGACCCCACGGGCACCAGGCGCTCCTTGGACCCCTTGCCCGTCAACCGCACGACCGCGGGTCCGTCCAGCGCCTCGCTGACGGAGACGTCGTCGACGTCGAGACCGACGGCCTCGCTGATTCTCGCGCCCGTCGAGTACAGGAATTCAAGCAGCGCGCGGTCGCGCTGCCCGGACGGCGTGGCGGTGTCGACGGACTCGAGGATGCGCACCACGTCGGCGACCGGGATGGCCTTCGGGAGCCGCTGCCCCGTCATGGGCGGGTGGACGTCCCGGGCCGGATCGCCCTCGGTGATGCCCTCCAGCGCCCAGAACCGGTGGAGGCCGCGGACCGCGACGACCGTGCGGGCCGCGGACCGCGGACTCAGCGCCGAGAGTCCGTCCTCCCCCGAGGCCACCGCCTGCGCGAAGGCCGAGACGTCGTGCCGCGTGATGGCCCGGGCGTCCGGGACGCCGCGCGCGTCGAGGAACGCCTGGTAGCGCCTGAGGTCACGCCCGTAGGCCGAGAGCGTGTTGACGGACAGCCCGCGCTCGACGGACATGTGCTGCAGATAGTCCCGGATGAGGAGGGACAGCGGCCCGCCGCCGGCGGGCTCAGGTCCCGGCACGTCAGCCCTCGAGCACGGCGCCGCGGGGCCACGTCGCGTGCTGGCTCGGGTGCTCGGGCCAGGGGGTCGTCGCGGGGCGGAGGTCGACGAAGCCGTTCTCGCGTGCCACGCGCGCGGCGAGGATCGCCGCGACCGCGGATGGGCTGTGGATGCGTCCTTCGAGCACCGCGTCCACCGCGGCATCGAGATCCACCCACTGCAGCTCGATCTCGGCCTCCTCGTGGGTGCGCGTGTGCCGGTCGGCCTCGGGGACGTCGCCGATGCCGCGGGCCAGGTACACGCGGAGCGCTTCGGAGGACGAGCCCGGTGACAGGAACAGGTCGACGAGGACGTGCCACCGCCGGGCGGTGACGTCGGCCTCCTCCGCGAGCTCACGGGCAGCGGCCTCCACGAACTCCTCGCCGTCCTCGTCGAGGAGTCCAGCGGGGATCTCCCACAGCGCCATCCGGACCGGGTGGCGGTACTGGCGCAGCAGGAGGACCTGTCCCTCGTCGTTCAGCACCAGCACGGCCACCGCCCCCGGGTGCCGGATGAAGTCCCGCGTGATGGCCTCGCCGCCGTCGGTCAGGCTGAACTGCTCGCTGACGACGTCCCAGACGCGCCCCTCGTAGACCGTGGTGGTCCCGAGGAGCCTGCGTGGGCTCTGCTCGTCGCCGAACGCGACGCTTCCCGGCCCGGGCAGTCCCATGGTCAGCCCTTCGCGCCACGGCGCTCGAGCGCCGCCTTGACGAGGCCCGCGAACAGCGGGTGCGGCCGCGTGGGGCGGGAGCTCAGCTCGGGGTGGGCCTGCGTGGAGACGTAGTAGGGGTGCACGTCCTTCGGCAGCTCGGCGAACTCGACGAGCTCGCCGTCCGTCGTCGTCCCGGAGAAGACGAGGCCCGCATCGCCGATCTGCCCGCGGAACTCGTTGTTCACCTCGTAGCGGTGGCGGTGCCGTTCGAAGACCGTCGTCTTGCCGTAGGTCCCGGCGACGACGGAGCCCTCCTGGAGCTTCGCCTCCCAGCGGCCCAGGCGCATCGTGCCGCCCATGTCGCCCTCGCCGGCCACGATGTGGAGCTGCTCGGCCATGGTCGCGATGACGGGGTACTTCGTGTCCGGCTCGAACTCGCTCGACGACGCGCCCTCGAGACCCACGACGTTCCGCGCGTACTCGATGACCATGCACTGCAGCCCCAGGCAGAGGCCGAGCGTCGGGATCCCGTTCTCGCGGGCGTAGGTCAGTGCCCCGAGCTTGCCCTCGAGGCCGCGGATGCCGAAGCCGCCGGGGATGCAGACCGCATCGACACCGGCGAGGGCCTTCTTCGCGCCCTCCGGTGTCTGGCACTCGTCGGACGGTACCCACTTGATGGTGACCTTCGCCTTGTTCGCGAATCCGCCCGCGCGGAGTGCCTCGGTCACGGACAGGTAGGCGTCGGGGAGGTCGATGTACTTGCCGACCAGCGCCACCTCGATCTGGTGCTTGGGATTGTGGACGGCCTCGAGCAGCTTGTTCCACTTGGTCCAGTTGACGTCCTTGAACTTCAGGTCGAGCGCCTGGACGATGTAGGCGTCGAGGCCCTGGGCGTGGAGGGTCTTCGGGATGTCGTAGATGCTCGGCGCGTCGGCGGCATTCACCACGGCGTCGATGTCGACGTCGCACATGCGGCCGATCTTCTCGCGCATCGCGGTGGGGACCTCACGGTCGGAGCGGATCACGATGGCGTCAGGCTGGATACCGATGGAGCGCAGCATGGCCACGGAATGCTGCGTGGGCTTGGTCTTCAGTTCCTGCGACGGGCCGATGTACGGCACGAGGGAGACGTGGAGGAAGAAGACGTTGTTCCGGCCCACGTCCTGGCGGACCTGCCGGGCGGATTCGAGGAACGGCTGCGATTCGATGTCACCGACGGTGCCGCCGATCTCGGTGATGATGACGTCCGGGGACTTCTTGCCCGGCACGGGCTCCGCCGGCAGGCGCATGCGCCGCTTGATCTCGTCCGTGATGTGGGGGATGACCTGCACGGTATCGCCGAGGTATTCGCCGCGGCGCTCCTTCGCGATGACGGTCGAGTACACCTGGCCGGTCGTCACGTTCGCCGACCCGTCGAGGTTCTCGTCGAGGAACCGCTCGTAGTGGCCGATGTCCAGGTCGGTCTCGGCGCCGTCGTCGGTCACGAAGACCTCGCCGTGCTGGAACGGGTTCATCGTGCCGGGGTCGACATTGAGGTAGGGATCAAGCTTCTGCATCGTCACGGAGAGGCCGCGTGCCCTCAGCAGGTGACCCAGGCTGGATGCCGTCAGTCCCTTGCCGAGTGAGGAGGCCACGCCGCCAGTCACGAAGATGTGCTTGGTCGTTGCGGATTTCAGGAACCGGGAGTTTATTTGCTGCGCCACGGAGTTCAAGCCTATCACCGAGCTGTTGTGCGGGCGGCATCGGCGAGGAGCTCCTCGGCGTGGGCTCGCGCCGAGGCCGAATCCTCCTGGCCGGCGAGCATCCGTGCGAGCTCCCTGACGCGTTCGTCGTCGGGAAGCACCTCGACGTCGCTGGCGGTCACGCCTCCGCCCTCGCCGTCGCGGGAGACGTTCTTCGTCACGCGGATGTGGCGTGCGGCGAAGGCGGCGACCTGCGGGAGGTGGGTCACCACGATGACCTGGACGTGTTCGGCCAGCATCGCGAGCCGGCGGCCGATCTCGACGGCGGCCTTGCCGCCCACGCCGGCGTCCACCTCGTCGAACACGAAGGTGGGGACGGGGTCGACGGCCGCGAGCACCACCTCGATGGCGAGCATCACGCGGGAGAGCTCGCCGCCCGATGCACCCTTGCCGAGCGCGCGGGGCGCCGAACCGGGGTGCGGCTGGAGATTGAAGGCGATGTCGTCGGCCCCGTGGAGGGTCAGGGCTTCGGCCGGCGTGACCTCGATCAGGAGCTGCGCGTCCGGCATGGCGAGGGCCGTGAGCTCGTCGCTGACCTTCGCCGCAAGGCTCGCCGCCGCCTCCCTCCTCAGCGAGGACACAGTACCCGCCAGGTCCTGGACCTCACGGTCGAGGCCGGTGATGACGTCGTCGAGCTCCTCCACCCGGGAGGAGTCGCCGCTGAGTTCGAGCAGGCGCTTGACGGCGTCCTCCTGCCAGGCGAGGACCTCGTCGATGGTGGGGGCGTACTTCCGCACCAGCACCGACAGGGCGGCGCGCCGCGACTCGACCTCCTCGAGCCTGCCTGCGCCCTCCGAGTCGAGCGCCGTCCCGTAGCCGGCCAGTTCGGCGGAGATGTCCGCCAGGAGGTAGCCGACCTCCGCAAGCCGCTCGGCGAGCCTGCCGAGGTCGGCATCGTGCTCCGCGACGGCCTCCAGGTGCCGCTTGGCCTCGTCGACCAGCGACACCGCGTCGGCACTCGCGCCGATGTCCTCGGACACCAGCGCCTGGTGGGACACGAGGGCCGCGGTCCGCAGCTCCTCGAGGTTGCCGAGCCGCATCGATTCCGCCTTCAGGGCCGCGTCCTCCCCCGGCTGCGGATCGAGGTCGCCGATCTCGGTCAAGGCCGCTTCCAGCCCTTCGGCCTCCCGCAGCCTCTCGCGGGCCTCGCTCCTGAGCCGGTCCCGCTCGGCGAGGGCGTCCCTCCACCGGCGGAAGGTGTCCGCGTAGGCGGCCAGGGCCTCCTCGAGGGGCTTGCCACCGAACTTGTCGAGCGCCTGCCGTTGCGCGGGCGCCCCCTTGAGCCGCAGCTGGTCGGACTGTCCGTGGACGACGACGAGCTCGTCCCCCAGCTCGGCGAGGACACCGACGGGAGCGGCCCGGCCCCCGACGTAGGCGCGGCTGCGCCCCTCACTCGTGACGGTGCGGGCGAGGATCAGTTCGGCGAGGCCGTCGTACTCCTCGAGTGTTGCTCCCGCCTCGGCGGCCCGCAGGGCGGCCGGACTACCCGGCTCCAGCCGCAGCACGGCTTCCGCGGAGGCCGACTTCGCGTTGAGGCGCACGGCGCCTGCATCCGAGCGCGCGCCCCGCAGCAGGCCCAGCGCGGTGATGACCATGGTCTTGCCCGCCCCGGTCTCGCCGGTGACGACCGTCAGCCCCGGGCCGAGGCGGAGGGTGGCGTCCGTGATGACGCCGAGGTCGCGGATGCGCATCTCCTCGATCATCGCTGGGGTCCGTCCTGGTGCTTCACGGGGCCGCGCCAGCCCTGGGTGGGTAGTTCGAACTTTCGGACGAGCCGCTCCGAGAACGGTGTCTGCCGGGTACGGGCCAGGCGGACGGGGCGCTCCGACCGCTGGACCTCCACGCGGGCGCCCGGTGGCAGGTCGATGCTGCGCCGCCCGTCGCACCACAGGACGCCTGCGGCGTCGGTGCGGGTCAGGAGCTCGACAGCGAGCACCGAGGTGGGCGCGACGACGAGCGGCTTGGCGAAGAGCGCGTGGGCGCTGATGGGCACCATGAGGAGCGCCTCCACCTCCGGCCAGACGATCGGCCCCCCGGCGGAGAAGGCGTACGCGGTGGATCCGGTGGGCGTGGCGAGGACGACGCCGTCGCAGCCGAAGGAACTCACGGGGCGTCCATCCACCTCCATGACCACCTCGATCATGCGCTCCCGGTCCGCCTTCTCGACGGCCACCTCGTTGAGCGCCCAGCTCTGCCCGAGCATGGTGTCGCCGTGCCAGACGAAGACCTCGATGGTGGTCCTCTCCTCCACGGTGTAGCTGCGGTCCGCGACCCACCGCACCGTCTCCTCGAGGTCGGCGCGTTCGCTCTCCGCGAGGAAGCCGACGTGCCCGAGGTTGACGCCCAGAAGGGGTATGTCGGCGTCCCGGACGAGTTCGGCGGCGCGCAGGATGGTGCCGTCGCCGCCGAGGACCATGACGAGTTCGACGTCGCCGAAGTCGACGCCGTCGCCGAGCGCCTCGGCCGGGGCGGCGAGAGCGCCGTACTCCCCCTGGAGGTCGGCGAGTTCCTCGGGACGCATGACGGGCTGGAGCCCGAGGTCGTGGAGTCGCGTGCACGCTTCCTGCGCCGCGATCATCGCGTTCCTGCGGCCGGTGTGCGCAAGAACCAGGATTCGTCTACTCATCAAGCTCCGTCTGATCTATGGGTCGAGCCATGCCGGGCGGCGGGAAGAGGGTATGCAGTGCCCGGTCGGTCGTCAGGTCCGGCTCCCCTTCGATCCTAGGCATCAATCCGTCGACAGGCACCTTTGTCCACACGAAGTACTCCACGTTGCCGTCCTGCCCGGGCAGTTCGCTCTGCGCGATGCCGGCCACCTGCAGCCCGCACTCGAGCGCCCTGTGCGCCACGCCGGCAACAGCTCGCCGTCGGGCCTCGGGGGACGTCACGATGCCGAGGCGGTTGAGTCCGCTCCGCCCGACCTCGAACTGCGGCTTGACCATCAGGAGCAGTTCGCCGCCGGCCGTCGTGGCGCCGGCCAGGGCGGGCATGACCAGTCGGAGGGAGATGAAGGACAGGTCCGCGACGGTGAGTTCCACGGGACCACCGATGTCCCCGGGTTCCAGGTGGCGGACGTTCATGCCCTCGAAGACGTGCACGCGCGGATCGTCGCGCAGCTGCTGCACGAGCTGGCCGTGCCCGACGTCGACGGCGGCGACCTCGCGCGCGCCTCGCCGCAGGAGCACATCGGTGAATCCGCCGGTTGAGGCACCGGCGTCGAGGCAGCGCCTGCCCGCCGGATCCACGGCCGGGAAGGCGCGCAGTGCGCCGTCGAGCTTGGTGCCGGCGCGGCTGACGTAGTCCTCCCCCCGTTCCTCCACGAGCAGGATGTCCGCCGGGAGGGTGGGCGCCGAGGGCCTGAGCGACACGACGCCTCCACGGAGCACGCGTCCGGCGGCGATCAGCTGCGCGGCGTGGGACCGCGATCGCGCGAGCCCGCGCGTCACGAGTTCCTGGTCAAGGCGAGCCATGGTCCCCCGCCCGGCGGAGTCCCTGCAGGGGGTTCAGTTCCCGGCCCAGGCGCTCGAGGACGTCCAGGTACACGCCGGCGTGCTCCGACACGGGGAGATCGCCGAGCCGGTCGAGACCGGCCAGGATTTCGTCGTCGGGGGCGTCGCCCGTGCTGCCGCCGTCAGTGCCGTCCTGCATCGCCGCCCTCTCGTGCCCCGTGTCGTGTCCGATCCCTTCTCCGAGCTTAGCCAGCGGACGTGAACCCGACCTCGGGCGCGGACTCCGGCGTCGTGTGCGGATGCGCAGCCCACCACGCGGCGCACGCCGCGCGCCAGCTGTCGACGTCGTCCTCGCGGCCCTGGACACTGACGGTCGTCCCGGTCACCCGGGCCACCGCCGCGCCACAGGCGTAGGCGCCGTCGTCGGCCGTGACGGCGGGATACTCCACATACAGCTCGCCGAGTGACGCGAGGAGGAAGTCCGGGCGCTCGGCGACGTCGGCGGCGAGGGCGGTGCGGACCGTGTCGACTCCCGTGAGGACGAGTGCCGTCGCCATTCCCGCGCGATTTCCGCCGAGGATGTCCGTGTCGAGCCGGTCCCCCACCACGAGGGCCCGCTCGACGCCGGAGTGGCGTGCTGCGTTCTCGAACAGGACCGCGCCCGGCTTGCCGGCGATCAGGGGGGACTTCCCGGTCGCCGCGGCGACGGCGGCCACCAGTGTCCCGTTCCCGGGGGCGATCCCCCGCTGCTGCGGGATGGACATGTCCGTGTTGGTCGCCACCCAGGTGGCGCCCGCGGCGACGGCGTACGCGGCCTCCGCGAGGTCCTTCCAGCCGATCGTGGGGGCGAACCCCTGGATGACGGCGTCCGGCCGGTCGTCCGCCGAGCCGACGACGGTCAGGCCCTGCGCCCGGACCACGTCCGCCAGGGTCTCGCTGCCGACGACGAGCACGGTCGATCCCACGGCCACCTGACGGGCAAGGAGTTCGGCGCCGGCCTGGGCCGAACCGAACACCTGATCGGCGGTGGCAGGAGCTCCGAGCTCACGCAGATGGGCGGAGACCTGCTCCGAGGACCGCGACGCGTTGTTCGTGACGTAGGCGAGGCGCTTGCCCTCCGCAGCGAGGCGCTCGAGGGCGTCGGTCGCGCCGGCGATCGCGTGGGGCCCGGCGTAGACCACGCCGTCGAGGTCGGCGAGCACCCCGTCGTATCCGTCGATCAGGCGCCCGGCTGCTTGTCCCGGGGTCGGGCGCTCAGTCATCGACGCCGTCGTCCTGGCTCGCCGCGGCCTTGGGAGTCCGCGTGCGCTTCGGCGCGGCCTTGCCCTCGGCGCCGCCTTCTGCCGTGCCCCCGGCGCTGCCCCCGGTCGCTCCCGGATCCGATCCTGGCTCGTCCTCACCTGCGGCATCGGCCGCATCCGGATCGTCCATGCTGAAGAGCATCTCGGTCTGGAGCGCTCCGGCCGGTGCCGCAGCCTCCCCGACGGAGACGGCCGATCCGGCCTCGGAATCGGCTTCGGCCTCAAGCTCAAGCTCAGCTTCAGAATCAGGCTCGAGCTCAGCCTCGAGCCCAGCTTCAGAATCAGGCTCGAGCTCGGGGTCGGCTTCGGGCTCGGCTGCGTCCGCCGCATCGGTGGCGTCCGTCGCTTCGGCACCCGGCTCGAGCTCAGGCTTGGCTGCGTTCGCCGCATCGGCGTCGTCCGCCGTTTCGACACCCGGCTCGAGCTCGGGCTCGGGCTGGGAATCAGCTTCGAGCTCGGGCTCGGCTGCGTTCGCCGCATCGGCGTCGTCCACCGTTTCGACACCCGGCTCCGCGCCCGGGGCGTCCGAACCGTCGGCAGCTCCCGTCGACGCCGGTACACCGAGCACGTCTGCAACCCGCGGGACGGGGACCGGTGCGGGATCGTCGTCCTCACCCAGGTCGATGATGTCCGGTTCGAGGTCGTCCTCGAGACCGAGGGCACGTTCTGCCACCCCGGCCTGGCGGCGCCACTTGCCCGACTCGTCCGAACGCCCGACGGCATCCAGTGCTTCGGCGTAGGCACGGAAGAGGCGGGGGCTGAAGGCGAAGGCCCTCTGCAGGTCCAGTTGCGGGATCTCCAGGGCCGCGACGGCAGCGTCGAGCTGGCCCAGGTCGGTCCGGGCACCGGAGATGACCATGGCCAGCTCCGCCTTGCCTGCGGCGTCCAGGGACACTGCTTCCTCGCTGCGCGCCAGATCAAGAGCCCTGTCCGGGCGCCCAAGACCCCGCTCGCAGTCCGCCATCACGGGAAGATGCACGTTGGAGCCGCTGATCCTTCGGAACGTCCGGAATTCGCGGAGCGCTTCCCCGTAGTGACCCGCGGCGTAGGCGGTCAGACCGACGGCTTCGCGGACGGCTGCGAGTCGCCCGCCTCGACGGCTCGCGGCGAGAGCGTGCTGGAACGCCAGCTCAGGATCGAGGTCGATGAGACGACCTGCCATGACCAGGTGCCTCGCGACCCACAGGGCGCTTCGTTCCTCGAGGTTGCGCACCTGTGCACGGGTGACGCGGTCCAGCTCGTCGCCCTTGACGTCTTCGTCGATCTCCGGGGACCGCTCGCGGTCGGGGCGGTTCGCGCTGCGGAGGTCACGCGCGTTGTGGGGCCTGGGCCCCGCTGCCTCGTCCGTCCGGGGGCCGCGGCGCTCCTCCGTGCCGCGTCCTCCGCCTCGGCGATCGTCACGATCGGCGGGCCGGCGGTAGGAGTCACTGCGCCCGGCCGACCGGCCGTCGCTGCCGCCCGGTGCGGCGGGAGAGTTTCTCGACCACGGTCGGTCGGCGCTCCCTGTCGTACGGTCCGCCGACGCTCCACCCCGGCCGCCGTAACGAGATTGCTTGTCCGCCGCGGAGCCTGACGCCGAGCCGCCGCGTGAGGCAGAGCCCCTCAACTGTGCGCCCCGGTCACCGTCGGAACTCCTGCGGGGACGGTCGGACGAGCGCGGGCCCGCACTCCCCGAATCCTGCCGCGGACGATCGTCCCGCCGTGGAGCCGAGGGTCCGCCACGCTCGGAGTCCGGTCGCGCGGTCCGGGTATGGGGAGCCCTGTCGTCGCGTCCGTGTCCCTGCCCGTCCCGGGCGGCGCCCTGACCTTCGCGCTCTGTCGACCCGCCGGTGCGGCCCGCGCCCTGTGTACCGGACCGGCCCTTCCATGCGGGCCGGCCGCCCCCACTGGAGCCGCCGTCGGGCCGCGCGCTCCGACGGTCGTCCCGGGGGGCGCTGCGATCGGTCGAGTCCCGCGCCGGCGCGGGACGTTCGTGTGAGCGTCTGTCGTCGGTGCTCTCCGGCGACGGCGGCGTGCGATTCCCGCCGGACTTGGATCCCCAGGAGTGGCGTCCCGCCTGACCTGAACTGCCCTGGCTCCCGCGGTCCGCGCCTCCCGACGGGCGGGACTCCCCGTCTCGTCCAGCGGTGTGCTCCTGCTCAGCCATGGCAGCGCGGTCCTCTCGTCAGGTGCCGGCATGCATGTGCCGGCGGGTCTCTATTCTGCTGTGGGTCCTACCCATCTATGGAACCACGAAGCCCGACCACGGACTTCATCCGGACGAGCGTTTGCCCATGATGTGATGCATCGCTCTACCCGCGGGTGTCTGGGGGGTGTCTGTCCGGTGTCTGTCGACCCTACCGGTGGTGGGTGGGTGGGTGGGTGGTTAACGGGGAAGAGGCCCCACCGGTGGTGGGGCCTCTTGCCTGTAATGGTTGTCCGGCGGTGTCCTACTCT
>NZ_PJIR01000148.1 GCF_002929355.1 Arthrobacter sp. B0490 | reverse complement strand
TCTCCGGCACCAGGCGCTTGAAGCTGCGCTCCAGGCTCTGTTCAGCCTCGGCATCGAGGGGGAAGTGGAACAGTTCGGCCTGCTCCAGCGCACGCAGGCGATAGTCGATGCCGCTGTCGACGTTGACGATCTCGGTGTGCTTCTTCAGCAGCTCGATGGCCGGCAGGAAGCGCGCGCGCTGCAGACCGTCCTTGTACAGACCGTCCGGCACGATGTTGGAGGTCGCCACCAGGCTCACGCCGTTCTTGAACAGCTCTTCGAGCAGCGTGGCAAGAATCATCGCGTCGGTGATATCGGAGACGAAGAATTCGTCGAAGCAGATCACCCGCGACTCGTCGGCGAAGCGCTTGCCAATGATGGTCAGCGGGTTCTTTTCGCCCTTGAGCGTCTTCATTTCCTCGTGCACGCGCTTCATGAAGCGGTGAAAGTGCGTGCGCGTCTTCTGCTTGAACGGCAATGCGTCGAAGAAGGTATCAACGAGGTAGGTCTTGCCGCGGCCAACGCCGCCCCAGAAGTAGATGCCCTTGATCGGCTCCTGCTGTTTCTTGCCGA
>NZ_PJIR01000147.1 GCF_002929355.1 Arthrobacter sp. B0490 | reverse complement strand
GGTTTCGGTGAGCTCGGAATCCTGAGGTTTGAAGTTTCGCGCCATACCCCAGAAGTACCAGATGGAGGTGTCGGTTTCCGGCGTGATGAAGTCGACGACGATACTTCCTGCCTTGTACTCGGCGGGAGCCTCATATCCACCTTTGCCAGCATGAGCCACGCCCACCTCAATCAGCACATGGCTAGGGGGAGTAAAGCGGCAGACTTGCCAGCGATCCACCGGAACGTCATCCGCCAACCCATTGCCTCGCAGAGCCGCTCGCCAGAACGGTGGTGCCATCACCCCGTCCATGAAGCGGCTGGTGATGACCGTTTCGCCCTCGACCCGGGTGTTCACCGGAGCCTCATCGATTTCCTTTTGCCCGATGCTCGACGCATGCACGTAGGTTTCATGGGTGAGATCCATCAGGTTGTCGATCATCAGGCGGTAATCGCAGGCGATGTGATAGAGACCGCCGCCATATGCCCAGTCGGGATTATCCGCCCACTCGAGATGATGAATCAGCGCCGGGTCGGCTTTGTCCGGGTCGCCGGGCCAGATCCAGATGAATCCAT
>NZ_PJIR01000146.1 GCF_002929355.1 Arthrobacter sp. B0490 | reverse complement strand
TTCGTGCGCGAAGAGCTGGCCGAGGTCGCCGACAAGCGTCACGCGGCTACCGGGCACAAGGGTACTGACGTCGTGCTGTACGGTTTTGGCCGCATCGGCCGCCTGCTGGCGCGCATCCTGATCGAGAAGACCGGTGGTGGCGACGGCCTGCGCCTGCGCGCCATCGTCGTGCGCAAGGGCGCGGACAACGATCTGGTCAAGCGTGCCAGCCTGCTGCGTCGCGACTCGGTGCATGGTCCTTTCGATGGCACCATCACCATCGACGAAGAGAACAGCACCATCACCGCCAACGGCAACCTGATTCAGGTGATCTACTCCAACGATCCGTCCTCGGTGGATTACACCCAGTACGGCATCGAGAACGCGCTGCTTGTCGACAACACTGGCACGTGGCGTGACGCCGAAGGCCTGGGTCAGCACCTCAAGTGCCCGGGTGTTGCTCGCGTCGTATTGACCGCGCCGGGCAAGGGTGAGCTGAAGAACATCGTGCATGGCATCAACCATGGCGACATCACCGCCGATGACAAGATCATCTCCGCTGCATCCTGCACAACC
>NZ_PJIR01000144.1 GCF_002929355.1 Arthrobacter sp. B0490 | reverse complement strand
GCCCTGAACGGATTCAAGCAGATAGGAGTTCGGCGCATCGGCCAGTTTCAGGTATAGCGACAACGGGGTGTCGAAGTCGGCAAGGGTTTCGAACGACAGGGGGATGCGGTTATGGCCTTCGACGGCCAAACGCAGGAATTCTTCGCGGGTCATGTCAGCCTCGTGGTCTGAGGAGGGTTCGAACGAACAACGGCAAACGCGCCGGCCTGGCCGGCAGGAAAAAGTCAGGCGCGCCAGCGCCAACGGGCCAGGGCCTTGATGACTTTCATCCATTGTCTGCGGGTGAGCACCACGAGCTGATCTCTTCGGTGGGTCAAAAAGAGTCCGGCCACACTAGCGCAGCCCCGGAGCCGAAGCAACCAGCTCACGCAGGTCGTCGAGCACCAGCGCCGGCTGCTCATGCGCGATGGGCTCGCCGTGGTTGTAGCCGTAGGTAAGCGCGACACAGCGTACTGTCGCGGCCTTGGCAGCCCGTACGTCGTTGCGCGAGTCACCCACGAACAGCGATTCGCCGGGCGCAACGCCCGCCTTGTCCATCACCCAGAACAACGCCGCC
>NZ_PJIR01000145.1 GCF_002929355.1 Arthrobacter sp. B0490 | reverse complement strand
ACCAGGGGCGCGAGCATGATGAGGTGCGTAGTCGTGAACATCTGGCCGAAAACCTCAAGGTAGGGGCGGCGCTATCGGCAGTGATCGGTGCGGCGTGGGAGGCGACTGGGCGGGTTGAAATCAGCAAGTTCGGTGCTAAGGCTCCCATCGTAACGCTGTTTGGTTTTACTACTGGTGTATTGGCCACTCTTGGAGCCGTTTTCGATTTACTCAAACTTTCCGCTGAAATGCATAAAGACGGTGCCTATTGGACGGCTGATCATTGGGCACGTTTGGGGCATGATGGTGCAGTCTTCGGTGTAATGAGCGCTCAAACCGGCCTGGGTGGTTATGCTACCTATATGGCGCTGACTGGGAAATGGACCACCGAACAGGCGATCAAGTGGTTCACCTTGCGCATCGTGCCAGTGAACTGGCTACTGCTGATTATCGAAGGACTGTACCTGGCCTGGAACTATTTCAAGGACAGCGAGCTGCAAGCCTTCCTTGAGCAATGTTACTGGGGGCAAAAGCGGCGCTGGGGCGACAGCCCGGCGCAGCGCAGCGAGGAGCTGCA
>NZ_PJIR01000143.1 GCF_002929355.1 Arthrobacter sp. B0490 | reverse complement strand
CGTATTAACGAAGAGATTACGCTAGTCTACGGGTTCTATAAAAGATTCGCCTTATATAGAAGACAAAGGGAATAAAGGGACGTGTGAAAAGACGGGATATATACTACCTAACTACGCTAAAAAGTGCCCGTCGAGATGCGTATAAACACCGTGCCTATCCCGAGAATAAGAGTGCTTTTACTACCTACGAGTGCGTACTTAGAAGAAGGCTAGAAGTTATAGAAACACTCCCTATTATTGTAAATATATCTATTAGACCCTAAATCTATAATAAAAGAATCCCTTAACGGGTATTCTATAGTAGTCTATAGAATAACTAGTGGTAAAAAGGTCGTAAGAACATTAGCGGTAGCTATAGCTTATACTATCTTTATCTTAGTCTTATTATTCTTCCGCTACTCCTCGTCGCGAAGAAGTGCCGCGTTAACTTTAGCCTTATTAGCCGGAACCTTAAGGTAGTCGTCTATAGTCTTTTAGACGTCTTTATCGGGTGTCTATAATAGAAGTCGAGCGGACGGGTTAAGGTAATAACACTATCGGGAAAAGGATGGTTCTCTC
>NZ_PJIR01000142.1 GCF_002929355.1 Arthrobacter sp. B0490 | reverse complement strand
GATCACGCAGTCGATCGGCCACTTCAGAGATGTCGATCGGCCCGATCAGGTCACGCAGCTGGGTCATGGGCAGCCCTGCATAACCGCAGGGGTTGATGCGCCGGAAAGGTTCGAGATCCATGTCCACGTTCAGCGCCAGGCCGTGGAAGGAACGGCCATTGCGAATGCGCAGGCCCAGAGACGCGATCTTCGCACCGTTGACGTAAACGCCCGGCGCATCCGCTTTGGCAGCCGCCTCGATGCCATAGCCGGCGAGCAGATCGATCAGGCTCTGCTCGATACGATTCACCAGCTCGCGCACACCGATACCGAGTCGGCGCACATCGAGCAACAGATAACCAACCAGTTGGCCGGGCCCGTGATAGGTCACCTGACCGCCTCGATCCACCTGCACTACCGGAATTTCGCCAGGGAACAGCAGGTGCTCGGCCTTGCCGGCCTGGCCCTGAGTGAATACGGGCGGGTGCTGCAGCAGCCAGATTTCGTCGCCACTGTCTGCATCGCGCGTGTTGGTGAAGTGCTGCATGGCCTGCCAGGCAGTCCGGTACTCGACCTGGCC
>NZ_PJIR01000021.1 GCF_002929355.1 Arthrobacter sp. B0490 | reverse complement strand
TCCTGCGCCGAGAATGCCGATCTTCATGGGAGTCCTTCCGTGGGTCGAGTGATCACCTCAAGTGTCCAACCTTCCAACAGTGTCAAGGTCAAGCCGAGTCGCCCGGATCATTGCGCCTTCGCTTGTGCTCTTGATCACATCTGCCTCATGGACTTGACCTTCTCACTAGTGACAATGTTGCACGATAGTTTGGTGACTTACCTGCCCCTGCCACCAATGCTCGAGGAACCTGTTGCACAGGCGCCGACCTGCCCTGTGTGCAGCCCCTCCACGACTCACCAGGAAGCACTGGAAATCGCCAGGGCGCGAAGAGTCACGGCATTACCGTCATCCGGTCGAACCCAGGACAGCTGCTCGTTCCCGGATGCCCCTCATATCCACCCCTACTCATATCGGAGAAGTGTCGCTGACTGCGGGTATGCAGTTCTACGCCTGACGCCTGTCTCCCAACTCATCTCACTATCAGGAGAACCCCATGTCGGCATCTGGCCCGAACGAGTCCACCCTAGAAACCGCTCCCCCTAGGGACAACTGAAGGCACCCAGGCCGCGCCGTCCGATAACCGGATGGCGCCGGGTAGTGCGATGATCATCGGCCTGCTGATGGTCTCGACCTTCGTCGTCCTGCTGAACGAGATGATGCTCGGCGTCGCCCTGCCGACGCTGATCAGTGACCTCGACATCACTCCGACGACCGGCCAGTGGCTGACGACAGGGTACCTGCTGACCCTGGCCGTGTTGATTCCGGCCACCGGGTTCGTGATGCGCAGGTTCACCACCCGTGCGATCTTCCTGGGTGCCATGACGATCTTCCTCATCGGAACAGTTGTCGCTGTCATCGCTCCCGGCTTCGGCGTGCTCTTCGCCGGCCGAATCATTCAGGCGATCGGTACCGCGGTGTTCCCGACTCTGCTGATCACCACGACCATGCGTCTGGTCCCGGTCGCGCGGCGGGGCAGGATGATGGCCCTCGTCACGGCGGTTCCCGCCATCGCACCGGCCGTCGGCCCCGCGGTATCCGGCCTCATCCTGTCCCAGCTGAGCTGGCGCTGGTTGTTCATCCTGATGCTGCCGATCATCGTCGCGACGCTGGCCCTCGCCGCCGCGAAGCTGCGTAACGTCACCACACCCGAGCGGGCAACCCTGGACGTGTTCTCCTTGCTGCTGTCCGTCGTGGGCTTCGGCGGGCTGGTCTTCGGACTGGCGTCCATCGGCGAATCCGTCTCCGGCCACGCACCCGTCGCCCCCTACATCCCGATCCTGATCGGCCTGATCGGCGTGGCCGCGTTCGTCTACCGTCAGGTCCGGCTGCAGCGCGATCGGGACCCTTTCCTGGACATGCGCATTTTCAAGACGTGCTCCTATGTCCTGCCCGCGATCGTGATGACTTTCGTTGCGATGAATGGTTTTGGCGTCGTCCTGGTCCTACCCCTGATCCTGACGGCCGTCCTGGGACTGGACACCCTACAGATGGGCCTGTTCCTCTTCCCCGGCGGCGCGATGATCGCCATCGTTTCCGCACTCGGCGGGCGGATCTACGACAAGGTCGGCCCAAAACCGCTGGCGATTCCCGGGTCGATCATCTGGGCGGCTGCCATCTGGTTCCTGACCACCATTGATGAGAACACCAGCGTCTGGCTGGCCCTGGGCACATACCTGGTGATCACCGGGACGCAGGCGCTGATGTGGGCTCCGATGACCACGTCGGCCCTCGGCTCACTGCCCACCGAGCTGTACGCGCACGGCACCGCCGCGTTCTCAACCGTCCAGCAACTCGCCGGCGCCGCAGGAGGAGCGATCCTCATCTCCGCTTTCACCATCGGAGCCAACGCATCCGAAACCGGAGCGCTTGATGTCACCCAGAGCATCGACGCCGGACAGGCCGCCTTCACCGTCGCCGCGATCCTCGCCCTCGGAGCAGTCATCGGCACCCTCTTCGTCAACAAGGCCCGCCCCACCGCCGACAACGCCTAAAGCCGGGCCGGAGCCAGAACAGCGGAGATGCGGCACTGTGGCTCGGCTGGAGAGAGCACAGGTGCCAAGAGGTGGTGGCCGGAAGTTTCAGCGGGACCTTCCCGGCCTCCTCTCCTCGAGGCATCTAGGGCTCAGCTGCTGGAGTGACACCGCGAATACGTCTAGCTGGCCCGCGCTGTCTCACGTGAAGAGTTGGCGGCATGATCGATTGCTTCGATGTACCGGGTCATCGAGTCCCGGTTGTGGATCAGGAAGTCGATCTTTTCCGTCATCCGGTCCCGCTCCGTCACCAGCAGTTCCCGCAACCCGGGCTCGGCGTTCTTCACGACGATGGTCTGCGGCTGATCCAGGCACGGCAGGATGTTCGAGATGATCCGCGTCGGGATCCCGGAATCAACCAGCCCGCGGATCTTCCGCACCCGGTCGACCAGGTAGTCGTCATACGTCCGATACCCGTTCTCCAGGCGACGAGGAGAGATCAGGCCTTGCTCCTCGTAATACCGCAGCATCCGGGCAGGAACCTCCGTCTTCTTCGCCAGTTCACCAATACGCATGAAACCCCTCCATTACTTGTTCGAGCGGATGCTCAACCGATTTGACCTTCACATTAGTGGCAATGTTTAGGCTGGACAAGTCGCACCACGCGCCCAGTGCATCCGCACTGACCGGTCCCGGGCGGAGCCTGACCATCGCGCCGCAAGCAGCACGTCGAGCATCAAGACAGGTACGACAGCAACCACCCCCACAGGCACCACGAGATAGCAGTACAAGGAGAACCCGATGACCAAGCCGCAGATGATCCTGGGTATGCACCTGGGCAACGGATACGGATCGCAGACCTCAGCCTGGCGCTCCCCCACCGTTGATCCTGCGAACTACACGAGCTTCGACGCCCAGGTCCGCTACGCGCAGGCCGCCGAACGCGGGAAGTTCGCCTTCCTGTTCCTGCCGGACTTCCCCGGCCTGCAGGCCGACGTCGACCACGAGGCACCGCAGATCACCCTCGACCCCATGATGACCCTCGCCGCGATCGCCCGGGCCACCGAACGTATCGGCCTGGTCGCCACCGGTTCCACGACGTTCAACGAACCCTTCAACATCGCCCGTCAGTTCAAGGCCCTCGATGTGATGAGCCACGGCCGCGCCGGATGGAACGCGGTCACCACCAGCGACCCTAACGCTGCAGCGAACTTCGGCCAAGGCATCGCGCCCCGGCCCGAGCGATACCAGCGCGCCCATGAAACCATCCAGATCGCACAGGCCCTCTGGGGAAGCTGGCAGCAGGACGCGTGGATCAAGGACCAGGAAACCGGACGGTTCGCTCACCCCGACAAGATTCAGCCCATCAACATGCAGGGCGAGTACGTCGCCTCCCGCGGGCCGCTGCCCATCCCGCCATCCGAGCAGGGCCAGCCCGTCATCTTCTCTGCCGGCGGAGGCGCCAACGGACTCGACCTGGCCGGACGCTACGCCAACGGTGTTATCGGTGCCACGTTCACCATCGAGGACGCCCGCAAGCAACGCCAGGCCTACCGCGACGCCGCCGAGAAAGCAGGCCGGAACCCCGACGAGATCAAATTCTTCGTCGGAGTCATGCCCGCCATCGGCAAGACCAAACGCGATGCCCTGGACCGGCGGGTCCAGCTAGCCGAGCTCACCGCAGCCTCACGCGTCCCCTACCTCGGTTCCATGCTGAGCCTGCAACTCAACCCCGGCCAGCTCGATGAACCCTTGACTGCTCACCAATTAGCGGCCGCGTCCCCAAGCCCGTTCGACCCCCGCTCGCCCCGCGCCCTGGAGGTCGCACGAGAAGGGTGGACGATCCGCGACATCCTCGCCCACGGTGTCATCGACTACCACCCCACCCCTGTCGGTGACGCAACGGCGACCGCGGACCACATGCAGGAATGGTTCGAAGCCGGCGCCTGCGACGGATTCTGGGTATCCATCGACGTCAATGAAGACGGCATCGACACCTTCGTCGACGAGGTCGTCCCGCTCCTGCAGGAACGTGGCGTCTACCACCACGACTACGACGGCGCCACGCTCCGCGACCACCTCGGCGCCCCCGCCCAGTACGGGCTCGACCCCCGCCTCACGGACCCCACCCCATGACAACCACCATCAACACATCCACCAGCACCCCGGCCACCAAGACCATCACGGAGAAGACCAGTAATACGAGCGACAGCATTGATCCAACGCGGTTCCGGGACATCGTCGGCCATTACGCCTCCGGAATCACCATCATCACCGGACAGGACGGTGAGGGCCCGATCGGTTTCACATGCCAGTCGTTCTACAGTGTGTCGGTAGACCCGCCCCTGGTGTCCTTCAGTGTCATGAAGACCAGCACCACCTACCCTCGCATCCGCGACACCGGGAGCTTCGCAGTCAACATCCTCTCCGCGGACCAGGCCACTGCATCCGACCAGTTCGCACGCCGGGGCACCGACAAATGGGCTGGCATCACCTGGCACCCTACCCAGGACGGCAACCCGATCCTCGAGCACACCCCTGCGTGGCTCAACTGCACCATCGTCGCCGAAAACGACGCCGGCGATCACCTCATCGTCATCGGGCGGGTCACCGAGCTTGGGTCCCTCGACAGTCATAGAGCGGACCCGCTGCTTTACTACAAGGGGCAGTACAGGACACTCGAAGCCTCACCAACCCCGTAGACGCTGGTTCAAGCCGTGGCGACAAACTCACGGCAGAAATCACTGATGCATAGGAGCAGCCGTGACAGAACGCCAACGAATCATCACCTGGGAGGACCCCAGCGTGGGCGCTGCAGTTATGCCGAGCATGAGCGGCCTGGACTACCTGCATTCGATGATGGGTAAGAAGCTCCCTCCTCCCCCCATGAACGAACTGCTAAGCATGACACTCATCGAAGCAGTAGAGGGGAAGGCCATCTTCACCTGCCGCCCGGACGAGTCCCACTACAACCCCATCGGGGCTGTCCACGGTGGCCTCGTCTGCGCCCTCCTCGATTCGGCGTTGGGCTGCGCCGTACACACAACCCTCCCGAAGGGCATCGGCTACACCTCAATAGAGATTAAAGTGAACTACCTCCGTCCGGTACGAGCCAATAGCGGCCCGCTGACCTGCACGGGAATCGTCTCAAAACCAGGCAAGCGCGTTGCCTTCGCAGACGGCACCGTCACCGACAGCAGCGGCAAAGTGGTCGCTACAGCAACCGGCTCCCTACTCGTCTTCCCACTCAGCTGAAACCCAGCCCATGCGACGAAATTTGGGCGTTAAGGACGAAATTTGGGCGTTAAGAACGAAAGTTTGTGTGCCAAGTACTTGGGATTGCGAAGTTATGTTCGGGTGGAGAACATACGCCCGCCGGGATTCAACCGGTTGAGTGTCACGGTTGAGGTTGTCGATAGATGGGCGGCTCGCACCGTCTCGACGTGATCGAACCGCAGCCCCTGCAACTTGCACTCACTCACGTGTGTGCTCCTCATGGTTCCCCCGCCGAATACCCTTTGACCTCAGGAAACTCGGCCCGCAAATCATCAGCCAGTCGGCGGATGACGCCACTCCCCCACCCCTGCCGCCGCTGCTGCTCCCCTACATCGCGGCCAATCGACCCATACAGCTCGATCAGCTGTGTGTTCACGGTCCGGAGTGCTTCCACACGGGCGCTGCTAACGCGCTCCTTCAGACCCTGCAGAAAAGCGCCATAACCGTTCGGGTACACCAGGTCATCGGGGGTGGGCATGACCGCGATCCTACTGACAACGCCTCCCGGGAAGGCTCACCCCCACTACATTCGCCAGCATGTCCGACGTGACCAGCACCGACATATCGCGGGGTTATCGGTGCATCCGATAACGAATTCCTAGGAAGCTTCTCCGAGCGACGGTACAACCGCCGGTCGCAGAGCGGCGCGGTCGCTGCCGTGCACGGTCGAGTCGTTGGTGGAGCGAGGCCCAGTAGTCGACGACTGCCGCCAGACACACCTGGCGTGCCACGCTTACCGGGTGGATCTTGAAGTGACATCGGACTTGATCATTCCGGCGACCGAATTGCAGTGGAAGTTCTCCAGGTCGTCCGGGCCGGGCGGGCAGCACGTCAACACCTCTGATAGTCGGGTGCAACTCACCTGGATTGCATCGGAGTCATCGGCGCTAAGCGATGAGCAACGGCTGCGAATCGTTCACCAGCTCGCCCGAAGCCATGTCTCGGGCGCGATCACGGTGACGGTGTCGGAGCAGCGGTCCCAGTTGCGTAACCGTGAATCCGCTCTCAAGGCGCTCCGCGAAATTGTGGCCGCCGCACTAACCCCTCCGCCCCCTCTGCGCCGCGCGACGCGTCCTACGCGCGGCTCGGAACGTCGCCGTTCCGCGTACAAGCAGCAGCGATCCGAGACTAAGCGGCAACGCCGACGTCCCACCAGCGAGTAACGACTCACTGTAGTTGGTGCTTTGTGACGCACGCGGACTAAGCAACGAGAACGAGATGGTCCAGTTGCGCGGTGCTACTGCTCTCAGCAGAGAGTCTGTGCTTCCGTGTTTCCGTGCATCTATGTTCACAGTCGGATTCGCGCTCAGAGTTGACTGATGTTTAGACCGAGACCGTGATGGCTCCGTTTGGGCAGCTTCTCGGGAATTTCTCCGCAATCATTGACCCAGAACGTTCGTCTACCATTCCCAACCTTCAGGTGGTTGCTCTGAAACGAGGATCCGTCGAGCAGTCTTGGATACGTGGGTGGTTCCGCATTCTCCGAAGGGCCCGCGTTTGGCGAAAAGGACCGTCGCGTGGCGGTCGAAGTGGTCCATCCACCACGACGACATTCCCCTGTTCGCCTGTGCTTCCAGCCATTGCTCGTACAGTCCCCTGAACCTGTCGACGGCTTCCGCATGCTTCCACCACTGGGCGCACCAGTACTGGTTCTGCGACCGGTCTACCGATTCGAGCATCGCCGCCAGGCCCTCCACCCAGTCCACCAACTCCTCGGGGGTGAAGGCGAAGTCCTCTCCCCCGTCGTCGTAACCGTTAGGTTCGACGCTGGCAGCATCGGCCTGAGGGTCGCTCATGGAAGGTGTCCTGCCTTGCTGGTCTTGATGCGCTCGACGGTGGGTCCGATGCGGACATTGATGGTCTTGTCGCGGAACCACGGCACGGTGCGGACGATGGTTCCGCCACCGTTCGACGTTTTCACCCACGCCCGGTTGGCGGGGAGTTCGGAGAGCTGGGCGACGGACATGATGTCCCGTCGCTGGGTCTGCACGGACCGGGACGATCCGTTCCTCGAGGTCGAGGTGCTGCGGACCTTCGCGTCGTACTGGCCGATGGTCTTGGACAACGATTCGAGGAACGCGGTGTCGTCGGATCCGCCGCCGTAGACCTTGATCGCGGCCGCGGACCAGAGGGTGTCCCACCCTGTTCGCTCGAGCATGGCCATGCCCTGCCCGCGGGTCTGGAAGTAGGCGCTGACGACGATGCCCATGGACCCGAAGTAGGAGTACCACTCGGGGAGCTGCTTGAGTTTGACGACGTTCCCGACCTCGTCCAGGTCAGCGACCAATGGGACCGGCAGCCGTCCCCCGGCATGACGGGCGGCCTGCTGCGCGGCGGTGAACACCGCGTAGACGAGGGTGGACACGAAGGCGGCGCCGGAGCCGGCTGCGTCCTGTGTGAGCAGGATCAGGGTGTCCCTGCTGGCCACAAACCTGATTGGGTCGAACACCGGCACACCGGGGGTGGGTGTCGACCATGCCATGAGCTCGTCATGGACGAGCGCGGAAGCCATGCGCTGTGCACTGGCGGCCACGGATCCGCGGGTGTCCTCCGGCTGGGCGCTCATGCCCTTCAATGCCGACGCGGGACCGGCGTGCCCGGCCCGTTCGAGCAGGTCGGCGGGTTCCATAAAGTCCGCCGAGGAAATCCACCGCAGAACGTCCTTCATCGTGCCGTCGCCCTTCGCCGCGGCGAGGAGGCACCAGGACAGGAAGTCGCGTCCCTGTGAGTCGAACTGCGCGTCCCCTTTGCCCTGGCCGGCGGTGGGGGCGGACGAGGTTTCGAAGATCGACGCGATTTCACCTGCGCTCACAGTATCGGTGACGCTCGTCAGCGGGTTGAAGATCATTGCGGGCCAGTGACTGTCGCGCCAGATCCGCTGCGGGTCAAACAGCCACACCGTCCCGGTCCTGGTTTCCGTTGTTGTGCGGGCGGCGATCACTTCGGCGACGCCGTCGACCTTGTTGCTGGTCATGATGTACGCGCCGGGGGCTTCGGTGGCGTGCCGGACAACCTGCGTTGTCGTCTTGCCTCGCCCGGTTCCCCACACATGGGTCGAGCATTCCCTCCAGCCCTGGATAACGGCCTTGGTGCCGGTCTCACCGATGTACCCGATGGTCAGGCCCGGGCCGATACCTTCCGCGGTCGGGTGGAGGCGGGCCGCTTCGGTGAGGCGGGCATCGAGCATCGCCGGGCGCATCCTCCCGCCAGGACTCATCCGTCGGGACGCCCCAGCGGTCCTGGACACAGGGCGGGTGCTCCACCACGCGAAGGCCGCGATCACCACGACCGCTTCCGCGCCGAGCAACCAGCTCGCGGCCGCCGGCCACGGATCCCCGGTGGCAAAACCGATCGCCAAGGTGATCGGATTCCACGACAAGTCGGTGGGCACCGGTGTGAAGGCGTCCCCGAGGTGGATCAGGGCGACCGCGATGAACGCGGCCAGGACCACACTCGAGAACAGGACGATGGACGCGTTCTCTTCGTTCCTCAAAGCGTTCAACGTCTGGTCGCCTTCATCGGGTTACTTTTGCTTGGGCGGCGGCCCATGCCTGGTTGGTGTTGTGGGCTGCGAGTTCGCCGGCGGTGAGGTTCACCCGGAACGGCACACCGGGTTCGGACCCGGTTTTCAGCATGAACCGGCCACGTCCGGGCGGAGGGGAAACCTGATTGGTGTTGGGGTTCATTGACCCTTCGGCCGACCAGCCGACCAGCATCGCCTTCTCCCGCTCCGAGACGGGGAACACCGTTTCCAGCAGGTCCATCTCGTTCTGCGCCAGCCCGCCGAGGATCTTCACGGAAGAGCGTTCCACGAAGCCTGTAGCGATCTTCGTCAGCTCGTCCGTGGACAGCTGCAGGTCCTTCATGGAGTGCGTAATCATCAGCTGCCCCAGGCCCTTGGTCCGGTTCAGACGGGTGATGGAATCGATCTGGTGCACCAGCAGCTCACTCGCGCGCAGGGACTGCCACAGCTCGTCCATGATCATCAGGTGATGGCGCTCCTCCATCAGGCCAGCGTCGGCGAGGGTCTTCGCGGCCGAGATGCCAGCCTGACCGTAGGACCAGCACACCGTCTGCACCGCGGCCCGGAGCGTCAGCTGGGACTCGTCGATGAGGGATATGTCGAAGTCCACCGAGGTGTCGATCTTCATCTCCTTCGTAGTCTGCTGGCAGAACACGTCCCCGAACGGTCCATGCTCGCCGAGGGCGTTCAGGCCCGCAAGGAGATTCTTGACCTGCGGCAGGTACTCGTTTGTCTCCTCGATGAGCAAAGCAGACTGGATCTGCGGTGGGGCGGACTTGATGGCGGCGACGACGTCGCCGACCAGCGGCTGCCGGTCCTCGCCTTCTGCCTTCTCGGCGGCCAGGGCGATCGCCATGGACAGCACCGTTTGTTCCTGCTTCTTCGCATCCAGCGGTTCCTTGAACACCAGTTCGATGAGCCCGGTAAGGGTCATCAGGCGCCGTGCGTGGATCTCGGCGCGCATCTGCCGCTGCATCGGGGCCGGCAGGCGTTCGAGCTCCCGCCAGAGCGGACCGGCGTCGAGTGGGTTGATCGCCCCGACGCCGGGAGCGACCTGCACGACCTGCCCATTGGTCTCCAGCACGACGCCGGCGAAGTCCGGTTTGAGGTCCCCCGCCACGAGGATCAGGAACCCCTGATCGATCAGCGCCAACGCCATGCGGACGGCGACCGAGGACTTTCCCCGACCGTTCAGGCCCAGGATGAACCCGGACGGCGAGGAAATGATGCCGTGCAGGAACAGGCTGATCGGATCCCCGCACACCACCGAACTGTTGAGCAGGTTCCGGCCGAGGACCGCACCGACCAGTGGTGAGGAGGTGCCGACGCAGAACGGCCAGAGGCCGGCGGTCTGGTTCGACGTGGCTGTGAACTCCGGTGGCGGTTCCACCCACGTCACCATGCCGCCCTCGCGGACCCGCATGCCCTTCTCCGTGAGCTCCGGAAACGATGCAGCGGTAACTGCGGCTGCCGCTTCGGAGCGGCCTAGGAACCGGTTCATGACTTTGTCGACGAGTTGATCAAAGGCGGACATCAGAGGGCCTTCCTGACGTCGGAGGAGATGGTGGCCAGGTGCTCTGGCACCAGGCCGAGCCCAAGGTTGAAGGAGAACGCGGCGTCGTCGTTGTAGTCGCAGGAGCGCATGCGGATCTGGATGCCGGTAGCCGCGTTGCGCATGATCTTCGCCTCCACCGCCTGCAGCTGCTCCGGGCTCTCGACCGTCGCGGTGACACCGATCGCGAAGCGCACCAGCGCGGCCCCTTCTGCTTGCTCCCGCTCGGCCTTACGTGCCTTCTCGAGGGCGATGATCTGCGAACTGGTCGGACGGCGACCCTTCTGGTTCGTGGCGAACTGCGCATTGGTGAGGGCTTGGGCGACCTGCTGCGCCGACTTCTCCGGCGGCTGCGGCCGGTAGAACACGGTGACACGCTTCTGCAGCATGCTCGCATCGGGGCCCAACAGGGCCACCAGCGCGTTCTCGCGGAACGTCCCGGCCGGCGGCCGGAACATCTGCCACGACTTGCTCGTCACCCCGGCGTGGTCGTACCGGCCCGGGTATCCGATGGTCCGGGCGGCGGAGGGGCCGACTTCGTGCCAGCCCAGGCCGGTCCCGTCGCCGGAAAGGCGGGCGCGTTCGACGGCGGCCGCGGCGTGCGGGTTGAACGCGACATAGGTCTGGTCAGTGAGGTCAGCGGCCCGCATCAGGGACACGCTGCCCGCGCCGACGTCCTCGAGTTCTTCCTTGAACCCCTGCAGGAGCGACTTCACATCGGCCACCAGCTCCTCGGCGGAGCGCTCCGGTGCACGGTCCCCGTCATTGGCCTTGCCGCTGAACGTCAGCGCCACCCACTGCTCGAGCTTGGGCACGTCGAGGTTGAGGTTGTTCACCACGTCATCCATTACCTGACGGGCAAAGGCGGGCACCTCGTGGGATCCTGCCTGCTGCCGTGCCACCGCGATAGCGTCCGGCAGGCGTTCACCCGGATCGGTCGTCGACTGCGTCGTCACCGAAATCTGCTCGACCCGTGCGTTGGAACCGGCGTCGCGCTGGAACGCAGCCCACGACCCAACGAGCCGATTCACGCGGTCCTGATCCAGCAGGCCCAGCCCCGAGGAGTTGGTGGAGAAGAAGACGGTGCCTGTCCTCAGTTTCGGGTGCCACAGCATGACACCCTCGTTGCCGAACAGGTCCTGAAAGTCGATCAACTCCGTCGCCGCCAGAAGGCCAGGAGCACGGAACGAACCGTCCGGGATCTGCGAGACGGGCCCAGACTTGTAGACGGTCTTCCCGGCTTTCTTGGCTTTGGCGTGCATGCTGCGCGCCAGCCACCGCTCAGGCTTGGACCGACCGTGACGGTCCTTTGAGCCGAGGATCGTGGCGGCGATGAACGCGACCAGGGCGATGCCGACGGCCACCCAAATCTGCGAGGCCATGATCGCGATGAACACCCCGATTGCGCCCGCGCCCAGAACGACGGTCGAGGCCATCGAGAACCCCATCAGACCCGCCGTTCGGTCTTCTGCGATGTTGCCGTATTGCCGGACGATTGCCTGTTCCGTACTCACTGGTCATCCCCACTTTCCACTGCGCGTTCCATGTCTCTTGCTGCTTCCCGTAGCGCGTACTCGATGCGTTGCTGGTTCTGGGCCGACTTATCCGCCCCGGACGGCGCACCGGCTCGGAAACCCTCAGCCGTCGGAGAGGCTGAGGGCAAGGTCACGGGTGCGGCCCCAGGAGCCTCCGTTGGAGGCTTGTCACCAGATGCCGCGGGCTCTGCCCCGCTTGGCCCTCCAGCTGACGGGCTGCCAGCACCGGATGGTGCTTCCGTCGGCGATTCTGTGGGTGCGCCGGTCCGTTCTGCCTGAGGCTGTGCGCCCGTTGGGCCGTTCGAACCTCCGGGCGCGCTGTTTCCGCCAGCAGTACCGGCATCACCGACCGGTGACGTCTCTGCCCCGGATCGTTCCGGGCGTTGCTCTGCGCCCGAAGGACCACCGGAACCTCCGGCGGGACCGCCAGCACTTCCTCCCGATGGCCCACCACTTGTATCTGACGCCGGGGCGATGGGCTGTTCTGGTCTCTGCTCTGCCCCGGAAGGGCCGGTACCACCGGTTCCGCCACCGGTGTTACCTGCACCACCAGGCGTCGCGGCACCGGTGGCGCCGCTTCCACCTCCACTTGCTGGGATGGAATTGCTGCTGGATCCTCCTACTGCCCCAGTGCCGGCGGTCGCAGACGTTTCCGCGGCAGTGGCAGCCCCAGTTGCCGTAGCGCCTCCACCCGTTGCGGCCACTTGCCCGGCCGTTGCTGCGGCTCCGCTACCGGTGATTTCTGCGGTGCTTCCGCCGCCACCGGCAGCTGCGGCCCCGGCTGCAGCGCCGAGGCCGCCGGTCACTGCTCCAAGAGCTACGGCACCGCCGACCATCGCCAAGCCGGAGGCTCCCATGCCCTGTGGGCCTGCGCTGACGGCAGGTACGAGGACCTTGGCCAGGGCCGGCATCGCAATGCAGGCGCTGCTGATAATGACGAGGCCGGTGATAAGGCCAATCGCTGTGTTCCCGAGCTCGTTGTCTGCGCTGCCGTTGATGCCTTTCAGGAGCGCGAGTCCCGCCCCGTACAGGATCGCGGCAGCTGGCTTGAAGAGGACGACGGCCGCCAGCCAGCCCACGGCCTTGTCGAAGGACTTCCGGCCACGCTCGGTCTGTGAAGCGGCAGCGAAGATCGGCAAAACCCCGCACAGTGCGATTGCCGCGCCGTAGGAGAAGATCACGATGACTGCGTTGATGACCGCACCCAGCAGGGCCAGCGGCACGACGAACAGGATGATGCCGGCGAGCTGCATGGTCATCGTGGTTCCCGCAATGGCTCCCAGGCCCATCGCGGACCCGAGCCCGTCCTCCTGCGCGGACCCGGAAATGGTGGTCACCAGCCACGGCGCGAGGACATCGGTCACCCCGAACAGGAGGCCCACCATTGGAACGGCCAGCGCCGTGGTGAGGATGGTCCGCACCATGCCCATGACCAGGTTCTCAGTCGAGGCGCGGTCCTGGTCACGGGCGAGCTTGATGAGCGCGAACGCTGTCCCGATGACACCTGCCATCCCGACGAAGATCAACGTCGACTGCTGGATGCGGTCGGTTGCGGATCCTGTACCCATATCCGGTGCGCCGATCTTCAACCACCAGGTACCGACGAAGTTGATCATCTCCGTCAGGACCTGCACCAACCAGCTCGCGAGGAACTGGATCAGCTTCTGGATCGCACTGCCGGCGACACCTTCTAAGAGGTTCCCTGCCAAATCTCCGATCATGACTTAGGTCCCCACTGGACGTATTGCTGTCCCTGGTAGCGGGCCCAGGTATTGAAGTCGTTGCCCGACGCCGGATCCAGCTTCCAATCCCCGTCCTCCCACACCAGATCGACCTGAGCAATGAGTGTCTGTTCCAGACCCGACGCATCGGGTGCCGAATAGATCAGCCGATAGGACGCTGCGTCATCGCTATAGCTGTTCTGGATGTAGCCCAGCAGGGTCAAGCGGGCGATGACGGAGGTGTCCTCGCTCTGCTCGAGCCCGTCCCGGATGCGCTGTGCTCGCTCGCCCAACAGCACTCGGTTCGGCCCTTCCGCTACCGCCACTTCAAGGTCAGACGCTGCTTGCTCGCTGGCTGACGGGTCCAGAGCGACGGCATACGTGGCCGCCGCCACCAGTGACCCTGCTTGAGTCGGTGCGTAGCCGACGCGCAAGGTGGAAGGCAATTTCTCGCATCCGCCGAACTCCGAAAACGGGATCACGTTGTAACCCCCAACTACCCACTCCTCGACCGCCGGAGCACTGTCAGCCACAGATAAGTCGTCGCTGTCGAGGTCCGCCTGGCAGTCCCACGCGGCGTCCGCGTCCACGACAGGTCCTGCCGTCGCGGACGTCGAGGCGGACGATGGTGCTGTCTGCGTTGTAGCGGTGGTTGAGTCTGCTGCCGGTGCGTCGTTGCTGGGGAAGAGGAATACCCGCAGGCCCCATGCGAGGAGGCCGACCAGCACAAGGGCCAGCAACATCGCGGCAGCGCCGAACCACTTCGGGCGGGCCTTCGGTTCCTGGGTGGTGTCCTGTGTGCTCATCGTCTGTCCTTCTCTCGATCAGGTAAGTGGGCGTTGTTGCTCAGGTGATTGCGCCCCACACGGCGCCGGAAGCGCCCAGCAGGCAGGCAGCGACCATAGGCCAGATAGGTGCCTCGATCTCGTTGCCCTGTCGGCGGTTCCTGCCGGCGGAGACGAGGCCGAAAATGAAGAAGACGAACAGGACTAGGCCCGCGCCCCACAGGACCCAGCCGATAACCTGCGTCAGGCCCTCGGTGCCGGGAGGCTGCGTCGGGGTGAAGGTCTGAGCTGGAAGCGATCCTTCACGGACCGGACTGAGCGCGTTAATGGTGGTCAGGGTGTGTGCTGCCAGAGTGTTTCCGAACATGGGAGTTCCCTTTCTCAGTGCCCGGAGCGGGCGATCTTTTCGATCTTCCGGAGCACGCTTTTCAGTCGTGTCCCGGAAGCTTGTGGGGTGACACCAACTTCGCGCCACGAGGGTTCAAACGGCGCCGTCATGGCCACCGGGAACATCCGGGTAACCCCGCGCGCGAAGTCCAGGGTCGGCTTCGTCAGCCGGTTCCTGGGCCGGTCGTGGACGATCAAGAGGCCGACCAATTCATAGGGCAGCTGCCCGAATGCAGACTTACGGGCCAGCTGCTGTGCGGCCTCGAGCGAAGACGCACTGGTCGAGCAGACCAGCAGGGCCCGCCCTGCGTAGGTCGGACGCCGCTCGGATTCATCGACGACGTTCTCCGAGCACAGGCCCGCGAGGGTGCTGGTGCCGACGCCGCCGGAGGCGCCGACCAGCCACAGGGTCGCGCTGGTCACCGCCACGGGGGCCGCTGGTTCGGCTTCCTCGACAGGCTCGGCGGCCAGGGTCTGCTGAATGTTCCGTGGTCCCCGGAGCGATTCGCGCTGTCCGAGGACCGGGTCGTCGTCGATCGGGTCTTCCTGCGGTGTCACCTCCGGCTCGTGGACGAAGGGATTGCGCTGCGGGGTCACGGTCACAGTCCCTCCGCGATCTGCGCGGCGGCCCGGAGCCAGGCGCGGCGGGTCTGCGGGAGCATCGAGGAGAACCGGATCCTGCCCTCGATCAGCGACGGATCGTAGGGCACCGTGACGACCGACTTCGCGAACGGGCGGAAGGACTCAGCGAGCTCGTTCAGTTTCGCCGGCCCGTGGGACGGGGTGCAGCCCAGGACGATCACCACGGCGCGGTCCGCCAGTGACTGTGCGTGCTCGTCGCCTGCCCGCAGGGCGCTCAAGACCCGGGATGCGCCTTCGGCGGCGTCGTCGACGGACTTGACCGGGATGACGACCTGGTCGGAGTGCCCGATCATGGCCTCCCAGTTGTCCCCGCGTTCGGTGTTGCCCGAGTCCATGAGGATCAGCCGGTAATACTTCGCGGCCACCGAATAGAGGCGATGGACCTCGTCGCCGGTGACCTCGTGCCGCTTCTTCGCGCCCGACCGGTCATCGGAGCGAAGTACGTCGTACTGATCCGAGGGCTGGTGGTGGACGTAGGACGCCAGATCCCCGGCCCGCGCACCGGCGGTCATGAAGTAGTCGGCCTGCTCGAGGAGATCGACCACCGTCGCCTCATGGCCGGCGTCGAAGGTCCGCCAGCCGAGCGACCCGAGCGAGTTGTTGTTGTCCCACGCCAGGACACCGGAGCCGCCGAGGCGTGCGAATACAGCGGACAGGCAGATTACCGTCGGCGTCTTGCCTGCCCCGCCCTTGGGGTTCAGGACCGTGATCGTGCGGGGACCTGCCCAGTGCCGGGAGACGGTTTTCTCGTCCCGGCGCTGCTCCAGCTCCGCCGGCGAGGCCGCGAGCTTCAACCCGAACCGATTCAGCAGACCACGAACCCAGACCTGTGCCGGTGAGTCGGCGTCCGGCCGGTCGACGAACGACGGCATCGCCGTCCTGCGGGTCGGCAGCGGCTCCACAGTCTTCGCCGGTGCCACTGCCGGGACCACTGCTGGCGCCACAGCTGATGATGCGACGGCTTCCGGTGCCGTCACTTCCGTGGCCACGGAAGCCCCCACGGGAGCGGGAACAGGGATGCGAACAGGAGCGTCAACGGGTGCTGCTGCTTCCACCGCGGCCTCCGGCATGGCCGGCACCTTCGGCGTCACCGGGGACGCCGAAGGTTCGATCGCTTCGACGGGCTGTGCTGGCCCGCTTTCCGTCGGGTCACTGTCGGTGTCCTGCTCGATGACGGCGCCGTCGGTCTGAACGAGGATCGTGCGGGAGCCGGACGGGTCCTCGATGTGCAGTTCGGTGGCGGTGCTCGTCTCGGCCGCGAGGTCGGTCGCGGTGCTCATGACGGAGCGGCGGGCGTCCATCACCGACGGGTAAGGGGCGGTGGTTTTCTCGCCTCCCAGGTCAAGCTCGAGGGTGCCGGCCGGGTCGATGACAGCGGTCATTCTCATCAGGGGTTCTCCTTCGGGGAAACAGTCGAGGTGAGGCTCGGAGTAGAAGTCGCAGTAGAAGATGGGTCAGCGGTCGTGCCGGTCGTTGCTGTGGGTCGGGGTGCGACCTGTGTCAGCGCATACAGCAGGCCGGTGGAGAATCCTTCGGCCCGGGTGATTGCCTTGCCGTCGTCGGTGATGACGTCGGGAATCGCCGCACGGGCGGCGTCGGTTGTGGTCTCGGTGACGCCCTGTGCGTTGATCCGCAGCTGCTCGGTGTTGGTGGTGACCCAGGCGTAGCCGGCGGCAAGCTTCCCGGCCCCGGGCAGGCGGTGGGCCTGCTTCGCATCGACGTCGACCAGGACGGTGCCAGCCATCAGCAGGCCGTTATCACGGTCCACCTGGATACCGGAGGTCGCGACGTCGGTTCCTTCGACGTCGACGATGCCGACCTGCGTCGCTTCCGTCGCGTCCGTCGCATCCCCGAGCGCATAGAAGCCGATGGTGGTGGTGTCGGTGGTCTTCCATGCCGCGACGACCGTCCCGTTCACGGATCCGAGAACCGTGACCAGTTCCGCTCCTGGCACCGGTGCGGGCAGCTTCGTCGGGGCTGGCAGTGCTGCCGAGTCCAGCGTGACGCGCCAGATCCGTCCGGACCGAGTGTCCGCCGCTACCAGGTCGTCTCCAAGGGCTTCGATGGGTTCCGCGGCCGCCGGGACCACCCGCGCCGCGGTGCTGCCGTCAGCAGCGACGATCAGTGTCCGCTTGTTCGGCAGATCCACGCGAGGGGCCGTACCGCCGTCCAGGACGATCGCTCCGTCCTTGGGGATGTCGACGCGGATGGGGTCTGCTCCGTCGCCGAATAGCACCAGCTCGCGGGCGGCTGCGGCTGCGACCCTCGACTGCCCGTCGAGGGTGAACAAGGCGAGCTGCGCGACGATGAACGGCGCGGTGCGTGTCCACCGTTCCACACCTGTCCGAGGGTCATGGCCGATCAGCTTGGAGCCGTCCACGCTCACCGGCTGCCCCGAGGGGTCCAGGATCGCCCGAACTGTCGAGCCGGTCATCGGCGTCGTCCAGTCACCGTAGGTGTCCCACCCGGCAGGAGCCGGGACCGGCAGCTGCGCGGGAGGCGGCGTGTAGACCGTCGCCACCGGCTCGGCCGTGTTGTCCTGCAACGTGGAGAAGGCGCTGAAACCGATCGTGGCCGCTAAGAGGCCTGCGCTTCCCCACAGCACAGCCTTCCGGCGCGCAGGGGTGCGACGGCGGGCCGGCGTCGACCCGGAACGGGCAGAACCTGAACCCCGGCCAGCACCTGTGCCGCCGGCAGTGCCGGTGGAGGTGGTGTCTTCTCGTTCCTCGAGCGTGCCCAGCTCGGCGTCGACGACCATTTCGTAAACCTCGCCGTCCTCGGTGCGTCCCTGCACCCGGCATGCGGCCAGGCCCAGACGGCGGCACGCTTCCGCTGCTGCGTCGGCCGCGACGTCGGCTGCGGACGTGTCATCGAGCACCGGGTAGGTGAGGACGTCGCCGTTCGCGTCCGCGACGATTTCGCCCTCGCCGATTGTGAGGCGGATGACGGGCCAGGAATGCACTGCCGGAGTCACTTGCCCTCCCCCGTCTTCGGGCCGGGCATCGCGGCGGTCATGTCCCGGGTCTGGTGCCCGACGACGTCCCACTGGCCGTCCGTCTTCTCGAGGTAGACGGTCACCTGCCGGTGACCGCCGCCGTCCAGTGGGGTTTCGTCGCGGGCGACCCAGCGCCATGTCACGTCGAGGACCCGAATAGCCTTGCCCGGGGCGACGTCCTGCGCGGCGTCACCGATCGCAGGGACAGCCCGGGGAACGCTGTAGGCGCCGTGCTCGGCCGGTTCCAACCAATCGCCGTTGCTCGCGTTGCGCTCAGGCTCGACCTGGTTCGCCGCCCACTCCTCGCTCATCAGCGGTATGGCGCGCACTGCGGCCGCCGTTTCGGTGCGGTCCACCGTCGTGTCCCACGAATGCAGCATCAGAGCTGCGACCCGAGCGGTCGAGTCGACGTCGGACCGGTCCGCATCCTCCGGGAAGGCGAACGTGTTGCCGCCCAGGATCTCCTCGGCAGGGAGCGAGGTGTAGGAACCCTCGTAGACAGTGGTCGGCGCGGAAATCGGGGCCGCGTCCTCCGACGCCGGCGCGTCGGCCACGCAGCTGGTCAGGGTGACCAGAGCCATTGTGGAAACCGCCAGAGCGGCGGCCCGGTACATGTTGGTGTGTGAGCGGCGGGTCATCGCACCCACGCTCCTTTCTCTTTCAGAATCGGCTCCGGGTCGAGGTTCCAGCCCTGGTACGGGTAAACAACCTCCGGTGCTTCCGGCTTGTACATCTCGAAGTGCAGGTGCGTGGCAACCAGCCCGAGGCCAGCCTTGTTGCCCTCGGTGCCGACGACGTCGCCGCGCTTCAACCTGTCCCCCACGGCCACGCGGTAGGCATTGAGGTGGCAGAACGCGAACCCGAAATCGGGGTCGTCGCCGTCCTCCTTGGCGATCACGCAGCCGTCCTTGTCGTTGAACCCGGTGATCCGAAGGTCGGTCGGTGCGATGACCGGGCCGCCGTTACCGGTGCCGGCGCCCGGGGTTGAAAGGTCAACTCCGACGTGGTCCTGCGCCCAAGCGGGCAGGTTCGGTATGTCCCGGTGGCCGTATCCGGAGGTGAAGACCCCGCCCGGGAGCGGGTTGGTCCACTCGCCGTCGCCGAGATCGCCGTCCCACGCAACCGCGCCCGCCGGTGCCGCGCAGTCCGCAGAAAACTCGCCCTGCCCGGAGGTCAGGATCTTCTCGACGTACTGCTGGGTCTCCGTGAACGCCGGGACGCCCTTGGCTGCCTGCACAGCCCCGGGGCCGGCGTTGTAGGCCGCGAGGGTCAGGCGCACGAGCAGGTCGGCATCGTCACCGGCCAGCGGCTGCACCTGCTCATTCAGAGCCGCCATATAGCGTCCGTAGGCAGGGATGGCATCCTCGGCGGAGAATGGGTCCCCGCCTTCCCCGTACATGGCCCAGGTGCCGGGCATGAACTGAGCGACGCCCTGAGCCCCTGCAGGGCTCCGTGCGCCCTCGTTCCAGCCCGATTCCTGCTTGAGCTGCGCCGCCACCACGCTCACCGGCAGACCCGCGGCCTTCGCGGCGGCGTCGACCAGATCGCTCCAGCCGTTCGGGATCGCCGGCGTCGAGGTGGCGTCACCGACGGTTTTGCCGACTGCCGAGACGACGCACGAAGCGGGCTTCTCCTCGGTCTGCGTGAGGATTGCAGCTCCCGCGACACCCACGACGGGCAGGCCCGCCAGGAGAGGTACAAGGATCACCAGGGCCAGTAGCGGTGACGCTTCACCCTTCTCGTCTTCGTCCACTGCTACCTCCCAGCGGCGTGAAGGCACAGACTGATTAGGGTGTGCCCGGTAAAATTTGTGGGGTGAAGGAAGAGGATTGAAACCAATTCCTTATTTCTTAGAATAGCTTAGATTCTGACATCCTCGCTACCTGTGCGTGCCGTGCCCATCTAGTGCTCTCTTGAAGGAGGTGCCGTGGCTGTTTCTGGTTCTGACTTCAAGCAATGGCTCGAAGCTCGCGGCATCACCACCTCGGCGAGTGAGCTGGGCCGTCTGACCGGACTGCATCGCGTCACCGTGGGCAATCAGATCCGGCGCGGCAACGTCCCCGAGTCGACCGTGGTCGGGGTGGCTCGAGGCGTCGGCATGGATCCCATCGCGGCGCTGGCGGATTTCAAGGAGTACAAGGACCTCGACAGCCGGCCGCGCTCTCCAACGGCCGCGGAGGTGCTCAGCCAGGTCCACCACGCCGACCTCATGGTGGAGTTGCAGCACCGCTTCCACGAAGACCTGTTCCCCCGGAACGACAAGGTCAGAATCGACTTCCCGCATGACGGTTCCCATCGTGCGTGGATCGACGCCATCGACACCGGCGACGTCCGGCACGACGTGGCCGAGAAGACGGGAACAGCGATCACCTACCTGTTTAACCAGCTCTCCGACAACAAGCTCACCCCCATCCAGGCGGTCACTGCCGCCCGGGTCAGCGGGACGTCGATGGTTGCGGGGCTTGTCGTCGTCGGACTCATCACCATGGAAGAGGGCGACTGGCCCGAGGACATCCGGGAAACGGCCCTAATGGTGATGAAAAACGAGGACCTGGTCGAACTCATCCAGCAACGGCTGAACCTCCTCCAACGTCGCCTCCGGCAGCGCAAGGAAGCCCTCGAATACGCGGAGAAACTTACGGACCTGATCGGATGAACGACAGCATTTACGTCATCTCAGTCAGCTTCATGCTGATCTTCCTCGGTGGACTGACGTTCCACCGCCTGACATCCAGGACGACCCCCGAAGGGGCGCGGGCACTGCTGCGACCCAGTGGCCGGTTGGCCCTGATGGGAGTGCTGCTGACCGCCGCCTACGTCTTCTCCCTGCCGGGCGTCTACCAGGTGCTGGAATCGATCGTGCCTATTTCCAACGGCACCGACTTCATAGCCAAATGCTGCGCCATGGGAGCTGTAGCGGTCCTCGGCGTGCACCTCGCCGTCGCCTACGGCTCAGATACAGCTATCAACTGGATCGTAGGAAAACGCGGCGCACTGGCAGTCGTGATCGCCGCCCTCGGAGTGTTCTTCACGCTCCTCGCGGCCGAGACCCCCACACCATCACCCCGCCTGGTCGACTACGCGGATCAGGCGGCAGTGGAATGGAACGAGTGGATCGTCCTCGCCTACACCGCCTACGTGCTGGGGCCCCTCCTGCTGCCGGTCTTCCGAGACAGCCGCAAAAACCCGCTCCAGTTCGGGCGCCTGGCCTCGAGGCTCATCTTCGTCGGCTTCGTCCTCTCGATCGCACGCGCCATCGCCTACCCGCTGGAACTACAGGCCGGGGGCGAAGCGTTCTACATCTTCGAGCTGGTCACCCACGTATCGACAGCCTGCGTCGTCCTCGGACTGTGGGCCTTCGCCTTTGCAAAGTCACGCCAGCTGGCACGCAAGACCTTCGACACCGGCCTGTCGATCAAGTGAGGAGCGGAACGTGAGTAAGACACCACCAGAGGCCAAGATCGCTGTAGAGCGGATCTTGACCAAGGCGAACCCGGAGAACGAGGCCGCCTACGCCGTCATTTTCCGTGCCGTCAGGATCTGCGTCGAGGCCGGCATGAACCGCCGGCAGACGGCCCGTTACCTCGGCGTCTCCGCCCGCCGCATCGACAAGCACGGCCAATACTTCCGCACGGCGAAGTCAGTCAGAACCATGTTCGGAGAAGCCTTTCGCTCGAGGTCGATCGACATTCCCGCCGAAGAGGCCAAAGCGAAGCTGATCCAGTGGGCATGGAGGAGTTGAACCTGATCTAATTGCTAACGATTGAAGGACTGTGCCATATTGGTACAGTCCTTCAATCGTTAGGGAGCCAGATGCAGCCGACCGGCAAGCAGGGGCACGTGTCGCGCGACACCCCCACTCACACCTCGTCCTTCAGTGCGACACGCCGACACACCTTCCAAAAACTTTTTCCCAGAGCGGTTCGTCGGCCTCCACGGATGCCCTTCAGGCGTCTAACGAAAAACGATAGCAGGCATCTTCGGCATGATGAGGAAGAAACGGTTCAAATGGAACCGTTGAGGATCGCGGGCAGTTTGGGTCCTGTTCGGCCTCATCCAGGCCGCAAAAAGCCCGGAAACAATGGGGACATTAGGTGCATTTCGCCCACGGGTCGGCAGGCGTGGCCCGTGCGTCCAGCTCGCGCGATGCTTCGGAGCGTCCTCCGATCAGCTCACGCGCACATCGTTTTACAAAACGATGTGCCAGCTTCCCGGCAATCGTTCCCCGGCGCTGGTAGTTTTTCACTAGCCGCAACTGGGCGACCGCGCGACGAGCTCGGAGCCTAGGAGCAGCTAGAGACAGATTGATCCTCGTGCTACCGAGTCAGCGTTGGCCGGCAATCGGAGCGCACATGAGCAAAGGACCGATTGGGAATGGCTGAATCTACTCCACGCAAGATCGGTCGCCGGTTCAAAGGCGACCGTCGATTCGTCGGTGGAAAGATCCCTGCCCGCATGGCGGACCAAGTACATCAGGCCGCCGAGCTCGAAGGACTCACGATCACGGAGATGATCGAGTCTGCCCTTGCCATGCGCCTCCAGCACGTGGATCTCACTAAGAGGGACAACCAGGAGGTCCTGCCGATCAACATGGCCTCTTAAGCATAAGAAGGCCCGCATAAGGCGGGCCTTCCAATGACAGATGTTGCTCATCACCCGGATGCTTGCCGGCGAGGGTGAAGAGCCGTTACAGGGTCCTTGCGGATCCTGCCCTTTGAACAAACCCCAGTGAAGGGTCCCTTCGCTATTCCTTTGAGAGGAACAGGTTCATCGTACAACAGCGCCTTGCTGCGCTGCCAGAAATCATGCACCCCGGCGTGCCGCGTGTCGCGGCTGTTTCTGACGACCCCGCCGTGGTGTGGGCAGCCCTCGCACCCCTCCTTGCTGGTCAACCACGCGTCCGCATTTCCCCGGACGCCGGTAAAAGCTACCCCCAGCGCTTTGAGCGCGAGCTGACCGACGGCCTGCCGTCGAAGCCGGCCGCCGTTCGCATCATCGGCAAGGACGGCACCTGCCGCGCTATCTTCCTCGACTTCGACTCCTCCGTGGACGGCACCGACAGGGTGGACGCCGACGTCTACCTCGTTACGGCCTGGCTCCACGACATGGGCGCCCGCTGGATTGCCGACTACTCCCCCAACGGTGGCCGCCACATCTACATCCCCCTGCAGGAACGCGTGCCCTTCCACGAGGCCCGTGAGGTCGTCGAAGCCCTCGGCACGCGGCACCGCAGCCTGGACAAGTCCCCGCACCAGAACCTCCATCACGGCTGCATGCGCACGCCCGGCAGCGTCCACAAGCGCGGCGGACACCAGATGCTCGATATGAGCCTGACCATGGCCTACGACATCGCCCGTCGACCGAACTCCAAGTCCGTCTGGGCCCGGCTAGTCGCAGACCTCGCGTCCGAGATCGCCGCAGTACGCGCACTCCGCCTCGAGCAGGAGTACGAGGCATCGACCGACGTGGACAGTCAGGACGCGGTCACGCCGGTTCGCGGCATGTCCCGCACGACCCTGGCGATCGCCACCCACGGGATCTTCGACACCGCCCGCTACGACTCTCCCTCGGAAGCCCGTCAGGCCGTCCTCGTCGCGGCTGCAGCGGCAGGTCTCGGGCTGCTGGACGTCGAACGGCGTATGAAGCAGGGCATCTGGCCCGGGCTGGCCCAGTTCTTCTCCCGCTACCGCAGCCACCACCGCTTCAAGGCACTCGAGCGCGACTGGCGGAAGGCTAAGGCGTTTCTTGCCGCCCAGACGAGCGGAAAGAACAATGCCCGTAATTCCCCCACAAGCCAGCCAAATACACAGCCGGCAGAAGTTACTGCCTCCGTCGCACGCGGCTCTGACTCTGAGCACCGATTCATCCGGACCTGGCGCAATGCAGTGGCTCTGGCTGAGGTCCGGTACAGGGACAGCAGGGATGGCATGGCCAAGAGGATGCTGCTGAGGGCTCTAGGGGCCGCAGCGCACATGACTGGCAGCAGGTACATCGAGTTCGGAACGCGGTCGCTGGCAATCGCCGCCGGGATCGACCACACCACCGTCGCAGCCCACCTCAAGGCCCTCCGGAGCGAAGCCGACCCGTTAATTACGCTGATCGACTCAGGACGCGGTACCCACGGCGATCTTTACACCCTCGCTGTCCCGCAGCTCCTGCAGGAGGCAGCTTCCGAGATCTCCTGGCGCAAGGGCAAGATCCACGCCCTCAGGCCAGCTTTTCGGGAGCTCGGGATCCCCGCAGCGTTGCTCTACGAGGCCCTTGAGCAGTCCACCACTCCCCTATCGACGACCGAACTGCTCGATTCCACTGGCCTCGGTCGTACCGCGGCGTCGACGGCTCTCGAGGTACTGGCAGCTTGGAACCTCATCGTTCGCTCCCCCACCCGGTCGTGGGCCCTCGTGCCAGGCACCAGCCTCGCCCTGCTCGCCGAGTACTTCGGTGTCCCGGAGGCCGTCGAACGCCAGCTCACCCGCTACCGGGCCGAACGCGCCGCCTGGAGGGCCTGGCTCGCCGGCAACACCGCCAGCGCGCAGCAGCAGCTCCTCTCCCCCGGTGACGACTATCCCTGGCACCTGTTCGAGCCGCTCGACGACGAGGTGACGCTCGCGTCCTTCGTCTTCCGATAGGAGCACCTCGGCCGAAATGGAACTGTTTCGTCCAATAGGTACATTTCTACCCGCCGCTTCCCCGTCGCGACCTGCCGCGCCGTTACACCCCGTAGAAGCTAATGGAACCGTTTCGTCACGTGACCCCTTTTCTTCCCACGACCTCTTCGAGCCCCTGTCGTACAGCATCTACAGACACAGCCTTCAGGCAGGAAGAAATGGAACCGTTTCATTTCGTGGCCACATTCCTGTTGGTGGTCCGAGGTAGAGGCCTCGCCGAATGGAACCATTTCGTATGGTGAGTCCGTTTCTACGTTCCATCCGATGATGGCATCCCCTCTGCTGGCTGGAGTGACCGCCAGCGGTCAGGTCAGCTCGGCACCGCGTTCCACACTCGAGCCCGATGGCCGGTATGCCGGCATCCCACTCCCCCAGCGAGGCCACTCCCCCGTTCCGTCCTGGCGGCCGACGGACCCGCTCCAGCTGCAGCTGACAGAAATGTGACCAATAGGGACGTTTCTGCCTGCGGAGAATTGGTTCCATTCTATGCAAGACTCCTGCAATGTAATAGTACCATTTCTACCAATTATGCCGGGTAGAAATGGTTCAATTTTCTCTCAGTGCCGCCAGGTTGCGGCGCGTCGCTGGGCGGTCTGGTGATGTGCCGGCGAAGAGAGTTGGAAGAAAAGGGGCCATTTCTACCCGCGCGCATCGGGTGACCGATCGCCCTGGTGCTTCTCCGGCGAGCTCTTTCCACGGCGGGAGGCTGGTTCTGGAAGAAAAGGGGTCGTTTCTACCCGAGCCCGGGGAGAAACGTCGGCAACAATTATGAAAGAAATGGAACCATTGGTTGCGCTGTGTGCAGTTCGAAGCGATCGGGTTCGCCCGTTAGGGAGCGTGGTTCGGAGATGCGGGGTTGGGCAGAGTGTTAGAGCCGGTCGGGATGCTGGGCGGTGTGACTGAACCCAATGGTTCCATTTCTGCAGTTATCGCGGCTACGCCCGCCGGAAGAAATTGATCCATTCGTATCGAGGGGCACCTTATGGTGAGTTCGAGCTGTCGGTACCCAGTGCCGGGTGCACTCTCAACCTACGCGGGCAGGAATGGTTCCATTTCTACCGACAGCCGAGGGGTTTGGAATCTCGGAGTGGGGGCATTAGTTCCATTTCTGCCAGAGTCCTGCTCCGTTGGCCTCGGTAGAAATGGAACCATTTCTTCCCGCATGCGCTGGTCGGGGGGTTTGGACTAAATGGAACCATTTGCTTATTTAGTAAATGGTTCCATTCCTCGAGGGCGCCGGTTGGGAGAAATGGTGTCAAAGTAACTAATGGTTCCATTTCTTCTCCGGCGTGGCTTGCCGCCGTGGCCCCCACCGCGCCGCTAGTCTGATCGGAAGAACTTCGGCCACGCCGGCACCGAGGATTCCCAAGGCCCTCCTTTGGGCTCTCTCCGGCGTGGCCTCCACTGCAGTCAACGGAAGGTACGCCATGACGGCGAGAATCATTGCGGTCTGTAACCAGAAGGGCGGCGTCGGCAAGACGACCCTGGTCACGGGCCTCGCGGAGGCGTTCTCCGACAAGCTGGGCAAGCGTGTGCTGGTGATCGATGCGGATCCGCAGCGCAACACCACCTCGGCGCTCGGTATTACCGGTCCCGAGTTCACGCTCAACGACGTGCTGTACGGCGATCCGGACAACAACCAAAAGATCACCCCCGGCGCGGCCGAGGACGCCATCGTCCCCGCCGGGTCGGCCTGGCTGCCGAAGGAACCGGCAGGGGAGGGGTCGCCCACGATCGACGTCATCCCCTCGGAGCGGAACCTTGCATCGCGCGAGCGAGACGCCATGATGGCGCGAGAGCACCGCCTAAGGATCTCGCTGAAGGGGGTCGCCGACAGCTACGACGTCGTCCTCATCGATTGCCCGCCGTCGCTGGGCCTGCTGACCGTCAACGCACTCACCGCGGCGACCCACGCCCTGCTCGTCACTGAGCCCCGAGTGTCCTCCGTCGAGGGCCTTTCCGAGATTGTCACGACGATCTCAGAGGTGCAGGAGAACCTTAACGAGAACATCGACTTGGTCGGCGTCGTGATCAATAAGGAGCGGAAGGGCCGCATGGACCAGACGCACTGGATCAACAAAGTTCGTGACGACTTTGGTGAGCTCGTGCTGGACCCGCTGCTGCCCGATCGCGAGCTCTTCGCGAAGGCGCAGGCCGCGTGCCTGCCGCTTCGGTCCTTCGGGTCGGTGGCCAACGTCCTCGTGGCCGACCTCGAGCAGCTCGCACTCCAGATCTGGAAGGGAAGCGGGGAATGAGCACGGCTCCCGCAGCGGGCAGGGGAGGGGCTGCCAACCCGCTGGCCCAGTTGAAGAGCAAGAAGGGTCTGAGGAAGGCTCCTGAGTCCAGCGTCGTCAAAGACATGGGCGCCGATGTGGCCGCGGTCGACGAGGCACCGGAGCCGCCCGTGCTTGCCGCTGCGCCCCCGGTGCTGGAATCGGTTGCCACTCAGCCCGAAGCCCCGGTAGTTCTCGCGCCGGCGGTCACAGCCCCCGACGAGCCTGCCGTCACAGTGGAGGCTCCGTCAGCCCCTGATGTGCCCGCTCGACCCGCCTCGAAGACGGCGACGGTAGAGAAAAAGAAGATGGGCGTGTGGATCCCGGCAGAGGTCGTTGAGCGCGTCAGGAATGCGTACGGCCCCACCAGTCGGCTCGAGGGACACCGATCGCTCTCCGACCTTGCTGCGCGCGCCCTCGAGGCCGAGGTGACACGCCTGGAGGAGAAGTACAACGACGGCCAGCCGTTCCCGCCCGACGAGATCGGCATCCCGCGCGGACGACCGCTGCGGTAGGAGCCCCGGCCTAACGAAGCCGTGGTGGGGTCGTTCCCGCCGTGCTCCTTCGTCCGCTCCTGCAACGTCCGCGCCGGCTCAGGCTCCGCCTTAATGGAGAGATTCCTGCCGAGCTCGGCTCGCGGCTTAATTCGCTTGGAGATGTATGCGAAGCCCGTAATCGCTGCGAGCAGGGCGAGAAGAAGCGAGCCTACCTGTAGTGCAAAACGCCAATCCGTGAGTTCGTCGCCGAACAGGAGCGGGCTGACCAGGGCGAGGGCAGCAGCGTAGAGGGTGACGCCGGCGGGGAAGTAGCGGTGTAATAGATCCGCAAGGCTTCGCCCAGTCCAAGATCGGCTTAGCCAAGGACTTAGCGTCCGGCTTCCGCCCACCGCTCGTTAGCATTCACCATCGCATCATCCAGTCCCGCCACTATCCCCCTGCCAGCTGGTCGACCGAGAACTGTGAGTTCTAGTGGGCTTCGTTGTAGGCGTCGATGATCGACTGGGTGATCCGTCCCCGGGAGCTGGGGTTGTACCCGTTGTCCTGCGCCCACTGGCGAATCTGCTGGGTGTCCTCACGCTTGGACCTGCCCGTCGAGGAGGACGTGGAGGCTTTCTGTGCGCCCTGGCCCCTGCGCCCGGTTTTGGCTTTGCGGGCCTTGTCCACGTACTCGGACAGGGTTGAGCGCAGCTTCTGCGCGTTTTCCGTTGTCAGATCGATCTCGTAGTCGGTGCCATCGATCCCGAACCGGACCGTTTCCTGTGCAACTTCGCCATTGAGGTCGTCTACCAATTGCACCTGTACGCGCTGCGCCATTTCCACTCCTGAGTTATTTGACATGAATCAATGATCCCCAGCCTTCCACCCTATCGTGTCGGAAAATGTGGTCTGCGCCGGCAGAATGTCCCGGTTTCATTCACCGGTCCCATTGTTCCTCTTTTTGTCGTGATCGTCAGTCTGCCTGTTGTCGTGCTTGCTGTGGTTGTTGCTATTGGGTAAGGGTGTGACCGAATTGAGCCACACCCAGCCCTCACGCTGAATCTGTATGAGAGGTTCCAGGAAGCGGATCTTCACTGCAGTCCTGGTGTAGGCGATCGCGTGGGCCTGGATACGGATCGCTTTGGAGGGGTAGCGGATCCACGCGTACACCCGACGTGGTTCCGGGAAGTCGGTGGGCGGGGTGTGCTCGAGGTCGAGTTCGGCGGCGGTGAGCATGATCAGCTCCTCGCGCATGACGAACTCCTCAATCCGATCGTCCATCAGCCTTGCGTACCGTTTGGCGTATCTCTTGTTCTGACCCATGGCCCTGCAATTCGCCCCGCCACCTGCTGCTCATACTGTGTGAAGCGGACCTGGTCGGACAGTGTTCGAGGTGGTCACTAGCCGTCCGTAGCTGTCAGTAACTGCTAGTAGCCGTCGATGGTGGTGACGCGGCGCAGCCGCCAGTCCTCCCACCGGGCATCGGCGTTCATGTCGAACTCCAGGACCGGGGACGCCGGCCCGGTCTGTGCCCGGAACCGCCAGAACCGGGTCGTCACAACGCTGCCCAGACTGCCCCGGATGCTTCGCCCATCCACGCTGCCGAGGCCGCCGAGGCTGCCACGGCTGCTGTGGGTGTTGTCTGTGCTTGGGGGAGTGGTATCGCGTTCCGGCAAGGTGTCCGAGCTGGACCAGGCGAGGGGTTCGCCGATGACCTGCCAGATGCTGCCTCGCCAGCGCAGCGCCAGTGGTGTGCCGGAGGGTAGGAACCGGACGGCCGCCGGCTCATCCAGAACATGCCATACGGCTGCCCGCGTGCCTTCGCGTGCAGTTTCCTGGGTTGCTTGCTGGGCTGGTTCTATGAGTGGTGTGGTGTCCACTGGTTGCGCTGTCATCGGCTGCTTCCCTCTCGCCCTGAATGTTCGTCGTGCAGGCTTAAAATAGAACACAGCTTCGATTATTTGGGAAGCCGGGCTGTGGACGGGAGTAAGTGTTGCGGGTCATCCATCTGTGGGCGGGTGGAGCCCGGAGGAATGAGCTCAAAGCCGTCCACCTGTGGGTGAGCCGCCCGCGACGCCGTTGCGGACGTTGGTTACTCTCAACACCATGTATCGCACGCCGGCCGGGCCCGACGGAGGAGGCGCACGCCCGATTCGTTGTCAGCCCTCCCGAGGGCGGACACGGTGCAGCCGTGATGGGTGCAGTCCATTGGCGGGTGGGGGGGGTAGCGGTGGTTAATCGGACAAGCGTGGGGCCTCATGCGTTTTGATGACCTGATTCTGGTCGGGGAAGAGTACCCGCAGGGGGCGTGTGAGAACCGGCAGGAATGGCTGCTGATGTACTCCCGCGGGGTCCCGCCGGCGGTGATCGCCCGGTGGTGCAGGGTCGACGTCCGACGCGTCCACCGGGCTATCGACCGGCAGGCGGAGAGGGATCCGGGGTGGTTCGACCGGTGCTGGCTGCTCCACGACCGGCCCGCCCCGAATGGCAGCCGGCGCCGCTACCGGCGGAGCCGGGATCAGGTGTGGTGGGAGCATTACGCCGTCATGGCAACCTACGTGGGCCGGGTGGGTGGGTTGCCGGCGCAGAACGACAGCGTGGAGGCCCGGGTGTTGTACCGGTGGTTGGAGAACCAGCGCCGAAGCCACGACGCCGGCCGGCTCACCCAGGACAAGAGTGAGGCCCTGGACCGGCTGGGGGAGTGGGTCGGCACCCGGAAGGGCAACCCGGAGAAGTTGTGGGCGCGGCGCCTCGAGCAGGTACAGCAGTTCCGGGACGAGTCCGGCCGGTTCCCGGTCTATGACCCGCGGCGCCGCCCGGACGAGAGGGTCCTCGCGGTCTGGCTGGGCCGCCAACGCACCTGGTCGCGGAAGGGACGCCTCCGCCCCGACCGGCAGGAAACCCTAGGCCGGGTCTTACCGGGCTGGGATAGGTCGAGGAGTGCGGTCGAGGCGTAGGCCAACGGCTTGAGGTGCGGGCTCTAATAGTCGCATCCGGCCCGGCCCGCATATCTACGACGTCGACCACCGTGGTCTGATTATTGGAGATTTCCGGAAACGAGTGTCGACAACTTCCCGATCCACGACAAACGGCGGGTCACCCACAGGTGAACGGCTTTGAGCTCTCTCCGTTGGGCTCTACCCGCCTATAGGTGGATGACCCGCCACCCGGAGAAACCACTGATGTCGGCATCTGTCCTGTCCCGTGTGCCACTATGAGCGCTGTTGGAACTCGCCGCCTCCGGTTTCAGTCGTTGATGGGCCAGAGAATGAACTCGTCGCGGACCACCCGGACGGGCTCCGGGCCCGCAGCGTCCAGGGCGGAACGCAGGAGGTGGAGATGTGCGACCCTCATTTCGAGGAGCGACTCCTGGGGCTGGTAGGTGGTGCGTACCGGGTGGTCGATGCCGGGCGTGGTGGTCATTTCGATGTGACACCCAAGGACATGGGTCACGGGGTGGGAGTGGCAGAACGCGATCAGGCGATCGATGCTCTGGGAGAAGGCCGGCCAGTCATTGATGTAGAGCCGGGCATGGGACTCCGAGGACCAGGGGTGGGTTCGGGAGAACCTGCGTGAAGCCATCGACCACCTGGTGAGCGAGGGGTACACGGTGCGCGGCGGTCAGGGTCAGGACCCGGAGCTCATCGACCCCGGCGGATCAGCTGTGGAGACGTGGCGGGAGGAGTACCCGTACGCAGAGCGTGTGACCCGGCAGGAGTACGAGCTCGAGAAGTACCTGCTGCAGATCGAATTGCTCAAGTTCCAGTACTGGGCTCAGGACAATGACCTGAAGCATGTCATCGTCTTCGAGGGCCGGGACGCGGCCGGCAAGGGCGGGACGATCAAACGCTTCACCGAGCACTTGAACCCGCGCGCCGCCCGAGCCGTTGCACTGAACAAGCCCTGGGACAGGGAACAGGGCCAGTGGTACTTCCAGCGCTACGTCCAGCACCTGCCCACCGCCGGGGAGATCGTGATGTTCGACCGATCCTGGTACAACCGGGCCAATGTGGAGAGGGTCATGGGTTTCTGTACCGAGCAGGAGTACGAGACGTTCATGACGCAGGCGCCCGACTACGAGAGGATGCTCGTCGACTCCGGCATCCACCTCACAAAATTCTGGTTCTCCGTGACTCGACGGGAACAACGCACCCGCTTCGCGATCCGACAGATCGACCCCGTCCGGCGCTGGAAACTCTCACCCATGGACCTGGCGTCCCTGGACCGGTGGGACGAGTACACGCAGGCGAAAGAGGCGATGTTCCTACGCACTGATACTGACCACGCCCCCTGGATCACGGTGAAGTCCAACGACAAGAAGCGTGCACGCATCAATGCGATGAGGTTCTTCCTCCACCAGTTCGACTACGACGGCAAGGACACCTCAGTGGTCCACAACGCCGACCAACTCATCGTGCGGCGCGGCCGCGACGCCGTCGGCGACTGATCATTCAGTGGGGTGGCTAGGGCTTCGCGAAGGTCTCACCAGATCATCCCAAGGGGGTTGTCGTCGAGAACGATCCCCGCGACAGGGCGTGCATTGGCACCGTTTCCCTATTTGGCCTGGCTTGCGCGATCGGGTTATGACCCAGTCGGCGCGAGCCGGGCGACGGTGTACCGGTACCTCAGCCTGGGTATGGACGAGGATCCTTCACTCGACTAGTAGGAGTGTCACAACGGCTTTGCGTCCTCAGGGATGGGTTGCGTGCTGCTGGAACCAGTACACCAGCTTCTTGGTGACGCGAACGGTGTTAGTGGGGTCGTGATCCTGCCCTGCGTCGACGAATGAGCGCTCGAAGCCTGGAACTTCGTCCGACAAGGTGTCGTTGATGGAATCGAAGCGCATCGTCCAGCTCGGGAACTGGCGCTGTTGTCTTTTTTCTCGGAGAAGAATCCGCACACCGGTGTGGCGCGGATCCGTGGCGATGCTCCTCATCCGATTACGAACCGATTGCTCCGGGCCTTCAAGCACCTGCAGAAAACGTCCTGCCCGGTACAGCAACAGGCCCGTCAGATCCAATGCACCGTTCCTATGCCGGCTGGATCGAAGCAGATTAGTAAGATCCGCTTCACTAAAATACCGGGTCGCGACACTGGAATAGACAACCGAGGCCACTTGAAGTCCACTGGCCATGCGGGAATCGGCAGCACCGCGCAATCCATCGGTACTCAGACCGAAACTCAGATCAACATCGGAGCTGCTGGTGCTGAAGGGGGCTCTTGGCCCGCGGGAGATGTCGTCGAGCATTTCATTGACGGACTGCGAAAGCATGTCCCGGTCAGCCGCAGGAAGGCGCATCAGGCCGTGAAGGTATGCGTCGACTTCGTACTCATCGACGTCCCCACCCATGCTTAAGTAGTGCACCCAAAGCTCTTCAACCGACACACTGATGCGCCGCATGACGTTGAGCGTGAGCGCGTGTTGGGTCTGGTCGTCACGACTGTCCTGTTCGTTGTGATCCTTGAAGCTCTCGGCCATACCTTGAACCCCCCACATCGATGTCTTAGTCGTTGTCGTTGTCTAACTGATGTAACAACCGTATGCGTGGCTGCTCCGTCGGACGCAGATCGGTAGTCCTTGAATTGACACAGGATTTCTGTGGCACGAGTGTTACGTGCCCGTTCACTGAGAACGAGGGTCTGGTGAGCAGGAGGGCTCATTCACAGGTGCCCCCACAGGGCCGAGGTCTTCGTGATCTCGTCCGCGGTTGAACAGCATTCGCTTGTGGATGGGCACACGCTAGGCTCACTAAGACACCGGGGTCTAGACGCAGGCCAGGTTCTGAACAAAGCACAGGAACGGTCATGACCGAACTCTTGCATCCCGCCCAGAACGGCCCAGCCCGAATCAAGCCCGCCCAGAATGGTCCAGCTCGAATCCAGTCCTGCTCAGGCCGGTCTACCTCGGCCCGCTACATCCAAGACCTTTGACGTAGTCGACAGCGTTGTGTCGCAGACCGGCGCCACCGGTGATCGTCAGGTTCTCGAAGCCCCGGCCGCGGCAGAGGATCGTAACGGCACCCACGATGCGCACACGTGATCCCTGGCCTCAGCCGTCCAGTCCTTCCGTGGTAGACAAAGAACACCCGATCTGCAGAGGACCTCTTGTGACTCGTAAGAAGCAGCACGTACTGACCGATCCGACGTCACCAATTTTTGGCATCACATCGACGGTAATCATGGGGGCTCTTCCCCTCATCGATGCAGCCAAGCTGGACGACCGGCAGCTCCGCGCCGTTCACGTCGCAACCGCTGTTTTCACGGGCCTGTATATCGGCATCACGGTCGGCGGTAAGCGGCTACCACTGCAAGCACTGGCCGGACTCGCCGCGGCCGCGGCCACCCTTCGCTTCGCCGAGGTCGGAGACGTCATCGATGCCCGCCTCGAGGACAGACTTCGGCGCGTCGGCACGCGGCATCCTCGCCGCTGGATGGCAGCAGGTACCGCAGCCCTCACTTTCCTTGGATATCTCAGCGACCGTGCTGCAGCCAGAAGGAAGCAGTCCATGGCGACGCCAGGCGATCAACCTAAGCAGAACGCCTTGTCTCACTAGTCTTTAGCGGGTCGTACCCGACGCAACGTTTCCGTTGGGGAGCATCGGCTTAAAGATAGTAAGTGCTACCCGTCCGCGTGGGGTGGAGTAGTTGAGGAGCTGAAAGGGTGGCGTCGTGCGGAGGGTAGGACGATACTCGGCTGCATGGTAAGTACCGGCACTCCCTCACTCGCCAGGTCCATTCCGCGTGGCATGGCGGCAGGTATCGCGGGAACGGCAGTGATGTCGGCATTTCAGCAGTTCGTCGAGATGCCGGTCACAGGGCGCGAGGCCAGCTACGCGCCCGCCGATCTCGCCGAACGAATCCTGCCCATTCATCCTCAGACTCAGCAGGGACGCGAGCGTTTGAACTGGGGAACCCATATGGCTTTGGGCACTTTGTGGGGGTCAGCGTATGGGGTCACCACCCATGTTGGGCTTCGGGGAGTCAAAGCTTTCGCGGTGGTGTTTCCTGCCGTGTACACCGGTGATGTGCTCCTCAACACCGTCCTCGGGTTGTACAAGCCCGGCACCTGGACCACCCAGGAATGGGCAGTTGACCTCACAAACAAAGCAGTGCAGGCAGCAGCGACCGGCATTCTCAACGACTACTTCTTCAACAGGGACCAGGAAGTGCTGCCTGCCGAGTGACGGGCCAGATACTTCGGTCGACGTTGCCGATGATCGAGAAGGACCAAAGATGGCTGATCTGAGTGCTCTTGCCCTTACTTGTTCTCTTACGCCCTCACCGGCACCGTCGAGCAGTGAACTGCTCGCCCGTCACCTGCTCGATGAACTAGGAAGCTATGGCGTGAGCGCTGCCTCCTTGAGGGTCGTTGATTACAACGTGATGCCGGGAGTGCAGACCGACATGGGTGCTGGGGACGATTGGCCGAGGATCCGTGAGCAGATACTCGCGGCTGACATTTTGGTCCTCGCCACCCCTATCTGGATGGGTCACCCCTGCAGCGTCGCCCAGCGAGTCATCGAACGGCTCGATGCTGAGCTTTCCGAAACAGATAATGAGGGACGGCCCCTTATGTACGGCAAGGTTGCTGTCATCGCCGTGGTGGGCAACGAAGACGGAGCGCACAAAGTTATCGCCGACACACAGCAGGCTCTGAACGACGTCGGGTTTACCGTTCCGGCCCAAGGTGGAACCTACTGGGTGGGGGAAGCCATGCACAAAGTGGATTACCAGGACTTGGACAGCGTTCCCGAGAAAACCGCAGCCACAACCGCCAGCGCGGCTCGCAACGCCGTCCATCTCGCCCGTTTGCTTGCAGACGCCCCGTATCCTGCCGGGTAAGCGAGGCGACCGCTCTTGCAACGCAACCCGGTCGCTGAGGAAACGTTTTGAGTGGGCGAGAGTTGTCGTTATCGTGGACACAACGAAACCTAACTAATCCGTCTCCAAGCATCCCTCCAAGCCGGGCATGGCCGGACGGGGTCATGGCTCGGTTCAACGCTGCGGCGTTCTTCGGGGTGCCGGCTGTTGACACCCGAAAAAACGCTCACAGCAATTCCCGCAGCAACACTGGAGGTGTGTCTGTTTATCCGACCACGCTTCAAACTGCACAACGAGGCGATAGCGAGGGTGCTTCCACTTTGGGGTAGGCGACCTCGTCATCCGAGCCGAGTGTTCAGCCGCGGCTTCAGGGTTGAGGACTTCTCCGACGTGATACGAGCACCTTTCACGTCAGTCATCCTTAATGATCAGCAATAGTCAGGCGCCAAGTGCAAAGTGCACTACAATCCCGACCGCCTCAATAAGCCTGATCAGGCTGATGACTGCGCCGTGATCACCGTCTGACGTCACGCCAATTCTTGCGGTGGGAACGGCGGAGTCGTTCAGGTCGCCTTATGGAGGGCGTTTCTGAGGCGTTTGATGCCGTCGCGGATGCGGGTTTTGGCGGTCGGGATGGGGATGCTCAGGTGTTCGGCGACCTCGGTGTAGGTCATCCCGGTGTAGTACGCCAGGTAGATTGCCTCACGCTGCACGTCGGACAGGGTG
>NZ_PJIR01000141.1 GCF_002929355.1 Arthrobacter sp. B0490 | reverse complement strand
GTTCTTTCTCACTTCAGTAAGCTTAGCACCGATCTTGGTCGCAAGAACATGACTCAAAGGCATGAGCTCAGGGGTCTCATCAGTAGCGTACCCAAACATGTGACCCTGGTCACCAGCTCCAATGTCTTCAGGCCTCTTGGTGAAGTGACCGTGAACACCTTGAGCAATGTCGGGACTCTGCTGCTCGATGTTGACAAGGACTTTGCATTTGTCAGCGTCGAGACCAACGTCGTCAGAGATGAATCCGATGGAGCGGCAAGTGTCGCGGACGATCTTCTCGTAGTCGACGGTGGCTTTGGTGGTGATCTCGCCGAAGACCATGACCATGTTGGTCTTGGTGCACGTCTCGCAAGCGACTTTGCTCTCGGGGTCTTGCTCTAAGCAAGCGTCGAGGATCGCGTCGGAGACTTGGTCGCAGAGCTTGTCGGGGTGTCCCTCGTTGACGGACTCGGATGTGAATAGAAACGTTTCCATCTCTGAAAAGCTGGCGACGGAAGTGTAGAGGTGAGATTCGAGATCTGGAGAAGAGAGATTTTATTGAGGAGAGGAGAGTGAGAGAAACTCG
>NZ_PJIR01000140.1 GCF_002929355.1 Arthrobacter sp. B0490 | reverse complement strand
AATGAAGGTCTGCAGGCGGCGTTCTCGTCGATTTTTCCGATTGTCAGCCATAACGGAATGGCGCGCTTGGAGTTCGTCAGCTATGCGCTGGGCGAGCCGGTGTTTGATGTCAAGGAATGTCAGCAGCGCGGCCTGACCTATGCGTCGCCGCTGCGCGCCAAGGTGCGCCTGGTGCTGCTGGACCGCGAAGTCAGCAAGCCGACCATCAAGGAAGTCAAGGAGCAGGAAGTCTACATGGGGGAAATCCCCCTGATGACCGAGAACGGTACCTTTATCATCAACGGTACCGAGCGCGTTATTGTCTCCCAGCTGCACCGCTCGCCGGGCGTGTTCTTCGATCACGACCGTGGCAAGACTCACAGCTCCGGTAAGCTTTTGTATTCTGCTCGTATCATTCCTTACCGTGGCTCTTGGCTGGACTTCGAATTCGATCCGAAGGACGCAGTGTTCGTCCGTATCGACCGTCGCCGCAAGTTGCCGGCGTCGGTGCTTCTGCGTGCGCTCAATTACAGCACCGAAGAGATCCTGGACGCCTTCTACGATACCAACGTCTTCCACATCAAATGCG
>NZ_PJIR01000139.1 GCF_002929355.1 Arthrobacter sp. B0490 | reverse complement strand
TCCGATTACGGCACCCAGCTGCGTGAAAAGCAGAAGGTACGCCGCATCTACGGTGTGCTGGAGCGTCAGTTCAGTGGTTATTACAAGGAAGCAGCCAGCCGTAAGGGCGCTACCGGTGAGAATCTGCTGCAGCTGCTCGAGTGCCGTCTGGACAACGTCGTGTACCGCATGGGCTTCGGCTCTACTCGTGCCGAATCGCGTCAGCTGGTCTCGCACAAGTCAATCAGTGTCAACGGTCAGACCGTGAACATTCCGTCTTACCAGGTCAAGGCCGGTGACGTAGTGGCTGTTCGTGAGAAGTGCCGTAACCAGCTGCGTATCGCCCAGGCCCTCGAACTGTGCGCTCAGCGCGGTCGCGTTGAATGGGTCGAAGTAGATGCCGACAAGAAATCCGGTGTTTTCAAGAATGTTCCGGCTCGCAGCGATCTGTCCGCCGACATCAACGAAAACCTGATTGTCGAGCTCTACTCCAAGTAAGGGCTAGAAAATAGGTGTATCCATGCAGAGTTCGGTAAATGAGTTCCTGACCCCCCGCCATATCGATGTGCAGGTGGTCAGTCCGACCCGT
>NZ_PJIR01000138.1 GCF_002929355.1 Arthrobacter sp. B0490 | reverse complement strand
CTCCAATCGGTTAGATTTTGATGATTATGTTGCAGCTAAGCTAAGAAAACAGAATGAATATAAGAGGAAAATACCAAGTGTCTCTGTTATATATAGAGTCAAAAACGGATCTGAATATATAGAGGCATCTATATTGTCTATTTCGGGGTTAGCATCACAAATAATTGTTGTAGATAATAATTCTACAGATAATACAAGAGATATTGTAGAAAGATTATCGAATCAATTAGCTGATGTTTGCTCTATACAACTTTACTCTTGTGATAAAAATCTCGCTATTGCTGGAGAAGGGTATAAAGATCAGGTGACAAAGGGAGATGGTTCACTGGCCGAATTTTATAATTTTAGTTTTTCTTTAGGTGATTGTGATTATTTAATGAAAGTCGATGCCCATTATATTTTTTCGGCATACGGTGTTGATATTTTGCAAAAGCAGATAGCAAAAAATTATGATGGTGTCGTTTTTCGAGGGTTAGAGTTTTTTGGGAAGTGGATGAGCAATGAGCTGTTTTTATATAAACGTTCACTGGGTCTGAAATATTGTGATGGCGAATTATATGAACAGTTAATG
>NZ_PJIR01000137.1 GCF_002929355.1 Arthrobacter sp. B0490 | reverse complement strand
GGCTGTTCTTGGCACAATCCTGTTGCGGGTGCAGCGCGCCGAGAGCAGCACGCCCATCCCTTTCGGTCCCTACTTGGCGATCGCCGGCTGGATCGCGTTGCTTTGGGGTGGCTGGATTACCGAGAGCTATCTCCATTTCGTGCGCTTCTAAGTCGGACATTGCTGAGTCGAAAGCCGTTCCGCCGACATGTACTCTTAACGAAAGACGTTCTGGGCTTGCGCTTCGCAGGCTGAGTAGTTACTACTGCGCGTCCTGTTTTTAGTCTGGGTGTGGTTGCGATGGAGCCCTGGATTCTCGGGTTGACTGGCGGCATTGGTAGTGGCAAGACCGCGGTGCTGGATCGCTTCGCCAGTCTGGGTGTACATGTCGTCGATGCCGATCAGGCGGCGCGCTGGGTGGTCGAGCCCGGCCGGCCGGCGTTGCTGCAGATTGCCGAGCGCTTCGGCTCAGGCATCTTGCTCGCGGACGGCGCTCTGGATCGAAAAGGGCTGCGTGAGCGTATATTCGATAACCCGGCCGACAGGCAGTGGCTGGAACAGCTGCTGCATCCTCTGATTCGTGCTGAGATCG
>NZ_PJIR01000020.1 GCF_002929355.1 Arthrobacter sp. B0490 | reverse complement strand
GAGTTCCTGCACTGGTCGGAGCTGCATGGTGAGCCCGGGCGCTTCGCGATGGACCTCGCGATGTCTGGCTCCGGCCCCCAGATAGAACTCATCCAGCCACTGGCCGGCCCAAGCATCTATCACGAGTTCCTCGATTCGGGTCGTGTCGGCCTGCACCACCTCGGTGTCTTCGTCGATGACCTCGACCAAGCCATCGCCATCATGGCGGAGGCCGGGTATATCGTTACCCAGACCGCACGGGGGTACGGGCAGAACGGTGACGGCGGCTTCGCCTACTTTGATACCGAGCGCGATCTTCACGTGGTCATCGAGGCCATCGAGATCCCTTCCCAACGCAGGCCCGGCACTATCCGCCGGACCGGAGAGAGCGCGCAGTGAACGACCATGTTCGGCCCGGCCCGCGAATCACCAATCCTCTCGACGCCGAGAGTGTCGCCGTCGTGGGGCCCTCTCGGGATGCGTGGAAGACCTCAGGTCGAACTCTCGACTATCTCAGCCGGCTCGGTTTCGGTGGTCGATACTATGCCGTGACCAGCGTGCATGACGAGGTGCTCGGCATTCCGACCGTACCGTCGATCTCCGACTTGCCCGAGGTGCCCGACGTGGCCGTTCTCGTCGGTCCGGCAGATCGGATGATTGAGGACCTACGTGAGTGCGTGGCGGCAGGAGTGCCGTTCGCCGTCGCGTTCGCGACCGGCTTCGGTGAAGCCGGTCGTTTCGACCGCGTCGACATGGTGCGCTCCGTGCTGGCGCAGGGCCATACGCGATTGATTGGCCCAAACTGCATCGGCTACATGCACGTCGGTCGCTCGCTGACCCCGACCTTCTCCTCAGTGCTGCAACGCTCTGCCATTCCGGTCGGCAGCGTCGGCCTCTTCACGCAGAGCGGCGGCCTCGGCAACGCGCTGATGCAGTCACTCATTGCCCGTGGTACGAGCGGAATCAGCGCCTGGGCGAGCTCGGGTAATGAGATCTCGGTCGGCTTCTCCGACTGGGCGCCCTGGCTCACGGCCGACGTCGATACGCACGTATTGGTGTGCATCGTGGAGAGTTTCCGTCCGAGCGACGACCTCGAAGCGGTTGCGACTGCGGCGGACGAACGTGGTATCCCAGTGCTCATACTGAAGCTCGGCCGCTCGGCACGGGGCGCTCTGGGCGCTCAGTCGCACACCGGCAAGCTGGCCGGTAGCGGTCGTGTCGCGCAGAGTGTGCTTCGTCACCGCTTCGGGACAGTCAGCACTTCGCCTGAGCAGTTGCTCGACGTGGCCGAGGTGTTCGACGCATTCCACGGCCGACTCGTCGACTCCGATCACGACCTCACCATTGTCACGACGTCGGGCGCGCAGGCGGTGCTCTGGAACGACCTGGCCGACGACCGCCGCCTGACGTTCCGTGAAATCGATGCCAATGCGCTCCAGAAGATTGCCCAAACGATCGGGGCAACCCATCTGGGCAACCCGGTCGATGTGGGCGTTCAACCGCGCACCGCCGACTACCTGCGCATTCTCGAGCAGGTTGTTGATGCCACGACGGGCGGGTGGCTGATCGTCACCGCGACCCGTCTCGCGCACGACTTCGACGAGCTTGCCGCTGGGCTCGCTCAGATGTCGATCCCGTCCGGTGTCCGGGTGCTCGTGGTGCCGTTGTCGGAAGACGACGGCGTCACTCCGGAGCAGGCGGCCACTCTGCGTGGTGCAGGAATCGTCGCACTTCCCACGGCGGGCAGGGCCCTCGACGCTGTCGCAGCGGCATCGTCCTGGGCTCGCGTGCAGGCCGAACGGGCGGGCCGCGGCGAGGTCGTTGGCTCCACATTCCGTCGCCCTGCGGTATCCGACATCCGGAACTTGACGTGGCGCGAAGTATCGGAGTCGCTGGCAGCGGCCGGTGTACCGGTGCCGGCGACCCGCGACGTCGCCGATGTCGAGTCGGTAGTGGCAGCCGCCGAAGAAATCGGATTTCCGGTCGCCATCAAGATCGACGACGAGTCAATCCTGCACAAGGCTGACGCCGGAGGCGTGTTCATTGGCATTCAGGATGCCGAATCCGCTCGTACCGCTGCCACCCAAATCGTCGGGCTCCTCACGGACCAGTCGTCGATCTCGGTCCAGACGATGGCGCCGGGTAAGACCGAGGTTCTCGTCGGCCTTCGCCGGGACCCGGAGTTCGGTCCCGTGCTCGTGATCGGTGCGGGCGGTGCTCTCACCGAGGCGATCGACGACATCGTGATCATCCCCTTCCCGCTCGCACGCGACGAGGTGCGTCGGGCTATCTCCGAAGTGCGCATCGTCAGCGCCGGGCTGAAAAACGACACTGATTCTCGCACGCTCGAGCGCCTCACTGATGCCGTCATGAATATCGTCTCGTGGGCTGAGGCATGTGGCGACATCCACGAGTTCGAGTTCAACCCGATCCTCACCGACGCCCCGTCCGGCACGGTGACCGTCGTCGATGCGGTGGTGTCGGTGGCCGTTGAGCCGGCATCGGATGCTGCAGAGGCCCGGGCATGACCGATATGAGCACGGCATTGCCACTTAATGCCGACGTCGTCATCGTCGGCGCCGGCCCGGTCGGACTGTCGGCGGCGCTCCTGCTGGGCCGATTCGGCGTCGACACCCTGGTGATCGAGCGCCGCACCGAGCGATCGCATCACCCCCGCTCGCGCGCAGTGACCTCACGAACGATGGAGGTGTTTCGGAGCCTCGGCATTGCCGAGGAAGTTCGGGCGGCCGCTCTTCCCGGGGGTCCGAAGCGGCACCTGGGGCGTGACGTGGTTTCACCGTGGCGGATGATCGTCCCGAGTGGCGCGGGAGCGGACGGCGCCGCTGACACCACCTTTGGCCCGGAAACGCTCGAGAAAGTGCTCTGCTCCCAAGACGCGCTCGAGCCGATTCTCGCCGACGCGGTCGCCGCCGAATCCAGTGTCCGGGTGATCCTCGGCGCGACAGCGTCCAACCTGGTAGACCATGGTGATCAGGTCGAGCTGTCCATTGCCACAGAGTCGGAGACGGCGGAGGTGACGGCGAAGTATGTCATCGCCGCCGATGGTGCTGGCAGCCGCGTGCGTTCAGCGCTGGGTATCGGCGTGAAGGGCGAGCTGAACCTGCAGACCGCGGTCAGCGTGCTGTTTCGGTCGCCGATTATCCGGCGCCGCACCGGCGATCCCTCGAGCTTCATCTACATCGACAACCCTGACACTGTCGGGTCGGTCGTGATCGCGCCCGTGGATGCAACCGATCGCGTGGCGATGCTCGGGCGACCGCTCATCATGGACCAGATTCCCTTCGAAGAGATTGATTGGACCGCCCAGATCCACAGTGCGCTCGGCGATCCCGACGAGCAAGTCGAACTTGACGACGCGCGCACCTGGACGGTGGGCGCCTGGATCGCCGACCGCTACAAGGCAGGACGCGTCCTGCTCGCGGGCGACGCCGTGCACGTAATGCCCCCCTATGGCGGGTTCAACCAGAACACCGGCGTGCAGGACGTACACAATCTCGCCTGGAAGTTGGCAGCCGTGCTGAAGGGGTGGGCCGACCCTGCGCTCCTGCAGACGTACGAGACGGAGCGCAAGCCCGTCGCCGAGTTCAACACGGTCGAGTCGGTAAAGAACTTTCACTCGATTATTGGAAATCGCGACAGTGGGCCCCGAACGTTCCGGCCCGAGAACTTCGTTCACCCTGGGCTCGACATCGGGTTCCGGTACGACAACGGAGCGGTCGCGGGCGATGCACCGACGCAGGAGAGCTGGCCCGTGGGCGACTTCGTCCCGACCGCGGCCGTCGGTGAGCGAGCACCTCATATCTGGCTGGACGCGGAGCGTACAAAGTCGGTGCTGGACCTCTTCGGGCGGGAACTCGTCATCCTCGCGCACGTTGGGTCCAGACCAGCGGCCGGGGTCGCACGCCAGGCCGAGGAGTGGGGGATCCCTTACCTCTCGATCTCTTTCGGTCCTGACGGTGATTACGCGGAAGCGGGGGCGGACTGGGCGTCTGCGTATCACGTGGACGACGATGAGGCCATCCTCGTCAGGCCGGACGGCCATGTACTGGCACGGGTCACGGCAGATCGGCCAGGCAGGGCAGATCAAGCGCTCCTCGTCTATACCGGCCGATCGTCCCGTTGACAGGCGGTAATGCCCGTGTTGTCATGTAAATGCCGAAAGTTGCTTTCGTAGGGCGAAAGATTTTTGAAACGAGGGAGTTTCGTGATTCGTGCTGAAGGAGCATCCGTGCTCCATACCACTGCGGCACCGCCGGGCTCTGTTGATCCAGGACCATCGGCATCGACTTCGACGCGCGGCACCTTCGCGTCACCATATGCAGCGTCATTCGCTGATTCGAAAGGGCAAGGCAATGGTTGATCAGTCCGACAGTTTTGACTTCGATGTCGTCGTCATCGGAGCAGGGTTCGGCGGAATTACCGCACTGCACAAGATGCGTCAGGCCGGGCTTCGCGTACGCGTGTTTGAGTCCGCCCCGAGTGTTGGTGGCACGTGGTACTGGAATCGGTACCCCGGTGCCCGTGTCGACATCGAGAGCCTTGAGTACTCGCTACCCTTCCCTGACCTTCAGCGTGATTGGCAGTGGAGCGAGAAGTATGCGAGTCAGCCCGAGTTACTTTCCTACATGAACTGGGTAGTAGACCGCCTCGAGCTCCGCGATGGGATCGAGCTCGAGACGCGCCTGACCTCCGCGGCGTTCGACAGTGAGCGCGAGGGGTGGAATCTCGTCCTCGAGCGGGCCGGTTCGGCGCGAGAATTCACTACCCGGTATCTGCTGTTGGCCACGGGCTTCCTGTCGGTACCGAACGTCCCGAAGATTCCCGGCCTGACCGATTTCACCGGAGAGTACCTGCACTCGACCGCATGGCCGGAGACCGGAGTCAACCTGGCCGGTAAGCGTGTGGGTGTGCTCGGTACCGCAGCGAGTGGGGTGCAGATCATCCAGACGGTCGCGCCCACCGTGGAACACCTCACCGTCTTCCAGCGCACAGCCAACTGGTGCTCGCCGCTGCGGAACCAGGCAATGCCTCCGGAGTACCAGAAGTGGGTGCACGACAACTACGAGATGATTCGAGAGTTGGAGTACGCCTCACCCGGGTCTGGCGCAGTGCTGGTCGGCAACGTTCTCAACCCGCCGAAGGATCGTGTGGGTGCCGGGCTGTCGCGGGAGGAGCTGTACGAGGAGTGGGAGCTGCGCTGGCGCGCAGGCGGGCCCCACCTCGGCCGCAGCTACTCCGACGTCATCCGCGACCGGGAGGTCAACGCGCACCTGCGCGACTTCCTCTCGGAGAAGATTCGGGAGCTCGTGGACGATCCCGAAACTGCGCGCAAGCTGATCCCGGTTCACCCACCCCTCACCCGGCGCCCCCCGGGAGACACAAACTACTACCAGACCTATAACCGCCCGAATGTCGAGCTCGTCGATGTGAAGGCCGACCCGATCGACCGCGTGGTCGAGGACGGCGTCCTTCTCAAGAGCGGGGCACACCACCAGCTCGATGTGTTCGTCTTGGCGACCGGTTTCGATGCCGGCAGTGGTGCAGCGTTGTCGATCGATATTCGCGGGCGCGGTGGCTTGTCGCTGAGTGAGCACTGGGCGCACGGCGCGCGGACGCAGCTCGGTCTGATGACGAGCGGCTTCCCGAACCTGTTCTTTCTCAACGGTGCGCAGAGCCCTGGGGTGCATTTCTCGCCACCGCTACTGGGCGCATTCCAGGTCGAGTACATCCTGCGCGTCCTTGAGGAACTCGAAGCTTCCGGCCGCCCAGTCATCGACGTCTCATTGGAGAGCGAGGAACGGTGGACGAACATCGTCGGGGACATCTACGGTGCCACACTCATCCCAGAGACAGACAGTTGGTGGATGGGCGCTAACATCCCCGGAAAGCCTCGTCGACCAGTGGCCTTCGCCGGCGGCTTCCCGGCCTATCGACGCTACGCAGAGGAAGCATTCGACGGCAAGCTGAGTGGATACGTCGTCGGCGCGGACACACCGAGCGTCTCGACGGCCTAACGCCTCTGCAATTTCGAACGGCACGTAGGGGCCATTTCTTTGGAGAGCACAGTGCACGAGATCGAGATCGAGTTCGACGTTGATGTCGAGATGCGCGACGGGACGCTGCTGAAAGCGGACGTGTACCGGCCGGTGGGCGATGGCCCGTTCCCGGTGCTCGTGCACCGCACGCCGTACGGCAAGTCCACGTTGATCGACACGGTCTTGGACTTCAAGCAAATGGTCCGCGCCGGTTATGTCCTCATCAACCAGGACGTGCGGGGAACCTTCGCGTCTGGGGGCGAATGGCGGCCATGGCATCACGAGCGGTCGGACGGATACGACACCATCGAGTGGGCTGCCGCTCTGCCGTACACCAACGGGCGCGTCGGTATGTTCGGCGCGAGTTATCACGGCAGCACCCAATGGAGTGCTGCAATCTCGGGAGCACCTCACCTCAAGGCGATCGCCCCGGCGATTACGTGGAGCGACCCCGACGACGGGCTCATGTTCCGCGGCGGGGCACAGGAGTTCGGTCTGAACAACTGGTGGGGAATGGTGCAGGCGCTGGGACAGTACGGTCGGATCGGACTGTCCGCCGAGGAGGCGGGCACGCGAACGCTGGAGGGAATCACACAGCTCGATTCTTTGGTACCGGAGGGGTTCTGGGAACTGCCGTCGGCGGCCCTGCCCGTCATGGTTTCCAGCGGCCAGCCCGATATCGGCGTGGCATCCGCTTTCGTAGACCATTCGACGACAGAAGCTTCCCGCGTCGCAGGCCGATACGATGAAATCCAAACGCCGTCGCTGTCGTTCGCGGGGTGGTACGACTGCTTCCTGCAGGGCTCGCTGGAGAACTACATTGGCATGCAGGCGGCGGGCCGCCCCGCTCGCCTCATCATCGGGCCATGGGCTCACACCACGATCATGTTTGCCTGGCCCGGGGGGCAAGTGGGCGACATAAACTTCGGTCTGCTCGCACAGGCGCCGGGCGGGCGCTCCTACACCCAGATACAACGCGAGTGGTACGACCATTGGTTGAAGGGCGAACCCGCGACGGAGGCTCACGAATCGGGCGTGCTGATCTTTGTCATGGGCATCAACGAGTGGCGCGCCGAGCCCACCTGGCCTCTCGAGCGCGCCCGTGACACGGAGCTGTATCTCGCCGAACAGGGAGCGCTGTCGTGGAGCGCTCCGACGGCCGATCAGTCTGCGTCCGATTACATCTACGACCCCGCCCATCCGGTGATCACCCGTGGCGGCGGCTTGTCCTTCTCGAGCGAGTTCCCGGGCGGTCCGTACGATCAGCGCGACGCGGAAGCCCGGGACGATGTCCTCGTCTTCACCACCGAAGCGTTGGAGGCCGACCTCGAGATCACCGGACGAGTTCGTGCGGTGATTCATGTCTCGACCGATGGCGTATCGACGGACTGGGTCGCCCGCCTGTGCGAGGTCGACGAGCATGGGATCTCCCGCAACCTCGTTGACGGTATCACGCGCGTCCACACCGAGGCCGGTCGCGCCGATGAGGTCGAGATCGACCTCTGGTCCACCTCGATCGTCATCCGGGCTGGTCACCGGCTTCGGGCCCATATCACCTCCAGCAACTTCCCGAGGTGGGATCGCAACCTCAACACAGGAGAACCGGAGACCGATGCGACGACGATCCGCGTCGCGCACCAGCGCGTGTTTCACGACCGAAATCGGCCTTCGCGTCTCGTCCTGCCGGTGGTCGCAGGCGGCGTGCCGCGCGACTAGCTCCCGGTTCATCGGCTGGCCTGAGAGAATCGCTCCAGCCGAAGACCGCAGCCATATGGACCGCTCACAACGGCTGCCCGAGGTCGGCGCCGGCGAACTCATCGCGGACGTGGGCGACTGTCGAGGGGAACGGCGTCAGAGCGGCCGATCAGGCTTCCAGGTCAGAAGTGACAACTGCTCATCCCTCGGCGGAACTGTCCGGCGGCAACACGCGGGGTAGCCCGCTAGGAGGACCCCGCTGGCATAGTCGCCGGGGATCTGAATGAGCCCGCCGTGCACGGCTGTGTCGTGATACGCCTGCTCGTGTAGAAAGTCTGGATACTGCACCGCCGGACGCCGAATCGATAAGTCAGGGGAGTTTCAATGAGTAGGACGTACGTGGTGACCGGGGCGGCCTCCGGAATCGGACTGGCGACAAAGCACCTGCTGGAAGAGCGTGGCGAGCGGGTCATCGGCGTCGATCTACGCGGCAGCGAGATTGATGCCGACCTGTCGACCGAAGAGGGGCGTGCTGCGCTTCCCGACCTCGTAGCGCAGGCTTCTGGGGGTCGAGGCATCGACGCTGTTCTTGCGGTTGCCGGGGTCGCATCGTTCTCGGGGCTGACCGTCCGGGTGAACCATTTCGGCGCCATCGCGACGCTGGAATCGCTTCGACCGCTGCTGTCTGCCTCAGCGACCCCGCGGGCAGCGGTCGTGGCGTCGTTCGCGACTTTGCAAGGCAACGATCCTGAGCTTCTCGCCGCCCTGCGTGCGGGCGACGAGCCGCTCGCGATAAAGATTGCGGATCGGTTGGCAAAGTCTGACGCGAAACACTTGATCTACTCGTCGACTAAGCGCTCGATCGCGGAATGGATGCGCGAGGCATCGATCTCGGACGACTGGGCGGCAGCGGGAATCCCTCTCAACGCCGTTGCCCCCGGCATCATCGTTACGGCGATGACGGCCCCCTACCTCGCCACCCCCGAAGGGCGTGCGAGCCTGTACGGCGCCATCCCGATTCGCCTTGGCGGGGGGCCGGCGGAACCGGTCGCGGTTGCGCGGTTGCTGGCCTGGCTCACCGGCGAGGAGAACACATACGTCACCGGCCAGCTCATCTTCGTCGATGGGGGGGCTGAGGCCGTCGTTCGTGGCACGCAGGTGTTTGATGGAGCCCACCTCTCCGCCGTGGAGTTGCCCACTTTGGGTACGAGGCAATAGCGGGAGGGTGCCAACGGTAGCGGACGCTCAGCCGGATGCCTCCCGCACCTACTGTTCCTACTGTTCCTCGTGGTCCTCGTGTTTATCGCGATCCGCGGGCAGGTCCTTGACGGACTTGGCCGCGCGGACGGGCTGGATCGCCGGCAGCGGTGAGGTCGACGGCCCTGTTCCGGGCATTGCGGCGAGAGAATCCATGGGGTGTCCTACCTTCGCAACCCGCGGAAGGTAGTTCTCACCTCCCCGACGAATTCCTCGGGCCGCTCCCACGAGGCGAAGTGCCCGCCCTTGTCCGACTTCTCAAAGTGGACCAGCCGGGAAAAGCGGGACTCGGCCCAGCGACGCGACATGCGCCCCTTTTCACCGGGGAACATACTGAGACCCGTCGGAGTCGGCACAGGCTTCTCTGCTGTCGCAATCCACGGCGACTCTCGTTCAACGTCCCAGTAGAGGCGGGCCGAACTCGGGCCCGCATTGGGCAGCCAGTACAACATGACGCCATCAATCATCGAGTCCAGCGAGAAGACCTGGTCGGGATGGCCGTCGCTGTCCGAGACGTCCTGATACATCGCGTACATCCATGCAGCCAGGCCCACGGGGGAGTCCGCGAGACTATAAGCTACCGACTGCGGCCGCGTGGAATGCACCTTGTTGTAACCCGAGATGTGGTCCATGTAGTACTGCGAATCTGCCAGCATCGCTTTTTCCTCGGCCGTGGCGGCGGCGATTTCCTCGTCCGTCGGGACGAACAGCGCGAGATTGAGGTGGATGCCGACGAGAGGTTCGGGCTGCAGGTAACCGAGGGCCAGCGCGACCTGGGCGCCGCGGTCGCCGCCCTGAGCGGCCCACCGGGTATAACCGAGGCGCTCCATCAGGATGACCCACGCGTTCGCCGTGCGCTCGATTCCCCACCCCGTGGTCGTTGGCTTGCTGGAGAAGCCGTGACCGGGCAGTGATGGAATGACGAGATGGAAAGCGTCCGACGCTTTACCGCCGTGCGCAACCGGATCGGTCAGGGGCCCGATCACGTCGCGGAACTCCAGAACCGAGCCCGGCCACCCGTGGGTCATGAGCAACGGCAGGGCGTCCGGCTCGGGAGAGCGGATATGCAGGAAATGTATGTCCAGCCCGTCGATTTCGGTTTTGTACTGCCCGAAATCGTTGAGCAGCGTTTCACAGACACGCCAGTCGTAGCTATCCCGCCAGTGATCCACCAACGCACGGATCTTTTCCAGCTGTGGCCCCTGACTGTGGTCGGCCACCGTCTGCGCATCGGGCCAGCGGACGCGCTCAAGCCGCGAGTGTAGATCGTCGAGATCGCTCTGCGGAATCGACAGTTGAAATGGACGGACAAGGTCGTTCATGGTGTCTCCCGTTACGCCGCCCCTGTTCAAGCACATGGGAGCGACTCGTTGTCCCGGTGGTGCGGGTGTGTCAGGCGGTGGTGGAATCGTTGTCGGTGCCCGGCAGGGGAATGGGTTTCCAGCCAGTGCCGATGGCGACGAGTCCCTCGGTCATCATTCCGTGGCTGACGTTTTGAACCATGACCTTTTTGAGTTCGCTGACCATGAGGTTACGGGTGGCGCGGAGGGTGAGGGTGGGCTTTTTCGCGATGCGGCGGGCGAGTTCGTAGGCGCGGGGCACGACCTGGTCCTTCGGGACCACTTCGTTAACGACGCCCCATTGGAGTGCGGTGTGGGCATCGAGGTCTTCGTCGACGAGGAGATGGTAGCGACCGCGGTTGAATCCGGCGACAAGGGGCCAGATGATCTGCATGCCATCACCAGGCACGACGCCGGCGGGAAAGTGGGAGTTGTCGGCGAACACGGCATCTTCCGACGCGATGATGATGTCGCACAGAAGCGCCTGCTCGTTATGGATGCGGGCGGGACCGTTCACCGCGGCGATCATAGGGACCTCGACATCGAGGTGGTCCAGCACGAGGCGCTTGGCTTCGGAGTGCAGGTGCATCCACACCTCGGGGGTGATCGTGTCTCCCTCGGGCAACAGCTTGTCGATGAAGGTGTCGCCCGCGCCGGTGAGGATGACGACCCGGTTCCCGGGGTCACGTCCGATGTCGCTCCACACCGCGGCCAAGTTGTCGTGCACGGGAAGACCGAACTGCACGTCACTGCCATCAGTGTGGAGGGTGACCAGCAGGATGCCCTCCGCATCCCGCTCGAGCTTGATGTGCTCGTACTTATCCTTGTAATCCTCGAACTGCGTCGCGGGCATAATCATCTCCTTTAATACGTAAACGGATACTTCAGACCAGGACTGCACAGGCAGGGTGTGGTTCGGTGCTCACCTAAGGAGGACGCGCCGCGTCCCGCCGCACCTGCACCCGCACTTGGCGAGGCTGGCGCAGCAAGCTCGTCATGAGAAACCTCATCGTTCCTAGTGTGATGCTCGTCTCGCGCCAGTAACTTTCGTCATGCTACACAACAGGACGCAGAGATGGGGCGTCAAGGGCATGGGAGGAAAAGTAACGGTTGCTGCAGAACCGTTGTAAAACACGCGTCATGTGATTACTGTGATCACCAGTCGGTAGCTTTCGTCAGCCGGCACCCGATGGACCACACCGTAGTAGTCAAGCTTCCTGAGCTTTGGGTGAGGGTGCTCCCGGCGGCAGACCGCATAGGACGAAGCGCCCGAAAAGCTAGACAGTAACCGGTTCGCCATCAGGCCGATCCCGTGCATGCAGTACAGATTCGAAACACAAAGGAGTGTATAGAAGATGAGTCGATCGATAAGGCAGGGAGCCTCGGGGTCCCGTACACGGCGTCTCGCGCTGGGGGCAACGTTCGTTGTCGCCATGTTCGCACTGGGCGCCTGCGGGGCGGGTGGCGGCGGATCCAGCGGTGGCGGGGAAAGCTCCTCCGGTGCGCCGGGTAGCAGTGCGGCACTGGAAGAGGTGTTGAGCCAGGAATTCGAATTCCCTTACCCGGAAGAGCCCACCACGGTCGACGGAGATCGCACGATCTCCTATATCCTCGGCGGATTCGCTGCAGGCGGAGCGTCCGAGGTCGCACAGGAGCGCTTAGGCATCCTGCAGTCGTCGGGGTGGACGGTCGAGGGCCCCCTGGATGGAAAATTCACGCCCAGTGCCCAGGCGACGCTGATCGAGCAGGCCGTGCTGAAGGGCGTGGATGGGATTGTCCTTGACTTCATCTTCCCGTCTCAGGTCTCCGGCGCAATTGATTCCGCGCGCGCTGCCGGCATTCCAGTCGTCTGCAACATCTGCGCGCCGGAGGAGTCCTCGGAAGGCGTGTATGTGATTGGCGCAACTGTCGAGACGTCCGTTGAGAAGCAGACCGAGCTCGTGCTGGCGGCGTTGGACAAGCCCGACGCCACGATCGCAGTGGTAACCGACGCCGGTAACGCGATCGTCGGTGCGGCCAACGACATCCAGATCCCGTTGCTCAAGGAGGGGTGCCCTGACTGTAACGTCGTCGAGGTCACCTACACCCTGGCTGATCTGGCTAAGCCAGTCGCCGCGTCGTACGCCAACTTGCTGCGGGAGTACCCGGCAGGATCGCTCGATGCAGTCATTACTCCGTTCACTGCTGCCGCGACGCCCCTCGTTCGACTGGCAGAGCAGTCCGGGCGCGACGATTTCAAGATCTTCAACACTTACGGTGACGCGCCTAGCTCGACTCAGATCAAGGAGGGGGAGTTCTACCCTCTGCTCTACGGCGACACGATGGTCTCGCAGAACTTCGTTTCCTACGCCGATGTCGACACTCTCGCCCGGGTCTTCAACTCTCAACCCGTGGTCGCGTATAACGACCTGCCGATCGCGCCGATCACGGGCGAGAACGCCGACCGATTCGTCAACGACGACGGTCGTTGGGTGCCGGATGGTCTTGAGGAAAAGTTCTCCAAGGTATGGGAAATGAACGGCTGATGACTGAGCCGGTCAATCGCGCCGCCAGCGGACAGTTTCCGTCCACTGGTGGCGCGCCCACGGTCGAGTGCCGTGGGCTTACCAAGCGTTATGGGGCGCACACCGCACTCGACTCAGTCGACCTCACTACCGGCCCCGGTGAGTTCATCGCTTTGCTGGGACCCAACGGTGCCGGAAAGTCCACACTCATCAAATTGCTCGCCGGTGTTCTCACTCCGGACGGCGGATCTATCCAGTTTGGCGAAGGCGTAGCGGCAGGTGTTATTCATCAAGATCTCGGTCTTTTCGACGACATGAGCGTCGCCGAGAACCTCTTCATCGGAAACGTCCCATCGAGAGGGCTCATCTCTTTTAGCGAGGAGGATCGCCGCGCGCGCGAGCTGCTCGAGTTCGTCGGACTTTCCGAGGTCAATCCGATCACGTTGGTGCGCGATTTGTCGCTCGGTGAACGAGCGCTGATCGCGACCGCGAAGCTGTGGTCACAGGGTGCTGGCCTGATCATTGTTGATGAGGTCACAGCCAGCCTCCCGAGGGCGGAAGCATCCTGGCTTGTGGAGCACCTGCGGACCGCTGCCAGAAGCGGCGCCACCGTAATGATGGTTACCCACAGATTCGAGGACGTCTTGGGCAACGTGGACCGTTACGTCGTGGTCGTCGATGGCAAGATCGCCATGGATCGCGCCGATGACGGAGTCACGCGAGACTACCTGGTGGATGTCATCTCGAGCGGCCGCAATCAGGTCGAGGTAGGACGACGCGACACTTCGGGTCGCGCGCCGGGCGACATCGTCGTCGAGCTGGAAGAAGCGCGCGTTAACAAGATCGGTCCACTGAGTCTGACGCTGAGAGAAGGCGAGATAACGGGTGTGTCCGGATCCTCGGTGTCGGGCTTTCACGATGTGGGGTATCTCGTCGCGGGCGCCCTCCACGCTCGGCAGGGCAGGGTTACTACCCGCCGACATACCAAGGTGACGTGCCTGCCGGCACACCGCGACGCGGATGGAACGTTCCCCGACCTGACGGTCGAGTTCAACATGTCGGTCGGGAACTCCAACCGCTGGCGCCGATGGGGGTTGATCAATCTGTCGAAAATGCGCGCTTCCATCGCGGCAGCTGCGCACGATCTTAACGTGATCCCCCGTGACACCGATGCGGTGATCACGACCCTGTCCGGAGGAAACCAGCAGAAGGCACTGCTTGGTCGGGTGATCGCTGACGACCCCGGCTGTGTGGTGTTGTGTGAACCAACCCGAGGTGTCGATGTCGCCACCCGCCGCGAGATCTACGCCTTCGTCAGAAAGCTTGCTGACAACGCATGCGCTGTCATGGTGGTGTCCTCCGACATGGAAGACCTGGAGGCCCTCGCCGACCGGATTGTCGTCATCGACGACAACGGTCACGTAGAGACATGGATCGAGCCGGAGGATGTTGCAGATTTCTGCAATGCCCGGTCCGCGCTCGGCTGAGCACGCCCGAGAGAACGAAGAGACCAATGACTAACAATGCTATCGAGGCGAACCATGCTTCCAGCGGGAGCTCCGGATCGGCGAGCAAGCCTCCGAGCAAACGCCGGAGCTTTCAAGTAGCCGGCGCAACGCCCACTGAACTGATCAGCCTGTTTGGGAGTCCCGTACTCTTCCTGCTGATTTTCGTGGTGTTTTACCTCTGGCTGGGGGAATCGTTCTACAACCCGAACCAACGGATGCTGGAATTCAGTCAGGCCATACCAGCCACCATCATCACGCTCGGTGTCGTGGTGATACTCGCCGTCGGGCAGTTCGATCTGAGCGTGGCCTACAACGCCTCGCTCTCGGCATACCTCGTTATCGGTCTGAACTACCGCAACGACATACCGATGTGGGCGAGCATCCTCATCACCCTGGCGTTCGCCAGCTTCGTCGGATTCTCAAACGGCATCCTCGTCACGAAGTTCCGTATCAATGCCTTCATCACCACGCTCGGCGTCGGCGGTGTGCTGCTCGGGCTGGCGCGGGTGTACTCCGAAGGCGGGCAGGGCCTCAACCCTTCGCCAACCGACCATCCCCTGCCGGAATGGTTTCACGCATTCCTCGGTGACTTCCAAAACACAGCACCAACACCGGTAGTCATCGTTGTAGCCGTCATGCTAATCGCGGCGTTGTTGCACACCATCAACGGGCGTGCCATTCCCTCAACGGTATCCAAGCCGATACGCGCCGCCATCCTGCTGGTCATCGCAGCCATTGCACTGCTCGCAGTGTTCGGATCCGGCATCGTGAACTTCGTCAGCGTCAACGTCGTGATCTTTCTGGTGCTTGCCACCCTTCTGTGGATCGTCATGACCTACACCACCTTCGGACGCAATCTGTACGCCGTGGGGTCGAACCCGCGGGCAGCGGGCTACGCAGGTGTCAATTCATCGAGGTATACCCTTTCCGCCTTCACGATCACGGGTCTACTCGCGGGCGTGGCAGGCATCATGCTAGCGGCGACTCAGCAGGCAGCGATCCAAGGGGCCGCGGATGGCTTTCTCCTGCCCGCGTACTCTGCGGCATTTCTCTCCACCGTCCTCATTTCGCGCGGCCGCTTCCACATCTGGGGCGCGGTGATCGGCGCCCTGTGCTTGACCTACGTGGCTTCGGGGCTCGTCGTCGGCGGCGTGGCCTACACCTGGGCCGACGTGTTCAACGGCGGCGTTCTCATCGCTGCGGTGGCGTTGAGCAGCGTTGTGCGAAGGACGGCGCGCTGACGCGCAGGTGTCATGCGACTGCCCCCGCACCGAGCGTCGAAGCGAGTTGACATGATTTACGTAGATTTTGGCGTTCTTTTGTGGCTCGATACTCGCTCCAGAGGCCTATCGTTACGGGGGCACGCAGCCACGGTCCGTTCGCGCGGTGTGCACTACCGAATTTTGGAAGGCAGTCACCGATGACGCACGCACCCCTCACCCTGACCCGCGGAGGCCGCGTGCCGGTCGTCGTGTCGCTCCTGCTCTTGAGCGGGATAATTCTGGACATCCAGTACGGGTCGCTCTCTCCACTCGTGGGCGTGATCGCAGAAGAATCGCAGCTCACATCAGCGCAGGTGGGGTGGGTGTTCAATGCATTGATGATCGGCATCGTCGTGTCAGTCAGCCTCAGCGCACGAATGGGCGATGTTTTTGGTCACCGGCGTGTACTGATCGCTCTAACGATCCTCGCGATGATCGGGGCCGCTTTGGCCGCAACCTCGAGCGGATTCGTAACACTGGTTGTCGGCCGCCTGCTCATGGGAATGGCGGTCACCATCCCTCTCAGTTGGGGGTTGCTGCGTCCGCAGGCGAGCTCTCAATTGATTCGACGCGTCGCCTTGGCGGTGTCGCTTGTTATGGCGGTCTGCTCCCCGGCAGCAATGGTCGTAGGCGGCTTCATCGTCCAGCTCGGCCTGCCGTGGCAGACAGTCTTCTGGGTGACGTTCGCGCTCTTTGGCATCCTTCTCGTGTTGGCCCTCATCGTTCCCGAGAGCCCAGTGGACAACGGCGCCGACATTCGCTTCGACTGGTTCGGATCACTTGGCCTGGGTGTCTGGGTGACAGCCCTCCTTCTGGCCGTGAGCGAGGGGCCGTCGCTGGGCTGGACGTCCCCGTTGGTCGTCGGCTCGGTCTTGGTCGGTGCCGTCGTGCTGGTCGCATGGATCATCCAGCAGCGCCGCACCAGCGAACCGGTTGTGTCGTTTCGCAACATGGATGTTCGTCAGGCCCTCGTCGGGTACTCAGGCATCCTATTGCCGGCCATCGTAGGCCAGGGGATATTCATTGCCCTCCCCGCTCTGCTGCAGACGCCAACAGGCTCGGGTTTCGGGCTGGGCCTCACCACGCTCGAGTCGACGTATGTTCTCTTGGCGATCATTCCGGGGTCTGTGGTCGGCTACTTCTGGACGGGCTGGGGCATTACCCACCTCGGTCCTCGTATCTTCTTGCTCGTCAGCGGCATCGGCGGTATCGGGGCCTTTCTGGGCTTCACTTTCGCTCGCGACGAAGTGTGGCAGCTCACATTGTGGGTCTTCGTCTACGCGCTCACGATCATGTGCGTCCTGACGACGGGATACACCTTGATCGCTGCAGCGGGACGTCAGGACAACATGGCAGTCACCATCGGACTGCAGTACATCGTGCAGTTCGCGGGATCTGCGGTCCCCGTGGCGATCGTCGTGAATCTTTTGGCGCCCGGCCCGGACGGCTTCATACCTGAAACGGCGTTCACCGTCATTTACATCGCGTCTGCAGTTGCCATCGCCCTGTTCGTCATCCTCTGGAGCATCGCGGCGCCGCGAACGATCTCCGACCTACACGCCATTGATGCTGCGCAGCAAGTGACTCCGTCAGTGGCCGCACCGGTCACCTGCGGGGAGGCCGTCTTGCAACCGAAAATCCGCCAGACAAGCGCCTGGCCGGGGACTGAGCTAGACCCGGTCGGAGCGTTACACGACCGGCCATGACAACAAGACAACCAAATTCACCTCATGAAGGAGTCCGCCATGCAGGGCACAGAAATCGATCCGCGCCAGTTTCGCGACATCCTTGGTCACTCTCCGACAAGCGTTGCCGCCGTCACGGCAATCAATGACGCAGGTAACCCGATCGGAATGGTCGTCGGAACCTTCACCTCTGTCTCCCTGAACCCGCCCCTGATCGGATTCCTCCCAGACCGTGGTTCTTCGACCTTCCCCTTGATCCGTGATGCCCATTCGTTCTGCATTAATATCCTGTCGGCAGCTCAGGAGAGCGTGTGTCGACAAATGAGCGCCAGACAAGGCGACCGCTTCAAAGGCATCGCCTGGCATCCCTCACCGTCGGGTGCTCCCGTCATCGACGGGGCCGTGGCGTGGATCGACTGTGTTCCCGAGACGATCTTTGAGGCCGGAGATCACTTCATCTTTATCGGGCGCGTGACCGATATGGCGGTCACGAATCCGACATTTCCCCTGGTCTTCTTCCAAGGAGGGTACGGCGCCTTCGCCTCCAAATCGATGGTCATCGGTGCGCGGGAAGGTCTCGCCGAACAGATCCGCCTGGCAGACAGTGCGCGCGAAGAGATGGAGGAGCTCGCGAATGCGGTCGGGGCAGTATGCCGCCTTATCGCGGTCGAGGGAGATCGGCAGATCGTCGTGGCCTCGGCGGGTGGCGAAGATCGTGCTCCTACCAGTTTGGTAGGAGTATCCATGCCCATGGTTCCGCCGCTCTTCGGGCAGCTTTTCAACGCCTGGGAGTCCCCTGAAGCGGTTGACTCCTGGCTGAAATCGTCCCCAGTACCGGTTGACGGGGAGAGGCGCGACGGGCTGCTCGCTCAACTAGAGAGCATCAGGCGCGAAGGCTGGATGGTCGGTTGGGCCGATAATCACACCAGCGAAGCAGCTGCCGCGCTCGATGCGATGGCTATGCACGGCCAAACGCCCCGCTTGGAGCGAGAGATCGTAGAGATTAGCGCCAAAATCGATGGCGTAGACAATCTCAACCCACTGGTCGACGACACTGCCGCAGCGAACGTCAAGTTCATGTTTGCTCCAATCTTCGACTCCGCCCAGCACGCGCAGGCCGGCATCATGCTGGTGAACCTGCCCGAACAGCCGACCCTCGAGTACATCAATGCAGCCAAAGAGCGTTTGCTTGCCTCCGCGTCGTCGATCACGCGTCGCTCTGGAGGGGTATCACCCGCGAGCTACCCGAGTGTATTGGGCGCTGACGCGACCTCGACGCTGCAGCCAACTGAGAGGCTCTAATTTCGGTATCGACCCTTTTGCGAAGCCGGCGAGGGGCGGAGTCGTGACCATCCTGCCGAGCATCGTGAATGCACTCGGACGAGCGATGTAACCTGGCCGCCCAGTAATTATCTAGATCGTGCGCGCCTGGTGAGCATGCTGGGCGGTCTCGGGCGGCGGGGATCAGCGGCGGATCAATCCGGCTATCCCTGGCTTGATCCACCGCTGATCCCGGGGGCTGTCACCGGGCTCCGTTCGCGAATGGTCGTCGCTGATAAGAGGAAAAATTCCGGCGCCGCGAGGTCAGAGCCGGCCGCAGATCCTTCGCGAGCTGGTGCCGAGAACCTGGTCGTCCGTTCGCAGCCAATCCTCAAATGCTGCTTGCGCGGAACGCGTCTCATATAGCGTCACTGGGTCGTTCTGCTGATCACGGACCAGTCCAATAGCCCTCGCGGGCATGAGCCGACTACCGCGCGCGCCGACGAGTCAGGTGCTGGGAGTGGCGTGGGACGGAGACGGGCCCCGATGGAACTCCGTGGCGGCCGGCGCGTCCCACTCCTTGTAGATGGGATCCTGCGGAAACCAATCGCCCCAGTGAGAAATGCGAGGGACGTTCACCAGGTCCCATCCTGTCGTGTTGGTCGGGCGCACATCGACCCAGTCCCAGATGCAGGTCCGGTGCACGATCTTCCATACTCCGTCGCGCTTCTCACACAGGTCCCGATACCGTCCGGCCTGGTACATCGTCACATCAGGCTCCTTAAACGGTACGACGCAGAGAAACATCGATTCGCGCTTCGCACGATTGCCGTCAATCTCGGAGAGGACGTTGCTCACATGGTGATTGCAGCTGTGAACGGCATCATGCCAGCTAAGCGCCGCGTCCGCCCAACCAGGTCCGGTGCCGACGAAACCACCGTGGTCGTCCCATGAGTCTGGCCAATACGTGGACCTGATCGCCTCGATATCGTGCCGGTCAGCTCCCCTGACGTAGGTCATGAGGTTATCGTGAAGCGCTTGTTTGTCCCACAACTCCACCATCTGAGCATCCGTGAGTGGCAGGATGCGCCCGCGTACCTCTGCCGGCTCGCCGGAATCCATCAGTCGAAGGCTCCGCTAAAGGCACGCATCACTGGTAGTGGGTCAGCGTATTCCTTGAGGTAAGCGATGCGACCGTCACGGAGCTCGAAGATGAATACATACCGGTTTTCATACACACGGTCGTTCTCGCCCACGACGCTGCGTCCACGACACTCAACGACGAAGATGTCGGGGTCCTCCGTCCGATGCAGGACATCGATCCAGAACTCGTGCTCCCGCCTGTTCGCGATCGCCTTACGGTAGTGCGCGAGAATAGGTTCGCGACCGACGAATCGCTCGGGGATGAAGTTGTCGAGGCCGTCCGGACGAAAGAACGCTTGCTGTACGGCATCGTCGTTCCACAGTTCGCCAAACTCGTCCCACTGCTTCCGCTTCATGTGGCGGAAGTACCCCAGAACCGTCCTCTCATTGGCATCGCGCGGCTGGACCTCATCGACCAGTGTCATTTGTCGCCTATCTCTCATCGCCCGCCCCGGTGCGGTGGGCAGTCTGGCATTACCGTGTTCAACCAGCCGTCTGAATGACCTCATCACGCGGATAGTGATCGAGCAGCCGTGCGCCGTCCGCTGTAATAATGACGAGGTTCTCTAGGCGGACCCCGCCCTGGCGATGCTCGCCCTCGATACCCTCGATGGCAATTACCATCCCCTCCTTGATCTCCTCCGGGTGCGTCAGAGACCACGACCGTGTGATGGTCGGGGGGTTGTAATGGATGGCACGGGATCCGACGTTCACCAGGCCGATGCCATGCCCCAACTCGATGCTGAAGCATTCGATCTCCGAGGAATAGCCCATATCCTCTGCGGACTGCAAGACCCCAGCCACATCCGCAGTGCTGGCACCGGGGCGCATGAGTGAAATAGCAAGATCCAGGCGGTCCGTGAGCTTCGTGTACATCGACTTCTCCTTCGCCGACGGTTGCCGGCCCACCACGTACTGGCGGTAGAGACATGCTGTGTAGCCCATATAGGAGGTACCGCAGGTCAGGAGGTAAGCCAAGTCGCCGTGCTCGACGATGCGGTCACCACCACTGATGCCGCGCTGATAAGACAGGGGTCCAGACAGCAATCGAGCGGATCCGTTCTCAGCCCCGGCGTCCTCCATCGCGCGTCTGGCCTGAATGGCGATCGGGGCCTGCCTGGAACCGGGTCGCAAGGAGGCACGAGTGAATTCGAACCCGACGGTGCTCAGGCTCGCCGCCATCGCGATGCACGAGATCTCGTCGACAGTCTTGATCGTTGAACTCTCCAGCAATAGGGGCAGTCCAGGGACTGTCTCGATTCCGGCGTCAGCAAGCGCATTCATGCCCGCCTGGTCGATCTCGCTGACGGCCAGGCGCTCCCCGGTAAGCGATCGAGCAGCAAGTTCTTCGCGAATCTGCTCGGCGAAGTCGGCGGACAGCTCAGCAATAGCAGAGGCTGGGGCGACACCCCCCAGCCAAGCGATGGCCGGACGCCACTGGGTGATCCACGGGGCCTGGTCAGGCATCTGCTGCAAGGAACCAGCGGGCGCGAAAAGGATGGTCTCACCCTCGGCGAAGAACAGCGCATAGCCGACCTGCAGCGAGAACTCGCCCCACCAGAAACCAGTCAGATAACGCACATTGTCGGCGCCGGTAACGAGGATGGCCGAGATGCCCTTCTCGCGAAGTACCGACCGCATTCTCTCGGCGCGTTCACGCCGCATCCTGTCGACATCGACTCCGACATGGAACTCCGTGCGCGATGGCCCGAAGTGCAGCTTCTGATAGGAAACGGGTTGCATACCTAACCTTTCTGATGATGGCGCCTGCCACTGAGGTCGGTGATTAAAGGGGATACTTCAACGGGAGGGCGAGGACTCAGGGTCGCTGCCGGACGCGGCGACCGAGCGCCCAGTCACCCAGCTGGGCTCACGACGCTCGATAAAGGCGCGCGCACCTTCCTGAGCCTCAGGGGCACCGCGCAGTGGTGCGACGAGGACTTCCTGGTCGGCGAACTGCTGCTCGGTCTCGGCGTACCTCGAGGCGCATATGATCTGCTTTGCCGTACGCGTAGCGATCGGGCCACTGAGAGCAATTTTCTCAGCAAGCTCAAGCGCAACCTTCAACGCTTCTCCAGGCTCGCTCAAGCGGTTAACAAGGCCCAGTTCAGCCAACCGCGGCGATGACACCGGTTCACCGAGAAGCGCGATTTCCATGGCGACATGGTACGGAATACGGTCGGGCAGGCGTAGCAGGCCACCACCGGCGGCGATGAGTCCACGCCTCGCTTCGGGTAAAGCGAAAGTCGCCGCCGAACTCGCAACGATCAGATCGCACGCAAGGGCGAGTTCGAATCCGCCTGCAAACGCGAATCCTTCCACTGCGGCAATGACCGGCTTACGCGGCGGGCGGCGGGTGATCCCCGCAAATCCGCGTCCCTCGAGCACAGGCAGCTCGCCGCGTGACACGGAAACGAGGTCAGCCCCTGCCGAAAAGTACCCACCAGCCCCAGTGAGGATCGCCACGCTGTGTGCATCGTCCGCGTCAAAATCATCGAAGGCACTCGCGAGGGCCAGCGCCGTCGGCCGGTCAATCGCGTTGCGCTTGAGGGGACGGGAGATCGTGATGATCCGCACGCCACCCGACTCGGTGGTGAGAACGCTGGCTTCCGCATCGACCTGCTGCGCATCCTTCAGCGACATGTGTTCCTCTCGTCGTCATCGACGTTCTGGGCATCAGCATACTTACCTATTACGAAAGTGGCTCTCGTGTTAAGATACAGGCTATGCCGCGCCGACCACCATGGTCAACCGATCCGGCCGGCCACATCATCACCCGAAGAAGAGGGATGCACCTGTGAAACCTGCCGCACGGCTTCGCGAATTGCTCGCCGACTCCAAACTAATCCTCGCGCCTGGGGCGTATGACGCACTTTCCGCCAGATTGGTGGAGCAGGCTGGCTTTGACACAGTCGTGCTCGCGGGCGGAACCTACTCCAATTTTCATTACGGCATCCCCGACAACGGGTTCATCACTCAGAGCGAACTAATCGAGGCGGGCAGGCGCGTGACAGCCGCCACTAACATCCCCCTCATCCTCGACTTCGACGACGCTGGAGGATCGCCGCTGCAGGCATATCGGGGAGTCCAGCTGGCCGAGCAGGCGGGGGTGGCGGCGCTCCTCGTTGAAGACATGATTCCGGCGACGAAGCATTTCTGGACGCCGAAGACGACGGGCGAACGGTGGAAACCCAAGTTGCAGTTGCGCAGCATCGAGGAGATGAGCAACATCATCCGTGCGTGCGTCGAAGCTAAGACATCGCCCGACACCGTGATCGTCGCCCGGTCGGACGCGATGAGCGTCGGAGGGTTCGACGATCTTGCGGAGCGGCTGACAGCGTATTCTGCCGCGGGTGCTGACATGTTGTATCCGGTTGGCTATCCACTACTGGACCTTCCGACCCTGAGTGCGAAGGTGCCAGGGCAATACATGATGGTTACTGTCCGCAACCCAACATTCGAGCAACGTTCACAGCTCGAGGAGGCGGGGGTGAAGATCCTCCTCGTGATCAACACAGTGAACGGAGCTGTAGCCGGTTTCCGGGAGCAACTCGACCTGGTCGCGAGGGGCGAGTTGCTGGAGGGTGAGCGAGGCGGTGCCTACGTGCCCATCATGGAAGCCATCGACGCTGCGGAATGGGCCCGCAAGGCTCGCCGCTACGGGTACGCCTGAACCAAAAGCCATCCATCATGCTGACTGTGCGTCGGCCCGCTTCGCTTCGAGAATAGCGTCGACGTACAGATCGAAGTGACGCGGGTCGGTGAAGCGCTCAACCGGCGCAGTGATGGAAAGTGCAGCGCGCGGGCGTCGCAGTCCGTCAAAGAGCGGGATAGCCAGGCCGCAGACTCCCTCGACGTACTCTTGCATGTCGATGGCATACCCGCGCTCTCGCACTTCAGACAAGTTCTCTTCGAGTGCCGACAGCTTCCCGAGTGTGTGATCAGTGCGTCGTGGAAGGTTTCCCTGCTCGTCCCCGAGCCGGCTGACTTCGTCTTCATGGCCGAACGCGAGAAGCGCCTTCCCAGAGGCGCGGGCGTGGATGTCGCCGGAAATCCCTACACGCAGGTCAGCGACTCGGACGGCATGAGTTCCGTCCTCAACCGAGACAATCGTTACGTTCCCTTCGTGCCATGCGGAGAGGTACGCGGTCTCGCCAGTGCGTTCCACTACCCGCGCAAGCAGGTTGGTCGCACGCCTACTAGGTCGCCAGGCATCCTCAATCTTGGCGTTGAGACCGAGGATCTTTCGGCTCGAAATCGTGTACTCGCGGCCGCGCCGGCTGAGGTACCCGACATGTACAAGGGTCGACAGTAGGTGCGACGTCGTGGCTAAATGAAGCCCCGCTCGCTCAGCGATGCTTTTCGCCCGCATGGGCTCGTCAGACTCGGCGATGATATCGATGAGTCCAAGCGCACGCACCACTGATTGAACCAAATCACTCGGCGCGGCCACCAATGCTTTGTCGTTGTCAGTCACATGAAAACCTTAGCACTCGCATGACGAGAGCTAGTGAAAGGAGGTGACGGATTGACCCTCGGTCGAGTCTGATTGCCGCAGGCGGCTGGATCTTGCTTTCTTCGAAATTGTCAGCCCACGAGCGTGTCATAGGAAGGGTGAGCTTCTCTAGCTCGATGGTGGCACTCGAGGAGTCAACGGATGTCAGTTTCGGGCCCTGCTGAGAGACACGCGAGAGTGCACGCCCGCCACGGCAGCGAACTCGCGACAGATGTTTACGGGAGAGAAGGCGGCGGCCGAGTGGGTGGCGGGGCTGTTGACTGCAGCCGCATATGACGAACGGTGGCGCTGAGGCGCTCAACGTGCACGACGACGAGGCCGCGCAACGGCTACGAACATTCGCCGCATGGATCACTGCGACAGCGGATCAGGCCAACTAATTGCCCGGCTGTATCGCGTACCCTCCCCGGAATTGCTTGCCGTACTTGCGGCTCATGTCGAGGTTCCAGCGTTGGTCAGCGGTGGCCGGTTCGGTATCGTCGCGCGCGTGTCGGTGACGAGCTGGCCACGCCGAGTCCCGCAAACCACCGGACTCGACGGCGACCGGCTACTCATAATCACCTGGGCGCACGGTGTACTCGCGGATGGTTCCCCACGCGATCATTCGATGCATTATCGAGTCTCGAGTCCCTCGAGCCTACTGATTCGCAATATGACAGTTTGGACGTGCTGCGGGGCGGACGGTCAAGGCCGGCAATCGAGATGACCGCCTTCGTAGTGGGCCAATGAGTGACGGAGCCTCGCGTCATAGCCGCCTCCGGAGACTCGTCCGTGGGCTCCGGGCCTGCGTCGCTAAGCAATAACAGTGGAGCGTCAGAAGGAGGCCTGTACCCACTGACCGAGGTCGCACGGTCTGCCGGCGGTTCGGGCGCGCCACAACGCGGAGCCCGGGCCGAGGAAACCCTTCACTTGTGTTCAGCTGCTCGTTCCGGGCGAGGTTGGGCTGATTATGAACCTGGTCGGCTCCGTCGTGAGCAAGCGTCGCTTGTAGGCGTCCGAGCCGGCGTGCGTCGTCATCAAATTTGCGGTAGCAGACGAAGACGGAATCGCGAAGTTGTTGTTCGAGAGCTCGGCGTCCGTGCGGGACGGCCACTCTGTAAAGCTCACGGCTGACCTCGGGTCAACTGCTCGGCGTCCGTACGTCGTGTCGCGTGTGCTCGCCATGCCACCCCGAACTTCCCATGCTTGGAAGACGGACAACTCGCGGAGATCGGCGTCGAGGCATAACACAATCACCGCCGACAGTGCGAGGGATCGTGATCGTTACTAGCCGCGGGCGGAAGAAACGCAGGCGCGGTACGAGAGCGTGTCCGCTCCAATACCGCGCCGGTCGCGGCAGGGCGAAGGTTGTCACCCAGCGAGACGCCCTCCGTCCACGATGAGCTCGCTACCGGTGACGTAACTGGACTCGTCAGATGCGAGGAAGAGCACGGGAAAGGAGACCTCGCGTGGTTCGGCGAATCTGCCGATCGGGATCGACTTCGCGGTGCGATCAAGCTCGGCCGGGTCGTTGATTGCCCTGGCCATCGGGGTGAGGATCGCTCCGGGATGCACGGAGTTGACGCGCACACCGCGGGAGCCGTACTCAATCGCGGTGGTCTTCGTCATGCCTCGGACAGCAAATTTTGATCCTGTGTAGGCGATGTTCGTGGTGCCGGGAAGGTGCGCCATGCCCGCCGCCGAGGAAATATTCACGATGGAGCCGCCCCCCGCTTCGACCATGCCCGGAAGAACAGCGCGCATCCCGTAGAACACGCCGTACTGGTTTACCGATACCAGTCGATTGAAGGTGGCGTCATCGAGTTCCGCTGTCTGAGCATAGGGTCCGGAGAGACCGGCGTTGTTGACGAGGACCGTGATCGGGCCGAACGTCCTGGTTCCCTCTTCCACCACGGCAGCCCAAGACTCGGCGTCCGAAACATCGTGGGTAAGGAAAAGCGCGCTCTCACCCAGTTCAGCTGCTAACGCCTCGCCAGCTGCTGCGTCGACATCAGTCAGGATGACCTTCGCGCCTTCCTCAATGAAAAGCCGAGCGTGCTCAGCTCCCATTCCCGCCGCTGCGCCGGTGATGAGGGCGACCTTACCTTCTAGTCGTGCCATGATGCTTCCTTTCGCATATCGCCGAGCTTCGGCGATGGGTCACCGCGTTATTGCGCGGTATGGGCGATTTCTATGAGCTTCTAGCGTTATGAATTGCGCCAGGGCAGCTGAGTGCATTGACGTGACCTGTGAACATGGTTCATATGACGTCAATTGTTTGTGCGTCCGCCAATTGCCGGAATCAGGTTCTGTGCATGGCAACAATGCCAGCTACGGTGAAAGCTAGGTCAGGTTAGTATCTGATCTTCAGATACGTATCGATGTACCATGAGGCACGAAAATGCCAATAAAGTGACCGCTATAAGCGTGGGTCACGGACGTTACTACACGCCTTAGATGTAGATTTTACGGTTAAGGTTGACAATGTACTCGCGTGTGATGGGAAGGTCGTTATCCAACCGCTCAAGGAGAGCTCTATTGACGAAATCACGCCGGTCACCCGACACCGAAGAATTGGCCGCATCCAGCGCGGCCGATAGCTCCTTGGACGTGCGATCCGTGCAGTACGCCGGGGTGCCTGGTTGCTGGCGCCAGGAGTCGGCCAAACTCCCAGAAAAGAAGGCGTCGAATCCCGTTTGGTCCACCAGGTCCATGGCGACGGTGCGATCGATGTCCCTGTCGGCCGCAACAGGGATGGCGATGCGGTCGGGCGCGCCAGCTTGTCTACCCTCAGACTCGAAGGATTGGGAGGTGATGGCGTTCCACGCTTTCGCAATCGGACGCTGTAGCTGTTCACTGACCCACACACTTTCGACCTGCCCAGCCTCCAACGCGTCGACCTTCTGGTCTCTCAGCGGGTAGTAATTGGACGTGTCGATGATGACCGCGTCTGAGGGCGCGCTCCGAATCAGATCCGCCACACCGGGGATGGCGTTGAGCGGGATGGAAATGATCAGCACGTCAATGTCAGACACCACCTCTGACGCGTCAACTGCCCTTGCGCCAGTGGAGAGCACATCGGCGCCAATCGACTCCGGCCCTCGAGAGTTCGCGATCCGTACTTCGTGGCCGGCGCCGGCCAGCTTGATGGCGAGCGTCTTACCTATCGACCCTGCACCGAGAATCCCAATTCGCATGTTCGTTCCTCCTGTCGGTACACCCCGGCCATCCTTGGACGCGGCGTTCGAGGTCTTGCTGCATCGTATTCAGGTGGATGCCCCGAAGGAATCGAAGGTGAGCGCGAGTTCGACAGTCGTCGTGATAAGTGGCTAGGTCGGCGTCTTTTCCGGCATCCCGTATCGGCCGATGCTTTCAGCGCGCGTGGACGACATGGTGGTGCGCTGCGCCCTGGTATCGGGTGGCATCGCGAAACGCGGAAGGCGGAGTACCCATCCATCGTTTGAACGCGATCGTGAAACTAGTCGGGTCGGTGTACCCAAGCGACCGAGAGATCTGCGCGACCGAGTGGTCGGTGTCGGAAAGTAGGTCACACGCCAATTCCTGGAGCACCTCGTCCCGCACTTGGGCAAAGTCGCGCCCAGCCATTTCCAGACGCCGTTGCAAAGTCCGCGGCGAGACGCGTAGGGTGGCTGCCACGTTCGCAAGCTTCTTATTGAGCGTCGGAGACATCTTAATTGTACGAGCGACGGTCGTAGGCCAGTCGCCGGACGCCCGGAAAGAAGCCAATATCTGATTCTCAGCGCGCACCCAAGCCGCATGCTGGAATGCGTTCCCAAAGGGCAGCTTTGTATTCGAGATGGCCGGATCCCACCACATCTTCAAGGAATCCGACCCGCACTCAATGTCACCCGAGGCGTATACAGTCGCTTCGGGTTCAATCTCGGCCAGTGGAAATTCAATCAATGAGAACGGAAATGCGCCTCCCCATAACCACGACAGTGAGCGAGATGTAACGAAAAGCTCGCGGTAGGCGCTAAACGGAATCAGCTGTGCGGGTGCCTCAGAGTAGGTGTACTCGACCCCTGTAATGCTGCCCGCACGGGTCATGAGGGGCGTCATCCTGAACAGGGCAGGGGCGTAATCGACGGAGCTTGCCACCTCCACCCATGCAGCAATGGTTGGAGCGGTGGAAAGGGCCATCCCGCGTGCACCGGTGGTGCTGGTGGTATACGCCTGAGCGGCGCGGATCCAAAGGTCCGGGCGATCTGGCGTAAGTGCGACAAATTCAAGCTGGAAGGCAAGCTCCTTCCGGGCTGGAATCGTGCCTCCATGGCGTAGAACCGCGTCAACCGCGATGTCCGCGCGCTCGAGGGCGGACTGCCAGTCTAAACCGGCTTCATCCAGCACCTCTCGAAGGTTATTGATGCTGAAGTTGGGGACACTGAGGTACTGGTAGGAACTGAGTTTCATAGCAAGCGCACTCTTCGTTGAGGACTTCCAGCCACTGCGACGCAACAACCGGCAACTAGCCAAGGCGATGAGTCGTCGCTCGGCAAGCGGATGTCGTCAACTATAGCTCCGAACTGTTTTTTGGCGGGGTTTCCCACCTTTTTGGCGGGGAAGCTTGCATCGGTGGAGTAGCTTCGCGCCTAACGTGGAGCATGCCGGTGTCGACAGTGTCGTGCCGACGATGACCCGAAGCCGGGCAAGTTCGCGTTCGGCATCTCAATGAGGAGACAGAAAATGACTGAATTCGTGGAGCCCACGCGCAACACCCCGGATCGGGACTTCGTCGCCGATTACACGGTGCAGCGAGATGACTCACCAATGCTGGGTGGAGCAAACCCCTTCAAAGTGGCTGTCTTCGGTGCGAACGTGACCACAGGTCAGGGCGGGTTGAACTTTGCGGAAAATACACTGAAGCTCGGGAACTGGAGCGAGGTGGAACAGCTTGCTGTCAAGGCCGACAAATATGGCGTCGACGGTTTCGTGCCGATCGCACGATGGATGGGTCTATCAGGCCCCGACCGCCCTTGGGGTCGTCAATTCGAAACCTTCACCTGGGCCGCAGGCCTCGCGGCCGTCACTCAAAACATCCAGATCTTCGCGACCTGCCTCATCCCATTCATCCACCCGATCATGGCCGCAAAGATGATGGCGACGGTGGACCACATTAGCGGCGGTCGCATGGGCCTGAATGCAACCGCGGGGTACTTCCGCCCGGAGTACGCCATGTTCGGCGTGGAAGTTCCCGAGCACGACACCCGCTACCAACTCGCGGACGAGTGGATGACGATCGTCGAGCGGCTGTGGGGGAGCGACGACATCGAGTTCGACTTTGACGGAGACTTCTTCCAGCTCACGGGTGCTCAGTCCTTCCCCAAGCCAGTCCAGAGCCCAGGGCCCATGGTGATGAGCGCCGGCGCGAGCCCCGCGGGTCAGGCGTTCGCGTTCAAACACGCCAACATCCTTTTCGCCGCGGTCGCGAGCCTGGAGCAGAGCGCCCAGGTCACCCCGAAGTTGCGCGCAAACGCGGACGCCGCGGGGCGGGAGGATCTGGGCCTGTGGTCCGCGGCTCACATCATCTGCAAGGATACCGAGAAGGAAGCCAAGGAATACCTCGAGTACATCGAGGAGAACGGCGACTACGAGAGCGCTGAGCGGTACAAGCACATCGTGCAGGCCGGCGGTGGCAAGAGCTTCGACTGGAGCTCCTTCAAGCCGTCGGACGACCCCAAGCAGGACGAGACGATCAAGACCTGGTTCCGCGGCGGTTTGCTTCCGCTCGTAGGTACGCCCGAAATGATCGTCGACGGTCTGCTCAAGCTTCACGCGTCGGGCATCACCGGTATTTGTACGGGCCTCGTCGACTACGACGAAGGACTGGATCGCCTGCACGAGCAGATCTTCCCGCTCATGAGCGAAGCCGGACTGCGTGCCTGACTGTCGGCGGAGGAGCGATACACATGACATTTCCTGATCCCAAAGACTTCCGGCTTGTCGTAGCCGGGCCCAACCAAAACGGTGAACCTGACTTCCTAGAAGTAGGACCGGCAGTCGAATTCGACTTCCCCGGCGTGTCGGCTGGCGCTTTCTACTGGGCCGTAGAGGACGGACACAGTGCAACCAACTTCGGAGGGCCGCCGCGCCAGCTAGCACTCGCCGGACCGAATGGGTCGACGTTCGGCATCAGTAGCTTCCCCGCGCACTCCTCGGGAACCGCACCCGCCGAGGAAATCGGTGACAGCATGACCGTCACCGGCGACGAAGAAGACGGCATGCACGCCAGCGAGACGATCGATTACGAGGTCGTGATCTCGGGCAAAGTAGATGTTCAGCTCCCCGGCGGGAAGACGCGCACCCTCGTTCCCGGGGATCTGCTCGTTATGGCCGGAGTACCGCATGCCTGGAAGAACCCGTACGACGAGATCTGCGTGTACATCGTGGTCACCGTCGGATACAACAAAACAGGAGCAAACTGATGGCGCTGACGTCGCCCGGACGCGCGCTGCGCGCGATTTTCGAAAGCCCGGAGACATACATCCTGCCGTTCGGGGCGCTGCCTCTGCACGCTCAAATGGCGGAACACGCCGGCTACGAGGCCTTCCAGCTCTCCGGCGGCATGTCGGCCTGGTGGAACGGGGTATCCGACACAGGTTGGTTGACGCTTACGGAAGTCGTTGACTACGCGCGGCGCACAGCTCGATCAGTCGACATCCCGCTCTACTGCGATGCGGACACCGGATACGGTGCCCCTATCAACGTTCAGCGCACCGTTTCTGAATTCATCGACGCCGGCGTGGGAGGCATCCACATCGAAGACCAGCGAGAGCCGAAGAAGTCAGGCGGGGTGGCGGGGGTCGAACTGGTCCCGGACGCTGAAGCGATCGGCCGGCTCAACGCCGCCATTGCCGCGCGCGACAAGCTTGACGCTGACTTCATGATCATCGCTCGTACCGATGGCTACGGGGCGGCGGGTGGCGGCGTGGACGAGGCGATCCGTCGCGGCTTGCTCTACAAGGCCGAGACCGGTGCCGATGTCATCTTCTACGAGGGTTTTCACACCTGGGATCAGGCAGAACTCGCCCTGAAAGAAACCCCGGGGCCCGCCTACGCCATCGGCGCGCCCATGATCGGTCGCAAAACAGTTATCGAGATGACGGCTGCTGGCCAGGCTATCCATCCGGTGCCGTTCATGCTGCCGGGCGTCAACGAAGTCTGGCGGATGCTCATGACCATGAAAGCCTCGGGTGAGGCGACGGTTGTTGCGGAGTACATCGACAAAATGAACACCGAACCGGACTTCCCCGGTTGGGGAGCGAAGTTCGGCCGCCCGTCGACTGGCTACGTCCGCGAGACGGAAGAGCTTTTCCTCCCGCAGTCGTCTCGCCGGGACTACGAGAGCACCGTGCACGCTGGAGAGGAGTACTGATGTCCGAACTCTTGGACTTCCGCGGCCGTGTAGCCATCGTCACCGGCGCCGGACAGGGGATGGGACGCGAGCACGCGAAGATGCTCGCGTCGCGGGGCGCCCGTGTCGTCGCAAATGACATCAACATCGAACGCGTCGGCGAGACGGTTGCGGAAATCATCGCGGCCGGGGGAGCGGCTGTAGCCGACCACAACAACATCGTGACGGACTCGGCGGCGATCGTGGATGCCGCCGTTGAGGCGTTTGGACGTCTGGACATCGTAGTGAACAACGCCGGGATCAACGCGTTCGGCCGGTTTTGGGAGATGGATGAAGGCACTTGGTGGCGCGTCTTCGACGTGGCTGTCAAGGGCGTCGTAGGTGTTTCTCGCGCCGCGATGCCTCACCTCATCGCTTCCGGGTCCGGCCGCATCATCAATATCTCCTCGAACGGAGTGATGGGTGTGCCGACGGACTCCGCCTACAACGCAGCAAAAGCAGCGATCTGGGGGCTCGGGATCACCCTTGCGGCAGAGGCTCGCGAGGTCGGCGTGCAGGTGACCACCCTGATGCCAGTAGCCTGGACGCCGATGACTGAGGATGCCTTCCCTAATCCCGTCATTCGTGACGCGATGCGCAACACCGTTCCGGCCCGAGCGGTCTCCGCGTTTGTCACTTGGCTTGCGCACCAGGATACGACGATGTTCGGCGGAACATGGGAAGTGGCGGGAACGTCGGCCGGACGTATCGAAATCGCGGGCGCACCGCGTGTACGGGCAGCATCGCCCGAACCGGAGAGCTGGGGGGCCCTGCAAGACCAGTTGACGGAAGACGCGCCCTTGCGTCCGTTCCGTACCGCTAGCGAGTCGTTCCGGGATCAAATGGTCTTCCTCTCGCCCGAGCTCGACACTGTCCTCCCCGCGGATGCCGCCGACGTCTCTCGATAGAGCGACGTCGAAACTGATGAGAAAGTGAGGTCAAAGTGACTCGCACATATGTGATCACTGGCGCTGCGTCCGGAATTGGACTGGCGACAAAGGAACTACTGGAAGAACGGGGCCACCGCGTCATCGGCGTCGACTTGCGGGGGAGCGACATCGACGCCGACCTGTCTTCGGTTGAGGCGCGCAAGTCGCTTCCGGGTCTCGTCGAAGAGGCGGCCGGGGGCAGCATTGATGCCGTCCTCGCCATCGCCGGCGTGGCCGTGGAATCTGCGCTCACGGTCCGCGTGAACTACTTCGGCGCGGTTGAGGTTTTGGAGTTGCTTCGACCGCTCCTCGCCGCATCCGAGGCGCCACGCGCGGCTCTGATCGCGTCGTTCTCGACGCTGCAGGAAAATGATCCGGAGCTCGTCTCGGCGATGCGTCTCGGCGACGAGGCTCGTTCGGCAGAGCTTGCCGATGCGCTTGCGGCTGCGGGCAAGGGCCACCTGATTTACGCGTCGACGAAGCGTGCGATAGCGGAGTGGATGCGGGAACAATCGATTTCTCCCGAGTGGGCGGACGCGGGCATCCCCCTTAACGGTGTCGCGCCCGGCGTGATCGTTACACCCATGACCGCGCCGTATCTCGCCACCCCGGAGGGACGCGCGAGTCTTCTGAGCGGCGTTCCGATTCGACTCAATGGTCCGGCTGATCCCATCGATGTCGCCCGGTTGCTGGCCTGGCTTACCGGCGCGGAGAATGCACACGTAACCGGGCAACTGATCTTCCTCGATGGGGGGGCCGAAGTCGTCGTACGTGGCCCCGAAGTGTTTGGTGGAGCAAAGACCGAACGCGTCGTCCTGAAGTCCTAGACAGCCTGAGACGGCTTCGAGACCGGTTCGACAGGGTGCTGTCGAACCGGTCTAACGGTCCTGACAAGCCGGCGGTCACTTCCGCTCGAGGCTCGGCCCAGCGGCAAAGTACTACCAAGTCGGTAGTGATTTGGTAATAGAGTGGCGCCAAATCGGCACAGACATATTGCACCTTTCGAACTACCAGACTCTGTAAGTCGAGAATCCTCGCCTCTCAGCGTAAGGTCCTCACCTGTTTAAAGCACTTCACTAAGGGCGAGCTTCCCGACGAATTGATGCGACTCTTTCGGCCGAATCTATCCAAGTTTGGCGGTTTCGACTCCACGGCGAAGTGGGCGTGTCCATTGCTTCACAGCTCGTAGCGCAGGTTCTGTGGAGCGGCATAGACATGATCTGGACAGCACGGTCAGCGCTCGAGCTCTGTATTGGTGTGCTGGCAGTTGAATTAGTCGTCGTGTTAGCGGCGGATGAAGCCGGTCATGCCTGGGACGGTGAAGGCGATTCGTCCGTAGTCAGGGGAGTACGGTGCTGGCTCGCTTGGCCGCGGGCCCGCGCGTGCAGGTCTCACTGATGAGAAGTTCCTCGCGGAAGTGTCTGTAATACATGCGCGCCTCTGCTAACGCGTGGAGTGGGAGCGACACGACGGTGCTCACGTTCCTGCACGAATCACCTGGGGTCACGGCGTCGTCCTGATTGAGTGATTGCAGGATCAGGTGGTTCCTCCTCGGATCGGTACTCGTGTCGGGTGTCTCTGGCTATCTATTCACTCACCCCTATAGTGAGCCCAGCGCCGGCAAAGCAAGCAATCGCCGAGGATCGACAAGCGGCTTGTGCCATTGTGAGGAGGCCGATACCGAGGGTAGCCAGGATGAGAGCAAGATAGTCCCATTTGCCGCCGAAGAAGCGCGTTCTGCGACGAACGGTCGGGTGGTTCCGGGCGTCCATCAGCGGGGATCTAGCCGGTCGGCGGTCATCCTTCACACTCGGCGCAGTACTTATCGCCGTTCTTTTCGCGTGCGAGCTGTGTCCGGTGATGCACCAGGAAGCACGACATGCAGGTGAACTCGTCTTCCTGCATGGGAACAACCTGCACCAGGAGTTCTTCCTCGAGAATCGCTCCGGGCAGGTCAAGACCCTCAGCTGTGTCCCCGTCCTCGACGTCGATGACCGAGGTTTGTGTGGTGCTGCTGCGCTGGGCCTGAATGGCCTCGAGAGACTCGTTCGCTGGCTGGTCTTCCGGGCGAACGCGTGGCTCGTCGTAGTCGGTTGCCATGGTGTGTCTCAGTCCAATCGTTGGAGGTTCGTCGCAACAGGGTACAGGTGTCCACGGGTGGGCCCTGCCCGTTGCGCTGGTGGCTAGTCCCCACTATTCGTAGACACGAACGGTTTGGTGGTGCGGCGCGACCCGGCACGGCACTCAAGGGTCGAATAATTGATGCGTAGCACCGCTGCAGTATTGGTCATCCGTGGCGGACGGTGGCATGCCGGGTGGCGGGCCGCTGGTGATGATCCTGAAAAGATGGGGGCATGACAACCTCTGATGTCGCTTTGCCTGATGGGTACGGCTGACCCTTCAAGCGCTGAAGGACCTGGTTCGTGGTGCCCGCGTCAAAGCGCAGAGGACGGTCAACACGCAGCTGATCGAGCTGTACTGGCAGCTGGGCCACGAAATATTGGTTCAGCGCGAACGCCAGGGGTGGGGGACCGGGGTCATGAAGCGACTGGCAGATGACCTGCGGGCCGAGTTCCCGCACATGACAGGTCTGTCGCGCAGCAATCTGCAGTACATGCGGGCCTTCGCCGCGGCCTGGGAGGAGGACGCAAGTGTCCAACAGGCTGTTGGACAATTGCCGTGGGGCCACGTCGTGACGCTCCTCGACAAGCTCGATGACCAGGTATCGCGTGACTGGTACGCCTCAGCAGCCGTGGAGTACGGGTGGTCCAGGAATGTCCGGGCGAACATGATCATGAACAAGTCGATCGAGCGCACCGGGACGGCGCCGTTGAACTTCACCCGCAGCCTGCCGGCAGCGGAATCCGAACTGGCGCAGCAAACCGCCAACGATCCGTATGCCTTCGAGTTCCTCGGACTCTCCGGTGAGGTTGCCGAGCGTGACCTCGAGCAGGCGCTCATGGACCGTATCGTCGATACCCTCCGGGAGCTCGGCCCTGGGTTCGCGTTCGTGGGCCGACAGGTCCACCTCGAGGTCGAGGGAGACGACTTTTACATCGACCTCCTGGTCTTCCATGTCGAGCAGCTGCGCTACTTCGTGATCGAACTCAAGACCGGCAAGTTCCAGCCCGAGTACGCCGGCAAGCTGAACTTCTATGTCGCCCTGGTCGACGACAAGCTCCGCCGTGAGACACACAACGACACCGTCGGGATCCTGATCTGCGGCAGCAAAAACGATCACACCGTCCGCTACGCCCTCGGCCGCTCGGAATCACCCATGGCGGTTTCCACCTATACCTATGACAGTCTGCCCGCCGCAGAACTACGCGCCCTACCGGCAGCCGACGAACTGACCGCCGCGTTCGACCAGATCGCATCGGAAAGCGAGGAGTAGGAGGAAGTCCAACTAAACCCCTCCCAAGCCGGTAGCTCACACGAGGCAGCTACCGGTGCTTCAAGGGCATCGCGGGAGAAGGATCATCTGTGCCGTGTGGCCACAGAGGGGACTCACCCGGTATCCGTTAGTCAGTGAGTCTGTAACTCTGTAAGTAAGGGTGTTTACTAGAGCCTTACGTGGTCCTTCAGCTTCATACCCAGCTCTAGGCCAGCCCGGTAAGTCCTCGAAATCAGTACACAGAACTCAACCTTCACTGATCGTCCGTTTGCGCAGACACTGTCTACACAACTGGTCCACACACCGATTTGCGCCTCAGTGCTGCAGTGGGCGAAGGAGGTCAGGCGCGGTGTCCCAAGCGCCCTGCTCCTAAGCAGCACTCTGGTGATGCAGTGGGAGAGGACCAACTTCGTCAACATAAGTTGACATAAGATAAATTATTGGCGCACGCAGGGGTAATCAGGTGGACTGTTCACCAGACCACTTCAACTTCGTCCGAGGAAACTGTCACTGGCTAGATTCTCACGGCGCCCCGTATGTTTCGCCAAAGCATCGACGGGCAGCTCGCGATGGTCGAAGTAGGAAACCTTTCGTGTTCTCCATTCCTGTGAATGTAGGGATTGGCAACTCTTCCAACAGAGTAAAGGGCATCATCTGTTGCCGCAGGTCTTAGCCCAGTCCGAAGTCCTTTTCCTGCATGCGTCCTGGGTAAGCTGAATCCTGACGACGAGAGGGACGCTTGCCGGCCTTCACTGTAGCTGACGGTGGTGTTTCGTTGCTGAGGTCGGCCGCCAGCACGGCGGCGACTCCCTCCCGTCCGATGTCCGTGGTACCAACTCGTTCGTTGAGCAACTCTGCGAGTTGTTCTCTGCGGCCCCAAGTCCCACATCTCCTCGGCGCTGGTCGCTACGTTCTCAGGCTGCGGGAGTGGTCTCCACTCAAGCTCCCATAGTCAGCTGTGTGCGAGCCGTCGGACCTGACCCGCGCACTGCTGAACATGGAGCAGGTGGAGTGCATTCCGCACACGGCCGGTGTTGGCCGGGGAAATGTCGAACGTCGGATCGCAACCGTGTGGGGAAACTTCGGTGCAGTCCTGCGGGGCGAGGTTCCCAGTGAGGTTGTCACCGTGACGAAGCGTGCAGTGACGGTATCCGTCGTTTAGGGGCTTCCTCAGGAACCCTGCGTGCTCGGCCAGATTGATGCCCGGTAGCTCATCATCAGGGGTGAGGTCGCTGTGGTTCCGCGCAGCTACCTCGCTCCTGGTGATGATTCAGCCGCTCAAGGTGGACCTGGATCTGGATCTCAGGACGTTGGGTTGCAGGATCGCTACGGCATCATCGCCGAACGGCAGCCCATCCAGGGCGACGTGCAGCCTAAGCTGACTTGATGACAGCCAATTCACTTGAGCGGGACGACCGGTCGGCTGGGGCGCCGTCGCCGTCGCAGACGTTGTCGCGGGGTATTCAGACGTTGGAAATTTTGGCCGCCGCAGACGGTCCCCTGACGATCGCTGAAATTGCTGCCGCTCTAGCTGTGCATCGCTCCGTCGCGTATAGGATTTTGCGTACTCTAGAAGATCACTCCTTGCTGTCTCGTGATGGCAGTGGTCGATTCAAGCTGGGCGCTGGGCTAGCTGTCCTTGCGCGGAGCGTCTCACGTGACCTGCAGGCTGCTGCCCTGCCGGAATTGACTGCGTTGGCCAATCAACTGGACATGACTGCTTTCGTCGTGATCTGGGACCGTCATGAGTGCGTCACTCTGACAACCGTTGAACCTCATCATTCCCGGGGTGCCGTTGTGCAGCGTCCGGGTTCCAGGCATCCGGTGGACTCGGGCGCCCCTGGTATCGCGATTCAGTCAGCTTTCGATGAGGCAGGGTGGACGGACGCTTGCCCTATGGTGCCTTACCGGTTGCAGGCCGCAAAAGCGCGTGGTCTCGGGTACGCCGAAAGCCATGATGAAGTGATCGCGGGCGTTTCGTCTGTCGCTGTTCCTCTTGCCCTGCCAGAGGACAAACCCGCAGCTCTTGCTGTGGTCTATGTTCGCTCCGACCAGGATCCTGCGGCTGTCGGCGCCGAGCTGGCCAAGCGCGCCGAACGCATCATCGAGCAGATGCTCTGACTTCACTAATGATTTCCCACTAGCACCAGCACCAGCACCAGCACGGGTATGGGTATGGGTATAGGAGCCTCCGCATGAGCGGAGGCTCCTATACCCATTTCAGCTGCTAACCGTTAGGTGGTCAGGGAGGGGCTGTTGGCTGTGGCGAGGATTGGTGTGAAGAACGCTGCAATCTCGTCTGTTGCTGCTAGCGGCAGGATCTGCGCCACGTATTGATCTGGACGAACGATGACCACGGCGCCGACTCGGCTGATGCCGCGCTGGTCGAAGATGTCTGCTGCAGGATCGGCGGCATACACCCGTTCGTAATCGGTGAGTTTGAAGGGACCGACAGTTGGTTTAAAAACGGTCGGCACCCGCCCGATGTCCACTTGTGAGTGGGCTTGCTGGTAGATCAATTTCAGATCAAACCAGTCGTCAGGGTTCACGCCGTCGGAGACGGCTGAATACGGCGAGTCTGCTGCGCTCTCGACCCAATCAGCGAGAGCTTGAACGTGTGAGTCAAGACTGTCGTTGGCTTGGTCGGCGAAGACGTAGATGCGCCAGCGCCCGTCGGCCGTCGCGTGGTGGCCGAGGTGCAGGGGGACGCCGTCGCAC
>NZ_PJIR01000136.1 GCF_002929355.1 Arthrobacter sp. B0490 | reverse complement strand
CAGGTAATTCGAAACGGTGGACTGCGACAACCCCACACGCTCTTGGATGATGCTGACGCAGACACCCAGCTGTTCGGGATCGGCTTCCTGCTCGGGGAAGTTGGTCTTCGGGTCCTTCAGCAGGGTAAGAATGGCCAGGCGTGTGGGGTTATCCAGGGCCTTCAGCGCTTCACTGATGTCTATGCTCATATCCGCGGCAGGTAATGGGTTTTCGCGATCTTACGATACTTTGTCGGTGCTGGCTGCGTGCACGCCACGGCCGTGCACGCACGCCGACTCAGTGCGCGTACACCGGGTAGTCGATGTAACCCTTTTCGGTGCCGCCATACATGCTGCTGGCATCCAGCGGGTTCATCGGCCAACCGTTAGCGATACGCGCCGGCAAGTCGGGGTTGGCAATGAATGGACGGCCGAAAGCGATCAAATCCGCCCAACCTGCCTCAACTGCCGCAGCGGCGCGCTCGGGGGTGTATTTGCCTGCGTAGATGATCGCGCCGTTGAACGCCGCACGAACCGCCTCTCTGAAACTGCTGGGCAGTTCGGGCGCGGTGTCCCAATCGGCCTCGGCCAGTG
>NZ_PJIR01000134.1 GCF_002929355.1 Arthrobacter sp. B0490 | reverse complement strand
CGGGACTCAGCTCCATGGGCGGCTGGCCGGAGCGGTTGGCGATGTCGTCGAGCAGGTGCTCGACCACGGCGGGGATGTCGCTGGCGCGCTCGCGCAACGGCGGCACGCGCAGGGCGAGTACGTTGAGGCGATAGTAGAGATCGTCGCGGAACTGGCCGGCGGCGACCTTGGCTTCCAGGTCGATATGCGTCGCGGCAATCACCCGCACGTTGAGCGCCTTGACCTGGTTGGAGCCGAGCGGCTCGACCTCCTGTTCCTGCAGCACACGCAAGAGCTTGGCCTGCAGCGGCAGCGGCAGGTCGCCGATCTCGTCGAGGAACAGCGTGCCGCCGTCGGCCTGGTTGACCCGACCGAGGGTGCTTTCGGTGGCTCCGGTGAAGGCACCGCGGTTGTGTCCGAACAGCTCGCTTTCCATCAGGTCGGCGGACAGCGACGGGCAGTTGATGGTGACGAAGGCCTTCTTCGAGCGCCGGCTCCAGGTGTGGATGGCACGCGCCAGTTCGCCCTTGCCGGTGCCGGATTCGCCGAGGATGAGGATGTTGGCATCGGTGTCGGCGACCTGCCGAGCGGTCTCC
>NZ_PJIR01000133.1 GCF_002929355.1 Arthrobacter sp. B0490 | reverse complement strand
GTCGACCGCGGCGCCGGCGCCAGCGAAGGCAAGACCTGGGAGCGCAACACCGACATCGCTTACGTCATCCAGAGCGGCCCGCTGAAGAATCTTGGCCTCAAGCTGCGCAACGCCACCACGCGAAGCAACTTCCAGAGCGATCTGGACGAGAACCGCTTCATCGTCAGCTACAGCCTGCCGATCTGGTAAACAGAACAAGAACGCGAGGACTACCCGATGAAAACCAGACTCAGCCGTATCGCCCTGCTGTCGTCCTGCCTGCTGCTCTCCAGCCAGCTGCTGGCCGCGCCCAAGCGCCCCGAGTGCATCGCCCCGGCCAAGCCCGGCGGCGGTTTCGACCTGACCTGCAAGCTGGCCCAGAGCGGCCTGAAGGACAGCGGCCTGCTCGAAGCACCGATGCGCGTCACCTACATGCCCGGCGGCGTCGGTGCGGTGGCCTACAACGCCGTGGTCGCCCAGCGCGCCGCGGAGGCGGGGACCATCACCGCCTTTTCCAGCGGTTCGCTGCTCAACCTCGCCCAGGGCAACTTCGGTCGCTATGACGAGAACGCAGTGCGCTGGCTCGCCGCGGTCGGC
>NZ_PJIR01000132.1 GCF_002929355.1 Arthrobacter sp. B0490 | reverse complement strand
CGGTTAAGTTCCAAAGCTCTTTTAATGTTATTTTATTTGGAGCCGTTAACGCATATTTGCTAAAGATGTTCTCGAGATTAACCGGGACGTACCTTCCTTCGGTATCATAGGTGCTTGAATCACTCCCATGCTTGGCTTTGTGAATGTTGTCGATATAAACAGGCAATAGTGGTGATGGCAACCAACTCGGAAGTGTAACGTAGCTAAACGCAAAGTTTATGAATATGGCCCAAAAAACAGAAGAGATTGGGTTGAAACCGAGGTCACGGAATCCTGCATACGTCTCCCAAGGATAGACGATTCCATCGCCGTTTTGGTCGAAGAAAGCAACATGCTGTTGCATAACACTCATGCCTTTGCTGTCGTGACCTTCTGTTCCATTCGGATGCTCTGTATCTGGAGCTACTAGTGCTCTTGCCAAATATGGCTTTGGTAGTTTTTCCTCCAAGTCGCTACGTACTTTTCGCTCACTAGTCACCGGAGCTAACGGCGCCGTCGTGGCAAAAACCTCTGACTCTTCTCCCATACTCTCTCTCTCTCTCTTCAGTAAGTGTTAATAATTGAAGATGCTCTCAGT
>NZ_PJIR01000131.1 GCF_002929355.1 Arthrobacter sp. B0490 | reverse complement strand
ATTCGCGCAAGCCCGCCCGGATGATCGGCCCACTGTGCGGTGGACAATTCGTGGATCGGAGGTTTGCGGCTGGCACCTGGCCGCCTGGGCCGTCCTACGCCCATGGGTGCAGCGTCGGGGGAGATGCTGCGCTTGAGGGTTGAGGGCAGCCGGCGAAGGGGTAGGTGGTGAGAGATGGAAGTCGCCGGATACGATCCCTGCTTCGTTGGGGCCAGGACGATGCCTTCTGGTCGTGTGTCGGCACCGACCAGGAACAGCAACTCTCCCCGACGTCTGACCAGGATCTGCCGGGGAGCGGAAGCCGACTCGAGGTCTGCCTCGTGCAGGGGGTCGCTTCGCTCTGTCCCCGAATGACTGGCTCGGGCTCACGGGCGTAGGTGGCCCCTGGGCTACCGCTCGGTGAAGGACCTCTGCGACTCCCAACCCTCGATGGATCGGCAGAAAGTTCCTACAGGGTGAGGGTGCGGTTCAGGACTGCTTCTGCGGTGTCGCGCAGGCTGGTGTTGTGTGCCCGGGCGTGGGAACGGAGGCGTTGGAAGGCTTCGTTGGTGTCCACGGTCGAGATGTGGGAGATCAT
>NZ_PJIR01000130.1 GCF_002929355.1 Arthrobacter sp. B0490 | reverse complement strand
TCGCTAGCGTTCCTTAGGACGTCCTTAATAATAAGTCCTTCGCCAATTAGTAGTATACTACTATAAAAGCTCTTACCGACGACCTTAGCCTTATCTTTAGTGCTAATTTTACCTATGCTTAGTCGGAGGCCGACTTTAATGCCCTATCGATAAAGAATATTTCTTAGCCGGACTTCTATTCGAAGTTTACCTAGCTTTAAGCCGACTTATCGTTCGACGGCACCGCTTACGTCGCCTACCTTTATTCGAAGGTCTCTATCGAACTTACTAACGCCGCCGCTCTATAGGTCGAATGCCCGGCCTATAATAACTTTACGGCCTAGGCTAAGATATATTCCACGCTTTAGGACAACTAGCAGCGTATTAAGGCCCGCTCTTAGCTCTAGCCGCCTCGCAACCCCGCCCGCACCGGCCCTGCCTCGCCCGCCCCGCCTATGCCTCCCGTCGGTAACCCGATGCAGCTCGATGCATTCCGGGCCCGGCTTACTAACGCTAAGAAGCAACGGCGGTTCGAGAACTGTCTTTGCCTCTACTACGCTTAGCCGGCTACCGCTACCTACACCGCCCGGACCTGCCCT
>NZ_PJIR01000129.1 GCF_002929355.1 Arthrobacter sp. B0490 | reverse complement strand
CGAATCGGAATCTCTTCATCCGATCGCCGCCCCAATCGCAGGCACCAGTCTCGCTCCGCCGGAATCAGCGGGCCCTAGAAACGAAAAAAGCAGCCCGAGGGCTGCTTTTTTGCGGAACCGCGGTCTTAGACCAGCTTTTCCTTGATGCGGGCGGCCTTGCCGGACAGCGCGCGGAGGTAGTACAGCTTGGCCTTGCGCACGTCACCGCGACGCTTGACGCTGATGCTGTCGACCATCGGGCTGTAGCTCTGGAAAGTACGCTCGACGCCTACACCGTTGGAGATCTTGCGAACGGTGAAAGCACTGTTCAGACCGCGGTTGCGCTTGCCGATCACGACGCCTTCGAAGGCCTGCAGACGCTGACGCTCGCCTTCCTTCACCTTCACCTGAACGATAACGGTGTCGCCCGGTGCGAACGGCGGGATTTCTTTGTTCATCTGCTCGGCTTCGAGCTGCTGAATGATCTTGTTGGTCATGCTGTGCTCCTAAGGTCAACCCTGTGGGTTGCCATCGATACGTTAACTATCGTCCCGCTGGCGGATGTATTCCGTCAGCAGCTTCTGTTCTTCTCCAGAAAGC
>NZ_PJIR01000001.1:319403-666027 GCF_002929355.1 Arthrobacter sp. B0490 | reverse complement strand
CCGACGAGGACGACGTCCTCGGGGGTTGGCGTGGGTGTCGCCATGGCGAAACTCTCTTTCGTCGTTGAAATGGTGCCGCTACCAGATTAGGCGTTGCCGCAGGCGGTCGCCGCCGCGTCCCCGGCCGGATCAGCGCGGGTCAGCGCGGGCCCGGTCCCTCGGCGCCCTGCGGGTAGAGCAGGGGGAGCTGCAGCGTGAGCCAAGGGCTGAACGCCCACGGCGTCGCGGTGACGGCGCTCACCAGATGGGAGGCGTCCACCCACTGGAAGTCCATGACCTCCTCGGGCAGCGGCGCGACGGCGCTCCCCGCCACGGCGGTGTAGACGGGGCAGACCTCGTTCTCGACGATGCCCGAGGCATCGACGGCGCGGTACCGGAAGTCCGGGAGCGCGGGCCGGAGGTCCCGGATCGTGAAGCCGAGTTCCTGTGCGGCGCGGCGGCCGACGGCGTCCTCGAAGGTCTCTCCGGGGGCCGGGTGGCCGCAGAAGGAGTTCGTCCACACGCCGGGCCAGGCCTTCTTGGACAGCGCACGGCGCGTCACGAGGATGCGCCCCCGGTCGTCGAAGACGTGTGTGGAGAAGGCGAGGTGCAGGGGGGTGTCGGGCGTGTGGACCGTCGATTTCTCGTGCGTCCCCACGGGAGTGCCGTCCTCGGCGAGCAGCACCACGAGCTCGGCCTCCGCGCCCGCCCGGCCCGTGCCTGCCGCGTCCTGCCGCATGGTTCCTGCTTCGCTCGCCATCGTGGCACCCTTTTCACCGGGGATCGGCCCGCGGGTCCGCAGCAGCCGGGCAGCCGATCCGGCCGCCTGCGCCCCATTTCGTCAGGGGCGCCCTATCCGTTGTTTACTTTACCTATGGATATGGACACCCTGCTGGTCGAGCCCGCCGGGCTCGAACAGGTCGAGGGCGCCCTCGCACGATTCTTCGAGGAGTCCAAGGTCCGGGCGGCGAAGGTCGGCCCCGGCTACCACGCCCTGTGGGAGACCCTGGAGCGCTGCACGGCCGGTGGCAAGAGATTCCGGCCCCGCATGGTCATGTCCGCCTACCAGATGCTCGGCGGCCGGGACGTCGGTAATGCCGCCGAGCTCGGGGCGGCCTTCGAGCTGCTGCACACGGCCCTGATCGTGCACGACGACGTGATCGACAGGGACTTCGTCCGGCGCGGCATCCCCAACGTCTCGGGTCATTACCGCAGCGTCGCCGAGCGTGCGGGCATGTCCCCGGACGGTGCGCGCCATGTCGGGCTCTCGGCGGGGGTGATCGCGGGCGACCTCGCCCTGTCGAACGCCTACCGCCTGCTCGAACGGGTCGAGGCGCCCGCCGCCATACGCCGTCGGCTCGGGCGGATCCTCGACGAGGCGGTCTTCGCCTCGGCAGCGGGGGAGTTCCTCGACATCGAATCGTCGCTCGACCCCGCGATGCCTCCCCTGGAGGACATCGTCCGGATGGCCCGCCTCAAGACGTCCGTCTACTCGTTCGAGGGGCCGTTGCAGGCAGGCGCCGTCCTCGCGGGTGCCGACGAGGAGGTCATCGCACGGCTCGGCGAGTTCGGGCGCGACGCCGGCATCGCGTACCAGATCGCCGACGACCTCCTGGGAGTCTTCGGCAACGAGACGCGCACCGGCAAGACCAACTGGGGTGACCTGCGCGAGGGCAAGCGCACCGCCCTGATGTCCTACGTCGCAGCGCGTCCCGAGTGGGACAGCATCTCCTCGCTCGTCGGCAGTCCCGGCATGTCGGCGGCGGATGCCGACTACGTCCGCCGCATCCTCGTCGACAGCGGCGCCAGGGACTACTCCGCGGACCTGGCGGCGGACTACGCGTCCCGGGCGCGTACGCACCTCGAGTCCGGCGCGGTGCCGCCGGCGCTGCGGACAGCCCTCGAGCCCGTGGTGACGGCCGTCGTGGACCGGGTGCGCTGAGTGGGCGTTCAGGACTCGCTCACCCGCTACGACGCGGCTGCCTTCAGGACGTCCGCCGAGGTGATCCGCTGCTACTCGACGTCGTTCGGGATGGCCGCGCGGACCCTCGACCGGCCCACGAGGGCCTCCATCGAGGCGGTGTACGCGCTCGTCCGTGTCGCCGACGAGATCGTCGACGGCGCCGCAGCAGGAGCGGGCGTCCCGCCCGCGGGCGTGGAGCGGCTGCTCGACGATCTGGAACGCGAGACCGAGCAGGCGATGGCCACGGGCTACAGCACCAACCTCGTGGTGCACGCCTTCGCCGTCACGGCGAGGACCACGGGGATCGGCACGGACCTCACCCGGCCGTTCTTCGCCTCCATGCGCGCGGACATCACGCAGCGCGAACACACCCAGGAGTCCTTCGACCTGTACGTCTACGGGTCCGCGGAGGTCGTCGGGCTGATGTGCCTGCGGGCCTTCCTCGTGGGACGGCCCGTCACCCCGGAGGAGGACGCCGTCCTCGTGGACGGTGCGCGGCACCTCGGGGCCGCCTTCCAGAAGATCAACTTCCTGCGGGACCTCGCGGAGGACTTCTCGACCCTCGGGCGCAGCTACTTCCCGGGCGTCCGGCCCGGGAGTTTCAGCGAGGCGGACAAGATCCGGCTGCTGGACGACATCGACGAGGACCTGCGGATCTCCGCCGCCGCGCTCCCGGGCCTGCCCGCGACCCCGCGCCGCGCCGTCGCCCTCGCACAGGGGCTCTTCACGGAACTCGCCGTGAGGCTCCGACGCACGCCTGCCGAGGAACTCCTCCGTGCGCGGATCCGGGTCCCCAACCCGGTGAAGCTCCGCATCCTGGCACAAGCCTTCACCGGTCGCGCGATACCGGAAGCCACCGCGCAGGAGAGGACGGTATGACCGCACAGCAGAGCGAGCGCCCCCGTGTGGGCGGACAGGACGTCGTCGTCATCGGCGGCGGGATCGGCGGGCTGGCGACGTCGGCCCTGCTTGCGCGGGAGGGCCACCGCGTGACGCTGCTGGAGAAGCGCGAGGAGGTCGGCGGGCGTGCAGGCTCCTGGGAGCAGGACGGCTTCCGCTTCGACACGGGCCCCTCCTGGTACCTGATGCCCGAGGTGATCGACCACTTCTTCAAACTGATGGGGACGAGCGCCGCCGAGCAGCTCGACCTCGTGAAGCTCGACCCCGGCTACCGCGTCGTCTTCGAGAACGGTTTCGACACCGTCGACGTCCCCGCGGACCGCGAGGCCGTCACCAAGCTCTTCGAGTCCCTCGAGGCGGGCGCGGGGGAGCGGCTCTCGCAGTACCTCGACTCCGCCGAGGACGCCTACGAGATCGCCAAGAAGCGCTTCCTGTACTCGACCTTCGAATCGTTCCTGCCGTTCCTGCGGCCCGACGTCCTCCGGCGGCTCCCGCGCATCGCCTCGCTCCTCGTGCAACCCCTGCAGTCCTTCGTGGAGAAGCGCTTCACCGACCCCCGCATCCGGCAGATCCTCGGCTACCCGGCCGTCTTCCTCGGCAGCTCGCCCTTCGAGGCGCCCAGCATGTACCACCTCATGAGCCACCTCGACCTCGACGACGGCGTGCTCTACCCGATGGGCGGCTTCACCACCCTCATCGAGGCCATGCGCCGCGTCGCCGTGCATGCCGGCGTCGACATCCGCACGGGCGCCGACGTCGTCTCGATCGACACGTCCCCTCGTACGCCCGGGCGGTCCCCGCTCGACCGCCGGCCGGCGAGCGTACGCGCCGTCACCTACCGTGCGGACGGCACCACGACGTCGGTCGACGCCGACATCGTCGTCTCGGGCGCCGACCTCCACCACACGGAGACCACGCTGCTGCCGACCGCGCTGCAGACCTACCCGGAGAAGTACTGGGAGAAGCGGGTCCCCGGGCCGAGTGCGCTCCTGCTGTACCTGGGCGTCCGGGGAGGACTGCCGCAGCTCGAGCACCACACACTCCTGTTCACCACCGACTGGCGCGACAACTTCGGGCGCATCTTCGGCAAGGAGACCTCCGTGCCGTCGCCGGCGTCGCTCTACGTCTGCCGTCCGAGCGCCACCGACCGATCCGTCGCGCCGGACGGCCATGAGAACGTCTTCGTGCTCGTACCCATCCCGGCCGACGTGACCATCGGCAGGGGCGGGGTCGACCGCGGGGGAGACGCGCGCGTCGAGGACCTGGCGGACACGGTGATCGGGCAGATCTCGACATGGGCCGGGATCCCCGACCTGGCCGAGCGCATCGTCGTACGGCGCAGCTATGGTCCGCAGGACTTCGCGGACGACCTGAACGCCTGGCGGGGCACGTCCCTCGGGCCCGCGCACATCCTCAAGCAGAGCGCGTTCTTCCGCGGCTCGAACCGGAGCGCGAAGGTCGAGAACCTGTTCTACGCGGGGAGCTCGACGGTCCCGGGGATCGGCATCCCGATGTGCCTGATCAGCGCCGAACTGGTCGTGAAGCGGTTGCGCGGCGACACGAGCACCGGTCCGCTGCCGGAGCCCGCAACGGGCTAGGCGGCAGGGCCGGCAGTCGGGTCGGTAGCGGGCGACCGGCGGGGTGGACGCGCCGCCCGCCCATCGGGGCCGGCCGCCACGCGGGCCCGGTTCCAGCGCCCGGTTCCAGCGCCCGGTTCCCGCGCGCGGGGCGCGGCGGGCTTGACGCACACGGGGGAGAGAAGCTATTGGACATCGCGCCGCTCATGCCGTAACGTAGGTCTTTGCGTCTTCCCTCTAATCGTGGTTGTTTTCAAAAGCGGTAGCCTTCATATAGCGGTGGGCTTTGCTCTGCTCTCGTCGTTTAACCTGGCCCCGCGGTCGGGAGGCGTGCGAGCAGACCCGGTGAGCACTGAGATCCCCGCAGCATCCTGCGGTGGCGGTGCTGAGGCGAAGCGCTGACAAGCCTGACGGTCTGTGGAAGGATCCCTCTTGGTCGCCCCGAGCACCTCTAATAATGCAACCGCTACCAGCCAGGTCGACGCCGACGGCGCCGCACCCCGGCTCTCATTCGCAAAGATTCACGAACCGCTTGACGTTCCCAACCTCCTCGCCCTGCAGACGGACAGCTTCGACTGGCTCGTCGGCAACGAGCGCTGGAAGGCACGCGTCGAGGAAGCGCTGGAAAAGGGACTGCAGGGTGTAGCCACGACCTCCGGTCTGGCCGACATCTTCGAGGAGATCTCCCCGATCGAGGACTTCCAGGGCACCATGTCCCTGAGCTTCTCCGAGCCCGAGTTCGCGGACCCCAAGTACACCATGGCCGAGTGCAAGGATCGCGACGCGACCTACTCCGCCCCGCTGTACGTCAAGGCCGAGTTCATGAACAACAACACGGGCGAGATCAAGCAGCAGACCGTGTTCATGGGTGACTTCCCCCTCATGACGGACAAGGGCACCTTCGTCATCAACGGCACCGAGCGTGTCGTCGTGTCGCAGCTCGTCCGTTCGCCCGGTGCCTACTTCGAGCGCACCGCCGACAAGACCAGCGACAAGGACATCTTCAGCGCGAAGATCATCCCGTCGCGTGGCGCCTGGTTCGAACTCGAGATCGACAAGCGCGACCAGGTCGGCGTGCGCCTCGACCGCAAGCGCAAGCAGTCCGTCACGGTGCTGCTCAAGGCCCTCGGCTGGACCGAAGGCCAGATCCTGGAGGAGTTCGGCCAGTACGACTCCATCCGCGCCACCATGGAGAAGGACGCGACGGAGACCCGCGAGGACGCCCTCCTCGACATCTACCGCAAGCTGCGACCGGGCGAGCCCCCCACGGTCGAGGCTGCCCAGACCCTCCTGGACAACCTGTACTTCAACCCGAAGCGCTACGACCTCGCGAAGGTCGGCCGGTACAAGATCAACCGCAAGCTCGGCATCGACAAGGACCTCACGGACTCCGACGCCTCGGTGCTGAACATCGACGACATCGTCGCGATGATCAAGTTCCTGGTCGCCCTGCACGCCGGTGACAAGACCCTCGGCGGCAAGCGCGACGGCGGCGACGTCGAACTGCGCGTCGAGGTCGACGACATCGACCACTTCGGCAACCGCCGCATCCGCGCCGTCGGCGAGCTCATCGAGAACCAGGTCCGCACGGGCCTGTCCCGGATGGAGCGCGTCGTCCGCGAGCGGATGACCACCCAGGACGTCGAGGCGATCACGCCGCAGACCCTGATCAACATCCGCCCCGTCGTCGCCGCGATCAAGGAGTTCTTCGGAACCTCCCAGCTGTCGCAGTTCATGGACCAGAACAACCCGCTCGCCGGACTGACGCACAAGCGTCGCCTGTCCGCGCTGGGTCCGGGTGGCCTGTCCCGTGACCGTGCCGGCATGGAGGTCCGTGACGTCCACCCGTCGCACTACGGCCGCATGTGCCCCATCGAGACCCCTGAAGGCCCGAACATCGGCCTGATCGGTTCGCTCGCCTCGTACGGCCGCATCAACGCGTTCGGCTTCATCGAGACCCCGTACCGCAAGGTCATCGAGGGCCTGGTCACCGACCAGATCGACTACCTCACCGCCGACGACGAGGTGGAGCGGCTCATCGCCCAGGCGAACGCGCCCCTCAACGCCGACAACACGTTCACCGAGGACATGGTCCTCGTCCGGACGCGTGGTGGTTCCGGCGAGCCCGTGCTCGTCGTGCCCGACGAGGTCGAGTACATGGACGTCTCCCCGCGCCAGATGGTGTCCGTCGCAACCGCGATGATCCCGTTCCTGGAGCACGACGACGCCAACCGCGCCCTCATGGGTGCGAACATGCAGCGCCAGGCCGTGCCCCTGCTCCGTTCCGAGCGTCCCCTCGTGGGCACCGGCATGGAGAAGAACGCCGCCGTCGACGCCGGTGACGCCGTCACCGCGACGAAGGCCGGCGTGGTCAACGAGGTGTCGGCCGACCTGGTCAACATCCTCAACGACGACGGCACCGAGACGAACTACCCGATCATGAAGTTCGCCCGCTCGAACCAGGGCAACGCGTACAACCAGCGCGTCCTGGTCTCCGAGGGCGACCGCGTCGAGTACAACACGATCATCGCCGACGGTCCCTCCACGGACCAGGGCGAGCTCGCGCTCGGCAAGAACATGCTCGTCGCGTTCATGTCCTGGGAGGGCCACAACTTCGAGGACGCGATCATCCTGTCGCAGCGCATCGTCTCCGACGATGTCCTGACGTCGATCCACATCGAGGAGCACGAAGTCGATGCCCGCGACACCAAGCTCGGTGCCGAGGAGATCACCCGTGACATCCCGAACGTCTCCGAGGAGGTCCTCGGCGCGCTCGACGAGCGCGGCATCATCCACATCGGTGCCGAGGTCGAGGCCGGCGACATCCTCGTCGGTCGCGTCACCCCCAAGGGCGAGACGGAACTGACCCCCGAGGAGCGCCTGCTGCGCGCCATCTTCGGCGAGAAGAGCCGCGAAGTCCGCGACACCTCGCTGAAGGTCCCCCACGGCGAGTCGGGAACCGTCATCGGCGTGCGCATCTTCGATCGCGACAATGACGACGAGCTGCCCCCGGGCGTCAACCAGCTGGTCCGCGTGTACGTGGCGCAGAAGCGCAAGATCACGGACGGCGACAAGCTCGCGGGCCGTCACGGCAACAAGGGCGTCATCTCCAAGATCCTCCCGATCGAGGACATGCCGTTCCTGGAGGACGGCACGCCCGTCGACATCGTCCTGAACCCGCTCGGCGTCCCCGGGCGCATGAACGTGGGCCAGGTCCTGGAGATCCACCTCGGCTGGGCAGCCAAGCAGGGCTGGAAGATCGACGGCGAGCCCGAGTGGCTCAAGAACCTCCCGAACCTTCCCCGGGAGATCGCCACGACCACCGTCGCCACCCCCGTGTTCGACGGCGCCACCGAGGACGAGATCGTCGGCCTGCTCGGCTCCACGAACGTGACCCGCGACGGAGAGCGCCTCATCGGCGAGTCCGGCAAGGCGCGCCTGTTCGACGGCCGCTCCGGCGAGCCGTTCCCCGATCCGATCTCCGTCGGCTACATGTACATCCTGAAGCTCCACCACCTGGTGGACGACAAGATCCACGCGCGCTCCACCGGCCCGTACTCGATGATCACGCAGCAGCCGCTGGGTGGTAAGGCACAGTTCGGCGGCCAGCGCTTCGGTGAGATGGAAGTGTGGGCCCTCGAGGCCTACGGTGCGGCGTACACGCTGCAGGAACTCCTGACCATCAAGTCGGACGACATCCACGGACGCGTCAAGGTGTATGAGGCCATCGTCAAGGGCGAGAACATCCCCGAGCCGGGCGTTCCCGAGTCCTTCAAGGTCCTCATCAAGGAAATGCAGTCGCTCTGCCTCAACGTGGAGGTCCTCTCCACCGACGGTACGACGATCGAAATGCGTGACTCGGATGAAGAAGTCTTCCGGGCCGCGGAAGAGCTGGGCATCGACCTGTCACGGGCCGAGCCGAGCTCTGTCGAGGAAGTCTAGGTTTCACGACGCCGTACCGGCATTCGAACGGGGCCAACGAAATTTCTGCGGCCGCGGGCGGCCTTGAAATATTGAAGGCCCCTTCCTCGAACACCGGTACGGCGTCCACCCGGCTTTCCGCCGCACCCTCACGAGACTTCAAGAATTTAGAGAACAAAGAGAGAACAGGGACCATATGTCCAGCGAATCCTCCTTCGGCCTCATGCGAATCGGCCTTGCCACCGCGGACGAAATCCGCGGCTGGTCTTACGGCGAGGTCAAGAAGCCGGAAACCATCAACTACCGCACGCTCAAGCCCGAGAAGGACGGCCTCTTCTGCGAGAAGATCTTCGGCCCCTCGCGGGACTGGGAGTGCTACTGCGGCAAGTACAAGCGCGTGCGCTTCAAGGGCATCATCTGCGAGCGCTGCGGCGTCGAGGTCACACGTGCCAAGGTGCGCCGGGAGCGCATGGGCCACATCGAGCTCGCCGCTCCCGTCACGCACATCTGGTACTTCAAGGGCGTCCCCTCGCGTCTCGGCTACCTGCTGGACCTTGCCCCCAAGGACCTCGAGAAGGTCATCTACTTCGCCGCCTACATGATCACGTCGGTCGACGAGGAGAACCGCCACGCCGAACTGCCGAACCTCCAGGCCGAGCACGACCTCGAGAAGAAGCAGATGACGGACCAGCGCGACTCCGACATCGCCACCATCGCCAAGGACCTCGAGGACGAGCTCGCCCGCCTCGAAGGAGAGGGCGCGAAGGCTGCCGACAAGAAGAAGGCCCGCGACTCGGCGGACCGCCAGATGGCGAACGTCCGCAAGCGCGCGGACGCCGACATCGAGCGCCTCGTGCAGGTGTGGGACCGCTTCAAGAGCCTCAAGGTCGCCGACCTCGAGGGTGACGAAGGCCTGTACCGCGAACTGCGCGACCGCTACGGACTGTACTTCGAGGGTTCCATGGGAGCCGAGGCGATCAAGAAGCGCCTCGAGAACTTCGACATGCCCGCCGAGGCCGAGCTGCTGCGCGACATCATCCAGAACGGCAAGGGCCAGCGGAAGACGCGTGCACTGAAGCGCCTGAAGGTGGTCAACGCGTTCCTCACGACGACGAACAGCCCCCTGGGCATGGTCCTCGACGCCGTCCCGGTGATCCCGCCGGAACTGCGCCCGATGGTCCAGCTCGACGGCGGCCGTTTCGCGACGTCCGACCTCAACGACCTGTACCGCCGCGTCATCAACAGGAACAACCGCCTCAAGCGCCTGCTCGACCTCGGTGCTCCCGAGATCATCGTGAACAACGAGAAGCGCATGCTGCAGGAAGCGGTCGACTCCCTGTTCGACAACGGTCGGCGCGGCCGTCCCGTCACCGGACCGGGCAACCGTCCCCTGAAGTCCCTCTCGGACATGCTGAAGGGCAAGCAGGGTCGATTCCGCCAGAACCTCCTCGGCAAGCGCGTCGACTACTCGGGCCGTTCGGTCATCGTCGTCGGCCCGCAGCTGAAGCTGCACCAGTGCGGTCTGCCCAAGCAGATGGCCCTGGAGCTCTTCAAGCCGTTCGTGATGAAGCGCCTGGTGGACCTCAACCACGCGCAGAACATCAAGAGCGCCAAGCGCATGGTCGAGCGGTACCGCCCCCAGGTATGGGACGTCCTCGAGGAGATCATCACCGAGCACCCCGTGCTGCTGAACCGTGCACCCACCCTGCACCGTCTCGGCATCCAGGCGTTCGAGCCGCAGCTCGTCGAAGGCAAGGCACTCCAGCTCCACCCGCTGGTCTGTGGTGCGTTCAACGCCGACTTCGACGGCGACCAGATGGCAGTGCACCTGCCGCTGAGCCCCGAGGCCCAGGCCGAGGCGCGCATCCTGATGCTCTCCTCGAACAACATCCTGAAGCCCTCGGACGGCCGTCCCGTGACCCTGCCGTCGCAGGACATGATCATCGGCCTGCACCACCTCACCACCAAGCGTGAGGGCAGTGCCGGTGAGGGCCGCGTCTTCACGAGCATGGCCGAGGCGATCATGGCGTTCGACATGGGCTCGCTCCACCTCAACTCGGTGGTCCGGATCCGCGTCGACAACTTCGTCCCCAGTGCCGACATCGCCGCTCCCGAGGGCTGGGAGCCCGGCACGCCGGCACTGATCGAGACGTCGCTCGGACAGGTCCTGTTCAACGAGACGCTCCCCCTGGACTACCCGTGGGTGGAGAAGGTCGCCGACAAGGGCCAGCTCTCGACGATCGTCAACGATCTCGCGGAGCGCTACCCGAAGGTGGTCACGGCGGCGACGCTGGACAACCTGAAGGACGCCGGCTTCTACTGGGCCACGCGCTCGGGCGTCACCGTCGCGATCTCGGACATCTCCGCGCCGATCAACAAGGCCGGCATCATGGAGGGCTACGAGACCCAGGCCGCAAAGGTCCAGTCGCAGTTCGACAAGGGCCTCATCGCCGACGAGGAGCGCCGCCAGGAGCTCATCGACATCTGGAACAAGGCGACCAACGAGGTCGCCGCGTCCATGCGCGCCGCGATGCCGAAGGACAACACCATCAACCGCATGGTGTCCTCCGGTGCCCGTGGCAACTGGCTGCAGGTCCGCCAGATCGCCGGGATCCGTGGCCTCGTGGCCAACCCCAAGGGCGAGATCATCCCTCGTCCGATCAAGTCCTCGTACCGCGAGGGCCTGTCGGTCCTGGAGTACTTCATCGCGACGCACGGTGCCCGTAAGGGCCTCGCCGACACCGCCCTGCGTACGGCCAACTCGGGGTACCTGACCCGTCGACTGGTCGACGTGTCACAGGACGTCATCGTCCGCGAGGACGACTGCGGCACGGAGCGTGGCCTGAAGGTCACCATCGCCGTACCGAACGCCGACGGCGAGCTGGTACTGCACGAGGAGGTCGAGAACTCGGCCTACGCTCGTACGCTGGCGTCCGACGTCGTCGACTCCAAGGGCGCGGTGCTCGCCGCTGCGGGCTCCGACGTCGGAGACGTGGTCATCGGTGAGCTGTTCGCGGCGGGTATCGCGGAGATCAAGGTCCGCTCGGTACTCACGTGCGAGTCCAGCGTCGGAACGTGTGCGCTCTGCTACGGCCGGTCCCTCGCGACCGGCAAGACCGTGGACATCGGGGAGGCCGTCGGCATCATCGCCGCGCAGTCGATCGGTGAGCCCGGCACGCAGCTGACCATGCGTACCTTCCACACGGGCGGTGTGGCCTCCGCGGAGGACATCACCCAGGGTCTGCCCCGTATCCAGGAGCTCTTCGAGGCGCGCACCCCCAAGGGTGTCGCCCCGATCTCCGAGGTCGCGGGCCGCGTCACCATCGAGGACGCCGAGAAGCAGCTCCGCCTGGTGGTCACGCCCGACGACGGCTCCGAGGAGATCGCGTACCCGGTCCTGCGCCGTGCACGCCTCCTGGTCACCGACGGCGAGCACGTCGAGGTCGGGCAGCAGCTCGTCTTCGGCGCGGTCGACCCGAAGCAGATCCTGCGTATCCTCGGCCCCCGTAAGGCCCAGGAGTTCCTGGTCGACGAGGTGCAGCGTGTGTACCGCAGCCAGGGTGTGGGCATCCACGACAAGCACGTCGAGGTCATCGTCCGCCAGATGCTGCGTCGCGTCACCGTGATCGAGTCCGGCGAGTCGGACCTGCTCCCCGGTGAGCTCGCGGAGCGTCGCCGCTTCGAGGACGAGAACCGTCGCGTGGTGTCCGAGGGCAAGAAGCCGGCGTCAGGCCGTCCCGAGCTCATGGGCATCACCAAGGCGTCGCTCGCCACCGAGTCGTGGCTGTCGGCCGCTTCCTTCCAGGAGACCACGCGTGTCCTCACGCAGGCCGCCATGGAAGGCAAGAGCGATCCGCTGCTCGGCCTCAAGGAGAACGTGATCATCGGTAAGCTCATCCCGGCCGGTACCGGCCTGGACCGCTACACGAAGGTCACGGTCGAGCCCACGGAGGAAGCGAAGGCGAACCTCTTCACCGGTCCGAGCGCGTTCAGCGACTTCGACTACGCCGGTGTCGAGGGCGGCCTGAGCCCCGAGTTCCACGCCATCCCGCTGGACGACTACGACATGGGCAACAGCGACTTCCGCTAGGAGATCCTGCCCACCGCGGGTCACCGGCTCACGCCGGTACGACCCGCGGACGGAAGGCCCCGGACCGATCCCGGTCCGGGGCCTTTCCCGTCCCCACCGGGACGCCCTACCACACGGGGGAGTGCCGCCCGGGCCGTCACGCGATCTCTGGTAGACTGAGGACCAATTGTTTGTGTGGCAGTGGATTGGCGTTGCGAAACGTATCTCCGTGTTGTACGTAGGTTGTACAACGAATGCCACATTTTCGCACGCCTACAGTCGTTCTGCGGCAGCTTGTCAGTTGGTGATGCGCCAAACGACTGATCATCCCGACCTCTGGACGGTGCGGCCCTGCGAAGCCGCCGCGACCGCGGAGTAGGGCGACAGGAATCTCATTCTCGGACATTACGGAGAACACGAAAGTGCCTACGATTAACCAGCTGGTCCGCAAGGGCCGGACACCTAAGGTCTCGAAGACCAAGGCGCCCGCACTGAAGGGCAGCCCCATGAAGCGCGGCGTTTGCACCCGCGTCTACACCACCACCCCGAAGAAGCCGAACTCGGCTCTCCGCAAGGTCGCCCGCGTGCGCCTGAACGGTGGCATCGAAGTGACCGCCTACATCCCCGGTGTCGGCCACAACCTCCAGGAACACTCCATCGTGCTCGTCCGCGGTGGCCGTGTGAAGGACCTCCCCGGTGTCCGCTACAAGATCGTCCGCGGCGCACTGGATACCCAGGGCGTGAAGAACCGCAAGCAGGCTCGCAGCCGCTACGGCGCAAAGATGGAGAAGAAGTAATATGCCTCGTAAGGGCCCGGCCCCGAAGCGGCCGCTCGTTGTAGATCCCGTCTACGGTTCACCCCTGGTCACGCAGCTGATCAACAAGGTGCTCGTCGACGGCAAGAAGTCCACCGCTGAGCGCATCGTGTACGGCGCCCTCGAGGGTGCACGCGCCAAGTCGGGCGGCGACCCCGTCGCAGCCCTCAAGAAGGCCATGGACAACGTCAAGCCGACCCTCGAGGTCCGCTCGCGCCGTGTCGGTGGAGCGACCTACCAGGTCCCCGTCGAGGTCAAGCCCGGTCGTTCGACCGCCCTGGCCCTCCGCTGGCTCGTCGGCTACTCGAAGGCCCGCCGCGAGAAGACGATGACCGAGCGCCTGCAGAACGAGATCCTCGATGCCTCCAACGGCCTCGGTGCCGCAGTGAAGCGCCGCGAGGACACCCACAAGATGGCCGAGTCCAACAAGGCCTTCGCACACTACCGCTGGTAGCAGAGCTGCCGGGCCGGGCCGTCACCCACCAGGGACGGCCCGGACCGCAGGCCAGCAGAACTCCATTCTCGTCATAAGGGAGACACCGTGGCACAGGACGTGCTTACCGACCTCAACAAGGTCCGCAACATCGGCATCATGGCCCACATCGATGCCGGCAAGACCACTACTACCGAGCGCATCCTGTTCTACACGGGTGTCAACCACAAGATCGGCGAGACGCACGACGGTGCCTCCACCACCGACTGGATGGAACAGGAGAAGGAGCGCGGCATCACCATCACGTCTGCCGCCGTGACCTGCTTCTGGGAGAACAACCAGATCAACATCATCGACACCCCCGGGCACGTCGACTTCACCGTCGAGGTGGAGCGTTCGCTCCGCGTCCTCGACGGCGCCGTCGCCGTGTTCGACGGCAAGGAGGGCGTCGAGCCCCAGTCCGAGACCGTCTGGCGTCAGGCCGACAAGTACGAAGTGCCCCGCATCTGCTTCGTCAACAAGATGGACAAGCTGGGCGCCGACTTCTACTTCACCGTCGACACCATCATCAGCCGGCTGGGCGCCAAGCCCCTCGTGCTGCAGCTCCCCATCGGTGCCGAGAACGACTTCATCGGCGTCGTCGACCTGCTCCACATGCGTGCGCTCGTCTGGCCCGGCGACTCCAAGGGTGACGTGACCATGGGTGCGAAGTACGAGGTCCAGGAGATCCCCGCGGATCTCCAGGAGAAGGCGGAGGAGTACCGGGCGACGCTCGTGGAGACCGTCGCCGAGTCCTCCGACGAGCTCATGGGCAAGTACCTCGAGGGTGAGGAGATCACCATCGAGGAGCTGAAGGCCGGCATCCGAAAGATGACGATCAACTCCGAGCTCTACCCGATCCTCTGCGGTTCCGCGTTCAAGAACCGCGGTGTCCAGCCGATGCTCGACGCGGTCATCGACTACCTGCCCTCCCCCCTCGACGTGCCCCCGATGATCGGCCACGATCCCCGGAACGAAGAGGTCGAGCTGACGCGCAAGCCCAGCACCGAGGAGCCGTTCTCGGCCCTCGCGTTCAAGGTCGCGACCCACCCGTTCTTCGGGCAGCTGACGTTCATCCGCGTGTACTCCGGGCACGTGACCGCCGGGACGCAGCTGGTGAACTCCACGAAGAGCAAGAAGGAGCGCATCGGCAAGCTGTTCCAGATGCATGCCAACAAGGAGATCCCCGTGGAGGAGGCCTCTGCGGGCCACATCTACGCGGCGATCGGCCTGAAGGACACCACCACGGGTGACACGCTGTCCGACTCGGCGAACCAGATCGTGCTCGAGTCCATGAGCTTCCCCGCCCCCGTGATCTCGGTCGCGATCGAGCCGAAGACCAAGGGCGACCAGGAGAAGCTGTCCACGGCGATCCAGAAGCTCTCGGCCGAGGACCCCACGTTCCAGGTCTCCCTGAACGAGGACACCGGTCAGACGATCATCGCCGGCATGGGCGAGCTCCACCTGGACATCCTGGTGGACCGCATGCGCCGCGAGTTCCGCGTGGAGGCGAATGTCGGCAAGCCGCAGGTCGCCTACCGCGAGACCATCAGGAGCAAGGTCGCCAAGCACGACTACACCCACAAGAAGCAGACGGGTGGCTCCGGCCAGTTCGCGAAGATCCAGATCGCGATCGAGCCGATGGAGGTCGAGGAGGGTGTCCTGTACGCCTTCGACAACAAGGTCACCGGTGGACGCGTGCCCCGCGAGTACATCCCGAGTGTTGATGCCGGCATCCAGGACGCGCTCAACGACGGCGTCCTCGCCGGCTACCCCGTGGTCGGCATCAAGGCGACGCTGCTCGATGGCGCCTACCACGACGTCGACTCCTCGGAGATGGCGTTCAAGATCGCCGGACGCATGGCGTTCAAGGAAGCCGCCCGGATGGCCAAGCCCGTTCTGCTCGAGCCGCTGATGGAGGTGGAGGTCCGCACCCCTGAGGAATACATGGGTGAAGTGATCGGCGACCTCAACTCACGTCGTGGCCAGATGCAGTCGATGGAGGACGCCAGCGGTGTGAAGGTCATCACCGCGCACGTCCCGCTGTCGGGGATGTTCGGGTACATCGGTGACCTGCGGTCGAAGACCCAGGGCCGTGCCGTGTACTCGATGAAGTTCGACAGCTACTCGGAGGTCCCGAAGGCAGTGGCCGACGAGATCATCCAGAAGACCCGCGGCGAGTAGGTCTCCCCGGAAACGGGATCCCGGGGGAGGGGTCGGCCTGTCCGACGGCAGGCCGGCCCCGCCCCCAGCAGCCGGACCGCGCGGTCCGGCTGCGATCAGCAATTTCATCAAAACCAAAAGCCCCCAGTAGACTTGCATGAGTTTCAGCTGCGAAAAGCGCGGCTGGGAAGCAGATCTTCTCAAACGTTCTAGGAGGAACCCGTGGCGAAGGCAAAGTTCGAGCGGACTAAGCCGCACGTTAACATCGGTACCATCGGTCACGTTGACCATGGAAAGACCACGTTGACGGCTGCCATTTCCAAGGTGCTGTACGACAAGTACCCCACACTCAACGAGCAGCGTGATTTCGCGTCGATCGACTCGGCTCCCGAGGAGAAGCAGCGCGGCATCACCATCAACATCTCGCACGTCGAGTACCAGACCGAGAAGCGCCACTACGCACACGTAGACGCTCCCGGCCACGCCGACTACATCAAGAACATGATCACGGGTGCGGCGCAGATGGACGGCGCCATCCTCGTTGTCGCAGCGACCGACGGCCCGATGGCCCAGACCCGCGAGCACGTCCTGCTCGCCCGCCAGGTCGGCGTCCCCTACCTGCTGGTCGCGCTGAACAAGTCCGACATGGTCGACGACGAGGAACTCCTCGATCTCGTCGAGATGGAGGTCCGCGAGCTGCTCAGCGCGCAGGGCTTCGACGGTGACGACGCTCCTGTCGTCCGCGTCTCGGGCCTCAAGGCCCTCGAAGGCGACGCCGAGTGGGTCAAGTCCGTCGAGGACCTCATGGATGCCGTGGACAACAACGTCCCCGACCCCATCCGCGACAAGGACAAGCCGTTCCTCATGCCTGTCGAGGACGTCTTCACGATCACCGGTCGCGGAACCGTCGTGACGGGCCGCGCCGAGCGTGGAACCCTCGCCATCAACTCCGAGGTCGAGATCGTCGGTATCCGTCCGGTCCAGAAGACCACGGTCACCGGTATCGAGATGTTCCACAAGCAGCTCGACGAGGCCTGGGCCGGCGAGAACTGTGGCCTGCTGCTCCGCGGCATCAAGCGCGAAGACGTCGAGCGTGGCCAGGTCATCGTGAAGCCGGGTTCCATCACCCCTCACACCGACTTCGAGGCCAACGTCTACATCCTGGCCAAGGACGAGGGCGGGCGTCACAACCCGTTCTACTCGAACTACCGCCCGCAGTTCTACTTCCGCACCACGGATGTGACCGGCGTCATCACCCTCCCCGAGGGCACCGAGATGGTCATGCCGGGCGACAACACCGAGATGACCGTTGCGCTCATCCAGCCCATCGCCATGGAAGAGGGCCTCGGCTTCGCGATCCGCGAAGGCGGCCGCACCGTCGGCTCGGGACGTGTCACCAAGATCCTGAAGTAGTCGTCGCGACTGCCTGAATGATCGTCAGAAGGGCCCCGTTGCTTCGGCAGCGGGGCCCTTCTGCGTGGACGGGCTCGGGCCGACTGCACCGTGCACAGTCCTCAGGTGACGAGCTGGTGGAGGCAGAGGATGTTCCCCTCCGTGTCGGTGAACCAGGCCGCCCGCATGCGGTCGTCCTCCGCGATGTGGTTCACGGTCCTCAGGCCGGGGAGGTCGTAGTCCTCGAAGGTGACGCCGTTCCGTTCGAGGGATGCCATCTCCGCCGCGATGTCCTCCACCTCGAAGCTGAGCTCGGTGTTGCTGGACGGGTTGCTGTCCGGCTTCAGCAGGAGCTCAATGCCGTTGTGCCCGTCCTCGCTGAAGAAGAAGCTCCCTTCGTGCGAGGCCTTGTCGGCATAGAGGCCGAGGGTGTTCGCATAGAAATCCGTCGCCCGGTCGAGGTCCCGGACGGGCAGGATGGTCGTGGTCCTGTTGGCGCTGCTCATGACGGTTCTCCTTCATGGTGGTCGGGCCAACAGCTTAGGCCTCGCGCCGGCGGTGTGACCGGGTCGAGCAAGGATCGAGTACTGCAGATCACGCGCAGGGACGCCACCCCGGTTCGCAATCGCGCAGGGGATCTGCGACACTAGATAAGTTGTTCAAGTGCCTACGCGCGCGGTCTGAGACTTCATCCCGGTCGGGATAATGCCCGATGCAGGGATCAGGTCCGCCGCAATGCATGGCCCAAATATGATCCACCCCGTCCGGCCAGACCGGAATCAGCGGAGCGTGTGTGTCCACACTGTGTCGTATGTCCGCACAGCGCGACACGCCCGAGCGCGGGGGTCGGAGCCCTGGCAGGGTGAGGAACCCGGATCAGTCCGGATTCAGCCTGACCAGGAAGCGCCGTACAACGGGCGCAGGAAATGTACGAACGTACCGGAACTGCTTCGGCAGTGTGAGAGAGAGTCGAGACGCCATGGCGGGACAGAAAATCCGCATCCGGCTGAAGTCATATGACCACGAGGTCATCGATGTTTCAGCACGGAAGATCGTTGAGACGGTGACGCGCGCAGGCGCAACGGTAGTGGGCCCCGTGCCCCTGCCCACGGAGAAGAACGTATTCGTTGTCATCCGGTCCCCGCACAAGTACAAGGACAGCCGTGAGCACTTCGAAATGCGTACTCACAAGCGTCTGATCGACATCATTGATCCCACGCCCAAGGCCGTCGATTCGCTGATGCGTCTCGATCTGCCCGCGGACGTGAACATCGAAATCAAGCTGTAGGGGAGGGCGGATACTCATGTCTACTTCACTTACGCGTCAGGTCAAGGGACTGCTGGGCATCAAGCTCGGCATGACCCAGGTCTGGGACGAGAACAACATCCTCATCCCCGTCACGGTCGTCCAGGCCGATTCGAACGTCATCACGCAGCTCCTCAGCGCGGACAAGGACGGCTACACGGCCGTGCAGATCGGCTTCGGCCAGATCGACCCCCGCAAGGTCACCAAGCCGCTCGCCGGCCACTTCGAGAAGGCCGGCGTCACGCCCCGCCGTCACGTGGTCGAGCTGCGCACGTCAGACGCCGACTCCTACTCGCTCGGCCAGGAACTCTCCGTCGAGATGTTCGAGGCCGGCCAGACGGTCGACGTCATCGGCACCACCAAGGGCAAGGGCTTTGCCGGCGTCATGAAGCGCCACGGTTTCCACGGTGTCGGCGCCTCCCACGGTGCCCACAAGAACCACCGCAAGCCCGGTTCCATCGGTGGAGCATCCACCCCCAGCCGCGTCTTCCGTGGAATGAAAATGGCAGGCCGCATGGGCGCCGTTCGTCAGACCACGCTGAACCTCCGGGTTCACGCTGTCGACGCCGAGAAGTCGCTGCTGCTGATCAAGGGTGCCGTCCCAGGCGCCCGCGGCCAGGTCGTCCTCGTACGCACCGCCGTGAAGGGAGCATAGCCACATGGCTGTCAATCCAGTAAAGGTCGATCTCCCCGCGGAGATCTTCGACGCACAGACCAACGTGCCGTTGCTGCACCAGGTCGTCGTCGCCCAGCTCGCTGCCGCCCGCCAGGGTACGCACAAGACGAAGACCCGCGCCGAGGTCAGTGGCGCAGGCCGCAAGCCGTTCAAGCAGAAGGGAACCGGTCGCGCCCGCCAGGGTTCGATCCGCGCTCCCCACATGACCGGCGGCGGCGTCGTCCACGGGCCCACGCCCCGCGACTACAGCCAGCGCACCCCCAAGAAGATGAAGGCCGCCGCCCTGCGCGGAGCCCTCTCGGACCGGGCACGCAACGGCCGTATCCACGTCCTCGAGTCCCTGGTCGCCGGCAGCAAGCCGTCGACCAAGGGTGCCATCGAGACCCTGCGCGCGATCTCCGAGCGGCCCCGCCTGCTCGTCGTGATCGAGCGTGCCAACGATGTCGCCGCACTGTCGGTGCGCAACGTCCCCGAGGTACACGTCCTCTACGTAGACCAGCTCAACACGTACGACGTGCTGGTGTCCGACGACGTGATCTTCACCAAGGCCGCCTACGACCAGTTCGTCGGCTCGGCTGATGTCATCTCCGAGGAGGATGCCAAGTGAGCGGCACCATCGCAAAGGATCCGCGCGACGTCGTCATTGCACCCGTCGTCTCGGAGAAGAGCTACGGCCTGATCGACGAAGGCAAATACACCTTCCTGGTCGACCCCCGCTCGAACAAGGAAGAAATCAAACTGGCGGTCGAGAAGATCTTCTCCGTGAAGGTCGACTCCATCAACACCATCAACCGGGTTGGGAAGCGCAAGCGCACCAAGTTCGGCTGGGGCCAGCGCAAGGGCACCAAGCGTGCCATCGTGTCCCTCAAAGAGGGCACGATCGACATCTTCGGCGGTCCGCTCTCCTAGAGCGGAGACCACTTTAACGAGGAATTGAGTTATGGGAATCCGTAAATACAAGCCGACAACCCCGGGCCGTCGCGGCTCGAGCGTTGCCGACTTCGCTGAAATCACACGGTCGACGCCGGAAAAGTCGTTGGTCCGCCCCCTTCCCAAGAAGGGTGGACGTAACAACACCGGTAAGATCACGACCCGCCACAAGGGCGGTGGACACAAGCGTCAGTACCGCCTGATCGACTTCCGCCGCCACGACAAGGACGGCGTCGACGCCCGCGTCGCGGAGATCGAGTACGATCCGAACCGCACCGCGCGCATCGCCCTCCTGCACTACGTCGACGGCACCAAGCGCTACATCATCGCGCCGAACAAGCTCAAGCAGGGCGACTTCGTCGAGGCCGGCGCCGGGGCCGACATCAAGCCCGGCAACAACCTGCCGCTGCGTAACATCCCCGTCGGTACCGTTATCCACGCCGTCGAGCTCCGCCCGGGCGGCGGCGCGAAGATGGCCCGCTCCGCCGGTGCATCCGTCCAGCTCGTCGCCAAGGAAGGCCGCTTCGCCCAGCTGCGACTGCCCTCCGGTGAGATCCGCAACGTCGACGTCCGCTGCCGCGCGACGGTCGGCGAGGTCGGCAACGCCGAGCAGTCGAACATCAACTGGGGCAAGGCCGGTCGTAACCGCTGGAAGGGCATCCGCCCGACCGTCCGTGGTGTGGCCATGAACCCGGTCGATCACCCGCACGGTGGTGGCGAGGGCAAGACCTCCGGTGGACGTCACCCGGTCAACCCCAACGGTAAGGCCGAAGGCCGTACGCGTCGCCCCAACAAAGAGAGCGACTCACTCATCGTGCGTCGCCGTCGTTCCGGCAAGAACAAGCGATAGGAGCCTGGAGACATGCCACGCAGCCTGAAGAAAGGCCCCTTCGTCGATCAGCACCTTTACGTAAAGGTCGCTCGCGAGAACGAATCGGGCACGAAGAACGTCATCAAGACGTGGTCCCGCCGCTCCATGATCGTCCCCGACATGCTCGGGCACACGATCGCGGTGCACGACGGACGCAAGCACATCCCGGTGTTCGTCACCGAGTCGATGGTCGGGCACAAGCTCGGCGAATTCGCTCCGACGCGGACTTTCCGCGGCCATGTTAAGGACGACCGCAAGGGCAAGCGCCGCTAGGCGCTGCTCTTCGACGAGAGAAGGAAAGCAATGGAAGCCAAGGCTATTGCGCGGCACATCCGCGTAACGCCCATGAAGGCCCGGCGCGTCGTCAACCTTGTTCGTGGGAAGCAGGCGAGCGAGGCCCTGGCCATTCTGAAGTTTGCCCCACAGGTTGCTTCGGAGCCGGTATTCAAGGTGGTCCAGTCAGCGATGGCCAACGCCCGCGTCCTCGCGGACCGTGACGGCGTCGCCTTCGACGAGGACAACCTCATCATCAGCGAAGCATTCGTCGATGAAGGCCCCACGATGAAGCGGTTCCGTCCGCGTGCCCAGGGCCGCGCGTTCCGCATCAACAAGCGGACCAGCCACATCACGGTTGTCGTCGCTACCCCTCAGAAAGTGGAGGTCCGCTAAGTGGGACAGAAAGTAAACCCGCACGGGTTCCGACTCGGCATCACCACCGACCACCGGTCACACTGGTTCGCCGACAGCAACAAGCCGGGCCAGCGCTACCGCGACTTCGTCCGCGAAGACATCAAGATCCGCCAGCTCATGTCGACCGGCATGGACCGCGCCGGCATCGCCAAGGTCGAGATCGAGCGCACCCGTGACCGTGTCCGCGTGGACATCCACACGGCACGTCCCGGCATCGTCATTGGCCGCCGTGGAGCAGAGGCGGACCGCATCCGCGGCGAGCTCGAGAAGCTCACCGGCAAGCAGGTCCAGCTGAACATCCTCGAGGTCAAGAACCCCGAGATCGAGGCCCAGCTGGTCGCCCAGGGCATCGCCGAGCAGCTCTCATCACGCGTGGCGTTCCGTCGTGCGATGAAGAAGGCCATGCAGTCCGCACAGCGTGCCGGCGCCAAGGGCATCCGTGTCCAGTGCTCCGGTCGCCTCGGCGGCGCGGAGATGAGCCGTTCGGAGTTCTACCGTGAGGGACGCGTTCCCCTGCACACGCTCCGCGCCAACATCGACTACGGCTTCTTCGAAGCGAAGACCACCTTCGGCCGCATCGGCGTGAAGGTCTGGATCTACAAGGGTGACGTCACGGCGAAGGAACTCGCAGCCCAGGCTGCAGCAGCTCCTTCCCGCGGCCGCGGTGGAGACCGTCCGGGCCGTGGCCCTGCCGGCGCCGACCGTGGTGGCGACCGTGGAGGCGACCGCCGTCGTCGCGCACCTGAGCGCTCCGAGGGCCAGGGTGCCTCGGCACCCGCCGAGACCGCCGCAGCTCCGGCAGCGGCTGAAGGAGGACAGGCTTAAATGCTTATCCCACGTCGAGTCAAATTCCGTAAGCAGCACCACCCGGGCCGTTCCGGGGCTGCGACCGGCGGTACCGAGGTCAGCTTCGGCGAGTGGGGCATCCAGGCTCTGAGCCCGGCATATGTCACCAACCGCCAGATCGAGTCCGCTCGTATCGCCATGACCCGCCACATCAAGCGTGGCGGCAAGGTCTGGATCAACATCTATCCGGACCGCCCGTTGACCAAGAAGCCTGCCGAGACCCGCATGGGTTCCGGTAAGGGTTCGCCCGAGTGGTGGGTGGCCAACGTCAAGCCGGGACGGGTTCTGTTCGAACTGTCCGGCGTTTCCGAAGAGGTAGCCCGCGAAGCCCTGCGCCTCGCGATCCACAAGCTGCCGTTGAAGGCACGCATCGTGCGTCGTGAGGGTGGTGAATAGTTATGGCTCTGGGTTCAAAGGAACTGGCAACAGACCAGCTGGACGGCTTCGATAAGGACCGCCTGGTGGAAGAACTGCGCAAGGCCAAGGAGGAGCTGTTCAACCTCCGTTTCCAGTCGGCCACCGGCCAGCTGGAAAGCCACGGACGTCTTCGTTCGGTCAAGCGCGACATCGCACGCATCTACACAGTGCTGCGCGAGCGTGAACTGGGCATCCGCCCCGAGGTCGTAGCTCCCGTCGAGGAAGCGAAGCCCGAGAAGGCGGAGAAGCCCAAGAAAGCCAAGAAGGCCTCCAAGGACGAACCGTCCGTGGACACCGAGGCTTCTGAGGAGGACGCCAAATGAGTGAGCAGCAGAGCGAGACGACAGCAGGAACCGAGAAGGCCGTCCACGACGCCAGCTCGCGCGGTTACCGCAAGGTACGCCGTGGCTACGTCGTGTCCGACAAGATGGAGAAGACGATCGTCGTCGAGGTCGAGGACCGCGTGAAGCACGCCCTGTACGGCAAGGTGCTTCGCCGCAGTTCCAAGGTCAAGGCGCACGACGAGCAGAACGCCGCCGGCGTCGGCGACATGGTCCTGATCAGCGAGACCCGCCCGCTCTCCGCTACCAAGCGGTGGCGCCTGGTGGAGATCGTCGAGAAGGCCAAGTAGGACCCGAGCAGTGACGGGACCGGTCCAGCCGGTCCCACCCGAGGTGCCCCGGACACGATTTCGTGTCCGGGGCATTTTCGCGATACCATGAGAATCTTGTCTGTCTGGTGGGCTGGCGCATGCCCTCTCGAGGTTCTCCTCGCCGGGTCCCTTCCCAGGGTTTCCTTCACACCGGGCAAATAGGCAAAAGCCCGATAATCTTGTTCACCACGAATCCACTGTGCAGAAGATCCACGCACAGCCGCGCGCCCAGGCGTGCACGTGCTGAGTACCAGTATTACGGGGCCAACCCATATCCGTTCCGCAAGGCTCGACAAGAGAACCGGCGCGACGACAGGAGTAACAAGTGATTCAGCAGGAGTCGCGGCTAAAGGTCGCCGACAACACGGGGGCCAAGGAAATCTTGACCATCCGCGTTCTCGGAGGATCCGGGCGCCGCTACGCAGGCATCGGCGACGTCATCGTCGCCACCGTGAAGGACGCGATCCCCGGCGGCAACGTCAAGAAGGGCGACGTCGTCAAGGCGGTCATCGTCCGCACCAAGAAGGAACGCCGCCGCGCGGACGGTTCCTACATCAAGTTCGACGAGAACGCAGCAGTGATCCTGAAGAACGACGGCGACCCCCGCGGTACCCGTATCTTCGGCCCTGTCGGTCGCGAGCTCCGCGACAAGCGTTTCATGAAGATCATCTCGCTGGCGCCGGAGGTGCTGTAGTCCATGGCACAGAAGATTAAGCTCAAGATCAAGAAGGGTGACCTCGTCCAGGTCATCACCGGAGCCAAGCAGGAACGCGGCGGAGACCGCGGCAAGCAGGGCAAGGTACTGAAGGTGTTCCCGGACACCAACCGCGTGCTCGTGGAGGGCATCAACCGGATCACGAAGCACACCAAGGTCGGGCAGTCGCAGCGCGGCACCAAGACCGGTGGCATCGAGGTCCTCGAGGCCCCCGTGCACATCAGCAACGTCGCGGTCGTCGATCCCGAGACCAAGAAGCCGACCCGCGTCGGATACCGCACCGAGACCGTCGAGCGCGACGGTCGCGAGCGGGTCGTCCGCATCCGCGTGGCCAAGTCATCAGGGAAGGATCTGTAATGACTGTCGAAACCGCAGAAACCCGGGTTCTTCCCCGCCTCAAGGCGCGCTACGCGTCCGAGATCAAGGCCGCCCTGCAGGAAGAGTTCAGCTACGCGAACGTCAACCAGGTCCCGCGCCTGGTCAAGGTCGTCGTGAACATGGGCGTAGGTGACGCCGCCAAGGACTCCAAGCTCATCGACGGCGCCGTCAAGGACCTCACTGCGATCACGGGCCAGAAGCCCCAGGTCACGAAGGCCCGCAAGTCCATCGCGCAGTTCAAGCTCCGTGAGGGCATGCCCATCGGCGCCCACGCCACCCTGCGTGGCGACCGCATGTGGGAATTCACCGACCGCCTGGTCTCCCTCGCCCTGCCCCGTATCCGTGACTTCCGCGGCCTCAACGGCAAGCAGTTCGACGGCAACGGCAACTACACCTTCGGCCTCACGGAGCAGTCCATGTTCCACGAGATCGACCAGGACCGTATCGACCGGGTACGTGGCATGGACATCACCGTCGTCACGACCGCCCGGACCGACGCCGAGGGCCGCGCGCTCCTCAAGGCGCTCGGCTTCCCGTTCAAATCCGAAGATTAATCTAACTACGTCTCAGGTCCTCCCCAGCCGGCGCCTCCCGCGCCGACCGGGGAACGGAAACCGTTTCGAGGAAGGGCAAGAGCCCACATGACAATGACAGATCCTGTCGCAGACATGCTCACGCGTCTGCGCAACGCAAACTCGGCTTACCACGACTCCGTGTCCATGCCGTACAGCAAGTTGAAGGCCCGCGTCGCGGACATCCTGAAGGCCGAGGGCTACATCGCCGGCTGGAAGGAAGAGGAAGCGGAGGTCGGCAAGAAGCTGACCATCGACCTCAAGTTCGGACCGGACCGCCAGCGTTCCATCGCCGGCATCCGCCGTATCTCCAAGCCGGGTCTGCGCGTGTACGCGAAGTCCACGAACCTGCCCCACGTGCTCGGCGGACTCGGCATCGCCATCCTGTCCACGTCCTCCGGTCTGCTCACCGACCGCCAGGCATCCAAGAAGGGTGTGGGTGGGGAAGTCCTCGCCTACGTCTGGTAACGGGAAAGGGAAAGAAAAATGTCACGTATTGGACGTCTCCCCATCACCGTTCCCGCGGGTGTCGAGGTCAGTGTCAACGGTAGCGAGGTCTCCGTCAAGGGATCGAAGGGCGAGCTGAGCCACATGGTTCCCAGCCCCATCGAGGTTTCCCTGGACGAGGGTACGCTCACCGTCTCGCGCCCCAACGACGAGCGCGAATCGCGTTCGCTGCACGGCCTCACCCGCACGCTGATCTCCAACATGATCGTCGGAGTCACCGAGGGCTACAAGAAGAACCTCGAGATCGTGGGCACGGGTTACCGTGTCCAGGCCAAGGGCAGCGACCTCGAGTTCGCGCTGGGCTACAGCCACCCGGTCGCCGTCAAGGCTCCCGAGGGCATCACCCTGACCGTCGACAGCCCCACCAAGCTCTCGGTCGCAGGCATCAACAAGCAGCAGGTCGGCGAGGTCGCTGCAACCATCCGCAAGCTGCGCAAGCCCGACCCCTACAAGGGCAAGGGCATCCGCTACGCAGGCGAGATCATCCGCCGCAAGGTCGGAAAGGCTGGTAAGTAACCATGGGTCTGAGCATCAACAAGAAGCGCAGCTCGAAGAGCAAGTCCGCCTCGCGCGGACGCCGCCACCTCCGCGTACGCAAGCGCGTCTCGGGCACGGCCGTCCGCCCCCGCCTGGTCGTCAACCGTTCGGCCCGCCACGTCTTCGTGCAGGTCGTCGACGACACCAGGGGCGTGACCGTGGCATCGGCCTCCACCCTGGAAGCGGACCTCCGTGCATTCGACGGTGACAAGACCGCCAAGGCCAAGCGCGTCGGCGAACTCGTCGCCGAGCGTGCCATGGCCGTCGGCGTCGAAGCGGTCGTCTTCGACCGCGGCGGCAACAAGTACCACGGTCGCGTTGCCGCAATCGCAGACGGCGCACGTGAAGGTGGGCTGGCACTGTGACCGAGGAGAACAAGGCAAAGGAAGCCCCATTGAATACGGCTACAGAGCAGCCCGCGGCCGACGCTCCGGCTGCAGGCACGACGGACACCGCGTCGGCTGACGCGAACCGTGGCCGCGGAGGCAACTCACGCGGTGGCGAGCGCGGCGGCAACTCCCGCGGCGGACGCGACGGCAACTCCCGTGGCGGGCGCGACGGCGGACGGAATGACGACAAGGACAAGTTCATCGAACGCGTCGTCACCATCAACCGCGTCGCCAAGGTCGTCAAGGGCGGCCGCCGCTTCAGCTTCACCGCCCTCGTGGTGGTAGGCGATGGCAACGGCATGGTCGGCGTCGGCTACGGAAAGGCGAAGGAAGTCCCCTCCGCCATCCAGAAGGCCGTCGAGGAAGCCAAGAAGACGATGTTCCGCGTACCGCGTATCGGTGGCACCGTCCCGCACCTGGTGCAGGGCGAGGCAGCAGCCGGCGTCGTCCTCCTGCGTCCCGCCTCCCCGGGTACCGGCGTCATCGCCGGCGGTCCGGTGCGTGCGGTCCTGGAATGCGTCGGCATCCACGACGTCCTGTCCAAGTCGCTCGGTTCCGCGAACGCCATCAACATCGTCCACGCGACCGTTGATGCGCTGAAGCGCCTCGAAGAGCCCCAGGCAGTCGCGGCCCGCCGTGGCCTGCCGCTGGACGAGGTCGCATCCCACCAGATGCTGCGCGCGATCGCAGCTCAGAAGGCAGGTGCGTGATGACCGCGATCACCCCGAAGCGCGTGCGAGTGAGCACCGCGAAGCTGGAGATCACCCAGATCAAGTCCGCCATCGGCGGCAAGCAGAACCAGCGCGACACGCTGCGGTCGCTCGGTCTCAAGCGGATCGGCCACACCGTGGTCCGTGAAGCGGATGCCGTCACCGTCGGCATGATCAACACGGTTCCGCACCTCTTGAAGGTCGAGGAGGCCAACTAATGGCAGAGAACGACATCGCGGCTCCGGCCGCAACCGAGGCCAGGGTCGAGCGCGTCCACGCGCTCAAGGTCCACCACCTCCGCCCCGCACCGGGTGCCAAGACGGCGAAGACCCGTGTCGGCCGTGGTGAGGGTTCGAAGGGTAAGACCGCAGGCCGTGGTACCAAGGGAACTGCAGCCCGCTACCAGGTGAAGGCAGGATTCGCCGGCGGCCAGCTGCCGCTGCACATGCGCCTTCCCAAGCTGCGCGGCTTCAAGAACCCGTTCCGTGTCGAGTTCCAGGTCGTGAACCTCGACAAGCTGTCCGAGCTCTACCCCGCGGGCGGCGACGTCACCGTGGAGAGCCTGGTCGCGAACGGCGCCGTGCGCAAGAACCAGCCCGTCAAGGTGCTGGGGACCGGCGAGATCGCCGTGGCCGTCAACGTCTCGGCCGACGCCTTCTCGGCGTCCGCTGCGGCGAAGATCGCCGCTGCCGGTGGGACCACCACCGAGCTGTAGGTCGCGCGCCTCCCCTTCCCCGGCCCGTCCGGGGGAGGGGCGGCTGTGATCCGTGGCACTTAGGAACTAGACTCTTGATGGGCTGTGCTAGAACAGCTCATCAGGAGTCTTTTTCGGCTCCGGCCACCCATCACCCGCCGGTTCTCTCTCACCGGTGACCAACCGTTAGACTCGGTTGTTGTGTACGGTCCGCGTCAGGACCAACAGACCTTCAGGAGGACGCTTGCTTAGCGCTATTGGCCGGGCATTCCGGACGCCAGACTTGCGGCGCAAGCTGTTGTTCACGCTGGGAATCATCACCATCTTCCGTCTCGGGGCGTTCATCCCCGCTCCGGGCGTCGACTACGGCAACGTCCAGCAGTGTCTGGCACTGGGCAACACCGACGGCGGCCTCTACCAGTTCGTGAACCTCTTCAGCGGCGGAGCCCTGCTGCAGGTCTCCATCTTCGCGCTGGGCATCATGCCGTACATCACGGCGAGCATCATCACGCAGCTCCTCCGGGTGGTCATTCCCCGCTTCCAGGAGCTGCACCAGGAAGGCGCCCAGGGCCAGTCCCAGCTGACCCAGTACACGCGCTACCTGACGATCGCCCTCGGCCTCCTGAACGCGACCACCCTCGTCTCCCTCGCCCGCTCGGGCGCTCTGCTCGGCAACTGCCCCGTGCCCCTGATCCCGGACGATTCGCTGATCACCATCGTGCTGCTCATCCTCACGCTGACCGCCGGCACCGGCCTCATCATGTGGATGGGCGAGCTCATCACCGAGCGCGGCGTGGGCAACGGCATGTCCCTCCTCATCTTCACGGCCATCGCCGCCGGCTTCCCCACCTCGCTCGGCGAGATCTTCCGCACCCAGGGCGCCACCGTCTTCGCGTTCGTCCTCGCGATGGGCGTCGTCGTCGTCGCCCTCGTGATCTTCGTGGAGCAGTCGCAGCGCCGCATCCCCGTGCAGTACGCCAAGCGCATGATCGGCCGCCGCACCCTCGGCGGGAGCAGCACGTACATCCCCATCAAGGTGAACATGGCGGGCGTCATCCCCGTGATCTTCGCGTCCTCGATGCTGTACCTGCCGAGCCTGATCGCGCAGTTCAACACACCCCAGGACGGCACCGCCCCTCCGGCGTGGGTCAACTGGATCACCACGTACCTGACCAGCGGCGACCATCCCTTCTACATGGCGCTGTACTTCCTCCTGATCGTCTTCTTCACCTACTTCTACGTGGCCATCACGTTCAACCCGGACGAGGTGTCCGAGAACATGAAGAAGTACGGCGGGTTCATCCCGGGCATCCGCGCCGGCCGCCCCACCGCCGAGTACCTGCAGTACGTGCTGTCCCGCATCACGCTCCCGGGCGCCATCTACCTCGGCCTCGTGGCGCTGATCCCGCTGATCGCCCTCGTGGCCATCGGTGCGAACCAGAACTTCCCGTTCGGCGGTACCTCGATCCTCATCATGGTCGGTGTGGGACTGGAGACCGTGAAGCAGATCGACGCGCAGCTCCAGCAGCGTCACTACGAAGGGTTGCTGCGTTGACCAGAATGCTCATCATCGGTCCCCCCGGGTCGGGCAAGGGGACCCAAGCCGCCCGCATCTCCGAGCGCCTGGGCCTGGTCGCCATCTCCACCGGCGACATCTTCCGCGACAACGTCAGGCGCGAGACGCCCCTGGGTGTCGAGGCCAAGAAGTACATGGATGCCGGCGACTTCGTGCCGGACAGCGTGACCAACAGCATGGTGCGCGACCGCCTCGCCGCAGACGACGTGCAGGAGGGCTTCCTGCTCGACGGCTACCCCCGCACCGCGGCGCAGATCACCGAGCTGGACGACATCCTGCGCCAGAACGAGCTCGAGCTCGATGTGGTGCTCCAGCTGACGGCCGACGACGAGGAACTCGTAAAGCGCCTCCTCGGCCGTGCCAAGCTGGACGGCCGTTCCGACGACAACGAGCAGGTCATCCGCCACCGCCTCGGCCTCTACCACGACCAGACCGAGGCCGTCGTGTCACGCTACGACGAGCGCGGCATCGTGACGAAGGTCGATGGCCTCGGCACGATCGACGACGTCACCGAGCGCGTCATGGCAGCACTCACGGTCGCGAGCTAGGACCCCCATGTTCCGTCAGCCCAAGATCGAGTACAAGACCACCAGCCAGATGCGTGTGATGCGCGATGCCGGGCTGGTCCTGTCCAGGGCGCTCGACGAGACGGTGTCCGCCGCGGCCGTCGGTGTCACGACGGCCCAGCTGAACAGCGTCTTCGAGGGGATCCTCCGCGAGGAGGGCGCGACGTCGAACTTCCTCGGCTACCACGGCTTCCCCGCCAGTATCTGCACCTCCGTGAACCACGAGGTGGTGCACGGGATCCCGGGCGGCTACACACTGCAGGACGGCGACATCATCTCCATCGACGGCGGCGCCGTCGTCCGGGGATGGCACTCCGATTCCGCGCGTACCGTGATCGTCGGTGCAGCACGCCCGGAGGACGTCCGTCTCTCGGACATCACCGAGGAGGCGATGTGGCGGGGGATCGCGGCCCTGGCATCCGCACGCTTCGTCGGCGACATCGGAGCGGCGATCGACGACTACGTCTCGTCCGTCCCCGGGCCTGCCCTCGGCATCCTGCAGGACTACGTGGGCCACGGCATCGGCACCCAGATGCACCAGGCGCCGGACGTCCTCAACTACCGCAGTACGCACCGTGGCCCGAAGGTCCGCCCGGGCCTCTGCCTCGCGATCGAGCCCATGCTCGTGCAGGGAGGCCTCGAGACGGCGGTGCTCGACGACGACTGGACCGTCATCACGACCGACGGCAAGCGTGCGTCGCAGTGGGAACACAGCGTCGCCGTGCACGACGGCGGCATCTGGGTGCTGTCGGCCCCTGACGGGGGAGCGTCCCGGCTCGAAGCCCTCGGCGTCACGCCGGCCCCACTGGGCGACTGATCGCCCCGGGCCCTATCGCCCGGGCGAGATCGCGGCAGGAGCACCCGAATTTAACTATCAGGGGACTGTAGCGTAGAGTTATCTGTTGGTTGTCTCTGCTTTCGTGCCCAATCGGGCCCCGGAGACCTTCCTGCGTGAGAAGCTCCGGCTTCCCGCGGGTCCGACAATCGAAACCCCAAACCCGCCCGCCACGCAACTGGTGGGCATAGACGTTAGCGGAGGATATGGCCAAGAAAGACGGTGTCATTGAGATTGAAGGCACTGTGAACGAGGCGCTGCCCAACGCGATGTTCCGCGTTGAGCTGGCCAACGGACACATTGTTCTCGCCCACATCTCGGGAAAGATGCGTCAGCACTACATCCGGATCCTCCCCGAGGACCGGGTCGTCGTGGAACTGAGCCCGTACGACCTCACCCGGGGCCGTATCGTCTACCGCTACAAATAAGAACGAACGCAAAGGAAAACCATGAAGGTCCAGCCGAGCGTGAAGCGTATCTGCGAGAAGTGCCAGGTGGTTCGCCGCAAGGGCAACGTCCTCGTCATCTGCGAAAACCCGCGCCACAAGCAGCGCCAGGGCTAAGAACCTCTTTCCGAGGTTCTCCCCACGCGTAGAAGTACACCCCAACGGCAGAACAGCGTTCCGCGAGGAACGTACACCCCCGGCTCGGAGGCCGGGGACCGGAACACGCGTTCCGGGGACGTTCTGCTTCAGACCTCCGGTACCACCAAAGGAGCACCGCCACTATGGCACGTCTCGCTGGCGTAGACATCCCCCGCGAAAAGCGGGTAGTCATCGCGCTTACCTATATCTACGGCGTGGGCAAGACCCGTGCAGAGAAGACGATCGTGGACACGGGGATCTCCCCGAACACGCGCGTCAAGGACCTCAGCGACGCCGAGCTGGTCCAGCTCCGCGACTACATCGAGGGCAACTTCAAGGTCGAGGGTGACCTCCGCCGTGAGGTCGCAGCCGACATCCGCCGCAAGGTCGAGATCGGCAGCTACGAAGGCATTCGGCACCGCCGCGGCCTTCCCGTACGCGGACAGCGTACGAAGACGAATGCCCGTACTCGCAAGGGTCCGAAGCGTACGGTCGCAGGCAAGAAGAAGGTCGGACGCTAGATCCCCACCGGCTCCCCGACTCGGCTCGCAGAGCTCGCCGAGCCAGGGAACCCTCGCCGGCGGAGGCCCCTTTTGGGGTTCATCCCGCTGGTTCACCCGGCTAGTCCGATCGGCCGATCAACGGTTCACCCAATACCTTCGTAGGAGAAGCAATGCCCCCCAAGACTCGTGGAGCGGTGCGCAAGCCGCGTCGCAAGGACAAGAAGAACATCGCGCTCGGTCAGGCGCACATCAAGAGCACGTTCAACAACACCATCGTGTCCATCACGGACCCGAGCGGTGCTGTCATCTCCTGGGCTTCCGCCGGAGAGGTCGGCTTCAAGGGCTCACGCAAGTCGACGCCCTTCGCCGCGCAGATGGCCGCCGAGGCCGCTGCCAAGCGTGCGCAGGAGCACGGCGTCAAGAAGGTTGACGTCTTCGTGAAGGGTCCGGGCTCGGGCCGCGAGACCGCCATCCGTTCGCTGCAGGCCACGGGCCTCGAGGTCGGGTCCATCCAGGACGTCACCCCCAGCGCCCACAACGGCTGCCGTCCGCCGAAGCGTCGCCGCGTCTAATCGACGTGCCGGTCACCGTACCGCCCTGCAGGACCACCCGTGGTCAGGCAGGGCGGTTCGGTGCCGTTCCAGCAGCTTTGCCGGCTGACCCGCAGTCCCGCCCATTTCGAAGCGTCATATAGCGGATGCTTCCTGAAAGGATATGTAAGTGCTCATTGCACAGCGCCCCACCCTGACTGAAGAAGTAGTCGCCGACAACCGCTCGCGGTTCGTCATCGAGCCCCTCGAGCCCGGTTTCGGCTACACCCTCGGCAATTCGCTCCGCCGCACGCTCCTGTCCTCCATCCCAGGTGCTGCTGTCACGAGCATCCGGATCGACGGAGTGCTGCACGAATTCACCACTGTTCCCGGGGTGAAGGAGGATGTCACCGAGATCATCCTGAACATCAAGAACCTCGCCGTCTCCTCGGAGCACGACGAGCCGGTCGTCGCCTACCTGCGCAAGCAGGGTCCCGGCGTCGTGACGGCAGCGGACATCGCGCCTCCCGCAGGCGTCGAGTTCCACAACCCGGATCTCCACATCGCGACCCTCAACTCGAAGGGCAAGTTCGAGCTCGAACTGACCATCGAGCGTGGACGTGGCTACGTCTCGGCGTCGCAGAACAAGTCGGGCGACTCCGAGATCGGCCGTATCCCGGTCGACTCGATCTACTCGCCGGTCCTGAAGGTGACCTTCCGTGTGGAAGCCACCCGTGTGGAGCAGCGCACTGACTTCGACAAGCTCATCGTCGACGTCGAGACGAAGGATGCCATCGCCCCGCGCGACGCCGTCGCATCCGCCGGAACCACCCTGGTCGAACTGTTCGGTCTCGCCCGCGAGCTGAACACCGCCGCCGAGGGTATCGAGATCGGCCCGTCGCCGACGGACGCAGCACTCGCTGCCGACATGGCACTGCCGATCGAGGACCTCGAACTGACGGTCCGCTCGTACAACTGCCTGAAGCGCGAGGGCATCCACTCCGTGGGTGAACTTGTTGCGCGCTCCGAGGCCGATCTCATGGACATCCGCAACTTCGGTGCGAAGTCCATCGACGAGGTCAAGGCGAAGCTCGTCGAGCTCGGTCTGTCCCTGAAGGATTCCCCTCCAGGCTTCGACCTTGCCGCCCGCGCTGCCGCCATCGAAGAGGACGACGTCACCTACGGCGACGAAGAGCTCTAAAACGCTACCTGTCCGCCCACCGCGCGCCCGTTGCGGCGGGCGGACACCTAATGAGGAGAAAGAACCATGCCCACACCCACCAAGGGCCCACGTCTCGGAGGCGGAGCGGCGCACGAGCGCCTGATGCTCGCCAACCTGGCCGCCTCACTGTTCGAGCACAAGCGCATCACCACCACGGTGACCAAGGCGAAGCGCCTCCGGCCGCATGCCGAGCGCCTGATCACTTTCGCCAAGAAGGGTGACCTCGCATCGCGTCGTCGCGTCCTCGGCATCATCAGCAGCAAGAGCATCGTCCACGAGCTCTTCACGGAGATCGCCCCGGCCGTCGCCAACCGCGAGGGTGGCTACACCCGCATCACGAAGATCGGCAACCGGAAGGGCGACAACGCCCCCATGGCCGTCATCGAACTGGTGCTGGAGCCCATGTCCGCCAAGCAGTCCGTCGTCGCCGAGGCCGAGCAGGCCAAGGCTCCCGCCGCTGCTGCAGCACCCGTCGCCGAAGCGCCGGCATCGCCCGAGTCCGTGGACTCGGTGGATTCCGTCGAGTCGGTGGATTCTGTCGAGTCGGCCGAGTCCGCTGAATCGGCAGAGTCCGCGGCCTCGGCCGAAGAGGTCGCAGCCGAGGACACCACGGTCGACGCCGAAGCCGGCGTGGCCGACGAGGTCGTCGTCGTCGAAGGTACCGTCGAGGACGAGAAGAAGTAATTCTTCCTTCCCGCCGCACGCCATGACGATCCAGGAGCCCGCCGTCCCCCCGGGGGAGGGCGGGCTCCTGCGTGTCCGGCTCGATATCGCCTACGACGGCGCACCGTTCTCCGGCTGGGCCCTCCAGCCGGGGCTCACGACGGTGCAGGGCGTCCTCGAGGACGCGCTCTTCACGCTGCTGCGCCGGCCCGTGCGCCTCACCGTCGGCGGCCGCACCGACGCCGGTGTCCATGCCCGGGGTCAGGTGGCGCACATCGACCTCACGCCGGCGGAATGGCACGCGATGACGAGGGGACGCGACGTCGATCCCGCCGACGCGTTCCTGCGGCGCATCACCGGCACCATCAACCGCGTACTCACGGACGGCGTCACGGGCCGGGGACGGTCCGTCAGGAACTCCGTGCCCGCCGTCGTCGTCCGGGCCGCCACCTGTGCCCCCGAGGGATTCGACGCCCGGTTCTCAGCGCTCTGGCGCCGCTACAGCTATGCGATCGCGGATACCGCGACAGGGCAGGACCCGCTCCGCAGGCACACCACGCTCTGGTACCCGGCGCCCCTCGACGTCGCGTTGCTCAACGAGGGGGCGGGGCACCTGCGCGGCATGCAGGACTTCGCCGCGTTCTGCAAGCCACGGGAGGGATCCACCACCATCCGTGAACTGCAGCGGTACGAGTTCGTCCGCGGGCACGACGGCGCCATCACCGCCACGGTGCAGGCCGACGCCTTCTGCCACAACATGGTCCGCGCGCTCATCGGATCCACGCTCCGGGTCGGGTCGGGGGAGATGCCGCCGTCCTGGCTCGCCGAGAGGCTGGCCGCCCGCGTCAAGGACGCCCGGTCCATCCTCGCCGCGCCGCACCCCCTCGTGCTCGAGGAGATCGCCTACCCCGGGAACGGGGAGCTCGCTGCGCGTGCCGACCTCACCCGGGCCCGACGAACCGTCGCGCACCTGGCCGCGGCGGCGAGCCCAGGTGCTGCCGATCCAGCAGTCGATCAACCACCCGGTCCGTCGGTGGAACCGGCGGGGGAACCCACAGGCCGATCAGGCGACTAGGAGCGGCATCGCGCGAGGACCACGCCGCGGCGTGGCTCGACGACCGCCGGTACGGCGGGAGGACCGCGGCGGACGCCGTGGATGCCTCGGTCTGCCGGGAGGGCCGTCAGCCCAGGAGGACGAGGCTCGCGAACGCAGCCAGCAGCATGCCGGGGCCGAACGGGAAGGTGGACCCGCGGGACCCGCGGCGCAGCACGAGGACCGCGACACCTGCCACGCCGCCGAGCAGGAACCCACCCAGCAGGGTGCCGAGCCAGGCCGCCGACCCGGCCCACCCGCCGAACAGGCCGAGCACCGCGGCGAGCTTCACGTCGCCCATGCCCATCCCCGCCGGGGAGATGAGGGCCAGCAGGAAGTAGACGACGAAGAGTGTCGCACCGCCGGCTGCCGCACCGAGCAGGCCACCCCAGTTGCCTGTCCCCACGGCAGCGAGGAGCAGCAGGGGTACGGTGGCAGCGGTGAAGCGCACCAGGACGGCATTCGGCAACAGCTTGGACCGCAGATCGATGGCGGCGAGCAGCACCCCGAACGCCGCGAGGACGGCGACGAGCGGGCCGTTCCACGGCTCGCCACCGACCACGCTCCCTGCACCCGCCAGGACGCCGGCGGACAGCGCGAGGGGCAGCCGGTACCGGCCCGGCAGGACCGTCCGGCGGTCCCTCCCCGCGAGCCCGAAGAGGGCATACCCGAGGCCCGCGGCGAGAACGCCGACCAGGACGTGCTGCAGCATCTAGACGGACTCCCCGATGGAGTCCTGCGGCATGCGGCTCACTTCACCGTTCACGGGCAGGGTCACGGTGAAACGGCTCCCCTTGCCGGGCGAGCTGACGCAGTGGATCGATCCGCCGTGGCTCTCCACGATGGACTTCGTGATCGCGAGCCCCAGCCCTGCACCGTCGATGTCGGAGTGGCGTGCCGCGGGCGTGCGGTAGAAGCGTGAGAAGACCTGACGGGCCTCCTGCTCCGTCATGCCCATGCCCCTGTCCTCGACGTGCAGGGCGATCGCCGACTCGGACTCCTCCGCGTGGACCTTCACCACACCCCCGCCGGGGGAGTACTTGATGGCATTCGAGAGCAGGTTGTCGAGCACCTGGGAGATCCTCAGGGGGTCGATGAGCGTCCACAGCGGAGTCTGGGCATCCGTCTTCAGCTTCACGCCGTTCTTCTGCGCGCGGAGCTTGTTGGAGCGGACACTCATCTCGATGAGGGCGGCAAGATCCACGGGGCGCGGGTGGACCCTGACACGGTCCCCTGCCGTCGAGAGGAGGTCGGCGACGAGGTGGAGGACGCGCTCGGCGTTGCGTCCCGCGACGTCGATGTAGCCCCGCAGATGGGCCGGCAGCTGATGCTCGTCCTCCAGCACGAGTTCGAGGTAGCCAAGCACCGAGGTCAGCGGCGCGTGGAACTCGTGGGAGATGTTCGAGATGAAGGCGTCCTTCGCGGACACGGCCTCCACCAGCTCCGTCACGTCGCTGCAGGCGATCAGGGCACCCGCGATCCTGCCGTCGGCATTCTTGATGGGCCGTGCGGCTGTCGAGAGGGCACGCTGAGCGTCGCCGTCGCCCACCCAGATGAGCTCGTCGGCGAAGGTCTCGCCCGTGAGGGCACGGTAGACGGGCTGCCGGTCCACCGCCAGCGGCGTCACGCGGTCCGCGCCGAAGAAGAGACCGCCGTGGGCGTCGTCGTGGCCGGAGAGACGGTTGAACAGCTCCTGCTGACGGTTCGTCAGCGTGGTGTTGCCGTGCGCGTCGACGGCGGTCAGGCCGACGTCGACGGTGTTGAGGATCGCCGTGAGGACACGCTCGCGGTCGATGGCCGCACGCAGGAGTTCGTTGAGTTCGCGGTCCTTGCGCTCGATCTCGACCTCGCGGGCCAGCGCCCCGGAACTCATCACCCGGATGATGACACCGATGCACAGCATCACGATCGGGAGCAGCAGGAGGCCCACGTAGGACCGCAGCTGGGAGGGGTCGAACGAGCCCAGCAGCGGCCAGGCCGTCACGAGCAGCGAACCGAGCACCGAAAGTCCCAGCGACACCCACGAGGGCAACGAGGAGCGCATGAGCCACAGGACAGGGAAGACGACGAGGACGCCGAGCGCAGGCTGCGTCTCCATGGCACCTGCCCTCACCAGGGCGATGGCGACGAAATCGAGGACGGGGACGATCAGGAGGCTGCCGCGCGGCAATTCACGCCACGGCACGACGACCGACAGGGCCAGGAGCACCAGGACCATCGAGAACCCCAGGTCGAACGTGGGATCGGAGGACAGGCCCGGTCTGAGGAGGGGGGCCGTCACACCGATGACGACGACGATCACGGTCAGGGGGACCTGACACAGCATCGCCGGACGGCTGATGCTCACTCTCGATGCCACCGCGCGCAGACGCGCGGCACCGTCATCCCTAGGCACGCACTTTCCGGGGAAAGAGGAAATACCGCATGAAGAAGAACTTTCCGACGCTGAGACCTACGTACTTCTCCCATTATGTAGTCCGGCCCGCGTTTTGGAATGCAAGGCGGCATAATTCTCTGCAGAAGGCATGCACAATGGGGATCATGGGGGTCGGACAGATCGCAGCGCAGGTCGGAAAAGGGTTGGAATCGAATGAGTGATCCGGGAGTGGCAGTCGTCATCGAGGACGACGCCGATGTGCGGAACCTTGTAGGGGCAGTGCTGAAACAGTCGGGATTCGACGTGCATGTGGCGCCCAACGGGAGGGCCGGCGTCGAGCTGGTCCGTGCCCACGGTGCAGCGGTGGTCACGGTCGACGTCGGGCTCCCCGACATCGACGGCTACGAGGTGCTCCGGCGGATCCGGGCCTTCAGTACCTGTTACGTGGTCATGCTGACCTCGCGGGGGGACGAGCTGGACACTCTCACGGCCCTGCAGTCGGGCGCCGACGACTACCTCACAAAGCCGTTCCGGCCACGGGAACTCCGCGCGAGGGTGGCCGCCATGCTGCGCCGCCCGCGCATCACCCCTGAGCCTTCCCCACCACCCGTGGACACCCCGGCTGCGCCGTCGGCCGCCCCTGCCGCGGCCTCGACGATGGTCGAACACAACGGCCTGGCCCTGAACGCGGCCGCCCGCACCGTGGTGCTCGACGGCCGGGACCTGCCGCTCACGCGAAGCGAGTTCGACCTGCTCAACGAGATGCTCAAGAGCAACGGGGCGGTGAGGACCAAGGCGGACCTCGTGCGGGTGGTCCGCGGTGACTACTACGGCGAGGACACCTACATCAGCGACTCGGACGAGCGCGCGATCGAGGTCCATATCGGGAACCTGCGCCGGAAGCTCGACGAGGACCCCAAGAACCCCCGGTGGCTGCAGACCGTACGCGGTGTCGGCTACAGGCTGACGTCGGCCCGTTCCTGAGTCCTGTCCGCTCCCTGCCTGTGCCTAGCCTGCGGCCAGGTACCGGGCTTCGAGTTCGAGGATGGTGTCCAGCCCGCACCGCTCGATCACCGGGAGCACGTCGCGGGCGGTATCGAGGTCGGACGACGACACGGCCGTCTCGAACTCCGCGGTCATGGCGGAGAGCCGTGCGGCACCGACCATGGTGGACGAGTTGCGGAGGCTCAGGGCGGCGTCGAGGGCAGCCGGCAGGTCGCGGTTGCCGATCGAGCTCATGAGGCGGAGGTAACGATCCTCGAACCCGGTGATGTAGTCACGGGCGAAGGCCCGGGCGGGCCGGGCGTCGTTCAGCTGCTGCTCGAGGTGGGAGAGGACGTCCAGGTCCAACAGCGGCAGGCTCTTCGGGGCACTATTCGAATGCACTCCCTCAGGCTACGGCCGGTATCTGACCATTTGCCCATAAGTGGACCGATGCTGAGCGAGAAATGCGGAAGTGCTGACCCCGATAGCGATGCCGAGAACCTTATTCATTGACCGGCGAACGTGTCGATGACATTGAGTACGGCAGGGCCGAGGATCACGATGAACAGCACCGGGAAGATGAACAGCAGCAGCGGGAACAATACTGCGACGGGCAGCTTCATCGCCTTCTCCTCGGCACGTTGGCGACGCTTCACTCGCATGACTTTCGCCTGCGTCCGCAGCACCCCCGACAGGGCGATCCCATACGCGTCGGCCTGGACGATGGCCTTCACGAAGCTCCGCAGTTCCGGGATGGTGCTGCGGTCTGCCATGGCCAGGTATGCCTCACGTCTGCTCCGGCCCACCTGCATGTCCTGGAGTGTCCGAACGAGCTCCTCGGCCAGGGGGCCCTTGCCGGTTTCGCCGGCCCGCTGCATCGCACTCTCGAAGCCGAGCCCCGCCTCGACGGAGATCAGCATCTGGTCGAGGGTGTTGGCCAGTTCCAGAGCCATGGCCTTCTGGCGCTCCTGGCCCTTGCTGTAGAGCAGGAGATCAGGAACGAAGTAGCCGAGGACCGTGATGAAGATCGAGAGCAGCACGAAGAGCTTGCTCGGGTTGGACTCGACCAGCAGCAGCCCGGCCAGACCGCCGACGAGGCCGAGGAGAGGTTTGGCTGTGAGGACCTTCGCCAGCGGCATCGCGGCCGGGCGGCCAGCAAGCGAAAGCAAACGGTCAAGCTTCGCTATGTAAGCCTGCGGCGTGAGGCGCTTCCCGAGCCGCAGCAGGGGCTTGGGACGATCGGCGGTAGCGCCGGCCGGGCCCCTGCCCTGGGTGAGGTTGTTCTGCACGGTGCGGCGCATCTTGGTGTCCGAGGTAAGCAGGGACCAGGTGAAATAGGCGATGGGCGCCGACGTCAGCAGGAGCGACATAAGCAGGATGAGGTCCATGGGTCGATCTCCTTCAGAACTTCAGGTCGATGATCTTGCGCAGCCAGAGCCCGCCGATCGTCATCATGACGGCGGCGCCCCCGAGCATGACCCACCCCAGTGGTTTGGTGAACAGGGGATCGACGTACCCGGGGCTGATGACGGTCAGGATCAGCGCGATGCCGAAGGGCAGGGCAGCGAGGATATAGGCGGAGAACTTGCCCTCTGCCGCGAGGGCCCGGATATGGCCCTTGATCTCGGTACGTTCGCGGATCGTGTGCCCCACCTGGTCGAGCACGTCGGCGAGGTCGCCACCGACCTCCCGGTTGATCTGGATGGCCTGGGCGATCCACGCGAAATCCTCGTTCTTCATGCGTTCCGACGTATCCATGAGGGAGGCCAGGAGATCCTTGCCCAGACTCGTCTCGGCGACGATCCTGCGCATCTCCTCGGAGGTCGGGCTGTCGGCCTCGGTTGCCGCCGCATCGATGGCACGGAGGATGCTGTGGCCGGCCCGGAGACCGCCGGTGAGCAGCTGCAGGGTATCGCCGAGCTGGACATCGAAGCGCCGCCGCCGTCGTCCTGTCAGGAAGGACATCACCAGATGCGCTGCTACGGGGGACAGCAGGAGCAGCAGGATACCGATGATGGGCGCCAGCAACACCCAACCGAGCAGGAGCCCGGTGACACCGGCGAGGATCATGAGCAGATACACCTCCGCCTGACTGATCCTCACGCCGGCAGTTTCGAGCACCGCCTGATTGAGGAAGCGCATCGGGTGGCGGTGCAGGAACGCGTCCATCGCCCGCCCTGCTGCTCCGGCGAAACGCGAGAGGTGCGAATCGGACTCGTCCACAGGCGGGCGTCGACGATCGAGTGGTACGGGTGACTGCGAGGGTCTGAAGGCGATCAGGGTGAGCACGATGGAACCGATGACGAGAGCAAGCCCGGCGACGAGCAGGACGGTCATCCGGCTACCGCCCGCGCGGGGGGAGCGAGCCGAAGACCGCGGGCGATACGGTGATGCCCATGTCCTCGAACCGTTCCATGAAGCGGGGCCGGATACCCGTGGGTACGGGTTTGCCGAGGAATCGGCCCTTGTGGTCGACGCCGGCCGAGTAGTCGAAGACGAACGCGTCCTGGAGTGTCACGACGTCGCCCTCCATGCCCTGCACCTCCGTGACATGCGTGATGCGACGGGAGCCATCGCGGAGGCGGGAGATCTGGACCACGAGGTTCACCGCGGACGCGAGCTGTTCACGGATGGCCCGGAGCGGCAGGTCCATGCCGGCCATGAGGACGAGCGTCTCGAGGCGGGCGACGGCATCGCGGGGTGAGTTCGCATGCACGGTGGACAGGGAGCCGTCGTGGCCGGTGTTCATGGCCTGGAGCATGTCCAGGGACTCACCGCCGCGCACCTCGCCGATGACGATGCGGTCGGGTCGCATACGGAGGGAGTTGCGGACGAGGTCCCGGATGGTCACCGCTCCCTTGCCCTCGGTATTGGGCGGGCGGCTCTCGAGGCGTACCACGTGCTGTTGCTGGATCTGCAGTTCGACGGCGTCCTCGATCGTGACGATTCGCTCGTTGTCGGGAAGGAACGAGGAGAGCACGTTGAGCAGGGTGGTCTTCCCGGTGCCCGTACCGCCCGAGACGATGATGTTCAGCTTCGCCTTCACGCAGGCGTCGAGTAGTTCTGCCATCTCCGGTGTGAGCGTGCCGAAGTCGATGAGGTTCTGGACGGTCAGCGGCACCTTGCTGAATTTTCGAATGGTCAGCGAGGAACCGTTGACGGCAAGAGGTGGGATGACGGCGTTGACGCGCGAGCCGTCTTCCAGCCGGGCATCGACGAAGGGGGAGGACTCGTCGATGCGCCGGCCGACCTTCGACACGATGCGCTCGATCACGCGGCGCAGGTGCTCCTCGGAGCTGAACCGGGAGTCGCTCAGTCTCAGCTTGCCCTGCTGCTCCACGTAGATCTGGTCCATCCGATTCACCATGATCTCGGTGACGGAAGGGTCGTCGAGGAGCCGCTGCAGTGGGCCGAATCCGAGGACGTCGTCGGCCACGTCCTGGATCAGGCGGCGTCGTTCATCGCGGCTGAGCGGCACCTGTTCGGCGTCGATGATCTGGCTGAGTTCCTCACGGGCGACGGCCTTGAGGTCGTCCTCGGAGATGGAGGTGTCGCTGGCACGGACCCCCATGCGCTCGAAGAGGGCGGAGGCTGCGCGCTGCTTGAGGCCGGCGAACACGTCCACTTTCGCGGACCCGGGCTTGTCCGGTGCTTCGCGGACGACGGCGGGGGCGAGGGGCGCTGGGCGAGGTGCTTCCGGTGGGTTCTCTGCGGAAGACGGTTTCGCCGGGGCCGGCGCGGCCGGAAGGGTCGCCGCCTGGATGCGTGCGGAGAGCTTCATCGGACCACCACGCGGCGGTGCAGCTTCCGCTGCGACTTCGCGCGCCAGTCATGATCGAACCGTTGTACGAGTTCGGTGAGGCTCTTCGTGGCAGGGTCGCGCACCTTGTCCTGGAGGAGCGGGACGCCGCGGTTCGTCGCCAGGGTGATGGCACGGGAACGGGGGATGGACACGTCGACGGGCGCGCCCAGGGTTGCTTCGATGTCCTCGACCGAGAGGCCGGTCTTGGTGTCCGCGAAGTTCAGGACGACGTGACGGGTCTCCGGTGTGAGGTTGAGCTGGTTCAGCACATCGAGCCCCGTCCGCAGGCCGCGGACGCTGGGTACGTCCATGCCGGTCACCCAGACGGCATCCGTGCACTGCTCGAGGGCGGCGAGGCTGGGTTCCGTGAGCCCGGGGCCGGTGTCGACGACGACGTAGCGGAACTCCTGGGCGAGCTGCTGAATCAGGCGGGTCACCTGTTCGGAGGAGACCCGGTCGGCATCGGCAGGGTTGCGGGGGCCGCACAGGGCATAGATGCCGGACGGGTGCGCGGTGAGGAAGGCCTTGAGGACCATGGAGTCCTGGGTGGCGGCTCCGGAGACGGCGTCGAGCACCGAGTACTCCGGGTTCAGGTAGAGCCCGGTAGCCACATCGCCGAACTGGAGGTCCAGATCCACGATGACGACGCTCATCGGTGCGACCTTACCCAGGCCGACCGCGAGATTCGTGGCGATGGTGGTCTTGCCGACGCCGCCCTTGGGAGAGAAGACGCCGATCACGAGTCCGCTCTGCTGCTCGTGGGGCAGCTCATGACCCGAGCGGTGGCGTGTTGCGAACGCCTGGCAGGCGCGTTCGAGTTGTGCGCGGATGCTGGCGACGTCGGCCAGTGGGGTGAGGATGTCCCGGACCCCTGCACGCATGGCCTGCAGGGCGATCTCGGGGTGGTCCTCGTGCACCAGCACCACGCTCACCTCGGGGAATTTCACGTCCACGATGATGGCGAGGCGGAGCGCGTCCTCGATGGCGATCCCGGGGCCGAAGATCAGGACCTCCGGGCGTTCCAGAACCAGCTGGTCGAGGATGGCGTCCGAGTCATCCGCGAGGGTACTCGCTGGCAGGCTCTTGACGTGGCCCTGCAGGCCGCCGGCAACGGCGAGGCGTACTTTGTGCTCGAAGTCCGAGCTCGGGGTGATCAGGACGAATCTGCTCATCGGTACAGTTCCTTGTTCTCGATGACGGGGGAGTCGCCCTCGATCGTGGCGTCCGTTTCCTTGCTGAGCCACAACGTCGCGTTCTGGTTGGCGTGCACGATCTTCGTCGCCTGGGTGGTGTCTACGGCGACGGTGATCATGAGCGAACCGCTCGGCAGCGCCTCGGCTTCGGCGCGGGCTTGCTCCTCGGGATCGACTGCGGGGTCAGCGGCGACAGCGGTCGGCGCGCGCTGTACGGAGGTCACGAGGACCTTGTGGAGAGCGAGCTTCGTCGTAGGGACATCCGCAGCCTCCTCGAGGCCGCCCGACTCCAGGGAGATGAACATGCCCACGGTGTCGCCCGGGGCGATCTTGCCGCCGACTGCGCGGTCCGGCTCGATGGTGAAGGACACCTCCTGCAGACCCTCGGGTACATCGACACTGCTGGCGGCCGAAGCATCAGCGGGGTCGATGAGCCGTTCGGTGAGCAACTGTTCACCCGGCATCAGTTCCACCGCCGTGACCTTGCCGCCGGAGGCTTCGAGGTCCTTGAGTGCCGATGCGCCCACGGCAGTCGCCGGAAGGCTTTCGGTCTTCAGGAAGGGCATGAGTTCCTCGGTGGGTGTGCCGGCGGGGATCACGGTGGCCACGACGAGCACGTCGACCGGGTCGAGGCCCTCGACCGCGCGAGCTTCGGCGCCCTGCGCGTAGGCGTACAGCATCATCGCTCCGACGAGGGCGAGAACGACGGCGGCGACGCCGGCCAGGAGGCGGGATTTCATGGGGATACTTTCCTAGCGATCACTTAGAGCACGGGCCGGACGATGGTGACTCCGCCGCTGGTGACGGGTCCCAGCGTGTAACCGTCGGCAAGGGAGACATAGTTGATGAATTTTCCGATGATGCCGCGGCAGTTCCCGTTGCAGTTCCTGGTGACCGATCCGTCGGTCACGGAGGGGTTGAACGTCATCGGAAGATGGTTGTTACCGGAGAAAGCCCACCCCTTCACGTCATAGGCCGCGAAGTAGACCAGGTGGTACTGGGTTCCGGCCCCGGTGCCGGTCACCCGGTCGAACACCGGGAGGAGGACCGTGACGGGCCTGCCGGCGTCGATGTCCGCTGCCCAGCCGTTGAGGATGGTGTCGCAGTTGCTCGGTCCGTCGCTGCCGGTGTCGCCACCACCCAACTGCACCGCGATATCGACGAAGGCGCCGCACTGGCCGGACGACTGGGTGAGCCAGCCGAATCCGCCGGGTACCACGGCGCCGGAGGGGCCGTAGTTGCAATCCGGATTCGCGTTGTCGCCGTGTGCCTGGAGGAGTTGCAACGATCCACCGACCTGGCCCTGCACCTGGCAGATGGAGAAGGCCAACGGGAAAGGCGCGGTGCCCTTCGTCGGGCTGCCCCAGATCGCGCTGGAGGTCGCCGTCACCTCGCTCGAACTGATGCCGAGCACGTTGGCGAAGAGGAGGGACAGCCGATTGGGTGTGCCTCCGGTTTGGAGTGCTCCCGCTGTCACGGAGACTTTGCGTCCCGGCTTGTCCAGGACAATTTGCTTGATGTTGCTTTTCTGATCAAGTGCGTTTTGGTTTGCGAGGCTCGACGCGAGGCTTGAGTTCGTCTCGCACAGAGAATCGGCCGGGTTTGCGGCGCACTTTTGGGCTACAGCATAGGCCGCAGCATCCGCACCGTTCTGCAGTTGTGCGCGCTCGGAGGCGATCATGCCGATGTCGATGGCGAGCGCGGCAAAGCCGAGGAGAACCACCATGAGGAGAGCGACGAGGACGCTGACGGCGCCTTCTTCGTGACTTGCATCTCTGGGATTCTTGCTGCATCTCATCCCCCGCACAGCATGACCGCCCTGCCGGTCATCGAGAACGGCCCGGCAATGTTCGTCAGGGTACTCAGGGAGTACGTGATCGTCACTGTGGCAGTACTTCCTGCGGGGCACCGGTCCCCGGATGTTGCTCCGGGGACCGCTATGGCAACGTTAGAGGCGGTCAAAGCTGGACGCAGCGTCGAGGCTGCTGCGACAGCGGAGTTCTTCGCCTGCAGTTCATCCTTCGAGATCGCCATGACCCGAACGCTTTCTCGACCTGCGCTGGTTAGTGTCACCTGAGCGCCGAACGCGCGTCCAAATTCCATGATGCCCAGGAGGAGAAGGATGAGGACCGGCAGAAGTAGCGCCATTTCTACAGCCGCCGCTCCTCTTTCCGCGTTCGTGCTCACGTTGCTCCTGGCCATGGATTGTGACGGACGTGATGGTGGCAGTCAGAGGCGGCCGCCACCATCACGGGAACTCGATCTAGGCGCAGGTGCCGGTTGTCGCTGGAGCAACCGCTGCAGTGTAGGTCTTTCCATTGACGCTGCACTGAGCCTTTGAGAAGGTTTCCTTCAGACCCCCACCAAGCAGCGTGACCGCAGCGATGATGACGACTGCAATGAGGGCGACCATGATGCCGTACTCGACGGCGGTGGCGCCGTCTTCCTTGCGCACCAGGCGGGGGAGGATGTGCATGCGGGTGTTCGACACGAGGAACATGTTGGGACTCCTGAGGGGGACTTCGAGCGGCTGACCCAGCGCCAGCACTGCCAGAAAATTAGCAACCGCGGAACACGCAGGACCGGATCTGCCCTGATCCTGCTCCAACGCTCGCAGAACTGCACAGACCCTGAGCAGAACCTGCGCTTCCACTACCCTCGGAGGTCTCTATTGGCCCGAGTGAGCGCTTCCAAGTCGGCCCGGTGGAGCGCCACCGTAACTCCTGGGCTCGGGTGCATCCGGCGGGCTGGGACCGTGCAGGAAACATGCCCGGCAGCTCCTGCGGCCGCAAGGTCCACGGGACTGTTGCAGCCAGCCCGCTAGCACCGCCGGCCCATTTTGACCCGCGCCAGTGCGGCACGGTACTCTTGGTAGTCGTTGTGCGTATCCCAGCTCGATACGTCTGCGTCCTTCGGAGCGGTTCAGTTGCAGAACCACCTGGCCCGGGGGCGGAGCCGAGTGTTGCGGGATAACTGGTCGTATTTCAGCCCTCACCTGAAGTTCCGGTAGCGCATAAATAAGCTGAGCCCGCGGGTACGGATGCTTCCGGAACCAAGGGCGACACCGAAATAGAAACGAAGGCCATAACCGTGCGTACGTACACCCCGAAGCCAGGCGACATCACCCGTCAGTGGCACGTAATCGATGCAACCGACGTCGTCCTGGGTCGCCTTGCCAGCCAGACCGCAATCCTGCTCCGCGGAAAGCACAAGCCGACCTTCGCCCCCCACATGGACATGGGCGATTTCGTCATCATCATCAACGCCGAGAAGGTTGCCCTGACCGGCTCCAAGCTCGAGCAGAAGCGCGCCTACCGCCACTCGGGCTACCCGGGCGGCCTGAAGTCGACCAGCTACGTCGAACTCCTGGACAAGAACCCGGAGCGCGCAGTCGAGAAGGCCATCCGTGGCATGCTCCCCAAGAACTCACTCGCCGCTCAGCAGATCGGCAAGCTGAAGGTCTACCGTGGCGCCGAGCACCCCCACGCGGCGCAGCAGCCCAAGACATACGAAATCACCCAGGTCGCCCAGTAGTCCTGACCACCAGTACTAAGAAATCACTTCAAGGAGAACCGTGGCTCAGAACACTGAAGAGCTGAATGAACCGACTGAGGAGCTCACGAGCTACACCTCAGAGTCCACCGAAGGCAGCGAGACCGCCGTCAAGGAGCGCCCTGCGCTGACCGTAGGCGGCGGAGCCGTCGGACGCCGCAAGGAAGCTGTCGCCCGCGTGCGCCTCGTCCCCGGCACCGGCAAGTGGATCGTCAACGGGCGCGAGCTCGCCGACTACTTCCCGAACAAGCTGCACCAGCAGGAAGTCAACGACCCCTTCAAGCTCCTCGAGCTCGACGGCGCCTACGACGTCATCGCCCGCATCCACGGTGGTGGACCCTCCGGCCAGGCCGGTGCCCTCCGCCTCGGTGTCGCGCGCACGCTGAACGAGATCGACCGCGAAAACAACCGCCCCGCCCTCAAGAAGGCAGGCTTCCTGACCCGTGACGCCCGCGTCATCGAGCGCAAGAAGGCCGGTCTCAAGAAGGCACGCAAGGCGCCTCAGTACTCCAAGCGCTAGATCCTGCCTACCCCGGGAGAAATCGCCGGCGCGATTTCTCCCGGGGCCCCTCGGCCGGATTCGGCACTTGGCTCCACGCTCCCTTGCGTAGGGTCGGGTCCAGATCTCCTTCGGGGAAGGACACGCGCAGATGCCCGTCCGGACTTTCCGGACGGGCATCTTGCTTTAACCTGTTGGGGACCCGCCTGGGCGGCCCTCGGTACTTCACTTAGGATGATCAACGATGAGTAAACTATTCGGCACCGATGGCGTGCGCGGTCTGGCCAACGGCCTGATCACGGCGGAACTGTCCCTGCAGCTGGCCCAGGCCGCCGCCGTCGTCCTCGGTCACAACGCCGTCGACGGCGGACGCCGTCCCACCGCTGTGATCGCCCGCGACCCCCGCATCAGCGGCGAGTTCATCGCCGCCGCGGTCGAGGCCGGCCTCGCGAGTTCCGGTGTGGACGTGTACGACGCCGGGGTGCTGCCCACGCCGGCCGCGGCCTTCCTCGTCGCCGACCTGGACGCCGACTTCGGCGTCATGATCTCCGCCTCCCACAACCCTGCGCCCGACAACGGCATCAAGTTCCTCGCCCGGGGCGGCAACAAGCTCAGCGATGCGCTCGAGGACGCCATCGAGGAGGAGATGGCCAGTCCCAAGCGCCGCCCGGTCGCCGGCGACGTGGGCCGCATCCAGCGCTTCGCCGACGCCGAGGACCGCTACGTGGTCCACCTGCTCAAGACACTGCCCAACCGGCTCGAAGGTCTCAAGGTCGTCATCGACTGCGCCCACGGTGCTGCGAGCGGCTGCTCACCCGAGGTCTTCCGGAACGCCGGTGCGGATATCGTCGTCATCGGCGCCGACCCCGACGGCGTGAACATCAACGACGGTTACGGCTCCACCCACCTCGGGAAACTGCAGGACGCCGTCCTCGAGCACGGCGCGGACCTCGGCATCGCCCACGACGGCGATGCCGACCGCTGCCTCGCCGTGGACCACGAAGGCACGGTGGTCGACGGCGACCAGATCATGGCCGTGATGGCCCTCGCCATGAGGGACGCCGGGAAGCTCAAGGAGGACACGCTCGTGGCCACCGTGATGAGCAACCTCGGACTGAAGATCGCGCTCCGCGATGCCGGCATCACCATCAAGGAGACAGCGGTCGGGGACCGCTACGTCCTCGAAGGGATGCGCGACGGCGACTACAGCCTCGGGGGCGAGCAGTCCGGCCACGTCATCTTCGCCGACCACGCGACAACGGGCGACGGCGTCCTCACGGGCCTGCAGATCGCCGCACGCATGAACGGGACGGGCAAGAGCCTCAAGGAACTGGCGTCCGTCATGACGAGGCTTCCCCAGGTGCTCATCAATGTCCGCGGGGTGGACCGCACTGCGGCCAACTCCGACGAGGGCGTGCAGGATGCCGTGCGCGAGGCCGAGGCCTCACTGGGCGAGACCGGTCGCGTGCTGCTGCGTCCGTCCGGTACCGAGCCGGTGGTGCGGGTGATGGTCGAGGCGACCGACATCGGGACCGCCCAGCGCATCGCCGAGGAACTCGCCGCGACGGTCCAGGAACGCCTGTCCCTCGAGCCGGCCGTCTGACGGGTAGGTGACTCACCCCCCGACCCGGTCCAGGAACGCACGGGATCTTTCCTTCCAGGGTGCGCCCCGCCCGGCTACGGTGCCCGCATGAACACCAGCATCCCGGACGACACCGAGGACCTCCACAAGGCGACCCTGCTCCTGTACCTTCGGCGACGGCGGGAGGACCTCGTCGGGAAGCTCGAAGGGCTGGGCGAGTACGACATCCGCCGCCCGCTCGTGCCCTCCGGCACCAACCTGCTCGGACTCGTCAAGCACGTGGCGTCCGTCCAGCTCGACTACTTCGGGGAGGTCTTCGGGCGTCCGAGCGGACGGCTGCTGCCCTGGCTCGCCGACGACGCCGAGCCGGAGGCGGACATGTGGGCGACGCCCGAGGAGTCCCGCGATGCCATCCTCGACCTCCATGCCTTCTCGGCCGCCCACAGCGACTCGACCATCGGGGCGCTGCCGCTCGACGCGCCCGGTGCGGTGCCGTGGTGGCCCGAGGAACGGCGCTCCGTCACGCTGCACCAGATCCTCGTCCACATGGTCTCGGAGACCGCCCAGCACGCGGGGCACGCCGACATCCTGCGCGAGCTCATCGACGGATCGATCGGGCGTGGACCGGGTGACCCCAACCTCGGTGCGCTCACCGCCGAGGGACGCACCGCCCACGCGCGACGCGTCGACGCCGCCGCCCGTGCGGCGTCGGGCGGGGAGGGCTGAGACGACGCCCGTGGCGAGTGGCTACGGGCCAGGGGCCCGGACCGCCCCGTCGACCGCCGTCAGTCCACGCGGGCGATGCCGCCGCGTACGCACGACGAGACCTGCGCCCGGCACGGCCTGTCGCAGCCGGCAACGGCGTACGAGGACCCGTCCAGCAGGCGCGCGACGGCGTCGTCGTACCGGGACAGCGCGATCTCCGCGATCACCGGGCTCGGCAGCAGCGGGGCGCTCACGACGTCGGCGCCGGCCTTCGCCAACTGGTCGTGGAAGTAGCCCGGGGCCAGCAGGTAGGACGCCACCGCGACCGGTAGCTGCCCCGACGTCCGCTGGGTCGTGACGGCGTCGGGGACGGAAGGGGCGGCCTTCGAGCCGAAACCTGCCCGCACCCGGCCGGTCCGGAGCTCCGCGAGGACCGCCTGCACCTCGGCGACGTCCTCCGCGGCACAGGCGTCGGAGGAGCCCGCCGCTGCGAGCACCACGGGGTCCGCGTCGGACACCCCCGACTCGGTGAGCCGCTGCTGGAGCACCCGGGCGAGCCGCGCGTCCGGGCCCAGCGGGAGGGCCGATACCGTTCCGGGCCTGCTCGCCGCAGCCCGGGCGATGTCCACCTTCACGTGGTACCCGACGGAGAGCAGCAGCGGCACGATGACGGCGGGACGGCCCGGCGGAAGGGAAGCGACCACGTCCACGAGGTCCGGCTGCTGCACGTCCACGTAGGCCTCGCGGACCTCCACCCCCGGACGGAGCGCCTGGATCCCCGCACGCACGGCGTCGATCTCCTGCCGACCCTGCGCGTTGTCGGTGCCGTGGGAGCAGGCGATGAGGACGGGTGGGCCGTCGGGTGCCCGGTCAGCGGTCATGCCAGCCATTGAAACACCGTCCACGGTTCAGGCGGCAACGTCGACCTCGACAACGCCGTCGACGCACCGCACCGGATAGGCGCGGAGACCCTCGCCTCCCGAGAGGCATGCCCCGCTCACCAGGTCGTAGACCTCCTTGTGGAGGGGCGAGGCGATGGTGGGTGCCGTCCCCCGCGATCCGACGATCCCCCGCGCCATGACGGCTGCGCGTGTCCGCGGATCGATGTTGCCGACGGCGTGCACCTGGCCGCCGGGCAACCGGAACAGGGCGATCTGCTCCTGGCCCACCAGCGCCGCCTCACCCCAGCACTCCTCGAGGTCGTCGAGACGGCAGACGGCGACCCAGGTGGTGTTCGAGGGGGCAGGACGCTGCAGGATGAGCTCGGTCATGGCGTTCTCCTCGGTGGCTGATGCGTTCCTGCAACGCTAGGCCGCCGACGTGTCATCGAGGTCCCGGCGCTGTTGCGCCGCGGTAACGACCGCCTCACGGTGGAGGCCCCGGCCCGTGAGCCCGAAGTTAACCTTGCGACACATCGGCGACACATGCGGGAAATTGCCTCTTCGTACCGTGGAGGGAGAACAGCGGGAGCGCCCCGGTCCGGACGGAAGGCACCACATGAGCGAGACCCGATCACCCCGGCACGCCGAGGCCGGTGCCGCGCCACGGGAACGGCGCATCGTCGTCGTCGGCGGCGGCCCTGCCGCCCACCGATTCGTCGAGGCGCTCTGGCGGCGCGGTACCGACGGACTGCACATCACGGTCCTGACCGAGGAGCCCCATGCACCGTACGATCGCGTGGCGCTGAGCAGCGCGCTGACCGGTGACGTGGACCTCGGACTCGGGGAGCCGCTCATGTGGCGGGAGCCGGCGATCCGACTCGTCACGGGGGAGCGGGCCGTCCGCCTCGACCTCGCCGCACGGTGCGTCGAGGGCGCATCGGGCGGGAAGTACGCCTACGACGACGTCGTGCTGGCGACGGGATCGGACGCCGTGCGCCTGCCCCTGCCGGGTGGCGAGCATGCCGCCGTCTACCGGACCCTCGACGACGTGCAGTGGCTGCGCTCCGAGGCGGCCCGGCTTGCGGCAGGCCTCGGCAGGGAACCCCGCGCCGTCGTCATCGGCGGCGGGCTCCTCGGCCTCGAGGCCGCCGGCGGGCTCCAGCAGCTCGGCGCCACGTCCACCGTGGTGAACCGCGCCGGCTGGCTCATGAACGCGCAGCTCGACCAGGGCGGCGGCCAGGCGCTCGGCAGGCTCATCAGCGCCAAGGGACTGGGGATCCACTGCGGAGGATCGCCCGTCGCCATCGAGACGGACGACGCCGGCAGCGTCACCGGTGTGGCCCTGAGCGACGGCGCCGTCCTCCCGGCCGACCTCGTGGTGTTCGCCGTCGGGATCCGGCCCCGGGACGAGCTCGCCCGGGATGCAGGGCTCGAGGTGGCACCCCGCGGCGGCGTGGTGATCAGCGCGGCCTGCGAGACGGCGATGCCCGGTGTGTGGGCGATCGGGGAGGTGGCGAGCTACGAGGGCGTCAGCATGGGCCTGGTGGCTCCGGCGAACGCCATGGCGGAGGTCTGCGCCGACGGCATCCTCGGGGGGCTCTCCACCTTCCCCGGCTTCGACACCGCCACCAAGCTCAAGCTCTCGGGCGTCGAGGTCGCGAGCTTCGGGGACGCGCTCGCGGAGACCGACGGCAGCCTCGAGATCGTCTACGCCGACCCCGCCAGGGGGCTGTACCAGAAGCTCGTCGTCACCGACGACGCCAAGACGCTCCTCGGCGGCATCTTCGTGGGCGACGCCGCGCCGTACTCCGCGCTGCGACCGCTGCTGGGGCGTGAACTGCCCGCTGAGCCCGGCGCCTACCTCTCCTCCGCCGCGGGAGGCGAGGCCCCGCCGTCCGATTTGCCCGACGACGTCATCCTCTGCTCCTGCAACAACGTGACTGCAGGCGCCTGCCGGTCCGCAGTCCACGGACTCGGCGCGGACGGATCAGCCGCGGAGCCGGCGCTCGACATGCCGTCCCTCAAGGCGTGCTCGCGTGCCGGGACGCAGTGCGGCTCCTGCGTCCCGATGCTCAAGAAGCTGCTCGACAGCGAACTCACGAAGGCCGGACGCACCGTCCCGAAGGGTATCTGCGAGCACTTCGCGATGTCGCGGCCCGAACTGTTCGAAGCCATCCAGGCCCTCGACCTCGCGTCCTTCCAGGAGGTGCTCCGCCGTTTCGGGGCATCGGAGGAGGCGAAGGCCGGCCACGGCTGCGACATCTGCAAGCCGGCCATCGGGTCCATCCTCGCCACCCAGCGCGGCGAGTACGTGCTCGACGGCGGGAGGGGGACCCTCCAGGACACCAACGACCGCGCGCTCGCGAACATGCAGCGCAACGGCACCTACTCCGTGGTGCCCCGCATCCCGGGCGGCGAGATCACACCGCAGAAGCTCGCGGTCATCGCGCAGGTCGCCGAGCAGTTCGGCCTGTACGTGAAGCTGACCGGCGCGCTCCGAATCGACCTCTTCGGGGCGCGGCTGGAGCAGTTGCCGGAGATCTGGAAGATCCTCGTCGAGGCAGGGTTCGAGTCCGGCCAGGCCTACGGCAAGGCCCTGCGGAACGTGAAGTCCTGCGTCGGCTCGACCTGGTGCCGGTTCGGCGTGCAGGACTCCGTGGCCATGGCGATCGACCTGGAGCTGCGGTACCGCGGGCTGCGGGCCCCGCACAAGTTCAAGATGGGCGTGTCGGGATGTGCCCGCGAGTGCGCGGAGGCCCGGAGCAAGGACGTCGGCGTGATCGCCACCGACCAGGGCTGGAACCTCTACGTCGGCGGGAACGGCGGCTTCCAGCCGGCTCATGCCCAGCTCCTCGCCCAGGACCTCGACGGCGAGACCCTGATCCGGTACATCGACCGCTACCTCATGTACTACATCCGCACCGCCGACCGGATGCAGCGGACCGCGCGCTGGATGGACGACCTCGACGGCGGCCTCGACCACGTGCGCGACGTCGTCGTCGGCGATTCCCTCGGGATCGCCGCGGACCTCGAGGCAGCGATGGCCCGCCACGTCGAGCACTACGAGGACGAGTGGGCTGCCACCCTGAAGGACCCCGACAGGCTCCGCCGCTTCCGGTCCTTCGTCAACGCCCCGGATGCCGCCGACCAGTCGATCGTCCTCGTCGAGGAGCGCGGCCAGCGCCGCCCCGCGACGCCGGAGGAGATCGACGCCGGAGCCGCGCGCGTGGGTCTGGGAGCAGTGATCCCCGTCCGCGTCCCGACGGGACCGGCAACCGGAAACCTGGAGGGCTGAGGCGTGCACCTCGACATCGACCTGACCGGACGCCGCGTGGTGGTCCTCGGGACCGCGGGCGCGGCACGGCGGATCGTCGCCCGGTACCGCGCCTCCGGAGCCGACGTCGACCGCTTCGACACGGCCGCGTCCGCCCTCTGCGCGCTCGACGGCGCCACCCTCGTCGTCAGGGTGGAGGGCGCGGGCACGCCACCGTCCGGCTTCGGGCCCCCGCTGCTCGACGGACGCCACGGAGTCGGAGGACCCGGAGGGTCCGAGGATGCCGACGGGGTTCCCCGCCACGACGGGGACGGACCCGGGTGCGGGGACGACGACGATGTCCTGCGGCAGCGGTGCCGGGAGGCCGGCGCGCTCCTGACGCGGGAGCCGGCCGCATCCGACACCGGGCACGTGAGCCTTGTCGGCGGTGGCCCGGGCGCCCGGGGACTCCTCACCCTCGACGCTGCGGCCGCGCTGAGGGAGGCCGACGTCGTCCTCTACGACCGGCTCGGGCCCACGGAGTCGCTGGCCGAGATCGCACCGTCGGCTGAGCTCGTCGACGTCGGGAAGCTGCCCGGCCACCACCGCGTACCCCAGGCCGGCATCAACGCCCTCCTGGTGGAGCACGCCCTCGCAGGACGGCACGTCGTGCGGCTGAAGGGCGGAGACCCCTTCGTGTTCGGACGCGGCAGCGAGGAGCTCGCCGCCTGCCTCGAGGCGCGGGTGCCCTGCACCGTACTGCCGGGGATCAGCTCGTCGATCGCCGTGCCGGCGGCGGCGGGCATCCCCGTTACCCACCGCGGCGTCAGCCACCTCTTCACCGTGGTCTCCGGACACGCGCCGCTGACCGACGAGGAGCATCTGCACCTCGCCAGCCTCGGCGGGACCATCGTGGTCCTCATGGGCGTCTCGACGCTGCCGCAGCTCGTCGCCGGTCTCGGCCGGGCGGGGATGCGGCCGGACATGCCGGTCGCCGTCGTCGAGCGCGGGTACAGCACCTCGCAGCGGACGACGTCGGGGACGCTGTCCACGATCGTCACGGCGGCGGGCGCGGCACGCTGCCAGTCACCCGCCGTCCTGGTCATCGGCGAGGTGGTGCGCGTGGGCCTCGAGCTGCAGGGCAGTGCCGCGCACCTCGCGCGGCTCACCGAGTCGCTGGCATCATGACCGAGGCCATCCGCTCCGACGGACCCGGGGGCCAGCTGGCCGGATTCCGCATCGGCGTGACGTCGGACCGCCGGTCCGGCGACCTGATCGACGCGCTCGAGCGGCGGGGCGCGTCCGTCTTCCACGCACCGGCGCTGAAGATCGCGCCGATCGCGGAGGACGTGGCGCTCCTCGCGGACACGGCCGCCGTGGTGTCGGCGCGCCCTGACCTCTTCATCATCACGACCGCGTACGGGATGCGCCGCTGGTTCGAGGCCGCCGACGCCGCAGGACTGGGCGACGACCTCCTCGACGTCCTCGGGAGCGGCCGGATCTACGTCCGCGGTCCGAAGGCCAGGGGAGCGGTGCGTGCGGCAGGGCTGGACGACGCCGGCATCAGCTCCGACGAGACGACGGCGACCCTCGTGGACCAGCTGCTGCAGGAGGACCTCGCGGGCCTGACGATCGGCGTCCAGCTGCACGCCTACGCCGACGAGCACCAGCTCGAACGGCTCCGGGACGCGGGCGCCACGCTGCTCACCGTCACGCCCTACCGGTGGATCAAGCCGGAGGGCTCCGAACGCCTGCCCCGGCTCATCGAGGCCGTGTGCACCGGGCAGCTCGACTGCGTCACCTTCACGAGCGCGCCGGCGGTCGACGCCATGTTCAGCACCGCGGCCGAGCAGGGCATGCAGGAGGACCTGGTGCACAGGTTCCGGCACGGCGTCCTCGCCGCCGCCGTCGGCCCTGTGACGGCGCAGCCGCTGCTCGACGCCGGCATCACGCCGATCGTCCCCGAGCGGTTCCGCATGGGCGCGCTCATCCGGCTCGTCTGCGACCACCTCGCGGAGCACCACGTGGAGCATCTCCGCACGCGCTCCGGGCAGGTCGAGGTGCGAGGACGGTCCGTGCGGGTGGACGACGCCCGGGTGGACCTCGCGCCCGCGCAGCTGGTGCTCTTCAAGGCCCTGCTGTCGGCGCGCGGCGCTGTCCTGAGCCGGGAGGCCCTGACGAACCTCCTCACCCCCACCGGTGCGGGCCACGCCCTCGACATGAGCGTCAACCGCCTGCGGAAGTCACTGCCCGACCCGGCCCTGATCGAGACGGTCGTCAAGCGGGGGTACCGGCTGAACGTCTGACGCGCGCAGCACCCGGCTCCTGCGCATCGAGCCCCGGGGGGTCCTGCAGGGTGACGCAGGCGCCGACGCAGCAGGCGTGCCCGTCCACGGAGTCCTCCGGTTGGCGCACGGGCTCTCGAGCGGTCGCCGCGTCCTGACGCGATCGCTGCAGCGCACGGGTCCTCGAGCCGGCACCGGCGTCACGATGTCACGCCGGCTGCGCCCGGGCTGCCGGATCGGCACCGGCGTCACGATGCGACCGCTGCGGCGAAGTGCTGTTCGATGACGGCCCGGATGCCGTCGTGGCACCCGCCGCAGCCGGTGCCGGCCCGGGTGACGGCGGAGACGTCCTGCACGGAGGTGCAGCCGGCCGCCACGGAGTCCTGGACCGTGCCGCGGGTGACCCCCGCACACCGGCAGAGGGTGGCGGCGGGTCCGGGAGGCGATGCGGTCAGCAGCCCCTCGGCGCTGTCGAGCCGCAGCAGGCTGGAGCGGTCCGCCGGGAGTTCGCTGCCCCGCTCGAACAGGAGGATCAGTTCGGCACCCGTGCGCGGCATCCCGACGCAGACGAGGCCGGTCAGGACCCCGTCGCGGGTAACCATCTTCGCGTAGCGTCCGTGACCCGGGTCGGCCCACTCGGCCACCGCGAGTCCGGGCTCCACCGTCCAGGGATCGGCGTCCGTCTCACCGGCGACCACGGCGTCGACGCCCCGGGCCTTCAGCACGACGACGGGGTCGCGCCGCACGCCGGGTCCCGGGTCGGGTGCGGATCGGAATCCGGTCAGGGGCACGCCCCCGTCGCCCGACAGGTCCGCCACGAAGGCCGCCCCGACGTCGTCCGCCTGCTGCCAGCCCGGGCCGATGAGGCCCTGGGGTGCGGTGGCGCCCGCGCAGGCCCTGCAGGAGCTGCGGAGGCAGCACACCTCCGCGCAGTCGCCGATCGCCCAGATGTCCTCCATGCCGACCGCGCGCAGCGTGTGGTCCACGAGGATGCCGTCCGCGACCGCCAGGTCACAGCCCTCGGCGAGCTCGGTGCGCGGACGCACGCCGCAGGCGAGCACGAGCGCCCCGCCGTCGACCCGGACGCCGCCCTCCAGCCGGACACCCGCGAAGTGCCCGTGCTCCAGCTCGATCCCCGTGGACGTCCCGGCCACCACGGTGATGCCGGCCTGCCGCAGCGCCGTCGCCAGTACCCGGGCACCGTCCCCGAGGAGCCGCTCCATGGGGGACCGGCCGTGATGCACGAGGGTCACGCGCCCGCCCTCCTCCGCCGCCGCGAGGGCTGCCTCGATGCCGAGGATGCCGCCGCCCAGCACCACGATCCGCTGCTGCGCCGCGAGCGCGGCGGCCACGGTCCGGGCATCGGAGAGGTCGCGGAGGAAGCTGACGCCCGGCGGCAGCAGGTGCGCGTCGTCGGACCCGGCCGGCCCCTCCAGCCCCGTGAGCCGCGGACGGACGGGCCGTGACCCTGTCGCGAGGACCAGCCGGTCGTAGTCGACCGCCTCGCCGTCGGTCAGCAGCACGCGCCGGAAGGGCCGGTCGATCCGGTCGACGCGAGCGCCGAGGCGCACGTCGATGCCCGTCGCCCGGAGGGTGTCCGTGTCCGCGAGCCCGATGGCGGCCTCGCTGGTGCGGCCGACGGCGACATCGGCGACGAGCACCCGGTTGTAGGCGGCGTCGGGCTCCTGTCCGAGAACGGTCAGGGCGACCCGACCCGCGGCGACGAGGGGCTCGAGGTGTTCGACGAGGCGCGCCGCGACGGGCCCGAAGCCCACGACGACGACGCGGGACGGGACGAGGGGCTCGGACGGATTCAAGCGACGACCTCCAGTCGGGCGGCGTGCAGGGGATCGGCGGAGTCCAGGCGCGTCACGCCGACGGGTGTCGTCTTGAACTCCGGCATGCCCGACACCGGGTCGGTGGCGCTGCCCGTCAGACGGTTCGCGGAGCCGGCGTCCGCGAAGTGGAAGGCCAGGAAGACCGTGTCCTGGCGGATGTCGGGGGTCAGGTCCGCCAGCGCCCGGGCCTCGCCCTGGGCACTCGTCACGACCACGGGGTCGCCCTGCGCGATGCCGAGGTCGTGCGCGGTGGACGGGTGGAGCTGGAGCCGTGCGGCCGGCTGCGCCGCGAGCAGCGCCGGGACGCGGCGGGTCTGGGTGCCCGACTGGTAGTGCTCGAGGAGCCGGCCCGTGGCCAGGAGCAGCGGGGCGGGCGTGCGGGCCGCCGCGGTGCCGGCCCGCGGGGAGACGGGAACCAGGACGGCGCGCCCGCCGGGGTGGGCGAAGGCGCCGAGGAACAGGCGCGGCGTCCCCGTGGAGCCCGCCGGGTACGGCCAGTACGCGGGGTCGGCGCCGTCGAGCACCCCGTAGTCGAGTCCCGAGTAGTCGGCGAGGCCGCCGGCGCTGGCGCGGGCGAGTTCGTCGAACATGGTGGACGGGTCCTCGCTGAACAGGGAGGGCGCCTCGAGCAGACGGGCGAGCTCCTGCATGATCCACAGCTCGCTGCGGGCACCGGGGGGCGGCCCGACGGCCGGGCGGCGGCGCAGGACCCTGCCCTCCAGGTTCGTCACCGTGCCCTCCTCCTCCGCCCACTGCAGGACCGGCAGGACCACATCGGCCAGCGCGGCGGTCTCCGACAGGAAGAAGTCGGACACGACGAGGAGGTCGAGGGAGCGCAGGCCGTCGACGACCGTCGCGGCGTCGGGCGCGGAGACCGCGACGTTCGCACCGTGCACGAAGAGGCAGTGCGTGCCGCCGGGCTTGCCGAGCGAGGCGAGGAGTTCGACGGCGGGCAGGCCGGGCCCGGGGATCGCCTCCTCCGGGACGCCCCAGACCCCGGCGACGTGGGCCCGCGCCGCCGGGTCGGTGATCTTCCGGTAGCCGGGCAGCTGGTCCGCCTTCTGCCCGTGCTCCCGGCCGCCCTGCCCGTTGCCCTGGCCCGTCAGGGTCCCGTAGCCGCTGTGCGCGGTGCCCGGCAGCCCGAGGAGCAGCGCGAGGTTGACCGCGGCCGTCGTGGTGTCGGTGCCGTCCGCGTGCTGCTCGATCCCCCGTCCGGTCAGGATGTAGGCACCGTGGCCGCCCTCCGCACCACGTCGGGCACCGGCGGCGAGGAGCCTCGCCACGGCGCGGAGGGAGGCGGCGGGGACACCCGTGATGCCCTGCACCCGTTCCGGCCACCACCGTGCGAGGCCGCGCGTCACGTCGTCGTACCCGCTGGCCCGCGCCTCGAGGAAGCGGCGGTCCTCCAGTCCCTCGGCCACCACGACGTGGGCCAGGCCGAGAAGCAGGACGAGGTCGGTGCCGGGGGTGGGCTGGAGGTGGACGCCCCTGCCCTGGTCGGTGAGGCGGGCGGTCGCGGAACGCCGAGGGTCGACGACGACCAGGCCGCCCGCGGCCTGCGCCCCCCGCAGGTGCTGGACGAAGGGTGGCATGGTGTCCGCCGCGTTCGAGCCGAGGAGCAGGACCACGGAGGCGGCACCGAGGTCCTCGAGGGGGAAGGGGAGGCCGCGGTCCACGCCGAACGCCCGGTTGCCCGCGGCGGCCGCCGACGACATGCAGAAGCGTCCGTTGTAGTCGATGCGGGACGTGCGCAGCGCGAGGCGGGCGAACTTGCCGAGCGTGTAGGCCTTCTCGTTGGTGAGTCCGCCGCCCCCGAACACCGCGACGGCGTCCCGGCCGTGCCGGGCCTGGATGTCCCGGACACGATCGCCGATGAGCTGCAGGACTGTGTCCCACGGGGCTTCCCGCAGGACGCCGTCGGCGTCCCGGAGGAGCGGTGCGGTGAGGCGGTCGGGGTGGGCGAGCAGCTCCGCGGCGGACCAGCCCTTGCGGCACAGTCCGCCCCTGTTGGTCGGGAAGTCGCGCGCGTCGACGGAGGCGCCGCCGTCGTGCGTGCCTGCGGTGACGGTCATGGCGCACTGGAGGGCGCAGTAGGGGCAGTGCGTGTGCTGTCCGGTCCCGGCCTGCTGCATCGGTCAGACCTTGCCGAGGGTCGAGGAGCGGCGGAGGTAGAAGAACCAGGTGACGGCGAGCATCAGGACGTATCCGCCGACGAAGCCGTAGAACGCTCCCTCGTAGCTGCCCGAGGCGCCCTTCGAGGCGTTCAGGACCTGCGGGATGAGGAAGCCGCCGTAGGCGCCGACCGCCGAGATCAGCCCGAGGGCGGCGGCGGACTTGCGGGCGGTGCTCACCGATTCGCGGAGTTCGGATCCCGCTGCGGCTCCCCGCCGGGCGAAGATGACGGGGATCATGCGGTAGGTCGCTCCGTTGCCCGCACCCGCCGCCGCGAAGAGGACGAGGAAGAGGCCGAGGAAGAGCCAGAAGTTCGAGAGGGGGAGCGTCCAGACGACGGCCAGGGCGATCGCGGCCATGACCGCGAAGGCGCACACGGTGATCGCTGCTCCGCCGAACCGGTCCGCGAGGCGGCCGCCGAAGGGCCGGGCGAGGGATCCGACGAGGGGGCCGAGGAACGCGAGGGACAGCGTGGCGGGCCCCATGGCGATCGTCGAGAAGGCGGGGAAGGAATCGACGATCAGCTTCGGGAAGACCCCGGCGAACCCGATGAACGACCCGAAGGTACCGATGTAGAGCAGCGCCATGATCCACAGGTGCGGTTCCCGGACGGCCGCGAGCGACCCTGCGAGATCACTCCTGGCGCTGGAGAGGTTGTCCATGAACTTCCACGCACCGAAGGCGGCGGCGAGGATCAGGGGCACCCAGATCCAGCCGGCGAGGGGCAGGTCCAGTGTCGCGGCAGCGCCGAGGGCGACGACGATGGGCACCACCAGTTGCGCGACGGCGGCGCCGAGGTTGCCGCCGGCCGCGTTCAGTCCGAGCGCCCACCCCTTCTCCCGGGCGGGGAAGAAGAACGTGATGTTCGCCATCGAGCTCGCGAAGTTGCCGCCGCCGAAGCCAGCCAGCGCGGCGACGGCGAGCATCACCCCGAACGGGGTCTCGGGGTTCGAGACGCACAGTCCGAGACCGATGGTCGGGATCAGCAGGAGGAGGGCGGAGATGATGGTCCAGTTCCGGCCCCCCAGCCTCGGCACCATGAACGTGTAGGGGATGCGCAGCGTCGCGCCGACGAGCGACGGCATGGAGATCAGCCAGAAGATCTGCGAGGTGGTGAAGGTGAAGCCCGCCGCCGGCAGGTACACCACGACGATCGACCACAGCTGCCAGACCACGAATCCGAGGAACTCGCAGGCGATCGACCACTGCAGGTTGCGCCGGGCGATGGACTTGCCGCCACTGTTCCACTGGGTGGTGTCCTCGGCGTCCCAGTTGTCGATCCATCGGCCGGGGCGGTGGACCAGCGGGGGCGCGCTCGCGACAGGTGCGGGGGCCGCTGTCGCCAGTGCGGGAGATGCTGCTTCGTCGATGCTCACGGAAGTCCTCCAGGGGCTGGTGTGGCTGCTTCCCTCCGAGGCTAGTGAGCGCGCGTTTCCGTCCCCTGCGCGCTGCGTAAACGCTCCGTGACGTTCACCTATCCGTGCCGGGTCGGCACGGTGAGGTCGTGGGCCTCACCGGAGCGGATCCGGCCGTGGGGTCGTGCCGGTCCGCCGGCAGGCCCGGTGGCGGGAGCGCGGTGTTGCGGACCACCAGCCGGCGGGTGATGCTGGGCTCCTGACGCGGTGATGCGCCGGCGGTGGGGATTCGACGACGGAGGCGGACGATGCACGCAACGGACCCGCGGTCCTACGGACGGGCACGATCATGAGGGTGCTGGTCACCGGATCGACCGAGGGCCTCGGTCTGGCTGCGGTGGAGACCCTGCGGGAGCAGGGTCACGGCGTCGTCGCGCATGCCCGCACCGAGGACCGTGCCGAGGCTCTCGCGGCCCTGACGGCGCGGGGTGTCGAGCTGGTCGTGGGGGATCTCGAGGATCGGGACGCGGTGGCACGCATCGCCGCGGACCTGAACGCCGCGGAGCCACTGGACGCGGTGATCCACAATGCCGGTGTCTGGAGCGGCAACGCCGTGATGCCCGTCAACGTGATCGCGCCGTACCTGCTCACCGCCCTGCTCGACGCTCCGCGACGCCATGTCTACCTCAGCAGCGGCTCGCACTACGGCGGGCGGCCGACGCTCGAGGGGGTGGACTGGCGCGGCGACGCGCCCGGGTCCTACGGCGACAGCAAACTCTTCGTCACGGCCTTCGTCGCAGCGCTGGCCCGGGTACGCCCCGACCTGAGGGCCGCAGCCGTCGATCCTGGCTGGGTCCCCACGCGGATGGGTGGTCCGAACGCGCCCGACGACCTGGACCTCGGCCACCGGACACAGGTGTGGCTGGCGACGGCCGACGACCAGGACGCGCCGGCGAGCGGCGGGTACTGGTACCACCGGCGGCGCCGCGAGCCGCACGACGCCGTGCACGACACCGGCTTCCAGGACGATCTGCTCCGGGTGCTGGCCGGGGAGACGGGGGTGGCCCTGCCCTGCGGTCCGGGTCAGTAGGAGGGTCAGTAGGAGGGCGCCGCGGGCAGGCCGAAGTGCTCCTCGAGCGTCCGGGTACCTGCCGCTCTCATCGCGAGCGAGACGTCCTTGCCCACGTACCGGAAGTGCCACGACTCGGCGGAGAAGCCCGTGATCTCGTGGTAGCCCAGGGGATAGCGGAGGACGAAGCCGTAGTCGGCGGCGTGCGTCGCCGTCCACCGGGCGGCGGGGGTGTCCCGGAAGCAGAGGACCAGCGTGCAGGCGCCGTCCGCCTGCCCGATGTCGAACGCGAGCCCCGTCTGGTGCTCGGAATAGCCGGGCCGCGCCGAGACCGTGTCGGCGCCCGCCGCGTCACCGTACTGCGCGACCCAGGAGGCGTACGTCGACTCCTGGACGGCGAAGGAGCGGTAGCCACTGACGAGCGTCAGTGCCACGCCGTCGTCCGCTGCCGCCGCGAACATCCCTTCCACGGCCGCGGCGACGTCGGAGCGGAGGAGGGCGTTCTCCGTGGCCGTCGCGACGTCGGGCTGCCGCAGGTCGGCGGGGATGAAGTCCAGGGGCACCAGGGGGCGTCGCTTGTTCACGACGACGTCGACGGCGCCCGGATCGGAGTGGAGGCCGACCGCAGGGGAAGGCGCAGGGGAAGCAGAGGGCGTCGCGGTGGGGCCCGCCGCCGCACCGGAGGTCGTGGCAGCGGGTGCGGGGTCCCGCTGGGCCGGCGCCGGGAGCGCACCCGGCGCGGCGTCGCCGGGAGCAGGGGCAGGGGAGGAGCTGGCGGAAGAAACGGCAGAAGGGACGGCAGAAGGGGCGGCAGACGGGTGGGCAGACGGCCCGGAAGAGGCGGGCCCGGACGTCGGCCCGGGAGACGCCGATCCGGAGGCCGACGGGCCACCGGTGGGGGAGGAATCGGAGGACGGCGCGACGGCGGTGGGCACTGGTGCTGCCGGTCCCGGGCCCGAGCACGCGGGAAGGAGCACCGCGAGGAGCATCACCGCCGTGAACCCCCGTGCACGCACGGTCAGGTCTTCCGGAGCAGCATGCGACGCACCGAGTGGTCGGCATCCTTGGTCAGGACCAGCTGCGCACGGCCGCGCGTGGGCAGCACGTTGGTCACGAGGTTGGGCTCGTTGATGCGTTCCCAGATGCCCCGGGCGGTCCGCTGCGCCTCCTCGTCGCTGAGGCCCGCATAGCGGTGGAAGTAGGACTCGGGATCGGCGAAGGCACTCGATCGCAGGGACCGGAAGCGGTCGATGTACCACTGCTCGATATGCGCGGTCTTCGCGTCCACGAAGATGGAGAAGTCGAAGAAATCGCTCACCGCCAGCCCCGTGATGCCGTCCGTCCTCGGTCGGGCAGGCGCGAGGACGTTGAGGCCCTCGACGATCAGCACGTCCGGGCGGCGCACCACGATCTCCCGGCCGGGCACGATGTCGTAGGTGAGGTGCGAGTACGCCGGCGCGCGGACCTCGGCCGCCCCGCTCTTGACCTCGCTCACGAAACGGAGCAGGCGGCGGCGGTCGTAGGACTCGGGGAACCCCTTGCGCTGCATGAGTCCCCGGCGGTGCAGCTCCGCGTTGGGGTACAGGAAGCCGTCGGTGGTGATGAGTTCCACATCCGGCGTATCGGGCCAGCGCCGCAGCAGCTCGCGGAGCACCCTCGCCGTCGTCGACTTGCCCACCGCCACCGAGCCGGCGACGCCGATCACGAACGGCGTCCGGGTGGTGGTCTCGCCGAGGAACGTGTTGGTCGCCGCATGGAGCTGCCCCGCCGCGGCGGTGTAGAGGTTCAGCAGGCGGGAGAGGGGGAGGTACACCTCGCGCACCTCGTCGAGGTTCAGCGCGTCACCCAATCCGCGGAGGCGCTGGACGTCCTCGACGTTCAGGGGGCTCTCGATCTCGTGCGACAGGCGGGACCACATCTGGCGGTCGAGCTCGACGAAGGGGGTGAAGGATTCGGCACTGGTGGCCTGCTGCGTACCCGTGCTCGCTTCACTCACCCGACGATTCTGCCCGGTGCCCTGCGCATTAACAAACGCAGCCACCGGTACTCTAGGTGGCATGTGCGGAATTGTGGGGTATGTAGGCCGGGACCACGGCCAGGGATCGTCGGCGCTTGACTCAGTCGCCCCGGCGTTCGATCAGGAATCGTCCGAAGCGCGCCATGGCGCGCTCGACGTCGTCATGGAGGGCCTTCGCCGTCTCGAGTACCGCGGGTACGATTCCGCGGGCGTCGCCGTGATCACCCCGGCGGGCATCGAGTCGCGGAAGAAGGCCGGAAAGCTGACCAACCTGATCGGCGAACTGGCCGCCGACCCGCTGCCGCGCTCGCTGACCGGGATCGGCCACACCCGCTGGGCGACGCACGGTGGGCCCACGGACCAGAACGCGCACCCGCACCTGGCCGACGGCGGCAGGCTCGCCCTGATCCACAACGGCATCATCGAGAACTACGCCGAGCTGAAGGCCGAGCTGACGGGCGAGGGCCTCGCCTTCGTCTCCGACACCGACACCGAGGTGGCTGCCGGGCTCGTGGGCTACCTCTACCGCGGCCTCGTGGAGAGCGGAGCCGAGGGCGACCTCCTCACGCTCGCCCTGCAGCAGGCCTGCCAGCGCCTCGAGGGCGCCTTCACGCTCCTCGCCATCCACCAGGACCAGCCCGGCATCGTCGTCGCGGGCCGCCGCAACTCGCCGCTCGTCGTCGGCCTCGGCGACGGCGAGAACTTCCTCGGCTCCGACGTCTCGGGCTTCATCGACTTCACGCGGCGCGCCGTGGAACTCGGCCAGGACCAGATCGTCACGATCACGCCCGACGCGGTCGCCATCACCGACTTCTTCGGCGCCCCCGCCGAGGGCCGCGAGTTCCACGTCAGCTGGGACGCCGCCGCGGCCGAGAAGGGCGGGTTCGAGTCCTTCATGGAGAAGGAGATCCACGACCAGCCCGACGCCGTCGCCCAGACCCTCCTCGGCCGTTCCGACGTCGACGGCAACCTGATGCTCGACGAGCTCCGCATCGACGAGGCGATCCTGCGCTCCGTCGACAAGATCGTCGTGCTCGCCTGCGGCACCTCCGCGTACGCCGGGCAGGTGGCCAAGTACGCGATCGAGCACTGGTGCCGCATCCCCACCGAGGTGGAGCTGTCCCACGAGTTCCGCTACCGGGACCCGATCGTGAACGAGAAGACGCTCGTCGTCGCCATCTCGCAGTCGGGCGAGACCATGGACACGCTCATGGCCGTCCGGTACGCCCGCGAGCAGGGCGCCAAGGTCGTGGCGATCTGCAACACCAACGGCTCCACGATCCCGCGCGAATCGGACGCCGTGCTCTACACGCACGCCGGTCCCGAGATCGCGGTGGCCTCCACGAAGGCGTTCCTCGCGCAGATCACCGCCGCCTACCTGCTGGGTCTCTACCTCGCGCAGCTGCGCGGCAACAAGTACCGCGACGAGATCGCGGACGTCCTGGCCAACCTCTCGACCATCCCCGCGAAGATCCAGGCGATCCTCGACGACGCCGACAAGATCAAGCAGCTCGGCGCCGACATGTCCAACGCCAAGTCGGTGCTCTACCTCGGCCGGCACGTCGGCTTCCCCGTCGCCATGGAGGGTGCGCTCAAGCTCAAGGAGCTCGCCTACATCCACGCGGAGGGCTTCGCCGCCGGTGAGCTGAAGCACGGCCCCATCGCGCTGATCGAGGAGGGGCAGCCCGTCGTGGTCGTGATGCCGTCGCCGAGTGCCCGCGACTCGCTGCACTCCAAGGTCGTCTCGAACGTCCAGGAGATCCGTGCCCGCGGCGCCGTGACCATCGTCATCGCCGAGGAGGGCGACACCTCCGTGGAGGCCTACTCGGAGCACGTCTTCTACGTCCCCGCGTCGCCGACCCTCCTCGCACCCCTGCTGACCACCGTGCCGCTGCAGATCTTCGCGCTCGCCCTCGCCAGTGCGAAGGGCTACGACGTGGACCAGCCCCGCAACCTGGCGAAGTCGGTCACGGTTGAGTAGTCCGCTCCGGGTACCGCCGCGCAGCCACGCGGCGGTACCGTGCAGGGCGGAGGCGTGATCGTCGGGATCGGCGTCGACGTCGTGGACATCGAGCGTTTCCGCCAGCAGCTCGAGCGGACCCCGGCCCTCGTGGAGCGGCTGTTCGTCCCCTCGGAACGACACCTCAACACGCGGTCCCTGGCTGCGCGGTTCGCCGCCAAGGAGGCCATCGCCAAGGCCATCGGGGCTCCAGTGGGCATGAACTGGCAGCACTGCACCATCGAGGTCGACGCCGCCGGCGCGCCGTCCGTCGTCGTCGACGGGACCGTCGCGGATGCCGCACGGGCCCGCGGCGTCGAGACGTGGCATCTGTCCATCAGCCACGACGGCGGTCTCGCCACCGCGATGGTGGTCGCGGAAGGCCGGATTCCGGCGAGCGCAAAATAGTAACCGTACTGATTATCGGCCGGCTTACCGCTAAGCTCGATCATATGCTCTTTGCCTTTTCCGGGAGTGACGTCCGCGCTGCGGAGGCCCCCTTCATCGACGCCGGTCAGGGGCATGCCCTGATGCAGAAGGCCGCCCACGGCCTGTTCGGCGTCGTCCTGGGACTGCTGCGGGACGCCGGTCGCGGCACGTACGGAGCCACCGCCGTCGTGCTGGCCGGCAGCGGCAACAACGGCGCGGACGCCCTGTACGCGGGGGAGCGGCTGCTGCGCCGGGGCGTGGCCGTCACCGCCGTCCTCACGTCCGAGCGGGTGCACGCCGCGTCCCTCCGGGCCTTCACCGCCGCCGGCGGCTCGAGCGTGCTGCTCGACGACGCCTCCCTCCCCGGGCTCGCGGCACACGCCGCCTCCGCGGACATCCTCATCGACGGGATCCTCGGGACCGGCGCGACCGGGGGCCTGCGGGGCACGACCGCCGCCTTCGTGCGGGCCTTCGACGACGCAGCGGGTCCCCGTGGCCGACGCACCACGCTCGTCGTCGCCTGCGACCTGCCCAGCGGGATCGGCGTGGACTCCGGGCTCGTGGAGGGTCCCGTGCTCCAGGCCGATGCCACCGCCACCTTCGGCGCGGCGAAACCGGGCCTGCTGATCGGCGACGGCGCCGTGGCGGCCGGGGAGCTCGACGTCGTGGGCATCGGCCTCGACCTCTCCCCGTTCACGCCCGCGGCCCGCAGCCTGCTCGGGGCCGATGCCGCGGCCCTCCTGCGCCTCCCCGGCGCCCGCGACCACAAGTACTCCCGCGGGGTCCTCGGCGTCGCCGCGGGATCCACCCGCTACCCCGGAGCAGCCGTCCTCGCCGTCGGCGCCGCCCTCGCGACCGGCGTCGGCATGGTGCGCTACGCCGGGCCGGCCGCCGTCGCCGCGCTCGTCCACGAACGGAGTCCCGAGGCGGTCGCCTCCACCGGCTCCGTCGCGGACGCGCGGTCCCAGGCCTGGGTCGTGGGGCCCGGAGCGGTGGACGACGACGACCAGCGGCGTCGCGCCGTCGATGCCCTCGGATCCGGGCTCCCCGTCGTCGTCGATGCCGGCGCGCTCACCGAGGTCCCCGAGCATGTGGGCCCCCAGGTGGTCCTCACGCCCCACGCGGGGGAGCTGCGGGAGCTGCTCGCCGCCCGAGGGCTCGACGTCGGAAGGCCCGAGATCGAGGCGGATCCTGCGCGGTTCGCGCTGCGGGCCGCCGAGCTCACCGGCGCGACCGTGCTCCTCAAGGGCTTCACGACCGTCGTCGCGGCCCCCTCGGGGACACTGTTCGTCCAGGCCGACGGCACGCCCTGGCTCGCCACCGCGGGCGCCGGGGACACGCTGTCGGGGATCATCGGGGCGCTGGCCGCGACCCTGGCCGACGACGACGGCGCTGCCTCGCGCCTGGGGGTCGCCGAGGAGGACCTGTGGGCGGCTGTCGCCGCAGCGGGAGCACTGATCCACGGGAGGGCCGGCCGGCGCGCCGCCCTCCGCGGGCCCGTCGTCGTCTCCACGCTACCCGTGGACATCGGTGCCGTGGTCGCGGAGCTGATCGACGAGCGTCGTCCCGTGACGTGAGGAGCGGGCGACGTAATTAACCGCAGCGACAGCTGCATGCGCTATGTATGGATCAAGCGGCCGGGGCACCAGGACCCCGCAGCCGATGAGCACCACCCTGGCCGCCGTCGAGGCGCCCACGGAAGAAAACACCAAGGAGAACCAACTGATGGAACTATGGCCCGGCGATGCGTACCCCCTGGGAGCGACCTACGACGGCACGGGGACGAACTTCGCGCTCTACAGCGAGGTCGCGGACCTCGTCGTCCTCTGCCTCTTCGACGATGACGGCACCGAGACCTGCATCGAGCTCAAGGAGGTCGACGGCTACGTCTGGCACGGCTACCTCCCCCACGTGACGCCCGGACAGAAGTACGGCTACCGGGTCCATGGACCCAACAACCCTGCCGAGGGCCACCGCTGCAACCCCAACAAGCTGCTCCTGGACCCGTACGCGAAGGCCATCTCCGGCGACCTCGACTGGGACCAGGCGCTGTTCGGCTACAACTTCGGCGACGAGCACTCGGTCAACAACGAGGACTCCGCCGCGCACATGATGCTCGGCGTCGTCGTCAACCCGTTCTTCAACTGGGACGGCGACCGCATGCCGCGGACGCCCTACCACCAGTCCGTCATCTACGAGGCGCACGTCAAGGGCCTGACGCAGCTGCACCCGGACATCCCCGAGGAGCAGCGCGGCACCTACGCCGGCATCGCCCACCCGTCGGTCATCGCGCACCTCCAGAAGCTCGGCGTCACGGCGATCGAGCTCATGCCCGTGCACCAGTTCGTCAACGACAGCACGCTCCAGGACAAGGGCCTCTCGAACTACTGGGGCTACAACACCATCGGCTTCTTCGCCCCGCACAACCAGTACACCTCCACCGGTGACCAGGGCGAGCAGGTCCAGGAATTCAAGGCCATGGTGCGCGAACTCCACCTCGCCGGCATCGAGGTCATCCTCGACGTGGTGTACAACCACACCGCCGAGGGCAACCACATGGGCCCCACCATCTCGATGCGCGGTATCGACAACGCGTCCTACTACCGCCTGGTGGAGGACGACAAGCAGTACTACATGGACACCACCGGCACGGGCAACTCCCTCAACGTCGGTAACCCGCACTCCCTGCAGCTGCTCATGGACTCGCTGCGCTACTGGGTCACCGAGATGCACGTCGACGGCTTCCGCTTCGACCTCGCCTCCGCCCTCGCCCGCGAGTTCTACGAGGTGGACCGGCTCTCGGCCTTCTTCGAACTCGTGCAGCAGGACCCGATCGTCTCGCAGGTGAAGCTCATCGCCGAGCCGTGGGACGTCGGACCCGGTGGCTACCAGGTCGGCAACTTCCCGCCGCAGTGGACCGAGTGGAACGGCAAGTACCGCGACACGGTGCGCGACTTCTGGCGTGGAGAGCCCTCGAGCATCGGCGAATTCGCCTCACGCCTCACCGGCTCCGCAGACCTGTACGAGCACTCCATGCGGCGTCCCGTCGCGTCGATCAACTTCGTCACCGCCCACGACGGCTTCACCCTGCGGGACCTCGTGTCCTACAACGAGAAGCACAACGAGGCCAACGGCGAGGACAACAACGACGGCGAATCGCACAACCGCTCCTGGAACGGCGGGACCGAGGGACCCACCGACGATCCCGAGGTGCTCGCGATCCGCGTCCGACAGCAGCGCAACTTCATCGCCACCCTCCTGCTCTCGCAGGGCGTGCCGATGCTGCTGCACGGTGACGAGCTGGGCCGGACCCAGGACGGCAACAACAACACCTACTGCCAGGACTCCGAGATCAGCTGGGTCCACTGGGACAAGATGGACCAGCCGCTGCTCGAATTCACCGCGGCCGTGAACCGCCTCCGGTCGGAGCACCCCACGTTCCGCCGTCGCCGGTTCTTCGACGGACGCCCCGTCCGACGCGGCGAGGGCGAGGCGCTGCCGGACATCGTGTGGCTCGACACCACCGGCGAGCTCATGGCCCCCGAGGACTGGGACAGCGGATTCGGGCGCTCGATCGGGGTCTTCCTCAACGGCCAGGGCATCCAGGGCCGGGACGCGCGCGGCCAGCGGATCGTGGACGCCAACTTCCTGCTGTACTTCAACGCGCACGACGACGCCGTGGACTTCACGATCCCGTCGGACGAGTACGGCACGTCCTGGGACGAGGTGATCGACACCGCCGGCAAGTACGCCGACAGCGAGGCGATCCCGGCCGGCGTGACCATCTCCATCGAGGGCAAGTCCATGGTCGTCCTGCGGGCGCACTCCGAGGTCGAGGACCTGGACCACTCGGTCGCGGCGTCCCTCGCCATCCTCGCCAACGAGGTCACCGCCAAGACGGGCACGCCCTAGCGCTCGTCCGGCCCCGACAGGTACACCCATCCGCTCCAGTTGATGTCCCAGGAGGACCCCCCGTGCTGACACCCAGATCCACCTACCGACTGCAGATCCGAAACGAGTTCGACCTGCATCGGGCCGCGGCCCTCGTGCCGTACCTGCACGACCTCGGGGCGGACTGGGTGTACCTGTCACCGATCCTGACGGCCGAGAAGGGATCCGGCCACGGCTACGACGTGACCGACCCGACCGCGGTCGATCCGGACCGCGGTGGTCCCGGCGGCCTCGCTGCCCTCAGCGAGGCCGCCCGGTCGGCGGGCATGGGTGTGCTCGTCGACATCGTCCCGAATCACATGGGCATCGAGACGCCCTCCGACAACGCCTGGTGGTGGCAGCTCCTGAAGGAAGGGCGCACCTCCCGCATGGCGGAAGCGTTCGACGTCGACTGGGACGCGAACGGCGGGCGCCTCCGCATCCCCGTGCTGGGTGACGGCGACGGCGAGCTGGAGCAGCTCGCCGTGGTCGACGGCGAGCTGCACTACTACGACAACCGGTACCCGATCGCCGAGGGGACGGCCCATCCCGGCGACACGGGCGCCGAGGTGCATGCCCGTCAGCACTACGAGCTGGTGAACTGGCGCCGCGCCGACACCGAACTGAACTACCGGCGCTTCTTCGGCGTGAACACCCTCGCGGGCCTGCGCGTCGAGGTCCCCTGGGTGTTCGAGGAGAGCCACAGCGAGGTGAAGCGGTGGTTCGACGAGGGCCTCGTGGACGGCCTCCGGATCGACCACCCCGACGGTCTCGCCGATCCGAAGGGCTACCTCGACGACCTCCGAGCCCTGACCGGAGGAGCGTACGTGCTCGTGGAGAAGATCCTCGAGCCGGGGGAGAAGCTGCCCGGGGACTGGGCCACCGAGGGGACCACCGGCTACGACGCGCTCGCCGACATCGACCGGCTCTTCACCGATCCGGCCGGAGAGCACACGCTCACCGCCTCCGTGCCGGTGGACCCGTTCCACGAGATGATCCACGGCACCAAGCGCGCCATCGCGGACGGCATCCTCCGTTCCGAGGTGCTGCGACTGGCCCGGCTCGTCCCGGCCGACGCCGGACTCGACGCCGACGCGGCGGCGGACGCCATCGCCGAGCTGCTGACCTGCTTCCCCGTCTACCGCAGCTACCTGCCGGGCGGGGCCGAGTACCTCGCCGAGGCCGTGCGGGACGCCCAGGTGCGCCGACCGGACCTCACGGACACCATCACCGCGCTGCACCCGCTCCTCGACCCGTTCCTCGACGGGGGCTCCGGTGAGCTGACCGAACTCGCCCGGAGGTTCCAGCAGACGTCCGGGATGGTCATGGCGAAGGGCGTCGAGGACACCGCGTTCTACCGGTACTCGCGGCTCGTGTCCCTGAACGAGGTCGGCGCGGACCCGGGCATCTTCGCCATCGACCCGCTCGACCTGCACCGCCGCCTGCTCCAGCGCGAGACGGACGGCCCGCTGGCCATGACGACGCTCAGCACGCACGACACCAAGCGCAGCGAGGACACCCGCACCCGTATCTCGGTCATCTCCGAGGTCGCGGACGAGTGGACGGCGGTCCTCGCGCAGCTCGAGGAGCTCGCACCGATCAAGGACCCGACCTTCGCGCCGCTGCTCTGGCAGTCGCTGATCGGTGCCTGGCCGCTGAGCAGGGAACGCGCCCACGCCTACGCCGAGAAGGCCTCACGCGAGGCCGACCTCAGTACGCACTGGACCGCGCCGGACGAGGACTTCGAACAGGGCATGCACGCGGCCGTGGATGCCGCGTTCGACGACGATGCCGTCGCCGGCGTCCTCTCCGCCTTCGTGGAGCGCATCCAGGCAGCGGGCTGGTCCAACTCGATCGGCCTGAAGCTGCTGCAGCTGACCATGCCGGGCGTCCCGGACGTCTACCAGGGCACCGAGTTCTGGGACACCTCGCTGGTGGACCCCGACAACCGTCGCGAGGTGGACTACGAGGCACGCCGGCAGGTGCTCACCGACCTGAACTTCGGCGCACAGCCCCCGGTCGGTGCGGACGCCCACGCCAAGCTGCTCGTCGTCTCGCGCGCCCTCAAACTGCGCCGTGACCGCCCCGAGCTGTTCACCGGGTACACCGCCGTCGCCGCGTCCGGCGAGGCCGCGGACCACGTCTTCGGGTTCGACCGCGGAGGCTCGGTCACGCTCATCACGCGCCTGCCCCGGGGACTCGCGGAGCGCGGCGGATGGGGTGACACCACGCTGGAGATCCCCGCCGGCAGCTACACCTGCGCACTCACCGGCACCGCGGTCAGCGGAGGCACGGTGCGTGCGGCAGACATCTTCTCGACCTTCCCCGCAGCGCTACTCGTCCAGGAGGACGCATCATGAGTTCCATCTTCGACGTCTGGGCACCCCGCGCCGAGACCCTGACCCTCGTGGCCGACGGCGTCCGCTACCCGATGACGCAGGGCGAGGGCGGCTGGTGGCACCCGTCCGATGTGCCGTCGTCGTCGGACGTGTCCTACGGGTACCTCATCGACGGCTCCGAGACGCCCGTCCCCGACCCGCGGTCGCGCCGCCAGCCCGAAGGGGTGCACGAACTCTCCCGCACCTTCGATCCTGCGGCCCACGAGTGGCAGGACGCATCGTGGCAGTCGCCCGGCCTCGACGGCGGGGTCATCTACGAGATGCACCTCGGCACGTTCACGCCCGAGGGGACGCTCGACGCCGCGATCGGCAAGCTCGACCACCTCGTGGACCTCGGCGTCCAGTACGTGGAGCTGCTGCCCGTGAACGCCTTCAACGGCACCCACAACTGGGGCTACGACGGCGTCCTCTGGTACGCGGTCCAGGAGACCTACGGCGGCCCCGCAGCCTACCAGCGCTTCGTCGACGCCGCCCACCAGAAGGGCCTCGGCGTCATCCAGGACGTCGTGCACAACCACCTCGGACCGAGCGGGAACTACCTCGGCCTCTTCGGCCCGTACCTCACCGAAGGCCTGTCCAACACCTGGGGCGACTCCCTGAACCTCGACGGCCCGCAGTCCGACGAGGTGCGGAAGTACGTCATCGACAACCTGGCCCAGTGGTTCCGGGACTACCACGTCGACGGGCTCCGGCTCGATGCCGTGCACGCCCTCCATGACGAGCGCGCCGTCCACATCCTCGAGGAGTTCGCCACGCGGACCGACGAGTGGGCCGAGGAGCTCGGCAAGCCGCTGTTCCTCATCGCCGAGTCCGACCTCAACAACCCGCGCCTCATCCACGGCCGCGACGTCGGGGGATACGGCCTCGCCGGGCAGTGGAGCGACGACTTCCACCACGCGGTGCACGTCAACCTCACGCGTGAGACCGAGGGGTACTACCTCGACTTCGACTCCGTGGGGGCGCTGGCGAAAGTCCTCGAGAAGGGCTTCTTCCACAACGGCACCTACTCGTCGTTCCGGGAACGCCGTCACGGGCGTGAGATCGACGCGGCCCGCGTGTCGCCGCTCCAGCTCGTCGTCGCGACCCAGAACCACGACCAGATCGGCAACCGCGCCGCCGGTGACCGCATCAGCGCCACCCTGAACCCTGCGCAGCTCGCCCAGGCCGCCGTCCTCAACATCCTGGGCCCGTTCACGCCGATGCTCTTCATGGGCGAGGAATACGGGGCCTCGACACCCTGGCCCTTCTTCACCTCCCACCCCGAGCCGGAACTCGGCAAGGCCACGGCCGAGGGGCGGCTGAAGGAGTTCGAGCGCATGGGATGGCGCCCGGAGGACGTCCCCAACCCGCAGGACCCGGAGACGTTCGCGTCCGCCAAGCTCGACTGGTCCGAGATCGAGCAGGGCCACCACGCCCAGCTGCTCGCCACCTACCGCGACCTCATCCGCCTGCGCCGGTCGCACCCCGAACTGCGGGATGCCGACTTCGGCAGCATCTCGGTCGACTTCGACGAGGAGAGCCGCTGGATCGTCCTCCACCGAGGCGGCACGGACGTCATCCTGAACCTCGGCGACGGCATGGCGACCGTGCCCGTCCGGGGCGTCGACGCCGAGGTCCTGCTCTCCACCGTCGACGGCGTCGGGCTGCTCGCCGACACGGTGCAGCTCCCGCCCCACGCGTCGCTCGTCCTCCGCACGGGCGTGGCGTAGGTCAGGACTGTCCAAGGGTTCCGACAGGACGGGCTCGGAGGGAACCGGACAGTCGGTGCCCCCGGTCATACTGGGCGGGACACTCTTCCCCGAGCTGTATCGGGTCCCCCCGTGGCGGGACCCGATACAGCCGGTTGCGGGACCCGGCACTCAGAAGGCGGCAGGACGACATGACCCTGGACACGACCACACTGCGGATAGCGTTCGGGGCCATCGCCGTCACGCTCTTCGTGCTGTTCTACACCGTGTCGTTCCGCCAGACGCGCTCGGCCTACAGCGCCTGGTGGTGCGCAGCCGTCGCCCTCTTCTTCACGGGCTCCTTCAGTTTCCTGCTCGACGGGACGGCACACCAGGTGTGGGCCAACCCCCTCGGCAACACCCTGCTCGTCCTGGGGACGGTGAGCGTCTGGGCGGGCGCGCGCACCCTGCGCACCAGCAAGCCCGCGTGGATCCAACTGTCGGCGGCGCCGCTGCTCACCCTCTTCGCGTCCGCCCTCGACAGCCCTGCCACCAACACCTGGTCCGGTGGCCCCGTGTTCCTCGGCATGATGTCCCTGACCATCGGCCTCGCGTCCTGGGAGCTCTGGCGACTGCCGAGCAGCTACAGCAAGGTACAGGCCCCCCTGGCCGTCTCCTCCGGATTCCTTGCGATCCTCTACCTGGCCCGGTGTCTCGTGTTCGTCGTCGAGGGCCCCGACGGAAGGATCTTCACCACCTATTTCGGCTCCGGCATCACGACGCTCATCACCATGCTCCTGCTCGTCGTCGTGTCCTTCAGTGCGGCAGCGCTGAGCGCCGAGCAGATCGCGACCGATCTCCGCGCCCGCGCCGACCGGGACGCGCTGACGGGACTGCTCAACCGCTCCGGCTTCCTCGACCTCGCCACCACGCACACGGACCGCCTGGCACGGACGGAACGCTCGGGGACGCTGATCCTCGCGGACCTCGACTTCTTCAAGTCCGTGAACGACACGCACGGCCACGCTGCAGGCGACACCGTCCTGAAGGCGTTCGCGGAGGCGTGCACCGAGACGGTCCGGTCCACGGACCTCGTCGGGCGGTACGGCGGCGAGGAGTTCATCTTCCTGCTGCCCGGTGCCACGGTCTCCAGGAGCGAGGACATCACCCGCGACGTCAGCATGGCCCTTCGCGGCCACTCGACCCCGGGCGGGTTCGAGATGCCGACGGTCAGCTACGGTATCGCCGCGATCGAATCGACGGGCTACGATCTCGACGCCGCCATCGACGCTGCCGATCGGGCGCTCTACGCGGCGAAGGCCAGCGGCCGCGACAGGTCGGTCCGGGCCATCGGCCCGGCGATGGAGGGGCGCGGTTCCTCCGCGGAACCACCGGACGGCCCCGTCAGGGTCTGACGCCCCGGACGGTCACGCCACCGTCCGCGGGATGACGTGGTGCGCCAGGGTCCGGACGGCACGGACGGGGACGGGAGGGCGCAGCCCGGTCCCGTCCCACCAGGCCTCCCGGCGGACGGACGACGCTCCGCCTAGGATGAAGGCATGACCTTTCACCCTGCTGATGACCGTTATGCTTCGATGCCGTACCGGCGGGTGGGGGCGAGTGGGCTGTTGTTGCCCGCGGTGTCGTTGGGGTTGTGGCACAACTTCGGGGATGATCGGGCGTTCGATGTCCAGCGGGCGATCCTGCGGCGGGCGTTCGATCTGGGGGTGACGCATTTCGATCTGGCGAACAATTATGGTCCGCGGTACGGGAGTGCGGAGACGAACTTCGGCCGGCATCTGAAGGATGATTTCGGTCCGTTCCGGGACGAGCTGGTGATCTCCACGAAGGCCGGGTACGACATGTGGCCGGGCCCGTACGGGAACTTCGGGTCGCGGAAGTATCTGCTGGCGAGTCTGGATCAGTCGCTGGCCCGGATGGGCCTGGACTACGTGGACATCTTCTACAGTCACCGCCCGGACCCGGAGACCCCGTTGGAGGAGACGATGGGGGCCCTGGACACGGCGGTCCGCTCGGGGCGTGCCCTGTATGCGGGGATCTCCTCGTACTCGCCGGAGCGGACCCTGGAGGCCGCGGCGATCCTGGCGGAGTTGGGGACGCCGTTGCTGATCCATCAGCCGTCGTACTCGATGCTGAACCGGTGGACGGAGAACGGGGACCCGAACCTGTTCGAGGCCTTGGAGCAGGTCGGGGCCGGGTCGATCGCGTTCTCCCCGCTGGCGCAGGGCCTGCTGACGGATAGGTATCTGGGCGGGGTGCCGGAGGATTCGCGGGCCGCGGCGGGTAAGTCGCTGGATCGGGGGCAGCTGAGCGGGGAGAACCTGGAGAGGATCCGGGGCCTGAACAGGATCGCTGAGAGCCGGGGCCAATCGCTGGCGCAGCTGGCGATCGCGTGGGTGCTCCGGGACCAGTCCAAGGGCACCGGTGTGACGTCGGCGCTGATCGGGGCTTCCAGTGTGGGCCAGCTCGAGGACAGCCTCACCGCCGTCGAGCGCCTGGACTTCACCGCCGAGGAACTCACCAGCATCGACGAATTCGCCGTCGAATCCGACATCAACCTCTGGGCCGCCGCCCTCAAGGCCTGATGCTGCAGTTCCGGACGGCCGGGCCGGAGGACTGGCCCGCCCTCTGGAGCATCATGGAGCCGGTGGTCCGGGCGGGGGAGACCTACTGCTGGGATCCGTCCATGGACGAGGAGGCAGGACGGCTCGAGTGGCTCCCCGGCCCGGCCGGAGCCGATCCGACGCTCGTCGTCCTCGTGGCCGTGGACGCGGGGACCGGCCGCGTGCTCGGCACCGCACAGCTGCATGCCAACCGGGGTGGCAACGGCGCGCACGTCGCCAACGCGTCCTTCCTCGTGGCGGCCGACGCCGGAGGCCGGGGCGTGGGCCGCGCCCTCGCCGTCCACGTGCTCGACGCGGCGCGGGCTGCCGGCTACACCGCCATGCAGTTCAACGCCGTCGTGGAGACGAACGACCGCGCGGTCGCCCTCTGGGCCTCGCTCGGCTTCACGATCGTCGGGACCGTCCCGGGAGCGTTCCTCCACCCGTCGGCCGGACCGACGGGCCTCCACATCATGCACCGCCTCCTCTTAGCGGCGCCGGTCCCGGCCGCGACGCGAGGGACCGCAGGGCGACGGCAGCCCCCGCAGGCCACAATGGGATCATGACTGCGACGACGCCCGTCCATGCCCCGCTCCTCGGCACCTGGGCCACCCTCGGCGAACCCCGCCTGACAGCCGAGATCGCGAGGTCGGGCGTCGACTGGGTCGGCCTCGACGCACAGCACGGCCACTTCGACGATCGCGCCCTGCGGGACACGCTGGCCCATCGGCCGACGCCCGCGACCCCGATGCTGGTCCGGGTGGCGGCGAACGAGGCCGCGCTGATCGGCCGTGCGCTCGACGCGGGAGCGGACGGCGTCGTCGTCCCCCTCGTCGACAGCGTGGCCGACGCCGAGGCCGCGGTGGCCGCGAGCCACTATCCTCCCCTCGGCACGCGCAGCTGGGGGCCGCTGCCCGGCAGCCGTCCGGTGTCCAGCCCGGGCTCCGACGGCGGCATGCACCCCGTGCCCCTGTGCGCCGTGATGATCGAGACCGCTGCCGCACTGGACGCCGTCGAGGCGATCGCCGCGGTCCCCGGCGTCGACATGATCTTCGTGGGCCCGTTCGACCTCTCCCTCGCGCTCGGCCTGCAGGTGGACGACCTCCTGGCGGCGCACGCCGGCCAGGACTCTCCCCTCGCCCGGATCATCCGCGCCTGCACCCGGGCCGGTCTCCGCGCCGGAGCCTACGCCGGCACGCCCGAGCGGGCAGCCCTCCTCGCCGCGGCGGGTTTCCAGTGGATCGCCGCCACCACCGACGCGGCCCTGGTGGCCCTCGGGGTGGAGGAGATGCGTCGCCGGATGCCCGGCGACCAGGGTCAGCCGACCCAGGACTCCCTCAACGCGGGGAACGCCTCCTCGTAACCGGCGAGCGCCCTCCCCGCGGCATGGAACGAGTCCACCAGCGGATGCCCGGCGAAGGCCCGGAGGGCGGCGTCACGGTCCCCGTGCACCGCCGCACGGATGGTGTCCTGCTCGACGGCCTTCACGGCCGACATGAGCCCGAGCTGGTGGGGCGTCAGGGGGGCCGCCGGCAGGGGATGCGCCCCGGTCGCGTCCACGACGGACGGCACCTCGACGACGGCGTCCTCGGGCAGCCCGGGGAACGTCCGTCCATTGCGCACGTTGAGGATCAGCTCGGCAGTCCGCCCCGTGAGCAGCGCCCGCATGACCTGCAGGGCGACGCGCTCGTACCCGCCGCCCGCGAGGTCCGCCTCGTCGCGCTCCTCCTCCGCCGCGCGGGCCTCGGCGAGGTACCCCGACTCCCGCTCGCGCCGGGCCGTCTCCCACACCTCGAGGGGCTCGTCGGTGGCGAGAAGGCGCGGGTAGAGGTCGCGCTGCTGGTCGCGCAGGATCTCCCCGCGCGTCCTGTCCGCACTCCGGATGGAGCGGAGCGCCTCCCGGTGGAAGTAGTAGTAGAACAGGTACTCGTTGGGCAGCGCGCCGAGGACCCTCAGCAGATCCGGCCCGAAGAGCCGGCCCTCCTCGAAACCGGCGAGGCGCACCGGATCGGCGAGCAGCCCGGGGAGGCGGTCCGTTCCGCCGTCGTCGAGTGCGCGGAGCCAGCCCAGGTGGTTCAGGCCCACATAGTCCACCCCGGCGAGCCCACCCCGCAGATCCGCGCCCGCCGCACGGGCAGCACGGGTCACGAGGCCCGAGGCCGAATCGCAGATCCCGACGACCCGGTCACCCAGGACCACCGAGAGCGCCTCGGTGACCATCCCGGCGGGGTTCGTGAAGTTGATGAGCCAGGCGTCCGGCGCGACGGTGCGCATCGCCCCGGCCACGCGCATCATGTCGGGGATGGAGCGGAGCGCGTAGGAGATCCCACCGGCGCCGACCGTCTCCTGCCCGAGCAGTCCGACGTCCAGGGCCACGCGCTCGTCGAGGACGCGGCCCTCCGCCCCGCCACTGCGCACAGCGGCGAAGACGATGTCGGCACCCTCGAGCGCGTCCTCGAGGCGGTCCTCCACGCGAACCGACGGACGCGGGCCGCCGGACGGCGGCAGGGCTTCGAGGACCCGCGCAATCGCATGCGCCCGCTCGGGTCGGGCGTCCAGCAGGACGACGTCGGACACGAGCCCCGCGAACGGGCCGTCCGCGAGTGCGCGGTGGACGAGCGGTACGCGGAAGCCACCGCCGCCCACGATGACGAGGCGCGCGCCGGTTCCGACCGTCTCAGGCAAGGCTCGTCCCGCTTCCGTGGATGGGCTGTCGTCAGGCTGCTGCTGTCGGGGCTCGAATCGGGGCCTTCGGGCCGCCGCTCGCCCCGCGACCGGCGCCTGGGGGATATTCTGCCGTACATGGTCCAACCGCACCGCTTCGATCCGCTGGCGGCCACGCGCAGCCCGGACGGACCCGAGTTCGACCTCCTGCTCGCCGGGCAGGTGTTCTTCGACATCATCTTCACCGGCCTCGAGCAGCTGCCGTCCCCGGGTACCGAGGTGTGGACCGAGGGCATGGGGTCGGGGCCGGGTGGCATCGCGAACCAGGCGATCGCCGCCAGCAGGCTCGGGCTCCGCACGACCCTCGCGGCAGCGTTCGGCGACGACGGGTACGGCCAGTTCAACTGGGACGTGCTGCAGGACCAGGAGCACGTCGACCTGTCGCGCTCGCGCGTGTTCGGACGGTGGCACTCGCCCGTCACGGTGTCCCTGTCGGTGCACCAGGACCGCTCGATGATCACGCACGGCCATCCCTCGCCGCTGCGCGCCACCGAACTGATCGGCACGCCGCCGTCGTGCCGGGCCGCCATCGTGAGCCTGGAGCGGGAGGTGGAGCCGTGGGCCCGGGCCGCGGCCGCCGCCGGTACCAAGCTGTTCGGCGACGTCGGCTGGGACGCGGCAGGCGAGTGGGCTCCCGAGACCCTGGCGTCCCTCGAGCATTTCCACGCGTTCATGCCCAACGCCGCCGAAGCCATGGCATACACGCGGACCGACGACCCGTGGGCCGCCCTGTACTCGCTCGCGGACCGCGTGCCCGTCGCCGTCGTGACGGTCGGCCAGCAGGGGGCCATCGCCATCGACTCGGAGACGGGGGAGGAGGAGTGGGTGCCGGCCCTGCCCGTCGCCGCATACGATCCGACGGGCGCGGGGGACTGCTTCGGGGCCGCGTTCGTCATGGGCGACCTCGCCGGTTTCCCGCTCGCCGACCGCCTCCGGTTCGCGAACCTCTGCGCCTCGCTCTCCGTCCAGCACGTCGGAGGGTCGCTGGCCGCGCCGGGGTGGGGCGATATCGCCGACTGGTGGCATCGGGTCACCACGGGGCGTGGCGCCGTGCGGAGGCAGTGGCTGCGCCGGTACGCCTTCCTGGAGGACCTCGTGTCGGACGTCCCGACCGAGGCCCTGCGCCGCGCGACGGCGACCATCGCCCGCCAGTCCGACGCCTCGCCGTCGCGCCCGTCCGAGACGCGCCTGGAGATCCCGGTGAGGCCCGACGGCGAGGAGCTGGTCGCCGACCGGGACGACACCTGTTCGCGCTGACCCCGGAACGGTCCGTCCGGGCCGCGGGCCGACACGCACGGGTGACAGGCCGGTCGCCCGTGCGTGTGGGCCCGGGCCGGTCACCCGCGCAGGGCCGCCGCCTCGCCGAGCCAGCGTGCATACAGGGCCCAGGGGTCCTCGACGCCCGCGGCGAGCCGCCCGACATGCTGCTCGAGGTCCGGCGCCGCCTCGAACCACTCGGAGCGGTCGAGGCGCAGCCCGGAGAACTGGTCGTGCCGGCGCCGCTCGACGAGCCGGTCGCCGCGCTCGAACGCCAGGACCTCGTCGTGCCAGATGCGCGCGAGGCGTTTGCGCGGGTCCGCCGTCGTGCCGATCTTGATACGGTCCCGGAACCGGATGTAGTAGACGACGTCGACCCGCGGAGCCGGCAGCCCGTCGTCGAGGACGTCACCCATCCGCCACTCGCAGGCCGCGCACGCCCAGCCGGACGGGTACCGCACGCCGATCCTCGCACCGCACGCCCGGCAGGCCGCCGGCAGCAGATCGGTCACGCCCCACGCGGCGTCCGACCATTCGGAGACGAGCGCCACGTGGGCGGGGCACAGCGGGAAGGGGGTGCCGTCCGTGGCCCGGCCGCAGGCCTGCCCGGTCCCGTCGGGGAGGACGCACCCGGCAGCGGCGGGCGGAGGATCGAACACGCCTTCGATTGTTCCCGCTCCTCCCCGGGGAATCAACCCTGAGTGCTGCCGCACGAGCTGGCAGAATAGGGCGGGTGACTTCCTCCGAACGTGCTGCAGAGATCGACCTCGAGGCCCTGCGGCACAACGTCCGACACCTGCGCGACGTCGCCCATCCCGCCCGGGTCATGGCCGTCGTGAAGGCCAACGCCTATGGCCACGGAGCCCTCCCCGTCGCCCGCGCCGCGCTGGAGGCGGGGGCCGCCTGGCTCGGCGTCGCGCACATCAGCGAGGGCGTCGCCCTCCGGAAGGCGGGCATCGAGGCGCCCATCCTCGCCTGGCTGCACACCGCCGCAACCGACTTCACCGCGGGCGTGGAGCACGGACTCGACCTCGGCATCTCGGGGTGGGAGCTCGAGCGCGTGACGGCGGCGGCACGCGAACTGGAGCGTCCCGCGATCGTCCACCTGAAGATCGACACGGGCCTCGGCCGCAACGGCTGCCCGCCGGACCGGTGGGACGCCCTGCTCAGCCGGGCGGTCGCCTACCAGGAGGAGGGGCTGATCCGGGTCGTCGGGATCTTCTCCCACCTCGCCGTCGCCGACGAACCGACACGCCCCGAGACCGACCTCCAGGTGCAGGCGTTCCGCGAGGCCGTCGCCGCCGCGGAGAACGCGGGCGTGGACGTGGAGGTGCGTCACCTCGCCAACACCCCCGCCACGTTCTCCCGGCCCGACTGCCACTTCGACCTCGTGCGTGTCGGCCTGGGGATCTACGGACTCTCGCCCTTCTCCGACCAGGGCTCCGCCGACCTCGGGCTGCGGCCCGTGATGACCCTCAGCACCACGGTCTCGAACTGCAAGGAGGTGCCCGCGGGCCAGGGCGTCTCCTACGGCTACGGCTACCGCACGCAGAAGCCCACCACGCTCGGGCTCATCCCCGTCGGTTACGGTGACGGCGTCCCGCGTATCGCCACGGGTGCGCCGGTCCTCGTCGGCGGCCGGATCTACCCCGTGGTGGGACGGATCGCGATGGACCAGCTCGTCATCGACTTCGGGGCGACGGGCCTGGTCGACTCGCCGGAGAGTCCGCTCGGCGAGCGCGCGGTGCTCTTCGGCGGCGCGGACTCGCCCCCGGTGGAGGACTGGGCCGCCGCCGCCCAGACGATCAACTACGAGGTGGTCACGCGGATCGGCGACCGCGTGGAACGGGTGTACCTGGACGCGCGGCAGGAGGCGCACGATGACGACGGCGCCTGAGTGGACGGCCTCCTACGACGTCGGTTCGGCGGCGGAACTGCAGGCGCTCGCCGTCGCCCTCGCACCGCTGCTGCGACCCGCCGACCTGCTGGTCCTGACCGGTGAGCTGGGCGCCGGCAAGACGACGTTCACGCAGGGCCTGGGGCGGGGCCTCGCGGTCGAGGACCGCATCATCTCGCCGACCTTCGTGCTCGTCCGCCAGCACGGCTCGACGGGTGGCGGGCCCGGCCTCGTCCATGTGGACGCCTACCGCCTGGACGGCGCGGCGGCCGTGGACGACCTCGACCTCGAGGCCACGATGGCCGTCAACGTCACGGTCGTCGAGTGGGGGGCGGGACGCGTGGAGCACCTGAGCGACAGCCGGCTGCACGTGGCCATCGTCCGTCCCCTCGGCGGCACGCCGGCCGGAGGGTCCACCGACGGCCCCGTCACGGTGTTCGACGACGACGGCGAGGACGAGGTGCGCACCGTCACCCTCGCAGGCTTCGGCCCGCGCTGGCGTGCAGGGCTGCCGGCGCTCCTCCTCGACTAGGCTGGACGGGTGCTTCTCCTCGCCCTCGACACCTCCGCCGCCGCGACCGTCGCGCTCCTGCGGGACGACGTCGTCGTCGGCCGGTTCGGCAGTGCCGACACGCGGTCCCATGCCGAGGTCCTCGCCCCCGCGGTGCAGCGGATCCTCGCCGACGCAGGAGTGGCGGGCCCCGACCTCGACGGCATCGTCGCCGGCGTGGGCCCGGGACCCTTCACGGGCCTGCGGGCCGGACTCGTCACCGCGCGGACGCTCGGCTTCGTGTGGGACGTCCCCCTCCTGGGGGTCCTGAGCCTCGACGCGCTGGCCTTCGACGCCGTCGCCGGCCGGGCCGTCCCCGCCGGGGGCGGATTCCTCGTGGGCACCGATGCCCGCCGCGGGGAGGTCTACTGGGCCGCGTACCGTGCGCCCGCGGACGGGAGCCGGCTGCCGGAACTCCTCGACGGCCCGCACGTCGGCGCTGCGGCGACCCTGCCGCAGGGCATGCCCCTGGCGGGTCGTGCCGCGAGCCTCTACCCGGACGACCTGGACGGCCTGCCGGCCCTCGCGACGTCCGATCCCGATGCCGTACCGCTCGCCCGCGTGGCCCGGTGCCGCCTCCTCGCCGGGGAGCCGCTGCGGGACACCGCGCCGCTCTACCTGCGCGAGTCCGACGCCAGGGTGCCCGGGCCACGGAAGCGGGCGACGGCGTGAGCTTCACCCTGCGCAGCCTCACCTATGAGGACATCGGGACCATCGGGCGGCTGGAGAACGAGCTGTTCCCCACCGACGCCTGGCCGCTCGAGATGTTCTACACGGAGTTCTTCCAGCCGGACACGCGGCGCTACATCGTGGCCGAGGTCGACGGCGAGGCGGTGGGCTACGCGGGGGTCATGGTCATCGCCACGACGGCCGACATCCAGACTCTCGGTGTGCTGCCGCGCTTCGAGGGCCGGGGGATCGGACGCGCCCTGCTCACCGAGCTGCTCGACGAGGCCCGGCGTCGCGGCGCCGAGACCGTGATGCTGGAGGTGCGCGCCGACAACCCGCGCGCGCAGGAACTGTATTCACGCTTCGGCTTCGTGAAGATCCACACCAGGAAGAGGTACTACCGCGACGGCGTGGACGCCTGGGTCATGCGGCTCGTCCTCGCCGCGGACCGGGGAGGAACGCGATGACCCGCGAGGAACCCCTGGTGCTCGGCATCGAGTCCTCCTGCGACGAGACCGGGGTGGGGATCGTGCGCGGCACGCAGCTGCTGACCAACACCGTGTCCTCCTCGATGGACGAACACGTGCGGTTCGGCGGCGTCATCCCCGAGATCGCGTCGCGGGCGCACCTCGAGGCCTTCGTCCCGACCCTCAGGACGGCGCTCGACGACGCCGGCGTGACACTCGACGAGCTCGACGCCATCGCCGTGACGGCGGGCCCCGGACTGTCCGGCGCCCTCATGGTCGGGGTGTCGGCCGCCAAGGCGCTCGCCGTCGCCACCGGCAAGCCCCTGTACGCGATCAACCACCTCGTCGCGCACGTCGGCGTCGGGATGCTCGGGGACACCTTCGCCGACGGGCTGCCCCCCGACCTCGGCGCGCTCCTGGTGTCGGGCGGCCACACGGAGATCCTGCGCGTCGGGAACATCGCGAGCGACGTCGAGCTCCTGGGCTCCACGATCGACGACGCCGCCGGCGAGGCGTACGACAAGACGGCCCGCATCCTCGGTCTCGGCTACCCGGGCGGTCCCGCCATCGACCGGCTGGCCCGGGAGGGCGATCCGAAGGCGATCCGCTTCCCCCGCGGGCTCTCGCAGCCCAAGTACATGGGGACGGCGGAGCAGCCGGGGCCGCACCGCTACGACTGGTCCTTCAGCGGGCTCAAGACCGCCGTGGCCCGGAGCGTGGAGCAGTACGAGGCGGCGGGGATCGACGTCCCGGTGGCGGACATCGCGGCATCCTTCCAGGAGGCGGTGGTGGACATCATCACGTCCAAGGCCGTGCTCGCCTGCCGGGAACACGGGATCACGAACCTCCTGCTCGGGGGCGGCGTGGCGGCGAACCGGCGGCTCCGGGAACTGGCCGCCGAGCGGTGTGCCGCCGCCGGTATCACCCTGACCGTGCCGGCGCCGTCGCTGTGCACCGACAACGGGGCCATGGTCGCGGCGCTCGGAGCCCGGATCGTGATGGACGGCGGGAGCCCGAGCGGGACCGCTTTCGGGACGGACCCGTCGTTGCCCGTCACGCGGATCGTCCTCGCTGCGGCCCGGGAGGACCGGACCTAGGCTCCCGTCCTCGCGCGATGGCAGCGGGACGCGGCCCGGACCGCCTCGGCGCGCAGTCAGCGGTCAGGTGTGGACCCGGCCCACGGGAGGGGCAGCCAGGCGGAAGAGTGCCTGGTCGCCCTCTGGGGAGCTTGGCGGCTGCCGGCTGCTTGACCGTCGCCAAGCTCTACAGCCATTCGACCACCAGGGGCCGGGGAGGTGTCAAGGCCCGGCCGGGACAGAGCACGGGATGCCGCCCCGACCCTCCCGGAGTCCCGCGGTGCCCGGAGGGTGCACCGAGGAACAGCCGCCGGAACGACAGAGGACCGGACTCCCGAGGGAATCCGGTCCACCGATGCGCCGAGGCCTAGAGCGTGCCCCGGCGGTTCGTCGCGTCGCCGTCCAGCGGGTCGTTCTCGAGGCCCTGGGTCCCGGTCGGGATGCCCGTCCCGGGAACGCCGTCCACGGCGGGTACGGGGTCGACGTCGACGACGTCCACCTCGTCGACGATCGGGGTGGTCTCGGGGACCACGGGTGCGGCGTCGACGACGGTCACCGTCTCCACATCCACCGTCTCGACGTCCTCGTCGTCCTTCTTCTTGCCGGCCGCCGCGGCCACGCCGACCACCGCAGCTGCTGCCGCGACGCCGACGCCGGCCGCGACCTTGCCGGACACGCCGGCCTTGCCGCCGTCACCGCGTGACCCCGCTGCGTCCTCGACCGTGGGTGTACCCGCGGTGCCGACGCCGGCCACCGATCCGCGCCATGCGCCCGTGGCATAGCTCTCGGACTCGATGAACTCCTTGAACCGGTGGAGGTCCGCCTTCGCCTGGTTCTCGACGACGTTCAGCTTGTCGCCGATCTTCTCGACGAGGCCCTCCGGCTCGTACTCGAGGACGAGGTTGACGCGGGTGATCCCGCCGAGGTCCTCGAACGTCACCGAACCGGCATTGGTCGCACCCTCGGTGGCGGCCCAGGAGACCTTGCGGTCGGGGACCTGCTCGAGGACCTTCGCCTCCCACTGGCGGCGGATGCCGCCGATCTCGGCGACCCACTCGAGGCGGTCGTCGCTGAGCTGGGTGATCTGCTTGATCCCGCCCATGAAGTGCGGGAACTCCTCGAACTGCGTCCACTGGTTGTACACGGTCGTCACTGGAAGATTCACTTCGACGGTTTCTTCGACCTTCGTGCTCATCATGCCTCCCTGAGGGTTGGGGATACGGACACTGATCATTTCATCAGCTTGCTTAGCTTATGGCGCCTCGCGGGCTGTGACCAGTGCCGGATGCGAGCCGGACGGGATCCGTCCTCGAGTTCAGGAGGGCAGGTCGCCGACGCTGGCGTACCTGCGCCGCCAGTCGCGTCCCTCCTCGCCCCCGTACAGGGTCCAGTACTCACGACCCGAGGTGATGACGCCGTCGGCCACCGTCCAGATGGACACGACGCGGAAGATGCCGACGTCCTCCTGGGGCACCTGGACCTCGGACACGACCACCTCCCCGGCGTCGTACACGTTCAGGACGTCGATGCTCCACCCGTTCGGGTGCTCGGAGTTGACCGCCACGACGTTGTCCCTGCCGCGGATGATCTCGCGCGTGACGGGCCAGAAGACCTCCACGTCAGCGGCGAGCGTCCGCCCCACCGCCTTCCAGTCCCTGCTCCACACCGACGACCAGTACTGCCGGACGACCTCAGTAGATTCCATACGCAGATGCTACCGACCGAGGTCGGCGCCCATGCGTCGCAGGTGCACGGCCACGTTCGCCTCGAAGCCCTCGACGGTCCGCGCGAGCGCGGTGGCCGGCGCGGTGTCCCAGATCTCCTGGTTGAAGATCTCCACCTCGATGTCGCCGGTGTAGCCGGCGGCCTCGACGGCTGCCGTGATGGAACGGAAATCGATGACGCCGTCCCCGGGGTAGTGGCGCGAGAGCAGGACGTCCGCGGCGAGGGGCGTCGCCCAGTCGCAGACCTGGTAGCTGGCGATACGTCCTTCCGTGCCCGCGCGGGCGATCCCCGCCGGCAGCTCCGGATCCCACCACACATGGAAGGTGTCGATCACGACGCCGACCGCGGCGGGGGAGAAGGGTGACGCCAGGTCGAGTGCCTGCTTCAGGGTCGAGATGACCGCGCGGTCCGACGCGTACATCGGGTGCAGCGGCTCGAGGGCCAGGGTCACCCCTGCCGCCTGTGCCTCCGGTGCGAGCTCGGCGAGGGCATCCTGCACCATCGAGCGGGCGCCGGCGAGGTCCCTCGAGCCCTGGGGGATGCCGCCGGCCACCATCACGAGGACGGCCGCCGACCCGGGTGCTCCCGCGGCCGCGAGGGTCGCCGTCTCCTCGATGGCCTTCCGGTTGTCGTCCATCGCCGCCCTGCGCGCCCGGCCTTCCGGGACGGTGAAGAATCCGCCCCGGCACAGGCTCGAGAACCGGAGCCCGGAGTCGGTGAGGAGGCGTGCGGCTCCGGTGAGGGAGGCGGCCTGCACGGAGTCGCGCCACAGGCCGATGCCGGCGATGCCGGCGTTCGCCGTGGCGGCCAGCGCCTCCCCGAGCGGTGCGTACTTGATGGTCGCCTGGTTGATGGACAGGCGACCGTCCGGCGCCGTCATGCCGGAACCCCGGCGGTCCTCAGCAGAGCGTGCCACCTGTCGCGGGCGAGCTCGGGCTGCTCGAGGGCCCCGCACCCGTTCGCGAGGCGGACGATCTCCGACAGGTGCGGCAGGCTGCGCGCGGCGTGCAGCCCGCCGACCATGGAGAAGCCGGGCTGGTGGCCGTTGAGCCAGCTGAGGAAGGCCACCCCGGTCTTGTAGTAGAACGTCGGTGCCGCGAAGATCTGGCGCGAGAGCGCCTCGGTCGGACCGAGGATCCGCTCGTAGGTGTCGCCGTCGCCCGCGTCGAGCGCCTGGACCGCGGCCGAGGCGTGCGGGCCGAGGGCCGCGAACGCTCCGAGCAGGGCATCGGAGTACCCCGCGGAATCCCCCCGGATGAGGGAGACGTAGTTGAAGTCGTCGCCCGTGAACATGCGGGCCGGCTCGTTGAGCCTGGCGCGTACCGACCGCTCCGAGTCCGCATCGAGCAGGCTCATCTTCACACCCGTCACCTTGTCCGGGGCATCCGCGATGATCTTGAGCAGCGTGGTCGACGCCGCATCCGTGTCCGCCGAACCGAAATAGGTCCCGAGCTCGGGATCGAAGGCGCTGCCGAGCCAGTGCAGGATCACGGGTGCGCCGGCGGCTGCCAGGACCTCCGAGTAGACCCGTACGTAGTCCTCCGCCGTCCGCGCGGCACGGGCGAGGTGGCGGCTCGCCATGAGGACGACGGACGCGCCCGCGTCCTCGGTGAAGTGCAGCTGCTCCTTGTAGGCGTCGATCACGGCCTGCAGGGAGATCACGGGGTCGTCGACGTGGTCGGTGTTGACCCCGACGACCAGCGAGCCGTTCACGGCCCGCGCCTCCGCGGCGCTCCGCGTGACCAGTTCGCGCGTCGCCATGGTGTCGAGCCCCATGTTCCGCTGCGCGGTGTCCATCGCGTCCGCGACGCCCAGCCCCCAGGACCACAGGTGGTGGCGGAAGGCGAGCGTCGCATCCCAGTCGAGGTCGGCCGGCGCGCCGGGCACGTTGTCGGCCGTGGTCCGGGGGACGACATGGGCTGCGGCGTACACGGTGCGGCTGCGCAGCGCATCCGTCGGCCTGGAGAACGACGGCGCGGGGTTCAGTTCGACGGCGGACGTGGCCCCCGCCGTATCGACGAGCGTGATCATGCCGGCGTGGCCGCTTCCTCGCGGGGGAGTGCCGTGGTGTGCACGTCCTCCAGCTCGAGACGGCGCCCGGAGCGGGAACTCTCGAGGCCCTGCTCCGCGAGGTACATACCGCGTGCGCCGGCGAGGAAGTCGTACGGGTGCGGCGCGTCCTCGAGCACATGGCGCAGGAAGTCCTCCCACTGCGTCTTGAAGCCGTTCTCGAACACCTCGTTGGTGGGGACGTCGATCCAGTCGGCGTCGTAGTCGTGGCTGTCCTCGAGGTCCGGGTTCCAGACCGGCTTCGGGGTCGCGTTGCGTGGCTGGATCTTGCAGCCGAACAGTCCGACGACGGCGGAGCCGTGCGTCCCGTCGACCTGGAACTGCACGAGCTCCTCGCGGTCCACGCGGACCGTCCAGCTCGAGTTGAGCTGGGCGATGATGCCGCCCTCGAGCTCGAAGACGGCGTAGGCGGCGTCATCGGCCGTCGCACGGTAGGGGCGGCCCTGCTCGTCGACGCGCTCGTCGATATGGGTCACGGCGCGCGCATACACGGATTCGACCCTGCCGAAGAGGTTCTCCAGCACGTAGCTCCAGTGCGGGAACATGTCGACGACGATCCCGCCGCCGTCCTCCGAGCGGTAGTTCCAGCTCGGCCGCTGCGCGTCCTGCCAGCCGCCCTCGAAGACCCAGTAGCCGAACTCCCCGCGCACGGAGAGGATGCGCCCGAAGAACCCGGAGTCGACGAGGCGCTTGAGCTTCTGCATGCCCGGGAGGTACAGCTTGTCGTGCACCACGCCGTTCTTGATGCCGGCGGCCTCGGCGAGGTTCGCGAGCTCGAGCGCGTCGGCCGCCGTCTCGGCGGTGGGCTTCTCCGTGTAGATGGCCTTCCCCGCCGCGATGGCCTTGCGGATGGCGGCGGAGCGCGCCTTGGTCACGAGGAAGTCCGCGTAGATCTCCCACGTGGGGTCCGCGAGGACGCTGTCGAGGTCGGTGGAATAGTGCTCGATCCCGTGCTTCGCGGCGAGCTCGGCGAGTTTCGCCTCGTTGCGGCCCACCAGGATCGGTTCCACCTGGACCCGCGTCCCGTCGGAGAGGAGGACTCCGCCCTGGTCGCGTATCGCGAGGATGGAGCGCACCAGATGCTGCCGGTATCCCATGCGCCCCGAGACGCCGTTCATGATGATCCCGATTGTCCTCGTCGACATTGAAGCTCCTTGGTTTCGGCCGTATCGTCCCGTTTGGAAAACGCTTACCGCGAGTGTAGGGGAAGAAGGAGGGAGGGGCAATAAGCGGGGGGAGGGGTCAGTGTCCGGCATCCGGACGGCGAGGGAGCTTGCGCCGCGTGCACTGGTCGGGGCGCACCCAGGCCTCACGGGCGATCGAGAACTCGACCCACTGCGCCAGCACCGCGGAGCCCGTCCACGCCATCGCGAAGCCGCGCACGGTCTGCCCGGAGCCGTCCCGATACTCGAGGTCCACCCACAGCGCCGGAGCGGGGGACACCGACTCGGTGATCCCGTCGGTCGGAGCCTCGAGCTGCAGGGGCGGGATGAACCCGGGGGTCGCCGGAGGCGTCCCGTGCCAGCCCGGCGTCCGGTTCACGCGTCCGCCCGCGGGGTGACGCACGACGACGGGTGGTCCATGCCCTCACTCTACGAGGGGGCCTCGTCCGACGGGAACGGCGGGCGCCCCGGTCGAGCATGCCGTGCCCGGCACTCAGGCGGCGTGCGTCGTCCGTGGCTCCAGCGTGCGGCGTCGGCACTGTGCCGCGTCCACCCATGCCTCGCGGGCCCGCGAGTACTCGATCCACTGCGCCAGGACCATGGTCCCCGTCCAGGCCATGGCGAAGCCCTTCGCGGTGCGCCGGGAGCCGTCGGGGTAGTCGAGGTCGACCCACAGCGCGGGCGAGCTCGGCGGTTCGGTGACGGCACCTCGGGGGGCGTCGAGCTGGAGCGGTGGGACGTACCTGTCCGCGCTGGGTGGGATGCCATGCCATCCCGGTCGTTCTGCCATGCCCCGAGGGTATGCGGGGGGTCCGACAACCAGCCCGGTCCGGGGAGGCCGCTACGCCACGCCGTCGGCCCCGGCATGGGCGCGGACCAGCTCGTCGCTGAACGGCGCCCGCTTCCTCGGCGGCAGGCCGTCGATCAGTTCGTTGACCGCGAGGGCGAGGACGTCGCACTCGAGGGGAGGCATGGGCATCAGCCCCTCGAGATACGCCTCGACCTCGTACTCGTCGACCTCGCCGCTCAGCGAGAAGTAGTGCAGCCACACCTCGCCCATCGAGAACCCGGAGTCCGTGACCGCGGCGTAGGTCAGCGCCCGCTGCTCCTCCGCGTGGGGGAATGCCATCACAGCATCTCCGATGGCCCGGGATCCGTCCCGAAGGCTGTCCCGTCGGCCGTCTCGGCGGCGATCTCGGCGGTCAGGCGGCGGAACGAGACGCCGGTGGTACGGGCGCGGAGCGTCAGGGCCATGAGCGCCTCGGCCTCGGTCAGGCCCTCGCGCTGCATCAGGATCCCCTTCGCGATCCCGACGAGGTCGCGCGCCCGCAACGACTCCCTGAGCTCGGTGCTGAGCCGGGTCGTCGTCTCGGACGTCTGGACGTGGCCGAGCAGCGCGGAGGCGGCGGTGGCCAGTCTGGCGAGGCGGGCACGGTCCGGCTCGCCGAACGCCGACGGGGCCGTCGAGTAGATCTTCATGGCGCCGATCGCGTCGCGTCCGCGCAGGAGGGGGAAACTGAAACACGCCCGCACTCCCGCGTCCGCCGCTGCGGCGCTCCACTGCGGGAACCGATGATCGGTGGTCGTGTCGTCGACCCCCACCGGACCGCGGGAGGACCATGCCGCCAGGCAGGGTCCTTCACCCAGCTCGTACTGCAGGTCGTCCGCGAGTCGGACGAGATCGTCCGTCGCTCCCACGCTGAGCCGCTGGGCCTGGTGGATGAGCGAGACGCCCGCGCCGAACGCGTTGGGGGTCGTCTCCTGGGTGACGCGCGCCAGCAGGTCAACGGCGTTCTGCGCGGTCTCCTGCGTGAGGGTCAGTCCCCGGATGCGGCCCAACGCCGTACCGAGCTCACCGGAAGGGGGGAACAGGTCCATCAGTAGCCTCGAACCTCGGGCCAGGCATGACCCTGGCTTCGCGGGCCTCCTGCTAGACCACGACCGCGCTGTACCCACGATCCGCTTGTTCCATTCTAGTGGTGCGGGGACGCATTCGGCACGGCCGAAGCAGGGCGATCACGCCGCCGGGCCGTTCACCCCGCTGACACCCGTGTGTCGCGTAGAATTCCGCCCGCACGGCCGTCGGTCTGGTTACGATGATCTCGACGACGCCATCCCCGGCCCGGCGGACCATCGGCCCGGCGAGCGGACGGGGGAGCGTCCCGCCGTTGATCCAGAAGAGGTACCCCAGCGCCATGACGAACGAAGACCTGCAGAAGATCCGTGTAGCCGCCGCGGACAAGGAGGACGTCGAGTTCGAACTCGACCGTGCCGAACTCGTCCTGCAGGAGGCCGTCTCCGAGGCGCTCAGCCACGGGGCGGACATCCATGTCGTCGCCGAGGTGGCCGAGTTGCCGCTGGACGACGTCGTGAAGCTCGCGGCGCAGGAATCCCCAGCGGATCCCGTCCTGCCCTTCTGACGCGGCCCGGCCCGAGCCGGCCCGGTACGCCCGCCCATCGTCCTATACCTGACGCCGCGGTGTGCTCTCCCGGATGACCGTCTCCATGGGGATCGGCCTCCGCGACCCGTCGGCCATCGGATCGGTGCTCCCCGGGGCGGGTCCGGTGGCGAGCTGCAGGGCGCGTCGCCCGACGTCCTCGAGGGGGATGCGCACCGTGGTCAGTGCGGGCGTGATGTCACGGACGGTCGGGATGTCGTCGTAGCCCGCGACGCCGATCCCGACGCCGGGTACGATCCCCGCGTCCCGCAGGGCGGAGACGACGCCCACGGCCATGACGTCGTTGACGGCGAAGATCAGGTCCACGGGGGCCTTCGACGCCAGAAGGTCCTGGGTGCCGCGGTAGCCCCCGTCCCGCGTGAAGTCCGTGTGGATGACGCGTTCGGGTGGCAGCGGGATGCCGTGTTCGGCGAGGCCCGCGGCGAAGCCGTCGAGCCGTTCCTCGGCGGTCCTGATCTCGGGAGGTCCGGCGATCACCGCGACGTCCCGGTAGCCGAGCCCGGCCAGGGCCACGGCCAGGTCGCGGGCACCCCCGCGGTTGTCGAGGAGCACGGACGCGAAAGGCGGCGCGTCCTGGCTGATGAACGCGGCCTTGCCACCCGTGTCCTCGAAGGCCGACAACTCCCCGCGCAGCTGCTCCTCGACGGTCGATCCGGTGGTGCGTGAGCCGGCGAGGATCATCACGCGCGGGCGCTGCCCGCGCAGCGCCTTGACGGTCTCGAGCTCCCGCTGGGCATTGCGCCCGGTCACCGCGATGGTCACGACCAGGCCCTCCTCGCTCGCCGCGTCGATCACGCCCGCGGCGATGCTCGAGAAGTAGGGGTCCGCGATGTCGGCGACCAGGAGCGCGACCGTGGTGGTGCTTCCCTTCGCCACCGCCTGCGCGAACAGATTCGTCGTGTAGCCCAGCCGCTGGGCCGCCTCGACGACGCGCTCGCGGTAGGCCTCGTTGACCTTGCGGGCGCTGCCGTTGAGCGACCTCGACGCGGTGGCCAGCGAGACCCCCGCCTCCCGTGCCACGTCGTGCAGGGTCGCAGGGCTCTTGCTGGCCGGTGCCGACATCGCTCTCCTGATGACGCGGGCAGCAGCCACCCGGCCGTGCCCTGTGAATTCCATGGGAAGGGCCATTGTCGCACGTCAGCACGAACGGCCGGCCTGCGCGGCCCCCATCGGTAAACGCTTTCTCTGCTACTGTTTCCCGCACTGCCTTCCGATCGGGAAATGGAGGAACCGTGCCACTGCCAGCGCCCCCACCTGCCGCGACGACCGGTGCCGGACCGCGGGTGCCGCTGCGGGCCGCGATCCTCGGTACCGGGAGCGTCGCGCACCTCCACGCCGCGGCCCTGCGCGACCTCCCGGGTGTCGAGCTGGTCGCGGCGGCGGATCCGTCCGAGCAGCACCTCGCCGCCTTCGCGGAGGCCTATGGCCTGCCCGGCCGCCACACCTCGCTGGCGGACCTGCTCGCGGCCGAGGACATCGACGTCCTCCACATCTGCACGCCGCCCGGCGGCCACGCCGAACAGACGGTCGCCGCCTTCGCGCACGGAGCCCACGTCGTCGTCGAGAAGCCTGCAGCCCTCAGCCTGGCCCAGCTCGACCTCATGGTCGATGCCGGCCGTGCGGCCGGGCGGGGCCTGGCCGTCGTGTTCCAGCAGCGCTCCGGTTCGGCCGCCGCCCAGGTGAAGCAGCTGCTCGATTCCGGCACCCTCGGACGGCCCCTGTCGGCGCTCTGCCAGACCTCCTGGTACCGGACGGCCGACTACTTCGCCGTCCCGTGGCGCGGCACCTGGGCCACGGAGGGCGGTGGCACCACGCTCAGCCACGGGAGCCACCAGATCGACCTGCTCGCGTACCTCCTCGGTGAATGGCGCGCCGTGCAGGCGACGATGTGGCGCCTGCAGCACGACGTCGAGACGGAGGACCTCTCCCACGCGTCCCTCGTCTTCGAGTCGGGCGCCGTCGCCTCGGTGGTCTCGACGGTGCTGGCCCCGCGGCAGTCGAGCCTCCTCCGGATCGACACGGAGAACGCCACGATCGAACTCGAACACCTGTACGGGCACGGACACGCCCACTGGCGGATCACCGCCGCGGACCACGTCGATGCCGGGACCGCGGGCGGATGGGTCCTGCCCGACCAAGAGGTGCCGAGCGGGCACGACGCGTTGTTCACCGAGGTCTACGCCTCGCTCGTCGCAGGGCGCGGGATGCCCGACGTCGTCGATCATCCGACCCGCGCGCTCGAGATCGTCACCGGCATGTACGCCTCGGCCCGCGACGGCCGGTGGATCTCCCGGGCCGACCTCGCCGACCCTGCCCTGCGGGGACCGCTGGCCGGGCCGATCATCGAAGGCCGCCCCGAGGGCCGTTCCGCCGGACCCGCGGCATGATCGGCTCCGCGGCATGAACGGGCCGCTTGCCGTCCTGACCTCCGACGGACGTTCGGCGGGCATCCTGCACGACGGCCGCGGCGAGCCGGAGGAGCACGCGCCGCGACCCTTCCTGCACCCGGTCTCGACACCCCGGGGCGTGTGCGTGAGCGACTACCGCCCCGCCGACCACCCCTGGCACTGGGGGCTCGGCATCACGGTCTCGAACGTCGACGTCGCGGGCCAGGAGTTCCCGGTCAACCTCTGGGGAGGCCCGACGTACCGCGAGGGTCACGGCTACGTGCAGCTGCCGAACAACGGCTCCCAGCAGGTGCGGGCCTCGGAGCGGCGGCGAGGCGGTGTCCTCCAGCACCTCGACTGGCGTGGCGCCGACGGCGCCGTCCTCCTCACCGAGGAGAGGAGCTGGCACGCCGACACCGTTCAGGTCCGGGGCGTCGAGTGGCTGGGCACCACCGTCCGCAGCACGTGGGTCAACACCAGCCCCGGTCCGCTCGCCTTCGGCAGCCCCACGACGGCAGGACGCCCCGATGCCGGCTACGGCGGTTTCTTCCTCCGCCTCGCCCCCTCCTTCGACGGCGCGGACATCATCGCCCCCTCCACCGGGGCGGGTCGAGCGGCCGGAGGCGTCGTCGGCGGGGCGGACGCCATGGGCAGCGCCTATCCCTGGCTCGGCGTGAGGTCGGAGAGCGCATCGGTGCTCATGGTGCCGGCGGAGGGCAATCCCGGTGAGCGCTCCTGGTTCGTCCGGAGCGCCGACACCCCGATGCTGTGCGCGGCACCCTTCTTCCACCGGGAGCTCCACCTCGCGGCCGGCGGCACCCTGGACTGGGGATGGTCGCTGCTGGTCGCGGACACGCGTGTGGACGGGGACGGCTTCGCGGCGGCCGCGGTCCGTGCAGGGTGTGCTCCCGCCTGAGCGACGGCGGGGCGCCCGCTCCAGGCGGACGCCCCGGAGCCCCTACAGTCCGAGCGACTCGAGTACGGGCAGTTGCGCCCGGGCACGCGCCTTCGCCTCCGCGGCGGTCGGAGCGGCGACGGCGATCGACGCGATGCGCTGCGCCTCGGCGAGGGTCACGCTGTTGAGGACCGCGCCGACGCCGGCGAGCGCGCGGGGCGTCATCGACAGGGTCGAGACGCCGAGGCCCACGAGGACGACGGCGAGCGCCGGATCCGCGGCCGCCTCGCCGCAGACGCCCACGGGCTTCGCATGGCCCTCCGCCGCGGACCCCTCGACGGTCAGCCCGACCATCCGGAGGACGGCCGGCTGCCAGGAGTTGTTGAGTGCTGCGAGGGAGCCGAGCTGGCGGTCGGCCGCCATGGTGTACTGCGTGAGGTCGTTGGTACCGAGGCTCGCGAAGGCCACCTCACCGAGGATCGCCTCCGCCATCAGCGCCGCCGACGGGACCTCCACCATGACGCCGGGTGTCTGCAGGCCCGCGTTGCTGCACAGCTTCGCGAAGTCCGCGGCCTCCTCGGCGGTCGAGATCATCGGGGCCATGACCCACACGTCGGCCGTGGCCTGCGAGGCGGCGTCCGCGATGGCCTTGAGCTGGCGCTCGAGGACGCCCGGGGACGTCAGGTCGGTGCGGTAGCCCCGGACGCCGAGGGCCGGGTTGGGCTCACTGGTATCGGTGAGGAAGGGCAGCGGCTTGTCGGCGCCCGCGTCGAGCGTGCGCACCACCACCTTCTTGCCGGGGAAGGCGTCGAAGACGCCCTGGTACGCCTCGATCTGCTCCTCGGACGTCGGCTCCGTGTCGCGCCCCAGGAAGCAGAACTCCGTGCGGAGCAGGCCCACGCCCTGTGCCCCCGCCGCGGCGGCCTTGACGGCGTCCTTGGCTCCGCCGACGTTGGCGAGGAGGGGGACCTCGTGCCCGTCCGAGGTGACGCCGATGCCGTCGAACAGGGTGAGCGCGGCCGCGGCGGCCCGGTAGGCCTCGGCCGCAGCCTCCTCCTCGTTCCCGGGCTCCAGGGTGACCGTTCCTGCGGCGCCGTCCACGTAGACGGGCGTACCGGTGCCGATCTCCTCCACACCGGTGGCGGCGACGACGGCGGGCAGTCCCAGGGAGCGGGCGATGATCGCCGTGTGCGACTGCGGACCGCCGCCGGAGGTGACGAGGGCGAGGACCACCGCCGGGTCCAGGGTCGCGGTGTCGGCCGGCGCGAGGTCCTCGGCGACCAGGATGAAGGGGGTGTCGGACGCCGGGATGCCGGGCGCGGGGAGTCCGCGCAGTTCGGCGACGATCCGGGACCGGACATCGAGCACGTCCGTGGTCCGCTCGGCCATGTAGCCGCCGAGGTTGTGGAGCATCTCGGCGACCGATGCGCCGGCTTCCCAGACCGCACGGGCGGGGGAGATGCCGTTGTTGATCAGTTTCGTCGCGGACTTCAGCAGCATGGGATCGGCGGCCATGAGGGACGTCGCCTGCAGGACGCCCTTGGCATCCCCCTTGGCGATCTCGGCGCGCCGCTTGAGCTCCTCCTGGACGGCCTTCGACGCGGTCCTGAGCGCAGCGACCGCCTGTTCGGGCGCATCGGGGGTCTCGTGGCGCTCGCCGGCGGGCGGTTCCCCGACCGACTTCGGCATGTGGCGTACGGGGCCGATCACGCGCCCGGGGCTCACTCCGACTCCTGCGAAATTCACCATTGAACGTCCTCGCTTCCTTGCCGGTGGTCGTGTTCGTCTCCATTGTGCCGCCTCCGGCACGAGAAACGTGTGACCCAATTCATATAACACCGCTATAGGTGCTACGGTAGCAGCCATGAAGAAGGTAGGCGAACCCACGCCTAAGACGAGGCTTCTCCGGGCCGCCGCGGCACTTCTCGCGGAGTCCAACGGGGAGGCCGTCTCGACGCGGCAGATCACGCAGGCTGCGCACGTCACCGCACCCACCCTCTACCACCACTTCGGGGACAAGGAGGGCCTCTTCGACGCCGTCGTCGCGGAGGGTTTCTCCGAGTACCTCGACGCCGAGAGGAATCTCCCGACGTCGGGTCAGCCGGTCGAGGACCTCCGGATGCACTGGGACAACCACGTGCAGTTCGGCCTCGACCATCCCCACCTCTACCTGGTCATGTTCGGCAACATCCGGCCCGAGCGCCGGCCATCGATGGTGGCCAGCGCGGAGGCCTTCCTCGAGGAAGTCCTGGCGCGGGCAGCTGCGGCGGCCCGCCTCGTGGTGACACCGCACGAAGCTGCGCGCAGCATCCTCGCCGCGAACATCGGCGTCACGCTCATGCTGATCGCGGAACCGGCGGCGAAGCGCAACCTCGAACTCTCCGCGATGACGCGGGAAGCGGTCATCTCGGCCGTGGCCACGGATTCCGAGGCCGATCCCACAACGGACACCGAGGGCACGCCCTCGGTGGTCGTGGCCGCGATAGCGCTCAACGCCGCGCTGCAGTCCTCGCACCCCGACCAGCTCTCCGGTTCCGAGCTGAAGCTGTTCCTCGAATGGCTCCAGCGCATCTCCAGCAGGTCGGGAAGCTGACGCTTCCCGACCTGGACTCATCCCTCCCCGCAAAGTTGCGGAACGACGGTAAGGAAAGAATGTGGCAACTCAAACAGAAGCGAGGCCAGGCACCAGCGCCCGGGTCCGCGTGCAGAAATTCGGGACGTTCCTGTCCGGGATGATCATGCCCAACATCGGCGCCTTCATCGCCTGGGGGCTCATCACCGCCCTCTTCATCGAGAAGGGCTGGCTGCCCGTACCGCAGCTCGGCGGTTTCGGCGAGACCGACGGCGTCGCGAACGTCGGGCTCGTGGGCCCGATGATCACGTACCTGCTGCCCCTCCTGATCGCCTACACGGGCGGCCGGATGGTCTACGACGTCCGCGGCGGCGTCGTCGGCTCGATCGCGACGATGGGCGTCATCGTCGGAGCCGGTATCCCCATGTTCATCGGCGCGATGATCATGGGTCCGCTCGGCGGCTGGACCATGAAGAAGATCGACGCGCTCTGGGACGGCAAGATCCGGCCCGGCTTCGAGATGCTCGTCAACAACTTCTCCGCCGGTATCTGGGGCGCGCTGCTCGCGATGCTCGGCTTCTACGGCGTCGCGCCGCTCGTGCAGGCGTTCAGCACGGGTGCCGGCAATGTGGTCCAGTTCCTGGTCAACAACGGTCTGCTCCCGCTGACCAGCATCTTCATCGAGCCCGCCAAGGTGCTCTTCCTCAACAACGCCATCAACCACGGCGTGCTGACGCCCCTCGGCATCCAGCAGTCGCTGGAGCAGGGCAAGTCCATGCTGTTCCTGCTCGAGGCCAACCCCGGCCCGGGCCTCGGCATCCTGCTCGCGTACATGTTCTTCGGTCGCGGCGCGGCCAGGGCCTCGGCGCCCGGTGCCGCCATCATCCACTTCGTCGGCGGGATCCACGAGATCTACTTCCCCTACGTGCTCATGCGCCCGCTGCTGATCCTGGCCGCGATCGCCGGCGGCATGACGGGCATCGCGACGCTGAGCATCACCAACGCAGGCCTCGTGGCCCCGGCGGCTCCGGGATCCATCATCGCCGTGCTCGCCCAGACGGCCCGTGACAGCTACTTCGGCGTCGCGCTCGCCGTCGTGCTCGCCACGGCCGTGTCCTTCCTCGTCGCCTCCGTCATCCTCAAGACGGCCAAGAACCAGGACGACGGCGACCTCGCCGGCGCCGCGTCCCGCATGGAGAGCCTGAAGGGCAAGAAGAGCTCGGTGGCGGGCACCTTCCGCTCCACCTCGGCGACCAACGGTCCTATCCGCAACATCGTGTTCGCCTGCGACGCCGGCATGGGATCCTCCGCGATGGGCGCCTCGGTGCTCCGGAACAAGATCAAGGCGGCCGGCTTCCCGGACGTCAAGGTCGTCAACCTCGCCATCGCCAACCTGAAGGACGACTACGACGTCGTCGTCACGCACCAGGATCTCGCCGCCCGCGCCGAGCCCCTGACGCAGAGTGCGACGCACGTCTCGGTCGACAACTTCATGAACAGCCCCCGCTACGAGGAGATCGTGGAACTGGTGCGCGCCAGCGCGGCGGCAGAGGGCGGCCTCGACCCGCACAACCCGACGCCTGCGGCCGTGGCGGCCGACACGGGCTCCGGGAACGAGGCGGATTCCGGTGGGACCACGGGCGACGTCCTCGCCCACGAGAGCGTGGTGCTGAACGGCACGGCCACCACGCAGCAGGACGCCATCGACGAGGCGGGCCGCCTGCTGGTGGACCGCGGTGCGGTCGACGTCACCTATGTCGCGGCGATGCACGAGCGGGAGAGGTCGGTCCCCACCTACATGGGCAACTTCCTCGCCATCCCGCACGGCACCAACGCGGCCAAGGACCTGATCCGGCGCTCGGCCGTATCGATCATCCGGTACCCGGAGGGCATCGACTGGAACGGGAAGCAGGTCAAGTTCGTGGTCGGCGTCGCCGGCGTCAACAACGAGCACCTGTCCATCCTCTCCGCGATCGCCCGCGTGTTCTCGGACAAGGAGCAGGTGGCCAGGCTCGACGAGGCGACCACCGTGGACGAGGTCCTCGCCCTCTTCGGAAAGGTCAACGCCTAGTGAAGGCAGTACATTTCGGTGCCGGCAACATCGGACGCGGCTTCGTGGGGCTCCTGCTCCACGAAGCCGGGTACGAGGTGGTCTTCGCCGACGTCGCGGACGCCCTCATCGACCAGCTGGTCTCGACGCCCAGTTACGACGTCCACGAGGTCGGCGAGGAGCCGGCCGTGAAGACGGTCGACAACTACCGTGCCCTCAACTCGAGGTCGCAGGAGGACGAGGTCGTCGCGGAGATCGCGACGGCCGACATCGTCACCACGGCCGTGGGGCCGAACGTCCTCAGGTTCCTCGCACCCGTGATCGCCCGGGCCGTCGCCCGGCGCGACGCCGACCTGCCGCCGCTGCAGGTCATGGCCTGCGAGAACGCCATCAACGCGACCGACATCCTGCGCCGGGAGGTCGAGCAGGCGTACGACGGCCCGGCCCTGGACCTCGCGTCCAGGACGGTCTTCGCCAATACGGCCGTCGACCGCATCGTCCCCGACCAGGCGGCCGGGCAGGGACTGGACGTCACCGTGGAGACCTTCTTCGAGTGGGTCATCGACCGGACCCCCTTCAAGGGCCATGCGCCCGAGATCCCCGGGGCGACCTACGTGGACGACCTCGCGCCCTACATCGAGCGGAAGCTCTTCACGGTGAACACCGGCCACGCCTCGGCGGCCTACTTCGGGTACGCCGCCGGCGTCGGGAAGATCGCCGACGCCATGGCCGACGACGGCATCGCCGCCAGGGTCCGTGCCGTGCTGGGGGAGACGAAGCAACTGCTGGTCTCCAAGCACGGGTTCGACGACGCGGAGCAGGAGGCCTACGTGCAGAAGATCCTGCGGCGCTTCACCAACCGGCACCTGCCGGACACGGTGGTACGCGTGGGCAGGGCGCCGCTCCGCAAGCTGAGCCGACACGAGCGGTTCATCGGTCCGGCCGCGGAGCTGGCCGAGGCGGGAGTGCAGCCCGTCGCCCTGCTCGAGGCGATGCGGGCGGCCCTGGCCTTCTCGGCGCCCGATGATCCCGAGGTCGCCGCACTGGCCGAGATCCTGGCCGCGCAGGAACCGGGGGAGGCCGCGACGTCGATCACGGGCCTCGAGCCCGGGCACCCGCTGTTCGGGCCCGTGCGTGAACTGATCTCGCAGCACGCACCGGGACATCACCGGGCATAGGTCCCGACGACGGACACCGGCACGCGAAGGGAGCAGCTCCGGCTGCTCCCTTCTCCGTTTCCCCTTGACGGACGGCGCACGGAATCCTAGGTTGTTAAGGAAAGCGTTTTCCAAACAGAGGATTCAATGATGAGTTCGGTCCAGAGAACAGCGGTCTCGGCATGTGTGGCGCTCGCCACCGGCACTCTTCTCACCTTCGGCGGTCTGGCGGTCCCCGCCGTCGCGGTCCAGGAGGAGGGCCAGGGTCGGGGGAACGGGGCGTCCATCGGGGGAGTGCAGCTCGAGTACCTCGACCGCGGGCTCGTGGGTGCGGTGACCCCGCAGGGCGTCTTCCTCAGCTGGCGGCTGAAGGCCACGGAGGTGACGGGGGCAACGGCCGACGGGCTCACGGGGACGGACTTCACCGTCTACCGCGACGGCGAGGCCATCGCCACCGTCACCGACAGCACCAACTTCCTCGACCCGGCCCTCACAGGTGCCGCCGCTGCGGGTGCGCGGTACAGCGTGGGTGCCGTCGTCGACGGGGTGGAGGTGGAGCGGAGCGGCGAGGTCGCACCGTGGGCGCAGGCGTCCACGGACCTGCCGCTCGCGAAGCCCGCCGACGGTGTGACCCCGACGGGCGAGGCGTACACCTACGCGGCGAGCGACATGAGTGTCGGCGACGTGGACGGCGACGGATCGTACGAGTACTTCGTCAAGTGGGAACCGTCGAACTCGAAGGACGTCTCGCAGGTCGGCTACACGGGCGCCACCTACATCGACACCTACACGGCCGGCGGCCGTCTGCTGAGCAGGGTCGACCTCGGCGTCAACATCCGCTCCGGCGCCCATTACACCCAGTTCATGGTGTCCGACTTCGACGGCGACGGCCGGTCGGAGATGATGCTCAAGACCGCACCGGGCACGAAGACCACCACCTACGGCCCGAGCGGCGAGGTCCTCGACGAGAGCTACGTGACACTGCCTGAGGCCGACGTCGCCGCCGGTGTCGGCAACGGTGACGACTACCGCCTCGGCGCGGCCGGCTACTACGAGCACGTCGTCGGGATGTTCACGGGCTGGCAGGACCACCCCGAGGTCGCGGCCGGCAACTGGCCGGCGACCCTCGAGGAGGCCTTCGGGATCGAGCAGCGCTACGAGTACCCGCTCTCCGACGCCGACGCCCGCGCCCTGACCGACTACTTCGTGGACGTCTACGCGCCGTCACGCAGCGCACGCAACAACCTCCGCGCCTTCGAGGGCTTCATCCTGGACGGGCCCGAGTACCTGACGGTGTTCGAGGGGGCCACGGGAGCCGAGCTCGAGACGGTCCCGTACGAACCGGGCCGCGGTGACGACGGGCTGCTCTGGGGCGACTACGCGATGGCGCGCATCGAGCCGGGCAACCGGGTGGACAGGTTCCTGGCCGGCGTCGCCTACCTCGACGGCGAGAACCCCTCGGCGGTGTTCGCCCGCGGCTACTACACGCGCGCCAACATCGTCGCGTACAGCTGGGACGGCGAACGGCTGACGCAGGACTGGGCGGTCGATTCGGGCCATGTGCCGATGTCGAACCCCTTCGACGACGGCCCCCACGGTGGTACCGGCAGCAGCGAGGAGTTCGGCACGCTGTCCGGGCAGGGCTTCCACTCGCTGAGTGCCGCGGACGTGGACGGCGACGGCCGCCAGGAGATCGTCTACGGCAGCGCGACGATCGACGACGACGGCTCCCTCCTCTACAGCTCCTTCGACACGCTCCCCGCCGGTAGCTCCGCGCCGGGAACGGAGGCGAAGCTCGGCCACGGTGACGCCATCCACGTGACGGACATCGACCCGGACCGTCCCGGCCAGGAGATCTTCTCCGTCCACGAGGGCGCCACGGGGGCACCGTACGGGTGGGCCATGAGGGACGCCGCCTACGGGGAGGTGCTGTTCGGCGGCTACACGGGCAAGGACACCGGCCGCGGCATGATCGGCGACGTCGATCCGGGCGTCCGGGGTATCGAGAACTGGGCTGTGGGCCTGCGCTCGGCGTCCGGCACCCTGCTGCCGGGCAGCGGGTTCGGGACCAACATGAGCATCCGGTGGGCGGCGGACGGCACCACCCAGCTCGTGAACGGCTCCGGCAACCAGACCCCGACCATCGACGACGCGAAGCGCGGACGACTGCTGACGGCGACCGGCACCCGGACGAACAACGGCACCAAGGGCAACCCGTCGCTCGTCGCCGACGTCCTCGGCGACTGGCGCGAGGAACTGCTGGTCCGCACCGCGGACAGCACGGCCATCCGGATCTTCACGAGCACCGAGGTGACCGATCGGAAGCTCTACACGCTGATGCACGATCCGCAGTACCGCGCGGAGACCGCCCGCCAGAACACGGCCTACAACCAGCCGGCCTACACGGGCTTCTACCTGGCATCCGACACCGACGTCACGGACGTGCCGGTACCCGACGCCTTCCTGCCGGGTGCGCTGCCGGCCCTCCAGCGGCAGTTCGAGGAACTGGTCGTCGCCGGCGAGGTGTCAGGACCGGCGGTCCAGCAGCTGCGGGCCTCCCTCGACCAGGCACAGCGTGCCATCGAACGGGACCAGGCCGGCAACGCGGCCAGGGCCATGGGCAAGTTCCTCGAACGGCTCGGGCAGAAGAAGCCCGGCTCACTGACGGAAGGCGCCCGGGCCGCCCTCGCCCACCAGGCGACAGGGATCCTCGCGACGCTGCGGTAGCCCGCGAATCGTCCGGCAGGGCCGCGTGCGGACGGGCACGCGGTCCTGCCGGGCCCTGCCGGGCCCTGCCGGACCGTGCCGGACCCTGCCGGACCGTGCGGGGCCGTAGGGCCCTGCCGGAAAGGATCGATCGGTTCGCCGGCGTGTTCGCTAGATTGGAGACGTGAGCAACCTCCCCAACGACCTGCTGTCGATCGTCTACTCGAGCAGCGCAGCCCACCCGTTCACGGACGAGGAGCTGGCCGCCCTGCTGGCCATCAGCAGGGCCAACAACGCCCGCACCGGACTCACGGGGATGCTGCTGCACCGCAGTGGGCGCTTCCTCCAGGTCCTCGAGGGCCCCGGTGACACGCTGCGTGAGCGCATGTCCGTCATCGCCGCCGATCCCCGCCATCTGGACGTCCGGATCCTCCTCCAGGAGACCATCGATGCACGGCAGTTCCCCGAGTGGACGATGGCCTTCGAGCCCGCCCCCGGCACGCGCACCGAGGACATCCCGGGATACCGCACCACCTTCGCGGACATCGAGAGCGACGGGCGCGACGGCCGACGCGACGGTGATCCACAGCGTTCCCTGACCGCGCTACGCGAGCTGATCGGCTGGTTCCAGGACCGGGCTCTCCGTTCGCCGTGATCCCTCCCGGTCGCAGGATCCCGACGGCGAGGACGGCGCACCGGATCCCGGGGATCCGATGCCCCCGCCGGGCTCAGGTCCCGACAAGCTCCCGGATGAAGGCCAGGTGCTCGACGTCCTGGAACGCCCCGCCCTGCTCGTGACCGTTGTAGGGGTACACCTTCATGCGTTTCGGGCCCGCGTAGTGGTTGTGTGCCGCGAACACGCACGACGGCGGGCAGACGTCGTCGAGCAGTCCCACCGAGAACAGCGCGGGCATGGTGCTGCGCGATGCGAAGTTGACGCCGTCGAAGTAGCTGAGCGTCCTGAAGACCCCGTCGACGTCGTTCCGCCGCGTGCCGAGGTACCTGACGATCTCGGAGTACGGCGCGGTGTCGACGACCTCGGTCGCGTGGCGGATGTGTGCGAGGAACGGCACGTCGACGATGGCGCCGACCGGCGGTGTGTCGTTGACCCGCCGGCTGAGGGCCGCCGCGGCGAGGGTGATGCCCCCGCCCTGGCTCCCGCCCGAGACGACCACCCGCGAGGCGTCGACGGCGGGATGCGCCTGCGCCGCCTCGACGGCATGCACGGCATCGACGAAGAGCCTGCGGTAGTAGTAGGTCTCCGGGCTTCCGACACCGAGCGTCAGGAAGCCGCCGTGGTGCGGCCCCGCGAGGGCGCCGTCAGCGGTATCACCCGTACGGTGCCCCGAGCCCTGCCCGCGGAGGTCCATGACGAAGGAGGCGAAGCCCGCACTCGGCAGGGCCGTCCACTCGCCGGGCAGACCCCGCCCGCCGCCGTAGCCGATGAAGGTGACGACGGTCGGCAGGGGCCCGGCGAGATGCCTCGGCCTGAGCAGCCAGCCCTTGATCGGCTGTCCGTCGTACCCGGAGAAGGTGACGTCCTCAGTGATCAGCTGGGAGTAACCCGCGTCGACCTCCCGGAACAGCGGAGCTGCGGCGTGTGCCCGCTGTGCCGACAGGGTGCGGTCCCAGAAGGCGTCGTAGTCGGCGGGCTCGTAGCGTTCCGGGCGGTATTCGCGCAGTCGGGCCAGGGGGAGGTCGAAGTGGGTCATGGGTGAGGTCCTTTCAGGCGGAACAGGGGAAGATGAAGCGCGGAGAAGCTGCAGCAGGCACGCTGTTGACCATTGATACGATTCAACCTACGCTGTCGGATAACGCTTTCCCAGAGGCGTTCCACGATGGCTGACGAAGATGTTTCCAGGAGGACAAAGATGTTCCGCACACTCTCACGGCGCACCCTGACGGGCGTTGCAGCGCTGGCCGCTGCAGGGCTGGCCCTGACCGGCTGCGGCGGAGGCGGGGGCGAACCCGCAGCCGTCGACACCGAAGAACAGATCACGCTCAACTACACGTTCTGGGGCAACGACGACCGCGCCGCCCGCTACGACGAGGCCATCACGGCGTTCGAGGAGAAGTATCCGAACATCACGATCAACGACACGTTCACGGACTACCCCTCCTACTGGGAGAAGCGGCAGACCGAGGCTGCCGGTGGCGGGCTCCCCGACGTCATGCAGTTCGACTACACCTACCTCCGCCAGTACGGCGACAACGGCCTGCTCCTGAACCTCGAGGAGTACTTCGGCAACGGCATCACCACCGACGCCATCGACGAGAGCCTGCTCTCCACCGGCAAGCTCGAGGACGGCACCTTCGCCATCCCCACCGGCTACAGCGCATGGTCCGTCTTCCAGAACCCGGGCCTGCTGGCCGAGGCCGGCGTCGAGCCCTATGCGGGCGGGACGAGCTGGGAGGAGTACGACACCTACATGGCGTCCGTCACCGATGCATCCGGCGGCACGGTCTACGGAGGCACGGACACGACGCAGCGGATCCAGGACCTGGAGCTCAAGCTGCGCCAGGACGGCCGCCAGTTGTTCACCGACGAGGGCGAACTGAACTTCACGCAGGAGGAGCTCGCGGAGCACTGGCAGGAAGGCCAGGCGAACCGCGACAAGGTCACCGTGCCGCAGAGCAAGCTCGAGGAGATCAATCCCGTCTCCGGCTTCGGCGGCAACCTGACCACCAGCGAGATGAGCTGGAGCAACTTCCTCGGCGGCTACCTGGGGGACTCCGGCGCCGAGGAGATCACCATCGTCGCTCCTCCGACGAGCAACCCGGACGAGAAGGACCTGTACCGCAAGGTCGGCCTCATGCAGGCAGCCTCCTCCTCGACCGAGCACCCCGAGGCGGCAGCGGCGTTCGTCGACTTCCTGATCAACAGCCCCGAGGTCGGTGGCATCTTCGGTGCGACCCTCGGCATCCCTGCATCCGAGACCCAGCTCGAAGGTGCGAACCTCGAGGGACCCGACAAGGCCGTCCAGGACTACCTCGACTCCATCGCCGACCGCCTGGGCGAGGCCCCGGCAGCACCGGTGGCGGGCTTCGGCGCGATCGAGCAGACCTTCTGGGACCTCGGCAAGTCCATCGGTCTCGGTACCGTGACCCCCGAGGAGGCGGCCCAGCAGTTCTTCGACGAGGCCGCCGTCACCCTCGGCAGCTGAGCAGACAAAGGAGTTTGACCGTGACCACGGACTCGGCGCACGCGCCGGCAACAGATCGCAGCGCCGATTCCGGCGCCCACCCGGCGGGCAGCCGCCGGGCGGGCGCGTCACGGCCCCGGCGTTCCCGTAACCGGGACTCCCTCGCGGGGTACATCTTTCTCTCCCCGTGGCTGCTGGGCTTCATCGGCCTCACGCTGGGGCCCATGCTGGCGTCGCTCTACCTGGCGTTCACGGACTACAACCTGTTCACCGCTCCCGAATGGACGGGGCTGGAGAACCTCGGCCGCATGGCCGAGGACGAGAAGTTCTGGGGATCCGTGCGGATCACCCTGATCTACGTCCTCGTGGGGACGCCCATCAAGCTGGCCGCAGCACTCGCCGTGGCCATGCTCCTGAACTACAAGGCGAAGGGCACGGGCTTCTTCCGCTCGGCCTTCTACGCACCGAGCCTCATCGGAGCCAGCGTCAGCATCGCGATCGTGTGGCGGGCCATGTTCTCCACCGACGGTCCCGTGGACGGCACCCTGAATCTCTTCGGCATCAACCTCGGCGGCTGGATCGGCAACCCCTCGCTGATCATGCCCATGATGATCCTGCTGGCCGTGTGGCAGTTCGGCGCTCCCATGGTGATCTTCCTCGCCGGCCTCAAGGGCGTCCCCGCCGAGCTGTACGAGGCCGCGTCCGTCGACGGCGCGAAGGCGTGGCGCAAGTTCCTCAGCGTCACGGTGCCGATGCTCTCGCCCGTCATCTTCTTCAACCTGCTGCTCGAGATGATCAACGCGTTCCAGGTCTTCGCCTCGGCGTACATCATCGGGTCGGGAACCGGCGGCCCCGGGGGCGCCACCAACTTCTACACCGTGTACCTCTACACGAGGGCGTTCGCCAACAACCAGATGGGCTACGCCTCGGCGATGGCCTGGGTGTTGCTGCTCGCCGTGGGCGTCCTCGCCTTCATCCTCTTCCGTACTTCCAGGAGCTGGGTCCACTACGCAGGAGACTCCAAGTGACCACCATCGAATCGAACCCCGCCGTACCCGTCCCGCGGAACACCGTCGGTGACCCGCAGCCCCGGCCGCGACGGCGCAGCCTCCGCCGGCACATCCCCACCGCGTTCTGGGTCGTGGGCATCGTCGCCCTGACGGCGATCGTGCTCTACCCGCTCCTGTGGATGTTCTCGGCGTCGCTCAAGCCGAACTCGGAGTTCGGCAGCAACCAGGGCTTCTTCCCCGAGAATCCCACCTTCGACAACTTCGTGAAGGTGATGCAGGGTATCGCCGGCATCCCCACCTGGAAGTTCTTCCTCAACTCGCTGCTGCTCGGCATCGGCGCGGTGATCGGCACGGTCATCTCCTCCTCCATGGCCGCCTACGCGTTCTCGAGGATCAACTTCCGGGGGAGCAGGATCCTCTTCGCGGCCATGATCGGAACGCTGCTCCTGCCCTTCCACGTGCTGATCATCCCGCAGTACATCATCTTCAGGAACCTCGGCCTGATCGACACCTTCTGGCCGCTCCTGGCGGGCAAGTTCCTCGCCACCGAGGCGTTCTTCGTCTTCCTCATGGTGCAGTTCATCCGCAACCTGCCGCGTGAACTGGACGAGGCAGCGCGCATCGACGGGTGCGGCCACGGCCGGATCTTCTTCTCGATCACGCTGCCGCTGATCAAGCCCGCCCTCATCACGTCGTCGATCTTCGCGTTCATCTGGAGCTGGAACGACTTCCTCGGCCCGCTCCTGTACCTGAACTCGCCGGACAAGTACCCGCTGCCGCTCGCCCTCCGGATCTTCAACGACCAGACGAGCACCTCGGACTACGGGGCGACCATCGCGATCTCCGTGCTCGCCCTGCTGCCGGTGATGCTGTTCTTCATCATCTTCCAGCGCTTCCTCGTCGACGGCGTCGCGACGCAGGGCCTCAAGGGATGAGCCCCCGCCGGCGCGACGCGGCCGGCCGCGGACGGCAGGCCGCCCTCCGCGATGGCAGCGCCCTGCGCTGGCCGGGCGCGACGGCGAAGTTCGCCCTGTTCGGCGAGGTCCTCTGGGTCGGCGTGCTCTGCTGCATCGCGGGCCTCGCGATCGTCACCGTTCCCGCATCGTTCGCCGCCGGCTCCGCGCACCTGCACCGCTTCCTGCGTGCCGAGGACTCGACCGTCCGTCACTTCGCCGCCGACTTCACGGCAGCGCTACGGACGGGCTGGGTCGTCGGGGTCGCGTTGCTCGTCGCTGCCGCGCTCCTCCTGGTCGATCTCGTCGTCGCCGGCTCGCGGACCCTGCCGGGCTGGCAACTCGTCCTGGCCGCCGGGATCGTCCTGCTGCTGGGACTGCTGGTGGCCCTCGCGGGTATCACGGCCCGCTGGCAGGCCGCCCGTTCCTGGCGGGCCGCGGGACACCTGTGGCTCACGGACGCGCGGCAGGACCCTGCGGGCGTCGCCTGGCTCGTGGCCGCCGTCGTCCTCACCGCGATGGTCGGCTGGCAGCTGCCGCCGCTCGTCATCCCCGGGGTGGGCTGCCTCGTGTTCGCCGCCCTCGCGACGTCCGTGCGCGAGCGCAGTTCCCGCTCCTGACCGTCCCGACCCCTGGAGACCCCTTGCACTACGGCGCCGACTACAACCCCGAGCAGTGGCCCGAGGAAATCTGGCCGGAGGACGTGGCCCGCATGCGCGAGGCCGGCGTCACGATGGTCAGCCTGGGCATCTTCTCCTGGGCGCGCATCCAGCCGTCCGAGCACGAGTTCGACTTCGGGTGGCTGGACCGCGTCATCGGCCTCCTGCACGACGGCGGGATCGCCGTCGACCTCGCCACCGCGACGGCGTCGCCCCCGCCCTGGGCGACGGTCGCCTACCCGGAGATGCTCGCGGCCGACGAGCGCGGCACGTCCTACTGGCACGGCAGCCGCCAGCACTACGCGCCGTCCTCTCCCGCCTACCGGAAACTGGCCGGAGCCCTCGTCACGCAGATCGCCGAGCGCTACGCCCGGCACCCCGCCGTCGTCCTCTGGCACGTCAACAACGAGTACGGCTGCCATCTGGACATCGACTACTCGGACGCCGCGCGCGACGCGTTCCGACGGTGGCTGCTGGCGAGGTACGGGACGGTCGACGCCCTCAACGAGGCGTGGGGCACCATGTTCTGGTCCCAGCGCTACGGGTCCTTCGCGGAGGTCTTCCCGCCGCGCCACGCGCCCTACAGCCACAACCCCGGGCAGCTGCTCGACTACCGCCGGTTCACCTCGGACATGCTGCTCGAGTGCTACAGGATGGAACGCGACATCATCCGCGCGGCTGGGGCCGCACAGCCGATCACCACGAACTTCATGGGCGCCTTCAAGCCGGTGAACTACGCGCAGTGGGCGGCGGAACTCGACGTCATCAGCGACGACCTGTACCCGGATCCCGACGATCCCGAGGGTTTCAGGGAAGGGGCCTTCCACGGCGACCTCATGCGGTCGCTCAAGCCCGGAACGCCCTGGCTCCTGATGGAGCAGGCCTCCAGCGCGGTCAACTGGCGCCCGTCCAACGCGCCCAAGGCGCCCGGCCAGCTCGCCGCGCAGAGCATGCAGGCCGTCGCGCGAGGGGCCGACGGCATCCTGTTCTTCCAGTGGCGTCAGTCGCGTGCAGGGTCGGAGAAATTCCACTCGGGGATGCTGCCGCACGCCGGCACGCAGATCCGCACCTGGCGCGAGGTGGTGGCGCTCGGCCGGGAGCTCGGTGATCTCCCCGGCCTGCCGCCCGACGACGGCACGGCCCGCGTGGCGATCCTGCTGGACTGGGAGAACTGGTGGGCGATCGAGAATCCCGACCATCCCACCTCCCTCGACTACCTGTCGCTCGTGCGGGGCTGGTACGACGCCGCACACCGCCTCCACGTGCAGGTGGACCTGGTGCGGCCCACCGCCGACCTGTCCCGCTACCGCGCCGTCGTCGCGCCCCACCTCTACCTGCTGACGCGCGAGGCCGCAGCGAACCTGACCGCGTTCGTCGAGGCCGGGGGGCACCTGCTCGTCACGGCGTTCAGCGACGTCGTCGACGAGAGCGACCGGTTCCGGGCCGGCGGGTTCGGGACCCAGCTGCGCGACCTCCTGGGCATCGCGGTCGAGGACTTCGGTGCGCTGGTGGCTCCGGGATCATCGGGCCCGGGACAGCAGCAGGCCCGGGTGAGCGGCGGGGGGTTCGCGTTCCCGGGGATCCTCCTGGCCGAGGAGGTGCACGCCGTCGGCGCCGAGGTGCTGGCCGCGTTCGACGGCGGCAGGCAGGCCGGTCGGCCTGCGCTGACGGCGCACTCCTCCGGCGCGGGCACGGCGTACTATCTGGGCACGGTGCCCGACGACGACGGCACCGGGCAGGTGCTCCGGCACCTGTTCGGAGCGGCGCAGGTGGAACCCGTACTGCCGGGGCTCCCGCCCCTGGTCGAGGCGATCCGCCGGGGACGGCTGCTCACCGTCATCAATCACGGGAGCGAGTCCGTGCACGTCGAGGTGCAGGGCAGGGACGTTCTCGGCGGGGCAGTCGTCCAGGGGGTCACCCTGCAGCAGTTCGGCTACGCCCTGGTCCTCACGGGGGACTGAGCCCGGGAGGTGCCGGGCCCGGGCGATCGGCAGGCGTCCGGCTATACCGCCCCGGACGCGGGCGCAAGACGGTCCTCCCGGTTCCGGGTAGGGCTGCGGCGCCCGAGGCCCCGGGCCTACGCTCGGGTGCATGGACCAGCCGACCGAAGAACATCACCTGAAGGACCTCGGCGACACCGAGGGGATCGACCCGACCGACGTGGGCCAGATCCGGGACGCACCGCTGACCGCCGCCGACGAGGAGGACCTCATCGCCGGCCGGGCCGTGCCCGACGCCGACCCGTCACCCGAGACCCTCGCCGGGAACGTCGGCCTCGAGGGCTCCGCGGACAACCCGACGAGGGACGACCGCTTCACGGGCGGTTCGCACTGAGCTGAGGAAGATCGGCGTGCACCGGGCCGACCGGGTCGGGCCGGCTGATCCGGGCTGCTCACACCGGGCCGGGCCGGCCGAGCCCCCGTCCGGCTATCCGCGCAGCTGCTGCACCATGTCGAGCACGACGGCGCGGAGGTCGCCGTCGTTCTCCTCCGCGATCCGCCGCTGGCGCTGGTACCCGGCGCCGCGCTGCAGGATGCCCTCCACATCGGCGAGCTCGCTGCTGCAGCCGAGCTTCGCGGCGATCGGCTCGAGCCGGTCGAGGACCTCGACGAGGTGCTCCGTGACGAGCTGCTCGCGGCCCTCGGCGTCGAGGATGATGATGGCGTCGAGACCGTACCGGGCGGCCCGCCACTTGTTCTCCTGGATATGCCACGGCGGCATGAGGGGGATGCTGCCGCCGGCGTCGAGCGTGTTCGAGAACTCGTGGACGAGGCACTGCGTCAGGGCGGCCACGGCGCCGACGTCCTGCAGGGTCGAGAGCCCGTCGCACACGCGCATCTCCACCGTGCCGAGGTTGCCCACCGGGCGGATGTCCCAGCGGATCTCGCTCACGGAGTCGATCACCCCGGTGGTGGACATGTCCCGGACGTAGGACTCGTAGCCGGCCCAGTCGTCGAAGTGGAACGGCAGGCCGGCGGTGGGCAGCTGCTGGAACATGAGGGCCCGCTGCGAGGCGTACCCGGTGTCCTCGCCGCCCCAGAACGGTGACGAGGCGGAGAGCGCCTGGAAGTGCGGGAAGTAGTTGACCAGGCCGTCCACCACGGGCAGGGCCTTGTCCCGGTGGTCGAGCCCCACGTGGACGTGCACCCCGTAGATGACCATCTGCCGGCCCCACCACTGCGTGCGGTCGATCAGCTTCGCGTAGCGGTCGCGGTCCGTGACCTGCTGGGCGCGGGGCGCGCTGAAGGGGTGCGACCCGGCGCAGAAGAGCTCCACGCCCATGGGGTCGGTGACCTCCCGGACGGCGGCGAGGGAACGGGACAGATCGGCCTTCGCCTCGTCGACGGTGGTGCAGATACCCGTGACGAGCTCCACGGTGTTGAGCAGGAGTTCCTGCTTGATGTGCGGGTGCTCGTCGTCGTCCTGCAGTTCAGGGTGGTTCGCACTGACACCGCGCAGGACCTGGTCGGCCACGGAGACGAGTTCGCCGTTGTAGCGGTCCACGAGCGCAAGCTCCCACTCGACACCGAGGGTGGACTGGGCCGATTGCGCAAAGTCGATCTTCAAGGGCTGGCTCCTGGAGCGATGCGGGGGATGGTGGTGCCTCGGCAACGCGCCGTCGCGGAAGAGACTCGTCCCAATATTAGTACCTGCCACGCGGACATGGCACGGGCGGCGGGGCGATCGGGCGTGCTGCTGGGATGATGGGGGAGTGCCCATCCTGAACAAAGACATGACCCTCTGCATCTCCCTGGCCGCGCGGCCCAGCAACATCGGTACGCGCTTCCACAACTACCTGTACGACGAGCTGGGACTCAACTACGTCTACAAGGCCTTCACCACGAAGGACCTGCCCTCGGCCATCGCCGGGCTGCGCGGGCTCGGCATCCGTGGCTGCGCCGTCTCGATGCCGTTCAAGGAGGACGTGATCGCCCTCGTGGACCACCTCGACCCGTCCGCGAAGGCCATCGACTCCGTCAACACCATCGTGAACGACGACGGCGTCCTCACGGCCTACAACACCGACTACCTCGCGGTGGAGCGGCTGCTCCGCGAGCACGCGGTACCTCCGACGCACTCGGTGCTCGTGCAGGGGTCCGGCGGCATGGCGAAGGCCGTGGTGGCCGCCCTGCGCGATTCCGGCTTCACCCGGGTGACGGTCGTCGCCCGCAACGAGCGCACGGGACGCGCGCTCGCGGAACTGTACGGCTTCGCATGGCAGCAGGAGGTGGGGGAGTCGACGGCGGACCTGATCCTCAATGTCACACCCCTCGGCATGGCCGGCGCGGACGCCGATGCGGTCGCCTTCCCGCAGGTCGCGATCGACGCGGCGCTGGTGGTGTTCGACGTCGTCGCGTCGCCCTCGGAGACGCCGCTGATCCTCGCTGCCCGGCAGGCAGGCACACCGGTCATCACGGGCGCCGAGGTGGTCGCCCTCCAGGCCGAGGAGCAGTTCGTCCTCTACACCGGCGTGCGGCCCACACCGGGGCAGGTCCGCGCGGCGGGGGAGTTCTCCCGCCGGGAGGCCTGACCCGCGGCCGTACCGGGCGGCCGGCCGGCGACGGGCTGGACCGGCTACAGCCGGTACCAGCGCACGCCGTGCGGTTCGATCGTCACGCCCGCACGGAGGTGGGCGCGCCCGCCGCCGATGAGGTCGAGGGCGGTCTCGGGCAGTCCGGACAGCGTCGCGGCGTCGACGTCCTGCTGGGTGTCGGCGAAGTTCGCGAGCACGACGACGGTCGATGCCCGACTGTCGGGCTGGTCGCCGAGCCGGCCGGGTCGCTGGTAGCCGAGGACGTGCGGGTTGTGGGTGTGGAAGGGCGCGAGCCGGCCACCGGCGAATTCCGGGGTCTGCCGGCGGACCTCGATGAGACGGCGAAGGCCCGTGAAGACCGCCCCGGCGTCCGTCCCGGGGTCGTCTCGGTGCGCGTAGGCGTCGGCGGGGTAGGCGGGGCGACCCACCCAGCGGCTGTCGCCCGCCTTCGCGGGGTCGGCAAGGTAGGAGTAGTCATTGAGCTGGCCCACCTCGTCGCCGAGGTAGAGCAGCGGGATGCCGCCCGTGCTGAGGATGACCGAGTGCGCTAGGAGGATCCGCGCCACCCCGGCGTCGTCGTCCGCCTCCAGTCCGGCGAGTGACGCCGTCGTCCCGGAGATCCTGCAGTCGCCGGTGCGCGGGTTGTCCTGGAAGGGGACCCCGCGCGCGAAGCTGCCGGGGAACCTGTCGACGAAGAACGCGTTGAGGAACCGGCGGTGGTCGAACCCGTCGATGCCGAGCTCCGCGGCGTCCTCGTCGGAGAACGTCCAGCCGATGTCGTCGTGGCTGCGCACGTAGTTGACCCAGGCGGTGCCCTCGGGGAGGTCGTGCCGCCGCTCGAGGGCCTGGGCGAGGAGGGACACCTCGCGGGTGGCGAGCGAGTTCCAGATGAGTGCCATCTGCAGCGGGTTGTAGCTCAGCTGGCACTCACCGCGGTCGATGTACTGCACCACCTCATCCGGGTGCACGATCGCCTCCGACTTGAAGAGCAGCGAGGGTGCCGCGAGCCGGCACACGGCATTGAACGCCTGCAGCAGGAGGTGGGCCTCGGGCAGGTTCTCGCAGGACGTGCCGAGCTGCTTCCAGATGAACGCGACGGCGTCCATGCGGACGATGTCCACGCCCTGGTTCGCCAGGTACAGCATCTCGCCGGCCATGGCCCGGAACACGCGTGGGTTGCTGTAGTCGAGGTCCCACTGGAACGAGTGGAACGTGGTCCAGACCCACCGTCCGTCGTCGAGCTGCACGAACGAGCCGGGGTGGTCGTCGGGGAAGATCTCCCGCACGGTCCGCTCGTAGGCGTCGGGCATCTCGCGGTCAGGGTAGATCCAGTAGAAGTCCTGGTAGTCGGGGTCGCCCGCCCTGGCCTTGCGGGCCCACTCGTGCTCGTCCGAGGTGTGGTTGAAGATGAAGTCGACCACCAGTGCTATCCCACTCTCGCGCAGCTCGCGGGTCAGGTCCGCGAGCTCGTCCATGGTGCCGAGCGACGGGTCCACCTCGCGGTAGCTGGAGACCGCGTACCCGCCGTCGGAGTTCTCCTCGGGCGCCCGGAACAGCGGCATCAGGTGCAGGTAGGTCAGCCCGAGGTCCCTGAAGTAGGGGATCCGGTCCCGCAGGCCCACGAGGCTGCCCGCGTAGAGGTCCACGTAGCAGACACCCCCGAGCATCCGGTGGGAGGAGAACCACTCGGGAGCCATGGCACGGGAGGCGTCGACGGCCTTCAGGTCCGCGGGCCGGTCCTGCCACGAGGCCGCGGCGTCGAGGACCACCTGCAGCAGCTCGCCGTCGGACCCCGGCCCGTAGATGCTGGAGAAGAGCGACTGCAGCCGGGGGAACTCGGCGTCGAAGCGCGCCTCGAACGACGCCCAGTCGGCGTCGGGGGTGCTCTCCCGGCGCGCGGACCGGAGTTCCGCCCGGACACGGTCCACGGGCGGGGTGGGAGGAGAACTCATCCGGCAAGCCTATTGCAGCCCCCTCCGGCCGCGACGCCCGTCGTCGTTCCGGGTTAGAGGTGCGGAACCGCGTGTCGGGGCCCGACGCGCCGGACAACCGCCACCCTGGCGCTGAGAACCGTGAACGACGGCGGCCGGGACGCACGGAGCGCCGCGCCCCGTGCGGGACGCGGCGCTCCAGGAGGCCTGCGGCGGAGCCGCCGGGGGTTACTCGGAGACCGGGATGGACTGCGACTTCAGGGAGTCGATGGTCTTCTGCTGCCCGTTCTCGAGGGCGTCCATCAGGGTGCCGGAGCCGCCGATGGCAGCACCGAATCCGTCGGAGACGTCCGTGTAGGTCTGCGTCATGGTGGGGCCCCAGGTGAAGTCGGGGTTCACGTTCGCTGATGCATCGGCGAAGACGTCGTAGATCTTCTGTCCGCCGTAGTAGTCGACGCCGCCGGCGAAGGCTTCGAGCTCGGTCGCGGACTTCGCGGCCGGGTAGATGCCGCCGAGCTCGTTGGCGAGCGCGAGGGCCTCGGGGTCGGTATTGAGCCAGAGCGCGAACTTGGCGGCCTCGGCCGGGTGGTCCGAGCCCTTCAGCACCGCGGTGGACGAGCCGCCCCAGTTGCCTGCGGCGTTCCCGCCGTCCTCCCACTGCGGCATCGGGGCGACGGCCCACTTGCCGGCGGTGTCGGGGGCACCGGTCGAGAGGGTCGTGGCGCCCCAGACGGCGGACACCCAGGTCCACTGCTGGCCCTCGTTGAACGAGGCGTTCCACTCGTCGGAGAAGGACGGCAGGGTGGAGACGAGGTCCTTCGACAGGAGGTCCTGCCAGTAGGTGGCGACCTCCTCGGACTCGGGGCTCGTCAGGTTGACGTCCCAGCTCTCGCCGTCGTTCGCGAACCACTGGCCACCGTTCTGCCAGACCATGCCGGCGAACCAGTTGACGTCCGACTTCGGGAAGTTGGTGATGAAGGAGCCCTGCGCCTTGATCTGCTCCGCTGCCGCCGCATACTCCTCCCACGTGGTGGGGACCTCGATGCCGGCCTGCTCGAAGAGGTCGGCGCGGTAGTACATGGCCATGGGGCCGCTGTCCTGCGGGACCGCGTAGACGGAACCCTCTTCACCGAAGGTCACCTGCCCCCAGGTCCAGTCGACGAACTGGTCCTGGGCGTCGGCGACGCCCTCGCAGCCGGCGATGTTCTCGAGGCCGTCCTGCACACGGAAGTTCGGCAGTGCGTCGTACTCGACCTGGCCGAGGTCCGGTGCGTTGCCGGCCTGGATCTGGTTGAAGAAGTTCTGGTAGGTACCGGAGTTGCCGTTGGGCCCGGTCTGCACCTCGACCTGGATCTCGGGGTTCTCGGCGTTCCACAGCTCGACGACCTTGTCCATGCCGGGGACCCAGGTGGTGAAGTTCAGGGTGACGGGGCCCTCGGAGGCCTCGCAGGGAGCCGCTTCCGCTCCTGCCTCGGTGCTGTCTCCGCCGGCTGAACAGCCGGAGAGAGCCAGCGCAGAGATCATGGCAAAGGCCGCGGTGACTTTTCCGTAATGCGCGCGCATTGTCTTTCCTATCGGTGGTAGTGCGGTACAGGGGCGGTCGCCCGTGCACCCGTGGTGCTGGTCAGGGGACTGGGGGCTGCTATTTGACGCCGCCTGCGCCGAGGCCGCTGCTCCAGAAACGCTGGAGTGCCAGGAAGGCGATGATCAGCGGCAGGATCGACACGAGCGCACCGACGATCACGAGGGAGCGCAGTTCGGGGATCTGGCTGATCTGGCTGTTCCAGGCGTACAGACCCAGGGTCACGGGGAAGAGCACCTGGTCGCGGAGCATGATCAGGGGCAGGAAGAAGTTGTTCCAGATCGCGACGAACTGGAAGAGGAAGATCGTCACGAGCGCCGGTGCCATGAGGCGCGTGGACACGGTGAAGAAGGTGCGGATCTCACCCGACCCGTCGAGGCGGGCCGCTTCGAGCAGCTCGCCGGGCACGCTGGCCGCCGCATAGATGCGGGCCAGGTACACGCCGAACGGGCTGACGAGGCTCGGCAGGAACACGGCCCACATGGTGTTGGTCAGCTCGACGCGGCTGAAGATGAGGAACAGCGGGAGGGCCAGCGCCGTGGCCGGTACCAGCACGCCGCTGAGCACGATGTTGAAGATCGCCTCACGGCCCCTGAACTCGTACTTCGCGAGGGCATACCCGCACATCGCCGCGATGACCGTGCCGATCAGGGCGCCCACCCCCGCGTACAGCGCGGAGTTCAGCAGCCATCGGCCGAACAGCCCGTCGCCGTAGGTGAACAGGCGCCCCAGGTTCGTGAGGAACGTCCCCGCGGAATTCGCCGTGAACCACAGGGGAGCGGTGGAGGTGATCTCGCCGCCCGTCTTGGTGGAGGTGGTGAGCAGCCACCAGATGGGGGTCAGGAAGTACAGGGTGAAGACACCCATGATGAGCATCGCCGCGCTGCGGGACATGATGCTCTGGCGGGGGCCGCGGGAACGGGGGCCGGCGCTGTCCGCCGTAGGACTCGCGCCACGCCGGCGCCTGGAGGCGGTGGCTGGGGTTGCCGTCACTGGGTGACCTTCCGCTGGGTGGACTTCAGGAAGACGAAGGAGAGGATGAACGTGGCGAGCGCGAGGACCACCGAGAACGCCGCGGCGAGGTTGTAGTTCGGCACCGACGCCGTGGTGTAGACCGCGAGGTTCGGCGTGAACGTGCTGTTGATCGCCGAGCTGAAGCTGCGGAGGGTCTGGGGTTCGGCCAGGAGCTGGAGCGTGCCGATGATCGAGAAGACGGCCGTGAGGATGATGGCCGGGATCACCAGGGGGATCTTGATGCGCCACGCGATCTGGATGTTGCTGGCGCCGTCCAGCCGGGCGGCCTCGTAGATCTCCGTGGGGATCGCGAGCAGCGACGAGTAGATGATCAGCATGTTGTAGCCGACGTACACCCAGGTCACGATGTTCGCGATCGCCCAGAGCACCAGGTTGCCGCCCAGGAAGTCGACGTTCGAGGTCACCGCGCCGAACGGCGAGAGCGACGGCGAGTACAGGAAGCCCCACATGATGGCGGCGATGACGCCGGGGACGGCGTAGGGGGCGAAGAATGCGAGCCGGAAGAACTTCTTGCCCCGCAGCAGCGGCGAGTCGAGCAGCAGGGCGAACAGGAGGGCGAGGCCGAGCATGACCGGTACCTGGACGGCACCGAAGAGCAGCACGCGCCCCACGGATTCCCAGAAGGCCGTGTTCTGGAAGACCTGCTCGTACTGGACGAACCCGCCGAAGACCTGGCGGGGCTTCCCGAACGTGCCCTCGCGCTCCACGGTCAGCAGCGACTGCACGACGGCGTAGACGATCGGGATGGCGTAGAAGGCGAGGAAGAGGATCGCGAACGGGGCGATGAACACCGTCACGGCGCGGCGCTGCGCTCCCGACGATCGGTTCTTCCTCACGACCGGGGCCGCCTTGGGGACCTCGGCCGGGGTGCTAGTGACTGACATTGCCTGCATCCTTTCGGCCCTGGTCCGAGCCGTCGGTGTCGGGGATTCCTGGAGTGGTGCGGACGACGCGGACCGCGCCCGCGGGAACGACGACGACGTCGGCCGGGGCCTCGGACGTCAGCAGTTCCAGACCGCTGACCCGGTGCTTGCGGTCCTCGGCGGAGTGGTTGATCAGGAAGACGTACTCGTGGCCGTTGCCGCGGCGGGTGACGACCTCGAGGCCGGACTGTGTCTCGGGTACCTGCACGCCGGCGGTGACGGCGGCACGGAGCAGCAGGTCCCGGAGGACACCGCCGTCGAGGACGGTCCCGGCGTACCAGGCCTCGCCCGCACCGACGCGGTTGCGGGTCACGGCGGGTGTCCCCACGTGGTGGCCGGTCGCGTAGCTCAGGACGGCCTCGGCCGAGGTGAGGCGCAGGGCCTCGGACCAGAGCGAGGCGAGGGAACCGTTGTCGAGGGTGAGGGGGTGCGCGGGGTCGAGGGGGAAGAACTCCTCCGAGCGGATGCCGAGGAGGTCGCGGAAGGCTCCGGGGTAGCCGCCCGGCCGCACCCTCTCGTTCTCGTCGACGATCCCGCTGAAGAACGTGACGAACGCGGACCCGCCGTGCTCGACGAAGTCCCGGACGACCGCGGCGTGCTCGTCGCGGACCAGGTAGAGGTTCGGCACCACCACGAGCCTGTAGCCGGAGAGGTCGGCGCCGGGAGCCACGATGTCGACCGTGATCCCCGCGTCCCACAGCGCCCCGTAGGCGGCATGGACCTGCTCGATGTAGCGGACGTCGCCCGACGGGTGCGATTCCTGGTCGTGTGCCCACCAGGCCTCCCAGCTGAAGACGAGTGCGACGTCGGCGTGCACGGTCGTGCCCGCGATCTCGCGGAGCTTCCCGAGTGCGGAGCCGAGCCCGACGACGTCGCGCCAGATCTGCGAGTCGGTGCCGGCGTGCGGGAGCATCGCGGAGTGGAACTTCTCGCTGCCCTGCAGTGAGGCGCGCCACTGGAAGAAGCACAGGCCGTCCGCGCCGCGCGCGAGGTGGGTCAGGGAGTTGCGGAGCATCTCGCCGGGGCCCTTGGCGATGTTGCGGGGCTGCCAGTTCACGGCGGCCGTGGAATGCTCCATCAGCAGCCACGGCAGACCCTGGGCGAGTCCGCGGGTGGTGTCGGCGGCGAAGGCCAGTTCGGCGTTCGGCGCAGCAAGGCGGTGGTCGAGGTAGTGGTCGTTCGCGATGACGTCCATCTCGGGGGCCCAGGACCAGTAGTCCTGGTTCCGGATGTGCGCGGCGACCATGAAGTTGGTGGTCACCGGTGCAGCGCTGTTACGGCGGAGGACCGCCTCCTCCGCGGAGTAGTGCGCGAGCAGCTCGTCGGAGCTGAAGCGGTTGAAGTCGAGCTCCTGCGTGGGATTCAGGGCGGAGAGCGTGAGCCTCGGGGGCAGCACCTGTTCCCAGGCGGAGTAGCGCTGGCTCCAGAAGGCGGTGCCCCAGGCGGCGTTGAGGGCGTCGAGGGTGCCGTAGCGGGTGCGGAGCCAGCCGCGGAACGCCTCGGCGGAGACGTCGCAGTAGCACAGCGAGTTGTGGCAGCCGAGTTCGTTGGACACATGCCACAGGCGGAGGGCCGGGTGGCTGCCGTATCGGGCGGAGATCCGCTCGACGAGGGCGAGGGCGTGCTCGCGGTAGGCGGGGGAGCTGGGGCAGAACGCCTGGCGGCCGCCGGGCCAGCGGGCGGTGCCGTCGGCGGTGCGGGGGAGCATCTCGGGGTGCTTGGTGGTGAGCCACGCGGGAGTGGACGAGGTGCCGGTGCCGAGGTTCACGCCGATGCCGTTCTCGGCGAGGAGGTCCAGGACGGCGTCGAGGTCCTCGAACCGGAAGACCCCCTCCTCGGGCTCGATCTCCGCCCAGCCGAAGATGTTGACCGCCACGAGGTTGACGCCGGCCTCCTTCATGAGGCGGACGTCCTCGTGCCAGACGGACGCATCCCATTGCTCGGGGTTGTAGTCACATCCGTAGACGAGCTGACCGTTGCCGGACAATCCTGCGACGGTGGTTGTGCGTGCCAAACCTGCTCCTCATGCTGCGGTGCCGACTCTCGGTGATGCCGGAGAAGGACCGCAGCCCCGCTCTGTGAACGTTCCCAGAGGCGGGCGGCCGAACTCTCCATCGAGATTGTGTGAACGCTCCCAGAGTAACTGCGGTCACAATCGGTGTCAACGCAGTCGGCAGGCCCGGGCCGGTGCACCACTCGGCGGGGCCGGTCCGAGGGTGGCTGTGCCGCTCGCACGCGGTCCGGGCCGCCCGGATCAGGTGGGGGTGATCCGGGCGCGGAGCAGCGGGAGGCCCGGTCCGTCGAGCTCGTCGAGGTAGGCGGCCCGTCCGGCGAGGCACATGACCAGGGCGAGCAGGGATCCCCGGACCTCGGGCCCCTCGCCCGCGGTGAAGAGGGCGTCGGTCGCGGTGAGCCGGAGGCCCGCGGCATTGCGGCGGCTCGGCACGGTGAAATTCCTCGCCACGAAGAAGCCGGCGACCGGCAGCAGTGCGTCGATGCCCGGACGGGTGGCGATGCCGAGCGGGCGGCGGATGTCCTGGGCATGCACCACGACCTCCCCGAGGTAGGCGGGGAGGTCGGAGGACGGTGCGACGGACAGCTGGACGACGTCGCGGAAACGGCCGAGCGTGCCGACCGGCGACGCACCGAGGTGCTCCGCCAACCGGCGCCGGTTGTGCACGGGGGGTCGGAAGCCGGCGAGCAGCATGCTCCCCATCCACCGGCCGCGGCCGACGGACGCGGCGGCGGAGAGGTGCGCCGTGACCTCCTCGACGTCCCAGTCGCCGCACAGGGTGGGATTCCGCCACTGCTCGGGCGTGAGGGTGGCGAGGTCACGGGCGAGGGCCGCGCGCTCCGCGTGGATGACCTGCCACAGCGGATCGGTCGCGGGGTCGGTCATGCGTGTCCCTCCGTCGTGGTCCGGAGCCCGGTGATCACCGGCAGCGCTCGGTCAGACCGGCTGCTGGTTGCCGTACTTCGCCTCGACGGCCTCCCAGTCACCGATCTGGGCGATGGGGTCCATCCACATCACTTCCCAGGCGTGTCCGTCCGGGTCGGAGAACGACCGCGACCGCATGAAGCCGAGCTCCTGCGCCTTGCCCTCCGTGGCACCGGCAGCGACGGCCTGCCCCACGAGGGTGTCGACCTCCTCGGGAGCATCGACCCCGATCGCGTTGATGACGGCCGAGGTGGCGTGTGCGTCGGCGATGGGCTTGTCCGTGAACTGCGCCCAGTGCTGATGGGTGAGGATCATCAGGAAGATGGTGTCACTGATGGCGACGGCCCCGGCGTCGTCGTTCGAGAAGTTCGGGTCGAGCGTCCAGCCGAAGCTGGTGTAGAACTCCTTCGACCTCGCGAGGTCGCTGACGGGGAGGTTGATGAAGACGTTCGTGGCCATGGCCGTTCTCCTGTTCCTGGGCGGTGGTGTGGATCCGGCGGGCCCTGGAGGCCCTTGTACCCGTTAGACGCGGAGCCGTCCGGGAAATCATCGGCGCTCGACGCATTCCTGTCCACCCCTTGCTAAGCGGCCTGAACAGGGCAACAGTAAGGGGGAAAATCCCCAGGGAGGCCGACCATGAGTACTTCTGCAGAGCATGCGTCAGATGCATCGACCTCGACCGGCGAACCGGAGCTCAAACGGGTCCTCGGGCCCAAGCTGCTCCTCCTGTTCATCGTCGGGGACATCCTCGGCGCCGGTGTGTACGCCGTCACGGGGACGATGGCGGGGACGGTCGGCGGGCTGGTCTGGCTCCCGTTCCTGCTGGCCTTCGTCGTCGCCACCCTGACCGCGTTCTCGTACCTCGAACTCGTGACGCAGTATCCGCAGGCGGCCGGAGCCGCCCTCTACACCCACAAGGCGTTCGGCATCCACTTCGTCACCTTCCTGGTGGCCTTCGCCGTCGTCTGCTCGGGGATCACGAGCGCCGCGACCTCGGCCAACGTGCTGGCGCAGAACTTCTTCGGCGGGCTGGAGATCAACGGCTGGATGGCCATGCCGGGCCAGGGCGTCATCACCGCCGTCGCCCTCGGGTTCATGCTGCTGCTGGCCGTGATCAACCTCCGGGGGGTCGGCGAGAGCGTCAAGTTCAACGTGGTGCTGACGCTCGTGGAGGTGGCCGCACTGTGCATCGTGATCGGCGTCGGGTTCCTCGCGATGGCGCAGGGCACCGGCAATGTGGGCGAGGTCTTCGTGTTCACCGACTACCAGGACAAGGGCCTCTTCCTCGCGGTCACCGCGGCGACCTCGATCGCGTTCTTCGCCATGGTGGGCTTCGAGGACTCCGTCAACATGGTCGAGGAGACGCAGAACCCCGAGCGCATCTTCCCGCGGACCATGCTGACCGGCCTCGGCATCGCCGTCATCGTCTACATGCTCGTCGCCGTCTCGGTGGTGACGGTCCTGAGCCCCACCGAACTCGAGGGCATCCGGGAAGCCGAGGGTGCGGCGCTCCTCGAAGTGGTCCACAAGGGATCGCCCGACTTCCCGGTCGACAGGATCTTCCCGTTCCTCGCCGTCTTCGCCGTCGCCAACACGGCGCTGATCAACATGCTGATGGCGAGCCGCCTGATCTACGGCATGGCGCGGCAGGACGTCCTGCCGCGCCCGCTGGCGAAGGTCCTCCCGGTCCGCTGCACCCCGTGGGCCGGCATCGCCTTCTCCACCGCCCTCGCCCTCGGCCTGATCCTGTACGTGACCAGCGATCCCGACAGCAACATCGTGGCGAACCTCTCGGGTACCACGGCCTTCCTGCTCCTGTGCGTGTTCACCGTGGTCAACGTCGCGTGCGTGGTGCTGCGCCGCAAGCGGGACGTCAACCGGAAGGTGTTCTTCACCTCTCCCGGCCAGCTGCCCATCGTGGCCGCGCTCCTGTGCGCGTTCCTCGCCGGTCCCTGGGTGGGGCGCGACGTCGTCCAGTACCAGATCGCCGGCGGCCTCATGGTGATCGGTGTCGTCCTGTGGCTCGTCACGTGGCTGATCAACCGCAGGACCAACACCCGGGCGGGCGACCCGACCGCGATCGGCGGCTGACGGCGGACCAGCGACGGGATGCCGGCAGACCGGCATGGAGATCCTCCGCTACGCGGCGTTCACGGACCGGGCCGACGGCGGCAACCCCGCCGGGGTGGTGCTCGACGCGGACGACCTGACGCCCGGGCAGATGCAGGCCATCGCGGCCGACCTCGGCTACGCGGAGAGCGCGTTCGTCTCGCGCCAGGGCCCCGGTGCCGCGACCATCCGGTACTTCGCACCCGAGGCCGAGATCCCGTTCTGCGGTCACGCGACGATCGCCACCGGGGTGGCGCTCGCCGAACGTGAGGGGCCCGGGACCCTGGTCCTCTCCACGCCGGTGGGTCCGCTCGAACTGGCGACCGGGACGGAGGCCGGACGCCTCGTCGCGTCCCTCGTGACCGTGGAGCCGTGGGTCGACGCGATCGACGCCGCGGTCCGCGCGCGGCTCCTGCAGCGCCTCCGCCTCGCCGAGGAGGACCTGTCGGCGGACCTGCCCGTCATGCTGTCCTTCGCCGGCAACATCCACCCGATCGTGCCCGTCCGCGACACCGCGGTCCTCAGGGGCCTCGACTACGACTACGAGGGCCTGAAGGGCCTCATGGCCGCGGAGGGGTGGGGCGCCACGGTCGCGGTCGTCCACCGGCTGGGCGACCACGTGTTCGAGGCACGGAACCCGTTCCCGCCCGGCGGGGTCCGCGAGGATCCTGCCACCGGGTCCGCGGCGGCGTCCCTCGGGGCGTACCTGCGCGCACGGGGTGAGGTCGCGCCGCCGGCCACGCTCACGGTGCACCAGGGCGTCGACGTCGGACGGCCGTCGCTCATCACGGTGGGAGTACCTCCGGCGGGCGGCCTGACCGTCTCGGGCGGGGCCGTCCGGATCAGCGGGTAGGGGCCGGGGTCCTGCTCGTGGACCCGGTCGGGGGACGCGCGGAACGCCGGTAGTCCGAGGCGGAGCCCTGCGGCCGGTCCTGCAGGGGAGCCTCAGGGCCGGTAGCCGAAGGCGGCGAGCCCCAGGCTGCCGTGGGGCGCGAACCCCAGGGAGCGGTAGAACGGGTGCGACTGCGACGCATCCTGCGTCCCCTCGGCGTCGGTGCTCAGCGCCACGAACATGCAGTGGCCGTAGCGCTGCTGGATGTCCCGCACGAGGGAGCGGCCGATGCCGCGGCGCCGGGCGTCGGGGTGCACCAGGATGTCCTGGATGTAGCAGATGGTTTCGCCGTCCGAGACCGTGCGTGCGAGGCCCAGCAGACCGCCGTCGTCGTCCCGCACGGTAACGACGAGGTGCGACCCGGCGATGCTGCGTCCCAGCCGGTCGGGGTCGCGGGTGTAGGCCGTCCAGCCGACGGCCCCGTACAGGGCGAGCAGCTCGGTGGGGGTCGGGACGTCTCCGGCGGTCGGTTCCACGCCGTCCACCCTACCCGCGGCTACGGGCCGGCGATGGGGGCGGTGAGCGCACGGGTCGCAGCGATCAGGTCGGCGGGGGCCACCTCGATGTCCAGCCCGCGCTGCCCGCCCGACACGAACACGGCCGGGTGTTCCAGGGCCGATTCGTCGACGACGACGGGCGAGGGGTGGCGCTGGCCGAGGGGTGAGATCCCGCCGAGCACGTAGCCCGTGCGGCGCTGGGCGACCGCCGGGTCGGCCATCACCGCTTTCCGCTTCCCGAGGGCGGCGGCCAGCGCCTTCAGGTCCAGCGAACCGGTGACCGGCACGACGGCGGCCACGAGGGAACCGTCGACACTGGCCATCAGGGTCTTGAAGACCTGCGCGGGCGGGACGCCCAGCGCGGTGGCGGCTTCGAGCCCGTAGGATGGGACGCCCTGCTCGTGCTGGTAGGGGCGGGCCGTGAAGGGTATACCGGCCGCGGAGAGTGCGGCCAGGGCGGGAGTGCTGCGGGGGATCGCGGATCTCCTGCCCACGGCACCTCCTTCACGGTCCCGGACCGGTTCGGGCGATGGACCGGCCCCCGGGCAGAACCCTGTTCCTACGACGAATAGGCCGCGACGACGAGCCGTTGCCGGGGGAAGCCGGGTCCTTCGGCGGAGGCGACGTCCTCGAGGAGGTCGGGCTCCAGGGGATCCGGCCGACCCCACGCCCCGGCGAAGTCGCAGGACAGGATGAAGTCTGCCACGACCGGACCCGTCAGGACGAGGCCCTCGAGGTACTCGACGCCGTCGCGCCGCACCGTCTCCACACCGTAGCCGCGGAGGGCCGCGAGCACGGGGCTCCCGGCGGATCCTTCGGCCTCGTACTCGGCGGCGTCGTCCGAGGTATCAGAGGTGTCAGAGGTGTCGGCGGCGCGCAGCGAGGACCAGTGCTGGTACAGGCCCTCGACCTCGTCGGTCGCTGCGAGGGAGCCGTCGGCGGTGACGGTGATGCATTCCTGGATGAAATTCCGTAGGTGCTGGGTCATGGTGGTGATCCTTCGCAGTGTCTGGGACGCGGGGCCGGGGAGAGGTGGGACCGGCCGGGGGTGACTCGCTCGGGGCGGTCGGTGCGGAGCGGATGCGCTGGTGGGCATCGCTGCGTGGGGGCGCGGGAGCGCCGACGAGGGAGCGGGGCCGTCAGGACGGCGGGCGGGAGCCGGAGCGCGGAGTTCTCCGGCGGGCAGGGGCTGCTGGACGACCTGCGGGCGGCTGTGGAAGAGGAGTTTCCGGGTTGCTCATGATGCACGCCCCTTTCGGGGATGGTGCTCTGCTGTTGCATGCCCGGCACGGGAGGCGGGGCAGCGAAGAGAAGAACCGAAGGCAGCCGCCTTCTTCTAGACAACTTCCTTCACCCTACTCCTTCCCGGCACGGATGGCCCGCAGGGGCTCCGCTACAGTACAGATATGCCCCCGACGCGCACCCGGAACCGCCGGGCGACCATCAACGACGTCGCATCCGCCGCCGGGCTCTCGCGGGGGACGGTGTCGCGGGTCGTCAACGGGGAACGCTACGTGTCGGACGAGGCCCGCGTGGCCGTCGAGGAGGCCATCGCGCGCGTCGGGTACGTGCGCAACTCGGCCGCCCGGAACCTGGTCACGCAGGAGTCGCGCGCGATCGCCCTGATCATCCACGAGCCCCACTCGCTGCTCTTCGAGGACCCGAACATCGGCTCGATCCTCCTCGGTGCCAACGCCGTCCTGTCGAAGGCCGACTACCAGCTGGTCTCCCTGATCATCGACTCGGACCGCGACAGCCGCAGGGTGGCCGACTACCTCCGGGGCGGGCTCGTCGACGGTGCGGTGATCGTCTCGGCCCGGGCCTCCGACCCCATCGCGTCCGCGGTGCGCGACATCGGTGTTCCCGCGGCCTTCGTGGGTCACCCGCCCGGCACCCCCGACCTGCCCTACGTGGCCATCGACAACGTCGCCGCGGCCCGTGCCATCACCCAGCGCCTCATCGGGACCGGCCGCCGGCGCATCGGCATGATCGCCAGTGCCATGGACCGCGACTCCGGCCACGACCGGTTCACGGGGTTCCGGGACGCCCTGGGCGGGCGCTTCGACGCGTCGCTGGTCGTCGAGTACCCCCTCTACACCTATGCTGCCGGGCTCGAGGGCATGCAGGAGCTGCTGCGCCGCTGCCCGGAGATCGACGGTGTCTTCGCCGCCTCCGACGCCGTGGCGGCGGGCGCCATGACCGCTTTGCAGGAGTCGGGGCGGAAGGTGCCCGACGACGTCGGGATCGTCGGCTTCGACGACAGCAGCTGGGCCCTGAGGACCAGGCCGCAGCTCTCCACCGTCAAGCAGCCCGCCGACCTGCTGGGCAGCACCGCGGCCGAGCTGGTCCTGGCGCAGATCCGCGGGCTGCCGAGCCCGGTGCAGGTGCTGGACACCACCGTCGTCTGGCGCGACTCGGCCTAGACCTGCCCGGGGACGGGCGCCGGACGACGAGGAGGACGGCCATGTGGATCGGGTTCATCGAGTTCGACGTGCTGCTCGGCGACGTGCACTCGCTGAAGGGCAAGCGGTCGGTGGTGCGGCCCCTGGTGTCGGACCTCCGCCGGAAGTTCGAGCTGTCCGTGGCCGAGGTCGGCCACCAGGATCTGCACCGCCGGGCCGTCGTGGGGGCCGGCGTGGTCGGAGGGGACCGCGGTCATGTGGTGGACGTGCTGGACCGGGTGGAGCGGTACGTCGCAGCAAGGCCCGAGGTCGAGCTCCTCAGCGCCCGGCGGCGCCTCCTCAGCAGCGAGGACTAGCGGCCCGGGAGCGCCCGCAGGGGCGACGGCGCATCAGCCGGCCCTCCGCCAGGTCCCGAGATCCTTCGAGGCGGTCTGGAAGAAGTCGACCGTCATCGACACGGCAGTGTCGCCGCCTCCGGTGAAGACGACGGACGAGAGCGAGCCGTCGGGCGCGTTCTCACCGCGCGGGGCGTAGGCGAAGGTGTCCGCGTCCCAGTGCTCGAGGACGGCAGTGGACACACCGTCCGGTCCGACGGCCAGGACGAGCGCCCCGTCCTCCTCGGTCACTGTCGCCGTCCCGTAGTACTCGCTCGCATACTCCCCGGTGTAGGCCGACAACGGTCTCGCCGGCACAGGGTCCGCAGGAGCGGTCCGGCCCGCGAGATCGCCGACCGGGTCGCTGAAGCCTGCCGTCGCGTTCCCGTAGGTCTCCACCCAGTCACGGGTGGCGTGGCCGAACTGCGCCTCGTCGAGGAAGGCGGCGGCCACGGCCTCCGGGGCGCCGACCGGGGAGGCGTTCGTCAGCACCACGATGCCGACGCCGGCGGAGGGCAGCATCACGACGGTCGTCGCGGCTCCGAGGGAGAAGGCCCCCGAATGGCTCAGGCCCACGCGGCCGCCCGGCTGTACCCCGACGCCGAAACCGAAGCCGTACTGCCCGGCGCGCTGGTCCGGTGCCGTCGGACGGGACGCGATGCTCTGAGCGCTGATGGCCGGCAGCAGGTCCTCCTCCGCCACCAGTTCCCGGCCGTCGTACGTGCCGGACCCGAGGATCAGCTTCATCCATTCGGCCAGGTCGCCGACCGTCGAGGACACACCGCCCGCCGGGGACTGGGCGTCGGCGTCGCGCTCGTGGAGCGGCTCGAACGTCCCCTCCGCCACCTTCGCGTGCAGCGTCGCCCGGTTCTCCCGGCCGAGGAAGTCGGCGTGCCGCGAACTCGTGCTGTCCATCCCGAGAGGCCGGTAGAGCTGCTCCTCCGAGAGGGTCTCCCACTCGTTTCCCGCCGCTGTGGCCACGGCCTCCGCGCCGACGGTGGTACCGAAGTTCGCGTAGCCGTAGCTCGCGCGGAAGGGGTCCAGCGGCTGGTGCCGGAGGTGGTCGATCACGTAGTCGCGGCCGTACCCGATGTCCTCGAGCAGATCACCCGCGGCAGGCGGCAGCCCCGTGCGGTGCGCATAGAAATCGCCGACGGTCGCATGGGAGGAGACCCACGGGTCCTCGAGCCCGAACCCGGGCAGCAGGTCGGCGACCGGCGTGGTCCACTCGACGAGCCCCTGCGACACCTCCCGGGCGACCACCGTCGCTCCGACGGGTTTGGACAGCGAGGCGATCTGGAAGACGGTGTCGGGGTCGACGGCCCCCTCCTCCCCGAGCTTCCGCACGCCGTAGCCCTCGGCGAAGACGGTCTCGCCGTCGTGGACCACCGCGACCGCCGCCCCGGGGATGCCGGTCCGTTCCATCACGGACCGCACGATGCCGGGCAGTCCGTCCACCGCGTCGTCGATGCCGCCCGCCGGCAACGCGACCACGTCCTGGCCGGGGACGGAACCGGTGGTGACCGGGATGTCGTGGTTCGGCGTGGTGCCGGAGACGGGGACGCCCTCCGCCGGGAGGGTGCACCCGGCCAGGACGGTCACGAACACGGCCGCGGCGGCGGCGCGGAGCGGGGGATGACGGCGCATGGGGACTCCTGACCGGGGCCGGCTGGGACACTCAGGGTAGTGCGCGGCCCGGACGGACGGCGATGGGCCTATGTCCCGTCTTCGGGCCGCCCCGGGCGGCCGGACGAAGCGGCCGGGTGCCTCCGTGTCCGTCCGTGTGCCTACCGGGCCAGGTAGCGGATCACGGCGAGCACCCGGCGGTGGTCGTCCACCGCGACCGGCAGGCCGAGCGCCTCGTAGATGCGCGAGGAGTGCTGGACCACGGCCTTCTCCGTCACCACGAGCCTCGACGCGATCCCCGCGTTGCTGCGCCCCTCCGCCATGAGTGACAGCACCTCCCGCTGGCGCCGGGTCAGCCGTGCCAGGTCGTCCCGGGCGAGCCGGGCACGCTTCACCAGGACGTCGACGACCTCCGGATCGAGGGCGGTACCACCGGCGGCGACGCGCCGGAGATCGGCACAGAAGGCCTCGACGTCGGCGATCCGCTGCTTCAGCAGGTAGCCGACCCCCGGCCGGTTGGTGAGCAGCTCGAGGGCGTACCGCCGCTGCACGTACTGGGAGAGCACCACGACCGCCGAGTCCGGGTGCTCCGACCGGATCCGGAGGGCGGCGACGAGGCCCTCGTCGGTGTGTGTCGGCGGCATGCGGATGTCGGTCACGACGAGGTCCGGACGGTGCCGGGCCACGGCGTCGAGGAGCTGCCCGGCATCCGGGACCGCGGCGACGACGTCGAACCCCTCCTGCTCGAGGACGAGCGTCAGCCCCTGCCGGAGCAGCGCCTCGTCCTCTCCGATCACAACACGCACGGCAGCTCCGCCCTCAGTCGTGTTCCCCGGCCCGCATGGCTCTGCATCTCCAGGCGCCCGTTGACGACCTCGACCCGGTCCGCCAGTCCGCGCAGCCCGCGCCCGGCGTGGAAGGACGCCCCGCCGACGCCGTCGTCGTCCACCTGGACGAGCAGCCGGTCGCCCCTGCGTTCGATGCGCACCGTGAACGCGGCGGCCCTGGAGTGCTTGAGGGCGTTCGCCAGCCCCTCGGCGACGACGAAGTAGGCGGTGCTCTCGATCGCCTCGGGCAGTGCGCCGTCGGTGATGCCGAGATGCAGGCGGGTGGGGACCGGCATGCGGTCGACGAGGTCCTCCGTGGCCGCGGAGAGACCGTGTTCGATCAGCGTCGAGGGCATGACGTCGTGCACGAGGCGGCGGAGGTCCCCCGCGGCGTCGTCGATGCCTTTCCGGAGCGATGTCACCTGCTCGCGGGTGATCGTCGACCCGGATCCGTTCGCCACCTGCTGGGCCTCGAGCGCGAGGAGGACGAGCTGGACCTGGAGCCCGTCGTGCAGGTCCTGCGCGATGCGCCGCCGTTCCCGATCGGCGGCGGCGACCAGGCGGGCGCGCGAGGTGAGCAGCGCGGCCTGGCTCGCCAGCAGTTCGGCGGTGAGCCGTTCGCGTTCCACGGCGATCGCGACCACCCGGCCCGCGGAGCGCACCAGCTCCGGGTCACCGATGAGGGACGCGTCGTACACGATCGCCCCCACCCGGCGACCACCGACCTCGACGTCGACGCCGGACCGTTCACCGCCGGGGGCCGGCAGGTGGGCCGGCGCCCCGGAGGAATCCGCCCAGGTGCGGCTCTCGGGCATCCAGAACACGATGTCCAGGGACTCGTCGCCGAGGGCGCGGCGGAGCGCCGGGGCCGGGGCGGGCCTGGCCCCGTCCGTGGCGCCGAGCCAGGCCCCCAGTTCCTCGAGTTCGCCCGTGCGCGCGAAGCCGCCGCGCAGCACGCCGAGGGCGAAGGCGACCGGGATGCCGCCGAGCAGCGCCGCCTGCACGCCCGCGCGCACCGTCGCCGGCATGCCGAGGACCGCCTCGAACAGGGTGGAGCCGGCGGGGATGAGGAGCACGGCGACGATCCCGTACGCGAACAGCGGGCCGAGCACCCGGCGGTGTGCCGCGTCCGCACGGAGGAGGCGTCGGGCCAGGACGACGGTCGTCGCGACCGCCACGGCGAGGCCCGCGCTCCGCTGCACCACGACGCCGAGCCCCAGCAGGTCGGGCCGGTCGGCCACGGCCAGCGGCGCGGGTGCCGCGGGGTCGAACAGGTAGAGCGGCGCCTGGAGCACCAGGGCGACCAGGTAGCCGGCGACCACCGTCAGCCGCGAGGCACGGCTGCGGAGGCGCCCGGACGGGAACGCGTGCAGCAGGTGGAACGCCACCGCGAGGACGGCCGTCGCGGTAATCGTGCCGAGGGCGGTGAGCACGGGGACCCCCGTGTTCGCGAGGCTCCCGGTGAACAGGGCGAACCCGCCGACCAGGATGAGGGCACCCATCCGGTTGCTCGGTCGCCTCCACCAGGCCATCAGGCCCGCCGCGGCGTACACCCAGAAGACGCCGACGAACAGCAGGTGCACCCACCGGTCCGCGCCGGCGGTGGGCAGGACGAGGGCCAGCTGGAACGCGCCGAGGAACAGGACGGCGACGGCGAGCAGGACGAGTGCCCGGCCCAGCGACCGGGACGATCGGGTCCCGCTCGGGGTCACCATGTGCCCAGCGTAGGGCCCGGAGGGCGTCAGGAGGAGGGGCGGGCCCTCCCGACTTCCGGCGGCGTCACCGTCGCGGCGAGGGGACGAACGCGTCGCCGGCCGCGCCGTCGTCCCGGACCGGGGAGCGACCCCTCAGGGCTTGGCGGCGGAGGAGGACGGCTTCGCCAGGGCCTGCAGCGGGCCGTCGTCGAACGCGTCGAGCAGTGCGCGGATGTCCTTGTACACCTCGACCGCGCCGGCGTCCCGCAGTTCGGCCTCGCTGGTGCCGCCCGACGCGAGGCCGATCGTCGGGATCTTCAGTTCGGCCGCCGCGATGACGTCCCAGACCGAATCGCCGACGAACACGGTGTCCGCCGCTTCGAGGCCGCCGGCCTCGAGCGCGGCCTGGAGGATGTCGGGGGACGGCTTGCTGTTCTCGGCGTCCGACGAGCTGGTCGCGGCGCTGATGGAATCGTCGGCGTCGATGATGCCGCGGGAGACGCCCACCTCCTGCTGCGAGGCGGAGGAGGCGAGCACGACGGTCAGGCCGGCATCGGCGCAGCGGCGCACGAGGTCGCCGGCGCCCTCGAAGGCGCGGAGGCCCGGCCAGTAGGTCGAGAAGACGGCGCTGTGGGTGGCATCGAGTTCGGTGTCCTGGTCGGGGTCGCGGTCGTCGCCGAGGAGGTGGGCCACGAGCTTGTCCCCGCCCATCCCGATCGCGCGGTGGATCTCCGCCGCAGGCACGTCGTGGCCGAACCGCCGGAACGCCTGCCACCAGGCCATGGTGTGCTGGTAGTTGGAGTCGACGAGGGTCCCGTCGACGTCGAACAGCACTCCGGGCTTCCCGCCCTCCGTTGCCGTCGTGTTCTCCGCCATGCCGTCCGCCTTCCGCGTGTCCTGATTACTCCATCGAGTCTAGGAACGGCGCGGGCCCGGTGGCACCGTGCGCGGCGGGTTGCGGCGAGCGGGGAAGTGTGGCCCGGCCGCGGTCAGGGGAGGGTGACGGGCTCGACGACGACCGCCACGCGCTCGTCGCCGATCCGGGTCAGCACGAGGGTGGCCTTCTTCCGCCCCTTGCCCGATCCGGTCAGCAGCTGCCTGCGCACCTCCTCGGGTGTCACCGAGAGGCCGCGCTTCTTGATGTCGAGGACGCCGATGCCCTCCCGGCGCACCCAGGCCTTCAGCGCCTTCACGTTGTAGGGGCGCACCTCGAGCACCCGGTAGGCACGGGCGAACGGGGTGTCCGTGAACGAGGGAGCGCAGATATAGGCGATCATCGGGTCCAGCAGGTGCCCGCCGAGCCGGGCGGCGAGGTCCGCCACGAGCTCGGCCCGGATGACGGCGCCGTCGGGCTCGTAGAGGTAACCGTTCGGTTCGCCCACCGCCGCCGTCGGTCCGTCGCCGAAGTCCGCGGCCGACACCAGCTCCGCGGCCCCCAGCGGGCCGATGACGAGCGCCGCACGGCGGACGCCCTCCCGCCGCAGGGCGTTGAACCAGAGGGCCACCTCGGTGACGTCGCCGTCGACGGAGACCCACTGCGCCTCGCAGGTGGCCGGGATGGAGTCGTGCGGCATGCCCGGCCCCATCTTCACGCCGACGGGCTTGCCGCCGTCCGCCAGTTCCCGGACGAAGGACAGCGGGGGCGAGAACGCCTCGGGGTCGAAGATGCGGGACGTGCCCGACGTCGTCGTGGTGCGGCGCGCCGGATCCAGCCACACGCCGTCGTACTCCGCGGTGTCCACGGAGGAGGCGTCGGCGTTGACGACGCGGGCATTGGGGAACGGCAGCAGGTTCATGGTCGCGGCGGCGGCCGTGGTCTCGTCGAGCTCGACGGCGGTGACCTCGCGGTCGAGGGTCGCCAGGGCCATGCTGTCCGCACCGAGGCCGCAGCCGAGGTCGGCGACCCGCACGAGTCCGGCGTCGACGAAACGCTGCGCGTGCCGGGCGGCGACCGTCAGGCGCGTGGCCTGCTCGAGACCGGCGGCGGTGAAGACCATGTGACCCGCGAACGGCCCGAACTTCGCGGACGCCTTCGCGCGGAGCCGCGACTGCGTGAGCGCCGCGGCGACCGCCTCGGGGGAGTGGCCCGCCTTCCGCAGCTGCTCCGTGAGCCGCAGGCTGTCGGACCCGGTGTAGGGCCCGAGCGAGTTCAGCAGCTCCCAGCCCTCGGGGGTCAGGATGTCCGCGATGTTCTCCGAAGCCATGCAGCCAGCCTAGGCGAAGTACACGCCGATCCTGTTGCCGCGGATCTGCTCCACCTGGATCTCCACGTCGTACACCCGGTGGAGGACGGCCGGCGTCATGACGTCCTCCGGGGTGCCCTGGTGGATCAGGGCACCGTCACGCATCGCGAGGATGGTGTCCGAGTAGCAGGAGGCGAAGTTGATGTCGTGGATCACGAGGACCACGGTCTTCCCGAGGTCGTCGGCGAGCCGGCGGAGCAGGCGCATCATGTCCACGGAGTGCTTCATGTCCAGGTTGTTGAGCGGCTCGTCGAGCAGGATGTGGTCGGTGTCCTGGGCCAGCACCATGGCGATGAAGGCGCGCTGGCGCTGCCCGCCGGAGAGCTCATCGACGAACCGGTCGGCCAGGCCGGTCAGGTCCAGGTAGGCGAGGGCCTGCTCGATGTGCTCGCGGTCCGCCGCGGTGGGGCGGCCGTTGTTGTGCGGGAACCGGCCGAATCCGACGAGGTCGCGCACGGAGAGCCGGACCGTCAGCTGGTTCTCCTGCCGCAGGATCGACAGTGTCCGGGCGAGCCGCGCCCCCGGCGTCGTGCCGACGTCGAGCCCGTCCACCTCCACGCGGCCGCCGTCCAGCGGCAGGAGCCTGCTCATCATGGACAGCAGGGTCGATTTCCCGGCGCCGTTCGGGCCGATGATCGAGGTGACGCCGCCCGGGATGGTGCAGCTGACGTCGTCCACCACCGTGGTGGTCCCGTAGCGCTTCGTGGCATGGCTGACGGTGATCACCGGATACGGCCTTTCAGGAGGAGTGCGAGGAAGACGAGGCCGCCGGTGAACTCGATGACGATGCTGAGCGCGGTGTCGAACGCGAAGACCTGCTCGAGGACGAGCTGCCCGCCCACGAGGGCTATCACGCCGAGCAGGACGGCGACGGGCAGCACGACGGCGTGCCGGAAGGAGGTGCACAGCTGGTAGGCGAGGGTCGAGACGAGGAGGCCGAAGAACGTCGCGGGTCCCACGAGGGCGGTGGAGACGGCGACGAGCACCGAACAGACCACGAGGACCAGCGTCACGGTGCGCCGGTGGTCGACGCCGAGCCCGACGGCGGTGTCCCGGCCGAGCGCCAGGACGTCGAGGCGGTGCCGGAGGCGCCAGGCGGGGACGCACAGCGCGGTGACGGTGACGGCGGAGATCAGCAGCAGCGTCGGGTCCACCCGGTTGAAGCTCGCGAAGAACAGGTCCTGCAGGATGATGAACTCGCTCGGGTCCATCAGGCGCTGGAGCAGCGAGGAGACGCCGCGGAAGAAGACACCGAAGACGATGCCGACCAGCAGCAGGAGGTGCAGGCTCCGCCCGCCGCCCGTGAACAGCCAGCGGTACAGCAGCCAGGAGAAGGCGACCATGAGGGTGACCTCGACGGCGAAGCGGATCGGCGCCCCCAGCGTGAGGAGGGTCGATGCTCCGAGGGCGAACGCCAGGACTGTCTGGATGAGGATGTAGAGGGCGTCCAGTCCCAGAATGGACGGCGTCAGGATCCGGTTGCCGGTCACGGTCTGGAACAGCACCGTGGACACCCCGACGGCGACGGCGACCAGCACCATGGCCCCGACGCGGTTCAGCCGCCGCGGCAGCACGTACGCGAGGTCGCCCTGGACGTCGACGAGCAGGAACGCCGCGATCAGCGCGGCGGCCGCGGTGCCGAGCACGGCGAGCCATGCTCCGGGTGGAAGCGTCCGGGCGGGTCTCCGGTCCGACTGCACGACGGCGGCGGGAAGGGGATTGGTCCTAGCGCGCACCGGCGGTCCTCCGAACGAGCAGGGTGATGAACAGGGCGCTGCCGACCACGGAGACGATCACGCCGACCGGCACCTCGTAGGGGAAGCGGACGACCCTGCCCAGGATGTCGCAGGCGAGGAGGAACCCGGCGCCGAACACCGCGATCCAGGGGACCGCGCGGCGCACGTTGTCCCCGATGAGCAGGGACACGAGGTTGGGCACGATCAGGCCGAGGAAGGGGACGGCTCCCACCACCACCACCACGACGGCGCTGATGAGGCTCACCAGCACGAGCCCGAGGTTCATGGTGCGCCGGTAGTCCAGGCCGAGGTTCGTGGTGAACTCCTCGCCCATGCCGGCCACGGTGAACCGGTCGGCGCACACGTACCCGACGACGGCGAGGACGGCGACGATCCACAGCAGCTCGTAGCGGCCGCGGACGAGGCCGGAGAAGTCGCCAATCATCCACGTGTTGAGCGTCTGCAGCAGGTCGAAGCGGTAGGCGAAGAACGTCGTCCCCGCCGCGATGACACCGCCGAGCATGATGCCCACGAGCGGCACGATCAGCGTGTTCCGCAGCGGGATCCGCCGTAGGACGGCCAGGAAGAGTGCGGTCCCGGCGACGGCGAAGAGGGCGGCGATCCCCATCTTCGCGACGATCGGCGCGGCGGGCAGGAGCAGTGTCGCGACGAGGATGCCGGCGGTGGCGGACTCCACGGTGCCGACGGTGGACGGCTCGACGAAGCGGTTGCGCGCCATCAGCTGCAGGATGAACCCTGAGACGCTGAGCGCCACGCCGGCCAGGACGACCGCCAGCGTGCGCGGGACCCGGCTCACGAGGAACGTCTGCCAGACTCCGGCATCACCCCGGAGCAGATCGGCGGGGGAGACCGCCGAGACCCCCACGAACAGGCTGACGAGGGCGAGCAGCAGCACGGCTCCACCGGCGGCCCAGAGGGCCGGGCGTCGGGGCGGGCCGTGCTGCTGTGCCGGCCGCTGCGGCCGGAGGGTGAGTGCTGCCATGGGGGGCGCCCGCCGCGGGAGCGGCAGAGCGGATCAGGCCGCGACGGCCTCGTGGACGGCCGAGACCATGGCATCGAGGTTGTTCAGGCCGTACCCGATCAGGTACCAGCTCGCGGAGTCGAGGTAGGTGACGTCGTCGTTCTTCGCGGCCTCCGTGCCGTTCACGAGCTCGTTGTCCAGGACGGCGGAGCCGGCAGCGCCGGCCTCCCCGACGGCGGCGTCGCGGTCGATGACGAAGAGGTGCGCGGGGTCGACCTCGGCGATGTACTCGAAGGAGACCGCCTCGCCGTGCGTGCCCTCGCTCTTCACCTCGGCGGCGGGCTCGACGCCCAGCACGTCGTGGATCAGGCCGAACCGGGATCCGGTACCGTACGCGGTGACCTCGCCGGCGCTGGTCATGAGGACCAGGCCGTCGCCCGCGGACGCCGCGGCGTCCTTCGTCTCGGTGATCCGGGTGTCGAGTGCCGCCAGGCGATCGGCGACCTCGTCCTCGGCGCCGAAGATCCTGCCGAGGGACTCGGTGTGCCCGGTGAAGCTCGCCATCGGACCGGCCGCGTCCACGCTCAGGTCGATGGTCGGCGCGATCTCCGAGAGCTCTCCGTAGGAGTCGGCGACGCGGCCCGAGATGATGATCAGGTCCGGGGCGGCGGCGGCGATCGCCTCGAAGTCGGGCTCCTTCATCGACCCGATGTTCGTGGTGTCGCCGCCCTCGTAGGCCGACAGCTGCGCGGGCAACGTCCCCTGCGGGACACCGGCGACCTCCACGCCGAGCGCGTCCAGCGTGTCGAGGGCGCCGAGGTCGAAGGTGAAGACGGTCTCGGGATCCACCGGTACCTCCGTGGTCCCCTGTGCGTGCGCGATGGAGACGGTCGAGGCGACGGCGGACTCGTCGGCAGCTTGGGAGGAACCACCGCACGCCGTCAGCGCGAGGGTGGCCGCAGCAGCTGCGGAAAGAACGGCGAGGCGCACGTGTGCCATGGGATGAGCTCCGTGGGGGAAGGGCCGGGCGGCCGGAAGCGGAAGAAGCGGAGGTAAGGAGAGCCTTACTCCTTCGAATGTAGAGGGCCTCCCGGTAATTACGCAACTGAAGCATGACCTATTGCGTCAGGATGCGGCCGCAGGAGGACCGTTCACCGCTCCGGCTGGCACTCGCCTTGACCGAGTGCCAGCGCTTGCATACAGTCGGAGTTGGCACTCGCTCACTGTGGGTGCTAATCCCGAGGGAAGCGTTCGCCGGCACCGCGACGACGGTTCACGCCCAGCCCGACGGTCCCCATTCCATTGGTATCGAACGCAAAGGAGAGCCCGAGTGTCGGTCTCTATCAAGCCCCTTGAGGATCGCATTGTGGTCCGCCCCCTCGAAGCAGAGCAGACCACTGCTTCAGGCCTCGTCATCCCGGACACTGCCAAGGAGAAGCCCCAGGAGGGCGAGGTCGTGGCAGTCGGACCGGGTCGTGTCGACGACAACGGCAACCGCGTGCCCGTCGATGTCGCCGAGGGCGACATCGTCATCTACTCGAAGTACGGCGGAACCGAAGTGAAGCACGGCGGCCAGGAGTACCTGGTGCTCTCCGCCCGCGACGTCCTCGCAGTCGTCGTCAAGTAGTACCCCCTGAAGAGAAGCCCCGGCCCGCAACGGTCGGGGCTTTTCCTCGCCACTCCTGAAAGGAACCAACAGTGGCAAAGCAGTTGGAATTCAACGACGCCGCCCGCCGTGCCCTCGAGGCCGGCGTGGACAAGCTCGCGAACACCGTCAAGGTGACGCTGGGCCCCCGCGGACGCAATGTGGTGCTCGACAAGAAGTGGGGTGCCCCCACCATCACGAACGACGGCGTCACGATCGCCCGCGAGATCGAGCTCGACGACCCGTACGAGAACCTCGGCGCCCAGCTGGCCAAGGAGGTCGCCACCAAGACGAACGACGTCGCCGGTGACGGAACCACCACCGCCACGGTCCTGGCACAGGCGCTCGTCAAGGAAGGCCTCCGCAACGTGGCCGCCGGTGCGGCTCCCGGGCAGCTCAAGCACGGCATCGAGGTCGCGGTCGAGGCCGTCGCCAAGCGCCTGCTCGAGAACGCCCGCGAGGTCGTCGGCCAGCAGACCGCCAACGTGGCCTCCATCTCCGCGCAGAGCACCGAGGTCGGGGACCTCCTCGCCGAGGCGTTCGAGAAGGTCGGCAAGGATGGTGTCATCACCATCGAGGAGTCCTCCAGCACCCAGACCGAACTCGTCCTCACCGAGGGCATGCAGTTCGACAAGGGCTACCTCTCGCCGTACTTCGTGACCGACGCCGAGCGTCAGGAAGCCGTCCTCGAGGACGCGCTCATCCTCATCAACTCGGGCAAGATCTCCTCGCTGCAGGAGTTCCTCCCGCTGCTCGAGAAGGCGCTCCAGGCCGGCAAGCCGCTGTTCATCATCGCCGAGGACATCGAGGGCGAGGCGCTCTCCACCCTCGTGGTCAACAAGATCCGCGGCACCCTGAACGTCGTCGCCGTCAAGGCCCCGGGCTTCGGTGACCGCCGCAAGGCCATGATGCAGGACATCGCCACCCTCACCGGTGCGCAGGTCGTCTCGCCGGATCTCGGCCTCAAGCTGGACCAGGTGGGCCTCGAGGTGCTCGGGTCCGCCCGCCGCATCACCGTGACCAAGGACGCCACCACGATCGTCGACGGCACCGGCAGCGAGTCCGACGTCGCCGACCGCGTGGCGCAGATCCGCGCCGAGGTCGAGCGCACCGATTCCGACTGGGACCGCGAGAAGCTCCAGGAGCGCCTCGCGAAGCTCGCCGGCGGTATCGGCGTCATCAAGGTGGGAGCTGCCACCGAGGTGGAGCTCAAGGAGAAGAAGCACCGCATCGAGGACGCCGTGTCCTCCACGCGTGCCGCACTCGAAGAGGGCATCGTGGCCGGCGGCGGCTCCGCGCTGGTCCACGCCGGCAAGGCGCTCGACACCGACCCGGACGTCCTGGCCCTCGAGGGCGACGCGGCCACCGCCGTCGGCCTCGTGCGCCGCGCGCTCGCCCAGCCGCTGCGCTGGATCGCCGAGAACGCCGGACACGAGGGCTACGTCGTCGTCGCGAAGGTCTCCGACCTCGAGGACGGCCACGGCTTCAACGCCGCGACCGGCGAGTACGAGAACCTCGTCGACGCCGGGATCATCGACCCCGTGAAGGTGACGCGGTCGGCGCTGCGCAACGCCGCCTCCATCGCGGCGCTCGTGCTGACCACGGAGACCCTCGTGGTCGAGAAGCCCGAGGAGTCCGAGAACGAGAGCGGCCACGGCCACTCGCACTAGGACCCCGGGGCTCCCGCCCCGCGCCTGATCCAGCAGCACCCCGGCTCCTCGGAGCCGGGGTGCTGCTGTGTCCGGGGCCTGGACCTGCCGGTCGATCCCACCGTCCACCCTCGACGAGAGGGAATGTTCGAACATTCCCACCCAGGACCCGCACACAGTGGGATCGAACGGGTCACGGGCCGGCGGATGGGCGTGCACCGTACGCCGACGCCCCCTCGACCGTCGCGCACGAGAAAGCCCCGGCGCCGAAAGGCACCGGGGCTTCTCCGTCCGACGGTCGGATCAGGCGTCGACGACGATCGCCGTGACCACCGGCTGGCGGTTGTAGAAGCGGCGCATCCAGTTGGCCGTGGACCGCTCGATGATGTCCTCGGGGTCCTGGCGGCGCCCGCCCTGGCGGTTGGCGGCCGCATCGCGGAGTGCCTTCTCGACGGCGGCGCCCGCCTTGTCGAGGTCCTCGTCCGAGCAGGAGAAGCCCTTGGTGAAGAACTCCGGCGCCTCGACCATGTCCCCGTTGTCCGGGTCGATGATCGCGAGGACGGTGACGACGCCCTCCTCGGCGAGGCGGCGGCGTTCCACGAGGTCCTCCTCCGTGATCCCGCCGACGCTGTCGCCGTCGACGAAGACCAGGCCGGCCTCGACCTTGCCCGAGAGGGTCGCGCGACCGCGGACGAGGTCCACCGTCACGCCGTCCTGCGCGATGACGACGTTGCGGGGATCGACGCCGGTCGCGACGGCGATCTCCGAGTTGGCACGCAGGTGGCGCCACTCGCCGTGCACCGGCATCACGTTGCGCGGCTTGACGATGTTGTAGCAGTACGCGAGCTCGCCGGCACTGGCGTGACCGGAGACGTGCACCTTGGCGTTGCCCTTGTGGACCACGTTGGCGCCGATCTCGGTGAGCGCGTTGATGATGCCGTAGATGGCGTTCTCGTTGCCCGGGATGAGGGAGCTGGCGAGCAGCACGGTGTCACCCTCGGCGATACGGATGGCGTGGTCCTTGTTGGCCATGCGGGACAGCGCGGCCATCGGCTCGCCCTGCGACCCCGTGCAGATGAGGACCACCTTGTGGTCGTCGCTGCGCTCGAGCTTCTTGAAGTCCACGAGCAGGCCCTGCGGGATGTTGAGGTAGCCGAGGTCCGCCGCGATGGTCATGTTGCGCACCATCGAACGGCCCACGAACGCCACCTTGCGGCGGTGCTGGTGCGCGGTGTCGATGATCTGCTGGATGCGGTGGATGTGGCTCGCGAAGCTGGACACGATGATGCGGCGCGGCGCCGTGCGGAACACGGCGTCGATGGCCGGCGCGAGGTCCTTCTCCGACGTGGTGAAGCCCGGGACGTCGGCGTTCGTGGAGTCGGTCAGGAACAGGTCCACGCCCTCCGCGCCGAGGCGGGCGAAGGCCGCGAGGTCGGTGATGCGGCGGTCCAGGGGGAACTGGTCCATCTTGAAGTCGCCCGTGTGCAGGACCATGCCGGCCGCGGTGCGGATGGCGACGGCGAGGCTGTCGGGGATCGAGTGGTTCACGGCGACGAACTCGAGGTCGAAGCCGCCCATGGTCCGGCGGTCGCCCTCCTTGACCTGGATGGTCTTCGGGGTGATGCGGTGTTCCTTGAGCTTGGCCTCGATGAAGGCGAGCGTCAGGCGCGAGCCCACCAGGGGGATGTCCGCGCGTTCCTTGAGGAGGTACGGGACACCGCCGATGTGGTCCTCGTGGCCGTGCGTGAGGACGACGGCGACGACGTCGTCGAGGCGGTCGCGGATGTAGGAGAAGTCGGGGAGGATGACGTTGATGCCCGGCTGGTGTTCCTCGGGGAACAGGACGCCGCAGTCCACGATCAGCAGCTTGCCGTCGAACTCGAAGACGGTCATGTTTCTGCCGATCTCACCGATGCCTCCGAGCGCGACGATGCGCATGGCTCCGGCGGCCAGTTCGCGTGGTGCTTTCAGTACGGCAGGTCTCTTATTCACAGATCAGGTTTCTCTCGTTCATGCGGGGGCGGGTCATGGCCGTCCGACGGTCTGTCGTCGAGGCCGGCGGATCCGGCGATCCCGGTCCGTGGTCCCCGGTGTCCCCGGGAACATGCTCCTCCAAGAGTACGTGGTCCGCGGGTGACCCGGCGGATCGTTGCCTCTCCCGCGTCGTCGTCCGGGCATCGTCCGGTCGATTCCGGGGCGCTAAACTGGAGGTTTGCGCCCGGCACGACCCGTTCCCCGAGGAGGACCAGCATGGCCACCGACCTGCACTCCGCCCCTCCCGCGACCGGAGCGGGAAGGGCCGTGAGCGCGGCGGTGAGCGCCGGCGGGCGCCGCTTCCGGCCCGAGGTGCAGGGCCTGCGGGCGCTCGCCGTGGGCATGGTGGTCGTCTACCACGTGTGGTTCGACCGCATCTCCGGCGGCGTGGACGTGTTCCTGCTCGTCTCCGCGTTCCTCCTCACGCTCACGTTCACCCGGCGGCTCGAGACTGCGCAGCCGCTGGACCTCGCGACCTACTGGCTGGGCCTGCTCCGGCGGCTGCTGCCCGCCGCCGCCGTCGTGCTCGTCGCGGTCCTCGCGGCGACCGCGGCCTTCGTGCCGGGTTCGCGCTGGCGGTCCGTGTTCGACCAGACCTGGGCGTCGCTGACCTACCGGCAGAACTGGGAGCTCGCGGGCAAGGCCGTCGACTACTACGCCCTCGACTCCAGCGCGGCGAGTCCGCTGCAGCACTTCTGGTCGCTGTCCATCCAGGGGCAGGTGTTCGTGCTCTGGCCGCTGCTGTTCGGGCTGGCCGGCGTCGTCGTCTCCATCACCCGCCTGCGCGTGCGGCCCGTCCTGCTCGCGCTGTTCGGCGCCGTCTTCGCCGCGTCGCTCGCGTTCTCCGTCTGGCAGACGGGCGCCGACCAGGCTGCCGCCTACTTCGACACCCGCGCCAGGCTGTGGGAGTTCGCGCTCGGCTCGCTCGTGGCGCTCCTGCTGCCGTACCTCGTGCTGCCGGTCCGGGTGCGCGTGGTCCTGGGCTGGGCCGGCGTGGGGATGATGCTCGCCTGCGGCGCGCTCCTGCAGGTGCAGCAGCAGTTCCCCGGCTTCGTCGCCCTGTGGCCGACCCTCGCCGCGGCCGCCGTCCTCGTCGCCGGCCGGACGGACAGTCCCGTCGGCGTGGACCGCTGGCTCTCGTCCGCGCCCCTCCTGCGCCTCGGGGACGCCTCCTACGCGCTGTACCTCTGGCACTGGCCCGTCCTCGTCATCTGGCTCATCGTCGCCGACAAGCCGTCGGCGGGCCTGCCCGACGGCGCCGTCGTCGTCGCGGCCTCCCTCGCGCTCGCGCTCCTGACCGCCCGCCTCGTCGAGGAGCCGGTGCGGTCCTGGCGGTGGCCGTCGGCGGAGCGCCGCCGCACGGGCCTCGTCGCGGCGGTGGCCCTCTCCCTCGTGGCGGTGCCCCTCTCGGGCTGGGAGTACCGGGTGCAGGCGCAGGAGGCGGCGGTGGAGCGGCAGACGCGCGCGGACAATCCGGGCGCGGCCGCCCTCGATCCCGGGTTCGAGTTCCGCGGCGCCGACGACGCCATGGTCAAGCCGCTGGCGAGCAGCCTCGGCGAGGAGTGGGCGGCCGTCGACGGCCCCTGCTCCGCGACCCTGATGCCCGCCGACCCGCGTCTGTCCTCCTGCGTGCAGACGGGGGAGGAGGCGACGGCGAAGCGGACCGTCCTCGTGCTCGGCGACTCTCATTCTCAGATGTGGATGACGGCCCTCGGCTCCGTCGCCACCGCGAACGACTGGCTCGCCGTGTCGGTGCACAGGCCGAACTGCAGGTTCGTCGACGCGCCCGGGACCGTGGACCCGGACTGCCAGGCGTTCAACGAGGCCGTCACGGACTACGCCCTCGGGCTGTCCCCCGACGCCGTCCTGACCGTCGGCTCCCGCACCGCATGGAGCTCACCGGCGGAGGAGGTCCCCGCGGGATTCGAGGCCGGCATCGCACCCCTGCTCGACGCGGGCATCCCCGTCGTGGGCCTGCGGGACACCCCGCGCTTCGAGGAGGACATGGCCGAGTGCACCGCGCGCAACGCGGCTGATCCGTCGGTGTGCGACGTGCCCGTCGAGGAGGTGCTGGCGCCGGCGTCACCCCTCGCCGCCGTCGCCGCCCGCGTGCCGGGACTCGCGCACCTGGACCTCACCGACCTCGTCTGCGCGGAGGCCACCTGCTCCGGCATCGTCGGGAACGTGCGCGTCTTCATGGACCGCGACCACCTGTCCAAGTCCTACGTCGAGACGACGGTCCCGGTCTTCTCCGAGCGGCTCACGGCAGTGCTCGGCTGGTGACGTGAGCACTGTCACCGGAATAGGGGCCCCGCCCCGATGGTTCTAGACTGGCAGAGCCCGCGGGTGGTACCCGCCGAAGGCCCCTACCCCCACCGCCATCGGGCGACAGTGAAAGAGGCGCAGCAGTGAGCCAGCAGTCAGGCCAGAACGAGACCCACGACCCCTTCGGATTCATCGGCCTGACGTACGACGACGTCCTCCTGCTCCCCGGCCACACCGACGTGATCCCCTCGGAGGCGGACACGTCGTCGCGCATCTCCAAGCGCATCACCGTGAGGACGCCGCTGCTCTCCTCGGCCATGGACACCGTGACCGAGGCCCGCATGGCCGTAGCGATGGCCCGTCAGGGCGGGCTCGGCGTCATCCACCGCAACCTGTCCGTGCAGGACCAGGCGGACCAGGTGGACCGCGTGAAGCGCAGCGAATCCGGCATGATCACCAACCCGCTGACCGTCGGCCCCGACGCCACGCTGCAGGAGCTCGACGAGCTCTGCGGCCACTACCGGGTCTCCGGCCTGCCGGTCGTGGACGAGGCCGGGCACCTCCTCGGCATCGTCACCAACCGCGACACGCGCTTCGTGCTCGAACGCGACTTCCCGCGCATGCTGGTCCGCGACGTCATGACGAAGATGCCCCTCGTCACGGGCAAGGTGGGTATCAGCGGCGACGACGCCATCAACCTCCTCGCGGCGAACAAGATCGAGAAGCTCCCGCTCGTCGACGACGAGGGCGTCCTCCGGGGCCTCATCACCGTCAAGGACTTCACCAAGGCAGAGCAGTACCCGCTCTCCACCAAGGACGACGACGGCCGCCTGCGCGTCGGCGCGGCCATCGGCTTCTTCGGCGACGGCTGGGAGCGTGCCATGACCCTCGTCGAGGCCGGCGTCGACGCCCTCTTCGTCGACACCGCCAACGGCCACAGTGCCGGCGTGCTCGAGATGATCGCGCGCCTCAAGGCGGAGAAGTCCCTGCGCCACGTGGACATCATCGGAGGCCAGGCGGCCACCCGCGAGGGCGCGCAGGCCCTGATCGACGCCGGCGCCGACGGCATCAAGGTGGGCGTGGGTCCGGGATCCATCTGCACCACGCGCGTCGTCGCGGGCGTGGGCGTCCCCCAGGTCACCGCCATCTACGAATCCGCGAAGGCCGCGATCCCCGCGGGCGTCCCCGTCATCGCCGACGGCGGCCTCCAGTACTCCGGCGACATCGGCAAGGCCATCGTCGCCGGTGCGGACACCGTGATGCTCGGCTCGCTCCTGGCAGGATCCGCCGAGGCGCCGGGGGAGCTGATCTTCGTCAACGGCAAGCAGTTCAAGACCTACCGCGGCATGGGCTCGCTCGGTGCCATGCAGACCCGCGGCAAGAACACCTCCTACTCCAAGGACCGCTACTTCCAGGCGGACGTCTCGGGCGACGACAAGCTCATCCCCGAGGGCATCGAGGGGCGCGTCGCCTACAGAGGCCCCCTCGCCTCCGTGGCCTACCAGCTCGTCGGGGGGCTGCGGCAGACCATGTTCTACACCGGGGCGCGCACCATCCCCGAGCTGAAGGCCAAGGGCAAGTTCGTGCGCATCACGGCGGCCGGCCTCAAGGAATCCCACCCGCACGACATCCAGATGACGGTCGAGGCACCCAACTACGGCTCCAAGTAGCCCGGCCCGGCCCGCAGCGCTCCGTCCGGTGACCGTCCACCGCCCGGGAGGGGGCACGGCATGAGCGGACTCCCGCAGCCCGAGGTCGTCGCTCGCCGCAAGCTCCGCCTCGGCCCGTACGCCCGCGCCGTCGGGCAGGTGCTGGTGGTGAGCGCGAAGGCGTCGCCGGGCGCCGTCGCCATGAAGGTCGCCGGATCGCTGATCTCCGCGGTCCTGCCGCTCGTCACCACCTACTTCGCCTCCCTGACGACGACGGCGCTCGCCGCTGCGTACGCGGGCGAGCCGGACGCGGGCCGGTCCGCCGTCGTCTACGTGATCGTCACGGCCGTCCTCGGGCTCCTGTGGGGCGCCTTCACCAGCGTGGACCGCTACATCCAGCAGGTCCTGAGCTTCCGTGTCGGTGCCATCGTGGGGGACCGCATGTACGACAGGTTCCTGGCGCTCGAGTTCTGGCGCTACGACGACAAGGAGACGGTGGACCTCTACGACAGGGCCCGCCGCTTCTCCGACTCCTACGCCAGGGTCCTCGACCGCATCGCCGCGATCTTCACGCAGCTGGTCTCCGTGGTCCTCGCGATCGGGGCCCTGCTGCTGGTCAGCTGGTGGGTCGCGCTGATCGTGCTCGTCGCCATCGTCCCCAGCGTCTACCTGCAGTTCCGTCTCTCCCGCGAGCAGATGGCGCACTGGAACACGCAGGTGGACTCCCGGCGGCAGCGGCGCATGATCGAGACGAACCTGATGAAGCCGCAGAACATCGCCGAGATGCGGCTCTACGGGATCGTCCGGTACCTCATGGACCTGCGGTCCACGCTGCGGGACGCCGACGAGAAGCGGCGCCTCGACTTCCAGAAGCGGTACATCCCCAAGCAGCTCCTCGCCGACGCCCTGCAGTACGGGGCGGAACTGCTGGCCCTCGTCTGGATCGTGGGGCAGATCATCGCCCGGGCCCAGCCCGTCGGCCAGTTCCTCTACGTCCAGCAGATCGTGAGCCGGGCGCTCGGCACGGCCAACAACCTCGTCTCCTCCCTCAGCTCCATCGACGAGGACCTCGCCAACCTCAAGGACTACGAGCAGTTCATGGATTTCCCGCTGTCCACCGGAGCCCCCGGCCGGCTGGACGCGGCACCCGCCGTCGTCGAACTCCGCGACATCCACTTCACGTACGCCGGCGGCGAGGCCGAGGTCCTCAAGGGCATCTCGATGTCCTTCGAGCGGGGGACGCACGTGGCCGTGGTCGGTGAGAACGGCGCCGGGAAGTCGACGCTGGTGCGGGTCCTCGCGGGCCTCTACCAGCCGAGCAGGGGAGAGGTGCTGCTCGACGGACGGGACCTGCGCGGGATCGGGATCGACGACTGGCACCAGCACCTCGCCGTCATGTCGCAGGACTTCCTGCGGTACGAATTCGCCACCGCGGCCAACAACATCTACTTCGGCGACGTCCACCGGCCGCGCGACGACGAGCGGGTCCGGCGGGCAGCGGAGGACGCCGATGCCGCGGATTTCATCGGCAGGATGCCCAACGGGTACGACAACTACGTGAGCAACTGGATGGAGGACCCCCGCGGACGGAAGGGCAGCGGACTGTCCGGCGGACAGTGGCAGCGGCTCGCGATGGCCCGGAACTTCTACCGGGACGCGCCCTTCATCGTGATGGACGAGCCGACGTCGGCGATCGACGCCCTCGCCGAGCACAGGATCTTCACGCGGCTCTTCGCCGACCGCTCGCGGACCATCATCGCGATCAGCCACCGGCTGGCCACCATCGAGAAGGCCGACCTCGTGTACATGGTGGAGGACGGCCGCGTCGTCGAATCGGGGACGCACCGCGAACTGGTGGCGCTGCGGGGCCGCTACTACAGGATGTTCGAGAGCCAGCTGCCCGAGGGCTGAGGGGGCGTTCCCGGGGGCGCCTGCAGGGCTGCGTCAGCGTCCGCGTCCGGGTCGGCGGACGGAGCGCGCAGCCAGGAGGCACTCGGACGGGGTGGGACAGGTTGGGGAGGTCGGGGGTGCCCGGGGATCAACAGATCGCGGATCCACCCCTCCGGCAGCCGCGGCGTCGTCCTTTCGATCTGCCGCGGGGCGCGCTCGGCGGGGTCCGTCCGGACCCCGCCGCATGCCGTCCGCCGGCTCCCCTGCGGCCGCCGGGCGGGGCGGTGTCAGCCGACGGACTGGGCGAGCTGCAGGAGGTTGCCCACGGTGTCGTCGAGGACCGCGACGATGACGGGCCCCATCTCGGTGGGAGGTTGCGTGAACGTCACGCCGAGCGCGGACAGGCGGTCGTACTCGGCGCGGACGTCGTCGACCCCGAGCACGCAGAACGGGATCCCGTCCGCGATCAGTGCCTCGGTGAACGGGGCGACAGCAGGATGGCCCTTCGGTTCCAGCGAGATCTGGGGGGCCTCGGGCCGGTCGGGGTCGATCACGGTCAGCCAGCGATGCTCGCCCATGGGTATGTCCGCCGAGACGGCGAAGCCCAGACGGCCGGTGTAGAAGTCGACAGCGCGCTGCTGGTCGTCGACGAAGATGCTCACTGCTTCAAGCTTCATGGTCAGGCCTTCCTGTGGGCCAACGGTCGGTGATCTCGGCCAGTGGCGAGGTGTCGATGGTGTGGAAGCGGTAGCGGCTGCTCCGCTCGGAGTGCACCAGCCCGGCTGCCTCGAGGATGTCGAGATGCTGGGACACCGCCTGCCGCGACGGTGTGAGGTCGTGGTTCATCGCGAGTTTCGTGCACAGCTCGAACAGGGTCTGCCGGTCCCTGCCCAGGAGTTCGTCGAGGAGCGCCCTCCGCGTCTCGTCGGCCAGCGCCCGGTAGATGTCCGTCACAGCCCCACGATAGGCAAGTAAGAGGTTACCTGTAAAGGCTCGTCGGCGGCTTTCCGGGGGGTTCCGGACTCCTGCGGCACGCCCCGGACGGGCTCACCCGGTGTGCGACGCGTCAGCCATCGGCTGCGTGATCCTGCTGGGCGGACCTCTCCTCGTGACCGACCGACTTCTCCTGCAGGAACTGGCACAGGGATGCCGCGATGAGGAGCTCGGCGGCGAGTCCGTGCAGTTCGGCGGCGCTCAGCTCGAAGTCCTCGCTGCGGGCACCGAACGAGACGGACCACCGCGGGTCACCGACGGCGACGGGTTGCATGAAGATCTCCGTGCTGCCGCTCCTGAGCGGCACGATGACCAGCCCGGTGTCGGCGCCGTCAGCTCCGTCCTGCACCACGACGGAGACGAGCGCGCCGCCTTCCCGGGTGGTCCGGAATTCGTCGACCCAGGTCTCCAGGGTCTGCTTGCTGCGGAACGGCATCCCGTCGTCCTTCCTCGATGTCCCTCGTCCGGTGTTCAGGATAGGGTGCGCGGGTCTTCATCCTCGACCATGCTCGTCGTCGATCGGGGCCGCCGCGCCGGGTGCCCGGAGCCGGGGCGGAGGCGCACCGGGTGTGGGACGCTGCCGCGGGTCTGCGCCGGTCGGCCGTCGGTCGGACGCCGGACGGCCGCCCGTCCCGGCGGCGGCGATCCGCACGACGACGCCGGGACGCCGACGGTGCTGGGCTAACCTAGAGCAGTGACTTACGAGATCGAGATCGGCCGGGCCAAGCGCGGACGCAGGGCATATTCGCTGGACGACGTTGCGGTGGTGCCCTCCCGGCGCACCAGGGACCCGCTCGACGTCTCGGTGAACTGGCAGATCGACGCCTACCGGTTCGAGATGCCGGTAGTCGCCGCACCCATGGACTCGGCCATGTCGCCGGCCACCGCCATCGCCATGGGCCGGCTCGGCGGTCTCGGCGTCCTCAACCTCGAGGGGCTGTGGACCCGCTACGAGGACCCGCAGGCCGTCCTGGACGAGATCGCCGGCCTCAGCACCGAGAACTTCAGCCCGGCCGCCACCCGCCGGCTGCAGGAGCTGTACAGCGCCCCCATCCGCGCCGAGCTCATCACGAGCCGCCTGGACGAGATCCGCGAGGCCGGCGTCACGGTCGCCGGGTCCCTGACGCCGCAGCGCACCCAGCAGTTCTACAAGACGGTCCTCGCGGCCGGCGTCGACATCTTCGTCATCCGCGGCACCACGGTGTCCGCGGAACACGTGTCCAAGAACGAGCAGCCCCTGGACCTGAAGAAGTTCATCTACGAACTCGACGTCCCCGTCATCGTCGGCGGCGCCGCAGGGTACACGCCCGCCCTCCACCTCATGCGGACGGGCGCAGCCGGTGTGCTGGTCGGGTTCGGCGGCGGTGCGACGACGACGACCCGCCGGGCGCTCGGCATCCACTCGCCCCTCGCCTCCGCCATCGCCGACGTCGCCGGTGCCCGCCGCGACTACATGGACGAATCCGGCGGCCGCTACGTGCACGTCATCGCCGACGGCGGCATGGGCGCCAGCGGCGACATCGTGAAGGCCATCGCCATGGGAGCCGACGCCGTCATGCTCGGCTCGGCGCTCGCCCGCGCCGAGGAGGCGCCCGGGAAGGGCTGGCACTGGGGCCAGGAGGCGCACCACCACGAACTCCCGCGCGGCGACAGGGTCAACATCGGCACCGTCGGCCCCCTGCAGGAAGTGCTCTGGGGCCCCTCCCACCACACCGACGGTTCGTCCAACCTGATCGGCGCCCTCCGACGGGCCATGGCCACCACCGGGTACTCCGACCTCAAGGAGTTCCAGCGGGTGGAAGTGGTCCTCTCGCCCTACGCCTCGACCGACTGACCCTTCCCGACGGGGTCCGCACCGCAGGGAGCAGGCCCCGCCGGAGCGGGAGGCACACCCTCGGGCAGCAGGCGACGTCCTCGGCGGGACCGGGCGCCGAAGGTGCGCGGCAGGTGGTCCCGCTAAGCTAGGAGGGCCGGGGGAGGCCGTCGACGGCGGCCGGTCACCCGGCGGCCACGGCCGGCGGGAACATCGAAAGGCACACTGTGAGCGACTTGTCCCTCGAGCTGCACGACGCCGTACTCACCACCCCCGACCTCGTGATCCTCGAGATGGAAGCGGTCTCGAAGGAGGACGCGGCAGCCCAGCTGGCGGGGCGCCTGCATGCAGCGGGGCGCATCTCCGACCTGCAGGCATTCCTCGACCAGGTCAACTCGCGCGAGCACCAGATGGCTACGGGCCTGCCGGGCGGGGTCGGACTGCCGCACGCACGCAGCGAGTACGTGAACCAGACCTCGATCGCCGTCGGAGTCACGCGCTTCGGCCACAGCCTGGACTTCGGCGCCGTCGACGGCCCGGCCACGCTCGTGCTCCTCATGGCCACCCCCGCGCAGTCCTTCTCGGAGCACCTCGAGGTGCTCGCCACGATCGCCCGCAGTCTGTTCAAGGAGAACTTCCGCGAGTCGCTGCGCAGGGCGCACGACGCCGAGGTGATCGCCGAGCTGATCAACTCCTCGCTGGTGTTCTTCGACCACTAGGCCCTGCCGTCCGGCGCTACTCGCTCCGCCAGGAGTGCCACAGCGAGGCGTACGCGCCGTCCAGCGCCAGCAGTTCGTCGTGGGATCCCAGCTCCGCGATGCGCCCCTCCTCCACGACGGCCACACGGTCAGCGTCGTGCGCCGTGTGGAGCCGGTGGGCGATGGCGATGACGGTGCGCCCCTCGAGGACGGCGTTGAGGGAGCGCTCGAGGTCGCGCGCGGCCTGCGGGTCGATCAGCGACGTCGCCTCGTCCAGCACCAGGGTGTGCGGATCGGCGAGGATCAGCCGGGCCAGCGCCAACTCCTGGGCCTGGGCGGGCGTGAGCTCGTGCGCCCCGGATCCCACCTCCGTCTCCATCCCCTCCGGGAGCTGCTTCACCCAGTCGAGCGCGCCGACGCTGCGCAGGGCCTCCTCGATCTCGCCGTCGCCCGCGTCCGCCCGGCCGAGCCGCACGTTGTCGGAGACGGAGCCCACGAAGACGTGGTGCTCCTGCGTCACGAGTGCCACCTCGCGGCGCAGGTCGTCGAGCGGCCGGTCGACCAGGGGGACACCGCCCACCGTCACGGAGCCGGACGTCGGCGGGTGGATGCCCGCGATCAGCCGTCCCAGCGTGGACTTGCCCGCGCCGGACGGGCCGACGACGGCGAGTCGCTCGCCCCGCACCAGCGTGAGGTCGATGCCGTGCAGCACATTGTGGCCCGGCCGGTACGCGTAGGTCGCCGCGGACACCACGATGTCCTCGTTGGCGGGTTGCGCCGCCGTCGCCTCACGGTCGGGCTCGACGTCCTTGATGCCGATGATGCGGGCGAGGGACGCGGCTCCCACCTGGATCTCGTCGGTCCACATGATGAGCAGGTCCACCGGGTCGATCAGGCGGACGGCGAACAGCGCCACGGCGGCCACGGCGCCCGGCGTGACGACGCCCTGGCCCGCGAGCCAGCCGCCCCACAGCAGGACGGCGGCGGCGGGCAGCCAGAAGGCGATGTCCGCGGCAGGGAAGAGGACCGAACGCAGCCAGAGCGTGTACCGCTCCGCCCGGAAGCTCCTGCCGAGTGCGTCGTCGAGGTCCTGGCGACGCAGCGCGCCGAGACTCAAGGCGTCGACGGTCCGGGCACCCTCGATGGTCTCGGTGATCGTCCCGTTCACCACGGCGTAGGTCTCGCGCTCGCGCATGTAGCCGCCGGCGCTCCGCTGCAGGTACCAGCGGGTCACGGGCCAGAGCAGCGGCAGACCCACGAGGAGCCCGAGCGACAGCACGGGCGAGGTGACGACGGCGGCGCCGAGGGTCAGGAGGATGGTCACCACCGAGACGACGACCTGCGGCACGCCGAAGCGCACGGTGTGGGACACCGCGTCGATGTCGTTCGTCGTCCTGGCGACGAGGTCGCCCGTGCCCGCCTTCTCCACCGTGGAGAGCGGGAGCGCGGTGACGTCCTCCATGAAGTCCTCGCGCAGCTCCGCGAACACGCGCTCGCCGAACACCATGCCGGACCGCACCGCGTACCGGCGCAGCACCGACTGCACCACGAGGAACCCGAGCATCCCGAGGGAGACGGACGCCACGAAGGACGGCGTCGTCCCGGCAGCCAGGGCGTCGATGAGGAGGCCGAGCAGCAGCGGTCCGGCGAGGCCCGCGACCGCCGACCCGACGTACAGGGCGATCACCGCGCCGAGGCTCCGCCGGTGGTGGCGGATGAGGCGCGAGGCCTCGTCGCGGACGGACTTCGGGCCGGCGACGGGAAGCGTGGCCGTGCTACTCACTGCGGATCACCACGTTCCTGTAGGTGCTGCTGCCGGCCATGAGGTCCTTGTGGCTGCCCTGTGCGCTGACGCGGCCGTCCTCGAGGAGGACCACGCGGTCCACGACCCGCAGCAGCAGCGGGCTCGCGGTGACGATGACGGTGGTCCTGCCGTCCCGCCGTCGTGCGCCGCCCAGGCGGGAGGCGATGCGCTGCTCGGTGTGGGCATCGACGGCGCTCGTCGGCTCCACGAGGACGAGGTTCTCCGCGTCGGTGAGGTAGGCCCGCGCGAGGACCAGGCGCTGGCGCTGGCCGCCCGAGAAGCCCCGGCCGCGCTCGGTGACCTCATGGTCCAGGCCGCCCTCGAGCCCGTCGAGGATGTCCAGGGCACTCGCGTCCTCGAGGGCCGCGAGGACGGCGGCGTCGTCGTGCCGGCCCTGCGGGTCGAGCTGTGCGCGGAGGGACCCGCTGAAGAGCTGCGGCGCGGCCTCGCTGACCACGATGCGTGCCCGGATGTCCGCCAGCGGCACGTGCCGGAGGTCGACGGCACCCCACCGCACCGTCGCCTCCTCGAGGACGGCGTCCTCGAACCGGCCGAGGCGCGTCACGGCGTCGGTCGACTCCGCGGGCTCCCGCGACACGACGGCGGTGATCAGCCCCGGTTCGACGACGACCCCCGACCGCTCGTCGACGAGGACGGCTCCCGGCGGCGGTGCGGTCACCGGCGTGGCGCTCTCGGCGACGTTCGCGTCCACCGACAGCACCGCGATGATCTTCCGGGCGCCGACGTGGGCGCGGATGAAGCGGGCCACGGAGTCGGCGGCCGCGCGGATGGGTGTCATGAGGAAGATCGAGAATCCGTAGAGGGCCACGAGCTCCCCGGGCGTGATGTCGCCGTCGAGGACCAGTGTCGCCCCCACCCAGGTGAAGACCACGCTGAAGGTCCCGGCGATGAAGACCTGGGAGGCCTCGAGGTCGGCGAGGGAGCGGGCCACCCTGATGCCCGAGTCGCGGGTCGCCGTCGACCTGTCGCGGTAGCGGTCCACGAAGATGTGCTCGCCGCCGATGCCGCGCAGCACGCGCAGTCCTGCCACGGTGTCCGCACCGACCGCGGTCATCCTGCCGGACGCCTCGCGCTGCTCGCGCTGCCGCGCCTGCATGGGCCGCACCACGAAGAGGAGGAGCCCGCAGCACACGGGCACGCCGACGAGCACGACGACGCCGAGCACGGGGGAGGTCTGCCAGATCAGGACGGTGACCACGAGCCAGGCGGCCGCCGCCCCGGCGAGCCGCGTGAGCACCTCGTACACCTCGCCGAGCCGGAAGGCGTCGGAGGCGGCGGTGGAGACGACCTCGCCCGTCGACAGCGCAGTGGGCAGGGCGTCGCCGGTCCGGCTGATCTTGTGCCCCACGAGGCGCACGGAGCTGAACGCGGCCTGCATCCAGTTGCTGACGCCCGCGCGGTGCGTCGCGGTGTCGGAGACGGCCTGGACCACCATGAGTCCCAGCAGAGCACCTGCCCATCCGAGCAGCGCGCCCGTGTCGCCCCCGATGACGCCGTCGTCGAGGGCCCTGCCGAGGACGAAGGGCATGACGGCCTGCGACGCCATCCAGACGGTGCCCAGGAGGATCCCCGCCGCGAGGGTCGCCTTCTGCTGCGCGCCGATCCACAGCAGGTAGCGCGCAGGGGAGCGCAGATCCGGCGGGCCGGTCAGGGGGTAGGGAAAGGAGCGCACGAGGGTCCATCCTAGACCGCATCCGACCCCAGTGATAGGGATATGCCAATCACTTTTCGGGCCGCCGGGGTCGCCACGTCCGGTCCCGGCCGTATTCGTTGTTCTACACGGGCACGAAGTACCGTTGAGGGGTGTTGAAAACCGCGCTCAAGCCTCGATGGATCCTCCTGCTGATCCTTGCGATGGCTGCCGCCGCGGTCTTCGTCCTCCTCAGCCGGTGGCAGCTCGACTCCTCCAGGGAGGTGCCGCCGCCCGCACCCAGCACCACGGAGAACGTCCGGCCGCTGACCGGGGTGCTGACGCCGCTGACGCCGCTCTACGCCTCGGCTGCCGACCAGATGGTGTCCGTCGACGGGGCGTTCCTGCCCGGCACCCGGATGCTGGTGCAGAACCGCCTGCTCGACGGCGACGAGGGCCTGTGGGTCGTCCAGGCCCTCGCCGTCGACACGGCCGCGCCCGCCGTCGCGGCCGAGGACGCCGTCATCCCCGTCGTGCTCGGCTGGGTGGCCGAGGCGGAGGACGCGGCAGCCGTGCCGGAGCAGCAGGGGACCGCCGCCGTCGTCGGGCGCCTCCTCCCGCCCGAGGCGCCCGTGGTGCAGCGGAACCCCGACGGGCAGGTGCCGTCGCTCTCCACGGCCGAACTCTCCAACATCTGGGACGAGACCAGCTACGCCGCATTCATCGTCGCCTCCGAGGTGACGGCCGACGGCACCGCCGTACCCTTCACGGAAGGCATGGAGCGGGTGGTCGTCGGCCCGCAGCCGCAGGACACGCCCATCAACTGGCTGAACATCTTCTACGCCATCGAATGGGTCGTCTTCGCGGGCTTCGCCTTCTTCCTGTGGTGGCGCCTCGTCGCCGACGACCACCGACGCACCCTCGAGGACGCGGCCGACGCCGAGGAGGCGCGGCTCGCCGCCGCCCACCCCGCGGCCGGTCCCGACGGCGACTCCGCCGTCGTCCCCTCCCGTCCCGCCGCCGGGACGACCGCCGACAGGACATCCACCGGCATGACATCCACTAAGGAAACCGGAGCCCACCGTGACTGAGCCAGCACTCGACCCCGCCGCGGGAACCGCCCGCCCGGAGGGACGCAGGCCGAAACGGCGCTTCGGCGGCACGCACGCGCAGATCCGCTCCGCGCTCGGGTTCTACCGGGTGCTCGCCTATGCGACCGGCGTCATGCTGCTGCTCGTCGTCGTGGAGATGGTGGCCAAGTACGGGTTCGGCTCCGAGATCGTGGCCGGCGGGGGAGCGTTCATCCAGTTCCTGCCCGAGGTCGTCGCCGAGACCGCCGGCGGGGTGAACCTCTCGACGGCCGTCCTGATCGTGCACGGGTGGCTCTACGTCGTGTACCTCATCGCCGACTTCCGGCTGTGGCAGCTGATGCGCTGGCCGTTCGGCCGCTTCGTCCTCATCGCGCTCGGCGGCGTCGTGCCCCTGCTGTCCTTCTTCGTGGAGAAGCGGATCCACCGCCAGGCCGAGGAGGACCTCGCCGCGCACCCCGAGACCGCACCGCGGTACTGATGCCCGCGCCCGGGCGGAACGGCGGCGTCACGGCCCGGACCTGATGTGCGACGCCGGGTACACGCGGACTATTGTTGACGGGTGACTACCCCCGAGAACGGCTCCGAGCACCGTCCTGTCCTCGTCGTTGACTACGGCGCGCAGTACGCCCAGCTGATCGCGCGCCGCGTCCGTGAGGCGGACGTCTACTCCGAGATCGTCCCGCACACGCTCAGCACGCAGGAGATCCTCGCGAAGAACCCTTCGGCGATCATCCTCTCGGGCGGGCCGTCGAGCGTCTACGCAGAGGGCGCCCCCCGGATCGACCGGGACCTGTTCGAGGCCGGCGTGCCCGTGCTCGGCATCTGCTACGGCTTCCAGGCCATGGCCGACGCGCTCGGCGGGACCGTCGCGAGGACGGGCCTGCGGGAGTACGGGTCGACGGACGTGCGTTCCGACGGTGCCTCACGCTCCATCCTCGCCGGGACCCCCGAGCAGCAGAACGCGTGGATGAGCCACGGCGACAGCGTGCAGGCCGCCCCGGAGGGCTTCGACGTCCTCGCCAGCACCGCCGGCGCACCCGTCGCCGCTTTCGCGAACGAGGACAAGGCCCTCTACGGCGTGCAGTGGCACCCGGAGGTCAAGCACTCCCAGCACGGCCAGGCCGTGATCGAGAACTTCCTCTTCCGCGGCGCACGCCTCGACCCGAACTGGACCACCCGCAACATCCTCGAGGAGCAGGTGGACCGCATCCGCGATCAGATCGGCGACGCGCGGGTCATCTGCGGGCTCTCCGGAGGCGTCGACTCCGCCGTCGCCGCCGCGCTCGTGCAGCGTGCGGTCGGCGACCAGCTCACGTGTGTCTTCGTGGACCACGGACTGCTGCGCGAGGGAGAGGCGGAGCAGGTGGAGCGCGACTTCGTCGCCGCGACCGGAGTCAGGCTCTACGTCGCCAACGAGCAGGAGCGTTTCCTCGCGGCCCTCGCGGGCGTCTCCGACCCCGAGAGCAAGCGCAAGATCATCGGCCGCGAGTTCATCCGGGCCTTCGAGGAGGCCGAACGGGCCATCATGCGCGAGGCGGAGGCCGAGGGCGAGCCGATCCGGTTCCTCGTGCAGGGAACCCTCTACCCCGACGTCGTCGAGTCGGGCGGAGGGGAGGGCGCCGCGAACATCAAGAGCCACCACAATGTGGGCGGACTGCCCGAGGACCTCCAGTTCGAACTCGTCGAACCGCTCCGCACCCTCTTCAAGGACGAGGTGCGCGCCGTCGGCGCCCAGCTCGGCCTGCCCGCGGAGATCGTCGGCCGGCAGCCGTTCCCCGGCCCGGGTCTGGGCATCAGGATCGTCGGCGACGTGACCGAGGAGCGCCTGGCTCTGCTCCGCAAGGCCGACGCGATCGCCCGCGCCGAGCTCACCGCGGCCGGCCTCGACAACGACGTCTGGCAGATGCCCGTGGTGCTGCTCGCCGATGTCCGCAGCGTCGGCGTCCAGGGGGACGGACGGACCTACGGGCATCCGATCGTGCTGCGCCCGGTGTCCAGCGAGGACGCCATGACCGCGGACTGGTCACGCCTCCCGTACGACCTCCTCGCGCGCATCTCCAACCGGATCACCAACGAGGTCGACGGCGTCAACCGCGTGGTGCTCGACGTGACGAGCAAGCCCCCGGGAACCATCGAGTGGGAGTAGGCGGATCCGGAAGGGGTGTCGCACCCACTTCCGTCCGCCCGGGCCGCGTTGCTATCCGCGGGGTCCGATCGCTTTTCGGATAGCTTGGAAGATATGCCCATCTGGTCGAGATCAGCACGTGACAATGCAGGGAAGAAGGCGGCCGTGCCGGAGCAGGACCAGCGGGATGCGGCGGGATCCCCCGCGGATCAGCCGCAGGGAGACCAGCAGGGCGGCGGGTCGGGCCAGCAGCGCCCGGCCACGCCCGGGAGTGCGGCGTCCGCGCAGGAGTTCCTCGTGCCGTGGCTCGAAGGCCTCGGCCCCCAGGCCAGCGGGGACACGCTCCTGCACTTCCGGCCCTCCGCCGGCACGAGCATCGACCTGACGCACGCCCACCCCTCCGGACTGGCGCAGCTCCTCGCCGGCAGGCGCACGCGCCTGTCCACCCTGCTCCGCGACCCCGTCCAGTACAGTGCCGCCAAGGCAGCGGCCCGTGCGCTCCGCGCGAAGATCTTCGAACTCGGCACCGAGCGGGGCATCGACGTCGGCTACCTCGCCGCCGGGACCGCGTCCTGGCGGTCCGTGGACGACTCGGGCCGCTCCGAGACGCTGAACGCCCCCGTGCTCCTCACCGCGATCTCTCTGACGGTGCATGCCTCGCAGGACGACTACGAGCTGCAGATCACCGAGCAGGCCGGCATGAACCCGGCGCTCGTCCGGCACCTGCGGAACCAGCAGGGCCTCCGCGTGGATCCCGCCGGTATCGCCCGTCTCGCCTATGGCACCGCGCGCTTCGATCCGCACCCCGTCCTCGAGCGCATGAGGGCGCTGAGCGAGGGCGTCCGGGGCATGTCCGTGGAACACCGGATCCTGGTCTCCACCTTCGCCGACCTCGCAGGGGTCAAGGGCGATCCCGCCCTGCGCCCCGACCATCCCGTCCTCGGCGCCCTGCTGGGCTCGGCCAGGGGGGACGCCGACGCGTCGACAGCCCTCGCCGGCGTCGCCGACGGTCTGCAGTTCCCGCCCGCCGACGAGCGGGACCCGGCTGCGGAGATCCTGATCCTCGACGCGGACAGGGCGCAGCAGGAGGTCCTCGACCTCGCATCCGCGGGCGTCAGCGTGGTCGTGGCCACACCTCCCGGGACGGGGCAGACCCAGACCGCGCTGAACGTCGCGGCCCGTGCCGCGGCCGAGGGCAGGCGCGTCGTGATCGCGGCCGAGCGCCGCGGCTCCCTCAACGAGTTCGTGCAGGACCTCGACGGGCTCGGCCTGGGCTCGCTCGTGCTCCAGGTCGGCAGCCAGACCGGGCCTGCGCAGCTCCGCGAAGCCGTCATCCGCGCCCTGGTCCGCAACGAGAAGTCCGTCGAGCCCCGGCTCGAGACGCTCCACTCCACCCTGACCGGCCACCGCCATCAGCTCATGGAGCACGTGCGCAGCCTGCATGACATCCGCAGCCGATGGGGCTGCTCGCCCTACCAGGCCATGCAGTCCCTCGCCGGCCTCACCGCCCTGGACCCGGCGCCGTCCACCACGGTGCGTCTGAAGCGGAGCGTCCTGGACTCCATCACCGACCGCGGGGAGCTCACGGAGCGGCTCCAGCGGGCGGCCGAGCTCGGCAGTTTCAGCAGGGCGTCGACGGAGAGCCCCTGGTACGGCGCGCAGCTCCTCAACCGCAAGGAGACCGAACACGCGCACGGCCTCGCCGGGCAGCTCGCGACCGAGATCCCGGACCTCCGCGACGAGGTGCAGCGCGTGGCCGAGCACTCCCACATCACGCTCGGCGGGACCTTCAGGGAGTGGGGCGAGCAGCTCGAACTCCTCGTCGCGGTCCGTGAGAGCCTGGACAAGTTCACGCCCGACATCTTCGACCGGCCCGTCACCGACCTCATCTCCGCCACAGCGCCGTCGTCCTGGCGGAAGGAACGCGACATCGAGATGAGCTCCATGACGCGGTCCCGGCTGCGGCGCGTCGCCAAGGAGTACATCCGGCCCGGGGTGCACATCTCCGACCTCCACACGTCCCTGCGCGAGGTCCAGCAGCAGCGCACGCTGTGGACGCGCTACGCCCTGACCGAACGGCACCCCTCCGTCCCCACGGGCCTCGCCGAGATCCACGCGTCCTACCGGACCGTCGAGGTGCGGCTCGCCGAGCTGACCGCGGTCCTCCGGCCGACCTCCAGCAGCCCGGACCTCGCCTCCCTGGACCTGGACGTCCTCGAGACCCTCCTGCGGGACCTCGCCGGGGACAAGGACACGCTCGCCACCCTGCCCGAGCGCACGCTGCTGCTCGACGAGATGCGCGAGCAGGGCCTCGCCGAGCTGCTCGAGGACCTCGCCGCACGCGAGGTGCCCGCCGACCGCGTCGGCCACGAGCTCGAACTGGCCTGGTGGCAGTCCGCCCTCGAGGCGATGATCAGCGGCGACGACTACCTCGCCATGTCCGACGGCGACAGCCTGCGCAGGCTCGAGGCGGAGTACCGCCTCGCGGACAACGCGCACATCGCCTCCGGGCCGGCCCGTATCCGCTGGACGCTCGGCGAACGCTGGCGCTCCGCCGTCGCCACCCACGCGGAGGATGCCGCCCGCCTCCGGCAGGAGCTCAAGGACGGGACCCTCACCCTCGAGAGCTTCGCCGGCCTGCACCGCGAGATCGTGGCCGCGCTGCTGCCCGTCTGGGCCGTGAGCCCGCTGACCATCAGGGGTGCGGTGCCCGAGGGGTGCACGTTCGACACCGCGGTGATCCTCGACGGCGAATCGATGTCGCTGCAGAGCGCCGTGCCGTGCATCGCGCGGTCCTCGCAGGTGGTCGTCTTCGGCGACGACCGGCTGGCGGGGCCGACCCGCTTCAGCATCGAGGTGCAGTCGGCCGATCGCGCCTCCACCCTCGAGCCCCTGCCCAGCGCCTTCGACGCCCTGCGCGAGGTGCTCCCCGTACGCGGGCTCACGGAGATCTATCGAGGCGTCGACCGGGGTCTCGACACCTACCTGAGCGAGTCCTTCTACGACGGCAAGCTCTCCCGCCTGCCGCAGGCCTCCGAGGTCACCGGCAGCGGTCGAGGGCTCGTGGTCGAGTACCTGCCGAACGGCACCGGCATGCCGAGCTCGGAGCACGACGGCGTCGAGAGCGTCGCCGTCGAGGTGAACCGCGTCGTCGAGCTGGTCTTCGAGCACATCCGGCGTCGCCCGCACCTCACCCTCGCCGTCGTCACCGCCAGCTCGCGGCACGCTGCCCGTGTGGGTGAGGCGATCCGCCTCCAGATGACCGAGTTCCCCTGGGCCGCCGACTTCTTCACGCCGGGCCGGGAGGCGTTCCGCGTCGTGCCCGTCGAACGGGCAGGAGGGCTGGTCCGCGACGACATCATCTTCTCGCTCGGCTACGGCCGCACGCCCCACGGGCGCGCGCTGCACTCCTTCGGTCCGCTGTCCGGTCCGAACGGCCGGCGCAACTTCGTCATGGCGATGACGCGCGCACGGCGGCTCCAGCACGTGCTGACCTGCTTCGAACCGTCGGACCTCGATCCGGACCGGCTCACCACGGGCGCGCTGGACTTCTTCGAGCTGCTGCAGCGCGAGCTGGGAGGCGACGCCGGGCGGATCCCGGCCGCCGCGGGCAGCAACGAGGACCCCCTCGTCGCGGACCTCGTGGACCGCCTGCGCTACCGTGGCGCCGAGGTGTGGGACCACTACGCCGGCGTCCTCGACATCGTCGCGGTGCGCCCGGCGGACGTCCGCGCCGACGGCAGCGCGGCGACGGTGCAGGACGAGCGCCCCGCCCCGCTGGCGATCGAGTCCGACGGGACCGCCCGGTACGGGTCGATGTCCGTGCGGGAACGCAGCAGGCTGCGCCCGCAGGTCCTCGAACGCATGGGCTGGCGCTACCTGCCGCTGTGGACCATCGAGGTCTTCACGGACCCGGACGGGTGCGCGGAACGAGCGTCCGCCGTGCTCGGCCTTCCGCCCCTGGAGACCTCCGACCAGCCCAGGACGCGAAAGGACGCCGCGAGGATGCGCAAGGACGACCAGCACCCCGGCCGCGGGACCAACGTCGGCCGCGAGCCCGGCGAACCGGCCGAGGCGCCGTCCCTGCCGACGACGGCGGGCGAGGACGACCCCCGCTCCTGGGGCGACACCGAGGACGACCACGATGCGTGGCTCGAGGAGCAGCGGCCCCCGCACTGGGGCTGACCTGCGGGATGCTGCGGGCGGTGCGCCGTCCCAGCGGATCAGGATCCCGTCGTGAGCACGAGGTGGACGTCGCCCGAGCTGGAGGACCCGGCCAGGGCGGCTGCGTCGTCCTCGCCTGCGGCGACGACGACGAGCCCGGTGTCGCCATCGGCGCCGGGCCAGGTGCCGGGTGCGCCGGAGTCGGTCCACAGCACGGCGACCGACCGGGCGAGGAGCGTGGATTCCGCGGGCGCGTCGTAACCGTCGCCGGTGCTCAGCACGACGTCCACGAGCTGGCCGGGAACCAGGAGCTGCACGATGCCGGGATCGGCCGGCCGGAGCGGGACCGCGACGGTGCCGGGGGCGGTGCCGGTCAGCAGCCCGTCGCCCACGAGCGCGGTGGCGGGGATGGGTGCGCCCTGCAGCAGGGGAGTGGCCAGCTGCTGGCCCACGAGCTGGTCCGGCCGCCCGAAGGCCCGGCCGGCCACGGCCGTCTCGGGCAGCCGGACGAGACCGACGTCCGCCTCCGTCAGCACCGTCCCGACCGCGAGGTCACGGGTCGCGGTGACGACGGTCGTCGTCGTGTAGTCGTCCCCCACCATCGCCTCGACGGCGACGCCCGCCGCCACGCTGAGGAACAGGCACGCGAGGAGCCGCTTGCGGCGGTACACCAGACGGCGAAGGCGGTACCGGAAGGAGCCGCCCCGAAGGAGGCCGGTCGGATTCATGGCTCGACCGTAGGCCGGGGAGGCCGACCAGCGCCCCACCCCGGGGACTATGTGGACATCGTCCCTGCCGGCGCCGGGAACGCCGTCGGGGAGGCGGGTGTCCGGATCAGGACGCCGCGGCGCCGGACGAGGACGCCGCGCTGCCCGCCGGAGCGGACGACGCGGGAGCAGCTGAGGAACCGCCCGAGGATGCGGCCGGGGCAGGCGACGGGGACGTGGCGTCCGTGCTCGTCGTCGTGGACCGCGAGTCGTTGCGGTAGAAGCCCGAGCCCTTGAACACCACGCCCACGCTGTTGAACTTCTTGCGCAGTGAGCCCGCGCAGGCCGGGCAGACGGTCAGGGAGTCGTCCGAGAACGACTGCTGGATGTCGAAGGCATGGGCGCAGTCCTTGCAGGCATAGGCGTACATCGGCATGGAAATCCTCCTGGACGGGCTTCGTGGCCCCCGGGCGGCTCTTCCGATCGCTGATCTTGGCACTCTCCGGGGTCGAGTGCCAGTCTACACGGACCCGCCGACCGCTTCGGAGCGGTGCATCCCGTCCGCCGTGAACACCCCGCCCAGCCGCTGGTCGAAGGGTCCGGTGGGGATGACGCCGGCGGGCAGGAGCTCGGACCGGTAGACCACGCCCAGCCGGGCCACGGCTCCGGGGGCGTCCGGCGGATGGGTCGCGAGGAAGCGGTCGTAGTAACCGCCGCCCTGGCCGATGCGGTGCCCGGACCGGTCGACGGCGAGGGCGGGCACGAGGATCAGGCCCACAGCGGCCAGCTCCCCGAAGGGGCGGCGGGGGCCGATCGGCTCGTCGACGGGCGCGCGCACCGATCTCCGCAGGGCGACGCCCGGCACCCAGTCCACCCAGGACAGCCGGTAGGCCGGCTCGCACACGGGCACGACGACGCCGAAGCCGAGGACGTGCAGTTCCTGCAGCAGTTCCGCCGTGTCGGGTTCGGGATCGCGGCCCAGGTACGCCGCGATCGTCGGGCGCCCTCCGGTTCCCGCGTCCGCGGGGAGGGCGGTCGCATACCGGACGACGGAGCGGGCGATGGCCCGCGCCTGGTCGCGCCGGTCGGCAGGCTCGAGCGCCGAACGCGCCGCGCGCAGCGACGCCCGCAGGCGGGGCTTCGCTCTATCACGTTTCTCGAGGGTCATCCCACCATTGTGGCGGGCCGCCCGGGGATACCACGCCCGTTATGTAGTGTGGTGCTCATGACTTTGCGATCACGTGTGACGAAGGCCGTTATCCCCGCGGCCGGCCTGGGGACCCGCTTCCTTCCCGCCACGAAGGCGATGCCGAAGGAAATGCTTCCCGTCGTGGACAAGCCCGCCATCCAGTACGTCGTGCAGGAGGCCGTCGACGCCGGCCTGTCCGACGTCCTCATGATCACGGGCCGCAACAAGCGGGCCCTCGAGGACCACTTCGACCGCGTGCCGTTCATCGAGCAGACGCTCGAGGCGAAGGGCGACCACGACAAGCTGGCCGCGGTCCGCAGGCCCTCCGAGCTCGGCGACATCCACTACCTCCGCCAGGGCGACCCGAAGGGCCTCGGCCACGCCGTGCTCCGTGCCAGGCTGCACGTCGGCGACGAGCCGTTCGCCGTGCTCCTCGGTGACGACCTGATCGACGAACGCGATCCGCTGCTCGAGACGATGATCGAGGTCCAGTCACAGACGGGCGGCTCGGTGATCGCCCTCATCGAGGTCGACCCCCAGCAGATCAGTGCCTACGGCTGCGCCGACATCACGGAGATCGACGGCGAGAACCACGTGCGCGTCAACCATCTCGTCGAGAAGCCGTCCATTGAGGATGCGCCCTCCAACCTCGCCGTGATCGGCCGCTACGTGCTGCACCCGCGCGTGTTCGACGTCCTCGAGACCACCCCACCGGGCCGCGGTGGGGAGATCCAGCTGACCGACGCCCTGCAGACCCTCGCAGCCGCCGACGGCGAGGGCTCCGGCGTGTACGGGGTGGTCTTCCGCGGCCGCCGCTACGACACCGGCGACAAGCTGAGCTACCTGAAGGCCGTGGTGACCCTGGCCTCGGAGCGGGAGGACCTCGGCCCCGACCTGCGCGAGTGGATCAGGGACTTCAGCAAGAACCTCGCGGACTAGCACGGAGCGCTCGGCATGTGGTCGGCGACCAGCTGGCCCGTGAGCCTCAGGACGGGTCCCCTCGTCCTGAGGCCCATCCGCCACAGGGACAAGGCAGCCTGGACGGCACTGCGGCACCGCAACGCCCGCTGGCTGGCGCCCTGGGAGGCCTCGAACCCGGACCCCGAGGGGTTCCTGCCCACCTACCACCAGATGGTGCGTTCGCTCACCTCCCAGGCCAGGGCGGGATCGGCGCTCCCCTTCCTCATCACGGAGCAGCCTGCGGGCTCCCGCGACGCGCGGCTGGTGGGCCAGCTGACCGTCTCGGGTATCACGTGGGGGTCGGCGATGACGGCGACCCTCGGGTACTGGGTGGATGCCGAGCGTGCCGGCCGGGGGATCGCTCCGACGGCGGTGGCCCTCGCCACCGATTTCTGCTTCGGCGAGCTCGGACTGCACCGCATGGAGATCAACATCCGCCCCGAGAACCAGGCCAGCCTGCGGGTGGTCGAGAAACTGCGGTTCCGCGACGAAGGGCTCCGCCCCCGCTACCTGCACATCGCGGGGCAGTGGGCGGATCACCGGAGTTTCGCGCTGACCGCCGAGGAGGTCCCGCGCGGCCTGCTGGAGCCCTGGCTGGAGAGCGGAAGGGCTCCCAGGGGCTGAGGAGAGGGGCCGATGCCGACATGGGCATCTTCGGGTCCGACACACCGCGGCCAATGCCGGGGTGAGGGGTGGACTGCTCCTACGGTTCTAGGTGTGGTCTTCTCCCTGGATAGCTCGTTGGTGCTCGCCGCAATCGTCGGATTGTGGCTCGTCTGGGTAGCCCCTTCCGTCCTCAGGAGGACCCTGCCGGCACCTGCCGGCAGCTCGCACCGATCGCCACGAGCCGGGACCGGCCGTCCCGCAGGAAGCAGAATGACCATGACCGCGCCACAGGACGACGCACACCTCCCGGGACCCACGCGCGTCCTGCCCTCGACCTCGGGCGCGCCCGCGACCCGGACCGGCTCCGACCGGGCCGGCATCCCGGCCTTCGGTCCGCACCGGGGGCGTCTCGGTGTCGCACTCGTGGGCCTCGCGGCACTCGCGGCCATGCTGGTGACTCTCGTGCTCGGACTGCTCGACGTCGTCTCCTTCCTCGTCCCGCTGGTCTGCCTGGCCGTGGCCGCCGCCGCCGTCGCGGCACTCAGGACGCTCGCCGTCCGCCGTCGGCGTGCGCGTGTCGAGCGCGCCTTCCACGACGCCATGGCGCCCGTCCATGCGCCCGTCCGGTCCGACACCGCCGCCGTGCCGGTCGTCGCACCCCGCCGCCCCACTCCACTGTTCGACGCCGAGGAGACCGGCACACGCCGGCTCACGCCCATGGAGCTGCGTACCGCCGCCCTCGCCATGGCCCACGGGTCCACCCTCCTCGACGTCCGGGGCATGTCCGCGCGAGCCGCCGGGCCGCAAGCCGACGCCGGTGACGCCGCCGCCGACGCGACCGCTGACGCCACCGCCGACGCGACCGCCGACGCGGCCGCCGACGCCACGGCGGCCGACCCGACCGGATCGCCGGAGTGGGCGCCCGTGGACGTCCCCCGGCCCACCTACGTCGATGCGGCCAAGGCCGAACGGCAGGCTCCCGCGCCCCTGGACCTCCCGGAGGCCCCGAAGCCGACCACCAGGACACCCATCAAGGCTTCCGAGGCCGCTGCCCGGATCGCCGCCACCGAGGAGTCCGAGCGCGAGTCGGACGCGGCAGCCCCGGCGACGGGACGGATCAACCTCGACGACGTGCTGCAGCGTCGGCGCGCCTGACCGGACCCGACTTGGCAGCGGGCGACGCTCCTCGCCCGCAGGGATCACCCGGGGTTCCATGAGGACACGGCAGGCGGGCATCGTCCGCGAGCAGGCCACCCTCGCGCTCCTCGAATCGGGTGCACCGTCGAGCCTGCTGCGGCGCGCTCTCGCCAGGATCGGGTGGGATCTGCAGTCCTGGCAGCTCGGCTCCCTCCACCACCGGCCCGGGGCGGGCGTCACGGGCGTCTACGCCGTCGACGTCCGGCCCGCCCGCTCCGCCGGCCGCCGCGGCCGCACCGTCCCGGCGCCCACCCACGCATGCATCACCTCGTGCTCCGTCCCGCATCCGGGCGACGACGTACTCGTCTTCCACCGCCGGGGCACCGATGCCCTCGCCGTCTGGGTGCATCCCGCCGATCCGCTCCTTCCGGGACTCCCTCTGGCCCTCGACCGGGAGCGCGCCGCCGCACTCGCCTTCGGCCCCGGTCGCGGCGCATCGGAGACCGTCCTCGAGTTGCGCAGCTATCGCCCCCTGCGCCGCGCCGTGGTCCGTGCGGACAACGGGCAGGAGCGCCGGTACCTCAAGGTGCTGCGGCGGGGGGCCGCCGGGCCCCTGGCGGACAGGCACCGGATGCTGCGGGCCGCCGGGGTGCCCGCCCCGGCCCTCGCGGCCGATCCGGTACAGGACGTCGTCGCCATGCATCCCGCTCCGGGCACGCCGCTCGCCGAACTGCTCATGCGCGACGGCGCGTCCGGCGTCGACCCGCATGCCCTCGTCCGGGTCCTGACGTCCCTGCCCCCCGCCGTCCTCTCCCTGCCCGTCCGTCCGCCGTGGGCCGCACGGGTCCGCGACTACGCCGAGGGCGCGGTGGCCGCGCTGCCCGCGGAAGCCGATCGCATCCGGTCGCTCGCAGCGGGCATCGACGAGGCCGTCCGTTCGAGCGACGGCGGGCCGCTCGTCCCCACCCACGGCGACTTCTACGAGGGCAATCTCCTGATCACGGATGGCAGCGTGTCCGGGCTCCTGGACGTCGATGCGCTGGGACCGGGACGCCTCGTGGACGATCTTGCCTGCTTCATCGGGCACATCGCCGTCCTGCCGGGACTGCATGCCGGGTACACCCACGTCCCGCAGGCGCTGCGGCGCTTCCTGCCGGCCTTCGACGAGCACGTCGACCCCGCGGCGCTCAGGAGCAGGGCCGCGGCCGTGACCCTCACGCTGATCGCCGGTGCTCGGCGGCGGGCCGCGGACGGCGGCCCCGCCGAGGGGCTCTCACGCCTCGAGGTCACGGAGCGGTTCCTCGACGAGGCGCGATCCCTCGGTGCGGGGAGGGCCGGGCGCGCCTAGGCGGCCGCCGTCCGCGGCACCGCGCGCGTCCGCATGACCATCACCGGCGTCCCGTCCGCGTCCGCCACCTCCAGGCGCACGGACACGTCGAGACCTGCCAGCGAGGCCGGATGCGTGCCGCCGCAGGGGATCTCCGCGCGTTCGCCCGGCAGGTCGCAGACCCATCGGCGCCGGTCCGTGAGGCCCGGTCCGTCCGCCGCGATGCCGATGGACGCGCCGGTCGCCGTCCACGCCGCGAGGGTCGCGTTCACCGCGTCGGCGGTCGCGCCGGTGTCGAGGTCCTCCCCGCCGAAGCCCTTCCTGCGCAGGGACCTGCCCAGCCGGTACGTGTCGACCGAGCCGAACTCGCCGATCACCGTCGTGTCGATCGCCAGGGCATCGAAGTTCGGGGCGCCGAGGGCGTCCGCTGCCGCGTCCTTCCTCCAGCGGGCCGCGAGTGCGCGGTTGAGGGCCAGGGAGGCGAGATGGCACCCGGTGTGTCCGGCCGACACTGCCGCACGGTGGGCTGCGTCCACCCGCACGACGACGTCGTCGCCCTCCGACGGCGCGTCCCCCTCGACGAGGTGCACGACGACGAACGCCCAGCCCTCGGTGCCCTTGCGGACGGGCGACTCCGCGCCGAGGTACAGCGTGGTGCCGTCCGTGGCGCCGACCACGCAGTCCGTCACGGGAAGACTGCGCCCGGCGACCTGGAGGTCACCCCGGTCGGCGCCCTGGTCCGGCCAGGCGGGGTCGACGGGGTGGAAGGCGGTGGTGTCCAGCAGCACGGCGTGCCGCCCGTCCTCGCGGGGCTCGACGTGCAGCACGCGGGACGCGGACCCGACGGCGCCCTGGGGATAGGTCACGCGGGTGTCGGTGGTGGGCAGGGTCATGGTGCTCTCCTCGGTAGGGCGGAGTCGGTGAGGTCGGGGCCGGTCGGCCGCTTCGGGTGCCGGTCGGCGTCGCCCGTGATCGTTCAGGGATCGGCCGGCCGCTGTGCGAGCCGTTCGAGCAGTGGCTCGACGCGGTAGGGGATGTGTTCGTGCAGCGCGAGCACGGTCTCGGTGCGGATGACCCCCTTGATCTTCAGGACCGAGCGCAGCGCGGCCTGCAGGTGGTGGGTGTCGGTGGCGGCCACCCGGCACCAGACGTCGCCACGTCCCGAGATCTCGTGCACCTCGAGAACCTGGTTCACGGTGCGCAGTGCGGCGATCACGCCGTCGAGCTCGCGGTGGGCCACCTCGATGGTGATGAAGGCGACCACGTCGTAACCGAGGGCCTCGAGGTCCAGCTCGCGCCCGCCGGTGCGGAGGATCCCCGCACGGAGCAGCCGGCGGATGCGGGTCTGCGCCGTGTTGCGGGCCACGCCGAGCAGTTCGCCCAGCTCGCTCACCTGCGCCCGCGGGTCCCTCACCAACTCGAGCAGCAGGCGCAGGTCGAGTCTGTCCAGCTTGCTCACGAAGCTCACTTCCCGTCAGTCGGCCGCCCCTGTCTTGCGCATCCCGCTCAAAATCGGGGCCGGTCCTGCAGCAGGGCGTGCAATCGGTCCCATCCTATAGAAGTCCGGGCCCACACCTGTCCGGAAGCGCCTACTGTGGGCGCGTGCGAGCGAGGAGAAGCGGAATGAGCGTCATCAACGAGCTGCGGATGCGACCGGCGTCCGCCGAGCGCCGCAGCTGGGACGCATCGCTCGCCGTCCGCCTCGCACTGGCCGTGACGGTGATCTCCACCCTCCTGGTCGGCGCCAACCTCGCCACGCCCCTCTACCCGCTCATCCAGGCGGAGCTCGGGCTCACCCCCTTCGCCGTCACCGTCGCCTTCGCGTCGTACGTGGTCGCACTGATCGGCGGGCTCGTCCTGGCGGGGCACTGGTCCGACCACATCGGCCGGCGAGCGGCACTCGTGGTCGCCGTCGTCCTCGGCCTGCTCGGGGCCGCGCTGTTCGCCGTCGCCACCTCGCTGCCCGTGCTCGCGGCCGGCCGCGTCCTGCAGGGCGGTGCCGTGGCCCTGGCCACCGGTGCGAGCGCGGCAGCGCTCCGCGACCTCCTGCCCTCGCGTCCCGACTGGGCGTCCCGCTTCACCCTGATGGCCTCCGCCGGGGGAGTCGCGGCGGGGCCCGTGATCGGCGGGCTCCTCTCCCTCCTGCCCGCCCCCACGAGGACTCCCTTCCTCGCCTACCTCGTGGTGCTCGCGAGCCTCCTCGTGCCGCTCGTCCTGCTCCGTGCACGGCCCGCGATCAAGCCCGCGGACGGGCACAACCCGCTGACGGCCCTGCGCCCCCGCCGGCCTGCGGTGTCCCGGGAGGCGCGCCGGTCCTTCTGGACGGCGTCCTCGGTGGGCTTCCTGAGCTTCGCGGTCTTCGGTTTCACGCTGAGCCTCGCCCCCACGTGGTTCGCGGGGATCGCGGGCACGACCTCGCGGCCGGTGATCGGCCTCCTCGCGGCCCTCGTGCTCGGGTCCTCCACCGTCAGCCAGCTGCTGTCGCCGCGGGGACGGTTCGTCGTGCCGGTGGGACTCGCGGGCATGGCGCTGGGTGTCGGCCTCCTGCCCGTGGCGGAGGCCACGGGCAGCCTGCCGCTGCTCGTCGCAGCGTGCGTCATGGCGGGGTTCGGGCAGGGCATGGCCTTCCGGGTGGTGTTCAACGACGTGTCCGTGAAGGTCGCACCGGCGCTGCATGCGCAGACGGTGAGTGCCGTGTACGTCATCACCTACCTCGGCAGCGCCGTGCCCGTGCTGGGCCTCGGCGCGGCCGCCGGCATCTGGGGCCTGAACGCGTCCGTGACGGTGTTCGCGCTCGTGGTCGCCGGTGTGTGCGCCGTCCTCGCGACCGGCTCGTTCGCCGTGCGGTTCCGCGCCGCACGATAGCCCGGTGCCCCGGGGGTTCTTCCCGCCGCAGTGCCGTGCGACCCGCCGCTGTTTGTACCCTGTAGGCATGCCGAACATCCCGTCGCCCCAGCCCTCCGGTCAGCCTCCGCGTCCGCCCGTTCCCTCGGCCGACGCCGGCGCAGCTCCACACGACGCGCCCGGGCCGGCCGCGGCCCTCGTGGTCGGCCTCGACATCGGCGGTTCGAAGACGCACGGCGTGCTCTGGCGCGACGGCGCCCTCGTCGCCGAGGCCAGGGCCGGGAGCGCCAACGTCCAGAACGTGACCCGGGAGGCCGCGGCCCGAAGCCTCGGCGACCTCTTCCGCGACCTCCTGTCCGCGGAGCCCGCCGCCCACGTCGGGCGCGTCGTCGCCGGATCCGGCGGGGTGGACACCGACGCCGATGCCGACCGCCTGCGCACCCTGATCTCGCCCCACGCGCCCGGGGCGTCGATCGAGGTCGTCCACGACACGCGCCTCATCCTCGCCGCCGGGGGAGCGCGGGCGGGGATCGGCGTCATCGCCGGCACCGGCTCGGTGGCCTGGGGCGTCACGGAGGACGGCCGCCAGGCACGCTCGGGAGGCTGGGGCTACCTCCTCGGCGACGAGGGCAGCGGCTACTGGGTGGCGCGCGAGGCGGTGCGGCGCGCCCTGCACCGGCACGACGTCGGGCTGGAGCCCGACGCCCTCGACGCGGCAGTGCTGGCGCTCAACGGGGTCACCACGCCCACGGAACTGATCGGCCTCTTCCACTCCGGGGCCGGCCGGACGTACTGGGCCGCGCAGTCCAGAGCCGTGTTCGACGCGGCGCGGGACGGCAACGACGACGCCGCGGACATCCTCGACCGCGCCGCCACGGACCTGACGCGCCTCGTCCTCGACGTCGCCTCCGTGATCGGCGTCCCGGGCCCCGTGGTCCTGGGGGGCGGACTCGCGATGCACCAGCCGGCCCTGCAGGAACGCCTCCGGAAGCGCCTCGCCGCCGCGGACATCACGCGGGTGGTGTTCCTCGACGAGGACCCCGTCATGGGGGTCCGCTTCCTCACCGAAGGGTAGGTCCGCGCGGGCCCGGAGGATCCGCGGCGGGTCGGGCCGGCAGTCTCGCCGGGCACCGGGAAATGCGAGCGGGTCCCGGCCGGGACCCATATGCGGTCTTGTCTGCTCCGAACTCATGGTTAGACTCAGAACCTCCGACAGCTTGAACTGACCGCTGCGCCCCCGCACAGCGACCCACAGACGGCAAGCCGGACCCGCATTCGTGCGGCCCGCGGGCGCAGCCCGGCCGAGAAGCTCCTGCCAGGAAAGGCACAGCTGCCATGACACCCGCCGAGCAGGCCTCCAGCCGCCCCATGATCGAGTTCCGCAACGTCACCAAGACCTACGACGGCGGACGCCCCGCCGTCGACGACCTCTCGATGGAGATCGACCGCGGGAGGATCACCGTCTTCGTGGGCCCCTCCGGCTGCGGCAAGACCACCTCCCTGCGCATGATCAACCGCATGGTGGAACCCACCTCCGGGCAGATCCTCCTCGACGGACAGGACATCGGCCGGCAGAAGGCGGCGGAGCTGCGTCGCTCCATGGGCTACGTCATGCAGTCCTCCGGGCTCCTCCCGCACCGGACCGTCCTCGACAACATCGCGACCGTCCCCCGCCTCAACGGGGTCGGGAAGGCCGAGGCCCGCCGGCGTGCGCGGGAACTGCTCGACGTCGTCGGGCTCGCCCCCGACCTCGGCCGCCGGTACCCCGTGCAGCTCTCGGGCGGACAGCAGCAGCGCGTCGGCGTGGCCCGGGCCCTCGCGGCGGACCCGCCCGTGCTCCTGATGGACGAGCCGTTCAGCGCGGTGGACCCGGTGGTCCGCGCCGAACTGCAGGAGGAGCTGCTGCGCCTGCAGCGTGATCTCGCGAAGACCATCGTCTTCGTCACGCACGACATCGACGAGGCCACCATCCTCGGGGACAAGGTGGCGGTGTTCGCCGTCGGCGGGCGCCTCGCGCAGTTCGCCGCCCCCGAGGAGATCCTGCGCGCTCCCGTGGACGACTTCGTCGCCGGTTTCGTGGGACGCGACCGCGGCTTCCGGCACCTCTCCTTCCAGGAGGGCGACGGCGTCGCCATCCATCCCGTCGAGACCATCGACCCGGAGCGCCTCGCGGACCCGACCGTCCCGGTGCGCTCCCCGTGGACCCTCCTCGTCGACGAGGAGGGTCGCCCGCACGGCTGGATCCCGCAGGCCACGCGTGCAGGCATCACGCGGCAGGCGGACGCCGTGCCCGGCGGGTCCCTCTACACGCGGGGCGACTCGCTGCGCCGCGCGCTCGACGCCGCCCTGTCCTCGCCCTCGGGCCTCGGCGTGACGGTCGACGACGACGGACGTGCCGTCGGCGTGGTGCGGGCCGCCGAGGTCTTCGAACTCATCGAGGCCGCCCGGCTCGACCGGGGCCGCGCCCAGCACGACACGGCGGTCTGACCGTGGACTGGTTCCTCTCCAATCTCGACTTCATCTGGCTGCACACGCGGCTCCACCTGTTCCAGGCGATCGTCCCGCTGCTCCTCGGCGTGCTCGCGGCCGTGCCGATGGCCCAGCTCGCCCGGCTCAACCCGGTTCTCGGGTCGGTGCTGCTGACCGGTTCCTCGATCCTCTACACCATCCCGTCGCTGGCCATGTTCGTCTTCCTCCCGGTGATCCTCGGGACCAGGGTGATCGACCCCGTCAACGTGATCGTGGCGCTGTCCGTCTACGCCTTCTCCCTCCTCGTCCGGTCCACGCTCGACGCCCTGGACTCGATCGACGACGGCGTACGCCAGGCCGCGGTCGCCATGGGGTACACGCCCCTGCGCCGGTTCCTCACGGTGGACCTCCCGCTGTCCCTGCCGGTGCTGTTCGCAGGCCTGCGCGTCGTGTCGGTCACCAACATCTCGCTCGTCAGCGTCGGCGCGCTCATCGGGGTGCCGAGCCTCGGGACGCTGTTCACGGACGGACTGTTCCGGTCGTTCCCGACCGAGATCGCCGTGGGCATCGTCATCATCCTCCTGCTGGCCCTCGTGCTGGACCTCGCCCTCGTGCTCCTCGAGCGGCTGCTCACCCCCTGGGCGCGGAGCGCCCGCGGCCGGTCCGGCGGACACCGGGGAGCCGGCGGCGGGCCGGCCGACGAGGCCGTCGCCCTCGAGGCGAAGGTGGCGGGCGCCTGATGGACTACACGAGCAACAACCTCTTCGTGCAGATGTGGGAGTGGCTGACCGCGCCCGCCAACTGGGAGGGTGAGCGCGGCATCCCCACGCGCGTCGTCGAGCACCTCGGGTTCACGGGGCTGACCATGGTGATCGCCCTCGCGATCGCCGTGCCGATCGGCCTCTACGTCGGTCACACCGGGCGGGGCCGCGTCGTCATCGTCTCCGGTATCGGGATCCTCCGGGCGCTCCCCACGCTCGGCATGGTGTTCCTGTTCACGCTGCTCGCCGGGCTCGGGCTGATGCCGCCCATCTGGGCGCTCGTCCTCCTCGCCGTCCCCCCGCTGCTGAGCGGCATCTACGCCGGTCTCGCATCGGTGGACCGTGCCGTGGTGGACGCCGCGCGCAGCATGGGCATGAGCGAGCTGCAGATCCTCTTCCGCGTCGAGGTGCCCAACGGGCTGCAGGTCGTCCTCGGCGGAGTACGGGCCGCGGTCCTGCAGGTCATCGCCACCGCGGCCGTCGTCGCCTTCATCAACCTGGGCGGGCTCGGGGTGTTCCTCGTCGAGGGGACGCAGCTCGCCGACTACGGCCGCCTCTTCGGCGGCGCCGTCGTCATCACAGTCCTCGCGATCGCCGTCGATCTGCTGCTGGGTCTCCTGCAGAGACTCGCCATTCCCCCGGGCCTACGGGTCTCCGGCACAGTGAAAACCAGAGATTCCGGCCGGCAGAAGGCCGTCGCCGGAGCACAAGGAGGAACACCATGAAGAACCTGTCAGCGCAACGCGCCACCCGGCGCGCTTTGAGAGGACTGGCCGGCGGCCTGACGGCCGCGCTGGCGCTGACCGCCTGCGGTGCCACCAGCGACCCGCAGGAAGCCGAGAGCACCGGCGGCTCCGAGGGCGGCTCCGTCGTCGTCGGTTCGGCGGACTTCCCCGAGAGCCAGATCATCGCCGAGATCTACGCCGGGGCGCTCAACGCCGCCGGCGTCGAGGCGACGACCAAGCCCAACATCGGGTCACGCGAGATCTACTACTCGGCCCTCGAGGACGGGTCGATCGACATCCTGCCCGAATACGGCGGCAACCTCCTGCTGTTCGCGGATCCCGCCGCGACCGCCGCGTCCGCCGATGAGATCCTGAAGGCCCTGCCCGACGCGCTCGCCGCCAAGTCGCCCGACGTGGAGCTCGGCGTGCTCGAGCCCTCCAAGGCCGAGGACAAGGACGCGCTCGTCGTCACCGCGGCGACCGCCGAGAAGTACAGCCTCGAGTCCATCGCCGATCTGGCGGAGGTCTGCGGGGAGATCACCATCGGCGCCCCGAGCACCTTCCAGGAGCGCGCGTACGGACTGCCCGGCCTCAAGGACAAGTACGGCTGCGAGCCCGGCGGCTTCGAGGCGATCAACGACGGCGGCGGGGACATCACCCTGCAGGCGCTGCTGAACGACGACGTGCAGGCGGCGGACATCTACACGACGACGCCGTCCATCGAGGACAACGACCTCGTGGTCCTCGAGGACCCCGAGAACAACTTCATCGCGCAGCAGGTGCTCCCGCTCGTCAACACGGACACCGTCGGCTCGCAGGCGCAGGAGGCCCTCAACGAGGTGTCGGCCCAGCTGACCACCGAGGACCTCCTCTCGCTGAACCGCGAGGTCAGCGGCTCCGAGAAGCGGAACCCGGCGGACGCGGCGGCCGACTGGCTGGCGGACAAGGGTCTCGCGGGCTGACACCTCGCTTCCCGGCCGCTTCCTGCAGGGGTCCGGGGCGCGGCGTCATGCTGCCGCGTCCCGGGCCCCTGCTGTGGCATTCTGATCCAATGGCCACCTACGCGCAGTCGGAAAAGCTTCGGAACGTCCTCTACGACATCAGGGGGCCGCTGCTCGAACACGCCATGACCATGGAGGCCCAGGGCCACCGGATCCTCAAGCTCAACATCGGCAACCCGGCGCCCTTCGGCTTCGAGGCGCCCGACGCGATCCTCGTGGACATGATCCGCAACCTGCCCAAGTCGCAGGGCTACAGCGACTCCCGCGGTATCTTCTCGGCGCGCACCGCCGTCGTGCAGTACTACCAGAGCCGCGGCATCACCTCGATCGACGTCGACGACGTCTACCTCGGCAACGGTGTGAGCGAGCTCATCACCCTCTCCATGCAGGCCCTGCTCAACACCGGCGACGAGATCCTCATCCCCACGCCCGACTACCCGCTGTGGACGGCCTCCGTGGCCCTCGCCGGCGGCACCCCGGTGCACTACCTGTGCGACGAGGAGAACCACTGGTGGCCCGACCTCGAGGACATGGCCTCGAAGATCACCCCGAACACCAAGGGCATCGTCCTCATCAACCCGAACAACCCCACGGGGTCGGTGTACCCGCGCCCGGTCCTCGAGGCCATCGTGCGGATGGCCCGCGAGCACGGGCTGATCATCTTCGCCGACGAGATCTACGAGAAGATCCTCTACGACGACGCCGTGCACATCAACGCGGCCTCCGTCACGGGCGACGACGTCCTCTGCCTGACCTTCAGCGGGCTGTCGAAGGCGTACCGGATCGCGGGGTTCCGCAGCGGCTGGATGGCCATCTCCGGCCCGAAGCGCGATGCCGCGAACTACATCGAGGGCATCAACCTCCTCGCCAACATGCGCCTGTGCGCCAACGTCCCCGCCCAGCACGCCATCCAGACGGCCCTCGGCGGGCACCAGAGCATCAACGACCTCATCCTGCCCGGCGGGCGCCTGCGGCAGCAGCGCGACAAGGCCGCCTCGATGCTGAACGCCATCGACGGCGTGAGCTGCGAGGTGGCGCAGGGCGCCCTGTACCTCTTCCCGAAGCTCGACCCCGAGGTCTACCCCATCAAGGACGACGAGAAGTTCGCCCTGGACCTCCTCAAGCAGCAGAAGATCCTCATCTCGCACGGCAGCGCCTTCAACTGGGTCCATACCGACCACTTCCGGATGGTCACCCTGCCGAGCGTCGAGGTCATCGAGGACGCCATCGGACGGCTCGCCGACTTCCTCTCCACCTACAAGCCCTGAGCAGCCCGCCACGCCCCGACCAGCAGGAGGACCCATGGCAGCGACCACCGACAGCACGCCCGAGATGCGTCGCCTCCTCCTGGCGGGGCCCGACTTCTCGCTCGCATCGGTGGATCCGCATTCCACCCCGGGATTCACCGGCGGGAAGGAGGAGGGCAAGGTGGCCCTCGCCGAGGGTGCCGACGCGCTGTCGTCCCTGCAGGAGAAGCTGTTCGCCGAGAGCCGGGCCGGGAGCGAGATCGCCGTGCTGCTCGTCCTGCAGGGGATGGACACCTCGGGCAAGGGCGGGATCGTCCGTCACGTCATGGGGCTGGTGGACCCGCAGGGAGTGCAGCACCATGCGTTCAAGGCGCCCACCGACGAGGAGCAGCAGCACGACTTCCTCTGGCGCATCCGACCGCAGCTGCCGGGGGCCGGCCTGATCGGGGTGTTCGACCGTTCCCATTACGAGGACGTCCTCGTCCACCGGGTGCGCGGACTGTCACCGGCGGCCCGGGTCGAGCAGCGGTACGCGGCGATCCAGGAGTTCGAGGCCGGCATCGTCGCCGCCGGGACCCGCGTGCTCAAGGTGATGCTCCACATCGGCAAGGACGAGCAGAAGGTGCGGCTGACCGAGCGCCTCGAGCGCAAGGACAAGCACTGGAAGTACAACCCGGGCGACGTCGACGAGCGCGCCTACTGGGACCAGTACCAGCAGGCCTACCAGGTGGCCATCGAACGGACGAGCACGCCGGACGCCCCCTGGTACGTGGTGCCCGCCGACCGCAAGTGGTACGCGCGGCTCGCCGTCCAGCACCTGCTCACCTCCACCCTCGAGGACATGCAGCTGAGCTGGCCGCGGGCCACGTTCGACGTCGAGGCCGAGAAGCGGCGCCTCGCCGCCACCTGAACCGGCCGGCCCCCGCGGACGGTTCCTGACCGCATCTCCTCCTAGTCTTGAGGCTCCACCACTCCCACGGAGGCCATCATGGACTGGAAGATCGAACTCATCGGCGTGCCCGTCAGCGACGTGGACCGCTCCATCGCGTTCTACCGCGACCAGGCGGGCTTCGCGCTCGACCACGACACGCGGGTGAGCGAGGACATCCGGTTCGTCCAGCTCACCCCACCCGGATCCGCCTGCTCGATCGCGTTCGGCCAGGGCATCAGCGACATGGTGCCCGGCTCGCTGCACGGCATCCAGGTGGTCGTGGCGGATGCCGCGCAGGCCCGGTCCGAGCTGGTCGGGCGCGGCGTGGAGGCGACGGAGGTCGACGAGCAGCCATGGGGCAGGTTCGTGTACTTCGCGGACCCCGACGGCAACGCGTGGGCCCTGCAGGAGCTCCCCGCCCGGAGGTAACGGGCTGCGGGTGCCTCCGCTCGGCCGGGCGGCGAGCGCGTGCCGGGGGCTACTGGCCCTCGGCCTTGTCCCGCGCCGCGGCCAGCCGCACCTTCGCGCCCTCGAGCCATGCCTCGCAGCGGTCCGCCAGGGCTTCGCCACGCTCCCACAGGGCCAGGGACTCCTCGAGGCTCACCCCTCCGGCCTCGAGGCGCGACACGACGGCGACGAGCTCCTCCCGCGCCTGCTCGTAGGACAGCGCATCGATGTCTGCCCGCTGCGGTTCCTGGCTGCTGTTCTCCGTCATGGTGTCTTCCTCGTCTGGCGGGTACCCGGTACCCGGATCGTCGTTCGGCTGGTCGAAGGGGGCACGCCGGCGGTGGGCGGCGAGGTGTCCGAGCCGGACGGCCCGGCGGCGTCGCCGCTCACGACGGTCCGCCCGACGGCGCCTGGGCCACCGCCGCGATCTGCCCTCCGGCGACCCGGATCCTCAGGGCGTCCCCGGTCCCGACGTCGTCCGGGTGCCGGACGACCTGCCCGTCGGACCGCTGCACGACCGCGTAGCCGCGGTCGAGCGTCTTCTGCGGCGACAGGGAGCGCACCCGTTCCCGCAGATGGTGGATCGCGTCGGCGTCGCGCTCCACCGAGGCGGAGACGGATCGCAGCGCACGCGAACGGAGCCGCTCGAGGTCGGCCTCGCGGACGTCGATCATGCCCTCGGGCTTGGCGAGGGAAGGCCGGGAGCGCAGGTTCGCGAGGCCCTCGCTCTCGCGGTGGACGAGGACCCGGATGGACCGTTCGAGCGCGGCCCGCGCCTGCCGGATGCGCCCGAGCTCCTCCGACACGTCCGGGACCACGCGTTTCGCCGCGTCGGTGGGCGTCGAGGCTCGGAGATCGGCCACCTCGTCGAGCAGCGGGCGGTCGGCCTCGTGTCCGATGGCGCTGACGACGGGGGTCGTGGCCATCGCGACGGCCCTGACCAGCGATTCGTCGCTGAACGGCAGGAGGTCCTCGAGCGCGCCGCCGCCGCGCGCGATGATGATGACGTCGACCTGCGGATGGGCGTCCAGCTCGGCCAGCGCCGCGGAGACCTGGGCGACGCTGCTCACCCCCTGCACGGCCACCTCGCGCACCTCGAACTCCACGGCGGGCCACCGCAGCGCCGCGTTGCGCATGACGTCCTTCATGGCGTCCGAGTTCCGCCCTGTGATGAGCCCGATCCGGTGGGGGAGCAGCGGCAGCGGCTTCTTGCGGGCCGCCGCGAACAGTCCCTCCGCGGCCAGCGCCTGCCGCAGGCGTTCGATGCGGGCGAGGAGATCGCCGATACCCACGGGCCGGATGTCGATGGTCTGCATCGACAGCCGCCCGGTCTTGACCCAAAAGTCCGGTCTGAGCCGCGCGACCACGCGTGAACCCCGGTCCAGGGGAGAGGACAACCGGTCCATCACCGAGCCGTAGACCGAGAGGGACAGCGACACCTCCGTGTCGACGTCGCGCAGGGTGATGTAGCACATGCTCGCACGGCGGTTCAGCTCGATGACCTGTCCCTCGACCCACGCGGCAGGGGCGCGCTCGATGTGCGCCTTGAGTTTCTCGGACAGCAGGTGCAGGGGCCACGGCGCATCCGGCGAGGTCTCGGCCGCCGTCGTCGGGACGGTCGACGTCCGCCGGGCCGGAGCGGGGGCACCCGCCGTCGGCGCACGCAGTTCCTCGCTCGTCATGGCTGTCCTGTCCTCGGGGAGCTCGGTGCTCCCGGTCCTGCTCCGCGAAAATACACTGTCCATCTCTACCACCCCCGACCCACAGCGGGTCCCATCGCCCCGCCATGTGCATGCTGGGCGGGGTCCGGCCGACGGGCCGCTGCGCCCGGGCACGACGCGGACGGGCATAATCGAGCACTAGACCTCTCCCTAAGGATTCCATGCGGACCCTCGTCTCTGCCCTCCTGGCCCTCCTCGCGCTCGTCGTCACGGCCGGAGGGCTGCTGTCCGCCTGGCTCGACGAGAACCTCGTCGAGGAGACCGGGTTCATCGCGCTCGCCGCTCCCCTCGGGGACGACCCCGACTTCCAGGCGACGCTCACGGAGTCGCTGGCGCAGGAGGTCACGGCGACCAGCGGGCTGCCCGAGCAGCTCCAGTCCTTCATCGGACCGGTGATCGAGGATGCTGCGGGGGCCGTGACCGGGTCGTCCGGCTACCCGGCCGCCTGGACGGAGACGCTGCGCCTGTCCCATGCCTTCACCTTCGCCCAGGCGCCGGGTCCCGGGGAGGAGGCACCGGCCGTCCTGACCCTCGACCTCGGGCCGGTCGCTCGGCTTCTCGCGGACGACGTCGGAGGACGGCTGGGCGTCGACGTGCCCGTGCCCGACGACACGACGATCGACGTCGGGGTCCTCGAACGAGGCGGGATGCTCAGTGGTGTCGCCGATGCCGTCCAGGGGTGGCGGCTGTATCTCGCGGGTGCGCTGGTGCTGGGCCTGCTGGCGATCGTCGTCGCACGACGCCGCGGCACCACCCTCGCACTCCTGGGGATCGGCGTGGTCGGGATCGGCGTGCTCGGGCTGCTGGCGGGGGAGTGGGTGCCGGCAGCCGTCGCCGGTGCTCCCGGGACGACCGCGATCGCCGACGTCTTCCTCGGGGGTCTCGCCGGGCGGGCCGGGGCGGACATCGCGGGATCCAGCATGCCGGTGATCGTCGGAGGGGTCATCGCGCTCGTTCTCGGCGTCGTCTGGCGGCTCGCCCCGAGGCGGCGACGTAGGGCCTAGCTCACAGCGGAGCGGCGCGCGATCCGCCGGCGGGGGAGGACCGAGCCGCTAGAATCGGATCATGACCAGTACCACCGTTCAGGTCCCCATGCCCACCATCCCGCGCAGGCGTCGCTCTCCCGAGGACGTGCTCGCCGCCGCGCCGGTGGCGGGGGAGAAGAAGGTGCTGCTCGCCGCACCGCGCGGTTACTGCGCCGGCGTGGACCGCGCCGTCATCGCCGTCGAGAAGGCACTCGAGCACTACGGTCCGCCCGTGTACGTCCGCAAGCAGATCGTGCACAACCTGCACGTCGTGTCCACGCTCGAGGCCAAGGGTGCCATCTTCGTCGACGAGACCGACGAGGTCCCCGAAGGCGCCCTCGTCGTCTTCTCCGCCCATGGTGTCTCACCCGCCGTCGTGCAGTCCGCCGAGGACCGCGGCCTGCGCACCATCGACGCCACGTGCCCGCTCGTCACCAAGGTGCACCGCGAGGCCCAGCGTTTCGCCCGGGACGACTTCGACATCCTCCTGATCGGCCACGAGGGCCACGAGGAGGTGGAGGGCACCGCCGGAGAGGCCCCCGACCACATCCAGATCGTCAATGGACCGGAAGACGTCGACAAGGTGCAGGTGCGGGACCCCGAGCGGCTCATCTGGCTCTCCCAGACCACCCTGAGCGTCGACGAGACCATGCTGACCGTCAACCTGCTCAAGGAACGCTTCCCCACGCTGCAGGACCCGCCCAGCGACGACATCTGCTATGCCACGTCAAACCGCCAGGCCGCGATCAAGAAGATCGCGCCCCGGACCGACCTCGTCGTCGTGGTCGGCTCCGCGAACTCCTCGAACTCGGTGCGCCTGGTCGAGGTCGCGCTCGAGTACGGCGCGAAGGCGGCGTACCGCGTGGACTTCGCCAACGAGGTGGACGAGTCCTGGTTCGAGGGCGTGACGACCGTCGGTATCTCCTCGGGTGCCTCGGTGCCGGAGAACCTCGTGCAGGACGTGCTGCGGCTCCTCGCCGAGTACGGGTACGGCGAGGTCGAGGAGGTCGTGACGGCGCAGGAGGACATCATCTTCTCCCTGCCCAAGGAGATCCGCGCCGCGCTGAAGGCGATGGGCGATTCCACCCCGGCGATCGGCGGTCGGGGTCAGCGGCAGGACCGCTCCTCCCTCAACTGACCCGGCAGCGTACCGCGCGCCGCGATACGACGGCGGCCCTCCTCCGGAAGGGCCGCCGTCGTCGCGCCGGACCGGATTCCTGTCAGAGGGAACGCGCCGGCGAGGCGATGGGGGCCGTCAGCCGGCCGACTCCTCCAGGAGTTCGTGGGCGGTCAGGGAGCGGGGTGTCGCGTCGATCGTCGCTGCTGCCCGGTCGGACGCTCCGGCGCTGCCCGCGCGCTGCGCGCGTGCCGTGCCGAGGAGGCTGACGTCCGCGCCCCGCGCACCCTCCGGAGCATCGCCCGTGCCCTCCACCGCCGCCTCGACGGCGTCGAGGGAGGCCGAGTCGAACGCGCCGATGCGCCGGGCCGTCGGGAGCACCCTCGACTCGAGCGCCCCGACGAAGGAGTTGTAGCGTTCCACCGACGTCTTGAGGGACGCCCCGAGGCGTGTCACGTGGCCCCCCATGGTGCCGAGGCGCTCGTACAGCTGCTTGGACAGGTCGAACAGCTCCCGGGCGTTGTCGGTGAGCACGGCCTGCCGCCAGCTGAACGCCGCACCCTTGAGGATCCCGAGCAGCGACACGGGGGAGGCGAGGGCGACATTGCGCGAGAAGGCGTAGTCGAGCAGTTCGGGATCGGCACGCAGTGCCTCCGAGAGCACGGACTCGACCGGGATGAAACAGATGACGAGTTCCGGTGAGTTGCTGGCGCCCTCCCAGTACTTCTTCCGCGCGAGGGCGTCCACGTGCGCCCGCAGCGCCTTCGAGTGCTGCCTCAGCAGCTCGCTGCGACGCACACCTGCATCGGCGTCACCGCGTTCGTCCGAGGCACCCGCCAGCTCCTGCGCCGCGAGGAAGGCACTCAGCGGCACCTTGGCGTCGATGACGAGCTGCTTGTCGCCCGGGAGCTGCACCACCATGTCGGGCCGCGCCCGCTCGCCGTCCTCCACGCCCGCGAAGGAGACCTGCTCGAGGAAGTCGACGCGCGACAGCATGCCCGCGGCCTCCACGACACGCCTCAGCTGCACCTCGCCCCACTGGCCGCGCGCGCTGTTGCTGCGCAGGGCGCCCGCCAGGGAGGAGGTGGTCGCCAGCAGCAGTGCGTCCGCCTCGCGTGACTCCTCGAGCTGCCGCGCGAGCTGCCCGTACTGCTCCACGCGGTCCCGCTCGAGCAGGCCCACCTGGCGCTGGACCTGCGTCAGCTTCTCCGCGACGGGAGCGAGGGCGCGCAGGACGTCGTTGTCGGTGGAGGTCTTCCCGGTCAGCTCGCGGTTGTGCTGCTGCAGGAGATCGCGCTGGGCGGCGGCCGCGGCGAGCTCCGTCGTCGTGCTGCCGAGGCGCGCCGTGGCGTCGTCGAGCTCGCTGCGCAGCCCGTCGGCACGCGGCCGCAGCGCGCGGTACACGAGGAAGGCGCCGACGGCGCAGCCGAGGAGGAAGGCGAGGAGGACGAGGAGGACGGCGGTTGTACTCATGCCCACACTGTCGCAGGAACCTCCGACAATCAGGCACGACGCCGCCGGACGGCGTGCCGACGCCCGGTAGACTCGTCTCCCGTGGCTCTTACTATCGGCATCGTCGGACTGCCCAACGTCGGCAAATCAACACTCTTCAACGCGCTGACGCGCAACAACGTCCTGGCGGCGAACTACCCGTTCGCGACCATCGAGCCGAATGTCGGCGTCGTCAGCCTGCCCGACCCGCGCCTGGCGCAGCTCGCCGAGGTCTTCGGGTCGAAGCAGATCCTGCCGGCGACCGTCTCCTTCGTGGACATCGCGGGGATCGTGAAGGGCGCCTCGGAGGGTGAGGGGCTCGGCAACCAGTTCCTCGCCAACATCCGGGAGGCGGAGGCGATCGCCCAGGTCATCCGTGTGTTCGACGACCCCGACGTCATCCACGTCGACGGCAAGGTCGACCCGCGCTCCGACATGGAGACCATCAACACGGAGCTGATCCTCGCCGACCTCCAGACGCTCGAGAAGGCCATCCCGCGCGTCGAGAAGGAAGTGAAGATCAAGAAGCGCGAGGCCGCGCAGCTCACCGCCATGCAGGCGGCGCAGTCCGTCCTCGAACGCGGCGACACCATCTTCTCGTCCGTCACGAGCGACAAGCTCGAGATGGAGCACCTCCGCGAGCTCAGCCTGCTGACGGCGAAGCCGTTCATCTACGTCTTCAACGTCGACGACGCCGTCCTCGGGAGCCCCGAGCGGCAGGAGGAACTGCGGCAGCTCGTGGCCCCCGCCGACGCCATCTTCCTCGACGCCAAGCTCGAGGCGGACCTCGTGGAACTCGACGAGGCCGAGGCCCGCGAGATGCTCGAGATGAACGGCCAGGACGAGTCGGGCCTCGACCAGCTCGCGCGCGTCGGCTTCCACACGCTCGGCCTGCAGACCTACCTCACGGCGGGTCCGAAGGAGAGCCGGGCCTGGACCATCAGGAAGGGCGCGACAGCGCCCGAGGCCGCCGGCGTCATCCACTCCGACTTCCAGCGCGGCTTCATCAAGGCTGAGGTGGTCCACTTCGGGGACCTCATCGACGCCGGCTCGATGAGCGAGGCCAAGTCCCGCGGCAAGGTCCGCATCGAGGGCAAGGAATACGTCATGACCGACGGCGACGTGGTGGAGTTCCGCTTCAACGTCTGATCCTGCGGAGGGTCGCTCACCACATGCGGCTGTTCGTCTCCGACACGAAGCCCCGTCCGTCGGAGAACCAGTGGACGGTCGGGCTGTTCCGGGCCGTCGGCGTCGTGAGCTCCGCGAACAGGTCCGCGTTGAAGCGGTTGCTCAGCTCGGGGGAGCTGAGCACGGTGTCCCTGGTGATGACGAAGACCGGCCCCTTGAGCCCCTTGCTCTGGATCGACAGGTGGACCTCGGGGTGCTGGTCGAGGCGCGCCTTCAGGGCGCCGATCGCGGCCTGGACGTTGGCGTCGTCGTCCCAGACCGCCGCATGCTTGTCGACGAACAGCCAGGCCATGCCCACCTCCGTCCGCCTCGGACCCCGCGCGCCCGTCCGGCGCGCCACCCGGGAGGCCGTCCTGCTGCCGCTCCGGGTCGTCCAAGCAAATCATCGGGCCGAGCGAACGATCAAGCGACCCGTGCCGGGCGGCGTCGCGTGCGTAGCCGTGGCATCGGTGCAGGTGCGGGGGAACGCCGCCGCGGGTCCGGCCACCCGGCGCGGGGGCCCACCCGGTGAGGGGGATGCGCGCCTGTGGTGACCCGACCGGCATGGCCCGACGCCGCCGCCTGCGCTTCGGTTGCAGCTCGATAACAACCCGCCCATGGCTCCTCCGGCCGATACCTGCCGGTGAGCAAGTGCCCCTAGGCTTCTGGTCACGTGAGTCGCGTCACCTCCTGGGGGCGCGTGTCGGCTGATCCGCAACCCTGCGTCGAGCCGTGACCACACTATGAAACAGGAGGCGGTATGCGTTCGAGACGTACTTCCAGGGCCATGGGGGTGGCTGCAGTGGCACTGCTCGCGCTGAGCGCCTGCGCTGCGAACACGGGAACCGAGACGCCCGAGGAGACGGCCGAGGGCGAGGGGACGGGCGGGAACATCCGTATCGCCGAGGTGAATGCCTTCAGCTCGTTCAATGCGAGCAGCTCCGAGGGCAACGTGGACATCAACGGCGTGATCGCGTACTCGACCCACTCCGGCTTCAACTACATCGACAACGACCTCGAGGTCGTCGAGAACGAGGACTTCGGCTCGATGGAGGTCCTCTCCGAGGACCCGCTGAGCGTCAGGTACACGGTCAACGAGGGCGTCAACTGGTCCGACGGCGAACCGGTGGACGGTGGCGACCTGCTGCTGCAGTGGGCGATCGAGTCCGGCTACTTCAACGACGCCGTGACCGACGACGCCGGCGAGGTCACCTCCGGCACCACCTACTTCGACTACGCGGGTGACACCACCGGCCTCGCGCTGACCGAACTCCCGGAGATCGGCGACGACGGGCGCTCGATCACCCTGAACTACTCGGTGCCCTTCGCCGATTACCAGGTCGCGTTCGGCCTCATGAACGAAGGAGGGCTCGACACGCCGGCCCACGTCCTCGCCGATAAGGGCGGCCTCACGGACGAGGACGCGCTCATCGAGCTTATCCGGACCGAACCGGCGGGCGACCCCGAGAATCCCGTCGAGCGTCCCGAGCTGAAAGCGGTCGCGGACTTCTGGAACACCGGCTTCGACACCAAGTCCCTCCCGGACGATCCCACGCTCTTCCTGTCCAACGGTCCGTTCATCGCCTCGGCCGTCACCCCGGACCAGTCCATGACGCTGACGCGCAACCCGGACTACGACTGGGGTCCGATGCCCAAGGTGGACGAGATCACCGTCCGCTACATCGGCGAGGCTCCCGCCCAGGTGCAGGCCCTGCAGAACGGCGAAGTCGACATCATCGCGCCACAGGCCTCGGCGGACACGGCCGAGCAGCTCGAAGCACTCGAGGGCGTTACCGTCGTGCGCGGGAACGAGTTGTCCTACGACCACCTCGACCTCAACTTCAGTGGCGTGTTCGCCGAGGAGAGCGTCCGCGAGGCCTTCATGAAGACGGTGCCGCGCCAGCAGCTGGTGGACTCCATCATCAAGAAACTCAATCCGGACGCCGAGCCGGTCGACTCGCAGCTCTTCCTGCAGGACCAGGAGCCCTACGAGGAGTCCGCCGCCAACAACGGCTCTGAGGCCTACGCCGAGGTCGACATCGAAGGCGCCAAGGAGCTGCTCGACGGAGCGACCCCCGAGGTCCGGATCATGTACAACCGGGACAACCCGAACCGCCTCAACTCCTACACCCTGATCGCCGAGTCCGCCTCGCAGGCCGGGTTCAAGGTCGTCGACGGCGGCCTCGGCGCCTCCGACTGGAGTGCGGCCCTCGGCAACGGAACCTATGATGCAGCCGTCTTCGGCTGGATCAGTTCGGGTGTCGGCGTGTCCAACGTGCCGCAGATCTTCAAGAGCGGCAACGGGTCCAACTTCAACGGGTTCTCGAGCTCAGAGGCCGACGAGCTCATGGAGGAGCTCGTCGTCGAGACCGACCCGGACGCACAGAACGATCTGCAGGTCCAGATCGACAAGCTGATCTGGGACTCCAAGTACGGACTGCCCCTGTACCAGGTGCCGGGCATGAACGCGCACAGCGACAACGTCAGCGGCGTCGAGTACATGCCGAACCTGACCGGTGTCTGGTGGAACTTCTGGGACTGGCAGATCGCGCAGTAGGTCCCGCCGCATACCGCACCGGATCAAGCATGCCCCTGAGGGGAAGGCGTCGGGGACGAGTCCCGGCGCCTTCCCCCGCGCGGACCCGACCTCGAGGCTGGAAGACCCATGGTGACCTACATCGTCCGCCGTCTGGTGACGGCCGTGCTCATCCTGTTCGGCGCGTCCTTCGTGGTGTACCAGCTCACCGCCCTCTCGGGCGATCCGCTCGAGGACCTCAGGGCCAGCAACGCGCCGAACCGGGAGCAGCTGATCCAGGCCCGCACCGAGCTGCTCGACCTCAACACGCCCGCGCCGCTGCGCTACTTCGGCTGGCTCGCGGGGGCGGCCAAGTGCCTCGTACCGTTCGCCGCGACCTGCGACCTCGGCTCGAGCATCCAGGGTGAGGCGGTCACGACCTCCCTCCTCCGCGCCATGGGCAACACGATCACGCTCGTCACCACCGCCACCGTGCTCGCCATCATCATCGGCATCTCGCTCGGCATCATCACCGCCCTCCGCCAGTACAGCGGCCTGGACTACGGCGTGACCTTCATGTCGTTCCTGTTCTTCTCGCTCCCGATCTTCTGGCTCGCCGTCCTGCTCAAGGAATTCGGTGCCATCGGCTTCAACAACTTCCTCGCCGACCCACAGATCCCGGGGTCGACCATCGTCGTCGTCGCCATCGCGAGCGGACTCATCTGGGCACTGTTCGCCGGCGCCTCCTGGAAACGGAAGGCCGTCGCCTTCGTCCTCGGGGCAGCCGCCGCCGCGGTACTCCTCACCGTCCTCGAGCTCGCCGACTGGTTCTCCGATCCCGGGCTCGGACCGATCGTCATCCTCGTCACGGGGGTGGGCATCGCGTTCGGCATCGTCCTCCTCACGGCGGGCCTCCGGAACCGCAGGGCCCTCTACGCGTCGCTCGTCATGGTCGCCCTCGGCCTCGTCGCCTACTACGTCGTGAACCCGATCCTGAACGCTGCGACCGTCTGGATGATCCTCGCGTTCGCGGTCCTCACCGTCCTCGTGGGCATCGGCGTCGGCTACGCGCTCGGCGGCTACGACCGCGGCCAGAGCATGCGGGCCGCCGCGCTGACCGGCCTGCTCATGGGCCTCCTCATCGTGGTGGACCGCTTCATGGTCACCTGGCCCGCCTACGTCGGCAATCCGCGGGTCCGCGGCCGTCCGATCGCCACGGTGGGCGCGGAGACGCCGGGGCTCGAGGGGACCTTCTGGATCACCGGCCTCGACACGTTCACGCACCTGCTGCTGCCGACGATCGCCCTGCTGCTCGCCTCGCTCGCCAGCTACAGCCGCTATTCCCGCGCGTCGATGCTGGAGATCATGAACATGGACTTCATCCGGACGGCCCGCGCGAAGGGGCTCAGCGAGCGCACCGTGGTCATGCGGCACGCCTTCCGCAACGCCCTGATCCCGCTCGCCACCCTCGTGGCCTTCGACATCGGCGCGCTCATCGGCGGGGCCATCATCACGGAGCAGGTCTTCGCCTTCTCCGGGATGGGACAGCTGTTCGTCCAGGCACTGCAACGCACCGACCCCGACCCGATCATGGGCTTCTTCCTGGTGGCCGGCATCCTCGCGCTGGTCTTCAACCTGGTGGCCGACATCGCGTACTCGTTCCTCGATCCTCGCGTAAGGGTGAAAGCATGAGCACTCGGACCCCCGCCGACCTGCCCGGCGCGGGAACCGTTCCCGGACCCGTGCCGCCCCCGCCGGAGGCCCAGGGGATGTCCCAGGGCCAGATCGTCCGCAGGAAGTTCTTCGACAACACCGCGGCCATCATCAGCCTGATCGTCTTCGCCGTCATCTTCGTCCTGGCGTTCACCTCCGTGGGTTTCGCGGGCATCCCCGGCTGGTGGAAGTACAACCACACCGAGTTCGTGCCGCTCCTGGACGGCGGCGCCCCGACGGTCACCGGCCCGTCCAGCTGGGGCGAGCACCCGTTCGGCCAGGACTCCATCGGCCGCGACTACTTCGCCATGACGATGCGCGGGGCGCAGAACTCGATCATCATCATGTTCCTGATCGGGGCCCTCGCCTGTGTCGTGGGCGTCATGGTCGGAGCGAGCGCCGGATACTTCCGCGGCTGGACCGAGGCCGTGCTGATGCGCTTCACGGACATCATCATCATCATCCCGCTCGTCCTCATCGCGGCGACCCTGGGGGAGTCCGTCAACCGTCTCGTGGGCAGCGGGGCGCAGGTGTGGCTGCTCGGCATCTTCCTGGGCCTGATCGCGTGGACCGGGCTCGCACGGCTGGTGCGGGGTGAGTTCCTCACGCTGCGCGAGCGCGAGTTCGTGGACGCGGCGAAGATCGCCGGCGCCTCCAACGCCCGCATCATCTTCAAGCACATCCTCCCCAACGCCGTGGGCGTGATCATCGTCAACACCACGCTGCTGATGTCCGCCGGCATCCTGCTCGAGACCGCGCTGAGCTACATCGGCTTCGGCGTGAAGGCCCCCGACGTGTCCCTGGGCCTGATCATCAGCCAGAACCAGGAGGCCTTCCAGACGCGCCCGTGGCTGTTCTGGTTCCCCGGACTGTTCATCGTCCTCATCTGCCTGTGCATCAACTTCATCGGCGACGGCCTGCGCGACGCCTTCGACCCGCGGCAGAAGAAGTTCAACGCCGGCCGGGCGAAGGACGCAGAGAAGCCCGCGGCAGCGTGAGGCCGGACCTAGGAGCCGGCCCCCGCGGCGACGGCACCCGCGACCAGGACGACGGCGCCCGCGATCGACGCCACGTTCCAGGACCGATGGGCGCGGGCAGGGGAGTCGACGTCCACCGCGCCGGACTCGACGAGATCCTGCCAACGCGACCTCACGAGGTAGGCGGCGTACCCCGAGTCGGTGTTCTTCAGGTCTCCCGGACGGATGGATCCGCCGGGGCCGTAGCTCGTGGAGGGCAGGTTCGTCACGTGCTCGGGTTTCCCCGCATGCGTCCCCCACACGCCGGGAGCGGGGGCGGCCCAGGCCGTGAAGGCCCCGGACGGCGTGACGAGCTTCAGGGCGTATTTCGTGTCGACGTCGATCAGGGCGGACCAGGGCACGCTGATGGTCGCCAGCGGGTTGCGCACGGTGACGGCGTCCTCGGCGACCACGACGGCCGGGTACCAGAACAGCCACCAGCCCCCGTAGGCGACGCCGACGAGGGGCCAGGCCCGCAGCAGCCCGGCGACGCCGTCGGTCGCGACGACGGACACCAGTCCGCCGGCGGCGACGAGGGCCGCGGCTCCCGTGAACCAGCCGCCGGTACGCGGCCTGAAGACGCTGACGCCGGCCACCTTCGAACTCTCCATGCGTCCATGATCCCAGCACCGCACCCGCCCGCATCCCGACAGGAGCGCCGGCGCAGCCGCGCCGCGTCGGCCACGAAGGAGGACCCCTCATGAGTACCCAGGTCATCGGCGGCACGGGAGGCAGCGATCACGGCGATCATGGCGACGGGGACCCGCAGGATGCCGGGCACCGGGGGCCCGTGCTGGAGGTCCGGGATCTGTGCGTGGACTTCGGGGTGGACAAGCGGTGGGTCCCGGCGGCCATCGACCTGAGCTACGAGGTCCGTGCCGGCGAGGTGCTGGCGATCGTCGGCGAATCCGGCTCGGGCAAGAGTGCGAGCTCCATGGCGCTGCTGGGGCTGCTGCCCTCGAACAGTCGGGTGACGGGCGAGGTGCTGCTCAACGGGCAGTCCGTCCTGTCGATGTCCCCGGCGAGGCTGCGGGAGGTCCGCGGCAACGACGTCGCGGTCATCTTCCAGGAGCCCATGACCGCGCTCAACCCCGTCTACACCGTGGGGTTCCAGATCGTCGAGACGCTGCGCCTGCACAACGAGATCTCCCCGGACGAGGCCCGGCAGCGCGCCCTGCACCTGCTCCGGATGGTCGAACTGCCGGATCCGGACAAGGCCTTCCGGTCCTACCCGCACCAGTTGTCGGGTGGCCAGCGGCAGCGCGCCATGATCGCGCAGTCGCTGTCCTGTGATCCGAAGCTCCTGATCGCCGATGAGCCGACGACGGCGCTCGACGTCACCGTGCAGGCCGAGATCCTCGACCTGATGCGGAACCTGCGGAACCAGCTGAACAGCGCGATCGTCCTGATCACCCACGACATGGGCGTGGTGGCCGACCTGGCGGACCGCATCGCCGTCATGCGGAAGGGCCGGATCGTCGAGACAGGCACCGCGGACCAGATCTTCAACCACCCGCAGCACGAGTACACCAGGGCGCTCCTGGCGGCCGTGCCGCACCTCGGGCAGGGGGACGGGCACGACGACGTCGACATCACGGCGGCGCTCGCCGCTGCGACCCACACCGAGCTGCAGACCGTGGACCGCGACGACCTGGAGCGCCGTGAACGCGACGTCCTCGCGCAGCTCCAGGGCGACACGGGGGCGACGGCCAGGGCGGACGATCCCGTCCTCGAGCTCATCGACGTGGCGATCGAGTATCCCCGGCAGGGGCGCGTCCCGGCGTTCCGGGCCGTCGAGGGAGCAGACCTGACCGTCTACCCGGGCCAGGTCATCGGGCTCGTGGGGGAGTCGGGATCGGGGAAGACCACGATCGGGCGGGCCGCCGTCGGGCTGCTGCCGGTGGCGCAGGGCTCGCTCCGCGTCGTCGGCACCGACATCTCGGGATTGCGGCCCAGCTCGCGGGAACTCGTGGAGGTGCGCCGCCACGTCGGCATGGTGTTCCAGGACCCGTCCTCCTCGCTCAACCCCCGCCTCCCGATCGGTGAGAGCATCGGCGAGCCGATGTTCCTCGCGGGAGAGGCCAGGGGGAACGGTTTGCAGAGGCGCATCGAGACGCTCCTCGACCAGGTCGAGCTCCCGCGTTCCTACCGCAACCGGTACCCGCACGAGCTCTCGGGCGGGCAGAAGCAGCGGGTCGGCATCGCGCGCGCCCTGTCCCTCAAGCCGAAGCTCCTGGTGGCGGACGAGCCGACGTCGGCGCTGGACGTGTCGGTGCAGGCGAAGGTCCTGGACCTCTTCCAGAACCTGCAGCGCGATCTCGGCTTCGCCTGCCTGTTCGTCACGCACGACCTCGCCGTGGTGGACGTGCTGGCGGACTACATCTGCGTGATGAAGCGCGGGCGGATCGTCGAGCAGGGACCGCGCGACCAGATCCTGCGCAGCCCACGGGATCCGTACACGCAGCGCCTGCTCGCGGCGGTGCCGCTGCCGGACCCGGCGCTGCAGCGGGAGCGCCGCGAGCTGCGGGCCAAGCTGCTCGCCTCCACCGACTGAGGGCACCCCGGGCCCGGGGCACCGCGCCCTGCCGCCGTCGGACCGGCCGCGCTCCGGCCCGGCCGGTGCGCCTGTACAGTGCTCGGGTGTCTCCCTCCGCCTTCGTTATCAAAGCGTGATCTGAGCATGCAGAGTGCGCTCACCTGCGGAAACAGGGGGACGACCTCCGGCGCCTGAGTGTCCGCTGGGAGCGCTTGTATACAGGATGTTCTGGGAAGCAACGGAACGGGCATATGATCTTCCGGTGTGAGTTGGCTCTCGCTGTCTGCAGGGCCACGAATCCGGCATCATCAGCGCCGGAAAGACCCAAATAACTAGGAGGCGGAATGCGTTACACGCGTACTTCCAAAATGCTCAGCGTCGCGGCGATCGCTGCACTGTCGCTGAGCGCATGCGGTGGCGGAAGCCCTGAGTCCAGCACCGACACGGACACCGGCACCACGGACGCGGTCATCGTCGTCGATGGCTCCGAGCCCCAGAACCCGCTGATCCCCACCAGCACCAACGAGGTGGGCGGCGGAGCGATCCTCGACCTCATCTTCGCGGGCCTGGTCAGCTACGACGCCGAGGGCAAGCCCCAGAACGAGATGGCCGAGTCCATCGAGACCGAGGACGCCCAGACCTACACGATCACGCTCAAGGAAGGCAAGACCTTCACCAACGGTGACCCCGTCACCGCGAGCTCCTTCGTGGACGCCTGGAACTACGGTGCCGCCGCGAAGAACGCCCAGCTCTCGAGCTACTTCTTCGAGAGCATCGAAGGCTACGACGAAGCCAGTGCCGAGGGCTCCACCGTGGAGACCCTCAGCGGCCTCACCGTCGTCGACGACCAGACGTTCACCGTCAAGCTGTCGCAGCCGGAGTCCGACTGGCCGCTGCGCCTCGGCTACAGCGCGTTCTTCCCGCTGCCAGCCTCGGCCCTCGAGGATCCCGCCGCATTCGGCGAGAACCCGATCGGCAACGGCCCCTACAAGTTCGCCTCCGAGGGTGCCTGGCAGCACAACCAGCAGATCGAACTCGTGCCCAACGAGGAGTACGAGGGTCCCCAGGCCGCGCAGAACGCAGGCGTGACGTTCAAGATCTACCAGAACGACACCACGGCCTACCAGGACCTGATCTCGGACAACCTGGACGTCCTGAAGACGATCCCGACGAGCGACATCAAGAACTTCAAGAACGACCTCGGTGAGCGCTCCATCGAATCGCCGTACGCGGGCAACCAGACCATCGCCATCCCGTACTACCTCCCGAACTGGGAGGGCGAGGCCGGGAAGCTCCGCCGCCAGGCGCTCTCGATGGCGATCAACCGTGACGAGATCACCGAGGTCATCTTCAACAACGGGCGCACGCCCGCCAAGGACTTCACCGCACCCGTCCTCGACGGCTACAGCGAGGACCTGCCGGGCAGTGAGAACCTCGAGTACAACCCGGACGAGGCCAAGAAGCTCTGGGCCGACGCCGAGAAGATCGAGCCCTACGACGAGTCCGAGCCCCTGACCATCGGCTACAACGCCGACAAGGGCGACCACAAGACGTGGGTCGAGGCCGTGGTGAACAACATCAAGAACAACCTCGGCATCGAGATCTCGGGCAAGCCGTACGCGACCTTCAAGGAAGCCCGCACCGAAGCCACGGAGGAGACCCTCACGGGTGCCCTGCGTGCCGGCTGGCAGGCCGACTACCCGTCGCTGTACAACTTCCTCGGGCCCATCTACGCCACGGGCGCCGGCTCCAACGACGCGCGGTACAGCAACCCCGAGTTCGACCAGCAGCTGACCGACGGACTCGCCGCCAGCTCGGTCGAGGAGGGCAACGAGGCCATGAACAAGGCCCAGGAGCAGCTCCTGGAGGACCTCCCGGCGATCCCGCTGTGGTACCAGGTCGCCCAGGGCGGCTGGAGCAACAACGTCGACAACGTCGAATTCGGCTGGAACGGTGTTCCGCTCTACTACGCCATCACCGGCAAGTAACCCCTAGCGGTCTCGGGGCCCGCCCGGCACAGGGCGGGCCCCTTTTCCGTGCTCCAACGAAAAGGTTCCCCACCTCATGAGCAACCCCTCCATGCGTCCCGTCCGGACGCACGCCGCACCGGGAGGTGCGCACTGATGGTCTGGTACATCGTCCGACGCTTCCTGCAGCTGATCCCCGTCTTCCTCGGTGCGACGCTGCTGGTGTACTTCCTCGTCTTCAGCCTCCCGGGCGACGCCACCGCCGCCATCTGCGGCGAGCGCGGCTGCACCCCTGCTGTCGTCGCGGGCCTCCGCGAGCAGTACAACCTCGACCAGCCCTTCTGGATCCAGTACCTCCTGTACCTCAAGGGCGTCCTCACGTTCGACCTCGGCACCAACTTCTCGGGCCGGCCGATCGCCACCATCATCGCCGAGGTCTTCCCGACCACGGCGAAGCTCGCGATCATGGCCCTGGTCATCGAAGCCGTCTTCGGCATCGTGTTCGGCCTCATCGCGGGCCTGCGCAAGGGCAGGATCTTCGACTCCTCCGTCCTGGTGCTGTCCCTCATCGTCATCGCCGTGCCCATCTTCGTGCTCGGCTTCCTGATGCAGTTCCTCATCGGCGTCAAGCTGCAGTGGACGAACCCGACCGTCAGCGGCGACGCGACCTTCACGGAGCTCCTGCTCCCGGCCGTCGTCCTCGGGCTGGTGTCCTTCGCCTACGTGCTGCGCCTGACCCGCACGAGCATCATCGAGAACGTGAACGCCGACTACGTCCGCACGGCGACGGCCAAGGGCCTCAGCCACAGGCGCGTCGTCGTCGTGCACGTCCTCCGCAACTCGCTGATCCCCGTCGTGACGTTCCTCGGCGCCGACCTCGGCGCCCTCATGGGCGGCGCGATCGTCACCGAAGGCATCTTCAACGTCAACGGGGTCGGCAACACCCTCTACCGCGCCGTCCTGAACGGTGACGGACCGATGGTCGTCTCGATCGTCACGTTCCTGATCCTCATCTTCTGCCTGGCGAACCTGCTGGTGGATCTCCTGTACGCGTGGCTGGACCCAAGGATTCGATATGCCTGAACCGACACCCTCACCCCTCGGGACGGCCGCGCCGACCGCGGCGACCCCTGTTGGCCGCACCAAGCGGTCCTCCTACCCGATCGAACACTTCGTCGCCGACGTCGACGAGACGCCGGTCCGCGCCACGGACAGCACCGTGTCCGACGCCGCACCCCGCAGCCTGTGGGGCGAGGCCTGGCGCAGCCTGCGGAAACAGCCACTGTTCATCATCAGTGCCATCCTCATCCTCGCGGTCATCTTCGTGGCGCTGTTCCCCGGACTGTTCACGAACGAGCCGCCGAACGAGAACTGCCTGCTGGAGAACTCGGACGGCGGCCCCGCCCCCGGTCACCCGCTGGGCTTCACCGTCCAGGGCTGCGACATCCTCTCCCGCGTGGTGCACGGCACGCAGTCCTCCCTGACCGTCGGCCTGTTCGCGACCCTCGGCGTGGTCCTGATCGGCGGCCTCATCGGCGCGCTGGCCGGGTTCTTCGGCGGCTGGGTCGACGCGGTGCTCGCACGCATCGGTGACATCTTCTTCGCGCTCCCGCTCATCCTCGGCGCCATCGTGGTCGTGCAGCTGCCCGTGTTCCAGCAGAACCGGAACGTGTGGACGCTCGTCGTGATCCTGGTGACCTTCGGCTGGCCGCAGATCGCCCGCATCACGCGCGCCGCGGTGATCGAGGTCCGCAACGCGGACTTCGTGACGGCAGCCCGCTCGCTCGGGGTGTCCCCGCTGGGTGCCCTCGTCAAGCACGTCATCCCGAACGCGCTCGCCCCGGTCATCGTCATCGCGACGATCTCCCTCGGCACGTTCATCGTCGCGGAATCGACGCTGTCCTTCCTCGGCATCGGCCTGCCCCCGGACGTCATGTCGTGGGGCAACGACATCTTCTCGGCCAAGCCGTCGCTGCGCAGCAACCCGATGGCCATCTTCTGGCCGGGCCTCGCCCTGTCGATCACCGTTCTGAGCTTCATCATGCTGGGCGACGCCCTGCGTGACGCTCTCGATCCGAAGGCACGCAAACGATGAGCTCCAGCATCAGCTCCGGGGGCGGCCGCCGCGCCGCCCGCAACGACACGCCGGCCCGCGCGGCGTCGGGTGGCGTCCAGCCGCTGCTCGAGCTCCGCGACCTCGCCATCACCTTCTCGACGGCGAACGGGGACGTGCCGGCGGTGCGCAACGCACACCTCACCGTGATGCCCGGCGAGACCGTCGCGATCGTGGGGGAGTCCGGCTCGGGCAAGTCGACGACGGCTCTGGCCGCCATCGGCCTCCTGCCCGCGAACGGGCGCGTCTCGAACGGCAGCATCATCTTCGACGGCGAGGACATCACCTCCGCCTCGGAGAAGCGCATCATCGAGCTCCGCGGCTCCTCGATCGGCATGGTGCCGCAGGACCCGATGTCCAACCTCAACCCGGTCTGGAAGATCGGGTTCCAGGTGAAGGAGACCCTGCGGGCCAACGGCCTGCCGAGCGGTCCGCAGGACGTCGCCAAGGTCCTCTCGGAAGCGGGACTGCCCGACGCCGCATCGCGCGCCAACCAGTACCCGCACGAGTTCTCCGGCGGGATGCGCCAGCGCGCCCTGATCGCCATCGGCCTGTCCTGCAGGCCGCGGCTGCTCATCGCCGACGAGCCGACGTCGGCCCTGGACGTGACGGTGCAGCGGCAGATCCTGGACCACCTGGACACCATGACCGAGGAGCTCGGCACCGCCGTGCTGCTCATCACGCACGATCTCGGCCTCGCGGCCGAGCGCGCGCACAAGGTGATCGTCATGTACAAGGGGCAGGTCGTCGAGGCCGGTCCCGCCCTCGAACTGCTGACCAACCCGCGCCACCCCTACACGCAGAAGCTCGTGGCGTCGGCGCCGTCCATCGCGTCGCGGCGTATCGAGTCGGCGAAGAAGGCCGGCGTCGCGACCGACGACCTCCTCGCGCCCGCTGCGGCGAGGGGCCCGTCGCTGGACAAGGTGATCGAGGTCGAGGACCTGACGAAGGTCTTCAAGATCCGGGGCAACTGGGGCAGGTCCACCGACTTCACGGCCGTGGACAAGGTCTCCTTCTCCATCGCCCGCGGCACCACCACCGCCGTCGTGGGCGAGTCCGGTTCGGGCAAGTCCACCGTGGCGAAGATGGTGCTCGGACTCGAAGGGGCGACGTCGGGCAGCATCAAGTTCGACGGCGTGGACATCACGACCCTCGGCCGGAAGGAGATGTTCGACTTCCGCCGCCGCGTCCAGCCGATCTTCCAGGACCCGTACGGTTCGCTCGACCCGATGTACAACATCTACCGCACCATCGAGGAGCCGCTCCGCGTCCACGGCATCGGCGACGCGAAGAGCCGGGAGAAGAAGGTCCGCGAGCTGCTCGACCAGGTGGCCCTGCCGTCGTCGATGATGCAGCGCTTCCCGAACGAGCTCTCCGGAGGCCAGCGGCAGCGCGTGGCCATCGCCCGGGCGCTCGCCCTGGACCCCGAGGTGGTCATCTGCGACGAGGCCGTCTCGGCGCTCGACGTGCTGGTGCAGGCGCAGATCCTGAACCTGCTCGCCGACCTGCAGGCGGACCTCGGCCTGAGCTACCTGTTCATCACGCACGACCTCGCGGTGGTCCGCCAGATCGCCGACCACGTGGCCGTCATGGAGAAGGGCAGGCTCGTGGAGCAGGGCACCACCGACGAGGTGTTCGACAACCCGAGGACCGCCTACACGCAGGCGCTCCTCGCGGCCATCCCGGGCGCAGGGCTCGTCCTGCCCCCCGAGGTCGCGTAGCAGGGGAAGCAGCAAGGCAGCACGACAGCAGCGGACACCCGCGGCAGCGACGACGGCGGCCCTCCACCCGGAGGGCCGCCGTCGTCGCTGTTTGTGCGCCCACAGCTGATTCGGACGCCCATTGACAGGGCGCATTAGGTCTGTTTTTACCCAGCGCCTAGACTGGTAAGAGGGCGAGCAGTGCAGCCGCCGTCATTTTCCCCGCAGTAGATACCGAATTGAGTAATCACGCATGTCTGAAACCACAGGCAACACCGCTGTCCGCAGCGATCTCCGCAACGTAGCCATCGTGGCTCACGTTGACCACGGAAAAACCACCCTGGTCGACGCCATGCTGAAGCAGACCAATTCGTTCGCTGCGCACGGCGACGTGGCCGACCGCGTCATGGACTCCGGCGACCTCGAGCGCGAGAAGGGCATCACCATCCTCGCGAAGAACACCACGGTGTTCTACGACGGTCCGGCCGCCAAGGGCGAGACCATCACCATCAACGTCATCGACACCCCGGGCCACGCCGACTTCGGCGGCGAGGTGGAGCGCGGCCTGTCCATGGTCGACGGCGTCGTGCTGCTCGTCGACGCGTCCGAGGGCCCCCTGCCCCAGACCCGCTTCGTGCTCCGCAAGGCCCTCGCGGCCAAGCTGCCCGTCATCCTGCTGGTCAACAAGACGGACCGCCCCGACTCCCGCATCGAGGAGGTCGTCAGCGAGTCGATGGACCTCCTCCTCGGCCTCGCGTCCGACCTCGCCGACGAGGTCCCCGACCTCGACCTCGACCTGATCCTCAACGTGCCCGTCGTGTACGCCGCGGCCCGCGTCGGTGCGGCGTCGATCGAGCAGCCCGCCAACGGCTCCGCGCCGGCCAACGACAACCTGGAGCCCCTGTTCCAGACGATCATCGACCACATCCCGGCACCCCGCTACAACCCCGACGGCGTCCTCCAGGCGCACGTCACCAACCTCGACGCCTCGCCCTTCCTCGGCCGCCTCGCGCTGCTGCGCATCTTCAACGGCACCCTGCGCAAGGGTCAGACCGTCGCCTGGGCCCGCCAGAACGGTGAGCTCAAGAGCGTCAAGATCACCGAGCTCCTCGCCACCAAGGCGCTCGACCGCGTCCCCACCGATTCCGCCGGCCCCGGCGAGATCGTCGCCGTCGCCGGCATCGAGGGCATCACCATCGGTGAGACCCTGACCGACGTCGACAACCCGCAGCCGCTGCCGCTCATCACGGTCGACGACCCCGCGATCTCCGTGACCATCGGTATCAACACCTCGCCGCTCGCCGGCAAGGTCAAGGGCGCCAAGGTCACCGCTCGCCAGGTCAAGGACCGCCTCGACAAGGAGCTCATCGGCAACGTCTCGCTCCGCGTCCTGCCCACGGCACGCCCCGACGCCTGGGAGGTCCAGGGCCGTGGCGAGCTCGCGCTGGCCATCCTCGTCGAGCAGATGCGCCGCGAAGGGTTCGAGCTCACGGTCGGCAAGCCCCAGGTGGTCACCAGGACCGTCGACGGCAAGATCCACGAGCCGATGGAGCACATGACCATCGACGTCCCCGAGGAATACCTCGGCGGCGTCACCCAGCTCATGGCCGCCCGCAAGGGACGCATGACCAACATGGCGAACCACGGCACCGGCTGGGTCCGCATGGAGTTCATCGTGCCCGCGCGAGGCCTCATCGGCTTCCGCACGCGCTTCCTCACGGACACGCGCGGCGCCGGCATCGCCGCGTCGATCTCCGAGGGCTACGAGCCGTGGGCCGGGGACATCGAGTACCGCACCAACGGTTCGATGATCGCCGACCGCTCCGGCGTCGTGACGCCGTTCGCGATGATCAACCTGCAGGAGCGCGGCTCGTTCTTCGTGCAGCCCACCTCAGAGGTGTACGAGGGCATGATCGTCGGCGAGAACTCCCGCGCGGACGACATGGACGTCAACATCACGAAGGAGAAGAAGCTCACCAACATGCGTGCCGCTTCCTCGGACACCTTCGAGAACCTGACCCCGCCGCGCAACCTCACCCTCGAGGAGTCCCTCGAGTTCGCCCGCGAGGACGAGTGCGTCGAGGTCACCCCGGAGACCATCCGCATCCGCAAGGTCATCCTCGACGCCAACGAGCGCATGCGTGCATCGCGCTCGCGCGCCCGGGCCTGACCAGCCCCATGGCACACGACGACGCCGGCTCCTCCCCAGCAGGGGAGGGCCGGCGTTCGGCGTTCCCGGTCCTGTCCGCTCGGGCACCCGGCGCCCCGGCCCCGGTGCCCGACGGATCCCGGATCCCGTCCGCGGGTCCCCGGCCGCCCGGCCGCGTGCCCGCCGTCCTCGGCGCGACGGCAGCCGGCGTCGCCGCGGCGGTGTTCGGTACCCTGCTGCACGCGCAGCTCGTCTACCTCGGCGGGACGGCGCTTCCGGTAGGGGCGCTCGCGGCCCTCGTCCTCGCCGGCAGCCTGTTCCTGCTCTCCGGGCTCTGGGCCCGCAGCATCATCCTGACGGCCGTGGCCGGCGCCGTCGCCTACGGCGTCGTGGCGCTGCTCTCGACGTCCTCGAAGACACTGATCCTCACGGGAGCGTCCGATGCCGCTCCGGGCACGGCCCTGGCGGGGAACCTCTGGCTCTTCGGGGTGCTCGTGGTGACGCTCGCCGCCGTCGTCCTCGGCAGCGTCCTGCTGCGTCCGGCCCGCCACTAGGCGCCGCGGGCTCCCGCCGTGACGGTCAGTCGGCGGTGCGGTCCAGGTGGTGGGCGAGCAGGATCGACGTCGCAGTGCCGTCCGGGTCCGGCCCGCGCTGCGCATAGTCCTCGAAGACCTCGCGGATGCGCCCCATCATCTCGGCGCGGTGCTCGTCGTTGAGCCGGACGCCGAGCCGCCACACGTCGATCTCCGACGGTTGCAGGCCTTCAATCTCCTGGAGGAACGTCTCGACGAGGACCGGTGCGGACTGGGGCATGCGGGTGTGCCAGGACAGCCCGGTGGCACGGTAGGGGATCTCCTTCGCGCCGCGGTTCCCGGTCCGGGCGTCGTCGGCGGCGAGGAAGCCGGTGGAGAGCAGGGTGCGCACGTGGTGCAGGGACGTCGCCGGGTTGAGCTCCAGCGTCTCCGCGATCTCCTTGTTGGTCCTCGGCTTGTGCAGGCACAGGCGCAGGATGCGGAGCCGGACCGGTGAGCTGAGTGCCCGGCCGCGGGCCTGGAGGTCCTCGTTCGAATCCATCCGCCGATCATACGGGACATCCGTCGATCGATTGGCGGCTCCCAATCACTGATGCGGGGCTGCGGGCGGGCACTCCACCCCGGTCGCCGGGCGTCGCGGCGCGCGGCGCGGGGGAGCGGGCGGCACCGGCTTCGCCGCCGTGACCTCGGCCAGTCGGACGACGTCGTCACCCCTGCGCGTCCGCACGGTGCAGGTTGCCGCGTCCACCGAGACGAGGTCGCCGAGTGAGTCCGTGAACCCGCCCTCCACGCGGCGCCGGACCACGACCCTCGTCCCCAGGGGGAGGGACGCGAGGAGATCGGCGGGAGTCTGCACCCGTCAAGGGTAGGCCCCCGGGGATGCCCGCGGGGCGGTTCCCACCCCTCCGTGCGGTGGTCAGGCCGTAGGGAGGGGTGCGTTAAGCTGGGAACCGCACCGCGGGTGCGGCAGCCGACCCCAGTTTCAAGGAAAGGCGTGGGACGTGACCTACGTAATCGCGCAGCCCTGCGTGGATGTCAAGGACAAGGCCTGTATCGAGGAGTGCCCTGTCGACTGCATCTACGAGGGCGAGCGGTCGCTCTACATCCACCCCGACGAGTGCGTCGACTGCGGTGCATGTGAACCCGTGTGTCCCGTCGAGGCGATCTACTACGAGGACGACACGCCCGAGCAGTGGGCCGAGTACTACAAGGCCAACGTCGAGTTCTTCGACGACCTCGGTTCGCCCGGCGGTGCGGCGAAGGTCGGCAACACGGGCTTCGACCACCCGATCATCGCGGTCCTGCCGCCCCAGAACCAGCCCGCCTAGGTGACGGCCGGGGAGCCGAAGCCTTTCGGCCTGCACCTGCCGGACTACCCGTGGGACGCCATGGCGCCCTACCGGGAGATCGCCATGCTGCACCCGGACGGCATCGTCGACCTCTCCATCGGCACCCCGGTCGACCCGACGCCCTCCCTCGTCCGCTCGGCCCTGGCCGCGGCGTCCGACGCGCACGGCTACCCGACCACGCACGGCACGGCCGCCCTGCGCGCGGCGATCGGCGACTGGTTCGCGCGGCGGCGCGGCGTGCCGGGGCTCGACCCGCAGGACGTCCTGCCGACCGTGGGCTCCAAGGAACTGGTCGCGTGGCTGCCGCTGCTGCTCGGGCTGGGCGAGGGTGACGTCGTCGTGCGTCCCGCCGTCGCCTATCCCACGTACGACGTCGGCGCGCACCTCGCCGGTGCCACCCCGGTGGCCGCCGATTCCCTCACCGACCTCCCCGACGACGTGCGCGCCCGCGTGCGCCTCGTCTGGATCAACTCGCCGGGCAACCCCACGGGCGACGTGCTCGGCGTCGACGGCCTGCGGGCCCTCGTCGACGACGCGCGGTCCCTCGGAGCCGTCGTCGCCTCCGACGAGTGCTACGGAGAGCTCGGCTGGGGGCGGTGGGATCCCGCGGAGGGCGGCGAACCGGTACCGAGCGTCCTCGACCCCCGGGTGTGCGGCGGTTCGCACGAACTCCTCCTGGCCGTCTACTCGCTGAGCAAGCAGTCCAACCTCGCCGGTTACCGCGCCGCGTTCACCGCGGGCGACCCCACGATCATCGCCAACCTCGTGAACTCCCGGAAGCATGCGGGCATGATCGTGCCCTACCCCGTGCAGGAGGCCATGCGTGTCGCCCTCGGGGACGACGCGCACGTGGCGGAGCAGAAGGACCGCTACCGCCGCCGTCGGGCCCTGCTCGTCCCCGCCCTGGAGGCGGCCGGATTCACCATCTCCGGATCGGCCGCCGGCCTGTACCTGTGGGCGTCCGACGGCGGGCCCACCTTGGACACCATCGGGTGGCTCGCCGGTCTCGGGATCCTCGCCGGTCCCGGGACGTTCTACGGCGACGCGGGGCACGGCTTCGTCCGCGTGGCGCTCACGGGGAGCGACGAACGGATCGCGGCGGCCGCGGCGCGTCTCGCCGAGGCGGGACCCCGCCGGGCCGCCCTCTTGCCTCCCGATGGGGAAGGGCAGCAGGATTAGTGATCAGGGGCCCGCTGACGGTAGCGTTTGTCGCTGAATGTGCTGTTCCTGGAGCGACGTACGTCCTCCTGCGTAGTGATGATTTGTGGCGACGACCTCGCTCCAGCTCCTGAAGGAGAACCAATGACCGAGCACAATGCTGCTTCCCTGCACTACGACGGCGGGAAGCTCAGCCTGCCGCTGGTGCCTGCCGTCGAGGGCAACAACGGCTACGACGTGTCGAAACTGCTGAAGCAGACGGGTCAGGTCACCTTCGACCCCGGCTTCATGAACACCGCGGCCACCGCGTCGGCCATCACCTACATCGACGGGGACGCAGGGATCCTGCGCTACCGCGGCTACCCCATCGAGGAACTCGCGAAGAGTTCCAGCTTCCTCGAGGTCTCCTACCTCCTCATCTACGGCAACCTGCCGACCCCCGAGGAGCTGAGCGGGTTCGACGGGCGCATCCGCCGCCACACCCTGCTGCACGAGGAGCTCAAGGGCTTCTTCGGCGGTTTCCCCCGGGACGCGCACCCCATGCCGGTGCTGTCCTCGGCCGTCTCGGCGCTGTCCACGTTCTACCAGGACTCGCTGGACCCGTTCGACGACGAGCAGGTGGAACTCTCGACCTTCCGCCTCATGGCGAAGCTGCCCGTCATCGCGGCCTACGCGCACAAGAAGTCCATCGGCCAGCCGATGCTGTACCCGGACAACTCCATGAACCTGGTGGAGAACTTCCTGCGGCTCTCCTTCGGCCTGCCCGCCGAGCCCTACGACCTCGACCCGATGATGGTCAAGGCCCTGGACCTGCTGCTCATCCTGCACGCGGACCACGAGCAGAACTGCTCCACCTCCACGGTGCGCCTCGTGGGCAGCTCGAACGCCAACATGTTCGCCTCCGTCTCCGCCGGCATCAATGCGCTGTTCGGCCCGCTGCACGGCGGCGCCAACGAAGCCGTGCTCAACATGCTGCGCGACATCCAGGCCAAGGGCATGCAGCCCGAGGACTTCATGGAGAAGGTCAAGAAGAAGGAAGACGGCGTGAAGCTCATGGGCTTCGGGCACCGCGTCTACAAGAACTACGACCCGCGCGCGAAGATCGTCAAGGCCACGGCCCACGACATCCTCAGCAAGCTCGGCGGCAACGACGAGCTCCTCGACATCGCGATGCGGCTCGAGGAGAAGGCCCTCGCCGACGACTACTTCATCGAGCGGAAGCTGTACCCGAACGTGGACTTCTACACGGGCCTGATCTACAAGGCGATGGGGTTCCCGGAGAAGATGTTCACCGTGCTCTTCGCGATCGGCCGGCTCCCGGGCTGGATCGCCCAGTGGCGCGAGATGATGCAGGATCCGCAGACGAAGATCGGCCGGCCCCGCCAGCTGTACACGGGCGAGGCGGAGCGCCACTACCCCGCGAACTGACCCGCAGCACGACAGCGGCCGCCCACCTCAGGTGGGCGGCCGCCGTCGTTCGCGGGCCGGGGCCGTCAGCCCCGGGCGTAGCCCTGCGGGTTGTTCCTCTGCCAGCGCCAGTGGTCCTCGCACATCTCGGTGAGGGTCCGGCTCGCGGACCAGCCGAGGTCGGCGAGCGCCGAGGACGGGTCGGCATAGCTGACGGCGGCGTCGCCGGGCCGTCGCGGCGCGAACTCGTAGGGGACGTCCGTCCCGACGGCGGCGGAGAACGCGGCGAGGACCTCGAGGACGGAGGAACCGTGGCCCGTGCCGAGGTTCCAGGTGTGCACCCCGCCGTGGGCCACGAGGTAGTCGAGGGCGGCCAGGTGTCCCGCCGCGAGGTCGACGACGTGGATGTAGTCGCGCACCCCGGTGCCGTCCGGCGTCGGGTAGTCGTTGCCGAACACCAGGACCTTCTCGCGCCGGCCCACCGCGACCTGCGCCACGAAGGGCAGGAGGTTGTTCGGGACGCCCGTGGGGTCCTCGCCGATGGTCCCCGAGGCGTGGGCGCCCACGGGGTTGAAGTAGCGCAGCAGGGCGATGTTCCAGCGCGCGTCGGAAGCGCCGAGGTCGGTCAGGATGTCCTCGATCTGCTCCTTGGTGCGGCCGTACGGGTTGACGGCGTCCAGTGGCAGCTTCTCGGTCAGGGGCACCTCCTCCGAGGCGCCGTAGACGGTCGCCGAGGAGCTGAAGACGAGCGTGCGGACGCCGGCGTCGTCCATCACGCGGAGCAGGTTCAGGGTGCCGCCGACGTTGTTGGAGTAGTAGTACAGCGGCTTCTCGACCGACTCCCCGACGGCCTTCAGGCCCGCGAAGTGGATCACGGCGTCGACCTGCTCCGCCGCGAAGACGGCGCGCAGCCGGGGCTCGTCGAGCAGGTCCGCCCGGTGGAAGGTCGGCGTGCGGCCCGCGAGGGTGGCGACGCGCTCGAGCGACGTCTCCGTGGAGTTGGCCAGGTTGTCGACGACGACGACGTCATGGCCGTGTTCGAGCAGGGTCAGGACGGTGTGCGAGCCGATGTAGCCGCTGCCACCGGTAACGAGGATCTTCATGCTCCCATCCTAGGTCGGTGCCGCCCCGGCCCGGCCCACGCCCCACGGGGACACCGGTCGGCGCGGGGGACCGGCCTCCGCACGACGATGGCCCGGGCAGGAGCCCGGGCCATCGTCGCCGATCCGCTGTGCGTCAGAGCGGTGGCGCCCCGACGGTGTCGTACATGGCGTAGTCGTCGGTGGTGACGGTGCCGTTGCCGAACAGGCTCAGCCCGAAGCTGATGGCGGTGGCCCCGGCGGGCAGTGCCGGGGTGGTGAAGCTCGCCTGCGTGTAGGTGCCCGCCGCGGCCAGCCACGGCCCCGAGGTCCAGTACACCCAGTTGCCGGAGGCGTTCCGGTAGTAGAGGGCGAACTGGGTGACCGCCGTGGAGGTGTACCAGGCGCGTACCGAGTAGGTCTTCCCCGCGGTGGCCGCCGGCGCGCAGGCGCCGGAGTCCATCGACGTCGTCAGCTTCGCGTCGCCGCTGGAGTACCCGGTGATGGTGAGCCGCTCGGCCTTCGTGCCGGTCCGGGCCGCGGCCACGGTGCTGTACGCGGGTGTGTTGACGCCGAAGCCTGCCGACTGCCAGCACTGCGGGAACGCGCCCGTCCCGGCCGTCTCGAGGCTCGGGTTCTTCACGAGGTTGGTCCCGGCGGGCGGCGGCGGCGGCGGGGCCACATTGGCGGTGTCGAACATCTCGTAGTCGTCGGTGGTGAGGGTGCCGTTGCTGAAGAGGTTCAGACCGAAGCTCAGGCCGTTCGCTCCCGCGGGCAGCGGAGGCGTGGTCCAGCTCGCCTTCTGGTAGGTGGCGGAGGCGGCGAACCAGGGGCTGGAGGTCCAGTACTTCCAGGAGCCGACGCCCGTGCGGTAGTACAGCGCGAACTGCGTCGGCGCCGTGGACTTGTACCAGGCACCCAGGTTGTAGGTGCGGCCCGCGCTGGCCGGGGGTGAGCAGCCGCCCAGGTCGAGCGCGGGCAGGAGCTTCGCGTCACCGTCCACATAGCCGCTGACCACGAGTCGCTCGGCGCGCTGACCGGTGCGGCCCGGGCTCACCACGGAGAAGGCGGGGGTGTTGGTGCCGTAGCCCCCGGCGTTCCAGCACTGCGGGACGCCGTTGGTGAGGGTCTCGAGACTCGGGTTCTTCACCAGGTTCCCGCCGACGGGCGGAGGAGGGACGGCGGGGCCGGAGACGGCGGGCTTGACGGTGCCGCCCACCACCTGGTCGACGGTCTTGACGGTCGTGGTCGCGGGCCGGGTCTTCAGCCACGCGGCGAACTGGTCGAACAGGGCCGGTGTGACGGCCAGCGGGTCGGTCCCGCCGAACCGGTGGAAGGTGAGCTGGATCCATCCGCCCACGGACTCGGCCTGCGTGACGCTGTTCTGCAGGTCCGCCAGCGTCCAGGTGTTCTCGACCTGGTCGGGGGCGGCGGTGTTCCACGGGTTCGCCGAGGGGATCCTCTCGGCCAGGGGGCAGGTGGCGCAGCTGAAGCGCGTCTTGATGTCCCCCAGTCCGCGGGCACTGTTGTATCCGCAGTTCCTCGCGATCGTCTCCATCCCCGGGTTGCTGGAGGCGAACGGGTAGGCGAAGCTCGTGACGCGGAAGCCCCAGGTGGTGAGGTTGACCCGGTCGTTGCAGATCTGCCGGGTCGCCTCGTCGGACGGCAGCGTGACCAGATCGGGGTGGGTCACGGTGTGGCCACCGATCTCGTGGCCGGCGGCGCTCATCGAACGGAGATCGGCCAGCGACAGATAGCCCGCCGTGTCGGTGGTTCCGGAATTGACGTAGAAGGTCCCCTTGAGCGCGTACTTGTTCAGGGTCTGGACCGCGATCAGCTGATCGGCGTTCCCGTCGTCGAACGTCAGGGACACGACGGTCGGTTCGGCGGCGGAGGCCGCCGGGGGAGCGAAGCCGGGGCTGACGATCCCCACGGCGAGGGCCAGGAGTGCCGTCACCACCCAGACCGACCACCGGGCCGCAGTCGGGGCACCGGGCGCCCGTCGGGCTGCCGTCACGTTTCCTGAGTAGCTCATGGCATCGCACTCGTTTCCGAACTGGGAATTCCCGGACGCGCGCCGTACCGGGGCACCGACCAACCTACGACACCGTCGCGGCGAAGCCACGCGAGGTCGCTACCCATATCTTCGGGGGCAACACTCGGCTTCGATACGGGCATCTCGAGGGTTTTCCCAGTAGTACCCCGGGGATGCCGGCCGGCGTCGAACGGCGACCCCGTGCCGAGGGCCGCGTCGAGCGCTGGTCCGCCTTTGAAGCGCGCTTCACGCCGGGTCTACTGTAGGAGCCAGGCGAACTGGTCCTGAAGGAGGCCCATGTCGTACCCCGAACACGGCTACAGCGCATATTTCACCGTGGACACCTCGGAGGTGCTCCTCGTGGCGCTCTACCTCCGGGACAGCGCCGGGCTGCAGGGCGTGGGCCTGCCGTCCCTGCCGCCCGTGATCCCCTCCGTCCGTGGCGTCGACACGCACCGGCTCACCCGGCCCGGCGGGGCCGCCGTGCTGAGGGTCGAGTGGGAGGCCTGGTGGCACAGCCTCGTCGGACATCCGATCAGCGCCGCCGTACTGCCCGTCCCTCCGCTCTTCGAGGCCCTCGACGGATTGGAGGCCCTCAAGGCGCTGCTGCGCGCCCGCGTCGGCTCCGCGATCGACTGGGCCGAGGAACGCTGCGCCGAGTACGCCCTGCACGCCGGCGCCCGGGGAGCCGGCAGCATGGAGGGTCTGCTGGCGCGCCTCGTGCAGGAACGCGAGCTCGAACTGGGCCGCGCCGCCCGCCGTTTCACGCTCGAGGTCGTGGAACTGCCCCTCGGCGTCCGGCGCGCCTGGTGGGTGGAGCCGGACAAGCTCCTCATGTGCCAGGACCTGTTCGACGACGAGCGCGCGTTCCGCAGCTACGTGGAGCCGGTCATCCGCATGCTGGCCTGACGCCGGTCGTTCGTCGGCCTGACGCCGGGCCTCCTCCGGTGAAGCGGCGCCGGTCGGCGGGGCGCCGGGTCAGGGCGCCGCACCCGCGACGGTGACGGTGAGCGCCCCCGGAGCCGTCGTCGTCGCCGTCCACCCGCCGTCGGCCCTCACCCATTCGAGACCGGAATAGGCCACCGAAGTGATGGAGAGGGCGGAGGCGTGCGCCACGGCCCACTGCGCGGCTGCCCAGCCGGCGGTGCCCTCCAGCTCGAGCGTGAGCCGGTTCCCCTCGACCACCCCGCCGAGCGGCCCGAAGACCTCCTCCGCGGCCGTCGAGACGGCCAGGGCCTCGCCCGCGGCCGTCGGTTCCCGCAGGGTGCACTCGAGCGCGGCGGGGGAGTTGCCGGTCAGCGCCGAGGCGAAGGCGCGGCTCTCGGGCTCGTGGTCGGCGTACGCGTCCGGGTACGCCGACCGCTGCACCGTCTGCGCCGCCTCGGTGATGGGCAGTGCCTCGTACGCCGGAACCCTGACGAGGGCGTCGTAGAACGCGCCCGCGGCGTAGACGGGCATCATGATCTGCTCCTCGGAGCCCCAGCCCTGCGAGGGGCGCTGCTGGAACAGGCCCCTCGAGTCCGGCCCGGCGTCGTCCCCGTAGTCGATGTTCTCGAGCCGGGACTCCTGGAGCGCCGTCGCGATCGCGATCGTCGCCGCGCGCGCCGGCAGCCCCCGCCCCACGGCGACACCCGCGATCAGTGCTGCGTTCGCGGCCTGCGGAGGGGTGAGCTCGAACGTGTCGGCGCCGACCGTGGCACTGCAGCGTTCCCGGACCAGCACCTCGCTGCCGTCCAGCTGGTGGACGGCGAGGACGGTCCCGCCGACGACGACGGCCGTCAGCGCGGTGAGCATCGCACCGGTCCGGAGCCGTCGCCTGCGGCGGCGGACGGCGGCGGACGGACCCCGCGGAGCCACGCGCTAGTTGGCGTGCAGGGCGGGGTTGAGGGCGATGCCCTCCCCGCTGCGAGGGCGTGCCTCGACGGCACCGGTGGCGGAGTTGCGCAGGAACAGGATGCCGGATTCGCCCGACAGATCCTTCGCCTTCACCAGCGTCCCGTCCTGCAGGGTCACCTTCGTGCCCGCCGTCAGATAGAGCCCGGCCTCGACCACGCAGTCGTCCCCGAGGGAGATGCCCACGCCGGACTCCGCGCCGAGCAGGCACCGCTCGCCGATGGTGATGCGCTCCTTCCCGCCTCCCGAGAGGGTCCCCATGATCGAGGCGCCGCCGCCGATGTCCGAGCCGTCCCCGACGACGACCCCCGCGGAGATCCTGCCCTCCACCATGGAGTGCCCGAGGGTGCCGGCGTTGAAGTTCACGAAGCCCTCGTGCATCACCGTGGTCCCGTCGGCGAGGTGCGCGCCCAGGCGCACGCGGTCCGCGTCGGCGATACGGACGCCCGCGGGCACCACGTAGTCCACCATGCGCGGGAACTTGTCCACCCCGTGCACCAGGACGGGGCCGTGGGCGCGGAGGGCGGCGCGGACCATCTCGAAGTCCTGCACGGAGGCGGGGCCGTGATTCGTCCACACGACGTTGGGGAGGAGCCCGAAGATGCCGTCGAGGTTGATCGTGTTGGGCTGCACCAGGCGGTGCGAGAGGAGGTGGAGTCTCAGGTACGCGTCCTCGGTGCCCGCCGGGGCGGCGTCGGGGTCGATCGTCAGGTCGACGACGCGCTGGGTCACCCTGCGCGCATTGTCCACGCCGGCCGCCGCGAGGGCTTCCAGCTCGTCGCGCAGGCGTGCGGTGGTGCCACCCTCGCCGAGCCAGGGTGCGGGGAACCAGGTGTCCAGGACCGTTCCGTCCGAAGCCACCGTGGCGAGACCGGTGCCACCGGCCGACCGCTGCGGGGTGGAGGGCAGGGACGGGCTGGGCAGGGGAGGAGTCATGGGCCCCAGTCTACCGAGGGATAGTGTTGCAGCATGATCCAGACACCCGCCACGGAGCTCGACCTCAGCACGGACGTGGCCCTCCTGACGGCCCGACTCATCGATCTCGAGAGCGTCTCGGGCGGCGAGGCGGGTATCGCCGACGCCGTCGAGGAGGCGCTGCGCCGCCTGGGCCATCTCGAGGTGGTACGCGACGGTGACTGCGTGATGGCGCGGACCCGGCTCGGGCGGGCGGAGCGCGTCATCCTCGCCGGTCATCTCGACACCGTGCCGCTGCCGACCGCTCCCGGATCGCGGGGCACGGTGCCGTCCTCGTGGGAGGGGGAGGTCCTGTACGGCCGGGGAGCCACGGACATGAAGGGCGGCGTGGCCGTGCAGCTGGCCCTTGCGGCGGCACTTCCCGAGCCCTCGCGGGACATCACGTTCATCTTCTACGACCACGAGGAGGTCGAAGCCTCGCTCAGCGGCCTCGGGCGGGTCGCCGCGTCGTACCCCGAGTGGCTCGCCGCGGACTTCGCCGTCCTGCTGGAACCCACGGACGGCACCGTGGAGGGCGGGTGCAACGGCACTGCCCGCTTCGAGGTGAGCGTGGCCGGCCGGGCGTCCCATTCCGCGCGGGCGTGGATGGGCGTCAACGCGATCCACGGTGCGGCGGAGATCCTCGTCCGCCTGCGGGACCACGAGCCGGCGACCGTCCACGTGGACGGGCTGGACTACCGGGAGAGCCTCAACGCGGTGAAGATCTCCGGCGGCACGGCGGGCAACGTCATCCCGGACGGCACCGTCATCGAGGTGAACTACCGGTTCGCGCCCGACAAGAGCCCGGAGCAGGCGGAGGAATACGTGCGGGCGCTGCTCGAGGGCTTCACGGTGGAGCGGACGGACGCCGCCGCCGGCGCCCGTCCAGGGCTGCAGCACCTCGCGGCCGCCGCGTTCGTCGCGGCGGTGGGTGCCGACCCGAAGCCCAAGTACGGCTGGACGGACGTGGCGCGCTTCAGCGCCCTGGGCGTCCCCGCGGTCAACTTCGGGCCCGGCGACGCGCTCCTCGCGCACACCGACGACGAGCACGTGCATGCCGACGCGGTGCGCGCCTGCCTGCGGTCCCTGGTGGCCTGGCTGTCCTGACCGGCCGTCCGGGCTCCCGACGACGCAGGGCCCGGCAGCTGCCGGGCCCTGCGTCGTGCTGTCGTCCGGGGGCGATCAGGTGGAGGCCGCGTCCATGGCGATGGCTTCCTTCGCCGCGGGCCTGCGTCCCTTCGTCCTGAAGCTCAGGAGCACGGACAGCCGCGTCGCCAGCGTCGAGAGCGCGAAGTTGATGGCGATGAAGATCGCCGCGGCCACGAACAGCGACGGGATCACGTTGCCCTCGCCGACGCCCAGCCGTCGCGTGTACTGCAGCAGTTCGGGGTACGTGATGATGAAGCCCAGCGCGGAGTCCTTGAGGATCACCACGAACTGGCTGATCAGGGCCGGCAGCATCGCGATGAGCGCCTGCGGGACCTCGATGGAGCGGAGCGACTGGTTCCTCGTCAGGCCGATCGCCATGCCCGCCTCACGCTGCCCCTTCGGCAGGCCGTACACACCGGAACGCACGAGCTCCGCGATGACCGAGCCGTTGTAGAGCGTGAGGGCGAGGACCACGGCGATGAGCGGCGCGTCCTGCGGCTTCACGGCACCGGAGCTGCCGAGGGCCAGCCAGAAGAAGATCATCATCAGCAGCACGGGCACCGCACGCAGGAACTCGACGACGACGCCGGCGACCCAGCGGATCGGCGCGACGTGCGAGAGCCTGCCGATCCCGAAGATCAGGCCGAAGGCCACCGAGGTGACGATCGCGATGCCGGCGGCCTTCAGGGTGTTGCCGAGGCCGGGCAGGATGAAGAACTCCCACGTCCGCGACTCGAGGAAGGGAGTCCACATGCTCGCCGCGAGCTGTCCCTTGCCGGCCAGCGCCGAGACGACCCACGCGAGGATGCCGAGGACGACCAGGACGCCCACGATGTTGCCGATGAGGATGTTCCTCCGCGCGCGGGGGCCCGGCGCGTCGAACAGGACCTGCTGCGCGCTCATCGTGCCACCGCCAGTTTCCGTGAGGCCCAGGTGGTCAGCAGTCCGATCGGGATCACGAGGATCACGAAGCCCAGGGCGAAGGTGAGGAAGATCGGGATCACGAGGTCCGAGCGGAACTCGATCATCGTCTTCATGAGGCCCGAGGCCTCGGTGGCGACGGAGCCCGCCGCGGCGACGGTGGAGTTCTTGATGAGGGCGATCAGCACGTTGCCGAGCGGCGCGATCGCTCCCCGGAAGGCCTGCGGCAGGATGATGAGCCGTGCTGCGGGAAGGAAGCTCAGGCCGATCGCGCGCGCCGCCTCCGCCTGCCCGATCGGGACCGTGTTGACGCCGCTGCGGATCGCCTCGCACACGAAGGCCGCGTGGTACAGCGAGAGACCGACGATCGCGATCCTGAACAGGCTGACGTCCAGCTCACCCGCGAGGTTGATCTGCATGACGGAGAACAGACCGAGGAACCCGAAGGCGAGGATGATCGTCAGCGGCGTGTTCCGGAAGATGTTGACGTAGGCCGCACCGAACCACTGCAGGCTCGGGATGGGGGAGATCCGGAACAGGGCCAGCACCGTGCCGATGATCAGGGCCCAGATGGCGGCCCAGAAGGACAGCTGGATGTTCACCCAGAACGCTTCGGGCACGTTGTAGGTCTCGAACAGCGACAGATAGTTCTCCACGGTTCACCTCTTTCCTGGTGGGGAACATGGCATCGGTGGGGTGGTCCGCACGGACCACCCCACCGACGGGAGGGGTGCTAGGCGCAGGGCGCGGGGGTGGGCGGGTTCAGCTCCGCGTTGAAGGTGTAGTCGGCACCTTCGGTGTTGCGGGTGATCGCTTCCTCCCAGGCACCGTCGTCGATCATCTTGGTGATGGCGGCGTTGATGTCCTCGCAGCGGTCGCTGCCCTTGGGCAGGCCGACGCCGTAGTTCTCCTCGGAGAACGTGTTGCCGACGACCTTGAACTTGCCCGCGTTGGCCTCCTGCGCGGCCAGCCCGGCGAGGATGATGTCGTCGGTGGTGACGGCATCGATCTGGCCGCCGCCCATCGCCGTGACACACTCGGCGTAGCCCGGCTGCTCGACGAGCTGCACGCCGGGGTACTGGTCCTTGATCTTCTGCGCGGACGTGGAGCCGGTGACCGAGCAGAGGTTCTTGCCCTCGAGGTCCTCCGGGCCCGCGATGTCGCTGTCCGTGGGGACGAGGAGGTCCTGGCCGGCCACGAAGTACGGTCCGGCGAAGTCGACAGTCTCCTTGCGCGTATCGGTGATGGAGTAGGTCGCGAAGATCATGTCCACCTGGTTGTTGGACAGCAGGTTCTCGCGGTTCGCGGAGGGCGCCTCCACGAACTCGATGTTCTCCTCGGTCACCCCGAGCTCGCCCGCCACGTACTTCGCGACGTCGACGTCGAAGCCCGAGTAGGAGCCGCCCTCGTCGTAGCCGAGGCCGGGCTGGTCGAACTTGATGCCGATGCGGAGGCTCTCGCCGCCGCCCTCGCCGCCGCTGCCGCTCTCGGGGGTCTCGCCGCCGCCGCAGGCGGACAGGGTCAGTGCGGCCACCGCGGCCACCGCGGCCACCGCGGCTGCTGCGTATCGGGTCTTCTGCATGGGTTCTCCTTGTGTTGGGGCCTCGCGAGGCCCTCGTGGATTGCTGAGTGGGCGGGACGAGCCGGTCAGTGCGAGAGGATCTTGCCGAGGAAGTCCCGGGCGCGCTCGCTCTGCGGATTGGTGAAGAACTCCTCGGGCGTGGCCTGCTCCACGATCTGGCCGTCCGCCATGAAGATCACGCGGTCGGCGGCCCTGCGGGCGAAGCCCATCTCGTGGGTCACCACGATCATGGTCATGCCCTCCTTCGCGAGGGACACCATCGCGTCGAGGACCTCGTTGATCATCTCCGGGTCGAGCGCGGAGGTCGGCTCGTCGAACAGCATGACCTTCGGCTGCATGGCGAGGGCGCGCGCGATCGCCACCCGCTGCTGCTGGCCGCCGGACAGCTGGGCCGGGAGCTTCTGCGCCTGGTTGTCGACGCCGACGCGCTTGAGCAGGGACATCGCGAGGTCCTTCGCCTCGCCGCTCTTCATGCCCTTGACCTTGACGGGGCCGAGGGTCACGTTCTCCAGGATGGATTTGTGCGCGAAGAGGTTGAAGGACTGGAACACCATGCCGACGTCGGCGCGGAGCTTCGCGAGGGCCTTGCCCTCGGCCGGCAGCACCTTGCCGTCGATGGTGATCTCGCCGTCGTCGATGGTCTCGAGGCGGTTGATCGCACGGCAGAGGGTCGATTTGCCGGACCCCGACGGTCCGATCACGACGACGACCTCACCACGGGCCACCTCGAGGTTGATGTCGCGGAGGACGTGCAGTTCCCCGAAGTGCTTGTTGACGTGCTTGAGGGAGACGAGAGGGCTTCCCGTGGACGCGGGCGTGGCCGGGCGCGGTTCACTTGTCATGGGAGAAATCTAGCGAACTATTCCCCTGCGGCAATACACAGCGCGGGAAAGGTGGCGATCGTGATTCAAGAGCAATCAAAGCGCGTGCCGCCCGCTGCGTTGGTTAGCCTAGGAAAATGTCTCCTTCCCAGCACCCCTCCGCCGGCGACGACGCCAGGCTCCCTCCCCTGGACGACGACGGCGCACAGGCCGCCTCCGGCGAGTCCGCGGCAGGCGGATCGAACGGCTCGTCCCGACCGCGGAGGGAGCCGGCGGCTGCCGGGCCCGCCACCCGGCGGAAGGGCTCGGTCGAACTGCGGCGGGGTCAGGCGACGGTGCCGCAGGCGGACAAGATGCTCCTGGACGCCGACGACAACGGGAACTTCACCCGCACCGATCCGTGGCGCGTCCTCCGGATCCAGAGCGAGTTCGTGGAGGGGTTCGGCACCCTGGCGGATCTCGGGCCCGCCATCAGCGTCTTCGGCTCGGCCCGGACGGCACGGGACTCGTCGTTCTACGCCATCGGCGAGGAGGTCGGCCGCCGGCTCGTCGAATCCGGGTTCGCCGTCATCACCGGCGGAGGGCCGGGCGCCATGGAGGCGGCCAACAAGGGGGCCTGCGAGGCGGGCGGGACGTCCGTGGGACTGGGCATCGAGCTGCCCTTCGAGCAGGGCATGAACGAGTGGGTCGACCTCGGGATCAACTTCCGCTACTTCTTCGCCCGCAAGACGATGTTCGTGAAGTACGCGAGCGGCTTCGTGGTGCTGCCGGGCGGATTCGGCACTCTGGACGAGTTGTTCGAGGCGATGACCCTCGTGCAGACGGGCAAGGTCACGTCCTTCCCGATCGTCCTCATCGGCCTCGCCTACTGGAGGCCGCTGCTCGACTGGATCGAGGGCACACTGCTCGCCGAGGGCACCGTCTCGCAGAAGGATCTCTCGCTGCTGCAGCTCGTCGAGACGGCCGAGGAGGCGGTGCGGATCGTCGCGGCGTCGGCGGGTCACGCGCATCCGGCCTGAACCGCCGCGGCTGCCCGGTGCCGGGATTCCCGCGCCCTGACGGACCCGGCGGGCCCCGGCGGGCCCGGGGACTCTGGCACCATTGCCGTGTGACTATCTTCCTGGTGATCCTCGCCGTCCTGCTGGTGGGAGGAACCGCCGTCCTCGCCTCGGGCCGACCGCTGCCCAGCCCGCTCCAGCGACTCGCCGTGGGCACGCGCGCGGGATCCGGCCCGGGTGCCCCGGGAGGCGTCGGCCCGTCCGCCGGTCCGTCCGCCGACGCGAAGGATGCCGGGGCGCGGATGCCCCGGGGCCTCGTGGAGCCCGTCGCATCCCTGCCACCCGTCCTGCTGCCGGCGGCGCCCTCGGCGCAGGACGTCGACGCGATCCGCTTCGGCCTCGGACTCCGCGGCTACCGGATGGACCAGGTGGACGAGGTCCTCGACCGGCTGGCTGCCGCGCTCGAGGACCGTGACGCCGTCATCGCCGGGCTGCGCTCGCAGCTCGCCGGACGGGCTGCCGGGCGGGACGCCGGACCTGACGCCGGTCGGGTCGCCGGACGGGACGCCGGACCTGACGCCGGTCGGGTCGCCGGACAGGACGCCGGACCTGACGCCGGTCGGGTCGCCGGACGGGACGCCGGACGGTGAGCGGGGCCGTTCCCGGGTCCGACGGCCGCCGGCGGTGCGGCTGGGCCGTCTCGAGCGCGGACTACGAGCGCTACCACGACGAGGAGTGGGGCAGGCCCGTCGCGGGGGAGACGGCACTCTTCGAGCGACTCAGCCTCGAGGCCTTCCAGTCCGGGTTGAGCTGGATCACGATCCTGCGGAAGCGCGACGCCTTCCGCCGTGCCTTCGCCGGCTTCGACCCGGTGACCGTCGCGGACTTCGGAGCCTCCGACGTCGAGCGCCTCCTGGCGGATACGGGCATCGTGCGGAACCGGCAGAAGATCGACGCCACGATCGCCAACGCCCGGGCCCTGCTCGCGCTCCCCGGAGGAACCACCCTGGGGTCGGTCCTCGAGGGGCACCGCCCGCCGCCGCGCCCCGCGCCCGCGGACCTCGCGGAGGTCCCGGCCATCACGCCCGAGAGCACGGCGCTGGCCCGGGAACTGAAGAGCCTCGGGTTCCGTTTCGTGGGCCCGACGACGGCCTACGCCATGCTGCAGGCCACGGGTTACGTCGACGACCACCTCCTGGATTGCTGGGTCCGGTCCGGGGACGGCGGGGAGGTGTCGGCGGACTCCGACGGAGGGCGCCGATGAGCCGCACGGGTGCGGCCAGGGTCCGCCGCTCCACCCGGCCGTCCCCGCCGGCCGGCCTGTCCCCGCTGTCCTTCACCTCCTCCGCGCACTGGTCCCTGCAGGTGCTCGCGGTCTTCGTCGCGGGCCGCCTCGTCTCCACCGCCATCCTCCTGCTCGCCGCAGCACGCCAGGGTCCGAGCCCGTGGTCGGGTGCGGCTCCCGGCTACGGGACCTTCATCAACTACTGGGACAGCGGCTGGTACGAGAGGATCTTCACGGAGGGCTACCCGTCCGAGCTGCCCCGGGACGCCCGTGGCGTCGTGAGCCACAACCAGTGGGCGTTCCACCCCCTCTTCCCGGGGCTGGTCCGGCTCCTCGATGCAGGCACCGGCCTCGGGTGGGGGATCCTCGCGCCCGTGGTCGCGGTCGCGGCCGCCGCGGGTGCCTCACTTGTCGTCTACCGCCTCTTCCGTCTTCGGGCCGACCACCGGACGGCCCTGGCCGGTGTCGCCGTCGTGTCCTTCGCTCCCGTCGCCGCCATCCTGCAGGTGCCGTACGCGGAGTCATTGCATCTGCTGCTCCTCGCCTCCTCGCTCCACCTCGTCGCGACGCAGCGCTATTACGCGGCCATGCCCGTCGTCGTGCTCATGTGCATGGCGCGCCCGGCGGGGGTGCCGTTCGCGATCGCGGTGGGCATCCTCTTCCTCGCGGCCCTGTGGACGGCTCGCAGCGCGGGCGCGGACCCGACCCGCAGGCGACAGGTGCTTCCCCTGTTCCTGCTGGGCGTCGTCTCGTCCCTCGCCGCCATCGCCTGGCCGGGTATCGCCTGGGCGGTCACCGGCCGCCAGGACGCCTACGTGGCGACCGAGACCGCCTGGCGGGGAGAGCCACTGGCGCCGTTCGCCCCGTGGTTCGAGGCGCCCGCCGCCGTGCTGGGGCCGGCTGCGGCCGCGCTCGTGGTGGTGGCCCTGCTGGTCGGCGCCACGGCCCTGTTCCTCACGCCTGCGATGCGGTCGACCGGGCTGGTCCTCGGCGCCTGGTGCGCCGGCTACCTGCTGTACCTCGCGGCCTTCTGGGACCCGCAGTCGAGCACGTGGCGCATCCTGCTGCCGCTGTTCCCGCTCGCCCTCGCCGTCGCGACCGTCCGCAGGGGGCGCCTCCTGTGGGTGCTCCTGCCGGTCTCGGTGCTGCTCCAGTTCCTCTGGGTGGACTGGCTGTGGGGCTGGACCCCGACGGGGCCGGACGGGGATTATCCACCCTGAGTGTGATCCACGCCGCACCCGAATTAGCAGGAGCAGGCCTTGTGCTGAATAATGAAGGTGATGACGTGCACCGCCGGACCCTTCGCCGGGCGCCTGAGCGGGCACTGTTTACTGTCGCGCTACCGCTGATCGCGGTCGCGCCCTGTTGAAAGGGACACCCCCATGGCTGCCATGAAACCGCGTACCGGCGATGGACCGATGGAAGTCACCAAGGAGGGGCGCAGCCTCATCATGCGGGTGCCGATCGACGGCGGTGGCCGCCTCGTCGTCGAACTCAACGCCGAGGAGGCGGGCAAGCTCAAGGACTGCCTGCTCACCGTCACGACCTAGGCCGGCAGGGCGCTCAGGCGCGCTGCTTGACCGCCAGGAGGAGACCGGTGCCGGTCGGCAGGAGTGCCGACACGAGCGCCTCGTCCTCCCGGATCATCTTCCCGACCTGCCGCAGCGTGTTGGTGGACTGCTCGCGGACGGCCGGTTCGGCCACGCGGTCCTGGTCCAGCGCGTCGTTGACGATCAGGATGCCGCCCTCCTTGAGCAGGCGCGTGGCCTGTTCGACGTAGGCGGGGAGTCCCTGCTTGTCGGCGTCGATGAACACCAGGTCGTACGCCCGGTCGGTGAGCCGCGGGAGCACGTCCGCCGCGCGTCCCGAGATGGTCCGTGTGCGGTTCGACGGTATCCCCGCTTCCGCATACGCCTCCCGGGCCGCGCGCAGGTGGTCGACGTCGGAGTCGATGGTCGTCAGGACGGCGTTCCGGCCGAGCCCCCTGAGCAGGCACACACCCGAGACCCCTGCTCCGGCGCCCACCTCGACGGCGGTGGTCGCCTTCGACGCCGCCGCGAGCACGGTGAGGGCCGCGCCGACCGCGGGGGTGACCGGGGCGACGCCCAGTTCGTGGGACCTGTCGCGGGCCCGAAGCAGGACGTCGTCCTCGTCGGGGAGTCCTTCCGTGTAGGACCAGCTGCTGTGTTTGTCGGCGGCCATGGACGTCCGTTCTGTGGTTCGCGGGAGATGGTGCAAGGTGTCGGGGCAGGAGCCCCGCGTCAACACTACTGTGCGGCATGCCACTCCTTCCATGCGGGTTGCTCCGCACGGCCGCCCGAGGGTAGCCCACGGGGTCGCCGACGCGCGGCACAACACGCGCGGTGCTGCCAGCTAGTTCCCAGCTTGGTGGGAAAGACTTTCCTTTCGGGACATCCGTGATGAAGGCAGTCCCGAATCCCCGGTACCACTGCTCGCGGCCAGCCGGAGCAGGACCGGTCGGGGATTCGCGGCGAGAAGGGGAACATGATGTCTAGCGTCAAGGCGGCACCGGCCGCCGTGGAGGCCGCCTCCGAAGCGGAGGCGCCCATCCTGGATGAGCACGGCAACCCGTGGGTCGCGCCGTCGTGGGAGGAAGTCGTCACCACGTACTCACCGAAGGTCTACCGTCTGGCCTACCGGCTCACGGGCAACCGGTTCGATGCCGAGGACCTCACGCAGGAGGTCTTCGTCAGGGTCTTCCGGTCCCTCGCCAACTTCAAGCCCGGCACGCTCGACGGCTGGCTGCACCGCATCACCACCAACCTCTTCCTCGACCAGGCGCGACGCAGGACACGCATCCGGTTCGACGGTCTGACGGAGGAGGCCGAGAGCCGCCTCCCGAGCAAGCACCCCGGTCCCGAACGCAGCTTCGAGTTCAACAACCTCGATATCGACGTGCAGGCCGCCCTCGAGGAACTGCCGCCGGACTTCCGCGCCGCCGTCGTGCTGTGCGACCTCGAAGGCCTCGCCTACGACGAGGTGGCACAGGTGCTCGGCGTCAAGCTCGGCACCGTGCGGTCCCGGATCCACCGCGGACGCACGATGCTCCGGGCGAAGCTCGCCCACCGTGATCCGCGCACGTCCGGCGGGAACGGCGCCGCCCTCGGTGTCCCACGGATCGCCGGCCTGGGCTAGGACCGATGCTTCACCCCCATCGTTCGCTCCAGGACCTCGTGGACGGCGAGTTGACCGACCGGCGCCGGATCGCCGTCGAACGGCACGTCTCCCGCTGCGCTTCGTGCGCGGCGTCGGTCGCACACCTGAGGGGGCTCAAGAGTGCTCTGCTGGGCCTCCGGAATCCCTCGCCGGACCCGGACTTCCAGCAGCGGCTCCTCTCCCCGGCGCTCACCTCCGCCTCCTCGGAAGCGCACGAGATCCGCACGGGCTCCAGCGCGGCCTTCATCCGCGCTCACCACGAGAGCACGGCGCCCCGACGACGCCAGCGCACGCTCCTGCTCGCGGGCGGCTCCGCCGTCGTTGCCACCACCGTCCTCGCCAGCGCCTACGTGGTCGGATCGGAGACCGGGCCCGTGACGGCCGAGGGCGCCAGGGGATCCACGGCGCTCCGTGCCGGGTGGGATTCGGTGGCGCCGCAGACACCCACCTACCTGGACACCGGCCAGCTCGAGACGCTCCGGGCAGGCGGGTGGTACTGCCCCGAACTCGAGTCGCTCGGCTTCACGCTGCAGGGTGCCGAGGGCATCACGGTCGCGGGCAGGCCCACCCTCGAACTGGTCCTCGAGAACGACGGCGACACGGTCACCGTTTACGAGCAGCGGAAGGTCGGCGACGCCGGAGGCGCGGGCGAGCCGCCCCTGAACGCCGTGACCGGCAGCCCCGTGACCTCCGACGGCTTCGAGCACGTCGGCGGCGCCGACCGGGACATCTGGGTGCGCTCGGGCGAGCCCTGGCAGGTCGTCCTCGACAGCCCGACGGTCACCTACACCGTCGTCTCGGACCTGCCGGCGGCCGCGATGCCGCAGACCCTCAACCAGCTCGTCGCGACGGAGCACGCCCAGTTGTCGCTGTCACCGGAGGGACAGGACGATTCGATGATGGAGCGCATCATCCGCGGCCTCGCCAGGATCACGCACCCCGAGGGGGATGGCCGCTAGGTAGCCGCGGAGGAACGCGGACATGAACCTTCGCGGGTACCTGTCCGGTGGGCCTCCGGGCGGCGCCGGTGAATGTGTTCGGTGCAGGCCGGGAAGGTAGTCTTTTCACGTGTTGGGAATCAACGGCCTCGAACTCGTGGTCCTGGCGATCATCGCCGTCGTGGTGCTCGGCCCGGAGCGCCTTCCGGAGTACGCCGCCCAGCTCGCGCGGCTGGTCAAGGGACTGCGGCGCATGGCCACCGGAGCGCGCGAGCAGCTGCGTGAGGAGGTCGGCCCGGAGCTGGACGAGGTGGACTGGCGCAAGCTCGATCCACGCCAGTACGACCCGCGCCGCATCATCAAGGAGGCGCTCCTCGACGACATCGAGGACGTCTTCAAGCCCGTCAGTCCGGGTGCCCCGAAGCCCGTCGCCGCCGCTCCTGCCGCGGCCGCGGTCGCCACCCGTGCGTCGGCCACCGTGCCGATCGGGCCCCGTCTCGAAGCCGGCCAGTCCGCGCCCTACGACCTCGAGGCGACCTAGGCGCGGATCGATCCGGCCTCTGCCGGGCCCACGGCCCATCCGACCCCGCTCCGGGTCCCTGCCGGGCTCAGCGGATGCTCACGGGGAGCTTCAGGCCCTCCAGGCCGCGGGGGCGGCGCGCGAGTGCGGCGGCGATCCCCAGGAGCTCGTCCCGCGCCCTCGAATCCCCCCGACCGAGCACCAGGGGCGTGCCGGCGTCGCCGCCCTCGCGGAGCGACACGTCCAGGGGGATGCTGCCGAGCAGGGGGATCGCGGCGTCGAGGGTCGCGGACAGGCGTGCCGCGACCGTACTGCCTCCACCTGCACCGAAGAGCTCGAGCTTCCCGCCGTCGGGCAGTTCGAGCCAGGACATGTTCTCGATCACCCCCGCGACGCGCTGCCCGGTCTGCGCGGCCATGGCGCCGGCCCGCTCGGCGACATCCGCGGCGGCGCTCTGCGGTGTCGTCACGACTAGGAGTTCGGACGAGGGCAGCAACTGGGCCACGGAGATGGCGATGTCACCGGTGCCCGGCGGGAGGTCGAGGAACAGCACGTCGAGGTCGCCGAAGTACACGTCGGTGAGGAACTGCTCGAGGGCCCGGTGCAGCATGGGCCCGCGCCAGGAGATGGGCTGGTTGCCCTCGACGAACATGCCGATGGAGATCACCTTCACACCGTGCGCCACGGGCGGGAGGATGAGTTCGTCCACGCGTGTCGGCTGCTGCGTGATGCCCATGAGGGCCGGGACCGAGAACCCGTAGACGTCGGCGTCCACGATGCCCACCCTGAGCCCCTGTGCGGCCATGGCGGCCGCCAGGTTCACCGTCACGCTTGACTTCCCGACACCGCCCTTGCCGCTCGCGACCGCATACACACGTGTGAGGGACGACGGCTCGTTGAACGGGATGCCCCGCCGGCCGCCGGCGCCCTTCAGCTGCGCCTTCAGCGCGTCGCGCTGCGCCTGGTCCATGACGCCGAGCTCCACCTCCACGCGCTCCACGCCGTCCACGCGCGACAGCGCGGCCTCGGTGTCGGCCGTGATCGAGTCGCGGAGCGGGCAGCCGGCGATGGTCAGCAGCACCTTCACGCGGACGGTGCCGCCGTCGATCGTCACGGCGTCGAGCATCCCGAGCTCGTCGAGGGGACGGCGCAGCTCCGGGTCGATCACCGTGCCGAGGGCCGCGCGGACGGCCGCCTCGGCGGGGAGGTCGCGGTTCACCGGGAAGGCTTCCTCCCGGTGGCCTGCACCTTCGGCAGCGTCACGGTGTTGTCCGACGGCTTGCGGGGCTTCCGTTTCTGCAGGACCAGCTCCTGCCCGTCGGTCGCCTCGAGCAGCTCCTCGAGGACCGAGCGGAGCTCCGAGCGCACGTAGTCCCGCGTGGCGACCTCGCGCAGGGCGATCCTCAGCTCGGCGATCTCCCGCGTCAGGTACTCGGTGTCCGAGAGGTTGCGTTCGGCGCGCTGGCGATCCTGCCGCAGGGACACGCGGTCGCGGTCGTCCTGGCGGTTCTGGGCGAGCAGCAGCAGGGGCGCGGCATAGGAGGCCTGCAGGGACAGCATCAGTGTCAGGGCCGTGAAGCCCAGCGCCGCGCTGTCGAAGCGGGCGTTCTCCGGCGCGAATGTGTTCCAGACCAGCCAGAGGATGCAGAAGATCGTCATGTACAGCAGGAACTGCGGCGTGCCCATGAACCGCGCGAAATTCTCCGTCGCACTCCCGAAGCGGTCCGGGTTGGGCCGCGGCCTCAGCAGGAATCGCTTCCGGGCCTCCCGGGGGGTGTCCAGCCCACTCGACGTCGACCTCGTCTTCTCAGCCACGGCGGTCACCTCTTCTCAGTCCCGGTGTGTCGTCCTGTGCCCGCCAGTCGTCGGGCAGCAGATGGTCCAGCACGTCGTCGACCGTCACGGCGCCCACGAGGCGCCCCTCGGTGTTCACGACGGGCAACGAGTTCAGGTTGTAGGTCGCGAGGATCCTCGACACCTCGCTCACGGCCGCCTGGTCGCCGACGGCCTCGAGGTCGGTGTCGAGGATGTTGCCGAGCGGTTCCGGGGGCGGATAGCGCAGGAGCTGCTGGATGTGCACGACGCCGAGGTAGCGTCCGGTGGGCGTCTCGAGGGGCGGCCGGCACACGAAGATCGAGGAGGCGAGTGCGGGGGTCAGCTCTTCCCGCCGCACATGGGCGAGGGCTTCGGCGACGGTGGCCTCCGGGGGGAGGATGACCGGCACCGTCGTCATGAGGGAACCCGCCGTGCCCTCCTCGTACTCGAGGAGGCGCCGCACGTCCTCGGCGTCGTCGGGCTCCATGAGCTGGAGCAGTTCCTCCTTCTGCGCCTCGGTCAGTTCGTTGAGGAGGTCCGCCGCGTCGTCGGGGTCCATCTCCTCGAGCACGTCGGCGGCGCGTTCCCGCGTGAGGGACGTGAGGATCTGGACCTGGTCGTCGTCCGGCAGTTCCTGGAGGATGTCGGCGAGGCGGTCGTCCTGCAGCTCGCTCGCCACCTCGAGGCGCCGCTTGTCGTTCATCTCGTGCATCGCCTCGGCGAAGTCCGCGGGCTTGAGGTCGTCATGCTGCGCGACGAACTGCGTGGCGCCCTGCGGCTCGTCCGTGGTGCCGTGGAAGGCGTCGAGCCAGTCGATGATGATGCGCTCGCCGCCGCGACGCAGCCCGCGCAGGGGCGACACCGCACCGCCGCGCCGCACGAACAGCTGGGAGACGTGCCAGTCACCGGCGCGGTTGCGTTCCATCGCGATGTCCTCGACGACGGCGCTGCCGCTGCCGTCCCGCAGCGTGAGCCGCCGGTCGAAGAGTTCGGCGACCACGAGCATCTCGGCGCCACGCTGCTCGAAGCGGCGGAGGTTCACCAGTCCGGTGCAGATGATCTGCGACGGGTCCATCGAGGTGATGCGCGTCATGGGGACGAAGACGCGCTTCTTGCCGGGCACCTCGACCACCAGGCCCACGACGAGCGGAGCCTTGGCGGGGCCACGGTCGAGCACGACGGCGTCCCGCAGGCGGCCCAGGCGGTCGCCGAGCGGGTCGAAGACGTCGAGGCCCAGCAGCCGGGCGACGAAGACGCGGGTGGGGTTGGTAGTCACAGCTCTAGGTTATCGGGCGCGGGGGGCTCGGGTGGCATCGCCTGTCGAGCCGGCTGCGGGGTGCTCTCCACGCGAACCCTCCCGCGGTCGCAGGCGTTAGGCAAGAATGGACACCATGTCGACACCACCACTAGGAACCACTGCATCCCGCGATCTGGGCCGGGTGCTGCCCACGGGCGAGACCATCGGCCGCTACACCAGCTACCTGGATGCCCAGAAAGCCGTGGACTACCTCGCGGACAACAAGTTCGCCGTCCAGCGGGTGGCGATCATCGGCAACGATCTCAAGACCGTGGAGCGGGTCACGGGGCGCCTGAGCTACCCGCGGGTGGCTCTCGCCAGTGCCGCCACGGGAGCCTGGTTCGGCCTCTTCGTCGGATTGATCCTGAGCCTGTTCGCCGGCAGCGAGTCCGGGATCACCATCACGTCCTCGATCGCCCTGGGTGCCATCTTCTGGCTGCTCTTCGGCGTCCTGACCTACACGTTCCAGCGTGGCCGGCGCGACTTCACCTCGACGAACCAGGTCATCGCGACCAGCTACGACGTGATCGTGGAGCCGGGCCTCGCCGCGGATGCCCGCCGCCTGCTGCAGCAGCTGCCCATGAAAGGACAGGCCCAGCACCCGGCGGGCGCACCCTCCGCGTGGGCGCAGGGTCCCGGTCAGGCTCCTGATCGGGCGCCCGGTCAGGCGCCCGGTCAGGCGCCGCAGCAGCCGGCTCCCGAGCGCCCCGCGGCGTGGAACGACCCCTATGCGGCCCCGTCGGGCCAGCCGCAGCAGCCTGTCACGACCGAGGACCAGACCGCCGGCCCCGGTACCACCGGGCCGCGGCGCGGGCAGTTCCCCGACCTGCCGGACGGCCGGCCCCAGTACGGCGTACGCGTCGAGGAGCAGACACCGGAAGACACGTCGCCCGAGGCAGCTGCGCCGGCGGACCCGGCCGGGACACCCGCCGGGACCGGGCAGGGAGCGGCACCGGGTGCCGGCCGCTCCGGGGACGACGACCAGCAGCAGGGGAACCACGGTTCCTCCGCTGCGGGCGGGACGCGCTAGCGCTCGACGTCCGCCCGGGCGGCCGGCCCTGGTCGGCGCCGGCGGGAGGCAGGACCACGCCGGACACACCGTGAAGGCGCCGGCCCGCCCGATACCGAAGGCCGGGACCCCCTGGGTCCCGGCCTTCGCCGTCGACGGGCTGCTCCTGCGAACGGCCGGGGCGAGTCGCCCTGGAGGCCGTCGCCGCGGGAGCCGCCGCCCCGGTGGTGCTACTCGCCGGTGCTGCCCCAGATGCCCGCCATCCAGTTCTCGACGTCGTCGGGACTGCGGGGCAGGGCCGAGCTGAGGTTCACGGGACCGTCGGCGGTCATGAGGATGTCGTCCTCGATCCGCACGCCGATGCCCCGGTACTCCTCGGGAACCGCCAGGTCCTCGGCCTTGAAGTAGAGGCCCGGCTCGATGGTGAACACCATGCCCTCGGTGAGGATCCCGTCCAGGTACAGCTCCCGCTTGGCCTGCGCGCAGTCGTGCACGTCCATACCGAGGTGGTGGCTCGTGCCGTGTGGCATCCAGCGCCGGTGGTGCTGGCCCTCGGGTGCCAGGGCTTCCTCGAGGGGGACGGGCAGGAGACCCCAGCTGTCGAGGTTCTCGGCGAGGACGGCGATCGCGGCCGTATGCACGTCACGGAACCTCCGGCCGGGCTGCGCCGCGGCGAAGCCTGCGTCGGCGGCGTCGAGCACCGCCTGGTAGATCCTGCGCTGGATCTCCGTGTAGCGCCCCGTGACGGGAAGGGTCCTGGTGATGTCGGCGGTGTAGAGGCTCTCGGCCTCGACGCCGGCGTCGAGGAGGAGCAGGTCCCCGGCGGAGACCTGGCCGGTGTTGCGGATCCAGTGCAGCGTGGTGGCGTTGTTCCCCGAGGCGGCAATGGTGTCGTAGCCGAGGTCGTTGCCCTCCTCGCGTGCCCGGGTGAAGAACGCGCCTTCCACGACCCGCTCGCCGCGCGGATGCGTGAGCGCGCGGGGGAGGGACCGGACCACTTCGTGGAACCCGTCGACGGTGGCGGCGACCGCGGCCTCCATCTGCTCGATCTCCCAGGCGTCCTTGAGCAGCCTCAGCTCGGAGAGCGCCTCGGCGAGGACGGCGTCGAGGGCGTCGGCCCGCTCGAGGTCCACCCCGGTGTTGATGCGCGACGTGTCGACGAGCGCGTCTGCGTTCATATCCACCTCGCGGAGCAGGCGGATGCTGACACCGCCGATCGACGCGACTCCGGCGTCCTTCGTGATGGCCACCTCGAGTTCGGCGAGGTCGGCGGTCTCCAGATCGAGCTGGGCCCTGATCTGCGCCATGGACAGGCGCTGCCCGATCCAGAACTCGCCGTAGCGGGCGTTGGCGTAGAACTCCGCGCTGTCGCGTCCGGCGAGTTCGCGGAAGTACAGGGTGGCGGTGTGGTTCCCGTCGTCGTCGCCCGTGCCCGGGTCCACCGGTTCCAGGACGAGCACGGCGTCGGGCTCGTGGTCCAGACCGAGTCCGGTCAGGTGGGCGAAGCCGGAGTGCGGGCGGTAGCGGTAGTCGGTGTCGTTGGAGCGGACCTTGAAGGGGCCGGCGGGGATGACGATGCGCTCGCCCGGGAAGCGGTCGGAGATGGCGCGCCGGCGGCGGGCCGCGTGCTCGGCGACGGGCGACGCCGGCGGCAGGTCGTCCGATGCCGGTGCCCAGCTGCCGGCCATGAACGCCTTGAAGGCGTCGGAATCCGGCCGCTGGGAGCGGTTCTCGTTCCGGTCGGACAGCGGCTGGCCCTCCGGTGCGTCGGTGGGGATGTCGGATGCGGGTGCGGTGTCGTCGGTGCTCACCCCGCCATCGTCCCATCATCGCCGGGGGTCGGGAAAGTCCGGCCGGCAGGAGCAGGAGCGGGGCGAGGGGTGCGTGAGACCCTTCCCGGACACAGGATGGCCCGCTCCGGACGGCGCCCCGGCGGCCGCCGTCGTCCAGACCCGGTGGCCGCCGTCGCACGGTCCCCGCGGGCACGACGGTCCCGGGGCGGAGCCTCCCGCAGCGCCCCTGGCCGGGTCCGACGCCCGTGGCGCGTAGATTGGATCCGGTGAGAATCGATCTGCACACCCACTCCAACGTCTCGGACGGCACCGAGGACCCCGACGTCCTGATCGCCTCCGCGGCCGCCGCAGGGCTCGACGCCGTCGCGCTCACCGACCACGACTCGACGGCGGGCTGGGACAGGGCGCGGACCGCGGCGGAAGGCTTCGGCATCGGGTTCGTGCCGGGCATGGAGGTCTCCTGCCGCACCGACACCGGCATCAGTGTGCATGTGCTGTCCTACCTGCACGATCCGCTCCACGCCGGCCTGCGCGAGGAGATCGGGAAGTCGAGGTCGGCACGGCTGACGCGGGCACGGCGCATGGTCGAACTGATGTCCGAGGACTTCCCGATCACGTGGGACCTGGTGCAGCAGCACGTGACGGAGGGTGCGACGGTGGGCCGCCCGCACATCGCCGACGCCCTGATCGCGCTCGGCGTGGTCGAGACCCGTTCGGAGGCCTTCGAGCGCATCCTGACGGCGCGCTCGCCGTACTGGGTCAGCCACTACGCCCCGCACCCGGCCTACGCCGTCGAGCTCATCCGGGCCGCGGGAGGCGTGCCCGTCTTCGCCCATCCCTCCGCGTTCAACCGCGGAGCCGTGGTGGGCGGTGCCGTGATCGACGAGATGATCGACGCCGGGCTGCTGGGACTTGAGGTGGAGCACCGGGACAACCCCGAGGAGGCGCGCGTGGAGCTGCGGAGGATCGCTCGGGACCACGGGCTGCTCATCACGGGCTCGAGCGACTACCACGGCAGTGGAAAGCCGAACCTGCTCGGGGAGAACGTCACCCCGCGGGAAACCCTCGAGGCCATCACGGCGCTCGCATCGGGCACGCCGGGCTGAGCCCGGACGCGCGGGCGGGTCCTCCCAGCCCCACATCCGCAGCGACTTCCACATCGTGTCCGGGTACACCGACGGGCCCACGAGCCCGGCCCCTGGCGCCGCGAGGCGTGGGCCCACGGGCCATACGAGAGCGCTCGCCGGACGGGGGCCCTTCCGGCATATCGTGCAGCGTCAGGCCCCCCGGGGTGCCGCGTACTCGGAGCCGTCGCCGGAACGTGTCAGGTCCAGGGGGCCAGGCGCGCCTGCATGACCTGGACGGCCTGCGGGTTGCTGTCCACGCAGACGAATCGGCGGCCGAGTTTCCCCGCCACGGCCCCGAGCGTCCCCGAGCCGGCGAAGAAATCGAGAACCCAGTCACCCTCACGGCTGCTCGCCGCGACGGCGCGCCGGAGCAGTCCCTCGGGCTTCTGGGTGGGGTAGCCGGTCTTCTCCCGACCGGTCGGGGACACGATGGTGTGCCACCAGACGTCCGTCGGGAGCTTGCCGAGGGCTGCCTTCTCGGCGGTCACGAGACCGGGCGCCATATAGGGTTCCCGGTCCACCTCGTCACTGTTGAAGTAGTACCCGGAAGGATTCTTGACGTACACGAGGATGTTGTCGTGCTTGGCGGGCCACTTGCGCTTGGTGCGCGCTCCGTAGTCGTAGGCCCAGATGATCTCGTTCAGGAAGCACTCACGCCCGAAGAGGGCGTCCAGCATGACCTTGGCGTAATGCACCTCGCGGTAGTCCAGGTGCAGGTAGAGGGTGCCGTCGGCGGCCAGGAGTCGCCATGCCTCGGCGAGCCTGGGCCAGAGGAAGTCCCAGTAGTCCTCGAACGCGTCGTCGTAGCTCGCGAGCATGCCCTTGACGGTCGAGTAGGAGAGCCCCTTGAAACCCACGCGGTCCCCTTCGCCGTCCACCGCCCGCACCATCGAGGTCTGCTGGCGGCGCTGCACGCGGCCCGTGTTGAAGGGCGGGTCCACGTAGATCATCGCGAAAGCCGCGTCCGGCAACGTGGCGAGGTACTCCGCATTGTCGGCGTGCACGATGAGGTTGGCGCCGTCCGCGCTCCACGAAGGAGGCGCGGACGGCACAGGGAGCTCCGACACCGGGTGTCAGTCCTCCGAGCCGCCGGCGGGCTTCGCGACGACCTCGCCGTTGCGGCGGCGGGTACGGCTGCGGCGTGGGCGGTCACCCGCGGGCGCCTCGCCCTCGCCACCTGAGCGGTGGCGGCGGGTGCCACCCTCGACAGCGTCGGCCGGGACGGTCGATGCGGCAGGAGCGTCGGTCGTATCGGAGCCGTTGCCCCGGCCACGGCCGCGGGAACCCCGCGACTGCTCGCCGGAGGAGGAGTCGCGGCGGGGGCCGCCGCGGCCGCCCGAACGGCCACGTCCGCCGTCGTTCCCGGCACCGCCTCCGCTGCCGCCGCGCCCGCCGGTCTCACCGGCGCCACCGCCGCGCTTGCCGGTCTCGCCGAGGTCCTCGAGGACCTCGGCATGGATACCGGCGAGCTTGCGATCCTTGCGGGGCAGCCGGCCCTTGGTGCCCTCGGGGATGTCGAGGTCGGTGTAGAGGTGCGGGGACGACGAATAGGTCTCGACCGGTTCGGGCGTGTCGAGACCGAGTGCCTTGTTGATCAGGCCCCAGCGGGGGACGTCGTCCCAGTCCACGAAGGTGACGGCGGTGCCCTTCTTGCCGGCGCGGCCCGTGCGGCCCACGCGGTGCAGGTAGGCCTTCTCGTCCTCGGGGCACTGGTAGTTGATGACGTGCGTGATGTCCTCCACGTCGATGCCGCGCGCGGCCACCTCGGTGGCGACGAGGACGTCGATCTTGTCGCCGCGGAAGGCACGCAGCGCCTGCTCGCGGGCGCCCTGCCCCAGGTCGCCGTGGATGGCACCCGCCGCGAAGCCGCGGTCGATGAGTTCCTCGGAGAGCTTCGCGGCGGTGCGCTTCGTCTTGCAGAAGATGATGGCCCGGCCGCGGTTGCGGGCCTGCAGGATCCGGGCCACCACCTCGGCCTTGTCCAGGTTGTGCGCCCGGTAGATGACCTGGCGGATGTCCTTCTTGGTGATGCCCTCGTCCTCGGGATCCGCGGCACGGATGTGCGTGGGCTGCGTCATGTAGCGCCGGGCCATCGCGATGACGGGACCGGGCATGGTCGCGGAGAACAGGAGCGTCTGGCGCACGGGCGGCGTCGCGGCGATGAGCGTCTCGACGTCGGGCAGGAAGCCGAGGTCCAGCATCTCGTCGGCCTCGTCGAGGACCACGATCTTCACGTTCTTCAGCACCAGCAGCTTCTGCCGGTACAGGTCGATCAGGCGCCCGGGCGTGCCGACCACGATCTCGACGCCCTTCTTGATGGCCTCGATCTGGGGCTCGTAGGCACGGCCGCCGTAGATGGTGACGATGCGCGCATTGCGCTTCTTCGCCGCCGTCGTCAGGTCGCTCGCCACCTGTACCGCGAGCTCGCGCGTCGGGACGACGACGAGGGCCTGCGGTGCGCCGGGGACGGGGAGCTTCTCGTAGCCCGCGTCGTCGGGACCGACGACGCGCTGGATCGCCGGGATGCCGAAACCGAGCGTCTTGCCCGTGCCGGTCTTCGCCTGTCCGATGATGTCGTGACCGCCGAGGGCGATCGAGAGTGTCATCGCCTGGATGGGGAAGGGGTGGATGATGCCGGCGTCCGCGAGGGACTCGACGATGTCGGGGCGGACATTGAAGTCCGCGAAGGTCTCCGGGACGACCGCGTGCGGCTCCTCGGTGGTGACCAGGGTCTCCTCGACGTCGATGGCGTCGATCGAGTCGTCGGCCACGAGGTGGTGGGCATCCGTCACCGGAGTGTTGTCTGAGTTGATGTCGTGCACGTTCTACCGTTCATTCAGGCCCCGCGGCCGCTGAGGCTCGACGCCGGGATTGATCCATCCGGGGCGGAGCGTATCGGCGGGCGCCAGGGCGTCCAGTGGAAGCCGATCGCGGGCTTGCGACTGCGTGCGGGCTGCGGAGGGAGACCTGCGCCCGCGGGAACTCGGGATCGAGTAGGTACTGCGGGTTATCGGGAAAGTGATAACGACCGGGCATCCATTACTACAGGCTCAAGACTACCCTGCCCGCCCCTCACCGGTGTCATCGCAGGACCGACGGTGGCGCGTCCGGGGGTTTGACCTCGAAGCGCAGGCGGCGACGCGCGATATCGGCCTCGAGCAGGACCACCGTGACCCGCTCGCCGGCGACGAGTTCCCCGTAGCACTTCGCCTCGAGCGGCGGTTCGGTGACCTGCACCGTGCCCGACAGGCGCGGCGCCTGCTTCCCGGGGGTGTCCTCGACGGCGGGCGGCGAACCCTGGAGGACGACGGCGGAGAACGCCTCGCCGATGCGGTTGCTCAGCAGTGCGGCCTGCACCGCGTCCATGGCGCCCGAGTCGAGCCGGGACGCCGTCTGGTTGGAGGACGCCATGAGTGCATTGAGGTCCGGCAGCGCCGCACGCACCCACGCGGGTACCTCCTCGCCGGCACAGAGCGACGCGCAGGTCACGAGCACGAAGCGATCCACGAGGCGCCGCAGGGGAGCGGTGGTGTGCGCGTACGGTGCGGCGATCGCCGACTGCACGACGGCGTCGGGTACCTGCCCGTCGAAGGCGGTGTAGCCCGCACCCCGGAAGAGCGAGGCGGCGGCGTGCATCAGCGCGAGCTGCCGCGGGTCGGCGACGTCGAGCGTGCGCAGGAACGCACCGTAGGGCATGTCCGCGGGCCAGGGGTGCTCGAGCGCCTCGGACTGGCGCCGGAACTTCGCGAGCGCGCCGTCGTCGGGTTCGGGCATGGTGCGCAGGATGCCGATACCGCCGTCGATCATCATGCGCGCAGCCGCCATGCCGGTCATCAGCGAGATCTGGGCGTTCCAGTCCTCGCACGGCAGGGCGGGCTCCGTGATGATGCCGTAGCTCTCGCCGTCGTGGGTGATCTCCTGGCGGGGGAGGTTGAGGCTCGCGCCGCCCCGATCGAGTTCCTGCTGGATCCGGTGCATGCCGACCTCCTTCAGGAGGGTGAGCTGCTCGTCGGCGGTGCCGGCGTCGATGGCGGACTGGACCTGCGTGTAGGTGAGCTGCCGGCGGCTCCGGACGAGGGCTCGGCCGACGGTGGCGGACTGCACGACCGCTGCGGCGTCGAGGCGGAAGTGCCAGACGAAGGCGGGCCGGTCCCGATCGGGGAGGAGACTCGCAGCGTCCTCGGAGATGACCTCCGGGTGCATCGAGATCCGGCCGTCCGGCGCGTACATGGTCTGGCCGCGGAGCCGGGCCTCGGCATCGATGGCGCCCCCGGGCCGGACGAAGAGCGGCACGTCGGCGATGGCGTACCAGACCTCGAACCCGCCCGCACCCGCGGTGGCGTCGTGGGTGCCGCCCGTCCGCTGCAGGTGCACGGCCTGGTCCAGGTCGGTGGAGCCGGGCGGATCGATGGTGAGGAACGGAAGCTCCCGCAGGTCCCGCAGGTCGGCCGCGGGAAGCCTGCGGGCCGCTACTGCGTCCTGCGCCTCCCGCAGGACGTCCTCCGGGAAGTCCTCGCGGATCTCGAGTTCCTCGCGGAGGGCGCGCAGCGACTCGGTGAGGCGCTGCTGGGACTCCCGGTCCCTGAGATCCATATGCTGTGCGGGCACACGCAATACGGTAACGCACGTCACGGACATCGGGGATTCCGCCGCGGGTGGACGACGGGGCTTGCTACGACTCCCGGGGGCGGAGCGAGTCGACGGCCTTCAGCACGCGGCGCCGCCGGGTGTCGGCGCCCTTCGCCTGCTCGATCGGCAGGACGAGGGCTTTCCGCCGGCTGACGGACAGGGCACCGAACGCGGCGACGAGCGCCGGGTCCACGGAGAGGGCCACGGCCAGGTCCTCCGGCACGTCGACGATGCGTTCCTCCCGGTCCGGTTCCAGCCGCACCATCACGGACTGGTCGGCTACGAGCCCGGCGCCGTTCCGATGCTCGGCACTGACGGGGATCATGGCGCGACCGTTCATGGACCCGACGGTGGTGCGATACGTATAGGTCCCGAGTGTCACCGTCACCGCGGGACGCCGGCCCTCTCCGAGTGCCGACAGCACCTCCTCCGGGATCTCGATGCCCGTGGCCGTGCGGCCCGCCGGTTCGAGGACACCCGTGAACTCCATGTGTTCCTGCCTTCCGGCCTCCGGCCCTGATCCTCGGCGACCGGCAGGACCCGCCGGTCCGTCCGGTCGTAGGGACCGAGCATAGGCCGAGGTGGCGGTACGCGACAGACCCCGGCGTGGTCCGGCAGGTTGCCGCACCTCCCTGAGTGCGTACTCTTAGCAGAATGAACAACGGCTCCTCCGACAGCACGGCCCTCTCGGCAGCAGAGCGGGATCGCACCGGGCCTGTCCGGCCCCCGACGGCCGTGCCGGTGAGCCCGAACACCGTGCCGGCCCGGGCCCGCCCGGCCGGCGCTGCGGACGCATCGGGCGCTGCCGCCGTGGACGCGGGTCCCGGGGAGGACGCGTTCGCCAATCCGCTCTACGCGCGTTTCGTCACGGACCTTCTCGGCATCGTCGCCTACGGGGAACTGTCGGGATTCGAGCGGTTGTCCTCGGACGCACGGTTCTCGCCGAGCCTCGCCGACCGCGCCGGCCTGGGCCGCCTGGCCGTGCAGGAGTTCGAGCACTTCGAGATGGTGGCCGCCTTCCTCGCAGACCTCGGCATCACCATCGAGGACGCGATGGGACCGTTCCAGGCGTCCATCGACGCCTTCCACGAGCGGACCCGCCCCGGGGACTGGTACGAGTCCCTCATGAAGGCCTATGTCCTCGACGCGTTCTCCGGCGACTTCTACCGGGCGCTGGCCGACAGCTTCGACCCGCGCACCCGCGCCCTCATCAGCGCCATCGATTCGGGGGACGGGGCGGCCCACCTGCAGCGGCGCCTGAAGGAGGCTCTCTCCGACGATCCCCGGCTCGCCTCACGCCTGGCGCTGTGGGGCCGTCGGCTCGTGGGGGAGGCCCTCACGCAGGCCCAGCGCGTGGGGATCGAGCGCGAGTACCTCGCCGGACTCCTCTTCGCCAACGAGCCGAGCCACACGCAGCACACGACGGCGCTCTTCGCGCAGCTGACCCGCAACCATTCGAGGCGCATGGGCGCCCTGGGGCTCACCGCCTGATACCCGCACCCGCACGCCGGAGGATCCCCGGCAGGGGCCTGTCACGCAGCAGGAGCATTAAACGGAAGACCCGTGGCCGACGGCGTCTGCCGTCGGCCACGGGTCCCGAGGCGGAGAGGACCCTCCCGCCCTACAGTGCGCCGAAGCCCACCCGTCGCGTCTCCTCGGCGCCGATCTCGACGTAGCCGAGGACCGACGTCGGGACGATCACCTGGCGTCCCTTGGCATCCTTGAGACGCAGCTCCGTGCCGCCGCTCATCGCCTGGGCCACGAGGTCGGCGATCGCGTCGGCGCTCTCGGAGGATTCGAGGATGATCTCGCGGTTGACGTTCTGGATACCGATCTTGACTTCCACGGCGTATGCCTCCTGTTGTGTGGGCGTGCTACTGCTTCGAAAGCTACTCTAGATCTCCTTCGGGAAACGGCTGATTCCGCGCCAAGCTAAACGGTAGATCAGCTCCGCCGCGGCATCGATGTCGAGGCTGCCCTCCGTCTCGAGCCAGTAGCGGGCGCTCACCTGCGCCATGCCTGCGAGTCCTCGGCCCAGCAGGGTGGCCTCCACCACGGACAGTTGCGTGTCACCCGCGATCACGCCCGCGATCGCACTCGCGAAGTGGGCATTGAATTCCTCGAGCCGGTCCCGGACGTCGGGCTCGTTGCCGATGTCCGATTCGAAGACGAGCCTGTGCGCCTGGCTGTCCTGCGCGATGAACTGGAAGTAGGCCCGCATGGTCGCGTGCACGCGCAGCTTGTTGTCATCGGTGGAGCGCAGCGCGTCGACGAGCAGCTGCGTCAGCTCGGCGAGGTGCCCGTCGAGCAGCGCGAGGTAGAGGTCCCGCTTCCCCGGGAAGTGCTGGTACAGCACGGGCTTGCTGACGCGCGCCGCCACGGCGATGTCGTCCATCGCGGCACCGTGGTAGCCGTTGCTCACGAAGACTTCCTGCGCCGCCGCCAGGAGCTGGCGCCGTCGCTCGTCCCGCGGCAACCGGACGGCTTTTCCTGCGGTGGACGGTTCAGCACTCACGTGAGGTGTTCCTCGGGCTCTGCGGGCGGGGGTGTCCGCCCAGTTTACCCACCGGTAGGAGGCGGCCCGCACGGGAGGGAGGGCCGCGCCGCGCGGTCGGCCCCGTGGACGGGTCGTGTGATCCGGGCGCTGCCGCGCTCGCTGGCCCGGCACGGGCGGCGCGCAATATCCTTGGGTATGAGCCCTTCCCCGTCGCCGGCTTCCGCCGGCGCCCCGGTGTCCGCACCGCCGTCCAGCCTGCCCGCGGTCCTGCCGCCGCTCGTCGAGGCGACGGGCCGCCTGTCGCAGGAGGAGACGCTGCGGTACTCGCGGCACCTCATCATCCCCGGCTTCGGCACCGAGGCGCAGCTGCGCCTGAAGAACGCACGCGTCCTCGTGATCGGTGCCGGGGGACTGGGTTCGCCGGCGCTCCTGTACCTCGCGGCGGCGGGCGTGGGGACGCTCGGGATCGTGGACGACGACGGCGTCGAACTCTCCAACCTCCAGCGCCAGGTCATCCACGGCGTGCCGGACCTCGGCCGGTCGAAGGCGGTGTCCGCGCGCGACAGCATCCTCGCGCTGAACCCGCTCGTCGACGTCGTCCTGCACGAGGAGCGGCTGGACCGCGGGAACGCGCTGGAACTCTTCGCCGGGTACGACCTGATCGTCGACGGCACGGACAACTTCGCCACCCGCTACCTCGTCAACGACGCGGCGGCGATCCTCGGCAAGCCGTACGTCTGGGGTTCCATCCTCCGCTTCGACGGCCAGGTCAGCGTCTTCTGGCAGGACCACGGCCCCACCTACCGCGACCTGTATCCGGAGGCGCCGCCGCCCGGCTCCGTGCCGTCGTGCGCCGAGGGGGGCGTGCTGGGCGTGCTGTGCGGGCAGATCGGTTCCGTGATGGTCAACGAGGCCATCAAGCTCATCACCGGGGTGGGCACCACGCTGCTCGGCCGGGTACTCGTGTTCGACGCGCTGGAGATGACCTGGCGCGAAGTGCGCGTGCGGCCCGACCCGGCGGCCCCGCCGATCACGGAGCTCATCGACTACGAGCAGTTCTGCGGCCTGCCGTCCCCGGGTTCCGCCCCGGCGCGCGAGGGGTCCGCGGAAGCGGCGCCGACGGTTCCGACGGTGACCGTCGAGGAGCTCGCCGCGCTGCTCGAGGCGCGGTCCGCCGGCAGCGCGGACTTCGACCTGCTGGACGTGAGGAACCCGGAGGAACACGCCATCGTCAGCATCGACGGCGCCGTGCTGGTGCCCAAGGACCTGATCCTGGACGGGGACGCCGTCATCGATGACAGCAGGACGCTCTACGTCCACTGCAAGTCCGGTGTCCGATCCGCCGACGTCGTCCGCTTCCTCCGCGAGCGGGGCCACCGGGACGCGACATCGGTGGAGGGCGGCATCGTCGAGTGGGTCCGGAGGATCGAACCGGAGAAGATGACCTACTGATGCGCCCGGCCCGGGCGGGCCGGCAGCCGGGATCAGGCGCTCTGCGCGGGCCGCTCGTGATCGACGGGGCAGGCGGCACCGTCGCGGTGGACGTGGAGCGGACGGGCTGCCGCAGCGGCGTCCGATGCAGCTGCCGCGGTCCGGTCCGGCACGGGAGCCTTCTCCGCGGGAACGAGGTCGATCCCGTAGAGGGCCTCGAGGGCGGCGGTGTAGTCGTCCTGGCGTCCCTCGGCCGCGAGTTCCCTGGCGCGGACGGTGGGCACGTGCAGCAGCTGCCGGACCATGCGCCGCAGGGCGAACTCGACCTCCTCGGCAGCGGCCGTGCAGCCGTGCTGGGCCCGCACCCGCTCCATCTCGGAGTCGAGGACCGCCTGGGTGTGCTGGCGGAGCGCCACGATGGCGGCGTTCATGGCGCGGGTCGTCTGCTGCTCCTCGAAGGACCGTGCAGCGTCGCGGACGAGGTCGCCGGCCTGGGCGAGGGCGTCGGCCTGCTCCTCGGGGGCAGCGGCACGGACGGATTCGAGCGTGATCAGCTCGACGTCGTCGAGGGTCCCGACCGCGGGGTCGAAGTCGTGGCTCAGGGCGAGGTCGATGACGACGAGAGGGCGGTCGCTGCCTTCACGGATCCGCTCGATGTCGGCCGCGTCGATCCGTGCATCGCTGCCGCTGCAGCCGATGACGACATCGGCCCGGCGCATCGCACCCGGCAGGTCCGCGGCCGGGACGGCGGTACCGCCGCGCGAGGCGACGAAGCCCTCGGCGCGACCGGAGGAGGAGAAGACGGAGACGTCGGTGCAGCCCCGGTCCCTCAGGGCTGCCATCGTGGCGCCCGCGTAGGCCCCGGTACCGAACAGCACGACGGACTTGCGCGACCAGTCGGCATCGGTGGAGAGGTCACCGGCGAGTTCGAGGGCCACGGAGACGATGGAGCGTCCGCGGCTGCCGAGCGCGGTCTGGGCGCCGACGTCCTTCGCGGTCTTCGATGCAGCCTGGAACAGGCGCACGAGACCGCCGCTGGCGGCTCCTGAACCCTGCGCCTCGATGAGCGCCCGGCGGACCTGCCCGGCGATCTCGCGTTCGCCGATCACGGCGGAATCGAGACCGGCGCCGACGGCGAACAGGTGCTCGGCGACGCCCTGCCCGGTGTGGGTCTCGAACGACGCGGACACGGACTGCTCGGGGATGCCGGAGTACTCGCTGATCGTCGACACGATCGCCGAGCGTGCTGCCTCGACGTCGTCCTCGGACGGCGCCTCGGCGTAGATCTCGAAGCGGTTGCACGTGGCCAGGACGACGGCCCCGGAGACGGCCCTGTCGTCGGCGAGCACGGAAGCAGGGACCTGGGGTGCCCCGACGCTGAGTCGGGCGACAGTTTCCAGGTCCACGTTCGAGTGTGTCGCAACAAGTGAAAGAAGTACCACAGCCCTCCGATCATACCGAGAACGGGTCTTCCCCACTGAATAGGCGATCCTTACTCCGCCTTGCGTCCCGCGGATTCCTGCGGGACTGTGCCCCCGGAGGGTGCGGGTGATGTTGGCCACGCACACGCGGCACGCGCGGCACCCGGTTAACGTTCCGGCCGGATCTTCGGCAGAATCGGCGGTATGGACCTTGCCGCATCGCACCCGCTGGTCGACGGACGCACGTCCGGCTCGCCCCTCATCTCCGCCTACCGCGGGCAGGCGCCGCATCGGCGACCCGTGTGGTTCATGCGCCAGGCCGGGCGGTCGCTGCCCGAGTACCGGGCGCTGCGCGAGGGCACCGACATGCTCGCCTCCTGCCTCGACCCGGAGATGGCGTCCGAGATCACCCTGCAGCCCGTCCGGCGGCACGACGTCGACGCCGGCATCTTCTTCTCGGACATCGTGATCCCGCTGAAGCTCGCCGGCGTCGACGTGGACATCGTGCCCGGGGTGGGGCCGGTGCTCGGCAGGCCCGTCCGGACCGCAGCCGACGTCGCCGCCCTGCCCGCCCTGACCGACGAGGCGCTCGAACCCATCCGGCAGGCGGTCGCCCTCACGGTGGCCCAGCTCGGTTCCACCCCGCTGATCGGCTTCGCAGGGGCCCCGTTCACGCTCGCCGCGTACATGGTGGAGGGGCGCCCGTCGCGCGACCATCTCGGTCCGCGCACCATGATGCACGCCGACCCCGACACCTGGCGCGCCCTGACCGAGTGGGCCGCGGACGCGTCGGGGAAGTTCCTGCGCGCACAGCTGGAGGCCGGGGCCAGCGCGGCCCAGCTGTTCGATTCATGGGCGGGTTCCCTCGGCCTCGCCGACTACCGTCGGCTCGTGGCCCCTGCCTCGCGTCGTGCGCTCGACCACGTCCGGGGACTGGGCGCGCCCCTGATCCACTTCGGTACGGGCACCTCGGAGCTGCTCGTGGCGATGCACGAGGTGGGCGTGGACGTCATCGGCGTCGATTACCGGCTGCCCCTCGACGAGGCCAGCAGGCGCCTCGGCGGGACCGTGCCGCTGCAGGGCAACATCGACCCGGCCCTGCTGCCCGCCCCGTGGCCGGTGCTGGAGCGGCACGTCCGCGAGGTGCTCGCCGCCGGGGCATCGGCTCCCGGCCACGTGGTCAACCTCGGTCACGGTGTCCCGCCGGACACCGATCCCGCCGTCCTGACGCGCGTCGTCGACCTCATCCACTCCGTGGAGCCGTAGCCGTGGCCCGGGGCGCCGCAGCCGCCGCCGACGCCACGGGAGGCGACGACGCCGGGACGGTCCTGCCCGGCGGTCCGCCGAAGGAACATGGGCGGCGCGCCACCGTCGTGGTGATCGGCGGCGGCATGGCGGGTCTCGTCGCTGCGCGGACACTGCGCCGGCGCGGGCTCCACGTCACCCTGCTCGAGCGGACCGGGCGCTTCGGCGGGACGGTCGACGGGCGCTCCCTCGGAGGCTTCCAGCTGGACAGCGGCGCGGAGTCCTTCTCGACCCGCTCCGCGACCGTCCCCGCCCTCGCGGCCGAGCTGGGACTCGCCGACCGCATCGTGACCCCCGACGCCACGGGTGCCTGGGTGCAGCTTCCGGGCAAGGACCTCGGCGCCTCGGCCCAGCCCCTGCCGAGTTCCGGCGTCCTCGGCATCCCCGCGGATCCGTCGGATCCGGCGATCACGGCCGTGATCGGGCGGGCCGGCTCCCTCCGGGCAGCCCTGGACAAGGTCCTGCCCGTCGGTTCCCTCGCGACCCGCAGCAGGGTCAGCCTCGGGGAACTCGTCCGTACCCGGATGGGGGACGAGGTGCTCGGACGGCTGGTGGCCCCCGTGGCGGGGGGCGTCTTCTCGGCGGATCCGGACGACCTGGACGTGGACTCCGTGGCGCCCGGCCTCCGCGCCACCATGGCCCGCCTCGGGTCGCTCGGGGCGGCAGCGGGAGCACTCCGCAAGGCCGCACCCGCCGGAGCCGCGGTCGGTGGTCTCGTCGGCGGTATCGCCCAGTTGCGGGACGCCCTCGTCGCGGAACTCAGGGCCGACGGCGCCGACCTCAGGACGGGGGAGCAGGTGAACGCCCTCGCCCGCTCGGCCGCGGGGTGGACGGTGACGACCGAGCATTCGATGCTGACCCGGCGCATACCGGCCGACGGCGTCCTCGTCGCCACGGAGGGCCGCGCCGCCGTCGACCTCCTGGCGCCGGTGATACCGGCCCTCGCGGCCGAGCGGCCCGACCCTGTACCCGGCGTCGCGCTCGTCACCCTCGTCGTCGACGTCCCGGAGCTCGACGCCCGGCCCCGCGGGACCGGAGTGCTCGTCGCACGGGGCGTGAAGGGTGTCGCCGCCAAGGCGCTCACGCACTCCACGGCGAAGTGGGCATGGCTGCGGGACCAGGCCGGACCCGGCTCGCACGTCCTGCGGCTCTCGTTCGGGCGCGTCGGGGACACCCCGGCCGACGTCGGTCTCGCCACGCCGGACGACATCCTCTACCGGCACGCGCTGGCCGACGCGTCGACCCTCCTCGGCGTCCCGATCGTCGAGGCGGACGTCCTCGACTGGGACGTGGTCCGCTGGGCGGGCGCGCTCCCTCACGCATCGGTGGGGCACCGGGAGCGGGTCGCCAGGATCCGCGGACACGTCGCCGACCGGTCGGCGTCCCTCGCCGTGACGGGCGGCTGGCTCGCCGGGACCGGACTGGTGGCCGTGATCGACGACGCCCGGGCACGCGCCGCTGCGCTCGCCGATGCGCTCGGCGGGGACGATCCTCCTACCGGAATGTGACGTTCATCTCTTCTACCCCCTGTAGAAGAAAAGGGATTCGGTTCGTCTCCGGGCGAGGGGCAGACTAGTACCCATGACTGAGTCGACAGGTAGCAACCCCGCCCACGCTCCGCAGTTGGACGGAGGGGGCGCCGAAGCCCCCGGTGAGCTCTTCTACACCCTCTGGACCGTTTTCTCGCGGGGCGCCGCGACCACCGGCTCCGATGCCCGGCAGCTCGGGGAGGTCCTCTCCTCCTTCGGGCAGGACGGCGTGGTGCTCCGCGGATTCTACGACGTCTCCGCCATGCGGGCCGACGCCGACATCCTGGTCTGGGTCCACGGGCCGCGCCCCGAAGCCCTGCAGGCCGCCGTCCGCCGCCTGCGCCGCACCGAGACGTTCGCCGGGACCCGCGTGGTCTGGTCCGCCATGGGCGTCCACCGCGACGCGGAGTTCTCGAAGTCGCACAGCCCGGCCTTCTCCCGCGGGGTGGCCCCCGCCGAGTGGGTGTGCGTGTACCCGTTCGTCCGCTCCTACGAGTGGTACATCCTGCCGCAGGACGAGCGACGCGACATGCTCATGGACCACGGCATGAAGGGACGCAAGTACCCGCAGGTCATCTCCAACACGGTGTCATCCTTCGCCCTCAACGACTACGAATGGATCCTGGCACTCGAGGCTCCCGAACTCGTGGACCTCGTGGACCTCATGCGGTACCTCCGGGAGACCGAGGCACGCCGCCACGTCCGCGAAGAGGTGCCGTTCTATACCGGCCGGCGGATCAACCCCGACGAGATTGCAGAGGTGCTCCAGTGACGACACAGGCATTCGACCCCCTCGAGGGAGTCGACGAGAACGGCCGCATGGCCCCGAAGGCGTACGACGCCGTCGTGCTCGCCTCCTTCGGCGGCCCCGAGGGGCAGGACGACGTCATCCCCTTCCTGCGGAACGTGACCCGCGGCCGAGGGATCCCCGACGAGCGCCTCGAGGAGGTCTCGCACCACTACCGTGCCTTCGGCGGGGTGAGCCCCATCAACAGCCAGAACCGCGCCCTGCGCGCGGCGATGGAGGCCGAGCTGCGCCGCCGAGGCATCGACCTCCCCGTCTACTGGGGCAACCGCAACTGGGCGCCGTTCATCGCGGACACGCTGCAGGAGGCCTACGACGCAGGCCACCGCCGTGTGCTCGCCGTCACCACGAGCGCGTACTCCTGCTACTCGAGCTGCCGGCAGTACCGCGAGGATCTCGGGATGGCCCTCGTCAGGACCGGCCTCGAAGGCCGGCTCGAGGTCGACAAGGTGCGGCAGTACTTCGACCACCCCGGCTTCGTGGAGCCCTTCGTCGAGGGCGTGACGGACGGCCTGGCCAAGGTCCGCGCCGGACTCGCCGAGCAGGGCACCCCCGACGCGCCCGTCCACATCATGTTCTCCACCCACTCCATCCCCATGGGTGACGCCGAGGCGGCTGGCCCGCGCGACGGCGAGGGGGGCCCGGCCTACGAGGAGGGCGCCTACGTCGCGCAGCACCTCGCGACCGCGCAGGCCGTGCTGGACCGCATCCCCGACGCCGCAGGCGTCGAATGGTCGCTGGTCTACCAGTCCCGGTCCGGGGCCCCGCACATCCCGTGGCTCGAACCCGACATCAGCGACGCCCTCCGCGACCGCTACGAGACCGGGACACGCGGCGTCGTGATCGTCCCGCTCGGCTTCGTCTCCGACCACATGGAGGTGGCCTGGGACCTCGACACCGAGGCGATGGAGACGTGCGGCGAGCTGGGCATCGTCGCCGATCGGGTGCCCACTCCCGGCACGCACGGCAAGTTCGTCGCGGGCCTCGTCGACCTCATCCTCGAGCGCACCATCGACGACAACATCGCCGACCGGCCGTCGGCCACCGCCCTGGGCCCCTGGTTCGACGTCTGCAGGCCCAACTGCTGCGCCAACCGCCGCGGGGAGAAGCCGACCGTCGCGGCCGCCGACTCCACCGTGGGGACGCCGCTGCCCAACCCCGGTATGTGATGGCGGCCGGCATCAGGGTCGGCACGCGGGGCAGCGCCCTCGCGATGACGCAGACGACGACGGTCGCGGAGCGCGTGGCGGGCCTCGCCGGGCTGCCGTACGAGCTCGTGCGGATCCGGACGGAGGGGGACGTCCTCAAGGGCTCCCTCTCGCAGATCGGCGGGACCGGCGTCTTCGTCGCCGCGCTCCGCGACGCCCTGCTCGAGGAGCGGTGCGACATCGCGGTGCATTCGCTCAAGGACCTCCCCACGCTGCCCGCGCTCGGGCTCACGGTGGCCTCGGTGCCCGAACGCGAGGACGTCCGCGACGCCCTCTGCGCCCGTGACGGTCTGACGCTCGCCACGCTCCCCGACGGCGCCCGCGTGGGCACGGGGTCGCCGCGTCGCGCCGCCCAGCTGCGCTCGGCCCGGCCGGGGCTCGAGGTCGTCGACATCCGCGGGAACGTCGACACGCGGCTCGGCCGCGTCGCCGGACTCGTGCCCGGCGCGCCGGGCGACCTCGACGCCGTCGTCCTCGCCGCGGCAGGACTGCGCCGGCTGGGACGCGACGCCGCCGTCACCGAACTGATCGACACCGACGTCATGCTGCCCGCGCCCGGACAGGGAGCCCTCGCGGTGGAGTGCCGCGAGAGCGAGGCGACACCGCACGTCCGGGAGGCCCTGACCTCCTACGACCACCTGCCCACGCGCCTCGCGGTGACGGCGGAGCGGGCCGTCCTGCTGCAGCTCGAGGCGGGGTGCGCCGCGCCGATCGGAGCGCTCGCACGCCTGCGGGGCGACGAGCTGGCCCTCGAGGCCGTGGTCTGCAGCCTCGACGGCCGGTCGATCCTCCGGCTCACGCGCTCGGCCCCCGCCACCGACGCCGTCGGTGCGGCGCAGCTCGGGCTCGAGCTCGCCGAGGACCTGCTCGCGGCCGGTGCCGCCGATATCGCGCCGCTGAAGGGCTGAGGCCGGGATGGCGCGGCAGCGGGTGGAGCGTCCGGTGGTCGTCCTGCGGCATCCGGCCCGGACGGTCCGGATCGCCGAGGCCCTCGGCCTGGCCGGCCTGACCGCGTACGCCCTGCCGCTCACCGACACGGAACTACCCGCCGACGCCGATGCCGTGACGGCGGCCCTCACGGCGCTCGGCGGCTACGACTGGCTCGTGGTGACGAGCGGCAACACGGTCCAGGCCCTGGAGCTGCTCGCGCGGGCGGGAGGATCGACGCTCGCCGCCCTCGTCCGGGCGGGAGCGGTGAAGGTTGCCGCGGTCGGTTCGGCCACCGCGCGCCTGCTGGCCGACGCCGGCATCGCCGTCGACCTGGTGCCCGCCGACGCCTCCTCGTCCGGGCTCGTGCGGGCCTTCCCGGTGGGCGACGGCGCCGTGCTCCTGCCCCAGGCGGACCTCGCCCCCGGCGATCTGCGGGACGGGCTGGCCGGCAAGGGCTGGTCCGTGCGCCGCGTCGACGCCTACCGCACCGTGCCCTATCCGGCCCACCCCTCCCGGCGGGTCCCGGGCGTCGAGGAGGAGGGGAGCCCGCCGCCGCTGCTCACCGTCCCCGACGTCGCCGGGCTCGCCGCGGGCGCTGTCCACCCCGCCGTCGTGTTCACGGCCCCGAGCGCCGTGCTGCAGTTCCGTGAAAGGCTGGGTGGCGAGCCGCTCGCCTTCCTCCCCGTCGCGATCGGGCGCACGACGGCCGCAGCCCTGCGCTCGCAGGGCTGGGCACCCGCCGCGACCGCCGCGGAGCCGACGCCGCAGGGGATCACGGCGGCCGTCGAGGAAGCCTTCTCACGCGGCGAGGCGACACACCGCGCACCACTGAACGGAGATCGACCATGAGCTTCCCCCAGCACCGGCCCCGCAGGCTGCGCTCCACACCCGCGCTGCGGCGCATGGTGGCCGAGTACCGCGTCCACCCGTCGGAGCTGATCCTGCCGGCCTTCATCCGGGAGGGCCTCACCGAGCCCTCGCCCATCCTCTCCATGCCCGGCGTCGTGCAGCACTCCACGGACTCCCTGAAGCGTGCGGCGGCCGAAGCGGCGGAGCGGGGCGTGGGCGGCATGATGCTGTTCGGCATCCCCGCACACCGGGATGCGACGGGCAGTGCGGGTATCGATCCCGACGGCGTCCTCAACCGGGCCATCGCCGACGTCCGCGCCGAGGTCGGCGACTCGCTCGTCGTGATGAGCGACGTCTGCCTCGACGAATTCACGGACCACGGGCACTGCGGCGTGCTCGCCGAGGACGGCTCGGTCGACAACGACGCCACGCTGACCCTCTACGCGCAGATGGCGGTCGAGCAGGCGAACGCGGGCTCCCACGTCCTCGGCCCGTCCGGCATGATGGACGGCCAGGTGGCCGTCATCCGCCAGGCGCTGGACGAAGCCGGCCACCAGGACACCGTCGTGCTCGCCTACGCCGCGAAATACGCCTCGGCGTTCTACGGTCCGTTCCGCGAGGCCGTGGACTCCCAGCTGCAGGGGGACCGCCGGACCTACCAGATGGATGCCGCGAACCGGCGCGAGGCGCTCCTCGAGGTGGAGCTCGACATCGAGGAGGGCGCCGACATGGTCATGGTGAAACCGGCCATGAGCTACCTCGACATCCTCGCCGACGTCGCCGCCATGTCCCCCGTGCCCGTCGCGGCGTACCAGATCTCGGGGGAGTACGCGATGATCGAGGCCGCCGCGGCGAACGGCTGGATCGACCGCCGTCGCGCCATCGAGGAGTCCGTCCTCGGCATCAAGCGCGCCGGCGCGCAGACGATCCTGACCTACTGGGCCTCCGAGCTGGCGCTCTGGCTCGACGAGAAGAACTGAGGAATCCTCCATGACACCATCCCCGACGATCTCGGACACCCTGTACGAGCGCGCCCGAGCGCTCATGCCCGGCGGGGTCAACTCCCCGGTGCGGGCCTTCGGCTCGGTCGGCGGGACCCCCCGCTTCCTCGTGGACGCGCACGGCGCCTACGTCACCGACGCCGACGGGCAGGAGCACGTGGACCTCGTGTGCTCCTGGGGCCCGGCGCTGCTCGGACACTCGCACCCCGACGTCATCGCCGCGGTCCACCGCGCCGTCGACCACGGGCTCACCTTCGGCGCCTCGACGCCCGCCGAGGCCGACCTCGCGCAGCTCGTGAAGGAGCGCGTCCCCGCCGTCGAGCTCCTGCGCATGGTCTCCACCGGCACCGAGGCCACCATGACAGCGGTCCGCCTGGCACGCGGCTTCACCTCGCGCAACCTCGTCGTGAAGTTCGCCGGCTGCTACCACGGCCACGTCGACAGCCTCCTCGCCTCGGCGGGTTCGGGTGTCGCGACGCTCGCGCTGCCCGGCTCGGCAGGGGTCACGGAGGCCACGACGGCGGAGACCCTCGTACTGCCGTACAACGACGTCGAGGCCGTCGAGGCGGCTTTCCGGACGCACGGCGAGCACATCGCCGCGGTCATCACGGAGGCGGCACCGGCGAACATGGGCGTCGTGACGCCCGCACCCGGCTTCAACGCGTTCCTGAGCCGCATCACCACGGAGTACGGTGCGCTGTTCATCGTCGACGAGGTCATGACGGGCTTCCGCACGCACGCGGGCGGATACTGGCGGCTCACGGGCGGGGCCGACGGCGCCGAGCACCCCTGGACACCGGACCTCCTGACCTTCGGGAAGGTCATCGGCGGCGGTATCCCGGCGGCCGCGCTCGGCGGGCGCGCCGACGTCATGAACTACCTGGCGCCGATCGGGCCGGTCTACCAGGCCGGCACGCTCTCGGGCAATCCGATCGCCATGGCTGCGGGCGTGGCCACCCTGACGGCGGCGACCGACGACGTGTACCGCCACGTCGACGCCCGCTCGCTCGAGGTCGGCGATGCCCTCTCGGCGGAACTCTCGAAGGCCGGCGTCGACCACTCCATCCAGCGCGCCGGGAACCTCTTCAGCGTCGCATTCGGCACCGCGGAGCACGGGGTCCGGAACTACGCCGACGCCCAGGGGCAGGAGGCGTTCCGTTACGGGCCGTTCTTCCACGCCATGCTCGACGCGGGCGTCTACCTGCCGCCGTCCGTGTACGAGGCCTGGTTCCTCTCGGCGGCGCACGACGACGCCGCGATGGAACGCGTGCACGCAGCCCTTCCCGCCGCGGCGAAGGCGGCTGCGGCGGCCGTCCCGGTCGACTGACGCCGGGAAGGTCGCGCCGGGACCACCTCGCACGACCACCCCGCGATCACCCCGGGTTGGTGACCGGCGCCGTCCCGAGGGACGGCGCCGGGAGCCCGGCGGACGCGGGCGGACCGGCAGGACCTGCCGGGCCCGTCACGCCACCACCGGGATCCTCCGGCGACCCGATGACGGGCCACGCCCGTTCGATCACGGCGTCGGGGTCCGTCCGCCGCAGGTACTCCTCGAAGCTCGCCGCCTGGCGGTCGGCCCACACCACCAGGGACGCATGGAGATCGGTCGCCGGGCGCTGGAGGAACGCGTACCGGTCGGCGAGGATCCGCCCCACCTCCAGCGTCGCGAGCACGTCCGCCGCGGAGGTGTGGGCATGCTCGAACCGGATGCCGTAGTGCTCGCACACTGCCGTCAGCGTCCTCTTCCCGCGCCGGTACCGGTCCGCCTGCTTGTCCATGACATACGGGTCGATCACGGGCGAGGGGCGCGGGACGTCCACCGAGTAGCGGCGTCCTTCCTGCTCGAGCACCGTGAAGTCGTACCGCGCGTTGTAGGCCAGCACGGGGACGCCGTCGCCGAAGAGGCGCGCGAGGACCGCCGCGATACCCTGCACCACGTCCGCCGCGGGGAGCCCGTGGGCGCGTGCGTGGGCCGTGGAGATGCCGTGGATCGCAGCGGCACCGTCCGGGATCCCGACCCCCGGGTCCGCCAGCCACTCGTGATGTTCGAGCACGCCGCCGTCGCCGTCGACGAGGACGATCGTCGCGGTGACGATCCGCGCCGACAACGGATCACGTCCCGTCGTCTCGAGGTCGAAGGCCGCCCTCGGTCCCACGTGCCAGCTGGTCATGGGACCACCGTACTGGCGGGCTCCGACCAATTGGGGCTCCTCGACCGCAGGCCCGGCTAGGGTGGGGCCCATGCAGGCTCGAGGTGCGGACGTCCGGGACTCCCTGCGGCAGGCTGCCGTCGCGCAGGGACGCGCGCCTTCGCCCCGGGTCGATCCCGATGCCTACACGGACGCCGTCCTCGCCGTCACCGAGATGATCCCCGCGGCCCGCGTCCTGACGTACGGGGACATCGCGGAACTCCTCGACTGCGGTGGTCCCCGCCAGGTCGGCAGGGCCCTGTCCCGCAGTACGCGGGACGTCCCGTGGTGGCGGGTCCTCCGCGCCGGAGGCCACCCGCCCCGCGGGTTCGCGCAGGATGCGCTGCGCCGCTACGAGGACGAGGGTACGGCCCTGTCCGTGCCGCCGGGATCCGCGGGCGCCGAGCAGTACCGCGTGGACCTCCGGAAGGCACGCTGGTGGCCCTCCGAGGGGGACCAGTCCCGCATGGCGGAGCTCGGCGCGTCGCTCCGGCAGCCCGGGCGGTAGCGGCACCCGTTGCGCTGTCGCTGATTGTCCGAGGCATGTGATGGTCTTGAGTCATGACCAGTACTCTCTCCGACGCCTCGTCGGCGGCCGCCCCCCTCCCGGGAGGCACGCCGCCGTCCACGCGGGGATACGATGCCGTCCTCGCGTCGCTCGAGGTGCGTCCCGGTCAGGTCCTCGTCCTCGGCGCCCCCGGCAGCGGGAAGTCCTCCCTCCTCACCGATCTCGCCGTCCGCCGCATCGAGGCGGGGGCCGTGGACCCCGAGGGGCTCCTCCTCCTCGCACCCACGCGCGCCGCCGCCACCCGCCTCCGGGACGAGCTGACCGCGAAGCTCGACCGCAGCATCAGCACCGCGCCCGCGCGCACGTGGGCGTCCTACGCCTTCGACCTCATCCGCCGGGCCAGGGCGGAGGGGCGTACACCCCTGCTCACGCGGGCGCCGAGGCTCCTGTCCGGTGCCGAACAGGACCTCATCATCAAGGAACTCCTCGCCGGACACGGCCGCGACGGCGCCGCCGCCCCCGACTGGCCGTCGGGCCTCGCCCTCGCGCTGCCGACCCGCGGATTCCGGCAGGAGATGCGGGACCTCTTCGACCGTGTCAGCGAGTACGGGGTGCAGGCCGACGACCTCGCCGCCTGGGGGCACCGGTTCGACCGCCCGGACTGGGTCGCGGCGGCAGCACTGTACCGCGAGTACCGCGATGTCCTGGACCTCCGGATGCCCGAGGCCTTCGACCCGGCCGGCATCCTCACGGCCGCCCGGGAGATCCTCGAGACGGACCAGGACTTCCTGGACCGGGAACGGGAGCGGCTGCAGCTCGTCCTCGTCGACGACTACCAGGAGGCGAACCCCGCCGTCCATGCCCTGCTGGGACTCATCGGTGCGGGCAACGACGTCGTGGTCACGTCCTGCCCGGATACCGTCGCGCAGGGTTTCCGCGGCGCCCGCCCCGAGCTGACCGGCCGGCTGTCCACCCTGTTCCGTCGCGGGGACGGCCTGACCACGGTGACCCTGCCGGGATCGCTGACCATGGGGGACCGGCTCGCGGAGGCATGGGGCAACGTGGCGGCCCGGATCGCCACCACCGGCGTCAGCACCGCGTACAGGACGCCGGGCGGCGCCGCGCCGGGCCGTCGGCCGGGCGGACGGTTGGACGGACGGCTGGACGGAGGACCGGACGGGCAGCAGGGAACCCGGGAGGGCGACCCGGCGGACCCCCTGCAGGCCGGCCGCACGGAGCGCGGGGCGACCGTGTCCGCCCACGTGCTCGACAGCGCGTTCCACGAACAGAGATTCCTCACCCAGAGGGTGCTGGAGGCCCACCTGTTCGGTGGTCGGAGCCTCGACGACATGGCGGTGATCGTGCGGAACGGGGCGCAGGTGAGCGCTGTGCAGCGCTTCCTGACAGCGCAGGGCATCGCCGTGAATGTGCCGGCCGCCGAGACGGCCATCCGCGAGGAACCCGCCGTCCGGCCCCTGCTCGACCTCTACGCCGTCGTCGTGGGAAGGGCGGAGCTGGACACGGAGCTGTGCATCTCGCTGCTCACGTCGCGGATCGGCGGGGCGGGAAGCCTCGACCTCCGGCGGCTGCGCCAGGTCCTGCGGCGCACGGAGCTCCAGCAGGGCGGCGGCCGCACGAGCGACGAGCTCCTCGCTGCCCTGTTCTCCGCGCCCGAGGAGATCGCCGCGCTGCCGACGGAGGGGGCACCCGTCCGCCGGCTGCACCGCATGCTCGAGGCGGCGCGCGACGCGATCGCGGATCCTGGACGCGACCCGGAGACGGTTCTCTGGGCGCTGTGGTCGGCGTCCGGGCTCGCCCAGCAGTGGTCGTCCGCGGCATTGTCGGAAGGGCCGTCCTCGGCACGCGCGGATCGGGACCTGGACGCGATGATGGCCTTGTTCACCACGGCGGAGCGCTTCGTCGAGCAGATGCCCGGCGCCGACCCGGAACTCTTCCTCGACTACATCCTCAGCCAGGACATCCCCATGGACACGCTGACGCAGCGCACCACGCGCCATGCCTCGGTCTCGGTCCTCACCCCCGCGAGTGCCGCCGGCCGGCACTGGCCGTTGGTGATCGTCGCCGGCGTGCAGGACGGCGTCTGGCCGAACCTCCGGCTGCGAGGGGAACTCCTCGGGTCGGGGGAGCTGCGCGCCCTGCTGGACCACGGCGAGTCCTTCCGCAGCACGCGGGACCCGGTGTCGCTGCTGCAGGACATCCGCTTCGACGAGCTGCGGACCTTCTCCCTCGCGGTGTCCCGGGCGACCGAGGAACTCGTCTGCTGCGCCGTCTCCTCGCAGGACGAACAGGCCTCCCAGTTCCTCGACGTGCTCGACCCCCTGCCGGTGGGCGTCGCCGAGCGGCCACGCACCGAGGTGCTGCGGCCCCTCACCCTCCGCGCTCTGGTCGCCGAACTCCGCAAGTTCGCGCAGGACACCCAGGCCGGCCCCGCCCTCTCCCGCGAGGCGGTCCAGCACCTCGGGCGCATGGCGGCCCTCGAACCGCCGGTGCCGGGCGCGCACCCGGCGCAGTGGTGGGGTGTGCTCGCGATGAGCAGCGAGGAGCCCGTGGTGCCACCGGACCAGCCGGTCCCCGTCTCGCCCTCCAAGGTGGAGTCGGTCCTCACCTCGCCCCTGAGCTGGTTCGTCTCGGCGGCCGGAGGGGAACGGACCACCGACTTCGCCCGGTCCCTCGGCACCCTCGTGCACCAGATCGCGCAGGACCTCCCCGAGGCGACCGGCAACGAGTACGTCCGCGAACTGGAACGGCGCTGGCCGCAACTGGGCATCAGGGACACGTGGGAGGGGCGGGCCGACTTCCGGCGCGCCGAGAGCATGGTGCGCAAGCTCGCGGCGTACGTGCTGTCGATGCGGAAGGCAGGGCGGACCCTGGCGGCCACCGAGGTCGACTTCTCGGTGGACCTCGATGTGCGGCTCGACGGGGCGGAACGGGTCGCGCGGCTGCGCGGCCAGATCGACCGGCTCGAGCTCGACGCGGAGGGCCGGTTCGTCGTCGTCGACCTGAAGACCGGCAAGAGTGCACCACTGGGCGCGGAGATCGCGCGCCACCCGCAGCTCGCCGCCTACCAGACCGCCGTCTCCGAGGGTGGGCTGCAGGACGCCGTCGCTGCGGACGGGACGGCACTGGTGGATGCGTCGGGGGCTCCGGGCGGTGCGTCGCTGGTCCAGCTGGGCAAGGACTCCAAGACCGTGTCCATCCAGGAGCAACCCCCGGTGCGTCCCGAGGACACCTGGGCGAGGACGATGATCGAGGACGCCGCGGCGCTCATGGCCGCCGCGACGTTCGACACCATCCACGATCCGCGGCGCTCAGGGTTCGGCGGCAGCGGCTGCCGACTGCCCGAGATCTGCCCGCTGTGCGAAGAGGGCAAGCAGGTGACCCAGTAGTGGCGTCCGGGACAGCGACCGCACGATACTCGGCCCGGGCGCTCGCGGAGCTGCTGCACACCGAGTCCGATGCCGCCGTACCGTATCCCACCGAGGACCAGGCGCGGGTGATCGAGGCGCCGCTGGAACCGCTCCTCGTCATCGCCGGCGCCGGATCCGGGAAGACGCGGACGATGGCGGACCGGGTCGTCTGGCTCGTCGCGAACGGCCTCGTGCGTCCCGAGCAGATCCTCGGCGTCACCTTCACGCGGAAGGCGGCCGGAGAGCTCGCTTCGCGGGTCCGGCAACGCCTGGCGCAGCTCTACGCGGCGCTCGAGCGGGACGACGCCGCCCCGGCGGGAGGGGACTCCCTCGACCGGCTCGACCCGGCCATCTCCACCTACCACTCGTTCGCCAACGGGATCGTGCAGGACTACGGGCTGCGCATCGGCGTCGAACGCGACTCCGTGATGCTCGGCACGGCCCAGGCCTGGCAGCTCGCCTCCACCGTGGTCGAGACGTTCGACGGCGAATGGGAACACCTCAGGGCCGCGAAGAGCACGCTCGTGAAGGCCGTCCTCGACATGGCGGGGGAGTGCGCGGAGCATCTGGTCAGCCCCGCCGCCGTCCGCGCCGAGCTGCGCCGCCACCTCGAGTACGTCACCGCCCGGCCGTACGTGGCGGGCTCCGCGAAGGCCGGCACCCAGGAGGCGTCCAGGCTCCTCAACAAGCTGCGCACCCGCGTCACGGTCACCGAACTCGCCGAGCGTTACGCCGCCGCGAAGCTCACGCGCCGGCAGCTCGATTTCGGGGACCTCGTGTCCCTCGCGGCGAGGATCGCCCGGGACATCCCCGAAGCGGGTCTGATGGAACGCGAGAAGTACAAGGTCGTGCTGCTCGACGAGTTCCAGGACACCTCGCACGCGCAGATGGTGCTGTTCTCGCGGCTGTTCGCCGACGGGCGCTCCGTCACGGCGGTCGGCGATCCGCACCAGTCCATCTACGGCTTCAGGGGCGCTTCGGCCGGTCAGCTCGCCACCTTCCGCACGGCTTTCCCGCGAGTGGTCGGGGCCGGACGCGCGCCGTCGGACGTCGCCCACCTGTCCGTGGCCTGGCGGAACTCGACGTCGATCCTGGAGGCCGCGAACAGGGTGTCCGCGCCCCTGAACGTGCCGGCCCCGTGGCTCCGCAACACCGCGGTCCAGCAGGTACCCGGGCTGGTGGCGCGTCCGAAGGCGCCGCTCGGAGAGGTGACGCTCGGGCGTTTCCTCACCGACGCCCCGGTCAGCACCGCCGAGCCGCTGTCCGACGGGAAGCCACTGACGGGTCCCGCTCCGGCGCTGAGCGAGGCCGAGGCGATCGCCCGGGAGGTCCTGCGCCAGCGACGGCGCAGCTTCGAGACCGACGACGCCGGCGACCCGCTGCGCCCGACCATGGCCGTGCTGTGCCGTGGGCGCAAGCAGTTCGACCCGATCCGACGGGAGCTGGAGCGCGCAGGCGTACCCGTGCAGGTCGTGGGCCTCGGCGGGCTGCTGCGCACACCCGAGATCGTGGACCTGCTCGCCACCCTGAGGGTCCTCGGCGACCCCGACCGGTCGGACGCGATGCTGCGGCTGCTCTCCGGCGCGCGATGGCGTCTCGGTCCGTCCGATCTCATGGCGCTCGGCGACTGGTCGCGGCAGCTCGCCCGGACGCGGGAGGCCATGTTCCGCCGCGGTGCCTACGCGGGGGAGGAGCTCGACGACGAACAGGCCGAGGCCGCGGTCGTCGCCCCCGACCTCGCGGAGTCTGGCAGCCTCGTGGAAGCCGTCGACTACCTGCCCCCGGCGGACTGGGTGTCGTCGTCGGGCCGGTCGCTCGGCGACGTGGCGCGCCGGCGGCTCGACACTCTCCGGAGGGAACTGCGGGGCCTCCGCAGTTTCGTCGGCGACGACCTCGGCACCATGATCGGGGAGGTCGAGCGCACCATCCTGCTCGACATCGAGGTGGCGGCGAAGCCGGGGGTGACCATCCACGAGGCGCGCCGGAACCTGGACGCCTTCACGGAAGCCGTCGCGGGGTTCGTGTCCTCCGCCGAGCGGGTCGACCTGCCGGCATTCCTGGCCTGGCTCGAAGCGGCCGACCAGGAGGAGGACGGGCTGCCCGTGACGCAGCTCGAAGCGAGCAGGGACGCGGTGCAGCTGCTGACCGTCCATGCCTCGAAGGGGCTGGAGTGGGACGTGGTCTTCGTACCCGGCCTCAACGACGGATCGTTCCCCAGCGGCAAGGACTCCCGCTGGAGCAGCGGTGACGCGTCCATCCCCTGGCCCCTGCGCGGCGACGCCGCCGAGCTCCCCCAGTGGGACTGGGAGCAGCAGGACCAGAGGGAATGGCTGTCGAGCGAGAAGGAGTTCACCGACGAGGCGAGGGCTCACGCGGAACGGGAGGAACGCCGGCTCGCCTATGTCGCCTTCACCCGTGCCAAGCATTCGCTCGTCTGCACGTCGTCCGCGTGGGGCGGGGGGAGGTCCCGGCCGTCCGGGGCGTCGTCCTACCTCCTGGACCTGGTGCACCTGGCCGAATCGCAGGCCGCGGGGTTCACCCTGCCGTACTGGCTCCCCGACGACGACGAGGGGGACGCCAACCCCGCGAACGCGCGTCCCGACCGCGGCACGTGGCCGTTCGACCCGCTGGGCGCGCGCCGCCCGTCGATGGAGCGTGCTGCGCAGGCGGTCCTCGAGCAGGCTGCGGCGCCGGCCCTCGAGGACGAGGACGGTGGCCGCTGGGGACGCGAGGTCCGGCTCGCGCTGGCCCGGCAGGCACGCGAACGGGAGCGCATGCCGCTCGCACTCCCCTCGCACATCTCCGCCTCGACGCTCGTGGAGCTGCGCGAGGACCCCGGTGCCGTGATGCAGCAGCTGCGGCGCCCGCTGCCGCGGCGGCCGGGCTCGGCCGCACGCAAGGGCACGGCGTTCCACGCCTGGATCGAGGAGTTCTACGGGTCCAGCGGCATGCTCGATCTCGGCGAGTATCCGGGCGGGGCGGACGCCTACGTGGACGAGACGCTCGGACTGAAGGACATGGCGGCGATCTTCGAGCAGTCCGAGTGGGCGCTGCGCGAGCCGGCTGCCATCGAGGCCCCGATCGAGACGAGGATCGGCGGCATCGTGGTGCGCGGGCGCATCGACGCGGTGTTCCGCGACGCCGACGGCGGCTGGGACCTCATCGACTGGAAGACGGGACGGCCGCCCGCTCCGGACCGGCGCGCGGCCAAGGCGGTGCAGTTGGCGGTCTACCGCCTCGCCTGGTCACGCCTGAAGGACGTGCCGCTCGAGACGGTGAGGGCCGCGTTCTTCTACGTGGCGGACGACCTCGTGGTACGGCCGCACGACCTCGCCGACGCGGCGGAGCTCGAGGAGATCATCCGGGCCGCCGACACGGCGGCGGGCTGACAGCCCGGACCGCAGCGTGCATCAGCTCCCGAAGGAGACGATGGGCAGGGCGGAGGTTGCGACGTCGTCCGGCGATCCCGCGGACTGCTCCGTGTTCCGGAGCAGTGTCACCTTGGAGGAGGTGGCGGCGGTCCGCTGGCGACCGGCCGTCAGCCGTGCGTAGGCCAAGGAGGATCCCGAAGCCGTTGCGTGGTCGTCGTGACGTGGCTCCGAGGGATCTCCTGAGTGGCCGGCCGCCTGCGCGGGGGTGGTCTCGGGGAGCCGGTGGAACCTGGGGGCCGCAGGACCGTCCGGGTCGTAGGCATGGCTGCCGGTCCTACCGTCGTCGTCCGTTCGGCCGTTCGGAGCCGCGTCGTGGCCGTTCTGCACGGAGATCCCGTGCGTGGACGCGTCCGCGGTGGAGCCGGCCGCCGGCCGGGCATCGGTACCGGGACGACCCGGCACCCCGTCGACCCGCAGGCCGCCGTCGTGCAGGCCGCCGTCGTGCCGGGGCCCGTAGGAGTCGGTCCCCAGGTCGTCGCCCCAGGCGAGGCGTTCCTCCTGGGCGTGCCGCGCGCGCTCGGCGGCCTCGTGCTGCTCCCGTTCGATGGACTCCACGTCCGCTTCGAGCGTGGCCAGCATGCCCTCGGCCTCGCTGATCATCGCTGCATCCTCGAGTGCCACCCCGCGCACCAGCCACTGGGCCAGGGCGAACTCGGCGGCGAGGGCGGCGCGGCGGGAGAGGTGGGGGTCGACGGCGGACGTCCTCGCTTCGACGTAGGCCTCGTGGACGGCGTCCACGAACCCGGTGTCCTCCGCCGCGGCGAGCCAGGCGAAGTCCTCGGCGGGATCGCTGATGCTCAGGTCGGTCCAGCCGGTCACGGCGGACACCCGGCCGGAGGAGACCAGCAGGTGGTCCTCGTGCAGGTCTCCGTGGACCACGGTGGGGCTGAAGCGCCACAGCGTCACGTCCTCGAGGGCGTGCTCCCAGCGGCGCAGCAGGATGGCGGGGATCCTGCCGGTCGTCGCCGCCTGGTCGAGCTCGTTCAGCTTCCGGTGGCGGTACTCGTCCGCTTCGTAGTCGGGCAGGTCGGCGCGCTGGACCATGTCCTTCGGCAGCTCGTGGATCGCGGCGAGGACGCGCCCGAGTTCCCGCGCCATCTCCTGGCCCGCGGCGGTCAGCGCCGCCAGGGAGCGGGTCGTCCCGGCGAGGTGGGAGTACACGAAGGTGCTGAGCTCGCCCTGCCGGACGCTGCCCGCCATGTGGGGGATGAGGAACGGCAGTTCCGCCTTGACCGCGGGCGAGAAGGCGCGCAGGGCCTGCAGTTCCGTCTCCAGACGCATGCTGGCCTCCGCGTGCCTCGGCGAGCGGACCCTCCACTGTTTCCCCGCGTCGTCGACCAGCAGGGCGGAATCGAAGTCCGCCGCGTCGTCGGGGGCACCGGCGACGCCCGTCGGGGCCAGGCCGGGTACAGCGGCGCTTGCGATGGCAGCAAGTTCCATGGGTGTCCGTTTCACAAGCTCCACCGTAGGGCGTCCGTGGTCCGCCCCACCAGTTCCGATGCGGCGCGTCGCCAGATGCACTACTCGTCTTGGGGCGTGTACTCCTCCTCCACCGGACCCCGTCGAAATGTGTTTTGGGAGAGCGAGAACGTACCGTAGAAGCATGACCGATCCCCTCCGGACCCTCGTGCTGCCTCCCCTCGGATCGCTGCCGCTCTCGCGCACGGATTCCGACCGCGACGGTGACGCGAGGACCACCGGGGACCTCCTCGACGGGCTGTGGGCCTCGGAGGAGACGAGGGTCCTGCCCCTGGCCCGCGGGAAGGCCCCGGTGGACGGGAGTGTGCTCCGGCTCCTCGCGCCCTCCGAGATGCGGCGGCCCGAGCTCCTCGTCTACCTGGGGCGGATCAACGAGGGAGCCGCCGATGCCGGGAAGCGCGTCGTCGTCGCCGTCCTCGAGGCGGAAGACCCCCTCCTGGCCCCCCTCGACCAGTGGCTGGGGCTGCGCGAGATCGCCGCGTCACTCGATGCACGCGACGCCGGGCTCTTCGTCGAGGCCGCCGCCGTCGCGAACTGGCACGCGACCCACACGCACTGTCCACGCTGCGGCACCCCCACCGCGGTGCGCGACGGCGGGTGGGTGCGCCAGTGCCCGAAGGACGACTCGCAGCACTACCCGCGCACCGACGCCGCGATCATCGTCTCGGTGGTCGACGAGGACGACCGCCTGCTCCTGGGCTCCGCCGTGGCGTGGCCGGAGGACCGGTACTCGACGCTCGCAGGTTTCGTCGAGCCCGGCGAGTCCCTGGAGGCCGCCGTGATCCGGGAGGTGGGCGAGGAGTCCGGCATCGAGATCCGGTCGCCCGAGTACCTGGGCTCCCAGCCGTGGCCGTTCCCGGCGTCGCTGATGCTCGGCTTCACGGCGCGCGCGGTCACCACCGACGCGGTGCCCGACCGCGAGGAGATGCGGTCCGTCCGATGGTTCACGCGCGAGCAGCTCTTCACCGAGGTGCGGGACGGGAAGATCGCGGTCGCGGGCGGCGTCTCGATCGCCCGTGCCCTCATCGAGCGCTGGTACGGCGGGCCGCTGGACGAGGAGCCCTCGAAGGCGCGTCCCTGATGTCCGGCATCCTGCTCGAGGAGAGCATCCTCGAGGGGCTCGACGACGAACAGCGGACCGTGGCGAGCACCCTCTCCGGCCCGCTCTGCGTCCTCGCGGGCGCCGGCACGGGCAAGACCCGCGCCATCACCCACCGCATCGCCTACGGCGTCCACACCGGCGTCTACAAGCCGCAGCAGGTCCTCGCCGTCACCTTCACGGCCCGCGCGGCGGCGGAGATGCGCACGCGGCTCCGCGACCTCGGGGCAGGCGGGGTGCAGGCCCGGACGTTCCATGCCGCCGCCCTCCGGCAGCTGCAGTACTTCTGGCCGCAGGCCGTCGGCGGGCCCCTGCCGGCACTCGTGGACCACAAGGCCCAGCTCATCGCGGAGTCGGCGCGCCGGTTGCGCCTCACGACGGATCGCGCCGCCATCCGCGACGTCGCGGCGGAGATCGAATGGGCCAAGGTCTCGATGCTCACACCCGACGGGTACGCCGCCGCGGCTGCGGGGCGGGCGGAACCGGCCGGCATGGACCTCATCTCGGTGTCGCGGATCTTCTCGGCGTACGAGGACCTCAAGATCGACCGCAACCTCATCGACTTCGAGGACGTCCTGCTCACCACCGTCGCCATCCTCGAGGAGGACGAGAAGGTCGCGGCGACGGTGCGGGCACAGTACCGCCATTTCGTCGTCGACGAGTACCAGGACGTGTCCCCGCTCCAGCAGCGCCTGCTCGACCTGTGGCTGGGCGAACGCCGGGAACTGTGCGTCGTCGGGGATGCCAGCCAGACCATCTATTCGTTCACCGGCGCGACGTCGCGGCACCTGCTGGACTTCACCAAGCGCTACGAGGGCGCCCAGGTCGTCAGGCTCGTGCGTGACTACCGCTCCACTCCGCAGGTCGTCCGCGCCGCGAACACGCTCCTCGCGGCGCGGGGGGACGACGCCGACCGCCGCGCCGCCGGCACCACGTGGTCCGCGCCGCTGGAACTGATCGCGCAGCGCCCTGCAGGTCCGGAGCCGGTCTTCACCGAGTGCAGTGACGACGAGGCCGAGGCCGCGGAATGCGCGCGGCGCATCGGCGTGCTGCTCGACCAGGGCGTCAAGGCGAGCGAGATCGCGATCCTGTACCGCACGAACGGGCAGTCCGAGGCGTACGAGCAGGCCCTCGCCAGCGCAGGCATCGGGTACCAGCTCCGCGGCGGCGAGAGGTTCTTCCAGCGCCGCGAGGTCCGCGACGCCCTGCTGCAGCTCCGGGCCGCCGCACGCACGCAGGGCGACGCGGACGTGCCCCAGCAGGTCCGGGACGTCCTCGCCTCCCTCGGCTACACGTCCGTCGCGCCCTCGAACTCCGGGGCGGTCCGCGAGAAATGGGAGTCCCTCGCGGCCCTCGTCGGCCTCGCGGACGAGCTCAACAGGGTCCGTGGGCCCGAGACCTTCACCCTGCAGATGTTCGTCGCCGAACTCGAGGAGAGGGCCGCGTCCCAGCACGCGCCGACGGTGCAGGGCGTGACGCTCGCGTCGCTCCACTCCGCGAAGGGGCTCGAGTGGGACGCCGTCTTCCTGGTCGGCCTGAGCGAGGGCCTCATGCCGATCTCGTTCGCCGACACGCAGGAAGCCATCGACGAGGAACGCCGGCTGCTGTACGTCGGGATCACCCGTGCCCGGATCCACCTGGCGCTGTCCTGGTCCACCTCACGATCCCCGGGTGGGCGGGCCAGCAGGAAACCGTCCCGCTTCCTCGACCCGCTCCGTCCGGCGACCGCGGGGCAGGCGACCTTCCGTCAGCCCCGCGCGAAGGCCAACCGCAAGTCGTCCGCTCCCGCCGTGTGCCGGGTGTGCAAGCGCCCGCTCCTCACCGGCTCCGAGCGCAAGATCGGTCGTTGCAGCGAATGCCCGGCGACCTACCAGGAGGAGACCTTCGACGCGCTCCGCGCCTGGCGCCTCGCGGAGGCCCGCGACAAGGAGGTACCGGCGTTCGTCGTCTTCACGGACGCCACGCTCGTCGCGATCGCCGAAGCGAGGCCGCAGACGCTCGAGGAGCTCGGCGAGCTGGCCGGCGTCGGCTCCGCGAAGCTCGAGCGGTACGGCGACGCCGTCCTGGGGATCCTCGGTGACGACGCCTGACGCCGACCCTTCGGGCCCCGCGCGGCTGCCGGTGGAGGTGCGGCGCTCGGCACGGCGGAAGAGGACGGTCAGCGCCGACATCCGGGACGGGGTGATCCGCATCTCGATCCCGGGCCACTTCTCGGCAGGCCAGGAGCGTCACTGGGTGGAGCGGATGACGGCCCGGATGGCCGCCAAGTACCTCGATGCCCCCGCGATCACCGACGACCGGCCCGTCCCCGAGCTGCTGCAGCGGGCCGAGCGGCTGGCCGGCCAGTACCTCGCCGGCAGGGGCGTACCCACGACGATCGGGTGGGTGACCAACCAGAACTCACGATGGGCATCAGCGACGCCCGCCCGCCGGTCCGTCCGTCTCTCGCACCGGCTGCAGGGCATGCCCGACTGGGTGGTCGACTACGTGATCCTCCACGAGATGGCGCACCTCGTCGAGCCCTCCCACAATGCGGCCTTCTGGAGCCTGCTCACGTCCTACCCGCGCACCGAGACGGCGAAGGCCTTCCTCGACGGCGCGGCCTTCGCCGCACACCGCAACCTGTCGGGCGACCTGGAGGAACTCTAGGACCGGAGCTCCCGGACGGACCGGACGGACCCGGGGCGGGCCGGGTGCCGCCCGTCACTCAGCCGGCCTTGGTGCCGTCCGTGTCGGTGTCCGGATCGGTGTCGGCGCCCGGGTCGTCCCCGGCCCCGGGCGTCTGCCCGCCCTGGTCCGTCGGAGCCGCACCCTCCGCAGCCCCTGCACCCGGGGTGCCATCCGCCGGGGCGTCGCCGTCCTGCTCGAAGCCCCCGGCCAGGAGGCGCTGGAGGGCAGCATCGACGTCGGCGTCGGACGACTCGATCAGCCGGCGGCGCTCCGAGAACCCGGCCGGATCGTCGAGGTCCTCGGCCGTGGGCAGGAGGTCGGGGTGCTGCCACAGGGCGTCACGCCCTGCGATGCCGCGGTCCTTGAGCAGGAGGGCCCAGAGTGCTGCGGCATCGCGCAGACGGCGCGGCCGCAGCTCCAGTCCGACCAGTGCCGCGAACGCGTGCTCCGCGGGTCCCCCCGTCGCGCGCCGGCGGCGGACCATCTCGCGCAGTGCCCCTGCCGACGGCAGGTTGGCGGCCGCTGCCGCCGTCACCTCGTCGACCCAGCCCTCGACGAGGGCGAGCGTCGTCTCGAGCCGCACGAGCGCTGCGTCCTGCTCGGGGGTCCGCTCCGGCATGAACACGCCCTGGGAGAGTGCGCCCTGCAGGCTCTCGGGATTGGTCGGGTCGATGTCCCGGGCGGCCTCCTCGATCTTCCCCATGTCGATGTGGATACCCCTCGCGTACCGCTCGATGCTGCCGAGCAGGTGGCCGGTGAGCCACGGGATGTGCGTGAACAGGCGCACGTGGGCGGCCTCGCGCACCGCGAGGAAGAGCTGCACCTCCTGCTCCGGGATGTCGAGGCCGGCACCGAACGCCGCCACGTTGGCCGGGAGGAGCGCCATCCGTCCGTCGGCGAGGGGGACGCCGATGTCCGTCGAGCCGACGACGTCCTTCGAGAGGGCGCCCACGGCCTGGCCCAGCTGCATGCCGAACATGGCACCGCCGACGTTCTGGAGCATGGAGGCGGGACCGCCCATCATGCCCATCATCGATTTCATCTCCTCGGGCAGCTGCTCCGAGATCACGTCGGACAGTGCCTTCGCGATGCTCGTCGCGACGGGCTCGGTGAGGCGGCGCCAGGTCGTCATGGTCGCCTCGACCCACTCGGCGCGCGACCACGCCCGGCCCAGCTGGCCGGTGCTCGGGAAGTCCGTCACCGGATCGAGCCACAGCTCCGCGAGCTTCAACGACTCGTCCACGCTGCGCCGCTGCAGGGCGCTGACCGAGGGATCGTTGTCGGAGGCGGCGACGCGACGCGCCTGCTCGTGCGCCATCTGCCAGTTCACCGGCCCCTCGCTCTGGGAACTGAACATGGCCTGGACCTGCTGCATGATCATCGCCATGGCCGCGGGGTCGGAGGGCAGGCCGGCCGCCTTCGCGATCTCCTGGGGATCGAAACCGCCGGCCCCTCCACCGAACATCTTCGCCAGCATCTCGGACAGCGGATCCTGGGGCGTGTCGTCGTCGCCGTTCGACGGATTGGATGGGTTGGTCACTGATACCACCGGTCCTGGGAGTAGCTTGGGGTCCGGCAGGAGGGGCTGTGCTCCTCCCGCCGGCTGTGCGACCCACGCTACCGGCCCGGCCTCCCCGGTGTCCCTCGCCGCGGAAGCCGTTCGCTGAGGGCAAAGAGCTGCCGGTGGAGGGCTCACGGGCAGCCCCTCCCGGGAACGCTGTCGGTGAAAGCGTCTACCCTAGGGGTGCCGGGCGCGTGCTGATCCCCGGGCTCGGTGCGCGAATGCGCCCTACAGAGAGAAGACCAGTGACGCAGCCTGTCCACGTCGAGACCTACGTCCCCGAGGAGCCCACGCAACCGAGGGACCCGCGCTTCCGCGCGATGGCGGTCTCGGGGGGCCTCGCCGTCGCCCTCTGCGCCGCGGCGGTCCTCCTGCCCGCGCCGTACGTCCTCGAATCGCCCGGACCCACCTTCAACACGATCGGCGAGGTGGACGGGCAGCCGCTGATCCGGATCGAGGGCCGGGAGAGTTTCCCGCCCTCCGGCCAGCTCGACCTCACGACGGTGTTCGTGAACGGCGGGCCGAACGGGCAGGTGAACATCCTCGACACCTTCCGCGCCTGGGCCGACCCCAGCGCGAACGTCCTGCCCGAGCAGCTGGTGTACCCCGAGGGCACCACCTCCTCCGACGTGCAGCAGCAGAACGCGGTGGCGATGACGTCCTCGCAGGAGTCGGCGATCGCCGCGGCGCTCGCGCACGAGGACATCGACTTCACCGAGGAGCTGTCCGTCGCCGGCCTCGCCGCCGGCGCCGCATCCGAGGGGACCCTGCAGGAGGGGGACATCCTCCGGACCGTCGACGGGGAGGAGGTCGAGAACATCACGACCCTCCGCTCCGCGCTGAGCGAGGCCCAGGGAGCGCCGGCCGCCCTCTCGATCGTCCGCGACGGAGTGCCGATGGACGTCGCCGTCACCCCCAGGAAGTCGGACGAAGGCGACTACCAGCTGGGTATCCTGCTCGCCTCGACGTTCGATTTCCCGTTCGAGGTGACCATCCAGCTGGACAACGTCGGTGGTCCTTCGGCGGGGACGATGTTCGCGCTCGGGATCATCGACACCCTGACCGAGGGCGATCTCACCGGAGGCCGGCATTTCGCAGGGACGGGGACCATCGACTCCGCGGGCGCCGTCGGCCCCATCGGGGGCATCGCCCAGAAACTGGTCGGAGCCCGCGCCGACGGCGCCGAGTTCTTCCTGGCCCCCGCCGAGAACTGCGGGGAGGTCGTCGGCAACATCCCGGACGGCCTGACCGTGGTCAAGGTGGAGACACTCGACGGGGCCGTGGACGCCGTCGAGGCGCTCGGGGCGGGCGAGGGCCCGGCCGGCCTGCCTGCGTGCTGACCGGACGCCGCCCGCGGGACGCAGGACGGGGCGCAGGGGCCGCACGACACGGTTGGGTGACGATCCGGAGCCGGTAGGCCCGTCCGGGAACCTAATTGGTCCGGCCGCACGTGAACAGGGCAGAATGAGACCACGAAGGGCGGAACCGCGCGCTGTCGTCCGCCCGTCCGCGGGCCGGGGGAGCGGCGTGGGACACCGGTCGTCGTGACCCGCAGCAGCTAACGATGAGGTAGATGTGACATCCGGACCAGATCGTCCGTTCGGCAGTAGGCCGAGCCCCGCAAGTGCAGCCAGGAGCCGTCGGCGCAACCCGCTGATCCCGACCATCATCGTCGTCGCGGTGATCGTCATCGCCTTCGTCTACCTGTCCCAGGTCTACGCCGACGTCCTCTGGTACCAACAGCTCGGCTTCCTCGAGGTCTTCGTCACCGAGAACCTGGCGCGGATCGTGCTGTTCATCCTGGCGTTCCTCATCATGGCCGGCGCCGTGTACACGAGCCTCCGGATCGCGTTCCGGAGCAGGCCGATCTACGCGCCCGACAGCGCCATCCAGGACAACCTGAACCGCTACCAGGCGCAGCTCGAGCCGATCCGCCGCCTCCTGATGCTCGGTATCCCCGTCGTCCTCGGCGCCTTCGCCGGGACCGCAGCCTCCTCCCAGTGGCAGGAGGTGCTCCTCTTCCTGAACCAGGAGCCGTTCAACAAGCCGGACCCCGAGTTCGGCATGGACTACGCGTTCTACATGTTCACGCTGCCGTTCCTGAGCTTCGTGACGGGCTTCCTGATCAGCGTCGTCATCATCAGCGCGATCGCCACGATCCTCACGCACTACCTGTACGGGGGCATCCGGCTCGAGGAGAAGGGCCTGTTCACGACGAAGGCGGCCCGGATCCAGATCGCCGTGGTCGCGGCGCTCTTCCTCGTCCTGCAGGGCGTCAACTACTGGCTGGACCGCTTCGACACCCTGCTGAACCAGGGCACCTGGGCCGGCGCGCTGTACACCGACGTCAACGCCGTGATCCCCACCAAGGCCATCCTCGCCGTCGCGGCGCTCATCGTGGCCGCCCTGTTCATCGCCTCGGCCTTCCTCGGCCGCTGGCGGCTGCCGCTCATCGGCACGGCGATGCTCATCATCACCGCCCTGCTCGCCGGTGGCGTCTACCCCTCGATCGTCCAGCGCTTCCAGGTGCAGCCGTCCGAGCTCGACGCCGAGCGCGAGTACATCGACCGCAACATCGAGATGACGCGGGAGGCCTACGGGCTCAACGAGGTCGAGGTGGAGCCGTACACGCCCACGGACGTCCCGGAGGCGGGCGCCCTCGGCGACGACGGCCAGACGACCGCGAACATCCGACTGCTGGACCCCAACATCGTGTCGGACGCCTTCAGCCAGCTCCAGCAGTTCCGGCAGTACTACCAGTTCCCGGAGACGCTCAACGTCGACCGCTACGAGATCGACGGCGAGGTGCAGGACACCGTCATCGCCGTGCGCGAGCTCGACACCAACGGCGTCCCGGACGGCTGGGTCAACGAGCACGCCTTCTACACGCACGGGTACGGCGTGGTCGCCGCCGCAGGCTCGACGGTGCAGCCGGACGGCCGGCCCTCGTTCCTCCAGTCGGGCATCCCCTCGACCGGCGTCCTCGGGGACGACACGACCTACGAGCCCCGCATCTACTTCGGCGAGGAATCTCCCGAGTACTCGGTGGTCGGCGCCCCGGAGGGCAGGCCCGCCGCGGAGATCGACAGGCCGCAGAGCGAGAACTCGGACACGGATTCGCGCACCACGTTCAACGGTGACGGCGGCCCCGAGGTGGGCAACCCCTTCAACCGCCTGGTCTACGCCCTGAAGTTCCAGTCCACCGATCTCCTGCTGTCCAACCAGGTGACCAGCGAGTCGCAGATCCTCTACGACCGCGACCCCGTGGAGCGCGTCCGGAAGGTCGCCCCCTACCTCACGCTCGACGGCAACAGCTATCCCGCCATCGTCGACGGCCGCGTCAAGTGGATCATCGACGGGTACACGACCAGCGCGAACTTCCCCTACTCGACGGAGCAGGAGCTCGAGTCGGCCACGCAGGATTCGCAGACGGCGGAGGGCCTCGCCACCGCGCTGCCCGCCGAGCAGGTCAACTACATCCGGAACGCCGTCAAGGCCACCGTCGACGCCTATGACGGCTCGGTGGACCTCTATGCATGGGACGACCAGGACCCGGTCCTCAAGTCCTGGCAGAACGTCTACCCGTCCTCCCTGCAGCCGTTCAGCGAGATGTCCGCGGACCTCATGGCCCACGTCCGGTACCCCGAGGACCTGTTCAAGGTCCAGCGGGAACTGCTGGCGCGCTACCACGTCACCGAGACCGACGCCTTCTTCTTCAACAGCGAGGCGTGGAACGTGCCGGCGGACCCGGGAGCGACCTCGGAGGGAGCGACGACGACGGCGACGACCGATCGGCAGCCACCGTTCTACCTCACCCTCCAGATGCCCAACCAGGAGCGCGCCGCCTTCTCCCTGACCACGCCCTTCATCCCGTTCGTGCCCGCCGGCCAGACCCCGAGGAACGTGCTGTACGGATTCCTCGCGGCCAACGGCGACGCCGGAACGGGGGAGGACGGCGTCAAGAGTGAGGACTACGGGCGACTGACCCTGCTGGACAGCTCCGGACAGGACTCCGTGGTCGGCCCCGGCCAGGCCCAGAACCTCTTCAACTCGGACACCGAGGTGTCCCAGGAGCTGAACCTCCTGCGCCAGGGCGCGTCCGAGGTGATCAACGGCAACCTGCTGACCCTGCCGATCGGCGGAGGCATCGCGTACGTGCAGCCGGTCTACGTGCAGTCCTCGGGCAGTTCGTCCTTCCCGGTCCTGCGACGCGTCCTCGTGAGCTTCGGCGAGAACGTCGGGTTCGCCCCGACGCTCGCCGAGGCCCTCGACCAGGTCTTCGGGGGGCGCTCCGGTGCGACCACGGGCGACCAGGAGAACGTCGGCGAGACACCCGAGGATCCGGCGACGCCGCCCACCGAGGGCGGAGCGACCCCGGCGCCCACGCCGTCGCCCACTCCGACCCCGTCCGAGGGCGGGACGCCGGGCGGTGCCACCGGTGATCCGGCGGCCGACCTGCGGACGGCCCTGGACGATGCGAACACGGCCATCCAGGACGGCAATGCAGCGCTCGCCGCCGGTGACTTCGCGGCGTACGGGGAGGCGCAGGAACGCCTGCAGGACGCCCTGCAGCGCGCGCTCGACGCGGAGGAGCGCGTCTCGGGAGCCACCGGGGAGTAGCCGGGGGGAGTCGGGCAGCCGCTCGATTTGCCTCCGGGCCCCGCGGCCGGTAACGTTGGTTACACGCCGCGGGGTGGAGCAGTTCGGTAGCTCGCTGGGCTCATAACCCAGAGGTCACAGGTTCAAATCCTGTCCCCGCAACGAGAGGAAGTCCGGTCCGCCACAGGTGGGCCGGACTTCCTGCTGTTCGGGGTCGATGGCCCGGCCGCCGGGCACCCCGCGGGGCGCGACGAACGGGTCGGGTGGCCGGCGGGCCGAACCCTCCCGTCGGTGCCGGGCCGGGAGCGGGCGGTACCCACCGTGCCGCCCGCTCGGAGCCGGCTCCCGGCCCCGGACAGGGCCTCGTCCGCCCGCGTGTGGCTCCTAGCCCTCGGACAGGGCCTTGTAGGCGCTCAACGCCCGCTGCCGGCTCTCCTTGAGGTCGACCACGGGATCCGGGTACCCGGGCGCCGTACCCTTCCATGGCTCATGCACGTTCTGGGCCTCGGCCAGCTCCGGGACGAACCGGACGAGGTAGGCCCCCTCGGGATCGAACTTCTTGCTCTGCAGCACCGGATTGAAGATCCGGAAATAGGGGCTGGCATCGGCGCCCGAGCCCGCGACCCACTGCCAGCTCGCGGCGTTGCTCGCGGCATCGGCGTCGACGAGGCAGTCCCAGAACCACTTCTCGCCGACCCGCCAGTCGATCATGAGGTTCTTGATGAGGAAGGACGCCGTGGCCATGCGCACACGGTTGTGCATCCAGCCGATCTCCCACATCTGGCGCATCCCGGCGTCGATGAGCGGGTATCCCGTGCGGCCCCGCTGCCAGGCCTCCAGCTCGGCCTTCGTGGAGCTCTCCCACGCGAAGGCATTGAATTCGGGGCGGTAGTTCACGGTGGCCAGTTCGGGGTTGAAGTACAGCAGCTGCCAGCTGAACTCGCGCCAGCCCAGTTCGGCGCCGAACACACGCAGATCCTCCGCCGTCGAGCTGTCCTTGCGGTCCTGTGCCGCATGCCAAACCTCGAAGGGGCTGATCTCCCCGAACCGCAGGTGCGGCGAGAGCCTGCTCGTCCCCTGGACCGCCGGCCGGTCGCGGTTGTCCTTGTACCCGTGCGCGGCATCCTCGAGGAAATCGTCGAGGCGTGCATGCGCACCGGCCTCGCCTGGCGTCCACGTCTCGCGGAGTCCCTGCGCCCAGTCCGGAGTCGGCAGCAGCCCCCACGCGTCGAGGTCGTCCGAGCCGAGTACGGGCCCGTGGAGGGACTCCGGCGCCGGCAACGGCTCGCGCGGCGTGCGGAAGGTCAGGCATGCCCGCCAGAACGGTGTGAACACCTTGTATGCCTCGCCGGACCCCGAGGTGACCTCCCACGGCTCGTACATCAGGTTCGCCTGGTAGCTCGTGGCCTGGACACCCTGGTCGGCGAAGGACGCCTTCAGTGCGGAATCCGTGGTCCGCTCGACGAGACCGTACCGCCGGTTCCAGACGACGGCATGGGCCGAGGCCTCCCGTACGAGGGCCGGCAGCACCTCCTCCGCCGCCCCGCGGCGCAGGACGAGCGGGATACCGAGCTCGTCGAGTGAAGCGGCCAGCGCCGCGAGGGAGTGATGCAGCCACCACCGGGACGCACCGCCCAGGGGCCGGATGCCCGCCGTCCCGTCGTCGAGGACGTAGCAGGCGACGACGTCGTCCCCGCTGTCGGCCGCGGCGGCGAGCGCCGGGTTGTCGGAGATTCGGAGGTCGTCGCGGAACCACACCACTGTCAGAGCCATGTCCTCAATGTACCGGCGGGCTCTGACACGACGGACGGTCCCAAGACGAGGGGACCCGCGGCCGGGCGGCCGCGGGTCCCCTCGTGCGCTGCGGGTCCGGGTGTCAGTAGGCGATCTCTCCCGTGGTGGACGGCGTACCGGCCTTGGCATCGTCGTCCGCGCCCTGCCCGATCGCCGACTGCGTGCCGACCCCGGACTTCAGGGCCGCGAGGCGCGCTTCGATCTCCGTCTGCTCGCCGAGGTCCTCGAGGCTCTCGAACTGGACGTCGAGGCTCGACGACGCCAACTCCTGCTGCCCGCGGACCCGGGCCTCCTCGCGCCGGATCTTCTCCTCGAAGCGGCCCACCTCGCTCGTGGGGTCCATGAAGTCGATGCTCTTGACGGCGTCGTGCACCTGCTGCTGCGCCTGCGCGGTCCGGGCACGGGCGATCAGCTGGTCGCGCTTGACCGTGAGCTCGCCGAGCTTGCCCTTCATCTGGTTGAGGCCGTCCTTGAGCTTGTCGACGATCTCGGTCTGCGAGGCGATGGTCGGCTGGGCGCCCTTCGCCTCGTTCTCCGACGACATCTGCCGCTGGATGGCCACCTTGGCGAGGTTGTCGAACTTCTGGGCGTCCGCCGTGTCACCGGACGCGCGGTACTCGTCGGCCTTGCGCGAGGCGGCGAGGGCCTTGTTGCCCCAGCTCCGTGCGTTCTCGATGTCCTCGTTGTAGTCGTCCTGCATCATGCGGAGGTTGCCGATGGTCTGTGCGACGGCGCTCTCGGCCTCGGCGATGCTGTTCGTGTAGTCGCGGACCATCTGGTCGAGCATCTTCTGCGGGTCCTCCGCCTGATCCAGCAGCGAGTTGATGTTGGCGCGCGTGAGCTGGGCGATCCTGCCGAAAATTGACTGCTTTACCATTGATTTCCCTTTCGATTCTTCCTGAGAGTCCTGTGTCCTGCTGTCGGCGGGAGCGGCGCGGCCTAGAAGTCGCCGCCGCCTCCACCGAAGTCCCCGAAGCCGCCTCCGCCGCCGTCGAACCCGCCGAAGCCGCCGCCGCCGAAGCTGCCGCCGTCGCCGCCGAAGCCGCCGCCGCCGTCGCTGTACCCGCCGCCACCGAAGCCACCGCCGAAGCCGCCGCCCCCGTTGAGGATGGAGCCGAGGAGGATGCCGCCGAGGAGGGCTCCTCCCATGCCGTCACCGCCGCGGCCGCCGTACATGCCGCCGCCCATGCCGCCACGACCGAAGCCGTCCACGTCCTGCTCCGCGAGCTGCGCGGCCTGGTCGGCGAGCATCGAGGCCTGCTGCGCGTGGGACAGAGCGGTCACCGGGTCGGAGCGCTGGAGGTCGACGGCGTAGTCCAGATTCCGCTCGGCCTCGGCCAGGCGGGTCCTCGCCTCGCTGCCCACCCCGCCGCGGCGTGCCCGGATGTAGTCCGCCGTGCCGGAGATCCCCGACTGCGCCGCGATGATGGCGTGCTGGAGGGAGTCCTGGGCGCGCCGGGTGTTCTCCGCCTGGTCGCGGACACCTCCGAGGGCGGCGTCGAGCTGCGTATGCGCGGCCTCGAGCCGCTGCAGCAGGGCGAGGGGGTTGCTCCGTGCGCCCTGACGCTCCTGCCGCACCGTCGCCGCGGCGGCCTGTGCCGCCGCGATGGGGCCGGCGAGGTCGCGGTACTGGCCGGCGCGATCCATGGCCTGTGCCTGCGCGATGTCCTGCTCGGCCTCGGGCAGTGCGCGTTCGAGCTCGCGCTCGGCCGCCGCGAGCTCGTCGGCGCGCTTGTCGATCGCGTCGAGGAGCACGGTGCTCTGGTGGACCGCCTCCTCGGCCGCCCGGACGGCGACGACGGCCCGGCCGGTGTCGCCTGCCGTCATGCGCGACTGCGCCTCCGTGGCGGCACTGTCGACGAAGGCAAGGCGTTCCCTGGCCTGTTCGATGTTGTCCGCGACCTGCGACGTCGCCGTCTCGAGGTAGCGTCCCTGGAGCGTCCGCAGGGACTGCTCGGCGGCCGCGAAGCGTCGCTGGGCGTCCCCGGCGGCGGACCGGGCCCGACGCAGGGCCTCCGGGGCGTTCCGTTCGAGCTCGCGCAGCGCGTCGAAGTCGGACTTGTTCGCCTGCAGGGAGGTGTTCACGTCCTCGCAGCGTCGGATGATCTCCCCGAGCCACTGGCGCTGCTGCTGCTCCGTGTCCGGGATGTGGTCGTCGAGCTGCTGCTGCAGCTTGAAGGATTCGCTCATGTGCTGCCGGGCAGCGGCGATGTCCTGGGAGAAGGTCGTGATGGCCTCGCTGCCGTACTGGGCCTCCGCGAAACCGAGCTCCTGCTCGCTGGACTTGATGGCGTCGTCGGCGGCGACCAGGAGGCTCCCTGCCCGCTTGCGGAGGTCCTCGACGCTGAGGGAGGCGAGCGGATCGACCACCTCGCCGCTGGCGGAGGGAACCGGTCCGTAGCCGTACTGCTCACGCTTGCGCTCGGCGCTGCCCGTGCCGCGGTTCTTGAGCAGCAGATAGCCGCCCGCGCCGGCGACCGCGACGAGGCCGCCGACGAGGACGAGCCCGCCGAGCCCGCCGCCACCGGTGGAGCTGCCGGTCCCGGACGACGTCCCGCCACCGGTGCCGCTTCCGGTGCCACCGCCCGTATTGCCCGCCAGGGCCTGCTCCGTCCCCTGGACGGTCGCACTGCCGGCGGCGGCGAAATCTCCTGCCCGGAGTTCCGGGCCGATGAACTCGTCGTAGATCGTCTGGCCCTGCCCGCCGATGGCCGACCCGCTGCCGACGACGTACGCGGCTGCGCCCTGGTCGATCGCGACCGCCAGCATGCCCTCGTTCGAGGTCTGGTCGTTCAGCTGCGCGGACGCCGTGGCCCACGAGGACCGGTCCGTCGGATTCTCGAACGCATCGACATACGCGATGCGGACCGTGAAGCCCTCCTGCGAGACCAGGTCCTCGATCGCGGCCTCGAGCTCGCTCTCCTCGGCGGGGCTGAGCGCGTCCGCGTTGTCGATGACGTAGTCACCCGACGGGAAGGTGAGTGGTTCGTCCGCGAAGGCCGCGGCACTCGATAGGAACGGGATCGCCACGACGGCGCCCAGGACAGCAGAGACGCGGGTGCGCCTGCTCAACATTCGCATTTTCGACCCTTCGGCACGTCCCCCGGACCCTACCGGTCCCAGGACTGGGGCCGGCGGACGCCGGAGGCTCCCTGTCTTTCCGATTCTATGGTTGGGGTCGGGGAGCGTCCACCACTGCATCTATGCCGCTAGCGAAAGGCGCGTGGACCGGAGGGTTCCCGCTGGACGCCGGTCCACCGACCGGAAGCGTGAGGTTGCGGTCCAGGCCGGGCGGACCGTGTACCACGGAGCCCTTCCACCGTCCGGGCCGGCCCCGTCGGTGCCCCTCCGATCGGGCACGCCCTGCGACGGACGATACTGGGGGAGGGCCGGCCTCATCCTGCGGGCACGCGGGTGCCAGCGCCTCGGTCCAGCAACTTCTCAGAAACCGCACAGCAAACGCATGCTTGAGGCTCAGCGAAGGTTGCCAGAATGTGGTCAACAGCAACGAAAGGACCTCCGATGAACGAGCAGCCAGGCACGCCGGGCAACCCGGACCGACCCCTCCCTCCCCAGCCGCAGAACCCGCCGACCCGGGGCACCGGTCGGAACGACCCGTCGTCCACCGGAGGGACCGGTGAGCGACCTGCCGGAGCCGCGGAGACGACGGTCCAGCCCGTCGCCGGACAGCCCACGGCCCAGCAGCCGACGGTCTCCGCCGCGGCGCCCGATCAGGACATACAGCGGCCCGCGTTCCAGCAGGACCCGGCCGCTCATCCCGCCTACGCGGGCCACCAGCCCTTCTACGGCGAGCAGAACGGTTACGGCTTCGCCGCGGCAGCCGGGTCCGGAGGCGGGACGATCGTGAAGGACCGCAAGCGCGTCGGCCTCGCGACCTTCGCCGCGGGGGCCCTCGTGGCCGGGCTCATCGGCGGCGGGGTCGCGACGGCCGGGTACAACGCCCTGGACGGCAACGCGTCCGCCGGCACGTTCCAGTCCTCGCCGGAGTCCGTCGTGGTGAACAACACCGAGGACGTGAACACCATCACCGGCGCGGCGGTGACGGCGTCCCCGAGCGTCGTGACGATCGCCGTCAGCGGCGGAACCGCGAGCGGCTCCGGATCGGGCATCATCCTCGACACCGACGGCCACATCCTCACGAACACCCACGTGGTGACCCTGGGCGGGCAGGTCTCGGAGCCGACCGTCGAGGTGAAGCTCAACGACGGCCGCGTGTTCGCGGCGACGGTGGTCGGCACCGACCCGCTCAGCGACCTGGCCGTCATCAAGATCGACGCGCCCGACCTGACGGCGGCCACCCTCGGCGACTCGGACGAACTCAATGTCGGCGACACGGCGATCGCCATCGGCGCACCGCTGGGCCTGAGCGGCACCGTCACCGACGGCATCGTCTCCACCCTCAACCGCACCATCAGCGTCGCCTCCTCCGCCGTACCCGAGGAGCAGCCCGACAGTTCGGAGTCCGAGGACGGCGAGGGCTTCAACTTCCTGCCCCCGGGCGGTTCCAGCGGGCAGCAGAGCGCCGCGCAGGGCTCCATCTACCTGAACGTCATCCAGACCGACGCGGCCATCAACCAGGGCAACTCGGGAGGCGCACTCGTCGACACCGACGGCAGGATCATCGGGGTCAACGTGGCCATCGCCTCGGCCGGCTCGGGTGAATCGACCGGCAACATCGGTGTCGGCTTCTCCATCCCCATCAACTACGCCCAGCGCATCGCGGAGGAGATCATCGCCGACGGCGAGGCCACGCACGGGTTCCTGGGGGTCAGCGTCACGTCGGCCGCGAGCGACGGGACCGAGGGCGATTCCACGTTCTCGTCCGGAGCCCTCGTGCAGTCGGTCGAACCGGGTTCACCCGCCGAGGGCGCCTCGCTGGAGGTGGGCGACGTCATCACCAAGGTGGGCACCTTCTCCATCAGCGACCCGCAGTCCCTCACCGCGGCAGTACGCATCCAGACCGTGGGGCAGCAGGTCCCCGTGGAGATCCTCCGCGGGGGCGACGCCCGCACGGTCGAGGTCACCCTCGCCCAGGCGCCCACGCAGTAGCAGGCCGCAGCGCCCCCGGGCGCGAGGACGGGAGGCGGTCCCGGATCCGGGACCGCCTCCCGCGCGTCGGGGGACCGTCGGGCGTCGAGGGAACCAGCGGCAGCCGACCGAGGGACGGCAAGGGTTCGCCTCCGTCGACCGCCGGCGGAGGGGAGCGCCAGTTGTGGTTAGCTAGACGGTGGGAAGATCCCCGGACGAGGAAGGTCATTCATGGACGAGGCCACAGCAGGAGGACTGCGCATCGCAGTCCTCGTGAAGCACGTTCCGGACGCTCAGTTCGATCGCCACATCGGCGGCGACGACCTCACGACCGTCCGCGCGGAGAGCATCCTCTCCGAACTCGACGAGTACGCCCTCGAAGCCGCCCTGCAGCTCGTCGAGGCGCACGGGGGACCGGCCGCCGGCCACCGCGTCACGGCGATCACCATGGGACCCGCGGCCGCCGTCGCCGCGGTGAAGAAGTCGCTGCAGATCGGCGCCGACGACGGCGTCCACCTCACCGACGAGGCGCTGAACGGATCCGACGCATCGGCCACCTCGAAGGCCCTCGCCGCCCTCCTGCGGCACCTCGGCGCGTTCGACCTCGTCCTCACCGGCATGGCGTCCACCGACGGGGAGACCTCGCTCGTTCCCGCCCAGCTCGCAGAACGGCTCGACCTGCCGCAGGTCACGTTCGCGGCGTCGCTCGAGCTGACCGCCGCAGGCAGCGGCTGGACGCTCGGTGCACGGCGTGACAACGACACCTACGCCGAGACCATCGAGGCGACCCTGCCGGCCCTCGTCTCGGTGACCGATCAGATCAACGAGCCGCGCTACCCGAACTTCAAGGGCATCATGGCGGCGAAGAAGAAGCAGATCCAGGTCCTGTCGCTCGCCGACATCGGCCTGCAGCAGGACGAGGTGGGGCTCGCGGGTTCCTGGACCCGTGTGGAGGCGGCGGCGCCGAGGCCGCCCCGCAGCCAGGGAGTCGTCATCACGGACGAGGGCGACGCCGGTGTGCGGCTCGTCGACTTCCTCGCGGGACAGAAACTCCTCTAGCCTGCAGCCCGTCCTTCCCCGACTCCCAGGAGACACCGTCATGACCACCGTCCTCGTTTTCCTCGACCATGCCGGGGCGAGCCTCGCCAAGAGCGAGCGCGAACTCCTCTCCCTCGGGGCGTCCCTCGGCGAGGTCACCGTGGCCCTCGCAGGGGACGCCGACCAGGCCTACCTCGACGGCGTCGGCTCGTACGGCGTGCAGGAGGTCCACCGGCCCGAGGCCGCCGTGTCCGAGGTGCTGGTGGCCGGCAAGGCGGCGTTCCTCGACGCGACCGCCCGCAGCACCGGTGCGGGCATCGTCCTGCTCGGCAACTCCTACGAGGCGAAGGAGATCGCCGCGCGGGTCGGCGTGCGGATCGAGGCGGGCGTCATCACGGACGTCGTCGCGCTCGCCGCAGACCTCACGGCCACGAAGTCCGATTTCGCGGGCTCGTACACCGTGGACTGCCGCGTCACGACCGACGTCGCGATCCTCACGGTCAAGCCGAACAGCTTCGAGGCCGTCGAGGCGGGCCTCCCGTCGCCCCCGCGTGAGGTGCGGGTCCCCGTGAACGTGCCGGCGACCGTGGCGCGTGTGACGGGCCGGGTGGACAAGCCCGTCAGCGGCAGGCCCGCGCTCACCGAGGCCCGGGTGATCGTCGCCGGCGGCCGCGGTGTGAACGGGGACTTCGGCCCGCTGGAGGACCTCGCGGATGCCCTGGGCGGTGCGGTGGGCGCGTCGCGCGCGGCGACGGACGCCGGCTGGATCGAGCACTCGGCGCAGATCGGCCAGACGGGCAAGACCGTGTCGCCCCAGCTGTACATCTCCGTGGGCATCTCGGGAGCGATCCAGCAGAAGGCCGGCATGCAGACCTCGAAGGTGATCGTCGCCATCAACAAGGACGCCGATTCGCCCGTCTTCGAGATCGCCGACTTCGGCATCGTGGGTGATCTCTTCGCGGTGCTCCCGCAGGCCACCGAGGAGATCCGCAAGCGTGGCCTGTAGGCGGGCGGCATGACCGCCCAGGAGGCTCAGCCCGCTCCCGAGCGCGTGCTGGTGTTCGCCGCCCATCCCGACGACATCGACTTCGGGGCGTCGGCCACGATCGCAGGATGGACCGCCGCCGGGGTGTCCGTCAGCTACTGCATCCTGACGGACGGTGACGCAGGCGGCTTCTCGGCCGATGACCGGCCCGGCATCGCGGACCTCCGTCGCGCGGAGCAGCGCGACGCCGCCGCCCTGGTGGGCGTCACCGACGTCACCTTCCTCGGCGAGCCGGACGGGTATCTCGCACCCACGGACGCCGTCGTCCGCGGGATCGTCCGGCGGATGCGCGAGGTGCGGCCGGACATCGTCCTGTCCATGCACCCCGAGCGCAGCTGGGACCGCCTGCAGAAGAGCCACCCCGACCATCTCGCCTGCGGGGAGGCCGTGACGAGGGCCGTGTACCCTGCGGTGGAGAACCCCTTCGCCTATCCCGAACTCGAAGCGGCAGGGCTCCGGAGCTTCCGCGTGCCGTGGCTGTGGTTCTATGGCGGACCAGCCCACCTGGAAAACCGCTTCGTGGACGTGACCGGGCTGGAGGACATCAAGATCGGTGCCATCACGGCACACAGGAGCCAGCACCCCGACGTCGGGCGGATGCAGTCGAGGGTACGCGCCATCCTCCAGGAGAACGCCCGCCGCGGCGGCCTGCCCGAGGGGCACAGCGCCGAGTCCTTCCACGCGGTCGGGGTCAACACCGAGGAGACGATCGCCGGGTTCTGACGGCGGCCGGAGACGGCCTGCGCCGAGAAAGGTACGGCCCCGTCGGGACTCGACGGGGCCGTACCTGCTTCGTGCTTCGGGTCAGGCTCCGAGCGGGATCTGGGCCACGATCGGCAGGGTCGGCGTCGCCGACCCGCCCTCGGGCTCCACCGTGATGGCGACCGCGGTGAAGCCTCCGATCCCCGGAAGCTCGGTCACCTTCGTGCCCGCGACGTCCTCGCCGGACATGGTCCCCACGGAGACCGGCGCGGTCCCGTCGGCGGGGATCCGCCACATCTGGTAGACGTAGCCCTGCGCCGGGGCGGGGACACCGCTCAGCGTCACGACGGCTGCGTTCTCCTCACCGGAGACGGCGAGGACGGCGGTCCCACCCGCATCGAGGGGGAGCTGTTCCGTGCGCACGTCCGACGCCTGGAGCACCTGCTGCTCGACGGTGGTCTGCTGCAGGTTCTGGCCGATGGTCACGCCGCCGACGGCGATGACTGCCGCGGCTGCGGCAGCGACCACCCAGCGGGAGGCCCGCGAGGACAGGGACGCCCGCGCCGAGCGCCGTTCCGCCAGCTCGTCGTGCCCGACCGGAAGTGCCCCCTCGTCCAGGCGTGCCTCCGATGCTGCCGGGGCACCGCCGCCGGGGGCCACGAGCGTCGATCGACGGCCGGACGAGTCGCCCCCGCCGTCGGCGGTGGCCGGCAGTCGTTGCACGATGCGTTCGAAGAGATCAGCCGGCGGCTCGGCCTCGACGGTCGCGTAGGCGGTGGTTACGGTCTCGCGGCAGGTGCGGACCCGCTCGGAGAAGGAGGAGCGGACCGAAGGCTCGGCATCCTCCAGGAACGCGTCGAGGACACGGCGTTCCTCGGCGCTGATGGCGTCCAGCGCGTAGAGCTCGGCCCATTCGAGGACGTGGCCTCGTGACAGGTCCGTCTCGAGGTCGTCCGCGAATCGTCTGTTCATATCCTTGTCCTGCATCTCAGGTCACCTCCAAACAGGTCTTGAGCCGGATCAATCCGTCGCGGATCCGCGACTTGATGGTCGGTACCGCGACGCCGAGTTTCTCGGCCACCTCGCGGTAGGTGAGGCCGCCGTAGTACGCCAGCTTCACGGATTCCTGCTGGGTCTCGGTCAGCGTGTCGAGGCACCTCACCACGCCCTCCGCCTCCAGGCGCTGCGTCACGGTGTCGACGACGTCGTCGTGATCGATGGTCTGCGTGGCGGCCCCGTACCGGGCCTCCCGGTCCGTGGCGCTCTGCTCCGACCGCACCTTGTCCACCGCGCGGCGATGGGCGAGGGTCATGAGCCAGGCCATCGGGCTCCCCAGGGCCGGATCGAAGCGGTCAGCGGTGTTCCAGACCTGGAGGTAGACCTCCTGGGTGGCGTCCTCGCTCAGGTCCGGGTCGATGAGCACGCGCCGGGCCAGGCCGTAGACGCGCTTCGACGTCTGCTCGTAGAAGAGCGCGAAGGCCGTGCGGTCCTGCCCTGCGACCCGCAGCAGCAGATCGGTCAGGGTCGGGCCGCCGCCGGGACTTCCGGCCGCCTCGTCCGCGGCGGGAGCGACGGGGCGTACCCGGCTTACTCGTGGCGTTTCCATAGGGCTCCAGCATAGAGCGCCGTTCGGCCCCGGCCGAACACCGTGGAGGTCGCCGTGGCGCGGCCGGGGAGCACGTTCCTGCTGGCTCAGCACCATCCCACCCCCCCGCCTACTCCTGGCTTTCCGCTGTCACCTGTCATTCGGTGCTGCAGTGCCGGCGGATGGTTCGGCGCGGCGTCTACTCCGCGGGCGGCCGGGAGCCGACGGCGATGAGCGAGTCGGCATTGAGCACGAGGGAGCCGCCGAGGCGCTCGGCGAAGTCCTCCCGTACGCGCTGCAGCGCCACGGGTTCGTCCGGCAGCAGTCCGCGGTACCCGCTGCCGAGCGCGAGTGACCAGGCGTGGTCGGCGTCGAGCGGGACGGTCAGGCCGAACCTCTCCACGGAGACCTCCGTGAGGCCCCGTGCGCCCAGCCAGTCGGCCAGTCGGTCGACGGAGGCGAGCTTCCTGCAGTTCTCCACGAAGACCGGGGCGCTCGGGTGCCCCGCGGTCTCGATGCCCGCGCTCCCGGCCGCCCGGAGGGTCTCGAGGAGGAGGTCGCCGAACGGTTCGAGGGCGCCGTCGTCCCATGCGCTCAGGGCGATCCGGCCGCCGGGTCGCAGCAGGCGGACGATCCGGTCCATACCCGCATCCATGTCGTCGAGGAGGAACACGCCGTAGCAGCTGACGACGGCGTCGTACGGAACCTCGGCGACCCAGGCCTCGGGGTCCCCGCGGTGGAAGGCCACGTTGCCGAGCCCGAGCGCCTCCGCCTTGGCCTCGGCGAGGTCCAGCATGGCCGAGGAGCGGTCGACGGCGTCGACGTGCCCGTCCGGTCCGGTGAGCTGCGCCGCGGGGATGGTCCCCGTGCCGGTTCCGGCGAACACGTCGAGGACGCGCTCGCCCACCAGGACGTCGGCCGCGGCGACGACGGCGTTGCTGACCGGGTTCCAGACGGCCGGGGCGAGGCGGTCGTAGTCCTCCGCACCACCGTCGGGCAGGGTTGCGGCATGGCGAGCGGGCATCAGGACTCCTGGGCGGTGGTCATCGCGCGCCCGCGAAGCCCTGCTGGCGCCAGGCTTCGTAGAGGACGATCGATGCGGTGTTGGCGAGGTTGAGCGAACGGCGGGAGGGCAGCATGGGGACCCTGACGCGTGAGGTGACACGGGAATCGTGCTTCACCTCGTGCGGGAGGCCGTCCGACTCCCTGCCGAACAGGAGGATGTCCGAGGCCTCGTAGGCGATATCCGTGTAGGAGACGTCCCCGTCGGAGGTGTAGGCGAACACGCGGCGGGGCCGCAGGGCCGTCCACGCGTCCTCGAGGCTCGCGTGGACGTGGAGCACCGTGAGGTCGTGGTAATCGAGTCCGGCCCGCTTCAGCTTCGAATCCTCGAGGGAGAACCCGAGCGGTTCCACGAGGTGGAGCTCGGCGCCGGCCACGGCGGCGAGGCGGATCGCGGCGCCGGTGTTGCCCGGTATCTCGGGGGTGTGGAAGAGGATGCGGAACACCGGTTCATCCTAGCTCCCGGCCGCGGCCAGCAGGCGCGCGAGCACCGGCAGCTGCACCACGTTCGGCGTGGGCCCCGAGGAGAGGAACGACCGGAGGGTCCGGACGGCCGTCCCCGCGTTCACGACCTGCACGACGGCCGACGATGCCCGGTCGAACCCGGGAGGGACGTCGATGACGGGCGCGAAGGGATTGTCGGGTGCGCCGTGGACCACGATCCACCCGGCCACGTTGCAGTCCGGGAACAGCTCCTGCACGACCCGCACCGTGCGGGGCACCCGGAACTCGACGGGCCGGCCCTGGTGGCGCAGCGCGCGGCCGTCCCAGGAGAAATTGCCCGGGGAGGCCGTGAAGGAGTCGATAACGGCCATCCGGTAGCCGGCGACCAGGACGGAACCCGCGGCGGTCCTCTCCCGATCGGCGAACTCGACGCCGTTGACGAGGCGCGCCGCCGGGTAGGTGGGCAGCAGTGCGCGCTCGAGGAGTGCCGATGTCCGCAGTTCGCCGTCGATCCGGGCACGCACGCCCGTGGACAGCCGCGCGAACATGCCGGGCTGCCGGGCGGTGCCGTGCAGCTGCCGGCCTGCGTCGATCAGGGGGACGGCCGGCGGGGAGGACGGGGAGAATGGGGGGAGGTACTCCGGCGGGGACTTCGCCGCGTCCTCGTCCTCGACCCGCGTGGGCGCGGCGGGCGGCGCGTTCCCGCTGCGGCGCGCCTCCGCCGTGCGACTACCGGTGGCCGGGCGGGACCGTCCGGTGTCGGCGTCGTACCGTTCGCGGCGCCGGGGGTCGCTCAGCGTCTCGTAGGCGACGGCGACGTCGTGGAACCGGGCAGCCGTACCGCCGAGGTCGGGGTGCGCCGCGCGGGCCGCCCGACGGTAGGCGTCCTTGATGTCCTTCGTGTCGGCTCCCGGGGGCACGCCGAGGATGTCGTAGTACGACTTCCGTGGTGCCTCGGGCATCGATCGGGCCTTTCGTGGGAGTTCTCCGCGTCCGGACGGGGCGGGACCGCGCCGCCGGGGACCATCGGGTACCCCTGAGACTAGAGGCACCGGTGGTACCGGACAAAAGCGGCCGGCCACCCGGGTACGGGCGGCACGGGCCGGTCCGGGACCCGGCGAGGAGTCCCGAAGGGTCCCGCCGTGGTGCACCCGGGTACGGCGACGGGCACAGGTACAACGGAGGACACAGCCGGGAAGTTCGCGCCGCACGGTCGCCGACGCCGGCGGGGAGTCCTGCCGTCGCCCGGTGCCGGTCCGGTCCTGCAGCGCGGACGGCAGGGGCCGCGGTCCCGTTGCGGGACGTGAGGGAGGCGGGTCCGGCGTCCACCTCCGGGCCGTTCAGGACGCGCGCCGGTACCGCGTGTAGAGGGCCGAGTCCTCCGTCAGGAGCGAGGCGAGCGTCAGGGCCCGGGGGCCCGTGGGGCTGTCACCGACCGCGATGCGGGGGCCGTCGCCGCCGGCGAGCAGCGGACTGATCGAGAGGCACAGCTCGTCGACGGCGTCCGAGCGGATGAAGTCGCCCAGCACCGCCGGGCCACCCTCGCACAGGACCTTCAGCAGCCCGCGCCCCTCCAGTTCTCCGAGGACGGCGGATACCTCCACGGTGTCCCGGCCGCACTCGACGACGTCGGCCACCTCCGCGAGCTCCGTGCGCCGGTCCGCCGGCGCGGCCGCGCTGGTGAGGACGAGCGGCCGGACCGGGGCGCTGCGGAAGAACCCGCCGGACGGGTCGAGGTTCAGGCTGCCGGAGATGACCGCGATCGCCGGGTGCGGTGCGAGGCCGTGCGCCGCGCGCCAGGACCGGTCGTCGTCGTCGACCAGGGCGCCCGCGTAGCCTTCGGCGCGCACGGTCCCCGCCCCCACCAGCACCACGTCGGCAAGGCGCCGGAGCACCGCGAAGATGCGCTTGTCGCCGTCGTTCCCCAGCTCCGCGGAGAACCCGCCGCTGGTCGCGGCGCCGTCGGCCGCAGCGACGAAGTTGAACCGGACGAAGGGCCGGTCCGTGACGGGGTACGCATAGATGCCGTGCAGCGCGCCGTCATCGATGGCCTCCGGGGACGCGGGGACGAGTGAGGTGATCACGGCGCCACCGGCTCGTTGACGTCGCCCATGTTGTGGCGGAGGTAGACGGGTTCCCGCCACCCGAGGACCGCCTCGGTGAGGTCGATGGCCGCACGCGATGCGGCGACGTTGTGCATGCGGACCACGCGCGCGCCGCCGAGGATGCAGATGACGGCGGCGGCGAGCGAGCCCTCCACGCGGTCCCGCTTGGGGCGGTCGAGGGTCTCGCCGATGAAGTCCTTGTTGGACACCGCGGCCAGGGTGGGGAAGCCCAGCCCGGCGATCTCGGAGAACCGCCGCGTGATCTCGAGCGAGTGCAGCGTGTTCTTGTTGAGGTCGTGGCCGGGGTCCAGGAGGATGCGGTTCTCGGGGATGCCGAGGCGGACGGCATCGTCGACCTTGCGGAGCAGGAAGTCCGCGATCTCGCGGACGACGTCGTCGTACGTGGGCCTCGGGAACACGGTGCGGGGCTCGGCGAGGCTGTGCGTGATGACGAGGTGCGCCCCCGCGTCGGCCACCACGGCGGCCATGTCGGGATCCCGGAGGCCCGTGGTGTCGTTGACCACGTTGGCGCCGGCGGCGAGGGCCTGCTGGGCCACCTCCGGCCGGAAGGTGTCGGCGGAGATGACGACGTCGGACGCCGCGCGTACCGCGCTGATGACGGGCAGGATGCGGTCCGCCTCCTCCGACGCGGGGATCGGTTCGCCCGGCGAGAAGGGTGCGCCGCCGATGTCCACCCAGTCGGCGCCGTCCGCGACGGCCTTCAGGGAGGCGTCGACGGCGGACTGGAGGGCGAAGGTCGCGCCGCCGTCGTAGAAGGAGTCCGGTGTCCGGTTGACGACCGCCATGAGCGCCACCTGCCGGTCGAAGTCGAGGGTGCGCGCGCCGAACGTGTGCCTCGGGTGCCGGAGGCCCGGCAGGTAGGTGCCGGGAGAGGAAGGAGCCGCTGCATGACTGTCCACCCTGTCTTTGTACCACTGCGGGCCGGGCGCCGCCGTGCGGGGGCGCACCGCGGGAATCGTCCCCGGCGGCGTGGCGCCCGTAGAATCGGAGCATGCCCGTGTACGTCGATCACGCGGCGACCACGCCGATCTCGGCGCCTGCGCTCGCCGCGCTCACCCGCGAACTCAGCCGGAGCGGGAATCCGTCCTCCCTCCACGGCTCCGGTCGCCGTGCCCGGCGATCGGTCGAGGAGGCCCGGGAGACGGTCGCCGCGGCCGCCGGGGCGCACGCCTCGGAGGTGATCTTCACCTCGGGCGGCACCGAGGCGGACAACCTCGCCATCAAGGGCCTGTACTGGGCGCGCCGTGACGCGGATCCGGCGCGGACCCGGATCATCAGCAGTTCCGTGGAACACCACGCCGTGCAGGACACCGTCGAGTGGCTGGAGCGGCACGAGGGCGCCGAGGTCCTCTGGCTGCCCGTGGACGGGGCCGGCGTCGTGTCCCTCGACGCGCTGCGGGCCGCGCTCGCCGAGGCGCCCGGCCGGACCGCGCTCGTGACGGTCATGTGGGCGAACAACGAGGTGGGGACCGTGCAGCCCGTGCGTGCCGTGGTCGACGAGGCCGCGCGCTACGGCGTCCCCGTCCACAGCGACGCCGTGCAGGCGTTCGGTGCCCTTCCCGTGTCGTTCGCCGCGTCCGGGCTCGCCACCATGGCCGTCAGTGCGCACAAGATCGGCGGTCCCGTGGGCGTCGGCGCCCTCCTCGTGGGCCGTTCCGTCACCCTCACCCCCGTCCAGCACGGCGGCGGGCAGGAACGCGACATCAGGTCGGGCACGCTCGACGGCGCGGGCATCGCGGCGTTCGCCGCAGCGGCCGACGACGCCGTCGCGCACCTCGGTGCCGAATCCGCCCGCCTGGCAGGGCTCCGGGACCGGCTCATCGCGGGTATCCTCCGGGAGGTGCCGGACGCGGTGCTGCGCGGGGTCCCGCACCCCGCCCCGGAGGGGACACGGCTCCCCGGCAACGCCCACTTCACCTTCCCGGGCTGCGAGGGCGATTCCCTGCTGTTCCTCCTCGACCTCGCGGGGATCGAGTCCTCGACCGGCTCCGCATGCACCGCGGGCGTACCGCGGCCGTCGCACGTCCTGCTCGCCATGGGGCTGACGGAGGACGAGGCCCGCGGCGCCCAGCGGTTCAGCCTGGGGCATACTTCCACGCCCGACGACGTTGACGCCGTGGTGGGCGCCATCGGGGAGGCCTACGCCCGCGCCCGCAAGGCGGGCATGGCCGGGCACGCATCGACCATCCAGACGGCAGGAACAGGTTTTTCATGAGGGTACTGGCAGCAATGAGCGGCGGCGTCGACTCCGCGGTGGCGGCGGCACGCGCCGTGGAGGCGGGCCACGACGTCGTCGGCGTCCACCTGGCCCTCTCCCGCATGCCCGGGACGCTCCGGACGGGCAGCCGCGGTTGCTGCACCATCGAGGACTCGCGGGACGCCTGGCGTGCCTGCGACATCCTCGGCATCCCCTACTACGTGTGGGACTTCTCCGAGCGGTTCAAGGAGGACGTCGTCGACGACTTCATCGCCGAGTACGCGGCGGGGCGCACGCCGAACCCCTGCATGCGCTGCAACGAGCGCATCAAGTTCGCGGCCCTGCTCGAGAAGGCGCTCGCCCTGGGATTCGACGCCGTCTGCACCGGCCACTACGCGAAGGTGGTCGAGGACGGCGACGGCAACCCGGAGCTGCACCGCGCGGCCGACTGGGCGAAGGACCAGTCCTACGTGCTCGGCGTGCTGACCCACGAGCAGCTCCGGCACTCCCTGTTCCCGCTGGCCGAGACGCCGTCGAAGGCCGAGGTCCGTGCAGAGGCCGAGCGGCGGGGGCTCTCGGTCGCGAACAAGCCCGACAGCCACGACATCTGCTTCATCCCCGACGGCGACACGCGCGGCTGGCTCGAGGAGCGCATCGACATGACCGAGGGCGACATCCTCGACGTCGACGGCGCGAGGATCGGCAGCCACCCCGGCGCGAACGCCTTCACGGTCGGCCAGCGGCGCGGGCTGAAGCTCGGCACCCCCGCGGCGGACGGGAAGCCCCGCTTCGTCCTCGAGATCCGTCCGAAGCAGAACGAGGTGGTCGTGGGGCCGGAGCACCTGCTCGCGATCGACGAGATGCGCGGCATCAAGGTGTCCTGGGCGGGTCTGCCCATCGACGAGGTGCACCGGGGGGACGAGTTCGACTGCATGGCGCAGGTGCGGGCGCACGGCGACCCCGTGCCGGCCCGTGCGTCCGTCGAGTCGACCGACGGCGTCCAGCACCTCGTGGTGCGCCTCGTGGAGCCGATGCGCGGCGTGGCACCCGGCCAGACCGTGGTCCTCTACCAGGGCACCCGCGTGCTCGGGCAGGCGACCATCGATTCCGCCAGGTCCGCCCTGCGTCCCGAGCCGGTCGCGGCAGGCTAGTCGCAGTTCACGGAGCGCCCCCGGCTTCTGCTTGACTGGAACCATGACGCATCCACGCAGCGGCTTCGACCCGGCAGCCAGTTCACTCGCGGGAGACGTGGCCCCCGAGGTGATGGCGGAGCTGCTCTCGGTGAGGAGCTCGATCGACAACATCGACGCGACGCTCGTCTACCTGCTGGCCGAACGCTTCAAGGCGACGCAGCGGGTGGGCCACCTCAAGGCCGAACACGACCTCCCCGCCGGCGACCCGCAGCGCGAGGCGGCGCAGATCGCCCGGCTCCGCATGCTGGCCGAGGAGGCACAGCTGGATCCCGCGTTCGCGGAGAAGTTCCTGAACTTCATCATCTCCGAGGTGATCCGCCACCACCAGGCGATCTCCGAGAACCGCAGGCCCCCCGCGGAGGGTGCGGCACCGTCCGCTCCTCCGACGCCGACCCACGGTACGCATGCCTGAGCCCACCCGATCGGTGGGGGCGACGGCCGCCGGCGACTGGCCGGGCACCGATCCCCTCGAGGCCAACCGTGCGGTGCGCGGCGAGCTCGGCGGCGCGAACCTGCCGTTCCTGCCGTCGCTGCCTGCACGCGGACCGGGCAGCGACGCGATCGGGCGGACGCTCGGCGTCCTCGTCGAGTTGCCCTTCGACCTGCAGCCGCACGGCTGGCGCCTCGTCCAGCGGCCCGGCCGGGACCAGCGGCGTGCGGACTCGGCCCTGTCCTCCGACATCAACGCGCTGGGCGACGTCGCCGGCGCCGAGGAACGTCCGGCGCCGCGCCTGGGACTGCGCCTGCGCGGTCCGCTGTCCCTCGCGGCCGGCGTCCACCTGCACAACGGCGAACGCGTCCTGGTGGACCACGGCGCCCGGCGGGAGCTCTACGCGTCGCTCGCCACGGGAGCGGCGGACCTGGTCCGCCGCGTGTCCGCCGTAGCCCGGGGAGCGGAGGTGCTGCTGCAGTTCGACGAACCCGATGCCGAGCAGATCCTCACGGGACGCGTGCCGACCGCGAGCGGCTACCGCACGCTGCGGGCGATCGACCGGCGGGAGGCCACCGAGGCCTGGGACCTCGTGACCTCGTCGGTGGTCGCCGCCGGGGCTGCCGGTACCGTCCTGGCCCCAGGCGGCGGGGACGTCGCGCTCGAGGCCGCCCGCTCCGGTGCCGCATCGGCCGTGTCCCTGGACCTGCCCGGGATCACCGACCGCCACTGGGAAGCACTCGCGGAGGACATCGAGGCGGGGCGCGAACTGCAGGTCGCGATCCTCGATCCCGGCCGGCCGGTCCCGCAGGTGAGGGTCCTCGCAGAGTCGGTGCTCGCCGCCTGGCGGCGCGTCGGCCTGCCCCTGTCGGCGCTCGGGTCGCTGACGGTCACGACGCAGCCCGGCCTCGCATCCCGGTCCCCGGGCGACGCCACCCAAGCCCTGACGCGCATGGCGCAGGTCGCCGACGCGCTGGACCAGGTCCGCGCCGAAAGCTGATCGGGCGCGTCGGCGCCGGTGCGACGTGGCCGGGCCCGGCCCGGCCGTGCACGGTCCGGCCCCGGCACGCCCGTCAGACGCGGTGCTCCCACCGGCGCGGACGCACCTCGGCGGGCAGGACGCCGTCGAACTCCTCGAGCGCGTAGTCGAAGGTGCCGGCATAGACCAGCAGGGTCCCGAGCTGGCGGTGGACGACCCGGGTCTTGATCCGGAACGCGCCGGCGTCGTCGTCCCACCACTGCTCCACGTAGGCGAGCGCGCCGACCGCGTCGGGGAGGGGCACGCGGAGGCCCGCGAACACCCGCGTCCCGGACGACACCATACGGATGCGCCCCTCGGCCGTGGCGGTGCAGGTCAGGAGCGTGGCCATGCGGCGGTGCCGGCCCACGTAGTCGGTGAGGACGCCGTCCTGCAGGGAGGTCGTGTCCTCGAAGACGCGCTGCGCGGTCCCGAAGTCCAGTTCACGGCGCGCGGTGAGCGCCGGCCGACCGAACGGGTCGGTGTGGGGGAAGTTCCTGATCGTGAAGGGGACGTCGTCCTCGTACTCCGGGAAGAAGGCGTTCTCGAGGGCCGTGAGGCGGAACGCCGGCCGGGCGAACCAGGCGGGGCAGCCGGCGACGTCGAACACCCCGCGTCCGCGGCCGGAGAGGCCGCTGCCGGCGTGCAGTCCGAAGTACTCGCGCAGCTCCGGCTGCAGGCGGCCGAAGTCGCCGCCCATCGCCTGCTGGTAGATCGAGGTCATGCCGCCCGCTTCCGTCGTCCGGACCACCAGTCAACCACGCCGGCGGATCGCCCGGGAGAGCCCGGCCGGTGGCGGGGCGCCGCCCTCAGAGGCGCCCGGCCGCCTTGAGCCTGATGTACGCGTCCGCGAGCAGCGGCGGGAGGTCGGCGGGCACCGCGTCCACGACCTCGGCGCCGACGAGGCGGAGCTGGTCCGCCACCGCCGCGCGGTCCAGCAGGGCGCGTTCGGCTGCCGCAGCGCGGAACGTCGCCGCCGCCGTCGACCGGTCCGACGCCATCTCCTCCAGCCGCGGGTCACGGACCGAGGCGATCACGACGACGTGACGCCCGGTGAGGGCCGGCAGCGCCGGCAGCAGGCCCTCCTCGACGGCGCCCGCATCGAGGGAGGTCAGGAGGACGACGAGGCTGCGGTGGGGCGACGCCGCGCGCACCTGCGCCGGGACGCGGGACCAGTCGGCCTCGATGAGTTCGGCCTCCAGCGGCGCCATCGCCGTCACGAGCGAGCCGAGCAGGTTGCCCTTCGCGGTCGAGTCCACGCGGGCCCGCAGGCGGCGGTCGAACGCCAGGAAGTGCACCTTGTCGCCGCCGCGCTCTGCGAGGACGGACAGCAGCAGCGCTGCTTCGATCCCGGTGTCGAGGCGTGGTTCGTCGAGCACCCGCGCGGCCGACGTACGCGAGGTGTCGAGCACGACGACGACGCGGCGGTCCCGCTCCGGACGCCAGGTCCGCACCACGGTATCGCGCCGTCGGGCCGTCGCACGCCAGTCGATGGAGCGGACGTCGTCGCCCCGGACGTAGTCCCGCAGGGAATCGAACTCCGTGCCCGCTCCCCGGATCTGCACGGCGGACCGGCCGTCCAGCTCGCGCAGGCGGCGGAGCTTGGAGGGCAGGTGGCGCTTCGAGGTGAAGGCCGGCAGGACCCGGAGCACGCCCGGCGCCGGGACGGTGAGCTGGCGGGCGGCGACCCCCAGCGGACCGGCGCTGCGGACGGTCACGGTCTCCACGCGGAGGACGCCGCGGCGTGTCGGGCGCAGGAGGACCGCCATGCGGCGCACCTCTCCGGGCGGCACCAGGAGCACCTGCTCGGGATCGCCGGCGCCCGCCGAGGGCTGCCAGGCCTCGCGCACGGTGGCCCGCAGCGGCCGGCGCGTGTCGTTGCGCACCAGCAGGGAGCTCCGGCACTCCTCGCCGAGCCGGACGCCGTCGGGGAGCTCGCGGACGATCCCCACCCGGCGGGGGGACGCCGCGAGGGAGACGTCGAGGCCGGCCAGGGCGGCGAGGAGCGCCGCCCACAGCAGGATCGACGTCGCGCCCGGGTACAGGATGACCGGCACGACGCCGAGCAGCGCCAGCAGGACGAGGCGGCCGGTGACTACCACTGGAGCTCCTCTCGGGTTCGGCCGCGGCGGCGACCGGTGCGGGTGGGTGCGCGCTACCGCGGGACGGGGACGGTGGCGAGGATGCCGCCGAGCACGTCGTCGACGCCGACGCCGTCCATCTGCGCCTCGGGTCTCAGCGCCACACGGTGCCTGAGCGCCGGGAGCGTGAGGGCCTTGACGTCGTCGGGGGTGACGAAGGACCGGCCCGAGAGCCAGGCCCAGGCGCGTGACGTGTTCAGCAGGGCCGTGGCACCGCGGGGCGACACCCCGAGCTGGAACGACGGCGAGGACCGCGTGGCCCGGGCGATGTCCACGATGTAGGCGAGGACCTCCGGAGCGATCGCGACGCGCGCCACTGCTGCGCGGGCGCGGTCGATGTCCTCGGCGCCGGCGACGGCCCGGACGCCGGCCGCCCCAAGGTCGCGCGGGTCGAAGCCGACGCTGTGGCGGCGGATGACCTCGATCTCGTCGTCGCGTCCCGGCAGGGGCAGCGTGAGCTTGAGCAGGAAGCGGTCGAGCTGCGCTTCGGGCAGGGGGTACGTGCCCTCGTACTCCACCGGGTTCTGCGTAGCGGCGACGATGAAGGGGGCGGGCAGGCGGCGGGAGACGCCGTCGACCGAGACCTGGCGTTCCTCCATCGCCTCGAGCAGTGACGCCTGCGTCTTCGGCGGCGTGCGGTTGATCTCGTCGGCGAGGAGGATGTTCGTGAAGACGGGGCCCTCGCGGAAGGTGAACTCACCGGTCTTCGACTCGTAGATCAGCGAGCCGGTGATGTCGCCGGGCATGAGGTCCGGCGTGAACTGCACGCGCTTCGTGTCGAGGTCCAGCGCGGTGGCCAGGGTGCGGACGAGGAGGGTCTTGGCGACGCCGGGCACGCCCTCCAGCAGCACATGCCCGTCGGCCAGCAGCCCGATGAGGAGCCCGGTGACGGCTGCGTCCTGGCCCACGATCGACTTCCCGACCTCCGCGCGTACCCGCAGGAGCGCAGCCCGCGCCGTCTCGCCGTCGTGGTCCGCCCGGCCGGATGTCCGGCCGGATACCTGGCCGGGCGCCTCGTCCCGCTCCACGACGCGGATCGCCTGGGAGGCGCCGGGGGTGATGGCGGGCGCCTGCGCGGACCCGTCCTGCCGGCCGACGGAATCGTTCATGGTCGAATCTCCTTCTCGAGGTCGAGGATCTCCTGTGCCCAGAGCACAAGCTCGCGTTCGGTGGTCGGGGTGTGGCCGAGGAGCCGCCGCTCGAGGTCGATGCGGGGCCGTCCGCTGTGGCGGGCCGCGGCGTCGATGATCTCGCCCGGCAGGGCGGAGCGGTCCACCCGGAGCCGGCGGGCCATCCGGGTGAGCGCCGCCGCCCGGAGGGTCGCCGCGGCATGCGCCACCGACCGGGAGTCCTGGTAGAGCCGGGCGCGCCCCTCCGCCGTCTCGGCCGCGCGGACGACGACGGGTAACGGCTCCACCGCCAGCGGCCCGAGGCGTCGGCCCTTCCAGGCCATCGCAAGGACTCCGCACACGAGCAGCCACACCAGCAGCGGATCCAGCCACGGGGGCAGGAGGGTCCGCGGGTCGATGCCCTCGCCGCTCGAGGCGACGTCCGCACCGGTGGGCTCGTACCAGACGAGCGTCGGGTCGGTCCCGAGCGCCCGCAGGGCGAGGGCCGCGTTGCCCTCGTCGACGATCGACTCGTTGGACAGGATCGACGGCGCCCCGAGGACGGCGACCGATCCGTCCGAGCTCGTCGTGTACAGGCCGCCCGGGACGCCGTCGATCGTGGTGGGGAAGCACTCGACAGGGCCCGTGTAGGCCGTCCCCGTCGCGGAGAGCGTGCCCGCCACCGTGGCCGCGTCGTCGGCGCACGCCGCGGGCAGTGCCGGCGGGTCGCCGAAGTCGAGGGGTGCGGGGCCGAGCAGTGTGAACTCCTCGTCCAGGGCCGTCAGCTGTCGGGCGCCCGGTCCGGCGAGGACCGTGCGCTCCGACGCCTCCGCCAGCCCGGCGACCTGGGTGGCGCTCAGGTACTGCCGCGCGTCGTTGAGGAACAGCGTGGCCGGCGCCTCGTCCAGTTCGTCGAGCGCCTCGCCGAACGAGTCGACGCGTACGACGTCGACGCCCCGGGCTGCGAGGACCTCCGCCACCGCCCGCGCACCCTGGGGCGCGGGATTGCCGGGGGAGAGCGGTCCGTCGTCCTCCTCCGGGCCGGGCAGGAGGTTGAGCAGGACGATCACCGCGAGGACGATCGCCCCCGCCAGCAGGGGCAGGGACCGCCGGAGGCGCCGCCGGGCGGTCCCCAGCGCGCTCCCGCCGTCGCCCATGACCTCGACCCGTGGCGCACCCGACCCCCCGCCCGGCGCGGGGACGGACCCCGCGGGAACGGGCCCTGCGGCGGGCCGGGCTGCCGCCGGCCGCGCGTCGCTCATCGTGGTGCCGCCGGGGTCGTGGTGCTCCCGGCTCCGGGCCGTTCGGCGAGGAACCGCGCGTCGACGTCGGCGGCACGCCGGTAGTCGTCCGCCGTGGCCGTGCCGCTGCCGTAGTGGGTCTCGTTGAACAGGTCGGCGAGCCAGGTGATGTCCGGCGCCAGGGACGGGGACGCGGACCCCAGCTGCCCCGCCGCCTCCGAGGCCGTCCTGCCGGGCTGCTCGTCGACGACGACACGCTCCTCCGCCGACCGGATGACGGCGCGCAGCAGTTCGGCCACGGCACCGTTCCAGTCGCGGCCGGACGCGAGCGCCGCGGACCGGCGGCGGTGGTGCTCGGCCGCGCGCCGCGCGCCGTCCTCGAAGACCGCGGCCTCCTGCTTCTGCCCGCGCGCATTGAGGCGCGGCCTGACGAGCACGACCGCGACGACGACGAGCAGCACCGCGCCGAGGGCGATCACCAGCGTCCCGGGCCCGGGGCCCAGGCCGCCCACCCCGTCGAGGAGCCTGCCGATGCTGCGCAGGACGTCGGCGAGGAGGCGTTCGAAGATGTTGGGCTGGGCCTCGACGTAGGCGGGTCTCGCCAGCTCGTCCTGCAGCAGCCGACGGGCCTCGTCCGCATCCGGTGCGACCAGCGCGTGCGGGGCGGCCCTCACGAGCGGCGCCGTCCGGCCGGCGGGGGAGCGGGAGGGACTCGCGTCACGCAGGTGCTCCCGGCTGGTGCCCGAACGAGGTGCCGCCGGGCACGATGTCGCTCGGCCCGGATCCCGCCCGTTCGTGCTCACGCATGAGGACGACGTCGAAGCCTTCGCGGCGGATGCGCAGGTCGACGTACAGCAGGGAGGTCACGCCCGCCTGGAAGGCGTAGCCGATGGCCGAGAAGAGGGCCGTGATGGCCTGCGTGGCGAGGAGCACGGGCAGCGAATCCAGGACGTCGGGTGTCGCGGAGGTCGTGGAACCGAAGCCGACGATCAGCGAGACGGCGAAGGTGAGGGGTGCGGAGATGACGGACGCGATGATCGACACGATGATGCTCGTCAGCAGGACGATGCCGAACGTCCGCCACCAGTTGCCGCGGGTGAGTGCCCACGACCGCTTGATCGACGTCCACGGTCCGGTCCCCTCGAGCATGAGGGTCGCGGGCGCGACCACGACCTTGATGCTCACCCACACCAGCAGGGCCACGGCGCCGAGCACGAGCGGCACGATGACGAGGGCCGAGTACTCCTCCAGTCCCAGGACCGCCAGCGCCGAGATCCCCACCACGAGGACGAGGCCCACGAGGCCGGCGGCGAAGGAGAGGAGGCCGAACCCGAGGAGCGGGAGGATGCGGCGGCGGGCGAGCCGCCATGCCTGGCCGAAGGACGTCCGCTGGTTGATGACGGCGCGGGCGATCGGGACGACGAGGATGCCCTGCAGGACGAGCAGCGCCGCGGCGGACACCACGCCCGACACGGTGGCGACGACGCCGAAGCCGGCGGCCGCCGCGATGATGCTGTCGGGCGTCGGGTTCTCGGCCTCGAGCGCCTCGAAGGACGAGAGGACGTTCCCCAGCAGGAGCACGGTCACCAGCGCGACGACGGCCTGCAGGAGGATCGCGATGCCGAAGGTGGCCAGCGGGTTCTTCCGGCACGCCTGGAAGGCCCCGTCGAGGATCTCGCCGAGTCCCAGCGGCCGGAGCGGGATGACGCCCGGCTTGGGCGGCGCCTGGTACAGGGGGCCCGGAGGGAGGGGACGGCCGCCGTAGGGTCCTGTCGTCGGGCCCGGCCCTCGAGGAGGGTAGCCCTGGCCCCAGCCGCCGGGCTGCGCGCCCGGGCCCTGCGGCGGGTAGGGGTTGCCCCAGCCGCCGGGCTGCACGCCCGGGTTCTGCGGCGGGTAGGGGCCCCAGCCGCCGGGCCGGGTCGAAGGGTCCTGCGGCGGGGCAGGGGACGGCCAGGACTGCGCGGGCCGGCCCTGGGTGTCCTGAGCTTCGGTGCCGGGCGACTGCCACTCCGCCGGGACGGCGGCGCGGCGGGCCGATGCATCGTCGCCACCGTGCCCACCCGGCACGCCTCCCTGTGCGCCTCCCGGTGTCCCGTCGTCCGGCTGACCCTTCACCTGATCACTCATGGCGTCCCCTTGGTCGATGCTCCGGGGAGGTCCGTCCGCGGCTCCCCACCTGCATCATAGGCCGGGCACCCGTGCCCGCCCTTTTGCCGGCCGGTCCCGTCGCGGTCCGCGCCCGCGCCCGCGCCGGTCCAGGGCGGGCCCGGGGCCGCTCCCGTACCGCTCCTGCACCCTCCCGACGCAGCACACGGTGGGGCTGATGGGACTTTGCACGTCCGATGGGACAGTATGGGGGTATGAAGGCTCGCATACTGGTCATCGACGACGACGAGGCCCTGTCCGAGATGATCGGCATCGTCCTCCGCAACGACGGATTCGACCCCGTCTTCTGCGCCGACGGCGCAGCCGCGCTCGGCGTGTTCCGCTCGACCCAGCCGGACCTCGTGCTGCTGGACCTGATGCTGCCCGGCATGGACGGCATCGAGGTGTGCCGTCAGATCCGCAGCGAATCGGACCTCCCCATCGTGATGCTGACCGCGAAGTCGGACACGTCCGACGTCGTCCGGGGCCTGGAGTCCGGTGCCGACGACTACGTCCCCAAGCCCTTCAAGCCGGCCGAACTCGTGGCCCGCGTGCGCGCCCGGCTGCGTCCGGCCGAGTCGAAGGCCCCGGAGACGCTCCGGATCGGTGACGTGGGCATCGACGTCGCCGGTCACGAGGTCACCCGTGGGGGCGAGCGGGTCTCGCTCACCCCCCTCGAGTTCGACCTCCTGGTGGCCCTGGCGCGCAAGCCGTGGCAGGTGTTCACCCGCGAACTGCTCCTCGAACAGGTCTGGGGCTACCGGCACGCCGCCGACACCCGGCTCGTCAATGTCCACGTGCAGCGGCTGCGCTCGAAGATCGAGCGTGATCCCGAGGCACCCGAGATCGTCCTGACGGTGCGTGGTGTCGGCTACAAGGCCGGGCAGGGCTGACGCCGCGGGCGCGGGCTTCCGTGCCCCCGATCCCGGCAGTCCACCGCTGGACGGCTCGTCCCCGGTACCCGACGGCGTCGCGTCGCCACCCGCCGGCCGCCGGCTGCAGGACGGGGCCGATCGCGTCCGTGCCTCGCTCCGTGCCGTCGCGCGCAGCTGGCGTCGATCGCTGCAGTTCCGCACCGTCGTCGCGACGATGCTCCTCACCTCCGTGTCCTTCGTGGCCGTCGGCGGCTTCCTCTCCAACCAGATCGCGAGCGCGCTCTACGACGAGCGCTTCGACCAGTTCAGCGCGGAGGCCCGTTCCGCCCTCATCTCCACCAAGGCCGTCTTCCGGGACTCCTCGGCGACGGACCGGGACACGACGAGCCGGCTGGTACTGGACTCCGTCAACGCCATCGTCGGGAGCAGGACCAACGCGCCACGCCAGGCCATGCTGGTACCGATCACCGGCAACGAAGGGCTGTTCATCCCGACGACGGTGACCCAGGACGGGGCGACGGCGGGCATGCTCCCGGACGACCTCCAGCAGGCGGTGATTGGGGGCCAGGACGTCTACTGGGCGCCGATCACCATCCCCGTGACGCAGGACGGCGACCCGGACGCGCCGGGCATCGCATTCGGCACGCAGGTCCAGCTGCCACCCGAACGCAGCCCCTACGCCCTGTACGTGTACTACGACCTCTCCTCCATGCAGGCCACCCTCGACTACATCCACGGCGTCCTGTGGCTGGCGGGTGTCGTCCTCCTGCTCGTCATCGGCGGCGTCACCTGGTACGTGACGCGCAGCGTGGTGCTGCCGGTCGGCCATGCGGCGTCCGTCTCGGAGAAGCTCGCCGCCGGGCAGCTCCAGGAACGCATGGAGGTCACCGGCGAGGACGAGGTGGCCCGGCTCGGAGCCTCCTTCAACCGCATGGCGGGCAACCTGCAGGACCAGATCACCCAGCTGGCGCAGCTGTCCCAGATGCAGCAGCGCTTCGTCTCCGACGTGTCCCACGAGCTCAGGACGCCCCTGACCACGGTGCGGATGGCGGCGGAGGTCCTGCACGATGCGCGCGACGAGTTCAATCCCGTGAACAAGCGGTCCGCGGAGATCCTCTTCGACCAGGTGGAGCGGTTCCAGGCCCTGCTCGCGGACCTGCTGGAGATCTCGCGGTTCGACGCCGGGGCCGCGGAGCTGGAAGCGGAATCGGTCGACATCGCGCAGCTCGTCCAGCACGCGATCGACGGGGCGCGTCCCCTCGCCGAGAGGCTCGGCACCGACCTGTCCATCGTGTCCGCCGGATCCCGGTGCATCGCCGACGCCGATGCCCGCCGCATCGACCGGATCCTGCGCAACCTGATCGTCAACGCGCTCGAGCACGGCGAGGGGCGGCCCGTGGAGGTCCACATCGCCTGCAACCCCGAGGCCGTCGCGGTCGCCGTGCGCGACCACGGGATCGGGATGACACCGCTCGAGGCCTCCCGCGTCTTCGACCGGTTCTGGCGGGCCGACCCCGCGCGTGCCCGGACCACGGGAGGCAGCGGTCTGGGGCTGTCGATCGCGACCGAGGACGCGCGGCTGCACGGCGCGTGGCTCGAGGCATGGGGACTGCCGGGCGAGGGCGCGTGCTTCCGGCTGACCCTGCCGCGGCACCAGGGCGCCGAGCTGGCGTCGTCCCCCCTGGCCCTGCCGCCCGCGGCGTCGGAGGGCCGGGCGGAGGCCGCAGCACGGGAGTACCGGCACGGAGCACCGGACGGCACCGGGACCGAAGCGAGGGAGAGCAATGCGACGCAGTAGGACCAGGCTCGGCGACCGGATCACCGGTCGATCACGTCCCCCCGCCTCCGCCCCCGGCAGGACGCCCGGGGCGCTCGTCGCCGCCCTGCTGGTGGTGTGCCTCCTGGTGCTCACGGCCTGTTCGGCGATCCCCACGAGGGGTCCCGTCGGAGTGATCCCCGCGGCGGACGCGGAGGTCGACGCCGTCGCGCCCGCCTTCGACCCGGAGGGCCCCGCCCCCGGTGCCACGCCCGAGAGGATCCTGCGTGACTTCATCACCGCCGGGACGGGGGCCGGTGACGGGTACAGCGTGGCCCGCCAGTTCCTCACCACCGAACTGGCGAAGACCTGGAAACCCGAGGAGAGGATCGTCCTGTTCCGGTCCGATCCGCGCGTCGAGAAGCGCGAGACCGAGGGGGTCTACCAGATCCAGCTGGAGACGACGGGGACCGTCGACTCGCGGGGCCTGCGCACGAACACCCTGCTCCCGGCCCCGGAGACGCTCGGCGTCCGGATGGTGCAGGTGGGCGGGGAGTGGCGGATCGACGAGATCCCGGACGGCATCATGCTCGCCCAGAGCAGCGCCCGTGACCTGCTGATCTCGCACAACCTCTACTTCTACAGCAGCAACTACCGCTACTGGGTCCCCGATGCCCGCTGGTTCGTGCGGCGGACCGGCGTGACGGCCAGGATCGTCGGCGCCATGCTCGCCGGCCCGGCCCCCTACCTGCAGGGCTCCGTGACCAGCGCCTTCCCCGAAGGGGTGACGCTGGCCCGGGACTCGGTGCCCATCACGTCCGGCACGGCGTCCGTCGAGTTCTCGTCCGAGGTCCTCGAGGACGCCACCAACCTCGGCCTGCAGCAGATGAACCAGCAACTCAACGCGAACCTGGTCGGCCTGAACGACGTCACCTCGGTGGAGATGACCAGCGGCCAGCCCATCGAACTCGGTGATCCCGCCCCGGACCTCGTCGTCCCCGAGCTGACACCCGACGTCGGCGGAGAGCAGGTCGCTGTCGCGGACGGGGAACTGGTCCGCGTGCGCAACGGCGCCGTCGTCCCGATCGACGGCATGCCCACCGTGGCCGGGCTGAAGCCGCGCACCCCCGCGGCCTCGGTGTCGGGGAGCGCCTACGCCTTCGTGGACGAGGACGGGACCGCACTGTTCGTGACGGCGCCGGGCAGCGAGGCCCGCGAGGTCGTGACGGGGACCGGGCTCACCCGGCCCTCCTTCGACCCGGAGAACTGGGTATGGACCAGCAGGGCCTCGGGAGGACGCAGTTCGATCCTGGCCGTCCCGCCCGGCGGGACGGAGGAGAACGCGGCAGTCCTGGCCGCGGCCTGGCTCGGCGACCGCAGGGTGGAGGAGCTGCGGATCTCGCGGGACGGCTCCCGGGCACTGATCGTCGCGGACCGCGGCGGGACGAGCGAGCTGCTTCTCGCCGGGATCACCCGATCGGCCGACGGGACGCCGCAGACGCTCACCACACCGCTCGCCCTGCCCGTGGCGGGGACCGTCGACACCGCAGCCTGGGCGGGGCAGAGCACCATCGTCGTGTCCTCGCTCGGAGCCGACGAGGAGGCGGCCCCGGTCATCCTGCAGCTGGACGGCGAACAGGAGACCATGGCGGCCCTGGCCGGAGTGCTCGGCATCAGCGCCGGAGCCGACGCGGAGGACACGCTCTACGCGCAGGCCGGCGGCACACTCTACCGCCGCATCGGCAGCAGCTGGGTGGACGAGCAGCTGGATGTCCGCGACCCGGCGTTCCCGGGCTAGGCCTGTCCACATAGGGGGCCCCGCGGACGGCCTTCCGGTTCACGCATGATGCGCTGGAGGCATGCGCTCCACGACCCCCGCCCGCCTCCTCGACGCGCTCGTCCTCGGCCGGGCCTACCAGCGCGTGGCGCGCGCCCTCTCCGCCTTCGGAGCCCTCGTCCTGCCGTCGTCGTGCGTGGTCTGCGGCCGGTGGGACGCCTCCCTGTGCCCGGTGTGCCTCGGTGCCTTCCGGCGGGCGACCGCGCGACCGTTCCGCGCCGAGGCGGGGGCCGAATCGCTGCCCGACGTCGAGCTCCCCGTCCCGGGGGAGCGGACGGCACCCGGGCGCGGCCGGCCCGCGCCGGGTGCCGGCGCTCCCGCCTTCGGCCCCCTGCCCGTCCTCGCGGCGGGCCGGTACGGCAGCGCGGTGTCCGTGGTGCTGCTCGCGTTCAAGAACCACGGGCACGTCGATCTGGCGGTACCCGTCGCGTCGGCCCTCGGCGGAGTGCTCCATGCCGCAGCCGGGGCGGCGGCCCGGCCGTCCTCCGGGCCCGTCCTGCTGGTGCCCGTGCCCACCCGGGCGTCGTCGCGCCGCAGGCGCGGCTACGATCCCCTGATGCTGCTCCTGTCGCGCCTCGACCGGAGCGGCCGTCTTCCCGCGGCCACGGTCCTCGCCCCCGCGGTCCGGCAGCTCCCGGCGACCCGGCGGCTGACGGCCGCCTTCGCGCGGGGCGGGGTACCCGCGCTCGTCCCCACCGCGTCGGCGGTGCTTGCCGGCCTGCGCGGAGGTCAGAAGGGCCTCGGCCGGAGGCGACGGCGGGCCGGCGTGCTGCATTCCATGGGCACCGCCGGACACGCGCGCAGGGCGCTCGCGGGGCGGGACTGCCTCATCGTGGACGACGTCCTGACCACGGGGGCGACGATCGGCGAGGTGCACCGCGTGCTGGCCGCCGCCGGCGCGCGGGTCCTCGGGGCCGTGGTCGTCGCCGCGACGTCCCCGCCCGCCGGAGGGGATCCCGGGACGACCCCCGGAGCAGGCGATGTGGCCCATCGGGCACCCGACGGGCCACCGGAATTTCGAGAGCGTCGGAGGGTGAATAAAGGACAGGCGTGAACTACCGTGATGAGACGGGTACCCAGAGATGGTCCGTACCCGTCGGCGGCGGCTCTGCTCAATGCCTCGGCCGTCGTCGTGTCACCTAGCGATGTGGAGGGCACCATGGAATTTGTCATCAATGGTCGAAACCTGGCGGTATCGGACCGTTTCCGTGAGTACGCGACGGAGAAGATCGACAAGATAGAGCAGCTCGGCGACAAGGTGCAGCGCGTCGACGCGAAGATCACCAAGGAGCCCAGTGCGCGCATGGCGGACACCTCGCTCACGGTCGAGCTGACCGTCCTCTGCCGGGGCCCGGTCGTCCGGGCCGAGGCCTCCGCGGCCGACAAGTTCGCGGCCTTCGACCTCGCCTACGCGAAACTCCTCGAGCGCCTGCGCCGGGCGCGGGACCGGCGGAAGGTCCACCACGGCCGGCACACCCCCGTGGCCGTCCGGGTGGCGACCGCCGACCTCGAACCGGCCGATCCGACCCAGCCCCTCTACCTCGAGACGTCGAGCATCGAGCCGACGACCGACCAGCCCGCCGCGCAACCCGACGAGATCGACGCGTACTCCTCGCCGGACGACGTGCCCGCGGGCGATTCCCCCGTGCTGATCCGTCGCAAGGTCTTCTCCGGCATCCCGATGACCCTGGACGACGCCGTCGACAACATGGAACTCGTCGGACACGATTTCTACCTCTTCGTCGACTCCGCCACCGGCGCACCCTCGGTGGTCTACCGGCGGCAGGGGTGGACGTACGGCGTGATCACCCTCGACTCGAAGTGTGCCGAAGGCACCGAGGAGCCCCACGAGGAGCTGCTCGCCTACCGGGCCAGGGAGGCCGCCTCCGCCTAGGCACCACCGCCAGCGGGAAGCGCCCCGGCGCTTCCCGGAGTCCGATCGGCACTGCCTCCGCGCCCCGCGCGGAGGCAGTGCCGTGCAGGAGACCATGCCTACTCTGCCCCACCTCACGACCGCCCAGGCCAGACGTATCCTCCTCGCCGCGCAGGGCCTGCACCGGCCGCGCCTCGAGGCGCCGTCGTCACGCCGTGCCGTCAACTCCGCCGTCCAGCGACTGCAGGTGCTCCAGCTGGACTCGGTCAACGTCCTCGCACGGTCCCACTACCTCCCCCTGTTCTCGCGCCTCGGCTCCTACGACCCGGCGGACCTCGACGCCCTGTTCTCCCGCGGGCCGCGCAGGCTGGTCGAGTACTGGGCCCACGAGGCGAGCCTCGTCCCCCCGGAGCTGTTCCCGCACCTGCGGGTGTGGCAGCGACGGACGTGGATGGGGGCCACGAGCGTCCCTGCTGACGAGAGGGGCGCCCTCGAGACGGGGATCGGCGAGATCCTGGGCCTCGGCACGCCGCTGACCGCGGCCGGCATCCAGCGACGGCTCGGCGCGGACACCGCGCGGCCCGCGGACGGCTGGGGATGGCGATGGACGGCGGCCAAACGGGTCCTGGAGGACCTGTTCGCGCGGGGCGAGATCGGGTCGGCCGGCCGGACGGCCCAGTTCGAACGCCTCTACGCACCCATCGCCTCGGTGCTGCCCGACGCGGCACTCGCCGCGGCCGAGCCCGACCGCGCCGAGGCCCTCACGGTGCTGGCGGGGCGGGCCGTGGGGGCGCTCGGCGTCGCGCCGGCCCGCTCGGTCGCCGACTACTTCCGAACACCGGTGCGCGAGACGCGGGCAGCACTCGACGGCCTCGTGCGCGACGGCGCCGTGCAGGCGGTGGCCGTCGACGGCGGCGCGGAGCCCTGGTACCTCGATGCGCGGGCCAGCCTGCCGCGGCAGGCTCGGGGAAGGGCCCTGCTCAGCCCGTTCGATTCCCTGGTGTTCGATCGGGGAAGGCTCGACCGTCTCTTCGGCGTCCACTACCGCATCGAGATCTACACCCCTGCGGAGCGGCGGATCCACGGCTACTACGTGCTGCCGTTCCTCCTGCGGGATGCCATCGTGGCGCGTGTGGACTTGAAGGCCGACCGTGCCGCGAACCGCCTGATGGTGCAGGCGAGCCACGCGGAGCCCGGCGCCCCCTCGGACACGGCAGCCGAGCTCGCCGACGAGCTTCGCCTGCTCGCGCGATGGCTGAACCTCGCCGACGTCGTCGTCGCCGACCGGGGGAACCTTGCGGGCGCGCTCAACGCGCAGGTCGGCAGGCTACTCTGAGCGGACACGTGGTGCGGCGACGTCGGTCCCTGACGGGGAACAAAACCGGGGCACCGGACGTCACTCACGTAGACTAGATACGCCATCTTTGGGCAGCATCAGATTGGGAGCAGATACCAGTGCCATCACTTCTTGAACGAGTTCTACGCACCGGCGATAAGAAGACACTGAAGCGACTCCGGAACTACGCTGACGCGATCAATGTCCTCGAGGACGAATTCCGCGAGATGTCCGACGCAGAGCTGCGTGGCGAGACGGAGCGGCTGAAGAAGCGCTACGCCGATGGCGCCACCCTGGACGACCTGCTGCCGGAAGCGTTCGCCGCCGTGCGCGAGGCCTCGAGCCGGACCCTCGGCCTCCGCCACTTCGACGTCCAGCTCATGGGCGGCGCCGCCCTCCACCTCGGCAACATCGCCGAGATGAAGACCGGCGAGGGCAAGACCCTCGTGGCCACCGCCCCCGCCTACCTGAACGCCCTGACCGGCAAGGGCGTCCACGTCGTCACGGTCAACGACTACCTCGCCGAGTACCAGTCGGACCTGATGGGGCGCGTCTACCGCTTCCTCGGCCTGACGAGCGGGTGCATCCTCTCCAAGCAGGACCCCGCGATGCGCCGCGAGCAGTACGCAGCCGACATCACGTACGGCACCAACAACGAATTCGGCTTCGACTACCTGCGCGACAACATGGCGTGGAGTGCGGCCGAGCTCGTGCAGCGCGGACACAACTTCGCCATCGTCGACGAGGTCGACTCGATCCTCATCGACGAGGCCCGCACGCCGCTCATCATCAGCGGCCAGGCGTCCGGTGACGTCAACCGCTGGTACAACGAGTTCGCGAAGGTGGTCCAGAAGCTGGCCGTCGAGGCCGACTACGAGGTCGACGAGAAGAAGCGCACCGTGGGTGTGCTCGAGGACGGGATCGAGAAGGTCGAGGACTACCTCGGCATCTCCAATCTCTACGAATCCGCCAACACGCCGCTGATCGGTTTCCTGAACAACGCCATCAAGGCCAAGGAGCTGTTCAAGCGCGACAAGGACTATGTGGTCCTCAACGGCGAGGTCATGATCGTCGACGAGCACACCGGGCGCATCCTCGCCGGCCGACGCTACAACGAGGGCATGCACCAGGCCATCGAGGCGAAGGAGGGCGTGGAGATCAAGGCGGAGAACCAGACACTCGCGACCGTCACCCTCCAGAACTACTTCCGCCTGTACGAGAAGCTCTCGGGCATGACGGGCACCGCCGAGACCGAGGCGGCCGAGTTCATGTCGACGTACAAGCTCGGCGTGGTCCCCATCCCGACCAACAAGGACATGGCCCGGCAGGACCTCTCCGACCTCATCTACAAGAACGAGGTCGCCAAGTTCGACGCCGTCGTCAAGGACATCATCGAGCGCCACGAGACCGGCCAGCCGGTCCTCGTCGGCACCACGAGCGTGGAGAAGAGCGAATACCTCTCGAAGCAGCTCGCAAAGGCGGGAGTCCGCCATGAGGTCCTGAACGCGAAGAACCACGCACGCGAGGCCGCCATCATCGCGCAGGCCGGCCGGAAGGGCGCCGTCACCGTCGCCACCAACATGGCCGGACGAGGCACCGACATCATGCTGGGCGGCAACGCCGAGTTCAACGCCGTCGCCGCCCTCGAGAAGCGCGGGCTCGACCCGGCGGACAACCCCGACGAGTACGAGGCCGAGTGGCCCGGCGCCCTCGAGTCCGCCAAGGACGCCGTGAAGGCGGAGCAGGACGAGGTCCGCGATCTCGGTGGCCTCTACGTGCTCGGCACGGAGCGCCACGAGTCGCGGCGCATCGACAACCAGCTGCGCGGCCGGTCGGGACGCCAGGGCGACCCGGGACGGTCACGGTTCTACCTCTCGCTGACCGACGATCTCATGCGGCTGTTCAACTCCGGCGGAGCGGAGCGCATCATGAACAGCGCCACCATGCCGGACGACGTCGCCCTCGAGTCCAAGCTCGTCTCGAAGGCGATCGAGAACGCGCAGGGCCAGGTCGAGGGACGCAACGCCGAGCAGCGCAAGAACGTCCTGAAGTACGACGACGTCCTGAACCGCCAGCGCGAGGCCATCTACGGCGACCGCCGCAGGATCCTCGAGGGCGGGGACCTCAAGGAGAAGGTCCAGTTCTTCCTCGAGGACGTCATCACGGCGATGGTCGACGAGGCCACGGAGCTGGGCCACGGCGACGACTGGGACTACGAGGTGCTGTGGACGAACCTCAGGACGCTCTACCCGATCACGCTGACCGCGGACGAGGTCATCGAGGAGGCGGGCGGGACGTCGCGACTGACGCGCGACTTCCTGCACGGCGAGATCCTCTCCGACGCCAGGCTCGCCTACCAGGCACGCGAGGAGGGCCTCGGTGAGCAGACCATGCGCGAGCTGGAGCGCCGCGTCGTCCTCTCCGTGATCGGCCGGAAGTGGCAGGAGCACCTCTACGAGATGGACTACCTCAAGGAGGGCATCGGCCTGCGGGCCATGGCCCAGAGGGACCCCCTCGTCGAGTACCAGCGCGAAGGCTTCATCCTCTTCCAGGCGATGATGGAGTCGATCCGCGAGGAGAGCATCGGCTACCTCTTCAACCTCGAGGTCGAGACGTCTGCTCCCGCGCAGACGGGCCTTCCCGGCGTGACAGACGGGCGGAACGTGGTGCAGCCCCCGACCATCAAGGCCGCCGGGCTCGATGCCCCGGCGAAGCCGGCCACGCTCAACTTCATCGCCCCCAACGCACAGGGCGAAGCGGAGGTGCACGTGGAACGCAACAGGACGCAGGCTGCGCCGGCGGGCGGCAAGAAGGCCAAGCGCAAGTAGTCAGCCGATCTCCAGGGCGGTCACCCGCCACGCTCCGCGCCGTCGCTCGATCCGGAGAGCGACGGCGCGGACCCGTTTTTGGTCATACGCGACGACCGACGCCTCGTAGATGCCGGGGCCGACGGAGCAGACCCGTGCGGAGCGGACGATGATGTGGCGGTGCGCCCTGGGCAGGGTGGTGCCCCGTCCCCCCGGCGCATCGTTGATGCAGCGCACGAGGTTCGCGCGCAGCTGGAGCCGCTCGTAGTTCTCGGGATCGAGCCAGCGCGCCATCTGCTGCAGGGGGCGGGACCCGCCCAGCACCTCGAGCGCCCCCTGCGCCACGGACCGCGCGATGCCGGAGATGCGGCGGGCAGCCTCGGGATCCGTGTCCGTCCGGGGTGCTTCCCGGCGGCGCCCGTCCTCCTCGGGGGCTCCTGCCCCGTCGGGCCGGATCGCCGGCATGACATCGTCGAAGGCGGTCTCCTGCGGGGCGCCGTCGAGGGTCGCCTCCCGGGAGCCGCTGTCGGGGCCGGCCGGGTCCGGCGGGTCTCCCGGAGGCCGAGGTCCGACGACGGGTGCCGGACCGGCGGCCGGGTCAGGGGGCGGCAGCAGGGAGCCTAGGCCCCCGGCGTCGGTGGGTCCGGTGGTCACGGTGCTGTGGAGCCGGGTCGCGGCAGGCATGCTGTGTCCTCTCCTGAGGTGTGCACTGGCTTCTGCAGGGTTCACGCGGTGTCGATTCGGCGTCGACGCGGTGTCGACGCGGTGTCGACGCGAACGACGGGCATGCACTCCGGTCCTCGGTGGTCGCGCGGATCCGGCGCAAGAGCGAGCCGATGGCAGGGTGGTCGAGCCGTCGTGCGGAGGTGCACTGAAGCCGGAACCGCCCGCCCCGCTCAGAGCAGGGGCGCGGCCAGGACCTGGCCCGGCATCAGGAGGGACGGGTCCTCCCCGATCACGGCGCGGTTGGCCTCGTACCAGGCCGGCCAGGATTCAGCGACCTCCGCTGCGGTCGCGAGCGGCCCCAGTCGGACGGCCACGATGGACCAGAGGGAGTCCCCCGGAGCCACGACGACCTCGGCCCCGCCGGCCGTAGGCCTCGCCCCCGGCCGGACCAGCAGTCCTCCGTCGACGGGCATCGGGGCCGGTTCCCAGGCCGGCGACACCGGGGTGGCGTCGGATACCGGCGACGGCGGCGGTCCGGCGGCGGTAGGCGACGCCCGTGCCTCCGGTGCCGGGGCAGGGTCCGCCGGGCCCACAGGCTCTGTCGGCTCTGTCGGAACCGTTGCACCCGTTGCACCCGTTGCACCGCTTGCACCGCTTGCCCCCGTGGGCTCCACTGGCCCCCCGGGCGCGGTCGACGGTACGCCATGCCCGGCTTTGTCGGCTGCCCGTTCGAGGACGGTCACTGGCGACCGGCAGGGCGAGCCCGGGACGTCCTGCACGCCGGGATCCGCCGAAGCGCCGTCACCGGCACGCGGGCCGGCGGTCTCGTCCGCTGCAGCCGCTCCCAAGACGGGTACGGCGCTGCCACCGGACGATCCGTTCGGTGCGGCCTGTGCCACGGCGGGCACCGCGAGGAGGTGGATGCCGAGGAGAGCGGCAGCGATCCGGCGCAGCACCGCCGGGCTGCAGCGTCGGGCGAGTGTCGCGGCGGACGACGCACCGCGGCGCTCGAGCAGCTCGGCGAGGACGGCCGCCACGAACGCGAGCACCCAGAGACCCGCGATCCCGACGCCCAGCGCCGACAGCACGACGCCGATGACGCGCTCCATCCCCGGCGCTCCCGGCAGCGCGCCGACCAGGGACCGTCCCGCCGCCACCATCACCCCTCCGCAGACGAGGACCAGGCCCGCCTGCGCCGCATCGCTGCTCTTCATCATCCCTCCCCTCGAGCAATCAGTTTGAGCTATTTGGATGCCATTTGTCTACGATTGGTATCGATGAAGACGTTTTGTATCGATTGACGGAAACCGGGGTGCCCCCTACGTTGGGGGGATGCGGTGGGATGCCCTCTTCGACGACCTGGAGTCGCAACTGGAATCGGCCACGGCCGCCGGCCTGGAGAGCGAGATCAGGGAACGGACGCGGGTGGAGCAGTCGCGCCTGACGCTGGTGCAGAGGCTGCTCGGCCAGGTAGGCGCCCCCGTCGACGCCTCCACTACCGGCGGGCAGTTCCTCTCGGGCACCCTGACGCACGTCGGGTCCCAGTGGATTTCGCTGGCGGTCGAGGGGAGGTCGGTCATCGTGCCGCTCGCATCACTGCGGTCCCTCCGCGGGCTGGGGCGCGGAGTAGGTCAGGTCCCGGCGGGCGTCCGGACCAGGCTCGGACTGGGCGCCGCCCTGCGGGCACTGTCCCGTGACAGGGCCCAGGTGTCGCTCTGGCTGGGGTCGGCGGCCCGCCATACCGGAGTGATCGATCGGGTCGGGGCGGACTTCTTCGAACTGGGGCTGGTGGCCACCGGTGACGAGAGGCGTGCAGCGAATGTCCGCGACGCACTCACGGTGCCGTTCGCGGCGATCGATGCGCTGGAGTCAGCGGCCCCGGCGGAGTGAGCGGAGGACCGATCCGGTACTCCCTCCGTCACGACCGGCTCCGTCGGATCGCACCACCGGAGAGCCGCGGGGAAGCACCGGGAGCACCTGCCCGTCAGAGGACCGGTGTGCTCTCCGTGTCGTTCCGCAGGGCGGAAGCAGTCTTCTCGTAGGCCTTCGCGATGTACTCCTCGAGGACCCGGGTCTCCACGCGCCACTGGCCCCGGCCGCCCACCTGGATGGCCGGCAGGTCGCCGGACCGGACGAGGGCGTAGGTCTGGGATGAACTGATGTTGAGCACCTCGGCCACATCGGCGAGGGTGAGGAAGCGGCGCTCGGCCACGGGTCCGCCTTTCCTGGTACTGCGGGTAGATCTCCAGTCTGCCACCGGCGGTGCCGATCGGAGAGGATTTCCACACTTTGACCTGATTTGCGCCCGATCGGTTCCTTTCGGCCCCCTGCTGGGCCAGAATGACAGGACTGAGCAGCCCGATCGGGCGGCACCGGTCTGGTGGGGGGACGACAGTGAGCACCGATACGCGCGCCCGGCTGCCAGGCGAGGCACCCCGGCTCAAGAAGCCGTCCTGGAAGGACCCGCGCCTCCTCATCGGGCTGCTGCTCGTGCTCGCCTCGACGGTCGGTGTCATCGCACTGCTGGACAGCCAGGACACCACTACAGAGGTGTACTCGGCTCGCAGGGACATCCCGGTCGGTTCCGCACTGTCCGCCGAGGACCTCGTGGCCGTACCCGTCCGCCTGGGCGATGCCGCCGGAGCATATCTGCCCGTCTCCGAGGGGCTCCCCGACGGCGCGGTCGCCACAAGGCTCGTCACGCAGGGCGAGCTGGTCCCGTCCGCAGCCCTCGGGAGCGCCGATGAGCTGGACCGGAAGCCCGTGGGACTCTCGGTCGAGGACCCGCTGCCCACAGGAACGGCCGCCGGCGACCGCGTCGACGTCTGGGTATCGCTCAGGACCGACACGAACACCTACGAGGAGCCCCTGCTCCTGCTCGAGGCCGCCGAGGTGGCAGAGCTGACCGTGGGGGAGTCGGCCCTGGGCGCCCGCGCCTCGACGCTGGTGCAGGTGCTGGTCGACGACGAGGCGATGCCCGACCTCCTCGACGCCCTGTCCAACGACGCGCGCATCGCCGTCGTCCTGAACCCGGGTGCAGGTTCGTGAGCATTCCCGTCATCACGCTCGGAGCTGCGGCGAGCGCCTACGTGCCGGGGCTCGAGCAGCTCCGCGGCCCGGTCACGGTCGTGCGCCGCTGCCAGGAGCTGCCGGAGCTCGTCGCCGCCTGCCAGACCGGTCTCGCGCGGGCGGCCATCATCGCGCCCGGAACGGCAGGGCTGACCGCCTCCCTGGTCGACCGCCTGCGGTTCGCAGGGGTCGCGGTCGTCGCGCTGACGGACGGCGCGCCGGTCGCGGACGTCCTCGACGGGGTCGAGTACGTGGGTTCGGCGGTCGAGCCGGAGGTGCTCGCCGAGGCGGTGTCGCGTGCCGTCGAGAGGATCGGCGACGGCTCCGACCGGCGGGGAGCCCTCGCCTACGCCGACCCGCTGCACCTGCCGGAGACCTCGTCGCCCCCGCCCGTCTCCCCTGTCGAGGGGCCGGGGGAGGGGAGGGTCGTGGCAGTGTGGGGACCGTCCGGCAGCCCGGGGCGGACCACCGTCGCGATCAACATCGCCGCGGAACTGGCGGCGGCCGGCGGGTCGGTCCTGCTGGTCGACGCCGATACCTACGGCGCGAGCATCGGGGCGTCGCTCGGACTGCTCGACGAGTCCGCCGGCCTCGCCCAGGCCTGCAGGATCGCCGACCAGGGCGGCTTCTCCGGCCCGGCGCTCGGCCGGGTCGCCGTGAGCGTCGCCATCAAGGGCGGGCGCCTGCGCGTCCTGACGGGCATCACGCGCCCGGACCGCTGGCCCGAGCTGCGTCCCGCGGCCCTGGGGCAGGTACTCGACGCCGCCCGTTCCCTCGCCGACGTCACGGTCGTGGACTGCGGATTCTGCCTCGAGGCGGACGAGGAACTCAGCTTCGACACCCTCGCGCCGCGCCGCAACGGGGCAGCGCTCCGCTGCCTGGAGGCAGCCGACTCGGTCATCGCCGTCGGGGGAGCCGACGCGATCGGCGTCCCACGCATGGTGAAGGCACTCGCCGAACTCGCCGAGAGGGTGCCGACCGCCGTGCCCCGGGTCGTCTTCAACAAGGTGCGGGCGCCGGCGGCGGGACGCTCCCCGGAGGCGCAGTTGCGGGAGGCATGGGAGCGCTTCGGGCCGGCGACGCCCATCACCGCCTTCCTGCCGGCCGATCACGCGGCCGCCGATCAGGCCCTGCTGGCCGGCACCGCCCTGCTGGAGACGGCGCCGGCCTCGGCGCTCAGAATCGCCATCGCGGACCTCGCCGAGGTGCCCGTCGGCGAGAGGCGGCGCCGGACACCGGGACGGCGCCTGCGCGACGTGAGATTTCCAGGCAAGCCGGATAGGCTTCCCCGGTAAGAGGTCGCAATGACGCGGCCTTTCATTTCGTTACGGAGGCCCTCCCCATGTCGTCTGGATCCAGGACAACGGATCAGTCAAACTCGGACACGTCGCGGGAGGATTTCGTCGAGCACTACTTCGAGCATCTCGCACGCGAGGACGCCGTCGGATACCGGCCCACCGATCTCCGCCAGCGGGCCTTCGCCCACCGCGATCTGGCCGAAGCCCGCGAACCCGGCACCGCCGCCATCGGGGTCATGGACCAGGGGAACTCCAGCGTCGTCATGATCGTCACCGACGACATGCCCTTCCTCGTCGACTCCGTCACCGCGGAGCTCGTGCGGCAGGACGCGGCCATCCAGCTCGTGGTCCACCCGACGTTCCTCGCGGTCCGCGAGGACGAGTCGCACTCGCTCACGGCACTGAAGCGCGTCCCGTCGACGGCCGGCGCGTCGAGCGGAGACACCGCGGCGCTCCCCAGCATCGGCGAGTACGCCGGGTTGGCCGGCCGCACCACCCACATCGAGTCCTGGATCTCGGTCGAGGTCGCCAGGCTTCCCGACGCCGGGGCCAAGGCGTCGATCATCGACGGCCTCCACCGCGTGCTGGGAGACGTCCGCTCCGCCGTCGAGGACTGGCCCGCCATGCGGCGAACGGTCCGCTCCATCGAGGCGTCGCTCGACTCGATCGTCGGCGCGGAGGCGATCCCCGACCTGCGGCAGGCGCAGGAACTGCTCCGCTGGCTCGACAGCGGCAACTTCACCTTCCTCGGCTACAAGGAATACGAGCTCGTGACCGACGAGGAAGGCGCCGACGCCCTCCGGGTCCGGGACGGCAGCGGCCTCGGCCTGCTGCGCCATGGCATCGGTCCCGGGCAGGTGCAGCAACTCACCGAGGCAGGACGCGCGAAGGCGCGGGAGCGCCGCACCCTCGTGATCACCAAGGCCAACTCGCGGTCGACGGTGCACCGTGCCGCCTACCTCGACTACATCGGCATCAAGAGCTTCGACGCCCAGGGCAACGTGAACGGTGAGCGGCGCTTCATCGGCCTGTTCGCGACCAGTGCGTACACCGGTTCGGTGCGCAACGTGCCCCTCGTCCGCGACAAGGTCTCCGAGGTCCTCCGCCTGTGCGGTTTCCCGTCGGACTCCCACTCGGGCAAGGACCTGCTCTCCATCCTGGAGACCTATCCCCGCGACGAGCTGTTCCAGATCGAGGTCTCGGACCTGGTGTCCACGGCCCTCGGTATCCTGCGGCTGCAGGAGCGGCGGCGCACGCGGCTCTTCCTGCGCCCGGACGTCTACGGGCGCTTCATGTCCGCCCTCGTCTACCTGCCGCGGGACCGGTACACGACGAGCGTCCGCCTGCGCATCGAGCAGGAGCTCCGGACGGCGCTCGACGCCGACTCGATCGACTTCGAGGCCCGGATGAGCGAATCGGCCCTCGCACGCCTGTTCTTCCGCATCCGGCTCCAGCGCGGGGCTGAGATCCCCGTCGTCGACGCCGCCGAGCTCGAGGACCGCCTCGTCCGGGCGGCCCGGTCCTGGCCCGAGGGGATCGTGGAGGTCGCACAGGGAAGGTTCGAGCAGGACACCGCCCAGCACCTGGCCGCGCTGTGGGCGGAGTCGTTCCCGGCCGGCTACCGGGTCGACTACGAGGTCGAGGACGCCCTGGAGGACATCTCCCGGTTCGAGCAGCTCGCCTCCGGGGATCCCGGAGCGCCGCAGCTGCACGTCTACGTCCCCGAGGGCCCGCCCGCCGACGCCGCCGACGCGCGCCTCAAGCTCTACCTGACGGAGGCCAAGAGCCTCACCCAGATCCTCCCGTACTTCCACAACCTGGGCCTCGAGGTACTCGACGAGCGGCCCTTCGAGATCACGCGGTCGGACGGCCGGGCCTTCTTCCTCTACGACCTCGGCCTCAAGTACCCCGCCGGCATCTCCCCGCTCGGCACCGCCGCCCTGCTGCAGGATGCCTTCAGTGCCGCCGTCACGGGCGACAGCGAGTCCGACGCGTTCGACAGGCTCGTGCTGAGCGACGAGCTCGGCTGGCGCCAGGTGCTGATCCTCCGCGCCTACGCCAAGTACATGCGGCAGATGGGCAACACGAACTCCTACGGTTTCGTCGCGGACACCCTGCTGCGTAACGGCGAGGTCAGCCGTGCGCTCGTCGCCCTGTTCAGCGCCCGCTTCGATCCCGACCTCGACGGCGACCGACCGGCCGCCGTGGACGCGGCGCGGTCGGCGCTCGACGAGGGGCTGGAGGGTGTGCCGACCCTCGACGCGGACCGGGTCCTGCGCACCTTCGCGAACCTCATCGGCGCGAGCCTCCGCACCAACTACTTCCAGGACAAGCGGCACGTCAGCATCAAGTTCGACACCTCCCGGATCGACGGCGCGCCGTTCCCTCGGCCGAAGTTCGAGATCTGGGTCTACTCGCCCCAGGTCGAGGGAGTCCACCTCCGGTTCGGCAAGGTGGCCCGCGGCGGCCTCCGCTGGTCCGACCGACGCGAGGACTTCCGCACCGAGGTGCTCGGGCTCGTGAAGGCGCAGACCGTGAAGAACGCCGTGATCGTGCCGACCGGCGCGAAAGGCGGCTTCTTCGCCAAGCAGCTGCCCGACCCGTCGGTCGACCGTCAGGCGTGGCTCGCCGAGGGCCAGGCGAGCTACCGCACGTTCATCCGGGGGCTGCTCGACATCACGGACAACCTCACCACCGACGGCACCACCGAATCGGTGCTGCCGCCCGCGCGCGTGGTCCGGCACGACGACGACGACACCTACCTGGTGGTCGCGGCCGACAAGGGGACGGCGTCGTTCTCCGACATCGCCAACGAACTCTCCGCCGAGTACGACTTCTGGCTCGGCGACGCGTTCGCCTCCGGGGGTTCCGTCGGCTACGACCACAAGGCCATGGGCATCACCGCCCGGGGCGCGTGGGAGTCCGTGAAGCGGCACTTCAGCGAGTTCGACGTCGACACGCAGACCGACGACTTCACAGTGGTCGGTGTGGGCGACATGAGCGGTGACGTGTTCGGCAACGGCATGCTCCTGTCCGAGCACATCCGCCTCCTCGCGGCCTTCGACCACCGCCACATCTTCCTCGATCCGGACCCCGATGCTGCCCGGTCCTTCGCGGAGCGCCGACGGCTGTTCGACCTCCCGCGATCGAGCTGGGAGGACTACGACAGCACCCTCATCAGCCGCGGGGGCGGTGTCTACCCGAGGCAGGCCAAGTCCATCCCCATCTCCCCGGAGGTGCAGGAAGCGCTTGGGCTCGACGCGGGCGTGACGCGGCTCAGCCCCCCGGAGGTGCTGAAGGCCATCCTCCGCGCGCCCGCGGACCTGCTCTACAACGGCGGCATCGGCACCTACGTCAAGGCGACGGACGAGACCCACGGCGATGTCGGTGACCGCGCGAACGACGCCATCCGCGTCGACGGCAGCGAACTGCGCGCCCGCGTCGTCGGCGAGGGCGGCAACCTCGGCATGACGCAGCGGGGCAGGATCGAGGCCGCGCTGGCCGGTGTCCTCCTCAACACCGACGCCATCGACAACAGCGCCGGTGTCGACTGCTCCGACCACGAGGTCAACATCAAGATCTTCGTCGACCGGATGGTGCGCGCCGGACGCCTGCAGCCCGCGGAACGCACGGAGTTCCTGCAGTCGATGACCGACGAGGTCGGCCGACTCGTCCTGCAGGACAACATCGACCAGAACGTCCTCCTGCTCAACGACCGCCAGAGGGTCATCGAGTGGAGTCCGAGCTACGAGCGGATGATGGACTGGCTGGAGAAGAAGGCCGAGCTCGACAGGGAGCTCGAGGCGCTCCCGACGACGGCCGAGCTGCGCCGCCGGATCGACGCGGGGCAGGGACTCACCTCCCCGGAGCTGTCGGTGCTCGCCGCCTACGCGAAGATCGAGCTGACGAAGGTCCTGTCCGCCAGCGGCCTCGCCGACGACCCGTACTTCAGGGGCACCCTCCGGCGCTACTTCCCGCGCCGACTCGTGGAGCGTTTCGACGACCTGCTCGACACGCATCCGCTGCGCCGGGAGATCATCTCCACCGTCATCGCCAACGACATCATCAACCTCGGGGGGATCACGTTCGCGTTCCGCGTGATGGAGGAGACGTCGGTACCCGAGCCGGTGGTGGCCCGCGCCTTCGTGGCCCTGCGGGAGATCTACTCGCTGGACGAGACCGTCGACGCGCTCGCGGCCCTGCCCGCGGACTTCCCCACGGACCACTGGACCACCGTCCACCTGGACCTGCGCCGGCTCCTGGATCGGGCCGTGCGATGGTTCGTCAACCACGTGGAGCAGGGCACGGCCGTGGGCGAGGACATCGACGCGTTCAAGCCGCTCGTCGCGCCCTTCCGCTCGCGGCTCGGGGAGTACCTGCGCGGCTGCGACCTCGAGCGGGCGCGGGAGGCGACGGCGACGGCGACGGCGTGGGACCTGCCGGCGGAGCTCGGACGGCACTGGGCCGAGCAGTTCGAGTCCTTCGCGCTGCTGGACATCGCCTACAGCACCCGCCGGGTCGACGAGCCGGTCGAGAACATCGCGAAGGTGTACTACGCGGTGTACGACCGCTTCGAGGTCGACAACCTGCTCGAGCGCATCACGAAGCTGCCGCGGACGGACCGCTGGCAGGCCCTGGCCCGGGCTGCACTGCGCGACGACCTGTACTCGACGGTGGCCGACATCACGGTCGCCGTCATGCGGGCCACCGGCGACCTGCAGGACCGCGACGCGGGGGAGCGGCTCCTCGCGTGGCAGGAACTGAACGCCGACCAGCTGCAGCGCGCGAGCAACATGTTCGCCGAGGTCAACCTGCTGGAGCAGGACGACATCTCGTCCCTGTCCGTGGCCCTTCGGCTCCTGAGGTCCATCGTCCGGTAGTGGCCCGTCCTGTCGGCGTCGACGGCCGAGGGTGACAGACTGGACCTGCGGCTCCTCGATCCGCGGGTCCGGCCTGTCGTCGCGCACTCCGTGCGGCGCGAGCTGCCGCGTTCGTCCCGAGCAACAGAGAGATCCCATGGCAATCTTCACCGATCCCATCCGCGAGTACACAGGGTTCGAACCCGGCGACGCCGAGTGGCTCCACCTCCTCGTCGGCGACTGGCAGATGGTGGCCGACCTCGCGTTCGCCGACCTGGCCCTGTGGTTCCCGCTGGACGGCGGCGGCTATGTCGCCCTGGCCCACGCCCGTCCGTCGACGTCGCACACCGTCTTCCACAGCGACTTCGTGGGCGAGCGGATCCGCGCCGACCTGCAGCCGCTCGTGGACGTGGCCTGGGAGACGCAGAAGATCGAACGCTCCGGCGAGACGAACTGGACCACGGAGATGGCGATGCGCGTGGAGGCCGTGCCGATGGTGCGGAACGGGCGCACCCTCGCGGTCGTGACGACCCACATGGACCTGTCCAGTTCGAGGATGCCGTCGCGGCTCGAGCTGACCTACCGGCAGTGCGCCTACGATCTCCTGCGCATGGGCACGCTCGGGCTGTGGCCCGACTTCGCGACGCCGACCGGATCCCGCCGGGGTGCTCCCCGCGTGGGCGACGGGCTGATCCGGCTCGACGTGGACGGGATCGTGCAGTACGCGAGCCCGAACGGGGTGTCGGCGTTCCGCCGTCTCGGCGACGTCGAGACCCTCGAGGGGCGACCTCTCGCGGAGATCACGACGGCGCTGCTGAAGGACCGTCGGATGGTCGACGAGACGCTTCCCCTGGTGGTCACGGGGCGGATGCCCTGGCGCACCGAGATCGGCTCACGCGGGGTCAGCCTGTCGCTGCGGGCCATCCCCCTGCGTGACGAGAGGGAGCGCTTCGGGGCCCTCGTCCTCTGCCGGGACGTCTCGGAACTCCGTCGCCGGGAAATGGAACTGGTGTCCAAGGACGCGACCATCCGAGAGATCCACCACAGGGTGAAGAACAACCTCCAGACCGTCGCGGCGCTGCTCCGGATGCAGTCCCGCCGGATGGTCAGCGAGGAGGGCAAGCTGGGCCTCGAGCAGGCCATGCGCCGCGTGTCGACCATCGCCCTCGTCCACGAGACGCTGTCGCAGGGCCTCGCGCAGAGCGTCGACTTCGACGAGCTCATCTCACGGCAGTTCCGCCTGTCCGCCGAGGTCGCGTCGCCGTCCCAGGCGGTACGCACCGAGCGCAGCGGGGACTTCGGCGAACTCCCCAGCGATCTCGCGACGCCGCTCGCCCTCGTGATCAACGAACTCGTCACGAACGCCGTCGAGCACGGTCTCTCCGGCCGCGCGGGCACCGTGTGGCTCATGGCGAACCGCCGGGCCGTGATCGACGAGGAGGAGATCCTGCGGGTGACGATCGCCGACGACGGCGTCGGTCTGCCGGCGGGCGGCCACGCGGAGGGGCTGGGACTGCAGATCGTCCGGACGCTGGTCACGAGTGAACTGGGCGGGACGATCGAGTGGCGTACCCGGGGCGGTGGCGGGACCTCGGTGACCATCGAACTCCCGCTGCGCCTGAACCAGGGCCCCTGACGCGCGCCCCGGGAGGGCGACTGCCACGCAGACGACGAAGGGCCGCCCGGTGGGCGGCCCTTCGTCGTCTGCCGGTGCGCCGACCGGCTGATCCGGGAGTTCCCGGCTCGGGTCAGGAGGCGCGGCGGGCCCTCGCGGCCCGGCGCTTCAGCGCCCGACGCTCGTCCTCGCTCAGTCCTCCCCATACTCCGGCATCCTGCCCGGACTCGATGGCCCACTGCAGGCAGGTGTCCTGCACCTGGCAGCGGCGGCAGACGCTCTTGGCCTCCTCGATCTGGAGGAGGGCCGGTCCGGTGTTGCCGACCGGGAAGAACAGTTCCGGGTCCTTGTCCAGGCAGGCTGCACGACTACGCCAATCCATGGTGATCACATTCTCCTTCGGCCTCGCTCTTCGTTTGTGAAAAGATTCACGAGCGGGCTCATAGTAAAGGGGGCCGACTCTGGGCCCCCCGGGTATCCACTGCTTTTAAGGCTGTCACGTTACCAGCGGGTAAACAAGGGTTTTACAGCTCCGATTGACCGTGCGCATGAGGGGTTAGTCACAGCAGCGCCGGTGTCCTGTCGTCCCCGGGGGAGGGCGCAGCACGTCGGGTAGGGTTCGAGGGTGGTTCCTGACCCAGCCCTGCCTCCCTCGAGCCGCCCCCGCGGCGTCCTCCTGATCGCGGCGATCCTGGTGCTCGAGGCGGTCGCGTTGCTCGCGGTCGCCGCCGGCTTCGTGGTGACCGCCTTCAGCGACGATGCCCTCTCCGTCGGGGGATCGGTCTTCATGGCAGTCCTCCTGCTCCTGGTCGGCGCGGGCCTCATGGCCCTCGCCCGGCAGCTCGCCGCGGGCTTCCGTTGGCCGAGGTCGCCCTCGCTCGTCGTCCAGCTGTTCCTGGTGATCCTGGCGTTCCCCTACTTCTCCATCGGCGCACCGCTCATCGGGGTGGCGCTCCTCGTCCCCGCCGCCGTCGTCATCGTGACGCTCTTCTCCGGACCGGTCGTCGGGTACACGGTCCGCACCACGGTGACCGGGAAGGCACTGTAGGGGCCGCCGACCCGTTCCGGGGTGTCGTCCGCCGCCCCCGGCCCGCGGATCCCTTCCGGTCCTTCCGTCCCTCCGGATACGCGGGCGATCTGCACCTCGGTGACTCCTGTCGGGTCGCAGGCGAAGCCCCGGCCCGCGACGGGCTCCCCGTCCGTGTCGAGCCGCACCCCGAAGAAGTCGCCGTCCCCCGCCGTCCTCGGCGCCAGGACGAGTCCGCGTCCCGCCGCGCGGGCCTGCAGGGCGAGGGGGACGCGCGTCAGGAGGGCCGGACCCGGGGTGGCGGACAGGACGCACGCGGCGCCCCGCGCCACGAAGCCGGCCAGGGCCTGCTGTACATCGGCGGGCAGCCGGTCCGCGTCGTCGACCACGAGGATGTACCCGTCCAGGGCGCCCGGCCCCGTACCGCCGGCGACGTCCCGCCAGTACGCGGGCGCCGGTAGTCCCGCTGCGCCGGCGGGCGGCACGAGGACGGAGCGGGGCGGGATCAGGCGCCCGGCGGACTCCGCCAGCACGCGCAGCGTGTTCGTGCGTCCCGATCCTCGCTGTCCCAGCACCAGGTAGACGTCGCCGGGGTGGAGGGCGAGGGAGAACGGCTCCAGGTCGTCGCCGTGCACACCCGCCACCAGCCGGTCCGGTGTCCCTGCCACGGCGATGCCGGCCAGGCCGACCTCGCGGGGGAGGGGATGCACCGGGAAGGGAGTCCGGACGGGCGGGCGGACCGGCCCGGCGCCCGCGGGATCCATGAGGTCCGTCGGGTCCGTGCGGTCCGTGACGAGCTGGCACGTGCCGTCTCCCCAGCCGCCCGTGATCGGTCCCTGCGCGAATCCCCGACCGGGAACGGCATCGATCGGCGGCATCGCCGGCCACGTCATGGTCGTCTCCTGATGCGCACCGAGGGGCAGGTAGACGCGGTTCGGCAGCAGGGGGAAGAACCGCGACGTGGTCAGGTCCCGGTCGCCGTCGACGAGGACGCTCACGCCGCTCCTGGCACCGTCCCGGACCAGCGCCTGCAGGTCGTCCTCCGCCCGTGCGAGGCGCCCGTTGCGGAACCGACTGCTCCACCGTGCCCAGCCGGTGACCACGAGCACGATCCGGCCGGTGGCGCGCCCTCCGGGCCCCGGCGCCGCCAGCCGTTCGAGGACGCGGCCGGCCCGCCTCGTCTCCTGCGGCAGGACGTACGCACCGACGTGCGGGTCCGCGGAGCACCGCCCCAATGTCCCGTCGCCGTCCAGCACGTACAGGTGGAGGTCCGGGTCGCTCCCGGGCAGGGATGCCACGACGGCCGCGAGTGCCTCTGCCACACCGCTGCCGGGAAGACCGACGAGGGCGAGGTGCGAGTGGCTGTCGGGGTGCCAGCGCAGCACGTGCTGTGCCTGGCGCCCGGGGAGATCGACGATCCCGAGCGCCACGCCGACGGCGTCCGCGGGGGACGGGCCGGGCCCGACCGGGCGGAAGCCGGCACACGCCGTGGGCGTGAGGCGTACGGGCAGCGGTGGCAGCACGGGGCGGGGCTCTCGCCAGGCCGCCGCGCCACGGGCGGCCGCCGCGAGTCCGGCGACCGCCTCCACGAGGGGATCCCGGGGAGGACCTCCCGCATCCTCGGTATCGGGGGTGCCGGCGGCCTCCCCGGGGCGAGGATCCGCTGCCGCCCCTCCGAGGTAGGCCGCGACGTCCTGCCAGCCGGGCCTCCGGTCCGCCGTCGGGAGTCCTGACGGCGAGGCGACCTGGACGGCGACGGGCGCTTCGGCCCCGCGGCGCACGAAGGCCCGCCCCGGGGCGTCGACCGGTATCTCGGCCGCCGCGCCGGACCCGAGGAGGTCCTGCGACTCCACCGCGGTCTGGACCCGGAGCAGCACCGACGTCGTGATGTTCGCCCTCAGCTCGGGCGTCACCGCTCCCTGTACCCGCTGGGTGGCGAGTACGAGATGGACGCCCAACGACCGGCCGAGGGCGGCGATCCTCATCAGATCCGGTACGGCGGTCGGCACGGCGTCGCCCAGGACCCGGAACTCGTCGATCACCACGACCAGCCTGGCCGGGCAGGTGGCCGGCGAGATCCTGCGCAGTCCGTCGAGGTCCCGGGCGCCGTGGCCGGCGCACAGGAGTTCCCGGCGTCGCAGTTCCGCCCGCAGCGAGGTCAGGGCCCTGGCCGTCGATTCGGGGGACAAGTCCGTGAGGCTCCCCACGCAGTGGGGGAGCGCGGCGAGTGCGCCGAGCCCGGAGCCGCCCTTGTAGTCGATGAGGAGCAGGGACAGGTGCCGGGGAGGCTGGTCGAGTGCCAGTCCGAGCACCAGGGTCCTCAGGAACTCGGACTTGCCGGAGCCCGTGGTGCCGGCGACCAGGAGGTGGGGGCCGTCCCGGACCAGGTCGATCGCCACGGGCCCGGCAGCCGACCGCCCGACGAACGCGGTCGGCCGCCGGGCGTCGGCCGCAGCCCAGCGGCCGGGGACCGACGAGGCGAGGGTGTCCGGCCCGGACTGCCCGGACCAGAGGGAGACCGAGGACGGCACGTCCGATCCGTCTCCCGGCCCCGGTCGGGTACGGGTTCCGGGCCGGTGCCGCGCGGCACGGGCGAGCGCCCGGGCGGTCCGCTCGAACGTCCGCTCGGAGACGCCGTCGGGAACGACCCGGTACTCCCGCCCGTCGATGCGCGCACGGGCGCCGTCGGCCGCCATCACCATGCCCGCCGCGGGCAGCGCGGTCCCGGACGTCGCGTGACCGGCGCCGGCCCCGTCCAGCCGGAAGCGGACAACGACCGCGTCGGGGCGTCGGGCACCCTCGGGAAGGTCCTCCGCGACCTGGAGGACGAGCAGGACGCCGGCCCGGCGGTCGATCCCGGCCAGGACCCGCGGGTCCCTGGTGAGCAGGACGTTCGGGAGAAACCGGGCGTGGACCGGGAGGTGCCGCGCCGAACCCCAGCAGACCACGGGAGGTGATCCCTGCTCGGGGTGGGCGACCTGGAGCAGCAGGGCGCGCAGGCTGCCCAGGACGGCGGCGGGGTCGCCCGTGATGGTGAAGGACTCCCCGGCCACGCCGCCCGATGTCCCCTCCGAGGCCCCGCCCGGTGTCGCGCCGGGTCGGCCCGCCCGACAGGGCAGGACCAGCGGCAGGTCCTGAAGGACCGGTGGGACGAAGGCAGGCTCCCGCGCCGTGGCGAGATTGGCCGGCTGGTCCGCCGTGCCGATCCTCAGCAGGATCTCCGCAGCGAGCGGCTGCGCCCCTGCTGCGGGCCCTCCGGCGACGGGCCGGCAGGCGCGCAGGGCGTCGAGGGCGGTCTGCCCGGGGTCCGGGACGGCGAGCATCCGGCGCACGCGGTCGCGCTCGGCCGCTTCGCGAAGGGCGTCCGCGAAGACGCGGCCGTTCCGCCGATGGACGGCGAGGGGAACCGATCCGGTCACCGCCGACAGGGCACTGAAGGCCAGGAAGAACCACAGGCCCGTGGTCGCCGCCAGGACGATGCCGAGGACCAGCGGCAGCACGGCGGTGAGGACCAGGACGCGGGACGGTGCCCTCGGGGGTTCGCGTCCGACCTGCACGGGTGCGAGGACGTCGGCGGGCGGGACGTAGCGCCATCCGTCGCCGTCGACCAGTTCGATGCGGCACCGGCTCCCGCCGAGTCGCAGGGCCGCCGACACCGTGACCTCCGCCGTGCCGATGCGTCGGCCGTCCACGAAGGTCCCGTTCACCGACGCCAGATCCTCCAGGACGATGGCGTTCCCGGTCACCGTGAGGAGCGCGTGCCGGCGTGAGAGCGCGGGGTCGGCGATCACGATGTCGCAGGCCGCCCGCCCGATCGTGTAGCCGCCGCGCCGCAGCGGGACCACCTGCCCGGCGTCCGGGCCCGAGCGGACGACGAAGACGAGATGGGGCATCGGCGGCGCGTCGTCCTGGAGCGGGGAGGATCCGCAGACGATGATCGCGCCGTCCGTCAGGCTCCCCACGCATGCCGTCATCGCCGCGAGCGGTGCGCCGTCGATCGCGAAGGGCCCCCGGTACCCCGCGGCCGCCAGCCGGGCGGCGAGCGCCGCACCCGTGGGCAGGGCCAGGGTGTCGACCACGATCTCCCGGGTGGGGAACGCGCACGGGGGAGCGCTCGCGAGCGTGACGTGCAGATCCACGGAGGCCTCCTCGGGTGGGGACTGCCTCCGAGGCTAGGGAGGAGCCGCTCGCGGAGGGCGGGGATATCGCGGGTTGTGGACAAGGGCCGCACGCGGACCGGGCCGCGCGACCCTCCGCGCGGGCGGGGGATGTCCCGGGCTTCCCCGGGTGCTCCCGCTACACTTGACCATCGTGTCTACCCCTGAAGTCCTCCATGTCCGTCGCTGAAGCGAGCCGTTCCGCGGCTCCCCCCGCCGCGGCCGTCGGCGCGGATCGCGGCTTCCGCCCGGAGGTGCAGGGCCTCCGCGCCCTGGCCGTCCTGATGGTGGTCTCGTACCACATCTGGTTCGGCCGGGTGTCCGGCGGCGTGGACGTCTTCCTGCTGATCTCGGCCTTCCTGCTGGCGCTGTCGTTCCTGCGCAAGGCGGAGGCGGGCAAGCCGTTCGATCTCGTCCGGCACTGGCTCCACCAGTTCAAGCGGCTGCTGCCGGCCGTCGTCGTCGTGATCCTCGCGACACTGGCAGCCAGCTACGTGTTGGTGCCGCGGTCCAGGTGGACCGACATCATCGAGCAGTCGTGGGCGTCGCTGCTCTACGTGCAGAACTGGGTCCTCGCCTCGAACGCCGTCGACTACTACGCCGACGACCACAGCCTCGCCAGTCCGCTCCAGCACTTCTGGTCGCTCTCCGTCCAGGGCCAGGTGTTCATCCTCTGGCCGCTCCTGTTCCTCGCCAGCTCCCTCCTGGCGCGCCGCTTCCGGCTGAAGTTCCGCGGCGTCGTCCTGCTCGTGTTCGGTGTGCTGTTCGCGGGCTCCCTGGCGTTCTCGATGTGGGAGACGTCGACGAACCAGGCGTACGCCTACTTCGACACGCGGGCCCGCCTCTGGGAGTTCGCGTTCGGGACGCTCCTGGCGCTGGCACTGCCGTTCATCCGCCTCCCGCGCCCGCTGCGCATCGGGGCGGGGTGGGTCGGCGTGGCCGCGATGCTCAGCGGCGGCTTCCTCCTCGACGTGCAGGGCCAGTTCCCGGGCTATGTCGCTCTCTGGCCCCTCGCGGCCGCTGCCCTGGTGATCGTCGCCGGGCAGACCGGCAGCCGCTTCGGAGCCGACCGGTTCCTGTCCGCCGGGCCGCTCGTGCGCATGGGCGACCTCTCCTACGCGCTGTATCTCTGGCACTGGCCGGTACTCGTGCTGGCCCTCGTCTGGCAGGACCGGCCGTCGCCCGGTGTGCTCGGAGGCTTCCTGGTCATCGGCGTGTCGCTGGTGCTGGCCTACCTGACGATGCGGTTCGTCGAACGGCCCATGCGGGCGCTCGTGTGGGCCGACAAGCGGCGCCGTCGTGCCGGTGTCGTCCTGCTCGTGTGCATGGGCCTCGTCGCCGCGCCGCTCACCGCCTGGCAGCTGGACCTGCGGGCGCAGGCGGCGCGCGCCGCGGCGCAGACCAGTGCCGACAATCCCGGCGCGGTGTCCCTGCTGCCGGGCTACCAGGACGAGGTGTCCGACGACGCGGTGATCCTGCCCGAGTTGAGTACCATCCGGGGCGACTTCCCCCGGCTCGAGGCGTGCGACGCGGAGGCGACAGGCGTCCCGTCCGACCTGGAGGGATTCTGCACGCAGAGGCTCGCCGAGGGTGAGCCGAGCAGGACCGTCGTCGTGGTGGGCAACAGCCATGCGCAGCACATGTCCGCGGCGGTCGTCGCGCTGGCGGAGAAGCACAACTGGACGGTCATCGAGCTGATCTCCCTCGGCTGCGTCTTCGCACCGGTGGGACCCGACATCACCCCCGAATGTGCGGACTTCTTCGAGGGCTCGAGTGCCTACATCGAGGAGCTGGGGCCCGACGCCGTCTTCACCATCGCGACGAAGACCGAGTTCGGCTCGACCGACGAGAAGATCGTGCCGGACTTCGAGAACACGGTGAGGCGGTACACCGAGCGCGGCATCGAGGTCATCGGAGTACGCGACAATGCGCGCTTCGAGTTCAACATGCCCGCCTGCATCCAGGAGAACGAGGACGCCCTGGCCGCCTGCAGCCCGGTCAAGGCGGACCTGCTCCCGGCGGTCTCCCCCCTCGAGGGGTTCGATCCCGGGACCCCGCTCTACCGGTCGGTCGACATGACGGACGTGATCTGTCCCGGCGACACCTGCCCGCCGATCATCGGCAACGTGTACGTGTACATCGACAACAACCACGTCAGTGCGACGTACTGGCGCACCATGGTCCCGCAGTTCGAGGAGCGACTGCTCGGCGTGTCCGTCCTGGAGCCCGCCTGACCGCTCCCTGCACCGTCGCCGACCGGCGCCGTGCCGTCCCACCTCCCCTCCACGGAGGCGCCGCTCGCGGTGTCCGGCGAGGTGGAGGACCACTCTCGGGTAGCCTTAAGCGGGCATGTCCGTGGTTCGAATCAATTCAGGAGCATTTGTGAACGTTGACCTCGTTGTCGTTGGATCGGGCTTCTTCGGCCTGACCATTGCTGAACGGGCGGCCACCCAGCTCGGCCTCAAGGTGGCGGTGCTCGACCGGCGCCACCACATCGGTGGGAACGCCTACAGCGAGAACGAAGCTCGCACCGGGATCGAGGTCCACCGCTACGGTGCGCACCTGTTCCACACCTCGAACGAGCGGGTCTGGGACTACGTCCACAACTTCACCGAGTTCACGAGCTACGTGCACAAGGTCTACACACGCCACAAGGGCGAGGTGTTCCCGATGCCGATCAACCTCGGCACCATCAACCAGTTCTTCCGCGCCGCGCTCGGTCCCGCCGAGGCCCGCGCCCTGATCCAGGAGCAGGCGGGCGAGCTCGCCGGGACGGACCCGCAGAACCTCAACGACAAGGGCATCCAGCTGATCGGCCGGCCCCTGTACGAGGCGTTCATCAAGTACTACACGGGCAAGCAGTGGCAGACCGACCCGAAGGACCTGCCGGCGGAGATCATCTCCCGGCTCCCCGTCCGCTACACGTACGACAACCGGTACTTCAACGACAAGTACGAGGGTCTGCCCGTCAACGGCTACACGGCCTGGATCGAGCGGATGGCGGACCACCCCAACATCGAGGTCCACCTCGACACGGACTTCTTCGACGAGGGCCACGAGTACTCCCGCGCGACCACGCTCGGTCAGGTCCCCGTGGTCTACACCGGCCCGGTCGACCGGTACTTCGACTTCGCCGAGGGCGACCTCTCCTGGCGCACGATCGACCTCGAGGAGGAGGTCCTCCCGATCGAGGACTTCCAGGGGTGCTCGGTGATGAACTACCCCGACGAGGACGCGCCCTACACGCGGATCCACGAGTTCCGTCACTTCCACCCGGAGCGGGACTACACGAAGGACGCGACGGTCATCATGCGCGAGTACTCACGTTTCGCCGAGAAGGGCGACGAGCCCTACTACCCGATCAACACCGCCGACGACAGGGCGAAGCTGCTCGCCTACCGCGATCTCGCCAAGGGCGAGGAGTCGGTGCTGTTCGGCGGGCGCCTGGGAACCTACAAGTACCTCGACATGCACATGGCCATCGGGTCTGCGCTGTCGGCATTCGACAACAAGATCGCACCCCACTTCACGTCGGGCGCAAAGCTGGAAAGCGGAGGAGTGGAAGCATGAGCATCGTTTCCAAGGAGATGGACGCGGCGACGGACGAGACGAGCGCCGCCCTCTGGAAGACCGTCCACCGCGTGGTGTTCCCGACCGACGGCGACACCGACACCCTGCCCCTCTACGTCGACTTCAACGCGGCGCAGCGCGTCGTGGACGACCAGCACCGCTCGGCCCGGGCCGGCGCGGGGACGACCGCCGTCGTCGCGCAGCACAGCACCCAGCGCTCCGACTTCATCATCGACCGCCGGAGCCTGCGCCTCCCCGCCTACCGGCGGGTCTCGTTCGGCACCTACTTCAACGCCTTCCCCGCGAGCTACTGGCGGGCCCACACCGACGTCGCGCAGGTGCGGCTGACCGTCGAGACCGACGCCGAGGCGTCGGTCGTCATCTACCGTTCGAGCGCACGCGGCACGTCCAACCGGGTCCAGAGCGTCCACGTCGACGCGGGCAGCCCGGTGGCCGTCGACCTGCCGATCACCGCGTTCGGCGACGGCGGCTGGTACTGGTTCGACCTCGTCGCCGCGGAGGACGACGTCACACTGCAGCGGGCCGAATGGGCCGTGCCGCAGCCCGAGGGGTTCGAGGCCGGGACCCTGTCGGTCGCCGTCACCACCTTCAACCGCCCGGACTACTGCGTCCGCCACCTGTCCACCTTCGCCGAGTCCGAGGACCTGCTCGGCGTCCTCGACCGCCTCATCATCACCGACCAGGGGACCCAGAAGGTGCGGGACCAGGACGGTTTCGACGAGGCCGCGGCGACCCTCGGCGACAAGTTCACGCTGCTCGAGCAGGGCAACCTCGGCGGGTCGGGCGGATTCGCGCGCGGCATGCACGAGACCGTCAACGACGGGCGGAGCAAGTACGTCATGCTCCTCGACGACGACGTGCTGGTCGAGACGGAAGGCATCCTGCGGGCCGCCAACTTCGCCGACTTCACCCGCAAGCCGACCATCGTCGGCGGGCACATGTTCAACCTGTACGAGCGCTCGGTGCTCCACAGCTTCGGCGAGGAGGTCAACGAGTACCGCTATTTCTGGGGGCCCGTGTCGAACACCTTCGAGGCGCACGACTTCTCGTCCAGCAACCTCAGGACGACGCCGTGGATGCACCGCCGCGTCGACGTCGACTTCAACGGCTGGTGGATGTGCCTCATCCCGACCAGCATCATCCGCGAGATCGGTCTGGCGCTCCCCGTCTTCATCAAGTGGGACGACGCCGAGTACGGGATCCGGGCGAAGGCCCACGGCTACCGCACCGTCTCCCTCCCCGGTGCGGCGGTGTGGCACATGCCCTGGACCGAGAAGGACGACACCATCGACTGGCAGGCCTACTACCACCAGCGCAACCGCTGGCTCGCGGCGATGCTGTACTCGCCGTACAAGCACGGGGGCCGGATGCCGCGTGAGAGCTTCGCCGTGGACGTCCGCCACCTCCTGTCGATGCAGTACTCCGCGGTCGAGCTCCGCCTGAACGCGCTGGAGGACCTGCTCGACGGTCCTTCCCACCTCCACGCGACCATCGGCGCCAAGCTCCCCGAGATCCGCAAGCGCCGCGCCGACTTCGACGACGCGCGCATCAACAAGAACATCGCCGAGTTCCCGGACATCAAGCGGGTGAAGCCCCCCAAGAAGGGCCTGAAGCCGACGCCGCCGCGCACCCTGAGGAGCGCGCTCGTCAAGGCCGGCACGGGAGCCCTCCGCCAGGTGCGTCCCGCCCGCCCCGAGGCGAGCGTGCGTCCCGAAGCGAACGTCCCGGCCATGGACGCCCGGTGGTGGAGGCTCTCGCAGCTCGACTCGGCGCTCGTGTCCTCGGCCGACGGGTCGGGTGCCTCCTGGTACAAGCGCGACTCCGCCAAGTTCCAGTCCATGCTCCGGCGGAGCGTGATCCTCCACCAGCGGCTGCTGAGCCGCTGGGACGACCTCGCCGACGAGTACCAGCGAGCGCTGCCGGAGTTCACGTCGCAGGAGGCCTGGGCCGAGACCTTCGAGAACGCCAGCCCGGCCGGAAGCGCGGGGAAGTCGTCGCAGTGAGCAGTATGACGGACCGCTCGGCGGCCGGCGGGGGGCCGCGCGACGAGCTCGTGGCCCCCGGCTACGGACACGGTCTCCGCGATGTCGTGCGGTCCCGCTACCTGCTCAAGCTGCTGGTCCAGAAGGAGCTGCGCGTCCGCTACCGCGGATCGGTCCTCGGGCTGCTCTGGTCGTACGTCAAGCCCGGGGTCCAGTTCGTCGTGTTCTACGTCGCCCTCGGCGTCTTCCTGGGACTCGAGCAGAGCGAGCGCAACCCCGCCGGCCTGCCCAACTACGCCATCTACCTGTTCTCGGGCATCGTGCTCATCAACTACTTCAACGAGGCGCTGGGCAATGCGTCGCGCGCCATCGTGTCGAACGGCGGGCTGATCAAGAAGATCTACCTGCCCCGGGAGCTCTTCCCGATCGCCTCGACCTGGGTGTCCGCGGTGCACTTCGTCCCGCAGATCCTCATCCTGCTCGTCGCATGCCTGTTCTCCGGGTGGTCGCCGACCGTGCTCCAGCTCGCCGCGGCCGTCGCGGGGTTCCTGATCGTCACGATGTTCGCGATCGGACTGGGCCTGCTGTTCGGCGCGGTCAACGTGTACTTCCGCGACGCGGAGAACCTCGTCGACATGCTGCTGATGGTCGCCACCTGGGCGTCCCCCGTGCTCTACCCGTGGCTGCTCGTGCGCGAGAAGCTGGGCGAGACGTTCTTCCTGATCTACCAGCTCAATCCGATCACGGTGGCCGTCGAGACGTTCCACTTCGCGTTCTGGCTGCCCACCACGGAGCGGGCCGAGGCGATCCCCCCGAACCTGCTGTCCCTGTGGATACCGGTCGCGCTCGTGACCTCGGGCCTGATGCTCGTCATCGGCCAGCTCGTCTTCCGGCGGCTCGAGGGCCGCTTCGCCCAGGAGTTGTGACACGTGACCACCGCGATCGAGATCCGCAACGTCAACAAGCAGTTCGTCCTCCGGCACACCCGGTCCATGAAGGAGGCCTTCGTCTGGCTGATGAAGGGACGGAAGGGTGACCTCTCCGAGCGCTTCCATGCGCTGGCGGACGTGTCGCTGACCATCGAGGAGGGGGAGACCGTCGCCCTGCTGGGGTTCAACGGCTCCGGCAAGTCGACCCTGCTCAAGCACATCTCCGGCGTGATGCGCCCCGATACCGGCAGCGTGCAGACGCGGGGCCGGGTGGCAGGGCTGATCGAGGTGGGGGCAGGGTTCCACCCCGACCTCAGCGGTCGCGACAACGTCTACCTCAACGGGGCGATCCTCGGCATGGACCGCGCGGAGATCGAGGAGCGGTTCGACTCGATCGTCGAGTTCTCCGAGATCGGCCAGTTCATCGACACCGAGGTCAAGTTCTACTCCTCGGGCATGTACCTCCGGCTGGCGTTCTCCGTCGCCGTCCACACGGATCCGGAGGTCTTCCTGATCGACGAGATCCTCGCGGTCGGCGACGAACCGTTCCAGAAGAAGTGCCTGGCGAAGATCGCGGAACTGGCTGCGGAGGGGAAGACCCTCGTCGTCGTGAGCCACGACCTCGACATGGTCGCGAAGATCTGCGAACGCGGGGTGCTGCTCGACCACGGCCGCGTCCTGCTCGACGGTCCTGTCGACGAGGTCGTCAAACGCCTGAGGCAGGGCTAGGAACACCGACCCGGGGCGCCGAGGGCGCCCCGCCGGCCTCCGGGCCCGGCATCCCATCTCGTGCTGATTTTTGGAGGATTTGTGTCCTGGTGGAGTACTGCGCCGGTGCTGGCGGCGACGATCGCCGTGATGGTGGGCCCTGGTCTGGTGATCGGCCTGTCGCTCGGGTTCCGCCGGCTCGCGCTGCTCGGAGTGGCGCCCGTGTTCTCGGTGGGCATCGCGGGACTCGCCGCCGTCCTCGGGTCGGTCGCGGGGATCCCGTGGACCAGCTGGCTCCTGCTCGCGGTCACGGTGCTGACCGCCGCGATCGGCCTGCTCATCTCCCGCCTCGCGGCCCGGAGGTCCGCTGGTCCCGTACCCCGGCGCGACAGCTGGGCGCTGGTGGCTGCCGGCGTCGCGGGCGCGGTCATCGGAGGGGTGCTGATCGCCCGGAGCACCGTGCGGATGATCGGGGCCCCCGAGCACATCTCGCAGCGCTTCGACAACGTCTTCCACCTCAACGCCGTCCGCTACATCTTCGAGACCGGCGACGCCTCGACCCTCACCCTCGGCACCATGACCGGGAACTCCGGCTTCGCCGCGGTCTACCCGGCGGCCTGGCACTCCTTCGGCGCCCTCGCGATGCAGCTGACGGGGGCCTCCGTCCCCCTGGCCGTCAACGCCGTCAACATCGTCACCGCCGCGGTGGTCTGGCCGATCTCGGCGCTCTTCCTCGCCCGCGTCGTCGTCGGGCCGCGCATGGTGGGGTTGGTGACGGCGGGGGTGACCTCCGCCGGGTACATGGCGTTCCCCTACCTGCTCATGGCCTGGGGCCCTCTCTTCCCCTACATGCTCTCCGTCGCGCTCCTGCCGGCCGCGCTGGCCCTCGTGGTCCTCGCCAGCCGGATGGGCGCCTCCATGACCGAAGCGCCGGCCCGGGTGTGGATCGCCCTGGCCGCGGCCTTCGCGAGCCTCGGGTTCTCGCACATGAGCAGCGTCAACACGCTGCTGGCACTGGGCCTGCCGGTGGTCCTCTGGTCCGTGTCCCGGCAGGTCGCCTTCCTCGCCCGCAGCGGTGCGGCACCGAGGCGCTACCTGCCGTGGGCGGCCGGGACGGTCGTCGGACTGGCCGTGTTCGTCGTCGTCTGGCTGAAGCTCAGGCCCGTCCCGTACGACGTCTGGGGTCCGCACCAGACGACCTCCGGGGCGGTGGGCGAGGTGCTGGGCAACGCACCGATGGACTACCGCCTGATGGCCTACACCGTGTCCGCGCTGGCCCTCATCGGCCTGATCCACGCGGCACGGACCCGCCGGTCGGCCTGGCTGATCCTCAGCTTCGTCGTCATCGGCTACCTCTACCTCGTCGACGCCAGCATCGAGCGGGGGCCGTGGCGCGCCGTGCTGACCGGCATCTGGTACGCGGACACCAACAGGCTGGCCGCGGTGCTGCCGGTCGTGTCGGTCGTCCTCGCCGCCCTCGGCGCGGTCGCCGTCGTGGACGCGTCGTCCGGAGTCGTCCGGCGGCTCGCAGGACGACGGCTCGAAGCGGCCGACCTCGGCCGCCGTCCGGTGCTGCGGGGTGCCGCCGCAGGCCTGGGCCTGGTCGCGCTGGCCGGGCTCCTGGTACCCGCGACCCAGCCCGGCGCCGTGAGCGAATACGTCTCCTGGGCGAAGATCCACTACGTGCCCGATTCGCCGTCCTCGATCCTGTCGACCGACGAACAGGCGCTCCTGGACCGCTTCGACGGGGAGGTCCCGGAGGACGCCGTCATCGCGGTCAACCCGTGGAACGGCAGCTCGCTCGCCTACGCCTATACGGGTCGCGAAACCCTGGTGCACCACCTCTTCGAGACGTCGACGCCGCAGGCCCTCGTCCTCGCGCGGAGCCTGGACGATGCAGCGCAGTCCGCGGAGGCCTGCCAGGCGATCCGGGACGAGAACGTGTCCTACGCCCTGGACTTCGGTACGCAGTACCTCATCGACGGTGAGGAGGCCCGGGGGTACCCCGGCCTCGCCGACCTCGCCACCTCCGACGCGGTGCGGCTGGTCGACGAGCAGGGCGCGGCGAGGCTGTACGAGGTCGTCGTCTGCCAGTAGCCCGGCCCGCGGACCGGCCGGTCAGCGCCGGCGACGGGGCACCCGCCGCGGGGGTGCCCCGGGTGCTACTTGCCGCGGGCGAGGAGCCCGAGGAGGTAGTGCCCGTAGCCGCTCTTGATGAGGGGCTCGGCGCGGCGGCGCAGGTCGTCGTCGCTGAGGAAGCCCTGGCGCCAGGCGATCTCCTCCGGGGAGCCGATCTTCAGTCCCTGACGGTGCTCGACCGTGCGGATGAAGTTCGAGGCGTCGCTGAGGGATTCGAAGGTCCCGGTGTCGAGCCAGGCCGTTCCGCGCGGCAGGATCTCCACCTGCAGGCGCCCTGCCTCGAGGTAGGCCTTGTTGACGTCGGTGATCTCCAGTTCACCGCGGGGCGAGGGCTTCAGCTCCCGCGCGATCGAGATGACGTCGTTGTCGTAGAAGTACAGGCCCGGGACCGCGTAGTTGCTCTTCGGGTTCTCCGGCTTCTCCTCCAGGGACAGCGCCCGGCCGTCCCGGTCGAACTCGACGACGCCGTAGGCGGAGGGCTCGGCCACCCAGTACCCGAACACGGCGCCGCCGTCGACGTCGGCGAAGCGGCGGAGCTGGGTGCCCATGCCCTGGCCGTAGAAGATGTTGTCGCCGAGGACCAGGGCGACCGTCTCCTGGCCGATGTGTTCCGCGCCGAGGATGAACGCCTGGGCCAGGCCGTCGGGGGAGGGCTGCTGGACGTAGGTGAGGGAGACACCGAACTTGCTGCCGTCGCCGAGCAGGTGCCGGAACTGGTCCGCGTCCTGGGGCGTCGTGATGATCAGGATGTCCCGGATGCCGGCGAGGATGAGGGTGGACAGCGGGTAGTAGATCATCGGCTTGTCGTAGACCGGCATCAGCTGCTTGCTGACGCCGAAGGTGATCGGGTGGAGTCTGGATCCGGTGCCCCCGGCAAGGATTATCCCGCGCATGCTTCGAATTATTGCCGTGCGGCACTGCAAGGCCAAATCGCTCCCCGGGCCCGGCGCGGGCGCTGAGGTAGGATGACCGGGTTGTCCCAGTGTCGGTCGTGCTGATGGAGAGATTGTGCCACGGAGGAAAAACCAGTCTGGGCTGTGGTTCGGACGACCGTTCGACACCCGGAACAACAGCCTGAACCTGATCCGCCTGGTGCTCGCACTGACGGTGCTCGTGCACCACAGCTGGCCCCTGTCCGGGCGGATGGAGGAACCAGCCTTCGCCGGGGACACCCTCGGCGGGTGGGCCGTGGCGGGCTTCTTCGTCGTCAGCGGGTACCTCATCACCGCGAGCCGGTTCAGCCACTCCCTGGGCGAGTACCTGGTGCACCGTATCGCCCGCATCATGCCGGCCTTCATCGTCTGCCTCGTCGTCGTCGCGGGCGTCTTCGCCCCGCTCGGCTATCTCGCCGCCAGGGGCACCCTCGACGGTTTCCTGACCACCGGCACGACCCCCTTCAACTACGTGTTCGCCAACCTCGGGCTGAAGATGGTCACGTACGACGTGGCCGGGACGCCCGCGGACGTGCCCTACCCGGGTGCCTGGAACGGATCACTGTGGAGCCTCTACTACGAGTTCTACTGCTATGCGATCCTCGCCTTCATCGGGGTCTTCGCGATCATCCGCAAGTCCCCGTGGCCCCTCACCCTCCTCTTCGTCGCGAGCGTGGTCGTCCACGCGTCCATCGGGGACATCACCGCCTACACGCAGGGGAACTTCGACTTCGACCTCCTGTTCCGCCTGCTGCCCTTCTTCCTCGGCGGCGCCGTCGTGCAGGCGTGGAAGGACCGGGTCGGCATCCACTGGCTGCCCGGAGCGGTCTCCGTGGCGGCGTCGGTCGCGATCACGGCCCTGGTGCCGAACTGGGGCGGCGCGGCCTCCGCGGTCTTCATCGCCTACGGCATCCTGTGGATCTCGACGCTGCTGCCCTCGCCGCTGCTGATCCGCAGGAACGACGTCTCCTACGGCGTGTACATCTACGCCTTCCCCATCCAGCAGCTGCTCGCGATCCACGGGGTCCACGAACGTGGACTGGCCGTGTACATGCTCGTGGCTGCGGTCCTCACGATCGCCGCCGGCATCGCCAGCTGGCTCCTCGTCGAGCGCCCCGTGATGCGCGCCGTGCGCCGGCACGGGAAGGCCGCCCCCGGGCCTGCGGCAGTCACCGCGCGGCCCGGCGGCTCCGCACCTGACCAGGGAGCCGCGCCGACCACGGCGACAGTCCTCCCGGTGGTCCAGGAGGACCCGCACGTCCCTCAGCAGCCCTCGGTCGTCGGGACCCGCGCGACGGGTGGGTGACACGCGGATCCCGGGAAGTGATCCGCGAACAGAAGAAGTCCCCGCGCACTGCGCGGGGACTTCTTCTGTCCGGTCGGCGGTTCGTCCGGCAGCGTCAGGCCGGCTGGACGTCGGCCTGGGAGTCGATCCACCGGGCGAGGCGGTAGATGCCCTGCTCGAGGTCGTACCGGGGGGTCCAGCCGAGCACCTGTTCGGCCGCGCTGACGTCGGCCCAGGCGTGCCGGACGTCGCCCTGCCGGTACTGGCCCGTGACGTGCGGGGTCGGGGCCCCGTAGTACCCGGCGATGATCGCCGCGGCGGTCCCGATGGTCTGGAACTCTCCCGAGCCGATGTCCAGGGGCGTGTCGCTGACGGACGGCGAGGTGGCTGCGGCCACGAGCGCCGAGGCGACGTCGTCGATCAGGATGAAGTCGCGGCGCACCTCCCCGTCCTCGTAGAGCGGGATGGAGGTGCCGGACTTCGCCATCCTGCAGAACAGCGACATGATGCCGGTGTAGGGGTTGATGAGGGACTGGCCCGGCCCGTACACGTTCTGGAGCCGGAGGACCGCCGTCTCGACACCGTAGGACTTGCCCCACGCCAGGAGGATGTTCTCCTGGGCGAGCTTCGTGGCTCCGTAGACGCTCACCGGGGCGGGGAAGACGTCGTCGGCCTTCATCGCGGTCGGTTCGGCGTCGGCGAAGTCCCACTGTGCCTGGTCGAGGGTCGTGCTGGTGCGCTGGCCCGGGTAGAAGAGCGAGTCCGCTCCGGTGCGGCGCCAGGCGCCCTCCCCGTACACGGCGCGGCTGCTGGAGAGCACGATCCGGCGCGGCAGTTTCTTGTGGCGGTTGAGTGCATCGAGCATCTGGGAGGTGCCGACGACGTTCGTCATCGTGTGCCGGGTCGACTCCTCGAGGGACTGCCCCGTACCGGTCTCCGCGGCGAGGTGGATGATGACGTCCGGGGTCACCGTGGCGAGGAGGCCGTCCCAGACGGCGGCGTCGGTGATGTCCCCCTTGACGAGTTCGGCCGACGCATGGAGGTCCTCCGGCCGCTCGCCCGTGGCGTGGATCTGGGGGTGGAGGTTGTCGACGACGACGACCCGCCCGAAGGCGGCCGCCAGGGCGCCGGAGATGGCGGTCCCGATGAAGCCGGCTCCGCCGGTGACGAGGACTGTCTGTTCCGACTCTCCGGAACGTGGGGCGTGGGTCATGTGAGCCTTCCTGAAGGGGCCGTTAGAGGCCGAAGATGTGGCGCGCGAGCGCCTTCGCTGCGGTGCGGTTGCGGCGGAGGAGCGCGCCGGGCAGCAGGGTCGCGGCATGCGCCCGTGAGGTGAGGCGGAGACGGGCGGCGCGTTCGGCGCGCTTCCAGTCGAGTTCCCTGGCCTGGCCGGCCGCGAGACTGAAGTACTCGCGCTCCCCGGCGAACCGGGAGCCGTCGACGAGCTTGGCGGAGGAGGCGCTGGCGGAGTGGCGCCGGTAGGAGAAGCAGAGGGTGGGCTCGATGAGGAGCTGGTCGCCCTTGTAGACCATGTCCATCACGAGGGCGAGGTCCTGGATGATGGGGAAGCCCTCGCGGAAGTCGACCTCGCGGATCTTGTCGGTCCGGAACGCGAGCGAGGGCCAGTACAGCCAGTCGCCGTGCATCAGGTTGGCCGCGATGGCCTCGCCGGAGACGAGCTGGAGCCCGGAACCGCGCGGGCGGACCAGCTTCTGCTTGGCGGTGTCGGCGAGGGTCGTCACGACCGTGCCGGCCTCGTCGATGATCCGCACTCCGGGCTGGATGATCGCGGCCTCGGGGAAGCGGCGGTGCGCGGCGAGGATCGTGTCGACGTAGTTCGGCAGGAGGACGTCGTCGCAGCCGAGGATCGTCATGAGGTCCTGCGTGGCGAGCGACACGCAGGTCCGGTAGTTCGCGGTGATGCCCTCGTTCCGGTCCTTGCGGATGTAGGTGATCCGCTCGTCGTCCATGCCGTCGAAGTACTCCTTCACCGCCGGGTCGGGGTAGGCGTCGTCGACGACGGTCAGCTTCCAGTCGTGGGACTCCTGGGCCAGGACGCTCCGGACCGTTTCCTTCATGTAGCCGGGGTCGCCCCAGTAGGGGATGAAGATGTCCAGTGGCATGGGTCGGTCGGCCTTCCGTGGGTTGGTGCGGCGGGTGGTCCCGCCGTGCATCGCGATGTCAGGGGTGTTTCTGCTTCTGCGGGGGATGCACGGCGGACGCGCCGCTCCCTCCCGTGGGCCCGTGCCCGGGGGTGCGGGTGTCCACCGGGGCCACCAGTGCCTGTGCTGCGCCCTGTTCGGCGGGGAGGGCCCGGGCCGGGGCGAGGGCCTCGAGCTGCGCGCGCAGGATCGCGACCTCCTCGGCGAGGGCCCGCGTCTCGTCCTCGACCGAGGAGATCTCGACGGAGAGGTGGAGCAGGACACCGAGCACGAAGAGTATCCCCAGGGCGAACAGCAGATTGGAGGGGATGCTGACGCCCACGGTCTCGGCGGCGATGCGCAGGAGCTGGGGGAACGCGCCGAGGACGACGGTGGCCGCTCCGACGATCAGCCAGAGGGCCGCGTACTTCTCCCGGATCTTCTTGCGTCGCAGGAGGTCGAGGACGAGGGCCACGATGACGATGGCGAGCACGAAGGCGGCGATGGTTTCCACGAGTCAGGCTCCCACGAGGTGAACTGGTCCGGATTTCCTGCGCGTCAGTGCGAAGAGCAGGGCGAAGACGGAGCGGCCGAGGTAGATGGCCGCCTTGGTCGGATTGTGGCTCGGTGTGCCGCCCTGACGGACGCGCATCTCCACGGGGACCTGGACCACCCGGCAGCCCGACTTGATGGCGACGACGAGCGAGTCGATGGTGTCGCCGAGGTATTCGGCCGGGTAGTGGTCGAGGTACTGGGCGATGGCCCGGGTGTTGGCGGCCCGGAAGCCGCTGGTCACGTCCGTCAGGCGCGTCTTGGCAAGCGCGGAGATGACCCCTGCGAGGAACTGCATGGCCCATTTGCGCGGCCCGGAGACCTGGTATTCGCCGCGTTCGGCGAAGCGCGCGCCGATGGAGATGTCGGCGTCGTCGAGCCCGCGCAGCACCCTCTCGATGTCCCGGGGGTCGTGCTGGCCGTCAGCGTCCACCTGGACGACGGCGTCGTAGCCGGTGCGGGCCGCGTACTTGAAGCCCGCGCGCATGGCTCCGCCGACGCCGAGGTTGAACGGCAGCCGCAGGACGGTGGCGCCGGCAGCCGCGGCCTCCGCCGCGGTCTCGTCGGAGGAGCCGTCGTCGACGACGAGCACGTCGTAGCGGTGCTCGAGGGCGAGCGTCTCGCGGACCGTGTTGCCCACGGTCTGGGCCTCGTTCCACGCCGGCATGATGACGAGCGCGCGGGAGTAGGACGGCGTGGGCATGACTTCAAAGATATACCAATACGGCTGGAGGGCCGGGCTGCGCGGCAGCGCGCCCTGCCTACTCCGCGCCGTAGGAACGGCGTGCGTAGCGCCGGTACACGGCTCCGAAGAGCGCCGGGGCGGCCTTGAGCAGCAGTCCCGCGGCCGCCAGGTCGGGTCGTACCCGGGCGCAGCCGGCCAGGCGCCCGAGCGGCAGATCCGCGCCGTACGGGCGGAGGTCGACCCGTCCCGATGGGCCGTCCCCGGATGCTGCGGCGCTCTGCGCCACGAGGAGCGTCAGGAGCGTCAGCATCGCCTGGAACGGCGCGCGGAACCGGCCCCGCCGGAAGTCCGCGTCGAGGTGGTCGTCGAGGTGCGCGAGGGCCTGCCCGACGTCGTCCCGGGACGGCACCCGCCCCCACGTGAGGGAGCCGGCGGAGATCCGGTAGCGGTACAGGGGCCGCTCCAGGACGACGACCTGCCGCGCCCTGGGATAGAGGGAGAGGTTCATCACCATGTCCTCGAACCGCTTGAGGCCCTCCGGGTAGCGGACGCCCTCGAACAGGCTCCGGCGGTACAGCTTGTCCCAGGGGAACGGCGTGATGTCGTCCGCCAGCGCCCGGCGCAGGGCGGTCCGGCCGTCCATCCGTCCGGCCCGGCGGCTCGACCGGGGCCGGTCCTCGGCACCGTCCACGGAGACGACATGACCGCACACCACGATGTCGGCCCCCGCGTCGCAGGCGGCCGTCAGCACCTCGAGGTAGTCGGGCAGCAGTTCGTCGTCGGCGTCCAGGAAGACCACGAACTCGCCCGTCGCAGCGTCGAGGCCGAGGTTCCGGGCAGCGGAGCTGCCGCGGTTCTCGGGCGCGTCGAGAACGCGCGCCCGCCGGTCGGGGACGGTCGCCGTGACGGTCCGGGCGCGGCGGGCGGAGTCGTCCGTGGAGGCGTCGTCGACGACCAGCAGTTCCCAGTTCCCGTAGCTCTGGGCGAGGACGCTGGCCAGCGCACGTTCGATCGTCGCGGCGCTGTTGTAGACGGGCACGATGACGCTGACGAGGGGGGATCCGGAGGTCACTGGCCGGTACCTTCTTCCTGGGGAGAGCCGGTCTTCCGGCCCCGGACGAGGGTCAGGAGGGCCGCGAGATGGACGAGGACCCCCACGACGGGTCCCACCAGCAGGCTGAGGATCACCCGCCCTTCGAGGGACCCGGGCAGCAGGAGCACGAGGAAGGTCGACGCCGTCGCGACCACCCAGCCCACGGAGTACGCGGCATGCGCGCCGCGCGCCAGGCAGGCGGTTCCCGTCACGGTCAGCACGGCCATCAGGCACCCGGCGAAGGTCAGGGCGGCCATGGTCAGGGGTGCGACGACGTAGGCGGGTCCGAACACCAGCATGATCCAGGGGCCGAGCAGCCCGGCCGCGATCGCGCCGACGCCGCCGAGCGCGATCAGCCCCGCCGCGGGACCGGCGATGGCCCGGACGAGCGCCGTGCCCCTCACGCCGACGAACCGCGAGATCAGTACCGACTGGAACGCCTGGAGGGGGATCATGATCGGCGCCCGGGTGAGGGAGATGGCGAGGAGGAGGGGCGCCGCACCGGCGTACTGCTCGAGGGACGTGGTCAGGCGCAGCAGGATGGGGAACCCGGTGACGAGTGCCGCCGTGGCAGCGGCCGAGAGCATCGCATGGCCGGTGTTGGACAGCAGGGCCGCCCTCCCGACGTCGGCCCGTGCCCGGAGCGCGGACCGCGACGATCGCGCGAACAGGAGGATGAGCAGCCAGGTCAGCGCCCCGGCGGCGCTGGCGACCTCCAGCCCGAGGCGCGTGGACACGGCGAGGGCGACGACGACGACGAGGAGCAGGCGGAGCAGCGCTTCGGAGCCGGCGAGTCCCGCGAACAGCGACCACCGCTGCAATCCTCCCGCAGCTCCTGCAACGGAGCAGTGACCGGCGTACGCGATGGCAGCCACCGAGAGGACGGCCACCAGCAGGACGGTGTCGTCCGGCAGGATCGACGGCGCCCAGAGCGGCGATGACGCAGCGATCACGGCTGCAGCTCCACAGCCGATCAGGAGTCCGAGGGGGAAGACCGCCGCGCCTGGTGCCGGTCCTGCCTGCCCGCTCCCCGTCGCCGCCGACCGCACTGCCCGGGTGAATTCGTTGATGATGCCCGCGAGCACGCCGAGGACGAAGAACAGGACGGCCCAGAAAGTGAGGAACTGGGCGTTCTCCTCGGGGGTGAGCGCACGGGCGGCGAGGAAGAGGATCAGGTAGCTCGCGGCTGCGGCGATCACCGAGGCCGCACCTACGGCCGGGAGTCCCCTGGCCCGGGTCCGTCCGGCCTTCCCGTGCGCGGGGTCAGCCGCGGACTCCGCCGGATTACTCAGGGACATAAGCCCCGATCATAGCGAGGCCGTTCCGCCCGGACACAATCCGCTGGAGGGATCGTGCCCGGGCGTCGCCTGGTGGTGGTTAGCGGCGGGTGATGCCGCGGGTGGGTGACCAGCTGAGTTGGCCTTTCTGGAATTTCTGGGTGCAGGTCTGGCTGGTGGTGCAGGTTTCGTCGGTGGTGGGGTAGCCGAGGCTGCCGGTCTCCCAGCCGGTGGCGCGCCAGGCGGTTCCGATGGCGCCGGTGGTGGGGTGGGCGCCGGTGGTGGGGGACCAGTGGATCTGGCCCTTCTGGAAGTCCTGGTAGCAGCCGCCGTTGGTGAGTCCGCAGGACTGGTTGCCGGTGGGGTAGCCGAGGCTGCCGGCTTCCCAGCCGGCCTTGCTCCAGGCGGTGTTGAAGACGCCGCGGGTGGCGTAGGCGCCGGTGCCGGGGGACCAGTGGATCTGGCCCTTCTGGTAGTTCTGGTAGCAGCCGCCGCCGGTGAGTCCGCAGATCTCGTTGCTGGTGGGGTAGCCGAGGGTGCCGTTCTCCCAGCCGGAGTTGGCCCAGGCGGAGGCGATGGTGCCGTAGGTGGGCTGGGCGCCGGTGGTGGGGGACCAGTGGATCTGGCCGCCCTGGTAGTTCTGGTAGCAGCCGCCGCCGGTGAGTCCGCAGACCTCGTTGCCGGTGGGGTAGCCGAGTTTCCCGCGTTCGCGGCCGAGCGCGCTCCAGGTCGTGTCGATCGCGCCGGAGGTCAGTGCTGCTCCGGTGGCCGGGCTCCAGTAGATGTTGCCCTTCTGGAAGGTCTGGAGGCAGCCGTTGCCGACGAGCCCGCAGATGGTGTTGCTGGTCGGATAGCCGAGCTTGCCCTTCTCCCAGCCGCTGCCGGCCCAGACGCGGGCGATGGCGCCCGTGGTGGCGTAGGGGCTGGTCGTGGCCGAGCGGTGGATCTGGCCGTTCTGGAAGTTCTGGTAGCAGCCGCCGTTGGTCAGTCCGCAGATCTCGTTGCTGGTGGGGTAGCCCAGGGTGCCCTTCTCCCAGCCGGCCTGTCCCCAGGCCTGGGCCAGGGGGCCCCAGGTCGCGGACGCGCCGGTGCTGGCGGACCAGTGGATCTGGCCGCCCTGGAAGTTCTGGTAGCAGCCGCCGCCGGTGAGTCCGCAGATCTCGTTGCCGGTGGGGTAGCCCAGGGTGCTGCGTTCGCGGCCCAGGGCGCTCCAGGCGCCGTCGATCGCTCCGAGGGTCAGTGTGGCCCCGGTGGCCGGGCTCCAGTAGATGTTGCCGCCCTGGAAGGACTGGACGCAGCCGCTGTCCTTCAGGCCGCAGGTGAGGTCACTGGCCGGGTAGCCCAGGACGCCCTTCTCCCATCCGGTCCTGCCCCAGGCGGTGTTCACGGCGCCCTGCGTGGCGTGCGCCCCGGTGGCCTTCGTCCAGTGCACCTGGCCGTACTGGTAGTTCTGGTAGCAGCCGCCGCCACTGATCCCGCACACCAGCCCCGACAGGGCGCTGCCGATCGCCGGCGTCCGCGCAGCAGAAGCCGCCACCAACGGCCCCGCCACCGATGACACCTGGGAGTTCGTCGCGAAGGCTGCGAGCTCCGCGGCTGATCCGCGCCAGACGTTCGAGTCGCCGACGAACGGGCCGGTGCTGCTGTACTGCCAGACGGCGTAGGACGACCAGCCGTTCGGCAGGACCCCTGCGGTCGTCTGGCCGTAGGCGGCGATGTGCAGCGGATGATCGGCGAACGCGCTCGAGTTGCCGGTGCAGGTGGCCCACCAGTCCGTCGTCGTGTAGATCATCGGTACCCGGCCCGTGAGGTTCCGGATCGTCGAGGAGAAGTCCCGGATCCAGGACACCATCTGCGCCGCCGACAGGTTGTAGCAGGTGTTCCCGAGCGACGGATAGGGGTTGTACTCGATGTCCAGCAGCGGGGGCAGGGTCCGTCCGTCCGAGGACCAGCCTCCGCCGTTCTGCACGAAGTACGTGGCCTGCTCGGCGCCGGACGACGACGTGGTCGGGATCGCGAAGTGGTAGGCGCCCCGGACCATCCCCACGGAAGCCGCCCCGCCGTACTGCTGTCCGTAGAACGGGTTGATGTAGCCCGTGCCCTCGGTCGCCTTGACGTACGCGAACTCGGAGCCCTGCGCCCTGGCCGTGCGCCAGTCGACGGCTCCCTGATGGCTGCTGACGTCGATCCCCTGGATACCTGCCGGCCGCCAGGTGGCGGCGAGGCCCTCCGCCTGGGTCGTTGCGGACTCCTGCTCCACGGGGGCGGCCGGCACCTGCGCATCGCCGGTCTCCCTCAGCCGATCGAGGCCCTGCCCCATGGCGGCGTTGCCGAATCCCTGGATGGCGTCGGCCATCGTCGGAGACGCGACGGACGCCCGGCCCGGCTCCGTCGGAAGGGCTGTGGGCCCTGTCGGTTCCGCGGAGGCCGGAGGCCCGACGGTGGCGTCGGGTTCGGGGGATGCTTCCGGCTCCGGGGTGGGCTGCGCCTGGAGCTCGGGCTGCGTCGCCGGCGCCGAGGGAGGCGGACCGGCCACCTCCGCCGCGACGGCAGGCAGCGGCGCAAGGGCGAGCGTCACCACGAAGGCGGCGGCGGCCAACCGGGACGTGCGGGAGAACGGTTTCATGTCAGGAGTCCTTGGGGTCGACGCGCCTGGTGGTGGTTAGCGGCGGGTGATGCCGCGGGTGGGTGACCAGCTGAGTTGGCCTTTCTGGAATTTCTGGGTGCAGGTCTGGCTGGTGGTGCAGGTTTCGTCGGTGGTGGGGTAGCCGAGGCTGCCGGTCTCCCAGCCGGTGGCGCGCCAGGCGGTTCCGATGGCGCCGGTGGTGGGGTGGGCGCCGGTGGTGGGGGACCAGTGGATCTGGCCCTTCTGGAAGTCCTGGTAGCAGCCGCCGTTGGTGAGTCCGCAGGACTGGTTGCCGGTGGGGTAGCCGAGGCTGCCGGCTTCCCAGCCGGCCTTGCTCCAGGCGGTGTTGAAGACGCCGCGGGTGGCGTAGGCGCCGGTGCCGGGGGACCAGTGGATCTGGCCCTTCTGGTAGTTCTGGTAGCAGCCGCCGCCGGTGAGTCCGCAGATCTCGTTGCTGGTGGGGTAGCCGAGGGTGCCGTTCTCCCAGCCGGAGTTGGCCCAGGCGGAGGCGATGGTGCCGTAGGTGGGCTGGGCGCCGGTGGTGGGGGACCAGTGGATCTGGCCGCCCTGGTAGTTCTGGTAGCAGCCGCCGCCGGTGAGTCCGCAGACCTCGTTGCCGGTGGGGTAGCCGAGTTTCCCGCGTTCGCGGCCGAGCGCGCTCCAGGTCGTGTCGATCGCGCCGGAGGTCAGTGCTGCTCCGGTGGCCGGGCTCCAGTAGATGTTGCCCTTCTGGAAGGTCTGGAGGCAGCCGTTGCCGACGAGCCCGCAGATGGTGTTGCTGGTCGGATAGCCGAGCTTGCCCTTCTCCCAGCCGCTGCCGGCCCAGACGCGGGCGATGGCGCCCGTGGTGGCGTAGGGGCTGGTCGTGGCCGAGCGGTGGATCTGGCCGTTCTGGAAGTTCTGGTAGCAGCCGCCGTTGGTCAGTCCGCAGATCTCGTTGCTGGTGGGGTAGCCCAGGGTGCCCTTCTCCCAGCCGGCCTGTCCCCAGGCCTGGGCCAGGGGGCCCCAGGTCGCGGACGCGCCGGTGCTGGCGGACCAGTGGATCTGGCCGCCCTGGAAGTTCTGGTAGCAGCCGCCGCCGGTGAGTCCGCAGATCTCGTTGCCGGTGGGGTAGCCCAGGGTGCTGCGTTCGCGGCCCAGGGCGCTCCAGGCGCCGTCGATCGCTCCGAGGGTCAGTGTGGCCCCGGTGGCCGGGCTCCAGTAGATGTTGCCGCCCTGGAAGGACTGGACGCAGCCGCTGTCCTTCAGGCCGCAGGTGAGGTCACTGGCCGGGTAGCCCAGGACGCCCTTCTCCCATCCGGTCCTGCCCCAGGCGGTGTTCACGGCGCCCTGCGTGGCGTGCGCCCCGGTGGCCTTCGTCCAGTGCACCTGGCCGTACTGGTAGTTCTGGTAGCAGCCGCCGCCACTGATCCCGCACACCAGCCCCGACAGGGCGCTGCCGATCGCCGGCGTCCGCGCAGCAGAAGCCGCCACCAACGGCCCCGCCACCG
>NZ_PJIR01000001.1:0-319303 GCF_002929355.1 Arthrobacter sp. B0490 | reverse complement strand
GCACACCAGCCCCGACAGGGCGCTGCCGATCGCCGGCGTCCGCGCAGCAGAAGCCGCCACCAACGGCCCCGCCACCGTCACCGACGACTGCATGGGCTCGATCGTGATGCGGGCGTCCGTGTTGCTGACGCTGTCGATGCGGATCTTGGTGCCCGAATGCGCCGTGAAGGTCTGCCCTGCCTGCCAGGTCAGGGAGCTGTTGCCCCAGCCCGACACGCGGCTGTTGGGGGTGAGCACGATGGAGGCGTTCCCGGACCACCCGAGGATGTCCTGCTTCGTGATCTTCACCCCGCGGTTCCCGTTCACGGCCGTCTGGGCGTCGTAGCCCTCGGGTGCCCGCAGCTCGAGGTAGTACACCTCGCCGCTCGCCGGGTCGGTGAACTTCGCCGCGCGGTCGGACGAGGTGCCCGCCCACGGGCGCAGGGTCACCTGGCGGCTGTCGGACACCCGGCCGAGGTCCTGGATCTCGTCGCCACGGCCGAAGCCCCCGTACTCCCAAAGGAAGGCGTTGATCCGGGGGGAGCTGATCTGGGCGTAGCCCATGAGGTCGGACGTGTCGCTGTATTCGGCCGAGTAGCAGGCCGAGTCGGCCCATGACGCCCCTGAGCGGGCGACGTCGGAGCGGGCGTTGGAGCAGGAGAGCGAGTTGGCGTGGTGCAGCCCGAGGACGTGGCCGAACTCGTGCGTCACGACGTTGTTCGTCAGCGCGGAGGGGTACGGCATGATGACGCGCCCGCTGGTCGGCCCGTCGGTGAAGCCGCCACCGAGGATGCCCCAGGAGCCGCCGTAGTTGAGGTCCGCGTGGGGCACGAAGATCACGAGGGACTCGTACGCCCGGTACTGCCAGTTCAGTTCCTTCGTCACGGTCGCCATGATCGTGCCGTACGAATCGGTGATCTTCGCGGCGGAGACGTGGCGGTACTCGTTCACCTGCTTCATGGAGAGGCGTCCGGCGGTGGCGGAGTTCCAGTAGGCGTTGGAGCTCGTGATCGAATTGCGTGCAGCCGTCATGTTGATCGCGTTGGTGTCCGCAACTGTCTTCCCCGACAGTTGCACGGTGACCAGCGTGACCTTGAACTCGCCGGCCCGGGGCGCGATGGCCGCGCTGCCCGAACTGCCGTCCACGCTCAGCGGCGACGCCGCCTTCAGGGGGGTGACGGGCTCGGTGTAGTGCTCGCCGTACCGCGCGTTGGAGTCGGGGTCCGCGAGCGGGTTCCAGTTCAGGTCCGGCACGAACGAGGTGACCTCGTCCTGTGCGGGTGCCGTGGCCGCCGGCGCGGGTTCGCTCGTGGGGAGATCCGTCGGGAGCGCCGCCGGGGCCGTCGGAACGGCGGGTGCCGGCGACGCGGGTGGGGCAGGTGGAGCGGACGGGACGGCCGGAGCGGTCGTCGTGGAGGGAGCCGGAGCAGTGGTCGACGGTGTCGGCAGGACGTCGTCGGCGACGGCGGGAACCGCGCTGCCCACGAGACCGAAGGACAGTAGGGCCGCGCACAGAAGCCGAACGGGGGAGGGCAGGGTCACGGGTTTCTCCAGCAGAATCCGGGCGTTAGCCAGCTAAGTGAAATCCCCGAAAGACTACGTAGATGTGACCCATGTGACTAACGATTCGGAAGTGACTGCAGAATCTTAGGTAAAACCTGCGCCTTCGCCTGTATTGCACCCGGCGTGTCGCGTGCCCGGGGGGTAGGAACGGGTGTAGATCCAAGCAGCGAGGCAGTATCCACAAGTGCCCGGAACTCTGGTCCGGCCAGGTCGCCTTCAGTAGGGTGAGCCCCAGCAGGGGCAACCGAAGGACCGCCACCGCGCCGACGGCGGACCGACGACCTATGAGGGATGTCGATGGATGCTGTGGGCATGGTCGAGGGCGAGGTGCGCGAGCTCATCCGCAGGCGCGGTCTCGACCCGGCCCTCCAGGTCGCGGAGGTCCAGCACCTGGTCGACGACGCCGTGGCCGATTACGACGAGCGTTCGGTCCTCGGTGTCCTTCCTCCGCTGGGCCGTCTCGATGTCGCCCGCAAGCAGATCTACGACGCCGTGGCCGGATTTGGCGCCCTCCAGCCGTTCCTCGACGATCCGACCATCGAGGAGATCTGGATCAACGCGCCGTCGGAGGTCTACATCGCGCGCGACGGCGAATCACAGCTCACGGCGCTCTCGCTCACGGACCGCCAGGTGCGTGACCTCGTCGAGAAGATGCTGAAGTCCTCGGGACGCCGCCTGGACCTCTCCTCACCCTTCGTCGATGCCTCGCTGCCCGACGGCTCCCGCCTGCACGTGGTCATCCCTGATGTGACCCGCAGGCACTGGTCCGTGAACATCCGGAAGTTCATCGCCCGTGCCTCACGCCTCGAACACCTCGTGGAGCTGGGGACGCTCAGCCCGCAGGCGGCCCGCTTCCTCGGGGCGGCGGTCGCGAGCGGCCTCAACATCCTCGTGTCCGGGGCCACGCAGGCCGGGAAGACGACCCTGCTGAACTGCCTCGGCGCGTCGATCGGCCCGCGCGAGAGGGTCATCACGGTCGAGGAGATCTTCGAACTGCAGCTGCCCCTACGCGACGTCGTCGGTCTCCAGTGCCGGCAGCCCAACCTGGAGGGGACCGGGGAGATACCCCTGCGACGCCTCGTCAAGGAGGCCCTCCGCATGCGGCCGGACCGTCTCATCGTCGGCGAGGTTCGGGAGGCGGAGAGCCTGGACATGCTGATCGCCCTCAACAGCGGCCTCCCGGGGATGTGCAGCGTCCACGCCAACAGCGCGCACGACGCCGTCACCAAGATCTGCACGCTGCCGCTCCTGGCGGGCGAGAACATCTCGAGCAGTTTCGTCGTGCCCACGGTCGCGTCGTGCATCGACCTCGTCGTGCACTGCGCGCGTCTTCCGGGAGGCCAGCGGCGCGTTCTGGAGATCATGGCACTGGGCCGCCGCGTCGAGAACGGTGTCATCGAATCGTCCCCCGTCTTCCGCCGCGTGGACGGCGAGCTGCGACTCACGGCCAGCGGCATGCCGGCCGAGGAGAAGTTCGCGGCGGCGGGAGTCGACGTGTCGTCCCTTCTCGGGGCCCGCGCATGAGCACCGCCGTCGGCGTCGCGCTCGGTGCCGGTCTCTTCCTCGTGTGGTGGTCCTGCTGGGAGCGCCCGGTGACGGAGCGGAGGGCACCGGCTCGACGGCGGGTGCTCGATGACCTCCTCCTGCGCGCCGGTGTCGAGCGCGTCTCCGGGAACGGCCTCATCGCCTCGTGCGCAGCGGTGGGGGCCGTCGTCCTGCTGATCGGATTCGTGCTCACCGGCTCCGCGCCGATCGCCCTGTGCTTCGCGCTGTTCGGCGGGTTCCTCCCGTTCTCGATCGTCAGGTGGCGTGCCGCCAGGCGCACGGCCTCCCTCCGCGAGCTGTGGCCCGATGTCGTCGATCATCTCCGGTCCGCCATCCGGGCCGGCCTCTCCCTCCCGGAAGCGCTCATCCAGCTGGGGGAGAAGGGGCCCGTCGAACTGCGGCCCGCCTTCCGGGCCTTCGGCGCGGACTACCGGGCGGGCGGGCGCTTCGACGACGCCCTGAACCGGCTCAAGGAGCGCCTGGCGGACCCGGTCGCCGACCGCATCGTCGAGGCTCTCCGGCTGACGCGCGAAGTGGGCGGATCCGACCTGGGCCGGCTCCTCGGGACGCTGTCCGAGTTCCTGCGGGACGCAGCCCGGACGCGCAGCGAGCTGGAGGCACGGCAGTCCTGGACGGTCAATGCTGCCCGCCTCGCCGTCGCCGCGCCGTGGTTCGTCCTGATGCTCCTGTCGACCCGGCCGGAAGCCGTCCGAGCCTACAACTCGGCGGGCGGGGCGGTGGTCCTGCTCGGGGGGCTGCTGATCTCCGTGGTCTGCTACAGGATCATGCTGCGCATCGGGGCACTACCCGAGGACGAGCGGGTCCTCCGGTGAGCCCCGTGACTGCCCTGGCCGCCCTCGCGGGACTCCTGCTGGGCGTGGGGCTGTGGCTGGTCCTCGTGCGGCTGCCGATCATGCGCCCGGTGACCCTGACCCAACGGATCGCCCCGCAACTGCGCGCCGTGGACGTGCAGTCCCGGCTGCTCGCCGAGGCGCCTGCGAACATCACACCGTTCGGTCCGCTCGAACGCATCCTCCGCCCGCTCCTCGCGGACGCGGTGTCGTGGTCGCACCGGTTCAACCCGGCGGCGGCGACGCTGTCGCGCAGGCTGGCCCAGGCGGGTCGGGGCCAGACGACGACCGACTTCCGGGCCCAGCAACTGCTCTGGGCCGCGGGGGGACTCGCCGGGTCCACCCTCGTCATGGTCCTCCTCGCCGCGTCGGGCTCGGCCAACCTGCCCCTGGCGGTCCTCCTCGTCCTGGGCTGTGCCGTCCTGGGGTTCGTCGGACGCGACTACCTCCTGTCCGCGGACATCAGGCGGCGCGAGGCCCGCATGCTGGCCGAGTTCCCGAGCCTCGCGGAACTCATGGCCCTCGCGGTGTCGGCCGGGGAGAGTGCCACCGGTGCGCTGGAGCGCATCTGCAGGACGGCGACAGGTGAACTCGCCGGCGAGTTCGCCCTCGTCCTCGCCGCTACGCGCGCGGGCAAGCCCCTCGTCGAGGCGCTGCAGGAGTTCTCGAACCGGACCCGTCTCGCCCCGCTCGCCCGGTTCGTCGACGGCATCACGGTCGCCGTCCAGCGCGGGACGCCGCTGGCGGACGTCCTGCGCGCCCAGGCGCAGGACGTCCGCGACCTGGCCAAGCGGGAACTGATGGAATCGGCGGGCAAGAAGGAGATCGCGATGATGGTCCCGCTGGTCTTCGGCGTCCTTCCGCTGACCGTCCTGTTCGCCGTGTATCCCGGCATCGCCCTCATCAACCTCGGCTTCTGACTCCGCATCACCACGACAAGGCACCACGACAAGGCACCACGACAAGGCACCACGACAAGGCACCACGACAAGGCACCACGACAAGGCACCACGACAAGGCACCACGACAACGAGGGGGAAGCACCATGAGAATCCTGACCGGCGCACACCGCATCATCCTGCTCCTCCTCGCGATGGCGGTGTCGGCCATGCGGGCGGTACCCGGGGACGACCGCGAACGCGGCGATGTCCCCGGCTGGGTGATGATCACGCTCATGTCGGCCGTCCTCGTCGCGGCCCTGCTCGCGATCGCGGGGCCGGCCCTCGAGGGCCTGTTCAACCAGGCGATCGACCAGGTCTCGCCCTAGGCGATGCAGCCCCTCGCTGCGGTGCAGCCCTTGCCGTCCCGCGACCGACGCCGTCGCAGCGGCGGCGAGCGCGGTGCCGCGGTCGTGGACTTCGCCCTGATCGGCGGACTCTTGACGGTCGTCTTCATCGCGATCGTCCAGCTGACGCTCGTCCTCCACGTGCGCAACACCCTCATCGACGCCGCCGCGTCGGGAGCCCGCTACGGCACGCTGGCGGATCGCAGTCCGCAGGACGCCGTGGGCCGCACCCAGGAGCTGATCCGCGGATCACTGGCCGACGCGTACGGATCCGACATCTCCGTCGGCGAGAGCACCGTCGCCGGTGTCAGGACGCTCGAGGTGGTGGTCCGCGCACCCCTGCCGGTCATCGGCCTCATCGGCCCCGCCGGCGTCATGGAGGTGCGCGGACATGCAGCCCTACCCTCCTGAGCCGAACCCCTCCGACGGGATGGCCGGCCGGGGTCGGGTCCCCGCGCACGCACGGTGGGGGATGGACGAGCGGGGGAGCGCCGTCGTGGAGTTCGTGTTCCTGGGCGTCCTGCTCCTGGTCCCGGTCGTCTACCTGGTGCTGACGGTGGGCCGGCTGCAGGGCGGGTCGTTCGCCGTCGTCGGTGCCGCGGACCAGGCGGCGAAGGTGTTCGTGGACGCGCCGACGCCGCAGGACGCCGACACGAGGGCCCGCGAGGCCGTGCGCATCGCGCTCGCCGACTTCGGGTTCACCGAGGAGCAGGCCGACGTCGACATCGCCTGCAGCGCCGAATGCCTGGCACCGGGCTCGACCGTGACCGTCGTCGTGAGCCTCGGCGTCCCGCTCCCGCTGATCCCGGCCGTCGCCGGGACGCACCCTGCCGCAGTGACGGTGGACGCCGCCGCGACGCAGATCATCGAGCGGTTCGGATGACCCCCGAGAGCGCGCCGGCTCGGGGGCGGGTGTCCCCCGGAAGCCGCGGGCGCGGGCCGGGGTCGGACCGGCGGGAGGACGGGCAGGTCGGGGTCCTGGTCATCGGCTACCTCCTCGTCTCGCTGCTCGTCGTCACCGTCGTGCTGGCCGTGTCGTCCGTATATATAGAGCACAAGAAGCTGCTCTCGGCCGCCGACGGCGCCGCGCTCGCCGCCGCCGACGACTACAGCATCGACGTCGGGATCGGTGGTGGGATCGGGGGCGGGGCGGGTACGGGAGCGACGACGCCGCTGCCGGCGCTGCAGGACTCCGGCGTCGAGGAATCTGCCGCGGGCTACCTCGCCGCCACCGGGGCCGGCGCCCGGCTCGCCCAGCTGGCCGTCGACCCCGCGACGGGCGCACCCGACGGACGCACCGCCCGCGTGGTGCTCACCGCGGTGGTGCGCCCGCCCATCGTCAACTTCCTCGTACCGGAGGGCATCCCGATCATTGCCCGGGCCGACGCACGAGCCGAGCTCACCCGCTGACCGTCCACCGCCGACGCGGTACGCACTCCTGGCGCCCCGGGCCGATGACGTAGGCTGGAAGGACCATGGCAGCCACCGATTTTCCCGCAGAGATCCGCGCCCTCCGGGCCAAGTACACGTCCATCGAGCAGGTCTCCGACGTCGAGGGGATCCGCAAGGACATCTCGGAGCTGAGCGAGGAAGCCGGCGCCCAAGACCTCTGGGACGATCCCGCCGCAGCGCAGAAGGTGACCTCGAAGCTGTCCCACCGGCAGTCGGCCCTCCAACGCCTCGAGACCCTCGAGAGCCGCATCGACGACCTCGAGGTCCTCGTGGAGCTCGGGCAGGACGAAGGCGACGAGGACTCCCTCGCCGAAGCCGAGCGGGAACTCGTCTCCCTCGGCAAGTCCCTGGACGACCTCGAGATCGTGACGCTGCTGGCGGGCGAGTGGGACGAGCGCGAGGCCGTCGTCACCATCCGCTCGGGAGCCGGGGGGGTGGACGCCGCGGACTTCGCCGAGATGCTCCTGCGCATGTACCTCCGCTGGGCCGAGCGCCACGGCTACCCGACGCAGGTCCTCGACACGTCCTACGCCGAGGAGGCCGGCCTGAAGTCGGCGACGTTCGAGGTGAAGGCGCCCTACGCGTACGGCACCCTGTCGGTCGAGGCCGGCACGCACCGCCTCGTCCGCATCAGCCCGTTCGACAACCAGGGACGCCGGCAGACGTCCTTCGCCGCCGTCGAGGTCATCCCGCTCATCGAGCAGACGGACGTCATCGAGGTACCGGACAACGAGATCCGCGTCGACGTGTTCCGCTCGTCCGGCCCGGGCGGCCAGTCGGTCAACACCACCGACTCCGCCGTGCGCCTGACCCACCTGCCCACGGGCACCGTGGTGTCCATGCAGAACGAGAAGTCGCAGATCCAGAACCGCGCCGCCGCCATGCGCGTGCTCCAGTCGAGGCTCCTGCTGCTGAAGAAGGAGCAGGAGGACGCGGAGAAGAAAGCATTCGCCGGGGACGTGAAGGCCTCCTGGGGCGACCAGATGCGGTCCTACGTCCTCAACCCGTACCAGATGGTCAAGGACCTGCGGACCAACCACGAGGTCGGCAACACCTCGTCCGTCTTCGACGGCGAGATCGACGACTTCATCGACGCGGGCATCCGCTGGCGCACCAACAACCGCAACGACGCCGCGTAGTCGCTACGCGAATGTAGGGGCAGACCACCTGTTTTCGGGGTGGCGGTCTTGCGCGCGACACACCGGCAGGGTAGTGGGCGCCCGATGGTGCTGTCGTTATAGTCGAGGAGCCGCGGCTTCCTTCCCCCAGCCAATGCCCGTGCCCGGCGCACACCTGGGCGCAGAGCGATCATGATCCGATTCGATAACGTCACGAAGACCTACGACCAGCAGTCGCACCCCGCCCTCGACGCCGTCTCCCTCGACGTCGACCGCGGCGAGTTCGTCTTCCTCGTCGGTGCTTCGGGCTCCGGGAAGTCGACCTTCATCCGCCTGGTCCTCAAGGAGGACCGCGCGTCGCGGGGCGCCGTGTACGTCGCCGGCCAGAACGTCGCCAACATCCCCAGCTGGCGCGTGCCCCGCCTCCGCCGCGGGATCGGCGTCGTGTTCCAGGACTTCCGCCTGCTCCCCAACAAGACGGTCTTCGCCAACGTGGCGTTCGCGATGCAGGTCATCGGCAGGAGCCGCGCCGTCATCCGCGAGACCGTGCCCGACGTCCTCGCGACCGTCGGCCTCGAGGGCAAGAACAACCGCATGCCCCACGAGCTGTCCGGCGGGGAGCAGCAGCGCGTCGCGATCGCGCGCGCCATCGTCAACCGGCCGGGGATCCTCCTGGCCGACGAGCCGACCGGCAACCTGGACCCGACGACGTCGATGGGCATCATGAAGGTGCTCGACAGGATCAACCAGAACGGCACCACGGTGGTCATGGCCACGCACGACGACGACATCGTCAACACCATGCGCAAGCGTGTCGTCGAGCTGCGCAGCGGCTCCGTGGTGCGCGACGACGCCCAGGGCATCTACGTGGGCGACGCCGGAGCCGTGGTCGAGTGAGGCTCGCGTTCATCCTGTCCGAGATCGGTTCGGGCATCCGCCGGAACCTCTCCATGGTCACGTCCGTGATCCTCGTGACCTTCATCTCCCTGACGTTCGTGGGCGCGGCCGGGCTGTTCCAGCTGCAGATCGGCCAGATGAAGGGCTACTGGTACGACCGCGTCCAGGTCACCATCTACCTCTGTGTCGACAACTCGTCGGAGGCCAGCTGCGCCACGGGTCCGGTGACCGAGGACCAGCGCGCCGCGATCGAGGCCACGCTCGAGTCCGAGCAGTTCGCCCAGTACGTCGACACGGTGACCTACGAATCGCAGGAGGAGGCACTCGGCCACTTCCGCGACCAGTTCGCGAACTCGCCGATCGTCGACTCCGTCACCGCGGACCAGCTCCCCGAGTCGTTCCGCGTCAGCCTGGTCGACGCCGAGAAGTACGAGGTCATCGACGAGGCCTTCTCCTCGGAGCCGGGCGTCGACGCGGTCAGCGACCAGCGCGACTTCCTCGAGGCGATCTTCCGGTACATGAACTGGGCGTCCGTCGTCTCGCTCGTGATCGCGGGCGTCATGACGTTCTGCGCCATCCTGCTCATCGCGACCACCATCCGGCTCTCGGCGTTCAGCCGACGCCGGGAGACCGGCATCATGCGCCTCGTGGGGGCGTCGAAGGCGGTCATCCAGCTGCCGTTCGTCCTCGAGGGCGTCATCGCAGCGGTGATCGGCGCGGTGCTCGCGTCGGCGACCCTCTGGGGTGCCTCGAAGTTCCTGATCGACGGCTGGCTCGTGAAGACGTTCCCGCAGACGGCGTTCATCTCGTCCCAGCAGGTCCTGATCCTCGTCCCCGCGCTGATCCTGCTCGGGGCCGTCCTCGCAGGGCTCTCATCCCTGCTCACCCTCCGACGATACGTAAAGGTCTAGCATCATGCCGTTCAGCGCCAGGGGACACGTGCGCTCACCAGAAGCCTGGTGGGCCCGGCAGGACAGGAAGACCTTCGTGGTCCGCGGGACGGCGGGCAGCTCCATCGCCCTCGTCGTCGCGCTCGCCCTCGGGTTCAGCACGCCCGTCGTCGCCGACGAACTCGACGACCGCAGGAGTGCGCTCGAGAACGAGATCGCCGAGGTCCAGGAGTCGATGGAGTACCTGGACTCGGACATCGCCGAGACGATCGGGACGCTGAGGACCTACCAGGGCCGGCTCCCGGCCGCCCAGCAGGCGCTCAGCGACGCGCAGGGCAGGGTCGAGACGGCCGCCGGTGAGGCGGAGGTGCTGGCCGGCCGCGTCGAACTGGCGCAGGAGACGAAGAACAAGATCACCGAGGAACTGCGCGCCGACCGGCAGGAGATGGACGAGACGCGCGAGGTCATCGGCCAGATCGCCACCGAGGCCTACAAGAACGGCGGGGTCCCCACCAATGTGTCCCTGCTCATGGGGGCCGACGACGTTGAGGACTTCACGGAGTCGATGGACCTGGTGGACCAGGCCCTGCGCAGCCAGAACGCCGCCATGGAACGCCTCTCGGAGCAGAACGCCACGAACGCGAACAGCCAGGCCCGCCTCGCTGCCGTGGAGGCCGAGATCACGAAGCTGAAGGAGAAGGCCGACGCCGCCCTCGCCGCGGAGCAGTCGGCACGGGACGCGGCCGCCGCGGAGAAGGGCAAGGTGGACAGGCTCGTCGCCGACACCTCCGCGCTCTCCGCGAAGCTGCAGGAACAGAAGCCCGTCATCGAGGCGAAGCTCGCCGGCGTCGAGAAGGCCCAGCAGCAGGTCAACGCCGACATCGCCGAACGCCAGCGCCGCCTGATCGAGGAGGCCCGCAAGGCGGAGGAAGCCCGGCAGAAGGCCGAGGAGGCACGGCAGAAGGCCGAGCAGGAGCGACTCCGCGCGGAGGCCGAGGCCGCCGCGGCCGCGGAACAGGCCCGGCTGCAGGCGGAGGCCGAGGCGGCCGCAGCAGCCGAGACGGCGCGCCGGGCAGCGGAGGCGGAGGCCGCCGACCGGCCCGCGCCGGCGCCCGTGCAGCCCCAGGTCGTCGCGCCGGTCGTGCCGGTCGTCCCGGCAGCGCCGGCACCCGCGCCGGAGGCGGCGCCGTCCGGCCCCGACGCCTTCGGCCTTCGGGCTCCCGTCAGCGCCCCGATCAGCTCGGGCTTCGGGTTCCGCCCGACGCCGGTCGGCACCATCGACTTCAACGGCACCGGCGGGTACATGCACACCGGGATCGACTACGGCGTGGGCTGCGGTACGCCCCTCTACGCCCCGGCGGCGGGCGAGGTCTGGTACGCGGATTCCGGCGTCCTGCCCGGCGCCGGGACCCGGATCGTCCTCAACCACGGTGTGGTGGGCGGGAACGCCCTCGCGACGAACTTCTACCACCTCACGAACTACCTGGTGTCCGCGGGGCAGCGCGTGAGCGCCGGGCAGCTCATCGGTTACACCGGGACCACCGGCAACTCGACGGGATGCCACCTCCACTTCGAGACGATGCTGAACGGCACCCTCGTGGACCCGATCGGCTTGTTCTAGGTCGTAGGATGGAAGGCACTGTCCACCCGCGGACCGCCGTCCGCAGCAGTGTCGCAAGAAGGAGAGTCGCCGTGCCGAAGGAAAGTGGCCGGAAAGTGGTGGCCACCAATCGGAAGGCCTTTCACGATTACGCGGTGCTCGACACGTACGAAGCCGGCATAGCCCTCATGGGCACGGAGGTGAAATCCCTGCGCGCCGGCCGTGCCTCCCTGATCGACGGCTACGCGGTCTTCTACGGTGACGAGCTGTGGCTCGAGGGCATCCACATCTCCGAGTACTCGCAGGGCAGCTGGACCAACCATGCCGCGCGCCGCAGGAGGAAACTCCTGCTGCACCGCGAGGAACTCACCAAGATCTCGCAGAAGATCCGCGAATCGGGATTCACCCTCGTCCCCCTGCAGCTCTACTTCCTCAATGGCCGGGCCAAGGTGGAGATCGCGGTGGCCCGGGGCAAGCGCGACTACGACAAGCGGCAGACTCTGCGGGAGAAGCAGGACAACCGGGAGGCGCTGCGCGCCATGCGCGAGAAGAACCTCGGCGCGTGAGTGACGTCTTCTGGGAATCCCAGGAGGACGAGGAGCCCGAGGTCTCCGAACTGAGGTACAGGCGTCCCTGGTGGGTAACGGCCGGAGCCCTGCTCGACCTGCTGCTGCTCCTCGTCGTGGTGCCCGTCGGGGTCCTCTCGCTGATCCCGTTCGTCTTCCTGGTCTACGTCTTCTTCGCGCAGGTGCTCGTCTGGGTCTCGCCCCTGCTGCTCCTGCTCAACATCGCCATCTTCTGGTGGAGCTTCCGCCGCAAGCAGGCGGCGACCACCGCCCTCGCGGCGCTCGGCATCGCCTTCGTCACCCTCGCCTTCGTCGTCGTCCGCCTCTGGCAGGCACCGGTCGTCGTCCTCGGGCTCACGCTGGGCGGGTAGTCCCAGGTCGTGTTCCCTCGGCGCCGTCCTCCCTCGGCGAAGTCCTCCCGGCGTACCCGGCACGTGCGGTAGACTTCTGGAGTCGGACGGCCGGTGGGCCTCCCGACGCAGGGATCACTTGATAACTGAACATGGGGATGACAGGTTTCGACGATGTTAGTCGCGACAGGGGAAGCGGGCCGAGGACACAGGGTTATCTCGTAAACGCTCCTTGTAAAACAATAAGTGCCGAACAAAAGCGCACTGACTTCGCTCTCGCTGCCTAAGCAGCCGGACTAGTCCGTCAGCCCGGGTTTGCTCTCGCCCCGGATACTGGCGTCATTTAGAGGGCCACTGCTCCCGGTCCTCGTTGTAGGGACCGGGGGGACACTTATACAACTGGGCTTGGCAGCCACTCGTTCGCACGATGACTGAAGCCGAGAAAAACCGACGCGAACTGCGCCCGGAGAAGCCCTGACAACACTGCATCGGACGCGGGTTCAATTCCCGCCATCTCCACCACCCCACGAAGCGCTCCGCCACTACTCGGCGGGGCGCTTCGTCGTCCCCGTGCTCCCGGACGCGAACTACACTGGGGCCATGAGCTGGACTGACAGGCCGCCGTCGTGGCTCCCGCCGCTGCCGCCGCCCCACAGGGGCCGCGCTCTGATCGTGATCGGCTGGATCCTCGTCGGCGGGACGTTCGTCTACATCTTCGTCATGAGCTATCTCGGCGGCACCCACACCCTGCTGACCCTGGTGCCGCTCCTGCTCGGCCTCCTGTGCCTCATCGTCGGCCTGCTGCGGCGGGACACGCGCGAGCGGTAGCGTGTTGCCGGTCAGTTAATTACACGATAAAAATAAGCAATGACCTTCGAACCCCTCCACCTCTCGCGCGGAGGCACCAGCGTGGTGCTCGAGCCCCATCCCCACGGACTCCCGGCCCTCAGCTACTGGGGCCCCGACCTCGGCGCCACGGACCCGGCCGCCCTCGCCGCCGCGCAGCAGCCGCAACGGGTCTCGGGCGGCATCGACGTCCCGGCGCGCCTCACCCTCCTGCCCCTCGAATCCGCGGGCTGGCAGGGTACGCCCGGGCTGACGGGGGACCGCTCGGGAGCCCGTCTCCACCCGAGGTTCACCGTGGTGTCCGTGGACTGCGCGCCAGGGTCCGGGTCGGCCGTCATCGAGGCGCGCGACGACGACGCCGGGCTGGCGCTGACCGCCCACGTGGGCCTCACGGCATCGGGCCTGTTCACACAGCGCCTCGTGCTCACCAACACGGGCGACGACGAGTACGAGGTGCGCTCGCTGACCCTCTTCTTCCCGCTCCACCACACCGCGGCCGAGGTCCTGGACACCACCGGCCGCCACCTCCGGGAGCGGACCCCCCAGCGGCACGCCCTGACCGCCGGCACCTATTCACGCACCAGCCGCCGCGGGCGGCCCGGCGCGGACGCGACGGTGCTCCTCGCCGCGGGAGCCCCCGGCTTCGGGTTCGAGCACGGGCATGTGCAGGGCGTCCACCTCGCGTGGAGCGGCAACCAGCAGGTCCTCGCCGAGAAGACACCCGCCGGTCCGGCATTCCTCGCGGCGGGCGAGGTACTGTCGCCCCGCGAGGTCGTGCTCGCGCCGGGCGGGAGCTACGCCACGCCCGAGGCGACCGGGTCGTGGGGCGACGGGCTCAACGAACTCTCCGGCCGCTTCCACCGGGACCTCCGGGCGCGGCCCGCGCACCCGCAGCGCCCGCGGCCCGTCACGCTCAACACGTGGGAGGCCGTGTACTTCGATCTGGACCTCCCGCGCCTCACGGCCCTCGCCGACAGGGCCGCCTCCCTCGGTGTCGAACGGTTCGTGCTCGACGACGGCTGGTTCCGCGGCCGGCGGGACGACACATCGAGCCTCGGCGACTGGTACGTGGACGGGACCGTCTGGCCCGACGGCCTCGCGCCGATCATCGACCATGTCCGCGCACTCGGCATGGAGTTCGGGCTCTGGTTCGAGCCCGAGATGGTGAACCCCGACTCCGACCTCGCGCGGTCACACCCGGACTGGATCCTCCGGCCCGAGGGGCGTCTGCCCCTGCCCGGGAGGCAGCAGCAGGTCCTTAACCTCGGCCACCCCGACGCCTACGCGTACATCCTCGAACGCCTCGACGACATCCTGTCCACCAACGACATCGCCTACGTCAAGTGGGACCACAACCGGGACCTGCTCGAGGCAGCGGACGCGCGGACCGGGCAGGCCGGGGTGCACCGGCATGTCATGGCGCTCTACCGGCTGCTGGACGAACTGAGGCGGCGCCACCCGGGGCTCGAGATCGAGAGCTGCGCCTCGGGCGGGGCGCGGGTGGACCTCGGCATCCTGGCGCGCACGGACCGGATCTGGACGAGCGACTGCATCGACCCGATCGAACGGCTGGTCAACCAGAAGTACACCGGTCTCGTCGTACCCCCGGAACTGATGGGGATGCACATCGGCGGGCCGGTCTCGCACTCCACCGGCCGCGCCCACACCCTGCCCTTCCGGGCCGGAACGGCCGTTTTCGGGCACTACGGCATCGAGTGGGACATCTCCGACCTCACCGCCGCCGAGTACGGGATCCTCGCCCGGTACGTCGATCTCCACCGGTCGTGGCGCAGCGACCTGCACCGCGGCGCCGTCGTGCACGCGGATCTCGCGGACCCGGCGATGGACCTGCGGGGTATCGTCTCCGAGGACCGCCGGCGGGCACTCTTCGGGTACTCCCTCACGGGCTCGAGCGCGAGCTACCCGCCCGGTCCACTGACCTTCCCGGGTCTCGACCCGGGCACGCTGTACACCGTGGAGCCGGCCGTCCCGGAGGAGGGGCACCCCGGCAACGGGCAGTCGCCGCTCGCCTGGCTGCAGTCGGCACTCGACGGTGCGCCGCTGCGCCTGTCCGGCCGGGTGCTGGCGCAGGCGGGGCTCCAGGCGCCCGTGCTGCTGCCCGAGCAGACCCTGCTGATCGCGTTCCGGGCGGCGTGACCGTCCGCGCCCTCGCAGCCGCGCCGGGTCCGGGGATCCGGCGCGGCTGCCCGGCGGTGTCCCGCGCCGGAGTGGTCAGGCCCCGTCCGTGAGGGTCCGGCCGTAGAGTCCCAGGAGCGACTCCATGCCGCCCTCGTGCATGGCCCGGCGCTGGCATTCCGCCCCTGTGCCGCGCTCGGCCAGGGCCGCGAGTCCCGCCTCGACCCAGGCGGTGTCGCCCTCGGCCTCGAGCGCTGCACCGACGTGGTCGAGGAAGGCCGCGAGATGCTCCCGCGCGGGTACCCGCTCCGCCGTGGAGAGGTCCACGAGGTGGTGTTCCATCCCGTCCCTCGCGGCCTGCCAGAGCGCCGCATCGAGCAGCTCGGGATCGGGGACGAGGGGCACGGCGTCCGTCTCGGCCTCCTGCAGGGCCGTGACCACCAGGGCGCGGGTCAGCGCGCCGATGAGCACGGCGTCCCGCGCCTCGAGCTGCACGTCGCAGGCCCTCAGCTCGAGGGTGGGGTAACGGTCCGAGAGTCGCGCCATCCACGTGAGGACCCCGCGGTCGAGGATGGCACCGGTGGCACTGATGGCGGTGATGCGGCGCTCGTAGTCCGCGGCGTCCGCGAAGTAGGGTGCCACGCCCTGGACGGCCCAGCGGCGGTAGTGGATGACGCGCCAGCTGCCGAAGCCGCTGTCCCGGCCGAGCCAGTAGGGGGAGTTCACCCCGAGTGCGGTGAGCAGGGGGATCCAGGGGCGGATGCGGTTGAGCGCCTGCACCCCACGCTCCTGGTCGGGTACGCCCACGTGCACGTGCAGCCCGTTGACGAACTGGTCCCCCACGATACCGGGCGCGGTGGCGCGCAGGTCCTCGTAGCGTTGCTTGTCCGTGAGTTCCGGGTAGCCCTGCCGGATCCACGGGGCCGTTCCGGTGGCCGCCCCGAGGGTCCCGGCGCGTGCAGCGGCGTCGGCGAACGTCCGGCGGAAGTTCAGCAGGGACTCCTCGGCCTGCGCCAGGGTCTCGCACACGGGTGTCGCCGTCTCGATCTGGCAGGACAGCAGCTCCCGCTGGATCTCGTCCTCGCCGATCTCCGGGACGGCCTCGAGCAGTCCCTGCACCTCCGTGGCCCGGTGCGCGGGCAACCCGGACGCGGGTTCGAGGAGCAGGTACTCCTCCTCTAGTCCGAGTGTGGTCATGGGGGACTCCATCCGTGGACGTCGGGGACATGGCGGGCGCGAGGAGCGCGCAGTCCGCCCAGTCTAGGAGCGGGTACCGCGCACGGGCGACTCGACCGCACCGTGGCCCGTGTCGCGCCGTGCCATGCCGTGTCGTGCCGTGCCGTGCCGTGCCGTGCCGTGGCCCGTGCCGCACCGTGCCGGTCCCGGCGGGGTCAGCGCGGCTCGGAGAGCGTGCAGCCTTCATGGGGGACCGTGGTCTCGATCCACACGGAGCGGGTGAGTGCCTCGTCCACCGTGAGGGTCCGGTCGGATGCCGCGCCGGAAGCCCGCGCGGAAGCCGGCGCGGGCGCCCCGCCGACGTGCAGCTCGAGCGCCGACCCCACGCCGTGCCGCACCAGCTGCACCTCGTCGTCGAGGCCGATCCCGTGCCGTCCGAGGAAACGCAGGACCTCGGGGTCGTCGTCGCTCACCCGCGCCACCCTGCCGGCGTGGCCGTCGTCGACGCCGTCGAGCCGGTGTGCCGGCGGGTACCGGACGGAGCCGTCGGCCGTCGGGATGGGATCCCCGTGGGGGTCGCGCCCGGGGCGGCCGAGCTTGGCGTCCAGCCGTTCGATGAAGGCGTCGGAGACGGTGTGCTCGAGCAGTTCGGCCTCGTCGTGCACCTCGTCCCAGCCGTACCCGAGCTCGGTGACGAGGAAGGCCTCGATGAGCCGGTGCCGCCGCACCATGGCGAGGGCGAGCACCCGGCCGGAGGGGGTGAGGCCGACGGGACCGTACTTGCGGTGTTCCGCGAGACCGAGGTCCACGAGCTTGGCGACCATCCCCGTGACCGAGGAATTGGCCACGGACAGGCGTGCGGCCAGGTGCGTGGCCGTCATCGGCGTCGACTGCCACTCGGTGAAGGTGTAGATGGCCTTGACGTAGTCCTGCACGCTGGTCGACTCGATGCTGAGGACGGCACCCCTGCGGCTCGCCATCAGGCGGCCGGCCCGCGGGTGGCGGTGCCCGATCCGGTACGGGATCCCGTGCGCGGATCCGTCCGGGACCCGGGCGGTCGGCCGGCGCGCGTCCGGGTACGCGCGACCGACCGCCGCCGCACCTGCCAGAGGAGACCGTCGGGGCGTGCGAAGAGGTAGACGGCGGCGAACACGAGCGCCTGGCACAGCACCACCGCCGCGCCCGTGGAGATGTCGAGGTAGTAGCTGGCGTAGATACCGGACACGGAGGCCGCCACGGTGAGGACGACGGCGATCACCAGCATGCGGTCGAAGCTGCGGGAGAGCAGGAAGGCCGTGGCGCCCGGCGTGATGAGCATGGCCACGACGAGGATGATCCCGACGGCCTGCAGGCCGACGACGACGGTGAGGGCGAGCAGGCCGAGCAGCAGCGCCGTCAGGAACCGGATGTTGAGCCCGATCACGTGCGCGTGCGTTCGGTCGAACGCCAGGAGGGTGAGGTCCCGCCGCTTGAACAGCAGGACGGCGAGGGTGAGGGCACCGAGGACCAGCACCTGCAGGACGTCCCCCGCGGACACGCCGAGGACGTTGCCGAACAGGATGTGCATGAGGTCGATCTGCGACGGCGTCGCGGAGACGATGGCCAGCCCGGATGCGAAGAGGGCGGTGAAGACCACCCCGATCACGGTGTCGGCCTTCAGCTTCGTGGTGGACCGGACGATCCCGATGAGGGCGACCGCACCCGCACCGAAGACGAAGGCGCCGATCGAGAACGGGATCCCGAGGATGTACGCGAGGGCCACGCCCGGCAGGACGGCGTGCGAGACCGCATCTCCCATGAGGGACCACCCCATGAGGATCAGCCAGCACGAGAGGACGGCGGCCACGACGGCCGCGGCGACCGTGACGGCGAGGGCCCGGGTGAGGAACCCGTACTGCAGCGGTTCGAGGAGGAAGGCGAGGACGTCCATGTCAGAACGCTCCGTCCGACGCCGCCGCCGTGCCCTCGGGGGCCGCGCCGAAGGCCCGGGCGAGGTTGCCCTGCGTCAGCACCTCCGAGGGCTCGCCGGACGCCAGGACCCGCCGGTGCAGGAGGACCGCCTCGTCGCACAGGGCGGGTACGCCCGCGAGGTCGTGCGTGGAGACCAGTACCGAGCGGCCCTCGTCCCGGAGTCCCTTCAGGAGACCGGTCATGGTGCGCTCGCTGGCCTGGTCCACGCCGGCGAACGGCTCGTCGAGCAGGAGCAGCCGGGCGTCCTGCGCGATACTCCGCGCGATGAACACCCGTTTGCGCTGTCCGCCGGACAACTGGCCGATCTGCCGCCTCCTCAACGCCGTGAGGCCCACCCGGTCCAGGGCGTCGCCGACGGCGGCCCGCTCGGCGGCACCGAGGCGCCGGGAGGCCCCGAGGCGCCCGTACAGGCCCATGGCGACGACGTCGGACACGGAGACCGGGAAGGTCCAGTCGACCTCCTCCGCCTGCGGCATGTAGGCGACGAGGCCCTGCTTCCGGGCGTGCGTGGTGCTCGTCCCGAAGAGTCCGACGCTGCCGTCCTGCGGGACCAGGAGTCCCATGAGGGCCTTGAACAGGGTCGACTTCCCCGAGCCGTTGACCCCGATCAGCCCGCAGATCCTGCCGGGCGCCAGCGTCAGGGAGACGTCGTCGAGCGCGTGGACCTCGTTGTAGCGGACGGTCAGGTTCCGGACGTCGAGTACCGGAGCGCCGGGATCGGCGTTGATCGTCATCGTGCGAGTCCTTCCGTGATGGTCTCGAGGTCGTACCGGATGAGGTCGAGGAACGTCGGCACGGGCCCGTCGGCCTCGGACAGCGAGTCCACGTAGAGGGTCCCACCGAGCTCCGCCCCCGTCGCGAGGGCCACCTGCTCCTGCGCCGAGGCGTTGACCGTGGACTCGCAGAAGAGCGTCGGGACGCCGCGCTCCTCCACGAAGGCGATCACCTCGCGGATCTGCCGGGGCGTGCCCTCGGAATCGGCGTTGACCGGCCAGATGAACGCCTCCGCGAGCCCTGCGTCGCGGGCGAGGTAGGAGAACGCGCCCTCGCAGGTCACGAGCGCCGGAGCCTCCACCCGGGCGATGTCGGCGCGGAAGGCCGCCAGCAGGTCGGCGAGCTCCTCCTTGAGGAGCCGCCCGTTCGCCTCGAAATCCCCTGCATGGTCGGGGTCGAGCCCGGAGAGGGCCTCGACGGTGTTGTCGACGTAGGTCTGCGCCGCGAGCGGCGACATCCAGGCGTGCGGATTGGCGCGCCCGCTGTAGTCGCCGGAGCGGATGTCCAGGGGTTCGACGCCGTCGGACAGGACCACGTGCGGCGCATCGACCGCGGTGAGGAAGCGTTCGAACCACCGCTCGAGTCCCAGCCCGTTGTCGAGGATGAGGTCCGCGTCCTGGGCCCCGACGAGGTCCGAGGGCGTCGGTTCGTAGCCGTGGATCTCGGCGCCGACCTTCGTGATCGACTCGACCCGCACGTGGCCCCCGGCGACACTGTCGGTGAGATCCGCGAGCACCGAGAAGGTGGTGAGCACGAGGGGGCGGTCGTCGACCGGTTCCTGGCGGGCAGGTGAGGCCCCGCAACCGCTCAGCACGGCGACGAGGACGAGGCACCACGCGAGGCGCACCGACGTCGCTCCCCGCCACCACTTTTGAGGCATACCTAAAAATAGTCTTGAGGCACACCGAAATCTAGGCGGCGAGCAAAGACGATCGCCAGGCATGGGTGTAGTAGGGGAGCCGCACCACGGCGTCGGGCGGGAAGGCCAGGTACTCGGTGAGGTACCAGAGCAGATTCGACTCGACGCGGGCCCGTCCCGCAGGCGAGGCGCGCCGGTAGTGGCTGCGGGATCGGGCCAGCTCCAGGATGCCGGGGACGGTCAGCTCCTGTGACCAGTGCACCAGGAGCTCCTCGGGTGGCCCGAAGGACGGCCCGAACACCGGGCGGTATGCGGGTGAGTAGACGTCGCCCGCGTGCATGATGCGGGACAGTCGGTGCACCCAGGGGAGCGAGACGTCGAGCTGGTTCCAGAGCAGGGCGAGCCGCCCACCGGGGGCCAGGACGCGGGCGGCCTCCCGGACCGCCGAGGGATGGTCGCACCAGTGCCAGGCCTGCGCGAGCGTGATCAGGTCCACGGCGGCATCGGGCAGGTGCGAGTGCTCGGCGGTGCCGACGAGAACGGGCACGCCGGGCAGTCGGGTCGAGAGGACGGCCAGCATGTCCTCGGACGGGTCGACGGCGGTCACGTCGAGCCCACGGTCGGCCAGCAGTGCGGTGAAGATGCCGGTCCCGGCCCCGATGTCGGCCGCCCGGCGGGCAGGCCCGGGGACGATCCAGTCGGCGACGGCCGCGGGATAGCCGGGACGGACGCGGTCGTAGCGTCCGGCGCCGGAGAGGTAGGCGTCGGCCAGCTCCCGCCGGCGCTGCTCGTCGAGGCGCGGTCCGCCCTTCACCACGCCGTGTCCTGCGGGTCGCCCGGCCTGCTAGAGGAGGTCATCCACATCGGGGTTGAGGGTCCGCAGGACCTCGCTGTGCAGGGATCCGTTGGTCGCGAGGGCGTTGCCGCCGAAGGGCCCGTCCTCGCCGTCGAGCGACGTGAACCGGCCGCCGGCCTCGGTCACGATGGGTACGAGTGCCGCCATGTCGTGGAGGTTCAGCTCCGGCTCGCAGGCGATGTCCACGGCGCCCTCCGCCACGAGGCAGTAGGACCAGAAGTCGCCGTAGGCACGCGTGCGCCAGACGCGGTCCGTCAGATTCACGAACTCGGCCAGCGCACCGCGCTCCCGCCACCCGGACAGGCTGGAGTAGGACAGGGAGGCATCCGCGAGCCGGGACACGTTGGACACACGGAGGCGCTGTGCCGCGGCGAGCGACTTGCCCGTGTAGGCGCCGGTCCCTTCGGCCGCCCACCAGCGCTTGCCCAGTGCGGGTGCACTCACCAGGCCGACGACGGGCCGGCCGTCGTCGATCAGGGAGATCAGGGTGGCCCACACCGGGACACCCCGGACGAAGTTCTTGGTGCCGTCGATGGGATCGATGACCCAGCGGCGTGAGCCGGAGCCCGTGCTGCCGAATTCCTCGCCGAGGACGGCGTCGCGGGGCCTGGCACGGGAGAGCTGGCCGCGGATGGCCTCCTCCGCGCTCTTGTCGGCGTCCGTCACGGGCGTGAGGTCCGGCTTGGTCTCGACGCGGAGGTCGAGCGCCTTGAAGCGCGACATGGTCTGGTCGTCGACCGAATCGGCCATGATGTGGGCGAGACGGAGGTCGTCGTTGTAGCCCTGCGTGAAACTCATACCGTTCAACCTATCGTCTGGGCGGGCGCAGCAGGCGCTGCGGGCGCGGGCGGGGCGTCCGGCGCCGGACAGCAGAAAGCCACCGCGGGCTCGCGCCGCGCGGTGGCTTCCGATCCGTCGCCGCAGGGCGGCACGGAAGGAGTTAGAGAACGGTGATGTTCTCGGCCTGGGGACCCTTGGGGCCCTGGGTGGTCTCGAAGTTGACCTTCTGGTTCTCCTCGAGGGAACGGTAGCCGTTCGAGTTGATCGCGGAGAAGTGGGCGAACACGTCAGCGCCGCCGTCCTCGGGAGCGATGAAGCCGAAGCCCTTTTCGGCGTTGAACCATTTCACTGTGCCAGTAGCCATGTCATACATCCTTACCTGGGAGAGCGCCCCGACGTTCGGGGGCTCATCGTGGTGTTCGTTACCCGCTTATCAAAAAAGCTGTCGAACTCCAGGTGGAGGGTCAAGGCTTAGAGATTTAATGCGCAAACAACAACTGCGTCTACCGTAACAGGCCCGGGCCCGGTGTCCGGCATCGTGTGACCCGCGTCACTGCTGCCCGAGCTCCTTGGCGTCGTGCGCACTGCCCCGCGGGTCGGCGATGCCGGCGGTCAGCAGGCGCCGCAGGCTGGCGAGCCGGACCGGCCCGGAGTCGCCCGCGAGCCCCTCCTCGACATAGCCGTCCAGGCCGCAGTCGACGGCGTTGTCGTCGTGCCGGCATCCGCGCTCGCAGCGCTCCGTGCCGGGCTCGAGGTCCGGGAACGCCTTGAGGATACGGCCGGCGTCCACGTGCGCGAGGCCGAAGGACCGGATGCCCGGGGTGTCGATGATCCACGTGCCCGGCGCGGCGTCGGCCGCCTTGAGGGCGAGGGCGGACGACGACGTGTGGCGTCCCCTGCCGGTGACGGCGTTCACGCCGCCCGTGGCGCGCGTGGATCCGGTGAGGGCGTTGACCATGGTGGACTTGCCCACGCCGGAGTGGCCGAGCAGCACGCTGACCTGCCCGTCGAGCTCGTCCCGCAGGGCGTCAACGGCGCCGTGCGAGAGGCGTGCGGACTCGCCGTCGTCGGACGTGGCCTCGATGCCGGGGCCGTCGTCCGTCCTGCTGATGATGACGCGCAGGTCGAGGTGCTCGTAGTTGGCGAGCAGGGCGGCCGGGTCGCGGAGGTCCGCCTTCGTGATGCACAGGAGCGGCTCGATCCCGGCGTCGTAGGCGGCCACGAGCGCGCGGTCGATGAAGCCCGTACGCGGTTCCGGATTGGCGGCGGCGACGACGATCACGAGCTGGTCCGCATTGGCGACGACGACCCGCTCGACGGGGTCGGTGTCGTCCGCGCTGCGGCGCAGGACGGTGGAGCGTTCCTCGATGCGCACGAGGCGCGCGAGGGAGTCCGGACCGCCGGAGAGGTCGCCGACGAGGGCCACGAGATCCCCGGCGACGACGGCGTTGCGGCGCAGTTCGCGGGCCCGCGCGGCGACTACGGTCCGCTCGCCGGGGGTGTCCTCGTCGACGACGGTGGTGTACCGGCCGCGGTCCACCGTCACCACGCGACCGGTCACCGCGTCGTCGTAGGCGGGGCGCGTCTTGGTGCGCGGTCGGGTGCCCTTCTTGTTGGGGCGGATCCGCACGTCGGACTCGTCCCACGCGCGGGATCCGCGGCGGTTCCCGGCCTCGCTCATGCCCGTGCCGCCGTGCCCGTAGGAGCTGCAGTGCCGGCGACGGCGGCCCAGAGCGCGGGGAACTCCGGGAGGGTCTTGGCGGTGGTGCCGATGTCCTGCACCATGACGCCGTCCACGGCCAGCCCGATGATCGCTCCTGCCGTCGCCATGCGGTGGTCGTCGTAGGTGTGGAAGACGCCGCCGTGCAGGGGCGCGGGCCGGATGACCAGGCCGTCGGCCGTCTCCTCGGCGTCCCCGCCGAGCGCATTGATCTCCGCGACGAGCGCTGCGAGCCGGTCCGTCTCGTGCCCCCGGAGGTGCGCGATGCCGGTGAGGGTCGACGGCGAGTCCGCCAGCGCACACAGGGCCGCGACGGTCGGGGCGAGTTCGGAGGTGTCCGCGAACGTGCCACCGGAGACCGACGGGCCGCCGGTGACGGTCAGGACACCGTCCTCGAGGCCGGTCCGCGCCCCCATGAGCGGCAGGATCCGACGCCAGGCGTCGCCCACCTGGGTGGTCCCCTCGGGCCAGTTCCGCACGCGTATGGTACCGCCGGTGACCAGGGCGGCCGCGAGGAACGGCCCGGCGTTGGAGAGGTCGGGTTCCACGTCGACGTCGAAGGCGGAGATCGGGCCGGGGGAGACGCGCCAGTGGTTCGGCACCGAATCGTCGACGGCCACGCCGAGGGACCGCAGGGTCTCCACGGTCATCGCCACGTGGTCGAGGCTGGGCACGGGCTTGCCCACGTGCTCGAGGTGCAGTCCCTCCGCGAAGCGGGCGCCCACGAGGAGGAGCGCCGAGACGAACTGGGACGACGCCGACGCGTCGATGACGAGCCGTCCGCCACGGACGTGCCCGTCGCCCTCGACGGTGAACGGCAGGGCGCCGGAACCGCCGTCGTCGACCGTCACCCCGAGGCCGCGGAGTGCCGCGACGATGCTGCCCATCGGGCGGCGGCGGGCGTGCGGGTCTCCGTCGAAGCGGGTGGTTCCGGCGACGAGCCCTGCGAGGGGCGGGACGAAGCGCATGACCGTGCCCGCGAGGCCGCAGTCGACGGCGCGGTCGACCGCTGATCCCGGTCCGGCGGGCAGGGGGGTCACGCGGAGATCCGGGCCGAAGCCGCCGTCGCCCGGCACCTCGTCCACGACGGCGCCGAGGGCGCGCAGGGCGTCGACCATGAGCGCCGAATCACGTGAGTGCAGCGGCCTTCGCAGGAGGCACGGGCCGTCGGCGAGGGCGGCGAGCACGAGGTAGCGGTTGGTGAGGGACTTGGACCCGGGCACCGAGATCTCCGCGTCCACGGGATGCGTCAGGCGGGGCGCCCGCCACAGGTCCGCGTCGGGCACCCCGTCTGAGCCGGCCGTCATGTCGCCTAGGAGCCGACGACGTCGGCGGCGGTCTTGCGTACGGCCAGGTCGGCCTTCTTCAGCTGCTTGCGGGCGTCCCTGCGGAAGCCGGCGGCGTTCTTCTTCGCGTCCAGGGCGAGGTGCTCGGCGCGCCAGGCGATACCCGGCCGTCCGTTGGTGTCGACGGCGGCGAGCAGGACGGCACCGATCAGCGAGAGGTGCTTGAGCAGCTGCGCCCGGCGGGCCTTCTTGGCCGCGGGCGTGGAGGCGTCCGCCGACCGGAAGTCGACCAGGGCGTTCACCGTGGCGGTCACGGTCAGCAGCAGTGCCGCGACGCGGGAGAACCGGCCGATGCCGAGCAGGAGTGCCGCCCCGACCTGCGTGGCGCCGAGGACCTGTCCCACCAGCTTCTCGTGGTCGGTGAGGGCGGAGGCCGCCGGGACGACCTTCGACACGCTCGCGAGGACGGGCTTGAGCTGCGGGGCCGTGGCACCCGCAGTGCGCAGCCGGTCCACACCGGAGAACACGAAGCTGCTGGCGAGCAGGGGTCGGGCGATTACGCGGACAAGGGTCACAACTGCCTCCTGGTTGCCGGCGGCGTCCGCCGGTCATCGGTTCTGTACTGCTCCACGGGGACTCAGCACGCTGGGTCTAGTTTTACACGCCGCATCGGCCGGGGCGATCCCGGGACCTGGCGCGTGGACGCGGCTCCGATGTGCGTCGGGGTCGCCGCCCCCGACCTGCCCCGGGGGTCGCGCACCCGTCCGGTGAACGGAGCAGGACCGGGGCCGGGAAGGGTCCGCAGGAATAGAAGGGTCTGCGAGCAGGTTGGAAGAGGGGTAACGGAGACAGCTGAGGCAGCAGGGGGAAGGGGACGCACGGATGACGGAAGCACGGACCGCGACGGTCGACAGACCGGATTTCCAGCTCTCGACGTCGGTCAAGCACGAGGCCCCCACCGGGCCGCGGCGGGTTCGACGCGTAGACTTTGGCACGATGAATACCACAGCCCCCGCAGGCAGCAGTCAGGCCGAAGATGCAGAGTTGGACGTGTCGACGGAGTCCGAGGCGGACCGCAAGGCACGGTTCGAGCGTGACGCCATGCAGTACGTCGACCAGCTCTACTCCGCCGCCATGCGCATGGCACGGAATCCGAGCGACGCCGAGGACCTGGTGCAGGAGGCCTACACCAAGGCGTTCTCCGCGTTCCACCAGTACAAGCCCGGGACCAACCTGAAGGCGTGGCTGTACCGGATCCTCACCAATACCTACATCAACCTCTACCGCAAGAGGCAGCGCGAGCCCCTGCAGTCGCACTCGGACACGATCGAGGACTGGCAGCTCGCGAAGGCGGCCGAGCACACCCCGGCGGGTCTGCGCTCGGCGGAGGCCGAGGCGCTGGACCACCTGCCGGACTCCGATGTGAAGAGCGCCCTGCAGGCCATCCCCGAGGAATTCAGGCTCGCGGTGTACTTCTCCGACGTGGAGGGCTTCGCGTACAAGGAAATATCGGAAATCATGAACACGCCCATCGGGACCGTCATGTCCCGGCTGCACCGCGGCCGCAAGCTCCTGCGGGAACTGCTCGCCGAGTATGCGCACGAACGGGGGCTGGGTACCACCAGTGGTGCTGGTACCAAGACCCCGGTCGCAGCAGGTGCAGCGGGCAAGGAACAGGAGATGAGGAAATGAGCGATTGCGGGAGTTTGGGCGACTGCGCCGACTCGAGGATCGAACGGTTGTACGAGTACCTCGACGGTGCACTGTCCCATCAGGACCTCGTGGAGATCAAGGACCACCTGGACGGATGTCCGCAATGCGCGGAGGAGCACGATCTCGAGTGCGTCATCCGGTCGGTCGTGAAGCGGTCCTGCACCGAGGTGGCGCCGTCGACCCTGAAGGCGAGCATCCTCGACCGCATCAGCCACCTGCGGACCGTCGACCACTGACGCCGCCCGGGTAGCACCGGCAGCGACCGGCAGTACAGACGGAAGAACCTCCGGTACCCTTGCGGGCCGGAGGTTCTTCCGTCTGTACTGCGATACGCCTGGACTCAGGTGTTGGGGCGCTTACCGTGGTTCGCGCCACCACGCTTCCGGTCGCGACGCTTGCGTGCTCGCTTGCTCATGGCTGCCTCCTTCTTCTTCAGGCACTAAGTCGTTCAGAACTGCACCCCAGTCTCCCATACCGCCGTGGGCGTCACCTAAACAGCCCGGCCACCGCCGTGGGGCCTGCCCCTAGGATGAGGGGACCATCCCTCACCGAAGGAGCTCCTGCATGCGCGCCGCCTACGCAGCCACCCAGTCCGGGGACGATCCGCTCGCCGGCCTCACCGTCGGGGACCTCGAGGTCCCCGACGCCCCGGCCGACTTCCGCAGGGTGAGGGTCGTGGCGTCCTGCCTGAACCACCACGACCTGTGGTCGCTGAAGGGTGTCGGGCTGCCGGCGGACCGCCTGCCCATGGTGCTCGGCTGCGATGCGGCAGGGATCGACGACGACGGCAACGAGGTGATCGTGCACGGCGTCGTCCCGTCGCCCGACTGGCGCGGCGACGAGACCCTCGACCCGCGGCGCTCCCTCCTGTCGGAGCGGTACCCGGGCACCATGGCGGACTACGTGTGGGTGCCCGCGCGGAACCTCGTGCCCAAGCCGGTGGAGCTGTCCTTCGAGGAGGCGGCCTGCCTCCCCACCGCCTGGCTGACGGCGTACCGGATGCTGTTCACCGTCTCCCCGGCCTCCCCTGGGTCCACGGTGCTCGTGCAGGGCGCGGGAGGCGGCGTCGCCACCGCGCTCATCGCGCTCGCCGCGGCGGCGGGCTTCCGTGTCTGGGCCACGAGTCGCAGCGAGGACAAGCGGGGGCGCGCGCTGGAACTGGGTGCCGAGCAGGCGTTCGACGCCGGCGCCCGCCTGCCCGAGCGCGTCGACGTCGTCTTCGACTCCGTCGGCGAGGCCACGTGGGCGCATTCCCTGAAGTCGCTCGTACCCGGCGGCACCGTGGTGACGTGCGGGGCGACGAGCGGACCCGCCCCCTCCGCCGACCTCAACCGGGTGTTCTTCCTCCAGCTGCGCGTGCTCGGCTCGACGATGGGCACCCGCGAGGAACTCGAGCGGCTCACGCGCTTCCTCGTCGCCACGGGTGTCCGGCCCGTCATCGACACCGTCCTGCCTCTCGACGACGCCGCGCAGGGCTTCCGGCGCATGCTCGACGGCGACGTGTTCGGGAAGATCGTGTTCCGCCACTGAGCAGCGGCCTCCGGGAGACGCAGAAGGGGACCCTCCGCGTGCGGAGGGTCCCCTTCTGCGTCCTGGTCAGTCGACGGCACCGGCCGCCATCAGGGCCGAGCGCTGCGCCCGGCGGAGCGACTGCTGAGCGGGATCCGGCACCGGCGCCGCCGCGAGCAGGCGGCGCGTGTACGGATCGCGGGGGTACTTCAGGATCTGCTCGGTGCTGCCCTGCTCCACGAGGATGCCCTTGTTGAGCACCGCGATGTGGCTGGCGAGCAGTTCCACGACGGCGAGGTCGTGGCTGACGAAAAGGCAGGCGAACCCGCGTTCGCGCTGGAGCTCCTGCAGCAGTTCCAGGACCTTCGCCTGCACGGAGACATCGAGCGCCGAGGTGGGCTCGTCCGCGACGAGGAGGTCGGGCCGCAGCGAGAGCGCGCGGGCTATGCCGACGCGCTGGCGCTGCCCGCCGGAGAGCTCGTGCGGGTACCGGTTGCGGAACGCGACCGGTAGCTGGACGTCCTCCAGGAGCGACGCCACGCGCTTGTCCAGCTCGGCCCGTCCCGGCTTCTCGTGCAGGAACAGCGGTTCGCCGATGCTCTCGCCGATGGACAGCCTCGGGTTGAGCGACGCCGCGGGGTCCTGGAACACGATGGCGAACTTCTTGCGCAACGGCAGCAGCTGCCGGGCACTGAGCGCGGTGATGTCGGTGCCGCCGATGCTGACCCGTCCGCCGGCGGTCTTGATCAGGCCGGTGACGGCGCGCGCGATGGTCGACTTGCCCGATCCTGACTCACCGACGAGTCCCAGGACCTCACCCGGGTTGATGGTGAACGAGACCCCCGAGACGGCCTTGAAGGCCGGCTGGCGGAAGCGCCCGGGGTACTCGATGTCCACGTCCGTGAGCTCGAGGGCGGGGACGACGCCGGACGCCGCGCGCGTCTCCTGGGCCCGGATCGCCGCCTCCGCGTACTCCCTGTGGATGCTCAGGTGCCCGTCCACCAGTTCGACGTCGGTGAGGACACCGCCCACCTTGGATCCCAGGTGCGGGACGGCCCCGAGGAGCTGCTGCGTGTAGGCCTCGGCCGGGGCCGCGAAGAGCTGCGCCGTGGGCGCCGCCTCGACGATGCGTCCGCGCTCCATGACCACCACGTGGTCGGCGAGGTCGGCCACCACGCCCATGTCGTGGGTGATGAGGAGCACCGCGCTGTTGAGCCGCTTGTTCAGCTTGCGCAGGAGATCGAGGACCTCGGCCTGCACGGTGACGTCGAGCGCCGTGGTGGGCTCGTCCGCGATGAGCAGCATCGGGTCGTTGGCGAGGGCGATCGCGATCATGGCACGCTGGCGCTGGCCGCCCGAGAACTGGTGCGGGAAGCTGTCGTAGCGGCGCTCCGGCTCGGGGATCTCGACCATGCGCAGGAGCTCGACGGCGCGCTTCTTCGCCTGCGCGGGGGAGAGCTCGGTGTGCTGCTCCACGGCTTCGCGGATCTGCTCGCCGACGGTGAGCACCGGGTTGAGTGCGGTCATGGGCTCCTGGAAGATCATCGCGATCTCGTTGCCACGGACCCGCCGGAGCGTGTTCTGCGATGCCCCGATCAGCTCCTTGCCGAGCATCTTCGCGCTGCCCGAGGACCGTCCGTTGCGGGGGAGGAGGCCGAGCAGGGCCATGGAGGACATGCTCTTGCCGGATCCTGATTCACCGACGATCGCGAGGATCTCGCCGGGGTGGATCTCGTAGGAGACCTCCTCGGCGGCCATGACCCACTCGTTGTCGACGTTGAACTCCACGCCGAGGTTCTTCACCGCGAGGATGGGGCCGTTGCCGATGGGTGCTTGCTCGTCCGAGATGATGACGGAACTGGTGCTCATTACTGCTTCACCCTTGTCTGTTTGGGGTCGAACGCGTCACGCAGGCCGTCACCGATGAAGTTGACGGCGAGGGCGATGCCGATGATGAACGCTCCGGGCCACAGGAACAGCCAGGGGCGCACCGTGAGGGCCGAGCGGTTGTCGTTGATGGCCTTGCCGAGGGAGGTATCGGGCGCCGTGACACCGAGGCCCAGGTAGCTCAGGGCGGTCTCGAGGAGGATCGCACCGGAGATGGCCAGCGTCGTCGAGACGATGATCACCCCGACCGTGTTCGGCAGGATGTGCCGGAAGATGATGCGGGCCGAACTGGCGCCCACGGATTTCGCGGACTCCACGAACTCCTTCTCGCGCAGCGACAGGAACTCGCCGCGCACGAGCCGGGCAAGGCCTGTCCAGGTGACCGCGCCGAGGAACAGCGCGAAGGGGATGATGCCGTACTGCGCGACGATACCGGCGACCGCGGCTGCGATGACGACCGTGGGGATGGTGATGACGACGTCGGTGATCCGCATGAGGAATGCTTCCGTCCAGCCTCGGAAGTACCCCGCGATGGCGCCCACGGTCGTGCCGATGACCATCGCCACGAGGCCCACGATGAACGCGATGATGAGGGAGGTCTGCGTGCCGCGCATGGTCAGGGCGAAGTAGTCGCGGCCGAGGACGTCCTGGCCGAAGGGGTGCTCGCCGAGGCTGAACGGCCACAGCGTCAGGGTGGGTTTGCCCTCGTTGAACCGGTCCGCGAGGACGTCGTACTCCTTGTTCCACCAGCCGGGGATGCCGGCGAAGCCGATCGAGGTGAAGGCGAGGATGAAGATCAGGGCCAGCAGGGCGATCCCGGCCAGTGCTCCCTTGTGCCGGAAGAAGCGCTCCCTGATGAGGCGTCCCTGGCTCTTGGCCTCTGTCGTCCGGATGCGGTCGGTCTGGTCCCGCGTGGGGACGGCGGTCGCGATGTCGGTGTCCTGGCTCTGCAGGGTCATCTCCGACAGCTCGACGGACGCGCGGGAATCATCCCGCGGGTTCTCGTGATTACTCATGATGGATGTCCTAGCTCAGGGTGATGCGGGGGTCGAGGAACGCGTAGGCGATGTCCGCGAGCATGTTGAACAGCACGGCCGCCGTTCCGACGACGAGGAAGAAGGCCATGACGGGCCCCGGATCCACGTTGGCGATGCCGTCGACGAACATCTTGCCCATGCCGTTCCAGCCGAAGACCTGCTCGGTGATGACAGCGCCGCCGAGGACACCCGCGAAGTCGAACGCCATCAGGGTCGTGATCGGGATCATCGCGTTGCGGAAGGCGTGCTTGACGAGGACGGTGCGTTCGCTGAGCCCCTTGGCCCGGGCGGTGCGGATGTAGTCCTGGTTCATGACGTCGAGCTGGCTGGCCCTGGTGTACCGCGTGTAGGTGGCGAAGGAGATCAGCGTCAGCGCGATGGTGGGCAGGATCAGGTGCAGCGCGAAATCGAGGTTGATCTCCCAGAACGTGCCCTCGAGGTTCGCCGACTGCGAGCCGGTGGTGGGGATGGGCCGGCCACCGGCCTTCGCGGACAGCGTCGGGTACGCCTGCAGGAGGCGGTCGAGCACCATCAGCAGGCCGACCGACACCGCGATCACGGCGCCGATCTTCGCGGCCTGCGCGCGGAACGGCCCCCCGACCGCGCCGGCGACCACGTAGGCGACGACGGCGGTCACCACGACGAGTGCCACCACGAGGAGCCAGTTCGGGTCCTCGAGCAGCGGGATGGAGGCGAGGTAGCCGACGAAGCTCACCGCGGCGGCCGCAAGCGCCGCGTTCAGCACGCGACGACGCCGGAAACCGGCGAGCAGGGCCGTCCAGAGGACGGCGATGCCCGCGGCCGAGACCAGCATCCCGAGGAGACCCAGGCCGGGCGTCGAGAACCAGCCCGTGACGAGCAGCAGGTACAGGGCGAGTGCCGTGCCGACCGCGGCGACGGCGAAGACCATCAGCCTGCGCCGGCGGTCGCCACCGACGACGACCGCCCAGACGACGCCGGCGACCACCCCTATCAGGGCGATCGAGAGATAGGAGAACTGTGGATTCGCCAGCCACGTGTTCAGGTCGATCGCCAGGTACTGCTTGAGGAGCGTCGAGAGCCAGAACAGGGGGAGCGAGAACAGCAGGAAGGAGATGAAGGTGACCGAGTAGTCGAAGACGCTGTACTGGCGGATGGCCGTGACGATACCGACCACCACGCCGAGGACCAGCGCGAGGACGGTCGCCACGACGACCAGTCGCAGCGTGGAGCCCATCGCGTTCTCGAGCTGCGGGAGGACGGCCGCGCCGGTACGGTCCTGGCCCAGGGTGCAGCTGATACCGCCGGGGACGAGGCAGTGGCCGACGTCCTGGAGCCACAGGAAGTAGCGGGGGATCGGCGGGACATCGAGGTTCATGGCGGCGGTGCGGGCGGCGATGGTGGCTGCCTTCTCCGGACCGCTGGTCTCACCGAGGTCCTCGAAGGGGTCCCCCGAGGAGATGGTGAGGAAGTACATCAGCGTGGTCGCTGCGAGCATGATGAAGAACGAGATGACGGATCGCTTGGCGATGAAGTAGAACACGGGGGGCTCCTAGGAAACGGTGCAGGCTGGCACACGGCCGGGCACAGGGACGGGCAGGCCCGAGGGCCTGCCCGTCCTCATGCGTGATCCGGAAGAGGCAATCAGGCCTGCTTCGTCCAGCTGTAGGCGTTCCAGGTGATGCCGGTCTGCGTGGGGTTCATCTCCACGCCCTGGAGCTTCGAGGAGTGCGCGATGATGTCGGCGTTGGCGTAGAGCACCACGTTGTACTGGGTCTCGGCCAGGCGCTGCTCGAGCTCGGTCTTGAGCGCAGGGACCTTGTCCGCTTCCGTCGTGGTAGCGATCTCGGTCCAGAGGCGGTCTACCTCCTCATCGGCGTATCCACCGAAGTTCTGCTCGCCACCGGAGACGTAGATCGACTGGCCGGAGGCGACCAGGCCGGAGCCGGCCCAGCCGAACAGGACGGCGTCCCAGGCACCTGGCTGGGAGAGCTTGGCGCTCCACTCTGCCTCGGGCTGCGGGATGATCTCGAAACCGGCCTTGTCGCAGGAATCCTTGACGAGGGCGACCATGTCGGCGCGCAGCTGGCTCGTGGAGGCGTACATGAGGCTGACCTTCACGGGCTCGGTCTTGCCGGCCTCGGCCAGGAGGGCCTTGGCGCCTTCGATGTCGGCGGCGCCGTCACCCTGGGCCGCGGGAGCACCGTCGAGAACGGTGTCGTAGTCGGGCTGGCCCGGCTGGTACTCGCGCAGGTTCATGACCGATCCCTCGGGGTCGATGGGGGTCACGAACTTGTCCACCATGTCGGCGCGGGGGGCGCAGGCGTTGAAGGCCTGGCGTACCTTGACGTCCTCGAAGACGGCGCCGGGGCGCTGGTCGAGGTCGATGTGCGAGAAGGTCAGCGAGGTCCCGGTGTCGACCGTGACGGTCTCGCCGATCTGCTCGAGGGCAGCCTTGGTGTCGACGGTGGGGCTGGACGGGTCGATGACGTCGACGTCGCCGTTCTGGAGCGCCTGGACGGCCTCCTCGTCGACGACCGTCTTGAACACGATGGTGTCGGTCTTGCCGGCGCGCTCCTCGCCCCAGTACTTGTCGTTCTTGACGAGCGTCAGGGTGCCATTGGTGGCGTTGTCCAGCTTGTAGGGGCCGGAGGAGGGGAGCAGGGCCGTGTCCGGGAGGGTGGGTAGGTCCACCTCGTAGTCCCAGCCGGAGTTCCAGAACTCGGCGACAGGCTTCAGGGCGGCGATGTCGGTGGCCTGGACGGCCTCGACGAGTTCGGCGCCGTCGCCCTCGGGGGAGAGTCCCGCCTGCTCCGCGGCGATGTGCGCGGGCATGATGGTTCCGGGGGTGAGGAGCGCTTCCCAGTCGGCGTAGGGCTCGTTGAACACGAGCTCGAACTCCTTGTCGCCCGGCTCGCCCTCGATCATCTTCGTCTGGGCGAAGCCGTTGGTGGAGGCCGCCAGGAAGAGATCCGACTCGGCACCCGTCTCGGGGTCCTTCTCGCCGCTCGGGTGCGTGCCGGACAGTGCGGCCCAGCTGAGCAGGACGTCGTCGTAGTCGATCGGCACGCCGTCGGACCAGACAGCATCTTCGTCGATGGTGTACTTGATCGTGAGCGGGTCGTCGCTGGTCTTCTCGTAGGTGCCGAAGTCCGTGTTGGGCTCCAGTTCCCCGGCTGCCGTGAAGGCCGCGAAGCCTCCCGAGGTCAGGTTGTCCACGTAGCCGTTGTACACGGAGTTCGTGGCCGCGGTGTTGCCGTTGTAACCCGTGGGCGCCTGGCTGATCGCGATGTTGATCGTCGTCGCCAGGTTCTCCGCGGCACCTTCCGATGCAGGGGTCTCGGCCGTTCCGCCCGCCGATCCACAGGCGCTCAGCATGAGCGTTCCGATGGACAGTGCGGCGAGCGTCGTAGTGCGCTTATTACGCATTGAATAGTCCTTACTGTGCTTGGCGCGAGGGACGAAGGGGCGCCCCACGAGGCGGATTGCTGCAGTGACGGCAATCACACTCGGACAGCATAGCGAAGGATCGTTGCCTCCGGACACTCAGTGAACCATTGATAACCCATTTGTTACCTCCGGGAAATATAAGGTCTCCGGGCAATGGAAAAGCCCCGGGGACAGCGTGTCCCCGGGGCTCGGCCTGCGTCCGGTGCCTTATTCTGGCGCCGGTACTTCCAGCCACTGGAACCATCCGCGGTGGAGGACGAGCCAGGCCACGAGGCCGTAGCCGGCCTGGCCCGGGGTGCCGCCGTTGGAGGCGAGGTCGTGGCGCCACTGCTCGTGCGCGAGCAGGGGGGTGAAGGTGTCGACGAAGACGTGCTTGCGGCGTGTCGTGACGTCCCCGAAGGCGGCCGAGAGATCGGCGAGCCGGCGGTTGCGCTCGGCGTCGAGGCCGGGGGGAGGGCCGACGACGAGCACTTTCACGCTCATCTGCGAGGCGCCGTCGAGGATGTTCGCGAGGTTGAGGCGGCTCCTCGCCGTGGACAGCTCGAGGTCGAGGTCCCGGTCCGAGAGACCGATCACGAGGCGGTTCTCGAAGCCGCCGTCGAACCGGCGGCCGACCTCCTGCAGCCAGCGGTTGGCGAGGGCCTCGGTCCCCTCGCCGGGAGCCGGGAGGCTGTAGGCCTCCACCGATGCGTTGTCCGGTCGTGTCCGGGCCATCACGCGTCCGAACCACCCGAGTGCGCGGGGATCACCGAGCCCCGCGAGGAGTTCGTCGCCCACTGCTGCTAGCCGGATTCTGCGTTGTTCCACTGGTCCCTCGGTGTGCTGGTCGTCGGATGGAGCAGGGCGGCCGCGAGCGGCTCACGCCTCTTCGTGCCCTTAAAGACATGGGGTGGGGCCTGTGGCCCCACCCGACATCATACTGAGAGCTTACTATTGCCGGCCGAAGGCCTTCTTGATGAGGAGTTCCTGCTCCACTGCGTGGTTCTTCGCGGATCCCGTGGCCGTCGAGGCCGAGGCCGGACGCGATGCCAGGCGGATGCTCCGGTCGAGTTCCTGCGGCAGGTTGAGACCGATGAACGGCCACGGCCCCTGGTTGGCCGGCTCGTCCTGCGCCCAGACGATCTCCGCGCCGGCGTAGGCGGCGAGGGCGGACGTGATCTCGTCGACGGGGAGCGGGTACAGCTGCTCCACGCGCACGATCGCGGTCCGTCCGTCGTCGAGCTTCTGGCGTGCCGCCAGGAGGTCGTAGTACAGCCGTCCCGACACGAGGATCACGCGCTCGACCTCGTTCCCCGGCGTCTCGAGCGTGTCCGGGATGACGGGACGGAAGGTGCCCTGCGTGAACTCCTCCACGGGGCTCGCCGCGGCCTTCAGGCGCAGGAGCTGCTTCGGGGTGAAGATGACGAGCGGCTTCCGCGGCCGGTTGTAGGCGTGCCGGCGCAGGAGGTGGAAGTGGGACGCGGCCGAACTCGGATTGGCGACGACCATGTTCTTCTCCGCGCACATCTGCAGGAAGCGCTCGATCCTCGCCGAGGAGTGGTCCGGGCCCTGGCCCTCGTAGCCGTGGGGCAGCATCAGCACCAGCGAGGAGCGCTGTCCCCACTTCTGCTCCGCGGAACTGATGAACTCGTCGATGATGGTCTGCGCACCATTGACGAAGTCACCGAACTGCGCCTCCCAGATCACGAGCGCGTCCGGGCGCTCCACCGAGTAGCCGTACTCGAAGCCCATGGCGGCGTATTCGCTGAGCAGCGAGTCGTAGACCCAGAACCGGGCCTGGTCCGGGCTGAGGTCGTCGAGCGGCAGCCACTCGTGGCCGGTCGCCCGGTCGTGGAACACCGCGTGGCGCTGCACGAAGGTGCCGCGCCGCGAGTCCTGGCCGGCGAGCCGCACGGGCACACCCTCCATGAGGAGGGAGCCGAAGGCGGCGATCTCGCCGAAGCCCCAGTCGATGCCGCCCTCACGGGACATCTGCTCGCGCTTGTCGAGCAGGGCCTTGAGCTTCGGGTGCACGGTGAAGCCCTCGGGGATCGAGGTGTGCGCCGCCCCGATGTGCGCGAGGGTCTCCGCGCTGATCGCCGTCTGCGGCGCCTCGCCGTCGCCGCCGTCCGCCTGCTGCGCGTAGGGGCGCTCGAGGTCGGACACCGCCTGCGGGTCCTTCGTGACGACGGGGATCGGCGAGGTCTGCGCCGCGTGCGTCTCGGCGAAGACGCGCTCCAGGCGCTCCTGGTAGTCGCGCAGGGCCTGCTCGGCCTCCTCCTGCGTAATGTCGCCGCGGCCGATCAGGGCCTCGGTGTAGAGCTTCCTGACCGAGCGCTTCGCCTCGATGAGGTTGTACATCATGGGCTGCGTCATCGAGGGGTCGTCGCCCTCGTTGTGGCCGCGTCGGCGGTAGCAGACCATGTCGATGACGACGTCCTTGTTGAACCGCTGGCGGAACTGGTACGCCATCTGGGCCACGCGGACGACGGCCTCCGGGTCGTCGCCGTTGACGTGGAACACCGGTGCCTGGACCATCTTCGCGACGTCGGTGGAGTACACCGAGGAGCGCGACGACGTGGGGCTGGTGGTGAAGCCCACCTGGTTGTTCACGATGACGTGGATGGTGCCGCCGGTACGGTATCCCCGCAGCTGGGAGAGGTTCATGGTCTCCGCCACGACGCCCTGGCCGGCGAAGGCGGCATCGCCGTGGATGAGGATCGGCAGCACGGGGAAGGTGTCGCGCTGGTCCAGGAGGTCCTGCTTGGCGCGGACGATGCCCTCGAGCACGGGATCGACGGCTTCGAGGTGGGACGGGTTGGCCGCGAGGTAGACCTTCGTGTCGTTGCCGGCATCGGACGTGAAGGTGCCCTCGGTGCCGAGGTGGTACTTGACGTCGCCGGAGCCCTGCACGGAGCGGGGATCCTGCGTTCCCTCGAACTCGCGGAACACCTGGGCGTAGGTCTTGCCGGCGATGTTGGTGAGCACGTTCAACCGGCCACGGTGGGCCATGCCGATCGCGACCTCGTCGAGGCCGTCGTCGGCGGCACCCGAGATCACGGCGTCGAGCAGCGGGATCAGGGACTCGCCGCCCTCGAGGGAGAAGCGCTTCTGGCCCACGAACTTCGTCTGCAGGAAGGTCTCGAAGGCCTCGGCGGAATTCAGCTTGTGCAGGATGCGCAGCTGCTCCTCGCGGCTCGGCTTGGAGTAGGGGTGCTCCAGCTCGTCCTGGAACCACTGGCGTTCCACGGGGTCCTGGAGGTGCATGTACTCAATGCCGGTGGTGCGGCAGTAGGCGTCGCGGAGGACGCCGAGCATGTCGCGGAACTTGAGCATCGGCTGGCCGCCGAAGCCGCCGGTGGGCCATTCGCGGTCGAGGTCCCAGAGGGTGAGCCCGTGCGTGCGGATGTCGAGGTCGGCATGCTTGCGCTGGACGTACTCCAGCGGGTTGGTGTCCGCCATGAGGTGACCGCGGACGCGGTAGGCATGGATGAGCTGCTGGATCCTGGCGACCTTGTTGATCTGGTCCACCGGATCGACCTGGATGTCGGCGCTCCAGCGCACGGGCTCGTAGGGGATCCTCAGCGATTCGAAGATCTCGTCGTAGAAGCCCTGCTCGCCCAGCAGCAGCTGGTGGATGATCCGCAGGAACTCGCCGCTGCCGGCACCCTGGATGACGCGGTGGTCGTAGGTGGAGGTCAAGGTGATGGTCTTGCTGATCGCATGCTTGGCGAGGGTCTTCTCGCTCGAGCCCTGGAACTCCGCGGGGTACTCGAGGGCGCCGGCGCCGATGATGCATGCCTGGCCCTTGGAGAGGCGGGGCACGGAGTGGACCGTGCCGATGCCGCCCGGGTTCGTGAGGGAGACCGTGGTGCCGGCGTAGTCGTCCGCGCCGAGCTTGCCGGCGCGGGCCTTCTTCACGAGGTCCTCGTAGGCGTGCCAGAACTCCGAGAAGTTCATCGTCTCGGCCTTCTTGATGTTCGGCACCACGAGGGACCGCGTGCCGTCGGGCTTCGGCATGTCGATCGCGAGGCCGAAGTTGACGTGGGCCGGCTGGATCGCGGAGGGCTTGCCGTCGACGACGTCGTAGTAGACGTTCTGCGACGGGAACTGGGCGAGGGCCCGGATGATCGCGTAGCCGATGAGGTGCGTGAAGGAGACCTTGCCGCCGCGGGCGCGTGCCAGGTTGCTGTTGATGACCACGCGGTTGTCGATGAGCAGCTTGGCCGGGATGGCGCGGACGCTGGTCGCGGTCGGGACGCTCAGGCTGGCTTCCATGTTGGTGGAGATGGCCTTGGCCGGGCCGCGCAGCACGCTGACCCTGTTCTCCTCCATCTCGGCGTTGCGGTCCGAGGCGGGCAGCTGTGCCGGGATGGGCTTGGCGGCGGGCTTGTCCTCCGGCTTCTTCGCCGGCTCCTTCGCCACGGGGGGCTTGCCGTTCTGCTGGGTGCTGGCCGGGCTCTCACCCGATGCCTTCGGCGCGGCGGCCTCGGCCTTCACGACCGGCAGTTCCTTCGTCGGGGGAGTCGGCGACGCCACGGACGTGCCGTTGCTGCCGGGAGCCGCGGGCGGGGCGGCGGGAGTCGCGACAGCACCGGTGGGCCGGTCCGTCGTCCCGGCTGCGCCGCGTCCGTTCTCGGCCGGCGGCTTCTCCGCGTCGAACGATTCGAACAGCTCCCACCACTTTTTGTCGACCGAGTGTCGGTCCCGCTGGAACTGCTCGTAGAGTTCATCAACAAGCCACTCGTTCCCGCCGAATTCTTCAGGCAGGCGATGGCTGGTTTGTTCTGGCACTTGGTATACGCCTCTTCCGTAAGTTGCCCTGAGCGCGGTGCGGGCGGCACGACGGGCCGGAAGCCGCGTCTGAACCCTGTCCAAGTGTAGTGACAGGAGTAGGCAACGGCCAATCAGGCGTGCCGTGCGGGGCGCCGCCGTGCGATACTCCGCGCGGCCGGGCGGTGTGCCCCTCGGCAGGCGACGCACTAGACTCTTCGCGGCTGTCCATCCGGCTGCCCGTCCGGCCGTCGACGCAGGGAGAACCGTGCGCTTCATCACTCCGCCTACCACCGACCTCACCTACTCGGACGTCTTCCTCGTCCCGAGCGCCTCCGAGGTCATCTCCCGCTTCGACGTGGACCTGTCGTCCGACGACGGGACGGGCACCACCATCCCGCTGGTCGTCGCGAACATGACGGCGGTCACCGGCCGGCGCATGGTGGAGACCATGGCGCGGCGCGGGGGCATCGGCGTCCTGCCGCAGGACGTGCCGGTCGAGGTGATCGCCGAGGTCACCTCGTGGGTGAAGGACCGCCACCCCGTCTTCGAGACGCCGCTCAAGCTCCACCCGGGCAATACGGTGATCGACGCCCTCCACCTGATGCACAAGCGCGCGCACGGCGCGATCCTCGTCGTCGACGACGGCGGCGCCTGCGTGGGCGTGGTGAACGCGGCCGACTGCGAGGAGGTTGACCGCTTCGCCTCGCTCGAGTCCGTCATGCGAGCCGCGCCCGCGCCGTTCGAGGCGGAGCTCTTCGACGCCGACCCGGCCGCCGCACTGCAGAAGGCCTTCGAGGACCTCGACGGGGCCCGCATCGCCCTCGCGCCCGTGGTGCGGGACGGCGTGCTGCAGGGGGTCATCACCCGGACGGGCGCGCTCCGCTCCACGATCTACGAGCCGGCGGTCGACGCCGCGGGCAGGCTCCGCGTCGCCGCGGCGGTCGGCATCAACGGGGACGTCGAGGCGAAGGCCGGCGCCCTGCTCGACGCCGGTGTCGACGTCCTCGTCGTCGACACCGCCCACGGCCACCAGCGGAAGATGCTGGACGCGCTGGCCGTCGTCCGGGGCCTCGACCCCCGGGTCCCGATCGTCGCCGGCAACGTCGTCAGCGCCGACGGCGTCCGCGACCTCGTCGCGGCCGGCGCCTCCATCGTCAAGGTCGGCGTGGGACCCGGCGCCATGTGCACCACGCGCATGATGACCGCCGTGGGTCGCCCGCAGTTCTCCGCCGTGCACGAGTGCGCGCAGGCAGCGGCCGAGCTCGGCGCCCATGTGTGGGCCGACGGCGGCGTCCGGTACCCGCGCGATGTGGCCCTCGCGCTCGCCGCGGGCGCGAGCCAGGTCATGATCGGGTCCTGGTTCGCCGGGACCTACGAGAGCCCGGGCGACCTGCAGGCCGACAGCGACGGACGCCGCTACAAGGAGAGCTTCGGCATGGCGTCGGCGCGCGCCGTGCAGAACCGCACGCGGCGCGACGACGTCTTCGCCCGTGCACGCAAGGGCCTCTTCGAGGAGGGCATCTCCACGTCGAAGATGTATCTCGACCCGGCCCGCCCGGGCGTGGAGGACCTCGTCGACCTGATCACCGCCGGCGTCCGCAGCTCCATGACCTACGCGGGCGCGGCCTCGCTGGCCGAGTTCCGCGAGCGGGCCGTCGTCGGCGTGCAGTCGGCGGCCGGGTACGAGGAGGGGCGGCCGCTCCAGCAGAGCTGGTAGGCGCTCCCGCTCGGGCGCGGTTCCGCCCGCGGAGAAAGTCCTCGGGCACAGGTGTGTCCGAGCCGGTAAACTGGGGATCCTTATGGACAGTCCTTCTAGGGGCCGGCTCGATGCCGGCATCCCCTCTCCTCTTGCCCATCTGCTGCCCGGAACCGATGCGGAGCGCCCGGCCGATGCCGGGTCCGACCAGGACGCAGCCCCCCTCCCGGCCGACGCGGCGGACCCCCTCAGACGCGGACCGCTGCATTCCCGACCCGCGTCGATCGGGGAGGGGAGGTAGCGGTGGAGTGGATCCTCCTGGCCGTCGGCCTGCTCCTCGTCCTCGGCACGGGGTTCTTCGTGGCCGTCGAGTTCGCGCTCGTCGCGCTCGACCAGACCTACGTGCAGCGCGCCGTGGACGAGGGCGACACGAGGGCCGAGCCGCTGCTGCGCTGCCTGAAGTCGCTCTCCACCCAGCTGTCGAGCTGCCAGCTCGGTATCACCCTGACGACCCTGCTCACCGGTTACGTCATGGAGCCTTCCGTCGGGCGGCTGCTCGAGGCGCCCCTCGCGGGCCTCGGCCTGTCGGAGGCGCTGGCCGCCTCCACGTCGATCATCCTCGCGATGGTCCTGGCGACCCTGCTCTCGATGCTCATCGGCGAACTCGTCCCGAAGAACCTCTCCATCGCACTGCCCTTCCGGGTGGGCCGGACGCTCGCCCGCCCGCAGCTCGTCTTCACCGCCGTCTTCAAGCCGGCCATCATCGTGCTGAACGGCTTCTCGAACCGGATCCTCAACATCTTCGGCCTCGAGGCGAAGGAGGAGATCTCGGGCGCGAGGACACCGTCGGAGCTCTCGTCGCTCGTACGCCGCTCCGCCGAGATGGGCACCCTCGATCAGGGCACGGCCAACTTCCTGGCCCGCACCTTCAGCTTCTCCGATCGCACGGCTGCCGACGTCATGACACCGCGGATCCGCATGGAGGTCATCGACTCCGACCAGACCGTGGCGGACGTCGTCGAGGCGGCGCGCCGCACGGGCTACTCCCGGTTCCCGCTGATCGGCGACTCCGCCGACGACATACGCGGCGTCGTGCACGTCAAGAAGGCCGTGGCGGTCCCGCGGCACAAGCGCGCCGAACTCCCCGCCGGGACCATCATGACCGAGGTCCTGCGCGTGCCCGAGACCGTGCACCTCGACTCGCTCCTCAGTGAGCTCCGGGAGGCGAACCTCCAGCTCGCCGTCGTCCTGGACGAGTACGGGGGCACGGCCGGCGTCGCCACGCTCGAGGACCTCGTGGAGGAGATCGTCGGCGAGGTCAAGGACGAGCACGACAAGCTGAAGCCCGGCGTGCTGCAGAGCGCGGCAGGGGACTGGTTCTTCCCCGGCCTCCTGCGGCCCGACGAGGTCACGATGCAGATCCCCGGCCTCGTCGTCCCCGACGAGTCCGGGTACGAGACCGTGGCCGGATTCATCATGGCCGAGCTCGGCCGAGTCGCGGCGCCGGGCGACCAGGTCGAGGTCCCCGCGGGGACCCTCACCGTGGAACGCATGGACGGACGGCGTATCGACCGCGTCCACTTCCGGCCGGCACCGATTCCCGCCGGCGAGGAAGGGCACGACGACATGGTCGTACCCGAGCACCAGTCGGTGCCCCAGGGCACCGGCCAGCACCACACCGTTCCCCGGCCGACCGCCCGTCCGGTCCTCGCCGGCAGCACCGCAGTACGGAAGGACAACCGATGAACGACTGGGCAGGAATCGCCTGGCTCGTCGTCCTCCTGATGGGCAACGCCTTCTTCGTCGGCTCGGAGTTCGCGATCATGTCGGCGCGCCGCAGCCAGATCGAGCCCCTGGCGGAGGCCGGGTCGAAACGGGCGCGGACCACCATCTGGGCCATGGAGCACGTGTCCCTGATGCTCGCCTGCTCGCAGCTCGGCATCACGGTCTGCTCCCTGCTGATCCTGCAGGTGGCCGAGCCCGCGATCCACCACCTGTTCGTCGTGCCGTTCGAGGCCGTCGGCATCCCCGAGGGGCTCGCGGACGGTGTCGCGTTCGCCCTGGCCCTGGTCCTGGTGACCTTCCTGCACGTGACCTTCGGGGAGATGGTGCCCAAGAACATCTCGGTCTCCGTGGCCGACAAGGCGGCGCTCCTCCTGGCCCCGCCGCTCGTGATGGTCGCGCGGGTCGTCAACCCGGTCATCTCCACGCTGAACTGGGCCGCCAACCACATCCTCCGCGCCCTGAAGGTGGAGCCGAAGGACGAGGTGTCCTCGACCTACACGCTCGAGGAGGTGCAGTCCATCGTCGAGGAGTCGACGAGGAGTGGGCTGGTGGACGACGAGTCGGGCCTGATCACGAGCGCCCTCGAGTTCTCCGGCCAGACGGCCGAGACGACGATGATCCCCCTCGGCGAGCTCGTCACCGTCCGGACCGATGCGACGCCGGAGGACTTCGAACGGGCCGTCGGCCGCACCGGGTTCTCCCGGTTCGTGATGGTCGACGATTCGGGGAACCTGACCGGGTACATGCACCTGAAGGACGTCATGTCCATGCCGCAGGCCATGTACCGGAGGCCCATCACGGAGAACAAGGTGCGCACGCTCGTGAACCTGTCGCTCGGGGACGAGATCGAGGATGCCCTCGCCGTGATGCAGCGGACGGGGTCGCATCTGGCGCGCGTCCTCGGGCCCGACGGTTCCACCCGGGGTGTGCTGTTCCTCGAGGACGTGATCGAACAGCTCATCGGCGAGATCCGTGACGCCACGCAGAACCAGGGCGTGCGGCGGACCGGCGGGGGTGTCGGCGGCGAGGCCCCGGTACGTTGACGGGCGACCTCGCGCCGGTAGGAATGCGAACCATTCGCGTTTGGGCTATGCTCGATCCCCTAACGTAAACAGTTCTCATTAGCCTGATCGAGGTCCCCATGCGCCTGTCCCACCGTCTCGCCGTACCCGCGCTCCTGGCGGCGTCCGCCGTCGGCCTCGCCGCGTGCGGCGACGGGTCCGCAGCGGGCTCGGAGGGCGCGGCTGCCGAGGGTGGCCTGACGGTCGTCACCGCGACCAACGTGTACGGGGACATCGCCTCCGTCGTGGGCGGCGATGACGTCGAGGTGACGCCGATCGTCGACAGCCTCAGCCAGGACCCCCACTCGTACGAGGCCACGGTGCAGGACAAGCTGTCCGTCTCCGAGGCGGACCTCGTCATCGAGAACGGGGGAGGCTACGACCCCTTCCTCCGTCGCCTCGCCGAGGAGACCGGGGTCGGGACGGTGCTCAGCGCCGTCGAGCTCTCCGGCCTCCAGGAGGCCGACGCGTCCGAGGAGGCCGAGGACCCCGCAGGTGGGCATGCCGACGAGGAGGGCCACGCCCACGGCTCCTTCAACGAGCATGTCTGGTACGACCTGCCGGCCATGATGACCCTCGCGGACGCCATCGCGGGGGAGCTCGGCCGGCTGGACGAGGCGAACGCCGAGGGGTACCAGGAGCGGGCCGACGCCTTCACCGCGGAACTGCAGGCCCTGCAGGACCGCCTGGGGGCGCTGGCCTCCGGCGGGCAGGGCGGCGACGTGGCCGTGACGGAGCCCGTCCCCGTCTACCTGCTCGAAGCCGCAGGCCTCCACAACGCGACCCCCGAGGAGTTCACCGAGGCCATCGAGGAGGAGTCCGAGGTCCCCGTCGCGGTCCTCGAGGAGATGAAGGTGCTCGTCTCGGGCGGGACCCTCGACTTCCTGGCCTACAACGGCCAGACCGAAGGATCGCAGACCGAGGCCGTGCGGTCGGCCGCCGAGGAGGCCGACCTCCCCGTCCTCGATTTCACCGAGACCCTGCCCGAGGGGGAGGACTACGTTTCCTGGATGGCGGCCAACACGGATAGCATCGAGGCCGCGCTGGGATCCTGAGGTCCGGCGCGACGTCGGCGTCCGGCCCCGGAATCCGGCCCGGCACGACCCCCACGACCGACTGGAAGCCGCACCGCATGACCTCGACGACGTCCCGCTCCACCCTCTCCCCGGACGGGGCGGCGGTTCCGGCGATCAGCCTGCGGGGCGCAGCGCTGTCCTTCGGCCCGCGCACCCTGTGGGAGGGGCTGGACCTCGACATCATGCCCGGTGAGTTCTTCGCCGTGCTCGGTCCGAACGGATCGGGCAAGACGAGCTTCCTCAAGGTCCTGCTCGGCCTGCTGCCGCTCGACGCCGGCACGGCGACGATCGGCGGCCACCCCATCACGCGCGGCAGCCGGAGCCTCGGCTACATCCCGCAGCAGAAGTCGTTCCCGCCCGAGACGCCGCTCCGCGCCCGCGACCTGGTGGGGCTCGGCGTGGACGGCCACCGCTGGGGCCTGAGGCTGCGCAGCGGTTCCTACCGCGAGCGGGTGGACGGGCTCCTGCGCGACGTCGGCGCCGAGTCGTACGCGGATGCCCCCGTGGGTCTCCTCTCGGGCGGCGAGCAGCAGCGCCTGCGCGCCGCGCAGGCGCTGGCCACCGACCCGTCCGTCCTCCTCTGCGACGAACCGCTGCTGTCGCTCGACCTGAACCACCAGCAGGCGGTGAGCTCGCTCATCAACCGGCAGTGCCACGATCGGAACAGCGCGGTGGTCTTCGTGACCCACGAGATCAACCCCGTCATCGAGTACGTGGACCGGGTCCTCTACCTCGCCGACGGCAGGTTCCGCGTCGGGACACCCGCCGACGTCATGACGAGCGAGGTGCTCTCCGATCTCTACGACAGTCCCGTCGAGGTCTTCTCCAGCAACGGACGGATCGTCGTCGTCGGCCTGCCCGATGCGACGACCCACCACCACGAGAGCGCCTGACCATGGACTTCTCCGAGGTCCTGGGTGCCATCTTCACCTTCGACAACTACGCCCAGCTGCTGCCCCTCGTCCGGAACTCGCTGATCGCCGGGGCGGTGCTCGGCCTGCTGGGCGGACTCATCGGTACCTTCGTCATGATGCGCGACCTCGCCTTCGCGGTGCACGGTATCGCCGAGCTCTCCTTCGCCGGGGCCGCGTTCGCACTGCTCGTCGGGGCCAACGTGGTCGCGGGCTCGCTCGTGGGTTCCGTGCTCGCGGCGCTCGTCCTGGGGGTCATGGGGATCCGTGCCCGCGACCACAACTCGATCATCGGCGTGGTCATGCCCTTCGGCCTCGGCCTCGGGATCCTCTTCCTCGCGCTCTACGAGGGGCGCGCGGCCAACAAGTTCGGTCTCCTCACCGGGCAGATCGTCTCGGTCGACGACGTGCAGCTGAACCTGCTGGTGGGGTGTGCAGCGGTGGTCATCGTCGCGCTGGTGGCGATCTGGCGTCCGCTCACCTTCGCGAGTGCCGATCCCGACCTCGCCGCGGCGCGCGGCGTCCCGGTCCGCGGGCTCTCGATCCTGTTCATGGTCCTGCTGGGGATCTCGGTGGCGCTGTCCATCCAGGTCGTCGGCGCCCTCCTCGTGCTCGCCCTGCTCATCACCCCGGCGGCGGCGGCCCTGAAGGTGACCTCGGCACCCGGGCTCGTGGTCCTCCTCAGCGTCGTGTTCGCGTGCACGTCGGTGGTGGGCGGCATCCTCCTCGCTTTGGGCGGCCGCATCCCGATCAGCCCGTACGTCACGACGATCTCCTTCGTGATCTACCTGGCATGCCGCCTGGTCGGCTCCCGTCGTACGGCGGGCAGATCGCGGGAAGTCGGCACCGCGGGCCCGACGGGGCTCGTGGCAGGCGCGCGGGGCTAGGGCTCGGGGGAGCCGTCCGACGCGTCGACGGCGTCGGCGATGGCCTGCTCCATGGTGTGCAGGAAGCGCGTGACCGTCTCGGTCTCCGCGATCGTCAGTCCTTCCGCCGCGGCCAGGACGCCGCGCTTCTCGACGTCGAAGGCGGTGCGGAACTCGTCCGTGGCGCGGTCACCGGGTTCGAGGATGACGGCACGGCGGTCCACGGGGTGGCGGCGGCGACGGACGAAGCCGGCCTTCTCGAGCCTGTCGATCACGAGGGTCGTCGAGGCGCTCGAGATGCCGAGGGCCAGCGCGAGCTCCTTGGGGCTCGCGCCCTCGTCCCCGTGCCAGACGGCGAGCAGGTGGCGCAGGGCGCCCAGGTCCGTCTCGTTGATGCCGAGCCGCCGGCTGAGGGTCCGGCGCAGGCTGCTCTCCAGGGTGCGGTACGCCCTGAGCGCATTGAGGACGTCCACGCCGGTGGCCGTGCGGCCGGACGCGTCCTGGGCCGCCGGCGGGTACCAGTAGCCGGCACCCTGCTGCGCGTCCGAGGAGGTCATGACTACACCCTAGAGCATCTAGTAGCCAATGCTCCTAGCTATTCGCCCGTACCCGCCGTCTCCCGCGCCGGGAGAACCGGTCAGGCGCCGTCGGGGGGAGCGGGAGCCGGGAAGTCGAGTCCGGACACCGCGAGCCCCAGGGAGCCCAGGAACCGGTGGATCGTGCCGCTCTCCTCGGGCGAGAGCACCGAGACGACGGACATCATGCGCTCATGCATCGCCCCCATGGTCGCTCGGACCTCGTCGTCGGTCGTGGCCGTGGGCCAGATCTCGACGCCCCGCCTGTCGGTGGGGCTCGGTCGGCGCTCCGCGTGTCCGCTCTTCGTCAGGCGATCCACCAGCACCGTCGTGGCCGCCGTCGAGATACCGAGTTCCCGGGCGAGCACGGCCGGGCTGAGGGGCCGTCCCGTCTGTCCCGCCTGGAGCAGGAGGCGCAGGGCTGTCATGTCCGAGCGCCCGAGGTGCATCGAATCCCTGCTGCGGCCGCGCATGGCGATCTCCGCATTCCGGTAGCGTCGCAACGCGTCGGTCAGGGCCTCGAGGTGTTCGTCACCGGGGCCGACCATGTCAGGGCTACCCCGATCCGGGATTCCCGCGTCGGAACCGGCCGCGGTCGGGACCGACGCAGCAGGGACGGAGCGGTCGGAAGGCATGGTCCCAGCGTAGCCCGAGGAGATCGGTGGTCCCCGGGGGGCGGAGCGGTGTCCGGGAGGGTTCCGCATGGGGTATGGTGCGCCGCGCGGCTTCTCAGGGGCGTGCGCGGAGTGCCGAGCACTCAGGGCACAGCCCGTGGATCTCGACGGTGTGGGCCGTGTCGGTGAAGCCGTGGTCCGCGGCTATGCGTGCTGCCCACTGCTCGACGGCGGGAGCCTCGATCTCGACGGCCCTGCCGCAATTCCTGCACAGCAGGTGATGGTGGTGGTGCTCGACGGCACAGCGACGGTAGACGGCCTCGTTGTCGCCGCTGCGCAGCACGTCGACGAGTCCGTCGTCGGCCATGGACTGCAGGATCCGGTACGTCGTGGCGAGGGAGACCGACTCGCCGCGATCCTGGAGCAGCCGATGGAGTTCCTGCGTGCTGACGAAATCGACGAGGTCGTCGAGGGCGGCACTGACGGCCCGGCGCTGGCGCGTGACACGCTGCGCCCCGCCCGCTCCTGCCGACGGCGCTGCTTCGGATGTCGCCTCGGGCGTCATGTCCTACCTTCCCGCGGGCACGAGAGATGCCCTGAACCAGAGTCAAGATTATCAGTGGAGCCGCGGGTAGTCTGGGCGCATGCTGCTGACCAAGTTCACGCACTCGTGCGTGCGTCTCGAGCAGGACGGCTCCGTCCTCGTCATCGACCCGGGCTCCTTCTCGGAGGTCGAGGAGGCCCTCGCGGGCGCTGCGGCAGTCCTCGTCACGCACGAGCACGCCGACCACATCGACGTCGACCGGGTGGTCGCCGTGCTCGCCGCGGACGGGGCGGCCGGGCTCTGGGCTCCGCAGGGCGTCGCGGACGCCGTGACCCGCGCCCTCGGGGACGCCGCGGGTGACCGCATCCACGCGGTGGCCGGCGGCGAGGAATTCTCCGCAGCGGGCTTCGACGTCCGGACGTTCGGCGGTCAGCACGCCCTGATCCACCCGCTCATCCCGCTGGTCGCGAACGTGGGGTTCCTCGTCGGGGGAGCCGTCTACCACCCCGGCGACTCGTTCATCGTGCCGGACGGCATCGACGTCGGGACGCTGCTCGTACCCGTGCACGCGCCCTGGTCGAAACTCGCGGAGGTCGTCGACTTCGTGGCGTCGGTGCGCGCACCCCGCGCGTTCCAGATCCATGACGCCCTGCTGAACGAGACGGGGCTCCGCATGGTCGAGGGTCACGTCACGCGGCTCGGAGGGCGCTACGGGACCACTTTCCGCCACCTGGACGTCCGGGCGAGCATCGAGCTCTGACGGGTTGGTGCGCGGTCCACCGTGTGGTGGACTGGCCTGCATCAGGGCCGGCCGCGGTCACCGCCGCTGTCCGGCCGCCCGTTCCGACAGGAGATCTCGATGAAGACTCTGATGGATGTGCAGGAACTGCAGGACCGGATGACCTCCGGCGCGCAGACGATCCTGCTCGATGTGCGCTGGTCCCTGGGCGACCCCCACGGCCACGAGCACTACCGCGCAGCCCACATACCCGGCGCCGTGTACGTGGACATGGAGACCCAGCTGTGCTCGCCCGGCGGACCGGGTCGGGGCCGCCACCCGCTGCCGTCGGCAGACACCCTGCAGGAAGCGGCCCGGCAATGGGGACTCAACGACGGCGACACCGTGGTCGCCTACGACGACTCCGGCAACCTCGCCGCAGCCCGCCTCTGGTGGCTCCTGCGGGATGCGGGCTTCGCGTCCGTCAGCCTGCTCGACGGCGGACTGACGGCCTGGCGCGCCGCGGGCTTCGACGTCGAGCGGGGGGAGGAGCGCCACTGCGTCGGCTCCGTCCGCCTCGCCCCAGGGCACATGCCCGTCGTCTCGGCCCCGGACCTCCTCGACGGGTCGGTGGCCGACGTCCTGCTCGACGCGCGCGCAGGCGAACGGTTCCGGGGCGAGCAGGAGCCCGTGGACCCCAGGGCCGGCCACATCCCCGGCGCGATCAGCGCGCCCACGGCGGACAACCTCGGGGAGGACCGGCGCTTCCGGCCCGCCGACGAGCTCCGGCGACGCTTCGGCGCCCTCGGTGCCGACCGCGGCCGCGTCGCGGTCTACTGCGGCTCGGGCATCACGGCCGCCCACGAGATCGCGGCCCTGCACATCGCAGGGATCGACGCCTCGCTGTTCCCGGGCTCGTGGTCGCAGTGGTCCACGACGGAGGGCCTCCCCGTCGCGACGGGGGCCTGACTCCGGTCGCTCGAGGACGGGCCGGCGCGGGCATGCGCGCTGGCCCGTTCCCGGGCGGCGCGGTAGCGTCGGGGCATGACCCCAGGACGCCCCGTGCCGCCGCCCCTGCGCGGCGGAGCAACACTGCCCACCGGTCCGGGCGGCACGCCGCCGACCGACGCCTCGGTACGCGACGGAGCAACACTGCCCACCGGTCCGGGCGGCACGCCGCCGACCGACGCCTCGGTGCGCGGCGGAGCAACACTGCCCACCGGTCCGGGCGGCACGCCGCCGACCGACGCCTCGGTGCGCGGCGGAGCAACACTGCCCACCGGTCCGGGCGGCACGCCGCCGACGGACGCCTCGGTGCGCGGCGGAGCAACACTGCCCACCGGTCCGGGCGGCACGCCGCCGACCGACGCCACCCCAGGAGGAACCATGCCCACCCTGTTCACGAAGATCATCGATGGAGAGGTGCCGGGCCGGTTCGTCTGGAAGGACGACGACGTCGTCGCGTTCCTGACCATCGCCCCCATCACGCCCGGGCATACGCTCGTGGTGCCGCGCCGGGAGATCGAGCACTGGCTCGAGGCCGATCCGGAGACCCTGACCCGGGTGATGGCGGTCGCGCAGACGATCGGACGGGCCCAGGAGGCGGCGTTCGGCGCGAAGCGCGTGGGGGTGCTCCTCGAGGGCTACGAGGTGCCCCATCTGCACGTCCACGTCTGGCCCACGCAGTCGCCGCAGGACTTCGACGTCAAGCGCGTCGACCACGCACCCGACCCCGCCGCGATGGACGGTGCAGCCGACGCGCTGCGCACCGCCCTGCGCGAGGCCGGACACGGCGCCTCCGTCCCGCAGTAGGCGGCCCGGCAGGCCGGGGGGCGATCAGGCCACCGACCGGCAGGGCTACCGCGTCGCCGCGAGCGCCTCGTTCAGGGCAGTCCGCACGCGCTTCTCGGACACCGAGTACGCCGTCCCGAGGTCCTGGGCGAACAGACTGACGCGCAGCTCCTCGACCATCCAGCGCACGCGCCTCAGGGCCGCCGGGCGGTGACGCCCGGCCGCAAGGGATGCGACGGCGTCGTCGTACTCGTCCTCCAGGCGCTGGATCACCGCGGTGCCGAGGCCGTCACGCTGCACGTTCGTCGGCAGCTTCTCCAGCCGGATCTCGATCGCGTTCAGGTACCGCGGCAGGTGCGCCAGCTGGGCGTAGCCCGTCGCCGCGACGAACCCGGGGTAGACGAGGTGCTCGAGCTGGCTCCGGACGTCGTTGAGGGCCGTGATCAGGGCGAGGCTGGTGGTGCCCTTCAGCTGCTTCTGGATCCGCCGGGTACTCGACAGCACCCTCTCGACCGTCGCCGTTACCGTGAAGACCGTGTCGATCAGCTCCGCCCGGACGTCCTCGTAGAGCCGGTCGAAGGCCTCCTCGGTCCAGGGCAGCTCCTCGGGGACGAGCTTGTCGATGGCGGCCAGCGAGCAGTCGCGGATCAGCTCCGCGACGCTGCCGTGCGGATTCTGGCTGAACGTGAGCTTCTCGGTATTGCTCAGGTGCTCCAGGACGTACTTCGCGGGGCTCGGGATACGCAGCGACAGCAGCCGGATGATCCCGGCCCGCATGACCGTCGCCTGCTGGCCCGCGTCGGGGAACACCTTCAGGCCCACCGAGGAGCCTTCGTCGACGACGGCCGGGAAGCCCGTGATCCGGTGCCCGGCGACGGTGCGGGAGACCTCGCGCTCGATGGCGCCGAAGACCCATGCCTTCTCGCCCGTCCGCTCGGCGACAGCGGGCGCCTCGGCGACGGCGAGTCCGCCGCGGGAGGCAGGGGCGACGGCAGCATGCCCGCCGGTGTGCCCGCCCGCACGCGGTGCATCCGCTGCCGGTGCGCCGCGTCCTCCCCGCACGGAGGCGGGGCGTCCGTCGTCCCGCCCGGCAGGGCCCGTGCCTCCGCCGCGTCCTCCCCGCCCGGGCCCTCCCGAGGGCCGCGTACTGCCGGGGGTGGCGCCGAGGGACTGCGCGATGGCCCGGCTGACCGCCGGCGCCAGCGCTTCCTTGAGTGCCTCGAGGTCGCGGGACTCGTCGAGCACGCGACCGTCCGCGTCCACGATGCGGAACATCATCAGCAGGTGCTGGGGGACCGCGGACCAGTTCCACGACCCCGACGGGATGACGTGTCCGCGCAGACGCCGGAGCGCGAGTTCGAGGGCCGCCTCGAGATCGTCCTCGGCGGGGTCGAAGTCCGACGCGAGGGCCGCGACGGCGGTGCGCGCGACATCGGGCGCGGGCACGAAGTTCTTCCGCACCTGCTTGGGCAGCGACTTGATGAGGGCGGTGACGAGCTCCACGCGCTGGCCCGGGATCTGCCAGCGGAACGGCTTCGGGTCGAGCTGGTTGAGGAACAGGACCGGGATCGTGACGGTGACGCCGTCGTGCGCCTCCGGTGTCAGCGGCGAGAACTCGTAGGTCAGCGGCAGGTCGAAGCCCGCCTGGTGCCAGGTGCTCGGGAACGCCGCCTCGTCGAGCTCCGCCGCGTCCTCGCTGAGGAGCTGTTCCGGATCGAAGTCGAGCAGGTCCGAGTGCTCCTGCCGGGCCTGCTTCCACCAGGAGTCGAAGTGCCGCTCCGAGACGACCTCGGCACCGATGCGCTGGTCGTAGAACTCGAAGAGCGTCTCGTCGTCGACCCGCAGGTCCCGCCGTCGCAGCCGGTTCTCGAGCTCGTCCACCTCGGCGAGCCGGGCCTGGTTCCTGCTGAAGAACGTGTGGTGCGTCTTCCAGTCACCCTCCACGAGGGCATGGCGGATGAAGAGCTCGCGCGCCACCTCGCGGTCGACGCGGCCGTAGTTGATGCGGCGCTGGGGCACGATCGGCACGCCGTACAGCGTGACCTTCTCGTAGGCCATGACCGACCCCATCTTCCGGGACCAGTGCGGTTCGCTGTAGGTGCGCTTCACCAGGTGCGGGGCCACCTGCTCGGCCCACAGGGGGTCGATACGGGCGACGACGCGCGCCCACAGCCGAGAGGTCTCGACGAGCTCGGCGGCCATGACCCAGTCGGGCGACTTCTTGAACAGCGCCGACCCGGGGAACACGGCGAAGCGGGTCCCGCGGGCGCCCGAGTACTCGCGCTTGCGCTGGTCGTAGAGCCCGATGTTGCCGAGCAGGCCGGAGAGCAGGCTGACGTGGATCTGCTCGTGCAGGCCCACGGGGTCCACGGGACCCGCGGGCAGCGTGATGCCGAGCGGCTTCGCGAGCTGGCGCAGCTGCTGGAAGAGGTCCTGCCATTCCCGGACGCGCAGGTAGTTGATGAACTCGGTGCGGCACAGTTTCCGGAACTGCGTCGAGGAGAGCTCGTCCTGCCGCTCCTGCAGGTAGCGCCACAGGTTGAGATAGGCCGTGAAGTCCGAGTTCTCGTCGACGAAGCGCTTGTGCTTCTCGGCCGCCTGCTGCTGCTTGGCAGGCTGGTCGGCGGAGGGCCGTTCCCGCGGGTCCTGGATGGTCAGCGCGGCCGCCAGGACCATGACCTCCTTCACGGCGCCGCGGGCTCCTGCCTCGACGATCATGCGTCCGAGCCGGGGGTCGACGGGGAGCTGCGCGAGCTTGCGTCCGACGGCGGACAGGCCGCCGTCGTCCTTCAGCGCGCCGAGCTCACGCAGCAGGGCCACGCCGTCGTTGATCGCCTTGGTCTCGGGCGGCTCGACGAACGGGAACTCCGCGATGTCCTTCGGGCTGCGCGTCACGCCCATGGCGGCCATCTGCAGGATGACGGCGGCGAGGCTCGTCCGGAGGATCTCCGGCTCGGTGAACGGCCGCCGCGATTCGAAGTCCTCCTCCGAGTAGAGGCGGATGGCGATGCCGTCGGAGACACGGCCGCTGCGGCCCGACCTCTGGTTCGCTGAGGCCTGCGAGACGCGCTCGATCGGCAGGCGCTGCACCTTGGTGCGATGGGAGTAACGGGAGATGCGCGCGGTGCCCGTGTCGATCACGTACTTGATGCCGGGCACCGTGAGGGAGGTCTCGGCGACGTTCGTCGCGAGCACGATCCGCCGGTGGCTGCCCGTGGGGCGGAACACGCGGTGCTGCTCCTCGAGGGACAGGCGCGCGAACAGGGGGAGGACCTCCGTGCCGCGCAGGCGCGTCGTGGACTGGATCCTGGCCCGCAGCGCGTCCGCGGCGTCGCGGATCTCGCGCTCGCCGGAGAAGAAGACGAGGATGTCGCCCGGTGCCTCCAGCGAGAGTTCGTCGACGGCGTCGCAGACCGCGTCGAGGGGATCGCGTTCCTCCTCGAGTTCGCTGTCCGCCCCGCCCTCGCCGTCGTCGAGCCCGCCCGGCGGCTGGTCGAGCGACCGGTACCGGATCTCCACCGGGTAGGTGCGGCCGGAGACCTCGATGATCGGCGCGGGGGAGGTGTCCTCGATGGCGGCGTCGGCGGCGAAGTGGGCGGCGAAACGCTGGGGATCGATGGTGGCCGAGGTGATGATGACCTTCAGATCCGGCCGCTCGGGCAGGATCCTCCGGAGGTAGCCGAGGATGAAGTCGATGTTGAGGCTGCGCTCGTGGGCCTCGTCGATGATGATGGTGCTGTACTTGCGCAGCATCCTGTCGTGCTGGATCTCGGCCAGCAGGATGCCGTCCGTCATCAGTTTGATCTTCGTCTTGCGGCCCACGGAGCCGGTGAAGCGGACCTGGTAGCCCACCTCCTCGCCGAGCGGCACCTGCAGCTCCTCGGCGATACGCTCGGCGACGGTCCGCGCAGCGAGGCGGCGCGGCTGGGTGTGACCGATCAGGCCGCGCTCCGCCAGGCCGAGTTCGAGGCACATCTTGGGGATCTGCGTCGTCTTCCCGGACCCGGTCTCGCCGGCGATGATGGTGACCTGGTTGGCCGCGATAGCGGCCATGATGTCTGCCCGGCGTTCCGAGACGGGGAGGTCCGCGGGGTAGGAGATTGTCAGTGTCATGGTTGCCTGCCAGTCTAGTTGCTCGCACCAGGCCGTAGGCGGGCGTTCACTGAGGGCTGGGCCCCTGCACGACGGCGTGTCCCGCGGATGCGGGGGTGGGCGTCCCGGCCGACCGGCGCAGGCGGTCGGCGACGACGACGGCGCGCTCGCGCATCTCGGCCGGCTCGAGGACCTCGAAGTCGATGTCCCAGCTGGCCAGGTAGGCGAGCGGGAAGTCGAGCGAGTCGAAGCCGGCGCGGAGAAGCGTATGGTCGGCGCCGTCCGCCTCGAGTGTCCCCGTGCTCGAGGGCACGCGCTGCTCCAGCTCCTCCAGCGGGGCGGCGAACCTGATCACGGCGTCGTAGGAGTAGGGCGAGCGCGTGATCGACTCCTGGACGTAGGCGGCGAGGTCCGCGGCCGGCAGGGGGCGGGGCACGAACCGGTCACGCGCCATCGGCACGCTCTGGCAGCGGTCCACGCGGAAGGTCCGCCAGTCCTCCCGCGAGCGGTCGAACGCCACCAGGTACCAGCGGCGTCCCGTGTCCACGAGGCGGTACGGCTCGACGATACGCCGGGAGGACTCGCCGTCGTGCCGTTCGTAGCGGAAGGCCACGCAGCGGCGCTCGGTGATGGCTGCCGAGAACGCCGTCAGCACCTCGGGGTTCACGGGTGTGCTCGCTGCCGCCATGCGGGTCACTGCCGACCGCAGACCCGAGAAGCGGGGGCGGAGGCGCGGCGGCAGCACCTGCTCCAGCTTCGTGAGGGCCCGCACCGATGCCTCCCCGACACCGGAGACGGGGCTCGCCGTAACGGCCGTGAGGCCGATCGCGACGGCGAGTGCCTCGTCGTCGTCGAGCAGGAGTGGCGGGAGCTGTGCGCCGGCGCCGAGCTGGTAGCCGCCGGCCACGCCGGGCGAGGCATTGATGGGGTATCCCAGGGTGCGCAGTTTCCCGATGTCCCGCCGGACGGTGCGCTCCGTGACGTCCATGCGCTGCGCGAGGGCCGGTCCGGTCCACTCGCGCCGCAGCTGGAGGAGTGAGAGGAGCTGCAGCAGGCGTGCCGACGTCTCGATCATGGCCCCACGGTACGCCGGGACGCGGACAGGACGTGTCCGCAATCGGATCAGGTCGACGAGCGGTGCGCCGTGCCGAGTTGCCGGAGCTCGGCCGCCGACAGGCGCAGCCCGGCTGCGGCCACTGCGGCGCGGACATGGCTCACGCGCGTGGTCCCCGGGATCGGGATGACGCGGACACCGAGTGCCGGCTCGCGGTGGACGCTCGGGTGCAACGCTCAGCAGGTCGAAGCGTTCGACGGTCGTGCAGGCGATCAGGCGGGTTCCTGCTGCCTCGATGTGGCGGATTCCTGGGGCGTCCCGCTCTCCGGCCCCTTCGACAGCGTGAAGATCCCGTAGCGCATCGCACCGGTACGGTAGGCCAGGATCAGGCGGGGGAGGATCAGGACGGAGATGCCGCCGCGTGCGAGGCGGCGGATCTCGCGATCGACGAGGATCGCCTTCACCAGTCGACGGGCGCTGATCGTCCAGGTGCGCGCGACGCGGCGGCTGACATCCTCATAGCCGGCGACCGTGAAGCCCGCCGCCACGGCCATCGCCTCGTACTCCTCACGTGTGCCCATCGAGGGCAGGCGCCCTTCCCTGCAGATCGGCTCGAGCAGATGGCGGACCTTCCAACCGCCGGCATCGGTCTCGGCGAGCCATGCGCAGATGACGAGGCGGCCGCCGGGCGCCAGCACGCGGTGCGCCTCGGCGAAGAACCCGGGCTTGTCGACCATGTGCTCGCTCGACTCGATCGCCCATGCGGCATCGGTCGAGGCATCGGTCATCCCATTGGCGAGCCAGTCGCGGACACGGATGTCCACGTCGGGGACGGGATGCTCGGCGGCGTAGCGGGCCTGCTCGGCGGACAGCGTGAAGCCCGTGACGCGGACCCCGCGCGTCACCGCGAGCAGCCGCGCGGTGGAGCCATAGCCGCAGCCGATGTCGACGCACGCCTCGCCGGGCCGGAGTCGCAGCCGATCACCGACGGTGTCGACGAGTGCCTCGACGGCCTCGGTGGGCGTTTCGCGCCCCGTCACCCATAGCCCGTGATGGACGTGCTCACCCCACACCCGACGATAGATCGGATCGAGGTCGTCGTAGTGATCCGCGACCGCCGCGGCGTTCTGGGAGATATCGGGGACGATCACGCCATCACGCTACAACGCCGATCCAGCCCATCGGAAGGTCTCGGCTCAGGACTTCGTGGCGAGCGATGCGCGGCAGTCGAAGCGGGCCCGATGCCGCCCGGATCGAACAACGCGCGGGCGATCGCACAGGGCTCCACCCAGCCCTTCCGCCTATCAGGAATCCCTCCCTCCGACGACGGCTGTGGACGGCCTCATAGTGTCGGTGGCGGACGGGATGATTCAGGATGGACAGCAGCCCGGATGCTCCCCTCGAAGCCACCTTCGTCGGTGGGTTCTCCCGGCTGGTTGGCGACCCTCCTGCCGCTGTTCCTCCGGTCGCTGCCCCATGTGCTTGCAGTCGGTCTGTCGGCATCCCGCCGGCCCCGGTCGCATCCGCCGGCAATTCATCGGCACCCGGCTCATGGGCTGCTTTCCCGGCCGCGGATGTCCCGTCGGCTGTCGACCCGGCTGCGCGGTTGCGCGCATTGATGAGTGAGCTGGCCTCGCTTCCCACGAGTGGGGGTGGTCCGGAGCTGATCGATGAGTTAGGTGTCCTGGAGAATTTGAAGTCCGCGATCGCCGCTCGGCAGGCCCGGGTGGCTGTCTCCTTCGATGTCGGTGAGCGTCAGTCCGAGGCGCGGGCGGGTGTGCCTGCCTCCGAGCGGGGTCGGGGTGTGGCCGCGCAGGTGGCTCTGGCCCGCCGGGAGGCGCCGACCCGGGGCGGCCGCTTGCTGGGGGTGGCGCGGGCCCTGGTGACGGAGATGCCGCACACGTTGGGCGCGTTGGAGGCCGGGCAGGTGAATGAGTGGCGGGCGATGCTGCTGGTGCGGGAGACCGCGTGCCTGTCCGCCGCGGACCGGTGCGCGGTCGATGAGGACCTCAGCCCCGACACAGGCACGTTCGACGGTGCCGGGGACCGGCAGATCATTGCGGCGGCGAGGGCGGCGGCGTATCGCCGGGACCCGAGGTCGGTGACCGACCGGGCGAGCCATGCCGTCAGGGAGCGGTGTGTGAGTCTGCGGCCGGCGCCGGACACGATGGCGTACCTGACCGCTCTGCTGCCGGTCGCGCAGGGAGTCGCAGTGCTGGCGGCGCTCACCCGGCACGCCGACACCCGCCGGGCAGAGGGGGATACGCGCAGTCGGGGGCAGTTGATGGCGGACGCCCTGGTCGAGCGGACCACCGGGACTCCGGGAGGGTTCTCGCGGGTGGAGGTGCAGCTGGTGATGACGGACCGGACCCTGTTCCAGGGCGACAGTGAGCCGGCCCGGCTGCCCGGGTACGGCGTCGTTCCCGCCGGCTGGGCGAGGGGCCTCCTCACCCCTGCCGACGCAGCTCAGCCCGGTCGGGACCATCAGGTCCGGCTCAGGCGCCTGTACACCGCCCCGGGCAGCGGGGACCTGATCGCGGCCGATTCCCGGGCCCGGCTCTTCACCCCCGGCCAGCGCCGGTTCCTCCAGGCGCGCGATGACCTGTGCCGGACCCCGTACTGTGATGCACCGATCCGCCACTTCGACCACATCGTGCCCTGGCGCGACGACGGGCCGACGAGCCTGGCCAACGGCGCCGGGCTCTGCGAGGCCTGCAACCACACCAAGGAACTCGACGGCTGGGAAGCAAGAGCCCACCCTGACCCCGGCACTCCGCACACCCTCGAGCTCCGCACCCCGACCGGCCACACCTACCGCTCCACGGCCCCGCCTCTCCCGGGCAGCAGCGACGACGAGCGGCGAACCGACAGGCCCGCCCGATCGCCGATACCGGCGGACCACGCGCTGATGCCGCCGGACCGCCCACCGACGCCGGGTCGTGCGCACGACGACCGAAGTGGTCCGGCGCACCCTCGCACCCGACGCTCACGACGGGCTGAACTCCTCTTCGCCTGACCCGGCACGCAGGACGACGGAACTGGCCCTACGCGCGGTGCTGTCCCACCAGCCAGAGCGCCCACGCGGAGAACGCCGCCACGCCGACGGCGACGACCCCAGGACTCGACCCGGCGCCGCCCAGCAGTAACGCGAGCAGGGCCACAGGCTGGGCGACCGCCTGGATGCGGAGGAACGACCACGCGAGCTCCCGCAGTGCGGCTCCACTGATCCACCCGCGCAGTGGGAGCCGCAGGAGCAGGAGGTAGAGGACGAACACGGCGTGGAGCCCTGCCACGAAGACCAGGAGCCATGGTGATCCGGCAGGGACATTCACGGCGTAGGCCACCGCGAGGAGCAGGAGGGACAGGGTCACCAGCCCGATCGACGGGAGCACGGCGGCGCCCGCCGCGACCACGACCGGCAGGACGACCCAGAAGGATCCACTCCAGACCACGGTACCGAGCAGGACGGCCACCAGCGCCGTCGCACACCGCACGGCGGCCAGCGGGACGAGCTCGCCCCGGTCGGGAACCGCGCGGTCGGTAGCACCACGGCCGGGGGTGTGCACCGGACGGGACAGCCTCACGAGGTCCTCCCGCCGCGGGCGCGGTCGGTGATCTCAGCAGCGCCACGTGAGGCGGCCTGTGCAGCGCCGGCAGGACGGCCGACAGAGGCCCCGCGCCTTCCGGCCCGGCGGGCCAGCAGCCGGAAACCGGCGTCGAGGCCCGGGCCGCTCGCGGCGAGGAGGTCCGCGCCGTGCGGTGCGGGGGCGGGTGCTCCGCCCGTCGCCTTCGGCGGGTCCGCCGTGAGTGCCTTGAGCCGGGCATCCGCCGACGCGCCGACGAAGACCGGGATGCCGTCTTTCCGCAGGTCCTCGAGCAGCAGACGGCGACGGAGGAGCGTCAGCCGCACGGCCTGCGCCTGGGCCGTCGTCGTCCCGCCCGACTGCAGCGGCGGCACACAGTCCACGCCGGCCACGAGGTGGCCCTGCGCATGCCACAGGCGCAGCAGACGCGCCGGTTCGGCATCGAGGAAGGCGGAGAACACGACGACGACCGCACCCGGCGGTGGCACGGGATCCCGACGGCGGCGTCGCCGCGGGACCACGGACGTCCCCGCGAGCCGGGCACGGATCTGCTCGAGGTGCCGGGCTCCGCCCGCGGAGCGCAGGGCACGCCGGGTGCCGCCCAGGTCGTCGAGTCCCACCCTGTCGCCCCCGGCGAGGAAGGACGCCGCCACCGTCGTCGCGGCGGCACGCGCGACATGGAGGGAGCCGACCGTGAGGCGCGGACGTCCTGCGGCGAACCAGTCGGCGGTCGTGGCCGGCAGGTCCTGTGCCTGATCGACCACGAGGAGGACGGAGGCCTCCGCATCGGCATAGGAGCGCCGCACCATGAGCCTGTCCTGGTCGGTGGAGCGGCGAGCCGTGGCACGCCAGTCGATCCGCCGCAGCGCATCACCTGGGTGCAGCGGTGCGACCGACCGCAGCTCCGCGCCCTCGCCCGGACGCCTCGACACGTGCGTGCCGGCAAGGCCCACGAGCCGGCGTGACACGGGGCGCGCCAGCGGCACGCCGACCGGCGGGAGGACGCCGATCCGGACCGGCGGACAGGCCACGAAGGCCGAGGACTCGGTGAGATCGGCCGTGAAACGGGTCGCACCGTACGCGAGGACGTCGTGCTCCCCGGACAGCGGCCCGCCCACCAGTAGCGGGCACTCCTCGTCGGACCTCAGGACGACGGCGTCCGGCATGCGTCCGGGCGCGGCGAGGATCGTGGCGACGAGACCTCGGGAGGCCGTGCCGGGTGCCTCCGACGGGGCGATCAGCAGGCGCAGGCGCGGGCCCCGCGCCTCCGTCCGCCGGTCGGCGGAGATGTGCACGGGTGGTCCCCCCGGGACGTGCGGTACGGTGCGCGCAGCCACGGCGAGGAGGGCGAACGGTGCCGCGAGCGCGACGGCGTCGGGGCGGCCGGAGACGAGACCGGCGACGATGCACACCAGCGCGAGGATGGCGGCCAGGGCGACGGCGGCACCCGGGGCGGTCGTCCCGCCCTGGGCCCTACCCCTGACCACGGGGTGCGGTCGACGGCGTGGGTACCTCGGCCAGCACGTCCCCCACCACCCGCTCCGCAGCCACTCCCTGCGCCCAGGAGGACGGCGTCAGGGTGAGCCGGTGGGCGAGGACCGCCACGGCGCCCTCCTTCACGTCCTCGGGGAGGACGAAGGTGCGGCCGTCCAGGACCGCAAGGGCACGGCCGAGGAGGACCAGTGCCTGCGAGCCGCGCGGCGAGGCGCCCACCTCGACGTCCGGATGACGGCGTGTCGCGGCTGTGAGGCGCACGGCGTAGTCGATGACGTCGCCGTCCACGTTCACGGCCTCCACCGCTGTCTGCAGGTGCAGCAGTCCGTCCGCCGTCGTCACCGCCGCGACACGGGTCTCGTCCCGCCGCCGCGCGATACGCCGCGCGATGATGTCCTGCTCGCCGCCGGGGCCGGGATACCCGAACCGGAGGCGGACCAGGAAGCGGTCCAGCTGCGCCTCGGGCAGCGGGTACGTACCCTCGAACTCGATCGGGTTCGAGGTTGCAAAGACGTGGAACGGCCGCTGCAGCGGCAGGGTGGTGCCCTCCACCGACACCTGCGCCTCAGCCATGGCCTCCAGCAGCGCGGACTGCGTCTTGGGGGAGGTCCTGTTGATCTCGTCGGCGAGGAACAGCCCGGCGAAGACCGGGCCGGGCTTGAACTCGAACTCGCGTGTCGCCGGATTGAAGATCGAGGACCCGGTGACATCGGACGGCAGCAGATCCGGGGTGAACTGCAGCCGCCGGAAGTCGAGGCCGAGCGCCTGGGCGAGGGTCTTGGCAGCGAGCGTCTTGCCGAGTCCGGGCAGGTCCTCGAAGAGCACGTGCCCGCCGGCGAGCACCGCCGCGAGCGCCAGCCGGAGCGGGCCCTCGGCACCGACCACGACGGTGCCCGTGCGGTCGAGGACCTCCCGGCCCACGCGGGCGGCATCCTCGGGTCCGAGGTCCCGGGCGGTGTCCGTAGCGGTGTCCGGGGCGGTGTCCCGGGTGGCGAGCGCGTCGGGATCGGCGGTGCTCATGCGGTCTCCTGATGGGGTACGGGCGGTGGTCCCGGGACGCCTGCCGGCGGGGCGACGACGAGCCGTTCGAGTTCGTCGATGATGGTGCCCAGCGCGCGGGGGGCCGGCACGACGGGCCGGGTCTGCGCGGTGAACGCGCGGAGCGCATCGCTGCGCGGCGCATCCGGCCGGGCCGCGGCCACCGTGACCGCGAGGGCGTGCACCTCGAGGACCGCGCGCATTCCGGGCTCCGCCGAGGCCAGCGAGAACTCGAGCGAGTGGATATCGGCGAGGCCGAGGGCGGGTTCGGGCAGCGGGGGCAGGACGGCGCGCGGGACGTCCACGGCCTCGAGGAGTCCGTTCGCGACGCCCGCCGCGATGGCCACGCCGACGAGCGCGACGGCGTGGCGGGTGTCGAGTCCGAAGAACCACCCTGCCGTGAGGGCGAGCCCGGCCAGGACGGCGGTGATGATCCACGCCGAGCGTTTCACCGCGCGCCCGCCCCCGTCCGGCGTGAGGGAAGGGCCGCCGCGAGCTCCCTCACGGAGGTGATCGCGAGCTCCCGCTCGTCCTGACCCAGGGGTACCGCGCAGCCGGTACCGGTCCGGCCGAAGCGGGCCCGCTGGTAGAGGCGGGTGAGGGTCGCCAGGGGAGGGAGGGGCAGTTCGAGGGTGGCGGCCGCGGCGGAGGCGAAGTCCGACGTCGTCTGGGCCGGTGTCCGCCCCACACCGTCCGCTGCGCACAGTCGCTCGAAGTCGAGCCAGCACCGGATCACGGCGTCGGAGGTGTCCGCCTCCTCCGTCAGGAGGGCGTCGGAGGCGTCCGCCCAGGCGGGAAGGGCGTCGGCGGCGAGCGCGGGCAGGTCCTGCGGCTGCAGGTCGGCCTGCTCCAGCAGGCCGTCCTCGGCCGCCTGCTGCACGCGGAACCGCAGCAGGAACCTCACCAGGAGGGCGAGCACCGCCATGCCCAGGATCAGCAGGGCCCCCACGGCCCAGTCGCCACTGATCTCGAGGCGCTCCCCGTCGGGCGACGGTTCGGGGGTGCCCGTGGCGGACGGCGTGGGCGCGCCCTCCGGTGCCCGGACGGCGGACGGGGGCTCCACGACGGGGTCCGCCGAGAAATCACCCATGAAGCCGGCCGCAAGCACGGCGAGCACGAGCATGATCACGGTCAGGACGATGGGAGCGGCCGGTGCCGCGCGCCGCGGGCTGCCCTTCGTCCCCACGTTTCCCCCGCCGATAGGTGCCGATGCGGTCCCCGGGGCCGCGTGCTGGAGAGCCTACCAAAAGCAGAACCGCCGCCGGCCTGGTGGCCGACGGCGGTGGACTCTGCGTGAGTCTGGGTGCCCTCGATAGGATTCGAACCTACGACCTTCTGCTCCGGAGGCAGACGCTCTATCCCCTGAGCTACGAAGGCAGACACGGGTGTTTCCGTGCCCGTTAGGGACTCGTAGAGCTTAGCAGGTGCGGGTCGGGTCGGGGAAACGCCGGACGCTCTCCGGGCCGTCAGTAGCCCAGAAAGGCGTCCGTCTTCACGCGTGGAACGCCCGCCTCGCGCACCGCCGAACGGAACTCTTCGATGAACCGCGGCGAGCCCGAGACGAGGACCGTGCGCCTGCGGAGGTCCGGCACCGCAGCCAGCAGGTTGCCGGCCGTCGGGTCCGCCCCGGCGTGGGTCCACGCGCCGGGCAGCGGCGGGACGTCGCCCCCCGACGGCAGGAAGAGCACCACCCGGGCCCCGAGGTCGGCCAGCTCGTCGCGGAACGCGATCTCCTGCTCGCCCCGCACCACGTAGACGAGGACGACGTCGCGCGTCTCACCCCGGGCGGCGAGGTCCCGGAGCTGGCTGAGGAACGGGGTGATGCCGATGCCGCCGGCGGCGAGCAGCAGCGGTACCGATGGGTCGCGCGGCAGGCGGAAGTCCCCGCCGACGAGCGTGCCGGTCACGCGAGCATCTTTCGGCAGGTCGAGCAGGGCCTTCTTGAACGAACTGCCGGATTCGGTGGTGCGCAGCCCGAAGGTGACGGTGTCGCTCTGCTGGGGCGCGGAGGTGATGCTGAAGACCCTCCTGCTGCCGCGGCTGTCCGCCCTCCGGTGCGGCATGCTCAGTTCCATGTACTGGCCGGCCCGGAACCGCACGGGTTTCGCCGGCGCGAAGGCGAGCTCGGTGCTGGTCGGCGTGAGCCGGCGCGACCCCGTGAAGGACAGCCGTACGCCACGGCGCTGTCCCATGAGGAACGCCACGGCGTTCCCGATGACGAGCGCGAACTCCGGGCCGAGGAACACCGGCCCGACCGACAGTTGCAGCGCGAAGACCACGGCGACGACGGCCGCGAAGACCCACTGCTGCCAGCGCAGCGGCGGGAGGGTGAGGGGCTCGGTCATCATGAAGCCGAGCAGGAACAGCACGGGGTAGGAGGTCAGGACCAGCTGGAGTCCTGCCCCGGGGGCCATGCCGCCCTGCACGAGTCCGACCAGCAGGATGCCCAGCGCCACCCCGAGGAACACCGCTCCCATGGAGAGCTTCCGCGTCCGGTACAGCAGCAGGGCGGCGCCCACGACGACGACGGGCAGCATGTAGGCGTTCGCGACCCACCAGGCCGCCGCCCCGACCCCGAGCAGCGTGGCGACCACCGCGCCGGCCGCGGCCGGGTTGAAGATGTGGCGCCCGCGGAAGGCCAGGAGGAACTTCGACGCGCCCGCGGCGAGACCGGCCACGAGGATCCCGCCGAGTCCCGCAGCGGTGCTCGACGGGAACATGATGAGGAAGACGATCAGCCCCGTGATGAGCGAGGACTCGCCGTGCGGCCGCAGCCGCAGGATCAGGGCCATCAGGCGGGTGCCGATGATGGTCCCTCCGACGGCGGCGACGAGCGTGCCGCCGAGCTCGGCCGGCGTATAGGCGAGAAGCCCGGCCACCGACAGCACGAGGGCCTCGGCGGCCAGGACCAGGAGCAGGGTCAGGGTGAGCCGGTACAGGGTGATGCGGCCCAGCAGGCCGTCGAGTACTGCGGTCATGTGAACAGGGCTCCTTGGAGGGCGGCGGACGTGCGGGCGCGACCGTCCGAGTACACGAGGACGTAGTCGAAGTCGAAGACTCGGGCGAGGTCTGCGGGGTCGGCGACGAAGAGGGCCGTGCACAGGCCGTCGGCGGTCATGGCGTCGTCGGCGAGGACCCATGTGGCGACGACCGTGTCGACGCAGCGGCCCGTCCGCGCGTCCAGGACGTGGTGGAGCCCGTCGCCCCAGACCCGGCGATTGGACGCGGACGCGCACAGCGCCGCGGAACCGAGGTCCACCGTGCCGATGGCCGAGGACGCGTCGTACGGGTGCTCCAGGCCGATCGTGATCGTTCCTGTGGCGGCCCGTCTCATGTCCCCGCTGGCATCGACGATCACGTCGGAGTGGCCGGCGGCCACCAGGTACTCCAGCATCAGGTCCACGAGCTGGCCCTTCCCGGCGGCCCCGACGTCGAGGAGGGCGGGCGCGCCCAGGGCGACGCCGTCGTCCGTCCACGTCAGGAGGCCGTCCCAGGTGCGGGAGGGTTCGGGCCCCGCCGTGGGCACGAACGAGTACGCGGCGTCGTACCCGAGGGCGGCGAGGCGCTCGCCGACCAGCGGCGAGACCCCGCCGCCGGTCACGTCGTGCAGGGTGCGCAGGAGCCGGCCGAGGTCCGCGCCGTGGGCGGGCAGCGGCAGGAAACCTCCGGAGGCGGCGAGGGCCGAGACGCCGGAGTCCTCGCGGAAGCGGGAGTAGAGGGCGTCGTACTCCTCGGCGAGGCGCAGGACGTCCGCCCGCTGCTCCGCCACCAGCGGCGCGCCGGTGTCGACGCGCCAGCGGGTGCCGATCGCCTCGAAGCTGAAGGAGTCCGTCACGCCGGTGCCCTAGAGCTGTGCTTCGCTCTTGATCTTGCCGGTCGCCTCGTTGAACCCGCCGCTGGTGAGCGAGGAGCCGGCGACCTTGTCGACGGCGAGCTCGTCGAGCTTCTTGCCCACGATCGCGTCCGAGATCCCGCCCGCGAACCGCTCCTGGTACATCGTGGTGGTGGGGTTGTCGGGCATGGGCTCCACCTCGACGGCGGTGACGACGTCGGCCTCGAGGGTGATCGTCACGCCCACCTCCTCCGGTCCGGCCGGGGACTGGTAGGAGCCGGTCTCGGTGTAGGTGCCGTCCTCGTACGCCTGCCCGGCGGCCGCTCCGGTGTCCGGGGCGCTGCCCGCTTCCGTCGTCGACTCCGCCGGTGCCGCCTCCTGCGACGCGCCCTCTCCTGTCGGGGCCTCGGGGGCGGGAGGTTCGGCCTCGGCGCCGGCGCAACCCGCAGCACCGAGGATCGAGACCGCGGCCAGCGCCGTCAGGACGCGCCGGGAGAGCCGGACGCCTGCCTGCCCGGTCCGTACGTCGGTCCGCGCAGCGGGGAGGGTGTCGGGAAGGGTGCGGGTCGGGCGTTCGGTCACTGGGTGCTCCTGTGGTCGCCGGGTCGGGCCGGGCGGGATGGCCCGGCCCCGAAGTGAAGGTTGAAGATCGAACTAACGTGCCTGCTCCGTCCAACGTTCTACCACTGCATTCGTTTCCTCCGGTCCTCCGGACTGTTGCACGGAGTCTAGGAGACCTCCCCGGCCGGAACCGCGGAGGTGCGGGGTTCCCGGCCCGGATCGCGTCGGGCCTCGGCCCCGTCCCCCGAATCGGGTGCCGAGGTCCGCGCCGCTATGCTGGACGGGTGACTCCCGAAGAACTCTCCGCCGCTATTTCCGCCTGCCTGAAGGCCGCCGTCGAGGCCGGCGACCTCGCCATCGACCTCCCCTCGGAGGTGCGCGTCGAGCGACCGAAGAACCGGGACCACGGGGACTGGGCCACGAACATCGCCCTCCAGCTCGGCAAGAAGGCCGGGATGAACCCGCGCGAGTTCGCCCAGCTGCTCAGCGACCGGCTCGCGGGCATCGACGGCGTCAAGAGTGTCGACATCGCCGGTCCCGGCTTCCTCAACATCACGCTCGACGCGGGAGCGGCCGGAGAGCTGGCCCGCACCATCGTCGAGGCCGGCCCGGCCTACGGCACCAACGAGGCGCTCGCCGGCCACACCATCAACATGGAATTCGTCTCGGCCAACCCCACGGGTCCGCTGCACCTGGCGCACACGCGCTGGGCGGCGCTCGGCGATTCCATCGCCCGCGTCCTCCGGGCGAGCGGCGCACAGGTGACGACCGAGTACTACATCAACGACGCCGGCACGCAGATGAACAACTTCGCGGCCTCCGTCCACGCGACCATCACGGGCCGCCCGACGCCGGAGGGCGGGTACCCCGGGGAGTACATCGCCGACCTCGGCCGCACGGTGCTCGCCGCCCGCCCCGACGTCGCGGACCTCGACGACGACGCGGCGCTGCCGATCGTGCGGGCCCTCGCCTACGAGGCGCAGATGGCCGACATCGAGGAGACCCTGGCCGACTTCGGGGTGCACTTCGACGTGTTCTTCTCCGAGTCGGCGCTGCACGACGGCGGCGCCGTCGAGCAGGCCGTGGACCGCCTGCGGGAGCAGGGCCACGTCTTCGACGAGGGCGGTGCCGTCTGGCTCCGCACGACCGACTTCGGCGACGACAAGGACCGCGTCCTCATCCGGGCCAACGGTGAGCCCACGTACTTCGCCTCCGATGCCGCCTACTACCTCTCGAAGAAGGACCGCGGCTTCCCCGAGAAGATCTACCTCCTCGGCGCCGACCACCACGGCTACATCGGTCGCCTCAAGGCCATCGCGGCGTGTGCCGGGGACGACATGGAGCAGAACATCCAGGTCCTCATCGGACAGATGGTGTCCGTGAACGGCGCGCGGCTCTCCAAGCGGGCCGGCAACATCATCGAGCTGCGGGACCTGCTCGACTGGCTCGGCAAGGATGCGCTGCGATACTCGCTGGGACGCTCGCCGGCCGATTCGGCCATGTCCATCGACCCCGAGCTGCTGCGGAAGAACACGAACGAGAACCCCGTGTTCTACGTCCAGTACGCGCACGCGAGGACTCATGCCGTGGGGCGCAACGCCGTCTCCGCCGGTGTCGACACGGGCGCCTTCGACGCCGCCTCACTGGGTCATCCCACCGAGGGGGAGCTGCTGGCGGCCCTCGGCCAGTTCCCCGGCGTCGTCGCGCAGTCCGCGACCTTCCGCGAGCCGCACCGCGTGGCCCGGCATCTCGAGGTCATCGCCGGTACCTACCACCGGTGGTACGACGCCTGCCGGGTCGCGCCGCTCGGCGATGCGCCGGTCGAGGACGTCCACCGTTCGCGCCTCTGGCTGAACAACGCCACGCAGCAGGTCCTGGCGAACGGACTCGACCTCCTCGGCGTCTCCGCGCCGGAGAGGATGTAGTCGTGGGGTCCATCCAGGCATCACCGCTCGCCCCTGAGTGGCTGTCCCTTCCCGCCGATCCGGCCCGGCTCGACGCGAAGCTGTGGGCCGAGGACGTCGACCGCGGAGCCGACGGCGTCCTGCGGGTCGACGGCGTGTCCGTCGCCGACCTCGCCGAGCAGTACGGGACCCCGCTGTTCGTGGTGTCCGAGCAGGATTTCCGCACCCGCGCGGCGACGTTCAGGGATGCCTTCGACGAGGCGTTCGCCGACCTCTGCGGGGGAGTGGACGTGTTCTACGCCGGGAAATCCTTCCTCTGCACCGAGGTGGCCCACTGGGTCCGGGAGGAGGGCCTCGGGCTCGACACCTGCTCGGGCGGGGAACTCGCCGTCGCGCTGCGCGCCGGCCTTCCCGGCTCCCGGCTGGGACTGCACGGCAACAACAAGTCGGCGGCCGAGATCACCCGGGCCATCGACGCGGACCTCGGCCGGATCGTCGTCGACAGCATCCAGGAGGTCGCCCTCGTCGGCGACCTGGCGGTGCAGCGCGGCCGCACCGCCAACGTCATGCTCCGCCTCACGCCCGGGGTCCACGCGCACACGCACGAGTTCATCGCCACGGCCCACGAGGACCAGAAGTTCGGTCTCTCCCTGACCACCGACCAGGGTCCGGGCCAGGACGAGGGTCAGGACGAAGGAGAGGGGGGCGGCGCCTCCCCGGCGGCCCGCGCCGTCGCGGACGCCCTGGCCCACCCCGGCATCAACCTCCTCGGCGTGCACTGCCACATCGGGTCGCAGATCTTCGAGCCCGAGGGTTTCGAGCTCGCCGCGCAGCGTCTGCTCCGCTTCCTCGCGGACGTCCGCGACCGGCACGGCGTCGAACTGCCCGAACTCGACCTGGGCGGCGGCTACGGCATCGCCTACACGGAGGCCGACGAACCACGCCCCGCGCGGGAGATCGCAGGGGCCATGGCCGCCGTCGTCGGGTCGACCTGCCGGGAGCTCGGGCTGACCGTGCCCCGCATCTCGATCGAGCCCGGCCGGGCCATCGTGGGCCCCAGCACGTTCACCCTCTACACCGCCGGGACGACGAAGACCGTGCGCGTGGACGCCGCGGACGCCGGAGCCGAGGCGGCCCAGGACACCTCCGTTACGCACCCGCGGCGCTATGTGTCGGTGGACGGCGGCATGAGCGACAACCCCCGTCCGGTGCTCTACGGCGCGGATTACTCGGCCGTCCTGGCGTCCAGGACACCCGGGGCGCCCCCGGTGCTCTCCCGTGTGGTTGGCAAACACTGCGAGAGCGGTGACATCGTGGTGCGGGACGTCTACCTCCCCGAGGACACCGGAGCCGGTGACCTCCTCGCCGTTCCGGGCACCGGAGCCTACTGCTGGGTGCTCTCGAGCAACTACAACTACCTGACGCGTCCGCCGGTCGTGGCGGTCGTCGACGGCGTCGCGCGGCTGATCGTGCGCGGCGAGACCGAGGAGGACCTGTTCCGCAGGGACGTCCAGCGCGAGCCCGCCTCGCCAGGGAAAGCAGTGCACCCCACGGATTCAGGAGCATCACGGACAGCATGAACTCACCAGCCACACCCCCCGCGCGAGCCCTGCGCGTAGCCCTGCTCGGCTGCGGCAACGTCGGCTCGCAGGTAGCCCGCATCCTCCTCGAGGACGCGGAGAACCTGGGCCGCCGCGCCGGCGCCCCCCTCGAACTGACGGGCATCGCCGTCCGCAGCCTCGACGCCCGACGCGACGTGGACCTGCCGGCCGGGCTCCTCACGACCGACGCCGAGGCGCTCGTCGAGGACGCCGACATCGTGATCGAGTTGATGGGCGGGATCGAGCCGGCCAAGTCGCTCATCCTGCGGGCCATCGGGCACGGCGCCACGGTCGTCAGCGGCAACAAGGCGCTCTTCGCGCAGGACGGCCCGGAACTCTACGAGCAGGCGGACGCCGCGGGCGTGCAGCTGTCCTACGAGGCCGCGGTGGCGGGCGCGATCCCGATCCTCCGCCCCATCCGGGACAGCCTCTCCGGCGACCGCATCACGCGCGTGCTCGGCATCGTGAACGGCACCACCAACTACATCCTCGACCAGATGGACTCCACGGGCGCCTCCTTCGCCGACGCGCTGAAGGCTGCCCAGGACCTCGGCTACGCGGAGGCGGACCCCACGGCGGACGTCGAGGGCCACGACGCCGCCGCGAAGGCCGCCATCCTCGCCTCCCTGTCCTTCCACACCCGGTTCGCGCTGGAGGACGTCCACTGCGAGGGCATCACGTCGGTCACGGCCGACGACATCGCGGCCGCCGCCGAGGACGGCTACGTCATCAAGCTGCTGGCCATCGCGGAGATGCTGACCGACGAGTCGGGCGCCGCGGGCGTGGGCGTGCGTGTGCACCCGACGCTGCTGCCGCGCTCCCACCCGCTGGCGGCGGTCCGGGGCGCGTTCAACGCCGTCTTCATCGAGGCGGAGAACGCCGGCGAGCTCATGTTCTACGGGCAGGGCGCGGGCGGCACCCCGACCGCGTCGGCCGTCCTGGGCGATGTCGTCAGCGCCGCCCGGCGGATGGTGCTCGGCGGCCCCGGCCGGACGGAGACCACCACCGGCCACGTGCCGCCGCTGAGCATCGACGTCGTCCGCACCAGCTACTGCATCGGCCTCGAGGTCGCCGACCAGCCCGGCGTCCTCGCCCGCATCGCGCAGATCTTCGCCGAGAACGGCGTCTCCATCGAGACCATGCGCCAGCGCATCCACCAGGGCGGGCCCGACGGCGGCACCACCGCCGAGCTGCGGATCGTCACCCACCGCGCGCCGGAGGCATCGCTCGCCGCCACCGTCGAGCAGGTCGCCGCGCTCGACGTCATCACCGCCGTCTCGTCCGTGCTCCGAGTAGAGGGAATCTAAGTGGCCCACCAGTGGCGCGGAGTCATCCGCGAATACGCCGACCGCCTGCCTGTCACCGACGCCACCGAGGTCATCACCCTCGGTGAGGGGGGCACGCCCCTGGTCCATGCCCGGCACCTGTCCGAGCTGACCGGGTCCGCCGTGTATCTCAAGGTCGAGGGCATGAATCCCACGGGGTCCTTCAAGGACCGGGGCATGACCATGGCGATGACCGCGGCCGTGGCGGCCGGGGCCAAGGCCGTGGTCTGCGCGTCGACGGGCAACACCTCCGCGTCGGCCGCGGCCTACGCCACCCAGGCCGGCATCACGTGCGCCGTCCTCGTGCCGGACGGCAAGATCTCCATGGGCAAGCTGAGCCAGGCCATCGCCCACGGGGCGCAGCTCCTGCAGGTGAACGGGAACTTCGACAACTGCCTCGACGTCGCCCGGAAACTCTCCGAGGCCTACCCCGTGTTCCTCGTGAACTCGGTGAACCCGGCGCGCCTCGAGGGGCAGAAGACGGCGGCCTTCGAGGTCGTCGACACCCTGGGCGACGCCCCCGACTACCACCTCATGCCGGTGGGCAACGCCGGGAACATCAGCGCGTACTGGAAGGGCTACAAGGAGTACGCGGCGCCCTACGCCTCGATGCACTCCGGCGAGCTGCCCGCCGTCGCCACGCGCACGCCGATCATGTGGGGTTTCCAGGCCGAGGGCGCCTCCCCGCTGGTCAAGGGCCACCCGATCACCGAGCCGGACACCATCGCGACCGCCATCCGCATCGGCAACCCCGCGTCCTGGGACTTCGCCGTCGCCGCACGGGACGAGTCCGGCGGGATCATCGAGGCCGTGACGGACGAGGAGATCCTCGACGCGCACCGCTGGCTGTCCTCCCGCGAGGGCGTCTTCGTGGAGCCCGCTTCCGCGGCCGGCGTCGCGGGCCTCATCAAGAAGCACGCGGAGGGGCTCGTGCCCACGGGCAAGACGATCGTCATCACCGTCACCGGGCACGGCCTGAAGGACCCGCAGTGGGCGTTGCGCCTGGCGGACGGCTCGGACGTGGAGCCCACCAAGGTGGAGTTCGACGTCGTCAGCGTGGCCGCCGCGCTCGGACTCGAGGACTGACATGGCCGGGCTGCATGCCGCGCCGGCGTCCTCGGAGGTGCTCGACCTGCCGACCGTCGACGCCGGGCAGGACGTCCGGGTCACCGTCCCCGCCACGAGCGCGAACCTCGGGCCCGGCTTCGACTCCCTCGGCCTCGCGCTGACGCTGCAGGACACCGTGCGCGTGCGCACCACGACGTCGGGCACCACCGTCGTGCGGGCATCGGGGGAGGGCGTGGACGGGCTGCCGACCGACGAGAGCCACCTCGTGGCGAAGTCGCTGATCAGCACCCTGCACCACGCCGGACACCGGGCGCCCGGCCTCGAGCTCGACACGACGAACGTGATCCCGCACGGCCGGGGCATGGGCTCCTCCGCGGCCGCGATCGTCGCCGGGGTCCTCGCCGCGAACGCCCTGCTGCCCGTCGGCGAGCAGTTCGACGCCGCGCACCTGCTGCAGTGGGCGGCCTCCATCGAGGGCCACCCGGACAACGTGGCGCCGGCGCTCGGGGGATCGCTCGCCATCTCCTGGGAGAGCGGACATGCCTTCCACAGCACGCGCGTGGAGGTACGGCCGGATGTGGTCCCCGTCCTGGCCGTCCCCGATCTCGCACTGTCCACGGACAGCGCCCGCGCGCTCCTGCCGGCGTCCGTGTCCCATCGGAGCGCCGCCGCGAACGCGGGGCGCGCCGCGCTCCTCGTCCACGCGCTCGGAGCCGATCCGTCCCTGCTCTTCGCCGCCACGCAGGACGCGCTGCACCAGGACTACCGTGCGCAGGCCATGCTGCCGAGCGCCACGCTGCTGCGGAGCCTCCGCGCGGCCGGTTTCGCGAGCACCATCTCCGGCGCCGGTCCCAGTGTCCTGACCCTCGCCGTCGGGGAGGCCGGTGCGCGTGCTGCCGAGGAGGCGCTGCACGACCTGCTCGGGCAGGGCGACACGCCGGGGAACTGGCGGGTCCTCAGGCTCGCGGTGCAGCGCGAAGGTGCTAAAGTGGGAGTGCACCAAGGGTAGGAACCGCCGGGCGCATCATGCGCCCATCGGGACCAGCGTGTCTTCAAGCAATGACCGTGTCGTCCAGCAGACACCGTGTCCCATACCAGGCACCGCGTGCTGTTGAACGGGCCGTCCTCTTCTCCAGACCGCCGCGAAGCTGCAGATACGACCAGCAGTAGCACATCCTCCGGTGTAGCCTCCGACCTTATCTTTGTGCGTGCGGTCCCACCTCCCGCACAACGACATCCTCAGGCTTTCAGCACACCCAGCCCGGGCCGGATCGTTTCCGGCCCGACTGAAACCCGCCCGCTTCCCATGCGGCACGGGGCAAACCACCGCGGACCATCGATCAGGTGGCCGCCCGACGAGGGGGAAGGATCCTTCGTGACTGAAACCACTGACCTGTTACCAGGTGTGGCCACCCAAGACGCTGAAGCAACCGGCGCAACAACTTCCAAGAGCAGCGGCCTCGCAGGCCTGAAGCTCGCCCAGCTGCAGGCGCTCGCCGGCCAGCTGGGGATCACCGGCGGATCGAGGATGCGCAAGAGCGACCTCGTGTCCGCGATCTCCGACCACCAGCGCGGCTCCGCCGTCGCCGACCGGAAGACCCCCGCCGTCCGCAGCGAGCACAGCGCCGACGCAGAGCGTCCTGCCGTCGCCGGTGCCCCCGCCGCGGCCGAGACCCGGGTGCAGGACGAGCAGTCCGCCCCGGCCGAGCGCCAGCCGCGCACCCGCAACCGCAACCGCCGCGCAGGCAGCGACGGTGTCGTCTCCACGCCCGCCCCGGACGCCGTCGTTCCCGCCGAGCAGGCCGAAGCCCCGTCCCGCGACGCGGACACCTCCACGGACGAGCAGCAGGACCGCGGCGACCGTGACAACGGGGGACGCAGCCAGCGCAACCGCCGCAACCGCCGCGGCGAGGACCGCTCCGAGGTGCAGTCGGGCCAGGCCGAGGCGCAGAACGGCTCGCAGGGCGATGCGCAGACCGCCGGCCAGGGCGACTCCGCGGCCGACACGCAGCCCGGACAGCAGGGTGAGGGCCGCAACGAGCGCCGCACCCGGTCACGCAACGGCCGTGACGACAGCTCGAACAACTCCAACGGCACCTCGAACGGTTCCGGCAACGGCTCGGGCAACGGCTCGAACGGGTCCGGCAACACGTCGAACGGTTCCGGCAACGGCCCGGGCGACACCCAGTTCGACAGCGGCCGCAACGGCAGCGAGCGCAGCGACAACCGCGGCAACGGTGCGAACGGCGCGAACGACGACGACGGCCGCGGACGCAACCGCCGCAACCGCGCGAACCGCAACGGCGGCACGGGGAGCAACGGGCCCGAGGACCGCAACAGCCGGTTCCGCGACCGCAACGACCGCAACGACCGCAACGAGCGCCGCCGCGGACGCAACCAGCCCGACGTCGACGACGTCGAGGTCACCGACGACGACGTCCTGCTGCCGGTCGCCGGCATCCTCGACGTCCTCGAGAACTACGCATTCGTCCGCACCTCCGGCTACCTGCCGGGCCCGAACGACGTCTACGTCTCGCTCGCCCAGGTCAAGAAGCACAACCTGCGCAAGGGCGACGCCGTGGTGGGCGCCATCCGCGCACCCCGCGAGGGTGAGACCCAGGCCGCGGCACGCCAGAAGTTCAACGCCCTGGTGCGCGTCACCTCGGTGAACGGCAAGCCTGCCGAGGACCTGAAGGACCGCGTCGAGTTCGCGAAGCTCGTCCCGCTCTACCCCTCGGACCGCCTGCGCCTCGAGACGGACCCGAAGAAGATCGGCCCCCGCGTCATCGACCTCGTGGCCCCGATCGGCAAGGGCCAGCGTGGCCTGATCGTCTCGCCGCCGAAGGCCGGCAAGACACTCATCCTCCAGGCGATCGCGAACGCCATCACGATCAACAATCCTGAGGTCCACCTCATGATGGTCCTGGTCGACGAGCGTCCCGAAGAAGTCACCGACATGCAGCGGACCGTCAAGGGCGAGGTCATCGCCTCGACCTTCGACCGTCCCGCCGACGACCACACCACGGTCGCCGAACTCTCGATCGAGCGTGCCAAGCGCCTCGTCGAGATGGGCATGGACGTCGTCGTACTCCTCGACTCGATGACCCGTCTCGGACGCGCCTACAACCTGGCCGCCCCGGCGTCCGGGCGGATCCTCTCCGGTGGCGTCGACTCGGCGGCGCTGTACCCGCCGAAGCGCTTCTTCGGTGCGGCCCGCAACATCGAGAACGGCGGCTCGCTCACGATCCTCGCCACCGCGCTCGTCGAGACCGGGTCCAAGATGGACGAGGTCATCTTCGAGGAGTTCAAGGGCACCGGCAACATGGAGCTCCGCCTCTCGCGCAACCTCGCCGACAAGCGCATCTTCCCCGCCGTGGACGTCAACGCGTCCGGTACCCGGCGCGAGGAGAACCTGCTCTCGCCCGACGAGGTCAAGATCATGTGGAAGCTGCGCCGCGTGCTGTCGGGTCTGGAGACCCAGCAGGCACTCGAGCTGCTCACCAACAAGATCCGGGAGACGCAGTCCAACGTCGAGTTCCTCATGCAGGTCCAGAAGACCACGCTGGGCTCCAAGGACTCCGACTAGCACCGGGCAGCCGTCCGGGACGGGCCGGCCACTTCGTGGCCCGGTCGTCCCGGGCGGCTTCGTCCGTTAACCGGCACCCGGTGCCGGGCGGCGGGGAGAACCGGGCGTCGCCCGGCGACGCGGTTCTTCCCGCCCTCCCGATCTTCGTAGACTGGCTGCACAAAGCCGAAAGAGGTACACCGATGTTTGAGTCCATCCAGGGACTGCTCGACGAACACTCCGAGCTGCAGGACCAGCTCGCCGACCCCGCCGTCCACGCCGACCAGGCGCTGGCGCGGAGGCTCGGCCGCCGGTACGCGGAGCTCGGGCGCATCGTCGATGCCCACAACCGCTGGAGTGCACTCGACGACGACCTGCAGGCGGCACGCGAGATGGCGTCCGAGGACCCCGAGTTCGCCGCCGAGGTGCCCGTCCTCGAGGAGCAGCTCGCCACGGCGCAGGAGCGCCTGCGCCGGCTGCTGATCCCCCGGGACCCCAACGACAGCCGCAACGTCATCATCGAGGTCAAGGGCGGCGAGGGCGGCGACGAGGCAGCACTGTTCGCCGGCGACCTGCTCCGGATGTACGCCCGGTATGCCGAGTCCCGCGGCTGGAAGACCGAACTCCTCTCGGCCAACGAGTCCGACCTCGGCGGGTACAAGGACGTGCAGATGGCCATCAAGGGATCCTCGAACGATCCCGCCGAGGGCGTCTACGCCCGGCTCAAGTTCGAGGGCGGCGTGCACCGCGTGCAGCGCGTGCCCGTCACCGAGTCACAGGGCCGTATCCACACTTCCGCCGCCGGCGTCCTCGTGCTGCCCGAGGTCGACGAGCCCGAGGAGGTCGAGATCAGCCAGAACGACCTGAAGATCGACGTGTACCGGTCCTCCGGCCCCGGCGGGCAGTCCGTCAACACCACCGACTCCGCCGTCCGCATCACGCACCTCCCCACCGGCATCGTGGTCGCCATGCAGAACGAGAAGTCGCAGCTGCAGAACCGCGAGGCCGCGATGCGCGTGCTGCGCTCCCGCATCCTCGCCCACGAGCAGGAGAAGATCGACGCCGCGAACTCCGACATCCGGAAGTCGCAGATCCGTACCATGGACCGTTCCGAACGCATCCGCACCTACAACTACCCGGAGAACCGGATCGCGGACCACCGCACGGGCTACAAGGCGTACAACCTGGACGCCGTCATGAACGGCGATCTCGAACCCGTGGTGCAGTCCGCCATCGAGATGGACGAGCAGGCCCGCCTCGACGCCATCGGCGCGGACGAGTAGGCGTGGAGGAAGCCCTGCGGGCGGCCGAACGGCAGCTCCGGGACGCCGGCGTGCCCAGCCCCCGCGTCGACGCCGAACTCCTGGCCGCGCACCTGCTGGGCGTGTCCCGAGGACGGCTGCGCGCCCTGGCCCTGACCGGCGCGGCTGCCCCCGACGGGTACGCGGCGCTCGTCGACGAGCGTGCCCGCCGCGTCCCCCTGCAGCACCTCACCGGCACGGCGTCCTTCCGCCGCGTCGTACTGTCCGTCGGGCCCGGCGTCTTCGTGCCGCGTCCCGAGACCGAGACCGTGGCCCAGCTCGTGATCGACCGCGCCGCGGGCCTGGACACCCCGAAGATCGTGGACCTCGGCACCGGCAGCGGCGCGATCGCCGCGGCCGTGGCCGACGAGGTGCCCGGCGCGGAGGTGTACGCCGTCGAACTCAGCGACCTCGCCCTCGCGTGGGCCGGGCCCAACCTCGCGCCCTTCGGGGTCCACATCGTGCAGGGCGATCTCGCGACGGCCCTGCCCGAGCACGACGGCTCGTTCGACGTCGTCGTGTCCAACCCGCCCTACATCCCCGCCGACGCCGTGCCCCTCGAACCCGAGGTGGCGGAACACGACCCGCGGATGGCGCTGTACGGCGGGGGAGCGGACGGCATGGAGCTGCCACGCGCCGCGGCCCTCACCGCGGCGCGCCTGCTCGCGCCCGGCGGCTACTTCGTGATGGAGCACGCGGAGGTGCAGGCGCCCTGGATCGCCGGGTTCCTCGAGCAGATGGGTCGGTGGACCACGGTGACGACCCATCAGGACCTCAGCGGCCGCGATCGCTCGACGAGCGCGGTCCTCGCAGGCGGGGAGCCGACGACGACGGGAGAGGCACCACGATGACGGAGCACAGCATGCAGACGGACACGGACACGGACGCGGACACGGACACGGACACGGACACGGACACGGACACGCACACGCACACGGACGCGGGTGCCGAGACGGACACCGTCGCCGTCGCGGCCGTGACCTACGACCGGCACGAGGAGCTCGCCCAGCTGCTGAGGTCGCTCGCGGTCCAGAGCGCGCCCATCGCCCGTGTGGCGCTCGTGGACTCGGGGACGAGGCCCGCCACCGCCGTCGTCGACGCGGCCACCGCCGCGGGCGGCACCATCCACTACCTCCGTTCCGAAGCGAACCTCGGCGGGGCCGGCGGGTTCGCCTTCGCCATCCTCGCGGCCCTCGCGAGCGGCGCCCGCTGGATCTGGCTCATGGACGACGACGGGCACCCCGAGGACGAACGCTGCCTCGCCGAACTGCTCCGTGCGGCGCACGAGCACGACCTCGACATCGTGAGTCCGCTCGTCGCGGCGACGGACGACCCCACGCGGCTGTCCTTCAACTTCCGCATCAACGGACTGCTCACGAACGACCGCGCGACCCTCGAACCCCTCGGCTACCTGCCCGGCATGGTGCACTTCTTCAACGGCGCCCTCATCCGCTCTGACGTCTTCTCGAAGATCGGGCTGCCGGACATGAAGTACTTCATCCGCGGCGATGAGGTGGACTTCCTCGCGCGGGTACAGAAGGCGGGCCTGAAGTACGGCACCCTCGCGACCGTGGCCGTCCGGCACCCGGCCACGTGGTCGGAGATGAAGCCGATCTTCGGCGGGTTCATCACCCCGGTCATCCCGGAGGGGGACTTCAAGCGGTTCTCCTACTTCCGCAACCGTGCGTACAACGCTCGGAAGTACCGCAACCTGCGCTGGTTCGGTGCGGACGTCATCGGCTTCCCGTACTACTTCCTCACGCAGCGCGACCTCCGGGGTCTGCGCGCGTGGTTCGCGGCGTACTCCGCGGGGCTGCGCGGCACGGGCTTCGGTCCGCCGCCGTCGTCCTGACCGTGCCGGGGATCCCGCCGATGTGCGGAGGCCCGGGTCGCAGTGGAAGGATGAACCGGTGACCACCAGCTACGACTGCTCCGACCCCGCCCAGCGACGCGAGGGCCTCACCGCCGCGCAGCGCGCCGTCTCGCTCAAGCAGTGCGTCGTCCTGCCGACCGACACCGTCTACGGCATCGGCGCGGACGCCTTCTCGCCCCAGGCCGTCGCGACCCTGCTCGCCTCCAAGGGCCGCGGCCGGAACATGCCGCCGCCCGTCCTCATCCCGCGGATCCAGACGCTCGACGGGCTCGCGACCGACGTGCACCCGGACGCCAGGGCCCTCGCCGAGGCGTTCTGGCCCGGCGGGCTCACCCTGATCTGCCACGCGCAGCCCTCCCTGACGTGGGACCTCGGCGACACCCTCGGCACCGTGGCCCTCCGTATGCCCGACGACGAGGTCGCGCTCGAGCTGCTCAGGGTGACCGGGCCGCTCGCGGTGTCCTCGGCGAACAGGACGGGCCAGCCGGCGGCGACCACCGCGGCCGACGCCGCCCGGCAGCTCGCCGAATCGGTGGCCGTCTACCTCGACGCAGGACCGCGGACCGCGGCCGACGGGACAGGGTCGACCATCATCGACGCCACGGGCGCGACGCTCACCGTCGTCCGCCAGGGCACCATCCCCCTCGAGCGCCTGCGCGAGGTGGTGCCGGGCATCCTCGGCCTCGACGAAGCCCCGGCGGACGGCGACACCCGGGCGGACCACGACGCCGGAGCCGCCTCCGCCTGACGGCCGTCAGGCGGGGGCGCGCCCGCTCGCTCGCCCCTGTCGCGCCAGCACGCCGCGCACCCCGTGCACCGGTGCGAGGTCCTGCTCCACGGCCCACCCGGGCACCTGGTCCTGCCCGAACCACAGGAGCTCCACCCGGCGCACCTGTCCGTCGAGGCGCCCCCGCAGGAGCGCCGACAGCGCGTAGCCGCCCGCCACGGCCAAGCGGCAGGCCGCCGCGGGCAGCAGCCGCGGACGTCCGCCCGCCGCCTCGAGGACCGTGCGGACGCTGAGGCCCTCCCACGGCTGCAGGACGATCGGCGGGACGTCGCCCTCGCGGCGTCCGACGGCGAGGACGAGCTCCGCGAGGGCGTCCACCGAGGTGATCGGCGACGGCGCGGTACCGGGAGACGCCACCGAGGCGAGCGGGGACCGTGCGAGCCGCACGAGGGCCGCCGTCGTCGGGCGTCCGGGGCCCTGCACCGAGGTCGCACGGACGGTCACCACGGACAGCGCGGGTTCCCGCGCCGCCGCGAGCGCAAGTGCCTGCTCGCCGAGTGCCTTGCTCCGCGAGTACGCGGAGAACGGGCGCACCGTGTCCGTCTCGTCGAGCCAATCCGTCCTGCCCTGCACGGCAGCGCTGCTCAGGTGGATCAGGCGGGCAGCCCCGGCAGCCGCGGCGGCGCGTGCGAGGACGGCCGGAAGCAGGGCGTTCGCCCCGGACAGGTCCCCGTCCTCGGGAGCGGAGGGAGTGGCGAGTCCCGCGGCGTTCACGACGACGTCCTGCCTCCCGATCGCGGCCACGAGGCCGGAGACGTCGGTGTGCCCGGCCTCCTCCAGGAGGGCGTCCGGCGTCCGGGCGGAGGTTGTCAGGCGCGGCGCGGACAGCGGGCGGGCGTCGATCCCCGCGGCGTGCAGCGCGCGCAGGACCGACGAGCCGACGAACCCGGACCCGCCGAGCACCAGCCAGGTCATCGCGTACCACCGGTGGGCCGGGCGGTCCCCGCCGCTGCGGTCAGGGGCGGTTCGGGCTGCCAGCCGGCGTCGCGGAGGATCACGCGGGCGGCCCGCCAGCCCCGCCAGAGGGACGGCACGCCGGAGAGGGACCGTTCGACGGCCACGAGGCGTACCAGTTCCTTCCCGGCGGACAGTGCCGTCCCGAGGCCGAATCCCACGGGGTGGAACCGGCCGTGCAGGCGCAGATACCGGGCGAGGTACCCGCGGTTGCGCATGCCGCAGAACCGGGAGAGGTCGCTGGAGTCGTTGAGGTGGCGGACACCGAGGTCGACCTGCCGCTGGGCGCGGGTCTTGCGCAGCACGAACGCGTCGACGTACGCCACCGGGTACCGCCGCGAGATGAGCCACCCGTAGGTGAGGTCGTCGCCGTTCAGGAAGAAGCGCGCGTCGGGCAGCCCGATCTCCCGGACCACCTCCGCGGCCACCAGCATGCCCTCGAAGCAGCCCACGTTGGTGTGGAACACCGGGGACCGGGCGAAGACGTCCCCGCGCACCGGCAGATGGACGCCGAGGAACTCGTCGAGGAGGTGCTGCCAGAAGAACGGCTCGCCCGCGTGGTCGTACCGGCGCCCGTGGATGCAGGAGTAGCGGGCCATCCAGGGCCCGAAGGACGCGAGGGCGTCGGGCAGCACGACGACGTCGTCGTCCATGAGCCACAGCCACTCGGCACCCTCCCCGAGCGCACGGGACACACCGGCCGCGAAGCCGCCGGAGCCGCCGGCGTTCACGGGGAGGCGGTGCACGAGGACGGGCACGCGCGTCTCCCGTGCAGCCAGGACGTCCGCCGTGCCGTCGGTGCTGGCATTGTCGACGACGACCACGCCCGACGGCGCCGGATCGAGGGTGTCGATGGAGTCGAGGAGGTCCTGCAGATGGGCCGCCCGGTTGAAGGTGGTGATGACGATGAACACGCGCGGACTGTGGGCGTCGGGGACGTGCAACGTGGTCCTTCCGGGCCGCGCCAGCGCGGTGCGCAACGGGCCTGGCACGGGCGGGACGGCTAGTATTCTCGGGTAACAGCAGTCTATTACACCGTGTTCCAGCCCCCGCCGGACCGTCCCGGCCCTGCCGGTGCGGCCCGGCAGCAGCACGCCCGGTGCTGAACGCGGTGGCTGCCTGACACCGTTAGGAATCATGGGACTCTACGAAGGCCGGACACCGGGCTCCACCGCCCGGACACCAGACTCGACCGCCGCAGCACCGTCCGGCGACAAGCCTGCCATCTGGCTCTGGTCGCAGTACCTGCTCGACGCCGTCGCCTGGATCGTGGCCATCCTCCTCGCGCTGATCCTGCGCTACGAGCTCCTCGTGAAGGAGATCAACGTCCCGGGCATCGCCGCGTTCTGCGCGCTGGCCGTCCTCGCCCAGCTCGTGGTGGGACTGAGCTTCGCGCTGTACCGCGGGCGGTACAGTTTCGGGAGCTTCCACGAGGCCAAGCTGCTGGTCATCGTCGCGGTGCTCGTCGCGGTGATCCTCGTCCTCGCGAGCGTCGCCTTCTTCAGGGTCATCGAGGTGCCCCGCAGCATCGGGATCATCGCGTTCCCCTTCGCGTGCATGTTCCTCGCCGCGACGCGCTACCTCAAGCGCATGTACGTGGAGAGCAAGGCCAAGCCGGGGGAGGACGCGCAGCGGACCCTCATCTACGGCGCCGGCTTCCTCGGCAACTCGCTCGTGGGCCGCATGATGCAGGACCCCGGGTCCCCCTACTTCCCCGTGGGCCTGATCGACGACGACCCCGCCAAGAAGCACCTCCGGCTGTCCGCCGTGCCCGTCCTCGGACGCATCGACGACCTCCGGGACATCGCCGTCCGGACGCAGGCCCAGATCCTCGTCATCGCGTTCGCGGAGATCGAGGCCTCGCAGGTCCGCCGTGTCTCGGACCTCGTGGCGGGCCTCGGCATCAAGGTGCTGGTCCTGCCGCCGCTGCGCGACATGCTCGGCGCGGCAGGGGCCGCGATCGCCGACTTCCGCGAGGTCGCGGTGGAGGACCTGATCGGCCGGCGCCCCGTGGACATCCACCCCGACGAGGTGGCCGGCTACGTGACCGGCAAGCGGGTGCTCGTGACCGGGGCCGGGGGATCCATCGGCTCGGAGCTCTGCCGCCAGCTCGCCACCTTCGCCCCGGCCGAGCTCATCATGCTGGACCGCGACGAGACCGGCCTCCAGTCCACCCAGATCTCCCTCACCGGTCGCGGCCTGCTGACCGGCCGCGACACGGTCCTCGCCGACATCCGGGACGCCGACGCGCTGCTCGACATCTTCGAGGACCGCAGACCGCAGGTCGTCTTCCATGCGGCGGCGCTCAAGCACGTCTCGCTGCTCGAGCAGTACCCGGAGGAGGCCTGGAAGACGAACGTGCAGGGCTCCCTCAACGTCCTGCGGGCTTCCGGCGCCGTCGGCGTCACGAACTTCGTGAACATCTCGACGGACAAGGCGGCGGACCCCACGAGCGTCCTCGGCCACTCCAAGCGCGTGGCGGAGAAACTGACGTCCTGGCACGCGGAGCGCACCGGGCAGAAGTACGTGTCGGTGCGGTTCGGCAACGTGATCGGGAGCCGCGGCTCCATGCTGCCCCTCTTCACCGAGCAGATCCGCAACGGCGGCCCCATCACCGTCACGGACCCCGAGGTCACGCGCTTCTTCATGACCATCCCCGAGGCCTGCCAGCTCGTCGTGCAGGCGGGTGCGATCGGCAGGGGAGGGGAGGTGCTGATCCTCGACATGGGTGAGCCCGTGCGCATCCTGGACGTGGCACAGCGCATGATCGCGATGTCCGGCAAGGACATCGACATCGTCTTCACCGGCCTGCGGCCGGGCGAGAAGATGCACGAGGACCTCATGGGCGTGGGGGAGGACGACTCCCGCCCCCTGCACCCCAAGATCTCGCACACGTCGGTCGCGCCGCTCGATCCGCAGCAGCTGAGCCTCCAGCAGTGGCAGGCCGAGGGCGGCTTCGGCCGGGGCCCGCGCGGGATCGGGTCGGGACCGGCCCCCGACGGACATCCGGGTCGACGGTCCGCGGCCAGCGTCCCGCCGTCGGGCGTGGGCGGACGGTCGTCATGAGCCCGCTCCTCGCCGTCGTCGGGCTCGCCGCCCTCGCGCTGTCGCTCGCCCTGCCCGTCGTCGTCAAGCCCCTGCTGAAGCGGCTCGGCGTCGTCGACATCCCCAACGACCGGTCCTCCCACTCCACCGTCGTCATCCGCGGAATGGGGGTGGCCGTCGCCGTGGCGATCCTCGCCGCCCTGGTCCTCTCCCTCGCCACGGGCCTCGTCTCGGTCGACCGGTCGCTCATCGGGATCATCCTCTGCATGGTCGCCGCCGCCTCGGTCCTCGGCTGGATCGAGGACTTCCGCGGCCTCTCCATCCGGGTCCGCGCCTCCGCGCAGCTCCTCGTCGGCGCCGTCGGGACCGTCGCCCTCGCGACGACCATCGACGACAGCAGCTACTGGTGGGTGCCCCTCGGCGCCGTCGCGGTCGCCACGTACATCAACGCCGCCAACTTCATGGACGGGATCAACGGCATCTCCGGGATGCACGGGGTGGTCGTGGGCCTCTTCTACTCGGCCGCCGGCGTCCTCAGCGATCAGTTCTGGCTGACGGTCGCGGGCCTGGTGCTCGCGGCGGCCTTCGCGGGATTCCTGCCCTGGAACCTCGGCCGCGGGTTCGTGTTCCTCGGGGACGTGGGCAGCTACCTGCTCGGCGCATCGATCGCCGCCATCGCGGTCACGGGCCTGCTCGCGGGGGTCTACCTCGAATACCTGCTCTCCCCGGTCCTGATCTACCTCGCGGACACGTTCACCACCTTCGTCCGGCGCGCCCGGCGGGGTGAGCCCCTCTACACCGCGCACCGGCAGCACGTGTACCAGCGGCTCACCGACACGGGCCTCAGCCACGTCCAGGTCTCGCTCCTCGTCACCGTCCTGTCGGCACTCACCGGTGCCGCCGGATTCGTGCTCGCCACGACGCCCGCGCCCCTGGCCGTGTCCGCGTCGGTGTTCGCCGCCGCCGTCGTCGCGCTGTACCTCTACTCGCCGCGGATCTTCCGTGCCCTGGCCCGTCGCCGGACGCCGGCGGACGCGTGAGCGAGCCCGTGTCCGCCGCCGCCATGCGGTAGGATTTCAGGCGCCGGGCGCGACGACACAGAGTCGCGCCGACCCGGCACCAGGCCCGCGACGCCGTCGCCGGAGGACCAGCAGGGCGCCATCGGGCGCAGCCGACAGAGCGGACAGCGCGTGCCACGACCGGAGCATCCGGCGAACGGACCCGATTCCCCCACCCTCGTGCGGGAGTCCGGCGCGACGGAGTCGCCCTGGCTGGGCATCCTGGCCAGGAGTGCCGCCGCGGCCGGCGGCCTGGCGCTCGTGCTCGCCGCGGCGGCAGCCATCGCCACCTCGCCCGCAGCCGGCCTGAGCGTTCTCCTCGCCGCCGTCCTCGTGATGGCGTTCTTCGGGATCAGCCTCCTGATCGGCCACTTCACGGGGAGAACCAACCCCTCGGGCGCCCTCGGGCTGTTCATCGTCACGTACGCCATCAAGGTCGTCGGCTTCGCCGCCGTCCTGTTCCTCCTCGGCACGCCCGACTGGCTGGACCGCACGTGGTTCTTCGCGGGAGCGCTGGCGACCGTCCTCGCCTGGCAGATCGCCGAGGTGTTCGCCTTCTCGCGCCTGCGCACGCCCCTGTACGGGGATGCGGCGCCGGCGGACGGGGTCCCGCCGTCGACCCGCCCCCCGGAAGGTCCCTGACGTGGCGACTCCTCCGGGCGGGCCGGACGAGGCCGGCGGAGCGGCGGCGCGCAACGAGGAAGCCCGCCTCGCGAACGGCGGCTACAACGCCGGCATCGCCGTCTTCAGCTACATCATTGGCGGGATCGCAGTGTGGAGTTTGATAGGCTGGGGGCTGGATAATCTCCTCGACACGCGCTGGTTGGTGCTGGCGGGAGCGTTCTTAGGTGCAGCAGGGGGTTTCTATCTCTCCCACACGCACAACCTCACCCGGAACCACACCCCGAGTCCGCACAGCGGATCCCGGGCGACGCCCGGTGCCGAGGACGGACCCGAGTGAATCCCCATAACTTAACGAGTCGGACCAGTCACGCTGCGGCCGAACAGATCTTGCCCAACGATGGACACTGCAGAGAGGAAACGCGTTGATCGCGCTTGCGCTCCCGGCCGCAACTACCGAAGAGGGATTCGTAGCCCCGACTATCGAGGACACCCACTACCGGGACATCCTTCCCTGGGGTGACGCCTACGGAGTCTGGTTCGACCCCGGCTTCGGCAAGCAGATGCTCATGGTCATCCTGTCCGTGGTCCTCATCGCCACCTTCTTCCTCGTCGCCTCCCGGCGCCGTCAGCTCGTCCCCGGCAAGATGCAGTTCCTCGGTGAGTCGGCGTACGGATTCGTCCGCAACTCCATCGGCAAGGACATCATCGGCGGCAACGACTTCCTGAAGTACGTGCCCTGGCTCTTCACCGCCTTCTTCTTCGTGCTGGTGAACAACATCTTCGGGGCGATCCCGTTCCTGCAGCTGCCGAGCTTCTCGCACCCGGGCAGTGCCTACGCCATCGCGGCGATCTTCTACCTCCTCTGGGTCGGCATCGGCATCAAGAAGCACGGCCTGCGCTACTTCAAGCTGGCCGTCGTCCCGTCGGGCGTCCCCTGGTACATCCTGCCGATCGTCGTGCCGATCGAGATCATCTCGAACTTCATCGTCCGCCCGGTGACCCACTCGCTGCGACTCTTCGCGACCATGCTGGCCGGCCACCTCATCGTGACCCTCGCCGGCTCCGCCATCGAGTACATGGTCATGACGGGCAACATCCTGCTCCAGGGCACCAGCGTCCTGGTCCTCGTCGGCGCCGTCGCGATGTACATGCTCGAGGCGCTGATCATGGTCCTCCAGGCCTACGTCTTCACGCTGCTCGCCGCGATCTACATCGAAGGCGCACTGCACGCCGACGCCCACTGATTCACACACGTCTTCCCCGTCGGGGATGATCCCAAACAACCTGTCGCCCTCGAGCGGCATCTTGAAAGGAACACAATGGAAGTACAGGGTAGCCTCAACCTCGTTGGATACGGTCTCTCCGCAATCGGCGGTGGTATCGGTGTGGGTCTCGTCTTCGCGGCCTACATCAACGGCGTCGCTCGCCAGCCTGAGGCACAGCGTGTCCTCCAGCCCATCGCCTTCCTCGGTCTGGCACTGACCGAGGCCCTCGCGATCCTGGGCCTCGTCTTCGCCTTCGTCATCGGCGCCTGACACCGCCGTCCTGATCGACCGAAGACAAGTTGAAGAAAGACGGGTGAAAAATGCTTAACGCAGCAATCATGGCGGCGGAGGAGGGCTCTAGCCCGCTCGCACCGAACTGGTGGGAGTTCCTCGTAACGCTGGTCGGCTTCGCCGTGCTGATGTTCATCGTCATCAAGTTCGTCATGCCGGCATTCGAGCGGACCTTCGCAGAGCGCACCGCCGCGATCGAAGGCGGCATCGCTAAGGCGGAGGCCGCGCAGGCGGAAGCCAACGCGGCGCTGGCCGAGTACAAGCAGCAGCTTGTCGACGCCCGCACCGAGGCGAACCGCATCCGCGAGGAAGCACGCGCCGAAGGCGCCCAGATCCTCGCGGAGCTCAAGGAGAGGGCGGCCGCCGAGTCGGCACGCATCTCCGAGCAGGCCCACGTCCAGATCGAGGCCGAGCGCCAGGCCGCAGTGGTCTCGCTCCGCGCCGAGGTCGGGACCCTCGCCACGGATCTCGCCAGCCGCATCGTCGGGGAATCCCTCGCCGACGACGCCCGCTCGTCACGCGTCGTCGACCGGTTCCTCGCGGACCTCGAGACCTCGTCGAACGGTGCAGTCTCCCATAGGGCAGGTGCGGCGAAGTAATGGCAGGTGTATCGAGCGTCTCCCTGGCGACAGTCCGTGAAGGACTGGAGCCCCGGCTGCAGGGCGCGACCCTTGCGCTGGCCGAGGACCTGTTCGGCGTGCTGGCGATCCTGGACAGCAACGCCGGTCTCCGGCGTGCGCTGACGGACCCGTCACGCACCGGCAGGGACAAGGCCGTGCTCGTGGACCAGCTCATCGCCGGTCGGGTGTCGCCGGAAGCGGCCGGAGTGGTCAGGGACCTCGTCAGCGAGCGCTGGGCCAACGCCCGCGACATCGGTGACGCCCTGGAGACCCTCGCCGCAACCGTCGTCATCGCCGTGGCCGAGCAGGGCAGCGGCGCGGAGGGCCTGGACCAGCTCGAGAACGAGCTGTTCTCCTTCACCCAGGTGGTCGCTTCGAGCCACGCCCTGCAGAGGGCGCTGTCGGAAGCCCAGGCCACGCCGGAGTCGAAGGTCACCCTCGCCCTGAAGCTCGTACCCCGCGCGGGTGCAGCAGGCAGGCTCCTCATCTCGCAGGCCGTGCGGGCGCCGCGCGGGCTGAAACCCGCCGCCCTCGTCCAGCGGTTCCTCGAACTCGTCGCTGTGCGCCAGCAGCGCTGGATCGCCAATGTCAGCGTCACCCGTCCGCTGACGGCAAGCCAGCTCGCTCGCCTGGAGTCGGGCCTGAACGCGATGTACGGGCGCGAGCTCAAGGTCAACGTGAAGGTCGACCCCTCACTCCTCGGTGGCGTCCGCGTCAGCGTCGGGGACGAGATGGTCGACTCGACCGTCATCACGCGTCTGTCCGAACTCCGCCGGACCCTGGTGGGATAGGCGTCCGCGCCTGCCCCACCCGAGTTCCGCCGGAGTTCCACCCACTGAATCACACACCGGTCGCCACGCACCTTATGGGGACCAACAACACAGGAGAGCAGGGACTGAGATGGCCGAATTGACCATCAACGCCGAAGACGTACGCAGTGCGTTGAACGACTTTGCGGCGTCCTACGAGCCCGGAAATGCGGAGCGCGTCGAAGTAGGCCGCGTCTCCACCGCGAGCGACGGCATTGCCCGTGTGGAGGGTCTCCCCTCCGTCATGGCCAACGAGCTGCTGCGGTTCGAGGACGGCACGCTCGGACTCGCCCAGAACCTCGACACGCGTGAGATCGGTGTCGTCGTCCTCGGTGACTACACCGGCATCGAAGAAGGCCAGGAAGTGCACCGCACGGGCGAGATCCTCTCGGTCCCAGTGGGCGACGCCTTCCTCGGCCGCGTGGTCGACCCCCTGGGCCAGCCCATCGACGACCTCGGCGAGATCGTCGCCGAAGGCCGCCGTGCGCTCGAGACCCAGGCCCCCGGCGTCACGCAGCGCAAGTCGGTGCACGAGCCGATGCAGACCGGCCTCAAGGCGATCGACGCGATGATCCCCATCGGCCGCGGCCAGCGCCAGCTGATCATCGGTGACCGGCAGACGGGCAAGACCGCCATCGCCGTGGACACCATCATCAACCAGCGGGACAACTGGGCGTCGGGTGACGTGACCAAGCAGGTCCGCTGCATCTACGTCGCGATCGGCCAGAAGGCGTCGACGATCGCCGCCGTGCGCCAGACCCTCGAGGACAAGGGTGCGCTGGAGTACACGACCATCGTCGCGTCTCCCGCCTCCGACCCCGCCGGCTTCAAGTACCTCGCCCCCTACGCCGGTTCGGCCATCGGCCAGCACTGGATGTACGGCGGCAAGCACGTCCTCATCGTGTTCGACGACCTGTCGAAGCAGGCCGAGGCCTACCGTGCGGTGTCGCTGCTGCTCCGCCGCCCGCCGGGACGCGAAGCCTACCCCGGTGACGTGTTCTACCTGCACTCCCGCCTGCTGGAGCGTTGCGCGAAGCTCTCCGACGAGCTCGGTGCCGGCTCGATGACGGGTCTGCCCCTCATCGAGACCAAGGCGAACGACGTCTCGGCGTACATCCCGACGAACGTCATCTCCATCACCGACGGCCAGATCTTCCTGCAGTCGGACCTCTTCAACGCCAACCAGCGTCCCGCAGTGGACGTCGGCGTGTCCGTCTCCCGCGTGGGTGGCGCTGCCCAGGTGAAGTCGATGAAGAAGGTCTCGGGCACCTTGAAGCTCGACCTCGCCCAGTACCGCGACATGCAGGCCTTCGCGATGTTCGCCTCCGACCTGGATGCGGCATCACGCCAGCAGCTGACCCGTGGTGCTCGCCTGATGGAACTGCTCAAGCAGGGCCAGTACTCCCCGATGCCGGTGGAGCAGCAGGTCGTGTCCATCTGGGCAGGGACGAACGGCTACCTGGACGACGTGCCGGTGGAGGACATCCGCCGCTTCGAGTCCGAGTTCCTGGAGCACCTCGGCCACAAGTCGCAGATCCTCAACACCCTCGCCCAGACGGGCAAGCTCGAGGACTCGACGGCCGAGGAACTGAAGACCCAGATCACGGACTTCAAGCAGGGCTTCTTCGGGGTCGGTGCCGACGGTTTCGGCGCGGGCCACGAGGAGTACCAGGCCATCGACGCCGAGTCGGTCGAGCACGAAAAGATCGTTCGACAGAAGCGCTAGAGGACCTGTTGCCGGGAGGGGCCCCGCCCCTCCCGGCTCGCAGGGCCCTGGCCTGATCGCTCCCCGACGCGGGGGCGGAGGAAAGGACAAGAATGGGAGCCCAGATCCGGGTCTACCGCCAGAAGATCGCCTCGACCACGTCGACGCGGAAGATCTTCAAGGCGATGGAGCTGATCGCGACGTCGCGCATCGGCAAGGCACGCACGCGTGTCGCTGCGGCCCAGCCGTACGCCAACGCGATCACCCGGGCCGTCTCGGCCGTGTCGTCGCAGTCGGAGATCGACCACCCGCTCACCACCGAACACGGTGAGGTGCGGCGTGCCGCCGTGCTGGTGATGACCTCCGATCGCGGCCTCGCAGGCTCGTACTCGGCCAGCGCACTCAAGAAGGCCGAGGGTCTCTTCGAGGCGCTCCGCTCCGAGGGCAAGGAGATCCAGGCGTACCTGGTCGGCCGCAAGGGGCAGTCGTACTTCGACTTCCGCCAGCGCGACTACGAGAGGGTCTGGACGGGCAACACCGACGCTCCCGAGTTCGAGACCGCGCGCGAGGTCGGCGAGGCCCTCCTCGAGACCTTCCTCAAGGACCACGAGGACGGCGGCGTGGACGAGATCCACATCGTCTACACGAAGTTCCGCTCCATGGTGGTCCAGGAGCCGGCCGTCCTCCGACTGCTGCCGCTGGAAGTCGTCGACGAGCAGGTACCCCAGGACGGCGAACTGCTGCCCCTGTACGAGTACGAGCCGGAGCCCGAACAGGTCCTCGACGCACTGCTCCCCAGGTACATCGAGTCGCGCATCTTCGCGGCGATGCTGCAGGCATCTGCCAGCGAGCTCGCCGCGCGTCAGCGGGCCATGAAGTCCGCCGGTGACAATGCGACGGAGCTCATCAAGAAGTACACGCGTCTCCGCAACACCGCCCGCCAGGCGGAGATCACCCAGGAGCTCTCGGAGATCGTGGCCGGCGCGGACGCGCTGAACGCCTCCTGACGCCCCGCCCGCCCGGGTCCTCGCGGATTCCGGGCAGCTTAGACTTAGTTCCACGCCATCTACGTAAATGAAGTGAGAGAGATGACTGCCCAGACTGTTGAGCACGGTACGGACTCAGTTGCCCCCGGCGCCACCGGCCGTATTGCACGTGTCATCGGCCCGGTTGTCGACGTCGAGTTCCCGGCCGACGCAATCCCCGCCATGTACAGCGCGCTGACCACCGAGATCACCCTCAACGGTGTGACGCGCCTTATCACCTTCGAGACCTCGCAGCACCTGGGCGACAACCTCGTCCGGGCGATCTCGCTGCAGGCGACCGACGGACTCGTCCGCGGCACCGTCGTGCAGGACACCGGATCCCCGATCACCGTTCCCGTCGGCGACGGCGTGAAGGGCCACATCTTCAACGTCCTCGGCAAGCCCCTCGACGTCGAGGAGTCCGCACTCGAGATCACCGAGCGCTGGCCGATCCACCGTGCGGCTCCCAGCTTCGCCTCGCTCGAGGGCTCCACGGAGATGCTCGAGACCGGCATCAAGGTCATCGACCTGCTGACCCCGTACATCAAGGGTGGGAAGATCGGCCTGTTCGGCGGCGCCGGTGTCGGCAAGACCGTCCTCATCCAGGAGATGATCACGCGTGTCGCCCGCAACTTCGGCGGCACCTCGGTGTTCGCCGGTGTCGGTGAGCGCACCCGTGAGGGCAACGACCTCTGGGTCGAGATGGAGGAGGCGGGCGTCCTGAAGGACACCGCCCTCGTGTTCGGCCAGATGGACGAGCCGCCGGGAACGCGCCTGCGCGTGGCCCTCTCGGCCCTGACCATGGCGGAGTACTTCCGCGATGTGCAGAACCAGGACGTGCTGCTCTTCATCGACAACATCTTCCGGTTCACCCAGGCCGGCTCGGAGGTGTCGACCCTCCTCGGTCGCATGCCGTCCGCCGTGGGTTACCAGCCGAACCTGGCGGACGAGATGGGCCTCCTGCAGGAGCGCATCACCTCCACCAAGGGCCACTCGATCACGTCGATGCAGGCGATCTACGTCCCCGCGGACGACTACACCGACCCGGCCCCGGCGACCACCTTCGCGCACCTGGATGCGACCACCGAGCTCTCCCGCGAGATCGCGTCGCGCGGCCTCTACCCGGCCGTCGACCCGCTCGCGTCGACCTCGCGCATCCTGGACCCCCAGTACATCGGCCACGACCACTACAACACGGCCGTGCGCGTCAAGCAGATCCTGCAGAAGAACAAGGAACTGCAGGACATCATCGCGATCCTCGGTATCGACGAGCTCAGCGAAGAGGACAAGGTCGTCGTCGCCCGCGCACGCCGTATCCAGCAGTTCCTCTCGCAGAACACCTACACCGCCAAGCAGTTCACCGGTGTCGAGGGTTCGACGGTGTCCATCAAGGACACCATCGAGGGCTTCTCGGCGATCTGCAACGGCGATCTCGACCACATCGCGGAGCAGGCGTTCTTCAACATCGGCGGACTCGACGACGTCGAGCGCCAGTGGGCCAAGATCCAAGAGCAGACCGGTAAGTAGCGCAGATGGCATCGAACGGCGAACTCGAAGTCGAAATCGTCGCGGCCGACCACTTCGTGTGGTCGGGCGCGGCACGCCAGGTCAACGCACGCACCAGCAACGGGCAGATCGGGATCCTTCCCGGGCACGCCCCCATCCTGGCCATCCTCGAAGCGGGGGAGCTCTCGGTGGAACCGGTCAACGGTGAACGCCTGGTCGTGGGTGTGGACGGTGGTTTCTTCTCGGTCGACTCGAACCGCGTCGTGATCGTGGCGGACAACGCCAAGGTCGGCGGTTCGGGAACTCCGGAATCCGTCTAGGATTCCCGGCGTGGAGGCACTCGGTGTGACGTTCATCTGCCTTGCGGTCGTCTTCGGCCTGCTCGTGCTCGTGATCGCCGCCTTCCTCCTCCGCCGCTACCAGCTGGGCCGAGCGCTCGGCACCTTCGACGCCTCCATCCGCCTCCCTCCCCGGGGATGGCGGGTGGGGGTTTGTCGTTACACGGACAAACACCTCGAGTGGCTCAGCCTCCTCTCGCTCAGCCCCATCCCGCGCTTCCGTTTCCTCCGCAGCTCCCTCGAGGTGACGGGCTGGCGGGCCGCCACCGAGGTGGAGCGCGTCAGCATCCAGCCCGGCGCGATCATCGTCCACCTGACCTACGAGGGCGAGGCCTTCGACCTCGCGATGAAGTACGACGTCTACGCCGGCCTCTCCTCCTGGATCGAGGCCGGGCCGGTCATCGGCATCGGCACCTGGCGCTGATACGGGCGTCTCGCCGGGCGATCCGGCCTAGCCGACCTCGAGCGGCCTGACCCAGGCCCCCGCGCGGAGCACGCCCTTCAGCTCGAGGTCGGGGGAGAGGACCAGCGCATCGGCGCGGAGCCCGCTGCGGAGGCTGCCCACCTCGTCGGCCAGTCCCAGCACCGCCGCCGGGACCGAGGTGGCCGAACCGACGGCGTCCACGAGGCCCACCCCCGCGCCCACGGTGCAGCGCACGACGTCGAGGAGGCTCCCGGCGCCGCCCGCCAGCGCCCCCGTCGCGATGAGGATCGCCGCGTCGTCCACGATGGCGATCTCGCTGCGGCCGAGCCGGTACGTCCCGGAGGCGCAGCCCGCCGCGGCCGTCGAGTCGCTGACGAGGCAGACGTTCTCGGCGCCGGCGATGGTGAAGGCCATGCGGACCGTCTCCGGGTGGAGGTGCACGTTGTCCGCCAGGAGCTCGACGGCGATCTCACCCGCACGGGCGCGCTGCAGGAGCAGCGGCACGGGGCCGGGGGACCGGTGGTGGATGGCGGGCATCGCGTTGAACAGGTGCGTGGCCATGGGCCTGCCGCTGAAGCCCTCGAAGCCCGTGGAGGCGAGCTCCTCGTTGATGAGGTCCAGCGCCGCACCGGTCTCCTCGGTGGAGCTGTCCGTGTGCCCGATGGACGGGATCACCCCGTGCATCACCAGTTCGTACACCAGGACATCGCTGCCCGGCAGTTCCGGGGCGTACGTCATGGAGGCCAGATGCCCCTGGCCTGCTGCGACGAGGCGGGCCACGTCCTCCTGCGTCGGCTGGAGCAGGAAGGCGGGGTCGTGCGCCCCGTTGCGCTCCTTGGACAGGAACGGGCCCTCCGCGTGGATCCCGGCCACGAGCCCTGCCCGGGCCGCGGCGGCGAGCCTCCCGAAGGCGGCCTCGAGGTCCTCGAGAGGTGCCGAACACGTGCTGGCGAGCACCGTCGTCGTACCGCTGCGGTGCAGGTGGGCCGCCGCCGCCTCGATGTCCGCGGCGGAACCGGACGTGAAGTCGCCGCCGCCCGCACCGTGGCAGTGGAGGTCGATGAGCCCCGGGAGGATGAGGAAGCCCTCCGGCAGCCGCCCGTCGGAGGGGGCACCAGGGCCTGTCCCTGCCGCGACGATGCGGGAGCCGTCCCATCGGAGCACTCCGTCGTCGATGATCCCCTCTTCGGTCACCAGTCGTCCGGACAGTGCAGTGGGCGTTCCGCTGGAGTGGGCCATGGTCCGATTCTAGGCGGTCGCGCTTCCGGCGACCCGGAAGAGGGAGGGACCGCTAGAAGAGGCGGGAGGCGCTGTCGTCCACGCCGCGCATCGCGTCGTAGTCGAGGGTCAGGCAGTCGATGCCGCGGTCGCCGGCGAGGACCCGCGCCTGCGGCTTGATCTGCTGCGCGGCGAAGATCCCGCGCACCGGCGACATGATCGGGTCCCGGTTCAGCAGCTCGAGGTATCGGGTGAGCTGCTCGACGCCGTCGATGTCGCCGCGGCGCTTCAGCTCGATGGCGACCGTCCGCCCCGCGGCGTCGCGCGCGAGGATGTCGACGGGACCGATCGCCGTCATGTACTCGCGGCGGATGAGGGTGAACCCCGCGCCGAGGAGCTCGATCTGCTCGGCCAGGAGCCGCTGGAGGTCCGCTTCCACGCCGTCCTTCACGAGGCCGGGATCGACGCCGAGGTCGTGGGAGGAGTCGTGCAGGTGCTCCCGGATGTTGATGACCAGCCTGTCGTCGGTCTTGGCGTGCTGCACCGTCCAGACCTCGGTGATGCCCTCGGCCCGGTCGGCCTCGTCGGGCTCGTTCACCCGCAGGGTCGCGGGCGGGCTCATCCAGTTCAGCGGCTTGTAGGACCCGCCGTCGGAGTGCACGAGGACGGAGCCGTCCGACTTCACCATGAGGAGCCGGGTGGCCAGCGGGAGATGCGCCCGGAGGCGGCCGATGTAATCGACGGAGCAGCGGGCAATGACGAGACGCACGTCAAGAATCCTACCGGGCGCCGGGCCGCACCCGTGCCCGGTGCGGAGGTGCGCGGTCGGATCGGGCACACTGAGGGGGTGCCCCGATCCAACCGCCCGAACCGCCCCCGCGGCTCCTCGCGGCCCAAGTGGTCCGCGCCGCCGGAGGAGGACCTGGAACGCACGCGGGTGGGCCTGCCGCTCCGGGAGTCCGCTCCCGACGGCGAATGGTCGGTCCGGCGCATCACCGAGCGCAACGCCGCCAAGACCTACACCTGCCCGGGGTGCAACTCGTCGATCCTCCCCGGGATCGCCCACCTCGTCGTCTGGCGGGAGGACTCGCTGTTCGGTCCCGAGGCCGCCCTCGCCGACCGGAGGCACTGGCACGTCCGATGCTGGCAGACGCGGAGCTTCCGTTACTGACGGCGGCAGGCGCACGTCGCGCGGGGTGCGGGGCACGTCGTCCTAGACTGGACGGATGCCCACCGAATCGCCCGAGTACACGTTCACGGCCCATGACGAGGCGATCGAGATCCGCGCGTCGACGGTGCTGCCCGCCGATCGCCGCGACATCGAGCTGCACACCGCCGACGGCCTGACCCTCGTGGGGGAGTTCGCGGCGCCCACGGGCGGCCGCCCGCCGCGGGCCACCCTCGTCACCCTCCACCCGCTGCCGACCCACGGCGGCTTCATGGACTCGCACGTGTACCGGAAGGCCTCCTTCCGGCTGCCGGCCCTCGCCGACATCGCCGTCCTGCGGTTCAACACGCGTGGCACGTGTTCTCCACGTGGCTGCAGTGAGGGAGCGTTCGACGGCGGCGACGGGGAACGGCTGGACCTGCAGGCCGCCGTCGAGTGGACCGTCGCGCAGGGGCTCCACCACATCTGGCTCGTGGGCTGGTCCTTCGGGACGGAGCTGTGCCTCAAGTACGGCGCGCAGGACCCGGTGGCCGAACTGATCGAGGGCGCCGTCCTGCTGTCACCGCCCCTCCACCGGGCCGACGACGCCGATCTCGACGCGTGGGCGGCGAGCGGGCTGCCCCTCAAGGTGCTCGTGCCCGAGTTCGACGACTACCTGGTGCCGCAGGACGCGGCCCACCGTTTCGCCCGCGTACCGCAGGCGGACGTGACGGGGATCGACGGCGCGAAGCACCTGTGGGTGGGGGAGAAGTACGCGGCGCGGGCGCTCGACGAGATCGTCGGCGTCGTACGCCCCGACCTGGACCTGCCCCTGCCCTCCCGGTGGACGGGACGAGCCGCCGTCGCACCGTCGGCGACCGGTAGCTGAGCGCACCCTCCCCGGGTGACGGCTCGGCCGCCGGTCCGGGCGGACCGGGCCGGGCCGACCGAGCTACTGTCCGTCCTGGCGGGCGATGAACACCTCCTTGAGGAGGAGCATGACGGCCGCCGCCGTCGGGATGGCGATCAACGCGCCGAGGACGCCGAGGAGGCTGCCGCCGGCGATGACGGCGATCACCGCCACCGCGCCAGGGACCGCGACCGCACGCTGCATGATGCGCGGCGAGATGAAGTAGGCCTCGAACTGCAGGTATGCCACGTACGGGACCGCGAACAGGAGGGCGGTGTGCCAGCCCACCGTCAGGGCGATCAGGCTGACGATCACCGCGGCGATGGTGCCGCCGACCAGCGGGATGAAGGCCAGCAGGACGACGACGAACGCCAGCAGGACGGAGAACGGGACGTCGGCGATCGTCATCACGATGAACGCGAACGTGCCGTTCAGCAGGGCCACGCAGGCCTGGCCGATCACGTACATACCCACGCTGCGCGTGATCTCCTCGGAGAGGACCTCCACGCGGGGCCGGCGCGAGCGCGGCGCGAGGCGGTACGCCCACTTCTTGATGGACGGCAGGGACGCGAGGAAGTAGAGCGCGAGGACCAGGATCACCAGCGAACCGAACAGGCCGTTGATGATCACGGTGCCCACGCCGAGCACGCCGCCGAAGATCCCTCCGACGGCCTCGCTGTTCGCGAAGAACTTGTCGATCTCCGAGACGACGCGGTCGCGGACCTGGAACTGCTCGTCGAGCGTCGTGAAGAACTCGGAGTTCAGGAAGTCATCGGCGTAGCCCGGGGCGCGGTCCACGATCTGGGAGGTCTGGCTCACGATCGTCGGGATGAGCAGCGCGAAGAACCCGGCCACGATGCTCACGAGGATGGTCAGGGCCACCGCGATGCCGGCCGGGCGCGGGACGCCCTTGCTCTCGAGCCACCGGACGATCGGGTCCAGCCCGAGGGCGATGAAGAGGGCCGCCCCGATCCACACCAGGAGCTGGCCCACGTTGGTGATGATGAAGAAGGCCAGCAGCGCGAGGCCCACGCCCACGCTCATCATGAACCCGAAGTGGATGGGGTGGGTCCTCATGCTCCGGGGGTAGGCACCACTGAACTTCAGGCGCTCGTCGGCGAGCGAGACATCCGGATCGACGGCGACACCCCCCGGCTCGCGTTCCGGCGGGAACTCGAAGCGGGGCCGCGGCTGCGCCGCCGGCAGGGACTTCCGGGCGAGCGAGAACAGCGCCCTCAGGGTCGTCGGCGGTCCGGGGTCGGCCGGCACGTCACGGGAGGGCTGCGCGTCCCCGCCGGTCCCGGGCGGCTCGGGCCGCGGAAGCGGCTGGTCGAGCGGGACTTCCTGGTGGTCTGTCAACGAAGAGCTCTGCTTTCGGACGTGCGGTGCCAGTTCCGCGGGGTGGGACGACTAGCGAAACCCTAACAGCCGGGCACCGCCGACAAGGTGGTTGACGGGTCGACTCCCCGGCGGTCCCGCAGGCTCCGGGCGGCCCGGGTTCCTCCCCGTCCGCAGGGTCCGTGCCCGACCCGGCGGGGGAACTTCGTTACCATTGGGTGACTATTCCTGATGGCCCGCCGCCGCATGCGCCGGGCCATCAGAGCGGAGAGGGCCAGGCGGTCCGCCGGAACGGACGACGATAGGCAACGAGTGCGCGGAAAGACAGCAGTACCGATCATCGTGGCAGGGCTCCTGCTGATGCTCCTCGGCATCGGGCAGCGCACCCTCTGGGCTCCTGCCGAGACGGTCACGGCCGGCGTCGCCCAGGATGCGCAGTCCGCGCCCGTCACCGTGATCGAGCCGGGCGCACGGGGCGACGCCGACGGACCGGTCGACGTCACCGTGGAGGCGGACGGTCCCTTCACCCTCGCGATCGGCCGGACCTCCGACGTCGAGGCGTGGGTAGGCGGGGCAGCACACCTGAGCGTCACGGGGATCGCCGGGGAGACGCTGTCCGCCGACCACACGGACGGTGAGGACACCGTCCCCGACCCGAGCGGCAGCGACCTGTGGGTCAGTGAGGAGCCCGGCGACGGGACGCTCACCTACCGGTGGAGCGAGCCCGTGGAGGGCGACTGGTCGATCCTGCTCGCCGCCGACGGGACGGCGCCCGCACCCACGCAGGTCTCCGTCACACGCCCCAACGACCAGTCCACGCCGTTCGCGTTGCCGCTGATCATCGGCGGGGCGCTGGTCGTGGTCCTCGGGATCGCGCTCCTCTTCGTTCCCCCGCGCACCCGCCGCGGCAAGGCCGGGACCGAGCCGGCCGAGGGCACCCGTGCTCACGCGCGCCGGAGCGCCCAGGCCGGCAGGTCCGGGGCATCCTCGATCGCCGTCCCCGGCTCGGCCCTCGTCGCGGGTCTCGTCGCGGGCGGCTCGCTGCTGGGCGTCGCCCCGGGGATGGCGACGACGACGCCGTCGGCCACGCCCAGCGCCTCCGCTCCAGCTTCCACCGGTTCCTCCACCGACTCCTCCACCGCAGACGCGACGCCGTCGTCCGCAGCCACCGGTGCGCCGTCGGCCGGGAGCGCGGCCAGCGGTCCGCCCGTCGTCCTCGCCGGCCAGCTCGAACGCATCCTCGGGGCCGTCGCCTCGACCGTCGCCGACGCCGATGCGGCCGCCGACGCCGAGCGCCTCGCCCCGCGGGTCGACGGCGCCGCGCTGGACCTGCGCACCGGCTCCTATGCGGTCCGGGCCAAGGACGCCAAGGCCGCCGTGCCGGTGCCGGTCGCCGCGGATCCCGTCCTGCTGGACATGATCCCCACCGACGCGGAGTGGCCCCGCACCATCGTCGCCCTGACGCAGAGCGACGACAACCCGGTGCCGCAGGCACTCCTCCTGGTGCAGGAGACGCCGCGCGAGAACTACAAGCTGACCTCGGCGGTCCAGATGCTGCCCGGCAGTAAGTTCCCCTCCCCGCCGGCACCCGGTGCCTCGGGCCCGGTGCCGCTCGACGACGCCGGAGCGCTCGCGAAGGCGCCGCAGGACGCCGTGGCGTCCATCGCCGACTTCCTCACCAAGCCGACCGGCGCCAACGCCGGGACGTTCGAGGAGAACTCCTTCTCCGAGGCCATCACCGAGTTCCAGGCCGGCGTGGTCGCCGACCCGGGCAACAAGGCTGCCAACATCACCTTCACCCACCAGGCGCAGGGCGAGCGCACGCAGGCCCTCCAGACGGGCGACGGCGGAGCGATGGTGTTCGGCTACCTCACCCACACCTACGCCAGCGTCCCCAAGGGCGCCGGCGACAGCATCGACCTCAAGGGGACGGTGTACCGGTCGCTGACCGGCAAGGACACCAGCGGGAAGGGCATCGACGTCAACTACGGCGAAGCCGTGATGATGTACGTCCCCCCGGCCGGAAGCGACGATAAGATCCGGGTCATCGGCGCCGCACAGCAGTTGCTGTCCGCGAAACTCCGCTGAACCGGCACCCCGCCACCAGCGTCCACTCCAGTCAGCCAGAGAAAGGCAGAGCATTGTCGACACCAGCACAGCGGGGCGGGATGCCGCCGTCGAGCATGAACCTGCGGGGAGCGGTGGACCTGTCCGCGCTCAAGGCACGCGCCGACGCGGCAGCCCGACCGGCCGCGGCACGCCAGCCCTCGGCAGGACAGAGCCCCTACATCGTCGAGGTCACCGAGCAGACGTTCCCGCAGCTGGTGCAGCTCTCCTCCCAGGTGCCCGTCATCGTGAACCTCCGCGCCACCTGGAGTGAGCAGTCCACCCAGGTGACCGCCGTCCTCGAGGCGGTCGCGGTGGAGTCCGACGGGCGGATCCTGCTCGCCAACGTGGACCTCGAGGCCCAGCCGCAGATCGCCCTGGCGTTCCAGGCCCAGGGTGCGCCGACCGTCGTCGCCGTGGTCAAGGGCCAGCCGGTGCCGCTGTTCGAGGGCGCGCTGCCCGACCCGCAGATCCGCGCCTACCTCGACGAGCTCCTGAAGGTGGCCGAGGCCAACGGCGTGACAGGGACGCTCAACGACGGCTCGGAGCCGGGCCCCGCCGCCCCCGCGGAGCCGCCGCTGCCGCCCCTGCACCAGGAGGCCTTCGACGCCATCGAGGCCGGGGACTACGCCACCGCCGCCTCGGCCTACCGCCGCGCGCTGGCCGAGCAGCCGGCCGACGCGGACGCGAAGGCGGGGCTCGCGCAGGTGGAACTCATGCAGCGCGTACAGGACGTCGACGCCGCGGCAGTGCGGCAGCGCGGCGCCGACGAGCCCGACGCCGTCGAGGCCCAGCTCGCCGTGGCGGATCTGGATCTCACGGGTGGGCACGTCGAGGACGCCTTCAACCGCATCGTCGCCTTCATCGCGCGTACCTCGGGCGAGGACCGGGAGACCGCGCGCAAGCGCCTGCTGGAACTGTTCGACGTCGTCGGTGTCACCGATCCGCGGGTGACCAAGGCCCGCGGGGCGCTCGCCCGCGCCCTGTTCTAGCAGGACACCGGACGCCCTCCCGGCACCGATCCCGGCACTGATCCCGGCACTGATCCCGGCACTGATCCCGTTCGACCCCCAGAGGATGCCATGACTTCCGCAGCAACTCCCGCCGGTACGCCCGGCCTGTTCGATCCCATCACGCTCCGCGCCCTGGACCTGCCGCACCGCGGCTGGGTCGCCGCGATGTGCCAGTACTCGTGCGACCCCGTCGGCGCCCCCGGGGTGCCCACCGACTGGCACCTCGTGCACCTCGGCCAGTTCGCCACCGGGGGTGCGGCGCTGATCATCACGGAGGCGGCGGCCGTGAGCCACGAGGGCATGATCAGCCCGCGCGATGCCGGTATCTACACGCAGGAGCAGGCCGGGGCCTGGCGCCGCATCAACGACTTCATCCACGAGCACAGCGCCGTCGGCACGAAGACCGCCGTGCAGCTCGCCCACGCCGGGCGCAAGGCGTCCACGTACTGGCCCTTCAGTGGCAAGCACGACTCGGTCCCCGCGTCGGAGGGCGGCTGGGAGACCGTCGGGCCCACCGACGAAGCCTTCGGGCGGTACGCAGCTCCCCGCGCCATGACGGACGAGGACATCGAGAAGGTCATCCGCGACTTCGGGGCGGCGGCAGCGCTAGCCGTGGACGCCGGCTTCGACACCATCGAGATCCATGGCGCCCACGGGTACCTGCTGCACCAGTTCCTCTCGCCGCTGGTCAACACCCGCACAGACGGCTGGGGCGGTTCGGAGGAGGCCCGGTTCCGTCTGACGCTCGAGGTGATCCGGGAAGTCCGCCGCGTCATCCCTGAGAGCATGCCGCTGCTGCTGCGCGTCTCCGCCTCCGACTGGACCGAGGGCGGGATCGACGGCGCCGTGTCGGCGCGGCTCGCCAAGCGTGCCGCGGAGGAGGGCGTCGATTTCGTGGACGTGTCGTCCGGCGGCGCGGTCCCGGCCGCGGCGATCCCGGTGGGACCGGGTTACCAGGTGTCCCTCGCCGAGGAGGTGCGGTCCTCCGGCGTCCCGACGGGCGCCGTCGGCCTCATCAGTGATCCGCGGCAGGCCGACGACGTCATCCGCGCGGATCGGGCGGACGTCGTCCTCATCGCCCGGGCGGCCCTGCGTGACCCGCACTGGTGGATGCGGGCGGCGCACGAGCTCGGCCATGACCTGGTGCCGGCGCCCCAGTACGAGCGGGCCGGCGGCTTCTGACGAGCCCTCCTTCTCGTCCTTTGGGATGACGAGGGGCGCGAGCGGGCGTTGCTAGCGTGACAGCATGAGTTCCCTCGTGCCATCGCCGACCGATGAGAACAATCCGCAGACCAGAACCGGTACGGCCGCCCTGAGCATCCGCGGTCTCGCCAAGCGTTTCGGGGAGAAGATCGCCGTCAACGGCATCAGCCTCGACGTGCCGCCGGGCTCCTTCTACGGGCTCGTCGGTCCCAACGGTGCCGGCAAGACCACCACCCTCTCCATGGCCACCGGCCTGCTGCGCCCGGACTTCGGTTCGGTCACGGTGCACGGCGTGGACGTGTGGGGACAACCGCTCGAGGCGAAGAAGCTGATGGGTATCCTGCCCGACGGCGTCCGGCTGTTCGACCGGCTCACCGGCGAGCAGCTCGTGACCTATGCGGGACTGCTGCGCGGCATGGACCGCGAGACGGTGATCGAGCGCACGGGGGACCTGCTGCGTGCCCTCGACCTGACCAACGACGCCGGTACGCTCGTGGTGGACTACTCGGCAGGCATGACGAAGAAGATCGCCCTCGCGTCCGCCCTGATCCACGCGCCGAGGCTGCTGGTCCTCGACGAGCCGTTCGAGTCCGTCGATCCGGTCTCGGCCGCGAACATCCGCGACATCCTGGCGGGTTACGTGCGCTCCGGCGGGTCGGTCATCGTGTCCAGCCACGTGATGGACCTCGTGCAGCGCATGTGCGACCACGTCGCGGTCATCGCGGCAGGGACCGTCCTCGCCGCGGGCACCGTCGACGAGGTCCGGGGGGACGCCACGCTGGAGGACCGCTTCGTCGAGCTCGTCGGCGGCCGCAGCACATCGGAAGGACTGTCGTGGTTGCGGACCTCCTGAGGCTCAAGCTCCTCCTGCTGCGCAATTCCCTCAGGCGGAGCACGGGCCAGCTCATCGGTGTGATCCTCGGCGGGCTGTACGGACTGGGCCTCCTGGGCGTGCTCGTGGTCGGTCTCGTGCTGCTCGGTACGGCGGAGCTCGAGCTGATCCGGACCATCCTCGTGATCGGCGGTTCGGCGACCGTGCTCGGCTGGATCATCATCCCCATCGCGGCGACCGGCATCGACATGACGCTCGACCCCGCTCGGTTCGTGACCTTCGCGATCCCCATGCGCCAGCTGCTCGCCGGGCTCGTTCTGGGCGGGATACTGGGCATCCCGGGCGTGGTGACGCTCATCGCCTCGCTGACGCAGGTGATCACCTGGATCCGTTATCCGGCGGCCGCCCTGACCGCCCTCGTCTGCGGTCTGCTCGCCGTCCTGCTGTGCGTGGTCGCCTCCCGTCTCGTGACCACCGCGGTGTCCTCCATGACCGGATCGCGCCGCTTCAAGGACGTCAACGGCATCGTGGCGTTCATCCCCCTGATCTTCCTCGGCCCGATCATCGGGGGAGTAACCGCCGGGTTCCAGAGCTCGCCCGGCTTCGCGCGGTCCCTCGCCGACATCCTCGCCTGGACTCCGCTCGGTGCCCTCTGGGCCGCACCGGCCGACGTCGCCGCGGGCGAGCCCGGGGCGGCCCTCCTGAAGTTCCTGATCGGTGCGGCCACCCTGGTGCTGTTCCTCGTGCTGTGGAGCCGCAGCCTCACCCATGCCCTGGTCACACCTCCCTACAACGCGGTGTCCAAGCGCGCCGGTGGAAACCTGGGCTGGTTCGCCCGTTTCCCTGCCACTCCGGCCGGGGCCGTGGCGGCGAGGGCGCTGACCTACTGGCTCCGCGACCCGCGGTACTCCGCCTCCCTCGTGGTGATCCCGTTCGTCGCGGTGCTGCTGTACTTCTCGGGCGGGGGCTCAGGGACGGCCTTCGCGTTCCTCGGACCCCTCACCGCATTCCTCCTCGCCTGGTCCATCTCGGCCGACATCTCGTACGACAACACCGCCTTCAGCCTGCATGTCTCCACCGGCGTGAGTGGCCGCGACGACCGCCTCGGACGTGCGGCCGCGCTGCTCGTCTTCGCGCTGCCGATCACGCTGGTGTTCACGGTGGGGCCGTTGCTCATCACGGGCCGCACCGAGGATCTGCCCGTGATGGTGGGACTGTCGATCGGTCTGCTGCTGACCGGCGCCGGGCTGTCGAGCATCGTGTCGGCGCGATACACCTACAACGTTCCGCTACCCGGGGAGAGCGCCTTCAAGACGCCGCCGGGCACGAACTTCACGATGTTCGCCGTCCAGTTCATCGGGTGGTTCGTCATGCTGCTCCTGGCGCTGCCCGAGATCGTCCTGACCGTCGCCTACTTCGTGACGGGGCAGTCGCTGTACGGCTGGCTGACCGTCCTGGTGGGATTCGCTCTCGGCGGGGTGCTGCTGGTGGTCGGCATCCGGACGGGCGGGAGATGGTACGACCGCCGCGCCCCGGAGCTGCTGCTCGCCGTCTCCGCCAACCGCTGACTGCTCGAGGCCTCCCCCTCGGGATCGAGGCGAGTGTCCGGCGTCCCGCCGGCAGATGCCGGGCAGGCCGTGGGCGACGCGTGGGAGCTCGACCTGTCCGTAGAACCCCGCCCCCTTTTGGGGTGTGCATAACCCTGTAGAGGATGAGCGCTTGGGGCTATGCTGAGGCGCATTCCGGGTCGGTCGACGACTGTGATGGGGGAGTTGCGTGTTCCTTGTGCGGGCAATCGGTCATGGTAGGCGCAGTCGTCGTCGGACGGTACTGCCGAGGCTGGCCGGAGCGGCCGTCGCGCTGGTGCTGCTGACGGGATGCCAGGGCGACCCGGATCCGACGGCGGAACCTGACCCTGATCCTCAGCCGTCCTCCTCTTCCTCAGCATCGTCGCCTGCTTCTGCGGCGCCGACAGCGTCCGCTTCTCCTGAACCCTCACCGGCTTCCTCGGCCGGGCCGGCATCGAACATCCCTGTGCCGGTGAAGCCCGCGCTGGCGGACGAGAACTCGGCCGAAGGGCTCGAGGCATTTACCGAGTACTGGTTCGAGCTGTTCTCCTATGGCTACGAGACGAACGACTGGGCACCGTTCGAAGCAGTTACTGACCCGGGGTGCAGGACATGCGATAAGTACGTTGAGATAGTCCAGGGAATTTACAACAAGGGTCAATATATTGAAGGCGGAGAATTTATTCTCGAGGAATTTGTAACAGACTTTGCGATCAATACGCAGGGATCTATACAGGTGTTTGTGACGAATGGGCAATCTGATATCACATTTTATGGAAGCGACGGGATCGAAATTCGGACTGATGCCGCGCCAGAGCCAGTAGTCGATGTGATTTTCGCTGCATTCACTAACGGCAGTTGGATCGTGCTCGATTATGGAAAACCGGAGGGCACCTAATGCGATGTCGCTGTTGCTTCGCAGGGTTTATGCTGTCAGCTGCTCTGTGTCTGATGGGAGGGTGGCTGGCAGTGGCTGACGAGGGAGATCCACCGAGCGCCTTCGTTTCAGAGGGATCTTTTTCGGCGGTATCTAGTAAAAACTCGTCTACGTCCAGCCGCCGTGCAGTACAGCAAGCCGTGCCGAATGCCGGGTTGCCGGTTGCAGCGGAGCCCGCAGCCCTGCCGGTAGATGACGGCATCGAGTACACCTATGAGCGTGCTTGTACGGCTCGTGTGGGTGAGGATCTAGATCCGGCCACCTGTCCGCGGATCGATGCGCGTTGTGCTGCTCAGGAGGGCGGCATCCTGGTGAACTGGATCGCCGTGAACACGAATGTGCAGCCTCCGACACGGACACCGACAGGCCGCTCCTCGTGCATGTACCCAGGGCAGCCGCCTGAGCCACCGATCGAGGGCGGGGTGACGCCGGCGGAAGCACCGATCGTGATCACGCTGGAGGAGTTCCAGAAACAGCCCGTCCTCGCGGCGACGATCCTGTCGCAGCCCTCGAACTTCGGATTGAGGAACGCCCACTCGAACATCTATGCCAAGGCCCAGGACCAGGAATTCGCGTTCGACTTCCAGGACGCGTCGATCGTGCTCAAGGCCCGACCGGTGTCCTACCGATGGGACTACGGCGACGGCTTCAGCACGACGACCTCCACGCCCGGGGGCCCCATCATCGAGAACGCTTTCAACACGCCCACGGCGACGAGCCACCAGTACGCTCAGACCGGGGACTTCCAGGTCACAGTGACCACGTTCTTCGCCGGTGACTATTCGGTCGACGGTGGTCCGTTCCAGCCGGTCGCCGGAGAAGCCGCGGTCGTCTCCGCGCCGCATCTCATGAGTATCTGGCGCACTCGGACCCATCAGGTAAGTCAGGACTGTCTGGAGAACCCGACCGGTATCGGCTGCGAACCACCCACGCGCTGACAGCACCGGAATGTCTGCTGACCTTCTTCCTGGCCGTCTGCTCCGGGCCGTCGGTTCCTGAGCGGATACTCGGTGTGATGCCGTCGCGCCTGGCCCCTGCCCGCCGGTGTGGGCCCGCCGGCCGGTGTCCTCCGTCGCGTCCCCGCCATCCGGTGCCCGCCATCCGGTGCCCGCCATCCGGTGCCCGCCATTCGGTGCCCGCCATTCGGTGCGGACAACTCTTCATCGGCTGCTGCCTGCGGAGTGTTGGGCTCGAGGTGTCACCGGTGCAGTGTGCCTCCGACTTACGGGGCTGCAGGAGCTAGAAGGGTGGTGGGTCGGGTTCGGTGATGTAGGTGCGGCCGGTGGGAGAGGTGGCGGTGAGGGCGCCCGGTGTGCTGTAGCTGCCGGGTGTCTCGGAGGCATCGGGGTTCTGGGTGTAGTGCCAGATGCCTTGCGTCTTGAGCATGTGGTGTTTACGGCAGAGGGAGGCGAGGTTGGTGGCGTCGGTGCGTCCCTGATGGGACCAGGGCACGGTGTGGTCGAGGTCGCAGCGTGAGGCGGGGATAGAGCAGCCGGGGTGGCGGCAGGTCTGGTCGCGGACGCGGAGCCAGCGTTTGAGGTCTGCCGGGACGGCGTAGGAGCTGCGGCCGACGCTGAGGACGGCACCGGTTTCGGGGTGGGTGAGGATGCGGGTGAAGGAAGGGGCGTGGGCGGCGAGGCGGCGGGCGATGTCGGCGGGGATCGGTCCGTACCCTTCGAGGTCGGCGGGGGCGTCGTCGACGCCGAGGAGGGTCAGCACGGGCACGGTGACGTTGACGTGCGCCCCCACCCGGGGCCCGGACGCACCGGCGCAGCACCCGCCACCGCACGTCCCGCCCGCACTGGCCGTGCCCGAGACCGTGGTGCCCGTGCCCGTGGTGCCCGAGACCCTAGTGCCCGAGCCCGTAGTGCCTGAGCCCGTAGTGCCCGAGCCCGTGGTGCCGGCACCGCTGCTGTCCGGGCACCCGGTGCAGCCGGGGCAGGGGAGCGGGTCGGTGAGGAGGAGGTCGGTGAGGATGTCGGTGCGCAGTTGGGTGAGGGTGCGGGGTTCGGTGGGGGTCTGCAGAGAACGGGCGGTGGTGGTGAGGCGGGCGTCGATGGCGGTGGCATCGGCCGCGGGGAGATGGACGTGCAGCCAGGCCATCGCGTCATGATCGGGTTCGAGGTCCACGCGGCGGCGACTGGTGGCGGTCGCAGCGCGTTGGTGGAGGGTGTCGGGGTGCAGCCGGGTGCGCAGGGTCCGGGCCTTGACGGCGAGGCGGCTCGTGGTCGTCTCGGCGGCGAGGGGCAGGAGCTGGTCTTCGAGGAGAGCCGCTGTGGCGTCGGGCAGTCCGGTGTATTCGTGGACCAGCGTGGTCGCGTGGGCCCAGGAGATGGTTCCGGCGCGCAGGGCCGCGAGGGTTCTGGGATGGTGGTTGACCAGCACGGCGGAGTGTTGGACGAAGCGGTGCGCGGTGCGTTCGGGGATTCGGAGCAGGCAGGCCAGTTCGGTCGCGGTCGTGGTGTCGGCGAGGTTCGTACGGCGCCGCCTCGCCCGTTGCTCAGGAGGTTGCTCGCCGGGCTGCCCGCCGGATTGGTAATCGAAGAATTCGTCTTCCAGGAGTTTGTGGAGTTCCTCGGTGGCGGTCGCGAGGTCCGCGTCGATGCGTGCTTTCTCCGCGGCGAGGAACAGGATGCGGGCGTCGATCCGCTCACATTCCGCACGGTACCCCGCAGTCGTCCTCATGCCCCCTATTATCGACCCCACCACCGACACTATAAGGCTGCCGGGAATACCTCCCGTCCACCCGACAGGGACAATTCATCGGTCGAAGGCGCGGTGATTCCAGGAGAGGAAATATGGGCGATCACCGCCGCCGGCCCCTGTAGGACGGGCGCGGCCGGGCGATAGACTGGGCCCATGACTATGCCCGCAGATCCCTTCGCAAACGATCCCCTCGATGCCGGCACAGGCGGCTCCACGGCGACCATCGAACGTGAGGAACTCCGTCAGGAGGTCGAGCCCGGTGACGCAGAGCGCTTCGCGCACTACGTCCGCAAGGAGAAGATCATGGAGTCCGCCTTCACCGGCGAGCCCGTGATCGCACTCTGCGGCAAGGTGTGGACCCCGGGCCGTGACCCGGAGAAGTTCCCCGTCTGCCCCGAGTGCAAGGAGATCTACAACGGTCTTCGCCCGGGGAAGGACAAGCCCGAGGACTGACGGCCGATCAGCACTGCACGCGACATCGCGAGACGGTCCGCGGTGAGCCGACCGCTGGCACGGGCTGGATCGCCAGCAACTTCGGACGACTTGCGACAACCTACCTGGACGAGACCCGACGCGCGGCTTCGCCGACCGCCCTCGGCGCACGTCGAGGAGGCAGGAAGGCGCCGCGTCCGGCTCGGAGAGCTCCGCAGCCGGCCTGCCTGAGTGCTGTCGCCGACCGCGGCCGGCCTCCACGAGCGAACCACGCCACGAGAACAAGGTGACATGAGCAAGACCGCCAGGACGGCAGGGAACAGGACCGCAGGAGTGATGTCGCCCGAGCTGCGACCACTCACCATCGGCATCCTCGCCATCATCACCTGCGCGGCCTTCGAGGCGATGGCCGTCATCACCGCGATGCCGTCCGTGGCCCATGAACTCTCCGGCGAATCGAGCTACGGCCTCGCCTTCTCCATGTACCTGACGGCGTCCCTGCTCGGTACCGTCGTCGCGGGCTCGTGGTGCGACCGCAGGGGTCCACGACCAGCGCTCGCCGTGGGGCTGGGCCTGATGATCCTCGGGCTCCTCGCAGCGGGAGCGGCTCCGGACTTCTGGCTCGTCACGGTGGGCCGCGCGGTGTCCGGTCTGGGCGGGGGCTTCATGATCGTGGCGGTGTACGTCGTCATCGGGCGGTCCTTCCCCCAGAAGGCCCAGCCGGTCGTGTTCGGCTGGCTCGCCGCCGCATGGGTGTTGCCCGCGCTGATCGGTCCCGTGGTCGCGGGATTCGTCACGGAGAACTTCGGGTGGCGCTGGGTGTTCCTCGGCGTCGCCCCCGTGGTGCTCGCCGCCGTCGTGATCGTGTGGCCGAAGACGAGGAAGCTCGGTCCCATGGAGCCGACCGAGGCGGGCCCCGCGAAGAGCCGGGTGCTGCGCGGCGTCGCCCTGGCCGGTGGCGTCCTCGCCGCCCAGTGGGGCGTCGTCCGGCTCGCGGACACGCAGGACCCCGCTGCCGCGACCGTGGCGGGTCTCGTGGTCCTGTCCGTCGCGGGCGTCGTCGTCGCCCTCCTCGTCCTGCCACCCCTCCTGCCCAAGGGCGCGCTCGTCCTCGCCCGCGGGCTGCCGAGCATCATCGCGACGCGCGGCATCGTGAACGTCTCCTTCTTCGGGACCGAGGCGTTCATCCCCCTGATGCTCGTGAATTCGAGGGACATCGACCCGGGTACCGCCGGCCTCACGCTGAGCGCCGGAGCGCTCGGCTGGAGTGCCGGCTCCTTCGTCCAGGCGCGGGTGACCTTCGATCGTCGGTGGCTGCTCGTCGCCGGGTCCTCCATCCTCTCGCTGTCGCTCGGCGGCTTCGCCCTCGCGACGGCCGTGGAAGCACCTCTGTGGGTGCTGGCCGTGGTGTGGGGACTGTCGGGCTTCGCCATGGGGATGACCCTCTCCAGCACCTCCGTGCTGGTGCTGAAACTGTCGGCGCCCAGCGAGCAGGGACGCAACTCGGCCGCGCTGCAGATCTCCGACCAGCTCGGCGGCGTCGCAGGGACCGCCGGCGCCGGCGCCCTCTTCGCGCTCCTGCACGACCCCGCCGACCCGGGGCACGTGCCGACCTTTGTTGCGATCTGGCTGGCTCTGTGGGTGTTCACGGCAGCGGGTATAGTTTCGGGTCTGAGAGGGGCCAGGTCATCCGATGACGGTCCCGGTCTCGCCCCCAGCAAGTCAATGGAAGGTACTGTCCCGGCGTGAGTAATGACACCCTGTTCGGTGCCGGCGCAGCCCTGCCCCCCGCATATCCCGAGCGCGCCGCCTGGGGTACGGCCCCCAAGCTGCGCCAGTGGCAGAGCGAAGCGCTGGAGAAGTATTTCCTCGCATCCCCGACCGATTTCCTCGCCGTGGCCACCCCTGGCGCGGGCAAGACGACCTTCGCCCTCCGGGTGGCGACCGAGCTCGTGGATCGCGGCATCGTCAACCGGATCACGGTCGTCGCCCCGACCGACCACCTCAAGCGCCAATGGGCCGATGCCGCCGCGAAGGTCGGCCTCGCGATCGACCCCAACTTCAAGAACGCGGACGGCCGCCACGGAGGTGCCTTCATCGGCGTCGCCGTGACGTACGCGCAGGTCGCCAGCAAGCCCATGCTGCACCGCGCGAAGACGGAAGCCGCCCGGACCCTCGTGATCCTCGACGAGATCCACCACGGCGGCGACGCGCTCTCCTGGGGCGACGGCATCCGTGAGGCCTTCGAGCCGGCCGCACGGCGGCTCGCGCTCACCGGGACGCCCTTCCGCTCGGACACCGCGGCGATCCCGTTCGTCGAGTACGCCGAGGACCGCGACGGCATCCGCCGCTCGCGCGCCGACTACACCTACGGCTACGGTCAGGCCCTCCGCGACCACGTGGTCCGACCCGTCATGTTCATGGCGTACTCGGGCCAGATGCGCTGGCGGACCAGTGCCGGCGAGGAGATGGCGGCGTCGCTCGGCGAAGCGTCGGTGACCAAGGACATCACCGCCCAGGCGTGGCGGACCGCGCTCAACCCGGCCGGCGAGTGGATCCCGTCGGTCCTCGCCGCCGCCGACAAACGGCTCACCGAGGTGCGGCGCACCGTGCACGACGCCGGCGGACTCGTCATCGCGACGGACCACGACGACGCCCGCGCCTACGCGGGCCAGCTCAAAAGGATCACGGGAGAGTCCCCGACCGTGATCCTCTCCGACGACGCGAAGGCGTCCTCGAAGATCGAGGACTTCTCCGCGGGCGACAAGCGCTGGATGGTGGCCGTGCGCATGGTGTCCGAGGGCGTCGACGTCCCGCGCCTCGCCGTCGGCGTCTACGCCACCTCGACGGCGACCCCGCTGTTCTTCGCGCAGGCCGTCGGCCGGTACGTGCGAGCCCGACGCCGTGGCGAGACGGCGTCGATCTTCCTGCCCTCGGTACCGAACCTCATGGCGCTCGCGAACCAGCTCGAACTCGAACGCGACCATGCCCTCGACCGTCCCGAGAAGGACGACGAGGGATTCGGCCTCGAGGACGCGCTCATGGAGGCCGCCAACCGCGAGGACAAGGCGTCGGACTCCCTGACGAAGCAGAAGTTCGAGGCCCTCGAATCGCAGGCGTCGTTCGACCGCGTCCTGTTCGACGGCGGCGAGTTCGGGACCGGCGGCGAGATGGGCAGCGAGGAGGAACTCGACTTCCTCGGCATCCCCGGGCTGCTCGACGCCGACCAGGTCGGCCAGGTGCTGCGCCAGCGACAGCAGGACCAGCAGTCGCGCCGCAAGACCCGCCATGCGGCGGCTCCCGCCGAACCTCTCGTGGTGGACCACCGGCAGCTCACCGAGCTGCGTGGCCAGCTCGCCAAGAACGTGTCCGCGTGGGCCGCGCGGACGGGCATGCCGCACGGCCAGGTCCATACCGAGCTGCGCCGCCAGTGCGGCGGTCCTGCCGTGGCGCAGGCCAACGAGGACCAGCTCCAGCGCCGCCTGCAGAAGCTGCAGGACTGGTTCATCGGCAAGAAGTAGAGCCCCACGTACGAGGTAAGGCCGGGCTGGTCGAACCAGCCCGGCCTTCGTGCGTCCGGAAGGTCTAGCGGGCCAGCTCGACGCCGGCCGCCTCCAGTTCCTCGAGGGCTTCCTCGGACTTGTCCTCGTGCACGCCGCGGACGAGGTCCGCCCTCACCGTGACGGAGTAGCCGGCCTGGAGCGCATCCAGAGCGGTCGCCCGCACGCAGTAGTCCGTCGTGAGGCCCGCGATCACGACCTCGTCCACGTCGTGGTCCTGCAGCCAGTCGTCGAGGGTCATGGGGTCCTCGTCGCTCCCGGCGGCCCCGCCGAGCTTCTGGTCACCCGTGGGGACTTCGTCGTCGGGCGCCTTGACCCCCTCGAAGCCCGAGTAGGCGGCCTCGAACTGGCCCTTGCGGAAGACCGCGTCGATGCTCTCCGTGTCGAGGTCCCGGTGGAACTCGGCCCCCCTCGTGTCGGCGACGCAGTGCACCGGCCACGAGTCGACGAAGTCGGGTTCCTCGGAGAAGTGCGCCCCCGGATCGATGTGCCAGTCCTGCGTGGCGACGACGTAGTCGTACGACCCTGCCTGTCCGTCGATGTGGTCGCTGATGTCGGCCGCGACCTGCGCACCGCCCTGCACGGCGAGCGAACCGCCCTCGCAGAAGTCGTTCTGCACGTCCACGACGATCAATGCGCGCGTCATGATGCTGCCTCCTCGTACTCGGTGGGGATGACGGGCTCTCCGCGCTGCAGGCGCCGGACGGCCCCCGGCAGCTCGGCGAGGGATCGCATGTGGCGCTCGGCCGCCCGGCGGACGGCCTCCGGGCCGGTCCAGCCGGGCAGCACGTCACCGTCCTTCACGAACGGCTGCACGAGTGGACGGTCGTCGCCGTCGTTGGCCGGGTTGATCCCGATGCCGACGACCTCGGTCTGGGCGATCCCGTGCTCGTCGAGCCTGCGCAGTGCCTGCTTCAGCCCGCCCACCGATGCCTTGTTCTTCGCCGCCTTGGCCACGGAGATGAAGGTGCCCTCGTCGTCCTGCCGGCTCACGAGCTTGTAGACCATGCCCGCGGTCGGGGCCCCGGAGCCCGTGACGAGGGACGTGCCGACACCGTAGGAATCGACCGGGGCGGAGGCGAGGAGCCCGATGGCGAACTCGTCGAGGTCCGAGGTCACCACGATCTTGGTGGTGTGGTTCCCGAGGTCGTCCAGGAGCTGCCGCACCCAGCGGGCCTGGGCGACGAGGTCGCCGGAGTCCAGGCGGACGGCGCCGAGCTCGGGCCCAGCAACCTCCACGGCCGTGCGGACGCCCTGTTCGACGTCGTAGGTGTCCACGAGGAGCGAGGTACCCCGGCCGAGCGCGGCGACCTGCGCCTCGAACGCGGCACGCTCGGAATCGTGCAGGAGCGTGAACGAGTGGGCGGCCGTGCCGACCGTCGGCAGACCGTACCGGCGGCCCGCCTCCAGGTTGGACGTGCTCGAGAAACCACCGATGATCGCGGCGCGGGCGGCGGCGACGGCGGCTTCCTCGTGCGTGCGGCGCGACCCCATCTCGATGCAGGGCCGTCCGGCGGCCGCGCCCGTCATCCGTGACGCGGCGGAGGCGATCGCGCTGTCGTGGTTGAGGATCGAGAGGACGAGCGTCTCGAGGATGCAGGCCTCGGCGAAGGTGGACTCCACGGTCAGGATCGGCGAGTTCGGGAAGTACGCCTCGCCTTCCGCGTACCCCGAGATGGATCCGGTGAACCGGAAACCGGCCAGGAAGTCGAGGGTGGTGTCGTCGACGATCCCGTGGTCGCCGAGGAACGCGAGCTGCGCGTCGTCGAACCGGAAGGTCTCCAGGGCCTCCAGCAGGCGTCCCGTCCCCGCGACGACGCCGTAGCGCCGGCCCGCCGGGAGGCGGCGTGCGAAGGCCTCGAACACCGACCGGCGATGGGCGGCGCCCGAGTGCAGCGAGGCCTGCAGCATCGTGAGCTCGTACTGGTCGGTGAAGAGTGCGCTGTTGGGCAGGTTCACGGCGGGAGGCACCGCGCCGGCAGCGTCGGACGGATCGGTGGTCAGGGCGTTGGTCACCCTCAAAACGATAGCGGGGCGCCCGGGGTGTGAGTACCCGGGCAACGGGCGGGGGTGGAGCGACCTAGAATGAGGGGATGACCGTAGGCTTTGCAACCGGCACCGACACCCTGGAACAGACGCGGACGGCCGAGAAGACCGACCTCGACCAGCCCTGGGTCGTGGTGGTCTGGAACGACCCCGTGAACCTCATGAGCTACGTGAGCTACGTCTTCCAGACGTACTTCGGCTACAGCGAGGCCAAGGCGCGCACCCTGATGCTCGAGGTCCACGAGCAGGGCCGTTCCGCCGTCGTCTCCGGCAGCCGCGAGAAGGTGGAGCAGGACACCGTCGCCCTGCACTCCTACGGACTGTGGGCCACCTTCGAGAAGAGCGGGAGCGAGTAGGCCCGATGGCGAAACCGTTCAAATCGACACGACGCGGCATCACCGGAGCACTGGAACCGGGTGAGGCGCGCCTCCTCGGAGCCCTGTTCGACGACGTCATCTCCATGCTCGAACCCGAGACGGGTCCCAGCGACGACCCGCTGGCCGCCCTCGTAGGCATGTCGGGCGCCGACGCCGAGTCCGCGGCCCCCGACGACTCCGCGGTCCTGCGCCTCCTGCCCGACGCCGTCCGCGGGGACGACGACGAGGCACTCGCCTTCCGTCGCCTGACCGAGCGGTCGCTGCGGGAGCAGAAGATCGGGGCCCTGCGCAGCAGCGCCCTGGTGATCGAGTCGAACCCGATCGCGCTCACGGACGAGCAGGCACGCCTCCTCGCGCAGGCCCTCAACGACGTCCGGCTGGTCCTGGCCGACCGGCTCAGTATCGAGACGGAGGAGGACGCCGAACGGCTCCACGACGTCGCGGACTCCAAGGACGTCGACGACGTCGAGTCCTACCTCGCGCTGGTGTACAACTTCATCACGTGGCTCCAGGAGTCGCTCGTGCAGGCGATGCTGAAGGCGGCCCGGCTGCAGCGCTGACGCCGAAGCGTGGCGGAACCGCACCGGAAAGCTACCGCACATCAGCCGGACGGCGGCATGAACGTGCAGGGCGGGCGACGCGCTGTGACAAAACCCACGGATCGGCGAATAGTTTTCGTGGGCGGCACGCCATATTCTCGGAGGATCATGAGCCCAGAGCCAGCGAACCCCGACCGCAGCGAAGCGCCCATCGGCATCTTCGACTCCGGCGTCGGGGGACTGACCGTCGCACGAGCCGTCATCGACCAGCTCCCGCACGAGTCCATCATGTACGTCGGCGACACGGCGAACGGTCCCTACGGTCCGCTCCCGATCGCCCGGGTCCGCGCCCACGCGCTGGGCGTGATGGACGAGCTCGTCGACTCCGGCGTGAAACTCCTGGTGATCGCCTGCAACTCCGCGTCCGCGGCCGTGCTCCGCGACGCGCGGGAGCGGTACACCGCCCGCTACGGCATCCCCGTGATCGAGGTCATCCAGCCCGCCGTGCGCCGTGCCGTGGCGTCCACCCGGTCGGGCCGGATCGGCGTCATCGGCACGAGTGCGACCGTCGGGTCCCGCGCCTACGACGACACCTTCGCCGCCGCGCCGCACCTCGACGTCACGTCCGTGGCGTGCCCGGCCTTCGTCGAGTTCGTGGAAGCCGGCATCACGGGCGGCCCGGCGCTGCTGAGGACGGCCGAGGAGTACCTCGCGCCCCTCAAGGACGCGGATGTCGACACGCTCGTGCTCGGCTGCACCCACTACCCGTTGCTGACGGGCGTCATCTCCTACGTCATGGGCGACGCCGTGACCCTCGTCTCCAGTGCGGAGGAGACCGCCAAGGACGTGTACCGGGCCCTCGTCTCCCACGACCTCGAGCGGACCGGAACGTCGCCCGCGGTGCACCGCTTCATCGCCACGGGCGACGCCGCGGGGTTCGAGGTGCTCGCGCGCCGCTTCCTGGGGCCCGAGGTGCTCAGCGTCCAGCACGTCGACCACGTCGCCGCCCAGTACCCGACCGGCAGCCTCGCGCGGATCACGCCCGAGATGATCGCCGCCGGGTTCCCGCCGGTATGAAACTCACCATCGTCGGCTGCAGCGGATCCTTCCCCGGCCCCCAGTCCCCGGCGTCCTGCTACCTGCTGAGTGCCGAGTGGGAGGGGCGCACGTGGCGCATCCTCCTCGACCTGGGCAACGGCTCCCTCGGAGCCCTCCAGCGGTACATGGACCTGCGCGAGATCGACGGCGTGTTCCTGTCCCACCTGCACCCCGACCACTGCATGGACCTCTGCGGTCTCCACGTCGCCGTCCACTGGGACCCCTCGGGCTGGGGGCTGCCCCGCATCCCCGTCTGGGGTCCGGCGGCGACGGCGGACCGGATGGCCAGTGCCTACGGCCTCGACCCCGATCCCGGGATGCACGAGGACTTCGACTTCCGCTCGTGGGAGGACCGTGCGGCGGTGGCGGTGGGTCCCTTCACCATCACCCCCTACCGGGTCCTGCACCCCATCGAGGAGGCCTACGCGCTGCGGGTCGAGGTGACCGAGGCGGACGCCCAGGGTACCCGCCGCCCGCACGTCCTCGCCTACTCGGGGGACACCGACGCCTGCGAGGGACTGGTGGACGCGGCTCGGGACGCCGACGTCTTCCTGTGCGAGGCCGCCTTCCACGAGGGGCGGGACGACGCCATCACCGGCGTGCACCTCACGGGCAAGCGTGCGGGCGACGTGGCGACCCGCGCGTCCGCCAAGCGGCTGCTGCTGACCCACCTCCCCGTCTGGAACGACGCCAGCGTCGCCGTGAGCGAAGCCAAGGAGAGCTACGGGGGCCATCTCGCCGTCGCCGTCGCCGGCGTCTCCTACACGGTGTGACGCACTCCCCGGCAGGCCCCGCACCGGCCGGCCGTACCGGATCGCGGGCCGCCCGCCTGCGCGTCCGCGTCTAGACTGGAAATCATGACCTCCGCGAACTCCACGCCCGTGCCGCCCTCCGCCAGTACCCGGCCTCCCGTGCTGCGCGCGGACGGCAGGACGCCCGACCAGCTGCGCAACATCAGCATCACGCGCGGCTGGTCCACGCAGGCCGAGGGGTCGGCGCTCATCGAATTCGGGAACACGCGGGTCCTCTGCACGGCGAGCCTGACCAGCGGCGTCCCCCGCTGGCTCAAGGGGGAGGGCAAGGGCTGGGTGACCGCCGAGTACGCCATGCTCCCGCGCGCCACGAACACCCGCTCGGACCGCGAATCCGTCAAGGGCAGGATCGGCGGCAGGACCCACGAGATCTCGCGACTGATCGGCCGCTCGCTGCGTTCCATCATCGACACGAAGGCGCTGGGGGAGAACACGATCGTCCTCGACTGCGACGTCCTGCAGGCCGACGGCGGGACGCGGACCGCCGCGATCACCGGCGCGTACGTCGCCCTCGCCGACGCCATCCGGTACGCCAAGGACAAGAAGCTCATCCCCGCCTCGGCATCCCCCCTCACCGACACGGTGGCCGCCATCAGCGTCGGCATCATCGACGGCGTCCCCATGCTCGACCTGCCCTACGTCGAGGACGTCCGCGCTGAGACGGACATGAACGTCGTGGTCACCGGCTCGGGCAAGTTCGTCGAGGTGCAGGGCACGGCGGAGGGCGCGCCGTTCGACCGCGCGGAGCTCGACGCCCTGCTGGACCTCGCCCTCCTCGGCACCGCGCAGCTCGCACAGATCCAGATCGACACCCTCCGGGACTCCCAGGGTGTCTGACGCGCCGCAGCCCCGGCTCGTCCTCGCCACCCGCAACGCCGGGAAGCTGAGGGAGCTGCGCGAGCTGCTGCGCGGGCAGGTGCCCGGCCTCGACGTCGACACGCAGGTCGTCGACGCCGAGACGGCGGGGGCACCGGACGTGGTGGAGAGTGGCGTGACCTTCGAGGAGAACGCACTGCTCAAGGCGGAGCAGGTGGCCCGGGCCACCGGCCTGCTCGCCGTGGCCGACGACTCGGGCCTCGCCGTCGACGTCCTCGGCGGCGCCCCGGGGATCTTCTCGGCACGCTGGGCGGGGCGGCACGGTGACGACGCCGCGAACCTCGAGCTCCTCCTGGCACAGCTCTCCGACATCCCGCACGAGCGGCGGGGCGCGGCCTTCGTCTGTGCCGCGGCCCTCGCACACCCTCCCGGAGCGTCGGCCGGCAGCTCCACCGAGCGGGGCGAACTGCGGGGGTCGCTGCTGACAGCCCCGCGCGGCACGGGTGGGTTCGGCTACGATCCCATCCTCGTTCCCGAGGGACTGGACCGGAGTTGCGCCGAGCTCGCACCGGGCGAGAAGAACGCCATCAGCCACCGGGGCATCGCGTTCAGGGCGTTGCTGCCGCACCTCGTCGAAGCACTACGCTGAGCGCCCGGCTGCCCTGCCCACCGCGGAGCACCCAGATGAGCACCACCAGCCCGGACGGCACGTACGCCGCCCGCCAGGACGGACCAGTAGAGGGACGGAAATCACCGTGAGCATCAATCAGACAGTCCAGGCCGCCCAGGCCATTCACGTCCCGACGGCGACCACGTCGTCGGACGGTTCGGCCCTCGGCGCCGTCACCGACTGGGCCGTGAACCTCATGGAGACCATCGGTGCCCCCGGGGCGGGGCTGGCGATCGCGCTGGAGAACCTCTTCCCGCCCCTGCCGAGCGAGGTCATCCTGCCGCTGGCCGGCTTCACCGCGAGCCGCGGGAACTTCTCGCTGTTCGAGGCGATCCTCTGGACCACCCTCGGCTCCGTGGTCGGCGCGTACGCGCTCTACGCGCTCGGGGCCTGGCTGGGACGCGACCGCATGCGGCGGCTCGTGTCCAAGGTCCCGCTCATCGACCTCGAGGACGTGGACCGGGTGGAGGCGTGGTTCGAACGGCACGGATACCGGGCGGTCTTCTTCGGGAGGATGATCCCGCTCTTCCGGAGCCTCGTCTCGATCCCCGCCGGGATCGAGCGCATGCCGTTGGGCAAGTTCTTGCTGCTCACCACGGCCGGCAGCCTCATCTGGAACACGATCTTCGTGATGGCAGGGTTCTACCTGGGGGAGAACTGGCACATCGTCGAGCAGTACGCGAACACCTTCCAGAAGATCGTGATCGTCGCCGTCGTGCTGTTCGCCGTCTACTTCGTCGTCACCAAGGTGCGCAAGCACCGGGCGGCGAAGCGGGCCCGGTGACCCCGCGAGCGGCGACGGCGGACGGCGGCACCGACCCGCTGGTCCGCGTGTGGCCGCTGTTCGGGCTCGTCATCACGACGCCCCGCCTCGTCCTGACGCCGGTGCGTGACGAGCACCTGCCGGAGCTCGTCGACGCCGTCCTCGACGGGATCCACGATCCCGCCGAGATGCCGTTCAGCTTCCCGTGGACCGATGCGCCGCGCGACGTCCTCATCCCCGAGACGGCGCGGCACCAGTGGAAGACCCGGGCCGGCGTCGGCCCCGACGACTGGACGATCAACTTCGCCGTGCTGCACCGGGGCCGGGTGATCGGCGTCCAGGACCTCATGGCACGGCGGTTCCCGCTCCTGCGCCGCGTCGGATCGGGCTCCTGGCTCACGCGTTCGGTGCAGGGACAGGGCCTCGGCACCGAGATGCGGGCCGCCGTGCTGCAGTGCGCGTTCGACCACCTCGGCGCGACGTCCGCCGTATCGGAGGCGGCCGACTGGAACCGGGCGTCGCTCGGCGTGTCCCGGCGCCTGGGGTACTCCCTCAACGGGACCGCGCTCGTCGAGGCCCGCCGGGGTGAGGTGCAGACGCAGCAGAACCTGCTGCTCGCCAGGGAGGACTTCCGCCGGCCCGACTGGACGGCCGAGGTCCGGGGCGTGGAGGCGGTGCTCGACTTCCTCCTTCCCGGCCGGGGTCCCGGGTGGGCGTCAGGCCCGAGTCCCGTACCGGCGGGCTGACCCGCGCGGCCGGTCCTCTCCGGGGCTCGTGCGGGACCCGGTTCGTGCGGGACCGGGTTCCCGCCGACCCCGTGCCTGCCTACCCGAGCGCCGTCGGGACCCCGGCGTCCGCCGGCTGTGACAGCATCCGGGACAGGTCCGACGACGCATCGAACAGCCGGGCGTCGATGCCGAGGGCACGGGCGGCCGCGACGTTCGCGGGGGCGTCGTCGATGAAGGTGACCTGGGCCGCGTCGACCGACAGTTCGGCCAGGACCTGCTCGAAGATGGCGGGCGAGGGCTTGACCAGACTCAGGGACGAACTGAAGAAGAGGTGGCGGAAGAGCCGGGTCCACGGTGCGGAGGAGAGCTGCGACACCATGGCCGCCGGCATGTTCGAGAGCAGCGCGAGCTGTTCACCACGGGAATCCAGGTCCTCCAGGACGTCGAGGGTCTCGAGGTTGGGGTGTGACCACTGGTTGCCGTCGAGGACGTCGAGCCACGCGGATCTCACCCGTTCCACGCGCTCGCCGCACACCAGCGACCAGTACTCCTCGGAGGCGAGGGATCCGGCGTCGTAGGCGTAGCGGTGCTGCCAGTAGGCGGAGGTGGACTCCTGCAGGTCCTGCGCCCCGGTCGCCTCCGCGAGCAGGTCCCAGTCCTGGGGCGTGGGGGCCGTAGAGATCACGTTCCCATAGTCGAAGAGGTACCACCTGCGGGAGCTGTCGATACGGGCCATGGTTCAGGGTAGGGCCGTCTGCCCGGGGATGTGCCGCCTCCGCGATGAACGTTGCGTGAACGCCCGGCCCACGGCGGTAAACTGGCGAGGTGGGAATCGCGTTCACGGCCATCGACTTCGAGACGGCGAATGGCTTCCGGGGGTCCCCGTGCGCCGTCGGACTGACCAAGGTCAGGGACGGGCGGATCGTGGAGGAAGCATCCTGGCTGATGCGGCCACCCGTCGGTCACGACTCCTTCGACTCCCGCAACATCGCGATCCACGGCATCACCTCGACGATGGTCGAGGACGCCCCCCGGTTCGGGGACCTGTTCCCGGAGATCGGCGGCTTCATCGGCCCGGACGTGCTGGTCGCCCACAACGCGGCCTTCGACCTCGGCGTCATCCGCTCCGCGCTCGAGGTGTCCGCCCTGGCCGGACCGGCCTGGGACTACGCCTGCACCGTCGTGCTGTCGCGCAGGAGCTACTCGCTGCCCTCCTACTCCCTGCCGTTCGTCGCGGAGGCCGCCGGCGTCCCGCTGGTCAACCACCACGACGCCGTCGAGGACGCCCGCGCGTGCGCCGGCATCATGATCGACATCGCCCGCCGGTACGGCGCCGCCACCGTCGAGGACGTATTGGGCCACCACAACCTGCCGCTGTCGCGGGCCGAGCCGTACGCGCCGGGCATCGACGAGCTGTCGAAGGCCACGCGGACGGCGCTCGAACGCGGGACGTCCGCCGGGGGCTGGGCGGGCTGGCCGGAGGAGGGCGGGAACCCGCACGCGAATGCCCAGGCCGACCCGCGGCACCCGCTCTACGGACAGACGGTCGTCTTCACCGGGAACCTCGGCATCCCGCGTCCGCAGGCCAAGGAGCGCGCGGCGCGGCTGGGGGCCCAGCCCGCGAGTTCCGTCACACGCAGGACGACCGTGCTGGTGGTCGGCGACGGCTTCGTCGCCTCGGACCTGCGCAACGGGCGCGTGACCGGCAAGGCGCGCCGCGTGCTCGAACTGCACGAGCGGGGCCAGGCCATCGAGGTCCTGTCGGAGGCCGAGTTCCTGCAGATGACGGGCGGGCGGTGGCCGGCCGCCAGCCAGTAGGCACCGAGCCCCTCAGAAGCGCAGGTCGATCCCCGTGAGCTTCGCGGAGAGGTCGATGAGCCGCGAGGCGGCATTGCTCTCGCGGGCACGGGGCTCCGCGGGGACGAGGCCGGGCCGCCCCTTGAGCTGGAACCAGCCGTCGGGGCCGCAGTAGGCGCCGTTCGGGATCCCGGCGTCGACCGTGGCCCGCACGAGCGGCCACGCGCCGTCGTCCTTCCCCTGCGCGACCGGCTTCATCAGGCGACGCCTCCACCCGGCGGCGGGTCTGTGGGCCTCGACGCCGGGCCGGGGCGGCGTGAGCATGCCGAGGGCGAACCCCGGATGGGCCACGACGCTCGTCGCGGGACTGCCCGTCAGGTGGAGGCGGCGCGCCAGTTCGAAGCCGAACGCCATGACGGCCAGCTTCGACGTCGCGTACGCGCTCGCATTCCGGTACGACGACGGCTGGAGGGACGACGGCGTCAGGCGCGCCCAGCGGTGGCTGATGCTCCCCAGGTGGACGATCCGGGTGCCTGCGGAGGAGAGCACCGGGAGGAGCGAGGCGATCAGGGCGTAATGGCCGAGGTGATTGGTGCCGAACTGGAGTTCGAAGCCGTCCGCCGTCGTGCGGCGTTCCGCCGAACCGACCACGCCCGCGTTCGCGAGCAGTCCGGCGAGCGGCGGGCCCGCCGCGATGGCCGCGGCGGCGTCCCGTACCGACGACAGGTCGGCCAGGTCCAGAGGCTGGAACGAGACATCGGCGTCCGGGTGCCGATCGCGGATGGCGTCCATCGCCCGGCCCGCCCTGTCGCCGTTCCGCGAGGCGAGGACCACGCTGGCGCCGGCGCCCGCCAGTTGCTCGCAGGCGAAGTAGCCGAGGCCCGCGTTGCCGCCCGTGACGAGGATGCGTCGGCCGGGCAGCCGGGGGAGCGCCGCGGGGTCCCACCCGGGCGCGGCCCGGAGGCGTCCGTCGGGCCTACCTTCCCCCGCGCGCATCGCCTCAGGAACCGGTGGTCGCGGTGAGCAGGGTGTGCGCCATCGTCCTGACGACCGCCGGCATCCCGGGAGCGTCGAGGTAGCCGGCGGGAAGGGCCTGCGTGCCGTGGAGCGCGCCCATGATCGCGCCCGCCAGGGACGCCGCGACCACCGGCGAGGCATCCGGCCTGCCCGCTGCCGCCGCATGGGCCAGCGCCGCCGCCAGCTGTCCGCGCGGCGCCGGCGATCCGGCCGCCCCCTCGAGGACCGCCTGCAGCGCCGCCTCGAACGTCCCGGCCGCCGTCGTCCCCCCCGCCGCGGTCCCGCGGTCCGCGCCGTCGCCCGGGCTCCCGTCGGCCGGTCCGGCGCCGGGGGCCAGGTGATGCTCCTCCGCCCGGACGGCCCCGACCGCCTCCTGGAGACCGACGCCCTCGATGACCAGCGACCGGATGATGCCGCTGAAGAGGGCGGCGGAGCCCCGTGCCGCGGCGGAGCCATGGGTGAGCGCCGCGCCGTCGACCGTCAGCCGCTCGACCATGCTCGCGGGGATGCGCGGCACCAGGCCGAAGGGGGCGGAACGCATCAGCGCCCCCGGGCCCTGCGCCTGCAGATTGAGCGGACGCGCCCTCGTCCCCATCTCGCCCGTGAGGAGCGCCCGCACGGTGTCGGGATCGGCGTCATGGACGGGCAGCAGGTCCTCCTGGCGGTCCAGCCACCGCGCGGGCGGCGCTGGAGCGCCCACCGGGAGGCGCTCGCCCTGCCGCTCCAGCCAGCGCAGGTAGGCGAGCCACAGGCAGGCCGTCTCGTCCGCGGCGACGCCGTCGTTGGCCCACTCCAGCGCGTCGATCAGGCCGTCCACGGTGTACAGCGTGAGCTGCGTCGCGTCCGAGACGACCTGCGCCCCGGGGTCGTCGAGGGCGGCGTCCGGATCGTCCCCCACCGCGGACAGGACGCCGTACGCGTCGCCGGCCATCGTGCCGAGGAGGCACCCGAGGACGCGGTCCTCGTAGCCGATCGGGTCGTCCCCGGCGGCGGTCGTGGTCGCGGCGGCGGTGGAGGCGTCTTCGGAGCTCTGGGTCGTCACCGTCCCAGTCTAGGGAGCGTGCCCGGGCGGGGCCGCGCACCTGCTCCCAGCCGCCATGCAGACTAGGATGGAAGGCTTGTCGGCGGCCCGGGCACCGGGCAGCTCCCTGCAGGCACGATCAAAGGATCCCGCTCCCATGTCCCATCCCACGACGCCGGCCGGAGCGACGGCGGACGCCGCGTCCACCCCCGCCGTGTCCTCCACCGGCAGGCCCTCCACCGGCGTGTCCTCCACCGATGGGTCCGACGACCCGGTACGGGCCCCCGGCCTGGCCGCCCGCTCCATCGCCGAGGGGGCCGGTTCGTTCCTCGTCCTCCTCGCCGGACTCGGCGCGACCATGCTGGCGACGGAGACCGCGCTCCAGCCCACGCTCGTGTTCGGCTTCGCCGTCGTCGCGGCGATGATCGCCTTCGGGTACGTCTCGGGCGGACACTTCAATCCCGCCGTCACCATCGCCTCGGCAGTGGCGGGCCGCACCGACTGGAAGTCCGTCGCCCCGTACGTCGTGGCTCAGGTACTCGGCGCCGTCGCGGCGTCCGGGCTCATCTGGCTCGTGCTCAGCGCCAACGCACAACTCAGTGACATCAGCGGATTCTTCAGCTCGGCCTCCAACGGCTTCGACGAGCACTCGGCCGCCCAGTTCCCCCTGACCAGCGCCTTCCTGCTCGAGGTGGTGGCCACGGCACTCCTCGTGGCGGTCTTCCTCGGAGCCGGTTCCCGGCGCGCCCGGCGCGACCTCGCCCCGTTCGCCGTCGGCCTGACCTACGCGGGACTGCTCTCGTTCCTCCTGCCGGTCACGAACGGCGGCATCAACCCCGTCCGCGCCACCGCCTCGGCCGTCTTCGCCGAGTCCTGGGCGCTCGAGCAGCTGTGGCTGTTCTGGGCCGCCCCGATCGTCGGCGGCCTGATCGCGGGACTGATCTACCGCAGCATCGACTCCGCGAGCGGCTCCACCGGCGTCCGGGACGCCGGGGGTGCCCCGGTCGCGGCGGCACCGACCACCCAGCACGCCCCGGTCGCGGCGGCACCGACCACCCAGCACGCCCCGGTCGGCGGGGACCACCCCGCGCAGCGCAGGGACGGGCCGGACGGCGACGCGGCGTCGTTCTTCGACACCCCGAGGCACGACCGCCCGCAGGGGCGGTCCAGCGAGGACGGCCCGGGGACGACGGGGCCGGTCCGGTAGGGACGTCGCGAAGCCCGCCGCGCGCGGATGCCGACAATGTCGGCGTGCGGCGGTAGCGTGAAAATCATGAGGATCCTCCACACGTCCGACTGGCACCTGGGCCGTTCCTTCCACGGCACGGGGACCCTCGACGCCCAGCGGATCTTCCTCGACAGCCTCGAGAAGACGGTCCGCGAGGAGGCCGTCGACGTCGTCCTCGTCGCCGGGGACGTCTACGACCGCGCACTGCCCGCCGTCGACGTCGTCGCGCTCCTCGACGAGGCACTGGACCGCCTGACCGTCGCCGGCGCGCAGGTGGTCCTCAGCAGCGGGAACCACGACTCGGCGACCCGGCTGGGCTTCGGCGGGCGCCTGTTCTCCCGTGGGGGAGTGCACCTCCGCACGCGCGTCGAGGACATCGCGGTCCCGGTGACGTGGCCGCTCGGCGAGGACGCCGAACTCGCCGTCTACGGCATCCCCTACCTCGAACCCCGGGTGGTGGCGGACGGTCTGCAGGCGGATGCCGCGACCCACACGGCGGTGACCGGTGCCGCCCTCGACCTCATCCGCGAGGACCTCGCACGGCGGGCGGCCGACCGGCGCGTCGTGTCGGTCGTCATGGCGCACACCTTCGCCGCCGGCGGGGCTCCCACGGACAGCGAACGGGACCTCGCGATCGGCGGACTCGGTGCCGTACCGCTGTCCCTCTTCGACGGCTTCGACTACAGCGCGCTCGGCCACCTCCACGGCCGGCAGAGGCTCTCGGACTCCGTGCGGTACTCGGGCTCGCCCCTCGCCTACTCCTTCTCGGAGGTCGACCAGAACAAGGGGGCATGGCTCCTGGAGGTGGACGCGGACGGGGTGTGCGACGTCCGTGCGGTCGAGTGGCCGGCACCGCGTGACCTCGCGGTCCTCAGCGGCCGGCTCGACGACCTGCTCGGCCGCGCCGACCTCGAGTGGGCGGAGACGGCCTACTGCCACGTCACCCTCACCGATCCCGAACGTCCCGCCCGCGCCATGGAGCGCCTGCGGTCGCGGTTCCCCGACACGCTCGTGCTCGCCTTCGACCCCGAGGGAGGAGCCGGCAGCGACGTCCGCACGTACAGCGAGCGCATCGCCGGCGCGCGGGACGACGCCGACATCTGCTGCGGATTCCTCGAGCACGTGCGCGGCCGGAAGGCCTCCCCGGAGGAGCAGGCGCTCGTCCGGCAGACGGTCGACGCCGCCCTCAGCCTCGCCCATGAACGGTAGGACGCACCCGTGAGACTGCACCACCTCGAGATCCAGGCGTTCGGGCCTTTCGCCGACCGGCAGAGCGTCGACTTCGACGCGCTGTCGGCGCAGGGCCTGTTCCTGCTCAACGGCCCCACCGGCGCGGGGAAGTCGAGCGTGCTCGACGCCGTGTGCTTCGCGCTCTACGGCTCCGTCCCCGGGGCGCGCCAGGCGGCCAAGAGGTTGCGCAGCGATCATGCGGCCGAGAGCGTCGCCCCGGAGGTCTCCCTCGAGTTCTCCGTCGCCGACCGACGCTTCCGGGTCGTCCGGTCGCCGGCCTGGGACCGGCCCTCGCGGCGGGGCGGCGGTACGACGACGGAACAGGCACGCACGCTCCTCAGCGAGCGCATCGGCCCCGACTGGGTGCAGAAATCGGCTCGCAACGACGAGGCCGGGCTCGAGCTGCAGGGGCTCCTCGGCATGGACAAGGAACAGTTCACCAAGGTGGTGATGCTGCCCCAGGGCGAGTTCGCGGCCTTCCTGCGCGCCGATGCCAAGCCGAGGCGGGAACTGCTGCAGAGGCTCTTCTCGACGACGCGCTTCGAGGATCTCGAGCGCCTGTTCGCCGACGAGAGCCAGCGGGTCGGCCGGGAGCTCGCGGAGCAGGAGGGCCGTCAGCGCCACCTCCTCCTCCGGGCGATCGACGAGGCCGAACGCCACGACCTCGGCGCCGGGACCTCGCTCGAAGCGGGAGCGGACTGGACGGCATCCCTGGAGGCCCTGTCGTCAGCCCTGTCGGAGCGCCGCGACCTCGCCGCCCTCGAGAGCCTCGAACTGGCGGAGGCGAGCGCCCTCGCGGACGGCACCCTGGCGGAGATCCGACGACGGCGGAGCCGCTTCGGAGCGCTGGCCCAGCTGAGGGTGCAACGGGCCGAGCACGACGGCCGTGCCGCGGACATCGACCGCCTCATCGCCTCCCTGCGTCGCCATGACCAGGCGCAGGCCCTCGCGGCCCTGCTCGACCTCGACGACGACGGCGCCCATGCCGTCGAACGGGCCCGCTCGCTCCACCGGACGGCCCTCGACGGCCTGCAGGACGACCTCGCCGCCGCCGAGTTCCTCGACCCCGACGTCCTCGGCGCCGACGTCGTCCCGCGGAACGCCCTGGCCGACGCGTGCGCCGCGTCGTCGTCGGCCCTCGGCGTCCTTCGCGCAGCGCTGCCCGACGAGCACCGGCTGCTCGACGTCCGGGCGGCACTGCAGTCCGAGGACGCAGCCCTGGACGGCCTCGACCGGCGGATCGCGGAGACCGTCCAGGCCATCGACCGTCTGCAGCGCACGCGTGCCGCGGACACCGGGAGCCTCGTCCCGCTGCGCCTCGCGGCCGACGGGCTGACGCACCTGCACGCCGATCTCGCCGCGGCGACGGCCGCCGAGGAGATCGTCCGGAAGTACCGTGCAGCGGCCGGGCGTCGCACCGAGGCGGAGGCCGCCCACGAGACGGCGTCGGAGGAATTCCTGCTGAGGAAGACCGAATGGCTCGACACGCTGCAGCTCCGCCTCGAACAGTCCGCCGAGGAACTCGCCGAGCAGCTCAGCGACGGGCAGCCGTGCCCGGTGTGCGGCAGCTGCGAGCACCCGGCACCGGTGACCTCCCCGGGCGGGACCCGGATCACCCTGGAGCAGGAGCAGGCAGCGCGCCGACTGCAGTCCCGGGCCGAGAAGGCCCGCGACGACGCCCGGGAGGTGCGGGACCGGCTGCGCCTCGAGGCGGCCGACCTCGCCGCCCGCGGGGGTGATGCCTCACCGGAGGACGCGGCCGCGGCGACCGGCGCGGCACGCGGAAGGGTCGACGACGCCGAGTCGGCCGCCGCCGAGTGCTCGGCCATCGAGGAGCGCATCCGGACGTCCGTCGCGGAGGAGGACACGGCGGGCAGGCTGCGGGACGGGCTCCGGGCGGAACGGGCGGCCGCCGAATCACGCAGGTCGTCGCTCCTCGATCAGGAGGCCGCCCTGGTGCAGCGGCTCGCCGGTCTGCAGTCCGGGGCGACGTCCCTCGTGGAGCGCATCGGGCAGGTACAGCTGGCCCACGACCGCCTCGAAGCCGTCCGGGACTCGCTCGACGACGTCGCCCGTGCCGCCGCACGCCATGCCGACGACCGGCAGCGCCTCGACGAGGCGCTGCTCGCCACCGCCTTCGCCTCGGCGTCGGAGGCCCGCGCCGCGCTCCTGCCCGGGGACGGCCGTGCGCGGATCGGGCAGGAGGTCAGGGACCACGAGATCCGGGGCCACCGCCTCGACGCCGCCTGGGAGGATCCAGCGGTCCAGGAGACCCTCCTCGAGGAACGGGACGGCGTCGAGCCGCCGTCCGAGGACGACGAGCAGCGTGCCGGCACCGCCGCCGAGGATCTCCGGGTCCGCGCGCACCGGGCCGGGATCCGGGCGGAGGTGCTCGGCCAGTCCGTCGCCCAGCTCGAGACCTACGCCCGGCAGCTCGGGGACCTCGAGCGCGACGTCGCGCCCCTGCGTCACCGGGCGCATCTGGTCGCTGCCGTCGCCGACACCGCACGCGGTGGAGGGGAGAACCTCTACAAGATGTCCCTCGCGACCTACGTCCTCGCATCGAGGCTCGAGCAGGTGGCGGCCGCGGCCACCGAGCGCCTCCTGCAGATGTCCGACGGTCGGTACCAGCTGGTCCACAGCGACGCCACCGCGGGCAACAAGCGATCGGGGCTGGGCCTGAACGTGATCGACGGCTGGACGGGCAACCGGCGGGACACCTCGACCCTCTCGGGCGGCGAGTCCTTCATGGCGTCCCTCGCCCTGGCGCTCGGACTGGCGGACGTCGTGCAGCAGGAGGCGGGTGGGCTCGACATCGAGACCCTCTTCGTCGACGAGGGCTTCGGTTCGCTCGACGACCAGGCGCTCGAGCAGGTCATGGATGCGCTCGAGGGGCTGAGGAGCGGCGGCCGCGTGGTGGGGCTGGTGAGCCACGTGCCCGAACTCAAGCAGCGCGTCAGCGCGCAGCTGCAGGTCGTGAAGGGACGGCAGGGCTCCATCCTGCGCCTCGTGGAGCAGCCGGCGAGCGTGTAAACTCGGGGCGTTACCGGGTCGGGCGCATCGGGAGGGGGGACGATGCGCGTTCGATGCACCCGGAAAGCGTATGTACAAGAACCCGACGCCCGCCTCGGCGGAATCCCCGTCCCCTGAACCGTCCCCCACGCCACGCCTCGACCGCCCCGGGCGGTCACGCCTCGGCAGGTTCGGTGTGCTGCCGCGCCTCGCGGGCACGTCCTTCCTCGTGCTGGGCCTGTTCGCCAGGCTTCCCCTGGCGATGCTCACCGTCGGCGCCCTCACCCTCGTGACCACCGCCAGCGACTCGTACGCGGCCGGAGGGTTCGCCGCCGGCGCCGTGGGCATCGGTTCGGCGCTCGGCGCCCCCGTGCTCGGCGTACTCGCGGACAGGCGCGGCCAGCGCATCGTGCTGCTCGTCTCGGCGGTCCTCAACACCCTGGCCATCGCGGGACTGCTGGTCGTGACACTCACGAGTGCACGCTTCACCGGAGGCGCGCTGGCCCTCGTCCTCGCGGCCGCCTTCGCGATGGGGTTCACCTGTCCGCAGATCGGTCCCCTCGCGAGGGTCCGGTGGATGGCGATGACCCGCGGCGGGAACCGCTCGGACCTCGACACGGCCCTCTCCTACGAAGGAACGGCCGACGAGCTGACCTTCGTCCTCGGCCCCGCCCTGGTGGGACTGCTCGCCGCTGCGATCGCGCCCTGGCTGCCGCTCGCGCTGGCCGCCGCCCTCACCATCACCCTCGTCAGCGCGTTCGCGGTGCACCGGACCGTCGCCTTCAGCGACGCGGCCCCGGCACCCGCGGACGACGACGTCGCCCTCGGCGAGCACACGTCCCCCCGGCGCCGGACCCCGCTCGTCCTGCTCCCCGTGGCGGGCATGATCGCCATGGGCACCTTCTTCGGGTCCACGCAGACCTTCCTCACAGCCTTCACCGGGCACTTCGGCTCCGCCGAGTCCTCGGGACTGCTCTATGCCGTGATGGGCCTCAGCTCGGCGGTCGCAGCCCTGTCGGTGGCCTACTGGTCCCCCCGCTTCAGCCACACCGGCCGCTGGATCGCCTCCGCCGCAGGGATGGCGGTGGCGGCGGCCGCGCTGGCACTTCCTGCCTCGATCGCCGCGATGGTCCTCGTGCTGCTGGTCCTCGGCATCTTCGTAGGACCCACCATGGTGACCATCTTCTCCATCGGCTCGGACGTCGCTCCCGCGCACCGGCTCGGCACCGTCATGACGTTGCTCGCGAGCGGGATCGTGGCCGGGACGGCCATCGGTTCGGCGCTCGCCGGGACGCTCGCGGAATCGACAGGGGCGGCCGCCGCCGCGGTGGTCCCGGCGTCGGCGGCCGGCGTGCTGCTTCTCCTCGGCGTCGTCTCCGCCGTCGCATTACGGCCCGCGAGGATCACGCAGGCGGCACAGGGCACCGCCTGAGGGATCCTGCGCAGAGGTGCATAGCACGTGGGCTGCGCCGGGTCGGCGTGCTGTTCCTTCCCCTGTGCCGAGCATAGGATCGGAGGACATCCGAGCTGTAGGAGGACCCATGAGTACCGAAGGCACTGAACGAGACGGCACCGACGAGGCGCAGGGCGCCGGCCCCGAAGGGACCATCCCGGCGAGCGCGGACGGCGTGGCCGCGGGATCCACCGACGAGCCGAGCAACTTCGAGCCGGAGGAGGACGACGGCGACGGAGCCTGACCCGGAACCCGCCCGGCGGGACCGGGTACGACCCGGCCCGGATCACCGGCCGCCCCGGTGATCCGGGCCGGGTGCGACACGCGGCGATGCCAGACCCCTCCGTCGGTCTCCGCAGGAACCAGGAGTCGGGTCCGCGGAGCGGGACGGCCATGATCGCGCGTGTCCGTCCGCGACGGTGCGGGACCGGCGATCCCGCCCGGTCGGAACGCTGCTCACGAGGGGGCGGGATGGTCCCCGGTGTCGGACTCCAGTACGACCCGCTCCGTGTCACCGAGGCTCGATCAGGGTGCCTGCAGGCACCCCGGGGTGCTCAGGAGAGGAAGTCGAGCGCGGCGTCCTTGAAGAGCCTGGCGGTGATGGCGTTGGAGTGGTTCCGGCCGGGCAGTGTCGTGACGGCGGCGTCCGCTGCCCACCGGCGAAGGTCTTCGATACCGCCGGCGTAGTCGTCCTGGTCCCCGGCGACGAGGAGCAGCGGCATCCTGGGCACGGCGGCCTGCGGGTCGAAGGGCTCGGTCTTGATGGCCGTGACCATCGCCAGGAGCGCGGGGAGGTCGGCCTGCTCCCCGGCCTGGGCCATGCGCAGGAGGTCGGCCGTCGTCGGGTCCTGCGGAGGAGGCCCTCCGGCCAGGAATCGCTCGGCGCCGTCGAGGTCGAAGTCGGCGAGGGGATCCGCGGTGCCGGGACCGCCCAGCACCATCCTCCGGACGATCTCGGGCTGCGTGGCACCGAACTCCCAGGCCAGCCGTGATCCCAGGGAGTAGCCGATGATGTCGACGCCGGACGTCGGATCGCCGTCGCGAAGGGGCAGGACACGCTCGTCGAACAGGGCCTGCAGGATGTCCGCGCGCATGCGACTGGGCGTGTACGCGCCGCGGTCCTCCGGCGCAGCGCTGTCGCCGTGCGCGGGGAGGTCCACCGCGATGACACTGCGACCGGCCTCGTTGAGGTAGCGGACCCAGCCGGTGTCCAGCCAGTTCTGCCGTGACGACGAGCCGAAGCCGTGCAGCAGGAGGACGGGCGGCAGGGGAAGCGGCGAGGCGGCGGAACTGCGCGTGATGGACAGGTGGGGGTCGACGCCCTCGACGTTCCGTACAGCGTGATGGTCCATGCACCCCATCGTAAGGGCGGCGGAGACATGTGCGCCGTCGAACACATCCCCACCGCGCGGCCCGGGGGCCGACGCCTGCGACTCTAGACACTTCCCGGCGGTGGTACAACCCCCTGATCCCTGCGCCGGACCCCCGACACCGGTCCGTGGGCCCGGTGGTCCGGAGGAGGGCGGGGTAGCTACCCACCCGTCCGTCGGTGAGTTATAGTCATGTAGACCCTAAGTCGGTCCAGCCCCCAGCAGACGGAAGGACCGGGTATGCACAGCTCGGCCAACGTCACGGAGCGCCAGGCGCAGGCACCTGCCCTCGCCATCTCGATCGTCATCTTCGCGCTCCGCTCGGACCCCTCCTCGGGCCGCCAGGAGATCTGGCTTCCGCTCGTCCGGAGGGTCCGGCAACCCCACCTCGGCAAGTGGGCGCTACCCGGCGGACCGCTCGGCGGAAGCGAATCGTTGCAGGACGCAGCGGCTCGCAACCTGAGGGAGACGACGGACCTCGAGCCGACGTATCTGGAGCAGCTCTACGCGTTCGGCGGGCTGGACCGTGCGGCCACGCAGCGCGTCGTGTCCATCGTCTACTGGGCGCTCGTCCGCCCGGACCAGGCCGGCCTGGCCCGGGAGTCGGAGAACGTCAGGTGGTTCCGCGCATCCGAGGCGGCCGGCCTCGCCTTCGACCACGACGAGATCGTGGCCTACGCGCTGCAGCGGCTGCGCGGCAAGATCGAATACGGATCCGTCGCCTACCACTTCCTGGGTGATCGGTTCACGCTCTCCCAGCTGCGGGGAGTGTACGAGGCCGTCCTCGGCCGGCACCTGGACCCGGCCAACTTCCGGCGCCAGTTCCGGTCGGCGAAGGACATCGCCGCGACGGAGGAGGTGCTCCAGGGCGGACGCAACCGGCCACCCCGCCTCTACCGCTACACGGGATCGCCTGTCGCGGAGCCCCCCTCGGGACCTGCGTAGACGGCCGACCGTCCCGGTCGCCCGTCGTCCCTCCCGGTCTCCTCGTTCCCCGAACCGCCCCGATCACGCCGCCGACCGAAGCCTGCCGGCCCCACCCAGGGAGATGCACATGTCCGTCACCACCACCATCCAGCTCGTCCCACGAGGCGGGGCCGGTGCCGCAGCAGCACCCACGACCTGCTCGCCCGAGCTCGCCCGCGACCCGTGGGCGTTCGATGCCCTCCCCATGCCCAGCTACGGGCCCGGCGCCTCCCTGCACGATCCCGCCCCACCGGCCACCCCCCGGCAGGGGGAACTCCCGGAGGAGTACAGGAACGCCTCCGACGACGAGCTCGACCGCCGCATCCTCGCCGCGAAGGACACGCTCGGGGAGTCGGTGGTCATCCTCGGGCACTTCTACCAGCGCGACGAGGTGGTCCGGTACGCAGACTTCGTGGGGGATAGCTACCAGCTCGCCCGCGCCGCCACGGAGCGCTCCGCCGCCCGGTCCATCGTCTTCTGCGGCGTCCACTTCATGGCGGAGACGGCCGACATGCTGTCGACGCCGCAGCAGTCCGTGCTCCTGCCCAACCTGGCGGCCGGCTGTTCCATGGCCGACATGGCGGACATCGACTCCGTCTCCGAGTGCTGGGAGCAGCTGACCGCCCTCTTCGGATCCGGGCAGGACGCCGACGGACTCCAGCCCGTCATCCCCGTGACCTACATGAACTCATCGGCCGCGCTGAAGGGGTTCTGCGGCGAGAACGGCGGAATCGTCTGCACGTCCTCGAACGCCGCCGCAGTCCTCGCATGGGCCTTCGAGCGGGGCCGCCGCGTCCTGTTCTTCCCGGACCAGCATCTCGGCCGCAACACGGCCAAGGCGATGGGCGTGCCGCTCGAGCAGATGCCGATGTGGAATCCCCGCAAGCCCTGGGGAGGGACGGACGAGCAGACACTGCGCGACTCGCGCGTGATCCTCTGGCACGGCTTCTGTTCGGTGCATCGGCGTTTCACGGTGGACCAGATCGAGAAGGCACGCGCCGACCACCCGGACGTGCGCGTGATCGTGCACCCGGAGTGCCCGATGGCCGTGGTGGACGCCGCGGACGAGTCGGGTTCCACCGACTACATCCGGAAGGCGATCGCAGCGGCCGCACCCGGGAGCACGTTCGCGGTCGGCACGGAGATCAACATGGTGACCCGGCTCGCCGCACAGCACCCCGAGCACACCGTCTTCTGCCTCGACCCGGTCATCTGCCCGTGTTCCACGATGTACCGCATCCATCCCGGGTACCTGGCGTGGGTGCTCGAGGGGCTCGTCGAGGGGCGGGTACTCAACCGGATCAGTGTCCCCGACAGCGTCGCCGTTCCCGCCCGCGTGGCGTTGAACCGGATGCTCGCGGTCCAGCCATGACGCCGGGGCGCCCCGGTCCGGTGCGGCAGGGCACCGATCGTCCGGTCCGCCGGTCCGCCGTCGTCGGCGCCGGGGTCGCCGGGCTGCAGACCGCCCTGGTGCTCCGCCGCCTCGATCCGCACCACGAGGTCCTCCTGCTCTGCAAGGCCGCCCTCGCCGAGAGCAACACCCGGTACGCGCAGGGCGGCATCGCAGCCGTCGTGCCACGCCGCTCGGGCGACCGCCCGGCCGGCACCGCGGGGGATCCGGCAGGAGACCCGGCCGAGGATTCGGTGGAGGCGCACATCGCCGACACGCTGGCGGCGGGAGCCGGCCTGGCCGATCCTCACGCCGTCGCCGTCCTCTGCCGGGGTGCCGCGGACGGCGTCCGGGCATTGGAACGGGCGGGGGTCGTCTTCGACACCGGGGACACCGGGAACTCCGGGGACAGTTCGGCCCGCGCTTCGCTGGCCCGGGGCAGGGAGGCCGCCCACTCCGCCGCGAGGATCCTGCACATCGGCGGCGACGCCACCGGCGCCGGTCTCGTGGCTGCACTCGTCGCAGCCGTCCGCGCCGACGAGGGGATCCGCGTCCTCGAGGACACCCTCGTGACGCGGGTGCTGCTCGACGGCCCACCGGGCAGCACACGGGGCGGCGCGCCGCGTGCCACCGGCGTCGAGGCGCTCAGCGGAGGGAGGAAGCGGCAGATCGAGGCCGACGCCGTCGTGCTGGCGACCGGAGGCGCGGGACAGCTCTTCGAACACACCACGAATCCGGTCATCAGCACGGGCGACGGCGTGGCGCTCGCGTGGCGGGCGGGCGCCGTGGTCGCCGACCTCGAGTTCTTCCAGTTCCATCCCACCTCCCTCGACGTCCCGGGGAACCCGCTCATCTCGGAGGCGGTCCGCGGCGAGGGCGCCCGCCTCGTCGACGACACCGGACGCGCGTTCATGACGGACCACCACCCCGACGGGGACCTCGCACCGCGCGACGTCGTTGCCCGCGCCATCGCCTCCCGGCTCGCCCCCCGGCTCACCTCCCAGCTCACCGACCGGACGACGGGACGGGGCCCGCGTGTCCGGCTCGACGCGACGGCGCTCGGAGCCGCCTTCCTGGCCAGGCGCTTCCCCTCCCTCACGGCGCTCACCGCCCGGCACGGACTCGACTGGTCCGCCGATCCCGTGCCCGTCGTGCCCGCTGCCCATTACTGGATGGGCGGCGTCAGGACCGACACCGAGGGGAGGACCTCGGTGCCGGGGCTCTTCGCCGTCGGGGAGGTGGCGTGCACGGGCGTGCACGGCGCCAACCGGCTCGCCTCGAACAGCCTGCTCGAAGGAGTGGTGTTCGGCACCCGCTGCGCCCAGGCGATCACCGCCGGCGGGGGAGCGGTACCCCGCTTCGACGCCGAGGCCCTCGAGCTGGACGCCGACGGGACCCCGACGCAGTCGTTCAGGCGACGGGACCTGCAGGTGCTGATGTCCGACCATGCAGGGATCCTCCGCACGCAGGATGGGCTCGACCTCGCACGCAAGCACCTCGCGTCCTACCACCCCGGCACCGATCCCGAGGAGGCGAACCTCCTGCTGTGCGCGCGGCTGCTCGTCCACGCGGCAGCGGACCGGGAACGGTCCAGCGGCGCGCACTTCCGCGAGGACCGGGCCCAAGCAGCACCCGGCCACCCCGTCCCGAGCCGGTCCTATGTCCGAGCCACACGAGGAGCAACGCCATGACGCCGGCCGCCGGCAAGCCGCTCAGCACCGCCGTACCACCACCCCCGCCACCACAGCACCTGATCGACGCGATCGTCGCCGCTGCGCTCGCCGAGGACGCGCCCTGGGGCGACATCACGTGCCAGGCGCTCATCCACCCCGACCTGGAGGCCACGGCGACCATCACGGCGCGCGAGCCGGGGATCCTCTGCGGCACGGGCGCGATCGAGGCCGCGATGCGCCTCACGGATCCACGCATCCGCGTGGACTTCCCGCGGGCCGACGGTTCGCGGTTCGACGCCGGGGACGTCCTCGCCGGGATCAGCGGACCGGCGGCGGGGATCCTCACGGCGGAACGGACAGCACTCAACATCGCCCAGCGGCTGAGCGGGATCGCCACGCTGACGCGGGCGTTCGCGGACGCGGCGGCGGGCACGGGTGCGCGCATCGTCGACACACGCAAGACAACGCCCGGGCTCCGCACACTCGAGCGGTGGGCGGTCCGGTGCGGCGGAGGGTCCAACCACCGGTCCAGCCTGTCGGATGCGGTCATGGTCAAGGACAACCATCTCGCCCTGCTCGCCGTCGACGGCCCCGGGGCCCTCACCGAGGCCCTGCTGGCGGTGCGGTCCCGGGTGCCGCACACCGTGCACGTCGAGGTCGAGGTGGACCGCCTGGACCAGCTCGAACCGGTCCTCGCCGCAGGGGTCGACACCATCATGCTCGACAACTTCGGACTGGACGACCTCGCCACCGGTGTACGCCTGATCGGGGGACGCGCCCTCGTCGAGGCGAGCGGCAACGTCCGGCTCGACACCGTGGCGGCCATCGCGGCAACCGGTGTGGACATCATCTCCGCGGGGGCCCTCACCCACAGCGTCCGCTCCCTCGACCTCGGCCTGGACTTCACCCAGCAGGCCGGTCCGGCCGGTGGCCCCCATGATCTACCTTGACGCCGCGGCGACCGCCCCCGCGAGGCGTGAGGTGCTCGAGGAGATGTGGCCCCTCCTGACCGCGACCTTCGGCAACCCCTCGAGCCACCACACGTACGGCGAGGCCGCCGCCGCGGAGCTCTCGCGGGCCCGCTCCCGGATCGCGGCGCTGCTCGGGTGCCGGCCCTCGGAGATCGTCTTCACCTCGGGCGGGACCGAGGCCAACAACCTCGCGCTCAAGGGGATCGCCCTGGCCGCCCCGCGGGGGCGCCACATCGTCGCGAGCGCGATCGAGCACCCGGCGGTGCTCGACGTCCTCGCCTACCTCCGCCGGTTCCACGGTTTCCGCATCACGCTCCTGCCCGTCTCCGGCACCGGCCTCGTCGCCGAGTCCACGCTGGCCGCCGCGCTCGACGACTCCACGACGCTGTGCACCGTGATGTACGCGAACAACGAGGTGGGTACCGTCCAGGACGTCGAGGCGCTGGCCGGCGTGTGCCGTCGCGCTGGGGTCCCGTTCCACTCCGACGCGGTGCAGGCCGCAGGGTGGCTCCCCCTCGAGGTGGGCCGCCTCGGGGTCACGGCCCTCAGCCTCTCGGGGCACAAGCTCGGCACACCGAAGGGCACCGGGCTGCTGTACCTGCGTGGCGGGACGCCGTGCGAACCCGTGCTGCACGGCGGAGGCCAGGAGCGCGGGCGCAGGTCCGGTACGGAGAACGTCGCCGGCGCCGTGGGCCTCGCGCGGGCGCTCGAGCTGGCGCAGGGCTCCCTGCCCGCGGCGGGCGTCGCGGCAGTGACGGCGCGGGACGCCTTGGTCTCCTCCGTCCTGGCCGGTGTGACCGGGGCGGTCCTGACGGGGGACCCGGACCACCGGCTCGCCAACCTCGCCTCGTTCTGCTTCCCGGGCGTCAACGGCGAGGCGGTGCTCCTGGAGCTCGAGCGCCGCGGAGTGGTCTGCTCGAGCGGGTCGGCCTGCGCGGCCGGTTCCACCGAACCCTCGGCCGTGCTCCTGGCGCTCGGCCTCGACGAGGAGACCGCGTCCACCGCCGTGCGGCTCTCGTGGACCCAGGCCACCACCCCCGACGACCTGGAGGCCGCCGCCGGTGCCGTCGTCGCGTCCGTGCGGGCCGTCCGCTCGCTCGGCGCGGCCCGGTCCGGCGGCAGCCTCACCGGAGCCTAGACTGGCGGCACCAGGCGACACCGAGCACCACCAGGCGACGCCGAGCGACACCGGCCCGGACCGAGGGGGAGACGTCATGCAGCAGGCCAGAAGCACCGGGCAGGATGCCCGACGGGCACGACCGGCACGACCGGTTCGCGGGGGACGGCGGGCCCTCGTCGCCGCGGTACTCGCCTGCCTGCTGCTGACCTCCTGCTCGGGGCCGCAGGACGACGGGTCGGCCCCGCCGTCGCCCTCCGCGTCCGCGTCCGGCACGTCCGGAGCCGCGGCCGCACCCTTGCGGGAGGCCCGCGACGGATGGAAGGTGTTCACCGATCCCGGGCGGCTGGTGAGCTTCGAGCTACCCGAGGCGTGGGTCGTGCAGCCGCTCGAGCCGGCGGTGGGCACGTATGCGCCGGGATCGCTGCACTACGCGGTCCGCACGCCGGAGGGGACCACGGCCGCCGAGCTGCACACGGGTATCCTCACGCCCGAGGTGTCCTGCCCCGAGCAGCAGCGCACCCCCTACTACGTCATCGGCAGCGAGCCGCTTCCCCTGACAGGAGAGGCCCCGGCCACCACCGACATCGAACCCCGCTTCGTCGTCCGGCTCATCACCGGCTTCCGCTTCTTCGGCTCCTACGGCATCACCGATACGGTCGGCGGAGCCGACAGGCTGGCGTGCTCACTGCCCAACACCGTCCAGGGGAGCGACGCCCTCGGCCGGTTCAGCTTCGGCGACCTCGAGGTGCTGGTACCCAAGGCGCCGGCGGAGACCGGACCCCAGACCGTCTCCTTCGGCACCATCGGGGAGGCGGAGGCCTACTACGCCACCCCGGAGTTCGCGACGGTCCGGGAGATGATCCTGTCCGTGCGGGTCGGGGCGGGCGCAGCGAGCTGACGGGAACCCGTCAGGCGGCGGGCTGGAGGGTCGCGAAGTCGACGCCGGTCAGTTCGACGCTGCGGTTCCAGAGCCTCACCGCGGTGTCGCGGTCGAGGACCCGGGGGACGGGGGCGACGAGGCGGGGCGCGCCGCGGGTCTCGCCCGGGCCGGACGGGCCGTAGTAGTCGCCGCCGTGGACGTCCGGGGCCGTCGCCGCGTACAGGGTGGGCAGGGCGCCCGCCGCGTCGGACTGGCCCATCAGTCGGAGGAAGCCGCCGAAGGCGTCGAGCACGGGCGCCTGCATGCCCGCGGTGAGGTTGGTGTTGGCCAGTCCCGGGTGCGCCGCCACCGACGTGAGGTCCCACCCTGCGGCGCGTGCCCGCCGGTCGAGCTCCACCATGAAGTACAGGTTGGCGATCTTGCTCTGACCGTAGGCGCCCCAGCGCCGGTACCGGCGCTGGGACTGCAGGTCCCCGAAGTCGATGCGTCCCCGCTTGTGCGCGAGGCTCGACAGCGTGACGACGCGGGCCGCCCCCGCCTCGCGCAGGTTCGGGAGCAGCAGGCCGGTCAGCGCGAAATGCCCGAGGTGGTTCGTGCCGAACTGCAGCTCGAACCCGTCGGCCGTGGCGGCCTTCGGCGTGGCCATAACGCCGGCATTGTTCACGAGGACGTGCACCGGCCCCTCGAGGCCGGCGGCGAAGTCGCGGACGGAGGACAGGCTCGCGAGGTCCAGGACCCTCATCTCCACGCCCTCGCGTCCGGTGAGGGAACGGACACGCCCCTCGGCCTCGCGTCCGCGCTGCTCGTTGCGGCAGGCGAGCACCACGTGCGCGCCCTTCCTCGCCAGGCCGACCGCGGTCTGCAGTCCCAGCCCGCTGTTGGCGCCGGTGATGACCACGCGCCTGCCCGTCAGGTCGCCGATGGAATCCGCTGTGAAGTCGCTCATGGTGTGCCTTTCCTGCATGGGGTGTCGTGCCCGATCGGGGGTGCCCGCCTGATGCCGAGGGTGCCGCTCCAGCCCCAGCATAGAGTTGGGAGCGAACCGACCGCCTACCGGGAGCAACGAACCATGCAGCGCACTGTCTCCGCCGACCTCGACGCCACGACCATCGCCGGCACCGAGGTCGTCCTGTCGATGGCCGTGGCCGCTCCCGAGGCCTACGAGGCGGTCGATGAGCAGCTGACGGTGCTCGTCGACGGAGAACCGGCCGAGTTCCGCACGCGGCAGGACAGGGACGGCAGCCGCCTGCACCTGCTCACGACGCCGCGGGCCTCCTCGCTCGACGTGCGGTACCGCGCGACCGTCACGGGGCAGGCGGCTCCGGCGCCCCGTGACGAGGTCGACCTCGTGCGCTACGTCCGCCCGAGCCGCTACGCCGAGTCCGACCGGATCCTGCCGACCGCCTACAGCGTGTTCCCCGACCTGCGGGGAGCGGACCTCGCCCAGGGTCTGCGCACCTGGGTCGCGGGAGAACTGTCCTACGTCCCGGGATCCTCCCGTTTCACCGACGGCGCGGTGGACACCCTCCTCGCCCGCAGGGGCGTCTGCCGCGACTACGCCCACCTCGTGATCGCCCTCCTGCGAGCGCGGGACATCCCCGCCCGCCTCGCGTCGGTGTACGCCCCGGGACTGAGCCCGATGGACTTCCATGCCGTCGTGGAGGCGTGGGTCGAGGGCGCCTGGCACGTGCTGGACGCGACGGGCCTCGCCCCGCGGGCGTCGATGCTGCGCATCGCGACAGGCAGGGACGCCACCGACACCGCGTTCGTCTCGACGGTGGGTGGTTCGCTGCAGCTCACGCGTCTGATGGTGACCGCCACCGTGGACGACCTGCCCGTCGAGCGCCCGGAGGACCGGCTGTCCCTGCGCTGACCCGGCACCCCGCCGCTACTGTCCCAGCCGCGCGTTGATCTTGTCGGTGAGGACCCTGAGCTGTTCCATCTCGGCCGCGTCCAGGACGGGCGCCAGCACGTCCTGGATGCGGTGCACGTGGGCCGACCCGATCCGCCGCTGCAGCGCCCTGCCCTCGTCCGTCAGCGCCAGCTCGACCCCGCGCTGGTCGGCCTCGGCCGGACGCTTCCGCACCAGGTTCCTGGCCTCGAGGCGGTCCACCATGCGGCTGAGGCTGGGCTGGCTGATCAGGAGGTGGTGGTTGAGCTCGTTCAGGCGCGTCCAGCCGCCGGGGCAGCGGCTCAGGTTGAACAGGACGTCGTACTCGCCGATGGGCAGTTCCCGGAAGACGGGATCCTGGCGGATGCGGCGCATCAGGCCCACCTGTGCGCGGAACAGCGACTCCCAGGTCTCCGACGTCTGCCGCACCGAGGAGCCGGGCATCCCCTCGCCGTCGTCGCGGGCCGCCCCGGGCTGCCCCGTGCCGGTGTTCGACTGGTCGCCCATCACTGCTTCCCGGCCTCCTGCCGGTTCCACCGGCCCTTAGATACGTTTGCATCCAGCATACGCGGCACGGGCGGCACGGGTCCGACGGTGTCAGTCGGTCGCGTCGACCGTGCGTCGCCGGGCCCGCTCCTCGCGGCGCCCTTCCACGAGACGGTAGAGGACCGGCACGAGGACGAGCGTCAGGGCCGTCGAGGAGACGAGACCGCCGATCACGACGACGGCCAGCGGCTGCGAGATGAAACCGCCCTCGCCCGTGAGGCCGAGTGCCATCGGCGTGAGCGCGAAGATCGTGGCGAGGGCCGTCATGAGGATCGGCCGGAGGCGCTGGCGGGCGCCCTCGCGGATGGCCTCCGCGACGGGCAGGCCGGCCGTGCCGTTGCGCGGCAGGCGGTACTGGTTGATGAGGTCGATCAGCACGATCGCATTGGTCACCACGATGCCCACGAGCATCAGCATGCCGATGAGGGAGGGCAGTCCGAGCGGGATCCGCGTGATCAGCAGCAGTGCGATGGCGCCCGTGGCGGCGAAGGGGATCGACACGAGCAGGATCAGCGGCTGCACGAGACTCTTGAACGTCGCGACCATGATGACGTAGACGATGGCGACGGCCGCCCAGAGCGCCAGGAACAACTGGTCGAAGGACTCGGCCTGCTGGCTCGAGGCTCCTCCGACCGCTGCCGTCGCGCCCGCGGGCAGGTCGATGCCGGCGAGCCGCTCGTTCACCGCCGTCGTCAGACTGCCGAGGTCGTCGCCCGAGGGAGTGATGGAGATCCGCGCCGTCCGCTCGCCGTTGGTGCTGGTGACCGAGAGCGGCACCTGCACCTCCTCGACGGAGGCGACGTCCGTCAGGGGGATGGGACCCCGCGCCGTGGGGATCCTGAGGGTGCGGAGCTGATCGAGGCTCGTGACGGGTGTGCCCTCGCCGATGAGGACCGGGAAGTCGTCGGCGTCGAAGCGCACGGACCCCGCCGGGACGGGGCTGATGCTCCCGCCGAGCAGGCCCGCGATCTGGCCTTCGCTGAGGCCCGCCTCCACGGCGGCCGCCCGGTCCACGTCGATCTGGACCTGCGGCTGCGCCGCCGACAGGTTGCTCGTGACCTCGCCTGCGCCCTCGAGGCCCTGCATGCCGTCGAGGACGGCGGTGTTCGCGACCTCGAGGTCCTCCGCCACGGGGGCGGTGATGTCGACGTCGATGGTGCTGGAGGTGCCGAAGCCGCCCTGCTGGCTGGACAGCGAGAAGGTGCCGGCGTCCTGCAGGCCGTCGAGGTCACGGCGGACCGACTCCTGGAGGGCCTCCTGGTCGGCCTCCTCGTCGGTGGTGACGGTGAAGGTCGCCACGGAGGCTCCGCCCGAGAACCGGGCGGCGAACCCGCCCTCCGCGTTGCCGACGGTGAGCTGGACGTCCCTGACCTCCGGGTTGTCGGCCAGGATGTCCTCGGTGCGGCCCGCTGCCTCGGCGGTCGTCGCGAGGCTGGAACCGGGCGTGAGGGTCTGCGTGAGGGAGAAGCTGTTCTGGCCCGACCCGCCGAGGAGGTTCGTCGGGAGGAACGGGACCATCGCCGCCGTCGCCCCCAGCACGATCAGCCCGCTGACGAGCGTGAGCACGGGATGCCGCTGGGTCCCGGTCAGGATCGGCAGGTAGCCGCGCTGCAGGAGTGACGGCCGGTCGGGGGCCGGCGCTTCGCCGGCGCCGTCCTCCGGCGTCGCCGTCGCATGGCGTGCCGCGCGACGGGCGGCCGGGGTGCGGGGGAGGAACCAGTAGGCCAGCACCGGGATGATGGTCAGTGACACCGCGAGGGACGCCAGCAGGGCGATGCCCGTCGTGACGGCGAACGGGCGGAAGAGCTCGCCGGCGAGCCCGCCGACGAACCCGATCGGCGCGAAGACCGCGACCGTGGTCAGGGTCGACGCGGTGATGGCGCCCGCGACCTCGCGGACCGCCGTCAGGATGGCCTTGCGCTTCTCCTCCCCGTACCCGAGGTGCCGTTTGATGTTCTCGATCACGACGATCGAGTCGTCCACCACGCGCCCGATGGCGATCGTCAGCGCGCCGAGGGTCAGGAGGTTCAGCGAATAGCCCGCCGCGTAGAGCCCGATGAACGTGATGAGCAGGGACAGCGGGATGGAGATGGCGGTCACGAGGGTCGAACGGACCGAGAGCAGGAAGACGAGGATGATGAGGACCGCGAAGCCGAGGCCCAGGATGCCCTCGGTGGTGAGGTCGTCGATGCTGCTCTCGATGAAGGGCGCCTGGTCGAACACCACCGTGATGTCGGCGGCGTTCCCGAGTTCGGCCTCGAGGTCGGGTACGAGCTCGACGATCTGCTGGGAGATCTCGACGGTGTCGCCGTCCGGCACCTTGGTCACCGCGAGGGCGAGGGTCTCCACGCCGTTGGTGCGTGTGACGGAGGTGGGTGCGTCGTCGGCCAGCCCGACGTCGGCGACCCCGCCGATCGTGACGGGGGCGGCAGACGCCGAGGAGGACGACGACGACGGGAGCACCGGTAGTGCCGCGATGTCGTCGATCGACCCGATCTGGCTGCCCGCCTGGATGGTCAGGGACCGCGGGTCCTCCTCGAGGGTCCCGACGGGGAACAGCGCGCCGTTGTCCTCGAGCGTGCTGGTGAGGTCCGCGACGGTCAGCCCGGCGTCTTCCAGCGCGCCGTCCCGCGGGAGGATCGCGACGTGCTGGGTGGTCCCGCCGGAGACGTCCGCGGTCCGCACGCCGTCGATCTTCTGCAGGCGGGGGACGGTCAGCCGGGTCAGGTCGCCGTTGAGCTCGCTGAGGGACTGATCCGAGGAGACGGCCATGAACACGATCGGCAGGTCGCTGATACTGCCCGCGAGTGCCTGCGGGTCGACGTCGTCCGGGAGGGTCGGGCGCACCGTCGAGATCGCCCGGTCCACCTGCGCCCGGGCCCGGTCGAGGTCGGTGCCGTAGACGAAGACGAGACTGACGGTGGAGACGCCCGAGCGTGAGGTCGAGGACGACGACTCGAGCCCCTCGACGCCGCTCAGGGCCGCCTCGAGGGGCTCGCTCACCTGCTGGTCCAGGTATTCCGAGGACGCTCCCGGCATGCTCGACAGCACCGTGATCTGCGGGAACTCGAGGGACGGGATGAGTTCCTGCTTGAGGGACCCGAGGGTGATGACGCCGAAGACCGAAGCGAGGATGGTGATGAGCGCGATGAGCGCACGGTTGCCGAGGGAGAGATGGGCCAGACGGAACAAGGAACCTGCCTTCGATGCTGGCGGGCGCCCGGTTGTCCGGCACCGCCGTCGTTACTTGAGCGCGAGCACCCGGTCGGTGAGGGACTGCACCTCGGTGGCGAGGGACGGGTTCTCGTTGAGCCGGATCCCGTACCCGGGCAGCATCTCCTTCAGCTTCGGCTCCCAGTCGGCCATCCTGTTCGGGAAGCACCGCTTGAGCAGTTCGACCATGATCGGGGCGGCGGTGGAGGCGCCGGGGGAGGCTCCGAGCAGGGCTCCGACGGAGCCGTCCGCCGAGGTGATGACCTCGGTGCCGAACTGCAGCACGCCGCCCTTCTTGGGTGCCTTCTTGATGACCTGCACACGCTGTCCGGCCGAGATCAGTTCCCAGCTGCCGCCGTCGGCCGTCGGGAGGAACTCGGTGAGCGACTCGTTCTTGGCGTCCCGGTTCTTCAGCACCTCGGTGATGAGGTACTTGGTCAGCGACATGTTGTCCTTGCCGACGGCGAGCATCGGCACGAGGTTCGAGGGCCTGATGGACGAGGGCAGGTCCAGGTAGGAGCCGCGCTTCAGGAACTTCGTGGAGAAACCTGCGTAGGGGCCGAAGAGCAGGGAACGCTCGCCCTTGACGAAGCGCGTGTCGAGGTGCGGCACGGACATGGGCGGGGCGCCCACCGAGGCCTGGCCGTAGACCTTGGCGTTGTGCCGGCCGACGACGTCCGGGTCGGTGCACCGGAGGAACTGCCCGGACACGGGGAAACCGGCGAACCCCTTGCCTTCGGGGATGCCGCTGCGCTGCAGCAGGTGGAGCGCACCGCCGCCGGCGCCGATGAACACGAACCGCGTGGTGACGGTGCTGGTCTCGCCGGTGGCCCTGTTCTTCACCTTGACGTCCCAGCGGCCGTCGGTGGCCCGGGCGACGTCGAGCACGTCGAACCCGTAGTGGAGGTCCACCCCCGTGCCCTCGAGGTAGCCGGTGAGCTGGCGGGTGAGGGCACCGAAGTCGACGTCGGTGCCACCCTCGACCCGGGATGCCGCGACGGGCTGCGAGGGGTTGCGGCCCTTCATGACGAGCGGGGTCCAGCCGGCGATCGTGCCGTGGTCCTCGCTGTGTTCCATGGTCTCGAACAGCGGCTGCGCGCTGAGGGCCTCGTAGCGCCTGCGCAGGTACTGCGCATTCGCCTGTCCCCACACGAAACTCATGTGCGGGACGGGGTTGATGAAGCTACGGGGATCGCCGATGTGCTTCTCGGACACCATGTGCGTCCAGAACTGGCGTGACACCTGGAACTGCTCGTTGATTGCGACGGCCTTGGCCGGGTCCACCAAGCCGTCCTTGCCGGCGGGCGAATAGTTCAGCTCGCAGAGGGCCGAATGGCCGGTACCGGCGTTGTTCCAGGGATCGGAGCTCTCGAGGCCCGCGACGTCGAGCCTCTCGAAGAGGGAGATCTCCCACTCGGGCTGGAGCTGCCGGAGGAACGCGCCGAGCGTGGCGCTCATGATCCCACCGCCGATCAGCACGACATCGGTGGTCCTGGCGGGGGTGCCCAGATTGTTAGTGGTCAACGTTGTCTCCAGTCGCGAGGTCGTAGCAGGGAAAGCCTAGCCGCTGGCAGTGACACTCCCTAAATCAGCGGAGCGCGCGGACCGGCACGCCCCGTCCCCCGGTCCGGGCCCCGGGTCCGGTGCCTCACTCCGGCGTCGCCGACGGTTCGGGGAGGGGCTCGACGTCCGCCAGGTCGATCCGGTTGAACACCTCACGCATCACCGGGCTGACGGGGTAGGACGTCACGCGGGCGCTCATCGCCAGGGCGGAGATGGGGAAGGCCAGGGGTACGGCCGGGATCCGGTCCGCGATCTGCGAGCTGATGCTCGCGTAGGCCTCCGTCCTGTCCTCGCCGTCCGGCAGCCCGCGGGCCCGGTTGATCTTGCTGAAGAGCTGCGGGTCGTCGTAGCCGAACTCGTCGGTGCGGCTCCCGAAGAGCGCGCCGACGAAGTTGTCCGGATCCTCGTAGCTCCCGCTCCAGCCGAGGAGGTGGAACGCCCGCTCGCCGGGCTCCTGCACCGCCGCCACGTAGCCGTCGCTCCAGTCGACGGGTACGGGCTCGATGTTGAACCCGGCCTCGGTCAGCTGCCGGCTGAGCTCGGCATAGGCCTTCTCGGGCGAGGGGAGGTAGGCGCGGGAGACGTTGCGCGGGTAGTAGAAGGGGAGCTCGCGCCCGTCGTACCCGGAGTCCTCCAGCAGCTCCCGGGCGAGGTCGAGGTCGTACCCGTAGTCGTTCACCGTGTCGTTGCCCACCCCGAGCTTCTCCGGGATGAACTGGCGTGCCGGCTTGGTGCCGTTGAGGAAGCGGCCCTCGATCAGGGCGTCCTTGTCCACGGCGTGCGCGACGGCCCGGCGGAAGAGGGTGTCGTCGACCCCGGGGAAGGACTGGTTCATGCCGAGGTACAGGACGGAGTACGGGTCGCGCTGCAGGAACTGCAGCCCGTTGCGGGCGAGGTCGACGGCGCTGTCGACGCTCACGAAGTCGTAGCCGTCGATGCGCCCGGAGGTGAGGGCCCGAGCACGGGAGTCGGGGTTCGGGATGGTGGTGAAGACCACCTCCTCGACCTCGCCGCGCTCGCCCCAGTACCCGGTGAACGCGCTGAGGTCCACGGCACCCGGCGTCCAGGAGACGAGGCGGAAGGGTCCCGTGCCCACCGGCGCCAGGCCGTAGCGGGAGATGGGCGCACCGTCGCGGGACTGCCCGAGGTCGTCCGCCGCTCCGGACCTGAGCGCCGCCGGCGAGGAGATGGCGAAGGCCGGGGCGGCGAGTGCCGGGATGAGTCCCGTGATCCTGCCGCGGAGCTGCAGGTCCACGGTGTACTCGCTCGACGCGGTGCAGCCCTCGTACAGGGTGGTGTCGGGTCGGTCGGAGAACGCCTTGAACACGTTCTCGAAGGGCAGCCGGGAGGAGCCGGCGCGGGTGTCCGCGGGCAGGTTGTACCAGCGGTCGAAGTTGGCGCACACCGCTTCCGCATCGAGGGGCCGGCCGTCGTGGAAGACGACGTCGTCCCGGAGCGTGAACTCGTAGGCGCGGCCGTCGTCCTGTTCCTCCCACGACTCGGCCAGCAGCGGCGTCGGCTCGGAGGTCAGGGGGTCGACGCCGACCAGCCCCTCCATCATCTGCTGGGTCACGCGGTAGGACTCGGTGTCGTTGGCCAGTGCCGGGTCGAGGGTCCGCGGGTCCGCCGCGGTGCCGAACGTGAAGGTCGACGCGTCGGCGGTGGTCGTCGCCACGGTAGCGGAGGGCTGCGGCGGGGTGACCTCGCCCGCCGTGCAGGAGACCAGGGACACCGCCGCGACGAGGATCGCCGCCAGCGGGAGCGCGCCGCGCTCGACGCGTCCGGAGAGGAGGCGGCGCGCGGCAGGGGTCTTCACAGTCAGGATCTCCGAAGGGCAGTGGATCCCGGTCCGACGCGGTCCGGGTTCGTGAGCCCTCAGTCTAGGTGATGGTCCTGTCCGCGCCGCCCAGCAACGCGGCAGGGGCGGACGAACGAAAGGACCCCCTCGAGGAGGGGGTCCTTCCAGTGCCCCGGACCACGTCAGAGGTGTGGACCGGGGACGCAGCGGTCCCTAGCCTGCGGGAGGCGTGAGGACTCCGTCGACCAGGTACACGACGGCGTTGGCGGTCTGGACGCCGCCGCAGACGACATTGGCGTCGTTGACCTTGAGCTCCTGGCCCGAACCGGTGACCTCGAGCGTCGCGCCCTGGACCGTGGTCTGGGTGGTGCCCTCGAGCTCGGCGGGCTGGATCTTGCCCGGCACGACGTGGTAGGTGAGGATGCTGGTGAGGCCCTCGGTGTCGGTCTTCAGGCCCTCGACGGTCTCGGCGGGCAGTGCCTTGAAGGCGTCGTCGACCGGTGCGAAGACGGTGAACTCGCCGCCGTTGAGGGTGTCGACGAGATCGACGTCCGGGTTGATCCCGCCGGAGACGGCGGCCGTCAGCTGGGTGAGGATGGGGTTGTTCGAGGCGGCGGTGGCCACGGGATCGAGGGCCATGCCGGCCACCGAACCGGCGCCGTCGGGAACGGTCTCGGCGTATCCGGCGCAGCCGGGGCCCACGAGGTTCGCTGCGGGGTCCATGGCGGCGGCGTCGGCGGAGGCCGAGGGGCTCATGCTCGCCTCGGGCGAGGCCGACTCGCTGGCCGGGCCGGCCGTGCTGCTCTCGCTGGCCATACTGCCAGAGGTGGTTTCGGACGCGTCGGTACCGCCACAGGCGGCAAGGCCGAGCATCGAGACGGCTGCGATGCCGAGGATGGAGAAGTTCCTGCGCTTGGTGGTTTCCATGGGATGTCCTCCGTACAGGGCGCCCTGGAGGAGCGCCGGTGGTCTGAGATTGTCGGTGAAACACATCGTGTCGATGTCTCGGAGGTACTTCGGACGCCCGCCGGGAGTGGATGGGTGCGAACTTGGAAGGACGTCTCCCACGCCGTCGCCGGGCCCGTTCCGGGAACCTCCGGGCGCCCTGTCCCAGCTGCGGCGACGGGCGGCTGCGCTGACGCGCCCCGGCACGAAGAAGCCCCGCCGGGTCGGGCGCCCGGCGGGGCTTCACCGGCCCGGAGGCCGGTGCTGCTGTCTCGATCGTGCGCAAGAGGGGACTTGAACCCCTACGTCCGAAGACACTGGAACCTAAATCCAGCGCGTCTGCCAATTCCGCCACTCGCGCTCGCAGGTCCTCCTCGGGGAGGACCATGCTGACCGACCTACTCTATCGCCACCGCGGGGATCGGCCCGGGGCCCCGACGGGCGGTCGCGGGGCCCTACCCGTCGATCCCGAGGTCGCGCCGCAGCTTCGCGACGTGGCCCGTCGCCCGCACGTTGTACTGCGCGACGGCGACCCTGCCGTCGCCGTCGACGACCACCGTGGAACGGATGAGCCCCTCGTAGGTCCTGCCGTAGTTCTTCTTCTCGCCCCAGGCGCCGTAGGCCTCGGCGACGGCGTGATCCTCGTCGGACAGCAGGGGGAAGGTCAGGGACTCCTGCTCGGTGAACGAGGCGAGCTTCCCGACGGGGTCCGGGGAGATGCCCAGCACCCGGTACCCGGCGCCCCCGAGCGAGGCCAGGTTGTCCCGGAAATCGCAGGCCTCGGTGGTGCATCCGGGCGTGGCGGCCGCCGGGTAGAAGTACACGACGACGCCCCCGCCCCTGAACGACGAGAGGACGACCTCGTTGCCCTCGGCATCCGGAAGTGTGAAGTCGGGGGCACTGTCACCGGGGGCGAGTCGTTGCGTCATGGATACTCCTGGGGGTTCGGCGGGGTGGTGGGATCCGGGGACGGCACGGGAGCGGCGGACCCGCCTCCTGGCGGGATCTCCGGACGGACCGGGAGGAATCGACCAGCAGGCCTAGCTATCATAGGGGGAGGATCCGGCGCTGGAGGTGACCGCCGGGTCTGCGAGCGAGAGGAAGTGCACGGTTATATGCCCGATCTGGAGCAATGGCCCACGGGTCGACTGCTGACCACGGCGGCGCGTCTCGTCGAGCACGCCTGGAACGAACGGCTCGTCGACATCGGGGTCACCCACGCGGGCGTGATCGCCCTGGGCGTCCTCGCCGACCAGGGGGCCATGACGCAGGCCAGCCTGGCCCAGATCGTCCGCGTCCAGGCGCAGACGATGGGGAAGACCCTCTCGCGGCTCGAGACCAGGGGACACGTGACGCGAGTGCGGAACGACCTCGACCGGCGTTCGCACACCGTGTCCATCTCGCCGGCCGGACGCCGGGTCCTCGACACGGCCGAGGACATAGAGCGGACCCTCGTGGCCGGCGGCGGGCTCGTGTCCGAGGAGCTGCGCGGCCATCTGCAGAGGGTCATCAAGGAACTGGGCGCACCGCGCTGGAACTGGACCGCCGGTGCCGCCCCGCAGGAGGGCGTGGCGCTCGAAGGTCCGGGCGCTTCGGGGCCCGCCGCAACCCTCCTGAACTGAGGCCGCCCCCCGGGGCAGCGTCCGTCCAGCCCTCTGCCGTCCGGCAGGGGGCTTTTTCGTCGTCGCCCCTGGTGGCCGCCCCGGACTCCCTACCCGTGCGACCCACAAAAGGGAAGGCCCCCTGGGGAAACGGCCGCTGTGCGAGACGGGGGTTGCGTACTAAGCACGCTGATGTTTTGTTGGGAAGCGTGAGTGCCCTACGCCCGACGGAGAACAGCATGCCCCGTATCGCCGATCCCGCAACGCCCTCGGGCACTCCTGCCGCGTGCGCTGCCGCAGCCGCCGTCGTCGAGCCCGTCGTCGAGGCCGCGGCCGACCGGTTCGCGGCCGACGGGTCCGGGGCGGACCGGGCCTATTCGGAGCGTCCCCTGAAGGCGGCGCTGCAGGACGACATCGCCCTGCGACACATGGACATCGCCGAGTCGGTGGCCCGCTCCTTCGCGTCGTCGGGGCCCGAGGCCCCGGACATCCGGCAGGTCGCGTATCTCGGTCTCATCAAGGCGGTGCAGCGCTTCAACCCGGGGCGCGGCGTCCCGTTCGCCTCCTTCGCGGTGCCGACCATCACCGGTGAGATCAAGCGCTACCTCAGGGATTCGTGCTGGGTCGTACGCCCGCCCCGCGACGTCCAGGATCTCAGGACCGAGATAGCCCGTGCGGCTCCCGCCATGGCGCAGCGGCTCGGCCGCGAGGCGACGGCGCGCGAGCTGGGACTGGAACTCGGCTGGCCGGAGGGCAAGATCCTCGAAGCGCAGGCGTCGTCGTCGAGCCTGCGGCCCGATTCGCTCGACGCACCCTTCGAGGGGCGCAGCTGGGCCGACACGCTCGCGGCCGACTCCACCGGGATGGAGCGCAGCGACGACATGATCTCGCTGCGCGGTGCCGTCAACGAGCTCGACGCCGGCGAGAAGGAGCTGCTCTACCGCCGGTACTTCATGGAGCAGACCCAGCAGTGCATCGGCGACGAGCTCGGGATGTCGCAGATGCAGGTCTCGAGGACGCTCGCGCGCATCCTCGTGAAGCTGCAGAAGCGACTCCTCGGCGCACCGGCCGAGCCCGGCAGGCGCACCGCGCGGCCCAGCATCGCCTGAGGCCGTCGGAGCCGCCCGCACCAGGGGCCGCCCGCGGAGCCGCTCCCGGAGCCGCGCTACGAGATGCCGTGGTCGGCGGCGGCCGCCAGCACCTGCTCGACGGTCACGGCCATGAGGGCCGGATCGGGGGTGGGCGAGAACGTCTCGCCGACGCGGAGCGATGCGTCGGTGAGCACTGTGTGCGGACCGGGCGGCGGACCCCATTCGGACGGCGGCGCCGGGCCGAAGAGCACCACGGACGGCCGCGCGTAGGCCGATGCCAGGTGCGCGGCCCCCGTGTCGGCCGAGACGACGAGCGAGGCGCCGGCGATCAGGGCGGCGAAGCGGTCCAGGGGCAGGTGACCCGCCGCCACGGTCTCCTCGGGCAGCCCGGCGGCGTCGGCGACGGCGAGCGCCCGCGGCCGCTCCTTGGCGCTGCCCGTGAACAGGACCCGGTGACCGGCCGCGGCGAGGGTGCGCGCCACCTCAGCGAACCGTTCCACCGGCCAGAGGCGGCTGCCGTACGCGGCTCCCACGTGGACGACGACGGCGTCCGGTGCCGGGCTCCCTCCGTCCGGCACCCGCAGGCGGCAGTCGAGCGGATCGGCGGGGATGCCGTGCCAGGAGACGAGCGACGCCCAGCGCTCGCGTTCGAGGATGCCGTCGCGCCACTCGGGGCCGTCCCAGCCGGGGGAGCGGTGCCCCATGCGCCGCTTCGCGCCGATCTCCTGCAGGCGCGCCCTGCTCTCGCCACCGCTGCCGTGCAGGTTCACGGCGAGGTCGATCCGTCCGTGCTCGATGGGCAGCGGATCGTCCAGCCCGTGCGTCGGCAGCAGATCGTCGATGGCATCGGTGAGTCCGACGACCGGCCGCAGCCATTCCTGCGCCGCGTAGAGGATGCGATGTTCCGGGAAGGCCCGGCGCAGTCCCTTGAGGGCAGGCACGGCGACGAGCAGGTCGCCGAGCTTCAGGGCGCGGAGGGCCAGGATCTCCGGACGTCCGTCCGGTGCGGGGGTGGAGGCGGGGATCGGCGCGGAGCCGGGGGCGGACCGGGTGCCCGCGGTGGTGGTGCCCTGGGAAGTCATGCGGATCATCCTGCCAGAGGTTGCGGGGCCACCCCGCGGCCGCCGCGGGACGGGCAGGCGGAGAAGAAGTTCGGTGCGAAGTGTTTAGTACTGCTTCTTCTCGGGAACTAAGCCTGTATGCATACTTCGGCCGAACTCCCGCGGACGGCGCCCCGGGCCGTCCTGTTCGACCGCGACGGGACCATCGTCGTGGACGTCCCGTACAACGGCGACCCCTCGCTCGTGCAGCCCGTGCCGGGCGCCCGCGAGGTCCTCGACGGCCTGCGCTCGCGCGGTATCCCGGTGGGCGTGGTCACCAACCAGTCGGGCATCGCGCGGGGCTACGTGACGCGGGAGCAGGTCGACGCCGTCAACGCCCGCGTGGAGGACCTGCTCGGTCCGTTCGCGGTCTGGGAGGTCTGCCCGCACGGGACGGACGACGGCTGCTCGTGCCGCAAGCCCGGGCCCGGCATGGTCCTCGCCGCGAGTGCGCGGCTGGGCCTCGACCCGACCGACGTCGCCGTGATCGGCGACATCGGGGCCGACATGGGCGCTGCCGCGGCCGCCGGTGCCCGTGGCGTCCTCGTGCCGACCGACATCACGCTCGACGAGGAGATCCGGGACGCCCCCGCCGTCGCACGCGACCTCGCCGAGGCCGTCGAGGCCCTGTGGGCGGACACCCCGTGAGGCGGCGCGTCCTCGTCGCCCGCCTCGACAGCGCCGGCGACGTCCTGCTCGCCGGACCCGCCGTCCGCGCCGTCGCCGCCGGGGACCACGGCGACTCGCCGAACGACGTCGTCATGCTCTGCGGGCCGCAGGGCGCCGCCGCGGCCCGCCTCCTGCCCGGCGTCGTCGACGTCGTCACGTGGTCCGCGCCCTGGATCGTCGACCCGGCACCCGAACCCACGCCGGACCTGATCGCCGAACTGCACGACGCCGTCGTGGGCCTCGGCGTCGACGAGGCGGTCCTGCTGACCTCCTTCCACCAGTCGCCGCTGCCCCTCGCCCTCCTGCTCCGGCTCGCCGGGGTCCGGCGGATCGCGGGCGCCTCCGTGGACTACGCGGGGTCCCTCCTCGACGTCCGGCTCAAGCCGGGGGAGGACTTCCCGGAGGACCAGCCCGAGGCGGAACGCGCACTCGGCATCGCCGAGGCCGCGGGCTACGCGCTGCCGCCCGGCGACGACGGCCGGCTCCAGGTCACGGGCCTCACCGACGCCTCCGAGCTCGTGGGCAAGGGTCCCTACGTCGTCGTGCATCCGGGCGCGTCGGTACCCGCCCGGGCCTGGCCGCCGCTTCACCACGCGGCCGCCGTCGAGCTCCTCACCGCGGCCGGCTTCCGCGTCGTCGTCACCGGCGGGCCCGGCGAGACCGACCTGACCTCCACCGTCGCCGGACCCGAGGCACTCGACCTCGGGGGCCGGACGGACCTCGCCGCGCTGGGCTCCGTCCTCGCCGGGGCCTCGGTGGTGATCACGGGGAACACGGGGCCCGCTCACCTCGCGGCCGCCGTCGGCACGCCCGTGGTCTGCCTGTTCTCGCCCGTGGTGCCCGCGATCCGCTGGGCGCCCTACCGGATCCCCGTCGAACTGCTCGGTGACCAGGACGCCGCCTGCGCCCTCAGCCGGGCCCGCATCTGCCCCGTGCAGGGCCACCCCTGCCTGTCCACCGTGTCCCCCGAGGACGTCGTCGATGCCGTCCTCCGGCTCGGTTCCGGAGTATCGTCACTCGGCTCGCGCCGTAGCATCGGCCGCACCGACGGCCGCAGAACAACGAGGGGAAACCGATGAGGATCCTGTTATGGCATGTCCACGGCGGGTGGACCGACGCCTTCGTGCGGGGGAGCCACACCTACGTGCTGCCCACCACGCCCGACGGCGGTCCCTGGGGACTCGGACGGGCGGGCCGCGACTGGCCCGCCTCCGTCGTCGAGGTGGCGCCCTCGGACCTCGCGGACGCCGGCATCGACGTCGTCGTCCTGCAGCGCATGGAGGAGATCGCGGAGTGCGAGCGGCTGCTGGGCCGCACGCCCGGGCGGGACCTGCCGGCCGTCTTCCTCGAGCACAACACACCGCGCCGCGACATCGTCGGCACGGTGCATCCCCTGGCGGAGCAGACGGACATCCCCGTGGTGCACGTGACCTACTTCAACGACCTCTTCTGGGACAGCGGCATCGCGAGGACCACGGTGATCGAGCACGGCATCGTCGACCCGGGCTATCTCTACACGGGGGAGCTCGAGCAGCTGGCCGCCGTCATCAACGAACCGGTGCGTCGCGGACGCATCACCGGCACGGACCTGCTCCCGCGGTTCGCCGGCGTCGCACCCCTCGAGGTCTTCGGCATGGGCACGGACCGGCTCGCCGACGCACTGGACCTCGCCCCCGGGGAGCTGCGGATCGGTGGGGACCTCCCCATGGCGGAACTGCACGCCCGACTGGGGCGCTCACGGGCCTACGTGCACCCGCTGCGATGGACCTCGCTCGGGCTCTCGCTCCTGGAGGCGATGCACGTGGGACTCCCCGTGCTGGCGCTCGCCACGACGGAGGCCGCGCGTGCGGTCCCGCCGGAGGCCGGTGCGATCTCGACGAGCATCGACGACCTCGTGCGGATGGCGGCACGCCTCATCGACGACCCGGACGAGGCCCGGGCCCGAGGGCTCGTCGCACGGGAAGCGGCCCTCGCACGGTACGGGCTCGCCCGGTTCCTCGCCGACTGGGACGACGTCCTGGAGGGCGCGCCCGTGCGGCACCGGGTCCTGGCGGCAACAGAAAGGAAAGCGCAGTGAGGATATCGATGGTGTCCGAGCACGCCAGCCCCCTCGCGGCACTGGGGGGCGTCGACGCGGGCGGACAGAACGTCCACGTGGCCGAACTGTCCCTCGCACTCGCCCGCCGCGGGCACGACGTCACGGTGTACACCCGCCGCGACGACGCCGCGCTGCCCGACCGGGTCCGCACCCACCCCCGGCTGGAGGTCGTGCACGTCACCGCCGGACCGGTCGGCACCGTCCCCAAGGACATGCTGCTGCCCTACATGGGCGAGCTGGCCGAGGGCATCGTCGAGGACTGGGGCGAGGACGCGCCGGACATCGTTCACGGCCACTTCTGGATGTCGGGCCTCGCCGCGCTCGACGCCGCCCGCCAGTCGCGCAGCGCCGGCCGCCCCGTGCAGGTCGTGCAGACCTTCCACGCGCTCGGCACGGTCAAGCGCCGCCACCAGGGGGTGGAGGACACCAGCCCGTCCGAGCGGCTCATGCTGGAGGCGATGGTGGGCCGCAGCGCCGACCGCATCGTCGCGACCTGCTCCGACGAGGTGTTCGAGCTGAAGGCCATGGGCGTGCCCGGCAGCCGCGTGTCGATCGCCCCCTGCGGCGTCGACCTCGAGCTGTTCTCCCCGAGGGGACCGGTCGAGGAGCGCGGGCGTGCCCACCGGATCGTCAGCGTGGGCAGGCTCGTACCGCGCAAAGGGATGGACATCGCCATCCGGGCGATGCGCGACCTCGCCGCCCTGGGACGGGACGACGTCGAACTCGTCATCGTGGGCGGCTCCGGCACCTCGGCCCTCGAGGACGACCCCGAAGCCCAGCGGCTCCGGACGCTGGCGGCCGAGCTGGGCGTCGGCGACCGCGTGGTGCTGCGGGGCCAGGTGTCCCGCGCCGAGATGCCCGCGGTCCTGCGGAGCGCCGATGCCGTGGTCTGCGCGCCGTGGTACGAACCGTTCGGCATCGTGCCGCTCGAGGCGATGGCGTGCGGCGTCCCCGTGATCGCGGCAGCGGTCGGGGGACTGGTGGACACCGTGGTGGACGGCAAGACCGGCCTCCACGTCCCGCCCCGGGATCCGGGGGCCGTCGCGGCGGCCATCGCGGAGATGGTGTCCGACCCCGCATGGGCCACCGAGCTCGGCGGCAACGGCTACCGCCGCGTCAAGGCCCGCTACTCATGGAGCCGGATCGCCGCCGACACGGAGAAGGCCTACCAGACGGCCCTGGCCGCGGCGGCGCCCGCCCAGCAGGCCACAGCGCGGCGGAGCGCCGCGCGTCGACTCGAAAGCACGGGAGGCAGGGCACTGTGACCACTCACATCACCGACGTCACCACGGACAGGACCGCCGATCCCACGGCACCGGTCCGCGGTCCACGCCCGCACGAGCCGGGCGCCGCGACGGCCGGCCCGTCCCGCCACGAGGCGGACTCCCGGCGGCTCGTGACGGACCACCTGCGGGCCGTCGCCCCGGCCATCGAGTCCCTCCTGCAGAACGTCGGCACGCTCGCCGGCTGGGGTGTGGAGATGGCGGAGCGGCTGATGGCCGGGCAGCGCCTGCTCGCGGCCGGCAACGGCGGTTCCGCCGCCGAGGCGCAGCACCTCACCGCCGAGCTCGTGGGCCGGTTCGACGGCGACCGCGAGCCGTTCTCGGCGATCTCCCTCCATGCCGAGAGTTCGGCCGTCACGGCGATCGCCAACGACTACGGCTTCGACCGCATGTTCGCCCGCCAGGTGACCGCCCACGGGCGCCGGGGCGACATCCTCCTGCTCCTGAGCACGAGCGGGAAGAGCCCCAACCTGCTGCACGCGGTGGACGCGGCCCGGGCGGCCGGTGTCACCACGTGGGCACTGACCGCGGCGGGCCCGAACCCGCTGACCGAGTGCGTGGACGACTTCGTGGCGATCGACGCGCAGTCGGCCAACGCGCAGGAGGGCCACCTGATCGCCCTCCATGCGATCTGCAGGGCCTTCGACGCCGAGGTGCACCGCCGCCGGCAGGAGGAGCAGCGATGAGGATCGTGGTGGTGGGGGACGTCCTGCTCGACACCGACCTCTCGGGCGACGCCGGTCGCCTGTCGCCCGACGCCCCCGTGCCCGTCGTCGACGTGGACGCCGTCCGCCGCCGCGCCGGCGGGGCGGGCCTGGTGGCCCGCATGCTGGAGTCCGACGGTCACGAGGCCGTGCTCGTCACGGTCCTCGGCGAGGACGGCGCCGCCGGGCTGCTCCGCGCCGAACTCGAGGGCATCACCGTCGTCGCCGGTCCTTCCGGCGCCCCGACGCCCGTGAAGACCCGGGTACGGGCGTCCGGCCAGCCCGTCGTGCGCTTCGACGAGGGCTGCGCCACGCCGCCCGTCCCGGACTGCACCGAGGACATGCTCGCCGCGCTCGACGGGGCCGACGCCGTCATCGCGGCGGACTACGGGCGGGGACTGCTCGCCAACGAGGCACTGCGCGCGCGCCTCGAGGCCCTCGCCGCGTCCATCCCGGTGGTCTGGGATCCCCACCCCTCCGGCGCCCGGCCCGTGCCCGGTGTCGCCGCGGTGACCCCCAACATCGGTGAGGCGCTGCGGTTCGCCGAGGTGCAGGGTTCCGGTACCCGGGCCGCCGCGGCCGCCGCCGACGTCCTGCTGGCCACCTGGCGCAGCCGGGCCGTCCTCGTCACCATGGGCGAGCACGGGGCGCTCGTCGCCGCGGCGGGCCTCCTGCCGCAGGTCGTCCCCGCTCCGCGCGTCGGCGCCGCCGACCCCTGCGGCGCGGGCGACCGGTTCGCCTCCGCGCTCGCCGTCGGCCTCGCCCAGGGCGACCCGATCGACGCGGCCGCCCAGCAGGCCACGGCAGCCGCGGCGCGGTTCCTCGGCTCCGGCGGCGTGAGCGCCATGGGCCGCCGGGAGGACCCGCCGCAGCAGCTGCCGGTCGACGGCCTCGACGCCCTCGACGTCGCCCGCCGCACGCGGGAGGCGGGCGGGACCGTCGTCGCGACGGGTGGGTGCTTCGATCTCCTCCACGCGGGCCACGCCCGCACCCTCGCTGCCGCACGGCAGCTCGGCGACTGCCTGATCGTCCTCCTGAACTCCGACGAGTCGGTGCGCGGGCTCAAGGGCGAGAGCCGGCCCATCATCAAGCAGGAGGACCGCGCCGAACTGCTCTCGGCCCTCGAGTGCGTGGACGCCGTCCTCGTCTTCGGCGAGTCGACGCCGGAGAATGCCATCTCGCGCCTGCAGCCCGACATCTGGGTCAAGGGCGGGGACTACGCGGCCGAGGACCTGCCCGAAGCCGCCCTCGTGAGCAGCTGGGGCGGCAGGACGGTCACCGTCCCGTACATCCCGGCCCGCTCCACCACGAAACTTGCAGCCGCGCTCGCCCGAGTCGGCTGACGCGCTGCAGATCCGCACCCGAACCGATCCGACCGGCCGGGAGCCACGCAACGAAAGGAACGGCATGACCGAGAACACGACAGCAAGCACGGCAAGCACGGCAGCGACCACGGCGGGCAGTGGCTTCAACCCCGGACGCGTCCTGGTGACCGGCGGGGGCTCCGGCCTCGGCGCGGCCATCGTGCAGGGAGTGCTCGCGGCGGGAGGCACCCCGGTGGTGCTCGACCGCGACATCAGCCGGGTCACCGGCGTCAAGGCCTTCGAGGTCGACGTCTCCGACCGCGAGGCCGTCGAGGCGGCGGTCCGGGAGGCCGCCGAGACGATGGACGGCCTGGACGCCGTCGTCACCGCGGCCGGCATCGACCGGTGCGGCGCGCTCGACACCGTTCCCGCGGACCAGTGGGAGAAGGTGATCGGCGTGAACCTCATGGGCACCGCGTCCACCGCCCGCGCCGCCCTGCCCTACCTGAAGCAGACGCACGGCCGTGTGGTCACGATCGCCTCGACGCTGGGCATCAAGGCCGTGGGCGACGCGACGGCCTACTGCGCCTCGAAGTTCGGGGTCATGGGCTTCTCGCAGGCCCTCGCCGCGGAGACGGCCGGGCAGATCGGCGTCACGACGATCATCCCGGGCGGCATGAAGACCCGGTTCTTCGACGACCGCGACGAGCAGTACAAGCCGCAGGACGATTCACGCCTGAACGACCCCGAGCGCGTGGCCGAGGCGATCCTCTTCGCGCTCTCGCAGCCCAAGAGCTGCGAGATCCGCGAGATGGTCATCGCCCACGCAGAAGAAGGCTCGTGGCCCTGAGTTCCGCGACGTCCGCGTAGACGGCGTCGGGTGGGACCGCCGCAACGAACGAGTCGTCGTGCTCGCAGCGTTCGGCGGTCCAGCCCACCTGCCTGACGTCCACCCCGCACACGGGGCACCGGGCGACCCAGGAGAAATGCACGCGGTGGAGGCTCCGTCCCATCGCCCCCGCGTTGATGACGTTGCCGATCCAGTACACGCCGACCGTCGGGGTCCCGACCGCCTGCGCGAGGTGGCGGGGCCCGCTGTCGTTGCCGACCATCACGGCGCTGCGGTCCAGCACCCCCGTCAGCTCCCCGAGGGTGAGCTGCCCCGCGAGCGAGCGGACGTCCGCCGTCGGGTCAGTCCGCAGGGCCAGGCGGACGATCTCCTCAGCCGTCGGCACGTCGGTCGCGTCGCCGACGACCACCACCTCGCAGCCGTCCGCGGCGGCCCGCACGGCGACCTCGGCGAACGACGACGACGGCCACCGTCGGCGCGGGTCCGTGGCGCCGGGGTGCAGCGCGACCACCGGCCCGGGCCCGGTCAGCTGCGCCGCGCGCACCGCCTCCTCGGGCAGCACCTCGACGCGCGGCTCGAGGTCCTGCGCCACAGCGCCGGCCAGCCCCACCACCTCGAGGGCACGGAACACCTCGTGCTGGTAGTAGACGTACGGGATGCTCCGCTCGAGCCCCACGGCGTCGGGGGTACGCGTCCCGATGCTGTGGCGGGCGCCGAGCCGCAGGAGGAAGGGGTTGGAATTGCGCCCGCCGCCGTGGAGCTGTACGGCGAGGTCGAAGGAGCCGCTGACGGAGGCGAAGAAGCGGTCGACGGCCCGCGCGTCCTCCTCGCCGGGGCGGACACCGGGGGAGACGGGCAGCTCCAGGACCTCGGAGACCGGACCGGGCCTGCCGTCGAGCAGCGCTGCGTGTCCGGGCATGCCGAGCAGGGTGATCCGCGCCGCGGGGTAGCGGTCCTTCAGTGCGGCGATGGCCGGCAGGGCGAACATGAGGTCGCCGAGGCCGCCGCCGCGCAGGACGGCGATCCGCCGGATGTCCTCGAACGGCGCGAGCACGGGCCCGACCGACCTCGCCGCGTCCTGCCGACCGCCGAAATCGGCCGTCGTGTTCCCTTGCCGTGTCACGTTCTCCCCGTTCCTGTCGCTGCTCGACATCGTGCGCGCGGGCCCCGCCGGCCTCCCGGCCTGCGACCGGCAGGCGGGATCCCGCGCTGTCAACGCCTTCGCCGGGCGCAGGAGACCCGCTGCTCCTCCTCCCGCCACCATAGGCTAAGCGTGCTGAGGACCGCTCGGGGTGCAGAAACCGGCGTGCGCCCTGTGTGAAAGCACGGGAGGCGGGTACGGGACCACTAGCCGTGCCGCGGGACCACGCCGCGGCACCACACGACACCGAGGAGCGCAATGTCCATCAACTCCCAGGCACACACCCTGCTCGACGTGGAGGACGACGAGTCCATCACCATCTCCGATCCCCGCGACGGGAGCGAGGTGGGCACGCTGCCCTCCGCCAACCGGGACCAGGTGGCCCTGGCCGTCTCGCTGGCACGCGCCGTGCAGCCCGAGTGGGCGGCCACGAGCCCCGCGGACCGCGGTGCCGCCCTGCGGCGGGCCGCCGCGGCGCTGCGGGCCGGTGCCCGTGAACTGGCGGAACTGAACACGCGGGAGACCGGCAAGCCGCCCGCCGACGCCCTCGGCGGGGTGGAGGCCGCGATCGCCACGCTCGAGCAGTACGCGGAACTCGGCCCCGTGCACCGCGGGCTCAGCCTGCGCGGTGCCGTCACCGCCACGGACTACACCGTCGCCGAGCCGCGCGGGGTCGCCGCGCTCCTGACGCCGTGGAACGATCCCGTGGCCGTGGCCGCCGGGCTCATCGGCGCCGCGCTCGTCACGGGCAACGCCGTCATCCACAAGCCGAGCGAGCGGTGCCCCCACGTGGGGGAGCTGCTCGGACGCCTGCTGCAGCCGGCGTTCCCCGCCGGGGTCCTGACGACCCTGACGGGCGGCGCCGGGGTGGGGCAGATGATCACGATGGAGACGGGCGTGGACGTCTTCGCCCACGTCGGCTCCAGCGCCACCGGGGCCCGCATCGCCCGGGCGGCGTCGCTCACCGGCGCCCACGTCATCCGGGAGAACGGCGGCAACGACCCGCTGATCGTCGACGCCGACGTCGACCCGGTCTGGGCCGCCGGCCAGGCGGCGCTGGGCGCCTTCGCGAACAGCGGCCAGATCTGCACGTCCGTGGAACGCATCTACGTACACAGGGCCATCGCCGAGCCCTTCCTCGCCGCCCTCACCGACGAGGCACGGAGCCGCAACACGAGCGGCGATTTCGCCCCGCTCGTGGACCGCCGGATGCGGGACATCGTGGACGGGCAGGTCGCGGAGGCGATCGGACTCGGCGCACGGTGCCTGGAGGGCGGGCACGTGCCGGACGGACCGGGCGCCCACTACCCGGCGACGGTGCTCACGCACTGCACCGAGGCGATGACCGTCATGACCGAGGAGACCTTCGGTCCGGTCGCACCGGTGACCGTCGTGGACAGCTTCGAGGACGGCCTGCGCCTCGCCGCCGCCGGTCCGTACGGGCTCGCCGCGAGCGTGCTGACGGGTGCCATCGCCCACGCACAGCAGGCGATCGCCGGGTTGTCCGTCGGGACCGTCAAGGTCAACGCCGTCTTCGGCGGCGCACCCGGCGGATCGGCCCAGCCCCGCGGCATCAGCGGTGCGGGCTTCGGCTACGGGCCCGAGCTGCTCGACGAGTTCGCCCTCGTGAAGGTCGTGCACATCAGCGCCCCGCCGCAGGCCGGTGCCTGATGGACGACGCGCGGCAGGACTCCTCCCGGAGCGAGGCACTCCGGCGGCACGGCGGCACGGACGACCTCTCGGACGTCCGCGGTCTCGCCGCCTGGGTGCCCGCGGCCATCGCGGACCGCGCCCCCGGCGTCACCGTGATCGGCGACGCCATCCTGGACGGCTGGTGGAGCGGCACCAGCGAGCGTTTCTGCCGGGAGGCTCCCGCGCCGGTCGTGGACATCACCCGGCGTGACTACGCGGCCGGCGGAGCGGCGAACACCGCGATGAACCTCGCCGCGCTCGGCGCGACGGTGCGCATGTGCGGGCTGATCGGCGCCGACGACGCCGGTCGGCGGCTGCGCGGCATCCTCGAGGACGCGGGCGTGGACACCACCCACCTGCTGCAGGACCCCCGGGTCGGCACCACCACGAAGTACCGGATCATCAGCGGGGACCAGGTCATGCTGCGCCTCGACGACACGCACGACGGGCTCCCCGCGTCGGCCGTCGCCGCTCTCGCCGCGACGGTCCCCGCCGCCGTCGCCGGCGCCGACGCCGTGGTCGTCTGCGACTACGGCTCGGGCACGCTCGACGAGGAGGTCCGCGCCGCGCTCGGGCACCCGTCGGGCATCGAGGAGGGCACGCTCGTCGTCGTCGACGCCCACGACACCGCGGCGTGGGCGTCGCTCGGCCCGGACATCGTGACGCCGAACGCGCAGGAGGCCGCGCAGGTCCTCGCCGTCCGCCTCGACCCGCGCTCGGACCGGGCCGCGACGGTCGCCGGTCGGAGGGGCGAGCTCCTCGCCGCCACGAACGCCGCCGCGGTCGTCGTCACCCTGGACCGGGACGGCACCGTGCTGCTCGGCCGGGACGGCGAGGAACACCGGACGTGGGCCCGGCCCGCCACCGAGAGGCAGGCCTCCGGCGCCGGGGACACCTTCGTCGCGAGCCTCACGGCCGCGCGGGCCGCGGGCCTGCCGCTCACCACGAGCCTCGACCTCGCTCAGGCCGCCGCGGACGTCGTCGTGCACCGCCCGGGCACCTCCGTCTGCACGACGGCGGACCTCACGAGCCACCTGCAGCAGGTCGCCGACACCGCGCTGTCCACGGCCGAGCTCCTGCGGAGGGTGGAGGAGGACCGCGCGGCGGGCAGGCGCATCGTCCTGACCAACGGGTGCTTCGACGTGCTGCACCGCGGCCACACGCGCTCCCTCGACCAGGCCAAGCAGCTCGGCGACGTGCTGGTGGTCGCCCTGAACGACGACGCCGGGGTGCGCCGCCTCAAGGGCCCCGACCGGCCCATCAACCCGATCGCGGACCGCGCCGGCATCATCGCGTCCCTGAGCTGCGTCGACTACGTGACCGTCTTCTCCACCGACACCCTCGTGCCGCTGATCGAACTGCTCAGGCCCGACGTGTACGCGAAGGGCGGCGACTACACCGCGCAGATGCTCGAGGAGACCCCTGCCGTCGAAGCCGGCGGCGGACGGGTCGCCATCCTCGACTACGTCCCGGAACGCTCGACCGCGGCGGTCGTGCGCAGGATCCAGTCGGCGCCCCTGCAGGGTGACGTGCCGTGACGCCCCGCTGGTCGGGCGCATGGGCGGTGGACGCGCCCGCGGACGAAGCCGTCCTCGACGTGCTGATCCCGTCCTACGGACGACCGGCGGAACTCGCCGTGACGCTCGCGGGCCTCGCGGCGCAGGAGGGCGTCGCCTTCCGCGTCGTCGTGAGCGACCAGACCGACGGCGAGGCGGCGTCCTGGGTCCAGCCCGCGGTCCGCGCGATGGTGCGGGTCCTCGAGGCGCAGGGCCGGCCGGTCCGGCTCGAGCGGCACCTGCCGCGCAGGGGCCTGGCCGAGCACCGGCACTACCTCCTCGGACTCGCGAGCGCCCCCCTCGTCCTCTTCCTCGACAACGACGTCTGGCTCGAACCCGGGTCGCTGGACCGCATGGTCCGGGCGCTGCGGGCCGCCGGATGCGGGTTCGTGGGCTCAGCGGTCCAGGGCCTGTCCTACCTCGGCGACCGCCGGCCGCAGGAGCGCACCGAACTGACGTTCTGGCCCGGAGACGAGGTGGTGCCGGAGCGGATCCGCCCCGGCACCGAGGGCTTCGCCCGCTGGCCGCTGCACAACGCCGCGAACCTGGCCCACGCCGCCGCCGACCTCGCGCTCCCCGCCGGGGACTGGAGGCTCTACCGCGTCGCCTGGGTGGGCGGCTGCGTCCTCTTCGACCGGGAGGCCCTCGTGGACTGCGGCGGCTTCGACTTCTGGGACCGGCTGCCGCCCGGACACGCCGGGGAGGACATCGCGGCGCAGTGGCGTGTCATGGAGCGGTACGGCGGCGCGGGCATCATCCCGTCCGGTGCCGTGCACCTCGAGGCGCCGACCACGGTCACGGACCGGGACACAGACGCTGCCCGGGTGATCCTGGGCCAGTGACGGTGCTCCCGCCCCGGGAGCGCCACAGGGTACGAACCGACACGAAGGAGCACCACATGGCAGATCCGAGTCCGATCGACATCCAGAAGGCACTGGGCGGCATGGAGTACCCCGCGTCCAAGGAGGAGATCGTCCAGCACGCCAAGGACAAGGGCGCCGACGACGCCGTCCTCGAAACCCTGGGGAACCTCCCGGACCGCGAGTTCGACTCGCCGACCGATGTGAACAAGGAAGCGTCCAAGTAGTCGGTGGGCGGGCCGGGGCGTGCCGTCGGCGCGCCCCGGCCCGCCGGCCCCTCCGGAGGGACGGCCGGTCTTTGCCGAGGACGCGGCCGCGCTGCTCGGCCTCCTCATCGCGTTCCTCGGCATCCTGCTGCACCAGCTCACGGGATCGCCCGTCCCGGACGCCGTCGGGTCCCTCCTCGTTGGCGTGCTCCTCGGGGTGATCGCCGTGATCCTGATCGACCGCACCCGGCGCTTCATCGTGGGCCAGGCCGTGTCACCTGACCTGCTCGCGTCGGCGGCCCGGCGCCTGGGCGCGCACGCGGGGATCGACCGCGTGACGTACCTGCACCTCGAGTACCTGGGGCCGGAGCGCCCGTACCTCGTCGCGGCGGTGGACCGGGTGGGGGACCGCCGGGAGCAGGAGGTCGCCGTCGCCCTCCGCGCCGTGGAGCGCGACATCGAGGACCACGAGCGCATCGAGGAGGGGGTGCTCACCCTGTCCACGCCGGACGAGCCGACGCTCGACCTCGCCCCGCAGGTCCCGGCCCGTCGTCCCGGGGGCGTGACGTCAGACGGCGCTGGTCTCGCCCATCCCCTCCGCACGGGCGTCGTCCTCGGCAGGCCCGCCGGCCGCGGTCCCTGCGATGTTCACCATCCAGGAGACGCCGAAGCGATCGACGCACATGCCGAAGCTGTCGCCCCAGGGCGACTCGGACAGGGGGAGGACCGCGGTGCCGCTGCCGGCCAGGGCATCCCAGTAGCCGCGGAGCTCGGCCTCGTCGTCGCCGCTGATGGAGATCGAGTGGCCTGCCGGAGGCGTGTACTCCATGCCGTTGGGTGTGTCCGACGCCATGATCACCTGGCCCGAGGGGGTCGTCAGCATCGAGTGCATGATCTTGTCCTGCTCGGCGGGATCCTCGCTCATCTGGAACTCGCCGAAGGTGCTGCGCTGCAGGTCCCCGCCGAACACGGACTGGTAGAACTCCATCGCCTCCGCCGCGGTGTCCCTGAAGCTGAGGTAGGTGTTGATCGTCGCTGCCATGGTGTCCGCTTCCTGCCGGGTGGCCTGCGCCACGCCTCCGTGATGACAGGAGCGATTATCGTCCAGGGACGGCGTGCTGGGAAGGTCAGGGGCGGCGCTGGTCGATCGCGCCCGCGATCCTCTCCTCGAGGTCGCTGATCGTGGCATCGGGCAGGACGATCAGCCCGTCGAGTTCGCGGCGCGCACGCCGGTACGCGGTCTGCCGTTCCGCGGCCGTGGCGGCGTCGTCGACGGCTACCGTGACGAGTTTGCGGGCCGTCTCCAGCCGCTGGCGTTCGGCCGCGGTGAAGCCGCTCGCACGGACCCGCCGTGCCTCGGTCTCCGCCACCTGGAACGCGACGTCGTAGGAGGTGACGGCGGACCGGTACTCCGCGAGGTCCTCGGCGGACACGCCCGTGCGGTCCTCGGGCCGCAGGGAGTCGGCGACACGCTTGGCCCGCAGGAAGGCGACGGTGAGCGGCTCCCGGACGTCCGTCATGGTGGGGTAGTCGATCAGCTTCGCCGCGTCGAGCTCATAGGACAGCCACTTCCGGTCGACCTCGTCGTGCATGCGCTCGACGTGTTCGACGTCGCGTCCGCGTCCGCGGGACTGCAGCTGTTCGGGCTGGGCGTGGGCCCCGTGCAGGGTGGCGGGATGCTTCAGGCGGTAGAGCTCCACCTTGCGCCGGTGGCGTCGCTCGGTCGCGTCGGACCACGACTTCCCCCAGATCGCGAACACACCGGAGAGCGGGAAGACGAGCCACCAGTAGCTTCCGGCGAAGGCCAGGATTTCGTTCACGCGTCCATCGTAGGCCCGGCCCGGGGGAACCCGCCGGGCGGACGGGCGGGAGCACCCGGCGAAGGCGGCCGCCGGGACGCCTGCACGCGGCGGGAGGCCTGCACCCGGCGCGGCGGCCCAGACCCGGTGCGGGTGTGCCACGGGTATGGGCACCCGGCGCGGCGGAACGTCCGGGCGGGTCGAGGTGGGTCAGAGGAAGGGGACGTCTGCCGGTCCGGGCATCGACGGCAGGGCCCTGGAACGAACGAATCCCCGTCCTCCAGGCGGCGAGACCTGACGAACGGGGATCCGAAGTGCACCCCTCGGGACTTGAACCCGAAACCCATTGATTAAGAGTCAATTGCTCTGCCAATTGAGCTAGAGGTGCGTGGCGTTTTCCTTCCCGATTTCGCTCGGTCCGGTCATCCGCAACAGCATGAAACTCTACCAGCAGTTCGGCCGAAACATGAAACCGGCCTCCGGGCCCGTCCTCGTGGACGGTCCTCGGCGCCGGGCCACCCGTGCCCGCTGCGCGCTCAACGGGCCGCGTCCAGTCCGATGCGCAGGATCCTGGCATCACCGGACTCGTTGGTCGCCACGAGCAGGGATCCGTCCGTGCCGGCCGTGACGTCCCGCAGCCGCCCGTACTCCCCGTCGAAGTGGCTGACCGGTTCACCCGCTGTGCCGTCGCGGAGCGGGACCTGCCACAGGCGCTGCCCCCGCAGACCGCCGATGTAGGCGACGTCGGCCAGGATCGCCATGCCGCTCGGCGAGGATGCCGCCGTGGACGGCCACACCACCTGGGCGTCGATGTACCGCGCATCACCGGGCGCCCCGGTGACCTCCGGCCAGCCGTAGTTCCCACCGGGTGTCACGAGGTTCAGTTCGTCGTCCACCTCCGGGCCGAACTCCGACGCCCAGAGCCTGCCCGCCGAGTCCCAGGCGAGCCCCTGCACGTTGCGGTGTCCGAGGCTGTAGACGGGGGAGCCGGGCGTCGGGTTGTCGTCGGGGATCCCGCCGTCGGGCGTGATCCGCAGGATCTTCCCGCCGAGGCCGTCCGGGTCCTGCGCATCGTCCCGGGTGCCGGCGTCGCCGGTGCCGATGTAGAGGTGGCCGTCCGGCCCGACGGCGAGCCGCCCGCCGTTGTGGATGTCCGCCTTCGGGATGCCGGTCAGGATCGGTTCCGGGGCGCCGAGCCGGCCGTCGGTCCAGGGCATTCGCACCACGCGGTTGTCCGTGGCCGAGGTGTAGTAGGCGTAGAGCGCATCGGGTTCCGGTCCCGCACCCACGGCGAGGCCGAGCAGGCCGCCCTCGCCCGACGCGGCCGCCGCCTCCGGGATGCTGCCGATCACCTCGGTGGCGGTGCCGCTGACGCGCTTGATCTCGCCGGTCTCGCGCTCGGAGACGACGAGGCCACCGCCGTCGAGCACCACCACCGACCAGGGGAGGCCGAGCCCGGTCGCGGCATCGCCTCCATATTCGAGGCCGGGAAGCGCCGCCGGGGCTGCCGGGGGAGCAGCGGAGCCGGGGGATGCCGGGGGAGTCGCGGACGCGCCGGCGTAGAGGGGGTCGGGTTCGGGGGACGCGACGGAGCAGCCGGCCAGCCCCAGGAGGATTCCGGCGGCCGGAAGGATTCGGGTGAGGAGGCGGGCGGGTCGCTGCCGGGCGGCTGCCATGGTCCGACCCTAGGGCGGGGCCCCGGAGGTGTCCACCCCTTCCGATGTGCAGCGGGAAGGCGCCGGGGCGGGAGGGCGGCGCCGCGCCGGTCCCTCTAGGCTGGCGCCATGACGAATCCCGCCGCAGCCTCCGACACCCGGACCGTCCGCACCCTGAGCGTGCCGTCCGCCGACCTGCGCGATGCTCTCGCCGACGCCTCCCCGGCGGTCGAGGTGGTCCTCTGGGACTTCGCGACCCCGCCCGAGGGCTTCGACCCGGCGACGCTCGACGCCGCCGTCCTGCCCTACACGGGCCGCGCCCACCTCGGCGGGGCGCTGGACGCCGCCCCGAACCTGCGCCTCGTGCAGACCCAGTCCACCGGCTACGACGGCGTCGCGGACCTCGTGGGTCCCGACGTCGCCATCGCCACCGCCGCGGGCGTCCATGCCGCGGCGACCGCCGAACTCGCCGTCGGCCTCGCGCTGGCGTCCCTGCGGGGCATCGACGACGCCGTCCGGCAGCAGGCCGAGGGTCGCTGGCTCAGTGCCCGCTACCCGGGCCTCGCAGACCGCCGCGTGCTGCTCGTCGGCGTCGGCGGCATCGGGGAGGAGATCCGCAAGCGCCTGGCGACGTTCGAGGCGGAGGTGACGAGGGTCGGGAGCTCGGCGCGCGACGACGACCTGGGGCACATCCACGGGAGCAGCGAGCTCGTGGAGCTCGCGCCACGCCACGACGTCGTCATCGTGATCACGCCGCTCACGGACGCGACGCGGGGACTCATCGGTCGTGACGTGCTCGCCGCGCTGCCCGACGGCGCGCTCGTCGTGAACGTGGCCCGCGGGGCCGTCGTCGACACCGACGCGCTCACCCGGGAGGTCCTGGCAGGGAGGCTGAGGGCGGCGCTCGACGTCGTCGATCCGGAGCCGCTGCCCGCGGACCATCCGCTCTGGGGAGCTCCCGGCGTCCTCATCACGCCGCACGTCGGAGGCAACACGGGTGCGTTCCCGCCCCGGATCCTCGCGCTGCTCCGGCGCCAGATCGAGCGGATGGGCAACGGCGAGGAGCCCGCCAACCTCGTGCGGCGCGGTCCCTGGGCGTAGCCGCGCACCGGGCGGCTCCCGGCCCCGACCGGCGAGGCCCGACGACCGGTCCCGGTCCGGGCGGCAGGTCCGGGGTCAGGACATGGCGATGAACGCATCCATGAAGGACGTGAAGTCCTCGGCGTCCTCCTCCTGCCCGAGCCGCAGCGGCGTCCCCGGACCGATGTCGAGCACGGGATCGGCGGTGACCGCGAAGCGGAAGACCCGCCCGGTGCTGGTGCCCACCTCGTAGCTGCCGTCCTCGTCCCACTGCAGCGCATGCGCGAGGTTCGTCATGTTGACCTCGACCGGTACCCCCGCACCCGTGATCCCCGCGAGGTCCACCGGCGCGATCATGAGTTCGGCGGGCTTCCAGCGGTAGCCCACCACGTAGGCCGTGCCCGGGGCGGCGGCGCGGACCTCGCGTGCGTGCCGCGCCGCGAACACCAGGTTGTAGTCGCCGTAGTTCGGGATCTGCGCGTCGAAGACGCGGCGCAGGGCGTTCTTCAGCCCCTGGCCGCCGTCGAGCGGCCTGCTGGAGTCGTGCGGCTCATCGGGGGTCATATCACGCCGTTGCGGTAGGGGGCCGTCGGCCCGGGTGCCCGGGGGTTCTCCCGCCCGCGGTGCGCGCCGCCGGCGGGCCTGAGGAATCGCCCGCGAGACCCACACTGTACCGGAGGGCGGCCCTCCCGCACGAGGACCGCTCCGACGCCCCGGCTCCCCGCCGGCCGGGCGCGTACCTGCCTGTAACAGGCGGGTCACATGGCGAAACCGTCCTGTTACCCGGGCCTAGACTTCAGGCATGACCGTGGAAACAACTCCAGACATCAAGCCCAGAAGCCGCGTCGTCACGGACGGCATCCATGCGGCACCGTCCCGCGGGATGTTGCGTGCCGTCGGCATGGGCGACGACGACTTCGCCAAACCCCAGATCGGCGTCGCGAGCTCCTGGAACGAGATCACCCCCTGCAACCTGTCCCTCAACCGCCTGGCGCAGGGAGCCAAGGAGGGCGTGCATGACGGGGGAGGGTTCCCCATGCAGTTCGGCACGATCTCCGTGTCGGACGGCATCTCGATGGGCCATGAGGGGATGCACTTCTCGCTCGTCTCCCGTGAGGTCATCGCGGATTCGGTGGAGACGGTGATGCAGGCCGAACGCATCGACGGTTCCGTGCTCCTCGCCGGCTGCGACAAGTCCCTTCCGGGCATGCTCATGGCGGCGGCCCGCCTCGACCTCGCCTCCGTGTTCCTGTACGCGGGAACGATCATGCCGGGGTTCGCGAAGCTCGAGGACGGCACCGAGAAGGAGGTCACCCTCATCGACGCCTTCGAGGCGGTCGGCGCCTGCGCCGCCGGGAAGATGAGCCTGAAGGACCTCGACAGCATCGAACGCGCCGTCTGCCCCGGTGAGGGTGCCTGCGGCGGCATGTACACGGCGAACACGATGGCGTGCATCGGCGAGGCCCTCGGGATGTCCCTGCCCGGCTCGGCAGCTCCCCCCTCGGTCGACCGACGCCGCGACATGTACGCGCGGAAGTCCGGCGAGGCGGTCGTGAACCTGCTGCGCCTCGGTATCACGGCCCGCGACATCATGACGAAGAAGGCGTTCGAGAACGCCATCGCGGTCACCATGGCGTTCGGGGGCTCGACCAATGCCGTCCTCCACCTCCTAGCCATCGCCCGCGAGGCCGAGGTGGAGCTCACGCTCGACGACTTCACGCGCATCGGCGACCGGATCCCGCACCTCGGCGACCTCAAGCCCTTCGGCCGCTACGTCATGTTCGACGTGGACAAGGTGGGCGGCGTGCCGGTCATCATGAAGGCGCTGCTGGACGCAGGCCTGCTGCATGGTGACTGCCTCACGGTGACCGGCAAGACCCTCGCGGAGAACCTCGCGGAGATCGACCCGCCGGACCTCGACGGCAAGATCCTCCGTGCGCTCGACAACCCGCTTCACAAGACCGGTGGCATCACCATCCTGCACGGCTCGCTCGCTCCGGAGGGCGCCGTCGTGAAGAGCGCCGGCTTCGACGCCGACGTCTTCGAGGGCACGGCCCGCGTGTTCGAGCGTGAGCAGGGCGCCCTCGATGCGCTCGACGCCGGCGAGATCCGGGCCGGCGACGTCCTCGTGATCCGCTACGAAGGCCCCAAGGGCGGCCCCGGCATGCGCGAGATGCTCGCCATCACCGGAGCCATCAAGGGCGCCGGACTCGGCAAGGACGTGCTCCTGCTCACCGACGGGCGTTTCTCCGGCGGCACCACGGGGCTTTGCATCGGGCACGTGGCGCCCGAGGCGGTCGACGGTGGTCCCATCGCCTTCGTGCGCGACGGCGACCGCATCCGCGTCGACATCGCGGCGAAGAGCTTCGACCTCCTCGTCGACGAGGCGGAGCTCGAGCAGCGCAGGGTCGGCTGGGAGCCTCTCCCGGCCCGCTACACGAAGGGCGTCCTGGCGAAATACGCGAAGCTCGTGCACTCCGCGTCCATGGGCGCGTACACGGGCTAGGCAGGATCAGCCGGGACGGGAGCTCCTCCCGTCCCGGCGCGGGGAGCATCGGGTTAATGTCCACTAACTGGACGTCATGTCCACGATGTGAGATCGCTCGAGGGGCGGTTGACACCCTTTCGCGGGGGCGTGGAAACTACAGGTATGCAGCTCGAACCCGTAGTCGTCGTCCTTATACAGCGCGTGGCCTGAAGCCCGTCCACCCGACGACTGCAGTCACGCGCAACCCCTCGCAGAGCCCGACAAGGCCGAGGGGTTTTTTTGTTGACACGACCTGTCGGCAGGGAAGCAGCGCAGGGAAGTCCGCAGTTCAACCTGCAGCAGTGCAGCGTACGTTCCAAAGGAAGTTGTCAGATGTCCAAGGGATCGCCCATCAGCCCCGCGCTGTTGGCAGCAAGGCCAGCACCTCCCGCAGCACCCGCTCGTGACACCGCACCCGCCCGGGACACCCCGGCGAGCGCCGTCCGTGGCCCCAACAACGTCGTCGCGCCCACCCGCATGCTCGGGTCCGCGGCGATCGTCCGGTCCCTCGAGGAGCTCGGCGTCGACGACGTCTTCGGGCTCCCCGGCGGGGCGATCCTCCCCACCTACGACCCGCTGCTCGCATCCACGAAGCTCCGCCACATCCTCGTGCGGCACGAGCAGGGCGCCGGCCACGCCGCCCAGGGGTACGCGATGGTCACCGGCCGGCCCGGCGTGTGCATCGCGACGTCGGGGCCCGGAGCCACGAACCTCGTGACCGCCATCGCCGACGCCCACATGGACTCCGTGCCCATGGTCGCGATCACCGGTCAGGTGTCCAGCGCGTTCATCGGCTCGGACGCCTTCCAGGAGGCGGACATCGTCGGCATCACCATGCCGATCACGAAGCACTCCTACCTCGTCACCGACGCGCAGGACATCCCGCGCGTCCTCGCCGAGGCGTTCCACATCGCGACCACGGGACGCCCCGGCCCGGTCCTGGTGGACGTCGCCAAGGACGCCCAGCAGGCCAGCATGACGTTCTCCTGGCCGCCGAAGGTCGACATCCCCGGCTACCGGCCCGTGGTGCGGGGGCACGCCAAGCAGGTGCGCGAGGCCGCGCGCCTCATCGGCGCCTCCCAGCGGCCCGTCTTCTACGTGGGCGGCGGCGTCGTCAAGGGTCACGCGTCGGCGGAGCTGAAGGAGCTGGCGGAACTGGTCGGGGCCCCCGTGGTCACCACCCTCATGGCCCGCGGCGTCTTCCCCGACTCCCACCAGCAGCACGTGGGCATGCCCGGCATGCACGGATCCGTGTCCGCCGTGACGGCGCTGCAGCAGGCCGACCTCCTCATCACGCTCGGCGCCCGCTTCGACGACCGCGTCACCGGCGTGCTGTCCAGCTTCGCGCCCAACGCCAAGGTCATCCACGCGGACATCGACCCCGCCGAGATCTCGAAGAACCGCACGGCGGACGTCCCCATCGTCGGCTCCGTCAAGGAGATCATCCCCGAGCTCACCACCGCGGTGCGGGACACCTTCGAGGCGCAGGCCCGCCCCGACATCTCGGCCTGGTGGAGGACCATCGACCACCTGCGCGAGACCTACCCCGTGGGCTTCACCCAGCCCGACGACGGCCTCTCCGCGCCGCAGCAGGTCATCAAGCGCATCGGCGAGCTCACGGGCCCCGAGGGCGTCTTCGTCTCCGGCGTGGGGCAGCACCAGATGTGGGCCGCGCAGTTCATCCGGTACGAACGCCCGCACGCCTGGCTGAACTCCGGCGGCCTCGGCACCATGGGCTACTCGGTGCCCGCCGCGATGGGCGCCAAGGTCGGCAACCCCGACCGCGTGGTGTGGGCGATCGACGGCGACGGCTGCTTCCAGATGACCAACCAGGAACTCGCCACCTGCGTGATCAACAACATCCCCATCAAGGTCGCCGTCATCAACAACTCGTCGCTGGGGATGGTGCGGCAGTGGCAGACCCTGTTCTACGAGGGCCGCTACTCGAACACCGACCTCAACACCGGGCACGACACCGTCCGCGTGCCGGACTTCGTGAAGCTCGCCGACGCCTACGGCTGCGTGGGCCTGCGCTGCGAGCGCGACGAGGACATCGATGCGACCATCCAGCAGGCGCTGGCCATCAACGACCGCCCCGTGGTCATCGACTTCGTCGTGAGCCGGGACTCCATGGTGTGGCCGATGGTGCCCTCGGGCGTCAGCAACGACCTCATCCAGATCGCCCGGAACATGACCCCGACCTGGGAGCAGGAGGACTGACCATGGCACGACACACACTCTCCGTGCTCGTCGAGGACGTCCCCGGCGTGCTGACGCGCGTGGCCAGCCTCTTCGCCCGCCGCGCGTTCAACATCAACTCGCTGGCGGTGGGACCGACGGAGATCGCCGGCATGTCCCGCATCACCGTCGTCGTCGAGGCCGAGGGCGATCTTCTCGAGCAGGTCACCAAGCAGCTGAACAAGCTCATCAACGTCCTCAAGATCGTCGAACTGACCACCGAGCAGTCGGTGCAGCGCGACCACGTCCTGATCAAGGTGCGGGCCGACGCCGCCACGCGCCTCCAGGTCACCCAGGCCGCGGACCTGTTCCGCGCGTCCGTCGTGGACGTGGCGATCGACTCGCTGATCATCGAGGCGACGGGCACCCCCGAGAAGCTCTCGGCGCTCCAGTCCGTCCTCGAGCCGTTCGGCATCCGCGAGATCGTCCAGTCCGGCACCCTCGCCATCGGACGCGGCGCGAAGTCGATGAGCGACCGCGCCCTCCGCAGCGCCTGAGCGCACCCAGACCCTTTCCAGCACCATCCACCCCAAGGAGAAATACCCGTGACCGAGATGTTCTACGACGACGACGCCGATCTTTCCATCATCCAGGGCCGCACCGTGGCCGTCATCGGCTACGGCAGCCAGGGCCACGCCCACGCGCTCAGCCTGCGGGACTCCGGCGTCGACGTGCGCGTCGGCCTGAAGGAAGGATCGGCGTCGCGCGCCAAGGCGGAGGCCGAGGGCCTCCGGGTGCTCTCGGTGGCCGAAGCCACCGCCGAGGCCGACCTCATCATGGTCCTCACCCCCGACCAGGTGCAGCGGCACGTCTACAAGGACGACATCGCGCCGAACCTGCAGGCCGGCGACGCCCTGTTCTTCGGCCACGGCTTCAACATCCGCTTCGGCTACATCCAGCCGCCGTCCGACGTCGACGTCGCCCTCGTCGCACCCAAGGGACCCGGGCACATCGTGCGCCGCGAGTTCGAGGCCGGGCGCGGCGTCCCCGATCTCATCGCCGTCGAGCAGGACGCCTCGGGCTCGGCCCGCGACCTCGCCCTGTCCTACGCGAAGGCCATCGGCGGCACCCGGGCCGGCGTCATCGAGACGACCTTCACCGAGGAGACCGAGACCGACCTCTTCGGCGAGCAGGCCGTCCTGTGCGGCGGCGCGTCGCAGCTCGTCCAGTACGGCTTCGAGACGCTGACCGAGGCGGGCTACAAGCCCGAGGTCGCCTACTTCGAGGTGCTGCACGAGCTCAAGCTCATCGTGGACCTCATGGTCGAGGGCGGCATCGCCAAGCAGCGCTGGAGCGTCTCCGACACCGCCGAGTACGGCGACTACGTCTCAGGCCCCCGCGTCATCACGCCGGAGGTCAAGGAGAACATGAAGGCCGTCCTCGCGGACATCCAGAGCGGCGCCTTCGCGAAGCGCTTCATCGACGACCAGGACGCCGGTGCCCCCGAGTTCGCCGCGCTGCGCAAGAAGGGCGAGGACCACCCGATCGAGAGCACGGGCCGCGAACTCCGCAAGCTCTTCTCCTGGATCAAGACGAGCGACGACTACACCGAAGGCTCCGTGGCGCGCTAGCACCACCCCTCCCGGCAGGGCGCTCCCTCATGTGCCCGGCGCTCGACGACGAGCGCATGAGCGGAGCGCCCTGCCGGACGTGTGTCCGGCCCTCCCCGGACCGTCCCCCGATCCCGCCCCTCCCGTCTCCGAAGGAATCCCCGTGACCACCAAGCCCGTCGTGCTCCTCGCCGAGGAACTCTCACCCGCCACCGTCGACGCCCTCGGGCCCGATTTCGAGATCCGCAGCACCGACGGCGCCGACCGCACGCAGCTCCTCGCAGCCCTCGCGGACGTCGACGCCGTCCTGGTGCGCTCGGCCACCCGCATGGACGAGGAGGCCATCCGTGCCGCCCCGAGGCTCAAGGTCATCGCGCGGGCCGGCGTGGGGCTCGACAACGTCGACATCAAGGCGGCCACGCACGCCGGCGTCATGGTCGTGAACGCGCCGACGTCGAACATCATCTCCGCGGCCGAGCTGACGGTCGGCCACATCCTCAGCCTGGCACGCAACATCCCGCAGGCCAGCGCGGCCCTGAAGGCGGGGGAGTGGAAACGCTCGAAGTACTCGGGCACGGAGCTGTACGAGAAGAACATCGGCATCATCGGGCTCGGGCGTATCGGCGCCCTCGTCGCCGCGCGGCTGCAGGGCTTCGGCACGCAGATCCTCGCGTACGACCCCTACGTCACCTCCGCGCGGGCCGCCCAGCTCAACGTGCGGCTCGTCTCCCTCGACGAGTTGCTGCGCGAGTCGGACTTCGTGACCATCCACATGCCGAAGACACCCGAGACCGTCGGGATGCTCGGCGCAGAGGCCTTCGCGCTCATGAAGGACACCGCCTACGTGGTCAACGTGGCGCGCGGCGGCCTGGTCGACGAGCAGGCCCTCCAGACCGCCCTCGAGCAGGGACAGATCGCCGGCGCCGGTGTCGACGTCTTCGTGGCCGAACCGAGCACCGACCTCCCGTTCTTCGCCCACGACAGTGTCGTGGTGACCCCGCACCTCGGGGCGTCCACGGCCGAGGCCCAGGAGAAGGCGGGCATCTCCGTGGCGAAGTCGGTCCGGCTCGCCCTGGCCGGCGAACTCGTGCCCGACGCCGTCAACGTGGCCGGCGGCGTCATCGACCCCGCCGTCCGCCCCGGCATCCCCCTCATGGAGAAGCTCGGCCGGATCTTCACGGCGCTCACCCACGCCTCGCTCACGCAGATCGACATCGAGGTGGCCGGCGAGATCGCGGCCCTCGACGTGAAGGCGCTGGAACTCGCCGCGCTCAAGGGTGTCTTCACGGACGTCGTCTCGGAGCAGGTCTCCTACGTCAACGCGCCGGTCCTCGCCCAGCAGCGCGGGATCACCTCCCGGCTGGTCACCACCCCGGAGTCCGAGGAGTACCGCAACGTGCTGCGGCTCCGCGGGGCGCTGTCCGACGGCACGCAGATCTCCGTCGCGGGTACCCTCACGGGGCCGAAGCAGGTGGAGAAGCTCGTGGGCGTCAACGGCTACGACCTGGAGATCCCCATCAGCGACCACCTCCTGGTGCTGCTCTACACGGACCGCCCCGGCGTGATCGGGACGCTCGGCCGGCTCCTCGGGGAACGGGACATCAACATCGCCGGCATGCAGGTGGCGCGGAACAAGGAGGGCGGCGAGGCGCTGTCCCTGCTCACCGTGGACAGCTCCGTGCCGCAGGAGGTCCTCGACGCGATCCGTGCCGAGATCGGGGCCACCGTGGCCCGCGAGGTGGACCTGCAGGACTGATGGCCGGCACCGGACCCGAGGCACGCATGACCACCCACCACCTCCCCGCCGAGCAGGCGACGGCGACGCAGGTCCTCTCGCGGGACACCCCGCCCGTCCTGCGCATCGAGGCCGGCGACCGCGTCGTCGTCGGATCCCTCGACGCTCGCGGACACCTCGAACGCCAGCGGACGCCCGGCGCCGTGACGCCCTACCGGTTCCCGGACCGCCAGGGCCATGCCCTCACCGGGCCGATCGAGGTGGCCGGAGCCGTCCCGGGCGACGTACTGGGGGTGCGCTTCGAGGCACTGGAGACCGCCGACTGGGGGTGGACCGCGGCTGCGCGGCACGACGACGACTTCACCCGCCGCCTCGGCCTCGAGGGCACGGATCCCGCCTGGCTGCTGTGGGACCTCGACGCGGCGGCAGGAACGGGCACCGACCAGTACGGGCACGTCGTCCGGCTCGCCCCCTTCCTCGGGGTGGTCGGTCTGCCGCCGACCGAGCCGGGGCAGCATTCGACGACCCCGCCACGCACGGCAGGCGGCGGCAACATCGACTGCCGCGAGCTGACGGCCGGATCCACCCTGTTCCTCCCGGTCACGGTGCCCGGCGCCCTGCTGCACCTCGGCGACGGCCACGCCGCCCAGGGCGACGGCGAGGTGGGCGGCACCGCCATCGAGTGCGGCATGACGACGACGATCACCGTCGACGTCGTCCGGGACGCGCCGCTGGCGAGCATCCATGCGGTCACGCCCACCGCGCGCATCACCTTCGGCTTCGACGCCGACCTGAACCGGGCGACGGCCGATGCACTGGGAGCCATGCTCACCTGGCTCCAGCAGCTGCACGGCCTGGAGCGCAGGACCGCGCTGGCCCTCGCCAGCGCGGTGGTCGACCTCCGCGTCACGCAGATCGCCAACCGGACGTGGGGCGTCCACGCCGTGCTCGGGCACGATGCCGTGGGGCGGGCCTGAAGGCCTCCGCGCCTTCGCACTTGGGTGAATCCGCACCGACCGGGGTAATTTCATAGGGTGACCTCCGCAGACGCAAAGCCCCCGTTCTACATCACCACGGCCATCTCCTACCCGAACGGCGTGCCGCACATCGGGCACGCCTACGAGACGATCGCCGTCGACGCCATGGCGCGCTTCAAGCGCCTCGACGGGTTCGACGTCATGTACCTCACGGGTACCGACGAGCACGGCCTCAAGATGCAGCAGGCAGCCGACCGCGAGGGCGTCCCGGTCCGCGAGCTCGCCACACGCAACGCGCTGGCTTTCCGGGACATGAACGACGTCGTCGGCACCTCCTACGACCGCTTCATCCGGACCACCGACGAGGACCACTATGCGGCGGCGACCGAGATCTGGAAGCGCATGGAGGCGAACGGGGACATCTACCTCGACAAGTACGCCGGCTGGTACTCCGTGCGCGACGAGGCGTTCTGGGGCGAGGACGAGACGGAGGTCCGCGAGGACGGCGTCCGGTACGCGAAGGAGACCGACACGGAGGTCACCTGGACGGAGGAGGAGAGCTACTTCTTCCGTCTCTCGGCCTACCAGCAGAGGCTGCTGGACCTCTACGAGGCGCAGCCGGAGTTCGGCGCGCCGCAGCCCCGCTTCAACGAGGTCATCTCCTTCGTGCGGCGCGGGCTCGAGGACCTCTCCGTCAGCCGCACCACGTTCGACTGGGGCGTCCCGGTCCCCGGCAACCCCCGGCACGTCATGTACGTCTGGGTGGACGCACTCACCAACTACCTGACCGGCGTCGGTTTCCCCGACACGGGGTCCGAGCAGTTCCGGAAGTTCTGGCCCGCGGACGTGCACGTGATCGGCAAGGACATCTCGCGCTTCCACGCCATCTACTGGCCCGCCTTCCTCCTGTCCGCGGGGCTCGAGGTACCCAGGCGCGTCATGATCCACGGCTTCCTGCACAACAAGGGCGTGAAGATGTCCAAATCGCTCGGCAACACGGTGGCACCGGCCGACTGGGTGGAGCAGTACGGCCTGGACCAGGTGCGCTTCTTCCTCCTCCGGGAGGTGCCGTTCGGCGCCGACGGCTCCTACAGCCACGAGGCCGTCGTCGGACGCATGAACGCCGACCTCGCCAACAACTTCGGCAACCTGGCACAGCGTTCGCTGTCCATGGTCGCCAAGAACTGCGGCGGCGCGGTCCCGCGGCCGGGTGAGTTCGCCCCGGCCGACACGCGGATCCTCGAGCAGGCGCACGCCCTGCTCGACGCCAGCCGTGCCGCGTTCGACCGGCAGGAGTTCTCGCGGGCGCTCGAGGCCGTCTGGGCGGTCCTCGGCGACACCAACGCGTACTTCGCCGACCAGCAGCCGTGGGTCCTCCGGAAGACGGACCCCGAGCGCATGAACACGGTCCTCTACGTGACCCTCGAGGTGCTCCGGGTGGTGGCCGTCCTCGCGCAGCCGGTCATGCCGGCCGGCGCCGGGCAGATCCTCACGGCCCTCGGCCAGGGGACGGCGGACGACGACGAGCGCCGCCTGTTCAGCGCGCTGGCCCGGCGGATCGAACCCGGTACGGTGCTGCCCGCGCCGTCGCCGGTCTTCCCGAAGTACGAGGAGCCTGCGGGGGCGTAGGACGGGGCGCGGTCGGTGGCCCGGACCGCGTCCCCGCGCGCGGCGACGTGTTCCGTCCCGGGATCAGTACCGCAGGAAGCGGGCCGGAGCCGTCTCGGTCATGACCCGCGCCACCGTGTCCTGCTGACGCTTGGACGCCTCGAGCAGCTGGACGAGGACCGGGTGGTTGAGGACGGCGTCCCCCGCCGTCGCCGATGCTCCCGGCGAGAGGGCCAGGAGCGTGGACCACAGCGCCTCCTTGCCCTTGAGCAGCGACTGCAGGGCCTCGAGCTCCAGCTGGGCGCCCGCCGAGGCCTTGCGGCGCATCGGGTTCAGGGGATCGACCCCCGCCACGACGGACATCGCCCGTGCGGCGGCCATCTTGACGACGCCCGGTCGGTGCCCCAGCGACTTGATCAGGCGTTTGAGGAAGGTCCGCTCCTCGCTGATCTCCTGCCGCAGGCGCTCGAAGTCCTGCTCGTACGGTGTCCCCGCCCAGGAGACGCGCGCGGCCTTGAACAGCCGGACGCCGTTCATGGCGCCCATCAGATGCAGGTCGAGATACGGCAGCAGGGTATCCAGGTCCAGCTGGCGCAGGGGGATGCCCTCCGAGGCGTGCGTCATGTGCGGTCCTTGTCGTCGATTGTCCAGCATGTCACCCTACGGCAGCGTGGCTCAGCAGCGGTAGCGTGATCACGACCGCCGTGCCGACCCCCAGGCACGATTCGATCGTGATAGTCCCGCGGTGCGCCTCGAGGGTCCGCTTCGCGAGGGACAGCCCGACGCCGGCGCCCGGCAGCGTCTGGTTGGCGTTGGACCCGCGATGGAACGAGTCGAACAGACGTGGCAGGTCGTCCGGCGGTATGCCGATGCCGGTGTCCCGCACCGCGACGACGACCTCGCCGTCGTCGGGCCGGTGCGCGAGGCCGACGGCGACGCTGCCGCCCCGCTGCGTGAACTTGAGGGCGTTGGACAGCACGATGGTGAGCGCGTCCGCGAGCTGCTCCCGGTGCCCCGAGACGGTCAGCGGCTGCTCCGGCAGGGTGCCCTCCAGCGTGATGCCGCCGGCCGCGGCCTCCAGGACGGCCCGGCCGGTGACCTGCGACACGAGGTGGACGATGTCGACCGGTCCGTGCTCGGACGCGTCCGTCTCGGGCGCCGAGAGGGCCGAGATGTTGTCGATCAGCCGGCTCAGCTTCGCGGTGTTGCGTTCCACGGCCTGCAGCATGGTGCTCGCCTCCGGCGGCAGTTCACCGCCGACGCCGTCGTTGATCATCTCGAGGTAGCCGGCGATGGACGCGAGCGGCGTCCGCAGCTCGTGGTTGACGGTACCGACGAAATCGCTCTTCGCCTGGTTGAGGGCCCGCAGCTTCCGGACCGCCTCGTGCTGACGCGTGATGAGCTGCGCCTGGATCAGGCCGTGGGCGAGATTGCCGAGGACGTGCTGGGTCAGGGAGTCCTCCACGCCCGACCAGGCCGGCCGGGACTCCTCCCGGATGATCCACAGCAGTCCGAAGGGCGTGTGCCCCTCGCCGAGGGCGGCCACGACCCCCTCCGCCGTCCGCCCTCCGAGGGCGTCGCCGAGCCAGGCGGGTATCTCGACGCCATCTGTCCCGGTCCCGGCCCCGGTGCCGAACCGGGCGGTGGTGGAGTCCTCCCACAGCCCGAGCGCGAGCCGGAGCGCTGCAGGCCGGTCGATGCCCTGCAGGGCGACGGACGGTGCCGAGGTCCCGGCGTCCGGCGTCCAGCTGCTGCTGCGGGCGGACACGCGATCGTCGTCGAACACCTGCAGGGCGAGGTGGCGGGCACCGAGCGCGCCGCCGGCGGCGGGCAGGAACTGGTCCACCATCACCGCCGGATCGTTCGTGGCCCGGATCCGGGCCGAGATCCGGCGCATCTCCTCGCGCAGGCGTGCCGAGGACGCCCGCTGGGCGAGGGTGCGCCGCCGTCGGGAGATCACGGCGTCGGTGCGGTGCAGCAGCTCGCCGGCGTCGACGGGGCGGAAGACGACGTCCGTGACGTAGGCGGCGAGGTGGCCGGGGACGGTTTCGGCACCACCCTCCGGGAGGAGGAGGATCGCGGGGATGCCGGCCAGCCCGGGATGTTCCGCGACGACGCCCGCGAGGGAACCGGCGTAGTCGAGGGCCGTGTGCAGGTCCACCAGCAGGACGTCGGGTGGCGTCGAGAGGACCTCCTCGAGGAGCGCCTCTCCGGTCCGGACGGCCGTGCAGGAGTACCCGCCGTCCGCGAGGATGCCCCGCAGGGCGTCGCGGTCCGCGGCCGATCGTGACGCGACCACGGCGAGTGCCCCGCCGCGCGTCCCTGCTGCTTCTTGCCCCGCCACGGCGTCCCTCCGACTCTTTCGCTGCGACGCTCAGTGTATAGGTCGCCGCGTCGCGGGAGGGGAGGACGCCGGGCCGGTCGTCAGTCCGCGGCGAGCCCGGCCACCGGGGAGAGCCGGGCCGCCCGCCGGGCGGGGAGCACCGAGGCCAGGAGTCCCGCCGTGAGGGCCACCAGGAGGACGGCACCGATCTGGTCGACGGGCACCGCCGGACTGACCGGGGTGATGCCGCCCAGGGCCGACTGCGCGCCGAGCCACCCGTACAGGATGCCGAGCCCGGAGCCGAGCAGGGCCGCGACGCCGGCGAGGAGCACCGCCTCGACGGCGAGCATGCCCCGCAGCTGTCCCCGGGTGAGGCCGAGGGCGCGCAGCAGCGAGTTCTCGCGGCGCCGTTCCAGCACCGAGAGGGACAGCGTGTTCGCGACCCCGATGAGCGCGATGAGGACGGCCACGGCGAGCAGGGCGGTGACGATCAGCAGCATGACGTCGATGATCTCGTGGTATGCGACGCGTTCGATCGCCGGGCCCGTGACGCTGTACTCCGTGACGCCCGTCGCGGCGACGATCTGCGCCTGGACCTCCGTGATGCCCTCCGCGTCCAGCCCGTCGGCGAGCCTGAGCCAGAAGGTGGGACCCACGGCGGCGGCGAAGGCGGCGGCATCCGCCGGCGGGGAGGCGCCGTCGCCGGCCGGTTCGCCCAGGTAGGTACCCAGCGCCTCCGGCGGCGTGCCGCCGAGCCGGTCCGCCGTGGCCCGGGTGATGAGGGGCTGGAAGAACGCGGCGTCCGTCGCCGTGACGGGCAGGGTGGCGGGCCCGTTCCCGCCCTCGAGTGTCACGTCGGCCTGCTCCCACGTCTGCGGAGCGAGCACCAGGCCGTCCTCCAGCCTGACGCCCTCGGCGCGGAGCACACCGGCGACCTCGTCGGCGTCCGCCGCGTACACCAGCTGGGCGCCGTCCTCGGTGCTCGTGAGCAGCACGGGGGTGAGCTCGACGGCGGTCTGCACGCCGTCGACCTGCAGGAGCGTGGCCGCGTCGATGCGGGACGGCGCGGGGACACCGCTTGCGGGTCCGGGCGTGGCGGGGAGGGATCCCGGGACCCTCACCTCGAGGTCGACCGCGTAGTTCCCGTCGAGCTCGCGGTCGAAGGAGGTGCGGGCGGTCTGCGCCCCGACCATCATCATCGTCACGAGGGTCACGCCGACGAGCAGCGCCGCGGAGGACGCCGTGGTGCGGGCGGGGTTCCGGACGGCGTTCACCGACGCCAGCGTGCCGGGCACGCCCAGGGGGCGGGCGAGCCGCCCGACCGCCGCGACGCTCGCCGGGATGAAGAACGGGGCGAGCAGCACGACGCCGAGGAAGGAGACGGCTCCTCCCAGGACGGCCGGTCCGATCGCCGCGGCATACGCGCCCGCCAGGAGGAGGGCGACGCCGAGGAGCAGGGCGGCGACGCCCAGGCCGAGCCGGACCCTCCCGCTCCGGCCGGTGGCGCGGACCGGGTCGGCGGGACGGAGCGCGGCGAGCGGGGCGACGCGCGTCGCGGCACGCGCGGGGACGAGGGCGGCGAGGAGCGTCATCAGCACCCCCACCGCGACACCGGTGACGACGGCGGACGGTGGGACGGCCAGGACGGCGAACGAGCCGAAGTCGGTCCCGCGTGCGAGGCCCACGAGGGCGGCCATCACGCCCACCGCGAGGAGGACGCCGAGCAGGGCACCCGCCAGGCCCACGACGGCTGCCTCGACGAGCACCGCGGCACGGATCTGGCGTCGCTCGGCCCCGATGCAGCGCAGCAGGGCGAGCTCCCGCGTCCGCTGTGCCACCAGGACGGAGAACGTGTTCGAGATGACGAGCCCGGCGACGAGGACGGCGACGGCGGCGAAGGCGAGGAGGATGCCCGTGAGGGCGTCGTTGCCGTTCGAGAGCTGTGCGACGTCGGCGAGGGTCTGCTCGGCGGCCGTGCGGACAGTGAGGCCCGGGGAGTCGGGGAGGTCGCTCCCGAGGGCCGCGGCGACGGCGGAAGCAAGTGCTCCGGTGTCGGCGTCGGGGGCGAGGGCGAGCTGGACGTTGCGGACGGCGGGCTCGCCGCCGGTGAGCTCTCGGACGACCTGGGCCGATGCGAGGACCTGCACCGACCCCGAGAGGGTGGGATCGGCACTCGGCCGGGTGAGGCCGGTGACGGTCAGGGCGCCGCCCAGCGTGGCAGCCGTCCCCGTCCCGTCGCCGACGGCCACGGTGTCGCCGGGCGCGACACCGAGCCGGGTGGCGGACTCCTCGTCGAGGGCGACCTCGCCCGGGCTTCGCGGGTACGAGCCGCGCGTGACCTCTGCCGTCTCCAGGCCGGCCGGAGCGGTGGCCGTGAAGGCGGCGAGGGAGGTCCGGGAGCCCGTCGCGAGCGGGCTGTAGGCGCGTTCGAGCCCATGCGCGGTGTCCACGCCGGGCACGGCGGCCAACCGGTCGACGACGCCGGCGGGGAGGTCCGCGCCGTCCTCTCCCGTGACGACGAGGTCGGCCTTCGCGTAGGCGGCGCCGATGCTCCGGCCGAGGCTGGCGTTGGTGGTCGCGCCCACCATGAGGGTCGCGGAGAGGAAGGCGACGCCGAGCATCACGGCGAGGCCGACGGCGACGAAGCGGCGGGCATGGACCCGCACCTGTGCGAGGGCCAGCTGCAGCACGTCAGGCCCCCAGCGTCGCGAGTGCGTGGAGGATGGCGTCGGGCGTCGACTGCTCGAGCTCGCCGACCAGGGCGCCGTCCTTCATCAGGACCACGCGGTCGGCGTAGGAGGCCGCCACGGGATCGTGCGTGACCATGATGATGCTCCGACCCATCTCCCGGCAGCTGCGCCGCAGCAGGGACAGTACCTCGGCGCCCGTCGCGGAGTCGAGGTTGCCGGTGGGTTCGTCGCCGAAGATGACATCGGGTCGCGTGAGCAGGGCGCGTGCGACGGCGACCCGCTGCTGCTGGCCGCCGGAGAGCTCGTGGGGGCGGTGGGACAGCCGGTCGGCGAGGCCCAGCGAGGAGGTGATCTGCTGCAGCCACGCGGCGTCCACCGTGCCCCCGGCCAGCGCGACCGGCAGGGTGATGTTCTGCTCCGCGGTCAGGGTGGGTACGAGGTTGAAGGCCTGGAACACGAAGCCGACGCGTTCACGGCGGAGCCGCGTGAGCTCGGCGTCGGGAAGACCCGTGATGTCGGTCCCGCCGATCCACAGGCGCCCGGTGTCGATGCTGTCGAGCCCCGCCAGGCAGTGCATGAGGGTGGACTTGCCGGACCCGGACGGACCCATGATGGCGGTGAAGTGTTCCCGGGCGAAGTCGACGGAGACGTCGCGGAGCGCGTGGACGGCGGTCTCGCCGCGGCCGTAGCTCTTGGACACGCCGCGGGCGGCGACGGCGCCGTCGGTCGGGGCCGGGTGGGTGGGGACGCCGGGCGCACCGGCGGGGAGATTCGTGGAGGTCGTCATGCTTCCACGCTAGGGATCGCGCCCGCCGGGCGGATCGGCGCACGGACCGGGATGGACGGGCGCGGCCCTCCTACCGGGGGATGAGCCGGAGGCTCCGGGCGTACGACCGGCGGGGCCGGCGGTGGTCCGGCCGTCAGGGCCGGACCACGCCCGTCGCGTACGCCAGCACGACGGCCTGGACGCGGTCGCGCGCCTCGAGCTTCGCGAGGATGTGGCCCACGTGTGTCTTCACGGTCGCCTCGGACAGGAACAGCTGCGCTGCGATCTCCGGGTTCGACAGGCCCTGCGCGATGAGGCCGAACACCTCGCGCTCACGGGGCGTCAGCCGGGCCACTGCCTCGGCCTGCGCATCCTGCGCGGCGGAGGGCCGGCGCAGGAGCGGGGCCACGTGGTCCAGCAGGCGCCGCGTGGTGGAGGGCGCGATGACGGCGTCGCCCCGGTGCACCGTCCGGATCGCCTCCAGCAACTCCTCGGGTGGTGCGTCCTTGAGCAGGAACCCGCTCGCCCCGGCGTGGATCGCGGCCAGTGCGTACTCGTCGAGGTCGAACGTCGTCAGCACCACGATCCGCGGCCCGCCCTCCGCGCCGCCGGTCGCCGAGCCGTCACCGGCGAGGATGCGGCGCGTCGCCTCGATGCCGTCCATGCCCGGCATGCGGACGTCCATCAGGACGACATCGGCACGGGTGGCCGCGAGGGCCCGCACCGCCTCCTCGCCGTTGGCCGCCTCACCGACGACCCGGAGGTCCGATTGCGAGTCGATGAGCATGGCGAAGCCGCTGCGCACCAGGTGCTGGTCGTCGACGATCACGACCCGGATCGGCGCGGCGACCACGCCGTCCGCCGGCACGGAGCCGTCGTCCCGACCGGTCGGGCGTTCGGTGCTGACCGGGCCGCTCGTGCCGGTCGTGCTGGTGCTGGCCGTACTGTCCATGGTGGTCCTAGCCTTTCCTGGTCCCCGGTGTGCTCCGGCGCCCGGTCGTCGCCGGCCGCCGTACGTCGTGGCCGCCCGCCGCTCCCAGCCTAGGTCTGCGTGTAGGGGATGAACGCCTCGACGCGGTAGCCACCGCCCGTGCGCGGCGCCGCCGACACGGTGCCGTCGTAGAGGCGGACACGCTCCGTCATCCCGATGATCCCCTGGCCCGTACCCGCCGTGGCGGGATCGGGGGCGGCACCGCGGCCGTCGTCGTCGACCGTGATGCCCAGTCCGCGCGCGCCGAACTCGAGGGTCACCTCGGTGGTCGTGTGCGCCCCGGCATGCTTGAGGACGTTCGTGAGGGACTCCTGCACCACGCGGTAGGCGGTCAGCTCCGCCCCGAGGGGGAGCGGCTTGCGGGGGGTGCCGATACGCCGGCAGGCGACCCGCACGCCGGAACGCCGCACCGACTGGAGGAGGGAGTCGACGTCGTCCAGCGTCGGCAGCGGCCGGGTGGAGGCCGTCTCGTCGCCGCGCAGCACCCCGAGCAGCCTCCGCATCTCGCGCAGCGAACCCCGGCCGGTCTCGGCGATGGTGCCGAGCGTCTGGACGGCGAGATCCGGCGCCTGTGCGCTCGCGTACCGTGCGCCGTCGGCCTGCGTGATGATGACCGAGAGGGAGTGCGCCACGATGTCGTGCATCTCGCGGGCGATATGGCTCCGCTCGTCGGCGGCCGCGAGGTCGCGCTCCTGCTGCCGCTCCACCTCGAGCCGCCGCGTCCTGTCCTCGAGCGCCTGGTAGGTGCGACGGCGCGCCCGCGCGAGGTCGCCCGTCGTCCACGCGAGCAGCACGAGCGCCTCGACGAAGAACAGCACGATCAGGTACAGCGGCACGGAGGTCAGCACGGACGCCGTGCCGCCGATGCCGATCAGGTCGCCGAACCGCACGAGGCCCACGGCCGAACCGACGAGGGCGAGCGTGAGGCCTCCCAGGCTCGCCCACCTCGGACCGTACGCGGCCAGCGTGTACAGGGTGATCAGGACGACGAACTGCGCCGGGACCGGCTGGATGCCGAGGACGAGCTGCAGGACCGAGACGCCGGCGATGATGCCGGCGGAGAGCAGGAGCCGCGAGCGTCGCCAGATCAGCGGGACGACCACGGCCGCGGACGTGGCGACGACGCCGGCGTATCCGTCGGTGCCGCTGGCGGCGAAGGGCAGGACCAGGAGGACGAGGATCACCAGCGCGAGGCAGACGTCCAGCGTCCCCGGGTGCGTGCGTACCCAGCGCGCGAACCGCAGGTGGATGTCCATGGCAACCAACTCTAGGTGCGGCACGGTCGGCGCACATCCGACCGTGGGGGGAGCCGTCTCAGCCTGCGGACGGATTGTCGCCGGACCGGGCGCCTTCCTACGCTGGGACCATGACCGACGCACCGCACCGCATCGACATCGCCGTCATCCCGGGAGACGGGATCGGCCCCGAAGTGACCACCGAGGCGGTGAAGGTGCTGCTCGCTGCCGTCGGGAAGGACGTGGACGTCGCCCTGACCGAGTACGAGCTCGGAGCCGAGCACTGGCTCGCCACGGGGGAGACGCTGCCGGACGCGACGCTCGAGCGGCTGCGGGGCCACGACGCGATCCTGTTCGGGGCGGTCGGCGCAGCACCGGGTGACACCCTCGTGCCGTCCGGGCTCATCGAGCGCGAGTTCCTCCTGAAGCTGCGCTTCTCGCTGGACCACTTCGTGAACCTGCGGCCCACCCGGCTGTACGCGGGGGTGCCCAGCCCGCTCGCGGACCCGGGCGTCGTCGATTTCGTCGTCGTGCGCGAGGGGACCGAAGGCCCGTACACGGGCAACGGCGGGACGCTGCGGGGCGGTACCGACCACGAGGTGGCCACCGAGGTGTCCCTCAACACGGCGCACGGCGTGGAGCGCGTCGTCCGGGACGCGTTCCGGCGCGCCGCGGCACGCCGCGGGAAGCTGACCCTCGTGCACAAGCACAACGTCCTCGTCTACGCGGGGCACCTGTGGAAGCGGATCGTGGAGGCCGTCGCGGTCGAGTTCCCCGCCGTGGAGCACGACTACCTGCACGTCGACGCCGCAATGATCTTCCTCGTCACCGACCCCTCCCGCTTCGACGTGATCGTCACCGACAACCTGTTCGGCGACATCGTGACGGACCTCGCGGCAGCGGTCTCGGGCGGGATCGGGCTGGCCGCGTCCGCGAACCTCAACATGGACCGCACCGCACCGTCCATGTTCGAGCCGGTCCACGGATCGGCGCCCGACATCGCCGGCCGGCAGATCGCCGACCCCACCGCCGCGATCCTCTCCGCGGCCCTCCTGCTCCGCCACCTCGGGCTCGAGGCCCACGCGGCCAGGATCGAGCAGGCCGTCGAGACGGACATCGGCTCCCGAACGGGAGCACGCACCACGGTTGCCGTCGGCGATGCCATCGCCGCTGCCGTGTCCTAAGGTGGTTACACATCATTAACCCAGTGCCGGAGCACTGACCACCGACGGACGACGGCGGCCGCGCCGCGCGTGCAGTCCGTTCGAGCGCGGAGGAACCATGACAGCCACCGAAACCCAGTTCACCCAGCACCTGTCGACCCGCCGCACGCCGGTCGAGGAGCGGGAGGCGGTGCTGGCGAACCCGGGCTTCGGCAACTTCTTCACCGACCACACCGCCATCGTCGACTTCAGCGTCGACGAGTCCGGCGTGGGGGGCTGGCACAGTGCGCGCCTCGAGCCCTACGGACCCATCGCCCTCGACCCGGCGGCCGCCGTCCTGCACTACGGCCAAGAGATCTTCGAGGGCATGAAGGCGTACCGCCACGCGGACGGATCGGTGTGGACGTTCCGGGCCGATGCCAACGCCGCACGCCTCAACCGGTCGGCCGTCCGCCTCGCCCTGCCCCAGCTGCCCGAGGAGCTGTTCCTCGAGTCGCTGCGCCAGCTCGTCGCCGCGGACCAGGACTGGATCCCGTCCGGGGACGGCGAGAGCCTGTACATCCGGCCGTTCATGATCGCCACCGAGGCGTTCCTCGGCGTCCGCCCGGCGCGCGAGGTGTCCTACCGCGTGATCGCGTCCCCAGCGGGCAACTACTTCGGCGGAGAGGTTCGGCCTGTCGACATCTGGGTGTCCCGCAACTACGCGCGGGCAGGGCGCGGCGGCACCGGAGCGGCGAAGGCGGGCGGCAACTACGCCTCGTCCCTCGCCGCGCAGCTGGAGGCGGAAGCCCACGGCTGCAAGCAGGTGCTGTTCCTCGACCAGTTCAACGACAACGCGGTCGAGGAACTCGGGGGCATGAACGTCTTCTTCGTCTTCCGCGACGGATCCCTCGTGACCCCGGCCCTGTCGGGCACCATCCTCGAGGGCGTGACGCGGTCCTCGGTGATCCAGCTCGGCCGCGACCGCGGCCTGGACGTCGTCGAGCGCAAGATCACGCTCGACGAGTGGCGCGACGGTGTCGCCACCGGCGACATCACGGAGGTGTTCGCGTGCGGCACGGCCGCCGTCATCACCCCCATCGGACGCCTGCGCGACGGCGACGAGTACATCGGGACCGCGGACGGAGCGGCGGGCGAGGTCACCATGTCGATCCGGAGCCAGCTCCTCGGTATCCAGACCGGAGCCGTGGAGGACACACACGGCTGGCTGGTGCGGCTCGTCTGAGGACCTCCCGACGGCGCCCGACCCTTCCGGGGCGGGCGCCGTCGCCGTGTCCGGGATGGATCAGCGGGAGGCTGCCCGCTCCGGGCCGTCGATCTCCTCGCCGACCCGCAGGTGGCGTGTCGTGGCGAGGAGCACCCCTGCCTCCTCGGCGGGCATGGGTCGGCTGAAGTAGTACCCCTGGCCGCTCGCGCAGCCCAGTTCCCTCAGCTGGTTCGCCTGCTCGCGTGTCTCGATGCCCTCGAAGACGGCCTCGAGGCCGGCGGCCCGGATGAGCTGCAGGATCGCCGCGACGAACTCCAGCTGCCCGGGCCTCGTGTTGAGCTCCACGAGCAGGGAGCGGTCCACCTTCACCATGCTCACGGGCAGCTCCCGCAGGTAGCTGATGGAGGAGTACCCCGTCCCGAAGTCGTCGATCTCGATGCCGACGCCGAGCTGCTGCAGGCTCAGCAGCGAGTACATCTCCACCTCCCCGCGCGTGACGATCGCCGTCTCGGTGATCTCGACCACCAGGTTGCGCGGCGGCAGGTCGAGCTCGCGGAGCAGGGTCCGGACGGAGTCGACGAGGTCGAGCTGCTTCAGCTCGACCGCGGACAGGTTCACCCGCAGCTGGAAATCGTCGTCGAGGGGGAAGTCCCGGCGCCACTGGGCGAGTTGGCGGAGCGATGTGGACATCACCCAGCGGTCGAGGTCGTGGATGACCCCGATCTCCTCGGCGAGCGGGATGAAGGTGTCCGGCGGGATCAGGCCGCGCAGCGGGTGCTGCCACCGCACCAGGACCTCGACGCCGAGGATCCGGTTGGTGGCGAGCTCCACCACCGGCTGGTAGTGGAGCACGAGCTCGTCCGAATTGATCGCCCCCCGCAGTTCGGTGGCCATCTGGCTGCGGAGCTGCCGTGAGTACAGCATCACGGGTTCGAAGACCTTGATGATGCTGCGACCCTCGCGCTTCGCCGCGTACATGGCCGTGTCGGCGTCGAGCAGGAGTTCCTCGGCCGTCTGGTCGGCGGTGCCGAGGCGCACCCCGATGCTCGCGCGCGCGTGGACGTAGAGAGAGTCGAGACGGATGTGCTCGTTGAGGACCTCCAAGGCCCGGCGTGCCACGTGCATCGCGGTGTCCATGGTCGCGCCGGGCAGGAGGATCGCGAACTCGTCGCCGCCGAGACGGGCCACGACGTCGCTCTCGCGGACGACGCTGTTGAGGCGGGCGGCCACCTCCTGCAGCACCCTGTCACCCGCGTCGTGGCCGAAGCGGTCGTTGACGTTCTTGAAACTGTCGAGGTCCAGGAGCAGCAGGGCGGGGGGAGGGGTCCCCCGGGTCGCCTGGTTCAGGGCCTCCTCGATGGCGTCCATGAGGGCCACCCGGTTGGCAAGGCCCGTGAGGGCATCCGACATCGCCATCTTCATCATGTCGAGGTGGGCCTGGCGGAGCATCGCGGTGCGGCTCTCCACGCGCTTCTCGAACTGCTCGTAGACCTGCTCGAGCTCCTCCGCGAGCAGGTTCACGCCGGTGATCACGGCGTCGACCTCGTCCCTCGCGCTCGAGGGCTCGATCCGGCTGCTGAGCTCTCCCCGTGACAGTCGGACGATGCTCTCCACGAGCATCGCCAGCCTGGGGTCCTTGTGGGCGCTCATCGGGTCCAGCGTACATTCCGGGTGCCGCTACCCGGACGCCGGAGGGCTGTGTGGTCCGTACGGACCGAGACCGTCGTCATGCGCTGCCCCCAGGCTGCCGGCGTCGAAGAAAATGAGGTGGAGGACGCGCCGGCCGGGGCCGGTGAGTCAGTCGCGCGGCGGGCAGGCAGGCTCTGCGCAGCCCTGGTCCGCGTGACGGGGAAAGATTAGCACTGAGCACAGCCGCTGCCGGGGTCGACGTGCCGCACCCGACGCGGTGGCACCTCGGCGAACGGCCGGCGCAGGGAAGAAGCCCCGACCGGGGTGGGAGTAATGGGGGAAAACGCCCAGCCCGATCGGGACCCGAGGATCAAATTACGCGACGGTCATCGGCCGCCGCGCCCGCGTGTCCACACGCGATTTCGCTTGACAATCCGGGAGGAGCCTCTCTTGCTCAGCCCGGCACGTCCTGGGCTCCATGGACGAGCGCCCGGGCCGCCGAGGCCCTGTCCTTGGCCCCCGACTGGAGGAACAGTCCCTCGCTCACGCGGAAGTTCGCATCGGCCCTGGCGGAATCTCCCCGCGCCGACAGCGCCTGCCCGAGGAGGAAATGCGCATCCGCTGCCGTGTGCGTCGCGAGCAGCTGCTTCTGCCCGATCACGCCCTTGAGCTGCTCGATGGCGGCGTCGTACTGGCCCGTCAGGACCAACCACTGTCCGCGGGTCAGCTTCAACTCGAGGCGATCCCGTTCCGTTCCACCGACGATCGAGCTCGCCAGTTCCGCGCGTTCGATGCACTCGAGTGTCTCGGGTGCGACGACGCCCGCCTTCAGCCTCAGCGCTGCCGACGCCCTGTTGAAACGTGCCCACAGATCGAGGTCGTTGCTGGGGGAGAGGTTCTTGGCGGCAAGCCCGTGGTAGGAGACCCCCTCGGGGATGTGCCCCAGCAGGAAGGCGACATTGCCGATCGCCCAGAACGCCATCCCGGTCGTCTGGCTGCTCGGTTCGGGACGCAGGAGCGCATCGAGGGCCAGGCATTCCTGCCAGGCGAGCTCCAATTGGTCGCTATCGGCGAGAGCCGCGATGAGCGCGTTGCGCGCCCCGACCTCCACCTTCACGTCATCCACGTTGCCCGAGGCATCGACGACGGCCTGCCTGGCGGCAGCGACCGCCGGTGCCAGCTCGCCGGTCCCCTGCAACGCGAGGGAGAGGAGGGTGGACACCCTGGCGCCTAGGGCTTTGGACTGGGCCGTGAGGTGATGCTCGGCCAGTACCTCCGCGACGCCGCGCGCCTCATGGACGAGTCCCTGTTTGCGCAGGCATTCCGAGATGAGGAAGGTGGCATTCCACCAGCCGAGTTCGTCTCCGGCATCCCGCGCAGCGGATGCAAGCTCTTCCGCAAGGCGTTGGCCGGCGACGTAGTCCCGTTGGTCCCAGGCATCCCGAGCGCGCAGCTCGAGCAACAGCCGTTCGCCCGCAGCTTCCTTGTAAGTCATCGCCACCTTCAGCTCTCCGGATCGATTGGCTGCTTCGCCCATTATTCGGGTTGCGGGGCCCTTGGGCCATCCTTTGGAAAACTTGAGGAAAAAAGTTCCCGGTAAGTGTTACCAAAGTGACTGGTGTGGCTTATGATAATTACTGAACCGCTCGTGGTATGGGGGCGGGTTCCACTACACTGTCAATCGAGCCCAAAGGACAAAAACCATGAAGCGTTTCACCTCCGCATTCCTCCTTGCAACCCTCCTCGTCACCGGTGGCGCGGCAGCCGCGAACGCCGCTCCCGCCAAGGCCGGCGTCGTCGCACCCGTCTCCTCGCTGGACCGCATCAACAACTGGCCCGGCTAGGCACCTCCGGTCGACGCGGCGATCCGTTCCGGACGCCCCGAGGCCGTACCTGCGCGCCACGGATACCGCGGGCACCCTCTTTTGGGGAGGGAGTGCCCGCGGTATCTCCCTTTAAGCCGATTCCATCCAGCGCGTCGAGCCGATTCCGTCCCGCGCGGCGGACCCACGCCCCGGAGGAAGGGGTCACGCTAGGCTTGGCGGCATGCGAATTGCACGCTTTGTCGTAAATGATGACCCACTGTTCGGCGTTGTGGAAGGCTCCCCCGGGAGCGAGGAGGTCGCCGTCATCCATGGTGACCCCTTCTACGGGGGAGTGCAGCTGACCGGCGCACGGCACGCGCTCGAGGACGTCCGGCTGCTTGCTCCCGTCATCCCCCGCAGCAAGGTCGTCGGGGTGGGGCTGAACTACGCCGACCACGTCCAGGAGATGGGTGGCGCGACACCGGCCGCGCCGCTGATGTTCCTGAAGCCCAACACATCGGTCATCGGTCCCGGCGACCCGATCATGCTGCCGTCCTTCTCGGACCAGATCTCCTACGAGGCCGAACTGGCCGTGGTGATCGGCCGGATCTGCAAGGACGTCCCCCTCGAGCGCGTCGACGACGTCGTCTTCGGTTACACCTGTGCGAACGACCTAACCGCACGCGACGTGCAGAAGACCGACGACCAGTGGGCCCGTGCCAAGGGATTCGACACGTCCTGCCCGATCGGCCCGTGGATCGAGACCGACCTCGATCCCGAGAACCTGACCATCCGCGGATCGCTCGACGGCGACCTCCGCCAGGACGGTTCCACGAGCGACATGATCTGGGGGGCCCGCGAGCTCGTGGCCTACGTCTCGCAGGCCTTCACGCTCCTGCCGGGGGACATCATCCTGACCGGCACGCCCGCCGGTGTCGGCTTGATCACCGACGGCCAGCGCTACGACGTCGACATCGAGGGCATCGGCCGCCTGTCCAACCCCGCACGCCGCTGACGCATCCGCCGTCGTGACCGTCCGTCCGGGGCGCGACGGCGCGCGGCCGGCCCCGATGCTCCCGCCTAGACTGGGGACATCATGACTATTGCCGCAGAGCTCCCCACCGTCACCGATGTCACGCCCGTCCGGGTCCGATTCTGTCCGTCGCCGACCGGCACCCCCCATGTGGGGCTGATCCGGACCGCGCTGTTCAACTGGGCGTACGCGCGCCATACGGGTGGAAAGCTCGTCTTCCGCATCGAGGACACCGATGCCGCGCGTGACAGCGAGGAGAGCTACCAGCAGCTCCTCGACGCGATGACCTGGCTGGGCATCGACTGGGACGAGGGTGTCGAGGTCGGGGGACCCCACGCGCCCTACCGCCAGTCGCAGCGCGGCGATCTCTACCAGGACGTCATCGAGCGGCTGGTCGCGGCGGGCCACCTCTACGAGTCCTTCTCCACGCCCGAGGAGGTGGAGGAGCGGCACCGTGCGGCGGGCCGCGATCCCAAGCTCGGGTACGACAACCACGACCGCACGCTGACCGGGGAGCAGAAGGAGGCCTTCCGGTCCGCGGGTCGTCCCGCCGTCCTGCGCCTGCGCATGCCGGACGAGGACATCACCTTCACCGACCTCGTGCGCGGCGACATCACCTTCCGGTCCGGCAGCGTGCCCGACTTCGCCGTCGTCCGAGCCAACGGCGCGCCCCTCTACACGCTCGTGAACCCCGTGGACGACGCCCTCATGGGGATCACCCACGTGCTGCGCGGCGAGGACCTGCTGTCCTCCACGCCACGCCAGGTGGCCCTCTACCGCGCGCTGATCGACATCGGCGTCGCCCAGTACATGCCGCTGTTCGGCCACCTGCCCTACGTGATGGGCCAGGGCAACAAGAAGCTGTCCAAGCGGGACCCCGAATCGAACCTGTTCCTCCACCGGGAACGCGGCTTCATCCGCGAGGGGCTGCTCAACTACCTGTCCCTGCTCGGTTGGAGCCTGTCCGCGGACGAGGACATCTTCTCCGTGGAGCAGCTCGTCGAGAAGTTCGACGTCCGCGACGTCCTCGCCAATCCCGCCCGCTTCGACCTGAAGAAGGCCGAGGCGATCAACGGCACGCACGTGCGGCTCCTCGACCCCGCCGAGTTCCGCAGCCGCCTCCTGCCCTATCTCGCCGCCGCCGGGGTCATCGGCGACCCGCCCACGGACGAGGAAGTGCGCATCGTGACCGCAGCTGCCCCGCTCATCCAGGAGCGCATCACGCTGCTCGGCGAGGCACCGGAGATGCTCGGCTTCCTGTTCAAGGCCGACGACGCCGTCGACATCGCCGACGACGCCCGCAAGGGTCTGCCGGAGAACCTCGGCGAGGTGCTCGACGCGACGCTCGACGCCCTGCAGGGCGTCGACGCGTGGGACGCGGAGTCGCTGCAGGCGGCCCTCCGGGGAGCGCTCGTCGACGGCCTCGGCCTGAAGCCGAGGCTCGCCTTCGGGCCGGCACGCACCGCCATCTCCGGCCGCAGGATCTCGCCCCCGCTGTTCGAGTCCATGGTGATCCTCGGCCGCGACTCCTCGGTGGCGCGCCTGCGCGCCCTCCGCGCGACGGCGGGCTGAGCCGTGCACGCTCCGGTCGGGGGATCACCGACCCCGGACGCGGGCTCCGCCCCGGAGGGCGTGCTGTTCGACATCGACGACACGCTCGTCGACCTCGAACAGGCCATGGGCCACACCCTGCAGGCCATCCCCGATCCGGCGCTCAGCCACCTGGGCGACGACGACTGGGTCCGCTACAAGGCGCTGTACACGACCGATCCGCAGCGGCACTACGACCGCTTCCTCGCCGGAGAACTCACCTTCGAGGAGCAGCGCGTGCACCGCGTCCGCCACGCACGGGCGGTCTTCACCCCCGAGCCGTTCCTGGGACGCGTGGCCGAGGCGTGGGTGCGCGCGTACGAGCAGATGCTCCCGCACCACTTCCGGGCCTACGACGACGTCCTGCCGCTGCTGGACGAACTCGATGCACGCAGGATCCCGTACGGGGCGGTGAGCAACAACGTGCACGACTACCAGCGGGCGAAGCTGGACCGGGCCGGACTCGGGCGCGTCCGGGTGCTCGTGGGTATCGACACGGTCGGGGTCGCCAAACCGGACCCCGCCATCTACCGCGAGGGGGCCCGCCTCATCGGCACCGCGCCGTCGCGCACCCTGTACGTCGGCGACAACAGGCTGGTGGATGCCGTGGGAGCACGGGACGCCGGTCTGCTCGGCGTCTGGCTCGACCGGACCGGGACCGGCCGGGGCTCCGGCGTCGACTCCGGGACCGGCGCGGTCCCTCCGGGGAGCCCGGGCGAGGACGCTCCCGAGGTGCCCCGCATCGGCGACCTGGTGGCCGTTTTGCAGTTCCTGCCTCCTGTCCGGTAAAGTTGTTTCTCGGCGCGGAGCGGTTGCGCGGCCGGAGCCCAGCACGATCGGGTCTCCGAAAAGCGCCCTTGGGGTATGGTGTAATTGGCAACACACTGGTTTCTGGTACCAACATTCTAGGTTCGAGTCCTGGTACCCCAGCGCAGTCCCGTCCTGTACGGGGAGGCACGAGCAGTAAAGAAGTAGTAGTAATATGGAAAAGTACTGGCCCCATCGTATAGCGGCCTAGTACGCTGCCCTCTCACGGCGGTAACGCGGGTTCGAATCCCGCTGGGGTCACACCTGGAACGTCCCGGACATCACGATGTCCGGGACGTTCTGCTTTCCCGGCCAGGTCCGGCATCCCCGGAGAGCCCTCCCCGCGGACCGTCCCGGGCGACGGCGGACGACTGGCATGATGGACCCATGAGCGCACCCTCCCCGGCCGGCGATGCCCGCGCGCTGCCGCCGCTGCTGCGGGACGTGAACGGAGCGCTCGAGAATCTCGCGTTCCCCCTGGCCCTTCCCTCCTCGGCCGACGCGCGGGCTGCGACGAAGTCCGCACGCGCCCAGCTCGACGACTACATCCTCCCGCGGCTGGCCAGCCTCGACGCGCCCCTCGTGGCCGTCGTCGGCGGCTCGACCGGGGCGGGCAAATCCACGCTGGTCAATGCCCTCGTCGGCCGGCCCGTCTCCGCCACGGGCGCCGTCCGCCCCACCACGCGCCAGCCGCTCCTGCTGCACCACCCGGACGACGCGGCATGGTTCGACGATGCCCGTGTCCTGCCCTCCCTCGGCCGCGTGCGCCTGGCAGGCGACGACGGGGGAGGCGGGCCGCCGACCAGCAGCCCGGCACCCGTGCAGCACCACGCGACGACGGACCCCGGGAAGGACACGCTGCTCCTGCGACCCACGTCGACGCTGCCGGTCGGCCTGGCCCTCCTCGACGCCCCCGACGTCGACTCGATCGCCGACGAGAACCGCCGCCTCGCCGGCCAGCTCCTCGCGGCGGCGGACCTTTGGCTCTTCGTGACGACGGCCAACCGCTACGCGGACGCCGTGCCCTGGAAGCTGCTGGCCGAAGCCGGACGACGCGACGTGCTGGTGGCCATCGTGCTCGATCGCGTACCCCCGGGCGTCGAGGAGGAGATCAGGAGCGACCTGATGACCCTCCTGTCCGCCCAGAATCTCGGCCACGCCCCGATCTTCGTGATCCCCGAGCTTCCCCTCGGATCCGCACGCATGCTGCCGGCGGACGCCGTCGAGCCCATCACCCGGTGGCTGCACGCCCTCGCCGTCGACGCCGAGGGACGGCGGGACATCGCCCGGCGCACCGTCCAGGGTGCCATGCGCGCGCTCGCGGGACGCATGGACGGGATCGCCGAGGCGGCGAGCCAGGAACAGGCGATCGGGGACGAACTGCGGGCGGCGGCGGACGGCGCGTACCGCGAGGCACTGCGGAGTGTCCTCGCGGCGACGGAGGACGGCAGGCTGCTGCGCGGCGAGGTGCTGGCACGCTGGCAGGACTTCGTCGGCACCGGCGAGTTCATGCGGGGGCTCGAGTCGAGGATCGGGCGGGCACGCGACCGCGTCAGTGCGTTCTTCACGGGGCGGCCCGCGCCGGCCGCCACCGTCGCGGACGCCATCGGCAGCGGGCTGCAGACCGTCGTCGTCGAGCAGGCGGCGCGCGCCGACGAGTCCACGCGGCGGCGGTGGCGGGCCGACGCGGCGGGCCGGTCGCTGCTGGAAGGCCTCGCCCCCTGGCAAGCCGACGAGGTGTCGGCGGACGTCGCGCGGGAGATCCGCGCATGGCAGGAGGACCTGCTGCTGCTCGTCCAGGCCGAGGGCGCCGACAAGCGCTTCACCGCGCGCATGCTCTCCTTCGGCGTCAACGGGATCGCCGTCGCGCTGATGGTGGTGGTCTTCGCCTCGACCGGCGGACTGACGGGCGGCGAGATCGGCATCGCCGGCGCCTCGGCCGTCGCCGGGCAGAAACTCCTCGAAGCGGTCTTCGGCGACGACGCCGTGCGCCGCCTCACCGCCACGGCCCGTGAGGACCTCTCCACGCGCGTGGAGGGGCTCTTCCGACAGGAGCGGGAGCACTTCGACCGCAGCCTCGAGCCGCTGGCCCGGCAGACGCCGGCGGAGACCCTCCGGGTCCTCGCCAGCCGACTCCGCACGGCGCTGCCCCCCGGGCGGTTCCCCGGGACCGGGGACGGCGCATGAGCCGGCACCGGGAAGCGACGGCGGAGACGCCGCTCGCCGAGGCACTCACCGACGCCCTCGATCACCTGCAGGCGGCCTACGAGCTCGGGAGGGACCGGCTGCCCGAGGACAGCCTCTCCCGCCTGCACGCCACGCTGGATCGCGCGGGCACGCGGCGGTCGCTGTCGGCGGACCACACGGTCGTCGGGATCTTCGGACCCACCGGCAGCGGGAAATCGTCCCTGGTGAACGCACTCAGCGGCACCGACGCGGCGCGGGTCGCCGCCCGGCGCCCCACGACCTCCGAACCGCTCGCCCTGGTCTGGGGACGCCTCGGGAGCGATGAACTCCTCGACTGGCTGGGCGTCAGCCAGCGCGTCGAACTGCCCGACGGCGCCCCGCTCGTCGCAGGCTCGGCAGCCTCGGCCGGTGGCGCCGGTGGCGCCGGTGGCGCCGGTGGCGCCGGTACGACCGGAGCCGAGCCGGGCGACCGGGCCCGGGCCGACACCCCGGTGCCCGCCCTGCGGGAGGACGGAGCCGGTACCGAGGGCGGCGCGCGCTCCGTGGAGGTCCGGGCCGACGCTCCCGAGCGGGGCCGGCGCGGGCTGCTGCGCTGGCGGCGGCGCGGCAGCTCCGCGCCCGCGGTCCGGGAGTCGACGGCGCCCGTGTCGGCCGCCGTCGAGCCCCCGACCGGTCCCGGGCTGATCCTCCTCGACCTCCCGGATTTCGACTCGACGGCCCTCGCGCACCGCGAGATCGTGGAGCGGCTCACGGGGCAGGTCGACGTGCTGCTCTGGGTGGTCGATCCGCAGAAGTACGCCGATGCCGCGCTCCACCACGGATTCCTGCGCGGCCTCTCGAACCACGACGCGGTGACCCTCGTGGCACTGAACCAGGCCGACCGGCTCCAGGCACAGGACCTGGGGGCCGTCACCGCGTCCCTTACCTCCATCCTCGCGGGGGAGGGGCTGCAGGACGTCGCCGTCGTTCCGGTGTCCGCACTGACGGGCCGCGGGGTGGAGGACCTGGCCGAGGCGATCAGGGGCCTCGCGGAGAGCCGTGTCGCCGCCACCCGGCGGATCGCGGCCGACGCCGCGCGTGCCGCGGACGAGCTCCTCCCCTTCGTGGCGGCGGAGCAGGTCGCCGGTCCGTCGGACGACGCCAGGGCCGCGCTGGCGCGTGGCCTGGGATCAGCGGCGGGCGTGCCCGTCGTGGTGGACGCCGTGCGGAACTCCTACCGCCGTGACGCCCACGCCGCCATGGGCTGGCCCGTCACCCGGTGGCTGGGGAGGTTCCGGCCGGATCCGCTGCGGCGACTGAACCTGCGGCGCCAGGACGTCGTGCCCGAGGTGCGCCGCTCCTCGCTTCCCCTCGCCCAACCGGCCCAGCGGGCGAAAGTGGACCAGGCGCTGCGCGTCTTCGGGGACGAGGCGGCCCGCGGGGTCGCCGAGCCCTGGCACACCTCCCTCCGCGACACCGCCCGAGGTACCGCCGACGACCTGACGGACGCGCTCGACTCGGCGGTCACGGGGGTGGACCTCGAAACCGGACGGCGTGCCTGGTGGGGGATCTTCGGCGTCCTGCAGTGGATCGCCTTCGCGGCACTCGTCGCAGGGCTCGCCTGGCTCGGCGTCCTGGCCGTGCTCGGCTTCCTCCAGCTGCCCGCCATCGACGTCCCGCGCGTCGAGGGCTTCCCCGTACCCACCCTGCTCATCCTCGGAGGCGCGGGAGCGGGCATCGTGCTGGGCGTCGTCGCGGCGCTGCTCGCGCGGTGGGGGGCAGCCCGGCGGGCGGCACGCGTACGACGGCGGCTCCTGGACGCCTGCGCCCGCGCTGCGGAGGGTGTCGTGGTGGCCCCCATGGAGGGCGAGGTGGACCGGTGCAACAGGTTCCGCGACGCCGTCCTCGCAGCCCGTCGGGGCGCCTGAGCAGATCACTCGCGGGCTGCCCGTACCGGCCCGGTCATATTCGCCGCCGGGACGAAATGTAGGCGGCACCCGGCTCCCGGGGTGTCGCGCGGGCCGACAATGGAGGCCCGAGCCGGAGGGCAGGGAGAACGGCGGTCGCCGGCGTGCCACGCACGCCGTGACGATCGCGCCGACGCGCACGGGATACCCGGAGTCCACGAGCGATTGGATCGATCATGCCCACAGAACGTCCTGACACCATCGTCCTCATCCACGGGTTGTGGATGACCCCGCGCAGTTGGGAAGACTGGATCACCCACTACGAACGCAAGGGGTACCGGGTCCTGGCGCCCGCGTATCCGGGCTTCGAGATCGAGGTCGAGGCACTCCGCCAGGATCCCGACGTCATCGCCCGCCTCACGGTGCCCGAGACGGTGGACCACCTCGCCGCGGTGATCCGGTCCCTCGACACCCCGCCCATCCTCATGGGCCATTCCTTCGGCGGGACCCTGACGCAGCTCCTCGTCGCACGCGGGCTCGGAGCTGCCGCGGTCGCCATCAACTCGGCCCCCACGGAGGGGGTGCGCGTGACCCCGCCGTCGCAGCTGCGGACCTTCTTCCCGATCCTCAGCCATCCCAAGTACCTGCGCCAGGCCTTCGCCTACACCCCCCAGCAGTTCCACTACGCCTTCACGAACACCCTGAACGAGGAGGAGTCGTCGATCGTGTACGAGCGGTACCACATCCCCGCCCCCGGGAACTGGGTCTGGGCCTACGGACTGCTCGCGAACTTCAGGCCCGGCCGGCAGGAGACCTGGGTGGACTACTCGCTGGACGACCGCGCGCCCCTGCTGTTCATCGCCGGAGGCAAGGACCACATCATGCCGCCGTCGGTCAACAGGTCCAACGCCCGGCACTACCAGAAGTCGGCGGCTCTCACTGACTTCCACGAGTTCCCGGGCCGGTCGCACTGGACCTGCGGCGAACCCGGCTGGGAGGAGGTCGCCGACTACGCACTGGACTGGGCGTCGCAGAACGCGGGCCGCTCGAACGTCTCGGCGGGCTGACGCTCCTGCGGACCGGCAGGAAGCGTGCGGGTCAGCTGCTCCGGGGCGCGACACCGGCGACGGCGTCGTGGCCCGAGCAGACCCACTCCACGGAGCCCGAACGGATGCGCTCGGCCAGCAGCCGGACGGTGCCGGCCGCGGTGGGCTTGTCGTCGATGAAGAGCGCCAGGAAGTCGCTCAGGTCGCCCTCCGCGGAGACCCTGGCTGCATCCCCGGTGAACAGCACACCGCGCCACTGGTACGCGTAGTGGCCCGGGGTGTGGCCGGGCGTCGGGAAGTACGCGAGGCCAGGGAAGACCTCACCGGATCCGCCCAGTTCCTCCGCGCCGTCGGGGAGCGCCACGGGGACGAGTCTCTGCAGCACCCTCCGGAACACGGTCCGTGGCCGGGTGCGGCCGCGGAGGATGTCCGCGTCGGCGGCACCGATCCAGACCGTCGCGCCGAGCGCCTCCTGGAGCCGTCGCGCCGCCTGTGCGTGGTCGAGGTCGTAGTGGGTGAGGACGATGTCGGTGATCGGCCCCGTCGTCGCCTCGTCCGCGCGGAGCTCGGCGATCACGCCGTCGAACCCGGAGGACAGGCCGGGGTCGATGACAGCGGCGCGGCCGGCGCCCGCCACGACGAAGCCGTGCGAGCCCTTCTGCTGGTCGAGCTGGTAGCAATCGTCGGCGATGAGGCGCATGGGTGTCCTTCGGCTGGTCCTGCGGGTCCGTCCGAACAGTACCAAGGCCGTGCGGCACCCGGCAGGGCCCCGCTCACGCGAGGAGGCGCAGCACCTTGTCCACGGTGTTGATGTTCCGGGTGGTCGACGTCTCCGCATACCGCGCCCGCGCCAGGAGGCGGGCGATCGGCACATCCGTGGACTGCCCCTTGGGGGAGGACCACGCGATGGCGGTGCGGCCCGCGAGGACCGCGGGGTGCAGGTCGCCGGCGTCCTCGAGGAAGGCCGCGAGGTCGTCGGGCCCGGTGAACAGCGTGACATAGGTGTGGACGGCCGGGTCGATGCCGGTGTCCGTGCGCGCGTCCGCCGGAGGCTGCGCGACCGATGCGGCGATCGCCCGGAGGTCGGCGTGCGCGACGACGATCACCCGGGCCGCGTACCTGAAGTGCCCGGTCAGGGCCTCCTCGATGCTGTTCTTCAGGCCGAGGGGATCCAGGGAGGAGGAACAGGTGACATTGCCGCTGGCGAGGACCGTCGCGACATCGCTGACCGGGAGGCCGGCGAGCAGGTCGCGGAGCTCGGCCATCTTCACCTTCACGCCACCTACGTTGACGCCGCGCAGGAAGACGGCGTACCGCCGGCCGGGCGTGGCGGTGGAGGGGGGCGGCGTGCCGGTCGGCAGGTGGGCCGCCATGTCAGTCGGACGCCGATCCGACGGCCAGCGTGAGCTGCCGCGCGGCGTCCGACACGACCTCGGCGTGGATGCGCCCTGGCTGCCGGGTGAGGCGTTCCATCGGGCCGGAGATCGACACGGCGGCGATCACCCGCCCGGAGGGGCCGCGCACGGGTGCGGAGACCGACGCCACGCCGGCCTCGCGCTCGCCGAGGCTCTGGGCCCATCCACGGCGCCGGACGCCGGCGAGTACGGTGGGGGTGAAGCGCGCGTTCTGCAGGCCCATGAGCAGGCGGTCGTGGTCCTCCCATGCGAGCAGGCACTGGGCCGCCGACCCGGCTTTCATCGACAGCTGCGTCCCGACCGGGATGGTGTCCCGCAGCCCCACGGGCCGCTCGGCCGAGGCGACGCACACGCGCCAGTCCCCCTGCCGGCGGAACAGCTGCGCGCTCTCGCCCGTCGCGTCGCGCAGCCCGAGCAGGACCGGACCCGCGGCGGCGATGAGGCGGTCCTCGCCGGCAGCCGAGGCGAGTTCCACCAGTCGGCTGCCGAGCACGAAGCGCCCCTGGATGTCCCGGCCCACCAGGCGGTGGTGTGCGAGGGCCAGGGCCAGCCGGTGCACGGTGGGGCGGGCCAGTCCTGTCGACGCGACGAGCTGGGCGAGCGTGGTGGGGCCCGCCTCGAGGGCGTCCAGTACCAGCGCGGCCTTGTCGATCACGCCGACACCACTAGAATTGTCCATAGGATGATACTGACGTCTCATTATCTGAGACGCAAGCCGACCGGCTGGCCCTCGCCGACGGGCGCTGGTTGAGTGGATGTCACCAATGGTCCTGCCGGGTCGCCCTACCGGGCCCGGTTCGCCGGAACAGAGAAGGACGATCGTCATGGGCAAGACACTGGCAGAGAAGGTCTGGGACGCACACGTGGTCCGCAAGGGCGATGTCGTCGGCGCGGAAGCGCAGCCCGACCTCCTCTACATCGACCTGCACCTGGTCCACGAGGTCACCTCGCCGCAGGCCTTCGAGGGACTCCGCCTGGCCGGACGGCCGCTGCGCCGTCCCGATCTCACGATCGCCACGGAGGACCACAACACGCCGACGCTGGACATCGACAAGCCCATCGCCGATCTCACGAGCCGTACCCAGATCGAGACCCTGCGCGCGAACTGCCGGGAGTTCGGCGTCCGGCTGCACTCCCTCGGCGACGCCGAGCAGGGCATCGTCCACGTCGTGGGACCGCAGCTCGGCCTCACCCAGCCCGGGCTGACCGTCGTCTGCGGCGACTCGCACACCTCCACGCACGGTGCGTTCGGAGCACTCGCGATGGGCATCGGGACCTCCGAGGTGGAGCACGTGATGGCCACGCAGACGCTCTCGCTGAAGCCCTTCCGGACCATGGGCATCACGGTCGAGGGGACCCTCAAGCCCGGCGTCACGTCGAAGGACATCATCCTGGCCGTCATCGCCAAGATCGGCACCGGCGGGGGCCAGGGCTACGTCCTCGAGTACCGCGGCTCCGCGATCCGGTCGCTGTCGATGGAAGCACGCATGACCATCTGCAACATGTCCATCGAGGCCGGGGCACGCGCCGGCATGGTGGCTCCGGACGAGACGACCTTCGAGTACCTGAAGGGCCGCCCGCACGCGCCCGAGGGCGAGGACTGGGACGCCGCCGTCGCCGACTGGCGGGAACTGCGCACCGACGACGACGCCGTCTTCGACGCCGAGGTGTTCCTCGACGCGAACCTCCTCGAGCCCTTCGTCACCTGGGGGACGAATCCCGGCCAGGGCGTCTCGCTCTCCCAGGCGGTGCCCTCACCCGACGACTTCGCTGACGAGAACGACAAGGCGGCCTGCAACCGGGCGCTCGAGTACATGGCGCTCGAGCCGGGCACGCCGATGAAGGACATCCGCGTGGACACCGTCTTCCTCGGCTCCTGCACCAACAGCCGCATCGAGGACCTCCGCATCGCCGCCGACATCATCCGTGGCCGGCAGAAGGACCCCGCCGTGCGGATGATGGTGGTCCCCGGATCGGCGCGCGTCCGCCTGCAGGCCGAGGCGGAGGGCCTGGACCGCGTGTTCAAGGACTTCGGCGCGGAGTGGCGGTTCGCCGGCTGCTCCATGTGCCTCGGCATGAACCCGGACCAGCTGGCACCGGGGGAGCGGTGCGCCTCGACGTCGAACCGGAACTTCGAGGGACGCCAGGGCAAGGGCGGACGCACCCACCTCGTCTCACCCGTCGTCGCCGCCGCCACCGCCGTGCGCGGCACCCTCAGCTCGCCGTCGGACCTGGGTCCGATGCCCGTCGGCGGCTCCGGGGCCGATACCGCCACCGAGTCCACCGTCCCCGCCGCCTAGGAGCCCGCCATGGAGAAGATCACCACGCACACCGGCATCGGTGTCCCGCTGCGCCAGAGCAACATCGACACCGACCAGATCATCCCTGCCGTGTACCTCAAGCGCATCACGCGTACCGGGTTCGAGGACGCGCTGTTCGCCGGCTGGCGCAAGGAGGAGGGCTTCATCCTCAACCGGGAGCCCTACTCCCGCGGCACCGTCCTCGTCGCCGGCCCCGACTTCGGCACCGGGTCGTCCCGCGAACACGCCGTCTGGGCACTGAAGGACTACGGCTTTCGGGCCGTCCTGTCCTCGCGGTTCGCGGACATCTTCCGCGGCAACTCGGGCAAGCAGGGCCTGGTGGCGGCTCAGGTGGCGCAGGACGACATCGAGCTCATCTGGAAGATCCTCGAGAACGAACCGGGCGCCACGGTGACCGTCGACCTCGCCGCGCGCAGTGTGCAGTGCGGACCGGTCAGCGCTTCCTTCCAGCTCGACGACTACACGCGCTGGCGCCTGCTGGAGGGCCTGGACGACATCGGCCTCACCCTCCGGCAGGAGGAGCACATCACCACCTTCGAGGCCGGCAGGCCCTCCTGGAAGCCCACCACGCTGCCCGTGCGCACCTGAGCACACGCCCCGAGGATCACCCCCCGCGTATCGTCGACCAGGTCCGGATGTAGCGCTTCTCACGCCCCCTGCCGGCCCGGGAGGGAATGGCGACGCACCCGGACCGGTTCTTCAGAGGGGAACAGGGAGTGCACGACGTACCCTTGTATTTCTGTCTGCCGCGCCGTTCTCCTATGCTTGGTAGGAGCATTTTCGAGTCCGCGGGGGGTTCAACGTATGAGGGAAATAGGTATTCATGGGTAGCGTTCTGACCATCCGCGGCGGCATCCCGCTGACCGGCAAAGTCTCCGTCCGCGGTGCGAAGAACCTGGTTCCGAAGGCCATGGTCGCCTCGCTGCTGGGCAACACGCCGTCCGTCCTCCGCAACGTCCCGGAGATCAAGGACGTCGACGTCGTCACGAGCCTCCTGCAGCTGCACGGCGTCACCGTGACCAAGGACCCGGTCACGGGCGACCTCACGATGGACCCGATCGACGCGAAGATGGCGATGTCCAAGGACATCGACGCCCACGCCGGCGACTCGCGCATCCCCATCCTCTTCTGCGGGCCCCTCATGCACAGCATCGGCGAGGCCTTCATCCCCGACCTCGGCGGCTGCAAGATCGGCGACCGGCCGATCGACTACCACCTCGAGGTCCTCCGCAACTTCGGCGCCGTCGTCGACAAGCGCCCCGGCGGGATCTCCATCTCCGCGCCCAAGGGCCTCCATGGAGCGAAGCTCACCCTCCCGTACCCGAGTGTCGGAGCCACCGAACAGGTGCTCCTCACCGCCATCCGCGCCGAGGGCATCACCGAGCTCTCGGGGGCGGCCGTCGAGCCCGAGATCATGGACCTCATCGCCGTGCTGCAGAAGATGGGCGCCATCATCACCGTGCAGACGGACCGCGTCATCCGCATCGAGGGCGTCGCCGAGCTGACCGGCTACAACCACAAGGCCATCTCGGACCGCAACGAGACGGCGTCCTGGGCGTCCGCGGCCCTGGTCACCAAGGGTGACATCTACGTGGAGGGCGCACGCCAGCTCGACCTCACCGCGTTCCTCAACACCTACCGGAAGATCGGCGGGGCCTTCGACGTCGACGACGAGGGCATCCGCTTCTACCATCCCGGCGGTGCGCTGAAGCCGCTGGTGCTCGAGACGGACGTCCACCCCGGGTTCATGACGGACTGGCAGCAGCCCCTCGTCGTGGCCCTGACGCAGGCGTCCGGCGTGTCGATCGTGCACGAGACCGTCTACGAGCAGCGCTTCGGCTTCACGCAGGCGCTGATCCGCATGGGCGCCAACATCCAGCTGCACCGCGAATGCCTCGGCAGCGTCCCGTGCCGCTTCGGGCAGCGCAACTTCCTCCACTCCGCCGTCATCTCCGGACCCACCCAGCTGCGCGGCGCGGACATCGACATCCCCGACCTGCGCGGCGGCTTCAGCCACCTCATCGCGGCCCTCGCGGCCGAGGGCGTCTCGCGCGTCACCGGGATCGAACTCATCAACCGCGGCTACGAGCGTTTCCAGGACAAGCTCGAGGGCCTCGGTGCTGACTTCGACGTCTCGGAGGACGCGCCGGTTCCCGCCGCGGTCTTCTCCTAGGCGGTCCGGACACATGGGGGAGTCACGGGGCTCACGGGCCATGTTCACGTTCCTCGCATCCTGGGTGAGGCCGACGATGAACGCACTCATGGCCAAGGAATGGCGCGGGCAGGAGAGACTGCCCCGCGGGACGGGCATGATCGTCTGCCCGAACCACGTCACGGAGATCGATCCGATCGTGGTGGCGCACTTCCTGTACAACCAGGGCGTCATGCCGCACTTCCTCGCCAAGGCATCGCTGTTCGAGGTGCCGGTGATCGGGTCCATCCTGCGCACCGTCGGACAGATCCCGGTGGAGCGTAGCTCGGCGGGTGCCAACCGCTCGCTCGAGGCGGCCCGCGCAGCGCTCGCCGACGGCGGCGGCATCATCATCTACCCCGAGGGCACGCTCACGAGGGACCCCGACATGTGGCCCATGAAGGGGCACACGGGAGCCGCACGTCTCGCTCTCCAGACCGGGGCGCCGGTCGTGCCCATCGCCCACTGGGGTGCGCACGAGGTCTTCCCCCGCTACGCCAAGCGTTTCCACCTCTTCCCGCGCAAGCGTTCCCGCGTGCTCGTCGGCGAACCCGTCGACCTCTCCGACCTCCGGGGCGCCCCCCTCACGAAGACCACGCTCGATGCCGCGACCGAGCGCATCGTCGACTCCATCACGGCGCTCCTCGCCGAGCTGAGGGGTGAGGAACCGCCCGCCGAGCGCTGGGATCCGGCGCACAAGCAGCAGAAGCGGATGGGCCGGAACTCCGAGACCCCGGACGACCCCGACGGGTCGCCGCGCGGAGGGCGGTCATGACCGCTGCAGGGGATTCCCGGACCACCCCACCCGCGAAGATCGCGGTCCTCGGCTCCGGCAGCTGGGGGACGACGTTCGCCAAGGTCCTCGCCGACGCCGCCGCCGAGACCCCCGTCATGCTCTGGTCGCGCCGCCCCGAGGTCGCCGAGGAGATCACCGCCGACCACCGGAACTCGCGGTACCTCGGGGACACCCGACTGCCGTCGAACGTCGCCGCGTCCGCGGACGTCGGGGCCGTCCTGGCCGACAGCGAGCTCGTGGTCATCGCCGTACCCGCCCAGACGCTCCGGGCGCAGCTCCCGGCCTGGCGCCCCCTCATCCCGGCCACCGCCGTCGTCGTCTCCCTCATGAAGGGCCTGGAGGTCGGCACGGACGCGCGCATGAGCGAGGTGATCGCCGAGGAGCTCGGGCTGCCGGCGGAACGTATCGCCGTGCTGTCCGGACCCAACCTCGCCATGGAGATCGCCCGCGAGGAGCCGACCGCGTCCGTCGTCGCATGCCCCGACCATGACACCGCGGCGTGGATCGCGGCCGCCTGCACGGCCTCCTACTTCAGGCCCTACACCTCCACGGACGTGATCGGCGTCGAGATCGGGGGCATCGTCAAGAACGTCATCGCCCTCGCCGTCGGCATCTGCGAGGGGCGTCGCATGGGCGACAACACGAAGGCGTCCGTCATCACCCGGGGCCTCGCCGAGACCACGCGCCTGGCGGTGGCCCTCGGGGGCAAGCCCGAGACGCTGGCGGGTCTCGCCGGCATGGGTGACCTGATCGCCACGTGCTCCTCTGCGCTGTCGCGCAACCACACCGCCGGCCACCTGCTCGGCCAGGGCCTGACCCTCGAGCAGGTGACGGTGCGCATGAACCAGACCGCCGAGGGCATCAAGTCCGCCCACGCCGTGCTCGACTCCGCCACGAAACTGGGCGTCGACATGCCGATCACCGAGAGCGTGGTGGCCGTCCTCCAGGGGCGCCTGTCCGTCAACGACCTCGGACCGCGCCTGCTGTCCCGCAACCTCAAGCCGGAAGGCGATTCCGCCCCGTGACCACCGAAACACCCCTCCCCACCCGCAAGCCCCGTGTCCTCGTCCTGTTCGGCGGCCGCTCGAGCGAGCACTCCGTCAGCTGCGTGACCGCGGCCGGCGTCCTCGAGGCGATCGACCGGACCCGCTACGACGTCGTGCCCGTGGGCATCACGAGGTCGGGGCAGTGGTCGCTGGTCTCGGCGGATCCGTCCGCGTGGTCGCTGCGCTCCGATGTCCTGCCCGAGGTCGTCGCGACGGAACAGGCCGTGGTCATGGGGTCGGCCACCAGCGGGGGTGTCGGCCAGGAACTGCTCGTCGCCGCGCCGGGGTCCGTCCCGGAGAGCCTGGGCGGCGTCGACGTGGTGCTGCCGCTCCTGCACGGTCCGTTCGGTGAGGACGGCACGCTGCAGGGCATGCTCGAGATGGCGGAGATGCGCTACGTGGGGGCCGGCGTCCTGGCGTCCGCCGTCGGCATGGACAAGCACTACATGAAGGTGGTCTTCTCGGCCGCGGGGCTCGAGGTGGGCCCCTACGAGGTCATCACCGACCGGCAGTGGCGCAGCGACCCCGACGCCTGCGTGACGCGGGCCGCGGGCCTCGGGTTCCCGCTCTTCGTCAAGCCGTCCCGTGCCGGCTCCTCCATGGGCATCAGCCGCGTCGAGGACGCCGCCGGGATCAGGGACGCCGTGGAGGCGGCCCGCGCCCACGATCCGAAGGTGGTCGTCGAGGCCGGGATCGAAGGCCGCGAGATCGAGGTGGCAGTCCTGCAGGGACGCGGGCTCGAGGCGCCGCGCACGTCGCTGCCGGGGGAGATCGCGATGCAGCCCGGCGACCATGCCTGGTACGACTTCGAGGCCAAGTACGTCGACGGCGCCGCGGCCGAGCTGTCCTGCCCGGCGGATCTCCCGCCGGACATCCTCGACCGCGTGCAGCTGCTCGCGGGCCAGGCGTTCGAGGCGATCGGCGGGGAGGGCCTCTCCCGGGTCGACTTCTTCTACACGCCCGACGGCCGCCTGGTCATCAACGAGATCAACACCATGCCCGGCTTCACGCCCATCAGCATGTACCCGCAGATGTGGGCGAAGTCCGGCCTCGGCTACACCGAGCTGATCGACGAACTGATCGGGCTCGCGCTCAGCCGCCCCACCGGGCTGCGCTGACCCCGGCCCGCCCCCGGGCGCGAGCGGAGGGCGGGCGTCGTCGGGCCCCCGCCGGGGCCGGCGGTCACGCCAGCAGGAGCACGCCCACGAGCGAGCCACCCGCGAGCAGGGTGCTCGAGCCGGCGCCGACGGCGGCGAAGCGGCCTCCGGTGCGCAGTAGGCGGCGCACGTCGATACCCGCCCCGAGACCGAACATGCCCGCCGCCAGGAGGACCGTGGTGACGGTGCGCCCGCCGTCGAGCACCGGACCGGGCAGGATCCCGAGCGAGCGGACGCCGACCATCACCAGGAAGCCCAGCACGAAGAGGGGCACCACGGGTGGGCGGGGCCCGGTCGCCGGGCCCGTGGTCGTCGGGGTGTCCGGATCATCGGCCCGGCTCCCGGCCCGGTGATCCGCGGCTGGGATTGCTGCGGTGCGCCGTCGTTCCCCGACGGACGCGAGCGCGGCGACCGGCGCGAGCATGAGGACCCGGCCGAGCTTGACGACCGTTGCGACGGCGAGGGCCGTCGCCCCTGCGGTGCCGGCGACGGCCACCACCTGCGCCACCTCGTGGACCGCCAGGCCGGCCCACATCCCGAAGCGGTCCTCGCTCAGGCCGAGCAGCCCCCCGAGCACGGGCAGGACGACGATCATCAGTGACCCGTACAGGGTGACCATCGCGACCGCGGCGGCGGCCTCGTCGTCGTCGGCGTTCACGACACCCTGGAGGCCCGCGACGGCCGATGCCCCGCAGATCGAGAAGCCCGCGGCCATGAGCGTCGCCCCGGCGCGCGAGAGTCCCAACCGCAGGCCCAGCTGCAGCGTGAGGACATAGCTCAGGGCCACGCAGGCGATGATCAGGCCGAGGACCGGGAGGCCGAGTGCCACGATGTCGGGCAGCGCGAGCTGGAGGCCCAGCAGGACGACGCCGGCCCGCAGGAGCCGCTTCGTCCCCGCCTTCACGCCGGGCCGGAGAGCCGGGGCGTAGAGGGAGGAGTTGGCGAGCAGCACACCGAGGACGAGTGCGATCACCAGGGGACCGAGAACGGCCTGCAGCGACCCTGTCCAGACAGCGACGGCGACCCCCGCGGCGACCACCGCCAGCCCGGGCACCAGCGACCCGGTCCGCGGCCGCAGGAGGGCAGGGCGGTCGGACGATGACGGCATGGCAGGGGCACTTCCGGCTCTGGTCAGGGAGGTTGCTTCCCGTCATTGTTCCACGGGGGAGGGAGCAGTATCCTCATCCCCCAGCATCGTTCGGCGAGTTCCCCGGAGGGACGCCATGTCCACCTTCCTCTTCGCCACGCTCGACGCCGGCGGCAATGTCCCGCCGGCCCTCCTGATCGCCCGCGAGCTGATGGGCCAGGGCCACGCCGTCCGGTTCCTCGGTCATGAGGCGCAGGCGGAGACAATCCGGGCGTCGGGAGCGGACTTCACCGCGTACCGCACCGAGGCGCCGACCACCCCGACCGTCGAGGTGTCCGCCCTGCGCGACTCCCTCAACTGGTTCTCCACGCTCACCGACCCGGGTATCGCGCGCGACCTGATGTCCGACGTCCACCGCGATCCGCCGGATCTGCTGGTCATCGACTGCCTCCTCCTGGGAGCCCTCGGTGCCGCCGCGAAGGCAGGAGTCCCCTACGTCTCGCTGGTCCACAGCTTCTATGCCTACTTCGACGGCCCCTTCCGGCGCGACCCGGTCTCGGTACTCGCACGGCTGAGGGGATTGGGGCCGCGGCAGGTGACGCGGCAGGCACGGAGTGTGCTCGTCTGCGCGGATCGGGATCTCGACCCCGCGGGTCACACCCACCGCTCGGGGAGGGCCGTGTGGTCGGGAGCGGCACTGGATGTCGCAGCCCCGGCGGAACCACCGGTCCGTCCCCATGTCCTGGTGAGCCTCAGCACCATCGCCTATCCGGGACAGCCCGAGGTGCTCCGGAAGATCCTCGGTGCGGTCGCGGACCTGCCCGTGGACGTGACACTGACGACGGGCCCCGCGGTCGACCCGCAGGCTCTCTCCGCTTCACCCAACACGGTGGTCCACCGCTACGTCCCGCACAACGACGTGATGCCCCGGTGCTCGGCCGTCATCGGGCACGGCGGACACGCGACGACGATGCGGGCCCTCGCCCACGGTCTACCCATGCTCATCCTGCCGCTGCATCCCATGCTCGACCAACCCATGATCGGCAAGGTCGTGCAGGACGCGGGCGCGGGGCTGACGCTGAGCCGCAAGTCCTCCGAGGCACAGATCGCAGCCGCCCTGACGACCATCCTCGGCACCGGCACCTACGCGGCGGCCGCCTCGGCCATCGGCGACCGCCTCCGGGCTGCCGACGGTGCACGGCGGGGAGCGCGGCTGCTCGAGGACGCCGCGCAGCGCGCCGTGGCCTGACTCCCGCTTCCCTGCTTCCCGCAGGGGCGGACGGCCGAGGCGACATGTGGCCGCCGTCGTTCCTCGGTTTCCACCGCGAGCGAGGTCGGACGGCGGCGTGTCGCACTCCGACACGCGTATCCCGGCAAGAAAAGAGGGAACGACGGCGGGCAGCACGATGGCAGCAAGGCGCCCCGGGGAGGGGCCGCCGCGCCGGGTGCCCATCCCCGTGGGGGAGGTGCCCCGGGGATGAGCGGCCGCGCCGGGTGCCCGGCCCGGACCGCGCCGGGTGCCCGGCCCGGACAGCGGCGATGCCGGCCCGGACAGCGGGCCGGCCGGTCCGCGCCGCTAGAGGAACCCGACGGTCAGGTCGTTCGGGGTGCCGAAGCGGTGGGCGGTGATGCTGATGGCCTGCTCCTGCAGGAACGGCAGCAGCTCGATCCGCCCCGACTCCGTGACGGGCTGCGCGTACATCGCGAGATCGGGCCGCCCGCCCGTCACGGCTGCGAGCGCCGACGCTCCTCCGCCGATGAGCCGGACGCGGCGGAGGGGCAGTGTCGCCGCGCGGGCCAGCCAGGCGGCGTCGTCCTCGACCGTGATGCTCTCGACCTGCTCGTGGAGCGCGGAGCGCAGCTCCACGGGGAGGTCGACGGCGGACGAGACGGCCACCGGTGCACCGGCCGCCGTCGCCGCCAGCAGGACACGCACGAGGTCGGCGACGGGCGCGCCCTCCGCCAGGCGGATCGTCACCGGGTGGGGGAGGTAGCGGAACAGGTTCCGCTCGGCCGAGAGGGCGGACACGTCGCGGACGCGGCCGAACTCCTCGTTCCACGCCTCGGCGTCCGACGCGGCGGCCCGGGCGAGGCGGGCGCCATCGGCGTCGGGCAGACCGGCGGTCCGCACCGCCGACAGCAGGGGCTCGACGACGGGTAGGGGGGCACCCTGGGCCTCGGCCTTCCTCGGGGACCACGTCCCGAGACCCACGAGGTAGTTGGGGCCGCCCGCCTTCGTGCCGGCCCCGACGGCGGACTTCTTCCAGCCACCGAAGGGCTGACGCTGCACGATCGCCCCCGTGATACCCCGGTTGACGTACAGGTTGCCTGCCTGCACGCCGTCGATCCAGGCGGCGATCTCCCGGCTGTCGAGCGAGTGGATACCGGAGGTGAGGCCGTAGTCGATGTCGTTCTGCAGGGCGATCGCCTCCTCGAGGGTCGCGGCGGTCATCACCCCGAGGATCGGCCCGAAGTACTCGGTCAGGTGGTAGGTGGAACCACGCTTCACGCCGACCCGGATGCCCGGGCTCCACAGGCGCCCCGAGTCGTCGAGCCGCTGCGGTTCGACGAGCCACGACTCACCCTCACCGAGTGTCGTCAGGCCGGCGAGCAGCTTGCCGGCGGCGGGCTCGATCACCGGACCCATCTGCGTGGTGGGATCGTCCGGGTAGCCGACGGAGAGCGAGGCGACGGCGTCCAGCAGCTGGTTGCGGAACCTGTGCGATGTCGCCGCGCTGCCCACGAGGATCACGAGGGACGCGGCCGAGCACTTCTGGCCCGCGTGGCCGAATGCCGACTGTGCGACGTCCTTCGCGGCGAGGTCGAGGTCAGCACTCGGGGTGACGATGACGGCGTTCTTGCCCGACGTCTCGGCGAGCAGCGGCAGATCGGTCCGGAACGAGCGGAACAGCTCCGCGGTCTCGTAGCCGCCGGTCAGGATGACCCGGTCCACGCGGGGATCCGAGATGAGCCGGCGCCCGAGGTCACCCTCCTCGACCTGTACGAGGCGCAGGACCTCGCGTGGCACGCCCGCGGCCCACAGCGCGTCGATCATGACGGATCCGGACCGGCGTGCCTGGGAGGCGGGCTTGATGATCACGGAGGACCCGGAGGCGAGCGCGGCCAGGGTCGAGCCGGCGGGGATCGCGACCGGGAAGTTCCACGGCGGCGTCACGACGGTGAGCCGGACGGGGGAGAACACGGCGCCGTCGACGTCGTCGAGCTCGCGGGCGCGCTCCGCGTAGTAGTGGGCGAAGTCGCCGGCCTCGGAGATCTCGGGGTCGGCCTGGTCCAGGGTCTTGCCGGTCTCGGCGGCCATGACCTCCATGAGCTCGGCGCGGCGCGCCTCGAGGGCGTCGCCCGCGCGGTGCAGGATCACGGCCCGCTCGGCTCCGCTGAGCGCACCCCACGAGGCGGCGGCCGAGACGGCACCGGCGATGGTGTCCTCGAGCTCGTCGGCGCGCGTGAGCGTCGTCTCTGCGACGAGTCTGTTCCCCAGCTGGGAGGCGGGGACACGATCGAGGATCGCCCGGCCCCACGCCCGGTTGGCCGGGAGCGAGGGGTCCGTGTCGGGGGTGTTGGTGAAACCCGTGCCCGGGTGCGGCCGGACGGGAGCGGTGCGGTCCTGCCTGCGGTTCGGTGCGGGGATCGAGGTGTCCAGCTCCTCCAGGGACGCGAGGAAGCGGTTCTTCTCGCGGTCGAAGAGTGCCTCGTTCTCGGAGAGCTCGAAGACGGCGGACATGAAGTTGTCCTGGCTCGCCCCCTCTTCGAGACGCCGGATCAGGTAGGCGATGGCGACGTCGAACTCACCCGGGTGCACCACCGGCGTGTAGAGGAGCAGGGAGCCGACGTCGCGCCGGACCGCCTCCGCCTGACCCTGTGCCATGCCGAGGAGCATCTCGAACTCGATGCCCTGACGGACGCCGCGCTCACCGGCGAGCAGCCAGGCGAAGGCGAGGTCGAACAGGTTGTGCCCGGCGATGCCGACGCGCACGTTGTCGATGCGCCCGGGCTGCAGGGCGTAGTTGAGCACGCGCTTGTAGTGCGTGTCGGAGTCCTGCTTGGACCCCCAGGTGGCCAGCGGCCAGTCGTGGAGGGACGCCTCGACCTGCTCCATCGGCAGGTTCGCCCCCTTCACGACGCGGACCTTGATGCCGGCGCCTCCACCGGCGCGGCGGGCCGCGGCCCACTCCTGCAGGCGGACCATGGCTCCGAGCGAGTCGGGGAGGTAGGCCTGCAGGACGATGCCCGCTTCGAGCTCCGAGAACTCGGGCCGGTCGAGGATCTCCATGAAGACCGCGATCGTGAGGTCGAGGTCCTTGTACTCCTCCATGTCGAGGTTGATGAACTTGCGCGGCTCGGACCGGGCGGCGAGCGCGTACAGGGGGGCGAGCTTCTCGGCGACGTGCTGCACCGCCTCCTCGAAGGCCCAGGCGGTGTGCGGGGCGACGGTGGAGGACACCTTGATCGACACGTAGTCGACGTCGGGGCGCTCGAGGAGCCGGACGGTGCCCGCCAGGCGGCGTTCGGCCTCGTGGTCGCCGAGGACCGCCTCGCCGAGGAGGTTGACGTTCAGGCGGATCCCCTCGCGCCTGATCCTGGCGATCGAGCGGCCGAGCCTGGCATCGGAGGCGTCGATGATGAGGTGTCCCACCATCTCGCGCAGCACGCGCCGGGCGATGGGGATGACGACCTGCGGCAGGACGGGCGCGACGGCGGCGCCCACCTTGACGGCGGAGCGCATGTACCAGGGGAGGAACCCGGGCACCTTCGGGGCGATCGCACCGAGGTTGCGGGCGGCCACCGACAGGTCCTCGGGCCGGATGACGCCGTCCACGAAGCCGACGGTGAAGGCCAGCCCGTCCGGGTCCTTGAGGACACCGGCGAGCTGCTGGGCGGACGAGTCGACGGGCACCTTGGAGGCCTCGGTGAGCCACCGGCGTACCAGGGCGACGGCCTGCTCCGGCAGCGCTGCCGGGATGTCGGTGGTGCCGCCCGGACCGGCGGTGAACCGGCGGGGCGTGTCGTCGGATGCGGTGCCGGGCGCCGACGCGTCCCGGGGTGCCGGAGCGGCGGCGTCGTGGAGGCGCGGGATCTGGGTTGTCATGGCACAGGCTTTCGATCGGACGGCTTCCGCGGGAAGGTATTTCCTTCCCAGTATCGAACCGCCGTACGATTAGGAAAAGCGATGATTACCGAACGGTACTCGTGAGCACAACCGATCCAAGAGATGGCACCCGGAGGCATCGTGCTCGACCTGCGCAGGCTGCGGCTGCTCCGTGAACTGAAGATCCGCGGCACTCTCGCGGACGTCGCGGAAGCCCTGAACTACAGCCCCTCCTCGGTCTCGCAGCAGCTCGCCCTGCTGGAGAAGGAGGTGGGCGTGGAACTGCTGCGGAAGGCCGGCCGCCGGGTGGTGCTGACGGCGCAGGCCGAAGTGCTCGTCGCCCACACCGCCGAGCTGCTCGAGACGCTGGAGCGCGCCGAGGCGGACCTCGCGGCGTCGCTGACCACGGTGTCCGGCACCGTCCGGGTGGCGGTCTTCCAGTCGGCCGCGCTGGCACTCATGCCGGGCGCCCTGACGGCCATGACGCGCGACTATCCCGACGTACGCGTCGAGATGGTGCAGCGCGAACCGGAGACCGCCCTGTACGAGACGTTCGCCCGCGACTTCGACCTCGTGATCGCCGAGCAGTACCCCGGACACGCGGCTCCCCGCCACCCCGAACTCGACCACGTGCCCCTGACGGAGGATGCGATCCGCCTCGCCGTCCCGCTCGCCGGCGACCATGCGGGCATCACCACCGTCGCGGAGGCTGCCGCGGCTGCATGGGTCATGGAACCGAGGGGAGCGGCCTCCCGCCACTGGGCGGAACAGGCGTGCCGGCGGGCCGGCTTCGAACCCGATGTCCGTTACGAGACCGCGGATCTGCAGGCGCAGATCCGCCTGATCGAATCGGGCAACGCGGTCGCGCTGATGCCCGACCTCGTCTGGACCGGGCGGAGCGTCCCCGTGCAGCTCCTCGGCCTCGGGGAGAGTCCGCGGCGCTCCATCTTCACCTCGGCCCGCCGCGCGGGTGCGCAGCGGCCCGCCGTGCTGGCCGTCCGCGAGGTCCTCGGACGCGCCGCGTCCGACGTGCGGCGGCCCCCCTCGTCGTAGCCGGCCGGTGAGACCGGCCGCCGGCCGATCGGCAGGGAGCGGCGAAGGCCGGCCGCCCGGCAAGGAGCGGCGGACCGGGTAGTGCGGGGCCGGCGTCCTGCCCCTGCCGACGCCCGGGGACGCGCGTTTTCGCGTCCCCGGGGCCCCGCTCGTAGGGTTGACCCATGTCCATCAAGTCCCCGCGCGCTGATGCCGCAGCCGTGCCGGCGACCGTCGAGAGGGTCGCGGAGACCGTCCTGCCCACCCGGCACGGGACCTTCCGCCTCGTCGGCTACCGCGACGACGGGGGCACCGAGCACGTGGCCCTCATGCAGGGGATCGACGACGCCGCACTCGCGGGTCCGGCCCCGCTCGTCCGCGTGCACAGCGAGTGCCTCACGGGCGACGCCTTCGGGTCCTGGCGCTGCGACTGCGGGGAGCAGCTCGATGCCGCCCTCGCCGCCATCTCCGCGGAGGGACGGGGCGTCGTGGTCTACGTCCGGGGCCATGAGGGCCGCGGCATCGGCCTGCTGGCGAAGCTGAAGGCCTACGCCCTGCAGGACCAGGGCATCGACACGGTGGATGCGAACACGGCGCTCGGACTGCCCGTGGACGCGCGCCGGTACGGCCAGGCCGCCGAGATCCTGCAGGACCTCGGCATCGGCTCCGTCCGCCTGCTGTCCGGCAACCCGGCGAAGGAGGAGGCACTCGAGGACCTCGGCATCGCCGTCGTCGAGCGCCGCAACCTCCCCGTGTCCGACCGCGCGGAGAACGCGGGCTACCTGGCGACCAAGCGCGCCCGCATGCGGCATGACGCACCTCCCGGCGCCGATGCGTGGGAGTCTCTGCTCGACGGCGTGGTGCCGGCGGCGCCCGCCCCGGGCGAGGCGGAGGAACTGACCCACCGGTACGGCTACCTCGCGCAGGCGTCGGGGCAGCTCGTCGTGGGGCAGTTGCGCCAGAGCCTCGACGGGTTCATCGCGTCACGCTCGGGGGACGCGGGCTTCCACGAGGACCGCGGCGACCACGGTCACCTCCAGCGGCTGCGTGCGCTCGTGGACGCCGTCGTCGTGGGTGCGTCCACCGTCCTGGCCGAGGACTGCTCCCTCGCCGTCGAGGACGTCCCCGGCCGCAGCCCCGTGCGTGTGGTGCTGGATGCGGCGGCGAGGGTGGGCGTCGGCACCCGGGTGCTGGCCGACGACGGCGTGCCGACACTGTGGATCGTGGCGCACGACGCCGCGGTGACCGACGGGCTGCCCTCCTCGGTGGAGGTGGTGCGTCTGCCGGTCGAGGACTTCGCGCCGCGCCGCGTCCTGGACATCCTGCAGGCGCGGGGACTCGGGAAGGTCCTCGTCGAAGGGGGCGGGAAGACCGTCTCGCGGTTCCTCGAGGCCGGCGCACTCGACCGCCTCTACCTCACCACCGCACCGGTGCTCGTGGGCGACGGCATCCCCGGGATCCGCTTCTCGGGATCCGACGCCCTGGCCGAGGCGCGTACGGCGCCCGTCCGGCGCTTCCTGTTCGGCCAGGACATCTGCACCGAGTTCAACTTCGCGGCGACGCGCTAGATCCGGGCCGGACGCAGGAATCCCACTGCCCGGGCGCTCCGGCGCCGGACAGTGGGATCCAGGAAGCGTCCGGGTCAGGAGTCGTCGGCGAGTCGCTTGCTCTTGCCCTGCAGCCGGTCGATGTGCTCCGATGCCTCGGCCTTGTTGATGTCCGCCGGGATCTCCTCGCCCGCCTCGCGTGCGAGCGTGTCCAGGTAACTGCGCTGCGCGGCGGTCATGGGCTCGTCGCCGGTGACCCAGTCGGAGGGATCACGCTCGAATCCGCCCTCGGGCTCGGAGTTCGGGCTTCCCAGTGTGTCTGCCATGTGTGTTCCCCTTCGTGGTGGCCGGCTGAAGCCATCAGTCTACTTACTGTCACTGACACCCCGGTGGCGGGTGCCGCAGACGGCGGACCAGGCCACCGACGGGTAGCGCGTCGGTCCGCTCCGACGGCGGGACGGATGCGGCTGCGTACCGCAGGGACGCAGGGAGTCCTCCTCGTGCAACGGGTTTCCGGACCACCCGTCCGCTTCCCTCCGATCGAGACGGATGCTTACGGTGAAGGGGCCAGGAACCCACGGGCGCGACCGCCCGCCGTCACGAGGAGAAACAGTGAGCCAGCCGGCGCAGCAGCAGGACCCGCCCGGAACCACCGAGGCCATGGACCCGACTCCCGATCACGGCGAGGAGTCCTATCGCGGCAGCGGCCGGCTGACAGGCAAGAAGGCCGTCATCACGGGCGGTGACAGCGGCATCGGCCGCGCCGTCGCGATCGCGTACGCCCGCGAGGGAGCGGACGTCCTCATCAGCTACCTGAACGAGGACGACGACGCCCGCGAGACGGCGCGCTGGGTGGAGGAGGCGGGGCGGCAGGCCGTCCTCTTCCCCGGGGACCTCGCCGACCCGGCGACGTGCCGCGCCGTGATCGACAAGGCCGTCGAGGAGTTCGGCCGTGTGGACATCCTCGTCAGCAACGCCGCCTTCCAGATGACCCACGAGACCATCGAGGAGATCCCGGACGAGGAGTGGAACCACACGCTCGCCACCAACCTCAGCGCCTTCTTCCACCTCACGAAGGCGGTCCTGCCGCACATGGGCAAGGGGGGCTCGATCATCGGCTCGAGCTCCATCAACGCGGACAACCCGGTGCCCACCCTGATGCCCTACTCGGCGACGAAGGCCGGCATCGCCAACATGACCGCGTCCATGGCGCAGCTCCTCGCCGAGCGTGGCATCCGCGCCAACTCGGTGGCCCCCGGACCCGTCTGGACACCACTCATCCCTGCCACCATGCCGAACGAGCAGGTCGAGACCTTCGGCCGGCAGGTGCCGATGCAGCGGGCGGGCCAGCCCGCGGAGCTCGCCCCGGTGTACGTGATGCTCGCGTCGGACGAGGCGAGCTACGTCTCGGGGGCGCTCATCGCCGTCACCGGCGGACAACCCATCCTGTGATGCCGATGCCGATGCCGATGCCGATGCCGATGCTGATGCCGATCACGGCACGGTGACGCCGTCCGGCGCCGCGACGGACGACGCGCGCCCGTCGCACCGCCGGACGTCCTCGAGCACTCCCTCCACGGATGTCCGACAGCAGGCGTCCGTGGAGGGCTGGTCCGCCTGACCCTCCTGGTCCGCCTGGTCCGCCTGACTAGCCCGCGAACATCGGCAGGGGAGCGCCGACCACCCCGGGCTCGACGGCGAAGAGCGCGCCGGCCTGGGACTCCGACCCCTCCGGGACGTTCTCCCGGGTCGTCGTGATGAACAGCGTCGTCAGGTCCGGTCCACCGAAGGCGCACGCCGTCACGTTCGTCACGGGCAGCGTGACGTGGTCCGTGAGCCTGCCGGAGGCGTCGTAGCGTGCCACGGCCCCGCCTCCGTACAGCGCGGCCCAGATGCCGCCCTCGGCGTCGATGGCGAGCCCGTCGGGCATCCCGAGCGCCTGCTCGACGACGGCGAACGTGCGGCGGTCCGTGAACCGGCCGGAGGCGACGTCGTAGCCGAGGGCGTCGATGCGACCGGTGGGGGTGTCGGCGAAGAACGCGGTGTCGCCGGTGGGGGAGAAGTGCAGGCCGTTGGAGACGGTGACGCCGGTCAGCAGGGTGGAGACCGCATGGTCACCGTCCAGCGCGTACAGGGTGCCCGCACCGAAGCCGCCCTCCCAGCCCATCGACCCGCACAGGAACCGCCCCGCGGTGTCGCAGCCGCCGTCGTTCATGCGGACGGAGCCGTCGCTGAAGGCCGCGGGGCCCTGCTCGAGGGTCGTGAACGAGTCGTCGGCGAACAGGAACCCGCGCTCGACGCCGAGGACGTACCCGCCCGACGCGCGGCCGCGGACGACGCCGGCGAGGCGCGGGTGCACGTCGTGCCGGTCGAAGCTGCCGTCGTCATGGCGGACCAGGACGTCGCCCTCCATCATGTCCACCAGCAGCAGCTCCCCGCGGCGCGGGTCCCAGTAGGGCCCCTCCCCGTGGAAGGTGCAGACGTCGGAGATTTGCTCGGCTTTCACGGTGCCTCCTGGCGGTAGGGGTCGGACGGCGGCGAAGGGCTCGCGTCAGCCGCCGCCGGGCGCGGGGGTGGCGTCGGCGAGGCCGACGCACGCGCGGCTCTGCTCCACGCGCCCGACGGCGTCCCCGAGTTCCACGAGGACGGTGCTCGAGGCGACCTCCTCCGGGTCGAAGAGGACCTCGACGGCGGGATCACGCCCGTAGGTGGTGGCGGTCCAGGCCGGATCACCCTCGCGGACCACCCAGTCCACGTCGTTCACGGTCACGCACGGATCGGTGGTGGGGCCGGGGACGTCCACGCCGCACCGCAGGACCACCCTGGAGGGATCGCCCCACGCCGAGGTGGCCTGGCTGTTCGTGTCGCGCTGTTCGTTCTCGGCGACCGACGGCGGCAGGGCGATCATCACGTCTGCGCACCGCGCGTTCGCCGCATCCTGCGCGGGATCGACGTCGACGACGGAGCCGCACCCGGACAGCGCCACCAGGATCGCGGCGAACACCAGGGGGGTCGCGGACCGGGGGAGAGCAGGCATGGTCCCACCCTAGTAGGTGGGCGGAGGGCGGGGGCGACACGGCGGCGACACCGTCCCTGATGAGCCGGGCGGGAGAACGGGCCGACCGTACACTGCAGGAGCCGCAGCCGAATCCCGAGCTGCCGGTCCCCCCACCCGCACCCGGCGACGCATGCGCCGGTGCGAGAGCCCGAGCCGAGGACGAATGACCGCGCCCCACCGCCGCACCCTGCCGACGACCACCAGCACCAGGACCCTCTCCGGGGCGGCGGCCGTCCTCCTCGCCGGAGCGGTGCTCGCCGCGCCGATGCCCGCGCTCGCGGTGGACGCGGTCGGGACCGAGCCGGCCCCCGCCCTCGTCGCCGAGCAGGGGCCGGTGGTACCGCAGCAGCCGCAGCCGACGGGGACCTTCGTCGAGCCCGCGCCGGCCGTACCGGACCCGACAGCGACCTCCGGCATCGACCCTGCCACCGGCTTCGCGATCAATGCCCGCACCGGCTTCCTGGTGCACCCCGCCACGGGGTACCTGATCGAACCGGGCACCGGGCAGCTCCTCTTCGCCGACACCCTCATCTACACCAACCTCCGGTACGACGCCGCCGCCGGGGAGGTGCTGGACAGCGCCGGTGAGAGCCCGGCCCCCGGCACCGGAGGCACGACGTCCGCTCCGGTCCCGACGGCCACGGCCACGCCCACCCCCGCGCCCACCCCCGCGCCCACCTCCACGCCCGGGGCCACCGCAGGAGCGCCGGCCCCGGCGCCGTCCGCAACCGTCCCCCCGGAGGTACCCGCCGCGGCGCCGGTCGCACCCCCGGCTACCCCCAGCGCAACGGCGACACCGCGTGCCAGCCGATCGGCGACGCCCTCCGCCACGAGCGCCCCGGTGGCTGCCGAGGAGGAGCGCGCGTCCTCCCTCGCTCCGGTCGCCTGGATCGGCGCCGGCCTCCTGGCGGCCGCGCTCGTCGTCGTCGCCGTCCTCGCCGCACGACGGCGGGGGCGCCACCAGCCCTGACCCGCCGCCGGCCCCCGACGCCGCTGCGGGAGGGGCCGCGCGACAGGCCGCCCGCCGGCGGAACCGGGCGATGCCGGGCCCTGCCGGTAAAGTGCAGGACGTGAAGAATCTCCTGGTCACCGGCGGCGCCGGCTTTATCGGATCCAATTTCGTGCACTATCTGATGCAGCACACGGACGCCTCCGTCACCGTGCTCGACAAGATGACGTACGCCGGCAACCACGCCTCGCTCGAGGGGCTGCCGAGCAGCCGTGTCGAACTGGTGGTCGGTGACATCGCCGACGCCGCCGTCGTCGACCCGCTGACCCGGCGGGCGGACGCCGTCGTGCACTTCGCCGCCGAGTCGCACAACGACAACTCCCTGCACGATCCGCGTCCGTTCCTCGACACCAACATCATCGGCACCTACACCCTGCTCGAGGCCGCGCGGAGGTACGGGACGCGCTTCCACCACATCAGCACCGACGAGGTGTACGGCGACCTCGAGCTCGACGACCCCGAGCGCTTCACCGAGAACACGCCCTACAACCCGTCGAGCCCCTACTCGTCCACGAAGGCGGGCTCGGACCTCCTCGTGCGCGCCTGGGTGCGCTCCTTCGGCGTCCGGGCCACCATCAGCAACTGCTCCAACAACTACGGGCCCTACCAGCACGTCGAGAAGTTCATCCCGCGCCAGATCACCAACGTGATCGACGGCGTCCGCCCGAAGCTCTACGGCGAAGGCCTCAACGTGCGCGACTGGATCCACGCCAACGACCACTCCTCCGCGGTGTGGACGATCCTCGAGAAGGGCGAGATCGGGCAGACCTACCTGGTCGGCGCCGACGGCGAGCGGAACAACAAGGACGTCGTGGAACTCATCCTCGGCGAGATGGGCCGGCCCGCCGACGCCTACGACCACGTGATCGACCGCGCCGGACACGACCTCCGCTACGCCATCGACTCCACGAAGCTGCGCACGGAGCTCGGCTGGACCCCCGAGTTCCACCACTTCGAGCAGGGTCTGCGCGACACCATCGCCTGGTACCGCGCCAACGAGGCCTGGTGGCGCCCGCAGAAGGCCGTCACCGAGTCCAAGTACACCGAGCTGGGGCAGTAGGAGCATGGGCCCCGCCTTCTCGAAGCCCCTCGCCGCCCGCGAGACGCCGATCCCCGGCGTCGTGCTGTTCGACCTTCCCGTCCACGGTGACAACCGCGGCTGGTTCAAGGAGAACTGGCAGCGCGCCAAGATGACCGCGGCCGGACTGGACGACTTCGGTCCCGTGCAGAACAACATCTCCTTCAACGAGACCGCAGGCACCACGCGCGGCATCCACGCCGAGCCGTGGGACAAGTTCATCTCCGTGGCCACGGGACGGGTCTTCGGCGCGTGGGTGGACCTCCGCGAAGGGCCCTCCTTCGGCGCGGTGTTCACCGCGGAACTCGATCCGTCGACGGCGATCTTCATCCCGCGCGGCGTCGGCAACGCCTTCCAGACCCTCGAGGACGGGACCGCCTACACCTACCTCGTCAACGACCACTGGTCCGCCGACGCGCAGGGCCAGTACGTCTTCCTCAACCTCGCCGACGAGGCCGCCGCCATCGCCTGGCCCATCCCGCTGGCCGACGCCGAGCTGTCCGAGAAGGACCGCAACCATCCGCGCCTCGCGGACGTCACGCCGCTCGCGCCGCGCCGCACGCTCGTCGTCGGTGCCGACGGCCAGCTCGGCAGGGCCCTGCGCAGCGCCCTCGCCGGCCGCTCCTCCGTCGAGTTCGCGTCGCGCGCCGACCTCGACCTCCTCGCCGGGGACCTCGACGGCGCCCGGCCGTGGTCGGCGTACGACACGGTGATCAACGCCGCGGCGTACACCGCGGTCGACGCCGCGGAGACGCCGGAGGGCCGCGCCGCCGCGTGGGCCGTCAACGTCACCGGCGTCGCAGCCCTCGCCCGGGTGGCGACAGCGCACCGCCTGACCCTCGTGCACATCTCCAGCGACTACGTCTTCGACGGATCGAACGCCGTGCACGGGGAGGACGAGCCGTTCAGCCCGCTCGGCGTGTACGGGCAGACCAAGGCGGCGGGCGACGCCATCGTGGCCACGGTGCCGCGCCACTACATCCTGCGCACCAGCTGGGTGATCGGCGAGGGCAACAACTTCGTGCGGACCATGGCGAGCCTCGCGGGCCGCGGCATCTCCCCGAGCGTCGTGGACGACCAGGTGGGCCGCCTCACCTTCACCGGGGACATCGCCGCCGCCATCCTGCACCTGCTCGGGACGGCGGCCCCGCACGGCACGTACAACGTGACGAACGACGGCGAGGCGCAGAGCTGGGCCGACATCGCGGCGGAGGTCTACGCACTGTGCGGCAGGGACCGGGCGGACGTCACGGGCGTCAGCACGGCCGAGTACTTCGCGGGCAAGGAGGCCGCGCCGCGACCCCTGCAGAGCACGCTCGACCTCGGGAAGCTCAGGGCCGCCGGTTTCGCGCCTGCGCCTGCGGCGGAGCGCCTCGCCGAGTACGTCGCCGCGCTGCCGGCGTGATCCGGTGCCGGGCCCCGCTTTGTCGGTACCGCACCCTACGGTAGGCGAATGAGCGAATCAGCGGAGCGGACGGCATCCGTGGAACCGGCGGAACCGGCGGGACCGACCGTCGACGGGATGACGGAGGGGGAACTCCTCGCGCGGATCTTCCCGCTGCTCGGCGACGCGGCGGGTGCGCTCGTCGGCCCCGGGGACGACGCCGCCGTGCTCGCGGCGCCGGGTGGCTCCGTCGTGATCTCGCTGGACACCCTCGTGGAGGACCACGACTTCCGGCTCGTCCGCGCGAACGGCTTCCGGACCACCGGCTACGACGTGGGCTGGAAGTCCGCGGCCCAGAATCTCAGCGACATCAACGCGATGGGCGGCACGGCGACGTCGCTGGTCGTGAGCCTGACCCTGCCCCCGCACACGCCGGTCGCCTGGGTCGAGGACTGCGCGCGGGGGCTGGCCTCCGCGATCCGAGGGCTCGGCGCCGGCGGCTGCTCCGTGGTCGGCGGGGACCTGGGAGGCGGGGCGCAGATCGTCGTGACCGCCGCCGCCACCGGGACCCTGGACGGGCGGGCTCCCGTCCTCCGGTCCGGCGCGGCACCGGGGCACGTCCTGGCCGTCGCGGGGACCCTCGGCCGGGCCGCGGCGGGCCTGGCCATCCTCGAGGACGGCCGTCCGCTCGAGGATTTCGGCGCGTCGGGGGAGGACCTCGTGAGCGCCCAGCTGCGTCCCCGTCCGCCGCTGGCCGCGGGCCCCGCCGCCGCCGCCGCCGGCGCGAGCGCGATGCTCGACATCTCGGACGGACTCGTGCGGGATGCCGGCCGCATCGCGACGGCGAGCGGCGTGCACCTCGACCTCGACCCCGCCGCGCTGCAGCGGTATGCGGTGCCATTGGAGGACACGGCCGCTCTGCTCGGCGTCGACCCGCTCGACTGGGTGCTCGGCGGCGGCGAGGACCACGGGCTGCTCGCGAGCTTCCCGCGCGACGCCCTGCTCCCACCCGGGTTCGCTGCGGTAGGCTCGGTGAAGCCGGGCAGGCCGTTGGTGACACTGGCGTCCCAGGCGACAGTCCTCAGGGGATGGGATCACTTTGCACACTAAGATCACCGCCAATGCTGTTGCGATGAAGCGTTGGCTGAGCAGGGCCGAAGAATCCCTCGGCAACCACAGCGACCGCCTCAACGCCATCAACATCTTCCCCGTAGCCGACGGCGACACCGGCACCAACCTCTACCAGACGGCCCGGGCCGCCGCGCGTGCAGCGCACGAGGCCGAGACATCGGACCTGGGCGAACTGCTCAGCATCGCGGGCCGCGCCGCCATGGAGGACGCGCGGGGCAACTCGGGAACGCTCTTCGCCGTCTTCCTGGCGGCGTTCGCCGAGCCGCTGCACGGCGTCACGCGCCTCACCAGCACGCTCCTCGCAGCGGCGCTCCACCGGGCCCAGATCCGCAGCTGGTCCGCCCTGAGCGATCCCGTCCCCGGCACCATGCTGTCCGTCCTCGAAGCCAGCGCACGCGGCGCGGCCGAAGCCGCCTCCGGCCACGCGGGGGACGACAGCAACTCCGCGCTCGCCCTCACGCTGCGGGCGTCCGTGCAGCAGTCCCTGCGGGCCGTCATCCGGACCGAGAGCCAGCTCGGCCCGCTCACGGAGGCGAAGGTGGTCGACGCCGGCGGCGTGGGCTTCCTCCTGATCCTCGACGCGCTGAGGGCCGCCGCGCTCGGCGAGGAGCTGCAGGACGAGCTGATCGACGGCCTCCACGGGTACGACATCCAGGCACCGCACATCCACAACGGCGGCGACGCGGAGGGCGTGGAGGTCATGTGCACCATCAACCTCAGCCCCCTCGACGCCGCCACCCTGCGCCTCCACCTCGACGAGATCGGCGACTCGGTCATCATGAGCGCCGTCACCGCGGTCGAGGAGGGCTATCGCTGGCGTGTGCACGTGCACGTGCCGGACGCGGCGCCCGCGCTCGCCCTCATCCACGAGGCCGGAGACCCCGTCAACATCACGGTGACCCTGCTCGCCGCCCCGCCGGTAGGAGACGCGAGCCGGTGACTCCTGACACGGCGCGGGCCACCGCCTCGGAGCTGGATGCACCGCTCGAGAAGCGCCTCGGGCCGGTGGCCAAGCACCTCGCCAAGTACTTCGGGATCACCACGGTCGGCGAGCTGCTCAACCATTTCCCGCGCACCTACCTCAAGCGGGGGGAGCTGACGCCCATCGCCGACGTCCCCGTGGACGAGGAGGTCACGCTGATCGCCCGCGTGCATTCGGCGAACTCCCGCAAGATGCACACGCGCAAGGGGATGCTGCTCGAGGTCACCATCACCGACGACGCCGACGGCGGCCTCGGCGGGATGAACCTGACCTACTTCAACGGCTTCGGGGCGGCACGGGAGCTCAGGCCCGGCGTGCGTGCGATGTTCTCCGGCAAGGTGACCGTGTACCGCGGGAAGCTGTCGCTGACGAACCCGCGCTACGCCCTGCTCGACGAGGGTGACGACCCCGACGACGTGAACCGGCCCATCCCGGTCTACCCGGCGGTCGAGAAGCTCGACAGCGACAAGATCGCGAAGGCGGTCGCCATCGTCCTCGACACCCTGCAGCTCTCCGACCTCGACGACCCGGTACCGGCCTCGATCGTCCGGCGCGACAAGCTCATGAGCCTCGCCACCGCCTACGAACTCGTGCACCGGCCCCAGCAGGTCGAGGACGCGTACCGGGCGCAGCACCGCCTGCGCTACCAGGAGGCGTTCGTGCTGCAGGCGGCCCTCGCCCGCCGTCGTGCCCTCGCCGCCCGGGAGGAGGCGACCGCGCGCCCTCCGCGCGACGGCGGCCTCCTCGCCCAGTTCGACGCGCGGCTGCCTTTCACGCTCACGCAGGGACAGCTCGACGTCGGGCGGACGCTCGCCGACGATCTCGCACGGGACCACCCCATGAACCGCCTGCTGCAGGGAGAGGTCGGCTCGGGCAAGACCCTGGTGGCGCTGCGCGCCATGCTGCAGGTCATCGACGCCGGCGGCCAGGCCGCGCTGCTCGCACCCACCGAGGTGCTCGCCGCCCAGCACCTGCAGTCGATCACCCGGACGCTCGGTCCGCTGGCCGAGGGGGGGATGCTCGGCGGAGCCCTGGACGGCACGCGCGTGGTACTGCTGACCGGCTCCATGTCGACCGCGCAGCGCAAGAAGTCGCTGCTCGACGCGGCGTCGGGTGACGCGGGCATCGTCATCGGCACCCACGCCCTCCTGTCCGACAACGTGGAGTTCTTCGACCTCGGCCTGATCGTCGTCGACGAGCAGCACCGCTTCGGCGTGGAGCAGCGCGACTCCCTGCGCACCAAGGCCCGCACCTCTCCGCACGTCCTCGTCATGACGGCCACGCCGATCCCGCGCACGGTCGCCATGACCGTGTTCGGGGACCTCGAGACCTCGACGCTGTCCGAACTGCCCGCCGGGCGGTCGCCGATCGCCACCCACGAGGTGGGCCTCACCGAGCACCCCGCGTGGATCAACCGGATCTGGTCGCGGGCGCGCGAGGAGATCGACGCCGGCCGGCAGGTGTACGTCGTGTGCCCCAAGATCGGCGACGACGGCAAGGCCGAGGAGGACGCGCCGGAGGCGCTCTACGGTGAGCCGACGGCGGACCGGAAGGCCGGGGGACAGCAGGAGCTGACGAGCGTCGTGGGCCTCTTCGAGTCGCTCGGGGCCGTCCCGCAGCTCGAGGGAGTGACCAGCGGCATGCTGCACGGGCGGATGGACGCCCTCGACAAGGCGGAGGTCATGGCGCGCTTCGCCGACGGCAGCGTGCAGCTGCTGATCGCGACGACCGTCATCGAGGTGGGCGTCGACGTCCCCAACGCCACGCTCATGGTCATCATGGACGCCGACCGCTTCGGCATCTCCCAGCTCCACCAGCTGCGCGGGCGCATCGGCCGTGGCGGGCACGCCGGGACCTGCCTCCTCGTGACGAAGCTCGAGCCAGAGCACCCGAGCCGCGAGCGGCTGTCCGCCGTCGCCGCCACGACGGACGGGTTCGAGCTGTCCCAGAAGGACCTCGAGCTCCGGCGCGAGGGGAACATCCTCGGCGCCTCGCAGTCCGGCGGCCGCTCGGCGCTGCGCTTCCTCAAGATCACCCAGCACGGCAAGGTCATCGAGAAGGCACGCGCCGACGCGCAGGACATCGTCCCGGGCGACCCGGACCTCTCCGAGTACCCGGGGCTCGCGCTCGCCATCGAGCTCTACCTCAACCCCGAGAAGGAAGCCTTCCTCGAGAAGGGGTGATCCTGCGCTTCCGCGTCCGAGGAGATAACATCCTGTTCATGACGCAGATACGGATCGGCGATGCAGCGCGTTTCCTCGCCGTCAGCGATGACACCGTCCGCCGGTGGATCGACGCCGGCGTCCTCGCAAGTACCCGTGACGCCTCGGGGAAGGCCGTCGTCGAGGCCCTCGAGCTCGCGCAGCTCGCGCGGCGCAACGCGGTCCTGCCCGGCGATCCGTCCGACATCGGCCGGTCCGCACGCAACCGGTTCGTGGGCATCGTGACGGACATCATCGTCGACACCGTCATGGCGCAGGTGGAGCTCCAGTGCGGTCCCCACCGCATCGTGTCCCTCATGAGCAGCGAGGCCGTCCGCGACCTCGGCCTCGAGAAGGGCTCCGTCGCGATCGCCGTCGTCAAGGCCACCACCGTCATCATCGAGACCCCGGCGGGGAAGGGCTGACCGTGCCGTCGAACCAGGGATCCGCCCTCGCGCTCGCCACCGCCGTCGTGTTCCTGGCCGGCGCGTGCGGGGCCGGCGGGCCGGACGCCGGAGACGGCGCCGTCGGCGGTGCTGCCGGGGAGGCGATCGGCGGCAGCATCACCGTCTTCGCAGCAGCGTCCCTCACGGCGTCCTTCACGGATCTCGCCGCCCGGTTCGAGGAGGCCCATCCCGACGCCGAGGTCGCCCTGAACTTCGCGGGCTCGTCGGATCTCGCCATCCAGATCATCGAGGGTGCCCCCGCGGACGTCCTGGCCACCGCGGACGCGGAGAACATGGGCAAGGTCCGGGACGCGGGCATGCTCACGGGGGATCCGGTCGACTTCGCCACCAACACGCTCCAGCTCGCGGTCCCCCCGGACAACCCCGCCGGGATCACCTCGCTCCCCGACGCGGCGGCGCCCGGCGTGAAGACGGTCGTGTGCGCCGGACAGGTCCCGTGCGGGGCGGCCGCCGCGGCGGTCGAGCAGGCGGCCGGGGTGGACCTGGAACCGGTCAGTGAGGAGTCCTCGGTCGCCGACGTGCTCGGCAAGGTCACCTCGGGCGAGGCGGACGCCGGGCTGGTCTACCGGACGGACGTGCGGGCGGCGGCGGGCACGGTGCGCGGCATCGACGTCCCCGAGGCCGCCGGGGTGGTCAACACCTACCCCATCGCCGCTCTCCCCGACAGCGCCGATGCCGCGACCGCCGAGGCCTTCGTCGACTTCGTGACGGGCACGGAGGGGCAGGCCGTGCTCCGGGCAGCGGGTTTCGGTGCGCCCTGACCCGTTCCGTCACCGTGGAGGCGGCCCGCGTGCCGCGGGCGCCGAGCCGGGACGCCGATGAACGCCGGGGTGCTCCCGCGCTGGGTGGTGGCTCTCGCGGTCGCGGGCGGGCTGTTCGTGGTGCTGCCCGTGGTGGCCCTGGCCCTGCGTGTCGACTGGCCGCGCTTCGTCCCCCTCGTCACCTCGGACAGCGCCCGGGCGGCCCTGCTGCTCAGCCTGCGGACCTCGCTCTCGGCGACGGCGCTGTGCGTTCTGTTCGGTGTCCCCATGGCCCTGGTCCTGGCCCGGACGGCGTTCCGCGGGCAACGGCTCGTGCGGTCGCTCGTGCTGCTCCCGCTGGTCCTCCCGCCGGTGGTCGGCGGCATCGCCCTGCTGTACACCTTCGGGCGGCGCGGCCTGCTCGGGAGTACCCTCAGCGCCGCGGGCATCGACATCGCCTTCTCGACGGCAGCGGTCGTGATGTCGCAGGCCTTCGTCGCCCTGCCGTTCCTCGTCCTCAGCCTCGAGGGCGCGCTGAGGTCCGTCGGGACCCGGTACGAGGCCGTCGGCGCGACCCTCGGCGCCGGTCGCTGGACGGTGCTGCGGCGCATCACCCTGCCCCTGGTCCTGCCCGCCCTCGTCTCCGGCGCCGTCCTCTCCTTCGCCCGCGCGCTGGGCGAGTTCGGAGCGACGCTCACCTTCGCGGGGAGCCTCGAAGGCACCACGAGGACCCTCCCGCTCGAGGTCTACCTGCAGCGGGAGACCGACCCTGACGCGGCCGTCGCGCTGTCGCTCATCCTCGTCGTCGTGGCGGTCGCCGTCGTGGGCGTCGCCCACCGCGTGCGGCCCCTCGCCGGCGGAGCACCTGCGCCCGGCCCGGCCCGCACCGGAGGGCTCCGCTGATGGGCCTCACCTTCGCGGCCGCCCTCACCGAACGGGGGTTTGACGTCTCGTTCGAGCTCGCTCCCGGGGAGACGCTCGCCGTGCTCGGACCCAACGGGGCCGGGAAGTCCACGCTGCTCAACCTCATCGCGGGGCTGCTCGCCCCCACCTCCGGCAGGGCGGAACTGGACGGTTCCATCCTCTTCGACGCCGGCGCCGGCCGGCGCGTACTCACCGAGCCCCGGCGCCGCGGGGTGTCACTGCTTGCCCAGGAGGCGCTGCTGTTCCCCCATCTCACGGCCCTGGAGAACGTCGCCTTCGGGCCGCGGAGCCGGGGCGAGCACCGGGCTGCGGCGCGGAGCAGGGCCCTGCAGTGGCTCGGGCGCGTCGGCGTCGAGGAGCTCGCACGCCGTAGGCCCGCCGAGCTGTCGGGCGGCCAGGCCCAGCGCGTCGCCATCGCCCGCGCACTTGCGGCCGACCCTGCGCTGCTCCTGCTCGACGAACCGCTCGCGGCCCTCGACGTCGCCGTCGCCCCGTCTGTCCGCGCGCTCCTCCGGGACGTGCTGGTCGAGCGCTCGGCCGTCATCGTGACCCACGACCCGCTCGACGCCTTCCTGCTGGCCGACCGCGTCCTCATCCTCGATGGCGGGAGGATCGTCGAGTCCGGCGCCACCGCCGACGTCCTCACACGGCCCGTCACCGCGTTCGGTGCCCGGCTCGCGGGCCTCAACCTCGTCCTCGGACGTGCGACGACGGCGGAACGCCCGGCGGACTCCCGGGCCGGATCGACTGCAGGCCCGGGGGCGGGATTCGCTGCGGACAACGGGCTGCGGGTGCCGTCCGCGGGGCCGCTCCCGACGGACCGCCGGCTCGCCCTCACGGTGCGTCCCGGCAGCGTGACCGTGTCGCGGAGCGCCGAGGCCCCACCCGGCACCAGCCGCATCGAGACCGAGGTCGACGACGTCGAGCACCGCGGCGACCTCGTCCGCGTCCACGCCGCGGGACTGGCCGCCGATATGTCCCCGGCCGACGTGGTCGCTCTCGGCATCACGCCGGGCATGCGGGTGTTCGTGGGCTTCCGGCACGAGGACGCAAGCATCTACCCGCTGTAGGAGGGCGGTCGGAGCGGCATCGGCCGGGCGATAGAGTCGAGAGCATGACGCGCATCATCGCCGGAGCCGCGGGCGGCTCGACCCTCACCAGCGTCGAGGGGAACGGCACCCGTCCCACGACCGACCGCGTGAAGGAGGCCCTCTTCTCGAGCCTCGAGTCCTACAACGTGGTGCAGGGTGCGCATGTGCTCGACCTCTACGCGGGCTCCGGGTCGCTTGGTGTCGAGAGCGCGAGCCGCGGCGCCGCCTCGGTGGACCTCGTGGAATCGGTCGACCGGGCAGCAGCGGTCGCCCAGCGCAACGCCGACCTCGTGAACCGCGTACTGGGGTGGACCGCGGTGCGCGTACACCGCACCAGGGTCGAGACCTACCTGGAGCGTGTCGCCCCGGACGTGATGTGGGACCTGGTCCTCATGGATCCGCCCTACACCGTGCGGGAGGACGGCGTGCTCGCCGTGCTGGCGGCGCTCGAGTCGAGGCTGTCCGAGGGGGCGGTCGTCGTCGTCGAGCGCTCGGCGCGGTCACCGGAGCCCGCCTGGCCCGCCTGGCTCGAGCGGTTCTCGGACAAGAAGTACGGGGAGACGCGCCTCTGGTTCCTGGAGCCGGCGATCCCCTGACCTGCTCGCGCCCGCCCCGGGGTGCGGTGCAGGCCCGCGGGCCTGCACCGCACCCCTATGGGTGCTATGCCGTGCGGCGCGTCCTGGCGAGGGCCGCCACGCCTGCGGCGAGCCCGAGCAGGCCGGCGACGAGTCCGGCCCACGCGACGGGCGAGGGCGAGCCCGCGTCGGAACTGTCGGTGCTGGAGGCCGCCTGCTCGGCGTCGATCGCCTCCGCGGTCTCGGCGGCCGTGTGCGTGCCACCGTGCGCGTCCTCGCCCTCGGCCGAGGCGGTCGTCACGAAGGACGGTGCCGGCTTGTCCGGCTCCTCGGCGCCCTCGACGGCCTCCTGGTCCCACGCGACGACGTCGCCGTCGGTGTAGGACTGCGTGGCGGGGAGCAGCACGGTGGACCCGGCCTCGGGCAGGCGGCCGACGGAGATCGAGAACGTCTGGTACTCCTGCTGCGAGATCTCGGCGCCGGCCTCCGCGGTCCAGACGACGGACAGCGGCGCCTCGGTGAGGGTCGCGCCGTCGTCCGTGGTGACGGGCTCGGGCAGCGCGCCGGTCACCACTTCGGCTGTCCAGCCCTCGACCGGCTTGACCCGGACGGAGGTGAACGGCTGCTCGGTCGGGAGCTGGACCTCGACCTTGTTCGTGCCGGCGCTCTCGGACTCGTTGGGCACGCTGAACGTCAGCTGCGAGTACCCGTTCTCCGTGGTGGAGGCGGGGGCGACCGTGACGTGGGCGCTGGCGGCACCGAGGCCGAGAGCCATGAGCCCGGCGGTGGTCAGGGCGACGGCGCTCGTGGTGAGGGTACGCCTGGAGGGGTTGGTCATGGGACTGCCTTTCGGGGGGTGCGCTCCGGGCCGCGCTAGCGGGAGGTGTCGGAGCAGCAGGGATGCGTGGGGTCGTCGGGGGAAGCGCCGCCGATGCCCCGGGTCCCTTCGGGGTCCGGGTCAGGCGGGCAGCGCGGCCATCGGCGGCCCGCGCAGGCTCGGCACGGAGGCGTGCACGGGCAGCGGCGCGACCGGCGGGGGCCCGCCCAGTACCGACGGGCGGCGGGCAGGAGCGGGGAGGGCGACGGCCGGGAGGGTGAGAAGCGGCCGCAGCCAGGCGCGGAGGAGGGCGAGCGCCTGCTCGCTCCGGGACACCGCGACCGCCAGGAGGATCGATGCCACCGCGTGCAGCAGGAGCATGGCCGGACCGGCGGACACCCCGCCCATCGACTCCTCGACCGCCGGCGAGCAGGCGAGCTCGAACGCGGCGTGATGCCCGGGCATCGCCGAGGAGCTCCGGCACACGGCGGGAACGGCCGTCATCCCGAACACCGTGTGCAGCAGGAACTGCCCCGCGCCCATCGCCAGGAGGCCTGAGCGGAACGAGAGCGGATGCCGGGTCAGCAGCCTCAGCGGGATCAGGACCAGGACACCGATCAGGAGCAGGACGCCCGGGGCGGGGAGGTGCCCCGCGGCGAGGACGTGGGACGCGGACGAGACCGAGAGGATCAGCGAGGCGAGGACCACGGACCGGAGACAGGGGAGGGCGGTCGCCATCCTGTGCCTCCTTCGTGTCGTGTCCCGCAGCCTTCGCAGCCCGCCGGCTCGACGGGCTGCTCTCACAGAGTACCGCCGCGCCGGTGACCGGCTGCGTGCACGTACTTCGCGTGCGTCGTCCTCCCGGATGGGCCGGCGGCGGCGCATCCGGCGACTCCCGCCCGCTATCGGGGCGCGGGCCCGTGGAAGGCTGCGAGGTCCGGGCCGGCGAGGACGGCGGCCGGGTGGGGCCCGGCAGTCAGGAGCGCCCGGGTCCAGGTCCCCGGCCAGGGCACGCGGCGCGCTGCGATGACGACGTTCCCGGCCTGTGAGCCGCCCACCATCCCGGCCTCGGTGAGCACTGCGGTCGCAGCGGCCAGCGCTGCGAGTTGTCTGCTCTGCGCTCGGGCGAAGGCGAGCGGCGGATCGTCCCCGACGTTCACCAGGACCACCCCGTCCTCGGCGCAGACCCGCAGGAGGTGCGCGGCGAAGTCGGGGGAGGTGAGGTGGACGGGCGCGTCGGCCCCGGCGAAGATGTCGAGCACGACGACGTCGAAGGCGGCGTCCGGCTGCTCCAGGACGGCGTCGGCCGCGTCCCCGATGACGATGTCGCAGGAGGTCCCGTCCGGTAGCGGCATCGCGTCGAGGACGAAGTCGATCAGGTTCCGCTCGAGGTCGACGGCGGTCTGCGGCGAGCCGGGGCGCGTGGCCTGGACGTAGCGCACGAGGGTCAGCGCCCCGGCGCCGAGATGCAGGACCCGCAGGGGAGCGCCGGGCTCCCCGACGAGGTCGATCACGTGGGCGATGCGCTGCAGGTACTCGTAGAAGACACGCTCGGGGTGGCGCAGGTCCACGTGGGACTGCTGGGCGCCCCCGATGCTGAGGATCAGGGCCCCTTTGATATGGGCGTCCTCGTCGATCTCCGCGTACGCGCCGGTCCCGGGCAGCCAGCGGGTGGGGACCTCGGCGTCGTCCTCGTTCCCGGGGGCCGCTCCGGACACCGGGTCCGGCGCGGTGGTCACAGCCGCCCCCGCAGGGTGCCGAGCCGCCGGGCGCCCTCCTCGATGACGTCGAACTTTTTGCAGAATGCGAAGCGCAGCATCGAGCGCGTGCGCTCCGCGCCTTCCTCGTGGCAGAACATGGCGACGGGGATCGCGGCGACGCCGATCAGCTCCGGCAGTCGCCGCGCGAGGTCTGTCGCGTCGTCGATCCCCAGCGGAGCGGCGTCGACCATGGTGAAGAACGTGCCCTCGGGTTCGAAGACGTCGAAGCCGGCCGCGCGGAGACCCTCGCCCAGGAGGTCCCGCTTCTTCCCGAGGGTGGCCGCGGCGGAGGAGAAGAATGCGTCCGGCAGCCCGAGCCCCAGGGTGACGGCGCCCTGGAAGGGTGTGCCCGAGGTGTACGTCAGGAAGGTCTTGACCGTGCGCACCTGGGCCACCAGGTCCGCCGGGCCGCTGAGCCACCCCACCTTCCAGCCGGTCACGGAGAAGGTCTTGCCCGCGGAGGAGATCGTCAGGGTGCGTCCCGCGGCCCCCGGGAGGGTGGCGACGGGAAGGTGCCGGACCCCGAAGGTCAGGTGCTCGTACACCTCGTCCGTCACGATGATCGCGCCGAAGCGCTCCGCCAGCCGGACGATGAGCTCGAGGGCCGGCCGGCCGAGGACGCTGCCCGTCGGGTTGTGGGGATTGTTGACGACGACGATCCTCGTGCGCTCGCTGAAGGCCGCCTCGAGGTCCGCGGCCTCCGGCTGGAAGTGGGGGGCGCGGAGCGGGGCGGTGGTGTGGGTCGCCCCCGACAGACCGATCACGGCGCCGTACGAGTCGTAGAACGGCTCGAAGGTCAGGACCTCGTCCCCGGGGCCGGCGAACGCGAGGATGGCGGCGGCGATCGACTCCGTGGCGCCCGTGCTGACGATCACCTCGGTGTGCGGATCCACGGCCAGACCGTAGAACCGCTCCTGGTGGGCCGCGATGGCGTGGCGCAGGACGGCGAGTCCCTGACCGGGAGCGTACTGGTTGGCGCCGTCCGCGATGGCGGCGCGGGCGGCGTCGAGGATCTCCCGCGGGCCGTCCTCGTCCGGGAAGCCCTGGCCGAGATTGATCGCCGCGTGCTGCTGGGCGAGGGCCGTCACCTCCTCGAAGATGGTGATCCCGAGCCGGCCGTCGCTCCCGAGCAGGTTCGCCCCGCGCGCCGTCCTCGTCCACGGCGCCGTGCTCGTCGGGGCGGGGATCTGCGGGTGTGTCGTCATGACACCAGTATCGCGGCTCCCGCCGGCCGCGCCACGGACGACGCCTGCCCGCCCGACTGGGTACCGTGGGGGCATGAGCCGCGCCGTCTGCCCCGGGTCCTTCGACCCCATCCACAACGGACACATCGAAGTCATCCGTCGCGCCACCCGCCTCTTCGACGAGGTGATCGTCGCGGTCTCGACGAACTACGCCAAGACGTACCGGTTCGGGATCGACGAGCGCCTCGCATTCTGCACCGACAGCCTCGCGCACCTGCCGGGCATCACGGTGCGACCCATGGAGGCGGGCCTCGTGGCGGAGTTCTGTCGGGAGCACGGCGCGGTGGCGCTCGTGAAGGGACTGCGCTCCAGCCTCGACTTCGACTACGAACTCCCGATGGCCACCATGAACCGGCACCTCGCCGATATCGAGACGGTCTTCCTGCCCACCGGTACGGACTTCGCCCATGTCTCCTCGACACTGCTCAAGGAGGTCGCGGCGCTCGGCGGCGACATCCGCGCGTTCGTTCCCGACGCCGTCCACGCCCGGCTGCGGCCGGAGGGCTGAGCCGGGTGCGTCCGAGGAGCGCGCGTTTTGGGCCTGCCCGGATCGGCAGGGTAGGATGATACGTCGGTCATATGTTCTACAGGAGTCACCATTAAAAGCGATCTCAGTTCGCCCTTGACGTTCGGCGTCAAGGATCTCGGACGCAGTCCGGGAAGCATGCGGACAGTCGAAGAACATGTACCGGCACCGAAGGATTTCGGCGTCGCACTGATCGGTGTGCAGGAGGGTTCCGAGATGGAACTCGATCTGCGGTTCGAGTCGGTGCACGAGGGGATCCTGGTGTCCGGAACGGCGAACGTCGAGGTAACCGGCGAGTGCGGCCGTTGCCTGGAGCCACTACGGTACGAACACGAAGTGGATGTCCAGGAGCTCTTCTTCTACAGCGACTCGGAGTCGCTGTCGGGCGAGGACGAAGAACTGCACAGGGTGGAGAGCGATTCGGTCGCACTGGAACCCGTGCTGAGGGATGCAGTGGTTACGTCGCTGCCATTCCAGCCGGTGTGCCGGGACGACTGCAAGGGTCTGTGCTCCGAATGCGGAGCCCGGCTCAATGACGATCCGGACCACCACCATGAAATTTTGGACCCTCGCTGGTCAGCCCTCGCCGGGCTGGCGGGCAACGCCGCTGAGAACGATGCGGCACCAAAGTCAGAGTCAGACGAGAGAGAAGAGAGTTAGCCGTGGCTGTCCCGAAACGGAAGATGTCCCGCGCGAATACCCGCGCACGCCGGTCCCAGTGGAAGGCAACCGCCCCCAAGCTGGTCAAGACCCTCGAGAACGGCCGCGTGACCTACAGCCTCGCCCACCAGGCGAAGGTCGTCACCGACTCGGCGGGCACCCCGCTGTTCCTCGAGTACAAGGGCCGCAAGGTAGCCGACGTCTGACATCGGACCCCTCCCGCCGCGCTACGCACGGGCGGGTATCCGTCCGATGCTGATCAGCTGATGCGGTTGTGAAGAATACTGAAGAACTCACGGAGCGTCTCGGTGTCGATATCGACACCGGGACGCTTCGTCTTGCCCTGACACACCGGTCCTACGCCTACGAGAAGGGCGGGATCCCCACCAACGAGCGCCTCGAGTTCCTCGGTGACTCCGTGCTCGGCCTCTCCGTGACGGACGCCCTGTACCGGGACAACCCCGGCCTCTCCGAGGGGGAGCTCGCGAAGCGCCGTTCCGCCGTCGTCAGCACCAAGGCACTCGCGGGAGTGGCGCGCTCGCTCGACCTCGGCAGCTACGTCCTGCTGGGGCAGGGCGAGAAGCTGACGAACGGCCGGGACAAGGCGTCCATCCTCGCGGACACCATGGAAGCGGTGATCGGCGCGGCGTACCTCAGCCATGGCATCGAGACGGCGCGCGCCATGGTGATGCGGCTCATCGGGCCCCTCCTCCGCGATTCCGCGGTCCTCGGCGAGGGCACCGACTGGAAGACCCGCATCCAGGAGACGGCGGCGGGCCGGCGCCTCGGGCTCATCGACTACCAGGTCGAGGGGACCGGCCCCGACCACGCCCGCACCTTCACGGCACGCCTGCTGATCGGCGGGATCGAGTACGGCTCCGGGAACGGACCGTCGAAGAAGGAGGCCGAGCAGGCGGCAGCGGCCGTGTCCTGGACGCTGCTCGCCGACGGGGCCGCTTCCCCGACGCGGGCCGGCGACCCCGCCTCGGGCCCCGGGTCCAGCCCTGCCTCCGGCACCGTCGACGGATCCTGAGTGCCCGAACTCCCCGAGGTGGAGGTCGTCCGGCGGGGCCTTGCCCGCTGGGTGACAGGGCGTCGCGTCGAGGCCGTCGAGGTCTGCGACGCCAGGTCGGTCCGCCGGCACCTGAACGGGGTCGAGGACTTCGCGGGGAACGTCACCGGCTCGCGCGTGACCGACGTGGTGCGGCGGGGGAAGTTCCTCTGGATGGTCCTCGAGGACCCCGACGCCGCCGCCGGACCCCCGCACGTGGCACTGATGGCACATCTCGGGATGAGCGGGCAACTCCTGATCGAGGAGCCCGATGCGCCGACGGAGAAGCACCTCAAGGTGCGCCTGACGCTTTCCGCGGCTCTCGACGGCGACGGCGTGCCGTTGCCGTCCGAACTGCGCTTCGTGGATCAGCGGATCTTCGGCGGCATGTTCGTCGCCGACCTGGAGCCGACCGCCGACGGCCATCCGGGCGGGCAGGGGCAGGGTGGCCTGCCGCTCATCCCGCACCAGGCCGCCCACATCGCACGGGACCTCCTCGACCCCGCCTTCAGCCCCGATGCCTTCCACCGGCGGATCAGGGCGCGGAGGACCGGGCTCAAGCGTGCCCTGCTCGACCAGGGGCTCGTCTCCGGCATCGGCAACATCTACGCGGACGAAGCCCTGTGGGCCGCGAGGCTCCACTACGCCCGGCCCACGGACACGCTGCGCCGTCCGGACACCTCCCGCATCATCGAGTCGGCCGTGGGCGTCATGACCCGGGCCCTCGCCGCCGGAGGTACGAGCTTCGACGCCCTGTACGCCAACGTCAACGGCGCCTCCGGCTACTTCGCCCGGGACCTGGAGGCGTACGGGCGTGCCGGGCAGCCGTGCCGCCGCTGCGCCTCCGAGGGCCGCGAGACGCTGATCCGCCGGGAATCGTTCATGAACCGGTCCTCCTACCTGTGCCCGCACTGCCAGCCGAGACCTCGGAACGCGCGGCCGTAACCCTCCGGAACGGGACGTGATCTTCGCCTCGTGATCGAAACGTGACAATCGGGGGCCCACCGCGTACCGTTGAACCCGCGTCCGTTCCAGCACGGAGGGGCGCCCATCCTCTTTCTGCCGAACCCTGTCGATGAGGATGGACCGTTCGCACAAACCATTCGACAGGGGCGGGGGAACCAGTAGCGGACTCCTTGTGAGTCCTTGGGGTAAAGACACGCGTTGACCAGCTTGGGGGCGATGGTCGACAGGTATGTGTCCGGATGTCCCATCCGAACCCGACAGCTAACTTCGCAGGCATTGGGAAAGGCATCAGCATGTCCAAGAGCTCAAACGCGCGCCACCGGGCAGTCCCCACGCGCACCAACCCCTTCATCACGGCCTCCCGCGCCGTCACCGCGAGTGCGTCGGTAGCCGGTAAGCCCGCCGCGGTGGTCGTCACCGCTTCCGGCCTCCTGTTCGGCGCGGCCCTCCCGGCCAGCGCTGCAGGCGAGATCAGCGTCGACACCCAGTCTGCAGCGGTCAGCACTGCCGCCGCGGGAACCTACACCGTGCAGGCCGGCGACACGCTCGGCAGCATCGCCTCGTCCCACGGTGTCAGCCTCGAAGCCGTCTTCAGCGCCAACGGCTTCGGCTACGGCTCGGTCATCTACCCGGGCCAGTCGATCTCGCTCGGCGGTTCCGCAGCACCCCAGCAGTACTCCGTGCAGTCGGCGTCCATCGTCGCCGCTCCGGTCGCGGCCCCCGCTGCGGCTCCTGTCGCGGCTCCCGCCGTCTTCGCCGGCAACTCCACCGGCATCAGCACCCAGTCCGCGGCCTCGACCGCGCGGGTTCCCTCCGGACCGGTCGCGGGTATCGCGGCGACGGCGATGCAGGGCGTCGGCTCGGGCTACGTCTACGGCGGGACCGCCTTCGGCGCCTGGGACTGCTCCGGCTTCGTGCAGTGGGCCTACGCCCAGCAGGGCGTCAGCATCCCCCGCACCACCTGGGCCCAGTTCGCCTCCATGACGCCCACCAGCAACCCCCAGCCGGGTGACCTGGTGAGCCAGAACGGTGGCAGCCACGTCGGTATCTACCTCGGCGACGGCCAGATGGTCAGCGCCCTGAACCCCTCGCAGGGCACGCTGGTGCACTCGGTCGACGTCATGGCGGTCGACGGCTACTACACGCGCTAGTCGCGGTAGGCCACGGTCGGCCCGACCGGGCTGTCCGCAGGTCGCACGAACAACGTAGAGAAGGGCGGGATGCCGAGCATCCCGCCCTTCTCTGCGTCGTTCTCCGGGTGTACATTCCGGCGGGACACGCCTACCCGAAGGAGCACCGATGTTTCGAGGATTCGCCACCATCAGCTTCTACGCGGACGATCTCGCCGCAGCCCGCGCCTGGTACACGGACCTGCTGGGGATTGAACCGTACTACGCCTTCCCGCAGCCGCCCGAACCTCCCGCCTACCTCGAGTTCCGGGTGGGTGACGACGAGGACGAGCTCGGGTTCATCGACCGGAGGTACGCGCCGTCCGGTGCGTCGAACACCCCGGGCGGAGCGGTGATGTTCTGGCACGTGGACGATCTGGCCGCCACGCTGGACCGGCTGCTCGGCATGGGCGCCACCGTGTACGAGCCCGTCACGGAGCGGGGGACCGGCGGGTTCAGGACGGCGTCTGTCGTGGACCCGTTCGGCAACGTGCTCGGCCTGATGAACAATCCTCACTACCTCGAGGTCCAGGCCCGGCGGGCGTGACCCTGCGACCCCGGCGGGACACGGGGACGACTAGGCCCGGTGCGAGTAATGGCGGGCGAGCCGCTCGAAGCCCTCGTCGATACCGACGGACGGCTCCCAGTCGAGGACCGTGCGCGTGCGCCGCTGGTCGAACCAGTGCGCCGTCGAGAGCTGCTCGGCGAGGAAGCGCGTCATGGGAGGTTCCTGGGTGCGGCCCGAGGCGAGCCAGGCCCGCTCGATGAGCGCTCCCGCGCCGCGTGCGACGGCACCCGGCACCGACCACGCGGGTGGCTCCACCCCTCCGGCGCGGCAGATCCCCGCGAGCAGCTCCGCGATGGGCCGCGGTTCGCCGTTGGTGATGACGAGGGCCTGCCCCTGGGCCGCGTCGATGCGGCGCAGGCAGGCCGCGATCGCGGACGCCGCGTTGTCGACGTAGGTCGTGTCGATGAGGGCGGTCCCGCCGTCGAGCAGCGGCAGGCGGCCGCGGCGTGCGCGGTCCATCACCCGCTCGACGAGCTGCGTGTCACCCGGCCCCCACACGATGTGCGGCCGGACCGCCGCGACGCGGAACGCCGGGGTCGAGCGGGCGAGCGCCAGCAGTTCCGCCGCCGCCTTCGTCCGCGCGTAGTCACCGCGCGCGTGCCCGGGCTCGGCGGGCCCGGCGGGAGCGCCGACGAGGGACGTCCCGTCATGGGCGACCGATGGTGAGGAGACGTGCACGACGTCGGTCACGCCGGCCTCCTGTGCCGCATCGAGGAGGCGCCTCGTGCCGCCGACGTTGATGCTGTCGAACTCGGCGGCGGCTCCCGTGAAGGAGACCTTCGCGGCCAGGTGGATCACCGCGGCGCACCCGCGCACCGCTGCGGCGACGGCGGCCTGGTCCTCGACCGACCCGAGGACGTCCTGCGCCCCGGCGACGCCGGACGGGCGTCGCTGGAAACACCGCACGTCGCGGCCCTCGGCGACCAGGTGCTGCGCGACGGCGCGCCCGAGCATGCCGCTCGCGCCCGTCACGAGGACCGTCACAGCGAGCCCGTCCGCCCACCGGACAGGAAGCGGCCACTCCACGCGGCGACGCGCGCACGATCGATCTTCGCGTTGTGCCGGACATCCACGGGCAGCGTCGGGACGGTGATCACGGCAGCGAGGTCGACACCGCGCGCCCGTGCGGCGGTCCGCGCGGCCGCGGCCAGCGAGGACCCGGCGAGGCGCGGGCGGCGTCCTGCCTCCTCCGTCTCGAGCACCGCGACGACGGCCTGCGTCCCTGCGGGACCCACGCCCACGACCGCGGCGAGCCGCACCCCGTCGACCGTCTCCAGGGCCTGCTCGAGTCCGACGGGGGTCAGCACACCGGCGGCGGACGTGACGACGTGGCCCAGTCTGCCCTCGACCCAGAGTCGGCCCTCGGCGTCGAAGTGGCCGACGTCCCCCGTGCGGTGCCAGGGCAGGGTGCGCGCTGCGTCCTGCTGTGTCCTCCACAGCCTGAAGTAGCGGTCCTTCACGTGCGGGGCGTCGACGAGGATCTCGCCCGTGACGCCGGGCGTCGTCCCGGGTTCGCCGGTGGCCGCGCCGGTGCCGTCGAGCGGGCTCACCGCCACGTGCGTCCCGTGCACGGGCAGGCCGACGCAGACGCCGTTCCCGGCGCCCTGCGCGCCCGACGCCGCTGCGGCACGGATGCCGTCGAGGTCGATGTCCGCGACGAGGAGGGACTCCGTCATGCCGTAGGGCGTGTGGAGGGTGGCGGCCGGGACCAGGTCCTGTACGGCTTCGAGGAGCGGGACGGGGATGGGTGCGCCGGCCGAGAGCATGAGGGTGATCCGGGCGAGGGCGCGCTTCCCGGTGCTGCCGAGGCCGGACGACGTCGCCAGGACGTTGCGCAGTGCCGCGGGGGAGGCGAACACGACGGTCGCGCCGATGGCGTCGGCGGCGTCGGCCAGGGCCCGCGCCGTCAGGGTACGCGGTGCCGTCACGTCCATGGCCGGCGTGACCGACGTGGCTCCGAGTGCGGGCCCGAGCAGGGCGAAGGGGGCGAATCCCGCGACGAGCGCCGCACCGGGTCCCAGTCCCAGGGTCCGCTCGACGGCGTCGCGCATCGCGGAGAGCTGCCGGTGCGTGTACACCACGCCCTTGGCGGGCCCCGTGGATCCGGAGGTGAACAGGATCGCCGCGTCCGACTCCGCGTCGGGATTCGGGGAGTCCGTCCCCGGCCGGGCGGCGCGGAGGTCGTTCAGGGACGCCTCCACGCGCAGCGCCTTCCGTCTCGCCGCCGACAGGGGCGCGGAGCTGATGCGGCGGCCGGGCCATCCGAAGGCGCGGGCGGCGAGGAGGGCGCGTTCGACGCCGATGACGACGTCGGGGGCGGATCCCCTGACCGCACGGCTCAGGCCGCGGGCACCGAGTCCGGCGTCCGCGACGACGATCACCGCGCCGATCCGCAGGCAGGCGTAGATGAGGACGGTGAGGTCGACGCCGGGCGGGACGAGGAGGCTGACCCGGCTGCCGGGACCGTATCCGAGCGCGGTCAGGCCCGCGGCGACGGCGGCGACGTCGTCATCGAGTTCCCGCCAGGACAGCGTGCGCGGCGGACCCGCGGCGCTCATCTCGGCGACGGCCGTCGTCGATCCCTCCGGACCGTTCGCGAGCTCGCCGATCCGTCGACCGAGCGGCACGTAGGGAGCTGCTGTCCGGGACGGGCCGTTCCCGGCCGGTGCACCTGCGCCGACGGAACGGGCGGCGAGCCAGTCCATGGCGGTCGACGCCGCGGCGGCGTCCTCCTGCACGAGGTGGCCCGCCGATTCGAAGCGGTGGATGTCGGCGTGCGGCAGCCGGACGGCGAGGTCCTCGAGGTAGGTGTCGGAGAAGATCGGGTCGTGCGGTCCCCACATCATGAGCACGGGCACGTCGAGGCTGCGGATGCCCTCCGCCGTCGCGGTGAGGGCCGCGTAGCTGGGGTGGGAGGGCTCGGCCGGGATGTCGGAGACGAAGTTGGCGATGCCCTGGCGGTCCGCCGGGGAACGGTGCGGCGCGCGGAAGGCGTGGCGGACGTCCCGGTCCAGTCCGGGCCGGGCGAGGGCGAGCGTGACGTCCAGGAAGGCGCTCGTGGTCCGGGTGCCGAGCCCGTGCACTCCCGGTGCCAGGGCGAGCCGCAGGGGAGCGGGGATCGGACGCGCCGGGTCCTGGTGGATCGCCGTGTTGGTCAGGATGACCCCGGCCAGGTCGTCGCGGTTGCGGTCGGCGTAGCCGAGACTGACGACGCCGCCCCAGTCGTGGCCGACCGTGACGACGGGACCGGTGATGCCGACGGCGGCGACGAAGTCCTCGAGGTCGGTGATGCGGTGGGCCAGGCGGCGGAACACGCCGGTGCGGTCGGAGTAGCCCATGTCCAGCTGGTCCACGGCGATCACGCGCCAGCCGGCCTCACGTCCGGCTGCCAGGAAGCTCCGCCACAGGTACGACCAGGTGGGATTCCCGTGGACGCAGAGCAGCGTGCCCCGGACGGACGGCTCCCCGCCCGGGGTGTCGTAGGACCCGCCTCCTGGCCTGTCGACCGGGCCGATGTCGGAGCCGTTGTCCAGGTAGTGCCAGCGATGCGTGCTCCCGGGGGCGTCCGCACCACTGGTCGAGGGCACGTCGATGTACGCCGACCACGAGGGATCGACGCCGGGGAGTGCTACCACGCAATCTCCATCATCGAGGTGTTCAGGCCCGAGCCGACGCCGAGGCAGAGCACGCGGTCCCCGGGGGCCAGTGACTGCGACTCCTGGGCGAGGGTCATCGGCAGGGACGCCGGCCCCACGTTGCCCCAGTGCGGGAAGGTGATGGGTACGCGTTCGCGCTCGAGATCCACGGCCTTGATGATGGCGTTGGTGTAGGAGTTGGAGACCTGGTGCGTGACGTACCGGTCCATCGCGTCCCATGCCCAGCCGTCGGCCTGCGCCTCGTGCCAGGCGGTGACCACGAGCTCCAGGCCGCCGTCGAGCAGTCCCTTCGTGTCCGTGTACATGCCGTCGATGCCGCCCACGCACAGTTCGTGATGCTGCGTCCCGGCGCGGGACACCCCGCCGAGGATGCGATGGGAGCCTGGATGCAGGTCGGCGGGGCCGATGACCGCCGCGGCGGCACCGGAGCCGAGGGTCAGGGTCGCGAACTCCGCCAGGAAGTCCTCGCGCGTCGAGTCCTCACGGTTGAGGCGGCGGAACGTGGCCTCCTGCGTGCGCTGTGCGTCCTCGCCGGCCACGATGAGGGCGTACTTGATCTGCCCGGAATCGATCATGTTCGCGGCCAGGGTCATGCCGTTGACGAAGCCGAGGCACGCGTTCGCGAGGTCGAAGTTCATGGCCGACGAGGGGAGTCCCAGCGAGTGGTGGATCTTCACGGCGACGGACGGCTCGAGGTTGCGCCGGGTCACCGAGGTGTTGATGAGCAGGCCCACGTCGCCCGGCTCGATGCCGGCCTCCGCCATCGCCTTCGCCCCGGCCTCGATGGCGGCGTCGTCGAAATCGGACCCGGGGGACCACCAGCGCCGCTCCGTGACGCCTGCCACGCGTTCGAGGAGCCGCTTGGAGAGGCGGAGCCTCTTCAGGCTGGGGGCGAGCCGTTCGTCGAACTCTGCGGAACTGACGACTACCGGCGCCTCCACACTCGTGACGGCGAGCAAGGCCGTGTTGTCATGTCGGAACGTCGCGTTACCGGTCAAATTTCCTGCCTCGTCCATGTGTCAGCGCCGGTGGATGGCCGTGGTGGATCCACGGATGGATCGGCCTGGACGCTCTGAAAACTGCTGAATCTTTGGTAAGCCTACTTCGTAATGCAGCGGCCGGTCACGTCGAATTCAGCGGCGCGTGCGGCGTTGCCGCCCGATGCGCCGCTCTGCGCCGCTCCGACGCCGGCCCCGCAGCGGGTGCGATACCCGGCGAAGTCGGTGGGTTCCAGTAGATTAGGGAGGTCCTACACCACCTGGAGATCCTGACACCGTGCATCTGAAGAGTCTAACCGTGCGAGGGTTCAAGTCTTTCGCCTCGGCGACCACCTTCGACTTCGAGCCCGGCGTCACCGCCGTGGTGGGACCGAACGGCTCCGGCAAATCGAACGTGGTGGACGCGCTCGCCTGGGTGATGGGGGAGCAGGGGGCCAAGACCCTCCGCGGCGGGAGGATGGAGGACGTCATCTTCGCCGGCACGACCGGTCCCTCCGGCAGGGCGGCGCTGGGCCGCGCCCACGTGTCCCTGACCATCGACAACAGCGACGGCGCCCTTCCGATCGAGTACACCGAGGTCACCATCAGCCGCACCCTCTTCAGGGCGGGTGGCTCGGAGTACGCGATCAACGGCAGGAGCTGCAGGCTCCTCGACATCCAGGAGCTGCTCTCCGACTCCGGCCTGGGGCGGGAGATGCACGTCATCGTGGGCCAGGGCCAGCTCGACAAGGTGCTGCACGCCACGCCCGAGGACCGCCGGGGGTTCATCGAGGAGGCCGCCGGGATCCTGAAGCACCGGCGCCGCCGGGAGAAGACGGTCCGGAAGCTCGACGCCATGCAGGCCAACCTGGCACGGCTCTCCGACCTCACGGCCGAGCTGCGGCGACAGCTGACGCCCCTCGGGAAGCAGGCGGAGGTGGCACGCCGTGCGCAGCAGGTGCAGTTCGCGGCCCGGGACGCGCGGTCGCGGCTGCTCGCGGACGAACTCGTCACCCTGCGGGCCGGCTTCGACCGGGACACGGCCGCCGAGGCCGCGCTGCAGGCGCGCCGCGAAGAGGTCGAGACGGAGCTCGGCGCGGCCCAGGGACGCCAGGCGCAGCTCGAGCAGGCCGCAGCGGCGTCCGTTCCCGCCCTCAACAGCGCCCGGGAGACCTGGTACTCGCTGTCCAGCGCCCGGGAGAACCTCGCCGCGCTCGCCGCCCGCGCCGAGGACCGGGGGCATCTCCTCGGCCAGGGCGGCACCGGACCGGACCCGGGGCGCGATCCCGACCACCTCGACCGGCAGGCCGCGCGCGTGCGCGCCGAGGTCACGGGACTGCAGGACGAGGTCGTGTCGCTCACGCACGCCCTCGAGGAGACCCTCGCCGTCCGCCGTGCCGCGGAGGAGGCCTCGGCGGCCGAGGATGCGCGGCTCGCGCGCCTGCTCCGGGCCGCCGCGGACCGCCGGGAGGGCGACGCGCGGCTCGCGGGCACCGTCGGAGCCGCGCGGTCCCGCGTCGAGTCCGTCGTCGCCGAACTCGGGCGCCTCCGTGCGTCGATCACCGCGGCCGAGGAACGACGCCGGACCGCCGAGCGCGACTTCGCGGCCCTCGAGAGCCAGGTCGCGGGAGCCGAGGAGGGGGAGGAGGGACTCGACGCCGAGTACGAGGCCGCCTCCGCCGCCCTCGAAGCGGCCACCGGGGAACGTGCCGCACTCGCCGAGGAGGAGCGCGGCGCCGACCGCGCCCGTGGGGCCCTCGCCGCCCGCCTCGAGGCGCAGCGTGAGGGCCTGCAGCAGCGCGACGGCTCGGGTGTGCTCCTCGCGGCAGGGCTCGACGGCGTGTTCCCGCTCGCCCAGCTCCTCCAGGTGACGCCCGGTTTCGAGAAGGCGGTCGCCGCGGCCCTGGCGCACTCCGCCGACGCCGTGACCGTCCCCAGCGTTCCGGCGGCGGTGCGGGCGCTGGAGCTCGTCAAGCAGGACGACGCCGGCCAGGTGTCCCTCGTCGTAGCCCCCGGCGCGCAGGAGACCGACCGGGCGGCCGCGCCGGGGTCGCAGGTGCCGGGAGCGCACGACGACGCGCCGGTCACCGCGCTCTCCGTGGTGTCCGTACCGCCCGCCCTGCGCGCCGCCGTCGAGGACCTCCTGGCGGGCATCGTCGTCGTCGCGGACCTCGACCAGGCCGCAGCCGTGGTGGAGCAGGGGAGCGCGGGGGCGGCCGTCACGCGGGAGGGTGACGTCCTGTCCCGGCACATCGTCCGCGGGGGTACGCCCGGTGCGGCGGGATACCTCGAGCTGCGTGCCGCAGCCGAGCAGACCGAGGCGCACCTCGCCGCCGCCGTCGCCGCGACCGAGCGCCTCCGGTTCCGGCTGTCGGCAGCGGAGGCGCGCCTCCAGGTCGCCCGGCAGCGTACGGAGGCGGCGCTCGAGCGCCTGCACGAGTCCGATGCCCGGATGGCGGCCGTTGCCGAAAGACTGGGCCGGCTGAACGCGGGCCTCCGCTCGGCCTCCGGCGAGGCCGAGCGCCTCGCTGCCCTGGAGCGCGCCGCCGAGGCGAACCTCGTGCAGGAGGAGTCGAAGCTGCAGGAGGCCGCCCTGCGCCTGAAGGACCTGCAGGACCAGCCGATCGAGGCCGAGCCGTCCACCGGACAGCGGGACGCCCTGCAGCGTGCCGCCGCCGATGCGCGGCAGTCCGAACTCGAGGCGCGGCTGGCGCTCCGCAGCAGGGAGGAACAGCTCTCCGCGCTCGCGAACCGGGCGGCATCCCTCGAGCGAGCCGCCCAGGCCGAGCGCCGCGCACGGGAGCAGGCCGCCGAGAAGGCGAGGATCCGCGCGGCGCAGGCCCGGAAGGCCGTGGCCGTCGCCACGGCGGCACGCCGGGCCGAACGGGCTGCGGCCGGCTCGATGGCCGCCGCGGCCGAGTACCGCGATGCGGCAGAGCGCAGGCGCGACGAGCAGGACAGCGAGTTGCAGGCGGTGCGACGGTCGACCGCCGACCTCGCCGTCGAACTCGCGCGGCTGACCGATTCCGTGCACCGCGACGAACTCGCCCGCGCCCAGCAGGGGGCCCGGATCGAAGCCCTGGAGAACCGCTCCATCGAGGAACTGGGCCTGACGCCGGACCACCTCGTCGGCGAGTTCGGCCCGCACCTCCCCGTACCCGCCGACTCGGCATCGGAGGACAAGTGGGCCGCCCTGAGGGCCCCCGTCGACGACGACGGCAACCCCGTGCCCCAAGGTGTTCCGTTCGTGCGCGAGCAGCAGGAGAAGAGGCTCAGGAGGGCCGAACGCGACCTCGCGGCCCTCGGCAGGGTGAACCCGCTGGCGCTCGAGGAGTTCGCGGCCCTCGAGGAGCGGCACCAGTTCCTCAGCACGCAGCTCGCGGACCTCAAAGCCACGCGGAAGGACCTCCTGGACATCATCCGGGACGTGGACGAACGCGTGGAGCAGGTGTTCACCGCCGCGTACCGCGACACCGCCGAGCAGTTCGAGCGCGTCTTCGCGACCCTCTTCCCGGGCGGCGAGGGCAGGCTCGTCCTGACCGATCCCTCGGACATGCTCACCACCGGGATCGAGGTCGAGGCGCGGCCCGCGGGCAAGAAGATCAAGCGCCTGTCGCTGCTCTCCGGAGGGGAGCGGTCGCTGACGGCCGTGGCCCTCCTCGTGGCGATCTTCAAGGCACGCCCCTCGCCGTTCTACGTCATGGACGAGGTCGAGGCCGCCCTCGACGACACGAACCTGGGCCGCCTCATCACGATCTTCCGGGAACTCCGCGAGTCGAGCCAGCTCATCATCATCACCCACCAGAAACGCACCATGGAGGTCGCCGACGCCCTGTACGGCGTCACGATGCGCGGCGACGGCGTGTCCACCGTGATCAGCCAGCGGCTGACGGCCGACGTGGAGCCGGCCGCCCGCTAGGGTGCGGTGGTCCGGGCCTGCGCGGGCAGGGTCTCCCGCGAGCCGAGCCACACCGCGGCGGCGGCGACGGCGAGGGCGCCCGTCACCGCGAAGGCCAGGTCGTAGGAACCCACCCAGAGCCGGTCGATGATGACCCCGGCCACCAGGGGACCGAAGATCGCACCCAGGTCGGAGCTCATCTGGAAGCCCGCCAGGACCTTCCCGCCGCTGCGTCCGTTGCCGATGACGTCCGCGACGGCGGCCTGCTGGGCCGGGTTCAGCAGCCCGGTCCCCACGCCGCCGACGACGCAGACGGCGAGGAACACCGCGACGTTGCCCGAGAAGCCGAGCGCGGCCATCGCCGCCCCGTTGACCAGGAGGCCCGTGATCACGAGGGGTCTCCTGCCGACGGTGTCGGCGAGGCGCCCGGAGACCGTCAGAGCGAGCGCCGTCCCGGCCGCGAAGAACGCCAGCGAAATGCCGGCGATCTGCGGTCCGGCGCCCAGCACCGCGGTGGCGAAGAGCGGCACGAGGGCCATGCGGATACCGAAGGAGGACCACCCGTTGGCGAAGCTCGACACGAGTGCCGCACGGTACGCGGAGTCCTTCACCGCCTCGCGGACGGTCAGGGGAACCGACTCGCGGGCCGCCTGCCGGTCCGCGAGCGAGGTGTTCTTGAGCTGGAAGAAGACGACGGCGGACGCGACCAGGAGAGCCCCTGCATAGACGAGGAACGGCACGCGCAGCCCCAGCCCGGCGAGCAGCCCGCCGAGGATGGGCCCGCCGATACTGCCGAGCAGGAACGCCGTCGCATACGCACCGGAGACGCGGCCGCGGATCGACGGCGGCGCGAGCCGCACGATCAGCCCCATGGCCGACACCGTGAACATCGTGGAGCCGATGCCGCCGAGACCCCGGAACACGAGGAGCTGCCAGTAGTCGCCGGCGAAGGCGCAGGCCGCGGTGGACAGCGCGACGATCAGCAGGCCGATGATGTAGACGGGGCGCTCGCCGAGCTTCTCCACGAGCCATCCGCCCGCCGGCGCGAACAGCAGGCGGGTGAGCGCGAACGCACTGACGATCACCGAGGCCGCCGTCACCCCCACGTCGAAGCTGCGGGCGAACTGCGGGAGGATCGGGGCCACCAGGCCGAACCCGATGGCGATGACGAACGCCGCCGCGATCAGCACCCTGATCTCGCGGGGGATGCGCTCGCGCTCCGCCCGGCCCGAGGGTGTCCTGGAGAAGGGGATGCGCGCGCGAGGAAGTCCGGCCATGGTCCCCGAATTCTGTCACCCGGCGGGCGAGATGCTCAATCGGCCCGTATGAGAAGGTGGATCGGTGAACGACATCCTCCTGCCTGTCATCTTCGTCATCCTCGCGCTCGCCGTGATCGGGTCGGTCGCCGCCCTCCTCGTCCGCGGCCGCCGCACCCCACCCGGGCTGTACTCCTCACCGCGGGATCCCGATGACCAGGGGGCGGGCGGCGCCCACGGGGCGACGTCCACCGACGTCCTGGACCGTCCGGACGGCCTTCCCACCACAGTGCTCGTCCCCGACGACCTCAGCGGGCTGGACGACGCACCCGCCCTGCCCCTGCTCGACACCGTCGACCCCGTGCAGGGCAGGCTCGCCCGCCTCCGCGCCCGTCTCGTGCGGTCCAACAACGCCCTCGGCAAGGGGCTGCTCGCCCTGCTGTCCCGGGACAGGATCGACGAGGACGTCTGGGACGAGGTGGAGGAGACACTCCTCCTCGCCGACCTCGGCACGGAGCCGACCCTGGAACTCGTCGACGCCCTGCGCGAGCGCGTGAAGGTGGCGGGCAGCCGGAACCCCGCCGAGGTCAAGGACATGCTCCGGGACGAACTCATCAAGCTGGTCGACCCGTCGATGGACCGTTCCCTGGCGACGCACCGCCACGCCGACCGTCCGGCCATCGTCATGGTGGTCGGCGTCAACGGTGTCGGCAAGACGACGACGGTCGGCAAGCTCGCCCGCGTGCTGGTGGCCGACGACAAGGACGTCATCCTGGGTGCGGCGGACACCTTCCGTGCTGCCGCCGCCGAGCAGCTGGCCACCTGGGGTGCCCGCGTCGGCGTGCCGACGGTGAAGTCCGACGTCGACGGCGCCGACCCCGCGTCTGTCGCCTTCGAAGCCGTGAAGGCCGGCATCGAGCAGGAGGTCGACGTCGTGCTGATCGACACCGCGGGACGCCTGCAGAACAAGGTGGGGCTCATGGACGAGCTCGGCAAGGTCAAGCGCGTGATCGAGAAGCAGGGCACGGTGGACGAGGTCCTCCTGGTGCTGGATGCGACGACCGGGCAGAACGGGCTCTCGCAGGCCCGGGTGTTCGCCGAGGTCGTGAACATCACCGGGATCGTGCTCACCAAGCTGGACGGGACGGCGAAGGGCGGCATCGTCGTGGCCATCCAGCGCAGCCTCGGGGTGCCGGTGAAGCTGATCGGTCTCGGCGAGGGCGCGGACGATCTCGCCCCGTTCGACGCCGAGGGGTTCGTCGACGCCCTGCTCAACTAGGTCCGGGCGGGTCCGGCCTCGACGCCGTCCCGGCAGAGCCGCCGACCCGGACGACGGCCCCGACGACGGCCTGACAGCTGCCGGCCCGACGGGCATCCGGGCAGCGAAACCTGCGCGAAACATCGACGTCACGTGCCTTTTACGCCGGTGAGAGTTCTGTAACCTGCGCGCAACGCGACACCCAGCAGCCGGAAATACGTCCATCGCATTCTGGAGGAGCGGGAAGTTCCCGCCCACTTCGGAAGGACCGCGTTCGATGGATCTGACAGCAGGTCACGTCTGGGTGATGATCTCAGCCGCCCTCGTACTACTCATGACCCCCGGCCTAGCCTTCTTCTACGGCGGTATGACCCGCGCCAAGGCCGCCCTCAACATGATGATGATGAGTTTCATCGCCGTCGGCCTCGTAGGGATCGTCTGGGTCCTCTGGGGCTACTCCATGACGGGCGGCGACGGCGTCGCGCAGCTCTTCGGCAACCCGTTCACCTCCTTCGGCCTGACGAACCTCATCGGCACCGAGGACCTCATCGGGGCCGGCTACGGCGCCACCTTCGCGATCATCACCGTGGCGCTGATCAGCGGTGCGATCGCCGACCGCGCCAAGTTCGGCGCCTGGACGCTCTTCGTCCCCATCTGGGTCACCGCCGTGTACTGCCCGCTCGCCTTCATGGTGTGGGGTGGCGGGCTCCTGAGCGCGGACGGCGCAGTGGGCGGCGCCGTCGGTGAGGCCATCGACTTCGCGGGCGGCACCGTCGTGCACATCAGCGCCGGCGTCGCAGCGCTCGTCCTCGCCCTGATCCTCGGCAAGCGCCAGGGCTTCGGCAAGGACCCCGCGCAGCGGCCGCACAACATCCCGTTCGTGATGCTCGGGGCCGCCCTCCTGTGGTTCGGGTGGTTCGGGTTCAACGGCGGCGCGGCGGGATCGGCCGAGGAGGCCGGCCTCATCTGGATCAACACCATGGCCGCACCCGCTGCCGCGATGGTCGGCTGGCTCGTGACGGAACGCATCCGTGACGGACGGCCGACGTCGCTCGGCGCCGCGTCGGGCATCGTGGCCGGCCTCGTGGCCATCACGCCGGCCTGCGCCAATGTCAGCCCCGTGGGCGCCGTGGGACTCGGCATCGTCTCGGGGGCGCTCTGCGCCCTCGCCGTCGGCATCAAGTACCGCCTCGGCTTCGACGACTCGCTCGACGTCGTCGCCGTCCACCTAGTCGCGGGGATCATCGGCACGCTGTCCCTCGGGTTCATCATGATGCCGGTCGACGGTGAGGGCGGCGGACTGTTCTACGGCGCCGGCCCGAGCCAGCTCGTCGCGCAGGTCGTCGCGGCAGCCATCGCGATCGCCCTGTCCGCGGTCATGACCGCGATCATCGGCCTCGCCATCCACAAGACCATCGGCTTCCGCATCAGCCCTGACAACGAGGTGTCCGGCGTCGACCTCTCGGAGCACGCCGAGACCGCCTACGAGTTCGGCGGGCTCGGGGTCGGAGGATCGTTCCACCCCTTCGCCGACCAGATGTTCGGGCAGCAGAAGTCCGCACAGCCACAGACCACCCAGCAGAACGTCACGGAGGGCATACATTCATGAAACTGGTGACAGCGATCGTCCGACCAGACAAGCTCGACGGCGTCCGGGGAGCCCTGGAGAACTACGGCGTCCAGGGCCTCACGGTCAGCCAGGCCAGCGGCTACGGCCGCCAGCGCGGCCACACCGAGGTCTACCGCGGCGCGGAGTACACCGTCGACCTCCTGCAGAAGGCGCGCGTCGAGGTGCTCGTCGCGGACGCCTGGGTCACCGACATCGTCGATGTCCTGGTGTCCACCGCCAACACCGGCCGCGCGGGCGACGGCAAGGTATGGGTCATCCCGGTCGAGGAGGCCGTCCGCGTCCGCACCGGCGAGCGGGGAGAAGCGGCCCTCTAGGGTTCGGACAGCAGGGCGCCGGCACCCCGGTGCAGCAAGGAAGGGCCGCCGGATGGCGGCCCTTCCTTCGTACGGGGGCGGGTCAGGCCCGGCCGTGCGACGACGGCCACGCCTCGGGGCCCACCGATCCCGCCACGTACTCCTCGAGGGGTACGCGGTCCTGCGACCACGCCGTGAGGACGGGTTCCACGATCCGCCAGCAGTCCTCCGCGGTGTCGCCGCGGACGGACAGGGTCGGATCGCCCGCGAGCACGCCGTCGAGCACCTCGCCGTAGGGCAGCAGGTCCGACTCGTTGAGGTCGGCGCTGAGGGTGGCACGGTCGAGCGCGAAGATGTCGCCGGGACCGTTCACGTCCAGTTCGAGCTGCAGCGTGTCCGGGCCGAACCCGATGCGCAGCTTCGTCGGCGCGTCCTGGCCGGTGAACCCGACGGGGAGGTGGCTGACAGGCCGGAACGTGATGACGGCCTCCTTGCGCTTGGCGCCGAGCGCCTTGCCCGAGCGGAGGACGAACGGGACGCCGGACCAGCGCTCGTTGTTGATGGACACGGTGACCTCTGCGAGCGTCTCGGTGCCCTTGGCGCTGTCGACGCCGGGCTCGGCGGTGTAGTCGACGATCTGCCGCTCGCCGATCGTGCCCGCTACGTACCGCGCGCGCCGGCTGCTGCCCGGGGCGTCCAGGTCCACGGAGCTCGCCCGGAGGACGGACCCGATGTGGTCGCGCAGGTCCCGCTCGTGCAGGGTAGAGGGCGCATTGAGGGCCAGCAGCGCCATCACGTGGAGCAGGTGGCTCTGGATCATGTCGCGGAGGGCGCCCGCGCCGTCGTAGTAGCGTGCCCGGTTCTCGAGCGCGAGGTCCTCGTCGAAGATGACCTCCACCTTCTCGATGTGGAGGTTGTTCCACACCGGTTCCAGGATGCGGTTGGCGAACCGCAGGCCGAGGATGTTGAAGACCGTCGCCTTGCCGAGGAAATGGTCCACCCGGTGGATGTTCTGCTCGGGGACCAGCCTGGAGAGCTTCCCGTTGAGGCGGTGCGCGCTGGCCTGGTCCGTACCGAACGGCTTCTCCATCACGAGGCGTGTGCTCTTCGGCAGGGAGTCCGGGCCCAGGGCGCTGCAGGCCTTCTGGCTGACGGCCGGCGGCAGCGCGAAGTAGATCGCGACCGGGCCCTCGAGCGTCGCGACGAGCGCGGCGAGGCCGCTCTGGGTGACGTCGATGAAGTGGTAGGAACTGGTGTCGCGTACCTGCTCGAGCGCCGCGCGACCGCGGTCGTCCGCCTTCTCCAGCGCGGCCGCGAAGGCCACGTCCACGCGCTCACGCCACTGCTCGTCCGACCAGTCGTCGGATCCGGCTCCGACGAGCTGCAGGCCGTCGGCCCGGCCGAGGCGGATCAGCCGCGCGAGCCCCGGCAGCAGGAGCCGGCCCGTCAGATCGCCCGAGGCGCCCAGGATCAGCAGCGTCTTCACGCGCGTCTCGGCCTCGGCGGGAATGGTGTCGTGTTCTGCGAGAGAGGAAGTATCCACCTCCTCACCTTGCCACTTATCCCCGTGGGTGTCCCGCCCCCGCGGATGCACGCACGGTTGCGCCGGGGTCGTCCCTACCGCCCGGCGGGAGCGCGCCTGGTCAACCTTCCCGCACCCCCAGTTGGTACCCTAGGGAGTTGAGTCTCTCTACTTCCCGATGAAAGAAGTGCACGGCACGTGTTCAATACACTCTCCGACCGGCTGACTGCGACCTTCAAGAATCTCCGCGGCAAGGGCCGCCTCACCGAGGCGGACATCGACGCGACCGTCCGCGAGATCAGGCGCGCCCTGCTCGACGCCGACGTCGCGGTCCCCGTGGTGCGTGCCTTCACGGCCGCCGTCAAGGAACGCGCCCTCGGCCTCGAGGTCTCCCAGGCCCTGAACCCGGGCCAGCAGGTCGTCAAGATCGTCAACGAGGAACTCGTCGGGATCCTCGGCGGCGAGACGCGCCGCCTGCGGCTCGCGAAGAACCCGCCGACCGTGATCATGCTCGCGGGCCTGCAGGGCGCGGGCAAGACCACGCTCGCCGGCAAGCTGTCCAAGTGGCTCAAGGGCCAGGGCCACAGCCCGCTGCTCGTCGCCTGCGACCTCCAGCGCCCGAACGCCGTCCGGCAGCTCCAGGTCAACGGCGAACGCGCGGGAGTGCCCGTGTACGCCCCGCACCCCGGCGTCAGCTCGGAGTTCGAGTCCGCGACCGGCGATCCGGTCGCCGTCGCCCGCCAGGGTATCGCCGAGGCGCGCGCCCGCCTGCACGACGTCGTCATCGTGGACACCGCCGGCCGCCTGGGCGTCGACGCCGAACTGATGCAGCAGGCCGCGGACATCCGCGCCGCGATCAACCCGGACGAGGTGCTGTTCGTCATCGACGCGATGATCGGCCAGGACGCCGTCAACACCGCGCTCGCCTTCAACGAGGGCGTCGATTTCACCGGCGTCGTCCTCACCAAGCTTGACGGCGACGCCCGGGGCGGTGCGGCCCTCTCGGTCGCGTCCGTGACGGGCAAGCCGGTCATGTTCGCCTCCACGGGTGAGGGACTGAACGACTTCGAACTGTTCCACCCCGACCGGATGGCCTCGCGCATCCTCGACATGGGCGACATCCTCACCCTGATCGAGCAGGCCGAGCAGTCCTGGGACAAGGACGAGGCAGCCCGGATGGCGAAGAAGTTCGCCGACCAGGAGGACTTCACCCTCGACGACTTCCTCGCCCAGATGCAGCAGATCCGCAACATGGGCTCCATGAAGAAGATGCTCATGATGATGCCGGGTGCCGCCAACATGCGCGAGCAGCTGGAGAACTTCGACGAGCGGGAGATCGACCGCGTCGAGGCCATCGTCCGCTCGATGACTCCGCACGAGCGCCTGGCACCGAAGATCATCAACGGATCCCGCCGGGCGAGGATCGCCCGTGGTTCCGGCGTGCACGTCTCCGAGGTCAACGGCCTGCTCGAGCGCTTCGGCCAGGCCCAGAAGATGATGAGGAAGATGGCCTCGGGCGGCGGCATCCCGGGGATGCCCGGGATGGCCGGGCCCGGAGGTTTCGGCGGTCCCCGCAAGAAGGCCGTCGCGGCGAAGGGCAAGAAGAAGCCCCGCTCGGGCAACCCGGCGAAGGCCGCGCAGGAGCTGCAGGAAGCGGAGGCGCGTCGCGCGGCCGCCCGCACGGCAGCTCCCACCGGTGCTGCCTTCGGCGGCCAGGCGGACTTCGATCCGTCGGCGATGAACCTCCCCAAGGGCTTCGACAAGTTCCTCGGCAAGTAGCGTTCCGGTGCTCCGGATGACGGTCGGGACCTGCGGGACCTGCGGGACCTGCGGGACCGCGGGTAGGAGACGATGACCCTCGAGCGCGCGGTGTTCGTCCACGGCAGCGGGGCCTTCGGCGCTGCCGCCTGGCCCCGCCAGCACGGCCTGTCCCTGGACTACGACTGCCTGTACGTGCGCCGGCACGGCTTCTCCGCCTCGGACGAGCCGCTCCCGACGGACCACGGCCGCGACCAGGCCATCCTCGCGGAAGCCCTCGGGCGAGGGGGGCACGTCGTCGCCCACTCCCAGGGAGCCGTCTCCGCTATGATGCTCGCCGTCGAGCGTCCCGACCTCGTGCGCACGCTCACGCTGATCGAACCCGCCTGCCTGTCCCTGACCTCGGACCTCCCGGCGACGGCGGCGCACATCGGTGTGATGGCGCCCCTGTTCGCGGAGCGTGCCGACATGTCCGACGACGACTTCCTGCAGGCTTTCGTCCGCCGCGCCTTCGATGCCGAGGCGCGTGTGCCCTCCACCGACGACGCGCGGCGTGATGCCGCCCGCCTCCGGCTCCAGAGCCCACCCTGGGAGGCGCCCCTGACGATCGTGCCCGGCGTGCCCACGCTCGTCCTTACGGGTGGGTGGGAACCGCTGTACGAGGAGGTGGCCGAGTACCTCGCGGGCACCGGCGCCATCCACCGCATCGCGCCGGGCGGTCACCGGCCGCACGACACCACCGAGGGCGCGGCACTGATCCGCGCGTTCCTGGCGGCAGCCCGTCTCGACGTCGCGGCCTGATCGCCCGCGGGCAGGAGCGTCCCCGGATGTTCCCGCCCCTCGTCGGGCCGCCGCGCCGGGTGCCCATCCCCGCGGGGGCGTTCCACCGCGTCCGGACCGGCGCCGCGGCTCTGGCCTCCGGGAATAAGTTGAAGCTTCAACAAGTTGTATCGGATGTCCTACTTCCGCACTCCGAGGAGCAACATGTCCGCGCAGGATCTCCTACCCGCCGATACCGCCATGGGGCCGCTGATGCTGAAGGTCGGCGATCTGGCGCTCATGTCCACCTACTACGCCACCGCGCTCGGTCTCGAGGTGCTCGACGACGGAGAGGGCGCGGTCGTCCTCGGGCGGCGGGGGAGCGCGGTGGTCCGCCTCGAGGAAGCAGGACAGCTCCGTCTCCCTCCCCGCGGAGAAGCGGGCCTGTTCCACACCGCCCTCCTCTTCGCCGATCGTGCGGATCTCGCCGCTGCCGTCGCGTCGGCCGCACGGCACCCCCGGAGCGCCTACGTGGGCAGTGCGGACCACCTGGTCAGCGAGGCGTTCTACTTCAGCGACCCCGAGGGCAATGGCATCGAGCTGTACTTCGACCGCCCGCGCGAGTCCTGGGCCTGGACGGAGGACGGACGCGGCAACCGCGAGGTGACGATGGACAGCCTGCCCCTGCCGCCGCGCGAGTACATCGGCCGGCACCTCACCGAGGCTGCGGTGTCCTCCGCGGCGTCGAGGAGCGCGACGGTGGGGCACGTGCACCTGCAGGTGGGCGACGTGGACACGGCCCGGCGCTTCTACGTCGACGTGCTGGGCTTCGAGCGCACCGCGGGCTGGCACGACCAGGCCCTCTTCGTCTCGGCCGGCGGGTACCACCACCACATGGCGATGAACGTCTGGAACAGCAGGGGCGCCGGACCGCGGAAGGACACCCTCGGCCTGGGCGAGGTCCTCATCCGCGTACCGTCCGCCGACGAGGTCGCCGCCCTCGCGGACCGGCTCGCCTCCGCGGGCATCGAGAACCACCACACGGGGGCCGAACTGCGCTTCGAGGACCCCTGGCGGAACCGCCTGCGGGTCGCCGTCGAGCACGTGGCCGGCGGAATCGCCTAAAGTACGGCCATCTGGCACAATGGATTCGTACTCGATCCGTACAGCCCCTCTCTCTGTGCGCGAATCGTGTCCTCTGAACCCTCCGAATGGCCCGCCCCACGGGAGCAGGACGACGGGTTCGCCCCTTTTCATTTACAAGGAGTGACCACACAAGTGGCCGTAAAGATTCGCCTCAAGCGCATGGGCAAGATCCGCGCACCGTTCTACCGTGTCGTCGTCATGGATGCACGCTCCAAGCGTGACGGCCGTGCCCTCGAAGAGATCGGCAAGTACAACCCCACCGAGGAGCCCTCGTTCATCGAGATCAACTCCGAGCGTGCCCAGTACTGGCTCGGAGTCGGCGCCCAGCCGACCGAGCAGGTCTCCGTCCTGCTTAAGATCACGGGTGACTGGCAGAAGTTCAAGGGACTCAAGGGCCAGGAAGGCACCCTGAGGACCAAGGCGCCCAAGGAGTCGTTCGTGGTGCCCGAGAAGGGTTCCGTCATCGTCCCCGAGGCGATCACGCCGAAGGCGAAGAAGAACGACGACGCCGCCACGGAAGCGACCGAGGCGGAGTAGGTTGCTGGCCGAAGCTCTGGAGCACCTCGTACGCGGCATCGTCGACAACCCGGACGATGTCCGGGTCTCCGCGAAGAACAACCGCCGCGGCGAGACGCTCGAGGTGCGCGTGCACCAGGAGGACCTCGGCCGCGTGATCGGCCGTCAGGGGCGTACCGCCCGCGCGCTGCGCACCGTGGTGGCCGCCCTCGCGAACGGCGAGCCGGTGCGCGTCGACGTCGTCGACACCGACCGCCGCCGGGGCTGACCCCTCCCAGAGCTCGGCACGACCCCGATCGGCCCCATCACCAGGACATGGTGGTGGGGCCGATCTCATGTACCACCTGTAGCACCACCGACAGACAGCAGGAGCACCACCATGGATGTACTCGTAGCGCGGATCGGCAAGCCCCACGGCATCCGGGGCGAGGTCACCGTCCAGCTCTTCACGGACGCCCCCGAGGACAGGTTCGAGGCCGGCGAGACCTTCCGCGTGGAGGATGCGACGGTCACCGAGCTGACCGTGGTCCGGGCGCGGTGGAACAAGGACATCCTGATCGTCGGCTTCGAGCAGATCGCCGATCGCAACCAGGCGGAGACGCTGCGCGGTGCCCAGCTCTTCATCGACACGGACGAGGCCCACGACGAGGACGATGCCTGGTACGAGCACGAGCTCGTGGGCCTCGATGCCCGGGTGGACGGCGTGAGCGTGGGCAAGGTGACGGGCCTGCGGACGATGGCGGTCCAGGACCTCCTGGTGGTCGAGCTCGCCGACGGGCACGAGGCGCTCGTACCGTTCGTGGGCGAGATCGTGCCGGAGGTCGACCCGGAGGCGGGCTTCGTGGCCATCGTGCCGCCGGCCGGACTGTTCGACCTCAACACCCCCGGCTCCAACCAGGCACCCGACGACGGCGACGACGTCGCCCCCGGCGAGGCCCGCGACTAGTGCGCATCGACGTCGTCTCCATCTTCCCGGAGTACCTCGCCGCACTCGACCTGTCGCTGATCGGCAAGGCGCGGCAGGACGGCGTGCTCGACGTGCGCGTCCACGACCTCCGCTCCTTCACCACCGACCGGCACCGGACGGTGGACGACACCCCCTACGGCGGCGGGGCCGGCATGGTGATGAAGGCCGAGCCCTGGGCCCAGGCACTCGAAGCCGTGCTGGCCGAGGCGCCTGCGGCGCCGCGGCGGCCCACGCTCGTCGTCCCGTCGCCCGCCGGGGCGGTCTTCGACCAGGCCATGGCCCACGAGTTCGCGGACCTGGACCACCTCGTCTTCGCCTGCGGCCGGTACGAGGGCATCGACGAGCGCGCGATCGACTGGGCGCGTGCCGGGTTCGACGTGCGGCCCGTATCCCTCGGCGACTACGTGCTCAACGGTGGGGAAGTGGCGGTCCTGGCCATGGTCGAGGCCGTGGGCAGGCTCATCCCCGGCGTCGTCGGCAACCCGGAGTCGCTCGTCGAGGAGTCCCACGCCGACGGCCTGCTCGAATACCCGGTGTACACCAAGCCGTCGTCGTGGCGGGACCGGGACGTCCCCGAGGTGCTGCTCAGTGGCAACCACGCGAGGATCGCGCAATGGCGGCGGCTCGAGCAGTTCCACCGCACGGCCGACCGGAGGCCGGACCTGCTCGCGGCCGTGGACACCACGGCCCTGACCAAGGCCGAACTCAAGGCGCTGCGCGAGGCAGGATTCGACGTCGTCGACGGCAGGCTCACGCGGACGACGCATTAGCGGATCGCCGCATGGCTGTGGAATAATCGGGAATCGTGTCCACTGGGCCGGACCCTGCCACAGGGGGTGTCCGGCCAACAGTTCGCACACCCCGGCCACCGATTTTCCGGATCGGCCGGGAAACCTCTTTCGGCGGCATTGCCTAGGCCCTGGGTCCTGTCCTCGACCGCCGTGACCAACGTGAGTGACCTGTGGCGTTCACCAGGAGAATCAGCATGCATATCCTCGACTCCGTCGACGCCGGATCGTTCCGCGACAACGTCCCGGACTTCCGCGCCGGCGACACCGTCAACGTCCACGTCAACATCATCGAAGGCAAGAACACCCGTGTTCAGATCTTCAAGGGCTTCGTCGTCGGCCGCCAGGGCGACGGCATCCGCGAGACCTTCACGGTCCGCAAGGTGAGCTTCGGTGTCGGCGTGGAGCGTACGTTCCCCGTCCACAGCCCGGTCCTCGACCGGATCGAAGTCGTCTCCAAGGGTGACGTGCGCCGCGCGAAGCTGTACTACATGCGCGAACTGCGCGGCAAGGCAGCCAAGATCAAGGAAAAGCGCGACCCCAAGACGGTCAAGTAACCCCTCTGGTGCATTCCACCCCCGCTTCCCGGTCACCGGTCGGAGAGCACCCGAAACGCCGGCCCCATCGTGTGGGCTGGCGTTTCGTGTTCTCCGCCGTCGTCGTCGCAGCCCTCATCAGTGGACTCGTCCGCGGTTTCCTCGTCGACGTGTACTTCATCCCCTCGGCGTCCATGGAGCCGCTGCTCGTCGAAGGCGACCGGGTGCTCGTCACCAAACTGGACGACACGCCGGGTACGGTGCGTCGCGGCGACGTCGTCGTCTTCGACGGCCGCGGCTCGTTCGACCCCATCACGGATCCCCGCAGTGTCCCCGAGCGTGTCGTGGCGGCCGCGGGCCAGTGGCTCGGACTCACCGGCAGCGACACCGTGTACGTCAAGCGCGTGATCGGCGTCGGCGGCGACCGCGTGACCTGCTGCTCGGCCGACGGACGCCTGAGCGTCAACGGGACGACGACCGACGAGCCGTACGTCCACGCGGGTGACGTACCGAGCGAGGACCGATTCGACGTCGTCGTCCCCGACGGGCGCGTGTGGCTCCTCGGGGACCACCGCTCGGCGTCCATGGATTCCCGGTCGCTGCTCGGCGCGCCGGGCGGAGGGCTCATCGCCGAGGATCGGATCATCGGGCGGGCCTTTCAGCTAGTCTGGCCACTTGACCGGTTCGCTCCGATCGACCGGCCCGCGACGGCGTCCTAGCGGTACGGACGCCCAGCAGGACCGCACCCGGCGGTTGGCCACCGGGTATCACGACCACAGAGGACACCATTCACATGGCACGGAGCTTCCGCAGGAAGTCGCCCACGGGGCCCGAGGCACCCGCAGCACACGCGTTCGAGCAGGCCGGCGGCGCTCCGACCGGCGAGGCGTCCGGCGACTCCCCGCGCGGCAGGAAGGACGCCGACCGCGGCTTCGGGGCGTGGCTGAAGGAGATCGCCACGATCGTCGTGATCGCGCTGGTGCTGTCCTTCCTCATCAAGACCTTCCTGTTCCGGGCGTTCTTCATCCCGTCCGGATCCATGGAGGAGACCCTCGAGATCGACGACCGCATCTTCGTCAACCAGCTCGTACCGCAGCCCTTCGACCTCCAGCGGGGGGACATCGTCGTTTTCCGCGACACGGAGAGCTGGCTCCCGCCCCAGCCGGAGGCGCAGGTCAGCTGGCTGAAGGAGGCGCTGATCTTCATCGGCCTCGCCCCGGACGAGTCGCAGCAGCACCTCGTCAAGCGGGTCATCGGGCTCCCGGGCGACCACGTCATCTGCTGCGACGCCCAGGGCCTGCTCACGGTCAACGGTGAGCCGCTCGACGAGCCCTATCTCTTCCCCGGTGCCACCCCCTCGGACCTCCCGTTCGACGTCGTCGTCCCCGAGGGCAAGGTGTGGGTCATGGGGGACCATCGGAACGCCTCGGCGGACTCCCGCGCCAACCAGGACAAGGAGGGCAAGGGCTTCGTCGACGTCGACGACATCGAGGGCAAGGCCGCCGTCATCGCCTGGCCCCTGGACCGCATCGCGTTCCTCGGCAACCACCCGGACGTCTTCGACGGCGTCCCCGAGCCCCAGGGTACGGCGTCCACGCCTGCAGGGTCATGAGCACAGTGCGCAGGCGCTCCGCCGCGCCCACCCTCGGCGTCGAGCGGGCCTTCGCCGCCCACGGGCACCGGTACATCGCCGGCTGCGACGAGGTGGGCAGGGGAGCGCTGGCCGGGCCCGTGTCCGTCGGGATCGTCGTCGTCGACCTCGACGCCGCGACCGGTCTGCGCGGTGTGCGGGACAGCAAGCTGCTCCTGCCGGCCCAGCGTGAGGCGCTGGTGCCCCGGATCCGCCGCTGGTCCGTCGCGTGCGCCGTGGGACACGCATCGGCGGCGGAGATCGACGAGCTCGGGCTCATGGCCGCCCTCCGCGCCGCCGGGTCCCGGGCGTGGGCGACCGTCCTGGAGACGGTCACGCCGGATGCGGTCATCCTCGACGGCAACCACGACTGGTTGTCCGCCCGGGCCCAGGGACTCCTCTTCGGGACCGGCGACGGCGGTGCGGCCCCCGTGGAGCCCGGGGGCTGCACGGCCCCGGTCCATACGCGGATCAAGGCGGACCTGAAGTGCCTGAGCGTCGCCGCCGCGAGCGTCCTGGCGAAGGTGGAACGCGACGCCCTGATGGTGTCGCTCGCCGCGAGCCATCCGGCCTTCGGCTGGGACGGGAACAAGGGGTACGCCACCGAGGGGCACCGGGCGGCGATCGACGTCGCCGGACCGAGCGAGTACCACCGGAAGACGTGGCGCCTGGGAAGCGCGGACAGGCCTGACGCGACGCGCATCGAAAGTGGAGGATGATGAACGGATGAGTGCCGAGGATCTTGAGAACTACGAAACCGACATGGAGCTGCAGCTCTACCGCGAGTACCGGGACGTCGTCGGGCTCTTCAGTTACGTCGTCGAGACGGAGCGCAGGTTCTATCTGGCGAACAACGTGGACCTGCAGGCCCGGTCCGCCGACGGCGAGGTGTACTTCGACCTGACGCTGCAGGACGCCTGGGTCTGGGACGTCTACCGTTCGGCGCGTTTCGTGAAGAACGTCCGCGTGATCACGTTCAAGGACGTGAACGTCGAGGAGCTGTCGAAGTCGGACGACATCGCGCTCCCGAAGGACGGCACGCTGGGCAACTGACGTCCGGCGCGTCGTCCCGGGCCGCGGGATCGGGTCGCCGGGCGTTCCGGTGGCTGTGCTCCTCCGTCAGGCGGTGGGGCTGTCGTCGTCCGTCCCTCCGTGGGGGAAGGCCTCCTCGCCGTCGCTCGGGACGTCGGCAGCCTGTTCGAGGCGGTCGGCCTCCGACCCGCCCGTCCCCTCGCCCGCGATCTCTCCGCCGGAGGCCGTATCGGCGGCTTCGTCGGGAACGCCCTGTTCCAGCAGATCGGCGTCGCTCCCGTCGGGAGGGAATTCGCTCGTCTCCATGGTGTCCTCCTTCGGCTCGTGCCGGCGTCCTCACGCCGCCCTCCTACGGTACGAGGTGAGGCGGAGCTGGGACCAGCCCTCCGACCGTATCCGGCCCGGGAGCGCCTGCTGCGCGGAGCCGGTCGGCATGCCGCCGCCCGCCCTGGCGTACCCGGGCTCGAGGTTGTCCACATAGGCGCCGCGGATCCTGCGGCCGGCCGCTGACCCCACGAGTCTGGTGGAGGAGGTGAGGCCGATGCTGGCCAAGGATCAACTGGCGCGTCGCGGGGAAGCGACGGCAGCCGACTTTCTGGAGCAGGCGGGACTGACGATCGTCGACCGCAACTGGCGGTGTCCTGCAGGGGAGATCGACCTCGTGGCGGTCGACGGGTCCACGCTCGTGATCGTCGAGGTCAAGACGCGGAGCTCCGACGACTTCGGACAGCCGCTCGAAGCCATCACCGCGGGCAAGCTCGCGAGGCTGTACCTGCTCGCCTCGAAGTGGGCGCGGGCGCACGACCTGAGGTTCAGCGGCTTCCGCATCGACGCCGTGGGAGTGCTCGACGACGGCTCGGGGGCGCCGCGGATCGAGCACGTCCGGGCGGTGATCTGATGGCGCTCGGCCGCACCTACGCGGTGTCCCTCGTCGGTATGAACGGGCACGTCATCGAGGTGGAGGCGGACATCGGCCAGACCCTGCCGGCCTTCGTGCTGCTCGGCCTCCCCGATGCGTCGCTCAACGAGGCGAAGGACCGTATCCGGGCGGCGGCCCGGAATGCGGGCGTCCCCCTCAGCCGGCGCAAGATCACCGTGAACCTCATCCCGGCCTCACTGCCGAAGCGCGGATCGGCCTTCGACCTCGCGATCGTCATGTCGGCCCTGTCCGCCGCAGGGGACGTCCGCGGCTGCGGCCCCACGGTCTTCCTGGCGGAGCTGGGCCTGGACGGTCGGCTCCGCCCCGTGCGCGGAGTCCTGCCGGCCGTGATGGCCGCCGTGGACGCCGGGCATCACAGCATCGTCGTGGCGGAGGAGAACGCCGCCGAGGCGGCGCTCGTGCCGACGGCCGAGGTCCGTTCCTTCCGGACGCTCGCCGAGGTGGCCCTGGTCTTCGGCGCCGACGCCACGCAGGTGCGGCTGCCAGACCCCGTGGACCGCTGCGAGTCGGGCGTCCCCGTGGTGCGGGCCGAACCCCTGAAGGACCTGTCGGAAATCGCGGGCCAGCAGGAGGCCCGGTTCGCGCTCGAGGTCGCCGCGGCGGGGTCCCACCACCTCCTCATGGTCGGGCCGCCCGGCGCGGGGAAGACCATGCTCGCGGAACGGCTGCCGGGCATCCTGCCGGACCTCGAGGACGACCAGGCGATGGAGGTGACGGCGATCCACAGCCTGAGCGGCGAGCGGCACTGTACCGAACTGGTCCGCAAGCCACCGTTCGAGAGCCCGCACCACACCGCGACCCCCGCCTCCATCATCGGCGGGGGCAGTGGCATCCCGAGACCCGGCGCCGCGTCGAGAGCGCATCGCGGGATCCTGTTCCTCGACGAGGCGCCGGAGTACGAGCGCCGCGTCCTCGAGGCGCTGCGGGAGCCGCTGGAGAGTGGTCGCCTCGTCCTCCACCGTGCCTCCGGGACGGCGTCCTACCCCGCGCGGTTTCAGCTGGTCCTCGCGCTCAACCCCTGTCCCTGCGGACTGGCCAACGGCAAGGGGATCGACTGCCTGTGCACGGCCCAGCAGCGGCGGAGGTACTTCAACCGCCTGTCCGGGCCGCTGCTGGACCGCGTCGATCTGCAGCTCGCGGTGCACCGGGTGAGCCTGGCGGACTACCGGGGAGGGTCGAGCGCCGAGTCGTCCGCGGTCGTGGCCTCACGCGTGGCGGAGGCGCGGGCGGCCCAGCGGGAGAGGCTGCGCCGCTGGGACCACACCACGAACGCCGAGGTCCAGGGACGCGTCCTCCGGGGCGACCTCGCCCTGCCGCGGACCGTGACCGCTTCGCTCGACCGGGCTCTCGACCGCAACCTCGTGAGCGCACGCGGCTGGGACAGGGTCCTCCGCGTCGCGTGGACGATCTCCGATCTCGCCGGCCGTGGCCGCCCGGACGCGGACGACGTCGGCACAGCCCTGGGTCTCCGGATCCAGGAGCGTGCGGCGTGACCGGGGCGGCCGGCACCCGGGTCGCGAGGGCCGCCCTGTCACGGCTCTTCGAGCCCTCGGACGCGGTCGGACCGACGCTGGTGTCCCTCGTCGGTCCCGACGACGCGCTGCGCATCGCCCGGCGCGACCTGACGGCGGGCTCGCAGGTCCGACGCATGCTGCAGGAAGCCCTGGGGACGTCCGGCGGCCGCCGGGACCCCCTCGACGACGGGCTGTCCCGGTGGGCCGCGCGTCTCGGCGACCTCGCTCCCGAGCGGGACCTGGCGACGCTGGAGCGGCTCGGCGGGCGGCTCCTCACGCCCGAGTCCGCGGGGTGGCCGGAGGCCCTGGACGATCTGCAACTCGCTGCTCCGCTGTGCCTCTGGGTACGGGGTCGGAAGGACATCCCGGAGCGGGTCCGGACGGCCGCTCTGGTGGGCTCGAGGGACAGCACCGCCTACGGCGATTCGGTCACGGACGAGATCGCGGCCGGGCTCGCGACCCGCGGGTTCTCGGTGGTCTCGGGTGGCGCCTACGGCATCGACGCCCGGGCGCATCGGGCAGCTCTCGCCTCGTCGGAGGACGGGGAGCTCCCACCGACCATCGCCCTCCTCGCCTGCGGGGTCGACAGGTACTACCCGGCGGGCAACGAGGACCTGCTGAGGAGGGTCGCGGACAGCGGTCTGCTGATCTCCGAGGTCCCACCCGGCAGCTCGCCCACCAGGTGGCGGTTCCTGCAGCGGAACAGGCTGATCGCGGCCCTGAGCGCGGTAACGGTGGTTGTGGAGGCCCGATGGCGGTCCGGCGCCCTCAACACGGCCCATCACGCGGCGGGCCTGGGCCGCGCAGTGGGCGCGGTACCGGGCTCGGTGCATTCCGCCAACTCCGCCGGGTGCCACCGCCTGCTCAGGGACGGGAGTGCGGTGTGCGTCAGCGACGCCGCCGACGTGGCCGAACTCGCCGGTCCTCTCGGCAGCGAACCGGGAGACCGGGAGAGGGAGGCTGCGTCGCCCGCACGGGAGCAGGACGGCCTGGCGGTCCCGGATCTGCTGCTCCTGGACGGTCTGCCGAGACGTGCCGCGACGACCGTCGACAAGCTGTCGTCGGTCGCGGGCCTGTCCACGCGCGACGTCATCAGCGGGCTTGCCCGCCTCGAACTCGCCGGCCTCGCCGTCAGGGCCGCCGGGGGGTGGCGCCGGCGGGAGGGCTGAAGCGCCGCCGAGGCGGGGACACCGCAGGTATCCGGCACCTCGTCCCACACCTACCGATCCGCCGGCATCACCAGGAGGACATCCATGAGTAGCACCAGCCGCCTGCCCGAGGACGAGCGATGGCACGTCGAGATCCCTTCACCGGTCGGAGCGCTCCGCATCGTCGCCGGCACCGCGGCGATCGTCGGCCTGTACCACGGCGACCACACCCCGGTGCCTCCCCGGGCCTCGCTCGGGTGGCCGGTACGCCTGCCCGACAGCGCGCAGGAGGCCCATGCGCCGACCGTCCCGGTCGAGCCCGCCCCACCACCGGATCCGACCGTCGCCCTCCTGCGGCAGGCGGCCGCGGAGCTGGGAGAGTACTTCGCGGGTCTCCGCCGGGAGTTCGAGGTGCCGATCGAGCTGCAGGGCACGGCCTTCCAGCTCGCCGTCTGGGCCACCCTCAGACGCATCCCCTACGGGCGGCGCCGCAGCTACCGCGACATCGCGGGCGACCTGGGCAACCCTGCGATGGGACGCGCGATCGGGGCGGCCGTGAGAGTCAACCCGGTGTCGATCATCGTCCCCGGACACCGCGTGGTCAGCAGCACCGGCGCCGTCGTCGGCTACGCGGCGGGCCTGGAGACCAAGACGGCGCTGCTCGGCTTCGAATCGGGTCCGGTACCCGTTCCGGCCGAGGGCGGTGCCTGACGGGCCGGGCCAGGGCTTCGTGCCCTCCGACCGCCCCCTGCGCGGGGACCGGAACGGACGTGGATACTGGTACCGGAGGGACGATGACATACGAGGGCGCAGGGCAGGGGCAGGCGCTGGATGCTGCCGCAGAGGGCTTCGAGCAGTACCTGACGCGGGAGCGCAACCGGTCCCCGCACACGGTGCGCGCGTACCGCAAGGACCTGCAGCTCTTCTTCGCCCATGCCGGGCGGTCCGGAGTCTCAGCCCTGGACAGGCTGGAACTCCGCCACTTCAGGGCGTGGCTCGGCGAGCTCGACGCCGCCGGCCTGTCCCGCGCCACGATCGCACGCCGTGCCGCCTCGGTGCGGGCCTTCATGGACTGGGCGGTGCGGGAGGAACTGATCCAGGCGAATCCGGCACTGCGCCTCCGATCACCCAAGCGCACCAGGTCCCTGCCGGCCGTCCTCAGCCGGCCCCAGACCGGTGCGCTGTTCGAGGACCTCGAGGATCGGATGCTGGAGGGGGATCCGCACGAGCTCCAGCGGCGGGCGATGGTCGAGGTGCTGTACGGCACGGGCGTGCGGGTCGGAGAACTGGTGGGTCTCGACGTCGACGACATCGACACCGAGCGGCGGACCCTCCTCGTCCTGGGCAAGGGGTCGAAGGAGCGTACCGTCCCCTACGGTGTCCCGGCGGCGCATGCCATCGACGACTGGCTCCGACGCGGGCGCCCGCGATGGCTGACGGAGAAGAGTGGCCCGGCCCTGTTCCTCGGCCGGCGCGGTGGGCGCATCGACCAGCGTGCCGTCCGCACGCAGGTCAGGGAGGCACTCGAAGCCCTGGGCGACACCGCCGCCCGTGGCCCGCACGCCCTCCGGCACACCGCCGCCACCCACCTGCTGGACGGTGGCGCCGACCTTAGGGCGGTGCAGGAACTGCTCGGCCACTCGAGCCTCGCGACGACCCAGCTCTACACGCATGTCTCGGTCGACCGCCTGCGGCGCAGCTACGAGCAGGCGCACCCGCGGGCGTGAGGCGCAGCAGACCGCCTCGCCTCGGCCCGGCCGACAGCCCGTGCACGTGCCCGGGGAGCCGTTCCCGAGGGCCGTCGGGACACAGTGGCGAAATTCACGTCCGTCCGGCACAATAAGCAGTAGTTCGGTCGAGCCCGCACCTCAGGTGCGGGTGGGTCTCGTGAAGTTCCCGCTCATCTGCACAGTCCATAATCCGTTGAAGGTCGTTGGGGAAGACGTACCTACAGCTATGGAGGATGGAATGTCTGTTGTGATGGCGCGCGGTGTCTTGTACGTGCACTCAGCCCCTACTGCGTTGTGCCCTCATGTCGAGTGGGCGATCGGGTCCGTGCTGGACAAGCGCACCGACATGGAGTGGACGGCGCAGCCTGCTGCGCCCGGAATGCTCCGGGCCGAGCTGTCCTGGGTCGGCCCGCAGGGCACGGGCGCACAACTCGCCTCCGCCCTCCGCGGCTGGGCGCATCTCCGGTACGAGGTCACCGAGGAGCAGAGCGCCGGAGCCGACGGAGGCCGCTGGTCCCACACACCCGAGCTGGGGATCTTCCACGCCACCACGGACGTCCACGGCAACATCATGGTGACGGAGGACCGCATCCGCTACGCCTACGAGGCCGGAGCCGGCGACCCGGCAGCGGTCTACCACGAGCTGTCCCTCGCGCTGGGGGAGTCCTGGGACGAGGAGCTCGAACCCTTCAGGCACGCCGCCGAGGGCGCTCCCGTGCGTTGGCTCCACCAGGTCGGCTGACCCCCGGCCAGATCGCCCGCCGCCCAGGACCCGGCGACGAGGAAGCACGACACGCAGTGCGCACGGAGAAGGGCGCCACCCCGGGGTGGCGCCCTTCTCCGTGAACCGCCGGTCAGACGTTGCGGAGCACGATGACGGCGTTGTGGCCGCCGAAGCCGAACGAGTTGCTGAGCGCCACGATGTCGCCGGAGGGCAGATCGCGCGCCGTCGTGACGACGTCGAGGGGGATCTCGGGGTCCTGGTTGTCGAGGTTGATCGTCACCGGGGCCTTCCGTTCGTAGATCGCCAGGACGGTCATGACGGCCTCGACCGCACCGGAGGCTCCGAGGAGGTGACCCGTCTGCGACTTCGTCGCCGACACCGCGACCTGGTCGATGTGGGCACCGAGCGCGGCCTTCAGGGCCGTGTACTCGGGCTTGTCCCCGACCGGGGTGGAGGTCGCGTGCGCGTTGACGTGCACCACGTCCTCCGCCTGGGCCCGGGCATCGAACAGGGCGGCCTTGAGTGCGCGGGTGGCCCCCAGTCCCTGGGGGTCCGGTGCGGTGATGTGGTAGGCGTCGGCGGTGACCGATGTGCCCCCGAGCTCGGCGTAGATGCGAGCTCCGCGGGCCAGGGCGTGTTCCTCGGCCTCGAGGACGAGGGCTCCGGCGCCCTCGCCCATGACGAATCCGTCACGGGCCGTGTCGTAGGGGCGCGAGGCGAGTTCGGGCTCGTCGTTCCGCCGGGACAGCGCCTGCATGGCCGCGAAGGCCGCGATGGGCATCGGGTGGATCGCCGCCTCGGCGCCGCCGCACACCACGACGTCCGCCTTGCCGGACCGGATGAGTTCGAGGCCCTGGTGGAGCGCCTCGGTACCCGAGGCACAGGCCGACACCGGCGTGTGCGCTCCGGCGCGCGCGCCGAGGTCGAGGCTGACGGCCGCGGCGGGGCCGTTCGGCATCAGCATCGGTACCGTCATGGGCAGGACCCTGCGGGGGCCCTTGTCGCGCAGGGTGTCCCACGCGTCGAGCAGCGTCCACACGCCGCCGATGCCGGTCGCGAAGGCCACTGCGAGGCGGTCCTTGTCGACGTCCTCGATGCCAGAGTCGCGCCACGCCTCACGGGAGGCGACGACGGCGAACTGCGTGGAGGGATCCATGCGCTTCGCCTCGACGCGGGCGAGGACCTCCGACGCGGGTGTGGAGATCTGGGCGGCGAAGGTCACCGGCAGCTCGTACTTCGCGACCCAGTCGGCCTCGATGGTCCGCGCTCCCGAGACGCCCTTGAGGGAGTTGGCCCACATGGTGGGGACATCCCCTCCGATGGGGGTGGTTGCACCGAGTCCGGTGATGACGACTTTGCGTGGCATGGTCACTCTTTCGAAGCTGGGGCGCCGGCGGCACCGGGCGAGGAGTTGACGGCTGCGGCCGCCCACGGCGGGAACACCGGGGGCGGCCGCAGCGCCGGGAACTGCAGGAACTAGGCCTGGGCGCCCGAGATGAAGGTGACGGCGTCGCCGACGGTCTTCAGGTTCTTGACCTCTTCGTCCGGGATGCGCACGCCGAACTTCTCCTCGGCGTTGACGACGATGGTCATCATCGAGATGGAGTCGATGTCGAGGTCGTCGGTGAAGGACTTGTCCATCTCCACGGACTCGGGAGCGAGTCCCGTCTCCTCGTTGACGATCTCGGCCAGTCCGGCCAGGATTTCTTCGTTGCTAGCCATGGTGGCTCCTTTTCTGTTCTTGCCGGATGACCGGCGGGGATGGGCAGACCGCGTTGCGCGCTCTGGGCTTGAAAACTAGGGAAGGACCACGACCTGCGCCCCGAACACGAGACCGGCTCCGAAGCCGATCTGCAGGGCGAGCTTGCCGCTGAGCGCGGGCTGCTCCTTCAGGGTGCGATGCATGGCGAGGGGGATGGAGGCCGCGGAGGTGTTGCCGGCATCCACGATGTCCCGTGCGACGTACACGTGCTCGGGCAGGTTCAGCTGCTTCACCATCTCATCGATGATACGGATGTTCGCCTGGTGGGGGAGGAACACCGCGAGATCGTCCGCGGTGATACCCGCGGCGTCGAGCGCCTGCTGGGCGACCTTCGCCATCTCCCAGACGGCCCAGCGGAACACGGACGGTCCGTCCTGGCGCATGGTGGGCCACAGGCTCTCCTGTCCGGCATCGCCGTCCGCCTCGGCCTCCGCGTCGGTCGTCACGGCGCCCATCGCGAAGTCGCGCACGTCCAGCAGGGAGCGGGTCATCCGGATCGCCTCGTGCTTGCTGCCGTCGGAGCCCCACACGGACGGGCCGATGCCCGCGGAGTCGCCGGGCCCGATGACGACGGCGCCCGCGCCGTCGCCGAGGAGGAAGGAGATGGTGCGGTCCGCGTTGTCGATGAAGTCGGACAGCTTCTCCACCCCGACGACGAGCACGTAGTCGGCCGTCCCGGCATGGACCAGGGCATCACCCTGGGCGATGCCGTAGCAGTAGCCCGCGCAGGCGGCCGAGATGTCGTAGGCCGGTGCCGGCGTGGCCCCGAGGCGGTCGGCCAGCTGTGCGGCCGCGGAGGGGGTGGCGTAGGGGTGGGTCACCGTGGACACGAGCACGGCACCGATCTGCGACGCATCGATGCCCGCGGACGTGAGCGCCTCCCGGGACGCCGCCTCCGCCATGTCGATGACGCTCACGTCGCGGGGCGCGCGATGGCGGGTGACGATCCCGGTGCGCTGCCGGATCCACTCGTCGGAGGAGTCGATCCACTGGCAGACGTCGTCGTTGGTGACGATGATCCCGGGGCGGTAGGCGCCGACGCCGAGGATACGCGTGTGCTCGCGGAGGGGGGCTTGCTTGAGGGCGGTGATGCTCACTGGGGTCCTTCGGAGGTAAGGGACGGATCGAGGTCCGTGGTCCGCGAGTGCTCCTCGATGAAGCTGCGGGCGGCGTCCAGGTCCTCGGGCGATTTTACGGCGAGCGTCGCCGTGCCGCGCATTCCGCGTTTCGCCAGCCCCGTCAGTGTTCCTGCGGGGGACAGCTCGATCATCCCGGTGACGCCCATGGACTGCATCGACTCCATGCACAGGTCCCAGCGGACGGGGCGGGAGACCTGCGCGATCAGGCTGTCGAGGTTGCCCTCCCCGGTGGCGACGGGCAGCCCGTCGTGGTTGGACATCAGCGTGGCCACGGGGTCTGCCGGTACGAGCGAGGGCCGCAGCGCCTCGAGCGCCGTGACGGCGGGAGACATGTGGCCGGTGTGGAACGCGCCCGCGACCTTCAGGGCGATGACGCGCGCCCTGGCCGGGGGATCCGCGGCGAGCTCGCCGAGCTGCTCCAGCGTCCCGGCAGCGACGACCTGGCCGCCGCCGTTCGCATTGGCGGCGGTGAGGCCCAGTTCGGCGAGCCGGTCCGCGACCTCGCCGGCGTCACCGCCGAGGACGGCGCTCATGCCCGTCGGCCGGGCGGCGGCAGCTTCCGCCATCGCCGTGGCGCGCACACGGACGAAGGTGACGGCGTCGTCCTCGGTGAGCGCTCCCGCCACGGCCGAGGCGGTGAGCTCTCCGACCGAGTGCCCGGCGACGACGGTGGCGGCGGTCAGCGCACGGCCCCCGAGGAGCACGCGTGCCGTCACCAGGCCCGCCGCGACGATGAGGGGCTGGGCGACCGCCGTGTCCTTGATGGTCTCCTCGTCGGAGGCGGTGCCGTGCCGCACCAGGTCCGTGCCGGCGCGGTCGCTGAGCAGCTCCAGGTGGCTGCGGACCCCGGGGAGCTCGAGCCAGGGGCTCAGGAAGCCCGGGGTCTGTGAGCCCTGTCCGGGGCAGGCGATTGCAAGCACTGTTCCAGCTTTCCAAATCGTCGGGGCATTATCGGGTGTTCGGCTGAACCAAGCTGGCTGTGCCGTGTTGTAGGAAGTCTACAAGTCTCCGGCGAAGTCGACGGCTGCTGCTCCGGAGCTGCGTGCACCGGTCGGCCGCGCAGCACGTGGTGTACCGCCCGCTGGCCCTCCGCCCGGTGCGGCGACCGGCGGCGACGGGGCCGAGAGGCGCCCGACCACGAGCGCCGTCTGCAGGACGAATGCCTCCCGCGCGACCAACGGGTCCCAGCCGGTCACGTCGCAGACGCGGCGGAGACGATACCTGACCGTGTTCGCATGGACGAAGAGGGACCTGGACGTCGCTTCCAGGGAGGAGCCGAGGGCGAGGTAGGCGGAGAGGGTCTGCTCGAGGCCGTTGGAGGCGGCCAGGAGGGGGCGGTAGATGGTGCGGACCAGGGCCCGGCGCGCGGTGTCGTCGCCGGACATCACGCGCTCGGGCCACAGGTCCTCGGAGGAGACGGGACGGGGTGCCCCGGGCCACGCGCGGGCGGCAGTGAGCCCCGCGAAGGCGGCCTGGGCGGAGGTGCTCGCCTCGACGAGCGACTCCGCCTCGGGACCGAGGACGACGGCGCCGGCGCCGAACAGCTCGGTGATCCTCGGGTATGCCTTGGCCGGGTCCCGGACACCGCCCAGGACGAGGATGAGCCGTTCGCCCTGGATGCCGACGAGGACGTCCTCGGCGAGCCGGCCGGTGACGCGCCGGAGCTCGTTGAGGAAGCCCGCGTCGGGCTCCTGCGGGGCGCTGCCCACCATGACCGTGATGCGGGCCTGCGACTTCCACCCGACGGCGGCGATGCGTGAACGGAGTGCGTCGGAGCTCTCACCGCGGAGGATCGCGTCGACGACGAGGGCCTCGAGGCGGGTGTCCCAGGATCCCCGGGTCTCCGCCGCGCGCGCATAGACGTCGGCCGCGGCGAACGCCACCTCCCGCGAGTAGCGGAGCACGGCCTCCCGCAGCGGGCCCTGATCGGCCGCGGGGGCCAGGAACGGCACGTGGTCCTCGACGACCTGCACCACCACGCGGATGAGCTGCAGGGCCTTCTGCAGGCTGATCGACCGGGTCAGTTCCGTCGGGGCCGTGCCGAAGACGTCGCTGAGCACCCACGCCGGGGAGACGGGCTTCTGGTACCAGTTGACGAAGGAGGCGATGCCCTTCTGGGCCACCATGCCGAGCGCCGACCGCTCGTCCGCGCGGAGCCCGCGATACCACGGAAGGTCCGCGTCGAGCTGCCTGAGGGTCGCCGTCGAGAGGGAGCCGATCGTGGCCCGCAACTTCTCGACGGTGGCCGGGTCCGCCGGCGCGGGTCCCGCGTTGGTGGCTCCCGGGGCGCTCCGGGCGCTACCGGGGACGTCTTCGGGCTGCGGCATCCTCCGAGCATACGGTCTCGGTGCCGTCCTCCCACATTTGTGGAGGAGCTACAAAAAAGGCGACGGCGGGAGCAGCGCTGGGCTGCTCCCGCCGTCGCCCCCGGGCGGGGTGGCGGTGCTAGGAGTCGCCGCCGGCGTTGCCGGTGGTCCCGGCGTTCACGTCGAGCAGGCGGTACTTCTCGATCGCCTCCTTGGGGGCGTTCGCGTCGACCTCGCCACGGCGGGCGAGCATCTCCAGCGCGCGGACGACGACGGAGTGGCTGTCGATCTTGAAGAACCGGCGCGCCGCGGCACGCGTGTCCGAGAAACCGAATCCGTCGGCGCCGAGCGTCGCGAACTCGTTCGGCAGGAACTGGCGGATCTGGTCCGGGACGGCCTTCATGAAGTCCGAGACCGCGACGATCGGACCTGTCGCGCCCTCGAGCTGTTGCGTGACGAACGGCTTGCGGGCCTCGGCGCCGGGGTTGAGGAAGGCATCTTCCTCGGCCTCGAGGCCGTCGCGGCGCAGTTCGTTCCAGGACGTCACGGACCAGACGTCGGCCGAGACACCCCAGTCCTTCGCCAGGATCTTCTGCGCTTCGAGCGCCCACGGGACGGCCACGCCGGAGGCGAGCAGCTGCGTGCGCGGCCCGTCCACCTTCGCGGGCTTCAGCAGGTAAATGCCCTTCAGCAGTCCGTCGACGTCGAGTTCCTCGGGCTCGGCCGGCTGCACGAAGGGCTCGTTGTACACGGTGATGTAGTACATGACGTTGCGGGAGGATTCCGGCTCGTCGCCGATGTCCCCGTACATCCGGTTCAGGCCGTCGCGGACGATGTGCCCGATCTCGTACCCGAATGCCGGGTCGTAGGTGATCACGGCGGGGTTCGTCGACGCCAGGATCGGCGAATGGCCGTCGGCGTGCTGCAGCCCCTCGCCGGTCAGCGTGGTCCGGCCGGCCGTCGCCCCGATGATGAAGCCGCGCGACATCTGGTCCGCAGCGGCCCAGATGGAGTCGCCCGTGCGCTGGAAGCCGAACATCGAGTAGAAGACGTAGATCGGGATGAGCGGCTGGCCCTGCGTGGCGTAGGCCGTGCCGGCGGCGGTGAACGCCGCCATGGACCCGGCCTCGTTGATGCCGGCGTGCAGGATCTGACCCTGGATGGACTCCTTGTACGCGAGGACCAGGTCACGGTCCACCGACAGGTAGTTCTGCCCGTTCGGGTTGTAGATCTTCGCCGTCGGGAAGAACGAGTCCATGCCGAAGGTCCGCGCCTCGTCCGGGATGATCGGCACGATCCGCTTGCCGAACTCCTTGTCCCGCATGAGGTCCTTCAGGATGCGCACGAACGCCATGGTGGTCGCGGCCATCTGCTTGCCGGATCCGCGCTTGGCCGTCTCGTACGCCTTGTCACCGGGCAGGACGATGTCGGCGTGCTTGGTGCGCCGCTCCGGCACGAAGCCGCCGAGTTCACGGCGGCGCTCCATCAGGTACTTGATCTCGGGCGCGTCGGCGCCCGGGTGGTAGTACGGCGCATTGTAGAGGTCGTCGTCGATCTGCTCGTCCGTGACCGGGATACGCAGGTGGTCGCGGAACGCCTTGAGGTCCTCGTTCGTCAGCTTCTTCATCTGGTGGGTCGCGTTGCGGCCCTCGAAGTGCGGGCCGAGGCCGTACCCCTTGACCGTCTTCGCGAGGATGACGGTCGGCTTGCCCTTGAACTCCGTGGCCGCCTTGTAGGCCGCGTAGACCTTGCGGTAGTCGTGCCCGCCGCGCTTGAGCTTCCAGATCTCGTCGTCGGAGAGGTCCTCGACCATCGCCTTGGTCTCCGGCGACTTGCCGAAGAAGTGGTCGCGGACGAACCCGCCGGACTCGGCCTTGTACGTCTGGTAGTCGCCGTCGGGCGTCTGGTTCATGATGTCGACCAGGGCACCGTCCTTGTCCTTCTCGAGCAGCGCGTCCCACTCGCGCCCCCAGACGACCTTGATGACGTTCCAGCCCGCACCGCGGAAGAACGCCTCGAGCTCCTGCATGATCTTGCCGTTGCCGCGGACGGGTCCGTCGAGCCGCTGCAGGTTGCAGTTGATCACGAAGTTCAGGTTGTCGAGCTTCTCGTTCGCGGCGAGCTGGAGCAAGCCGCGCGACTCGGGCTCGTCCATCTCACCGTCGCCGAGGAACGCCCAGACCTGCTGGTCGGCGGTGTCCTTGAAGCCGCGGTTGTGCAGGTAGCGGTTGGACTGCGCCTGGTAGATGGCGTTCATGGGGCCGATGCCCATGGAGACCGTCGGAAACTCCCAGAAGTCCGGCATGAGACGGGGGTGGGGATAGGAGGACAGCGCGTGGCCCTCCTTCGACTTCTCCTGCCGGAACCCGTCCAGGTCCTCCTCCGTGAGGCGCCCTTCCAGATACGCCCGCGCGTACATCCCGGGGGAGGCGTGACCCTGGAAGAACACCTGGTCGCCGCCGCTCGGGTGGTCCTTGCCCTTGAAGAAGTGGTTGAAGCCCACCTCGTACAGCGTCGCCGCGCCGGCGTAGGTCGAGATGTGCCCGCCGACGCCGATCTCCGGGCGCTGCGCGCGGTGCACCATGACGGCCGCGTTCCAGCGCAACCATGCGCGGTACTTGCGTTCGATCTCCTCGTCGCCCGGGAACTCGGGTTCCTGATCCGCGGGGATCGTGTTGACGTAGTCCGTCGTCGTGACCATGGGCACGCCCACGGACTGCGCACCTGCACGCTGCAGCAACGAGCGCATGATGTACTGCGCGCGCTCGGTGCCCTGGGTGCTGATCAGCTGGTCGAGGGATTCGATCCACTCCGCGGTCTCCTCGGGATCACCGTCGGGCTTGCCGACCGTCAGACCGCTCAGAATATCCGCCGTACCTTGTTCTGCAGCCACGCGATATCTCTCCACTTCCACGGATCTTGTCCGTGTCGCTTAATGCCTGCGCACGGCTCGTTGGGCCCGCGCAGAGATGCAAGCCCGGCGCTAGCACCGCGGCCATATACCGCCTCACTCTATCGCCGCCGTGCGGTCAGTGCGTAGCAGGAGCGGGGACTCGGGGCAGATTACGCCGAGGGCTTGCACACACGTCGTCCGCCCGCCCGGGCACGGGGCCGCGGGCCGTCCAAATCCGTTGACTGGCTTGATGCTTGGCGCATAAGGGTGTTGGCTGGTAGGCATGTACATCCATACGAGGGCCCGTCACGCGACAGTCCCGTCTTTTCAGGAGGAGCTAAGTGAGCGAGGCTGAAGCCGCCACTGCGGTCAACGTGGCAGGCAAGTTGGGTTTCAAGAACGGAGACCTCGTTCAGGAGCTCGGATACGACGACGACGTCGACTTCGACTTCCGGGAGAACCTCGAGGGGGGTGTGGGGTCCGAACTGCTCACCGAGGACGACCAGGACGTCGTCGACGGCGTCATCCTGTGGTGGCGGAACGGTGACGGAGACCTCGTGGACGCCCTCGTGGATGCCCTGACCTCGCTGGGCGCCTCGGGCGTCGTATGGCTGCTCACCCCCAAGTCCGGCCGCCCTGGCTATGTCTCGCCCGCGGACGTGCAGGAGGCAGCCCCCACCGCCGGCCTGCACTCGACGTCGTCGGCCGGCGTCTCGAGGGAATGGTCGGCGACGCGGCTCGTCAGCCGACGGAAGCAGTAGGTGTGGCACTGGACGTAGGGGCCGTCGCTCCTGAATTCACGCTCGCGAACCAGTTCGGCGAGACCGTCGAGAGAGCTTCCCTGGTCGGCGGCGCGGTCGTCGTCTTCTTCCCCTTCGCCTTCTCCCGGGTCTGCACCGACGAGCTCGGCCAACTGCGGGACAACCTCGACCTCTTCGACGCCGCAGGTGTGAGCCTCGTCGCCGTGTCGGTCGACCACAAGTACACGCTGCGCGCCTTCGCCGACGCCAACGACATCTCCTTCGACCTCCTGGCCGATTTCTGGCCCCACGGGACCGTCACACGGGCCTTCGACGCCTTCGACGAGGTCCACGGTTACGCCGAACGCATCAGCTACGTCCTGGACGGCTCCGGGGTCGTCCGTGCGGCCGTCTCCTCGCCCCACGGGCAGGGGAGGCCCATCGCGGACTACGCCCGCGCGCTGAGCTCGGTCGAAGCCGCCCTGTGACCGCCGGGTCCGGCCGTCCGCCGGACGACCTGCCCGGACCCGCCTCCAACCCGGGCCTCGGCCTGACGGGCTTCGTGAGCACGGCGCCCGCGGAGGGCCTCGCCCCGCTCGGGCAGGAGGAACGCCTGCTCCTCGACCGGGCCGTCGCCCTGCTGGGCGGTCACCGGCTCGCCGTCCTGACTGGGGCGGGCCTGAGCACGGACTCGGGCATCCCGGACTACCGCGGGCCGGAGTCGGTACCGCGCAGCCCCATGACCTACCAGCAGTTCGTCGGGGACGAGGCACTGCGACGCAGGTACTGGGCCCGCAACCACGTGGGCTGGCGGCACCTCCGCCGGGCGGACCCCAACGCAGGCCACGCCGCCGTCGCGCTGCTGGAGCAGCGGAACCTGCTGTCGGGCCTGATCACGCAGAACGTCGACAGGCTCCACTCCTCGGCGGGAAGCCTGAACGTCATCGACCTGCACGGCACCTTCGACCGCGTCGTCTGCCTGCAGTGCGCGTCCACCTTCGCACGGTCGCGGATCGCCGAGATCCTCGAGGGGCTGAACCCCGGCTATCTCGAGCGGGAGTCGGATGCCGGGGATGTCGCGCCGGATGCCGACGCCGACGTCGACGAGACGGGCGACTTCGTGATGGCCCCCTGCCCGGTCTGCGGCGGGATGCTGAAGCCTGACTTCGTGTACTTCGGGGAGAACGTGCCCAAGGGCCGCGTCGCGGAGGCCTACGCGATGGTCGACGACGCCGGCGCGCTGCTCGTCGCCGGGTCCTCGCTGACCGTCATGAGCGGGCTGCGGTTCGTCCGCCACGCGGCGAAGGCGGGCAAGCCGGTGGTGATCATCAACCGGGGGCCCACGAGGGGCGACGAATTCGCGTCGCTGAAGATCGAGGCGGGCGTCTCGGAAGCCCTGGACTTCCTCGCTCGCCAGTTGCCGGACCTCGGGCAGGGCCAGGGGATTATCCACCCCCGGCGCGAGTAGTTCGAGGGGAAACCGAGTAGGTACTACTGTTTTCCGGACCTCCCCGGGCGTCATAGGTTCAACCCATTGGTCTCTCAACCGGGGTGGAAAATGCGTTCTTCGACTAGGTCTCTTCTCATCGCTCTCGGCACTGCGGCGGTCATCGCCGGCCAACCCCTGCTGATGGAGCCCGGGAGCCAGGCGGCGGAGGACGTGCCGCCGGCCGTGCAGGCCCCTGCGGCCGAAGCGCCGTCGCCGGCCGGCGTGCAGGAGGGCGTGCAGGAGGGCGCTGACGGAGCCCTGCCCGTCGCGCCCGCTGCGGAGACCGGTCCGCTGCCGTCCCCGGCTCCCCGTCCGTCGGGCAGCGGGAGGGGCGGCGACCTGCCTCCAGAGGATCTCCCTGCACCGCCCTACCCTCAGTGCCCGATCACGGAGGCCGGCGCCTGGTGGACGGATCCGGCCGATCCCTATACCTGCATCCCGCCCGGCTCCCTCCCCTTCCACGAGCCCACGCCACCGGGGATCGACCCCGAGCTGCTGGAACCGATCTTCGAGGAGCCCGGGACGGCGCCGGACCAGGGGGACGACTGCCGCACCACCGGGGCATTCCAGTGCACCGTCACGATCATGGGTCAGGACTATGTCGTGACCTTCGCGCACGGGAAGCCGGTCGGCATCCTGGAGGTGCAGGGCTAGACGTCCTGCGGGACCTCGGGCGGACGGCACCGTGAACCATGCCGTCCACGAAAGCGCCACCTCCCGTCGCCGGCCGTCGGGAGTGGCCTCCGATCGCCGGCCGGGCCACGCTTGGAGCCATACCCATTCGTCCGACCGTGGAGGAGTGTTTGACGACCCTGCGCGCGCCGATACCCGGCGCACCGACACCGGACGCACGAGCGGTCCGCTCCGGGGCCATCGACGGCCTGCGGGTTCTCGCGGTCGTCGGGGTCGTCGCCGGGCACGTCTGGTCGGGCCCGCTCGTCGACGCCGGACTCTACACCTGGCACGTCCCCGCGTTCTTCCTGTTGTCCGGGTACCTCTGGAAGGCCCGGGAACCTGGTACCCGAGGGGCGTCCGTGACGGAGGCGAAGAAGCGCTTCGGGACGATCATGACGCCGTTCTTCGCCTGGCTGGTCGTGACGCTGATCGTCCACGTCGCCATCCATCGGTACCGCGGGACGCTGACTCCCGAGGCGGTGATCCTGCCCCTCCTGGGCGGGTCCCTCAACGCAGGACCGTTCGGCGCGTACTGGTTCATGCCGGCGCTGTTCCTCTCGGCCGTCCTGTTCCGGGTCCTCGAGCGTGCGACCCTCGTCCTCCGGATAGTGCTCATCGCCGGTCTCGCGATCATCACCGACCTTTTCCAGGAGGTCCTCGCCCCGCTGCCCATGTCGCTCGGTGTGGCCGGCGGCGCGCTCGTCTTCATGCTCGCGGGCCAGGGACTGCAGCACCTCCGCAGCCGGGTGGAGGCGCCGATCCGGGTCGGCGCGGTGTGCCTCGCCGCGGGCGCGGCGCCGGTCATCGCCGGGGTGTCGGCGCCTCTGGACATGAAGTACGGCGAGCTGGGCACGCCGGTCCTCGGGGTCGCCGTCGCGGTGCTGATCGGCGTGGGCCTGCTCCTGATGCTCGAGGGCCTGTTCCCCCTGCTGCCCGGCTGGGTGCATGCCGTGTCGGGGAGGCTCGCTGCGGGCTGCCTGATGGTCGTGCTGACCCACACGTACGTCCTCTGGCTGCTCGACGTACCGGACGCCGAGCGGTCGTACCGGGTACTGGTGCTCGCGCTGGTCCTGCCGTGGGCTGTGGCCCTGATCCTCCACCGGACGCCGCTGTCGCGCCTGTCCCTCGGGATGCCGCGCGCCGGCTGATCGTGCACGCCCCCCTGGCCGGAGTGCCCGGACAGCAGGAAACCCCGCCCTTCCGGACATCTGCCCTGGGAATGGCGGGGTTTCTCGTGGTGGGTCCTACCGGGATCGAACCGATGACATCCACGGTGTAAACGTGGCGCTCTACCAGCTGAGCTAAAGACCCTCGTCCTGCGATCCGCCCGTCCGGCGACTGCCGGACGGCTGCATCACGAGGGACGACTATACCGGCCGCCCGCGGTGTTCCGCCAATCCGGCCACCTGCTACTCGCCGGCGGCGAGCTGCCCGCAGGCTCCGTCGATCTCCTTGCCGCGGGTGTCGCGCAGCGTGGTCGGGATGCCGGCGGCGCGGAGGCGGTTGATGAACTCGGTCGACACGCTCTTCTCGGACGCCGTCCAGATGGAGCCGGGCGTGGGGTTGAGCGGGATCGGGTTGACGTGCACCCAGCCGCGGCCGCGCTGGTTGAGCTTCTTCGCCAGCAGGTCGGCGCGCCAGGCGTGGTCGTTCATGTCCTTGATCAGCGCGTACTCGATGCTCACGCGCCGGCCCGTGGTGCGGTAGTAGTTGTAGGCGGCGTCGAGGGCCTCGTCCACCTTCCAGCGGGTGTTGACGGGGATCAGCTCGTCGCGGAGCTCGTCGTCGGGAGCGTGGAGGGAGAGCGCGAAGGTGACCGGCAACGATTCGGCCGCGAGCTTGTTGATGGCCGGCACGAGACCCACGGTGGAGACCGTGATGTTGCGGGCCGACATGCCGAGGCCTTCGGGGGAGTCGTCGACGAAGCGGTGCAGCGCGCCCATGACGCGCTTGTAGTTCGCCAGGGGCTCACCCATGCCCATGAAGACGATATTGGTGACACGGTCGGCATCGTGCCCGCCGTCCGTGCGCAGGTCGCCCAGCGCGCCCTCGGCGAGCGCGCGGTTCGCGGCGACGACCTGGTCGACGATCTCCGCCGTCGACATGTTGCGGGTCAGACCGGCCTGGCCGGTGGCGCAGAACGGGCAGTTCATGCCGCACCCGGCCTGCGAGGACACGCAGAGTGTCACGCGCCCGGGATAGCGCATGAGGACCGACTCCACGAGCGCACCGTCGAAGAGGCGCCAGAGGAACTTGATGGTGTCGCCGTTGTCCGTGGTCAGCCGCTTCACCTCGGTGAGCAGCGGCGGGAACATCGCCGAGACCAGCTCCTCGCGGCCCGCCTTCGGCAGGTCGCTCATCGCCGCCGGGTCCGTGGTGTAGTGCGTGAAGTAGTGCGTCGACAGCTGCTTGGCGCGGAAGCCCGGGTGGCCCAGTTCCTTCAGGCGGTCCTGGCGTTCGGCGAGCGTGAGGTCCGCGAGGTGCACCGGCGGCTGGCTGACCCTCGGGGACTTGAACTGCAGCAGGGGCCGGCCGTCGCTCGAGACGATCGGCTGCGCACCCTCCACTTCGGGCCGCACCTGGGGGCGCGCGGAAGCGGTCGGGGCAAGGGCGGGGGTTACCGTAACGTCGGACATCCTTACCATTCTTTCACGGATGGCGCCAGCGACCCAGCCGGGAGGCTGTCGCGTCGGACACGCTACCGGTGGGAGCCGCCCAGGACACAAAACGCGGCATGCGGGGGCTTCTCTGGCGGCCGGTGCGCGCACGGTAATAGTGTGAAAGCGACCGGATGGCCGGCGTGGGAACGCCCGAAGCACCGGTAGATGCAGCGATCTGCATCCAGCAGACTAACGACGGAGAACACATTGAGCGCACAGATCGGCGTCACAGGCCTGGCAGTGATGGGGGCGAACCTCGCCCGGAACCTCGCCCGCAACGGCTACACGGTGGCCCTGCACAACAGGTCGGTGGAGAAGACGGACGCGTTGCTGCAGAAGCACAGCGGCGACGGCGAGTTCATCCGGACCGAGACGCTGCAGGAGCTCGTCGACTCCCTCGAGAAGCCCCGCCGCGTGCTCATCATGGTGAAGGCGGGCAAGCCCGTGGACTCGGTGATCGACCAGCTCACCCCTCTCCTCGAACCCGGCGACATCGTGATCGACGGCGGCAACTCGCACTACGAGGACACGCGGCGCCGTGAGGCGGCCCTGTCCCGGCACGACCTGCACTTCGTCGGCGTCGGGGTGTCGGGCGGCGAGGAGGGCGCACTCCTCGGCCCGTCGATCATGCCCGGCGGCTCCCGTGAGTCCTACGACTCCCTCGGCCCGATGCTCGAGAAGATCTCCGCGAAGTACAACGGCGAGCCGTGCTGCCGCTGGATCGGCACGGACGGCGCCGGCCACTTCGTGAAGATGGTGCACAACGGCATCGAGTACGCGGACATGCAGGTCATCGGCGAGGCCTTCGACCTCCTCCGCTCGGGTGCCGGGATCGAACCGGCGGACCAGGCGAAGATCTTCACGGACTGGAACAGCGGCACGCTGTCCTCCTTCCTCATCGAGATCACCGCCGAGGTCCTCGGGCACACCGACCAGCGCACGGGCAAGCCCTTCGTCGACGTCGTCGTCGACGCGGCCGGCCAGAAGGGGACCGGCCGCTGGACCGTGGTGTCGGCGCTGGAACTGGGCAGCCCGACGTCGGGTATCGCCGAGTCCGTGTTCGCGCGCGCGCTGTCCTCGCAGCTCGAGCAGCGCCTCCAGGCCCAGGACATCCTGCAGGGCCACGAGGGGACCGTCGACCTGCCGGACACCTTCGTCGAGGACGTCCGGCTCGCGCTCTACGCCTCGAAGCTGGTCAGCTACGCGCAGGGCATCGACATGCTCACGGCGGCGGCGAAGGAGTACGGCTGGGAGCTCAGGCTCGATGAGATCGCGTCGCTGTGGCGTGCAGGCTGCATCATCCGGGCCGAACTGCTCGACGACATCATGAAGGCCTACGCGGGCGAGGGCCGCCCGGCCAACCTGCTGCTGGCCCCCGCGTTCGCCGAGGCGATCGCCGGCGCGGTACCGGCCTGGCGCCGCGTGGTGGCGACCGCCGTCCAGCTGGGCATCCCGGTGCCGGTCTTCTCGGCGTCGCTGGCCTACTACGACGGCCTGCGCCGCAAGCGCCTCCCGGCCGCCCTCACGCAGGGCCTCCGCGACCTGTTCGGCGCCCACACCTACAACCGTGTCGACATCGAGGGCACCTTCCACACCCTGTGGGGCGAGGACAAGTCCGAGATCGAGGCCGTCGACACCCACTGACGGTCACCCGACGCAGGAAGCCCCGGACCTCGGTCCGGGGCTTCCTGCGTTCCGGCCCGGAAAGGGGCCGGGCGTCCTGGACGTCAGGACGCGCTAGATGTAGATGGCGGGATCCACGTATTCGGCGGGATCCACCGCGGGCTGCGTCTCACGGCGCGAGTCGCGATGACGGAATGTCGCCGGGATACCCGTGACGATCGAGTCCGGAGGGGTGTCCTTCACGACGACGGCGTTCGCGCCGACCGCGCTGCCCGCACCGATGGTGATCGGCCCGAGGACCTTGGCTCCGGCGCCGATCGTGACGCGGTCGCCGATGGTGGGGTGACGCTTCACCTTCTCGAGCGACCGGCCGCCGAGCGTCACGCCCTGGTACAGCATGACGTCGTCGCCGATCTCCGCCGTGCCACCGATGACGATCCCCATGCCGTGGTCGATGAAGAACCTGCGCCCGATCGTCGCCGCCGGGTGGATCTCGATCCCGGTGAGCGCACGCGCGAGCTGCGACAGCACGCGTGCCGGGAACCGCAGCTTCTCGTTCCGCCACATGCGGTGGGTGAGCCGGTGGACCCAGATGGCGTGCAGCCCGGAGTACACGATGGTGTTCTCGAGGGACCCACGGGCGGCCGGATCGTGGGTGCGCGCGGTGTCGAGGTCCTCGCGCAGTCGTTCTAGAAAGCTCACCGGCTACCTTCTCGGGAATGGTTGTGGATCGTCGGAACGGGGCGGGACTGGTCAGCCGCGGATGTCGTCGAAGAGGACCGTGGAGATGTAGCGCTCGCCGAAATCGCAGACGACCGCCACGATGAGCTTACCGGCGTTCTCGGGACGCTTCGCGAGTTCGAGCGCTGCCCAGACGATGGCTCCCGACGAGATCCCGCCGAGGATGCCCTCCTGGGTGCCGAGCGCCCGGGCCACGCGGACCGAGTCCTCCACCGTGGCGTCGAGCACCTCGTCGTACGCCTCGCGGTCGAGGTTCTCGGGGATGAAGTTCGCCCCGAGGCCCTGGATCTTGTGCGGGCCGGGGGCGCCGCCGTTGAGGATGGGGGAGTCCGCGGGTTCGACGGCGACGATCTGCACGCCCGGCTTGCGCTCCTTGAGCACCTGTCCTACGCCCGTGATGGTGCCGCCGGTCCCGACGCCCGCCACGAAGATGTCCACCTCGCCGTCCGTGTCCTCCCAGACCTCCTCGGCCGTGGTGGTGCGGTGGATGGCGGGGTTGGCCGCGTTGGCGAACTGCTGGGCCCAGATGGCGTTCTCCGTCGTCGCGACGATGTCCTTCGCCCGCTCGACGGCGCCCCGCATGCCTTCGGAGCCCGGTGTGAGGACGATCTCGGCTCCGTACGCCCGCAGCATGACCCGCCGCTCGGTGGACATGGTCTCGGGCATCGTCAGGATGACGCGGTAGCCGCGTGCCGCGCCCACCATCGCCAGGGCGATCCCGGTGTTCCCGGACGTCCCCTCGACGATCGTCCCGCCGGGCTGCAGCGCTCCTGCCCGTTCCGCCGCGTCGATGATGGCGACGCCGATCCGGTCCTTCACGCTGTTGGCGGGGTTGTAGAACTCGAGCTTGACCGCAACCTGCGCGTCGAGACCCTCTGTCAGGCGGTTCAGCCGGACGAGGGGTGTCCGTCCCACGAGCTGTGTGACGTCGTCGTAGATCTTTGCCATGCGGAGCCTGCCTGTTCGGGAAAGGGGAGGGGGAGGCGTCGACCGTGGCGGCCGGACGCCTGCCCCCGAGCGACGGCGGTCAGCTTAACGGGTGCCCACGGGTGCGCCTAGGCGGCGAGCCACTGGGCGTAATATTTGCGGGCCTTCGACAGCTTCGGGTTGATGATCACCTGGCAGTAACCCTGCTCGGGGTGCTTGGCGTAGAAGTTCTGGTGCCAGTCCTCCGCGACGTGGAACTGCGGGAGCCTGCTGACCTCGGTGACGATCGGGTTCTTCCAGTTCTCCTGGTTTCGGGTGATCGCCTCCTCGAACAGCGTCTTCTGCTCGGTGTCCTGGTAGTACATGACGCTGCGGTACTGCGTGCCGACGTCGTAGCCCTGCCGGTTCAGCGTCGTCGGGTCGTGGGACACGAAGAACATGTCCAGGACGACGTCCTCCGGAATGACGGTCTCGTCGAAGGACACCGCGACGACCTCGGCGTGTCCCGTCGTGCCGGAGCAGACGGAGTCGTAGTCAGGATGCCGCGTGTGGCCGCCGGTGTAGCCGGAGACCACCTCGGTCACGCCACGGGTCTTCTGGTAGAGGGCATCGAGGCACCAGAAACAGCCCCCACCGAGCACGAAAGTCTTCATGACTGTGTCAATGCGCGGTGCGCCCCGATGATTCCCGGCGGTCATCCGCCCTCGGTGAACCGCGGAGGCTTGGAGGGGTCGCCGGGGGCAGGTATTACTGGTGTCATGGAACAGAACGAGTACGGCGCGCGTCCCACAACCGTCCCCTCACCCGCGCTCCACGTGCCGACCGTCGTCGACGTCCTCGGGGCCATCGAGGAGCTGTGGCCCGCGAAGCTCGCCGAGGCGTGGGACGCCGTCGGGCTGGTGGCCGGCCGGTCCGGGACGAGCGTGGAGAAGATCCTCTTCGCGGTCGACCCCACCGGCGCCGTCCTCGACGAGGCGCTCGACTGGGGTGCGACCATGATCGTGTCCCACCACCCCCTGCTGCTCAAACCCGTCACCACCGTCGCGGCCTCCGGCTTCAAGGGCGACGTGGTCCACCGGCTGATCGAGGCCGGCTGCGCCCTCGTCACCGTGCACACCAACGGCGACAGCGCCGTCGGCGGCGTCTCCGACGTGCTGGCGGACGCCCTGGGGCTGCAGGACACGGAACCCCTCGCCCCGGCCGCGGACGGACTGCCGGAGGAGGGCATCGGACGCGTGGGCGACCTCCCGGCCGCCGTGCCCCTCGGGTCCTTCGCCGAAGCCGTCTTCTCGATCCTGCCCGCGGTGGCCGGAGGCGTGCGCGTGGCCGGCGACAAGGACGCGCTGGTGCGCCGGATCGCCGTGTGCGGAGGGGCGGGGGACTCCCTGTTCGACCGTGTCCGTTCGAGCCGGGCGGACGTGTACGTGACGGCCGACCTCCGCCACCATCCGGCGTCGGAGGTGCGGGAGGCGGCGGGTGACGGGCCGCCGTACCTGATCGACGTCTCCCACTTCGGCAGCGAATGGCTCTGGCTCACGCCGGCGGCCGACGCCCTGGGCGCCGTCCTCACCGACCGGGGCTTCACCACCGACATCCGCGTCAGCGGGGTCAACACCGACCCCTGGGACTTCGTGCTGACGCCCGGCCACTGACCCGCCGGCTGCCGGGCCGTGCCGGGCGGCCCGGACGGTCGTGGTGGCCTAGGCTTGGACGACGCCCCCCGACCCACCGAGCCCCATCCGACCGACCCCCGGAGGTTTACCGTGGCCAAGGCTGCACCCGAGGAACAACTCCGCCTGCTCGACCTGCAGGCCCTCGACTCGACCCTCAACAAGCTCTCCCGCCAGGCTGTCGCAGCCCGGGGCAACCCCGCACTCGGGACCGCAGCGGCCCGTGTGGCCGAGGTGGACGCCGAACTGGTGCGGGCCAGCACGGAGCTGGGAGACCTCGAACGTGAACTGACGCGTGCGGAGGACGAGGTGCAGTCCGTCGTGAACCGCCTTGAACGGGACGAGAAGCGGCTCAACAGCGGAACCGGGACGTCGAAGGATCTCACCGCGCTGCAGCACGAGGTCGCCTCGCTGACGAAGCGGCGCTCCGACCTCGAGGACGTCGAGCTCGACGTCATGGAACGCGTGGAGGCGGCGCGTACCGCCCGGGACGAGGTGCAGGTGCGCACCAACGGGGTCCGGGAGGAGCTCCGCGCCCTCGAGGAGGCGCGCGACCTCGAGCTCGCCGACATCGACGTGCAGCGCGTCGACGTGCAGGCACGCCGCAACGAGCTCGCGTCGACGTTCGAGACGGCCCTCCTCGCCGTGTACGAGCGGATCCTCGTCAAGCGCGGCGTGGGCGCCGCCCGGCTGTTCCACGGCAAGTCCGAGGGGTCCGGCATGCAGCTCAGCCCCGGCGATCTCGCCGACATCGCCGGCGCCGCACCCGACGACGTCGTGCTGTGCCCCGACTCCGGCTGCATCCTCGTCCGCTCGAGCGACTGGGGCACCCAGCAGCCGTGACGCATCAGCAACTGTTCGACCCCTACGCGCTCGACGAGTCCGAGCACGACCAGGCCGCGGCCGAGGGGCCCGCCCGCCTCGTCGTCGAGGCCGACGGCGGTTCCCGCGGCAACCCCGGCCATGCCGGCTACGGTGCGCTCGTGCGCGATCCGGAGACGGGCCGCATCCTCGTCGAGAAAGCCGCATACATCGGCAAGGCCTCCAACAACGTGGCCGAGTACTCCGGCCTCGTCTCCGGGCTCGAGCTCGCACGGGAGATCAATCCCAGGGCGTCCGTCCACGTGAAGATGGACTCGAAGCTCGTCGTGGAGCAGATGTCCGGGCGATGGCAGATCAAGCACGCGGACATGAAGGTGCTCGCGGCGAAGGCCCGCAAGGTCCTCGACCCGCGCCGCGTGACGTACGAGTGGATCCCGCGTGAGCGGAACAAAGACGCCGACCGGCTTTCCAACGAAGCGATGGACGCCGGCATGGCCGGTGTGCCCTGGAAGCCCCGCGCCCCTGCGCAGGGTCAGCAGTCGACGCCGACCCCCGCAGCGGACGAGGCACCCCGCCCGGCCGGCAGGCTGCACCACGTCGAGGTCTGGACGCGGGACCTCCCCGCGGCCGAGGCGAGCCTGGGCTGGCTGCTGGAGCGCCTCGGGTTCCCGCGGAAGGAGTCGTGGGAGGACGGGGTCAGTTTCGGGTCCGACGAGTTCTACATCGTGTTCGAGAGCGGACCGGACGTCGCTGCCGGCGGACACGAGCGCCGTCGTCCCGGCGTGAACCACCTCGCCTTCCGCGGCGGCTCCCGCGACGCCGTCGACCTCCTGGCGCGTCGGGCGGCGAGCCACGGCTGGTCGCTGCTGTTCCAGGACCGGCACCCCTTCGCCGGGGGCACGGACCACTACGCCGCGTACCTCGAGAACGCCGAGGGGTTCGAGGTGGAGCTGGTCGCGGACTGATCGGCCTCCCCGCGCGTCGTCGCACCAGCCCGATCCGCGTCGGCCACTCGAAGAAGGCCCCGGTCAGTCGAGCACGATGTCGAGCTGAGCAGGCTTGCGGGCCGTCGCGGGGCGGAGGTCCGCGGTCCATCTCTCCCGGGCCGCCGCGAGCAGGGCGGAGGGTGAGGCGGGCGCCGTGCCGCGTCGCGTGAGCAGGTGGCGCGCGAACTCGCCGCGTGTGTGCTTGGCGAAGTGGGACACGACCGTCCGGCGGCCGTCGCGCAGCTGGAACACGTTGACGGCGGCGCTCTGCAGTGGTGGTGGGGCCCAGGCCGCGGCGTAGGTGCTCGAGCGGCAGTCGACGACGAGCCCTGTACCGGCATGCTCTGCCAGCGGCAGGGCCAGGTGCCTCCTCCAGTAGCCGGCCAGGCCGCCCGTGCCCGGGAGGTCCACCGACATGGACAGGCGATAGGCGGGGATCCGGTCGCCGAAGCCGATGGCGCCCCACAGGGCTGACACGACGACGCACCGCTCCCGCGCCTTGCGCTTCTGGACGGGCGTCATCGCCGCGTACCCGAGGGCGTTGTACAGGACGCCCGAATAGATGTCATGGGCCGGCGCGGCGGGGGCGACGTCGAGCACCAGGTTCCGCCGCACGTCCTCGACGAGCGAGGCGCCGACCCCGAGGACGGCGTGGGCGTCGTGGCCTGCGCTGGCGTCCCGGAGGGCTGCGAGCACGGCACGGCGGGCGTCGTCGAGCTCCGGGAAGTGGAGGTCCTCCAGTCGCACGGGGGCGCCGGTGCGGGCGGCGGACTTGCCTTCGGACGGAGGGAGCAGGATCAGCACCGATCAACCCTATCCAACTTCCGCGGGCCTCCCGTCCGCGTCGGGGCGGGGAGCGGGCCGGTGGAGTCGGTCTAGAATGGACGACGGATGGGTCGACCAGGCGGCCGCGTTGGACGGTGCGTACGCGCCCGATCCACCGAGGAACGTCCGGGCTCCGCAGGGCAGGGTGGTGGGTAACGCCCACTCGGGGTAACCCGCAGGCCAGTGCCACAGAAAAGAGACCGCTTCCCGTTGCAGGCTTCGGCCTGCGCGGGCAGTAAGGGTGAAAAGGCGGTGTAAGAGACCACCAGCACGCCGGGTGACCGGCGTGGCTCGGTAAACCCCACCCGGAGCAAGGCCAGACAGTGCCCGCTCGAGGGCTGCCCGCCCGAGGGTACGGGTAGGCCGCTGGAGGGCGTCGGCAACGGCGTCCGTAGATGGATGGCCGCCACTCGCGCGACGGCGACGGCGTGCGATGACAGAACCCGGCGTATCGGTCGACCCATCCCTCGACCTCCCCGGACGGCCACACTGCGTTCTACCGATCATCGGCGCGTCGTTCGTTGTCGAACCGTGAGCGTCCACATACTCTGTGAACACCGCCGTGGGTCTCCTCGATGAGCACGACGGTATGAACGGGTCGGCCTACTGCTGGGGCAAAGGGGCTGACCCGTTCGCTTTTCCGGGCTCGGCCCGCGATCCGCTCCGATCAGGAAGTAAGCGGCCCCCCGTACCCGGTCTCAAGAGGTAGGGGGACCGCCCGGCGTCTATAGCCGCCTCGGGAGCCGGTCGACCGCGATACTGCTGGGGGAACGACCGCGGGACCTTCTCCCACCTCTTATTCTCCGCTTCTGCCGAGGGCGCGGCAATCGGAGAGGGCCCTCTAAGCCATGGGAGAACGCGGGAACTTCCGGGAGCCCGATGCGACCGGCGAATCCGCAGGCCGGAGGAGTCGGACGGCCGGGCCTCCCGATTATGGGACCGGACACCTCTGCGGTCAAGGGTCGTCCAAGTGCCCGCGGGGATCGACGCGACGCGCCCCTTGACTGTAGGAGGGCTGGGCTAGGGTGATCGGATGAGCGCTGGGGGTACCGGGAGTAGACGATTGCTGGCGCGCAACCGTAATTTCCGTGCCCTCATGATCTCGAGCACGTTCGGCGTCTTCGGGAACGCCGTCGCCGCCGTGGCCCTTCCCGTCATCGCGGCCGTGGAGCTCGACGCGAGCGACTTCGCCGTGGCGGCGCTCGCGGGCATGACATTCCTGCCCTGGCTCCTCTTCGGCCTCCTGATCGGCGTCTGGGTCGACCGGCTTCCACGCAGACCCGTGATGCTGGCGGCGCTGGCGGTGCGCGTCCTCGTCCTCGCCCTCCTGCCGCTGGGGTACTGGCTCGGCTTCCTCACCACACCGCTGCTTTTCGCCGCCGCCTTCGTGGCGGGAGTGGCGTCGGTCTTCTTCCAGCTGGCCGACGCGGCCGTGGTGCAGCAGGCGGTCACGGCGGACGAGCTGATGGAGGGGAACGGCCTGATCACCGGGTGGGGGGCTGCGGCGGACGCTGCGGGACGCTCCATGGCTGGATGGCTCACGAGCGCGGTGGGCGCGTCCAACACGCTGATGGTGCAACTGGCCACCTCGGTGGTGTCCCTCGTCTCCCTCCGGCGGCTCGACGTCGCCGAGGTCGTGCAGCCGCAGAGTGACAGGCGCATCCTGCAGGAGATGTCCGACGGGCTGCGCTACACCTTCAGCACGGCTCCGCTCCGGGCCATCCTCCTCAATGCCGCCCTGTGGAACCTGGGTGGCAACATCGCCGCGTCCCTGCTCGTCGTGCTGGTGCTGCGGACGCTGGGGGAGTCGGAGGTGTGGCTCGGCCTGCTGCTGGCGGCGGCCTCGGTGGGCGGAGCCGTGGGCGGCACGACGGCGAACTCGCTGGGTGAGCGCTTCGGTTCCGGGCCGCTCTGGCGCTGGTCCATGGTGCCGGGCGTGATCGGCTACGCCTCGCTCCTGGTGATCACCCCCGGCTGGGGCATGCTGTGGGGTGTCCTTGGCATGTTCGTCATGGGGGCGAGTGTCGCGTGGAACATCGTGGTGGGCTCGAGCTTCCGCCAGCGAGTCTGCCCCCCCGGGATGATGGGGCGCCTCGGCGCCGCGTCGCGCATGGTGAGCTGGGGGATGCTCGCGCTCGCGAGCCTCCTGGCGGGTGTCCTCGCCGAGACCATCGGGGTGCGTGAAGCCGTCGTGGTCGGCGTCGTGATCGCCTGCCTGGCACCCCTCGTGGCCCTCCTCGGACCCCTGCGGGGCGTGAGGAGGCTCGAGGACCTCGTCGAGGCACCGGAACCCGACGCGCGCTCCGGCGCCTCGAGGAACTCCTGAGCGGAGCCCTCGGCAGGCGGGCTGCCGGCGACGTCCGCCGGCCTCAGTGGCCGAACGGATCGGGGTCGACGCCCGGCATCCAGGTCAGGCCCGGCACGCCCCACCCGTTGCTCTTCATCGCCTTCCGGGCCTTCCGCGACTGCCGCGCGTCGAGGCGGTCGACGTACAGCTTGCCGTCCAAGTGGTCGTACTCGTGCTGCAGGCATCGGGCGAACCACCCGGTGGCCTCGAACTCGACGGGCACGCCGTCGCCGTCGAAGCCGGAGATCCGCGCCCAGTCGGCCCGCTTCAGCGGGAAGGCCTCCCCGGGGACGGACAGGCAGCCCTCGGCCTCGTCGTCCGGGTCCGGATCGGAGCCGGGCACCTTCGAGGTGACGAGCGTCGGATTGACGAGGACGCCGCGCGGCGCCACGCCGTCGTCGTTCTCCATCCCGTACACGAAGACGCGCAGCCCGACGCCTACCTGCGGTGCCGCGAGCCCGACGCCGTTCGCGGCATCCATGGTCTCGAACAGGTCGGCGACGAGCGTGCGCAGCCCGTCGTCGAACGCCTCCACCGGCTGGGCACGCCGATGCAGGACGGGCTCACCCGAGATGGTGATGGGGTGCACTGCCATGGGACCTACCTGTTCTGGGTGGGACGGTCCGCGATGGACCGCCCGATGGACTCGCGCATGATCTCGCTGGTGCCGCCGAAGATGGTGAGCAGACGGGCGGCGAGGAAGGCCTGCGACACCGGGTATTCGAGGATGTACCCGTAGCCGCCGTGCAGCTGCAGGCACCGGTCCGTGATGGACTTGGCGCGTTCGCTCGCCCACAGCTTGGCCTGGGCGGCCGACGTCGGGGTCAGTGTGCCGGCGTTGAACGCCAGGACCGCCCGGTCGACGAACGTCTCCGTCACCTGGACCTCGGTCAGGAGGTCCGCGAGGACGTGGCGGGTGGCCTGGAAGTCCAGCACGCGCTCGCCGAAGGCGCTGCGGTCGGTCACGTACCGGAGGGTCTGCTCATAGGTCGCCCGTGCGAGGGCGGAGGCGGCCACGGCGATGCCGAGGCGGCCCTGCGGGATCTGCTCCAGGCTGTAGCGCAGGCCCTGGCCCACCTCGCCCACGAGGTCCGCCCCGGGCACCCGCACGTTGTCGAAGAACAGTTCGGCCGTGTCCGAGGCGCGCAGCCCCATCTTGTCCAGCTGCCGGCCGGGCGTGTAGCCCTCGCCACGGCGCACCATGAACAGCGAGAAGGCGTCACTGGCCCCGCGGCCCGTGCTGCCATCGGTGCGCGCGAGCACGAGCGACGCGTCACCGCTGATGCCGTTGCCGATGAACACCTTCTGCCCGGTGATCAGCCAGTCGTCGCCGTCGCGTACCGCCCGGGTGCGGATGCCTCGCAGGTCGCTGCCCGCCCCCGGTTCGGTCCACGCGCAGGACGTCACGATCTCGCCGGAGACCATGCCGGGGAGCCATCGTTCCTTGAGGTCGTCCGAGCCGTGGGCGAGGAGGTGCGGGAGGACGAGGTCGTCGTGCAGGTGGAAGGCGAGCCCGACCGCGAGGTGGTTGCTGCGGGCGAACTCCTCGTCGAGCACCGCGCGGAAGCGGTAGTCGGGCATTTCCGCGCCGCCGAACTCCTCGGGGACCGCGAGTCCGAGCAGGCCCTGCTCGCCCGCAGCCGTCCACACGGACCGGTCCATCATGTGCTGACGGTCCCAGTCCGCGTAGTGGGGGGCGACGGCCCGTTCGTTGAACTCGCGGGCGACATCGCGGAAGAGCTCGTGATCCTCGTCGAACACTGTGCGTTCCATGGTTCCTGGTCCTTCGATGCTGTCGGCCCCGGGCGCGGCCCGAGGGCTGCCGTCCGGGGCCGGGCTGGGCGGGGCCGCAAAATGCATATGCCGCCCCGGACGGTCTCCGGGACGGCATATACGGCCAGGATCTTCCCTGGCAACTGAGGGTGAGTAACGGGGGTTGAACCCGCGACCTCCTGGACCACAACCAGGCGCTCTGCCAACTGAGCTATACCCACCATGTGTCGCCGCCGACCGGCCCGCAGGAACTCGTTCCGGGCTGTCAGCGACAGGCAGCGGATACAAGTTTACACACTTTTCGGTGTGCTCCGAACAGGCGCCCCGGAGCCGGTCCGGCCGGACTCAGGGAGCGATCGTGCCGGCGATCGCCCGGCTCGCGGCCGAGTCGGGGCCGGGGGAGGGCACGAAGACCGCGGCGCGGTAGTAGCGCAGCTCGCGGATCGAATCCTCGATGTCGCCGAGCGCCCGGTGTCCGCCGGTCTTCGGCGGCGCCTGGAAGTACGCGCGGGTGTACCAGCGGCGCGCGAGTTCCTTGATGGTGGACACGTCGATGATGCGGTAATGCAGGTAGTCGACGACGAGCGGCATGTCGCGCACGAGGAAGTTCCGGTCCGTCCCGACGGAGTTGCCGGCCAGCTGCGCCTTACGCGGCTCGGGCACCCACTTCCTGATGTACTCGAGCACCTGCTGCTCCGCCTCGGCCATGGTGATGCCGTCGTCGAGCTCCTCGAGCAGGCCCGACGTCGTGTGCATCTCCCGGACGAAGTCGCCCATGTGCGCGAGACCCTCGGCGGTGGGCTTGATGACGACGTCCACGCCGTCGCCCAGGATGTTGAGTTCCGAGTCGGTGACGAGGACCGCCACCTCGATCAGGGCGTCGTGGGCCAGGTCCAGCCCCGTCATCTCGCAGTCGATCCAGACGATGTGCTCACTCGATATCGGCATTCGACCAATGTACCGTCCGGGACCGACGGCCCCGCCCGCCCGTCCGCGCAGTGTCCAGCGGCTACGGCGCCGGTGTCCGAGGCACTCGCGCAGGGCCCGGTGCTAATATTCGAACAGTCCGCTCAGGGCTGCGGGGAGATCTGGGTGCCCCCGCCGCTTCCGGCGCACGGCACCGCGGTGCCCCGCCGGACGGTGACCCGCCGGCGGACCGAGAACATGGGTTTGCGACGCCGACCTCCTGCCTGCCGACGATTGGAAACGCCCCGATGCCCGCCCAGGTCCCCCTCACGAAGGTCGAGACGCAGCCGGGCCCGAACCGCCCCGACGTCGCCGTCGTGCAGGGATTCGTCGGGTCCCTGCTGATGTGGATGGGCTCGCTCGGCGTCGGGTGGCTGTCCCTGGCCTCGGTCGAGCTGAGGCGGAACCCCGTCATCATCTGGCTCCGGTTCGAACCCGCGGGCGCCGTCCTGTCGGTGCTGCTGCTCGCCCTCGGCGGCATGCTCCTGATCCGGGCCTGGCTCCGCCTGGGACAGCGCCTGAACGGCTGGTCCGACGACACCCGGCCCTACCTGATGAAAGCCATCGTCGCGTGGACGATCCCGCTCGCCGCCGCGCTGCCGCTGTTCAGCCGGGACGTCTTCGCCTACATCGCGCAGGGCCAGGTGATGGTGGCCAAGCTCAACCCGTACGTGGACGGCTACTCGCAGATCTCCAACTACCTGCAGATCGGCGCCGACGACCTGTGGGCCCAGAGCCCCACGCCGTACGGCCCGGTGTTCCTGTGGATCGAGGAGGGGATCGTCCGGATCACGGGCGGGCATCCCGACACCTCGATCATCCTGTTCCGTGTCGTGGCTCTCATCGGCGTCGCCCTCTGCGTGTACTTCGTCCCCAAGCTGGCGGACCTGCACGCCATCAACCCGAACCGCGCCCTGTGGCTGACCGTCGCCAACCCGCTGTTCCTCATCAATTTCGTGGCTGCCATCCACAACGACTCCCTGATGATCGGCCTCGCGCTCGCCGGCCTGTACTTCGCCGGCACCCGGCGGCCCGTCCTCGGGATCCTGCTCATCACGCTGTCGGTCGGCATCAAGCCGATCACCCTGATCTTCCTGCCGTTCGTCGGACTGATGTGGGCGGGCAGGGGTGCCTCGTGGCCGCGACGCTTCCTCTACTGGTTCCTCACGGCCGGGCTGTCCCTCGGCATCCTGTGGGTCATGGGGTACGTGAACACGTTCGGCTTCGGCTGGGTCGGGGCGCTCAGCACGCCGGGCAGCGTCTGGATCTGGTACGCGCCCGTCGGCTTCATGGGCCTCGTCATCGCGACGCTCGGCGACGCCGTCGGGCTCAGCGGCTGGGACATCGCCAACTGGTTCACCACGCTCGCGCGCGTCGCCTCGCTGGTGATCATCGCGCTGCAGGTCTTCCGCGGCGACCACAGCCACCTCGTGCGCAGGCTCGCCGTCGCGTTCGCCGCGATCGTGCTGCTGTCGCCCATGATCCAGTCCTGGTACGTGGTGTGGCTGATCCCGCTGTTCGCCGTCACGGGCATCCGCGACGACTGGCAGGTGAAGTTCCTGTACTTCACGGTGGCCTTCTTCATGGTCTACGCCATCACCGACCAGCTGGACATCTTCCCCTACTTCGACCTGAGCCTCACGATGGCGCGTCAGGTGGCCGCCGTTGTCGCCCTCGGCTTCGCGCTGTACCTCGTCTTCGTGGACCGGAGCACGAAGGTCCTGTTCCGCAAGCGCTACCGCCCGCTGGAACCCGGGCAGCTGCACTGATCCGCGCGACGCCGGGGCAGCTCCGCCGGGCCGGTGTGAGAACGGGCATGCGGGACGGGCGCGGAGCGGCAATACTGAGCAGATGATTGAAACAGGAACGACGACGTACACCGGCGAGTTCGAGATCACCGGCTGGGACGCCGAGCCCTACACGGAACCCGGCAGCACAGGCGAGCTGTCGCGGGTCCGTGCCGCGAAGGTGTTCGAGGGGGAGATCAACGGGACGAGCACGGCCGAACTGCTCATGGCGGGGAACGACGTCGGCGCCGGGTACGTCGCGTCCGAACAGTTCGTGGGAACGGTCGGCGAGCGCACGGGCGCGATGACCGTCCAGCACTGGGGCGTCGCCGAGGGCGCCGACGCGGCCAGTTCGGGGCACATCGTCCCGGGCTCCGGTACCGAGGGACTGCGCGGCATCTCGGGCAAGGCGATCTACTCCCAGGACCCGGACGGCCAGCACCGCCTGGAGTTGAGGGTGAGCTTCCCCGAGAACGTCTGATCCGGGTCCGGGCGGCGAGGCCCGGCAGGACCGGCCCATAGTAAACTTGGGCCACTGCCTCCGTAGCTCAGGGGATAGAGCAGGGGCCTTCTAATCCTCTGGTCGCAGGTTCGAATCCTGCCGGGGGCACAGCACGAGGGCCGGACGCCGCGCGTCCGGCCCTCGTCCTTCCCCCCGACCTGTCCGCGGCGGCTCCCCGCGTCGAGCCGGTCGCCGAGCGGCCGGATCCACCACGCCTCCGGAGTCGGCGGGCCGACTCCCCCCGTCCCTGCTCGTGCCGCCGCGATCCGTCGCGACACCGGGCGAGTGGCGGAGGTACATCCTCCCTCCGGCCCGAACCTGGTCGCAGAGCTCGGCGAGGCCGGCGAGCACGCGGCCGCCGACGCCCGTCCGGGGTGCTCCTGCCGGTGTCGGGTCCGGTGTCGCCTCGGCGGCCGGCCGCCCGTTGCGCACCAATGACGTCCGGGTCTCCCTGCGGGCGATGCCGGAATCCGTCGGGTCGGTTGTCAACATAGCGCGTCCGCCCGCCGCCCCGTCGCCGTGCCCGCCCGAGACTGGCTGCAGGCCGGCACTTCCCGCCGCCCTGCGGACCGACTGAAGGACAGACCATGACTGACATCATCACCGTCCGGGGCTACGTCGCCACGGACGTGCGGCTCACCTCCGCGCAGAGCGGGCTCGCGATCGCCGGGTTCCGCATGTGCTCCACAGAACGCCGCTTCGACAGGGAGGCGAACGCGTGGGTGGACGGTCACACCAACTGGTACTCGGTATCGATGTTCCGGCAACTCGCCACCAACGCCGGCGCCAGCATCAAGAAGGGCGACCGCGTGATCGTCACGGGCCGGCTGAAGGTCCGGCCGTGGATCAATGCCGAAGGCAGGACGGGCACCTCCGTGGAGATCGACGCCGACACGGCCGGCCACGACCTGATGTGGGGAACGGCGAACTTCCGCAGGACGACGGCCGACCGGGCCGACGCGCCACCGGCCTCCGCGGAGCAGCCGGCCGGGACTCCCGTGGACGACGGCCTGCCCGAGGGCGTCGACGGGGCCACCGGCGAGCTGTACGCCACGTCGCCCACGTTCGGTCCGGTCCGGGCTGCACCCGACGACGATGGGCCCGAAGCCGGCGGGGCGGTGGACGATGAGCCGGCCGACGGGGTGTCGGGGTCCGCGGGCGGAGCCGACGGGCCGCGGCGGGAGGATGCCCTCGACGCGGAGGGGGTTCCTTTCTGACCGGGCGAGCCCCGGACCGCGGCCGGCGGGCGGCGGGCGACGGCAGGCCGGCAGCCGCATGGCAGGATGAGGACGTGATCACAGCAGCCTCCGTTCAGCCCTGCCGCCCGACCAGGAGGCGGCGTGCCGCGGGCGTGGTGGCTGTAATGGCGGTCCTGTTCACCCTCGTCTCATGTGCCGCGTCGCCCGCGCCGGACGACGGCGGCGACATAGTGACCCCCGCGACCGATGCCGCGGGCCCGGTCACCACGGGCGCACTCCCCGAGGACCCCGCACCCCCGGCGACCACTCCGGCCGCCACGCCGACGCCGTCACCCGACGGCGATCTCGCGGCCGTGTCCGGTGCGGTCGACTCGGCCCTGCGCGCGCTCGCAGGAAGCCGCGACTCGGTCACCAGCGATCAGGTCCGAGCCGCCATCACGGAGGGATTCAGCGCCGCCGGTGCCGTTGCCGAATCTGTCGAGGTGTCGATCGACCGCACCCCGACGGGCCTCGACGTCGACGCGATCCAGGGAGCCGGCCTCACCGGCGGGCGCTGCGTCTTCGGGGAGGTGCGCGAGGGCGTCGTGTCGGTCGTCGTGCTCCCCGCCCTGTCGTCGGGCCAGTGCTTCGTCGGCGACCAGCGCTGAGGGAGCGCCGTCCGCCTGTCCCGTCCCCGGTCGAGTGTGAGAACACCGTAGGCACCCACTAGCCTTGATGCATGGCGGAATTTATCTACACAATGACCAAGGCCCGCAAGGCCGTCGGCGACAAAGTTATCCTGGACGACGTCAGCATGTCGTTCTTCCCCGGAGCGAAGATCGGCGTCGTCGGGCCGAACGGCTCCGGTAAGTCCACCATCCTGAAGATCATGGCGGGCCTGGACACGCCGTCGAACGGCGAGGCCCGCCTGAGTGCGGGATACAGCGTCGGCATCCTCCTGCAGGAACCGCCCCTGAATGAGGAGAAGACCGTCCTCGGCAACGTCCAGGAGGGCGTGGGCGAGATCTACGGGAAGATCCAGCGCTTCAACGAGATCTCCGAGGAGATGGCCAGCCCGGACGCCGACTACGACACGCTGCTCGACGAGATGGGCAAGCTGCAGGAGGCGATCGACGCCGCCGACGCCTGGGACCTCGATTCCCAGCTCGAGCAGGCCATGGACGCCCTGCGCTGCCCGCCGCCGGACGCGGACGTCAGCATCCTCTCCGGTGGTGAGCGTCGCCGGGTTGCGCTCTGCAAGCTGCTGCTGCAGAAGCCGGACCTGCTGCTCCTCGACGAGCCCACCAACCACCTCGACGCCGAGAGTGTGCTCTGGCTCGAACAGCACCTCTCCTCCTACGCCGGTGCCGTCCTGGCCGTGACCCACGACCGGTACTTCCTCGACCACGTGGCCGAATGGATCGCCGAGGTGGACCGCGGCCACCTGTACCCCTACGAGGGCAACTACTCGACGTACCTCGAGAAGAAGCGTGCGCGCCTGGAAGTCCAGGGCAAGAAGGACCAGAAGCTCTCCCGGCGCCTCACCGAGGAACTGGAATGGGTCCGTTCGAACGCCAAGGGACGTCAGACGAAGTCGAAGGCACGCCTCAACCGCTACGAGGAGATGGCGGCCGAGGCGGAGCGCACCAGGAAGCTCGACTTCGAGGAGATCCAGATCCCGCCGGGCCCGAGGCTCGGCAGCCAGGTCATCGAGGCCCACGATCTCCGCAAGGGCTACGACGACCGGATGCTCATCGACGGGTTGTCCTTCTCGCTGCCCCGCAACGGCATCGTCGGCGTCATCGGCCCCAACGGTGTCGGCAAGACCACGCTGTTCAAGACCATCGTGGGCCTCGAGCCCCTCGATGGCGGCGAGCTGCGCATCGGCGACTCGGTGAAAATCTCCTACGTCGACCAGTCCCGCGGCGGCATCGACCCCAACAAGAGCCTCTGGGAGGTCGTGTCCGACGGACTCGACTTCATCCAGGTCGGCCAGGTCGAGATGCCGTCGCGCGCCTACGTGTCGGCGTTCGGCTTCAAGGGCCCGGATCAGCAGAAGAAGGCAGGCGTGCTCTCCGGCGGTGAGCGCAACCGCCTGAACCTCGCCATGACGCTGAAGCAGGGCGGCAACCTGCTGCTCCTCGACGAACCGACCAACGACCTCGACGTGGAGACGCTCTCGAGCCTCGAGAACGCGCTGCTGGAGTTCCCGGGCTGCGCCGTCGTCGTCTCGCACGACCGGTGGTTCCTCGACCGGATCGCCACGCACATCCTCTCGTACGAGGGCACCGAGGACGACCCGGACAAGTGGTACTGGTTCGAGGGGAACTTCGACGCCTACGAGCAGAACAAGGTCGAGCGGCTCGGGGCCGACGCCGCCAAACCACACCGCGTCACCCACCGCCGGCTCACGCGCGACTAGCGGACGCGGGCCGGGTACGACGGAGGGGACACGGCGAGGGCCGGGTCCCCTCCGTCGTACCCGGCATGCCGCGGCGGACCGCGCACCCGGGCCTGGGAACCGGGGTCAGGCCGGAGGGACCCGGATCATGCCCTCCTGCGCCACGCTCGCCACGAGGTCGCCGGCCCTGGTGTAAATCCGCCCGGCGGCGAGGCCACGGGCACCGGAGGCGCTCGGCGAACTCTGGACGTAGAGGAGCCACTCGTCCACCCGCACGGGGCGGTGCCACCACATGGCGTGGTCGAGGCTCGCGACGCTCATGCCGGGCTGGATCCAGCTCAGCCCGTGGGGCCGCAGGATCGATTCGAGCAGGGTGTAGTCGCTGGCGTAGGCGAGGGCTGCCCGGTGCAGGTCGGGATCGTCGGGCAGCGCCCCGAGGCTCCGCATCCAGACGGCGTTCCGGGGTTCCTGCGAGCCCTCGTTGGTGAGGTAGAGGGGCGCATCGACGTGCCGGATGTCGAACGGGCGCTCGAAGGCCCACGCCCGGGCGACCGGGTGGTCGAGCCCGCCGAGGAGCTGGGCGGTCGTCGGCAGGCTCTCCGGGTCGGGCATCCCCTCCGGCATGGTGTCCTGGTGGACGACCCCGTCGTCGGGCGTCTGGAAGGACGCGATCATCGACAGGATGGGGACGCCGTTCTGGTAGGCATGCGTGCGGCGCGCCGAGAAGGACCGGCCGTCCCGCAGACGCTGCACCCCGAAGGTGATGGGCTGGTCGGAGTCCCCGGCACGCAGGAAGTAGGCATGCATCGAGTGCACGTCGCGGGACGAGTCGACGGTCCGCATCGCCGCGATCAGCGACTGGGCGAGCACCTGGCCGCCGAAGACGCGGCGCCCGGGCTGGCGGGCGGAGGATCCGACGAAGATCTCCTCGTCGGTCTGCGCGCCCTCCGCGCCGCTGAGGTCCAGCAGGTCCAGGAGCGCCTGCGTCGGGTCGGTCGGGGTCTCTGCGGCAGCGGCAGCACGGGCCTCGTGCGGCTGATCGGTCATGGGGGTCCTTGCGGTGGTGTCGGCGGAGCGGCGGACGGGAACGGCCGCACCCCCGAGACTAGACGGACGCCTACGCCCTGCTCAAAACCGCCGGCCACGGCGGGCCGCTGCACACCGACGCAGCCTGCGCCCGGACGCCGGAAGCGCGACGGCGAGCGGCCCCACGATTTCTTGAGAGGATTACAGCATGTCCCCGGTGAACACCATCCCCTTCCAGCTGCGCTTCGGCGACGAGGATTCGTACGGCCACGTGAACAACGTCCGCTTCCTGCAGTTCCTCGAGGACGCACGCGTGCACCTGATGAGCGAGCCGCACCCCGGAGGGTCCTTCCTGGAGCTGATCGACGCGGACCACTACACCCTCGTGGGGCGCCAGGAGATCGAGTACCGGGCCCCGCTGAACTTCAGCACGCACCCCGCCGCCGTCGACCTGTGGGTGACCGCGGTGGGCGGGTCCAGCTTCGAGCTGGGCTACGCCGTCCGCGACCGGGTGGACACGGCGGGCAGTACCACGAGCGCGGTCGCCGCGACGACCATGGTGCTGGTGAGCAGGACCACGGGACGGCCCGTACGCCTCTCCGCCGCCCAGAAGGGCGTGCTGCTGTCCTGGCAGGGCCCGGACGTCCCCTTCCGCCGCGCCCGCGGCAGGTAGGGGATCACCATGGAGTCGACGGAGCTGCGGTTCGCCGACGCGCAGTCGGTGGCGGACTTCCGCACCTTCACGGCACGGGCCCGGGCGAACGACGACGGCGGTATGCGGCTGCTGGCCGTCGGCCGGGTCGCGGCGGCCTATGTGCGGACCCTCGGTCCCACGGTGCTCGGCGAGCCGCTGCCGACCGTGCTCGGCCTCCGCACCATGGCGCTCGAGGCCGAGGCGGGCGTCGACGTGACCGTCTCCCTGGGCTCGGTCCTCGATCGGCTGGCCCGCATGCCGGGCGACGACGTGGTGTTCCCCGTCCCGACGACGACGGTCACCGAGACCTGGGCGGGGATCCTCCCGCCCCGCTCCGGATGGGAACATGCCGGCGGGGTGTCCTGCGCCGTCCTCGACCGGGCGGCGCGGGACGGCATCGGAGAGGTGGCCCGGAGCCTGCCCGACCGCGCGGGCGCACCGGTCGTGAGCACTGCACGGGCGGCGGTGTGGGGCCGTCCCCTCGAGGGCGTGGCCGGAGCGGTGCCCGCGGGTGCCGCCTTCGGGGCGTTCAGCCTGGGGTTCCTCGTACCGGACGGCGAGGCGACGATCCACCGCAACGGACGCTGGTCCCGCGTGAGTACCGCCCGCGGCCACGTCCTCGTGCGCGCCGCGGCCATCCTCTGACGGATCGCGCCCGGGTCGCCGACGGGCTAGTCCGCGGCGTTGACCATCGAGTGCGCAGCGCGGTCGAGGTAGTCCCACAGGGTGGCCTCGTGCAGCGGGGCCAGGTCCAGGGAGTCCACGGCCGCGCGCATGTGCTGCAGCCAGCGGTCCCGCGCCTGCGGGCCGACCCGGAACGGCATGTGGCGCATCCGCAGCCGCGGGTGACCGCGCTGCTCGCCGTACGTCCTGGGCCCGCCCCAGTACTGCTCGAGGAAGAGCAGGAGGCGTTCCTTCGCCGGCCCGAGATCCTGCTCGGGGTACATGGGGCGCAGCACGTCGTCGCCCGCGACGCCGTCGTAGAAGGCGTCGACGAGCCGCACGAACGTCGCGTGTCCGCCCACGGTCTCGTAGAAGTTGTCGGTGTACTGGGGCTGGGTGAAGCCCTGGCCCGCGGCGACGAGCCGCTCGACGGGCAACGCGGCCCGCGCTCCGGCCGACGGGCCCGGCGAGGGCTCGACGGGTGGCATCGCCGAGTCCCCGCTCATGCCCGCTCCTCCGCGGCGACGGCCGAGGGCGCCGGATCGGCCGGGGGCGCGACGTAGTCGCCCTGCGACCTGTTGCCCACCTTGGTGATGTCCCCGTTGCGCACGTACCAGATGGCGCCGTGCTCGTCGACCATGCGCGTGATGCGCAGCCCGAGGGACTGGACGACGCCGACCGTCTCGCCGACCTCGATGGTGTCCCCGATACCGTACTGGTCCTCGATCGTGATGAAGAAGCCGAGGAAGGCGTCGCGGATCACCTCGCGCGCGCCGAAGCCGATGGCGATACCGACGATCCCCACGCTCGCGAGGATCGGTCCGATGTTGAAGCCGAGCGTCTCGATGGCCATGAGGATCGCGATGATGGCGATGGTCCCGGCGGCGATGCTCGACAGCAGGCCGCCGATGGTCTCGGCGCGCTGGACGCGCCGCGCGCTGTCGAACGGGCGGAGTGCGGGCTGCGCCCACTTGAAATGCGGCTTCTTGAACACGCTGTAGCCGTTCTGCACGCGCGTGACGGACCGCGCGATCAGGTAGCGGACCACGAGCCACAGGAGCAGGGCGCCGATCACGATGATCAGCGCGCCGATCACCTGGCCGCCGTAGCCGAGGGGGGAGAGGAATGTCATGTCGTCACTTTCAGGCAGGCACCCAGGACGTCCGCCACGAGGGCGCAGTGGCGCGGGGATGCCTTAATAGGCTACAGCCGCGCCCCGGGCCGCAGGCCGACGGGGGAGCGGCTAGGCCGCTCGACCCGCCGACGTCGGCTCGTGGTGGACGGGGAAGGCGAGCGATCGGGCGATGAAGCATAGCCGGTTCGCCTCGGCGTGCAGGGAGTCGGCGAGAGCGGATTGCCCGGCGTCCTCCAGCTCGACGTGCGGCCGCAGACGGATGCCGGTGAACTCGCCGCTGCCGTCCGGGTTCAGGCGCAGGGTCCCGGTCGCCGCATCGGTATATCCGGTGACCACCACGCCGGCCTTCACCGCCACATGGAGGTACGACAGCATGTGGCACTGGGCGACGGCGGTCAGCAGCAGCTGCTCGGGGTTCCACCGGTCCTTCGACCCGTGGAACGTGGGGTCGGCGGTCCCGGGGAGGCTCCCCGGCCCGTCGACGTCCACCTCGTGGTCCCGGCTGTAGGACCGGTAGCCGGACGTCCCCGAGCCGAGGTTGCCCGTCCAGCGGATCCGCGCCGCGTAGGAGTGCTCCTGCAGGTTCATGGCTCGACCCTAGTACGGGGACGCCCGCCGTCCATCGACCCGTCCCGCCTACCTGTCCGCGGCCTGCGCCTTGAGCGCCCGCACGATACCGTCCCGGCTCTCCAGGACCAGGCGGCGCAGCGACGGCGCCTCGGTACCGAGATCGGCCAAAAAGGCATCGGTCCGGTCCAGCGTCTCCTGGGTCGTCTGCAGGGAGGGGTACAGGCCGACGACGATCTGCTGGGCGATCTCGTGCGTACGGGTGGCCCACACCTGGCGGAGCGATGCGAAGTACCGCTCCACGTACGGCTCGAGCAGCGTGCGGTCGTGCACCCGGGTGAAGCCGGCGATCATGGACCGCTGTGCTGCGTTGGGCAGGTCCGTGGCATCGACGAGCGCCGCCCACGCGGCTTCCTTCGCCTCCGCCGTCGGCAGGGCCGCCCGCGCCGCTGCTGCTGCGAGTTCACCCGTCGCGGTCGAGTCCCGGTCCAGTTCGGCGTCGATCCCGGCGGCTCCCGAGCGTCCGCCGACCACGAGACTGGTCAGCAGCTCCCAACGCAGGTCCTGGTCCACGGTGAGGCCCTCGGGCACGCGGTCGCCCGCGAGCATCGCCTCGACGAGGTCGAGCTGGACCGCCGTGCGGGCGTGCGCGGAGAACGCCTTCGTGAACTGCAGCTGGGCATCGGAGCCCGCGGCCGCGGCGAGGGCGAGTTCGAGCAGGCTGTCCGCCGCGGCGTCGGACATCGCCTCGCGGTCCGCGGGGTCCACGTAGAACGCGAGCGCCGAGGCGAGCTGCCGGAGCAGCACGAGCACGACGGACGAATCCGACTCCGCCCCGATGTTCTGCAGGACGAGCTCCAGGTAGTCGCGGGCCGGCGTCTCGCCGTCGCGTGCGGCATCCCAGGCCGAGGCGAGGACGAGCGTGCGGGGGAGCGAGTCCTCGAAGTCCTTGACGTGGCGCAGGGAGGTCCGCAGCGACACCGGGTCGAGGCGGATCTTCGCGTAGGCGAGGTCGTCGTCGTTCAGCAGGACCAGTGCGGGCCGTTCACGCCCCACGAGGTCGCGGACGTCCGTGCGTTCGCCGTCGACGTCGAGCTCGAGCCGGTGCACCCGCACCAGCGCGCCGTCGTCGTCGAGGTCGTAGAAGCCGACCGCCAGGCGGTGCGGGCGGATGGTGGGGAACTCCTCGATCGCCGTCTGCAGGATGGTGAAGGAGGTGATGGTGCCGTCGTCGTCCGTGCCGATCTCGGGGCGGAGGGTGTTCACGCCCGCGGTCTCCAGCCACAGGGCGGACCACGCCTTCAGGTCGCGACCGCTGGAGGCCTCGAGCTCGGACAGGAGGTCCACGAGCTCGGTGTTCTTCCAGGAGTGCTTGGCGAAGTACTGGCGGACACCCCGCATGAACTCCTCCTGGCCCACCCAGGCCACCAGCTGCTTGAGCACCGAGGCGCCCTTCGCGTAGGTGATGCCGTCGAAGTTGACCTGCACGTCCTCGAGGTCGGTGATCTGCGCGACGATGGGGTGCGTGGAGGGCAGCTGGTCCTGGCGGTAGGCCCAGCCCTTCTCGAGGATCGCGAAGGTGGTCCATGCCTGCTTGAACTCGGTGGCCTCCGCCGCGGCGAGGGTCGACATGAACTCGGCGAAGGATTCGTTCAGCCAGAGGTCGTTCCACCAGCGCATGGTGACGAGGTCCCCAAACCACATGTGGGCCAGTTCGTGGAGGATCGTGATGGCGCGCCGCTCGACCGTCGCGTCGGCCACGCGGGACCGGAAGACGTAGGTCTCGACGAAGGTGACGGCACCCGCGTTCTCCATCGCGCCCGCATTGAACTCGGGCACGAAGAGCTGGTCGTACTTCTCGAACGGGTAGGGCGCGCCGAACTGCTCCTCGTAGAAGGCGAAGCCCTGGCGGGTGAGGGCGAAGATGTTCTCGGCGTCCATGTACTGCATCAGCGACTTGCGGGCGAAGACGCCGAGCGGGATCGTCCGCCCGTCCGAGCTCGTGAGCTCGCTGCGCACCGACTGATAGGGGCCCGCGATCAGCGCTGTCACATAGGAGGACATCACCGGCGTCGGCTCGAAGGACCAGGTGGAGCCCGCCCCGCCGTCCGTGCCCTCCGCGCCTGCCGGTACGGGCTCGGGCGTGGCGCTGTTGGAGATGACGTCCCAGTGCGACGGCGCCGTGACGGTGAAGCGGAACCTCGACTTCAGGTCCGGCTGCTCGAAGACGGCGAAGACGCGGCGGGAGTCGGGGACCTCGAACTGGGTGTAGAGGTACACCTCCCCGTCCACGGGGTCGGTGAAGCGGTGCAGGCCCTCGCCCGTGTTCATGTACGGCATGTCGGCCTCGACCACGAGCCTGTTGCTGGCCGCCAGCACCGGGAGCTGGATCCGGACGCCGTCGGCGACCTCCGCGGCGTCCAGTTCCACACCGTTCAGTTCGACGCGGTGGACGGCGTCGGTCACGGCGTCGATGAACGTCGATGCGCCCTGCTGCGCGTCGAAGGAGACGACCGTCGTCGACCGGAAGACGCGCTCGCCGCGGGTCAGGTCGAGGGTGACCTCGTAGGAGTGGACAGTGAGCAGATCGGCGCGCGTACGTGCTTCATCGCGCGTCAGGTTCAGACCGGGCAAGGATCGCCTCCAGGTGGGAATCGGGGTCGACGCGCGGGGGTGCGGAGTACGCGGCGCTTAGATTCTCTCATTCCGCCAGACCCCGCCGCTCGCGCCCGGCGTCGTGGGGGCGTCGCCCGTGCGGACTAGGCTGGATGGCGTCCTGCCCTGCCGGGCGGACGATGCCCGCAGTCCCGCCGGTTCCCCGGCGCCGTCCCGAAGGAACAGATGTCCATGCGCGTCCACCTCGCCACAGACCACGCCGGCATGGAGCTGAGTGCCTCCCTGCTCTCGCACCTCACCGCCGCGGGATACGACGTCGTCGACCACGGCCCCGCGTCGTACGACCCCGAGGACGACTACCCGTCCTTCTGCATCGCCGCCGCGCAGGCCGTCGTCGCGGACCGGGCCGCGGGGGTGGATGCGCTCGGGATCGTGCTCGGGGGCTCCGGCAACGGTGAGCAGATCGCCGCGAACAAGGTGCAGGGCGTCCGGGCGGCACTCGCCTGGAACCTGGACACCGCGCGACTGGCCCGCCAGCACAACGACGCGAACATCGTCGCTGTCGGAGGCCGCCAGCACACCGTGGAGGAGGCGACCTCGATCATCGAGGCGTTCCTCGCCGAGCCGTTCAGCGGCGCCGAGCGGCACAGCCGCAGGATCGCCCAGATAGCGCGCTTCGAGGAAACGGGAAACATTGCCTGAGGGCCATTCGGTCCACCGGCTGGCGAAGCAGTTCGGCTCCGTCTTCGCCGGCGAGCAGCTGGCGGTGTCCAGCCCGCAGGGACGCTTCGCGGCGGGAGCCGCGCTGCTCGACGGCGGCACGTTGCTGAGCGCGCTGGCCCACGGCAAGCAGATGTTCCTGAGGTTCGACGACGACAGGGTGCTCCGCGTCCATCTGGGCCTGTACGGGGCGTGGAGCTTCGGGGGCGATCCGACGTTCCGCGGCGCCTCGAGCATCGGGGCGCCCCGCCGCGGGAGGCAGTCGCCTCAGCCGTCCGGCGACGGGCACGGTCCGTCGTCCTACGCCGGTCCGCCCGAGCCCGTCGGCGCGGTACGCGTGCGGCTCGTCTCGGCGCACGGGTGGGCCGACCTGCGCGGGCCGACGGCCTGCGAGGTGATCACCGGAGCCGAGGAGGATGCCGCGCGGGCGAAGCTCGGGCCCGATCCGCTCCAGTCCACATCGGACGGAGGCGTCTTCGTCCGCAGGGTGATGGCGAGCATCACGCCCGTCGGCATCCAGCTCATGAACCAGGCGGTGATCGCGGGGATCGGGAACATCTACCGCGCCGAGGTGCTGTTCCTGCAGGGCATCAACCCCTGGCGCCCGGGCCGGCAGTTGCGCGACGACGAGGCGGCCGGGATCTGGGCGGACACGGTACGGCTGATGAAGGACGGCGTCCGTGAGGGCCGCATCATCACGACCACGGCGGAGGCCCGGAACGGCAGGCCCAAGCGGTCGGCGCCGCACTACGTGTACAAGCGGACGGGGGAACCGTGCCGTCGCTGCGCCACCCCCATCCTGACGGCGGACATGGCGGCGCGGACCGTGTACTGGTGCCCGCAGTGCCAGGCGGACTGAGGGTCGCAGCGGGTACGCGGCCGGACACGCGGCTTAAAGCAGGACACCCGGACTCGAGGTCCGGGTGGAAGGCCCGTGCGGGCCGGGGGAGAGGGGCTGACGAGAATCGAACTCGCATCATCTGTTTGGAAGACAGAGGCTTTACCACTAAGCTACAGCCCCGCGGGAGCATTGCTGCGGCCCCGTGGAACGCCTACAACTACACCACAGCAGCCGCGCGATCGCCAAATGTGCGCCGTTCGCGCAAAGGTGCGTAGACTGACAGTCGCACTTACGGGGTGTAGCTCAGCTTGGTAGAGCGCCTGCTTTGGGAGCAGGAAGTCGCAGGTTCAACTCCTGTCACCCCGACTCTGTCGTGTGATGAGGAAAGTGCCTCCGCTGCAGAACCAATCCCAATCATCCAGGAGTCCTACGCTGTGAAGAGCGCTGTTGAAACCCTTTCCCCCACCCGGGTGAAGCTGAACGTCGAGGTCCCCTTCGAGGAACTGAAGCCGAGCATCGACGAGGCCTACAAGACGATCGCCACCCAGGTCCAGGTTCCAGGCTTCCGCAAGGGTAAGGTCCCCCAGCAGCTCATCGACCAGCGGGTCGGCCGCGGCTACGTGATCGAGACCGCGATCAACGACGGCCTGAACGGCTTCTACCAGAGCGCCGTGCAGGAGACGGGCATCCGTCCGCTGAGCCGCCCCGAGGTCGAGATCACCGAGGTCCCCGATCCTGCGAAGAAGGACGGCCAGCTGACCTTCACGGTCGAGCTGGACATCCGCCCCGAGATCGAACTTCCCGACTACAAGGGCCTCGACGTCACCGTCGAGCCCGTCGAGGCGTCCGACGAGGACATCCAGAAGGCCATGGACGAGCTGCGCGGCCGCTTCGGCACGCTCACCTCGGTGGACCGCCCCTCCAGGGACGGCGACTTCCTCACCATCGACCTCACCGCGTCGGTCGACGGAGACGAGGTCGACTCGGCCCAGGACCTGTCCTACCAGATCGGCTCCGGCACGATGCTCGAGGGCATGGACGAGGCGGTCACGGGACTGTCGACGGACGAGAGCGCCACGTTCGAGACCAAGCTGGCCGGCGGCGAGCACGCCGGCGCCGACGCGCAGGTCACGGTCCTCGTCAAGGCCGTCAAGGAGCGCGAGCTCCCCGCGGTCGACGACGAGTTCGCCCAGCTCGCCAGCGAGTTCGACACGGCCGAGGAGCTGCGCGCCGACCTGGCGAAGCAGGCCTCCGAGTCGAAGCTCATGGACCAGGGCGTCGAGGCGCGGGACAAGGTCCTGGACAAGCTCATCGAGCTCGTCGCCGTGCCCGTCCCGGAGAGCGTCGTCGAGGAGCAGCTCGAGCAGCACTTCAACGGCGAGAACGCCCACACCGCGGCCGAGGACCACGACACCGAGGAGCACCGCGCGGAGATCCGCACCAACACGGAGCGTGCCTTCCAGAACGAGGTCATCCTCGACGCCGTCGCGGAGAAGGAGGAGGTCGGCGTCAGCCAGAGCGAGCTGATCGACTACATCGTCTCCACGGCCGGCCAGTACGGCATGGAGCCGAACCAGTTCGCGCAGATGCTCGACTCGAGCGGCCAGGTCCCGATGATCGTCGGAGAGGTCCGTCGCCGCAAGGCCCTCGCCAAGGTCCTCGAATACGCGACCGTCACCGACACCAACGGTGCCACCGTCGACCTCAGCGACTTCGTCCGCCCCGCGGGCGACGAGGACGACGCCCTGCAGGCCGAAGACATCGAGACCGGACAGGACGCCGTCGAGGACATCGATGCGACCGGGACCGACGTCGTCGAGCCCGAGGCCGCCGAAGCGGAGGCAGTCGAGGCGGACGCCGCCGAGGCCGAGCCGACGGATGCTGCAGCAGCCGACTCCGCCGCCACGGAGGAGCCCGAAGCCGCCGAGGCGCCGAAGAAGAAGCGCGCGCCGCGCAAGAAGCCGGTCGCCGAGTAGGACCAGCCACGCCGACAGCGGTGCCGCAGCCTTCGGGCGCGGCACCGCTGCCGCGTTAAGGCCCGGGGGCGACGGCGGAAAGAGACCTGCCGGAGGCCTGCCCGAGCCTGCGCGGCCACCGTGCGCCGTCAGCGAACAGTTCCCCGAGCGGGAGCAAATCGGCAGGACAGCGGGTTAGTGTCCAAGAAGAGACAAAAGGACGGGTAGGCCGAAGAGGCAACCACCCGCCAGAGTGAGAGGTCAACGTCAATGGCAACCGAACCACGCACCCCGAGCATGGCAGGCCCCGAAGCGGCCGGTCGTGACGACTACATCTACAACCGGCTCCTCAAGGAGCGCATCATCTGGCTCGGTTCCGAGGTCCGCGACGACAACGCGAACGCCATCTGCTCCCAGCTGCTCCTCCTGTCGGCCGAGGACCCGGAGCGCGACATCTACCTCTACATCAACTCGCCCGGCGGGTCCGTGACCGCGGGCATGGCGATCTACGACACCATGCAGTTCATCCCGAACGACGTCGTGACCGTCGCCACCGGCCTGGCCGCGTCGATGGGACAGTTCCTGCTGTCCTCGGGCACGAAGGGCAAGCGCTACGCCACCCCGCACGCACGCATCCTCATGCACCAGCCCTCCGGAGGCATCGGCGGCACGGCGACCGACATCCGCATCCAGGCGGAGCTCATCCTCCACATGAAGCGCGTCATGGCCGAACTCACGGCCGAGCAGACGGGCCAGACCGTCGAGACCATCCTGAAGGACAACGACCGCGACAAGTGGTTCACGGCCCAGGAGGCCCTCGACTACGGCTTCTTCGACCACATCTCCGCGCACTCCGGCTCCGTCGCGGGCGGCGGCGGCACCGAGCAGACCGCGTAGTCCGCGCAGCAGCCCCACTCCTACCAGTCGTCCACCAGGAGACACCATGAATCACGATTTCCAGGCAGCCGCGGGATCCAGTGCGGGGAACCTCCCCACGAGCCGCTACATCCTTCCCCAGTTCGAGGAGCGCACCCCCTACGGGTTCAAGCGCCAGGACCCCTACACCAAGCTGTTCGAGGACCGCATCATCTTCCTCGGCACGCAGGTCGACGACGCGTCCGCGGACGACGTCATGGCCCAGCTGCTCGTCCTCGAGTCCACGGACCCCGAGCGCGACATCACGCTCTACATCAACTCGCCGGGTGGATCCTTCACCGCGATGACGGCGATCTACGACACCATGCAGTTCATCCGTCCCGAGGTCCAGACCGTCTGCCTCGGCCAGGCAGCCAGTGCCGCCGCCGTCCTGCTGGCCGCAGGCGCGCCGGGCAAGCGCCTCGCCCTGCCGAACGCACGCGTGCTGATCCACCAGCCGGCCCTCTCCGGCGGTCAGGGTGGCCAGGCCTCCGACCTGGAGATCCAGGCCAACGAGGTCATGCGCATGAGGACCTGGCTCGAGGACACGCTGGCCCTGCACTCGGGCCGCACCCCGGAGCAGGTCAACATCGACATCGAGCGCGACAAGATCCTCACCGCCGCCGACGCCGTCGCGTACGGCCTGGTGGACGAGGTCCTCAACTCGCGCAAGATCACCCCGCCGAAGATCAACACCCCCTAGCCGGGGACGGCGCATCCGACGGTCCCTGGGGCCCTCGGATGCGCCGTTCGGCAGGTTCATCGCCCGTGGCGCCGCATAGGCACCACGGGCATTTTGATACTGGCCCCCGCGGCCATGTGGCCTAGAGTGGTCATAGCAATCGTGTAATACCTAAGGGGATTGAACCATGGCTCGCATTGGTGAGAGCACCGATCTGCTCAAGTGCTCCTTCTGCGGGAAGAGCCAGAAGCAGGTCCGGAAGCTGATTGCCGGCCCCGGCGTGTACATCTGCGACGAGTGCATCGACCTGTGCAACGAGATCATCGAGGAGGAACTCTCCGAGGTGGCGGATCTCGGCACGTTCGAGCTGCCCAAGCCCCGCGAGATCTTCGATTTCCTGCAGGAATACGTCGTCGGCCAGGAGCCGGCCAAGCGGTCCCTCGCGGTCGCCGTGTACAACCACTACAAGCGCATCCAGTCCGGCAACGGCCCCCGTGCCGCCGGCACGCTCGCCGACGCGGCCGAGACCGAGGACGTCGAGATCGCGAAATCGAACATCCTCCTCATCGGCCCCACGGGCTGCGGGAAGACCTACCTCGCCCAGACCCTGGCCCGCCGGCTGAACGTCCCGTTCGCCGTCGCCGACGCGACGGCCCTCACCGAGGCGGGCTACGTCGGCGAGGACGTCGAGAACATCCTCCTCAAGCTCATCCAGGCCGCCGACTACGACGTGAAGAAGGCGGAGCAGGGCATCATCTACATCGACGAGATCGACAAGATCTCGCGGAAGAGCGAGAACCCGTCGATCACGCGCGACGTGTCCGGCGAGGGCGTCCAGCAGGCCCTCCTGAAGATCCTCGAGGGGACGGTCGCGTCGGTGCCCCCGCAGGGCGGGCGCAAGCACCCCCACCAGGAATTCATCCAGATCGACACCACCAACGTGCTGTTCATCGTCGCCGGCGCGTTCGCGGGCCTCGAGGAGATCATCGGTTCCCGGGCCGGCCGCAAGGGTATCGGCTTCGGCGCACCGCTGAGCTCCCTCAAGAACGAGGAGGTCAGCTACGGCGACGTCATGCCGGAGGACCTCCTGAAGTTCGGCCTGATCCCCGAGTTCATCGGCCGCCTCCCCGTCATCACCACGGTCACGCACCTCGACCGTCCGGCGCTCATGCAGATCCTGACCGAGCCCAAGAACGCGCTCATGAAGCAGTACCAGAAGATGTTCCTGCTCGACGGCGTCGAGCTGGTCTTCGAGCCGAAGGCGCTCGAGGCGATCGCGAATCTCGCCCTCGACCGCGGCACCGGCGCACGAGGCCTGCGCGCCATCATGGAGGAGGTCCTGCTCCCGGTCATGTTCGACCTGCCGAGCCGCGAGGACATCGCGACCGTCGTCATCTCCGAGGACGTCGTCGGACGGCGCGCCGAACCGACGCTGATCTCCCACGAAGTCGTCGCGAAGCGCCGCAACAAGTCCGCCTGACACCTGCTGCAGCGAGGAAGGCCCGGCCGGTCGGCCGGGCCTTCCTCGCGTCGATGCCCCGGTCAGACGCCCGCGGCCACCTCGGCGGCCGTGTCGGCGGCGGGGTAGGTGGGTGGGTGGACGGCGGCCATCTCCTCCATGACGCGCACGACCTGGCAGCTGTAGCCGAACTCGTTGTCGTACCAGACGTAGAGCACGGCGTGGTGTCCGTCGGCGATCGTCGC
>NZ_PJIR01000019.1 GCF_002929355.1 Arthrobacter sp. B0490 | reverse complement strand
ACCGGCGAAGAGCAGGCGCTTCCGGCCGATGTCCATGAGGTGCTGGGCGGCGAGGAAGCCGCCGTGCTCCTCGTCGACCACCACGCTGCAGCAATCGGTCCGGTCTCCGGCGTAGTTGACGAGCACGATGTTGCGACCATGCCGTCGCACCCGGTCCACTCCGTCGAGTGCCGCGTCGAGCGGCGCGAGGATGATGCCTGCGACGCGTGCCTCATCGAAGATGTCGAGATAGGACTCCTGTTTCTCGAAGGTCACGTCGCTGTTCGCGAGCAGCAGGGACCGCCCGGTCGAACTGGCTGCTTTCTCCGCCCCACGTGCGATGTCGACGAAGAGGGAGTTCCCGACGTCGGTGAGGATCAGCCCCACGGTGTTGCTCTTCCCGGCGGCGAGTGACCGTGCGGCGTCGTTCCGTACGAATCCGAGCTCGTCGATTGCTGCGGTGACGCGTGCGATGGTCTTTGCCGAGACGATCTCAGGCTTGTTGAGGACGTGCGAAACCGTGCCGAGCGAGACGCCCGCGAGGCGGGCGACATCGTTCATGCTCGGGGCAGCAGCCAGATCATCGCTCGCTGGTTGGACGGCTGTCACGGCACCTCGATCGGGTTCGGCACTGTATGACGCCCGGGCGGGGCGGCAGACTCGCAGGTTATCCCTCATATTAAGCGACCGTCAGGAGCCGATCGCCACCTGGGTGAAAGCGTGTGTCCCGGAGCCGACGGGAACCGGCGGTTGCCCCGGCAGGTCCACGGTGGCCGTGCACCCTGTAGGGACCGCGACCTCCACCGACAACGCCCCGTTGTCCAGCGTCCAGGAGATCGACGCCGGCCCGTACGGCGTTTCGTGCCGCGCGCTCGCCGAGGTGAGTCCGCCGCCCGGCCGCGGTCGGAAGAGGATCGAGCGGTAACCCGGGGCCGCCGGAGCCATTCCTGCCACCGTGCGGTGCATCCAGTCGGCGACAGCGCCGAGTGCGTAGTGATTGAACGACGTCATGTTCCCAGGGTTGATGGAGCCGTCCGGCAGCATGCTGTCCCAGCGTTCCCAGATGGTGGTTGCGCCCTGCTCCACCGCGTACAGCCAGGACGGGCACTCCTTCTCGAGCAGCAGGTCGTAGGCAGTCTCGATCTCACCGACGCCCGTGAGGGCATCCGTCACGAGCGGGGTCCCGGCGAATCCGGTCGCAATGCGATTCCCCGCCCGGCGGACCAGCTCCGCGAGGCGCTCACCGCCGCGCCGCCTCTGATCCTCGGTCGGAGCCAGGCCGAAAGCGAGCACCAGGGCATAGGCGGTCTGGGCGTCGCTGACGACACGACCGGACGGGGAGATGAACTCGCGGGCGAAGGCTTCACGAACCTTCCGTGCCAGCTCACGGTAGTGGAGCTCGTCGGCGGTGTGGCCGAGGACGCTCGCCATGTCGGCGAGGTGCTGGGAGGACCAGGCGAAGTACGCGGTCGAGACGAGGTAGCGGTCTGTGGTGGCGTCGGCAGGATCATGCGGTGGGGCGGCGGGGTCGAGCCAGTCGCCGAGCTGCATGCCCCTGTTCCACAGGTAGGATTCCCCGGCACGTCGTGCCATCAGGTCGACCCATGCCTTGGCGCTGGCGTACTGGGTGGCGAGCACACCGGTGTCGCCGAACCGCTGGTAGAGCGTCCAAGGGGTCAGGACGGCGACATCACCCCAGACGGCGCCGGGCTGGATCGGCGTCCACTCCTCGCCTCCCGGAATGACCGGCACGTACCAGGGCACGGTGCCGTCGTCGAGTTGCTCGGCGGCGACGTCCTTGAGCCAGGAGCCGAGCATGCCGGAGCAGTCGTAGAGGAAGGTGGCGGTCGGGGCGAACACCTGCAGGTCACCGGTCCAGCCCAGGCGTTCATCACGCTGGGGGCAGTCCGTGGGGATGTCGACGAAATTGCCGCGCATGCTCCAGCGCACGTTCTCGTGAAGCTGGTTGACGTCCTGGTCCGAGCACTCGAACCAGCCGGTGCGCTCCATGTCCGTGTGGTGGACGCGCGCTGATATGTCGGTCATCGGGTTGCCGTCGGTCATCCCGGTGATTTCCGCATAGCGGAAGCCGTGGATGGTGAAGCGGGGTTCCCACTCCACGGTTTCCATGCCGGCGGCGATATAGACGTCGGTTGCCGCGGCTCCGCGGAGCGGGCGTGTGCCTAGTTCACCGTGTTCGAGGACTTCGGCGTGTCGCAGCCGGATCTCCTGACCTGCGGGAAGTCCGGACAGCCGCAGCCGTAACCGGCCCACGAGGTTCTGGCCGAAGTCGATGATCATCTTCCCCGAGGGGGAGGTGACTATCCCTACGGGTGCTACCTCCTCGGTGCAGCGGACGGGTGGACCGTCCGGAGCGACCAGGGTCGCAGGGTCACGAGGGACGACCCGCATGGTGGACCAGGAGGCGTCGTCGAACCCGGGTGTCGACCACCCTGACGCTTCCTGCCGCGCGTCGTAGAGCTCCCCTTCGTAGAGGCCGGTAGTGATGATCGGCCCGAATCCGGCGCGCCAACTGCTGTCGCTGGCGATGACCGTCGTGGATCCGTCGTCGTGGGTGACGTGCAGTTGGGCGAGCAGGGCGATATCGGTGCCGTAAAGATTCGGGTAGCCTCCGTGGAAGCCGAGGCGTCCGCGGTACCAACCGTCGGCCAGCCATGCCCCGATCGCATTCCTGCCTTGGGCGACAGCGTCGGTGACGTCGTAGGTGAAGTACCGCAGGCGCTGCCCGTAGACGGTCCACCCGGGAGATAGTGCGTCGTGACCGATGCGTCGGCCGTTGATCTCCATTTCGTAGAGGCCGTGCGCGGTGACGTAGAGGCGGGCTGCCCGGATGGGTTTCTTCACGGCGAACTCGCGTCGCACGAGCGGTGGACGCCGCAGTGCCTCCGGGTTCTCGTCCCAGTCGGGAGCGATGGCTTGTGCTACCCAGTCGGAGGGTTCGAGGAGGCCGGTCTCGGCGGCGGCAGCGGGGCTCCACTCGCTCGGGGTGACGTCGTCCGTGCCCCAGACCCGGACCCGGACCGTTACGGCCGTCCGGGTGGCGAGGTCTTCTGCGGGCCACGGCACCAGGACCGAATCGGGCGAGATGACGACCAGTGACGATGCTCCCTCGCCGGAATCTCGTGTCACCTCGATCTCGTACCGATGCTGGATCCAACCGGGCTCTGCCGTCGTCTTCCAGCTCAGCCTCGGTCGCCGCTCCCCGATCCCCAGGGGTTCGCGGTGGTGCTCGAACGAGACGGGACTGACGGTGATGGGCATGGAGTTCCTTCGGTGCTGATTCGCCGCGAGGTGGCGGAGGAGGTGCGGTGGGATGGAGCGGGGGGAGGGCGTCAGCCCTTCACGGAGCCGGCTGCCAGTCCCTTCATGACACGCTGGTTGAGGAACAGGTAGATGGCGAGGGTTCCGAAGACGTTGATGCAGATGGCCGCGAACAGGGGGCCGTACTGCACCGCGCCGAACTGGCCGGTGAAGTTCAGCAGTCCCACCTGGATGGTGCTGAGGTCGCTGTTGTTGGCGAATGTCAGCGCGATCAGGAGGTCATTCCAGATGAAGAAGAACTGCACCAGCGCCACGGTGAAGACGGCGTTGCGGACCATCGGGAAGCCGACGGAGATGAACGACCGGATGATGCTTGCGCCGTCGAGGGTGGAGGCCTCGAACACCTCACGGGGTACCGCGCGGAAGTAGGTCGCCATCATGAAGACCGTCAGGGGCAGGCCGGTGGCGGTGTAGGTGATGATCAGTGGCCAGAGTGTCCCGGTCAGGCCGGTGTTGAAATAGGCGGAGAACAGGGGGAGCAGGATCATCTGACCCGGCACCATGATGCCGGTCAGGAAGATCAGCAGGACGCCGTTGCGCCCTTTCCAGACCATGACCTCGAGCGCGAACCCGGCGGCGACACCGAGGATGATGATCAGGGCCAGCGAGGGCAGGGTGGCCATCAAGGAGTTCGCCACGAAGACCGCGATATTGCCGGTCGTCCAAGCCTCGATGTAGTTGTCGAAGTTCAGCGATCCCGGCAGGGACCAGACGGGGTCGTTGAGGAATTCCTGCTGCGTCTTGAAGGAGCCGAGCACCAGCCAGAGCAGCGGGTAGAGCTCGACGACGAGCAGGAGGGCGATCAGCAGATGGACGGGGAGTTTTGCCCAGCGTCTGCCGGCACGGGAGCGTGAGCGGCGTGGCTCCTGGCGCTGCATCGCCTCGAGGGGCGCCTTGGTGGCGGGTACCTGTGTGCTCATGGCGTCAGTCCTTGGTGAGGTCGCGGCGCGAGGACCGGAAGATGAAGATGGTCACGATCAGGCACAGCAGCGTCAGCAGCAGGGCGATCGAGCTGCCGTACCCGTAATCACCGAAGGTGAAGGACGTACGGAACATGTAGAGCGTCAGCGGCGTGGTCGAGGACCCGGGGCCGCCGTTGGTCAGGGCGACGATGGAGTCGAAGACCTTGAGGGTTCCGTTGATGCTGAAGATGATCGAGGACAGCAGGACCGGCAGGGAGAGCGGAAGGACGATGTTCTTGATGAGCCGCCACCCGGTAGCGCCATCGAGCCGTGCGGACTCGAGCATGTCTTCGGGGATGTCCACCAGTCCGGCGTAGAGCAGGACGGCGTAGAAGCCCATCGATCGCCAGATGTCCATGAGGACGATGACCCAGAAGGCGCTGGAGGCACTGCCGAACCAGTCGACCGATTCGACGCCCACGCCGTTGAGCAGGCTGTTGACGAGCCCGTTCTGAGGGGCGATCTCGAACATCTTCTGGAAGAGGAGGGCGACGGCGACCGTCGGCAGGACGACCGGGAAGAAGACGAGCGTCCGGATGACGTTCGAGGACTTCTTGAGAATGAACACGTACATCAGTGACAGCAGGTAGCCCATGAGGATCTGGCCTACCGTGATCACGACGGCGTACCGGATGGTGAAGGAGAGCGCGGTGCGGACTTCAGGGTCCGTGAACAGACGGGTGAGGTTGTCCGTGCCGACGAACGTGAAACCGGAGATGGCATTGCCGGAGAAGAAGGTGTAGCCCATCGACCAGATGATGGGCACGAGCATCACCAGGGTGTACACCAGCAGTGCCGGGCCGAGGAGGATCGCGAGGGCTTTCTTGTCGCCCAGTACTGACTGCATGGTGGTCCTTTGTCTACGTCTGGTTTCCGCATTGCGCCATGACCCGGAAGGGGGAATGTGCCGGGGAGGAGGGCCGTCCCTCCGCTCCTCCCCGGCGCGAGTGGGCCCTACTTGAGGGCGGACTGGACCGTTTCCATGAACTGCTCGGGGCTCATGCTCCCGGTGACGAGCGGTGCGGCATTGGTCTGGCTGGCTGTGGTGGCCTGCGTGTCGAAGAGGGCTTCGAACCAGAGGACACTCTCGCTCGTCGAGGAGATGGTTTCCTGGACGGTCTGGGTGAGGGGATCGACGTCGACTTCTTCGTTGACCTTGAAGCCCGAGATCGACCCCTGGTTCCCCAGTGCGGAGCTACCGTAGTTCTCGGAGATGCACTTCAGCCATTCCCCGGTTCCCTCGTTGTAGGCCTTCTGGGAGATGGCCATGGGCAGGCCGACGTTGGCGGCGTACTGGTTGTCGACCCCGGAGCCGCCCTCGACCTTCGGGAACGGCATGAAGCCGATGTTGTCGAGGCCGATCTGGTTCGCTGCTTCGTCGTTGAAGTTCGCGAGGACCCAGCTGCCCATGTAGAGCATGCCGGCCTCGCCGGTGAGGAACTGGTTGATGGCGGTGTCGTAGTCGATCGAGCCGACACCTTCGCCGAAGTAGCCCTTCTCTCCGAGGGACGCCACCTGCGCGGCTGCCTCGACGTACTCGGGATCCGTCAGTTTCGCCTCACCGTCGGCGACCTTCTGCAGGGCGTCCTTGCCGAGATCGCTGAAGAGGTATCCGCTGATGAGGCGGGTCAGGGGCCAACCCTGCTCGCCCGACGCAGACAGGGGAGTGACGCCGCTCTGCTTGAGGGATTCGGAGGCTGCGACGAAGTCGTCCCAGGACTGCGGGACCTCGATGTTGTTCTCAGCGAACAATTGCTTGTTGTACCAGACGCCCTCGACGTTGTACTGGTACGGGAGGACGTTGAAGCCGCCGTACAGTGCCTTGATCGTGTCGATCGCCGCCGGTTCGATCTGGTCGATGACGTCGAGGTCGGTCAGGGTCGCCTCGAGGTCCAGGACGTTACCCGAACCGGCGAGCTCCTTGGTCAGAGCGGGGGCGTTGCCGGCCGCGAACTGGACGGGGAGGGCGCCCTGCCCGGCGAGCAGCTGAAGCTGCTGGTCAAGGTTGGTCTGCGGCACGGTATCCACCTTGAGCGGCATGGCGTCGGCCGCCGTCTTGCACTGGTCCGACGCCAGGGTCTCGAGTTCAGTGGAGATCGTCGTGTTCTCGACGTTGGTCAGGAAGGAGAACTCGCCGGCCTCGGACCCGCCCTCACCACCCCCTGAACTTCCTGCACCACAGCCGGTCAGGACGAGCGACGCGGTGCCGAGGCTCGCGCCCAGCAGCAGCATCCTGTTCTTCGTACGCAGAGTGGCCACGTTTTCCTCCTTGAAAGTGTGCGCCCCGGTATTGAAGCGTTTCAATTATCGAGAGTAGGGCCGGATGTGGGGTGTGTCAACCATCACAGGCGGGTCGGATCGAGGCGCCGGGCAGGATCAGGAGCATCGTGCCGCGATCCGTCCCGACAGGACGGCAGCTGGGGTGCAGGGGATGCATGAAGACCCGTCATCCGGGGGGAGGGTGGCAGGCCTTCCTGGCCGTCGCGGTAGTCACCTCTCACCCCGAGCGGGACCACTTCGCGGTCGTCACGATCGCAGGCTTCACTCTTGGTGGCACTGCTTCCAGAACACTGTGCGATCGCCGAACATCGGTTCATGGTGACGAAGTGGAGCCGTGTCCTCGTGCTCCAGGCCCCCTGCAGGGTCGGGCCGTGCCCTCGCTGGAGCATGAGCTCCGACGCCGTTCACACCCGAAAGCGACCACGCGGGTCGAGCGTCGCTGCAGCTCGCTTGGCCGAACCAGGAGGGGGCCGCTCGAGTTCTCCGTCCCGTCTGCGTCCCAGGGGTGTGCGGCGCCCTCGATGAGGGGCTGCACCAGCGCTGGTGCGGGGGCCACGGAATTCGCCCTCTGCCGCCGACCGGCGGGCTGACCCTGATCCAGCGCATCCGTGGGCATTGCCGATCTGCCGGGAGTATCGGATCTCATCTCATGAGGGTGAGGCTCACCTGGTGCGCCGGACTGAGAATGAAGCACAGCGGTCGTTCGGGGGCTGCTTACGGCCGTCGAGTTCATAAGGAGACTCTCATGTCGAGAGCGCATCGGGTCCTCGCCGGACCCATGGCAGTAGCAGTCACGCTCGCGTTGCTGACGGGCTGTGGTTCGGGCACGACAACCGATACGTCCGGCAGTACGAGCACCAGTAGTGCCAGCGGTACCGGCAGTGACAGTCCCCAGGAACAGGCAGGTTCTGAGCGAATCTGCGATGCCGCCACTGCTCATACCAGCGCGGTCTCCGAGTTCGAGGACACACTCACCCCCGAGGTCACCATCGAGCAGCTCCGCTCGGCACGGGACAAGATCGTGAGCACCTACACCGAACTGGACCAGGCGGCCGCGGATGTCGCCGCAGATCGATGGGTTGCCGTCGAAGCGGCGGAACGGAAACTGGAGAAGGCGGTCGATGACATCCCCGACCAGGCGACAGTGCGCGAGGCCGTCGAATCGCTCCGCAACGAGGCATCAGACCTCAAGGTCGCCGTCGGCGACCTTGTGAAGGGAGTCACCTGCTAGAGCCCCGGCACCGAGAAGCATCAGGAATCCACGCCTTGAAGGCCGGACTCATTCCCCAGCCGATACCGCGTTCACGAAACGCGCCCCTAGTGGACAGAAAGCGAGATCAGCATGAACTTCTTCGAGAACCTGTGGGACCTTATGTGGTGGTCCATCGGCCTCTACGTGTTCCTGGGCTGCCTGTTCGCCGTGTTCACGGTCATCGGCGACATCTTCCGTGATCACGATCTCAACGGCTGGGCGAAAGCAGGATGGCTCGTCGTCCTGGTTCTTGTGCCGTTCCTGACCGTGCTGGTGTACCTGATCGCCCGCGGTGAAGGCCTGACCAGACGATCGATGGCGAGCAAACGTCAGTACCAGGCCGCGCACGAAGCCTACATCCGCAGCGTGGCGACCCTGAGCCCCAGCGATGAGATCACCAAAGCCAAGGGTCTTCTGGACGCCGGGACCATCACCCCCACCGAATTCGATTCGATCAAAGCCAAAGTAGCGGTCTGAACCGCCGGCCCGATCGGTGAGCGGCAGGAAGGGTTGCGCGACGAGGCCATGCACGTTGCCGGCACAGGTGTTCACCCACCGGACGACGAATCCAGGCACGAGCGATCCTTGCCGCGTCCGCGGAGAAGGAGAACTCGGTCGCTTTCGGGATACCACCGTGACCAGGGGTCGTGCGCTGGTTCGAAGGAGGCTCGGTGAGAACGTTTGGCGTTGAGGAGGAGCTTCTGCTGGTGGATCCTGTGACTCTCCACCCACTGCCCCTTGCTCAGCAAGCGATCGAACTGCATGAACATCACGGCCGGCAGGGACGGGACGAGAGGTTCGGAGCCAGCCATCAGGTCACTCTTGAACTGCAGCAAGAGCAGATCGAAGTTGTCTGCCCCCCACAGGAAACGCTGGCCGGGCAACTTCGCGCGATCCGGGACGGACGTGGTCTCGCCGAGCGGGTAGCCGCAGCCATCGGTGGGCGAACCGCCGCCCTAGCTACTGCGCCGTTCCGAATTGCTCCGCACCCCGTCGTCAGTGACCGATACGGCCGGATCAGGAATCAGTTCGGGCTCACGGCCCGGGAACAACTTACCTGCGGCTTCCACGTGCATGTCGGGATCGAGTCCAGAGCTGAAGGTGTGGGCGTTCTGGACCGGATCCGCACCTGGCTGCCCACCATCCTGGCGCTCAGCAGCAACTCTGCGTTCTGCAACGGTGTGGACACCGGATACAACAGTTATCGCTATCAGGCCTGGAGCCGGTGGCCCACCAGCGGACCCGGCGACCTGTTCGGAACGGAAGAAGAATACGACCGACACTGCCTGGAGCTCCTGGATTCGGGCGTCCCGCTGGACGAAGGAATGCTCTACTTCGATGCCCGCCTGAGCAATCATCTGCCCACGCTCGAAGTTCGGATCGCCGACGTCTGCATGGTGGTGGAACATGCGGCTGTCATTGCAGCGATCATTCGAGCTCTGGTCGAGACCGCGGCCCGAGCGTGGAAGGCAGGGCAGCCGCCACGTGGGATCAGCACCAATACGCTGCGCGCGTGGTCCTGGCAGGCCAGTCGCTGGGGACTGGACCATGAGCTGGTTGACCCGGTCACCTGCAGGCTCGAGCCTGCCGACGTGGTGACCGCAGCTCTGCTCGATCTCCTCCGGCCGGTCCTGGTCGAGTATCGGGAGTACGAGGAGGTGACCGCGGTCGTCGAGGCGATGTTGCGAGAGGGACCTGGGGCACGGCGTCAACGAGACATCCATGCCCGAACCGGAAGCCTTCGCGACGTCGTCGAATTGGCCCTTACAACACCACGCGCGACCCTTCTGCAGACACGTCCCACCCTCCGCGAAAATCTGTCATTCCTTGCGGAACCACCTGGTCTACCACTCTCGTACTCGGCGTTTCCGGCGCCGGACGACGACGGGACAATCGAGTCGAAGGAGGCCTGATCGGATCGAGACGGAGACTTTGGTGATTGGCCGGCTTCGTCGCGGAATTCCCCACCGCGGGATGCTACTGCAGTGCCGACGTCAGCCGTGCGACACCGTCCAGCGAGGTGGACGAGAGCGGTTCCTGCGCCCATTCTTCACGGGTCAACTCACTCGAGACCGATCGATAGTGTTCCTCGACGTCGCGCATCTGCTGCACGAAGACGCGGCCGCGCACCACGAGCGACACTTCGAGATTCAGGCTGAAGGAACGGATGTCCATGTTGCTGGATCCGATGACGGCGAGGTCGTCGTCGATCGACAAGTGCTTTGCATGCAGGATGTACGGCGCCGGGTAGCGGAAGATCTTTACCCCGGCATCGAGAAGATCTCCGTAGTAGGAACGCTGGGCATGGAGGACCGGACCTTGATCACCGATCTCTGAGACGAAGAGCTGGACGTCGAGGCCGCGCTGGCAGGCGGACGTGATGGCGTACATCATCGCCTCGTTGGGAACGAAGTACGGGCTCGTGATGATCGCTCGTTTCGACGCTCCGTACAGCAGGGACAGGAACAGGCGCAGGTTGTTCTCGGTCTCGTAGGACGGCCCACTCGGCACCACCTGGCATTCGATCGCATTCGGGGACCGATCGAAGGCGGCAGCGCGAACAGGCAGATTCGTTGTCGGCGATGCTGGGTCGAGGTGTTCCCCGGTCTCGGACAGCCAGTCGGAGTGGAACACGGCATTCAGGCTCGTCACCACCGGTCCCTCGAGCCGCGTCACCAGCTCTTGCCACTGCAGACCGCGTCTGATGTTCTTCGAGGTGTTGTAACTGCGGTCGATCAGGTTCTGGGAGCCCATGAAGCCCACCCGCCCGTCGACCACCACCAGCTTCCGGTGGTTGCGGAGGTCGGGTCGTTGATACTTGCCCTTCAAGGGCATGACCGGCAACATGTAGCTCCATTGCACGCCGATACGGTCGAGTTCAGCGAAGGTCTCCTTGCTGTGGACCGCTTTGGCGGAGGAGATGTGGTCGGCGAGCAGGCGCACCGTCACGCCACGGGCGACGGCGGCTTCCATGGCTGCGAAGAAACCTTTCGTCGTGTCGTCGAAGGACACGATGAAGAACTCCACGTGCACGAACCGTACTGCGGTGTCGATTTCCGCGGCCATGGAGTCGATGGCCTGTCGATAGTCGCTGAGGAGAGTGCCGGTGTTCCCGTCCACGACCGGGATGCCGCCGAGCAACTGATTCTGTCGGGTGACATTGGCGAACCACTCTGGCCAGCTGTCTCGTTGTGGGGTCAGGTCCAGTCCTTCGGCGGCGGCAGCGATGAGAGCGGTGATCCGCGTCTGTTCCGCACGGCGTCGCTTCGGGAGTTTGGTCGAGCCGATGACGAGGTACAACACCACGCCAATGACCGGGAGCAACGCGATGGCCAGAAGCCAGGCCATCGCCGCCGTGGGCTTGCGCCGTCTGGGAATGACGATGAGCGCGGTGATGCACATGGCGAGGTGTGCGAGCACCGAGAGGATCCACGCGAGGTTCGTGCTGAGTACCGGATTCATCAGTCTGCCTTACGAGGTCGGTCATGAAGTATCACCGTTCAGGGATCATGGGTTCACGGTAGGGCGATGCCCAGCCCCTTGCACCACCCCCGGGGGGTGACGTGAGACCCCGGCCCGATCATGCATGTCGACGCATATCGACGCATATCGACGCATGTCGACCAGGGATCCGCCGGGGAAGAGCCGACTTTGCCGTCGGCCCGGATCGCGGAGCCGGGTAGTCGGGCGCCCCACTGTTGTGTGCACTCTTGACGCTGATAAGCGGCGGGAGCAGGATGCGGGCATGGCAGATCCGGCGCAGGACGGGGTTCCTCCCACTGGGGCCGAAGCCACGGGCGTTGTATCCCAGGACGACTTCGAAGACCTGCCGCTCACCTACGACGTCCTGCGATGGATGATGATCGGTCTTCCTGCACTCCTGCTCACGGTCACCGTCTTCCACGCGTTGAGGACCGGAAGCTTCGAAGGCTCCATCAGCGCCTACTACGGCGGCCCGGTCCGGGACGTCTTCGTCGGGGTGATCATCGCTACCGCCGCCTGCATGGTGGCGTACCGCGGCTGGTTCGCGCTCGAAGACTTCGCGTTGAACGTGGCCGGCTTCTTCGCCGTCTTCGTGGCACTTGTACCGGACGGGCTAGGCACCATCATGGGCGACCTGCGCGATCGAGAGGCGGCCCTTGTGGCCCTGACGGCCGATAGCGCCCTCGCGGGAGAGCTAGCAGCTGAGCTCGAGAACGCCCGGCCGGCGTTCACCGCCGAGGAGTACGGCTGGTCCCTGCGGGTCGCCCTGACTGCCGTTCTCCTGCTGTGCGGTTGGTTGGTGTGGAACGAGCTGCGACAGTCCCGCCGCACCGTCGACCTGCTCGTCCGTGGTGGATGGAGTAGGCGAACAGTCATCGGCACGGCAGTGGTCGCGCTCTGCTTCGTCATCCTGACGTACTGGCAGCTGTGGCTGATCGGCCCTGCACGCGAGGTCTCGCTGCCCGGAGTCGCCCTGGGTCTGCTTCACGTCGAAGTGCACGATATCGCAGCAATCCTCATGATCGCCTCGTTGCTGGTGGTGGTGGCGAGCCACGGGTGGCCGGAACCCGCGGCGCGAGCCGACCCGAGACGTTCTGTGCAGCCCGCAGATCATGATTTCCGGCATGCCTACAGGATCATCTTCGGCCTGATGTCATTCGGTGGGGCCTGCGTGCTCGGCCTCGGGTGGATGTTCGTCCGTCAGCACGTCGTGTTGATGGTGGAGTGGTACGAGATCCTGCTCTTCTGCTGGTTCTGGTTCCTGGAAACGAGAAGAGTGAGCAGGTGTCGTCGCGACGTCGGGATGGCCACGATGTAGTGCGCAAGGGACTGCCGATATCCGCGCCCAGGGGGCGGAGGTGCCGCTGATGGTTGCCCTACCTGCGTTGCAGGAGGACCACGCCGTCGTCGAGGGTCGCGGCTTCGCCGTCGGGTCCTGTCGTCGTGCGGGAGCGTACCTGGGAGATGCGCACCGTCCAGGGGTTCTGGTCGAGTTCGAGTTCGGCGATCTCCTCCTCGGGCGTGAGGAAGGTGTGGTTGTTGTGCGTCTCGGGAGGCGCCCACGGAGGTGCTGCTGCGTGAGTCACGATGAGTAGATGACCACCGGCTACCACGCGGGATGCGGCGTTTCGCAGGATTCGCGTCCTGGTGAGGGCAACGGGGGAGTGGAAGAACGACGCGGCGACGAGGTCGTACCCGTCTTCGGCGTGCCCGACATCACCTGCCCAGGTCTCCAGGTCGACGGTGTCGAACCGGGCCGTTCCCGGCATCGGGCCGGCAGCGGTCGCTGACGCCCTGGCTCGGGTGATGGCAGTGGGGGAGATGTCGATACCCGTCACGTTCCAGCCCTGTTGCGCCAGCCAGACCGCGTCCCCACCTTCACCGCAACCAAGATCGAGGGCCCGCCCGGGCAGGAGTCCGCGGGCGACGTCGGCTGTCGTCACATTGACCCGCCCGGACCATACGGATCCCGCCTCCTGGTACCGGTGTTCCCAGAACACGGAAGGCACTGCGGTCTCTGCTGCGGCATGTGTCGTGGCTCCATCATTCATCGCGCGTCCACGCTTTCAGTCTCGAGGGAAAGGGTGTCATGTCCGGGCTGAGATCCAGCTTGAACCGACGTTGGGCGCGTCGGCAAATATTCTTGCTGCTTCAGCAAGGATCGGATGCGCTCCGAAAGGCGTCGTGTCCATCGACACTGCGAAGGTCCGTCCTGCAGGCATCACTCCGACTATGTTCGTAGGGTGATCGGCCGTGCTGCTGATCTGCACGATGGTTCAGCAGTACTGGCCAGGGCCGGTTCCTCGACCGGCGAATGACGGGATGCGTTCTGCCCGCTGTTCCTGGTCGTGGTGAGGACGGCGGATGAGGGATGAGGAGGGCGATTCGAGTGAGCCGTGTGGATGGGCAGTCCGTTCGGGAGTCCCTCCGGACCCAGTTGTGGCCGATTCCGTTGGCTGCTGTTGTTCTCGCACTGGTGTTCGGGCAGTTCCTCCCGTTCCTGGATGAGCGCCTCGATGACAGCCTGCCGGAAACGGTCTCCGGTCTTCTGTTCGGCGGGGGGCCCGAGGCGGCACGGTCGCTGCTGGAAACGATCGCGAGCTCGACCATCACGGTGACGTCGCTGACGTTCTCCCTGACGGTCGTCACCCTTCAACTGGCGAGCAGCCAGTTCTCCCCGCGCCTGCTGCGCACCTTCACGCGGGACCGGTTCGTCCACAACACCCTCGCATTGTTCCTTGCGACCTTCGTCTTCTCCCTGACCGTGCTGAGAAGTATCCGAGTGGAGAGCAGTGCCGGGGCGAGTTTCGTCCCGGAGATCGCCGTCACCACCGCGTTCATGCTGACCATCGCGAGCGTCGTCGGTCTCGTCCTGTTCCTGGCTCACCTGGCACGGCAGATCCGTGTGGAGACCATGCTGCGCGATGTGCACCGCGAGACGAGCCGTACCCTGGAACGGATCTATCGTGACCAGGGATCCCACCCGGAAGGCAGTGCGCTCCAACGCACCGGGGGGATACCGCTGAGAGCTCCGCGCTCGGGGTTCCTCACCCGGGTCGACGAGGAAGCCCTCACGGCCAGTGCTACCCGACAGTCAGTGCTCGTCTCCGTCGACGTCGCCCCGGGAACCTCTCTTGTGAAGGGCATCCCGGTCGGGCGGATGTGGAGCACGAGTGACGCTCCCATCGACGAGGAACGGAGCGCGGAAATAGCCGAAGAGGTGCTCGGAGCGTTGCGGACCGGGTTCGAGCGCACCTCGAGCCAGGACCCGTCCTTCGGTCTGCAGCAGCTGCTCGATGTGACCGACAAGGCCCTGTCTCCCGGGGTGAACGACCCCACCACGGCTGTCCATGCCCTCGGTCACATCTCCGCGATCCTCTGTTCTCTCACCGACCGGTCCACGGGATCACGAACGCTCAGGGACGACGAGGGAGCCGCGCGAGTGCATCTGGTTCTTCCGACCTTCATCGAGCTCGTCGAACTGGTCATGGATCAACTCATCACCTACGCGTTCACCGACCCGCGGACAGCCGGCCGAACCATCGCCATGCTCTCGGAAATCACCGCCAGCGCCACCGATGCGGGCTCCCTGGCCCGGCTCGCCGCGCCACTCCGGCTCCAGCTGGGACGAGTCAGGACGGCCATCGGCAAGTCCCCCCTGGACGCGGCGATCCAGCAGAACCTCACGGAGAAGCTCGCCCGCATCAGAGCGGGAGAATGAGCTGCCGATCCTCACGTCAGGACTCGTTCAGGAGCAGTCGCGCGTGTCGGCATGAACGACCGCAGTTACCGGTGTTCGGGTGTCGTCGGCGGGTTTGCCTGGACGGGTGAACGTGAAGGTGGAGGTGAAGGTGGGTCGGTTCCGCGGAGGAAGAACGCCCCGAGTGATCCGGCGAGGGTGGCGAACACGGCGACGGAGTAGACGGCGAGGATGACCTGCAGGATGCGGGCGAAGGGCGTTGTCGGGGACAGTCCACTGCCGGTGATCGTGGCCATCGCGGATTCGAAGAGGGCATCCGCGTAGGACGCGTGCGTTCCCGTGGCGTACAGCAACTGGCTGGAAGCGAGGATGACCACTGCGGTCACGGCTGCCAACCACCCGATGCGGCTCGACAGGAGCCGCCCGGCCGACCGCGAGCCCCGCACACCTGCGGAGACGATTCCGCCGAAGCGTGCGAAACGCGCCACACGGATGAAACGCAACGCTTGAAGTGCCCGGAAGAAGCGCAGGAACGGTACCAGGAGGAAGATGACCTGCCACCAGTTCTTCCTCCAGAACGTTCCGCTGAACCCGGCGATGTAGGCGCGGAGCAGGAATTCGGCGACGAACACCGTCCAGAACACCCACCCCAGCACGGTGAAGAAGAGGACCATTCCGGTGCTGGTGGCCAGGATCTGCCCGAGCACCACGAACAGGAAGACGACGCCCAGGATGCCCATGGGCTTGTCCAGGCGTGCTGCCACGGCTTCCGCGCGGCGCAGGCCCGTTTCCTGGGCTATCGGTGCTTGGTTCATCGGATCGCGGTCATGACGGCTGGATCAGCCGTCATGACCGGGGTAGCCGACGATGCCGCTCATCGCGGATCCGCCACCCAGCGTCTTGGTGGGGACGACGCTGAGTTTGCCGTTGGTTTCGAGCACGACGGCGGCGACGGAGGACAGATCTCCGGTGCCGGTGCTTCGCACCGCTTGGAGGACTTCGGACTCGGTGAGGCGGTTGCGGCGGAGCTCCTCGTGCTGCAACCGCCCGTCCACGACGAGGGCGGCGGGTTTCGCGGTGATCGTGTTCCGCGCACCGGGCCGGCGCGCGGATACCCCGGCGACGATGAACTGCAGGCCGGCCAGGAGTACGAGGGCTGTGAGCCCCTCGGCGTACGCGACGTCGGAACCGAGCAGGATGGTGGCAAGGGTTGATCCCAGCGCGACGGTGATGATGAAGTCGAAAGCGTTGAGCTGGCTCAGCGTCCTCTTGCCGGAGAGCCGCAGGACTCCAATGAGCGTGACATAGGACACCGCCCCGACGATGAGGACCCGGAAGATGTCGGCCCACGAATCGAACCACATCGTCAGCGCCGCCGATGCGGTGTCAGGGTGCTGCCCTCGGCCTCCGGGCCCGGACAGTGACCGGCAGGGGTGGTATGGGTGTGGATCATTGCGTTCTCCTCCGGTGCGGATCGCGGATGGTGGGGTTCTGCCCTCGAGCGGCTGTCGCTGCACCCACGCTCACCGACCGGGTGTCGAGCACAGCCATCGGTCCGGGTGGCGGGGTGGTGTCAGCTGGTCAGGGCCGGTGTTGGTAGACATCGGGGGTGCCGTCGTCGTCGGCGTCGATCTGTTCCTCGGCGTGCATGGTCCTGTAGTGGCGGTTGCGGGTGCGCAGGACGACCGAGGCCAGGAGCGCCGCGGCGAGGGACGCAGTGAGGATGCCGACCTTGGCGTGGTCGTTGGTGGTACCGCCGTCGCCGAAGCTGAGGTCCGCGATGAGGAGGGACACGGTGAAGCCGATACCGGCGAGCAGCGCCACCCCGATCAGGTCCACCCACTTCAGAGAGGCATCGAGGTTGACGCGGGTGAGCTTGGTCAGCAACCAGGTGGTGCCCACGATCCCGATGGGTTTGCCGACGACAAGGCCGGCGATGATACCCAGGCTGACGGGGTCGGAGAGGGCGGCCAGGAACCCGGTCCACCCGCCGACGGCGACGCCGGCGGAGAAGAACGCGAAGACGGGGACAGCGAAACCTGCCGAGAGCGGCCGGAAGCGGTGTTCGAAGATCTCGGACAGTCCGGGGCCCGCGCCGGGTCCGCCGCTTGCCTGGCTGCGGATGACGGGGACGGCGAAGCCGAGGAGGACGCCGGCGACCGTGGCGTGTATCCCGCCCGCGTGCACGAGCGCCCAGGTGGCGAAGCCGAGCGGCAGCAGGATGAACCAGGTGGCAGCGGGCTTGAGCCCGAAGAAGCGCCGGTACACCTGCGCGAGGACGGTGAACAGTGCCAGTGGGATCAGGGCCAGCAGCAGCGGGCCAGGGTGGAGTGCCTCCGAGTAGAACAAGGCGATGATGGTGATGGCCAGTAGATCATCGACCACGGCAAGGGTGAGCAGGAAGATCCGCAGCGCGCTGGGCAGGTGCGATCCGACGATGGCGAGGACGGCGACGGCGAAGGCGATGTCCGTAGCAGTGGGTATCGCCCACCCCTTCAAGGTATCCGCGCTGGTCAGGTTGATGACTGCGTAGATGATCGCCGGCACCGCGACGCCCCCGAAAGCCGCCGCGACGGGCACGACCGCCTTGGAGAAGCTGCGCAGGTCTCCGGCGACGAACTCGCGCTTGAGCTCCAGTCCGACGAGGAAGAAGAACACCGCCAGCAGGCCGTCCGCCGCCCATGCGCCGAGGCTCAACTCCAGATGCCACGGCGCGTAGCCGATCCGGAGATCCCGCAGCGCGAAGTAGCTCTCCGAAGCCGGGGAATTCGCCCAGATGATGGCCACCGCGGCGGCGATGACGAGGAGGATCCCGCCCACGGTCTCCTTGCGGAGGATCTCGCCGATGCGCAGGGCTTCGGGGTAGGTACCGCGGCCCAGGAGTCCGCCCGGCGCGGACGCGGGCGGGGATGCGGACCGGCTGTCGGGTGTCTTCTCGGTCATGGGGAACTCCTCAGTATGGGGTCGACAATAGAACCTGCCGACCAGACTTCCCGGCTCACCTCTGTCCACCCTACCGATCGATCACCGTACGACGAGCAGGAAGACCGATCCGAACCCTTCCGTGGAACAGGTGACACAACGGTCCATCTGTGGGTAAGGGTTCCAGCCAGAGGCCGGTCCTAGTGTCCGACGCCGAGCGTCCCGCCCAGGCGCTCGCGCATCATCCGGGATGCCTCATTCAGGCCCACGATCTTCACGTCGGTGCCGTGAGTGCGGTATTTCTCCTGGATCGCGTCGAGGGCCGCGATGGTCGAGGCGTCCCACAGGTGGGAGCCGTGCAGGTCGATGGTGACCCTGTGGGGATCGGTGGCGTACTGGAACTGGGTGTAGAGATCGTTGGAGGAGGCGAAGAACAATTCACCGTTGACGGTGTACGTCGCGTACCGGTCCCCGTTCACCGTGGCCTCCGTACGGTCGACGGTGACAAAGTGTGCGACGCGGCGGGCGAAGGCGACCATGGCAACGAGGACGCCGACGCCGACGCCGATGGCGAGGTTGTGCGTCCACACCGTCACGATCACGGTGGCGAGCATGACGGTGGTCTCGCTCCTGGGCATGCGCTTCAAGGTAGAGGGCTGGATGCTGTGCCAGTCGAAGGTCGCGATCGATACGAAGATCATCACTGCAACCAGGGCCGCCATCGGGATGAGGGCCACGGTACTGCCGAGGGCCACGACGAGGATGAGCAGGAAGATCCCGGCGAGGAAGGTCGAGATCCGGGTTCGTGCACCGGAGACCTTGACGTTGATCATGGTCTGGCCGATCATCGCACAGCCGCCCATGCCGCCGAAGAACCCGGTGATGATGTTCGCCGTACCCTGGCCCCAGGACTCGCGGGTCTTGTTCGAGCGGGTGTCGGTGATGTCGTCCACCAACTTCGCGGTCATGAGGGACTCCAGAAGTCCGACGGCGGCCAGCGCCAGGGCGAACGGGAAGACGATTTGCAGCGTCTCGAGGGTCAGCGGGACGTTCGGGAAGAACGGGGAGGGCAGGCTCTCGGGCAGCTCGCCCTTGTCTCCGACCGTGGGCACGAGGATGTTGGCAAGGACCGCGAAGGCGGTGAGGACCACGATCGCGACCAGGGGTGCTGGAACTGCTGTGGTCAGCCGCGGGAGTCCGAAGACGATCAGCAGGCCGACGGCGACCATCGGGTACACCAGCCACGGCACGTCGACGAGTTCGGGGACCTGGGACATGAAGATCAGGATCGCCAGGGCGTTGACGAAGCCCACCATGACCGAACGGGGGATGAACCGCATCAGCCGGGCGACGCCGCTCACGCCGAGAATCACCTGGAAGATTCCACCGAGAATGACGGCTGCGATGAAGTAGTCCACCCCATGACTGGCTACCAGCGGTGCGATGACCAGGGCGACCGCTCCGGTCGCCGCCGAGATCATGGCCGGCCGGCCGCCGAGGAAGGAGATTGTCACCGCCATGGTGAAGGAGGCGAACAGGCCCAGGCGCGGGTCCACGCCGGCGATGATCGAGAAAGCTATCGCCTCGGGGATCAGAGCGAGGGCTACGACGAGCCCCGCGAGGACCTCGGTCTTCAGCAGGCGGGGGTTCCGCAGGGTCCGGGCGACAGACTGGCGTTCGACGGGGGTGAGTTCCGGGGTGGGTGGACTTGCTGCGGCTGCTGGCATGGCAGGTTCCTTCATGCGTCAGGGGATACAGGGAGAGGCGTGGGGGCGGGGAGTAGGCACCGCTGGAAGTGGGAAGCTGGCTCGTACGCCGTCGTCCAGGGAATCGGGGAATGATCGCCGTACGACGACTATTCTACCCTGACGTTAGGGTTGAGTTTCGAGTGGGAGATGTCAGGGGAAGGCGAAACAGTAATGAGAAATGTGTCAGGGAAGGTCCCGGGGCGATCAGCGGAGTCGTCGGATCCTGGCCCGTCGGGCGCGGCTGCCGGCCTGGCGGAGAGCACCGGGACCCGGACGATGCATATCGGTGAGCTCGCCGAACGTACGGGCCTGTCTCTACGGACCATCCGACACTACGACGACGTCGGCATCCTGCCGGCGACGGCCCGCACGGAGGGCGGCTTCCGCGTCTACACCGAGGACGACCTCGAGCGGCTGATGGTGATCCGCCGGATGAAACCCCTGGGTTTCACGCTCGAGGAGATGAAGGACCTGCTTACGATCCTAGATGCCTTGCAGGAGGTGGACGATGAGGAATGGGCTCGCGACCTCCGATCACGCCTGACAGTGTTCCGGCGCAGCGCTGAGGAGCGTCGGGCATCGATGATCAAGACACTCGCCCGGGCCGATGAGTTCATCGAGGTACTGAGCCAGTACTAGACGCCCGGCCCAAAGGATCGCAGGCCTGAGGATCCGAGCCAGCTGAATGTCCTGATCATCGCGGAATGCAGGCGGACGCCGTCACTCAGCGCACAGCACCCCGAACTCTTCTCGTCACCGCAGGGCGTCGTGGAGTTGATGCAGCCATGACGGGAAGTCCTCTGGACCGTCGAACTGAGCGCCGGCCGCCTCGCTCACCTCGGGGGGCGATGTCGGATCCGTCGATGACGAGCGGGTAGCCCCTTGCTGTGGTTGCCGCCTCGAAAGCTGGAAGATCCCCGCGGTTATCGCCTGCATGGGACGACCCGGAGGTTCCTTGTGTTGATGCTTCGTCGAAGAGCAGTGCCTTTGTCCTGATCCGGGCATCCGAAGTTCTTCCACGAACTTGCCCGGCTCGTGGCGCAGCCCATGGGCGTCGATCGCTTCGTGGATGGGCGGGGCGATCCGTTACAGTGGCGCCGCAAGCCGCATCCCCGGAGGATCGGGCGTCACACCACGCAGAACTCGTTGCCTTCCGGATCGAGCAGGACGACGTGATCCGGCTGCGGGCCGAGGGCATGTTCCTCGAGGACCGACGCTCCGGCAGCCACCAGCTTCTCGACGGCCTCCATGATGCGGTGCCGGCGGACCGCCGCGGGCGTCGCACGTCCCCCGCCGACCTGCAGGTCGAGATGCAGGCGGTTCTTCATCGCCTTGCCCTCGGGCACCCTGAGGAAGGTGATCCTCGGGAGGACGTCGTGGGGGTCGACCAGGGTTGCCACGTCGTCCCATTCGTCCTCGGGGACATCGCAGGTGCGGTACCACTCCCGCCATGTGGCGAATCCTGCCGGGGGAGGTGCGTCCACGTACGCCAGAGCGGTCTTCCAGAACGATGCCAGGCGTACGGCGTCGTGGCAGTCGATCGTGATCGTCCAGTCGGTGGTCATCGTGCCTCCCGGCATCGATCACCGGACATCCTGCACGTGAGCAGGGATCCTCGCATCACCGGCCCGGCGCTGCCTGATCGGGTGCGGAGAACTGCGTCAGGAGCCTGAAGCCGTGCCTGTCGACCGACCGGTGAACGGCACTGAGCACGACGACTCCGGTGCCCGTGCCCCGGTCGACCCCGATCCAGCTGCTGAAGCCTCCGGTACTGCCGTTGTGCCAGGTCATCCCCCGGCCATGGTGCTCGAGGGTGATCCACCCGGCGCCGATGCCGACCCGGGGACCGAAGCTCGTGACAGGATCGAGCGCCGAGCTGCCCCGGGCCGTGCCGTCGAGGACCGAACCGAGGAAGCCGCGCATGGTGCCGATGGTCGCGCGGACGCCTCCTGCGGGAGCGAGGGCCTCACCGACCCAGGGGTGCATGGGCCGCCCGAAACGATCCGACCCCGTGAGGTCCGCCGGCCCGAGGTCCTCCATACCGGCGGGAGTCGGGAACCCGGGCCCCAGCACGTCCCGCAGGAGCTGTCCGTAGCTCCGGCCGGCCGCTGCCGCCACGGCATGCCCGAGCAACTGGAAACCGAGATTCGAATACCTCGGCTTCGGTGCGCCGAGGCGCACATTGCGCGTCTGCACCAGGAGATCGGCGAGCGAATCGCCGTAGGGGTTCTCCCCGCGCACCCAGAACCCGAGGGTTCGCCGGAGCGGGTGCATCCCCGGGGGCAGGCTCGGAAGCCCGGAGCGGTGGGTGGCCAGGGAGCCCAGATCCAAGGCCCCGACCCTCCCATGACCGACCGGTGGCAGCAGCTCGCCGAGCGCGGTCGTCTGCGAGACGAGACCGCGGTCCACGGCATCCCGGTAGACCATGCCGGTGAGCGCCTTCGAGATCGACCCGATCTCGAAGGTGGACTCGTGGTCGGAGCCCACCATCGCCGTCATCTCGCGGTCCGGGGTCACCACCGCCACCGCTGCGGTCGACGCCCGGAACTCGCGGTCCACGGCGTTCACGAGGTCCGCGTCCCCCACCCATCCAGCCACCATGACGATCTCCCTCCCAGAGCCGACAACCGACCGCCTGTCAACGTGTGTTGACGAGCGGGCCCACACGGCATAGTACCTGTCAGGAGCCCGCGAGGTCAGGGGGAAAGAGCAAGGGGACCTGCCACGGACTGCCGGTGCGTCAGAAGCGAGCCGACGCCTCACTCTGCGCAGGGACGACCGGCGTGAGGCGGGTGAGCTGGGTGACGTGCCGAGGCTCGAGTTCGCCGAGGTGGGAGACGCCGAGAAGGCGCATGGTCCTCTCGATCTCGTCCCGGAGGATGGCGATGGCCCTGTCCACGCCGTCGCGCCCGCCGGCCATGAGCCCGTAGAGGTAGGCCCGGCCGATGAGCGTGAACTTCGCGCCCAGGGCCATGGAGGCGACGATGTCCGCTCCGTTCATGATGCCGGTATCGACCATGATCGTGGCGTCACTGCCGACCTCGCGGACGACCTGGGGGAGGAGGTGGAAGGGGATGGGCGCGCGGTCGAGCTGGCGGCCGCCGTGGTTGGACAGGATGATCCCGTCGACGCCCAGGTCCACGAGGCGGACCGAGTCCTCGACGTTCTGGACGCCCTTGATGACGATCTTCCCGGGCCACAGGTCGCGGATGACGGCGAGGTCGTCGTAGCCGATCGTGGGGTCCATCGCGGCGTTCAGCAGGTCGCCCACCGTTCCGCCGGTGTCGGTCAGGGACGCGAATTCCAGCTTCGGCGTGGTCAGGAAGTCGATCCACCACCAGGGCCGCGGTACCGCGTTGAGGATGGTGCCGATGGACAGCTGCGGCGGGATGGAGAACCCGTTGCGCTTGTCCCGCAGGCGGGCGCCGGCGACGGGGGTGTCGACGGTGAACATGAGGGTGTCGAAGCCAGCTTCGCCTGCCCGGCGGGCGAGTTCGTACGAGATCTCGCGTTGCCGCATCACGTACAGCTGGAACCAGTTGCGTCCGGTCGGGTTCGCCGCCTTCACGCCCTCGATGGACGTCGTGCCGAGGGTCGAGAGGGTGAAGGGGATCCCGGCGGCGGCCGCCGCGCCCGCGCCGGCCGTCTCACCCTCCGTCTGCATGAGACGGGTGAAACCGGTCGGGGCGATACCGAAGGGCAGTGCGCTGGGTCCGCCGAGGATCTCGACGGAGGTGTCGACGTGCTCGGCGGGACGGAGGATCGAGGGGTGGAACTCGATGTCCTCGAACGCCTGCCGGGCACGGCTCAGGGACAGCTCACCCTCGGCGGCGCCGTCGGTGTAGTCGAAGGCGGCCTTGGGCGTTCGGCGCTTGGCGATCGTGCGCAGGTCCGCGATCGTGAGCGCGGCATCCAGGCGCCGCTTCTTCCCGTTGAGCTCGATCTTCTTGAACTGCATCAGCTCGAGCATCTCCGCGGGAACGGGGAGTTGGCGCTTGGTCACTGGGTGATCCTTTCAACGGTAGGAACAATGCCGGGACCGGGGTCGCGGCTGGGGTTCCGGCTGGGTTCGTAGAGCAGCGGCGTGACCCCCGCCACGACGACGTGTCGGAGCTCCGACAGTCCGCCGCCGAGCCGGCCACCTGCCCGCGCCTGGACGAGGATGTTCCCGAGCGCCGTGGCCTCGACCGGGCCTGCCAGCACACTCCGGCCGGCGGCGTCGGCCGTCAGCTGGCAGAGCAGCGCGTTCTGCGAGCCGCCCCCGACGATATGGATGACGCCGGCGCTCGTCCCGGTGAGTCGCTCGGCGTCGGCGATGGTGCGGGCATATCCGTCCGCCAGGCTGTCGAGGATGCACCGGACGATGGCCGCCCGCCGGCCGGGAAGGACGAGACCGGTGCGCGCCACGGCCTCCATGAGACGCCGGGGCATGTTGTCGGGCGCGATGAAGGAGGCGTCGTCCGGATTGACCGTCGGCCCGCCGGCCGGCAGGGCCGCGGCGGCGGCCAGCAGAGCGGCGAGCTCCGGCTCCGGCCCTTCGATGCTCCATTCCCGCAGGCACTCCTGCAGCAGCCAGAGGCCGCCCGTGTTGCGGAGGTAGCGGATGGTCCCGTCGACGCCGCGCTCGTTGGTGAAGTTCGCGGCGCGGCTTTCCTCGGTGAGGATGGGTGCGTCGAGCTCGACGCCGACGAGGGACCACGTCCCCGACGAGATGTAGGCGAAGGAGCCCGACGTCGCGGGGACGGCGGCGACGGCCGAAGCGGTGTCGTGGGATCCGACGGCCACGACCCTGGTCGCCGGCGGGAGCCCGGTCCGGTCCGCGACCGGCGAGGACAGCGTCCCGATCGTCTCGCCCGCCTCGATGAGCGGCGGGAACAGGTCGGGGGCCAGGCCGAGCGGGTCGAAGAGGTCGGCAGCCCAGGTGCCGGTGGCGGCGTCGAGCAGTCCCGTCGTGGAGGCGTTCGTGGACTCCGTGCGGCGCTCGCCGGTGAGCCGGTAGGCGAGCAGGTCGGGGATGAGCAGCGCCTGCACGCCGGCCAGTGACCGCTCCGCGGCCAGCTGGTACACCGTGTTGAACGGCAGGAACTGGAGCCCGGTCCGCGCGTAGAGCCGTTCCGGCGGCACGGCCCGGTGCACGGCGTCGATCACGGCTGCCGTGCGCGCGTCCCGGTAGCTGAAGGGGAGGTGGCGGAGTGTGCCGGCGTCGTCGACCAGTCCGTAGTCCACCGCCCACGTGTCGATCCCGATGCTCGCGACGGTGTCGCCCGTTCTGGCCGCGGCTTCCGCGGCCAGGCGGAGGCCCACCAGCACCTCGTCGAACAGGGCCTCGACGTCCCACCGCAGGGCGCCGCCCAGGAACTGCGCGCCGTTGGGGAAGCGGTGAACGGTCGTGAGGTGCGGGCCGGCGTCCGTCAGCCCACCGAGGATCACGCGGCCGGAGGAGGCCCCGATGTCGACCGCCACGAACACCGCCGGACCGTCTGCCGTGTCAGCGTCCATGTCAGCGCAGGAACGCGGCCGCGACGCCCGCGTCGACGGGGATGTGCAGCCCCGTGGTGTGCGAGAGTTCGGCGGAGGTCAGGACCGCGACGGCGTTGGCCACGTTCTCCGGCAGCACCTCGCGCTTCAGCAGGGTCCGCTGCGCGTAGTACTCGCCCAGCTTGTCCTCCTCCACGCCGTAGACAGCTGCCCGCTTCGCGCCCCAGCCGCCGGCGAAGATGCCGGAGCCGCGGACGACGCCGTCGGGGTTGATGCCGTTGACGCGGACCCCGTGGCCGCCGAGTTCGGCGGCGAGGAGGCGGACCTGGTGGGCCTGGTCCGCCTTGGTGGCGCTGTAGGCGATGTTGTTGGGGCCGGCGAAGACGGAGTTCTTGGAGGAGATGTAGATGATGTCCCCGCCCATGTCCTGCTCGATCAGCACCCTCGCGGCGGCCTGCGACATGAGGAAGGAGCCCTTCGCCATGACGTTGTGCTGGAGGTCCCAGTCCTTCTCGGTGGTCTCCAGGAGCGGCTTGGAGATCGACAGCCCGGCGTTGTTGACCACGAGGTCGAGCCCGCCGAAGGCGAGCACGGCGGCCCTGACGGCCTCCCGCACCTGTACGGGATCGGTCACGTCGGCCTGGACGCCGATCGCGACGTCGGACCCGCCGAGGCCCTCGGCGACGCTGCTCGCGCTGTCGATGTCCAGGTCGGCGATCACGACGCAGGCGCCCTCGGCGGCGAGGCGTGTGGCGATGGCCTTGCCGATGCCCGAGGCCGCCCCGGTCACCAGGGCGATGCGCCCGGCGTGGGACTTCGGCTTCGGCATGCGGGCGAGCTTGGCCTCCTCGAGGGCCCAGTACTCGATGCGGAACTTCTCGACCTCCTCGATGGGGGAGTAGGTGGAGATGGCCTCGGCGCCGCGCATCACGTTGATGGCATTGAGGTAGAACTCCCCGGCGACGCGGGCGGTCTGCTTGTTGGCGCCGAAGGAGAACATGCCGACGCCGGGCACCAGGACGATCGCAGGGTCGGCGCCGCGCATGGCGGGGGATTCCACGGTGGCGTGGCGGTCATAGTAGGCGGCGTAGTCCGCCCGGTACTCGGCGTGCAGTTCACGCAGGCGCAGCAGGCAGCTCTCCACGTCGGCGTCGGCCGGGAGGTCGAGGATCAGGGGCTTGACCTTGGTGCGCAGGAAGTGGTCGGGGCAACTCGTGCCGAGGGCACCCAGCCGTGGGTGCGCCTCGCGGGCGAGGAAGTCCAGGACGCGGGGGTCGTCGGTGAAGTGGCCCACCTGGGCCTTGTCCGTGGACGCGAGCCCGCGGATGGTCGGGGCGAGGGCCGCGGCCTTCGCCCGGCGTTCCTCCTCGGGGAGTGCGGCGTAGCCCTCGAGGGACGGTCCGAAGGGTTCCGGTCGCCCGTGCTCGGAGATGTAGCGCTCCGCCGTCTCGATGATCCACAGGGAGTTCGCCTCGGCCTCGGCGGAGGTCTCGCCCCACGCGGTGATGCCGTGACCGCCGAGGATCGTGCCGATCGCGCCGGGGTTGGCCTGCCTGATCGCGGCGATGTCGAGGCCGAGCTGGAAGCCGGGACGGCGCCAGGGCACCCAGACGACCTTCGGCCCGAAGATGCCCGTCGTCAGTGCCTCGCCGTCCGCCGACGTCGCGACGGCGATGCCGGAGTCGGGGTGCAGGTGGTCCACGTGGGCCGCGTCGACCAGGCCGTGCATGGCCGTGTCGATCGACGGGGCCGCCCCGCCCTTGCCGTGCAGCGTGTAGTCGAAGGCCGCGACCATCTCGTCCTCGCGCTCCACGCCCGGGTAGACGCCCTGGAGGGCGCGCATGCGGTCCAGCCTCAGGACCGCGAGTCCGGATTCCTGCAGCGTCCCGAGGTCCCCGCCGGATCCCTTGACCCAGAGCAGTTCGACGTCCTCGCCCGTGACCGGGTCCGGGCCGCGGCCCTTGGCCGAGGTGTTGCCGCCGGCGTAATTGGTGTTGCGCTTGTCGGCACCGAGCCTGTTGGAGCGCGCGACGAGGTCGCCGACCGTCGGGTTGGTGGAGGTGGTCGTCAGATCTGTCATGGCTGTCATGCTCCCCATCCGGCCTGCCGGCCGCCCTGTCGTTCGGTGTTGATCCGGCCCTGGTAGCCGCTCGTCCGGTAGTCCGCCATCGGATCGGCGGGCAGTCCCTTCGACTCGCGCCACTGGGCCAGGGCGGGGCGGACATCCGTGTAGAAGGCGTCCATCAGGATCGCGTTGGCGCCGAGGACGTCACCGGATTCCTGTGCCGCGGCCAGGGCGGTCCGGTCGATGAGCAGCGCGCGCGCCGTCATCTCCTGCACGTTCAGCACCGAACGGATCTGGCCGGGGATCTTCTCCTCGAGGTTGTGGCACTGGTCGAGCATGAGGGCGATCCCGCTCGTCGGGTCGAGGCCGCCGCCCCGGACCACCTCGGCCATGATGCGGAAGAGCTGGAACGGGTCGGCGGCGCCCACGATGAGGTCGTCGTCGGCGTAGAAGCGCGAGTTGAAGTCGAAGGAGCCGAGCTTCCCGAGGCGGATCAGCTGCGCCACGATGAACTCGATGTTGGTCCCCGGGGCATGGTGGCCGGTATCGAGGCAGACGAGCGCCTTCTCGCCGAGCTGGAGGCAGTGCGCGTAGGAGGTGCCCCAGTCGGGGACGTCCGTGTGATAGAACGCCGGCTCGAAGAACTTGTACTCGAGCACGAGGCGCTGGTCCTCACCGAGGCGGTCGTAGACCTTCCGCAGGGACTCCTGGAGCCAGTCCTGCCGGGACCGCATGTCGGCCTGGCCGGGATAGTTGGAGCCGTCGGCGAGCCAGATCTTCAGGTCCCGCGAGCCCGTGACGTGCATGACCTCGATGCACTCGTACATGTGGTCGATGGCCTTGTTCCGGACGGCGGCGTCGCTGTGGGTCAGGCTGCCGAACTTGTAGTCGTCGTCCTGGAACGTGTTGCTGTTGATGGTCCCCAGCTTCATGCCGTGGTCCGCGGCGTAGGAGGCGAGCGTGCCGTAGTCGTCGACCCTGTCCCAGGGGATGTGGAGGGCGACGCTCGGGGCGAGGCCGGTCAGCCGGTGGACCATGCCCGCGTCGGCAATCTTCTCCTCCACGGTGCGGGGGGTGCCGGGGGTCGCGAACACCTTGAAGCGTGTTCCGGAGTTGCCGTAGGCCCAGGAGGGAACCTCGATGGCGAGCTGGTCCAGCTCTGCAGCGATGTCGTCGATGACAGTCATGTACTCTCTCCAGCGTTGGAAGGGTGAGCGGCCGCCGGGTGCTCGAGGGCACTGCCGGCGGCGGTTGTTCGGGTGTCTTCACGTGCCCGGAACGGACCGGGAAGGACTTCAACGGATAGACGTGCTTTTGAATCGTTTCATTGGCACGTTTCAAAGTTATCCTTGCTGAAGACCGAGTGTCAACAGTCCTGCCGGCTCCTGCTCCTGCCGGACCCGGGCGTCGAGGTAGGCGAGGTAGTCGTGGAGAGTCGGCCAGTGAGCATCAAGGACGTCGCGGACCGGGCGGGAGTGGCGGTCGGCACGGTGTCCAACGTGCTGAACCACCCCGCACGTGTCTCCGCCGCCACGCGGGGGCGCGTCCAGGGAGCGATCGACGAGCTCGGCTTCGTCCGGAACGACGCCGCACGGCAGCTGCGCGCGGGCCAGAGCCGCACGATCGGCCTGATTGTGCTCGACGTCGGCAACCCGTTCTTCTCCTCGCTCGCCCGCGCCGCCGAGGACTGTGCGGCGGAGAACGGCAGCACCGTGGTCCTCGGTGACAGCGGCCAGGATGCCGGCCGCGAGACCCGGTACATCGACGTCTTCGAGCAGCAGCGCGTCCAGGGCATGCTCATCTCGCCCGTCGGTGACGTCGGGCCCCGCGTCGAGGCCCTCCGCGCGCGCGGCATGCCGGTGGTGCTGGTGGACCGGGTCGATGCGCAGCGGCGCTGCAGCTCCGTGTCCGTCGACGACGTCGCCGGGGGCTACATGGCCGTACGGCACCTCCTCGCGGCGGGCCGGCGGCGGATCGTCTTCGTGGGGACCCGGGCCGGCTACCGGCAGGTGGCCGACCGCCTCGCAGGGGCCCGGCAGGCGGTCGGGGAGCAGGACGGCGCCGTCCTCGAGGTCGTCGAGGCCGAGGCGATGACGGTCCTCGCCGGACGCGACGTGGGTGGCGAGATCGCGCAGCGCCGCAGGGAGGAGCTGCCCGGCGGCATCTTCTGCGCGAACGACCTCCTGGCGATCGGCGTCATGCAGGCGGTGCTGCTGATCCGCGGACTGCGCATCCCCGAGGACATCGCGCTCATCGGCTACGACGACATCGACTTCTCCGCCTCGGCGGTGGTCCCGCTGTCGAGCGTCAGGAAGCCGACCACGCTCATGGGGCGCACCGCCGTCGAGCTCCTCCTCGAGGAGATCGAGGAGCCCGCATCACGGCGCCGCCAGGTCATCTTCGACCCCGAGCTCGTGGAACGCGGCAGCACGCAGGCACCGGTCCGCGCGGTCGGCTGACCGCCTCCGATGCCCGGACGCCCGACGTAACAGGTCGATCTCGGGCTGTTGACGGTGATGTGGGTCACGCCTACTATTCGAGGTGAACCGTTGCTCTGAAACGATTCATTTCTGATGAGGAGTCGCATTGACGCACTTTTCCGGTCCTGGCAGCGAGGCCGGCGACCCGACGGGCCCGGAGCGTACGTCCGTGCTGACCCTCCGCGGGGCGCTGAAGACGTTCGGCCCGGTCGTCGCACTCGCCGACGGCACGATCGACCTCGCGGCCGGCGAGATCCACGCGCTCGTGGGAGAGAACGGGGCGGGCAAGTCGACCCTCGTGAAGATCCTCGCCGGGGTGCACCAGCCCGACGCCGGGGAATTCCTCGTCGCGGGGCAGGCCGTCAGCTTCCGCAACGTCGCCGACAGCAAGGCCGCGGGCATCTCCGTCATCTACCAGGAACCCACGCTCTTCCCCGACCTCACGGTGGCCGAGAACATCTTCATCGGACGCCAGCCGAAGAGCCGGTTCGGCCTGATCAGCCGCGTCGAGATGCGTCGGCGCGCCAAGGAGCTCTTCGACCAGCTCGGCGTCCCGATCGACCCGGACCGCGTGGCGGAGGGGCTCTCCATCGCGGACCAGCAGATCATCGAGATCGCCAAGGCCATCTCGCTCGATGCGCGCGTGCTCGTCATGGACGAGCCGACGGCGGCGCTCAGCGGCGTGGAGGTGGACCGCCTGTTCGCCGTCGCCCGCCGCCTGCGGGACGCCGGCAGCGGCATCCTCTTCATCTCCCACCGCTTCGACGAGGTCTTCGGGCTGTGCGACCGCATCACCGTCATGCGCGACGGCACCTACATCGCCACCCACGAGACGGGCTCGACGTCGGTCGAGGCGATCGTCCGGGAGATGGTGGGCCGCGACATCGACGCCCTGTTCCCCAAGAGCGAGACGGAGGCGGGCGACGTCGTCCTGCGGGTTCGCGGGCTGACCCGCCCCGGCGTCTTCCACGACATCGACTTCGAGGTCCGGGCGGGCGAGATCGTGGCACTCTCCGGGCTCGTGGGCGCCGGGCGCACCGAGGTCGCCCGGGCGGTCTTCGGGATCGACCGCTACGAGCAGGGCACCGTCGAGATGGCCGGACGGCCGCTGCGGCGCAAGGACCCCCGGGCCGCGATCGACGCCGGCATCGGCTTCGTGCCCGAGGACCGGCGCAAGCAGGGGCTCGTCATGGACCTGTCGGTCGAACGCAACGCGGCCCTCACCCTCCGGCACTCGCTCGCGCGGTTCGGCATCATCAGCGCCCGCGCCGAGCGCGAGGCCGCCGAGACCTGGGGGAAGCGCCTGCAGGTGAAGGCCGGTTCACCCGAACACGCGGTCTCCACGCTGTCCGGCGGCAACCAGCAGAAGGTGGTCCTCGCGAAGTGGCTCGCCACGGACCCCAAGCTCCTCATCGTCGACGAGCCCACCCGCGGCATCGACGTCGGCACCAAGGCCGAGGTGCACCGCCTCATCTCGGAACTCGCCGGGCGCGGCATCGCGATCCTCATGATCTCCTCCGAACTCCCCGAGGTGCTCGGCATGGCCGACCGCGTGCTGGTCATGCGGGAGGGCCGCATCACAGCACGCCTGGACCGCGCCGAGGCCACCGCCGAAACCGTCATGCACGCCGCCACCGCATCCCTGGAGTCCTCGCGATGAGCCTCGACAGCAAGAGTGCGGTCCCCGCGCACCCCACCCCGGAGCACTCCCGCCCGTCGGCGTTCGCCTCCTTCCTCAGGCTCCGCGAACTCCCGGTGATCCTCGCCCTCGTGGTGCTCGTCGCCGTGACCGCGGCCCTCAACCCGCTGTTCCTCGGCGAACAGGGCATCAAGGACCTGCTGCTGAACGCGACCATCCTGATGATCCTCGCCGTCGGCCAGACACTCGTGATCATCACCCGGAACATCGACCTGTCCGTCGGCTCCATCCTCGGCCTCGTGGCCTTCGGCACCGGCAGCATCTTCGTGGCTGCACCGAACCTCCCGATCATCGCGGTGTTCGTGGTCGGCATGCTCTTCGGGGCGGTGCTCGGCGCCCTGAACGGCCTGCTCATCACCATCGCGAAGGTCCCCGCCCTCGTCATCACGCTCGGCACGCTCTACATCTTCCGCGGCATCAACAACGCCTGGGCGGGCGGCACCCAGTACTTCGCCGGTGACCGCCCCGAGGCGTTCGGCAACCTCTCGGTGGACACGATCCTCGGATTCCCCGTGATCACCCTGATCGCCGTCGTCGTCGTCGCGATCGTCGCCGTGTACATGCTGGGCACGAGGCCGGGCCGCGACCTCTACGCCATCGGCTCCGATCCCGACGCCGCCCGCCTCTTCGGCATCCCCGTCACCCGCCGGGTGCTCCTCGCCTTCGTGGTGAACGGCCTGCTGGCCGGCCTCGCCGGCGTGCTCTACGCCAGCCGGTTCAACTCGGTGGGCGCGACGACGGGCTCCGGACTCGAGCTCGACGTCGTCGCGGCAGCCGTGGTGGGCGGCGTCGCGATCTTCGGCGGCAGCGGCACCGTGGTCGGCGCCGCCATCGGAGCGCTCCTCCTGACCACCATCACCAGCGCCCTGACGGCCCTGCGCGTGGACAAGTTCTGGCAGCAGGCGATCGTGGGCATCCTGATCCTCGCCGCCGTCGTCATCGACCGCATCGCCAGCGTGCGGTCGGCCCGCAAGCTCCGGATCGCGGAGGCCCGCAATGTCTGACCGCCTCGACGCCCAGCCCGGGCCCGGCACCGGTTCCGGCACCCCGGACCGGCCCGGACGGGACCAGCCGGAGACCGGCTCCACAGCGAAAGGCACGCACATGGCCGCCCCAGGCACCAGGACCTCCGAGGAGAAGGGCGCACGCCGCCCCGCCGCCGGGAAGGCCGATACCACCAGGGTGCTCGCCGTCCCCAAGGGGCGCACCGGCGCCGCGCGGATCCTGCTCGGACGCGACGCCATCATGATCTACGTGCTCGTCGTCGTCGTGCTGTACGCGAGCCTCGTGATCCCGCGCTTCGCCTCACCCGTCACGGTCGGCTTCCTGCTCCTGGACGTGATCCCCACGCTGCTCATCGCCCTGCCGATGACGCTCGTGATCATCTCCGGGGAGATCGACCTCTCGGTGGCGAGCATCGCAGGGCTCACCAGCGCGCTCATGGGCGTCCTCTGGCAGGGCGGCATGCCGATCGCGCTCGTCCTGGTGGTCTGCGTGCTCGCGGGCCTCGTGGCCGGTGCGTTCAACGGCATGCTCATCGCCTATCTCGGCCTGCCGTCCCTCGCCGTCACCATCGGCACGCTCGCCCTGTTCCGAGGGCTCGCCCTCGTGGTGATCGGTGACAACGCGGTGGCGAACTTCCCTCCGGGGCTCACCTCGTTCTTCACCTCGAAGATCGGCGGCACGGGCATCCCCACCGTGATGGTCGGCGTCGTGGTCCTGATCATCGCGTTCGCCGTCGTCCTGCACTTCACGCCGTTCGGCCGCGGGCTCTTCGCCCTCGGGTACAGCAAGGAGGCCGCGACGTTCGTGGGCATCGACGTCGCCCGCTCCAAGTTCCTCCTCTACCTGGCCACCGGGACCGTGTCGGCACTCGCCGGCATCTACTGGACGCTCCGCTACTCGAGCGCCCGCAGCGACAACGCGAGCGGGCTCGAACTCGCGGTCATCGCCGCCGTGCTGCTGGGTGGCGTCTCGATCTTCGGCGGCAAGGGTTCCATCCCGGGCGTGCTCGCGGGTGTGCTGCTGATCGGCACGATCAACTACGCCCTCAAGCTGGACCGCGTGTCCGAGGTGGTCCTCATCATCGTGACGGGCTCCCTGCTCATCCTCTCCGTGGTGGCGCCGAACATCGCCGCCGCCGTCCAGCGGGCACGCCATGCCAGGCAGGTCCGCTCAGCACCACTTCCCTAGGCCGTCCCCCTGGGGTTGCACCCGGCGTCTGGACTCCAGCGCCCTTCGAAAGGAAAAAACGATGAGGTTCATTCATTCCGGATCCACCCGGCGCCGGGCGGCGTTCGCGGCTCTCGCGACGAGCGCCGCACTGGTCCTCAGCGCCTGCGGTGGCGGTGCGGCCACCGAGGGCGGCGGCGAGGGCGGCAGCGGGTCGGACGGCGATCAGACGATCACGTTCATCCCCAAGCAGCTCAACAACCCCTACACCGACGTGGTGCTGGGCGGCGGCGAGGACGGCGCGACGGAGGCCGGCTTCGCCTCCTCCGAGGTGGTCGGCCCGCTGGATGCCAGCGCGTCCAGCCAGGTGTCCTTCATCAACGCGGAGACTCAGCGCGGCACCAACGTGATCGTCATCGCCGCCAACGACCCGGACGCCGTCGGGCCGGCCCTCGAGGAGGCCCGCACCGCGGGCGCCAAGATCGTCGCGTTCGACTCCGACACCAACCCCGACTACCGTGACCTCTTCGTCAGCCAGGTCAACGCCAAGGACGTGGCCCTGATCCAGCTCGAGCTCATCTCGGAGCAGATCGGCGGCGAGGGCGAGGTCGCGATCCTCTCGGCCACCGCCAACGCCACCAACCAGAACGAGTGGATCAAGTTCATGGAGGAGGAGCTCGCCGCCAACCCCGAGTACGCCAAGATCAAGCTCGTGGCGAAGGTCTACGGTGACGACGACGACACCAAGTCCTTCCAGGAGGCCCAGGGCCTGCTGCAGGCCTACCCGAACCTGAAGGGCATCATCTCGCCCACGACGGTCGGCATCGCCGCGACGGCCCGCTACCTCTCCACGTCGGAGTACAAGGGCAAGGTGGCGCTGACGGGGCTCGGACTGCCGAACGAGATGCGGCCGTTCGTGAAGGACGGCACCGTCACCGAGTTCGCGCTCTGGGACCCGGCGCAGCTCGGCTACGTGGCCGCCTTCGCGGGCAAGGCGCTGGCCGACGGCGACATCACCGGTGAGGTCGGCGACACCTTCGAGGCCGGCGAGCTCGGCGAGCGCGAGATCGCCGAGGGCGGAATCGTCCTGGTCGGTCCGCCCACGCAGTTCAACGCGGAGAACATCGACGACTACGACTTCTAGTCGCCGGGGCGGGGCGCCCTTCGGGGTGCCCCGCCTTCGTCCGCCCAGCCCGTCCCCGTCGCACCGATCGTCCCAGGAGCACCCATGACCGCCGACCCTCCGGTCCCGTCCGCCGCGCCGCTCGCGCTGTCCGGCCTGCTCGAACCGATCCGTCGCCGTCGCACGCGCCTCGGACTCGTCGCGGGAGGCCTCGGCGCGTACTGGCCGCAGTTCCCCGACCTCCTGCCGCAGCTGCAGGAATCGGCGCGGTACGTCACCGCCCGCTTCGAGGCGCTCGACGCCGACGTGACCGACGTCGGATTCGTGTCCGACGCGCGGGAGGCGGCGCTGGCCGCGGAGGAGCTCCGGCGGGCGGACTGCGACCTGATCGTCATCTTCCTCACCACCTACCTGACGTCGTCGATGGTCCTGCCGATCGCGCAGCGCTCGCGGACGCCGGTCCTCGTGATCGACCTGCAGCCCACCGAGGCCATGGACCACGCGAACTTCGACACCGGCAAGTGGCTCGCCTACTGCGGCCAGTGCCCCGTGCCGGAGGTCGCGAACGTCTTCAAGCGCGCGGGCATCCCGTTCCGGTCGGTGTCGGGGCATCTCACGCAGGAGTCCGCGTGGGAGCGCATCACCCGGTGGGTCCATGCGGCAGGGGTGCGCGGCAGGTTGCGGCACGCCCGCCACGGCCTGATGGGGCACGTGTACCCGGGCATGCTCGATGTCTCGACCGACCTCACCACCGTCTCGACGACGTTCGGCTCGCACGTGGAGGTGGTCGAGTTCGACGACCTCCGCGAGTTCGTGGGTGAGGTGACGGACGAGCAGGTCCGCGAGCGCGTGGCGCTGGCCCGCAGCCTCTTCACCGTGGACGGTTCCGTGAACGACGACGACTTCGCGTGGGGCGCGAGGGTGTCGGTGGGGCTCGACCGGCTCGTCGGCGAGTTCGACCTCGATTCCCTCGCCTACTACCACCGCGGACTGGCGGGGGAGCAGCACGAACGCCTGGGTGCGGGCATGATCCTCGGCGCCTCGATCCTCACCGCGCGTGGCGTCCCCATGGCGGGCGAGTACGAACTGCGGACCTCGATCGCGATGCTCGCGGCCCAGGCCATGGGCGCCGGCGGGTCCTTCACCGAGATCCAGGCGCTCAACTTCTTCGACGACGTGGTGGAGATGGGCCACGACGGCCCCGCCCACCTCGCGGTGAGCGCCGCGGACCCGCTGCTGCGCGGACTCGGGGTGTACCACGGCAAGCGGGGGTGGGGCGTCTCGGTCGAGTTCGACGTACGCCACGGGCCCGTCACCACGTTCGGCATCGGCCAGGACCCGGACGGCTCCTACGTCTTCATCACCTCCGAAGGAACCGTGGTGCCCGGACCGCTGCTCGCGATCGGCAATACGACGTCGCGCGTGGACTTCGGGGGAGACCCCGGGCTGTGGGTGGACGAGTGGAGCCAGACGGGCATCGGACACCACTGGGCCCTCTGCGTGGGCCACCGCGCCGCCGACGTGAAGGCTGCCGCGTCCCTCCTCGGCGTCGAGCACCGCCATGTGGCGCTCTAGCGCCCCTCCTGCTGCCACCGATCGCCCAGACGCCTATCACCCACGACGAACGGAGACCCATGGAACGCGTGTGCTTCCAGCTGCAGGTCCGGTCCGAACTGATCCCCGAATACCGCGAGCGCCATGCTGCCATCTGGCCGGACATGGCACGCGCACTCAAGGACACCGGCTGGCACAACTACTCGCTCTTCCTGCGCCCGGACGGCCTGTTGATCGGGTACGTGGAGTGCGAGGACTTCACCGCTTCCCAGGCCGCGATGGCAGGCACGGAGGTCAATGCCCGATGGCAGGCGGAGATGGCGCCGTTCTTCGTGGCGCTCGAGGGCCGGCCGGACGAGGGCTTCCTCCGCCTCGACGAGGTCTTCCACCTCGAGGACCAGCTGCAGGGCTCGTAGGCACCGGAGGTACTCGGCCGGCGGTGTCGGGCAGGGTGCAGTGCCCTGCAGTGCGGCGGCCAGCAGTGCGGCGTTCAGCCGCGCCGGGCGTCACCCGCCGGCAGGCCACGCGCCACGCGCAGCAGGGTGACGGCGAGCGTGCCCGCGACGGGTGTCCAGAGCGTCCGCTCGAGGCGCGACCGCGAGGCGAGGTTCATGGCGGTGCCGAGCATCATGAGGGCGGAGGCCCCCGAGAGGATCCGGCGCCTCGTCGCGGCACGTGGACCCCTGCCGACCGTGACGAGGACGAGTGCTCCGTAGATCACGGAGGCCACCGCACTCGACGCACGGTACCGCGCCGGCAAGGCACCCCGGTGCATGCCTCCGTAGGCAGCGCGCCCCCACGGCACGCCGGCGGCGAGAGCGGCCTGGAAGGCGGAGACGACGGCGAGGAGGAGGGCGGCGAGGGTCGCCGGGCGCTGCTGTGCGGCCGGGCGGACGGGGCTTCGGGTCATGCCTCGGATCGTAGCGAGGAATGCCGTGCGACAGGAGGGCCGGGGCGAAGCAGCACGAGTGTGACGGACCGCCCCTGCGCGGCCGAATGTGAGCATTTGCGCTGCAATCCATCAAGTTCCCGCTGGTGGACAGCATGGGCCGTGTCCGGTAGGGACGCCGGGACGCTGTCATCCCGGAACCCGTTCCGTCCGCAAAGCCCCTGATCAGAGGGCGCTCGGGGGCGTCAGGACAGCCGATGGAGGCGCGTGACCGCCGGCACGCCGCGCACGTCGCCGGGGTCGGGCCCGGGAGAGGGAGGAAAGTCGTGTCGGTGGCAGGCGCTAGCGTAGGAACCGGACCGGCATTCGTCCGGCGGACTCAACCACTCTGTGGTTTCTTGGAAGTGGCACCATGATCAGCCAGAACGTACAGCAGTGGGTGGCTGTTCAGACCTTCCGGACCGCAGAATTCGAGACGGCTTCGGTGTGGTTCACGTATGTGAGCTTCGGAGGGAAGCGAGACGTCCTCGACGTCACCGCCTATCTGCAGGGGGTAGGCCGATTGCCCACCGCCGACCGCGACCTCGTCGCGCACGCGCTCAACGAGATGATCGACGACTGCGGGCTCCCCATGGACGGCGCCCATTACAGCTCCATGGACGTCGCCGACATGTCGGGCTACGGGGACAATCTCCGCAGGCTCATCCTGGACCCCGACAGGTACAGGTTCGACCGCCCCGCGGCCACCGCTCCCCACGGGATCTCCTGCAACGGCCGAGGCGTCGATGACACGGCGGAGCGCGAGGCGGAAGCCGAGGACCGGCGGTGCCGGGCCCTGTACGCGACAGGTCTGCTGGACACGGGAGCCGAAGCCCGCTTCGACCGCATCACACAGCGGGCACGTCAGCATTTCGGGGTGAAGTCCGCCTCGATCGCCCTCATCGCCGAGGATCGGCAGTTCATCAAGTCCGTCGTCGGGCCCATCGGGAAGGACCTCCCCCGCGAGACCGCCCTCTGCGCGCGGACCATCGAGGCCTCCCGCACGCTGATCATCACGGACGCCAGCACGGATCCCGAGTACCGGAACCATCCGCTCGTCGTCGACGGGCCGCACGTCCGGTTCTACGCCGGCCACCCCATCGAGACGGTCGACGGGTGGCGGATCGGTACGCTGTGCCTCATCGACGACCGGCCGCGCGCCTTCAACGAGGACGAGGCGAGGGACCTCCGGCGCATGGTGCTGGATGTCCAGATCGAGATCTGGCTCGGCAGCACGAAGTGAAGACCCGACCGGCGCCCTGAGCCCACCGGTCCGGTCCGACGCCACCGGGCGCTGAGCCCCGGCTTCTCCGCCCCATGCTCCTTGACGACCGGGTCGACGTCTTCGCTACCCTCTCTTGCTATGTACCGGTAGCCAGTGCTACTTTGTACCGGTATTAAGCGTCACTGAGTAGTTGGAGAGGGCCCATGGGCAAGCAAGCGACGGAGATGCTGAAGGGCACCCTCGAGGGGATCGTCCTCGCCCTCCTGTCCGGCAGGGCGGCATACGGGTACGAGATCACGGCGTGGTTGAGGGACCAGGGCTTCACGGACATCGCGGAGGGCACCATCTACGCGCTCCTGATCCGGAGCGAGCAACGCGGCCTCGTCGACGTCGAGAAGGTCCCGTCGGAGAAGGGCCCGCCCCGCAAGGTCTACTCACTCAACGCACAGGGGCAGGACTACCTCAACGAGTTCTGGAGGACATGGAGCTTCCTCTCCGAACGGCTCGAACAGCTCCGCGAAGGAGGACGGTGACCATGTGGATCGAGAAGATCGTCGGGGACCTCGGCGAGAAGAAGCGCTATAAGGAGTACAGGGAGCGCGTCCGGCAGTTGCCCGACGGCTACCGCCAGGCGGCCGGCGCTCTCGAGCGCTACCTCCTCAACCTCGGGCCGAGCAATGACGGCAGCAGCCTCATCGCGATGCTCACCGACCTCGCCGACCTGCTCGAGCAGAGCGTCGCCACGGGCACCCCGCTCCGCGACGTCGTCGGATCGGACCCCGTCGAGTTCGCCGAGGAGTTCATGCAGAACTACGGCGGCGGGAGCTGGATCCGGAAGGAGCGGGACCGGCTCGCCCAGGCGATCGACCGCGCCGAGGCGGAGGAACGGCCATGACCACGCACGCCCCCGCCATCCGGGTGGCGGCGCTCGCGAAGTCGTACAAGGGGCTGCAGGTCCTCCGTGGCGTCGACTTCGACGTGGCCCGCGGCAGCATCTTCGCGCTGCTCGGCTCGAACGGTGCAGGCAAGACGACGATCGTGAGGATCCTCTCCACGCTGCTCGCCGCGGACGCAGGGACCGCGGCCGTCAACGGTTTCGACGTGTCCACGCAGGCACCGGAGGTGCGCGAATCCATCAGCCTCACCGGACAGTTCGCCGCCGTCGACGAGGTGCTCAGCGGACGCGAGAACCTCGCGCTCGTGGCGAGGCTCCGGCATCTGAAGGATCCGGGCGGGATCGCCGACGACCTCCTGCGGCGTTTCGCGCTGACCGATGCCGGGGCCCGCAAGGCCGCGACCTACTCCGGCGGGATGCGGCGTCGCCTGGACATCGCCATGAGTCTCATCGGCCACCCGCCCGTGATCTTCCTCGACGAACCGACCACCGGCCTGGACCCCGAGGCGAGGCTCGAGGTGTGGCGGGCCATCCGGCAACTCGCGGCACAGGGCACCACGGTACTGCTGACCACCCAGTACCTGGACGAGGCCGAGCAGCTCGCGGACCGCATCGCCGTCCTCCACGACGGCCGGATCATCGCCGACGGCACGCTCGCCGACCTCAGGAAGCTCCTCCCTCCCGCCCGCATCGAGTACGTCGAGAAGCAACCGACGCTCGAGGACGTGTTCCTCGCGATCATCGGCGGCGGGTCCGCGGGAGCCGCAGCAGATCGATCGACCCGGAAGGAATCCTGATGAGCACGACCACGCACTTCGTCGGCGACACGGCCGCGCTGACCGGCCGGTCGCTGCGCCACATCAGCCGCAGCATGGACACCATCGTGACGACGGCGATCATGCCCGTCGCCATCATGCTCCTGTTCGTCTACGTGCTGGGAGGGGCGATCGACACCGGGTCCACCCCCTACGTGAACTACCTGCTGCCCGGCGTCCTGCTCATCACCATCGCCTCGGGCGTCGCATACACCGCCTACCGGCTGTTCCTCGACCTGCAGAGCGGCATCCTCGAGCGTTTCCAGTCCATGCCCATCGCCCGTTCGAGCATGCTGTGGGCGCACGTGCTGACCTCACTCGCCGCCAATCTCGTCTCACTGGTCATCGTCGTCGGCGTGGCCCTCCTCATGGGCTTCCGATCGTCGGCCGGCGTCGGCGCCTGGCTCGGGGTCGCGGGCATGCTGGTGCTCTTCACGCTGGCCCTCACGTGGATGGCTGTGATCGCAGGCCTGTCGGCGAAGACCGTCGACGGCGCGAGCGCGTTCTCCTATCCGCTGATCTTCCTCCCGTTCGTCAGCTCTGCCTTCGCTCCGACGGAGTCCATGCCGGGGCCGGTGCGCTGGTTCGCCGAGAACCAGCCCGTCACGTCGATCGTCGACACCATCCGGAACCTGTTCGCACAGCAGCCGGTGAGCAGCGACCTGTGGACCGCCCTGGCCTGGACGCTCGGACTCCTGGTCGTGGCCTACGCCGTCGCCACAACCACCTACCGCCGCAGGACCGCCTGACGCGGAACAGGCAGTGCGCACGGCTTCGATCCCCTTGTTCGGTGCCCTCGAGTGGGAATGTCCGAACCTTCCCACTCGATCGGCGTCGGGAGTGGGATCACGGCCCGGACAGCCGCTCTGCCCTCAGCAGAGCAGCCCCCACGCGGTCCCGCACGGGACTACAGTCGGGCTGCATGGGCGAGATTCTGTATTTTCCGTCACCAGCAGCCGGCGCACGACGGCGGGAGGTCCCGCCGCGCGGGGAGCGCCGGGCCGGAAGTCCCCCACGGAGCCCGGACGAGGACGGCCGGGGGCGCGAACCGCTGCTCCGCGAGGCCTACGGCGACGTGCTGCGGGACCTCCGCCTCGACCGCGGCGAACGGCTGACCGACGTCGCGGGCAGGGCGGCCATCTCGCCGCAGTACCTCTCGGAGATCGAACGGGGCCGCAAGGACGCCTCGTCGGAGATCCTCGCGGCCATCGCCCGGTCGCTCGGCGTGACGGTGAGGACGCTGAGCTCCCACGCCACGGTCCGCATGGCGCGGGCCGGCTCGTCCCGGGTCGACCTCGCTGCCTGAGCGTCCCTACCCGGGCAGATCCGTCTTCCGGTATTCGACCACATGGTCGACCACCCCGTAGCGCACGGCCCGGCCGGCGTCGAGGACGAGGTTCCGGTCGGTGTCCCGCCGGATGCCCTCCACCGTCCGGCCCGTGTGCCGGGCGAGGAGCTCGTCGAGGAGCGCCTTGATGCGCTCCACCTCGTCGGCCTCGAGGATGAGGTCCGGGATGGTCCCTCTGCCCGTGTCGATGGTCGGCTGATGCAGCACCACGCGTCCCCGCGGGAGGATGGAGCGGGCACCGCGCTCGCCCCCGGCGAGGAGCACCGCCGCCGTGAAGGTCGCTTGCCCGATGCACGTGGTGCGGACCGGGGGAGTGACGTACTGCATCGCGTCGTACACGGCGAGCATGGCGCTGATGGAACCGCCCGGTGAGTTGATGTACAGGTCGATCGGCAGCGACGCGCTCGCGGACTCCAGATGCAGCAGCTGCGCGATCAGCGCATTGGCCACCCCGTCGTCCAGGGGAGTGCCGAGGTAGATGATGCGCTCGGTCAGCAGGCTGCTGTAGATGTCGAGGGTCTGCTGCGAGCCGTTGCCGTGGCGCACCGTGACGTAGGGGATGGTGTAGGAGCTCATCGCACGCCTCCCAGGCTGACCGCGGGGCGCCGGCCCGGCCGGATGTCGTCGAGGTGGTCGATGACCCGGTCCACGAACCCGTACTCCTGCGCCTCGGTCGCCGTGAACCAGCGGTCGCGCAGCGAATCGGAGGTGACACGTTCGAGCGGCTGGCCCGTGTCCGCGGCGATGAGCCCGAGCACGGTGTCCCGCGTGTGCCGGAGGTCCTCGGCCTGGATGGCGATGTCCATCGCGGTGCCGCCGATCCCGCCGGAGCCCTGGTGCAGCAGGATGCGGGCGTGGGGCAGCGCGAACCGCTTGCCCCGCGTGCCTGCGCTGAGGAGGAACTGCCCGGCGCTGAGGGCGAGGCCCAGGACGACGGTGGAGACGTCGTTGGGGATGAGGCGCAGGACGTCGCGGATGGCGAGCATCGCGGGGACGGACCCGCCGGGGGAGTTGATCCACAGGCTGATGTCGCGCTGCGGGTCCTCGGCCGAGAGCAGCATCAGCTGCGTGCACAGCCGATTGCCGCCTTCCTGGTCCAGTTCGGTGCCGAGCAGCAGGATCCGGTGGCTCATGAGCTGCTGGGTGAGGGTGTCGTCGAGGGCTGGAGGTCTGCGTTCGTCGGTCATGAGCCCACCCTCGTCCAGCCGGTGCGCCCGGACAACGGCGCGCTGCCGACGGCAGATCTGCCCCGGGCTGCGGACGGACCCCGGGCGACGGTCGGACGGGGTTCCCGGGGTCTCCCGTCGCCGGCCGGGCGGGAGTACAGTGTCGCCACGATCGAAGGAACGATCATCGGCTGGCTCGAGCCCGGGAGGCGACGATGGACCAGGTCACCGTCGACGACCGGCCGCTGTCCCTCGAAGAATTCCTCGCTGTCGTCGACGGCGCGCAGGTGCGGCTCGGTGACGCGGCGCGGGCGCGGATAGCGGCGGGCCGCGCACTGGTCGACGAAGCGCTGGCCTCGGGTGCCCCGGTCTACGGCCTCACCACCGAAGTGGGGCACGGCAAGGACCGGCGCGTACGCCGGGAGGACGTCGAACGGCAGCAGCGGATGCTCATAGCCACCCATGGCGGGGCCTTCGGTCCGCCACTCCCCCGGGAGGTCGTCCGCGCGGCGATGGTCGTGCGCCTCAACGGGATGGCGAGAGGGGGCTCCGGGGCCGGCCTCGCGGCGGCCGAGACCCTGGTCTCGATGCTCGTCGCAGGCGTGCATCCGGTCCTGCCCGGGACAGGATCCGTCGGGGCCGCGGACATCGCCCACATGGCCGGAATCGCTCAGGTGGCCGTCGGCTCCGGCACGGCGGAGTACGGCGGCGAGACCCTCCCGGGTGGGGAGGCGCTGCGCCGTGCGGGGATCCCGCCGCTCCACCCCGAAGGGAAGGACGGCCTCGCGCTGATCTCGTCCAACGGGGTCTCGGTGGGGCACGGCGCCATCGTGACCGCCGGAGCGGCCCGGATCGCCGACGCCGTCGACGAAGCCGCGGCCCTCTCCCTCGAGGCGACGGGCGGCAATCCGTCCATCGTGCTACCCGCCGTCGGCCGCGCCAAACCCTACCCCGGCCAGATCGCCGCTGCGACGCACCTCCTGGACCTGCTGGAGGGCAGCCGCCTCCTGGACGCTGCAGGACCGCGGTCCGTCCAGGACGCGCTCTCGTTCCGGGTGGTCCCGCAGGTCCACGGCGCGCTGCGCGAGTTCCTGGGCATCACGCGGCGCGCCGTGGAGATCGAACTGAACGCGGCGAGCGACAACCCCCTGGCCGACGTCGGATCCGGCACCCTGATCAGCAACGGCAACTTCCATCCGATGGTGATGGCGGTCTCCTTCGACGCGTTGCGCGTGGCCCTCGCCCACGCGGGGCAACTCAGCGAGCGGCGCATGAGCCACCTGTGGGACGCCGTCATGGCGCTTCTGGAGCGGGGCGCTCCACCGCCGTCGATGGGTCCCGCATCTCTGCCGGGCGTCCAGCTCCGGTACGCCGCGTCGGCATCCTTCACCGCCCTCCGACAACTGGCGGCCCCCGCGACCCTGGATTCGACCGTCCTCGACCGGGGTGTCGAGGACCACGCCACGGGCGCGGTCCTCGCCGTCAGGAAGACCGAGGAGGCGCTCGGACTGCTCGCGGACATCCTCGCGATCGAGGTCCTCCTGGCCGTCGACCTGCTCGACCTGTCGTCCGCCGGCCGGCTCGATCCGCCCGCCGGGCTGGGCCGCGGGGCCGCCCGGGTGGCGGGGCTGGCCCACGAGGCGGTGGCGGGGGCGGCCTCCGCTGCCGACGTGCACCGCGGGTTGCGGGAGCTGTTCCCGTCCTAGCCGGTCAGTAGCTCGCGGGTGCCTTCCCGTCGGGGACCGGGATGAAGCCGGCGGCGAGGGTTTCGGAGCCTCGGGCGAGGAGGGCGACGTCGGCCCCGACGAGGATGAAGCGGG
>NZ_PJIR01000128.1 GCF_002929355.1 Arthrobacter sp. B0490 | reverse complement strand
TCCAGCTGCGCCTGGTCCTCGGCGCTGAGTTCCAGCGCGAAATAGGTCTTGCCGGCATGGAAGGGGATCTGCCGCGGCGCCACCGGCAGCGGCTTGATGCGGATGCCCGGCAGATGCAGGTTGACCAGCTGGCGGATGCGCTCCACCGGGCCGATCTTCAGGTGCGCCGGCAGGCGGGTGCGCAGGGTTTCCGAATCGCACTGGGCGCTGGCGGCGAGCACGAAGGACGCCGTGCCGAGCAGCTTGTGATCGTGCAGTGGCGATACCTGGATGCCGTACTGGCGCTGCTGCAGCAGCAGTTCGATGGCGTGCTGTTCGAGCACCATCGACAGCACCTGGCGGATCGCGTCCATCAGCTTGCGGAAGCTCGCGCCCTGGTCACTGTGCTGGTAACGACCCTCCAGGCGTGGGCGCTTGCTCTCGCTGGAGAAGGTCGCCAGCTCGCCGAGCAGGCCAAGCAGGTCGCGGTAGATCTGCTCCGGGTGCACCTGCTCCACGCCCAGGTAGTGGCGCAGCACCGGTTCGTGACGGTTGATTAGCTGCAGCATCATGAAGTCGCCGACCTCGGCGCCACCGACCT
>NZ_PJIR01000127.1 GCF_002929355.1 Arthrobacter sp. B0490 | reverse complement strand
TGGCCTGCTTGTTCAGCATGGTTTCGGCCTGTGCCTCCATCGCGTGCGCATCGCGCAGCCATTCGATCAGGCGCTCGGTACGGACATCATTGCCGGTCTGTGCACTCTGCATGGTTCAACTCCAATCTGGTCTGAAAATCGGGTCATGCTCTGCAACCCGCCTGGAATTTGTGAAACATCCCGACCATAGGAGTTCCGCCCCCCCGTCCGGCCCACCTCTCGCCTGCACGCCCTGAACTTTCGCCGTCGGCTGTCTGTCTCTGCCCCAGACCTCTGGCCAACCGGAACACCCGCTATCGAATTTCCAGCCTTTCTCCTGCAGTGGGATCACTACATCAGCCAGCCGGCGCTGCGCACCATAGCCGCGGCGCTGTTCGTGGCATTGGTCCTGAGTCTCTTCGGCCGGCTACTGACCGCCCTGACGCTACGTCTGGCGCGAGCCTTCCTGTTTACCCGGGAGCTGTCCGAGCAACTGGAAAAGCCCGTCCGGCTACTGTTGCCACTGGTAGGGGTGCAGGGCGTATGGACGTCTGCGCCGAACGATCTGCATTTCATCGACGCGGCACGGCATGTCACCACGCT
>NZ_PJIR01000126.1 GCF_002929355.1 Arthrobacter sp. B0490 | reverse complement strand
GGTGCCGGCATCCACGAATGCACGCCGGAGGAGTTCGCCCGCTTCACCGAGCTCAACGAGGCCTACAAAGCCAAGTTCGGTTTCCCCTTCATCATGGCGGTCAAGGGCAGCAACCGGCACCAGATCCTTGCCGCGTTCGAAGAGCGCATCCACAACGACCCCGAGCAGGAATTCGCCCGGGCGCTGGCGGAAATCAACAAGATCGCCCTGTTCCGCCTGCAGGCGATGTAACGAGCACCAACCGCAACAAAGGCAGTAATGACAGAAACCGCTTCTCATCCAAGGCAGACGAGTCCATGAAAGCTTACGCCGTACCTTTCGAAAAATACGTCAACCTGGCCGATGCCCGCCTCGGCACCCGCGCCATCTCCGTCACCGACGATTGGTTCGCCGACGTCAACCGGTTGTTCCAGCCAACACCGGCCGTATGGAAGGAGGGCGTTTTCGATGACAACGGCAAGTGGATGGACGGCTGGGAGACGCGCCGCAAGCGCTTAGAAGGTTACGACCATGCGGTGATCCGCCTGGGCGTGCCGGGTCAGATCAAGGGCGTGGATATCGACAACAGCCACTTCACCGGCAACT
>NZ_PJIR01000125.1 GCF_002929355.1 Arthrobacter sp. B0490 | reverse complement strand
GATTGCAGGAGTTGCATGCGGCGCACCATCCACGCGGCTAGGGCAGAGCGCCGGCGATAGTAGGCCGTGGTCTCGGCGGCGGCCCAGAGAAGCAGCTAGCAGTATGTACGGCATGGCTATGATAGGCTTTGCGCCTCTCCCCGATTGTCGCTGCCAGGAGTTTCCATGGGCGTGATTCGTTTGTTCGCTGCCGCCGTTGCAGGTCTGGCCAGCGTTGTTGTAATGGCCGCCGATCCGGATCAGGCGATTCGCCAGTCTTTGCAGAAGATCCAGCCGGACATGCCCATCGAGGCTATTGCCGAGAGCCCGATGCCCGGGGTTTATCAGGTTCAGCTGGAGGGCGGGCGGCAGCTGTATGCCAGCGCTGATGGGCAGTTCGTCATCCAGGGCTATCTCTACCAGTTCAAGGATGGTCAGGCCGTCAACCTGACCGAGCAAGCTCAAAGCAAGTCGGTGGCCAAGCAGGTCAACTCGATCCCGGCCAGCGAGATGGTGGTGTTCGCGCCCAAGGAACCCAAGACCCATATCACCGTATTTACCGATACTGACTGTGGCTACTGCCAGAAGCTGCACAGCGAGGTTTCGCAG
>NZ_PJIR01000124.1 GCF_002929355.1 Arthrobacter sp. B0490 | reverse complement strand
CACTACCACTCGCGGCGACGATCGCGATGCTGCTGGGATCTAGCCGGGTGGTAGCTCCTTTGTTGAACAGGGTGGCGCACCGCGTTCTGCTTGTTATGACGGTCGCCGCCTTGGCTGTAGTGCCGGGAAGGATGGTCATTACGCTTGCCTCCGTGCTGCTCGTAGCGTTCTTGTCGAACCACCGCCGGTGGAGCATGGCGGGAATAACCGGAACGGTCGTACTGGTAATGGCGACTTGGATAGGCGTCGTACCGATACTCTCGATAATCACTGTGGTAATGAGACCGGTGATAACCGTGGCCGGTGTACTCATGCACGGTACAGCCGCTCAGCAGGAACACCCCGAGAAACAACACGAGAAGACGTGACATAGATGACTCCAGAGACAGGCAAGGCCTCATCGGCCTTGCCTGAGCGTGACCAGCCGGCGCCTGGCGCCTCAGCAGTTACCCTTCTTGGCCTGGCCTGGTGGACAGTGCGGCGGGCCGCCACCGCCGTCACCGATATCAATGCCTATGCCTGGCAGACGCAGACTGCAACCGGACATCAAAAGTGCTGTCAGTACAACTACAAGAAGACGAGTGCTCA
>NZ_PJIR01000123.1 GCF_002929355.1 Arthrobacter sp. B0490 | reverse complement strand
ATCGGTATCCGTACCGGCGGCGTCTGGGTGGCCCAGGCGCTGCTCGCAGCCCGCGCGCAGAACGAACCGCTCGGCATTCTCGACGTGTCCTTCTATCGCGACGACTTCACCCAGAAGGGCCTGCACCCGCAGGTGCAGCCGTCGGAGCTGCCTTTCGAGATCGAAGGCCAGCACCTGGTGCTGATCGATGACGTGCTGATGACCGGCCGCACCATCCGCGCCGCGCTCAATGAACTGTTCGACTACGGTCGTCCTGCCAGCGTAACGCTGGTCTGCCTGCTCGACCTGAACGCGCGTGAGCTGCCGATTCGCCCGGACGTGGTCGGCGCCACCCTGTCGCTGGCGCCCGAGCAGCGCATCAAGCTGATCGGACCGGAGCCATTGGCCCTCGAACAACAGATGGAAACCAGCGGCTCCTGAGCGAGCCGGCAAGTCCGCCCCACAGCCCCGCCAACCGAGATCCTGCGATGACGCCCACCGACGCCAAGCGCCCGCTACAGTTGAACGACCAAGGCCAGCTGCACCATTTTCTCTCCCTCGACGGCCTGCCGCGCGAGTTGCTCACCGAGATACTGGACACTGCCGATT
>NZ_PJIR01000122.1 GCF_002929355.1 Arthrobacter sp. B0490 | reverse complement strand
GCCTTGCGCAGCCTGCACTTGCTCGACATCAGCTATGCAAGGCTGGCCGCCAGTCGCAGCGCGCTGGCGGATAGCGAGGAGCGGTTTCGCGATGTCGCCGAGGCCGCTTCCGATTGGATCTGGGAAACCGACGCGCAAGCTCGGCTGACCTTCCTTTCCAATCGCTTTCGCCAGATCACCGGACACGAATCCAGCCAGTGGCTGGGCCGCTCGTTGCTGGAACTGCTGATCAGCGACAGTGCCGCGCTGCAGAACTGGCTCCAGGCACCACAGGTCGCGCCACTGCGCAGCAGCTATCGTGCCGCCGATGGCTGCGAGCGTTTCTGCCGGCTGGCTGCCCGCGCCATCCGTCAGGACGACAAGCTGGTCGGCTATCGCGGCACCGCCAGCGACATCACCGAGGAAACCAAGGCGCAGGCTCGCGTTCAGTATCTCTCTCAGCACGATGCCCTGACCGGCCTGCCCAACCGCAGCCGGCTGCGCGACTACCTAGATCAGAATCTGGCGGCGCTTCGTAGCGGCTCGGCGCTGACACTGCTCTACATCGACCTGGACCGTTTCAAACCGGTGAATGACACCCTCGGTCACG
>NZ_PJIR01000018.1 GCF_002929355.1 Arthrobacter sp. B0490 | reverse complement strand
ACCGGCGAAGAGCAGGCGCTTCCGGCCGATGTCCATGAGGTGCTGGGCGGCGAGGAAGCCGCCGTGCTCCTCGTCGAGCGGCGCGAGGATGAGGGTAGGGGTGGATCGGAGGTGTGTCAACCATCACGGGCGCATCCCGATAGTGCGCCGAGAGGTCAGGTACGACGTGCGGTTTGCTGTCCTGCGCAGGGAGGCTGTCGTGGTGCCTCGGGCGCACGAAAGCCCACCATCCGGGAGGATGGCGGGCTTTCGTGACGGTCCGGTTAGCGGAGCGCGACCTCCGAGATCAGGGGCAACTCCCGCGAGGAGCCGCCGACCTCGACGGTGAAGGTACCGCGTGGTGTGGTCCAGGCGTCGCTGGCCGAGTCCCATGTGGAGAACGGGTGATCGGGGCTGGCGGCGTCGATGACCAGGTGAACCTGTGTGGTCTGGCCGGGCTTCAGGGTGACCTTCTCGAAGCCGATCAGTCGCTTGCCCGGTTCCCCGGCGGCGTCAGGCAGCGTCAGGTACACCTGGCCGGCTTCGGCGCCGGCCGTCTTGCCGGTGTTCTTGATCTGGAACTTGACGTCCAGCGACGTGGTGCCGGTTTTCTTGCCGGTGCTGGGTTTGATGCGGAGATTCCGGTATTCGAAATCGGTGTAGGAGAGACCATGGCCGAACGCGAAGAGCGGGTCGATGCCTTGGGAGTCGTACCACTTGTGACCGATGGCGAGGCCTTCAGAGTAGTCAACCTGCCGGATCTCCCGTGTCCCAGCGGGGGCGGTCGTTGATCCGTTCGAGTAGATGCCGGGGTACTGAGCAGGAGTCCGTGTCGGGGTGTCCGTCAGGGACGCCGGGAAGGTCATCGGCAGCTTGCCGGACGGGTTCACGTCACCCCACAGCAGGTTCACCAAAGCCGGGCCTTGCTGCTCGCCGGCGTACCAGCTTTCCAGGACAGCTTCGGTAGCGTCGAGCCAGGGCATCTCCACGGCGCTGCCCGTCTGCAGGATTGCGACCGTGGCGGGGCTTGCTGCTGCAACCGCACTGATGAGCGCGTCGCCGTTACCATCGACGCGAAGATCCGGCAGGTCGTTGAACTCACCGGAGGTGTAGTAGCCGACGACAACGGTCACATCCGCTGCGGCCGCCACGGTTGCCGCACGCTGGGGGTTCGAGCCGTCATCGAAGACGACGGTTGAACCCTCTAGCGCTGCGCGCTCCCGCACCGCCTCTTCGATCGTGACGACGCTCGAGCAGTCCAGGGTGTGGGGAGATCCGAAGGGCCATTTCATGCTGCAGGCGGTCAGGGCGCTGACGCCGTTCGTCGGTGTCTTCGACGCGGTAGGGCCGATGACCGCGATGGTCTTTGGCTTGGAGGACAGGGGGAGGACGCCGTCGTTCTTCAACAGCACGGTTCCTTCCTCGACTGCCCGGCGGGCCAGGTCTTTGTGTTCTGCGGTCGATACTGACCCGGCGGCCGGTGTTGGCAGTGGGGTGTCGAACAGTCCGCCCCGGATGTAGGAGCGGACGACGTTGAACGCTGCGTTGTCGACGTGTTCCTCGGTGATCTCGCCCTTGGCCAGTGCCTGGTTCAGGAGAGCGGGGGTGTAGTAGATCGGCCGGTTGAGTTCCTGGTCCAGCCCTGCCGTGAGCGAGGGGGCGGTGGAGTGGACGGCCCCGAAGTCGGACATGATGTATCCGTCGAACCCGAGCTTCGAGCGCAGGGTGTCGTTCAGGAGGGGGTTCTCGCAGGCGTAGATGCCGTTGATCTGGTTGTAGGAGCACATGATGCTCTCCGGGTCACCCTCGGCGATGGCGATCTCGAAGGGAAGGTCGTAGGCCTCCCGCAGCGTCCGCTCATCAACGTTCGACGAGCTCGCGTTGCGTGAGATCTCCTGCTCGTTGGCGACGTAGTGCTTGAGGTTGGACAGGACCGGCTTGCCCGGGTTTCCTTCCTCGATGCCGCGGATCGCGGAAGCGGCCAGTCGTCCACTGAGCAGGGAGTCCTCCCCGAAGTATTCGGCCGTCCGACCGGACAGGGGCGTGCGGCCGGAGGCGATGCCCGGGCCTAGGACGACGTTCTTGCCCTTGTCGAAGGCCTCCTCGCTCTGCGCCGCGCTCTTGTCGAAGACCAGGTCCCGATTCCAGGTCGCTCCGAGAGCGATGGGGGCGGGGAACGCTGTCACGCCGGAAGTGAAGCGCACGCCGTCCGGCCCATCGGTGTACACGACCTTGGGGGTGCACGGGAGCTGTGCTTCGTACTGAACCCCGCTGAACGTCGTCGCGGTCGGGTCGTTGGCGGGCTGCTCCACCAGCCAGCGGTACTTCTGGCCGAGCGAGCTGGCGTCCAGCAGGATGCGGGCCCGTTCGTCCGGCGACTTGGACGTGTCCATCCAGGGACACCCTGGCGGATAGGTTGCCGGGCTCGTGGCTTCAGCGGACGGAGCCTGAGCGACAAGGGGGCCCGAGGCCAACAGCCCCGCCAATGCCAGGATCGTCAGCGCCTTTCCTCGAACCTGCTGTGGTTTCTTCATATGTCCTCCTTGACATGGAACCATCTGTTGAAGCGCTTCAATTTTGCGGAAAGAGCACTCGCTATGAGGGAGTGGGAGTGAGAAGTGCGTGTGATAGCCGTCTCACGTAGGCATCAACCTAGGGCGCTGCAAGAATCCAGTCAAGACGTTCAGTGCGGCCTCAGCGAGGTTCCACCCCAGCCCTCAGGTGCACCCCAGTGATTGACGGGCTCCGAGTGAAGCATTTTTCCAGGCTGGATCATGCCACTGGAGCGTGGCCTGTCTCGCCGACGACAACAAGAAGGTGGTCACCTTCATTGCTTGTGAACTGCCCCTCAAACCGCGTTGGAGGATCGCCGATAATTGATATTCTGTAAGCCCAGTCGCTGGCAGCGTCGCTAGGATCTGCCGGCGGCGCCTCCTAGTTGGCTGTGGGACGCCTGCCCGTAGCCGAGAACAAGCTCCCAGCGGTTGAGCACAGATACACAGAAGTACAGACTTAATGCACCGCTGTCGCCTAATTGCGTCACAGGCTGTGGTGCTTTCAGACGATCACCCTGCTTTCCGGTCGCCTAGTCGAGCAGCACTGCCACCACTGGCTCTGGCTAACAGGGAATGAACAGTGGCGCGTCCAACTAGGGTGGTTTCATGCCCCAGCTCGAGCCGGATCTTCCCGGAGACTACGCCGCCACCCTCACGGCCCTGACGGCGCTGGTGCAGGAAGCTCAGCACCGCGCGCAGCGCGTCGTGAACACGACGATGATCGAGCTGTACTGGAACATCGGGCGGTTCATTCTGGACAGGCAAGCCGACGAACCCTGGGGGAGTAGGGTCCTTGACCGCCTGGCAAAGGACTTGAAGTCAGAGTTCCCCCACATGAAGGGTTTCTCCCGGACGAATCTGTACAACATGCGGGCTTTCGCCGCCGCATGGGACGGCACCGAACCAATTGTCCAGACACCGTCTGGACAATTGAGCTGGAGCCACAACCTCACCCTCCTGAACAAGATCGACGACCACGACCTCCGCACCTGGTACGCGGCGCGTGCCGCTAAGCACGGCTGGTCAGTGGCCGTCCTTGAACACCAGATCCTCACCAACCTCCACGCCCGGGCCGGCGCGGCACCGAACAACCTCGAAGCACGACTACCCGGCGTCGGCACAGATCTGGCGCGGGAAGTCGCAAAGGATCCCCTGGTCCTCGACTTCCTCGGCCTGACCGAGGAAGCCCAGGAACACGCCATTGAGGAAGCCATGACCCTCCGGATGGCCCAGACACTGGCAGAGTTCGGGCCAGGCTTCGCCTTCGTCGGCCGTCAGCACCACCTCAACATCGACGGGGACGACTTCTACATCGACCTGCTGCTGTACCACGTCCCCTCCGACCGCTACGTGGTCGTGGAGCTCAAGGCAGGCAGGTTCAAGCCTGAAAATCTGGGACAACTCAACTTCTACGTCGCAGCCGTCAATGACCTCCTGCGCCTGCCACGTCAGGCGCCCACCGTGGGGATCCTCGTGTGCGGATCGAAGACCGAACGAGTCGTACGCTACGCCCTCGAGGGATCCACCCAGCCCCTGGCCGTGACGTCCTACACCTACGACGCGCTTCCCGCCGATGAACAAGCAACTTTGCCGTCACCAGCCGCTATCACCGCTGCACTGGAGCATGAGAGACACTCAAACGACGCTGACAGCTGAGACCTTCGACCCTGCGGGCCAACCCCACCATGATGCGAAGAATGATGCATCGAGAGATTGTCTTAGGGCCTGTGAATGCTCTCTCTTAGGACGCCATTGCATCGCCGATAACCTCAGGTTCTGTCAGGTGCCTTGGCAGAGACACGCTGCCATATCGAGTCCGGAGGCCCTCGGCACTTTGGCACAGCAGACGTAAGTTACGTCGAGGGCAGGTGTTGGACACATCACCTGCGCTGTTCTTTCAGGACGAGAGCCGGTAGCCCTGTAAGTAGGACTACCGGCTATCGCGTATAGGGCTGTCACCAGCGATGCGGAGGCCTTTTGTGCCTCCTGCCAGTGGCTACTTTTTGATCTTCTGCACGACGACGGTTTGCTTCGTCGTTTCCGTCGTTCCCTTACTGTTGGTGAGCACTCCCGTGTAGACGTACTTGCCCGGTGCCCTGTTGGTGATGTCCACGATGGCGCTCTGGGGTTTTGGGGTTGCCCATTTGAGCTTCTGAGTGTGGATCTGCTCGCCGTTTTCGTACAGGGTGAAGCTGGTTCCGTTCTCGCCAGCCTCGAGGTTCATGTTCACGGTGTAGTTGCCATCGTGGGGTCCCTTGTCCTGACCATGGTCGATGGACAGTTTGGCCTTGCCCGGAGCGGTAGTGGCCTTGTCCGCAGGCTTTGGCGGTACCGCACCGTGCCACATCGCCGGGGTGAGGGGCGTGACTGTCAGGCTTTCGAGAGTTGCAGTCCCGCCCGAGGAGAACAGACCGATCTGGTTTGCGCCGGCGTTGGGAAACACTTGATCGGTGATGGTGGTGAGTCCGTCATTTGCAAAGACCTCAACCGACGCGCGGTCGACGTAAATGCGCATGGCCACTCGTCCGTCCTTCAGCGGCACGGGGGCATCCTCGATGGATGAGAACGCCGGGTGGAAGCCCTCATTACCGGAGTTGGTCCTGTCGACGAAGAGCCTGTTGGTTCCCGTGTTGTAACCGATCTTCGTGGCTTCGGTACCGTCTCCGAGGACGCTGAGTCCAAAGGTTTCGGCATCGCCTCGGGAGAAGACGCCGTCGACCTGCACAACGTCACCTGTCACTGGAAGGGTTTCCGTGCCCTCCGTGATGTTCCGGGGTCCCGTGGTGTAGGCGGCATCGTCTTCGCGGAGGGTGTCGATCTGGTCGACGACCTTCTGCACGAGGCGGGGACCGTCAGCGGTTTCGGTGAGGCTGACCTCGCGGGGGAGTGCCATGGAGCTTCGCCAGGTGCTGGTGGGGATCTCGTTGGCGTAGTCCCAGTTGCTCATCCAGCCGAGCATGATCCTCTTGTTGTCGGGGACGTTACTGAAGGAGACAGCTGCGTAGTAGTCCTTGCCCCAGTCGAGCCAGTCGTAGTCCTCGAGACGGGATTCGGCGGGGGTGTCGGAGAACATGAACTCGTCGGCGAGGATGTGCCCCCAGCCCCCGCGATTGTTATCGACTACCTTGATGCTGGCTTCGCGGCCTTCGAACTCGCTGACATTCCACTTCGTCCAGTCGAGCGTCTCGCTATTGCCGCCGGTCGCGGTGCGAACGACTTCTCCATCTACCAGGAGGTTCACGGAGGTCTCGTCGCTGCGGGGCTGAGCTCGCTCGTCGCCGAGGACGACGTGGTCGAAGGTGAGGTGGCCCCATCCTCCGGAGGCGTTGTCCACAATTCTCAGTGTCGCTTGCTTTCCCAAATAGGCGCTGACATCCCAATTCTCCCAGTTGAGTGCGCCGGCATTTTGACCTGTGGCGGTTTCAATCACTTGACCGTCGATCAGTAGTTCGGCTTGGAGCGTCCCGTCGGTGCGTCGTCCGCCGCCGATGAGGAAGCTCAGGTTGGACTTGTCGATGGTGAACTCGGGTGAGGTGAGTGTGCCGACGTTGTTGTCACCGTTGGGGCCGGCCTCGTAGGTGTTGATGCGCCCAGTGCCGATGGCGAATTCGCCGCCGGCTGTCGCGGGGTTGCGAGCTGCCTCGAAGTCGCCGTCGATGAACCACCCCTGGTCGGTCAGGGTGCCTTGAGCGTATTCGAAGCCGTTGAACAGGAGGGTTCCGGGTGCCGGAGTGTTTTCCAGCTGGCCGCCGGGCACGTGAGGGTGGTTACCACCGCCGACGAGGAAGTTGATGTAATCCCGGCTACCGACGGTGAAGGTGGGGGACTCGATAGTTCCGACTGGCCAGTCGCCATCGTTGAACCCGTTAATCAGCCCTGCCCCGCTATATCCCGAGACGGTGAGCTGTCCAGGTAGCGCGCCCGGGGCTGGGGTGTCGGACCAGGGGCCGTTCTTCCAGTTCCCGGGTTCATTGTTGGCGGTCCACCCATTGTAGGTTCCGTCGTTGAAGCCGGCGAAGGTCGTTCCATCAGGGATGGAGTCGACTGGTTCGGTGGTGTCGGAGGTGAAGGTGGTGCCGTCGAAGTCGCCGACGAAGTACTGACCACCGCTTCCTCCTGCAACAGCTCCCGGGTTGAGGTTAACGACCATCACCCATTTGATGTTGTTGGGATTTCCATCCACGGCGATCGGGAACAGGTCAGGGCATTCCCAGATACCGGCTGTGGAATTCGCGGGTCCGAAATCGCTGAGGTGAGTCCAGTCCTTGAGGTTATCGCTCTTGTAGAGAACGACTTTGTGATCGGTTGCCTCCACCGTGCTCATCACCCAATACGAGCCGGCGGGCCCGTCATAGCGGAATACCTTGGGGTCCCTGAAGTTGGCCGAGTTCCGGTCGAGAACCGGGTTTCCCTCGTACTTTGTCCAGGTCTGACCTTCGTCGGTGCTGTAGGCGAGGGACTGAGCCTGACGACCAGCCAGGGTCGGGTGCGCACCGGTGTAGGCACTGGTGTAGACAGCAACGAGCGGCGGGTTCTCTGCCGTGCCGAAGCCCGACGAGTTGTTCTCGTCAACCACGATCGAACCCGAGAAAATGTCTTCGATCGCCACACCCTCGGCGTTGACGGTCTGCGGGATGGCCAGGGGCTGCTCTTCCCACTGGAGGAGATCGGTGGAGGTGGCGTGCCCCCAGCTCATGTTGCCCCAGGTCGTACCGAAGGGGTTGTGCTGGAAGAACAGGTGGTATTTGCCCTTGTAGTACACCATCCCGTTTGGATCATTCATCCAGTTCTTCTCGGGACTGAAGTGGATGAACGGGCGGTACTGCTGGGTTGCGGGATCAACTGGTGCTTCTTCGGCCAGAGCGGGGGCACTGGCTGCAAGGATGGATGCCGCCAAAGCGGCGATTACTCCTGCTGTAAGGGTTTGACTGCGGGTTCCGGACTTCATGGTCTAGGTACGCCCTTCATTGCGCGTGTCAGCTTAACTGACAACGTTGTCAACTGGTGAATGTGATGCTACGCACTGTCCACCAGACAATTCAAGGGCCTCTCTTTTCGCTTCAGATATCTGCAGTTGCAGCGTTTACGGAGGCCGAAGCACTGTGGGCTGCGAGTGTTGCTGGGCGCTGCAGCAGAGCGCCATGGGTGCGGCAGGTAGCGGCTGCGATCAGCATCGCTTCAGTCAGCGCAGTGTTGATTGCAGCAGGCGTGTCGGGCATCCCGTGTCGGGTGAGGGTTGAAAGAATCGAAGACAGGGTGGCATCGCCGGCTCCCATGGTGTCGACGATGGGTCCGGGCAGCTCAGCGATGGGCTGGTGGACCTCCGGGTGCGAGGCGCGCAGGATTGATGCTCCCTTGGGTCCTGCCGTCGCGAGAATGGTGGACGCTCCAGCCTCGAGGAGGCGGCGGCTGAAAGCGTGAAGGTCCTCATCAGCGAGAAGCCTGGCATCGTCGTCTCCGACTTTGCTGAGCAGGCTTCGTGCTGCCAGATGCGTGAAGTTGGTCAGGAAGAGCTCCCTGTTGACGAGCATTCCCGATCGGGGATTGGGGTCGATGACGAGGCGGCGCTCCGGCTGACCAATCAACGCGGTGAGGGAATCGACCTCTACCTGGTTGTCGAAGGGAAAGCAGCTGACGGCGACGAGCGCTGCTTGTGCCACCGCTGCACGGTGAGCACCCTGAAAGACAAGGGTTCGATGCTGGGCTGCCTGGTTGAAGACATAGCGGGGTTCGCCGTGTGTGCGGTCGGATGTGGCACGGGCGGTGCCATAGGGGGCGGGTGTTGCCAGGAGCTCCACATTGTGCTGCTTCAGGAAGTCCTTGATGCGTCGGCCGTCGACGTCATCGCCGACCATAGCGATGAGGGTCGCGGGAACACCGAGCAGGGTCAGTCCGACCGCCACGTTCAGTGCTGCGCCACCGGGAAAGGATTGGGATCCGGTCGGTTCGCGCAGTTCATCGATGAGGGCATCGCCGATGACGACGACGCTGCGGGTGGTCTGGGATGTCATCGTCGTTCTTTCTGTTGAGCTCAGTGCTGGGCAGGGAGAATTTCGCCGCTGCCACGAATGATGAGGGTGGTCGGGACGATACAGGTGCGAGGCGGCGCCGCTTCTCCGTCGAGTCGGTCGATGAGTCGTTGAGCCGCGGTACGGCCGATGTCCTCCGCGTTTTGGGCGACGACGGTGACTCCTGGGTCGAGTAAGTCCGAGAGCTGGAAGTCGTCGAAGCCGACAAGTGCGGTGGTTCGGTGCGCCTCGCGGGACCTCAGTGCGCGAATCGCACCAATGGTCACCAGGTTCTGGCTGGTGAAGACTGCGGTGGGTGGCGCGGGGGAGTCCAGGAGGGCGAGCATCGCCTGCGCCGCGGATCGCTCGTCGTGAAGATTCTCGATGACCGGAATGTCCCCGGTGGGAATACCTGCTCGACCAAGAGCATCGAAGAACCCGCCGCGCCGCTGCGCTGCCGTGTAAATATCACTGCGATCTCCCAGGTAGGCGATGCGCCGATGGCCACGGTCAAGCAGGTGGTTGGTAGCCGTGATCGCGCCTTCGCGGTTGTCACTCACGACGCAGTCACCGGTAATACCCGCCGGTTCCCGATCGACGAAGACAATGGGCGTCCCGTGCCGCATCTCGGAGGCCAGGTAGGACTGGTCGCGTGAAATGGTGGTCAGAATCAGCCCATCCACCCGCCGGCGCAGGAATGCGGCGACTGAAGCCTGCTCCCGCTCAGCGTCATCATCCAGGCTCGACGCGAACACAGCGATGCCACGCTCAAGCGCCACATCCTCGATGGCGCGATGCATGGCTCCAGCGAAGGGGTTGTCCACGCTGCTTACCAACAGGCCCAAGGTTCGGGTACGCCCGTCTGCCCGCCGCAGGTTCCCCGCCTGCTCATCGGGGTAATAGTTCAGCGACTTTGCAGCATCCATTACCTTTGCGATAGTCGCGGCCGAGACGTTCGGTTCCTGATTGATGACGCGGGAGACAGTCTTGATACCCACTCCAGCCAACGCGGCAACGTGGCGCATCGTGGGTCGGGATCGCGGAGACTGCTGGGAGCCTACGTTTGACATCGATGTCACGTTTGAATCTCCATCGTTCCTGAAATGTTGACTGTGAGCAAGATCATAGTCTATACCTGACATGACATCGTTGTCAGGGAGGATACCTCCCTCCACTAAAGGAGATTCAAGGATGAATCGCATGACTTCCCATCCGTCCCACTCGTTCCGTCGGCGCATGACGACAGCGGGCTCGGTCGTGACGCTTTCACTTCTGGCCCTCACGGCCTGCGGTGGAGGGGACTCGTCCTCTTCGTCGGGTGACGGCGCGACGTCTGGTTCGGCTGATGGCCCTATCGGTGTCTCATTGATCGTCAAGACGACGACCAACCCGTTCTTTGTCGCCATGCAGGAAGGCGCACAAGTCGCGGCAGAGAGCGAGGGCGTGGAACTGACGCTGGCGGCGGGTGAAGAGGATGGAGACGAGGACACCCAGATCCAGGCGATCGAGAACGCCATCTCGAAGGGTGATGCCGGTATTTTGATCACGCCCAACGGTCCGGCAGTCGAGGACGCGTTGGTCAAGGCTCGGGACGCCGGCCTGTTCGTGATCGCCCTCGACACCCCGCCATCGGTTCCCGAAGCCGCGGACATCACCTTCGCTACCGACAATTTCGTTGCTGGTCAGGAGATTGGCAAGTGGACTGCGTCGAAGCTGGCAGGTGAGAAGGCCACCATCGCCATGATCGATCTCTTCGACGACAAGATCGTCTCCGTCGATTACAACCGTGACCAGGGTTTCCTGGACGGAATGGGTATCGATACCGCCGATGCTGAGAAGAACGGGGACGAAGAGAAGACCGGTTCCTACAGCGGTGGTGAGTACGAGATCGTCGGCAACGAAGCCTCCCAGGGAGCGGAGGACGGCGGTCGTACGGCAGCCGAAACACTGCTGAGCGCGAACCCCGACATCAATGTCGTCTACACCATCAATGAACCGGCCGCCTACGGCGCGTATGAAGCGTTCAAAGCCGCCGGCAAGGAAGACGTCATCGTCGTTTCCATCGATGGCGGTTGCGCGGGAGTCGGCCAGGTCGACGAGGGCATCATTGATGCCACCAGCCAGCAGTACCCGGTCAAAATGGCTGAACTCGGCGTACAGGCAATCGCCGAGCTGGTCGAAACCGGCGAAGCCCCCAAGCCGACCGATGGTAAGGACTTCTTCGACACGGGCGTTGCCCTGGTAACCAACGAACCTCAGGACGGCCTGGAGTCCATCGACGCCACTGCTGCCAGCGACATCTGCTGGGGATAAAGCACCCCTCGACATAGTCGGTCCGCGGGTCGACATTCTCCCCGCGGACCGGCTATCAGCACCGACCAACGGAGTTCCTCCATGAACCAGACCGTACAAACAGCGCCCTCCTCGGGCAGCCATGACCTCGCCAGCGAATTCCTCGATCGCACCACACCGCTCACACGCGTACGCAACACCCTGCACCGCTACCCGGCGCTCAGCCCTGCCATCGTGCTGGTCATCGCCGTCATCGTCTTCGGCCTGCTCAATGATCGCTTCCTCGCCCCGGCAAACCTGTCCCTGATCACCCAGCAGGTCGCCGTCGTCGGCACCCTCGCCATCGCACAGACCCTCATCATCCTGACTGCCGGGATCGATCTTTCCGTCGGAGCGGTCATGGTCCTGACCTCCATGGTCATCGCACAGACCAGCTCCCAGAATGGGGTTCCAGGCTTCATCGCACTACTGTTGGGGATGGTCGTCGGGCTCGCCGCAGGCGCGTTCAATGCCTTTCTCGTCACCAAGTTCAGGCTGCCGCCCTTTATCGTGACCCTTGGCACCCTGAACATCTTCATCGCCCTCACCCTGCTGTATTCGGCCGGCGCCACTGTCCGCGGATCCGAGATGCCAGGGGTCCTCACCGCCACCGGAACGACCTTCAGCCTGGCGGGCGTGAACATCACCAACGGCGTCGTCCTCATGCTCCTTCTCTACATCGCCGTTGCTTTCATTCTCGGAAAGACAGCGTGGGGACGACACGTTTACGCGGTTGGCGACGACAAGGAAGCCGCACGCCTTGCCGGCATCCGTGTCAACCGTGTCCTCGTGAGCGTTTACCTCGCTGCCGGCGCCATCCTCGCTGTCGGCGCCTGGATTCAGATCGGCCGCAGCAACGCGGCATCGCCTAACGCCGGCGCTGACCTGAACCTGGACTCCATCACCGCTGTCGTCATCGGTGGAACGAGCCTCTTCGGCGGGCGCGGCACCGTCTGGGGGACCCTCCTCGGAGCCCTGATCGTGGGCGTGTTCCGCAACGGACTCTCCCTCGCTGGCCTGGACGTCCTGTGGCAGACGTTCGCCGTGGGCGTCCTCATTATTATCGCGGTCTCTGTGGACCAGTGGATCCGAAAGGTACGCAAATGACCGACGCCGCAAGCGCAACTCTTCCATCACCGAGCGGTGACTCTGACCGTCAGCCCATCCTCGAGGCTCGCAACCTCGTGAAGACCTTCGGCAAGGTAGTCGGCCTTGATGGTGTATCCCTGGCACTGTATCCCGGTGAGGTGCTTGCGATTATTGGGGACAACGGGGCCGGCAAATCGACCCTCATCAAATGCCTGACCGGCGCCGAGGTCCCGGACCAGGGCGAACTTCTCCTCGAAGGCCAGCCCGTCAGCTTCAAGCGCCCGCAGGACGCTCGCCAGGCCGGAATCGAGACGGTGTATCAAAACCTTGCTGTCTCTCCCGCACTCGATGTCGCCGCCAATCTCTTCCTTGGCCGGGAAGAGCGTCGCAAGGGCATCCTCGGCTCTGTGTTCAGGGTCGTCGACACCAAGGGCATGCGTCAGAAAGCGCGAGCCGAACTCACTGAGCTTGGGATCAGCACTCTGCAGGACGTCACCGTACCCGTCGAGAACCTCTCGGGCGGACAACGACAGGCCGTGGCGGTGGCCCGCGCTGCTGCCTTCGGGTCCAAAGTCGTCGTGCTCGATGAGCCAACCGCGGCGCTTGGCGTCCGCGAATCGAAGCAGGTTCTGGAATTGGTGAAGAATCTTCGGGCCAAGGGCATCCCGGTCATCCTCATCAGCCACAACATGCCGCACGTCTTCGAGGTCGCGGATCGCATCCACATCCAGCGTCTCGGCAAATGCGCGACGACCATCACCCCGCAGAGCCACTCGATGACTGAAGCGGTCGCCATTATGACTGGAGCCCAGGCAGCATGACCGCTCAAGCATCTGGCACAGTAGCGCTCTACGCGGAGTTCACTGCGCAGGACGGCAAGGCAGACGAAGTCCAGGCACTCCTGCTCAACCTGACCACCAAAGTACGAGCCGAACCGGGCAACATTGTCTTCGACCCTCACCGCCGGCAGGAGTCGCCGGACGATTTTTTCGTGTACGAGATATATCGAGACGATCAGGCATTTCAGGCGCACATTACCGCTGACTATGGGCGGGTGTTTAATGAAGCTCTCGCCGAACTCATCGTCGGAGACGGTTCCCACCTGACCTGGCTCTCGCCTCTGGCGTAGCCGCACCGTGAAGCCCCAAGGCCCGGCATCTCGGACCTTGGGGCTTTTGGCGTGCCATATGCGCAGGATTCAGGCTCAGACCCGTTGGAGCCCGTAGAACGCCCCATTGTCAGATGGGAGTGCCGAACTCGCGGAGCGTAATGCCCGTAAAGTTTGCTGAGCCGCCGTCTGAGTAGAACGAGATGCCTCTGTCGCTGTCCGTGAAGTGGACCTGTTGCGAGATGACTGTGTGGCCTGCGTTGACGAAGACCTCGACGCTTTGCGTGTCGACGAAGATGCGCAGATGGACCGAGCGTGCGTTTGCGTCGATTGGTGCTGCTGCACGTGTGTACGGTGCCAATGAGAAGCCGGCTTGGTTGGATGGTGAGCGGTCGACGTAAAGCTCGGCTCCGTACTTGCCGATGTTGGTGTGCCGTGAGCCGTCCGGGGACCTTCCGACGGAGAGGCCGACGTTGGCTGCAGTGTCCCAGGAGATGTCCAGTTCGATCTCATACGCGCGGCCGCTCCAGGGCAGCACGGCGCTTCCCGTGACGTAGTGGTCAGGCAACGAGATGGCCGCGGTTGCGTGGCTGGCCAGTGCGTCAACGGGAGAGCTGAGCAGGCTGTATTGGCCCCCGGATTGCCTCTCGAGCCGCAGTTCGCGGACGATCGAATTCTGTCCGTTGTATCCGTCGGAGGTGTCAGTGGGGACGTCGCGCGCGGCGTACTTCCAGTTGTTCATCCAGGCGATAGCCAAGCGGCGATCGTCCGGTGCGCTGGCCTTCGGCCAGGTGACAGCCGCATACCAGTCCCAACCCCAGTCGAGCCATTGTGGGGTGAGGTCGTTGGTAATGAACCGTGTTCCGTCCCACGTTCCCATCCAGTAGGCATAGGTCATCGGCAGTCCGATGCTGTAGGCGTCCATGCTTGCGCCGAGCACCCAGTGCCAAGTGCCGTCGTAAGCTCTCATCTCGAAAAGATCCGGGCACTCGATCCCACCGAGGGCGTGGTTCGGGTAGTCGAAGTTTTGTTTCAGTTGCCAATCTCTGAGGTTCGGCGAGGTGTAGAAGGCTGCGTAGCGTGCTCGACCGATGACGCAGACCCATTCGTTCCGTGCACGGTCCCAGTGGATTTTTGGGTCTCTAAACCATTCCGCGTTTTCGGTTTCCGCTGGGGTCACAGCGGTTCGGCCGTCAGTGTTGAGGATGACCGGGTCGGGGAGCATGGTGAACGTGAAGCCGCCGTCCGTCGACCAGTAGAGGTACTGCTCTTGGAACTTCCGGATTCCGTCCGTGGGCTGGGTCGCAAGGGCCACGACTGCTCCTGCACCGAATCCCGCGGTGTTTGCGGTGTCGACGACGGCGGATCCGGACCACACGGGGAAGTCCCGTTGCAGCGGCATCACGGTGCCATGGTGCGTGAACGCGACGCCGTCACGGGTTGTGGCATGATCCCAGCCACCGGGGCCGTTGTTCTGGCCGGAGTGCAGGTAGTACAGCTGGTACGCCCCGTTGGTGAACACCGGCCGTTGAGGATCGCAGAGCCACCCCGTCGGCGGGGTCATGTGGAAGACCGATCTGAGTGAAGTCTGGGCGTTGGCTGCGACGGGAGCGACGCTGCTCATGAAGAGAGCGAGTGAGCCGAGTCCGGCGCCCTGAAGCGCGCTGCGTCGTGAAAAATCAGGCGTCATTGCTGTTTTCCTTCCAGAGTGGTGTTGCGACGATCAGTGCCTCTACTCAGACGAACGCAGGTAAAGGTTTGTTGGTCATAGGTGAGGCGATCTTCGCGGGCGATGGCAGATCGACGGCCGACATCGTGACCGGACTTTCTTGCTCGGTTTCGAGCGTCAACGACACGGACCCGGATCCGAGCATGACCAGATTCGAGTTGGTGGCCCGACCGCCGTTGACGAACACCTCGAGGAGCGGTCCATCGAGGCTTAGCAGGAGTCGTGCTTTTCCGTCCGCAGCGAGGGGGACAGCGTTCGTCGAGGAGAAGTCCGGGTGGACGGCATCTACCGCGACGCCGGACCTGGTGACGCGGAGCAGTTGCGGCTCGATGTCGTGAACGAGCTCGACGACCGCATCCGCGTCGCCCTGCAGGTGGAGGCGCAGCCTGCCCGTGGTGGCCGGATCCCAGCTCAGATCGACGAGCGAATGGCCGCTGAGGATCAGCCCAAGGGGTTCAGGAGAGCCGAGAAGGGTTGTGGGTGTCACGGAGGCCAAGCGCTCGGTCACGAAGGTCGGCGGCTCCTGCACGAGCCGCGGCTCGCCGTCGACACTGATAAGCGACAGGCGGCGCGGTAGTGACATCGCCCCCCGCCATGGCGATGAGGGGACGTTACCGGCGTAGCGCCAATTACTCATCCAGGCGAGGATGACAGCTGCACCATCTGGTGCACTGTCGAAGCTGACACCGGCGTAGAAGTCACGGCCGTGGTCCAGGCGCTGCAGGTTGGAGCTTTCCGCGGTGAACGCGGTTCCGTCAAACTGTCCGATGACGAAGCTCATCGAGGATCCTTCGGGGTCGGCGTCCTCGCCAATCGGATTGGTGCTGAGGAGCAGTACCCAGCGGACGTCATCGGCACGGCCGTCGACAGCGAGAGGGATCAGGTCCGGGCATTCCCAGACCACCCCTGTGGCCCCGATCGGTCCGAACGTACTCAGATGCTCCCAGGAGCGGAGGTCGGTGGACGAGAAGAACAGCACTTGCCGGTCGTCGGCCTCTACCGCGAGCATGATCCAACGAAAACCGCCGTCGTGATCCTGGAACCGGATGATCTTCGGATCGCGGAAGGCGTTCGTGCCGCGGTCAAGCACCGGGTTGTCGACGTCGCGCTGCCACGTGAGTCCGCCGTCGTCGCTGATCGCTCGTGACTGCGCCTGTCGGCCGTCCGCGAAAGCACTCGTGTAATAGGCGACCAGTTGGCCATTTTCCCCGGGCGAGGAGACGACCACCGACCCCGAGTACACCTGTTCACCCGGTCGGTAGCGCAGCGCCACCGGGAGTTCTTCCCAGTGCTGCAGATCGGCACTGCTCGCGTGACCCCAGCTCATGTTCCCCCAATCAGATCCTTCAGGGTTGTACTGGAAAAAGGCATGCCAACGGCCGCGATGGAAGACGAGGCCATTCGGATCGTTCATCCAGTGGCGTTGCGGGGTCAGATGGAAAAGTGGGCGCGGCATAGGGCTGTTTATGTCTGGCATAGCTGTCCCCTCAGATCGAGTGCCGCTGGATCGGCGGGCAAGCGATCAGTTGAGGATGAGTTGTGGACGGCGTCTCGAGTCCAAGAAGTCGGCGGACGCCGGCCGCGCCGAGCTCGTAGTGGGGGAGGGCGACAGTCGACAGAGGCGGTCGAAGATGGGCGGCGATGACGTCCTGGTTGTCGAATCCCATGACGGCCATATCGTCCGGGATTCGGAGGCCTCGCTCGCGGAGCCCGTCGTAGAGCCCCATGGCCACCCGGTCGTTGTGGCAGAAGACGGCAGTCGCCCGTGAGTCGACGATACTTGCGGTGGCCGTGTAACCGCCCTCCTGCTCAGGGGACGCCGGAAACACCAACGATTCGTCGAAATCCAGGCCGGCGGATTCAAGCGCCGACCGGTACCCGGCAAGGCGCCCGCTCTGCGCCGGAGACGGCGTCGTGGTATTGATGAATGCAATACGACGATGCCCCGCCGCGAGCAGCGCCTCCGTTGCGGAGCGCCCGCCCTGCTCCTCATCCGGCACCACCGCGGGGAGCCCGCTGCCGCCCGCGAAGCAGTCCACCAGCACCGTGTCGGTTTGATGCAGCGCCTCGGGGACAGTGATTTCGTGGTGATACCAGGTCGAGTAGAGAATGCCGCGCACCTGGTGCTCCAACATCATCATGATCGCCTCATCCTCAGCAGCGGTGTTGCCGTCGGTATTCGCCACGAGCAGCACGTAGCCGTGCTTCCACGCCTCGTCCTGCGCACCGTGGATGATTTGACCGGCGAACGGGGTCGTCGCGATAGCGTCAGCGACAAGGCCGATGAAACGCGACGTGCCTTGCGAGAGTGTCTTCGCGAGGGCGTTGGGCCGGTAGCCCAGTTCGGTGACCGCCTCGTGCACTCGACGTCTGGCATCGTCACCGATCCGCGCTCCAGGCTTGTCGTTCACCACGTGGGACACTGTCGCGACGGAGACGCCGGCGACCTTAGCGACATCCCGCATGGTGATACCCGAGGTGCTTCGTCCGTGGCCTGTGCTGGTCATCCCTTGGTTGCTCCGCTCTCGAGGCCACTGATCATTGCCTTGTTTAGCACGAGGAACACCAGCAGCAGCGGTGTGACCGTGACACATACGGCGGCGAATGTCGCCGTCCAATCAGTGTTGCCCATCGCGCCGATGTAGTTCTGCAGACCGAGCGGGATGGTTTTCAATCCGTCCGAGAGCACGAAGGTGTTCGCGAAGATGAAGTCGTTCCAGATGAAGATGCTGTTGACGAGCACGACGGTGATGATGGTGTTCATGGAGAGAGGGAACGTGATCTGGGTAAAAATCCGGTACGGTCCGGCTCCATCGAGTGACGCGGCCTCGTACATTTCCCGCGGAATGTACTCGTAAAACGATGAGAACAGGTACACCGCCATCGGCAGGGCGAAGGCGGCCAGCGGAATGATCATCGAAAGATGTGTGTCCAGCAGCCCGACCTTCGAATAGTCGATGAACAGCGGGACGAGCGCGATCTGCACCGGAACGATGATGCCGAGGAGGAACAGTGCGCGGACGAGCCCGCTGAAGCGGAAACCGAGCACCTGCAGTGCGAAGGCGGCCATCATGCCCGCCACCACGATCAGCACGCTCGCCCCGAGGGTGACGATCAGGCTGTTGACGATGTTCATGCCGAGATTGCCCGTCGAAAAAGCTCGGGTGTAGTTCTCCAGCGTCCACGCCGATGGCAGCGCGAAAGGGTTGCCACCAGCGAAGTCCGCTGCCGTGCGGAAACTGGTCAGCAGCAACCACACGAGCGGGTACACCTGCACCAGTACGATCGCAATGATCGTCACGGTCAGGGCGGTGCGCTGCGCCCGCACCCGCGGGGCATGACGCGGTTTGCGCTTCCCGTGCGGCGACTGTGGTGTGGGTTGCTCCGTGGAGGGCTTGAGTAGTGAGGCGGTCATGACTTGTCCTTCGGACGAAGCAGCAAAAAGATGAGGCCAACGGCGACCAGGCACTCGACGACGATGAACATGGAGATTGCACTGGCATACCCGTAGTCGGTGTGCACGAACGCTGTCTTGTACATGTAGGTAGTCAGCAGCTCAGATGACTGCCCGGGACCGCCGTTGGTGAGCAGGTACGGAATGTCGAACCCGCGCAGGGCGAACGTCGTTGCCATGATCGTCGTCGTAATCCAGACCGGCCGGATGTAGGGGAACCGGATGCGCCAGAAGATCTGCCACCACGAGGCGCCGTCCAACCGTGCGGCTTCCTCGAGGTCACTGGGCACGGCCATGAGAGCTGCGTAGATGATGAGCATGTAGAGACCGGTGAATCGCCAGCCTTCAGGGATTGACACGGCTACCAGGACCGTTTGCACGTCCGAAAGCCACGCCGTCTGCAAGTGGCCGAGACCGACCCATTCGAGGAGCTGATTGATCAGGCCGACAGGTTCGAGCGCATATAGGCGCTGGAACAGGAGGGCGATCGCGACCGTCGAGATGACCGCAGGCAGGAGGTACAGGGTCTTGACCAGCTCGCGTGCCCGGGGAAGCGCCGTGAGCAGCCCGGCGACGATGAGTGCTCCTCCAAGTTGCAGGACGAGGCAGATCACGAGGTAGCCAAGCGCGTTAGCGAACGCCGTCCAGAAGACGTCGTCCCGGGTCAGCATCTTCACATAGTTGTCGAGGCCTACGAACGCCATGTCCGTGATGCCGTCCCACGAGTACAGGCTCAGGAACAGCGACTGCACGATCGGCAGCAATACGGCAACGCCGTAGAGCACGAGAGGCGGAAGAAGGAACACCGCCACGGACAGCGCCGACCTGCGGGGAAGCATCGATGTTGACATCGGTTTCCGCCGCCGGGGCGGGCGGACGCGCGTCGCGCCCGCCCCTGCTCGGTCGATCTCAGTCATCGGTGTTTTCCTGCAGGGCCGCGTCCATCGTTGCGACGAACTCGTCCGGCGTGGTGTCGCCCTGGACCAGGAGGGTCAGCTCCTGCTGCAGACGGGTGTTCGTCGCCGGGTCGAGCTGTGTATCCCATGGCATGGCAATTGCTTCGCCGACCTCATCGGCCTGCTGGATCGAGCTCGCATACAGATCGGTAGCATCAGCGGGGATCGTGGTCTGGGCCGTCGTGGTCGGCGAGAGGGCACCCGTTGCGGCGTAGATCTCGGGGTATTGCTCGAGTGCGAACGCGAGGAAGTCCCGGACGAGCGGGTCGTAGGTCTGCGCGTTGACGGCCATGCCGATACCGGACGGCGTGACGTACTCGTTGTCCGCGGTCACGGCCCCCTCGATGGTCGGCAGCGTGAAGGTCGCGACCGAGTCGCGAACGGCCGGGTCGAGCGCCTCCGTGGCGAGGTTGCTGAGCTCCCAGGTGCCGATGTTGTAGACGGCGGCCTTACCGGAGGTGAACAACGCCTGCGCGTCGGCGTAACCGGTCGAGGAGAAGCCTTCCTGGAAGCAGCCGGCCTGGCCGAGCTCGTACAGCCACTCGGCCGCGGCCTTGCCGGCCGGGTCGGAGAAGGACGCCTCGCCGTTCTTCAAATCCTGGATGTACTCTGGGCCCGCCATGCGGAACGGGTAGTACGCCATGTACCGTTCGAGCGGCCATTGGTCCTGGCCGTCGAGTGCGATCGGGGTGACGCCCTGTTCACGCAGCGCCTTACACATCGCCGGGAAGTCATCCAACGTCTTGGGGACTTCAACGCCTGCGCTCTGGAGCAGCGCCGAGTTGTACCAGAAGAACTCGAGCTGGAATTCGAACGGCACCATGTACAGTGACCCGTCGTCGAAACGCTGGTAGTTCAGTGCTGCATCACGGTACGAGTCAGCAAGCCCGAGGTCCTCCAAGAGCACCTCGACGTCCATCATGCGGCCCTGTTCTGCGAGCTTCTGCGCGAACGGCGTCGCATCCGTGTCGAAGAGCTCCGGCAGCTTGTTCGCAGCAGCCAGGGTCTCGTATTTCTGGATGTAGGACGGACGATCGGGCGTGGTGATGAGGTTGAGCGCGAAGCCGGGGTGGTCCTTCGCGTAGTCGTCGGCAATCTGCTCCATCGCCGTGATGACGCCTCCGTCGGCAGGGCGGGAGAGCAACCACGAGATTTCGCGGGCTACGACCTCGCCTTCAGGGTTGCTGTCTGCCGGGTCGGCGCTGCTGGCTCCGCCGCCGCAACCCGAGAGGGTGAGTGCCGATGCGGCGATGAAGGCCATGAAGGCAGTGGTTCGTTTGGTGAGTGACATGGTCAGAATCTCCGTTGATCGATCATTGGTGGGGCGGGGTGAGGTGGATGGGACGGTAAAGCGAATTAGGTCGTGCTTGACGCAGTGAGCAAGTCAAGGGATGAGGAATCGGAACTGGCATGCCTTGCGCTCCTGGAAAAGAGGGAGAGCTTTTCAACAGCGATGGAGCCTTCGCCCACAAATACACCGACGCGACCGGTCGGTCGGTCGTAGAGGCGGGTGCTCAGGACGACAGCATCATCAACGGTGGCGATACAAAGGTCACCATCGATGATTACCTCAAGCTCGTGGGGGCCAGAGGGAAGATGACAGGGGCGTTCAAGTTCGATTGCGAAGGGCACGTCCCCTGAGATCTGCCACTGCTCCGTCCCTGTGAGGCTGCGCGGCCACCGGTCGAAGACCAGACGGTTGCGCTTTGGTTCCAGTCGTAGAACGTAGCTTTCATCACCGTCAGCTGTTGCCCGGAGGAGGACACCACACTCGGTGGTACCTGAGGCGATATCGAATCGAGCAACCAGTCGGAACGAAGATGGGGCGTCCAAGGAGCTCAGGGCCTGTGCGTATCCGTCGGGCGCATCGAGAATCGTGCCAAACGGAATGGCATCGGTCGCACTCTCGAAGGTGCTGCGCATTTCTGCTGTCGGGTGAAAGGCCAGTGTGCCATCGGGACGCTGCTCAGCCTCGAGCACCGACATCGTTCCTGCCCACTGCCACGCTCCGGCGTCATGGGCGCCCTCGCGAGAAGCAACCCAGCCGAAGAAAAAGCGGCGACCATCGCGGGCAGCCGACTTCGCAGCGTAGTAAGCGCGCCCGTCGAGGCTGTCGTGCTCCGGGACAATCCAGGGGCCGTGCAAGCTGCGGGACATCCGGTAGCGCGTCGTGAAGGATTCGCTGAACTCTGAGTACACGAGATACCACCACTCTCCCCACTGGAACACCTCGGGGCATTCATGTGCGACATAGCGCCGTGGATCCCAAAAGGGTTCAACCGGCTCCCAGGTCGTGAGATCGGCCGAGGTGCACTGGGCGATAACCCCGCGGCGTCGCTCGGGCCCATATGCGTGCCGGGCAGCTATGAGCATCCGCCAGAGATTAGCTTCCTCGTCCCAGAAGACGAAAGGATCGCGCCAGTCAGCGGTTTCATAGCCAGCCGTGGCTCCGAAGGTGTCAGCATGATGCCGCTCCCAGGTCTGCATCCCATCACCGCTCGTGGCATGCATGACAACCTGCAACGGCTGCCCGTCGGCGCCGCGTCGATCCGGATTCTGGCCGGTGTAGAAAACATGGTGCGTGCCGTCAGCGTCCAGCACGATACTGCCGGTATACACGTTGAAGTCCGCTGCCGATGGGCCTCCCGAGGCGAGCGATTCACCAGCATCGTGGAAGTCAACGAGGTTATCGGTCACAACCCGGTGCCACGGCATACCGACCTTCGGCATTTGGCGCGCCTCGTGCAGGTAAAGCAGGTGAAAGGTGCCGTTCTCCTGCCAGGGGATGACATCTCCAACCCATGCACTCTTTGGTTGGTGGAACCCTCGTTGGTTCATTGCGCCCTCTTCGTAACTGGTTAATCGGTTACGCAGCAATCTAGAGCCCCCTTTGAGGTTGGTCAAGCGGTTAAGCAAAAAACATCGAAGCCGGCGCTTCGTGACGAAGATCGAGGATCGCCTGCACCTTCCGACTGGGCGACCCGCTGCTTTGGGGTCACCTTCAGCCGGGCAGAACTCGTCGAGTGGCTGGCCGCAGTCCCAGATTCGAGGGCTGGCTCAAATCCCTGTACCGCATGGCTGTAATGGCCAAGGTTAAGAGCGGGGCCGGGAGCGGCGGCGTGCGCGCGGGAGTCTGGCCGTCGCCGCGGGGGGCGGTCGTCCCGCGCAGCACCAACCAGGTTGGCACGAGCACCGGCGGGTCTGGTAGGCGAACCTTTTGGGCCCCGAGTGCCTGCAATAACAGCTGGGCGGCGATCGCACCTTGGCCTACCACATCCTGCGCGATGGTGGTCAGATCGAACATGGCCGCCATCTCGTGATCGTCGGCGCTGATTATCGAGATGTCACCGGGTACGCTCAGCCCGGCCCGACGTAGCGCCCACATTGCGCCTATGGCCAGCTCGTCGTATTCGGCAAAGACAGCCGTAGGGAGCACCGGCCGGGACATCAGCTCGGCCATCGCCTTGGCGCCGCCCTCCAGGCCGTGGGGTCCTGTAGCGATCAGCTCCTCGGGCAGGGTGAGACCCGCAGCCTGGAGGGCTTCTTCGCAGCCGCGGCGCCGATCCGCCATTACGAGCCCCGGTGAAGATCGTCAAGCTCCCGGGAGTGACTAGGCCAAAGTGTATGTGCTGCCTAGGATCCGACCGTGGGCGTTGCACGGAAGGCATTGGCGGCCCTGTCCGCGATGACTTGGGCGTCGGTTCCGGAATCGAGGATCGTGTTCCGGGTTGATTTGGAATCGACCATGACGGTTGTGACGGCCCGATCGCACGAAGCCTCGGTCGTCAGCAGGGCGTCCACCTGCGCCTCGAAGCAGGAGTCACTCGAGGTGGAGTGGACGTCCAGCGCTACTACGTGATTGTTAGAGACGAAGTTGCCTGCGCCCGCGACCAGCCGGATGATCACCGGCGTCGCACCTTTCGGCCGGATGTCCTGTGCGTCGATGAGCTGGGAGAAGTGGTTGCCGATGACGGAGTTGTTGTTCCCGCTGACACGGAGAAGCCCGTCGAGGTCGTCCAGTCCGTTGTCGACGCCTTGGAAGGGCGTCCATGGCTCGTGGTCGCGCAGGAAGTGATTCGTGGCTACGAGGTTCTCGGAACTGTTCGCTGTGAGGATCAGCATGCCGGGGTAGAACGAGTGCAGGCGGTTGTTGGTGACGCTTGAACGGTTGATGCCGTCAAGATGGACGCTGCTCGCGCCGCGGGGAAAGACGTTGTTCGCGGTGACCAGGAGCCCGCCGTGGTTTTCGGCATAGATGGAGTGGCCCTTGGGGCCTGCTCCGATGAGGTTGTCGGTGATCTTGGATGCTTGTCCCCAGCCGCGTAGCTCGATGCAGCTTCCGCATTCGGCGATGAAGTTGTCGTGCACGGAGAGTGCGTCCGCATTGTGGATGGTGAGCGCGTTCTCGAGGTAGACGAATCCCATGCCGGTGACGCGGAACGAGTCGTTGGCGCTGGCGACATGGATGCCTGTCTTGCCGTTGACGTAGGTGTTCTCCGCCGGCATCCCCGAGTTATCGGGGGTGAAGTGCAGCCCGTCGATGCAGAAGTTGGCGAATTCGACGGAGCTGATCCGGGGGCTCCCGCTTCGCTCGACGTGGAAAGCGGCGCCCGACAATCCTGCACGGTTTCCATCGACGGGGAGGTCGACGATGATGCGGCTTCCGCCAGGCCATAGCTCGTGCAGGTTGGGCCATTCGTCCTCGGGAACGTTGAACCGGATGCTCGAGGACGTGAAGCCGTGTCCGGAGCCTTCGATCCTGAGGAAGCTGATATCGATGACGACCTGCGTACGGAGGTGGTAGTCCCCGGGCGGGAGGTAGATCACCGCTCCTGGCTTTCCGCCATCGTTCGCATCGGTGTCGGTCTGCCGGGTTTTGATGTCAGCGATGATGCTGTTGATCACTGCGCCGATGTCTTCGGATGGACTGCCGACGGGCCACGCGGTCACGTCGTAGTAGTTGTTGTTCGACATAGGTTCTTTCCTTGTGATGTTTTCTCAGGCGTTCAAGGTGCGGGAGGTCAGGCCGGGCGCCACATGGTGGTGTGGTTGATTCGAGGGTTCTTCTCGAATTTCCTTGTCCAGTTCCTCTGCTGTGGGTGGGTGCGCTCCCGCGCAGCGGACGGTGATGGCTGCTGCAGTCGACGCCAAGCGGCCCAGCGACTCCAAAGCGGAAGGCACGAGTCCGTGCGTGGTGCGCCTGAGGAGTCCGTAAATCAGGGCGGACATGTAGGCGTCGCCGGCCCCGATGGTGTCGACCACGGCAGACCTGACCGGAGGAACGACAACTCGAGCGTCTTGCGTGGCGAGGAGGGATCCCTCCGCTCCTCTGGTGATGGCGACGAGTTCGGCCCCCAGGTTGAGGATCCGCTGTGGGATCTTGTCCAGAGCCAGCCGCGGATAGAGCCACCGTGCGTCCTCGTCGCTGAGTTTGACGACCTCGGTGAATGGGACGAGTTCTTCGAAGATGGTTCTCGCTTCGGCATGACTACCAAGCAGAGCCGGGCGGATGTTGGGGTCATAGGTGACGACACAGTCCTGGTATGCCTGCTCGATCAGCTCCCGAACACTGGCTGCTCCTGGCGCCAGGAAGGTAGCTATTGAGCCGGTATGCAGCACTTTGGGAAGGAATGCCGGAGCGACCTGTGGGAGGTCCCACCGGATATTGAAGTCGTATTGTGCCGATCCGTCGTGCGCTAACACCGCTGTCGCGGTTGCCGTACTACCGCTGCCCTTGGACCCGGGCAGAAGGTGGACGCCAGCGCTGCGGAGATGTGTCTCGATGGCGGCTGCATGGTGGTCATCGCCGATCGAGGTCAGCAGTGCGGTGTTGACTCCCAACCGGCCGAGTCCATAGGCGACATTCGCGGGCGACCCTCCCGGATGCTTCACGGTGCCCTGAGGGGAGATGACGATATCTACTAGTGCTTCACCAACGACGAGGACATCAACGCTTGCGGGGGAGAGGTCGTCGATTTGCGGGCCTTGTGACATTGCGGGCCTTCCTGAAGTCACCCCGGCGACGTGGTGAGAAGAATGAATGGTGTACCTGCTCGTGGCATGAGATGCGGAGCCGTACGGTGGGCTCGCCGAACGTGTGCCGAACGCGAAGGCTCACCCCGGATGTCGTTGGTGCGCAGCCAGTTGGACCTGACCCAGCACCTTCTCGTCAGGAAGCGTTGACGTAGCGTCGATTCCCTACAGACGGGTGGTGGGCACCCATCATGGTGAGCTTGCCGTCGGCCCAGGCGACGGGCTGGGGGTCGGTGATCCTGCCAACGAAGGCCCCGGTGTCGTCGGCGTTCTCGAAGGCGAGCATCTGCCACTGACCGGCACGGTTCTGGACGAGGCGTCCCACGTAGAGGGACTGGTCGGCCACGAGGTAGGCCTCCGAGATGTCGAAGGGGCCGAGGGCGCTCGGAGCGTTCACGGCCCAGATCCCTCCACGCTCCTGGCCTGCCTGCCGTTCCGTGGAGAGTTCGGAGTTCAGGCAGGAAAACAGGAGCACTGTCTGGCCGTCGACCGTTTCGGTTTGGAGGACCTCGAGCTGACCGAACCCGTCACCAGGCTGGCTCAGGGGGGGAAGGATCTGCCACCGCGCGAGATCGGGGGAGAAGGCGTGGCCGACGACGCCTCGCTGGTCCGGATCGCCCGTCGTTGACCGCGCGGTGATGAGCATGTTCCATCCGGTACCGTCCGCGTTGCGGCTGACCCAGGGGTCACGCCACGCCTCATCGGGCCATGCGCCCTGGGCCAGCTTTTCGTAGTGCGCGCTGTCGGCTTCGAGGACCAGGTCCGTGCGGGTCCAGGTGAAGAGGTCGTGGGAGGTGGCGCTGCCGATGCGCTGGATGAGTCCTTTGCCCTCTCGGTTCACTCCGGTGTAGAACATGTGCCATAGCCCGGCATCGTCGCGGACGATCGAGCCGGTCCACGTGGCGAGGTCATCGAAAGCTGGTCCGTCGGCGGGCACGAGGGCGTCGGCGTGTTCTTCCCAGGTGCGCAGATCCGTGGACGTGGCGTGGCCGACAGTTGCGCGCCAGTGGCGGCGGTCGGGGTCCTGCAGTGCGCGGGATGCTTTGAGGAAGAAGAGGTGGTACCGGTCGCCGTCGTCGGCGAACCAGAAGTCCCACACCCAGGAGGATCGCATTTCAAACATCGAGAGTGTCCTTGTCTAGTCGGTCAGCGCGGCGTCAGTGCCGGCCGGAGTTGAGGCATGGGGCGGTGCGACGGAGTCGCGCCGGACGAGCGGGCAGGAGAGGATTGTGGGTTTGTCGGCGAGGAGCTTTTCCTCGTCGTGACCCTCGATGAGTCTGATGAGTGTCTGGACTGCCCACGCGCCCATCTCGTAGTGGGGCAGTGCCACGGTGGTGAGACCGGGATGCAGCCCTTCGGCGATGAGCTTCTGGTTGTCGAACCCGATGACGGACAGCTGGCCGGGGATGCTGAGCCCGAGCTCGCTGGCGGCCCGGTAGGCGCCCATTGCCATCCGGTCGTTGTAGCAGAACAGGGCCGTTGGACGGTCGTTGCGAGTCAGCAGTTCCATCGCCGCCGCATATCCGCCCGCTGCCTCGGACTCCCGTGCCGCGACGAAGTCCGGAGCGTAGGCAATGCCTGCTCCCTGTAGTGCCTCCCGGTATCCCTGCAGGCGCCCATGGGTGGCGGGGACGTCGTCGGTGTTGTTGACGAATCCGATGGATCGGTGGCCGGCGTCCAGGAGCGCTGTCACAGCGGTCTGGGCGCCCCCTTGCTCGTCGGGGATGGTGCAGGGGACCAGGCCGGTCTTGTCGGTGGAGTCGATGAGGACGGCCGGGATCTCGAAGAGCCGGGGCGGCAGGGATACTGCCCGGTGGTACATGGTGGCGTAGAGGATGCCGTCCACCTGCCGTTCGAGGAGTGCGTCGACGTCGCGCCGCTTTGACTGCGTGTCGGCGTCCTTGTCGGTGTTGATGATAACGAGGGTGTAGTCGTGCTGTCGTGCGGTTTCCTCGGCGCCTTTGATGATCATGCCGGCGTGCGGGGTGGTGGCGATGTCTTCGCTCAGCAGGCCGATCATCGCGGAGCGCTGGGTTCGCAAACCCTGGGCCATCCGGTTTGGTCCGTACCCGAGGGCAGCCGCTGCGTCCCTGACTTTCTTACGTGTTTCGTCGCTGGCTCGTGCATGGGGTGTGTCGTTCAGGATGTGGGACACCGTGGTCACGGACACTCCCGCCGCGGCTGCAACGTCCCGAATGCCGACCGATTTCCGTGCCATGTGAGTCCCCTGTCGTGTTGGAGCTGATGGTATGCCGTTACTGGGTTCCTGAGCCCGGCACCACTTCCTGAGCGGGGCCGGTCTACCGGGTCAGCCCTTGACCGCACCGAGCGTGAGGCCAGCGACGATGTGCCGTTGGAGGACGAGGGTGAGCAGAACGACAGGGATCGAGTACAGGGCGGCCAGCGCGGTCATGGATCCCCAGTCCAGGCCGAACTGGGTCTGGAAGTTCGCAATAACGATCGGCGTGGTCTGGGCCCTGACTGCGGTCAGGAGCAGGGAGAAGAGGAACTCGTTCCAGGAAGCGAGGAAGGCGAAGATCGCCGTCACCGCCACGCCGCCGGAGACGACCGGCAGCACCACTCGACGGAGCGCCCCGAGTCGGCTGCAGCCGTCGATCTTCGCCGCTTCGTCCAGCTCGTCCGGTACCGCGTCGAAGAAGCTCGTCATGAGCCAGATCGACAGCGGCAGGGACAGCGTGGTGTGCGCGATGGCGAGTGCGATCGAAGTATCGGCGATCCCGAGGTCGCGGAACAGTGAGACCAGGGGGACGCCGACGACGATCGCGGGCACCATCCTGCAGACGAGGGCGACCAGGATGAAGACCTGCCCACCGGGCGTCCGGTAGCGGGTGATGGCGTACGCGGCGGGCACCGCGAGGACGAGGGAGATGACGGTGCTGAGCACGGCGGTGACGGTGCTGTTGATGAAGGAGGCGACCACGCCTTCCCTGCCAAGGGCTGAGGCGTAGTTTTCCAGTGTGAACTCGGAGCCGAAGACGGTCGCCGGGACGGCGATGGTTTCCAGCGGCGTCTTGAAGGACGTGAGCAGCAGGTAGACGAAGGGGAAGCCGTAGAGCAGGGTGACGGCGGCGAGCAGTACCCACAGGATGGTGCGGGCGGTCTTTCCGCGGACGACGAGGCCGTTCATGAGCGATCACTTCCTGGGCGCCAGATGGCGTAGACGGCGACGACGGCGACGAGCAGCATGCCCAGCAGGTACATGGTGCCCATCGCGCTGGCCAGGCCAGGATCGCCGAAGCGTACGAGGGTCCGGTAGACGAGCAGGGACAGGGTCTCTGTGCTGCCCTGAGGTCCGCCGTTGGTCTGGATGAGGATGATGTCGAACGCGCGAGCGGCGTCGATGCCGCGGATAATCAGGGCGACGGCGATCACGGGGCGCAGCAGCGGCAGGATGATCCTGAAGAGGATGGTGGTGTAGCGGGCGCCGTCGATCCTCGCCGCCTCGAGCAGCTCTCCCGGGACGTTCTGCAGGCCTGCGAAGAGGATCAGGGTGATGAACGAGGTGGTCAGCCAAATGTCCGGCAGTGCCACGGAGAACAGGGCGATATCGGGGTTGCTGAGCCACTGGATCTGATCGGTGGTCTGCAGGATCCCGACGCGGCGCAGCAATTCGTTGAGGATGCCGAAGTTGTCAATGAGGAGGAACCGCCACAGCAAGCCGGCCACCACGGGCGCGATCATGAGCGGGTACATGAAGATGGTCCTGAAGATCCGGGACTTGTCTCCCAGAGCGGAGAATAGCAGGGCCACCGCCAGGCCCAGCGTGAATTCGAGCGCCACGACGATGACCGTGTAGACGAGTGTCCGCCATGCGGCCCCGGTGAACGCGTCTGATGCGAGGGCCGCCGAGTAGTTCGCGAAGCCGATGAACTCTCGTCCACCCCCGAAGGGCTCGATCGCGTAGAAGCTGTCACGGACGAACTGCACCAGAGGCCAGCCGACGAACACGGCCAGGAACGCGACGGCAGGGAGCATCATCAGGGCGGCGAACCGCTGATCGGTGAAGCCCCGCTTTCGCCGGTGCTGTTGCTGAGCTGCCGTCGACGGCGGCGTTCTGCTGTCGGAGTCCTGAGACGCCCGTCGAGACGGGAGCGGGACCCGCTGGTCGGTTGCGTGCACGTTGTAGACCTTTACTGGAGGACGACGAAATGGCGGGGGGCGTGGTGGCGGGCCGCCGGCCCGCCACCACAGGTCAGCTACTGGGTGATGGCTTCGATCTGCTCTTTGGCGTCATCGAGCAGCTGCTGGTTGTCGGCGCCTGGCTCCAGGGCCTTCTGCAGCATGGGAATGAGCGCCGAATCGACGATCTCCTGCCAATTCTCGGTGGCGGGACGGGGCTTCGTACCCTCTGCCGAGAGAGTCTCCACCAGGGCATCGAAGTGCTCGTAACCCGGCCTGCCCTCGTACTCCTCGAACGCCGAGACCCGGGCGGCCAAACCCAGCGACGAGTCGATGCCCATGGCGTTGTTGTCGTAGGCGAACTGCAGGAACTCGTTCGCGGCTTCCTGCTTGTCCGTGGTCTTGGGGATGGAGAGGTACCAGGGGCCGGGGACACCGGCGACTCCGCCCGGTCCGCCGATCATCGGTGCGGCGCCGATTTTCCCGGCGACCGGTGAGTCCTCGGGGGTCTGCGGGTAGGCGTGGGCCCAGAAGCGCATCATGGCCGTCTCGCCCTGGTAGAAAAGGTTCTGCGCGCCGGCCCAGTCGATCTGCGCGGCCCCGGGAGGGGAAACCTTCAGATCGTTGTTGAGGCCCACGTAGAAGTCGAGAGCCGCCAGGTGCTCGGCGTCGTTGACCGTGACCTCGCCCTCGGGGCTGAGAACCATGTTTTCCGCGCCGGACTGGGACACGGTGGCCAGCCATTCGGTCTCGACCGCGCCCTTCACATCCGTGCCATAGAGATCGGTTTGCCCGTCACCGTCAGTATCCCTAGTGAAGAATTGCGCGACGTCCTGGTATTGCTCCCAGGTGGTGGGCGGCGCGAGGTCGTAGCCGTACTCGTCCTTGAACGCTGACTGCTCGGCGGGATCCTCGAACAGGTCGGTGCGGTAGAAGAGGATCTCTGAGTTCGTCCAGACCGGCATGCCCACGAAGTTTTCCTCGACCTGTGCCTCCTCGACGAGTGCCGGGAAGAGATCCGCCTTCACTTCGTCGGTGAACATGTCATTCAGTGGGGTCACGGCGTCGGCGAAGGTCGGCAGCCAGATCGCGTCGAGTGCTGCGACGTCGAACGAGGTGCTGCCGGAGGAGAATTCCGTGTTCAGACGGTTGTAGAGGCCCTCGTAGGGGAGCTCGACGAAGGTGACCTGGGTTCCGGTCTCGTCGGTGAACTTCTCCGCGATGCCGGTGAGTTCGGCCTTCCCTCCGGCTTCGACCAGGACGGTCAGGGATTCGGAGTCGTCGGTTGACTGTTCGCCGCCTCCGCCGGCGCCGCATCCGGCGAGGGTGAGGGCGGAGAGGACGGCTGCTGCGGACAGGAAAGTCTTCGTGGTGTTGCGTGCTGCTGCGCCGGACGGGCGCTGGCTGGCGGGGTGCTGCATGACAGGGACTCCATTCTGAGCTTCTTTGCTGCGGGGTGTGACAAAACGTTTTGCCAAAACGTCTTGGCGGTAAGAGTAGATGCGTCGGGTGGGATCGTCAAGACTTATGCATCCTTTGGTGCCCAGCATCGGTCGGAACTGACAGAGGGCTCTAGGGCTGCCCATAAGCGGCGGTCCTAAAGCCCTTCTCCGGAGCCGAAGGCCCTTGTCGCGAGATGTCAGGGGCCCCCACATGGCATTGGTGCGTGAGGTGATCCGAAGACTTTCCAGTCGAGCGGTGCCTCGGTCGCTGAAGAGATCAATTTGCGTTGAGCCCTGGGCGGGGAACACCTGGTCGGCAATCGTGGTCGGCACGCCTTGCGCGAAAAATTTACGGGTTGTCCCCAAGAGAGTCCCGGTGAACATGATCATGGACCAGTCCACGAAGCGCACCTGGGTCGCGCCATCGGACTTCGCGCAGTCTGCCCTGCGAGAAAGCTGACTTAGGCGCGGATCGGCAGCTCTCGCAGCTACTTCTACTCCCGTTGATTGCTCGCCGATAACCGACGTTATGTCGGTGCTGGTCACGTCGAACATGCTGGCGAATGTAGTGGGGGTGAGCCTTCCCGGTAGGCGTTGTCGGTAGGATCGCGGTCATGCCCACTCCCGATGACCTGGTGTATCCGAACGGTTACGGTGCTTTCCTGCAGGGTTTGAAGGAGCGTGTTAGCAGCGCCCGTGTGGAAGCGCTCCGGAGCGTGAACACACAGCTGATCGAGCTGTATTGGTCGATTGGCCGCGATGTGGGGGAGCAGCAGCGGCGGCAGGGGTGGGGGAGTGGTGTCATCCGCCGACTGGCTGATGATCTGCGGGCCGAGTTTCCCGAGGTCAAAGGGTTTTCGGCGCGGAACCTGCAGTACATGACGGCGTTCGCACGAGAATGGCCGGCCGGGCCAATTGCGCAACAGGCTGTTGCGCACTTGCCGTGGGGCCATGTCACCGTCCTGCTGGACAAAATTCCGGACCGTGAGCAACGGGCCTGGTACGCGGCGGCCGCGGTCGAGCACGGATGGTCACGCAACGTGCTGTTGAACATGATTATGAACCAAACCCTTGCTCGGACGGGTGCGGCCCCGTCGAATTTTGCGCAACGCCTCGTTGCGCCCGACAGTGAGCTGGCGCAACAGGTCGCGAAGGACCCGTACTCGTTCGAGTTCCTCAATTTGGCTGGCGACGTCGCCGAACGCGATCTTGAGCAGGCCCTCATGGACCGGATCACCGAGACACTAAGGGAGCTCGGACCAGGATTCGCGTTTGTTGGCCGGCAGGTGCACTTCGAGGTCGGCGATGACGACTTCTACCTCGACCTACTGTTCTTTCATGTCGAGCAACTGCGCTATTACGTGATTGAACTGAAAACCGGGAAGTTCCAGCCTGAGTACGCCGGCAAGCTGAACTTCTATATCGCCCTCGTGGATGACCGCCTACGCAGGGACGCCCATGCGGACACCGTGGGCATTCTGATTTGCGGTAGCAAGAACAACCACACCGTTCGCTACAGTCTGGCCCGCGCGACAGCGCCCATGGCCGTATCCACCTACACGTTTGAATCCTTACCAGCCGAGCTTCAGCACGACGTCCCCGCTGCCTCGCAACTGACCTCGGCCCTAGATTGGCCGGGAAGTCTGAATGATGCCTAAGCCCGCCCGCGAGGAAGAAATCCGTGTTGCAGTCTCCATCCGGATCGCGGCCAGCCCGGCTGACGTGTGGGCGTTGATCCGGCCAGCGGACACCGCCGTTTTCCTTGAGCCCACCATCCGGCGGGCCTTCCGCATTCCAGGCACACCCGACGGCGTGGGGGAGATGCAGGGGTTTATCTCCCTACGGAACGGACAAGAATATATCCACGTCGTGGAGGTCATGGAGGAAATCCCCGAGCAGTGGGCGCTCGTGCGGCACGTGGGAAGCACTGATCCGGCCGCAGCCACGGGGTACCGATTGACCGGTGATGCGTCAGGGACGACGTTCGAGTACGAGCAACGCCTCACGGTACCCGCCGGCCGATCAGGGTTCACCCGCCACGTACGGGGGCAATACGAAGCCGCGGCAACCACACTCCTCAGCCGCGTGAAGTACGTCCTCGAACAGGAGACCCGCGAACAGCGAGGACGCCACGCCTAAGACGAACCCTAGGTGAGGCCGCACGACATGGGATCGACACCCTGATCGACGAGGACAGGGACACGTCAACGCGACTCGACAAGCTATTTGTTAAAGACCATTGCTATTTATTGTCGAATTCGCTTATGCTCCGATTATCACTCGGTTGATATGGGGGCAGGGGTGTTTTAGGGCTTCCGTGTCACTTCTTAGGAAGCTCCTTCTTTGAATCTTCAGCCCTTTGGGGAGCGCTTTAATGCGCCCAAAAACCCGCGTCGCCTCAAAACTATTCCGCAGATTTTCGTTGTAGGTGCTCTCGCCGTGAGCATCTCCGCCTACGGGCTCGCCGTGCCCGCAATCTCTGTCGCAGCACCGACGCCGGTGCTATCGACTGCAGTACAGGCGCCCATGGTGAATCCCGTCAGCGTTTCGGCTTTGAATCCCACTCCTGTTCTGGAGTGAAGGGCGCTAGTGCACCCTAAGCAACAAATCGACGGCCAGTAGCGTCAACTAAGTAGAATTAAGGAAGTATATGATTGCAACAGATTTCACCCTTGCCGGAATGCTAATTTGTTTAGGCATATCAGTGGCGATTATTGTTTATGGTGCTGCAATCAAAGGCGTGCTCAACGATGGTAATCATCAACTACTCTGGCGAATCCTAATAGGTTCCCTCGTTATTGGACTCCTCACTGGTGCCATGCATGTATGGTTAGCAACTCGTTAAGTGCTTTCTGCCGTCTACGGTTTCAACTGCTAGACTTCCACCAGATAGGAAGCCGCCCCAAATTCCACTTTAGGGCGGCTTTTCTATTCGCAAATCAATCAACTCATCGAAGCAAGTAACCATTCATCGCGTAGTTCACTCCCGTAAGTAGACACGGCAGGGCAGTTGGAGTGGAAAATACACGACGCGCATAAGGTGTACTCAGCCTGGTTGAATCGCCGATAATTTACCTTTCGTCAGGCTGAGCCAGGAAGAATCCAACTTTGGTATGCGCACTCACAGTTAAGCTCCGACATACACGTGCAACCCGTGTGCGACAGCAAAGTAGCCGAGTCCGGGTTCATTCGAAAATTCTCTCGCAATCAATTATTCCACGATGTCGGTACGACAGCGTCATAACAGATAGGACGACGATGATCACGTGAAAAATTCTTGTTGGACAAGAGCAGCAATGGTCTGAAGTTTTCTCTGGTCCGCGCTGCTGAGATGCCGTGGTTTGTCATCGACGATGCACAGCGCCCCTACTCTTGAGCCATTTGGGCCAGTCAGGGGGTGCCCGGCATAGAACCTCACATGGGGGAGGCCCGTCACAGCTCGATGATCACGGAATCGGGGATCCAACAGGGTATCGGACACCACGAGAGTTCGATCGGAGCGGATCGTTTCATTGCAGAACGATCCCTCACGCGGCCACGCTTCACCCGGTAGTGCAAGCAACTCCTGCGAGAAGCCTGCGGGCACCTTCCTGTAAAGGTATTTTTCGTCAACCACAGTGATCGCAGCACCCATTGCACTGAAATACTTGTGCGCCATTTCCGGCAAACGAGCAAGATCTTCAGGACGGAGCTTGTTCAGGAGATCGGAGGCTACGAGAGCGTCAAGCTGCTTCGCTTCCTCGTACTCCTCGAAGGACATTTCCCGCGGTGGGCGTAGTCGCCGCTGGTGGGAGGCAAGCAAATTACCGTCGAGTTCACTGCGTGAATACCCTGCAGCGGACGCCACGGTCGATGTGCTGTACGGGGCTCGCAGCCCACCATACCTAGGGTATGGAACGTGAAGTAGCTCATTGACAGCATGCGCGACGAGATCACGCTGCAACTCAGGCAAGGTCACCCGACCGGCAAGGTACTCCCGCACCGCCATCTCAGAGCTCATCCCGCCCATATCCCGGTATGCCTCATAAACGCGCTCCAAGTTGAGACCGCACTGCGAAACCAGGTCCGCCGCAACGCCCTGCTGCACATCACCGTTGACCACTCCGACCGCCCCCGCACATGTGTAAACCGCACCGCCATTGGTGCAGAGAACGATCATAGGCGGTATTACCCCACCGGAGAGTCTGTATTACGTCAGGCGCCTCCGGACCCAGGTCAAGCTCAGGTTTCCTCATCGGCCGCCATCACCGCAGCACTGAAACACGACAAACCAGGCGACCTAGGTGTCTAGATCCTTGGGATGGACAGCACAACTCAAGATGGTGCGACAGCTGCTCTCAGCAGTCATCGTGAAGAGTTCAACAACCCTTCTCGAGCACCGACAACATATCGCCGATAACTTAGATTATGTCAATCTATGTTGACGAGCTGGTTTGATCAGCGGCAACGGCGAGTACTGACGGGGCACACTCTTGTGCCCCGTCAGGTTGTGATCAGTTCGCCTTCGTCATCGTTTCGGAGATTTTTTGCGCCGCAAGGACGGCAAGGTCGCCGTAGTCCTTACCCGGAGACGATGCGACACGCGCGATGGGCATGGCGAGACAGACGGCGGCGATGATTCCGTCATCGGATCGTACCGGAGCGCTGACCGATGCCAGACCTGGTGTCCGAACTCCAAGAGATTCAATCCATCCAGTGGCCGCCAGGTCAGCCATGGCACTGTCGTCAGCGGTGAGGAGACGTCCGCTAGACCCTAGCGGCAAAGGGACTCGCGCCCCGGGAGGCAGCGTTGCTCGCAGCTCATGCTGACTATCGGCACTTATGAGGCAAACGCGGTCGTCTCCGCGCCTGACCCACAGTTGCGCTGTCTCCCCCGTCCGATTGCGCAGCTCCTGCAGGACGGGTAGCGCAGCATTCTCGATCGCGGAACGAACGAAGCGCTCCCCTATTCGGAAAGCGCCATCGTCGGTACGACGGAGGAAGCCGTACTCAGCCATTTGTTGTGCCAGCCGGTACGACGTTGACACTGATAAGCCGGTACGTCGAGATAGCTCGCTGGCCGAGACTGTTGACTTACTGACGGCATCAAGGATTGCGGCAGCACGTTCGAGAGTGCGGTTGCTTCCGTTGGTCTCACTAAGCGCCATACCAGCCACTCTATGGTGTCCTCGTTCTACTTCCGGGCCACGGATTCTGCCATGTACTCGGCAACGACCTTCTGGGAGATCGCGACATCCAGCACGAAGACGCCGTCCTGTTCCGTGGCCAGCCAGTCCTTGAGGTGGTTGAGGTCCTCGAGCGAATAGGCTTTGGTGCCCTCGGCTCCGAGCGCACGGCCGACTGCGGAGAAATCCACTTCGTCGATGAGCATTGCCTGGTCGTGAAGACCTTTGGCTGCGTACTGGTGAAGCTCTGCTCCGTATGCGGAATCATTGAGGACCACGAGTACGCCCCGCCTCGTTGCGCGGAGGAATGTCTCAAAATCCGCCAGTCCCATCAGGCCGCCGCCGTCACCGCTAACCAGGACGGTTATCCGTTCCGGGCGGGCTATGGAGACGCCTGCAGCTGATCCGAACCCCATTCCGATTGACTGGAAGGCTGTACCGACCAGGATCATGGCATGAGGATCCGGAACGGAGAGGTACATCGGCGCCCAGCCGATGAAATGCCCGCCGTCCATGACAACCGATCGCTCCGCCGGCAGGATGTCGTTCAGTGCGGAGATGACGGCTCGCGGGTTGAGCCGTCCGTCCGGCCCGTACTCGATGGGATCCTCGCTGGGATCCGACCCCCGAAACACCATTTCGGCTACTTCCGGGACCCTATCCCGCCAGGTCGACGCAGCTGATGAAGCAAGTGTTGGGGGAAGCACCGGCAGCCGCTTCTCGAGGCCGTCCAGGAAGGACTCGATGTCCGCCCGAACATAGGTTGCAGAGCCGATTTGTTGCGGATCGGGCTCATTATCGACGCGGATCAGTCGAGTTTCTGCGGGGAACAGGGTGCCGTAGCGGGTCTGGAAGATGTTCAGGCTTGCTCCGACCACCAGGACGACGTCAGCCGTGCGGGCGACATCGAGGCGGTGGATGCGCGTGAATCCGCCTGCAATGCCCAGATCCCACGGGCTGTTGAAGGCGTTGGCTGCCATGACAGAGGTCATGAATAGGGCGCCGAGACGATCCCCGAGATCGCGTAACGGCTCGACGGTGTTGGAGAGCAGAACACCGCGACCGGCGAGGATCAAAGGGCGCTCTGCAGCTGCGAGCATCACTGCAACCTCGTCGAGCTGTTTCGGATCTGCTGCCCGGAGCGGCTTGGGCTGCAGTGGCTCGAGCGGCTCTGCGTCACCAGGGACGGTGGTGCCAAGGTCGTACGGGATGGCAAGTACTACGGGCTGCACAGTCTGCAATGCCAGATCAAAGGCGCGATGTGTGATTGCTTCCGCGTTGTGGGGACCGGCTATCAGGGTAGTTACTCCCACTGCTTCCGCCGCCTTGACCTGGTCAATATCGGACGGACGCCTTCCGGTTGATGGTGCATCACCCACGATCAGGACAAGTGGGATACGTGCCATCTTGGCTTCGGCCAGTGTGGTGTAGGCGTTGGCAAACCCTGCGCCGTACGTGGTCGTAGCGGCCGCAATCCTCCCTGTTGCCCGGTGGTAAGCATCAGCCATCGTGACCGTCGCGGATTCGTGGCGCGCGGAGGTGAAAGGGAAACCATTGCGCGTGAGCCTACTGATGAAATGCGCGTTTCCGTTACCCATCAGACCGAACAGGTGGTCGGCCCGTTCGGCTACTGCGTCGGCGACAATCGCGGACACATGGCCCTCATCGGGCAGAGCATCGTCGGCAGTGGAACGGTCTTCGGTGCTGGCAGTGGTCATGGCTGTGTTCGTTTCCTTCGGATTCGAGGGATTGCAGTCGTAACGGCAAGGGAAAGCCCGGCTGTCAGCGAGCTCCCCCTTGCCGCGCGGAAGTGGTGATCAGGCGAGGAACGGGACGATGAGGGATGTCACGAAGAGCACGAGTGCTCCACCGAGGCGGTTGGTGAGGGCAGCGAAGGGCATCAGGTGCATGCGGTTGGCGGCGCTGAGCACGGACACATCTCCGCTGCCACCGGTATCCGCCATGACGAGGCCGGGCGTGATGGAGGCTTCGACGAAGTTGAACTTGACCATCCACCCCAGTGCCCCGGAGGTCAGCGTGGAGATAATGACGGTGCTGATGGTGAGGAGGATGAACAGGGGGTTGCCCAGTGAATTGAGGACGTCACCGATTTCAATGTAGGTCAGGCTGACACCTACCAGAAGGGCGGGGACCAGGACTGCCCCGATAAAATCTCCCCAATCTGCTGTGGAGTCTTCCACGTCCTTGGGTAGGAGCCCGAAGATTTTGACGGCCGCGGCGGCGATGATTGTCCAGGCGTAAGGGTGCAGGGCGGGGAGGTAAACGGCAATCAGGTTGCCGAGGATGAACAGGGCGCCTGCGATGAGCAGTCCCTTGCCGAGTGCGATGTAGGAGGACGAGTCCCGCTTCGGCGGTAGTGCCAGTTCATCGGATCGTCCCTTGATGCGCAGGAGTTCACCGTGGCCGTTGAAGCCGACGAAAAGCTGCTTCTTGCGCTTGCCAAGGCCGTTGTAGAAACCGGCGATGAGGATGCAGACGACGTTCGCGACAACGACGGCGGAGAGAAGATCGCCCATGAAGGTGTCGGAGCTGCCCCCGGTCTTCGATGCGTACATTTCGGACATGGGCAGTGCTCCCACGCCGAGGCCGCCGGCCATGATCGGAGCTGCAATGAAGAGGATCGCGTCGATGAAACCGAAACCGGTCAGGAAACCGAGGAGTCCGACCAGCAGGAAGGTGGAGGTGAGGCACCCGACGAGCGGAACGGCGAAGCGTGGCCCTGCCTTGAGCAGCAGTGTCCGCGGCATGCCGAGGATTGATCCGGCGATGATGCCGACGACGAAGAAGTCCAGAAACCCGTAGCCTTCGACGAAGTTCTGGACGACGGCGATGAGGTTCGTGGGCACAAGGCCGAAGAAGGCTAGTGTTGCGGGAGCGAAGGTGCACAGGACTGTCGGGAGACCGAAGTCGCGGATAACCGGAATGAGGTTTCCGAGCCAGATGAAGAAGCCGCCGAGCAGGATCGTGGTTGCGAAACCTGACACCATGCTGTCCGGCAGGTTGCCCGTGATTGCCGCGATCAGTACCAGGGCTGCGAGCACGAGGTACAGGGGGGCCGGCAGGCTCGAGATGCGCCACCCCAGCTTGCCGGGGTAGTGAACGCCAGGCCTACTGCCGACAGTGCGTTCCACGGGACGGTCGATTCCCGTGCCGGTGCCGGTGCCGGTGTCGGTGTCGGTGTCGGTCGAAGTGTCGGTCGAAGTGTTGGTCGAAGTGTCGGTCGAAGTGTTGGTTGTTTGTTCTGTGTATCCGGTGTTGCGGGGGGTTGCGGACATCGTTGTCTCCGGAACTGTGAGGGGTAGCTGATGTAGTGCCTGCATGGCGGACGAGTTGCTCAGTGTGTGGGTAATGCTTGGTCGTGGGCGTTGCCGGCTAGGTGTGCCGGGCTGCCCTGGTGCGGTTCAGCGAGCTGGGTCGAGATTCTCGACGGCAGGTGAGCGGGAGATGACATCACGGGCCAGACGGACGGCCTCGGCAAGACGGTCCTCGTCGATTCCGGTGTCATGTCCGGAGTTGTGCAGGTGCCGAACGAGTTCCTCTGTGGCGAGGTTGCCGTGGGCGCCGGGGGCGAAGGGACATCCTCCGTACCCGCCAAGTGCGGCGTCGAAGTGGGTGATGCCGGAGGCGATTGCTGTGGTCACTGTTTCCAGTGCCTGACCGTGCGCATTGTGCAGGTGGAGGTAGTAGGTAAGGTCCGGTTCAGCGTCACGTATGTACTGTGTGCTGGCCAGGACCTGCTCGGGTGGTGTTGTGCCGAGGGTATCGGCCAACCCGACATCTTGGATGCCCATGGATTTGAATGCACGGACTATGCGCAGGAGATGATTGGGATCGATGTCCCCTTCAAAAGGGCAGGTGAAGGCGGTGGAGATACCGGCGAAGAATTGAAGTTCCGGGTACTTGGCCACTTCCCTGCCGAGGCTGGCCAGCGCGTCTTCGACAGCGAGGCCCGAGTTTGCGTTGCTGTGGGCCTGGCTTGCAGAGGTCACGACCTCAATGTGCGTCGCTCCAGCCTGGGCGGCGCGTTCAATGCCCTTCCCGTTCAAAGCGAGGCTTGTGTAGCTAACGCCGGAACGGGCAGGAAGGGATGAGATGACCTCGTGGGCATCACCCATCTGAGGTACGCGACGGGGGTTGACGAAAGACGCGGCTTCGATGCGCTTGACGCCCGCTGCTATGAGGGCTTCGGCGATCTCGAGTTTGTGCGCGGTCGAGACGATGACCGGTTCGTCCTGAAGTCCGTCCCTGAGGAAGACGTCGGTGATCTCCACCTTCATGAGCGCGCCTCCTGCAAACCGTTGAGGCCATCGATTTCCTCCGCGGTCATGCCAGCCAGTTCCTTGAGGACTTCCCGGGTGTGCTGTCCCAGCTCGGGTCCAATCCAGCGGACTTCGCCTTCATGGCCGGGCATTTTGGGAACGACGCCGGGAAAGCGGATGAGCTCCGGCTCGTCCTCGATGACGACTTCGTGGGTTTGAATCATGTCCCGTGCCAAGTAGTGCTTGTCGACGGCGATGCTTGGAGCATCGTAGACAGGCCCGGCGGGCACGCCGGCTTCATCGAGCTTGTCCAGCACGGTGGCCAGAGGCATGCTGCCGGTCCAGGTCGAGATCGCGCTGTTGAGTTCTTCCTCGCGGGCGCCCCGGCCCTGGGTCGTGAGGAGGGTTTTATCCTCGGCGAGATCCTTACGACCCATCGCTTGCATCAGGCGGATGAAGACCGAGTTCGAGTTTCCGCCGATGACCACCTCGAGGTCGTCCTGGCAAAGGTAGGAGCCGGTGGGTACGACACCGGGAAGTGCTCCACCGGTGCGCTTGCGCACCATGCCGTAGGCATCGTAGTCGGGGACCAACGACTCGAGAAGGCTGAATATCCCTTCGTACAGCGCAACGTCCACGATTTGGGGGGTGCCCTTGGCTGTGAGCCCGCGAGACTTCTGCAGCATAAGCATCAGTGCACCGATGACCCCGTACAGACCGGCCACGGTGTCGCCCATACTTGCTGCTGCCCTGCCGGCGGGGCGGTCTGGCTCACCCGTGATGTACCGCAATCCAGCGAAGGACTCGGCGGAACTCCCGAAGCCCGCACGGTTCTTGTAGGGGCCGGTCTGTCCGTACCCGGAAATTCGCACCATCACGACTTCAGGGTTCAGTTCCTGAAGAACGTCGGGTCCCAGACCCCACTTCTCAAGAGTTCCTGGCCGGAAGTTCTCAATCACCACATCGCATTGCGCTGCGATCTTTTTGACCGCCTCACGCCCTTCTTCCGAGCGCAGATCCAGAACGACCGACTTCTTATTACGTGCAAGGGTGCGGAACAGCATGGACGTCGATCCGCGGGTCTTTCGCCAGTCACGCAGTTCATCGCCGCCCTGGGGTTTTTCAATTTTAATGACTTCGGCACCGAAGTCACCGAAGAGGCGTGCTGCGAACGGCGCTGCGATGAAACTGCCGAGTTCGAGTACCCGGATTCCGTGGAGTGGAAGGGAGTTCCCTTCGATGTGAAGTTCCTGCGTCATGTCATTCCTGCCTGCATCATTGGGAGCAAGACACTTCCCACTGAGTGGGAAGAAGATCTCATTTAGCGGGTAAATAGTAACAACGCCCTGTGACCTACGCAACACCTTGGGCGCGTCATTTGCAGTTGGATACCCGCGGCTTCCGCGGCTTGACGGGGACGGGAGGTTCACCCTAGCCTTCGTATACGATTTCGTATTCGATGAGGAGTGACGAATGGAACAGGTCAATCACGGCACCCTAGCCGCCGCCCGCAAGGTCATCGCAGTCCACATCAACTACCCCAGCCGCGCCGCCCAGCGAGGCCGTACCCCGGAGCAGCCGTCCTACTTCCTGAAGCCGTCATCCTCACTTGCCGTGACAGATTTAGCGGTAGAACGACCCGCGGGATGCGAGCTGCTGGCGTTCGAGGGTGAGATAGCGCTGGTGATCGGAACCCCGGCTCGCCGCGTGTCTATCGCGGATGCTTGGAGCCATGTGGCGTGGGTGACGGCGAGCAACGACCTCGGGGTCTACGACCTCCGCTACGCCGACAAGGGCTCGAACCTCCGGTCCAAGGGCGGCGACGGCTTCACGCCGGTGGGACCAGGTCTGATCCCGGCCGACGCGGTGAATTCTGCCGCCCTGCGCATCCGCACCTGGCACAACGGCGTCGTGGTGCAGGACGACACCACGGCGGACCTGCTGTTCCCCTTCGCCCGGCTTGTAGCCGACCTGTCACAGCTGCTGACCCTCGAGGCCGGCGACATCATTCTTACCGGCACACCAGCTGGTGCTTCGGTCGCCGTTCCCGGCGACACGCTCGAAGTCGAAGTCACGCAGATTGATGGCGGGCTCACCACCGGTCGCCTCGTCACCAAGGTCACGGACGGAACCGTCCCCCCGGCCGATTTCGGCGCGCAACCGAAGATCAATGACGCCCAGCGCGAGGAAGCCTACGGGTCCAAAGAGGCTGCGGGATTAGCCGTCATCGAGTCCGTCCTGACTCCTGAGCTCAAAGCCCGCCTCGAAAGCGTCTCGACTGCTACCCTCTCGTCCCAGCTGCGCAAGCGCGGCCTGAACAACGTCAGCATCGACGGCCTCCAAGCAACCCGCCCTGACCGCCGCGTCGTCGGACTTGCGCGCACACTGCGCTACGTCCCTAACCGGGAAGACCTCTTCAAGCAGCACGGCGGAGGCTTCAACGCCCAGAAACGAGCCATTGACTCCGTGAACGAGGGTGACATCCTCGTCATGGAAGCACGCGGCGAAGAGGGCACGGGCACCATCGGGGACATCCTCGCCCTCCGGGCACAGGTACGCGGCGCCGCGGCCATCATCACCGATGGCGGCGTCCGCGATTTCGCCGCAGTCTCAGCCATGGACATGCCCACCTACTACGCCAACCCCCACCCGGCCGTGCTTGGCCGGCGCCACATCCCATGGGACACCGACGTGACCATCGCATGCGGCGGGACGACCGTGCAGCCCGGTGACATCATCGTCGCCGATGCCGACGGCATCCTGGTGATTCCGCCGGCCATCGCCGAGGAGCTGGCGGACGACTGCATCCAGCAGGAAAAGGAAGAAGTCTTCATCTTCGACATGGTCAAGCAGGGACACAGCGTTGATGGGCTTTACCCAATGAACGCCACGTGGAGGGCTGCCTACAACCAATCGATGGAGGAAGCATCCCGTGGCTGAGGTCGTGAGCACTACGCCGAGCACCCCCGCAGCGGGCAGCAAATCGGAACATGCCTACGTTGCCGTGAAGTCGCGCATCATCGATGGGAGCTACTCCCCCGGGTATCGCCTTGTCCTTGCCCAGATCGCAGACGACCTCCGGGTGAGCGTTGTGCCGGTACGCGAGGCCCTACGTCGCCTGGAAGCCGAAGGGCTCCTGACGTTCGAGCGAAATATTGGGGCCACGGTAGCCGGGATCGACCCCACCGAGTACCTCTACACGATGCAGACGCTGAGCATCATCGAGGGTGCTGCGACGGCACTCTCCGCCCCTCTCATCAAGCCGGCCGACATCGCCCGTGCCCGAGCGATCAACACTGAGATGCGTGAGTGCTTGGACCACTTCGACCCGGTGCGCTTCACCCGGCTCAATCAGGACTTCCACAGCGTCCTGTTCGAAAACTGCCCCAACCCGCACATCCTGGACCTGGTGCACCGGGGCTGGGCGCGTCTGGCCTCGATGCGGTCCTCGACCTTTCGCTTCGTCCCTGGCCGCGCCCACAATTCCGTGGACGAACACGAAGCTCTCATGCGGCTAATCGAAGCCGATGCAGACCCTGACGAAATTGAAAGAGTGTCGCGCCTTCACCGCTCCGCCACCCTTGACGCCTATCTGGCACAAAGCAAGCAGTAAGACCACAACCTAAGGACTGAAAGATGACGACGACTGTAGAGACCCCCAGCGAGCACTTCGTGCCCGGCAACCTGCCCACCCACCTCCAGCACTACATCAACGGCGAGTTCGTCGACTCGATCGGTGGAAAGACCTTCGATGTGCTGGAACCGGTGTCCAACCAGAAGTACGCGACCGCAGCTGCAGGTCAGGCAGAAGACGTCGACCTCGCCGTCGCCGCCGCCAAGCAAGCCTTCACGGCAGGCCCGTGGCCGAAAATGCTGCCCCGCGAACGCTCGCGCGTCCTGCACAAGATCGCCGACATCGTCGAATCCCGCGACGACGAGCTGGCCTACCTCGAAAGCTACGACTCCGGCCTGCCCATCACCCAGGCCAAGGGCCAGGCGCTGCGTGCCGCTGAGAACTTCCGCTTTTTTGCCGACCTCATCGTTGCCCAGGAGGACAACGCGTTCAAGGTCCCCGGCCGCCAGCTCAATTACGTGAACCGCAAGCCCATCGGCGTCGCCGGGCTCATCACGCCCTGGAACGTGCCTTTCATGCAGGAGTCGTGGAAGCTGGCTCCCGCCATCGCGGCGGGCAACACCGTGGTCATGAAGCCGGCTAGCTACACCCCGCTCTCGGCCGTGTTGTGGCCCGAGATTTTCCGCGAAGCAGGCCTGCCCGACGGAGTCTTCAACCTGATCTTCGGGTCCGGGGGCATCGCGGGCGACTACCTCGTCAAGCACCCGGACGTGCCCCTCATCTCTTTCACCGGTGACAGCTCGACAGGTGCCACCATCTCGACTGCAGCCGCCCCCCAGTTCAAGGGCCTCTCGCTCGAGCTCGGCGGGAAAAGCCCGGCCGTCGTCTTCGCCGACGCCGATATTGAAGCCGCCCTCGACGCCACCGTCTTCAGCGTGTTCTCCCTCAACGGTGAGCGGTGCACCGCCGGAAGCCGCGTGCTCGTGCAGCGCGACATCTACGACGACTTCGTGGCTCGCTTCGCCCAGCGCGCGAAGAACATCGTGGTGGGCCTTCCGAGCGATCCCGCCACCGAGGTCGGCTCGCTCGTCCACCCGAACCACTTCGACAACGTCATGAACTACATCGAGATCGGCAAGACAGAGGGCCGCCTCCTCGCCGGCGGCGGTCGCGCCGAGGGCTTCCCCACCGGCAACTACATCGCCCCCACGGTCTTCGCGGATGTCTCCCCCGATGCGCGGATCTTCCAGGAGGAGATCTTCGGCCCCGTCGTCGCCATCACCCCGTTCGAGGACGACGCCGAGGCGCTGACCCTGGCGAACAACACCAAGTACGGCCTGGCTGCCTACGTCTGGACCTCGAGCCTGAAGCGTGCGCACAACTTCGCACACGCCATCGAGGCGGGCATGGTGTGGCTGAACTCGAACAACGTACGCGACCTCCGCACTCCGTTCGGCGGCGTGAAGGCTTCGGGTCTCGGCCGCGAGGGCGGCTACCGCTCGGTAGATTTCTACACCACCCAGCAGTCGGTGCAGATCACCCTCAACGAGTCCCACTCCCCCAAGTTTGGCAGCGTCGCAGACGCTGCCGTTTCCGGCGACAGCTAACCCCTTCCCCCCTTCCGTTCACAGAAGAGAGACCCCTCATGCCTGATCGCATTCCCACGCCCTCGGTCCCCGCACCGGACATCGTCCGCTGCGCGTACATGGAGATCGTGGTCACCGACCTCGCCCGCTC
>NZ_PJIR01000121.1 GCF_002929355.1 Arthrobacter sp. B0490 | reverse complement strand
TGCGTCAGGCCCGGCTGAGGCACGGTGGAAATCGAGCTCCGGCGTGGACTAGGGGTCGGAGGCGCGCTGGTCGCTCGTACTTCTGCGGACGATCAGCGTCGGCTCCAGAGTGATATGCCGGTGCTCATGTGTCCGCGGGTTGTCGATCTCGTCGATCAGCAGTCGCAGGGCCTCTTCGCCCATCTCATGGCCCGGCTGGCTCACGGTGGACATCGGGATAGCAGCTTCGGAGGCGAACTGGTTGTTGTCATACCCGATGACGGCGATATCGGCAGGCACTGAGACGCCTGCATCCGTCAGTTCATGGATGAGTCCGGCCGCCAACTGGTCGGCGGGGGCAAGGATCCCGTCGGGGAGCGTGCCGGAGCCGAGCAGGTCCCGCGCGATAGAACGCCCACTGGTGTTCTTCAGGTTCCTGCTGACGATCACGTCGAGACTCACGCCGTCGCCCCGTTCCCGTACGGCGCGCCGGGCGCCCTCCCGCCGGGCATTGACGGCGTGCAGGTCCTCGGGACCACCGGCGAAGAGCAGGCGCTTCCGGCCGATGTCCATGAGGTGCTGGGCGGCGAGGAAGCCGCCGTGCTCCTCGTCGA
>NZ_PJIR01000120.1 GCF_002929355.1 Arthrobacter sp. B0490 | reverse complement strand
TCGGTGCCTTCATCCTGGTGACGGCGATGCTGCACATCGTCAACAACCTGGAAATCCCGGTGAGCTGGTTCAAGTCCTACTCGATCTATTCGGGCGCGACCGATGCGATGGTGCAGTGGTGGTACGGCCACAACGCCGTGGGCTTCTTCCTCACCGCCGGCTTCCTCGGGATCATGTACTACTTCGTGCCGAAGCAGGCCGAGCGTCCGGTATATTCCTATCGCCTGTCGATCGTCCACTTCTGGGCACTGATCACCGTCTACATCTGGGCCGGCCCGCACCACCTGCACTACACCGCGCTGCCGGACTGGGCGCAGAGCCTCGGCATGGTGATGTCGATCATCCTGCTGGCGCCGAGCTGGGGCGGCATGATCAACGGCATGATGACCCTGTCCGGCGCCTGGCATAAGCTGCGCACCGATCCGATCCTGCGCTTCCTGGTGGTGTCGCTGGCCTTCTACGGCATGTCCACCTTCGAAGGCCCGATGATGGCCATCAAGACCGTCAACGCCCTGTCCCACTACACCGACTGGACCATCGGCCACGTACACGCTGGCGCCCTCGGCTGGGTAGCGATGATCACCATCGGTTCGA
>NZ_PJIR01000119.1 GCF_002929355.1 Arthrobacter sp. B0490 | reverse complement strand
TCGCCGCCGCCCCCATCGGCGGTCAGGACTGGATGCGGACCGCACTGATCGCGCGCGCTGCCGGTGTCGATCCGAAGAAGCTGCGCTACGTCGCGTTCGAGGGCGGCGGCGAAACTCTCACCGCCATGCTCGGCGGCCATGTGCAGGTCACCTCCAGCGGCCTCGGCGAAGTCACCCCGCAACTCGACGCCGGCAAGATCCGCATCCTCGCCGTGCTCTCCGACGAGCGTCTGCCGGGCAAGCTGGCCGACATTCCTACTGCCAGGGAACAGGGCTACGACATCAGCTGGCCGGTGATCCGCGGCTTCTACATGGGCCCGGAAGTCTCCGACGAGGACTTCAACTGGTGGAAGACCCAGTTCGACACCCTGCTCGCCGACGAAGACTTCGCCAAGCTGCGCGAACAGCGCGACCTGTTCCCGCTGTCGATGACCGGCGATGAGCTGGAGGCCTTCGTCAAGAAGCAGGTGCAGGACTACAAGGCGCTGGCCGGCGAGTTCGGCCTGGTCAAGTAACGCGAACCGGCCCGCGTTCGCGGGCCGCACGGTCGATCCGGCAGCTGCCGGATCGCCGAATCCCTGAGGTATCCCGTCAT
>NZ_PJIR01000118.1 GCF_002929355.1 Arthrobacter sp. B0490 | reverse complement strand
CACCTGGAAGGTGAAACCCTGCGCTTCGAGAACATAGGCAGCACGCGCAAGATGTGCATGCCAGAGCTCATGGAGCAGGAGCAGCGCTTCCTTGATCTGCTCAGCCGAGTCGAGCGCTGGGACGTGTCGAACATCGACCAGTTGCGCCTGTGGCCAGCAGAGGGCGCGCCAATCCGCTTCTGGCCCGACCAGAACTGACGCGCCACAATCGGGCACAGCAGCCAGCGCTGCACCGAATCCGAACGCAGACCGTTACCTCGACCCGTCGGCCAATCGCAGCAGCGCGACCGCCGCCAGGCAGATCGCGCCCTTGGCCGGCCACCGAGACTGAAACGAAACTGGCACACGCAGTGCATAGACTCTAGCGACCAGTTTCGGGGACCTCGGTACAGGCAGGCCGGGAATCCCCTCTTTTATTCGCTAAGCAAAAGGGCCGCTAGGTGAGCGGCCCTTTTGCTTTCTATCGATAGACTTCGCGGCGGAAGATCAGGGGCTTGGGGCCTTGGTAGATGCCGAAGGTGGCGAGACCACGACTCGGCTCCCATCCTTCACCACGCCAGTCGTACCAGAGCCATTTCGGCACTTTTGGAAACCCG
>NZ_PJIR01000117.1 GCF_002929355.1 Arthrobacter sp. B0490 | reverse complement strand
GATGCCGGCCTGGTGGTCGATGCCGACCTGGTCGACCTTGCGGTGGAAGCGCATGCCGGCCTTGCCGCCGAGGATGGCCCCGATCAGGGGGACGAGGACGGCGATCGCGAGGGCGATGAGGCCGCTGGCGGTCAGCAGGCTGCCGTCGACGGGGATCCGCGGGGCTCCGCCGATGCTGGAGAGGACGTTGAACCGGTCCCCGGCGAGGGCGGCGAGGATCGCGACGATGATCGCGATGATGATGCCCCACACCCACACGGCGATGCCCTGCTTGACGCCGTCGAAGCGGGCCATGCGCCCGGCGACGTAGCCGCCGCAGTAGTAGGCGAGGAACAGGACGATCGCCAGGACGATCCCGCTGACGATGCCGAGGGTCTCGGCGTTCTCCTGCGCCTGGTTCGCGGCGTCGGCCGCGCCGCCGGTGTTCGCGGCTCCCACGCCCGCACCGATCGCCGTGGCGAGGGCGCTGAGCAGCACGGTCAGTCCGATCGCGGTCAGCCAGCCGAAGAACGCCGAGCCCCACTTGATGCCGCCGAAGCGTTCCTTCTCCGCCGCGACGACGTCGTTGCGCCTGCTCCTCGGCGTACTCGCCCCGGAGGT
>NZ_PJIR01000116.1 GCF_002929355.1 Arthrobacter sp. B0490 | reverse complement strand
GCGACCGGCGTGGGCGATCTGCAGGCCGGGGACCGAGCCGGCTGCCTTGATCGACTGCACCACCGGTACGAAGGCCTGGGCCAGCTCATCGTTCCAAATACCCGCACAGCCAGGAGTGATCCGCCCTTCTGGCGCTACAGCGGTTGCTTCGACAATCACCACCCCCGCCCCGCCACGCGCAAGGGAGGCGTAGTGAACACTGTGCCACTCGTTGATCAGGCCATCGTTTGACGAGTACATGCACATAGGGGGAATCGCAATACGGTTGCGAAGCGTGACGTCTTTAAGCGTGAAGGGTTGGAACAGCGCAGACATTGGTTTCTCCGAGGGTTGTCTATTACGTTAATTCGATAGTATTCGAACTATGGAGATAGAGCAAACCCGTGTATGCTTCGTTCATGCGCCCCTACAAACACCCTCCCGTCACTGAATTCGTCCTCGAGCGTCTGCTATACGCCTTGAGCGATCCTGTGCGCCTGGAGATCGTCCGACGCCTTGCCGAACTGGGCGAAGCCAGCTGTGGCGAATTGGACGGTGGCCGACCAAAGTCCACCATGTCCCATCACTTCAGGGTGCTGCGAGATGCCGGGTTGGTCCAAACCCA
>NZ_PJIR01000017.1 GCF_002929355.1 Arthrobacter sp. B0490 | reverse complement strand
CACCCTGTCCGACGTGCAGCGTGAGGCAATCTACCTGGCGTACTACACCGGGATGACCTACACCGAGGTCGCCGAACGCCTGGGCATCCCCATCCCGACCGCCAAAACCCGCATCCGCGACGGCATCAAACGCCTCAGGATCGCCTTGCAGGACGCCCGGTCATCAGCGTGAACCCGTCGCGCGGGGTGCACCCTCGATGACGCCAGGCCGCTGGAGACATAGCGGAGCGCCGGCGATCCTCTGGGGATCGGATCACTGGAACATCTTGGTAGATACCGGATTGCCGAGGGAAACCATCTGCACGGCGTAGTGCTCCGAATCACACCCAGCGCGCGTTCAGGTTCGTGCGTGTTCTCCTCAGTGAAGGATATTGATCCCATGAACAAGATGCGCTTCCTCGCAGTACCGGCCCTGGCCATCAGCGCCGTTGCCCTCGCCGGTTCCCCCGCGATGGCCGCTCACGACGGTACCTACTCCTCGACCCTGGGTCAGCTCAATGGCACCACCGGAACCGGCACCATCACCCTCGACGTCGCCGGTGACCAGGCGACGGTCAACCTCCAGGTGTCCGGCCTCGCCCAGACCTTCATGGATGCCCCGTACCCGCACGTGCAGCACATCCACGGCGGAGCCCAGGGTGTCTGCCCGACTCCCGCCAATGACGCCAACGGGGACGGGATCGTCAATGTCGCCGAGGGTGCCCCGGGCTACGGCGACATCCTCACCACCCTGACCACCTCCGGCGCCACGACGCCGGCCGAGGGCCTCAACCTCGCACTCGGTGGCCAGGGCGGAACCTACTCGATCAACCGCACCATCACCCTCGATGACGCGACCCAGAAGTCCCTCGCCGCCGGCACCGCGGTCGTTGTCGTGCACGGCCTGGATCCCGCCACGGCCGGCGTCCCCGCCGAGGTCTTCAGCAGCCCGTCCGAGCTCAACCCGGACCTGCCCCTCGGTGCCACCTCACCCGCACTGTGCGGCACCCTCGTCAAGGCCCAGATGGGCGCCATGCCCTACGGCGGAGCCGACACCGGTGTAGCCCAGGAGACCGGCAGCAACGCCGGCATGGTCGCCCTCGGTGGTGGCCTTGTTCTCGCAGTAGCCGCCGGCGGGACCTTCGCCGTTCGTCGCAGCAGCGCCAGGGCATAACCGACCAGGGCCGGCCCGTCCGTTCCGTGACGGACAACAGCAGAACTCGGTAGTCCTGCCGGAACGCAGCAGAAATCCAGGACGATGACCTGATCGGACCACGAAAAGAAGCCCAATCATCGGTTCACCCGGCGACCGCCGCACACACCGCCTGGTGTCTGCGGCGGTCGCTCTGTACCCCACACCGGCCGTTCGTCCTCCCGAACACCACCGATCACGGCGGCCCAGGTGTACCGTCGTAGGCCGACGAACCAGCGGGAGCTCGCTGGTCGACCCTTGTCGTCGTCAGCGCGCGGGTGCGATCTGCGCGTAGAGAGCGGCGGGGTCGTGAGCGAGCGAGGCCTTGACCATTGCACTCCACTCGTCGACGACGACCTCGATCGCACCCGTGGCGAGTCCGTCGAGCGAGGCGCGGGGCACCACTGCGGGATCGATCATCGGTCCGTCGTAACCGGCCATGATGTCGGTATCCGCCGCACCGAGGTGAACGCCCTGCACGAGGGTGCCCTGCGCCGCGAGATCCAGGCGCACCCCATTGGTCATGTTCCACTCGGCCGCCTTCGCCGCTCCGTAGGCCCCGTTGCCGGGGAAGGAGAACCACGACAGCGCCGACAGGATATTGACGATTGCACCGCCCCCTCCCGCGGCAAGGGTCGGGGAGAACTCGCGGATCATGTCCAGGGTGCCCCAGAAATGAGTGTCCATCTCGCGGCGGATGGCCTCCAGGTCGCCCGTGACGAGGGGCGTCGAGGTGGCGATGCCCGCATTGTTGATCAGCAGGGTGACGTCAGTGGCCACCCGCGCAGAGGCCACGACCGAGGCGTGGTCCGTGATATCGAGCGAAAGCACCTCGACCCGGTCGAGGGCGGCGAGCTCGCGCGCCTGCGCGCTGTCGGTACGCCGTGCGGTGGCGTAGACCTTCCGGGCTCCTCGGGCGAGGAGCTCGTCGACGAAACGGCGTCCGATGCCGCGGTTGGCTCCGGTGACGAGGGCGACCTGATTGGTGATGTCCATGTGTTGCGTTCTCCATTCTCACGGTCGGGCCTCCTGCTCGACCTGCTCGGCTAGGCTAGGACCTCACGTTGACGTGAAGGGCAAGTCCCGCCGCCATCGAACCGAAGGAGTGTGCATGCGCATCGGAGACATCGCCGAGCGGGCCGGGGTCAGTACCAGGGCCCTGCGATATTACGAGGAGCAGGGGCTGTTACCGGCGGAACGGACGGCACGGGGCCAGCGCGTGTACGAAGAGGCGGCGGTCGAGCGGGTCCACCTGATCCAGCAGCTCTTCGCCGCGGGACTTGCTAGCCGCACGATCGTCGAGCTTCTCCCGTGCGTCGATTCCGGTGAGGCGAGCGAGGACGCACTCGCCCTGCTCCAGCGGGAGCGTGACCGCATCACCGAAAGCATCGGCGAGCTCGAGAAGGCCCGGGCCCAGCTTGATCGTGTCATCGAGCTGTCGTTGCATCCCGACCCCGAGCACTGTCCCGCGCTCCGCGCCGAGACGACACCGCTACCGGTATGAGCGCGGCCCCGTCATGGCACCACGTGCTGTCCGGCACCCGGACTGGTGCAGCGCGCTATCGGAATACGAAACGTAGCCTGCAACCCGTGGAGTGCGGGCCACCCGGAACTCCAGCACAGAAAGGAATCTGTGGGACCTGAGCCTCCGCGGAGAAACATCGACACAGACGTGCGCAGCAAGGGAGCAGTGTCCCAACTTCCCGGCCCACGTCCAGCGGCCGGCTGTTCTTCGGAGGTCGGTCAACCCTCACTGAGGGTTGACGCTGGTTCTTGCTCGTCCTAGCGTCAGGGCAGGACACCATCTGACCCCTCATGGGAGAACCTTCATGGATCTCAACGGCACACCCCTTGAAGTTGCTGACATCGCGGGAATCCAAGCCGCATTGTTCACCGGGCGGGTCACTGCCCGGCAGTTGGTCGACGCCTATCTTGACCGGATCGAAGCCTTCGACCATGCCGGCCCTGAGCTGAACGCGGTTGTCACGATCAATCCAGCCGCTCGGGATCAGGCTGACGCTTTGGATGATGCCTATCGTCGGACAGGGCAGGCGGTCGGACCGTTGCACGGCATTCCCATGGTCATCAAGGACTGTCTGGAAACGGCTGACATGCCGACTTCGTTCGGATCGGAGATCTTCGCTGACTACCGGGCGGAGGAAGATGCAACAGTGGTCGCCGGACTGCGCGCCGCGGGAGCCATCATCCTGGCGAAAACGACCCTTCCTGACTGGGCCACGTCATGGTTCAGCTACTCCTCCCGTACCGGGGTGACGAAGAACCCCTACGACCTTGACCGCGATCCAGGGGGATCAAGCAGCGGTACAGGTGCCGCCATCGCGGCAGGGTACGCAACCGTGGGGCTCGGCACGGACTGCGGAGGGTCAGTGCGGCTACCCGCCTCGTTCTGCAACCTGGTCGGGGTTCGCTCCACTCCCGGTCTGATCAGTCGAACGGGATGCAACCCTCTGGTCAGCGCCCAGGACACCATCGGGCCGATGGCCAGATCCGTGGAGGACGCCGCCCGGGTGTTCACCGTCATGGCCGGCTTCGACCACAGCGACCCCCTTACCTACGCCTACTCCGTGGCACGCGCTCCCGCCTCCTACCTGGATAGCCTGGTCCCCGACGCCCTGCAGGGACGACGCATCGGCGTACTGCGGAGTGCATTCGGTGCTGACTCGGACGCCAATGCTGCCCCCGTGAATCAGGTGATGGCCGGCGCTCTTGACGAGTTGCGGGCAGGCGGCGCCACTCTGGTCGATGTCACGATCGATGACCTGTCCGGGTGGATCGGTCGAACGTCCTTGTACACGATCAAGTCCAAGCACGACATCAACAGTTGGCTGTCGTCCAAGCCTGACCCGCCTGCCCGCACCGTCGCCCAGATCATCGACTCGGGCCGGTACCACAAGAAACTCGACCTCCTCGAGGCGTTGGCAGCCGGACCCGATGACCCGCTGAACGACGTGGACTACTACACCGCCTATACCGCGCGCGAAGCGTTCATGAAGACGGTCGTCAATCTCATGGAGTCCAACAGTCTTGATGCGTTGGTCTATCCGACCTGCCAGGTCGCCCCACCCACCCACGAGGACACCGATTCCGGACTGTGGAACACCCTGAACTTCCCCACGAACACGGTCATAGGTTCACAGACCTGGATGCCTTCCATGACGGTACCGGCCGGCCTGACCGACTCCGGACTGCCGGTCGGGATGGAGGTACTCGCACGTCCTTATGATGAACCCACCATGTTCGCCGTCGGCTACGGCTTCGAACAGGTCATTGGGCACCGGTCCCACCCCCGGAGCGTACCGATGAGCGCCTGATCGGGCCCTCGTACTCCGCCCTGGGGACCCGCCCGGGCCGCGCGTCCGCAGGTGGCCGGTGCAGTTCGAGGTCCTGGGCCCCGAGCCGCGTGCACGGCAGGAAGCGCCGGGTGGACGGTCGGTCCACCCGGCGCTTCACGGACTACCTGCTCCTGCTGCTGATTCAGAGGTTCGTGCGTGTCCCAACAGCCTGCAGGTAAGTGCCTCTACCTGTACGTGACGGTCGCTCCGGTGGGGGCGGACCAGGTGATGCGGCCGCCCTGGTAATCCTGGGCGACAACGGTGGCGCTCAGCCGGAATTCGTTGCTGATCGGGTAGCCGAGGCGGCCGCTCTCCCATCCCTGGGAAGCCCACTTGGACTGGATCGCACCCCTGGTGATCCATGCTCCGGTAACCGGGGACCAGTGCACTGACCCACCCTGGAAGGTTTGATACGCGCCGCCGTTCCTCAGCCCTCCGGCCTCGTTGCGGATCGGATACCCCAGGGACCCGTTCTCGTAGCCCTGAGACCCCCACCGGGCCCGGATCGCACCATAGGTCGCCTGCGCACCCGTCGCCGGGGAGTAATGGACGTCGCCGCCCTGGAACGCCTGGTAGCAGCCGCCGTCCTTGAGCCCGCAGACCTCACCGGCCACCGGGTAGCCGAGCTTCCCGTTCTCATAACCCAGCGAACCCCAGCGGGCCCGGATCGCACCGTAGGTCGCCTGCGCACCCGTCGCGGGCGAGTAATGGACGTCGCCGCCCTGGAACGCCTGGTAGCAGCCGCCGTCCTTGAGCCCGCAGACCTCACCGGCCACCGGGTAGCCGAGCTTCCCGTTCTCATAACCCAGCGAACCCCAGCGGGCCCGGATCGCACCGTAGGTCGCCTGCGCACCCGTCGCGGGCGAGTAATGCACGTCGCCGCCCTGGAACGCCTGGTAACAGCCGCCGTCCTTCAGCCCGCAGACCACCGGTCCCCCGGCGGCGCCGAGTCCCGGGGTACGGGATGCCACCGCCGAGATCAGCGGAGCCGCGGTCGCGGCCGGGCCCGCCGGCACCACTACGACCGGCGCCTCCGCGGTGGTGAAGCTCCAGCTCACCGGGGCCAGGGCGTTGCCGGCAGCATCGGTGATCCCCGCGGTCAGGTCCACCGTGTACCGGGCGCCCGGCGCCAGGTCGGCGGTCGGGTCCAGCGTCGCCACCCCTGTGGTGGCGTCGTAGGTGACGACTGCGGCGACCCCCGCGCCGTTGCCGGCCCGGAGGCTCACCGTCGCTTCGGTGACCCCCGTGACCACCTCGCTGAATGCTGCGGTGGTATCGGAGCCGGTGGCCACCCCCACCGCATCCGCACCCGGTGTCCGCGTCGTGACCGTCGGTGCCGAGGTGTCCTCCGGTTCGACAGACGTGTTCGTGAAGGTGGCCCGCATGTTGTCGGAGGCGTTCCCGGACGGGTCGATCGCGGCGTAGACCAGAGTGGTCGTCGTCGCGATGGAGAATGGCCCGGTGTAGCGGGTCGCCGTGTCGGCAATGCCACCCCCGGAGAGGACGACGTCGGTGCCGTCGGTCGTGTAGTAGATGTCGGCACCCGGCTCGGAGGCGGTCAACGTCACCTGCTGGGGCACCTCGGATGTTCCACCGTCGGGGGAAGCACTCACTGTCGGCGCAACACCGTCCAGTGCCAGTACCACCCTGGCCGCGGGGAAACTCTCACCGACGCTACTGACGGAGGCCACGTAGACGTCGTAGATCTCGTCCGGGTTCAACCCGGTAATGGTGGTGCCGGTGGCGGCCTGCCCTCTGATCCGCTTCCCGATCTCCACCTGCTCACCATTCGTGCTGGTCCGGGCGACTGCAGCAGCGCGGTAGCCGGTGATGGCAGGTGTTCCGGGAATCGCCTGTGCCGGAGTCCACGTCACCTTGAGGTCGCCACCGACCGGTGCGGCCGCGAGATCGGTGGGGGCGACGGGACCGGACCGGGACGGGCCGTTGGGGCAACCACCCATGCCGGGTCCACCGGTCTCGCCGAACTCGGCGATCGTCAGGCCCTGCCGGTTGTCGTCCACGTCCGCGGCTTCCCAGGCCATCGCGCGCGCACCGCCCGCGGCCGCTGCCAGCTGGGCAGTGGCCGGGGTGTCGAAGACATAGGTCGCCGTGAAGGTGTCCGCCCCGTCGAATGTGACACCGGAGGAATACCCGCCCTTGTCCGAGGGAGTCAGAGGACCAGGAAGAGCACGAACATCGCGTCGGCCGACGTCGGTGTCCTTCATGCCGGGCTCGATGATCCGTTGCTCGAACTGGGCGCGATCCACGCCCGCCGCGATACGTCCATGGACGGTGACGGTGTTGCCGGAAATCGTGGACGGGCCGGTGACCGCGGCGTCCTGGACCCGGGTGTCGGCAACGGCGACGCCGTCGAACTTGATGGACACCGTGTCGCCGGGAAGGATGTCCGGGGTGACGTTCAGGCCGGTGCCCGCCCCCCAGCACACGCCGCCGGGGTGGTTGATCTCGAAGGCGACGTCGCCGGCCCCGACAAGGCTGGAGGCCGAACCGACGACGCCGGCGCCGGGCCGGCTCACCTCGACGGTTGCTGTTTGTCCCACCCTGTCGGCGAACCCCTCGACGGTGATGAAGTCCCGGTCGGGAAACACCACCAGGTTGTCGGGGAAGGTAGGGACCGCCCCGAAGGCCGGTGGAACCGCGAAGATGGAGGAGGTGCAGACGACGGCGAACGCCGTCGTGATAATTCCGGTCCGCTTCCCTCTAAGAGACCGTACTTTTGTGTTTCCGTGAATGTCCCCTGCAGATTTCATGGCTACCTCATCGACCGGATGCGAGAGGGTTTCCCGCACACACAGAAGCTTGGAACCGGGGCCTTGGGAAAACGTTGGGTGAGCAGAGTCGTCCCGGAGGAAAATCACAAGGCCGGCCGAGGTCGGCCCGTCCCGCCCCCCAGCAACCTGCTACGCGGTGGAGCGGCTCCAGGAGCCGCGGGATGATCGAGCGGATCATGCGCGCCCCGGCGACCATGGGACAGCGGAGCGGCAGCGCCGGTGCTCCTGTCCCACGATGGCAGCCGAAGCACCCCACGACGTGCCCAGCGCCCAGGGGCTGCTGACCGACTTCTCAGCCGGGCCCGCTCAGCATGTCGAAGATCTCGCCGGCCAGGACTCGAGCCGCCTCCGGGGTCGGCGCCGACACTGCACCGTTGACCGCGTTCAAGGCGAGATCGGCGAGCTGGGACGGATCGAGATCGGTCCTCACCCGGCAGCACGAGGCGGTGGGATCGGCACCTTGCCCGACGGCTTCCCGGATGAGGTCGGTCAGGAAAGCCTGCCGGTGCTCATCGACCACTCGGTGCTGATGCGCGTCGTGAAGGACGGCCGGCGTACCCGCCGTCGAGGATTGCTGCAGCATCACCGAATAGACGTCGAGGACCGTGCGAAGCGTCTCCATCGGATCGACGCCCGACCCCGCCTCTCCACGAAGGTGAGCAAGATACCGGGACACCTGCTGCTCACGCCATGCCAGGAGCAGCACCTCGGTGTACGAGAAGTATTCATCCAGGGCCGTCCGACTGATACCGGCACCTTCGGCGGTCCTCGTCATCGTCACGGCCGCAACACCGCCGCCCCGCACGAGTTCCGCCACGGCGTCGACAATCGCCTGCCGCACCCTCGACCGGGATTCGTCCACAGTGTCGCTCCGTGACGCCGGCATCCTCGCCATACCGGCACTGTCCTTTTCGCTCATACCCCGACAATGCAGTGCACACGCTATGAAACGCTTGTAGTACAAGCGACCGGACGCGTGTGGAAAACCTTGGAAGCCGCCGTCGACCGAGGTCCTGCCTGGCGATGCTTCCGGCAGCACGTGCTCACAGGTAGGCGGTGGAGACCGCGAAAACGGCGGTCATCACGTGCCTCTGGCGCTCGGAGACCTGGTGGAGCAGCAGGGGTGCGTCGTCGTAGGGTACGACATCGGTGATCAGGTGCTTGCGGATCACATCGCCGTCGGAGCGGAGCAGCTTGATGGTTTCGGCGGAGAGCCGGGCACGGTCCCAATGCCCTGCCAGGCCTCGGGGAACCCGTCCGATCTGTGCGCAGCGCAGGCTCAGCCCGTTGTGATGGAACTCCTCGCCGAGGCGCACGGCGTCCGCTCCGCCGGTATAGAAGGCAAGATCGATGATGCTTCCTTGAGGGCGGGCGGCACGGAGAGCGGCGTGGAGCGCTTCGGGACGTCCACGGCACTGGAAGACGACGTCCGCCCCCCGGTCTGCCGGGCCATGACGCCACCGTGCCTTCAGTAGCCTGCCGGGATCGTCCTCCAGGTCCAGGGCAAGGAAGCCCAGTTCCTCCGCTGTCCGGCGGCGGCGCGGGTCCGAGTCCGCGACCACGACCTCGCGTGCGCCGAGGGCCCGTGCGAACAGTGCGGTGAGCAACCCGATCGGACCGGCTCCGGTGATCAGCACCTGACGTCCGTCCACGCCGTCGCCCAGACCGCGGACCATCCCTCCTGTTGCCTCCGCTGCCGCATGCAGCAGACCGTTGGCGCAGATCGGCCCGAGATGTGCCACGAAGACGCCCAGCAGCGGATCGAGGTCCGCGCCCAGCGGCACCAGATGCTCGTTGAGCGGATCCGCCACATGCGCGGTGGCATGCCCGTACGCGCAGGCGAGGACATCTCCCTCCGAGAATGCGGCAGTCCGCGATTCCGCTACCCGGGCGACTTCCATGTACCCGAGCCGGCGGATCGGGTACGCAGTGCCGGCGGAGTGCGGCAGGAACAGGCCCATGTCGGGATCCAGGCGCGACCGCAGCCCCGGATGGTCCCCCTTCACGAAGGCAAGTTCCGTGCCCGCGGACAGGCCGGTGACGAGGGTTTCGAGCAGTAGCCCACCGTCGGGAACCTCCGGCAACTGCTCCTCGATGATCTCCAGGGATCCAGCCGCGGGGATGATGAGATTGCGGCGGTGCTTCACGCTTCTGCTCCGCGGACCGCGGACCGCTCCACGGGCAGCTTCACCGGCAGTCCGGTGCGGGCCGATTCGGCGATGGCGCAGCCGAGCCGGTGACTGCGCAGGGCCTCCGCATAAGGGGTGCGTGTGGCTTCCCGCTCTCCGCGGACGGCTTGGATGAACTCCCGGTCCACCGTCACCCGTGGATCCTCCCTGCTTTCCAGATCCGTACGGGACGTGCCGTCGAAGCTGGCGAGGCCGGCCTCGGATATCTCCAGGTGCAGACCACGGCTCACGGTATGCAGAGCGGCCCGGTGCTTGGCGGCCAGCACGGACGTCGCAGCCATGGTGGCCACCGCTCCGGAGGCGAAGCGCAGCGTGGCCGCCGTGGCGTCGTCGACGTCGTCCAGCTCCTGGTCGGCCCTGCCTGCGGCCTGCGTGTCGTTCCCCGGGGCACTCCGGACACCCGCGGCGTAGACCTCGACGACGTCGCCGAGGAGGAAACGTGCGGCGTCCAGGACGTGGGTCAGCTGTTCCACGACCTGACCCCCGGAGCGGTCCACCCGGCCCCACCATGGGACCGGCGGGCGCTTGTCCAGCCAGTAGCCGTTGGCCAACAGGGCAGGTGCCTCCGCCAGCAGGTCGCGTGCGTGCTCCATCGTGTCCGTGCAGCGCCAGTGGTACCCGGTGCCGGTGACGACACCGGCGTCCTCGACGAGCACTCCGATCTCTTCCGCGGCCTCCCGGCCCAGGCCGACCGGCTTCTCCACGAACAGAGGCAGACCCCGGGAAAGCGCGGCGCGCTCACCCGAACCGTGGGCGAAAGGAGGAACACAGATATAGGCGGCATCCGCATCCGTGAGGTCCAGCGCTGTCTCGGGGTCCGTGAAGGCCCGAGCGTCCAGTTCGCGGGCCAGCTTCTCCGCCGCCGCCGCATGCGCATCGGTGACACTGGTGATCCGGACGCCGAGCTGCTGCAGGGTGCGTACATGGCGCTGCCCTACGGAACCGGCACCGACAAGAGCTATTTTCGTGGTCACGGAGTCTCCTCGAGGATCTGTTCGTACAAACGCAGGTAGCTGGCGGCCATCGCCTCCGGCGTCCAGACGGACGCCGCCTCGATGCAGTCCTCGGCGCGGATACTGTCCAGTTCCTGCAGGAACCCTGCCAGCTCCGCCTCACCGGCGGCAAGGAACCCGGTACGGCCGTGCTGCACCAACGAAGGCAACACCCCCAGCGGCGTGCCGACGACGGGAACGCCCCGCGAGAGAGCCTCCACCACCCCTGTCGCTCCGGGCTCGGCCCATCGGTTGGGTGCCAGGAGTACCCGGGCGGAACGCAGGACGCGTTCCTTCGCTTCACCACCGACACCCCCGATCCACCGGTACCCGTGTCCGTCGAGGAGAGGACGAACCTCGTCCTGGAAGTAGATGACATCGGGGTGGGACATCAGCTGGGCGTCGCCGGACGCGAGACGACGGTCCAGCTCAGCAGGATCATCGATACCGGCAACCGGCCCGGCGAGTACCAGCGGCAAGCCCGCCTGCCGACAGATGCGCACGGCCGCATCCTGCCCCTTGTCCCTGGTGATACGGGCCAGTACGAGGGCATGGTCTGCTTTGTCCGTCCGAACCTCCAGTGCCGGTGGGGCCGCCAGCGGGACGACGCCGATCGTCTGGCGACGCAGTGCCTCCGGCGCGCGATCCAGCTGGGACTGTGAGACGGCGGCGAACCGGACACGACCACGACCGTCGAAGGATTCGTAGAACGCGTCATGCTTCGCCAGGTCCCAATGCAGGGTCTGCAGCACTGGGGGCGCCGCCGTGCCCATGGCGGCAAGGACCGCAGGTCCCACGACCTCGAGGTGATCGTGGACAAGATCCCAGCTGCCGCCGTCGTGAATGGCCTGGACGATTCCCTGCATCTGGGCGTGCGCGATACCTGACACCTGGTTGTAGGGCCGGGCGATCGAGGCGAACTGCGGCCCGGCCAACGGGTGCAGGTAGCTGTCGGCTTCGATCGTGCTGGTCCCGACGGCGGCCAGCGTGACATGAACACCGGCCCGGCGCAGTTCGGGGATCAAGGTGGCGATGACCGTTTCGATGCCACCGTAGCCGGAGGGTGGGACGGGCAGCCACGGGCCGGCATTCATGAGGATCCGCATCCTCAAGCCCACTCGCCGGTCATGGAGAAGTGCTGTCCGACGTCCAGCATGGGCGGTCGTTCGGACACCCCGACGACGGTGGTGTCGCCGATGTAGTTGTCACCGTTCCGGAGGAACTGGGTCAGCTCGGCGGTCCGGGGAGCGGCCGGGGCAAGCCCGCGCCGGTGAAGCCGCGATTGGACGGTGAGCTGAATCTGCATCGCCATCTTGGCCAGTTCGCCATCGGTCGAGTTGCGGTGACGGCGTTCTCCGAGGTCCACCTGGGCCATACCGTCCAGACCCACCGTTTCCAGCACATCGATCAGCATGCCGATCTCGACTCCGTAGCCGGAGACGAAGGGTATGCATTCGAGCAGGCTGCGGCGGCCTGCGTACTCTCCGGCCAGCGGTTGGACGACCCCGGCCAGCTCGGGCCAGAACAGATTCAGCAGGGGACGCGCCACGAGCTCGGTCACCCGGCCACCCCCGGCGGGCATGACCTTGACCCCGTTATCAAGGGGTCGGTCGTAGTAGCTCTTGACGAAGTGAACCTGCGGATCGGTCAGCAAGGGGCCGAGCAGACCGACCGCGAACTGGGCGTCGAACCCCTGCAGGTCTGCATCGATGAACACGATGATGTCCCCCGAAGCGATCGCCAGGGACTTCCACAGCGCTTCGCCCTTGCCGGGGATGCATCCGGTGTCCGGCAGGATCTGGTCCTGGTGCGCGATCGTGGCTCCGGCGGCCGCCGCTACCGCGGAGGTATCGTCCGTGGAGTTCGAATCGATCACGATGATCTCATCCAGCAGCGGCAACTCCTCGATCAGTTCGGTGCGCAACGTGGTGATGATCGCCCCGATCGTTGCCGCCTCGTTCTTCGCCGGAAGCACCACGCTGACCCGTTGACCGTGCTTGTGCGCCGCCAGTTCCTGCCGGTCGAACACGCTCCCTCGGAAGCTTCGGGCTGAGTACCAATCCTGAACCTCTGCACGCATGTCGGTTTCCTCTCGCCAAGCGTGCCGGTCGTCCCCGGCCCGGCTATCGATAGGATCAGGTCGAAGCCTACGGTTCCGCCCGGCCCTTGGGAATAGATGAAAACCGTATCGGTCCGGGACCGCAGACTTCCTCGACCGGGACAACACGGACCCGGACCAGGGTCGGAAGCCCTGGGGAAACCAGCGGCAGTGGGGAGAACTGATGCACCAGATACGGGCCGGCGGGACACGTCCACGCCTGGTGTTGTGGAGGCACGGCCAGACCGAATGGAACGTGCTGGAGAAAGCACAGGGTCACGCAGACATCCCACTCGATGCAACCGGGCGCCGCCAGGCACGGCAGGCCGCAAAGCTGCTGGCCACCTTCGAGCCCCGGTTCATCTGGTCCAGCGATCTGGAACGCGCCCGGCACACCGCCGCCGAACTGGCCCGGCTGACCGGTCTGGAACCTGTGTTGGACGAGCGGCTGCGCGAATACCACGTGGGCATCCGGCAAGGCACCACCTTCGGCGAGTTCCGGCAGCAGCACCCGGACGTTCATCGGAGGTTCTTCACCGAGGAGAACTACCGGGTGCCCGGTGCCGAACTGCCCTCGGAAGTGAACCAGCGGATGAAGACCGTGATGGTGGAGGCGGCCCTGGCCCTGCGCGGCGGCGGTACCGGTGTGCTGGTGGGCCACGGGGCGGCCCTGCGCAGCGGGTTGATGGCCTTCTTCGACGCCCCGGCCCATATGCGCGAGATGTTCGCCGGCATGGCCAACTGCGCCTGGGCCGTACTGGAAGAACACCCCGACCGCGGCTGGCAGGTCATCGACTTCAACGCGCAGGCCCTGCCCGATACGTCGTTGACGCTGGCCGACGACATGCCGACCGAACACGACACGTAGGACCGGGCCGGCGGACATGCCGATCCTTCCGACCAGATCAGACCTGGTCCATTCCTTCACCTGAGTGGACCAGTTGCTCGGCGACCTGCACCAGTTTGCGATTGCTGCGCGAGCTCTCGTCCTGCAGGATCGTGAAGGCGTGGTGCGCGCTGATCTTGTGTCGTTCCATGAGGATCCCTTTGGCCTGCCCGATGGTGTCCCGTCCCCTCAGGGCCTGCTGGTATTCCTGCAGTTTGTCCACTTTCTGTTGCAGCAGCAGCTGGGTAGCAGCCAACTCACGGGTCAGAGTTGCAAGCAGGTCTCCTTCCCGGTGGTCGATCCGCGTCGTCTCTTCCACCGTCAGGACCGGCACCCCGCCCGCCTGAGAATCGGCGACGGGATCCGGCCGGGATCGCCGTGGCGAACCGGATGCTGCCGGGCTGGTGTTCCCTGGAGCGACGGGTGTGGAGGTGCCGACGTGTGATGCCAGGGCCGCCGAGGTGAGTTCGTCCATCGAGGACAGCCCGAGGATGGTCATCGCTTCGTACAGGTGCCCTTGGACGGCGCGTAGTGGAAGGGACAGATCGGCCGATATCTCCTCGCAACTGCGCCCATTGGCGACCATCACGGCAATCACCGCCTGCCGATCGCTCAGCCCTCCTGCCAGTGCCGGGAGATGCAGGGTCAGGGACGCTGCGGGAAACAGCCGAGGCGGGGCATCGGTGGGGTGATCGGACAGGAATGGCATGGGGTCCCCTGATAGGCATAGCGATAACAGCTCTTGCCGGGGTCTGGGGCAATCAACCCAGCGTTGCCGGTTCCGCAACCGACTGTCAAGGTAGAACTGTTTCGCCTACCGGTCGTGGAGCAGTGCAGCATCGAAAGCCGATGACGGCCTGATCTAGACTTCTGAGATGGTGACCACTTCGCGCTCCGAGAGAATCAGCGCAGCTTTCGTCAACCTCACCAGTACCCTCGTCGCCCCGTACGACATCCTGGAACTGCTGAATACTCTCGTGGCGGAATCGGTCGACCTGTTGGGTGCCGCCGAGGCCGGATTGCTGTTGGCGGATCCGAACGGAGACCTGCAGGTCATGGCCTCGACGAGCGAGGAGAGCCAGCTCGTGGAGGTCCTGCAACTGCAGGCCGGTGAAGGGCCTTGCATCGACGCGTACAGGACCGCCGGCGTGGTCACCGTCGATGACATCACGACGATGGGGGGTCAATGGCCGGCCTTCCAGCGAGCAGCCCTCGACCAGGGCTTCCGCTCCGTTCACGCCATTCCCATGCGTCTCAACGGCCGCGCACTCGGCGCGATGGGATTGTTCGGCGGAACCAGCGGTGCTCTGAGCCAGGAGGACGCCGCGATCGGACAGGCCCTCACGGATGTGGCGACGATCGGGTTGCTTCAGGAACGCTCGTTCCGCGAGAGCCAGATCGTCAACGATCAGCTTCGGCGAGCCTTGAACTCACGCATCACCATCGAACAGGCGAAGGGCGTCATCTCCCACACCGCGAACGTCGACATGAGTGAAGCGTTTCTCCGGTTACGCAATTACGCCCGGTCCCATCATCAGACCCTGCACCATACCGCTGCGCGCGTGGTCGACCGCACTCTCAGGTTTCAGGCCACCGACTGACCCCGCTTGCTGCCTCACCCGTGGGCGGGCGCATTTGGCGGGCCTTGTTACTCTGCTCTGAGGTCCGGGTTAAGACGCCAGCCCGGATCCGAGTACGTCGAACGGCTTTTCATGCCCTCCACCGTTGACCCCACGGATCCCTTCGTGCCCCTGTCCGGGGCCGTGTCCAGTGTCGAGTACTTCATCGACTGCCCGACCGGAACCGTCGAGCACTACTTCGCCGACGACACCTACACCTGGTCCGACGAGCTGTACCGGATCCACGGTTACGAACGCGGCGACATCGTCCCCACCCTCGAACTCGGCATGGCCCACTTCGACCCCGCCGACCGGGACGCCGTCCGCGCGTTCTGGACCAAGGTCACCACGGTGGGCGGACCGGCGTCGGTCTACGCCTCCCTGCTCGACCTCCAGGGCGATACCCACAGGCTCCTCCTCTCCGCGGACCTCATCGTCGACGGCACCGAGCCCGTCGGGGTGTGGGCGCTGGTCGTGGACCTCACCCGGTCGATCCACGCAGACACGCACCGGCTCGCCAACGAAGCCGTCGCCGCCTCCGCCCTCAGCCGGGCCGTGATCGAGCAGGCCAAGGGGATCCTCATGGGACGAGCAGGCCTCAGCGCCACCGAGGCCTTCCAGCAGCTCAGCTCCTACAGCCAGCGCACGAACCGGAAGGTCGTCGTCATCTCCCAGGAGATCATCGACCGGGCACTGACACTCACCCACGGGCACCGACACCAGTCCAGCACCGATGCCCTGCTGGACCTCTTCGAAAAGCTCTGACGTTCCGGAGCGCCTGGTCAGCAGGCTCGTCGAGGTAGCGGAGGAGCCCACCCTCACCGGGTACCTCGCCGCGCCCGACAGGGGCGGGGACCGCACAACGAACGGGGCGCCCCCGTGATCAGGTCACTCTCCGGTGCTGAGCCACCCGCTGTCCTCCTGACTGCGTACCATCCGTCCGGACGGATCGGCCTACGGGAGGGCTCTGGTGATCCCTGTGCTGTAGGGAGCGCGCGGCAGGGGCGGTATCTCATCGATGAGTTCATTGACGGCATGAGCAACGAGGTCGCCTTCCGCGGCCGTGAAGGGCATGAGTCCGTGGAAGTAGGCGTCGAGTTCGTACTCGTCCGCGGCTCCGGTCAGTCCGAAGTACCGGGCCCACACGTCCTTGTGTCCGAGCCCGGCCACCCGGACGGCGATGCAGGTATGCACGCGTTGATGATCCTGCCCGGGGAACCCGGTCATGACGACGCTCCGCGACGTCGATCCTCGTCGTGGCGGTCCTGGACCGCATGGCCATCGGGGTGCTGCCGGTCCGGGCGGGAGTAGAGTTCGGCGGCCAGCACCGCGATCGAGGTGCCGGTCTCTCGCGACAGGGCGATGAGTCTTTCGAGAGCAGCCCGGCCGTCGAGGTCATATCGTTCCATGAGGATCCCGCGGGCCACGCTGATCGCGTCCCGCGTGCCGAGTGATATCTTCACGGCGTCGCTGATGCGTTGTGGTGTGTCGGTGGTCTGGATGTGTCCGAGGAGGGCGGCCGCCGATTTGGTCAGGCCTAGGAGGAGTAGTTCATCGTTCCTGGTGAAGGCCTGGGGCGTGTGCGCATACAGCTTCATGGCGCCGATCGCGGTACCTCCCTTCTGCAGGGGGACGCTGAGGCAGGACCGGACGCCGATGGCTGCAGCGGCCTCGGCCCAGGGCCGCCATCGCGGGTCGGCATGGGTGTCGGTCACGCGGACGATGGAGTTCGTGAACCAGGCGCTGAGGCACGGCCCGTCACCCAACGCGTACTGGAGAGTGTCGACCTCCAGCACTTCCGGATCCGTTGCGCCGACGCTGGTGCATCGACCCTGATCGATCAGGCTCACCCCGGCGCCGTACGCGTGGCCGGTGAGGTTCCGGGCCACTGCGGCCAGGGCGTCCACTGCCTCGTGCGCTGTCTGCTCGGAGAGGAGGAAGCCTCGGGACCGTCCGAAAATGAGAGGCAATTCATCATGTGGCGGGATGCTTTTCACTGCGACTACCCTTCACCGCAGGCGCGGGACGTATCCCGCAGGTGAAGGCCGTTCACTCAGCCCAGCGGAAGCGCGCGCATGCGTACGTACCGAGATCGATCCTAGTCGTCAGCCGTTTTCGGCGGATGCTGTGGTCGCCACGAATCGGGTGTTGATTGTTCGCCCGTCCCTTCGGGTGCCGCGCCGTGCAGGATCAGATGTGCAGGGTCAGCAGGGTCACGAGTCGATCCCGGTACTGCCGATCTCCCGCACCACGTCGGCAGTGGTCAGGTGCGTACTGTAGGGGGCGCGGGGTAACGCCGGCATCTCGTTGATGAGTTCGTTGACAGCATGCGTGAGGATGTCGGCTTCCTCGTCGGACAGTGGGAAAGCGCCATAGAGGTGCGCCTCGATCTCGGTCATGTCGGCGTTGCCCGTGATCCCGAAATACCGTTCCCACACGCTCTGCAGGGTGAGCCCTGCCGCCTTGATGGCGTGCGCGGTGAGGCGGCGTTGCTCGTCCGCGGGGATGTCCCTGGTCATCGCGTCCTCGGATCAGCCGGGCGATCGGCCGACTGGGAAGCGGGAGAACGTTGATGGGAAGGATGAGTTCCAGTGAGGGATGGGTTGCGCACGAGGCGACCTTCGTCATCCCATAGGGAGCACTTCCACTGAAGTCACGGCTAGCGTCCGGTCGCGGTCGACGCCGAGGGAGGTAGTGACGCCTGCCTCCACCGTACGGCACTCAGGCTCCCGGAAGGGCCTTCGAGGACATGCAGATAGTCCAGTCGTTCTTCGATGCTCGGGTATCAGCCTCTGGGCGGGCGTTTCGTGGCCAGGTCTCCAGTATGCACAAAACTCGCGGCGACATCGGTCAATCTCGTGTTCGTGCTCGAACTTGCGGAGGACAGCAGCACGAACGCCTGATGCGAGGAGATCTTGTACCGCTCCATGAGGATGCCCTTGGCCTGACCGATGAGGTCCCTGTTCACGAGGGCGTCATTGAGCCCACGGACTTCCTTCGCATCGGACAGTGCGATCGCAGCATGCGTCGCAACCAACGCACCGGTCTGTTCCGCTTCCTGCCCGAAGGCACCGGCCACGCCGGCATAGAGGTTCAGGGCACCCATCGTGTCCCCTTCGACGAACAACTGGAAGCAGAGCATGCTCCGCGCACCGGCGTCCCATGCCCGCCGGGCGAAAATGGGCCACCTGGAGTCCCGGCCCATATCCGCCACCCGTACGAGCCGCTGTCGGAATGCGGCATCCAGGCACGGACCCTGCCCGATCTCGCTCTGGATATCATCGATGACACCCGGGAGAGCACCCGAGGCTGCACGCGGCTCGACGCGGCGGCGGCCCTTCACCAGACTGATCGATGCATCGGACGCCTCGGGTATGAGCTGGAGCGCGGTCTGCACCACATCCACCAGTCGGGTGTCCAAGTCGGACTCGTCATGCAGGCTTCGGGCAAGTTCCCCCAGCCGACGCGCCAGACCGTCCGTACCGCCAGAGCCGTCCGAGCCGTCCGCACGCTCCGCGGCGTCGACGCCACCTTCGGCAGGCGAAGGTACACCAGGTGCGGACTCCCGATCCTCGCGCGTGTTCATCCGATCTCCTGCCGGCCATGCCGGGATATCCCGACTGCCCCACCACCGCGTTCTTCACCGACGATCTCCACACCAGGGCGGAAGACCCTCGTCCCTCGCCGCATCGAACCGTCGCCACCCGGCCCTCAGCAGACCCTGTCCACTCATCGGCTTGACGCCAGCTTAGCCGCCCAGCTGAGTCGGCCACCCGTCACCCCGTCAGAGCATTGCCATACTCCCCCGTCGGCGCTGTGACCAGTCCTCCGCATCGCCTGTAGCCTGGTGCCTGATCGAGCCCTATGCTCTGTGTGAGGTAGTCGATCAAGGATGACCGAGACCTGCCCGCCCGCGAAGTCGGGAGGGCGTTCCGGGTCATCACTGTTTGAAGGACACGGAATGCGACATCGGTATGCGGCTCTTTGTTCAGTGATTACCGTCGCCCTCCTGGGTGTCACAGCATGTTCCGGCAGTTCAGGAGACGCCTCGTCCGAGACCGACACGCTGACGGTATGGACGACGGAGGACCTGCCTGACCGGGTCGCCTCCCAGCAGGCCATCATGGATCGATTCACCGAGTCCTCGGGGATCGAGGTGGAGCTCGTTGCCATCGCCGAGGATCAGCTGACGTCGGTACTGTCCTCGTCCGCAGCGTCGGGCGAACTCCCCGACGTCATCGGGGCGTTGTCCCTCAACGGCATGAATCAGCTGTCGACGGATGGGCTCCTGGACACATCGGCGGCCACTGCAGTCGTGGAGGAGCTCGGCGCGGACACCTTCTCGCCTCGCTCCCTGGAGCTCACGTCGGCCGACGGTGAACAACTCTCGGTGCCGAGCGACGCCTTCGCGCAACTGCTGTTCTACCGGGAGGACCTGTTCGAGCAGGCCGGCCTCGACGCTCCGACCACGTTCGAGGCGATCGAGGCGGCAGCTGAAGCGCTGCACTCGGACGAGGTCGCCGGTATCGTCGCCGCCACGGCGCCGGCAGACTCCTTCACCCAGCAGACCTTCGAGCAGTTCGCGCTGGCCAATGGATGCGAGCTGGTCGGCGATGACGGCGGCGTGACACTCGATAGCGATCAGTGCCAGGAATCGCTCACGTTCTATTCGGAGCTGCTCCGTAACTATTCGGTGCCGGGCAATCAGGACGCGGACACCACCCGCGCCAGCTACTTCGCCGGCGATGCCGCCATGACGGTGTGGTCGTCGTTCCTCCTCGACGAACTCGCAGGGCTGCGCAGCGACGCGTTGCCGACCTGCGCCGAATGCGCGGACGATCCGGCGTTCCTTGCGGAGAACACCGGAATAGTGACAGCCATCGAGGGCCCGCAGGGGCAGCCTGCAGGGTACGGGGAGATCGTCTCGTGGAACATCCTCAACGACGCCTCCCCCGCAGCGCAGGATCTCGTCACGTTCATGATGGGCGACGGCTATCAGGACTGGTTGGCAGTGGCACCCGAAGGGAAGATCCCGGTTCGGCTGGGCACTGCGGACAACCCGACCGAGTACAGCGATGCCTGGCAGGGCCTCGAAGCCGGCGTGGATTCGAAGGCGCTCCTCTCCTCGATCTACCCTCCCGAAACCCTCACCGAGATCAGCACGAGCACCAACCAGTTCGATCGGTGGGGCATACCGCAGGGCCAGGGTGCCCTTGCAGCAGCGGTGAGCGGGCAGTTCATCGCTCCACAGATCATCGCTTCGATGGTCAGCTCGGGCACCAGCGGAGAAGATGCGGCCAACCAGGCCCAGGACGAAGCAGAATCCCTCAAAGCCGATCTGGGCCAGTGAGCTCCGGATGCCGGGAGCTGGACGACGCGCAGCGTTGCAGCGACCTTCTGACTGAGGAGTAGGGCGTGCCACCGGTGTCAACGACGTCAGTGCCCCCCGGGTCCCCGGCGCGTCGGCGAACCCTGTCGCAACGCGATGCCCGCACGGGTTTTCTCCTGATGTCGCCCACCTTGCTGATCGTCCTCGCCGTCGTGGTGCTTCCCCTGCTGTGGTCGATCCTGATCGCATTCCAGCAGCTGCGGCTCCTCGAGATCGGCACCGCGAGCCCGTTGAGGCCCCTGACGCTGGCGAACTTCGAGCGCGTCTTCGCGTCGGGTGAACTGTGGCTGAGCCTCGGCACCACCCTGGTGTACACGGCGGGATCCGTGATCCTGTCCATCACGCTCGGCCTGATCGCCGCGATGGCGGTCCGGAAGCCCTTCCGCGGACGGACCTTCGTCCGCGCCGCGTTCCTGCTGCCCTACGTCGCTCCGGTCGTCGCCGTCACCTTCGTCTGGCGCACGATGCTCAGTCCCCAGTTCGGGATCGTCAACGAAGCCGGCCAGTCGCTGTTCGGCTGGGCACAACCCATCCCGTTCCTCTCCGAAGCCCAACGGACCCTCGAGATCTTCGGCGCCGAATTCCCGATCCCCACTGCGCTGCTCACCGCGATCGCGTTCGAAGGGTGGCGCTACTTCCCGTTCGCGTTCCTGTTCCTCATGGCCCGCCTGGGCGCGTTGTCGGCAGAGACGGAGGAAGCAGCCCTGGTCGACGGTGCCAGCCCGCTCCAGTCCTTCCGCTACATCGTGCTCCCCCAGCTGATGCCCGTCATCGCCCTGCTCGCCATCCTGCGCACCATCTGGACGTTCAACGAGTTCGACGACATCTTCCTCCTCACGGGCGGAGCGGCAGGAACCGGGGTTGCCAGCGTCCGCGTCTACGAATTCCTGACCGTCCAGCGCAATGTAGGAGCTGCGGCAGCACAGTCCCTCGTGCTGTCCCTCGTCCTGATCCTCATGCTCGCCGTCTACATGGTCCTGCTACGCAGACGAGGAGAACGGCTATGAGCGCCCGTGTGACACCCGACCCCGCCGTGCCCACCAGGCAGCAACCGGCGACCCGGGAGGTCGGTCCACCCCCACCTCGACCCCGGCGTTTCAACCGTCACACCGTCGAACGCAGGACCCTGGGCATCCTGCGCTGGACCGTCATCGCCTTCTTCCTGCTCATCACCCTGCTGCCCTTCTACTACATGGTCCTGCTCTCCCTGAAGCCGATCGAATCCCTGCTGCGGAATCCCGCGTCGATCATCGTGACGCCCGCAGAGTTCACACTCAGGGCGTATGAACAGGTCCTCTCACCGGTATCAGCCGGTGGTCAGGGATTCGGGACGTTCCTGCTCAACAGTGCCTTCGTTGCCATCAGCGCCGTCATCCTGTCGCTCCTCGTCGCCGTACCGGGCGCCTACGCGGTCGCACGGCTGCCCTTCTTCGGGTACCGACAGGTCAACGCCCTGTTTCTGGCCGCCTACCTGTTCCCGGCGATCGTCATGGCCATCCCCCTGTTCGTCCTGTTCACGCGCCTCGGACTCCGCGGATCACTGGTAGGCCTTGTCCTGGTCTACATTGCGCAAACGGTCCCCGTCGCCATCTACATGCTCCGCAACTACCTCGAAACCGTGCCGGTATCCGTCGAGGAAGCGGGCCTCGTCGACGGTCTCAGCCGTATCGGCATCCTCCGACGCATCAGCCTCCCCCTCGTCCTGCCCTCGATCATGGCGACCGGACTCTTCATCTTCATGATCGCCTGGAACGAATTCCTGTTCGCACTCCTGTTCCTCGTCGAACGACGCGACAGCTGGACGGTCTCCCTCGGGCTGTCGCAACTGTCCGGTAGCGCCGAGATACCCACCACGGTCCTCATGGCCGGTTCCGTCGTCCTGACCCTGCCGATCATCATCGTGTTCTTCTCCACCGAACGGCTCCTCACCGGAGGGCTCACCGCCGGCGCCGAGAAGGGCTAGGCCACCGGACCGTCATCCCGCGAAGGGGGCACTCAGTGGACCACCGCGCGATCGGGCGCTGCCCCCTCCCGGCGTCGAAGGGCACCGCGACCGGGCCATGGCACGCGCGGGCTAGACTTCGGACGATGAGAGCCGAACTGGGTGGACTGGTTTCATGACGGGCAACGTCACGGGAGGCTCCCGACGCCCGCCGACCGCACAGGCCTTCGTCCTCGCCGAACTCCGCCGGGCGATCATCGCCGGTGAGTTCCTGCCCGGACAGCCACTGCGCCAGGACGCCCTGGCGGAACGGTTCGGCGTCAGCCGTGTTCCTCTCCGTGAGGCACTGAAGACCCTCGAGTCCGAGGGACAGGTCGACTACGAACCCCACCGCGGCCACAGGGTGGCCACCCTCTCCCTCACGGACCTGCTGGAGGTGTACCGGATCCGGCAGCTCCTCGAGGGGGAGGCGGCGCGGGTCGCGTTGTCGAAGAAGCTCGGCAGCACCGTCCTCGACGACCTGAGGACTGCTGCCAGGGACGTGGAGACGGCGAGCAGCGCCGGGGACCTGCTGAAGATGACCGAGGCGAACCGGCGGTTCCATTTCCTGCTCGTAGGAGCAGCCGGGATGCCGCGGCTGGAACGGATCATCACGATCCTGTGGGACGCGACCGATGCCTACAGGTTCGTCTACTACGGAGCGGAGTCGAACCGTGCCCGCGTGGAGCACGAACACGCCCTGATCATCGAGGCGTTCGCGGAGCGGGACGCCGAAAAGCTCATTCTACTGCTCGATGAGCACCGTGAGCACGCAGTGAAAGCCCTCAGAACCTTCCTGGAAGTCGGTTCCGCTCGCGAGGCCTGACGGGGAGACTGGTTGAAGCAGATGGTGTGACGCGGGTTACATTCTGCTCCGAAATTGTATACAGTCTCCAGGGAGGTGCATCGACGGACCTCGGTACCGCACAGGTACCCATGCTTACTGCCCAATGAATCGGAGATGCTTCCTTTGGCTGACTGGCTTGGTATGAAGGATCAGCGTGTGCTGGTGGCCGGCGCCGGCGGTATCGGCGCGGCCTGCGCGGAAGCCTTTCTCCAGGCCGGAGCACGCGTACTCATCGCGGATCAGAACACGGAACGCCTGGCGGCCTTCGCCGGTACGGCCTCCATCGCCGCCGACCTGACGACCACCGACGGGTGTGAGCAGGCGGTGCGTGCCGCCCGGACGGAGCTCGGGGGCCTGGATGTCCTCGTGCACGCGGTCGGCATCAACCACCGGGTGCCTGTCCTCGACACCCTGGACGAGGACTGGGACAGGATCCTCGACGTCAACCTGTCGAGCGCCTTCCGCCTCGGCCGGGCCGCCGGCCGCATCATGGTCGACGCCGGATACGGCAGGCAGATCTACTGCTCCTCGGTCTCGAGCCTGCTCGCCCATCCCGACCACGGGCCCTACGCCGCGAGCAAGGGCGGACTGAACCAGCTCGTCCGTGTGATGGCGCGCGAGTGGGCGGCCAGCGGAGTGACGGTCAACGCGATCGCGCCGGGGTACGTCGAGACGGCCCTGACCACCGCCTACCTCGATCGGCCGGGCGTGCGCGAGCACTATACGGGCATGGTCCCGGCCGGCCGGCTCGGCACCGTCGATGACCTCACCGGCCCCGTGCTCTACCTCGCGTCCCGGCAGTCTGCCTTCGTCACGGGCCATGTCCTCTATGTGGACGGAGGGCGGACCCTTGTCTGACGCCATCGACACGACGAGGCCGCAGGCCGCCGGGCGGTTCCCGCTGCTCACTCCGGCGGAACTCTCCGCGGAACAGCGCGCCGTCTACGACTCCGTCGCAGGACCCCCGCGGGGCAACGGGACGTTCACGGTGGTCTACGACGACGGCTCCCTCGCCGGCCCCTTCAACGCGATGCTCCTCGCCCCGACCCTCGGCAATGCCGTCCAGGCGCTCGGTGCCGTCCTCCGCTTCGACAGTGCCCTCGACGGACGACTCCGTGAGCTCGTCATCTGCGCGATCTCCGCAGACCTCGACTCTGCCTACGAGTGGTATGCCCACAGCCGGGTGGCAGCGACCGTGGGGATCGACGAGGCCGAGCTGGAACACCTCAGGGCGGGCAGCATGCCGCCCACCCTCTCCCCCGCCGAACGTGCCGCGCTCGACCTGACCCGCGTGCTCCTGCAGGACACCACCGTGGACGACGACACCCATGCCCGCGTGCTGTCGCACTTCGGGCACGCCGGAGTCGCCGAGCTGTCCCTGCTGGTGGGCTACTACCGGATGCTCGCGGGCCTCCTCGCCGTCGGGGACGTCCCGGCGCCCGGCACCGGGCCCTGACGACCAGCACCACCCCGGCTTCCCTCCCCCCGAAGAACCAGTCATCACCGACAGCAAAGGATCAAGTCCATGACCACATACCAGCGAAGCCGGAAGCGTCTCTGCGCCGCAGCACTGATCGCCCCCGCGCTCTTCCTCTCGGCCTGCGGCAGCCCCGAGCCCGCCACCAGCGGCGGAGGAGGCGGGGCCGAGGCAGGCGGCGGCGGTGCCCTGTCCATCGCGACGGGCGGCACCGGCGGCGTCTACTACCCCCTGGGCGGCGGATTCGCCACGGTGATCCGCGACAACATCGAAGGCTACGACGCCACCGTCCAGGAGACCAACGCCTCCGTGGACAACATGCTCCTCATCCAGAACGGCTCCGCCCAGCTCGCCTTCTCGGTGGGTGACGTGGTGTCCGACGCCGTGGAGGGGGTCGGGGAATTCGAGGGCAACGCCGTGGAGGTCTGCTCGCTCGGCAACATCTACAACAACTTCATGCAGGCCGTCAGCGTCGACGGGACGGGGATCCAGTCCGTCGAGGACATGGCAGGGAAGGTCATCTCCGTCGGAGCGCCCGGTTCGGCCACCGAGGTCGCAGCACTGCGCATCCTCGAGGCCGCGGGGATCGATCCCGAGAGCGGAGTGGAACGCCGCCAGCTCGGCGCCGCGGAGACCGTGGCCGCCCTACGGGACGGCACCATCGACGCCGGGTTCTGGTCCGGCGGACTTCCTACGGGCGCGCTCATCGACCTCGCCAGCGACGGCGACATGGTGCTCGTGCCCATCGGCGAATACGCAGAGCCCCTGGCCACCGAATACGGCGAGTACTACGTCGCCGAGGACATCCCCGCCAACACCTACGAGGGCCAGACCGAAGCCGTTCCCGCCATCGCCTCACCGAACCTGCTGGTCGCCAGCCCCACGATGGACGAGCAGCTGCAGCAGGACATCACCCGGGCGATCTTCGACAACGAGGAGGCCCTCATCAAGGTCCACCCCGCGGCCGTCGAGCTCGATGCCACCACCGCAGGCGACATCTCCTACGTCGAGACCTGCCCGGGCGCCCAGACCTACTTCGACGAGGCCGCAGGCTAGGCCATGCGGAAGCCGGCCGCCGTCGTCGTCTCCCTCGCATGCCTCGGCATGCTGGGAGGAGGGTTCGCGAGCGCGTCCGCGCAGCCGGACGCGTCCATCAGCATCACCAACGACGACGGCGAGCTGGCGAGCGTTCCGCTCACCGGAACCAGCTTCTCCGTGAGCTACCGCAACTCTCTCTACGGCACCCGAGCCGAGGAACGCTACGTCCTCGGACCGGACGGCACCTTCGTGCTCGACCAGATCGCGGCAGACCAGCTCGCGGTGCTCGAGGAGTACTACGCAGTTCCCGGCGTCCCGTCGGCCGCCGGGGAAGGTGACCGCCGGCAATGGGTCGTGGAGCCGGACCCGGCGAGGCCCGCCGTGTTCGAGGAGCTCTCGATCGCGGCGACCGACCTCGGACAGCGCACCCTGCACGTGCAAGGCGCTCCACCACTCGAACTGTGGAGCCTAGTCGACGACGACAACCCGTTCGTCGAGCTACATCTCAAGGAGAGACCATGACCGAGCGACCAGACGGCAACGGCGCCGTGAAGGCGCATGCTTCAGACCCCGCCCCCACGCACAAGGCGCCCGGGCATGCGGACCTCGCGCGGGCGAAGGAGGACGATCCGATCAGCCCCCTCGAGCGGGAGGACGTCATCGACGAAGAGGCGCTGATCGCCGAGTTCGAGGCGGAGAAACCCGCGCGGCACCTCACCGGGCTCCCCTCCCTGCTGATCAAGATCGCCGGCGCGGGGCTCTCGCTCCTGGCCCTCTACTGGGTGTTCAACCCCATGCCGACCCAGTTCTACCTCCCGCTGTTCCTCGGGATCGGCCTGTCCCTGACCTTTTTGGTCTACCGGGGCTGGGGAAGATCGGAATCCTCGAAGGCGAGGAGGGCGGGCGACAACCCGGGCATCGTCGACTGGGCCCTCGCGCTCGTGGCGCTCGTACCGTTCCTCTACATCATCTCCGACTGGGACGGCTTCTTCCGGCGCGCGATCACCCCCACCTACCTCGACCTGGCCATGGGCGTAATCGCCATCCTCGTGACCCTCGAGGCGTCCCGCCGGACCGTCGGAATCCTCGTGCCTCTGGTGGTCGTGGGCTTCTTCGCCTACGCGTCCTTCGGCTCGCTCGTCCCAGCCCCGTTCAACACCTCGTCCTTCAACTGGGTCCGCCTCGTCGGCCACAACGTCATGGGCACGCAGGGGCTCTTCGGCGTCCCCACCGATGTAGCGGCGACCTACATCATCCTGTTCACCATCTACGGGGCCGTCCTCGGGGCATCCGGGGCCACCAAGTTCTTCATCGACCTCTCCTTCTCGGCCTTCGGCCAGTCCAAGTCCGGGCCGGGCCGCACCGTGACCCTCGCCGGGTTCCTGCTCGGCACGGTCTCGGGCTCGGGCGTCGCGACGACCGTCACCCTCGGCGGTATCTCCTGGCCCCTGCTCCGCAAGGCCGGCTACCCGAAGGAGCACGGCGGTGCCATCCTCGCCGCCGCCGGCATCGGCGCCATCATGTCCCCGCCCACCCTCGGTGCGGCAGCCTTCATCATCGCAGCCCTCCTCGGTGTCTCCTACCTCCAGGTGCTCATCTGGGCCACCATCCCCACCGTCCTCTACTACTTCGGCATCATCCTGGCCATCGAGATGGATGCACGCCGGTTCAAGACCCGGGCCGTCGACTTCGACGTCAAGCCCGTGGGCAAACTGCTCCTGCGTTTCGGCTACCACTTCAGCTCCCTCGTCGCCATCGTCGTGTTCATGGCCATGGGCATGACGCCGTTCCGTGCGGTCGTGTACGCCACGATCCTCGCGTTCGTCCTCAGCTTCCTCGACCGCGCCTCCTGGATGACCCCCCGACGCATCTTCGATGCCCTGGCCACCGGCGCCACGGGAGCGCTGTCGGTCATCCCCGTCATGGCCGCAGCAGGACTGATCGTCGGCGTCATGACCCTGACCGGCCTGGGCCTGAAGCTCGCCAACATCATCGTGGACTTCGCCGGCGGCAGCCTGCTCCTGACGGCCGTCTTCTCGGCCATCTCGGTGATCCTGCTGGGACTGGCGGTCCCCGTGACGGCGAGCTTCATCATCTCGTGGGTCATCATCGGGCCCGCCCTGCAGGACGTCGGAGTGCCCGCGTACGCCGCGGCGATGTTCATCTTCTACTACTCGGTCCTCAGCGAGGTCTCGCCCCCCACGGCGCTCTCGCCCTTCGCCGCCTCCGCCATCACCGGCGGCAAGCCGATCAAGACCATGTGGCTCACCTGGCGCTACACCCTCTCGGCGTTCCTCGTCCCGTTCATCTTCGTACTCTCCGGATCGGGCGTCGGGCTGCTGCTGCAGGGCGGGATCGCCACCATCGCACTGGCCTTCGCCGTCTCCCTGCTGGCGGTGGGCGCGCTCGCCGTCGCGACCGGAGCCTGGCTGTTCGGCCCCGCCCGCTGGCCCGAGCGGATCCTGCTCGGGCTCGGCTCGCTGCCGATGCTCGTCATGGAGCCCATGTACATCGGCATCGGAGCGGCGATCATTACCGTTGGCGTCGTCGTGCATCTCATCGGCCTCAGGATGCACGGACACCGCACGGACGAGGACGAAGCACCCGCCGACCTCTCCGCGTCCGGCGCTACCGGCACCCCCGGCACTCCCGCCGTGGGTGGTTCCACGGCCGTCGGCCAGACCCCCCGTACCGGGACGGACGGCACTGCGGACGGGACCCACCGCACGGGAGCCGACTCGTCGTGACTCCCGCACAGCCGCCGGGCGCGGGCGGCACCCTGTTCCAGGCGGTCACCGTGACCACCCTGGGCGTGCTGCCCGCGTTCCTGGTCGGCGCCCTCGCCGTGCAGATCCGGGACGATCTGGACATCGGTCCTGCCCAGATGGGCATCGCCGCCGCCACCCTGTTCGCGGTCTCCGGGGTCGCCGCACGGCGGCTCGGCCGGCTCGTGCAGCGGATCGGCGCGGCGAGGGGGGTGATGGCCTCCGCCGTCCTGGCCGCTGTCGCCCTCGGGGGAGCCGGCCTGGCGCCGACGTTCGGGGTGCTGATCGCAGCGCTCGTGGTGGGCGGCCTGGCCAACGGCCTGGCGCAGCCCGCCGCGAACCTCGGGATCTCGCGGGCGGTGGCTCCCGGCCGGCTGGGGCTCGCCTTCGGGATCAAGCAGTGTTCCATCCCCGCCGCCGGCCTGATCGGGGGCCTCGCCGTCCCGGGCATCGCCCTGGTCCTGGGCTGGCGGTACGCCTTCGCGCTGGGCGTCGTCCTGGCCGTGGCGCTGGCCCTGTGGGCCGGCCTCACCGCGCAAGGACCGGACCGCCCGATGACGGGACCGGCCGCACCGGCCGACCGGGGGACCCCCCGGCGCGGACTCGTGCTGCTGGCCGTCGGTGCCGGCCTCGCTGCGGCGGCCGCCACCTCCATGGGGGTGTTCCTCGTCGATTCGGCCGTGGAATCCGGGATGTCGCCCAGCGCGGCAGGGTACCTCTTCGCCGGCGCCGCGCTGCTGGGGCTCGTGATCCGCATCGTGCTCGGCGCCGCCATGGACCGCTACCCCGAACGCAGCCCCTACATCCTGGTGGCCAACCTGCTGACGATCGGCGTGGGCGGTTACGTCCTCCTGGCCTTCGGCTCCTCCGCCGCGTTCCTCTGCGGAGCGCTGCTGACCTACGCCGCGGGTTGGACCTGGCCCGGACTCGTCCACTTCGCCGTGGTGCGCGACAACCGGCAGGGCGCCGCGTCGGCCACGGGAGTGCTGCAGACCGGGCTGTCCCTCGGCGCTGCGGCCGGCCCCCTGCTCTTCGGTTTCCTCGTCGCCGCCACCTCCTACCGGGTCGGCTGGCTGACCGCCGCCGTCGTCGCGCTGCTGGCTGCCGCGACGTTCCGGCTCGGCCGCCGGACCATCCGCGCAGCGCGGTCGGCGGCAGCGGCTCCGCCCGACACCACTCCCCATCCGGCCGCCAACGCTGGAGGAACTCCCCTGAAAGGAACATCCCCATGACCGAACCGCTCCCGCACCTGTCCCCCGGACTCTGGGGGGTGCTGGCCACACCGTTCAGCGGAGCCGACCTCGCCGTCGACACCGACTCGCTCCGCCGTGAGGTCCAGCTGTACACCGGGCTGTCCGCCACCGGGATGGTGGTCCTCGGAGTCTTCGGCGAGGGCGCGTCGCTGACCGCCGCCGAGCAGTCCCTCGTCGTCGGCACGGTCGCCGACGAGGCGGGAAGCACCCCGCTCGTCGTCGGGCTGTCCGCCCGCACCACCGCCGTCGCCATCGAGCAGGCCTCCACCGCCGTGACGGCCGCCGGCAGCAACCTCGCCGCGCTCATGGTCCAGGCGAACACCGGCGACCCGGACGTGCTGGCCGCCCACCTGACGGCCGTCCACCGCGCCACGGGTGCGGGCATCGTGCTGCAGGACTACCCGGTGGCCTCCGGCGTGAAGATCACCGCCGAACAGATCCTGCGCGTCCTGGACCAGTGCGAGTTCATCGTCGCCGTGAAGTCGGAAGCGCCCCCCACGGCGTCCGCGATCGCGAAGCTGACCCGCTCCACGGACGTCCCCGTCTACGGCGGGCTGGGCGGCGTGGGCCTGCTGGACGAACTCACGGCGGGTGCGGCCGGTGCCATGACGGGGTTCTCCCACCCCGAAGGACTGCAGATCGCGCTGACGGCCTTCGCCGACGGCGGCTTCGCCGGTGCCCGCACCGCCTTCGCACCGTGGCTGCCCCTGGCGAACTTCGAGGGCCAGCCCGGCGTGGGCCTCGCCCTGCGCAAGGAGATCCTGCGCCGTCGTGGGATCATCGCCGACGCGGCGGTCCGACCCCCCGCACCCTCGTTGCCCCGTGAACTCGCGGACCTGATCGACGCGCACCTCGACGCAGTACGAATGGAGATCGCCTGATGGATACCGGACTGACCGGAAAGAACGTGCTGGTGCCGGGAGCGAGCTCCGGGATCGGCCTCGCGATCGCGCAGGCACTCGGCGCCGAAGGAGCGAACGTCGTCCTCGCCGCCCGCCGCGAGGACGTGGTGAAGGCCGAAGCGGCCCGCCTGCCCTCGGCCGTCGGGATCGCGATGGACCTCGACGACGACGGCGCGCCGGCCGCGCTGGTGGAGGCCGCGGAGCACGCCTTCGGGCCGATCGACGTCCTGGTCCTCAACAGCGGCGGGCCTCCCCCCGGCGGTGCTGCCGACATCACCGATGTGCAGGCCCTCGCCGCCGTGAACCAGCTGCTGCTGCAGCACGTGCGGCTCACCTCCCTGGCGCTCCCTGGCATGAGGGAGCGCGGCTGGGGGCGGATCGTGGCCGTCGGATCCAGCGGTGTGCAGCAGCCGCTGCCCAATCTCGCGCTGTCGAACCTGGGCCGTGCCGGACTCGCGGGCTACCTGAAGACCCTGGCCGCCGAGGTCGCCGCCGACGGCGTGACCGTCAACATGGTCCTTCCCGGCCGTATCGACACCGAGCGCGTCGCGTCGCTGGACGCGGCCGCGGCCAAGCGGACCGGCGCCACCCCCGCCGAGGCGCGAGCCGCGTCCGAGGCCGGCATCCCGGCCCACCGGTACGGCACTCCCGCCGAATTCGCCGCCGTCGTCACCTTCCTGGCCAGTGCGCCGGCCTCGTACGTCACCGGAGTACAGATCCGGTGCGACGGCGGCATGGTCCGCGCCTACTAGATCCCCGTCCCCCGATCCGAAAGGGCAGCTCCATGGCTCCCAGCATCCTGCACCTCTGCTCCATCACCTCACCGGGCAGCGACCCGGGGACTCCCGGCGCCGAGACGGCGGCCGTCGTCCATCCGCGGCGCGGGCTCGCACGGGTGCACGACCTCCTGCCCGGTTTCACCGGCGACATCCTCGAGGTCCTCACCGGGGATCTCCTCGGGCAGCTCGACGCCGCGGCCGAGACCGCCGACGACGGCGTCTTCAGCGACCCGGAGGCCGCCGCCTACGGCGCCCCCTACCGCCACCCCCGCATGCTCTGGGGCATCGGGCTGAACTACGTGGAGCACGCCTCCGACCTCTCCGAGGGCGTGCCCGAGGAACCGGCGTCGTTCATCAAGGGCGACCACACCGTCATCGGCCCGGGCGAGGCCATCCCCATCCCCGTGCAGAGCGAGCGCACCACCACCGAAGCGGAGGTGGCGGTGGTCATCGGCAGGTACTGCCGCGACGTGGAGCCCGAGGACGCACTGGACTACCTGGCCGGCGTCGTACCCGTGCTGGACCAGACGGCCGAGGACATCCTGCAGCGCAACCCGCGGTTCCTGACCCGCTCCAAGAACTTCCCGGGCTTCTTCTCCTTCGGCCCCCGGATCGTGCCGCTGGCCGAAGCCGTGGGTGACGGGACCCTGGCCGACATGGAGGTCGCCACCGTGGTCAACGGCGAGGTGAGGCGCAGCAACACGGTCTCCCACATGCGCTACGACCCCGCGTACCTGATCAGTTTCCACAGCAAGGTGATGCCGCTCTACCCCGGCGACATCATCTCCACCGGGACACCCGGCGCCATCCACGTCACCCCCGGGGACACGGCCGAGTGCCGCGTCTCCGGCGTCGGCGTGCTCAGCAACCCCGTCACTGCGTCCAGCTAGGGCTGCAGACACACTTCTCGAAGGACGCATCTTGAGCACGAACACGGAAAACCCGCCGGACGGCACGGCACCGGAGGGAAGCCCCCTGCCCGGTCCGCTGGAGGGGCTGAAGGTGGCGGATTTCTCGCGGGTACTCGCCGGACCGTTCGCCTCCATGATGCTCGCCGATTTCGGGGCGGACGTCCTGAAGGTGGAGAGCCCGGCCGGGGACGACACGCGCTCCTGGGTCCCGCCGGTCGACGAACACGGCGTGGGCACCTACTTCTCCAGCGTGAACCGGAACAAGCGCTCGGTGGTCTGCGACCTCGCCACCGAGGAGGGACTGGCGCGGGCCCTCGCCCTCGCACTGGAAGCCGACATCGTCATCGAGAACTTCCGCCCGGGGGTCATGCAGCGTTTCGGACTGGACTACGCATCCCTCGCCGGGCGGCGACCGGACCTGGTGTACTGCTCCATCACCGGGTTCGGCAGCACCGGCGGAGCGCACCTGCCCGGTTACGACCTCCTCGTCCAGGCCGTGGGAGGTCTGATGAGCGTCACCGGCTCGCAGGACTCCGAGCCGAGCAAGGTGGGGGTGGCGCTCGTGGACGTGGTCACCGGCCAGAACGCCGTGGTGGGGATCCTCGCCGCCCTGCGTTCCAAGGAGGCCACTGGTCGGGGCCAGCGCGTGGAGGTCAACCTCCTGTCCTCCCTGCTCTCCGGGCTGGTCAACCAGGCATCGAGCACACTGGCCACCGGCGAGGCGCCCCAGCGGATGGGGAACGCCCACCCCAGCATCGCGCCCTACGAGACCCTGCAGACGGCCGACGGCCCCTTGGCGATCGCCGTCGGGACGGACAGGCAGTTCGAGGCGCTGGTGCGCGTCCTCGGGGTACCGGCACTCGCGGCCGACCCCCGTTTCCGGGGCAATGCGCAGCGCGTGGCGCACCGCGACGCCCTCAAGGTCCTGCTCGAGGAGCAACTCGGCACCAGGAGCGCCGCCGAATGGGCACAGCTCCTCAGTGCGGCGGGGGTGCCCGCCGGTAAGGTCAATTCCGTCGCCGAGGCGCTCTCCCTCGCCGAGGACCTGGGGCTGGCCCCGGTCATCGAGATCACCGACGCCGCCACCGGACGCACCAGCCAGCAGGTGGCCAACCCGATCCGACTCTCCGCGACCCCCGCGAACTACACGCGGGTGCCCCCGCTCCTCGGTGAACACGACGGAGCAACCTTCACGCCCCACCTCCAGCCCGCTACCGGAAAGTAGACCCATGACCGACCCTTCGGACCTTCTCGACATCGACGCACTGCTCACCGACGACGAGCGTGCCCTGCGTGACCGCGTGCGCGGCTTCGTGGACTCCGCCATCAAGCCGAACATCGCCGACTGGTACGACCGCGCCGAGTTCCCCCTGGAGATCGTGCCGCGCATGGCCGAACTCGGGCTCCTCGGCATGCACATCAAGGGCTACGGCTGCCCCGGCCGGAGTTCCGTCGAATACGGGCTCGCGGCCCTGGAACTCGAGGCCGGCGACTCCGGGCTACGCACCTTCGTCAGCGTGCAGGGCTCCCTGGCCATGAGCGCCATCGCGAAGCACGGCTCGGAGGAACAGAAGAACGAATGGCTGCCGAGGATGGCCGCCGGGTCGGTGATCGGCTGCTTCGGCCTCACCGAGCCGACCGGCGGTTCCGACCCCGGCAGCATGCTCACCTTCGCCCGGCGGGACGGCGACGACTGGATCCTCAACGGCAGCAAGCGGTGGATCGGGTTGGCCTCGGTGGCGCAGGTGGCCATCATCTGGGCGATGACCGACGACGGCGTCCGCGGGTTCGTGGTGCCGACCGACAGCGCGGGGTTCAAGGCCACCCCGATCCTGCAGAAACTCTCCATGCGCGCCTCGATCCAGTGCGACGTCGAGCTCACCGACATCCGGCTGCCCGGCACCGCGCTGCTCCCGAAGGCGAAGGGGCTCCGCGGCCCCTTCGAATGCCTCAACGAGGCCCGGTACGGCATCATCTGGGGCGCGATGGGAGCCGCGCGCGACAGCTATTACGCCGCACTCGACTACTCGAAGGAGCGCCTGCAGTTCGGCAGGCCGCTGGCCGGCTACCAGATCACCCAGCTCAAACTCGTCAACATGGCCCTGGAGATCAACAAGGGGATGCTGCTGGCCCTGCAGGTGGGACGCCTCAAGGATGCGGGGAAGCTGCAACCCCACCAGATCTCGGTGGGGAAGCTCAACAACTGCCGCGAGGCCATCGAGATCTGCCGCGAGGCCCGCGCGATGCTGGGCGGGAACGGCGTCACCCTCGACTACTCCCCGCTGCGCCACGCGAACAACCTGGAGAGCGTGCGCACCTACGAGGGGACCGACGAGGTGCACACGCTGATCCTCGGCAACCACATCACGGGCATCCCGGCGTTCCGGTAGCCGCCCGATGACTGGATCTGCTGCTCCCGCCGGCCGGGCCTCCGGGATCCGGCGCGGCCTCACGAGCTACGGCGACGCGGAGTTCTCGCTCTTCCTGCGCAAGGCGTTCATCAAGGGTGCCGGATACTCCGACGACGCGCTGGACAAGCCGGTCATCGGGATCATCAACACGGGCAGCGGCTTCAACCCGTGCCATGGCAACATGCCCGCGCTGCTCGAGGCCGTGAAGCGCGGGGTGCTGATGGCCGGCGGCCTGCCGGTCGACTTCCCGACCATCTCGCTCCACGAGAGCTTCTCACAGCCCACCAGCATGTTCCTGCGCAACCTCATGTCGATGGACACCGAGGAGATGATCCGCGCCCAGCCCATGGACGCCGTCGTCCTCATCGGGGGCTGCGACAAGACGGTACCCGCGCAGCTGATGGGCGCGGCATCGGCGGGCGTCCCGGCGATCACGCTGGTCACGGGGTCGATGCTGACGGGCGGGCACCGCGGGCAGCGCGTCGGTGCGTGCACCGACTGCCGCGCCTTCTGGGGGAAGTACCGCAGCGGCGAGATCGATCGGCAGGAGATCGACGACGTCAACTCACGGCTCGTGGGGAGCGTGGGCACCTGCTCGGTCATGGGCACGGCCAGCACCATGGCCTGCCTCACCGAGGCCATGGGCATGGCCCTTCCGGGGAGTGCGAGTCCGCCCGCCGTGACGGCCGACCGCGTGCGGATCGCCGAACGGACCGGGACCGAGGCCGTGGCCCTCGCCGCCCGTGGCACGGACATGGGCACCATCCTCACGCAGGAGGCCTTCGAGAACGGGCTGAGGGTCCTGCTGGCCATCGGCGGATCCACGAACGCGATCATCCACCTGACCGCCGTCGCCGGCCGCCTCGGGATCCGCCTCGAGCCGGAGGACCTGGACCGGATGAGCACGGAGACGCCCGTCCTGGTGGACCTGAAGCCGACGGGCACCTACTACATGGAGGATTTCCACCGGGCCGGCGGCGTGCCCGCCGTGCTGCGCGAGCTCGGGGACCTCATCCATCGCGACGCCCCCACCGTGACGGGCCGCACCCTGGGCGAGGAACTGGACGCCGCGGGGCCCGGCTTCCCCTCGGACATCGTGCGTCCGCTCACCGACCCGGTGTATCCGGAAGGCAGCCTGGCCTTCCTGCGCGGCAACCTCGCGCCGGGCGGTGCCATCATCAAGCAGGCTGCGGTGTCGGCGCACCTGCTGGAGCACACGGGCCGTGCCGTGGTCTTCGAGGACACCGCGGACCTCGCGGCACGGATCGACGACGACGCCCTCGACGTCGCCGCCGAGGATGTCCTCGTGCTGCGGAACATCGGCCCCGTCGGAGCGCCCGGCATGCCGGAGGCCGGTTACCTCCCCATTCCGAGGAAACTGGCGGCGCAGGGGGTGAAGGACATGGTGCGTATCTCGGACGGCCGCATGTCGGGTACCGCCGCCGGCGCCGTCGTCCTCCATGTCACACCGGAGTCCGCGATCGGCGGGCCGCTGCGGCTCGTGCAGAGCGGCGACACCATCACCCTGAGCGTCAGCCGCCGCCTGATCCACCTCGACGTCTCCCCCGAGGAACTGCGCCGCCGCGAGGACGCCCTGGGCCCGCCCTCCGCCCCGGTCGCGACGCGCGGGTACCGGAAGCTGTACGTGTCGGAGGTGACGCAGGCGGACGAGGGGTGCGACTTCCGGTTCCTCCAGAGCACCGCACTCCCGGAGCGGAGCGTTCCACGGAACCTGATCCAGGAGCCAGGCTGACGACGCCGGGCCCTCACCTGACCCACACCGCGCTCCGCCTCCGCCGCGGGTCCGCCTAGGGAACCTCGCCGGGTCGGGGGGGTGCCGCGGGATCGAGCAGCTGCGCCAGGTGGATGCCGCGGCGCTCGCTCAGGTCCTCGATCTGGGTGCGGCACGAGTACCCGTCCGCGAGTACCACGGCGTCCTCCGCGGACCGGATGGCCGGCAGGAGCTGCTGTTCGGCGATCGTGACCGAGATCTCGTAGTGTCCGCGTTCCACACCGAAGTTGCCGGCGAGCCCGCAGCACCCGCCCAGCTTCTGGACGGTCGCGCCGGCCCGCTCCAGCAGTGCCGCGTCGGGGCTCCAGCCCATGACGGCGTGGTGGTGGCAGTGCGGTTGCGCCACCACCACGGTTCCGTCCAGGGAGGGCGGCTCGTAGCCGGGGACTGTCCCCAGGAATTCCGCGAGGGTGTGCGTGGACCGCGCCACGGCACCGGCGGCCTCGGTTCCCAGCAGTTCCACGGCGTCCGATCTCAGCACGCCCGTGCAGGACGGCTCGAGGCCCACGATCGGGATGCCTTCGGCGACCGACCGGTTCAGCACCTCGACGGTGGAGTGCAGCGTCTTCCGCGCGGAATCGAGCTGTCCCGTGGAGATCCAGGTCAGCCCGCAGCACAGCGGCTTCTCGGGGAGCAACACTTCGTAACCCGCTGCTTCGAGGACGCGCACCGCGGCCCGTCCCACCTCGGGTGAGAAGTTGTCGGTGAAGGAATCGGCCCACAGCATCACGGGTCGGCCCGCAGGTGCAGGGCGCGACGAACGGCTCCGGAACCAGGAGTGGAAGGTCTGGGGTGCGAAGGCCGGGATGTTCCGGCGCTGGTCCACCCCTGCCATCCGCAGACCGGCCTGACGGATGCCGGGCAGGCGCATCAGGAAGTTCAGCGCCCGTGGCGCCCGCGCCGCAAGTCCGGCCCAGCGCGGCAACCAGCCCAGCGAGTAATGCGAGGCCGGACGCAGTCGGCCCTTGTAGCTCTGATGGAGCACCTCGGCCTTGTACGCCGCCATGTCCGTTCCCGTGGGGCAGTCCGACGAGCAGCCCTTGCAGGAGAGGCACAGGTCGAGTGCGTCGTGTACCTCTGCCGCGCGCCAGTTGGGCTTGCCCGCTCCGGCGGCGCGCCCCGTGGCGCTCCCGTTGATCATCTCCTGGAGCGCCCTGGCGCGGCCGCGGGTCGAGTCCTTCTCCTCGAGGGTGGCGATGTAGGACGGGCACATCACGGCGCTGTTGTCCGCGTGCGCCGCACGGCACAGGCCCACTCCCGTGCACCGGTGCACCGCCTGGCTGAAGTCGCCCGCATCCTGGTGGTAGCCGAACCCGAGACCGGTCCGCAACGGCCCGGCCTCCGCCACGCGCACGTTCGCGTCCAGGGGCTCGGGGTTCACGAGGATGCCGGGGTTCAGGATGTTGTCCGGGTCGAGGATCCCCTTCACCCGTCCGAAGAGGCCGATCGCCGCGGGCGAGTACATGAAGGGGAGGAGTTCGCTGCGGGCCCGTCCGTCCCCGTGTTCGCCGGAAAGGGACCCCCCGTAGCGGGCGACCAGTTCCGCCGCGTCGGTCAGGAACGCGCGGAATGCCGCCGCGCCGTCGTCGCGCTGGAACGGGAAGTCGAGGCGGATGTGGACGCACCCGTCCCCGAAGTGTCCGAAGGGGAATCCCGTGAGGGAGTGCACGAGGAGCAGCTCGTCGAACTCGCGGAGATAGTCCCCGAGGGTCTCGGGCGGCACGGCGGAGTCCTCCCAGCCGGCGTGCGCGGGGGCGCCTGCCGGCGAGCGCCCGGCGAGCCCTCCCCCGTCCTCACGGATACGCCACAGGGCGGCGGCCTGCCGCGCATCGGTGATGATCCTCGAGTGCCGGGCGGCGCCGATCCCGGCGACGAGCCGGGCGCGGTCGGCCACCTCGAGAGGGTCGTCGCCGGACACCTCGACGAACAGCCAGGCAGCACCACCCGGCAGCTCGGGGACGGCCTGCGGGCCCTTGCGGGACCGCACCACCTGGACGATCCGGGAATCCAGGCCTTCGCAGGCCGTGGGCGCGAACGGCAGCACCGCCGGAACGGCGTCGCCGGCGGCCCCGATGTCGGGGAAGCCCAACACCACCATGGTCTTGTGCGGAGCGTCGGCCACCAGGCGCACCCCCGCCTCCAGCACGACGGCCAGCGTCCCCTCGCTGCCGACGAGCGCCCGCCGCAGGTCGAAGCCGCGCTCCGGTAGCAGGTGCTCCAGCGAGTAGCCCGAGACCTGGCGCCCGAAGCGGCCCAGCTCGGTGCGGATCGTGCCCAGCTCCGCGCCGACCAGGGAGCGCAGCGCGTCTGTCTCGGCCGACGGCGGAGTGCCGTCCGCGCCCAGGTGGAGCCGCGTGCCGGACCCGGTGACGACGTCGAGGTGCGTCACGTTGTCCGCGGTGCGCCCGTAGGCGAGGGCGCGTGAACCGCACGCGTTGTTGCCGATCATCCCTCCCACGGTGCAGCGCGTATGCGTGGAGGGGTCGGGTCCGAACCGCAGGCCGTGTGCCAGCGCTGCCTTCTGCAGCGTCGCATGGACCGCCCCGGGTTCGACGACGGCGGTGCGGGCGTCCGCGTCGAGATCGAGGACGCGGTTCAGGTGCCGGCTGAAATCGACGACGACGCCGGGGCCGATCGCGTTGCCGGCCAGCGACGTGCCTGCGCCCCGGGACGTGAATGGGATCCCGCGTTCCCGGCAGACCTCGAGGGTGGTGAGCACCTCGTCCAGGTGCCGGGGGAACACGACGGCCGCCGGCTGCACCCGGTACAGTGACGCGTCGCTCGAGTAGACGGCCCGCGAGGTCGCATCGTCCCGTGCGTCCCTCACACCGCGGGCCTGGAGCTCGGGGACGAGGGACCGGGGTGCCGAAAGCATCATTGCCATAAGTAACATGTTAATCACTCGTGGTGCACCCCCGTCCCTGGTTCCGGCCACCAACCCTGCAAGGAGCTCCATGACGTACGTCCTCCCGGTTCCGACGCCCCCCAGCCTCCCGGTCAGTGGTGGCGGGACGCTCTTCCCCGTCCGGCGCGTGTTCTGCGTCGGACGCAACTACGGTGATCATGCGCGCGAGATGGGTGCCGATCCGAACCGGGAGCCCCCGTTCTTCTTCCTGAAACCCGCCGACGCCGTCTTCGCGCCGCGGCCGGCGGCCTCGGGGGATGCCCGACCGGTGGTCCCCTATCCGCCGCAGACCGCGGATCTCCACCACGAGGTGGAACTCGTCGTGGCGTTGGGGAAGGGCGGCGCAGCCATCGACCCGGCCGACGCCCTCGATGCCGTGTGGGGCTACGGCGTCGGAGTGGACCTGACGCGACGCGATCTGCAGTCCGAGGCGAAGAACCTCCGGCGCCCGTGGGACCTCGCGAAAGGCTTCGACTTCTCGGGGCCGTGTTCGCCCCTCAGCCCGGTCGGCGACGGAGTGCATCCCGACCGGGGCCGGATCTGGCTGAGCGTGGACGGCTCGCCGCGGCAGGAGGGTGACCTCGCCGACCAGATCTGGGCGGTGCCGGAGATCATCGCGCACCTCTCCCGGTCCGTCACCCTGCAGCCCGGCGACCTCATCTTCACCGGCACCCCGGCCGGGGTGGGGGCGCTGACCCGCGGCAGCACGGTGATGGCCGGCATCGACGGGGTCGCCGAGCTCTCCTTCACCATCGAGTGAGCCGGACACCCCCGCGTCAGACCACCCGGCAGCCCCTCGCCGACCGGGTCCACAGTGCGCTTCTCGGGCAGCTCCTCGACGGCAGTCGGGAACCGGACGAGGTGCTCAATCTCGTCTATCTCGCCCGGGAGTTCGAGGTCAGCCAGACTCCGCTGCGAGAGGCGCTTGCCCGGCTCGAATCCACGGGACTGGTGCTGCGGGAGGCCCACAAGGGGTACCGGGTGGCGCCGCTTCCCAGCATGGAGGATCTCCGGAAGATCATGGACGCCCGCCTGGTCCTCGAGCCGGCCCTCGCCTTCGAGGCGGCCCTGCGGGTGACCCCGGAGTTCCTCGACCGCCTGGCCGCGACCATCGGCCACCTCGAGAGTGGGGCCCACCTCCCCGGCAGCCCTCCGCTCACGAGCTTCCTCCGGGCCGACGAGCAGTTCCACGCGGCGATAGCCCACCAGGCCGACAACTCGTTCCTCGAGGACGCCTGGAAATCGTTCGGTGGCCAGGCACAGCGGTTCCGGTTGTATGCCAGGACAAGCTCGACGGCGCCCACCACCACCGTGGCCGAACACGGGGCGATCCTCGAGGCCCTGACCCGGCGCGACGCGGAGGGTGCCTCCTCCGCCATCCGGATCCACATCGAGAACGCGAAGGTCCGTGCCCTCCACGACCGCGAAGCGGTCGCCACGGGAGATTGAGGTCGGGAGGCGTGCCGGCATCGACGGATGAACCGAGGGATGCCGCGTCGACGGCCCGGGCGCACCCGCCCGAGGGTTCGGGAGACCCGCGCGAGGCGCCTAGGCGAGCGGCGTGAGGATCATCTCTGTTCCCGCCCTGCCGCAGATCCCCCGAAGCTGCTCGAGGAGGTTCTCCGGGATCGGGATACCGTCCCGGCCGCGGGCCGCACGCGCCGCGGCTTCCGGGCCGCCGGGAAGGATCACGTGGGGCTCGTCCCGCACCAGGAGGCGGACGAGATCGTCCACGTAGCGCGCGGTCTCGCCACCCTCGGCGACCCTCGTCGGATCGATCACCAGGACGAAGTGCCCGAGGTTGTCGCTGTCGGCGTCGTCGAACGGGAGCGCGCCTCCCGAGAACGCCGCGCTGAGCACGTTGACCATCAGGCTGAGGCCGAATCCCTTGTGCCCGCCGGTCTCGGAGCTGGAGCCGCCGAGTGGGGTGAGCGTCGCCGCGTGCGTGGTCAGCAGGGAGTAGGCGAGGGCGGCGTCGGTCACGGGATCGCCCGACCGGTCGCTGACCCAGCCGACGGGCAGGTCCCGTCCGCTCAGCGCATAGGCCTTCACCTTGTTCATCGCCACGACACTCGTGGACATGTCGACCACGAGCTCGCCTCCGCCCGCGCGGGGAGCCGCGAAGGCGATGGGGTTCGTCCCGAGGATCGGCGTCGTGCCGCCGAGCGCCGCCACTACGGGGGTCCGCGTCGTCGTCGTCATGAGGGCGACCAGGCCGCGCTGCGCCGCGCTGCGGACGTAGTGGCCGAGAGCGCCCAGGTGGTGCGAGTTGCCCACGGCCACCGCCCCGATCCCGCAGACGGCGGCCTTCCCGATGGCCAGCTCCAGTGCGTGGAGGCCCGCCGGATGCCCCAGGCCGGCGCCCGCGTCGACGACGGCGAAGGCCGGAGCGTCGCGCACCACCCGGGGGACGGCGTCGAGCTTCAGGCGGTCCTCGGACCGGAGTTTCTCGTACATCATGAGCATCGAGACGCCGTGGGAGTCGACGCCGGAGAGATCGGTCTCCACCATCACCGTCGCAGTGGCGGCTGCAGGCTCGCCCGGCATCCCCCAGGCGCGGAGCACGGCGACGATCTGCTCGTGCAGCTGGTCGGCGCCGAAGCGGTGCATGTCCTCGGAACTCATCGGTTCCGCTCCTCCATCTCGTCGGCGATGCGCCTGCCGATCTCCAGCGCGGCGGTCGCGGCCGGCGAGGGCGCGTTGAGCACGTGGATCTGGCGGGGCGCCCTGTCGAAGTAGAAGTCGTCGACGAGGTCACCGTTCCTGCGCATGGCCTGCGCGCGGACACCCGCGTGGGTCGGCACGAGGCTGTCGTCGCCGAGATCGGGGACGAGCTCCCGGAGACTCGCCAGGAACTTCTTCTGCGACAGGGAACGGGCGACCTCGGAGAGCCCGACCCTCCAGAATCTCGCGCCGAGCCTCCAGAGCCCGGGCCAGGCCGCGCTTTCGAGGACGTCCCGCGGATTGATCGTGAGCCAGGTGTACCCTTCACGCGCCAGGGCGAAGACGGCGTTGGGCCCCGCATGCACCCCGCCGCCGATCATCTTCGTCAGGTGGACGCCGAGGAAGGGGAGACTCGGGTCCGGCACCGGGTAGATGAGGCCGCGGACCAGGTGGGACTGGTCCCCGGTGAGCTCGAAGTATTCGCCCCGGAACGGGATGATGCGCACCTCGGGCGTGAGGCCGGCCAGCCGTGCGATGCGGTCGCTGTGCAGGCCGGCGCAGTTGATGAGCTCGTCGGCGAGGATCTCCCCGGCGGTGGTGGAGACGGTCACGGACCCGGCGCCGGCCGAGATCCCCACGACCTCGGTCCCCAGCCGGATCTCCCCCCCGGCCTCCTCGATGAGCCGTCCCAGGACGTCGCAGACACCCCGGTAGTCGACGATCCCCGTCGATTCGACCCGGAGGGCTGCGACGCAGGCGACATGGGGCTCGTAGCCGCGGGCCTCGTCGGGGGAGATCAGCCGGCAGGGCACCCCGTTGGCGAGGCCCCGCCGGTGGAGCTCCTCGAGCGCGGGCACCTGGTCCTGCCGGGTGGCGACCACCAGCTTCCCGCAGATGTCCACCGGCACCCCGTGGTCCTCGGCGAACCGGCGCATTGACTGCGCACCCGCGGTCCCGAGGGTCGCCTTGAGACTGCCCGGCGCGTAGTACAGCCCGGAATGGATGACGCCCGAGTTGTTCCCGGTCTGGTGGTCCGCCAGCCGGGGCTCCTTGTCGACCACTGTCACGCGATATCCGCGCAACCCCAGCTCGTAGGCGGTGGCCAACCCGACGATCCCGGCACCTACGACTACTACGGAGCTCTTCATTTCGTGTCCCTCGTCTGACATCGTCGTCGTACACCACAGCGAACCTCGCACAACTCTATATCTTTTACCCATAAGATATAGAGTTCGGTTCACGCGCTACCCGTCCCCCTGCATCGCAGACCGACCGAAAGGACCGGCCCGTGCCACCTGACCCGAGCCGCCCGCACCTCGACCTGCTGAGCTCCCTCGTCGTCCGCAAGGCCCTGGACGACGTCGTCATCCCGGCCTTCGAGCTGGCGTCAGGCCTGCCGGTCCGGGCGGAATACCTGCCGACGACCCTCCTCCTCGAGAAGCTCGCCGCCGGCGCCGCACCGGATGTGCTCATCGGGACCCGGGACGCGCTGCGCGACCTCGAGGCCTCGGGTGTCCTCGCCGGCGGGAGCGCGGTGCCCCTGGTGGAGTCGGCGATCGGACTCGGCGTGGCCCGGGGCTCCGATGCTCCCCCGATGGCGACCGGGAGCGACCTCGTCGACACCCTGCTCGGCGCCCGCTCGGTCGCCTTCTCACGGGCCGGGCAGAGCGGCATCTTCTTCCGGGAGCTGCTCCTCCGGCTCGGCATCGCGGAGGAGGTGCTCGCCCGTGCGACGGCCCTGGAAGCGGGCTTCACGGGCACGGCCCTGACGGACGGACGCGCCGATGTCGCCCTGCAGCAGGTCAGCGAACTGCTGTTCGTGGAGGGCATCGGGCCCGTGGTCCCCCTGCCGGAGGAGTTCCAGCAGCACACCGGGTTCTCCGTGGCCCTCGGCCCGGGCGCGGGAAGTAGGACCGCCGCACGACGACTCGTCGACCACCTGACGGACGGGCCGGCGCGGGACGCCTACACGGCGACCGGCCTGCAGAACATCAGCACCTGATCCGACGATGCCGTGGTGCCGGGAGGAAGCGCAGGACCCTGGGGTCGTCCGGTGACGGGCGGGCAGGATCGGCCCCGTGGGGGCCTGGCAGCCATGTGTGTCGCGCAGACCACGAGCTGGGGCCTGCTCTACTACTCGCTGCCGGTGGCCCTTGTCCCGATCAGCCGGGACACCGGGTGGTCCGTACCGGCGATGACGGCGGCGTTCTCGGCCGGCCTGATCCTCTCCGCGCTCGCCGGCGTGCGGGTGGGGCGCACCCTCGACCGGACCGGGCCGAGGCTCCTGATGAGCCTCGGCAGTGTCATCGGCGTCGTGGCATTGCTCCTGGTGGGCACCGCACCGAACTTCGCGGTCTTCGCCGGTGCGTGGCTGGTCGCGGGGTTCGCGCAGGCCGCGGTGCTGTACCAGCCGGCGTTCGTGGTGCTCACCCGCTGGTACGGGCCGCACCGGGTACGGGCCCTGACGACCCTGACCCTGGTGGCGGGGTTCGCGTCGACGGTCTTCGCGCCCGTCACCGCGGTGCTGGTCGACGCCCTCGGGTGGCGTGCCGCGTACCTCGTCCTGGCGGGGATCCTGGCGGCGGTGACGGTCCCGCTGCACTGGTTCTTCCTCAACGCGCACTGGTCGGCGGCCTCCGGACCGCCGACCCGCTCCGGGGCGCCGCAGGATGCCCGGGCGGTCTCGGGGAGCCGGCCGTTCCGCCTGCTGCAGGTCACGCTGGGCCTCTCGACGCTCGCCCTGTACGCGGTGACCTTCAATCTGATCGCCCTGTTCCTCGAGCGCGGGGTGAGCTACCGGAGCGCGGCGGTGGCCTTCGGCCTGATCGGGGTGGGGCAGGTGATCGGCCGGGTCGCCTATTCGGCCCTGCCCCCGGGCACGTCCGCCGTGACTCGGACCGTGGTGCTCTCGGCGGCCGGGGCCGGCTGTGCCTGGGCCCTGGCCCTGATCCCGGGACCGACGGGACTCCTCGTCGGAGTGGCCGTGATCACCGGGATGGTGCGGGGCTGCAACACCCTCCTGCTGGCCACCGCCGTCTCGGACCGGTGGGGGGTGCAGAACTTCGGTGCCCTGCAGGGCGTCTTCGCGGCGCCGGTGACCATGGTCGGCGCCCTGGCCCCGGCCGCGGGCCCGGCCCTGGCATCCGTACTCGGAGGCTACCCCGGCATGGTCGTCGTCATGGCGGCGCTCGCCACGGTCGGGGTCGTCACCGCGTCCCGCACCCGGGCGATCCCCGACCGGCAGGGAGGTGACCGCGGAGGCTAGCGTGCCAAGGCGCGGCTGATCTCGGCCGAGGAGAGCCTGCGCTCCCCGACGTAGTACAGGACGGCGTCCCTGGGCAGGTGCGTGTCCCAGTCGGGATTGATGACGGACCCCTCGTGCTGCACCGCGATCACCGTGGTGGCGAAGTTCCGTCCCAGCGCTTCCTGGACCTGACCGAAGTCGACCTGCGGAAGGGCTTCGGGAAGGCGTGTGCTGTAGGTGTTGCGGCCGCCGTGGCTCATGAGGTCCGCGTAGACGACGGCGATACCGGGATCCTGCAGCTCTTCGGTGGCGAGGCGGGGCGAGTGCCACTGGACGCAGCGGATATCGGCGGCGATGTAGGAGAAGTTGAGGGCCCGGCTCATGTCACGCAGCGTGACGACGGTGTGCGCCTTCGGATTCACGTGCGTGACGGCCACCGTGATCGCGAGCGCTTCGTTGTCGTCGCGGGCGTCGATGAGCAGGCGGGCGGCCCGGTGCACCCCGGCACGCCGCAGCACGCTCTCCTCGGCGAGGTCCCCGCGGACGAAACCGAGGCCGGGCTGCTCGGGCATCGGGTTCTCGGGGACGTCCTCCCAGGCGCAGAGGGCGATCGGTCGCGCGTCGTCGTCGAGCATCTCGTGGATCAGCCGCTCCGTGCGTCCGGGCGTGTAGCCCACGATCACGAGGTGATCCGCCATGTCCACGTGCAGGTGGCCCTTCATACGATGTCCCTTCGCATTCTCGATCGCCGTGGCGATCCGTGTGAACAGGGTGGTCAGGGTGACGATGCCGCCGACGATGACATAGACACCGACGAGGCGACCACCGACCGAGGTCGGGAAGAAGTCCCCGTATCCGACCGTGGCGGCCGTGACCAGGAACCACCACCAGTAGTTCTCCACGGACGTGATGGTGTTGTCGGACGGCTCCGCCCACACCATGAGGGGCCAGCTGGTGAAGAACACCGCGAGGATGATGAGCGCCGGCAGGACCCAGATCCGAGACCGCCCGAGGCCCCGGATCAGACGGATCAGTACGAATGGCACCGCGCGTTCCCTTCAGCCGAGACGATACCGCTCGACGATACCCTCCGCCGCCCGCGTGCCGCGTATCCGTTCGAGGAGGACCCGGACGGCCGGGGTGTCCGCCCCCAGGAACGTGGGCAGCCACCCACTCCTGATGGAGTGGGTGGCTGCCCGTGGTACAGGTCCCGCCCGCCGGGCGGCTGTTACCCGCCGTGCCGGTGGAGCCGTGCGTCGGCGGTCAGAGTGCCCCGCCCGTGGTGCGGTTCTTGTCCACCAGCGGATCGTCCAGGGCGTCCCTGGTGGCACCGGTCTGTCCGGCCTGCGACCCGGGAGTCACAGGATCGATGTCGTCCACGGGGAGGAGGGCCTCCTTGGTGCTGGGCGAGAGCACGCTCTCCTCGCTCGTGTACACCTCGGTAGCCGCGCCGTCGGCGGGTGTGATCGTGACGTCGCCGGCGGTGTCCTCGTTGTTCTTCTTGCTGGCCGCGACCCCGACCGCTGCAGCGGCTGCAGCGAGCCCGACGCCCGCAGCGACCTTGCCCGAGATCCCCGCCTTGCCGCCGTCCCCGCGGGAAGCAGCAGCAGCCTCGACGCCTGGCTCACCGGTGTCGATACCCGTTCCCACGGATCCGCGCCATGCGCCGGTGGCATACCCCTCATCCTCGATGAAGGCCTTGAAGCGGGTCAGGTCTGCCTCGGCCTGGTTCTCGACGACGTTGAGCTTGTCGCCGATCTTCTCGACCAGGCCCTCGGGCTCGTACTCGAGGACGAGGTGCACCTGGGTCTGTCCGCCTCCGACGTCCTCGAAGGAGACCGAACCGGCGTTCGTCGCACCCTCGGTCGCCGCCCACGACACCTTCGTGTCGGGAACCTGCTCCAGGATGGTCGCGTCCCACTGGCGGCGGACGCCGCCGATCTCCACGACCCAGTTCAGGCGCTCGTCATCGAGCTGCGTGACGGACTTGACGCCGCCCATGAAGTGGGGGAATTCTTCGAACTGGGTCCACTGGTTGTAGGCGATACTGACCGGGACGTTGACGAGGATTCTTTTTTCGACCTTCGTGCTCATGGCGTCTCCTTCATGTTGGGACAAGCTGCGGCTGGTGATCTGAACAGCGGCTCGCGCCATTCATCAGCCTGCTTAGTATACCGCGGGAGACCCGTTCTGTGCTCAATTCACCGCCTTCGCCACGATCCGGCGCAACTCCTCCTCCACCTCGGCGGTCCACGCGGTGATCGAGAAGGCGTTCGGCCAGAACACGCCGTCGTCCAGCATCGCGGCGTCGTTGAAGCCGATGGTCGAGTAGCGCGACTCGAACTTGGCCGCCGCCTGGAAGAACGTCACCACCTTCCCGTCGCGGGCATAGGCCGGCATGCCGTACCAGGTCTTGGGCTCGAGGTCCGGCGCGACGGCGGACACCAGCGCGTGGTACTTCTCGGCGAGCTCCCGATCGGGCTGCGGCATGTCGGCGATCTTGTCCTGGATCGCCTTCTCCCCCGCGGCCCGGCTCTTGCCCCGCTTCGCCTCCGCGCGCATCTCGGCCGTTCGCTCCTTCATGGCCGCGCGCTCCTGCTCGGTGAAGCCCTCGGTCGTGTCGGTCTGGCGTGCCATGGTCTGCCTCCCTCGATGTGGTCCGCGGGCCGCTGCCCGGCGATGCTCCCACCCTAGGGACGGCGCCCCTCCGTGGGTAGGGGTGCGCGGTACCCCACGGCGGTCGTCCCCGGCCGGCGTGCAGGGAGCCTCCCGGCAACACGGCCCGGATCTTCTCCGTGAGTCCGCCCTTCGACGTCCCACGCACAGTAGGCTGACGAGGCCGGGCCCGATGTGCGGGCGACGCTTCGACAGAAGAAGCCGCCCCGTCGTCCCGGCAGGTCTCACCGTCCTTTCGGACTCACCGCACCGTCGATGATCATCGTCACCTGCCGATCCTCTGCAGCGCCGATGCACCGCACACCTACTTGGGAGAACTTCCATGACCACCGCAAACACGCCCCACGCGGGCACCCGCACCAATGTCCAGAAAGCAGCCCTCGCC
>NZ_PJIR01000115.1 GCF_002929355.1 Arthrobacter sp. B0490 | reverse complement strand
TTGGCAGATTGACTTGCCGGGCTGGCTGATGACCTCGGGCCAGTACTTTGCGCAGATGACCTTGCCACTGGCGCTCATCTGCATCGGCGCCACGCTGTCATTGGATGCGTTGCGCAAGAGCAGCGGCAGTGCGCTCAGTTCGAGTCTGATGAAGATGGTCTGGCTGCCGGCACTCGCGACCCTGGGTGCTTGGGCCTACGGCTTTCGCGATGCGGAGCTGGGTATCCTGTTTCTCTACTTTGCCAGCCCAACGGCGGCAGCGAGTTTCGTCATGGCGCGCGCGGTCAATTCCAATCATCAGCTGGCCGCGACCATCATTGTCATCACGACGCTGATGGCAGCGCTGAGCATCAACGCCGGGCTGTTTCTGCTGGGCTGGCTGGGCTGGATCTAGTCGAGACCTTGGCTGCGATTCGCCGCGCCGTTCGTCGCCAATGCGGCTCTCAGCTTAAGAATCGCGTCGCGATGGTCGTAATCGGTCATCAGGCCTCAGAAAAAAAGTGCATTTGCGTCAAATTGCCCTGGACGTTCAACGGCTTGCCTAGCGAGGCAGCCGCTCCGTGTTCTAGGGAATCTCTCATGGCATTTTTCACACCTTCGAGCCGCTCGC
>NZ_PJIR01000114.1 GCF_002929355.1 Arthrobacter sp. B0490 | reverse complement strand
CGGGATGCTGCTGATCTGGCGCGTGATCAACTCGCCGTACGGCATGATCCTGCGCTCAATCCGCGAGAACGAGAACCGCGCCATTTCCCTGGGCTATTCGGTGTCGCGCTACAAGCTCGGCGCGTTCGTCATGTCCGCCGCCTTGGCCGGACTGGCTGGCGGACTGAAGGCGCTGGTGTTCCAGTTCGCCACGCTGACCGATGTCAGCTGGCAGATGTCCGCCGAGGTGGTGCTGATGCCCCTCATCGGCGGCATCGGCACGCTGGTCGGGCCGATCTTCGGCGCCGCGCTGGTGACCAGCCTGGGCAACTACTTCGCCACCTCGGAGCTACCGGTGACGCTAGTCACCGGCATCATCTTCATGGTCTGCGTACTGGTATTCCGCCGCGGGATGATCGGCGAACTCTATGCCTCGCGGCTGGGCAAGAAGCTGGAGCGGCGCGCCGAGGACTGATTTCCTCAGCCGGCAGACTCGAGCAGGTCGTGCAGCTCGACGAACTGCTGGCTGAGCTTGTGCCGCGGATCCAGGTACACCAGCGGCGTACAGGCCTGGTGCGACTCGCGCATCTTCACCGAACTCATCAGGTTGATCGGCAGCACCGGCAGGCCTTC
>NZ_PJIR01000113.1 GCF_002929355.1 Arthrobacter sp. B0490 | reverse complement strand
AAAGCACTATACGGCTTAAAATAAAGTCCTTTACTTTAGTATAATCTATTAAAAAGCGTACTTAACGAGCTTAGTTTTTACTACTATAAGGTAACGAGCTTAGGGGGGGGGGTATATAATTGTTGTTAATCCACGAAGGGATATAGCTATAGACTAGGTCTAAATGTCTATATATACGATATAGAGGTCACGTGGGATAACATATGATATAACCTAATACCGTGATAGTATATCCCCTTTAAATCGGCGTTCGACTCGAACGCCTAAAAGGGTTAATAGGCTAATAAAAACGAAGGGAACCTATGTTAATCGGCTTTAAAAGCGGGCCTAATATAGAACGAGAGAGAAATAGAAAGAGATAAAGGGTAGAACTAGGAAACTAACGCATGCCGTCGTAACGTAAATTATATTAATGAATTATACTTATTATCACTCGGGCGAAAGTGAAGATATAAGGAAGGCCGTGTAAAAGGCCGGTTTAGGCTTAGTCGGGTTAAGGGCGTAAAAAGCCTTAAGGTCGTCCTAGCAGCCGTTAAGGTAGGAGGAGTCCTCCTACGTAAGGGGGCTATAACGCTATTAAACGTAATACTTAATCTTCCCGGAGGCGTACTAGC
>NZ_PJIR01000111.1 GCF_002929355.1 Arthrobacter sp. B0490 | reverse complement strand
GTAAATATTTGTTTTCTGTTTAAATTTAGGGATAGAGTTCTAGTCGGATAAGAAGTCGTTTGTACGGGGCTATAAATAGCCACCCTTGTAGATCTGTAATCATCAACTCAATACAACAGACTACTATTTCCTTGTACTTACTTTCAAGCAGGCAATTTCGCCAGCACTTTTCTTCTTTTCACGAGTTCGTACGGGTTGGCGGGGCTGCATCAACTTGACCTCCGGCCGATCTTGTAAGTTCCGCTTATCGAATAATTTCTAAGCTTTAACTTCGGGCGCATCGCTGTCGTTTTGTTTAGATTTATTCATCAGTTATCGATATTTACTAGAATTCTAGGTTTTACCTGTTTCTCTGGTTTTATCACTAGTTATCCAGCTTGAGGTTCGAACTGTCGGCTTCATTACTGTTATCCTTATTTATTGTCATATAGCTGATTAGATCTATTTCATGTGTTGCATTTGTAGCGTTGTTCAAGTTGCTCTAGTAGTTTCTTTACAATTGCTACGTGATCATTGGCTATTCTATAGCCGGTCATCTCTACGGTAAATCGGCCAATTCGCTGATACGCTTTTCAAGATACATCGAAACTTTAGCTGATCGAAGCTCCTGGAAAT
>NZ_PJIR01000112.1 GCF_002929355.1 Arthrobacter sp. B0490 | reverse complement strand
CTTCAAGGTGAGAATTGTGGGGTCGTCTATTCCAATGACAAATCCTCTTTAAATGGGGGAAGAAATTTCTATTCGTTAGCGACATTGACCCCTGGTTATCTTAAATTTTCGACTTATCAGAGCAAGATTAGTGACGTTGGAGAGGATTTCTCTGGACAAATCTCAAGAACCTATATTGATTCAAGCAGAATCGAAGCGGATGACGTCTGGGCAGGCAATTTACGTATCGTAGGTCATCATATCAGGCCGGCCGATGATAAATTTGTGTTGGTATCTAACCATGCAGGTACAAACTTTGATAATAACGGCTCTGTTGGTTTCCAGGTCTATGGCGGTGTCGGCTTGGGACAAAACACGATCTACACAGCAACTACTGACCTTTATATCCAGAACGGCAACGCTGTCCAGAACTTGGGCCAGTCTTACAGTAGCGCCAAAAAAACCACTATTCACGCTCAGAAACTAATTTCCCAAGTAGCTAACACGGTGGCGTCCCGTTTGTCTGTTAAGACCGACATCACGCCCGTATCATATGATCGGGCACTGGCAGCCGTGGAAGGGACTGAGATGTATGATTATCGCTACACTAGCGATGAAACGGGCCAGCACTATGTT
>NZ_PJIR01000110.1 GCF_002929355.1 Arthrobacter sp. B0490 | reverse complement strand
AACGCTGCCGCTTCCTCGCGTATTCACGACACCGTCGCGCGCCTGACCGAGCAGGTCAGCGCCACCTCCCGTCGTCGCATGCCCTCCGGTGGCACTATCCATATCGAAGAAATCCAGGACCAGGTCGAACTGGCCCTGATGCGTGCCGGTGAGCAGAAAGTCGCGCGTGACTACGTGATCTACCGCGAAGCCCGTAGCCAGGAGCGCAAGAGCGCCGCGGCCAACGACATCGCCCAGCCGCACCCGAGCATCCGCGTGACCCGTGCCGACGGCAGCCAGCAGCCGCTGGACATGGGCCGCCTGCAGACCATCATCACCGAGGCCTGCGAAGGCCTGGCCGAGGTCGATGGCGCGCTGATCGAGCGTGAAACCCTGAAGAACCTCTATGACGGCGTGGCCGAGAAGGACGTCAACACCGCCCTGGTGATGACTGCCCGTACCCTGGTCGAGCGTGAGCCGAACTACAGCCAGGTCACCGCGCGCCTGCTGATGGACACCCTGCGTGCCGAAGCCCTGGGCTTCCTCGGCGTAGCCGAAGCCGCCACCCACCACGAGATGGCCGATCTGTACGCCAAGGCGCTGCCGGCCTACATCGAGAAAGGCGTCGAGTTCGAACTG
>NZ_PJIR01000109.1 GCF_002929355.1 Arthrobacter sp. B0490 | reverse complement strand
GATGCGCCGCTGAGCGAGGTCCTCGAGGTCATTCGCCGCCACAAGTACAGCCGCTACCCGGTCTACGACAACCAGCAGGGCGAGTACGTCGGCTTGCTGCACATCAAGGATCTGCTGCTGGCGCTGGCCGCCGATGATCACCTGCCCGAGCACTTCTGCCTGAACGAGCTGCTGCGCCCACTGGAGCGGGTGTCCAAGCACATGCCGCTGGCCAGCCTGCTCGAGCAGTTTCGTCAGGGAGGGGCGCATTTCGTACTGGTCGAGGAAGGCGACCACAAGGTGATTGGCTTCCTGACCATGGAAGACGTGCTCGAAGTGCTGGTTGGCGACATCCAGGACGAACATCGCAAGACCGAACGCGGCGTGCTTGCCTACCAGCCCGGCAAGCTGCTGGTCCGCGGCGACACCCCGCTGTTCAAGCTGGAGCGCCTGCTGGAGATCGATCTCGATCACGTCGAGGCTGAAACCCTTGCCGGTCTGGTTTACGAGACGCTGAAACGTGTCCCCGATGAAGACGAAGTGCTCCAGGTCGATGGCCTGCAGATCGTCATCAAGAAAATGCGCGGACCGAAGATCGTTTTGGCCAAGGTTCTTCGTTTTCCGGGATAGATCGCCCGCCATT
>NZ_PJIR01000016.1 GCF_002929355.1 Arthrobacter sp. B0490 | reverse complement strand
AACCAGCAAATTCAACCAATCAAAAAACAATCGGTATCAACAAACTTGGCACACTATTGAGTTCTCAAACAACAGGAGCTACCGGCACCAAACACGACCAAACCATCATGTCCTCGCTCCGAAGCAACTTCACAAGCCTACCGCTGCCGGTTCCGTTCTCCAAATCGGCCGGTTCCCGCATTCCCGATCCTCTTCTCCGGGCCATGGAGGCAGGAGAGGTATCTCGGTTCTGTGGTTGTCGGCCGACCAGATGACTTCATCAGCGCGGATATAAACAGTAGCACCGCCTCCCGGTGGATGCAAAGCGGCGGCGGACCCTCCCGTCGAGGGTCCGCCGCCGCCTGCCGGCCGTGTCAGGAAGTGGCGGGCTTGAGGTAGAGCACCCCGAGAGGGGGTACGCGCACGTCGCCGTAGGCGGGCTGACCGTTGTGGGCTCCCTCCCGGGCGGTGATGGGTCCTGCATTGCCCACTCCCGAGCCACCGAACTCCGCGGAGTCGGTGTTGAGGACCTCGGTCCACTCCCCCGCCCACGGCAGGCCGACACGGAATCCCTCGTGCGGGCCTCCTGCGAAGTTGGCGATGCACACGATCGGGTTGCCCTGATGGTCCCACCGGATGAAGGACAGCGTGTTGTGCGCGCCGTCGTTCTCGTCGATCCACTGGAACCCGGCGGGCTCGTTGTCCCGCGCATAGAGCGCCGGGGTCTCGCGGTACACGGCGTTGAGCGCTCGGACCAGGTGCTGGACACCCTGATGTGACGGCGTCTCGGTCAGCCACCAGTCGAGACTGTGCTGCTCGGCCCACTCCGCCTCCTGCGCGAACTCCGTACCCATGAAGATGAGCTGCTTGCCCGGGTGCGCCCACTGGAAGGCGAGATAGGCACGGACGTTCGCCAGCTGCTGCCAGCGGTCGCCCGGCATCTTGCGCAGGAGCGAGCCCTTGCCGTGCACCACCTCGTCATGGCTGATGGGGAGCATGAAGTTCTCGGTGTAGGCGTAGACCATCGAGAAGGTGGCCTTGCCGTGGTGGTGCACACGGTTGACCGGGTCCTCCGAGATGTACTCGAGGGTGTCGTGCATCCAGCCCATGTTCCACTTGATACCGAAACCCAGGCCGTCGGCACTGGTCGGCCGGGTGACGCCGTCGAAGGCCGTCGACTCCTCGGCCACCATGACGATGCCCGGTGCGCGCTTGTAGGCGGTGGCGTTCACCTCCTGCAGGAAGGAGATGGCTTCGAGGTTCTCCTGGCCGCCGAACTTGTTCGGACGCCACTGGCCCTCCTCCCGGGAGTAGTTCAGGTACAGCATCGAGGCGACGGCGTCGACGCGCAGGCCGTCGATGTGGAACTCCTCGAGCCAGTACAGGGCGTTCGCGACCAGGAAGTTGCGGACCTCACGGCGGCCGAAGTCGAAGATGAGCGTGCCCCAGTCGCGGTGTTCGCCCAGGAACGGGTCCCCGTGCTCGTACAGCGTGCCGCCGTCGAAGTTCGCGAGTGCCCAGGCGTCCTTCGGGAAGTGTGCGGGCACCCAGTCCATGATGACGCCGATCCCGGCCTGGTGGAGCCTGTCGACCAGGTACCGGAAGTCGTCCGGTGATCCGAAGCGCGAGGTCGGCGCGAAGTAGGACGTGACCTGGTAGCCCCACGAGCCGCCGAACGGGTGCTCGGCGACCGGCATGAGTTCCACGTGGGTGAAACCCTGCCAGGAGACGTACTCCACGAGCTGTTCGGCGAGTTCCCGGTAGCTCAGTCCCTGGCGCCAGGAACCGAGGTGCACCTCGTAGACGCTCATGGGCCCGTTGTGGGGATCGCCGGCCGCGCGGGCCTGCATCCACTCGTCGTCCTGGAAGGCGTAGGTGGATTCGACGACCTTCGAGCCGGTGAGCGGCGGGACCTCGGTGCCGCGCGCCATGGGGTCTGCCTTCTCGCGCCACTGCCCGTCGCTGCCGAGGATGTGGAACTTGTAGCAGGTGCCGGCGCCGGCCCCGGGGATGAAGATCTCCCAGATGCCCGAGCTGCCGAGCGCCCGCATGGCGTTGACGCTGCCGTCCCAGCCGTTGAAGTCGCCCATGACCTGGACGGCACGGGCGTTGGGGGCCCACACCGCGAAGGACACGCCCTCGATGTCGCCGAGGACGGAGGAGTAGTGGCGGACGTGTGCGCCGAGCGCCGTCCACAGGGTCTCGTGCCGGCCTTCACCGATGAGGTGCATGTCGATCTCGCCGAGCGTCGGCAGGAACCGGTAGGGGTCGTCGACGACTATCGGATCGCCCTCGTACGTCACCTCGAGCCGGTAGTCGGGGACGTGGCCCGGGTTCTCGGCAGCAAGGACGCCGACCCAGATGCCGTTGTGCTCGTGCCGCAGCTCCGTCCGGCCGGAGGCGGTCAGGACGACGACGGAGCGCGCGAGGCGGCGCAGCGTCCGGATGGTGACGACGTCGTCGTCGCTGAGGTGCGCACCCAGCACGGCGTGGGGCTGGTGGTACGAGCCCTCCGACACCTGCTGCAGCACGGACGGCTCGACGGTGGCGGGCGTGAGGTCGGCCGCGGGGGCCGGGGTCGGGCCCTTCGTCTCCGGGGCGACCTCCTTCGCCTTCTCGGCGATGCCCGCCGTCGTGCTCTTCGCCTTGTCGGCGACCGCCTTCGCGGTGCCGGTGACGGCCTTCGCCGCCTTGCCCGCGAGGGTTTCCTTGCCTGCGCCCTTGGCGGGGCCGGCCTTCTTGGGGGGATTCATGTCAGCTGCTTTCGTTGCGTCCGTGCCGGACTGTGCGCCGAGGGTACGGCGGACATCCCGGGCGGGCATCTCGACCCAGTCGGGCCTGTTGCGGATCTCGTAGACGACTTCGTACAGGGCCTTGTCGAGCCAGAGGGCCCGGAACAGCGGGCCCGCGGTGTCCACGGGGGCACCGGCCTCCGCCGCGTACCCCTCGAGGAATGCGTCGCGGGCCGCGTCGGACCACTGCTCGGTCTCGGCGGCTTCTGGCGATCCGATCAGCGCGGCGCCGCGGGACGCGGCTGCGTACTCGAGCGAGCGGATCATGCCGACGACGTCGCGTACCGGCACGTCCGGGACACTCCGCTCCGCGGTGGGCCGGAGCGGCTCACCTTCGAAGTCGATGACGAGCCAGGTTCCGTCCGGCGCCTGCAGCACCTGGCCGAGGTGCAGGTCGGCGTGGATGCGCTGCAGGGGAGGGATGTCCTCCAGAGCCCCGATCTCGCGGATGATGCGGTCCACCTCGGCGCCGAGGGGACCGACGACGTCGCCCGCCTCGTCCCACGCCCAGCGGATGCGCTGCGCGAGGGCCTCCTTGAACTCCTTCTTCTCGGCCTCGGTGGCCGTGCGGCTTCCGAAGGCCCCGTCGAGCTGGTGGTGGATGCGCGCCACGGCACGGCCCAGGCTGCGGGCCTCGGCCGTGAAGTCGGCGGCGGTCGAGGCTGCGACCGATGCGGTGCGCCAGGCGTCGGTGCTCCCCTCGACGAAGTCCCGCAGCACGCTGACGTGGCCCGTCACGGGGTGGCCGGGCTCGCTGTCCGCTTCCTGCCACGTCCCCGTCACCCAGCCGAAGGTGTCGGGGGTGTCCGTGGAGCCGCCGGCGGTCAGCTCGGCGCTGATCTGGACGTCCGGGCTCTCACCGGCGGCGAGCACCCGGAAGAACTTCACGATCATCGACCCCGGGCCCGAACCGTAGACCACCGACGTGTTGGACTGCTCGCCCTGCAGCACCTTGACGGGCTGGGCGGTGCCCGGCTCCTGGTGGGCGGGCGCCTTGATGACGACGCCGGTCAGCCGGCCGTCCGTCGTCGTGGCGCGGGTCAGGATGAAATCGACCCAGAGCCGCACGAAGTCGGCGTCATGGGTCGCGTCGTACGCCCATCGCGCACCGAGCTCCGGGTGGTCCACCCGGCCGATGAGGCCGGCCGCCGCGCCGTCGAGCGGTGCCGAGCGGTAACTGATCGGCACGCTGACGACGCTGGTGTGGCGCCCCGACCCGACGGCCAGGAAGTGCACCTCGAAGCCTGCGGCGCCGGCCGGGTCCTCCAGGACCGTCCCGCCGACGACCTTCAGGTCCACCGACTCCCCCTTCACGGGGAACCAGCGCTGCGACGGGAGCCATCCGGCGAGGATCTCCGGGACAAAGGGGGAGGCCGCCGTCATCGGACCGCCTCGGGGATGGAGATGACGGGCATCGCCTCGGTGTGCGGGGACGACGTGTTGGAGCTCGCCGAACGGATACGCAGCCAGAAGAAGTCGTGGCTGCCGAGCGTCAGCATGATGCCGCCGTCCTCCTCGAACGCGGGGAAGATCGCTCCGCCGAACAGGTCCCGCAGGCCACGGCCCGCGAACTCGGGGAGGCGCATCTTCGCTGCGACGGGGTGCTGCGAGAGGTTGAAGATGCAGAGCACCGACTCGGCGGGCTCGCCCTCGGCGTTGCCCTCGTCGACCTGGCGGAGGAACGCCAGGACGTGCTCGGACTCGACGGGGACGTTGCGGTAGGTACCGAGGCCGAAGGCCGGGTGGGCCTTGCGCACGGCGAGCATCTGGCGGACCCAGTGCAGCAGCGAACTGGACGTCGCCATCTGCGCCTCGACGTTCACGTGGTTGTAGTGGTAGACGAGCGACTGCACGACCGGCAGGTAGAGCTTGCCGGGGTCCACCGGGGAGAAGCCGGCGTTGCGGTCGGGGTTCCACTGCATCGGGGTCCGCGATGCGTCGCGGTCCTCGAGCCAGATGTTGTCCCCCATGCCGATCTCGTCACCGTAGTAGAGGAACGGGCTGCCGGGCAGGGAGAGCAGCAGGGCGTGGATCAGCTCGACCTCCGCGCGGGAGTTGTCGAGCAGCGGGGAGAGCCGACGGCGGATGCCGACGTTGGCGCGCATGCGGGGATCCGGCGCGTACCACCCGAGCATCGCCTCCCGCTCCTCGTTGGTGACCATCTCGAGCGTCAGCTCGTCGTGGTTGCGGAGGAAGGTGCCCCACTGGGCGCCCTTGGGGATGTCCGGTGTCTCCTCCATCGTCTCGATGATGGGAGCGGCTTTCTGGTCCCTCAGGGCGTAGAAGAGCCGCGGCATGATCGGGAAGTGGAAGGACATGTGGCACTCGGGGTCGTCCTCGTCGCCGAAGTACTCGACGACTTCGTCCGGCATCTGGTTGGCCTCGGCGATGATGACGCGGCCCGGGTAGTTCTCGTCCACCATCGCGCGGAGCCGCCTGAGGAACTCGTGCGTCTTCGGCAGGTTCTCGCAGTTGGTGCCCTCCTCCTCGAACAGGTAGGGGATGGCGTCGGCACGGAATCCGTCGATGCCCTGGTCGAGCCAGAACCTCACGACGTCGAAGATGGCCTCCTGCACCTTGGGGTTCTCGAAGTTGAGATCCGGCTGGTGGCTGAAGAAGCGGTGCCAGAAGAACTGCCGGCGCACCGGGTCGAACGTCCAGTTCGACTCCTCCGTGTCCACGAAGATGATGCGCGCGTCCTCGTACTTCTCGTCCGTGTCGCTCCAGACGTAGAAGTCGCCGTAGGGGCCCTCGGGGTCCCGGCGCGACTCCTGGAACCAGTGGTGCTGGTCCGAGGTGTGGTTCATCGGCAGGTCGATGATGACCCGGACGCCGCGGGCGTGCGCTTCCGCGACGAGTCGCTTGAAGTCCCCCAGGGAGCCGAACTCGTCGAGGACGTCGTAGTAGTCCGAGATGTCGTAGCCACCGTCGCGCAGCGGGGACTTGAAGAACGGTGGAAGCCACAGGCAGTCGACGCCGAGCCACTGGAGGTAGTCCATCTTCTCGATGAGCCCCGAGAGGTCACCGGAGCCATCCCCGTTCGCGTCGGCGAACCCTCGGACCAGTGCCTCGTAGAAGACCGCCTTGCGGTACCAGTGGGGGTCGTGGGCCAGTCCAGGTGCGTTGAGCTGGAAGGGGTTGGGCACTAGTGCTGCCTCCTGATTGAGAGAATGTGGGCGGGTTCCACGTGGGGGTCGAGCCGGACGTAGTTGTGCTCGCCCCACGTGAAGGTCTGACCCGTGACGAGGTCGTCCACGAGGAATGTACCGTTCTCGTCGAGGTCGGCCGCGCCGACCCCGAGCCTGGCGAGATCCAGCGACACGGTGCTCTCGCGGGTACTATGCGGGTCGACGTTGACGACGACGATGATCGTGTCTTTGCCCTCCGCCGTCTGCTTGTGCTTGGCGAAGACGACGGTGGACGAGTCGGTGCTGCTGTGGACGCTGAGGTTCTCGAGGTCGCCGAGCGCGGGGTGGGTCCGTCGGATCCCGTTGAGCCTCGTGATGAAGGGCGCGAGCGAGCGTCCCTCCGCTTCGGCGGCGGCGTAGTCGCGGGGCCGGTACTGGAACTTCTCGTTGTCGATGTACTCCTCGGCACCCGGACGGGCCACGTGCTCGAACAGTTCGTAGCCCGAGTAGACGCCCCACAGCGGGCTGGCCATGGCGGCGAGCACCGCACGGATCTTGAAGGCAGCCGGACCGCCGTACTGCAGGTACTCGGTGAGGATGTCCGGGGTGTTCACGAAGAAGTTGGGCCTGAAGTACGCAGGGGAGACCGAACTGATCTCGGTGAAGTACTCCTCCAGCTCCGTCTTCGTGTTGCGCCAGGTGAAATAGGAGTAGGACTGCTGGAACCCGGCACGGCCGAGGGCGTGCATCATCGGCGGACGCGTGAACGCCTCCGCGAGGAAGATGACGTCGGGGTGCTTCTTGTTCACCCGTGCGATCAGCCACTCCCAGAACTGCACCGGCTTCGTGTGCGGGTTGTCCACACGGAAGATCTTCACGCCGTGCTGGATCCACATGAGGACGATCCGCAGGATCTCCTTCGCGAGACCCGCGGGATCGTTGTCGAAGTTGATCGGGTAGATGTCCTGGTACTTCTTCGGCGGGTTCTCCGCGTAGGCGATGGACCCGTCCACGCGCGTGGTGAACCACTCGGGGTGCGTCTTCACCCAGGGGTGGTCCGGCGCAGCCTGCAGCGCGAGGTCGAGGGCGATCTCGAGATCGAGCTCTCGGGCCCGCGCGACGAACGCGTCGAAGTCCTCGAAGGTGCCGAGGTCCGGGTGGATGGCGTCGTGCCCCCCGTCCGCGGAGCCGATGGCCCAGGGCGAGCCGGGATCCGCGGGGCCCGCCGTCAGGGTGTTGTTCGGCCCCTTGCGGTGCGTGTGGCCGATCGGATGGATGGGCGGCAGGTACACGACGTCGAAGTTCATGGCCGCCACGGCGTCGAGCCGTTTCGTGGCCTCACGGAAGGTGCCGGACGTCCACTCCGCGGTCTCGGGATCGTAGGAGGCACCCTCGGAGCGGGGGAAGAACTCGTACCAGGCGGCGCGCCCGGCCAGTTCGCGCTCGACGTCGATGGGGTACGCCCGTGATGCCGTCACGAGCGAGCGGATGGGTCGGCGGGCGATGGCCTCGTGGATCTCGGGCGACAACCCTGCGGCCAGGCGCGTCTCGACGCTCTGGGTCGTGTCGGCCAGGACCCCTGCGGCGCGGCGGAACAGCGCGGCGTCCTTGGCGGCCCGCTCACCGGCGGCGCGGGTGAAGAGGGCGGCGCCCTCGGCGAGCATCAGCTCGACGTCGACCCCGGCGGCGATCTTGATGGTGGCGTCGTGCTCCCACGTCCCGAAGACGTCGGACCATCCTTCGATGGTGAACGTGTGCAGCCCCTTGGCGCGCGGCGTCAGGATGCCGGCCCAGCGGTCGAGGCCGGATCCGACCGGCGTCATGCGGACGCGCTGCACCTCCTTGCCGCGGGGGTCGTGGAGGACGGCCGAGACGCCGAGCTGGTCATGGCCCTCCCTGAAGACGGTCGCCCCGATGGCGATGTCCGAGCCGGGGATCCCCTTGGCGGGGAAACGGCCGTCCTCGACGACGGGACTGACCGCCGTGATCGGGATGCGGCCGAAGCGCAGTCCTTCGGGATACTGGGCATTTCGGTTCTGCTCGGTAGGAGTGGTCACCCGTACGACGTTAGCGAGTAATGGCCCGAATTGCTAAGGCGGCTTGGCGTAACGTCAAGGCCTTTCCTGTAATACGCAAGCGTTTACGCAGCCGCCTCCCTCCGGCGCGGACAAGTGCGCTACCGTTTCCGGGGTGAAGGCCATCCGTAGATTTACCGTCCGAACCGTCCTCCCCGAGAACATCGCCCCGCTGGGCAAGCTCGCGAGCAACCTGCGCTGGTCGTGGCACCTGCCGACCTCGCGCCTGTTCGAGGAGATCGATCGCGCAGCGTGGGAGGAGAGCGGGCATGATCCGGTGTCCTTCCTGGGCTCCGTGACCCGCGAGAAGCTGCAGCAGCTCGCCGCCGACGAGAAGCTGGTGCAGCGCATCCAGGAGCTCGGCGCGGATCTGGACAGCTACCTGTCAGAACCACGCTGGTACCAGAGCCTCGGCGAGGACGCGCCCCGGAGCATCGCCTACTTCTCCCCCGAGTACGGCATCAGCGCCGTCCTCCCCCAGTACTCCGGTGGCCTGGGCATCCTGGCCGGCGACCACCTGAAATCCGCGTCGGACCTCGGCGTCCCCCTCATCGGCGTCGGCCTGCTCTACCAGGCCGGCTACTTCAAGCAGTCCCTCTCCCGCGACGCCTGGCAGCAGGAGACCTACCCCGTCCTCGACCCCGACGGCCTGCCGCTGACCCTCCTCCGCGAGGACGACGGCTCCGCCGCGAAGGTGGTGCTGCCCCTGCCCAACGGCCGGCAGCTCTCGGCGCACATCTGGCGCGCCGACGTCGGCCGTGTCCCCCTCCTGCTCCTGGACTCGAACGTGGCGGAGAACGACGACGCGGCACGCAACGTGACCGACCGCCTCTACGGCGGCGGCGGCGACCAGCGCCTCCAGCAGGAGCTGCTCCTGGGGATGGGCGGCGTCAAGGCCCTGCGCATCTTCCAGCGCCTCACCGGCACGCCCGCCCCGGAGGTCTTCCACACCAACGAGGGCCACGCGGGCTTCCTCGGCATCGAGCGCATCCGCGAACTCATGGATCCGTCCAACGAGTCGCCGATGAGCTGGGAGGAGGCGCTCACCGCTGGACGCGCGTCCACGGTGTTCACCACCCACACACCCGTGCCGGCCGGCATCGACCGTTTCGAGCGCTTCCAGATCGAGCACTTCTTCCACGCAGGCCTCGCGCCGGCCGTCCCCACGGACCGCGTCCTCGCCCTCGGGGCGGAGAACTACGCGGACGGCGATCCGACGAAGTTCAACATGGCCGTCATGGGCCTGCGCCTCGCACAGCGCGCCAACGGCGTCGCGAAACTGCACGGCGAGGTCTCCCGCGGCATGTTCTCGGGGCTCTGGCCGGGATTCGACACCAGCGAGGTGCCCATCACGTCGGTGACCAACGGCGTGCACGTCCCGAGCTGGGTCGACCCGCAGATCGCGGACTTCGCCCTCCGCCACTTCGGTGCGGAGTCCGTCCTCGACCCGCAGTGGGCCAAGGTCTACGACGTCCCGGACACCGACATCTGGGCGCTGCGCCGCAGCCTCCGCTCGAACCTGGTCGACGACGTCCGCCAGCGCCTGCGCTCCTCCTGGAAGAAGCGCGGCGCCGCCGACGCCGAGCTCGCGTGGACCGACTCCGTGCTGGACCCGGACGTCCTGACGATCGGCTTCGCGCGCCGCGTCCCCACGTACAAGCGCCTCACGCTCATGCTGCGCAACCCCGCCCGTCTGAAGGCGCTGCTGCTGCACCCGGAGCACCCCATCCAGCTCGTGATCGCCGGCAAGTCGCACCCCGCCGACGAGCAGGGCAAGCGCATGATCCAGGACCTGGTCCGGTTCACGGACGATCCCGAGGTCCGCCACCGCATCGTCTTCCTGCCCAACTACGACATCGCGATGGCCCGCACGCTCTTCCCGGGCTGCGACGTCTGGCTGAACAACCCGCTCCGTCCGCTCGAGGCCTGCGGGACGTCCGGCATGAAGGCGGCCATCAACGGCGGCCTGAACCTGTCCGTCCTCGACGGCTGGTGGGACGAGATGTACGACGGCGACAACGGCTGGGCGATCCCGACCGCCAACAACGGCGCCTCGGCCGACGAGCGCGACGACATCGAGGCCGCGGCCCTGTACGACCTCCTCGAGACCCAGGTGGGCCCCCGCTTCTACTCGCTGGTGCCCGCCGAGGGTGCGGGAGCGGCAGGACCGTCCGAGCCCTCGCGTGACGGCGTGCCGCACCAGTGGATCGCGATGATCAAGCACACGATGGCGACCCTCGGGCCCGCCGTGTCCGCGGAGCGGATGCTGCAGGACTACGTCGAGAAGCTCTACCGTCCTGCCTGGCGCGCAGGGCAGGAGGCCGCCGCGGATTCCTTCGCCCTCGCGAAGAGGACCGCCGCCTGGCGTTCCCGCATCCAGGGCAGCTGGCCGGCCGTCCAGGTGGAACACGTGGACTCGACGGGCGTCTCCGAGGACCCGCAGATCGGCGATTCGCTGACGGTCAACGCGTACGTGTCGCTCGGCGGCCTGGATCCCGACGACGTCGCCGTCGAGGTGGCCTACGGGCGCGCCCTGGAGAGCGACGAGCTGAGCGAGGTCACGGTCGAGGACCTCGACGTCGCCGAGAACCTCGGCAGCGGGCGCTACCTGTTCACCGGCGGCGTCCGGATCGACCACTCCGGGTCCTTCGGCTACACCGTGCGGGTGCTCCCGAAGCACGCCACCCTGGCCACGAAGGCCGAGCTGGGGCTCATCGTCAACGCGTAGGCGTCGCCCCCCGTCCGACCGGAACGACGAAGCCCGGGACCTCGAGGTCCCGGGCTTCGTCGTTCCTGCTCGTCGTCGTTCCCGGTTTCGATCGGCCGCAGCGCGCGTCGCCGCGGGACACGCCGCGGACCGGCGACATCAGCCGGCGGACGCGGGAAGGACGACGGCTCCGGGCTGGTTCGCGGCGCCGGGTCAGCAGCGGTAGATGCGCACCGAGTCGGCCGCCACCGTGTCGGCGTCCCCGGAGCGCAGCCGCGTCGCCTCGAGCGGCCCGCGCGCCGCGGAGTCGAACGTGGGACTGAACCAGCGCGGCTGCTCCCCCTCGACGCCCTCACCCTGCAGGATCCAGGCGGAGGGCAGATGGATGCGGGTGTCCCCGAGCGAGCCGTTGATCACGACGAGCCCGTTGATGGTGCCGCCCGTCGACCCGAGGAGCAGCTGCACGGCCCGGGTGTGCGGGTCGTGCCACTCCTGCACGCTCATGGGCAGTCCGGCTGCGTTGAACCAGAGCAGCATCGACTGGTCGCCGCGCGAGGGGAACGTCGAGGGCTGCCGGGCGAGGAAATCCCTGCGGATGGAGAGCAGCGTGCGCGTCGCCCCGAGCATGCGGCGCGACGCGGCGTCGTCGGGCCAGTGCACCCAGGTGAGCTCGTTGTCCTGGCAGTAGGCGTTGTTGTTGCCGTTCTGCGTGCGGCCGAGCTCGTCCCCGGCCACGATCATCGGCACGCCCAGCGAGATGAGCAGCGACGCCATGATGTTGCGGGCGCTGCGTTCCCGGCGGGCGAGGATGGCCTCGTCCTCGGTGCGTCCCTCGGCGCCGTGGTTGTAGCTGCGGTTGTCGTTGTGGCCGTCGCGGTTGCCCTCGCCGTTGGCCTCGTTGTGCTTGCGCTCGTACGCGGTGAGGTCCGCGAGCGTGAAGCCGTCGTGGGCGGTCACGAGGTTGATCGAGGCCAGCGCACTCCGGCCGGACGCCGCGAAGGTCTCCGCGGAACCGGCGAGGCATCCGGCGAGGCGTGCCGGCGAGGAGCCCGTCCCGCCACGCTCGATTGCCGCGACGTCGTGCAGCCAGAAGTCCCGGACGGTGTCGCGGAAGCCGTCGTTCCAGTCGGCCCAGCCGGCGGGGAACTGCCCGGTCCGCCAGCCGCCCTGGCCCAGGTCCCAGGGCTCGGCGATGAGCTTGGTCCCCTGGAGGACCTCCGACTCCTCGACCGCCACGAGGAAGGGGTGCCTCGGCGTGAACGTGTTGTGGCCGTCGCGGGCCAGGCTGACCGCGAGGTCGAACCGGAAGCCGTCGATCCGGAATTCCTCCACCCAGTAGCGCAGCGAGTCGAGCGCGAAGCCGACGACGCGGGGCTGGGAGAAGTCGAGCGTGTTGCCGCACCCGGTCGTGTCGTCGTACCGCCCTGCGTCGTCGTGCCGGTAGTGGTCGGGATCGCCGAGTCCGCGCCAGCACAGTGCGGGGCGGTGCTGCTCGCCTTCCGCGGTGTGGTTGTAGACGACGTCGAGGATCACCTCGAGGCCTGCCTCGTGCAGTGCCCGGACCATGCCCTTGAACTCGTCGAGCACGGCGGAGGGCCCTGCCGCCCGGGCTTCGGCGGTGGCGTAGTCCGTGTGCGCCGCGAAGAACCCGAGCGTGTTGTAGCCCCAGTAGTTGCTGAGGCCCAGGGGCTCGAGGTGCGGCTCGTCGATGTGGAAGTGCACCGGGAGGAGCTCGACGGCGGTGATCCCGAGGTCCCGGAGGTGGGCGATCATCGCAGGGTGCGCGAGGCCCGCATACGTGCCCCGGAGCTGCTCGGGCACGCCGGGGTGCAGTTTGGTGAGGCCCTTGACGTGGGCCTCGTAGACGACTGTCTCGCGCCACGGCGTGAGGGGCCGCTCGCTCGCACCCCAGTCGAAGGCGTGCTCGAGGAACACCGAGTAGTAGGCGCGGGACGGCGCCTCGTCCGAGCCTGGATCGACGGGGATCGTCTCGATCGCCCGGGCGTACGGGTCGAGGAGCAGCTGCGCCTCCCCGACGGCCCCGGGCAGGTCACGGCCCGTGGGCCAGAACGCGTAGAGCGCACCGGGCGTCACCGGACCCACCACGCCGTGGTGGACGCCGTCGTCGAGCCCGACCAGCGTCTCCGAGCACCACTCGCCGTCCGGCCGGCGCCAGTGCATGTCCACGGAAGCGATGCCCGGCGCCCACACCGCCGCCTTCGCGTGGTCGTCCCGGCCCCACGCCCCCCTGATGGAGTGGAGTCCCAGCGGGATCTCGCGGGACGCGTCCGGCAGGGGTGCGGGGTTCGTCATGCGCGGGATCAGGCGGAGCGCTGGCGGGACACCTCGTAGAGCGTGATTCCCACCGCCATCGAGGCATTCAGCGACTCCATGGCGGAATCGATCGGGATGGACACGATCTGGTCGCAGTTCTCGCGGACGAGCCGGGAGAGGCCCTTGCCCTCCGACCCGACGACGATGCAGATGGGCTCTCGCCCGAGGGTCAGTTCCGGCAGCGAGACGTCGCCGTCGCCGTCGAGCCCGAGGACGAAGATGCCTTTGTCCTTGAAGGACTTGAGCGCGGCATTGAGGTTGCCGACCCGTGCCACCGGCACGCGCACGGCGGCGCCCGCGCTGGTCTTCCAGGCGGAGGCCGTCACGCCGACCGCGCGGCGCTCGGGCACGATGACGCCGTGGCTGCTGAAGGCCGACGCGGAGCGGATGATGGCACCGAGGTTGCGGGGGTCCGTGATGCCGTCGAGCGCCACGAACAGCGGGGCGTTGCCGATGTGGCCGCGCCGGAAACGCTCGATGGTCTCGTCCACGAGGTCGAGCGCGTCGGCGTACTCGTAGGGCGGGATCTGCAGCATGAGTCCCTGGTGCACGGCACCGTCCGTCATGCGGTCGAGCTCCGGCTTGCCCGTCTCCATCACGGGGATGCCGCGGTCGGCGGCCATCTTCAGGGACTCCCGGACGCGGTCGTCCATCTCGACGCGGATGGCGACATGGAGGGCCTTCGCCGGGATGCCGGCGCGCAGCGCCTCCACCACCGAGTTGCGGCCGGTGACGACCTCCTCGGCGGCCTTGCCCCGGGTGCGGCCGGTGCCGGCGCCCCGACCCTCACGCTTGGCCGCGGAGCGCTCCGCGAGCTCCTTGCCCTTGTGCGCCTTGTGGTACGGGCGGTCCTCCGCCTTCGGCGTGGGTCCCTTGCCCTCGAGCGACTTGCGCCCATGTCCGCCGGTGCCGATGGTGGGGCCCTTTTTCGTTTTGCGAACCGCGCCTGGACGTCCGTGACTGGCCATGGAAGTACACCTTTAGATATAGAAGAAGAATCGCCTCCAGTTTACGCGGAGGCGGGCGGGTGGACCGGCACATGCTGCCGGTGGGGTCGGTCAGTCCCCGGAGAGCGACCAGCGGGCGCCGTCCGCCGCGTCCTCGAGGACGATCCCGGCGGCCGCCAGCGCATCGCGGATGGCGTCGGCCCGCGCCCAGTCGCGGGCCGTTCGGGCCCGGGTGCGTTCGGCGATCCGGTCGCCCACCAGTGCATCCAGCGCCCGCGTCGCCGCCGCATCCGGGACGGTACCCCCGACGCCGTTCCCGGCGTCGTCGAGGCCGAGGACGGCGGTCATCGCGGCGACGGCGGCGAGGGTGGTCGCCGTGGTGTCGTCGTCGCCGGCCGCCAGCGCCGTGTTGCCGCTGCGCACGGTGGTGTGGAGCACGGCGAGGGCCTGCGGGACGTTGAGGTCGTCGTCCATCGCGTCCGCGAAGGCCGCCGGGAGGTCGACCGCGCGGACGGGACCGCGGGCCGGGGCGCCGACGCGTGCCGAGGCCTTGGCGAGGAAACCGTCGATGCGTGCCACGGCGGCGGCCGCCTCCTGCAGGGACGTCGTCCGGTAGTCGAGCACCGACCGGTAGTGGGCCTGGCCGAGGTAGTAGCGCACCACGCGGGCGCCGGCGGCGTCGATCATCTCCTGCGGGTCGACGGTGTTGCCGATGGACTTCGACATCTTCTCGCCGCCGTACGTGACCATGCCGTTGTGCATCCAGAAGCGGGCGAACGCGTGGCCGGCCGCCTGCGACTGCGCCATCTCGTTCTCGTGGTGCGGGAAGCGCAGGTCCAGGCCTCCGCCGTGGATGTCGAACTCCGTGCCGAGGTACTTCGTGACCATGCTCGAGCACTCGAGGTGCCAGCCGGGCCTGCCCGTACCCCAGGGGCTGGACCAGGACGCGCTCGCAGGATCGGTGTCCTTCGCGCCCTTCCACAGGGCGAAGTCCCGCGGATCCCGTTTGCCGCGCGGGTCCGCATCGGGTGCGGCCTGCATGTCGTCGATGTCCTGGCGCGTGAGGCTGCCGTAGGCGGGCCAGGACCTGACGTCGAAGTAGACGTCCCCGGAGCCGTCCGGCGCCGGGTAGGCGTGTCCGCGGTCGATGAGCAGCTGGATGAGGGCGTGCATCTCGGGGATGTGCCCGGTGGCGCGCGGCTCGTACGTGGGCGGGCGGACCCCGAGAGCGGTGTAGGCGCGGTCGAACTCGCGTTCGAACCGGTAGGCGAGGGCCCACCACTGCTCCTCGGGCACTCCGGACGGGTCCTGCGGGCCGTCGTCGCGGAACGAGTCCTGCGACTTGGCGAGGATCTTGTCGTCGATGTCCGTCACGTTCCGCACCACCGTGACGCGGAGGTCCCGCGCCTCCAGCCAGCGCGTGAGCTGATCGAATGCGATCGCCGAGCGGACGTGGCCCACGTGCGGCATGCCCTGCACCGTGGCGCCGCAGTAGTAGAGGCTCGCCCTGCCCGGCTCGAGGGGTTCGAAGGGGCGCACTTCGGCGCGGGCTGTGTCGTAGAATCGCAGGCTCACCGGTCCAGATTACCCGGCGCGCCGGGTCAGCCCTCCGACCCGGCGGGTGTCCCCTGCCGGTGGGAGCGCACGACGACGGCTGTCGCGATGGCGGCGACGCCCTCTCCCCTGCCGGTCAGGCCGAGCCCGTCCGTGGTGGTGGCCGAGATACTGACGGGCGCCTGGGCGGCATCGGAGAGGACGGCCTCCGCCTCCGCCCGGCGGGGCCCGAACCTCGGGCGGTTGCCGATGAGCTGGACGGCGATGTTCCCGATGTCGAACCCGGCCTCCCTGACGATCGCGGCGGCCGCGGCGAGCAGCGTGGCGCCGGAGGCGCCGGCGTACTCGGGGCGGTCGGTGCCGAAGTGGGTGCCGAGGTCGCCGACACCGGCGGCGGAGAACAGGGCATCCGCCGCCGCGTGGGCGACGGCGTCCCCGTCGGAATGCCCGGACAGTCCCCGCTCCCCGTCCCAGAGCAGGCCCGCGAGCCACAGCGGTGCCGGAGCCTCGGCAGGCGCGTAGGCATGGACGTCCACGCCGATGCCCGTGCGGGGAAGGTGGGTGTGTTCGCTCAGGTACACGGCTGCTCCTGGTGCTGGTCGGGGTCGGGGGGGGGGGGGGTCAGCCGGCGACGGAGGGCCCGGCGGCCTCCCGCGCGAGCACCGCCTCGGCGATGACGAGATCCAGGGGTGTCGTGACCTTGAAGGACAGGGCGTCACCGTCGACGACGCGCACCGTGGCCCCTCGTGCCTCCATCAGCATGGCGTCGTCGGTCGCCGACGGATCGGCGGGGTGGATCCCCTCGTGCGCCAGGCGCAGGGCCGGCGCGTCGAAGCCCTGGGGCGTCTGCACGGCGCGCAGCGCGCCGCGGTCCGGCGTCGCCGTGACGACGTCGCCGTCCACCACCTTGACGGTGTCCACGACCGGCAGCACCGGGATGACCGCCGGTGCACCTGCCGCGACGGCGGCCGCGACCCGCCGGAACACCTCGGGCGGCGTGAGGGCCCGGGCGGCGTCGTGCACGAGGACGACGGCGGCCGACGGCGGGAGGGCGTCGAGGCCGGCGCGGACGGAGGCCGTCCGCGTGGCCCCGCCGGTCACCGGGACGACGGTCGTGTTGCCGGCACGTCCGGCGGCACGGGAGACCACGGCGGACAGGACGTCGTCGCCCTCCGGGAGGACGACGACGATGGAGGCCGCGACCCCGGACGCGAGGACGGCGTCGAGCGAGCGTTCGAGGAGGGTGCGTCCGCCGCAGAGGACACGGGCCTTGGGGATTCCCTGCCCCAGGCGCTGCCCAGACCCGGCGGCCACCACCACGACGCCGACGGGGAGGGCATGCTTCATCTCGGACACCCCGTCACCCTATGCCAGCACCACGAGAAAGAGGGACCCGAAGGTCCCTCTTCCGCGCCGTTCCCGTCTCCTAGGAGGCGAGGACGTTGTCGAGAACGCTTGCTGCCTTCTCCTCGTCGGTCTTCTCCGCGAGTGCCAGCTCGGAGATGAGGATCTGGCGCGCTTTCGCGAGCATCCTCTTCTCCCCTGCCGACAGGCCGCGGTCGTGGTCGCGGCGCCACAGGTCCCGTACTACTTCGGCGACCTTGATGACATCGCCGGAGGCGAGCTTCTCGAGGTTCGCCTTGTAGCGACGCGACCAGTTCGTGGGCTCTTCCGTGAATTCGGCTCGCAGGACGTCGAACACGTGCTCGAGGCCTTCCTTGCCCACCACGTCGCGAACCCCTACGAGGTCAACGTTCTCTGCTGGTACTTCTATCGTCAGATCACCCTGTGCCACCTTGAGCTTGAGATACATCTTCTCTTCGCCCTTGATGACGCGCATCTTGATCTCTTCGATCTTCGCTGCGCCGTGGTGAGGGTAAACAACTGTTTCGCCGACCTCAAAAACCATGTGGACTTTCCCCTTTCCCGGGAATCAGTTTATCACGGTAACGACACGCCGACTCCGCGTTTTCGCAGGTCAGGCCGCCGAAACAAGCTGAAAGAACTATGATTCGCCCCTTGACTGCAGGGGGATTCAGTGATCCGGGCCACTCCGGTCCCGCGAAACCGACACCACGATTCGACGGTCTTGCCGATAGTCTGTGGAGTAGGTCCGCACCGGATTACCCACCCGTCCCACCTGTTGAACCCCAGGAGTTTGTGCTGTGAATAGTGCACCGAAGAACCGAGTGCAGCAGACCGTTGCTGCCGGCGCCGTGCTGCTGATGCTGGGCGTCTCCGGCTGCAGCTTCACCGCTGAACAGTCCACCACGACGCAGTACGCCGCGTCGGACGGCATCGTGAAGGACCTCGGGCCGGTGCTCCTGCGCAACCTCCTCATCGTCGGCCGGGACGACGAGACGGCCGGACGCCTCGTCGGCACCGTGTTCAACACGAGCGACGAGCCGGTGGAGCTCTCCATCGGCGCCGGCGGCGCCCCCACCAGCGTGACGATCGACGGCCAGGGTGAGTTCAGGTTCGAGGAGGAGTCCTCCGACGACGCCACCCTCGAGGGCCTCGAGGACATCCCGGGCTCCCTCATCGAGGTCGAGTTCGAGGTCGAGGGCGAGCAGGCCGTCTTCGAGGTCCCCGTGCTCGACGGGACGCTCGAGGAGTACCGCGAGTACGTCCCGGGCGGCTACACCCCGCGCCCGAGCGAACCCGCCGCGACCGAGGAAGCCGCCGAGGGCGAGTAGCCCCCCGCACCTCGACTGCCCGCCCCCGGGAATCGGAGGCGGGCAGTCGCATGTCCGGGGGGACGGCGCCGGTCAGGGCTCGTACTTGTACCCGAGGCCGCGGACGGTGATGAGGTAGCGCGGGTTCGAGGGATCGGGCTCCACCTTGCCGCGGAGCCGCTTCACGTGCACGTCGAGGGTCTTCGTGTCCCCCACGTAGTCCGATCCCCACACGCGGTCGATCAGCTGCCCGCGGGTCAGGACCCTGCCCGAGTTCCGGAGCAGCATCTCGAGCAGCTCGAACTCCTTCAGCGGCAGCGCCACCTGGTCGCCGTCGACGCTCACCACGTGGCGCTCGATGTCCATGCGGACCGGACCGGCCTGGATGGTGTTCGAGATCAGCTCCTCGGGTTCGCCCTGGCGCCGGAGCACCGCGCGGATGCGCGCCACGAGCTCGCGGGACGAGTACGGCTTGGTCACGTAGTCGTCGGCACCGAGCTCGAGGCCCACCACCTTGTCGATCTCCGCGTCCTTCGCGGTCAGCATGATGACCGGCACGCTGGAGCGCTGGCGCAGCTGGCGGCACACCTCGGTGCCGGAGAGTCCCGGCAGCTGGAGGTCCAGCAGCACGAGGTCCGCGCCCGAACGGTCGAACTCGGTGATGGCGTCGAGGCCGTTGTCCACGACGGACACCTCGAAGCCCTCCTTGCCGAGGAGATAGGACAGCGGGTCGCTGAACGACTCCTCGTCCTCGACGATCATGATTCGGCTCAAGCCTTGACTCCCTGCTCGTGGACAGCGGTGCTGCCCTTCTTCGCTGATCTCCTGTCGGCGCCCTGCGTCGCCGTGCCCTCCGGGAGGGCGGGGGCGTCGTCCTCCGACGCCACCTCCATCTCGGGCAGGCGAACCGTGAACGTGCTGCCCTGCCCTGCCTGCGACCACACCGTGACTTCGCCGCCGTGGTTCGAGACCACGTGCTTGACGATGCTCAGGCCCAGGCCCGTGCCGCCGGTCTGGCGGGACCGGGCGGCGTCGATCCGGTAGAACCGCTCGAAGATGCGCTCCTGCTCCTCCGGCGTGATGCCCGAGCCCTGGTCGGTGACCGAGACCTGCACGAGGCCGTCCCGCGACCGGACGCCGACGCCCACCCGCGTGCCCTCGGGCGAGTAGCGGATGGCGTTGTCGATGAGGTTGCGGAACGCCGTCATGAGGAGGTCCCGGTCGCCGTACACGGGCGTGGAGGCCGAGCCGCCGACGACGATGTCGATCTGCTTGCTCTCTGCCGGCAGCTTGTTGCGGTCGACGGCCTCCGAGATGACCGAGTTCAGGTCCACGGCCTTGCCGCGGCGCACCACGTCGGCGCCCTGGAGGCGGGAGAGCTCGATGATGTCCTGCACGAGGGCGGAGAGGCGCCCGGACTCCTTGTGCATGCGCTGCGCGAAGCGGCGGACGGCGACCTCGTCCTCGGCCGCGTCGTCGATGGCCTCCGCCAGGAGGGAGATCGCGCCCACCGGCGTCTTGAGCTCGTGGGAGACGTTCGCGACGAAGTCGTTGCGGATCTCCTCGCTGCGCGTGATCTCGGTGCGGTCGTCGGCCAGGATCAGGATGTACTCCGCGCCGAGGGCCGCCACGCGGACCTGGACCACGATCGTGCCCTGGCCGAGGGGTCCCCGGGGGAGCTCGAGCTGCTGCTGCTCGATCACGCCGTCGCGCCGCACGCGGGCCGTGAGGTCCAGCAGTTCGGAGTGGACCACGGTGTGTCCGCGCACGAGACCGAAGGCGTAGGCCGCCGGGCTGGCGCGCACGACGCCGTCGATCGCATCCACGATGACGTAGGCCCGGCCGATGATGGACAGCACCTCCGCGGCACCGTCGGGCAGCGAGGGCTCGTCCTCGTAGAGGAGCCGGAGCCGCTGCGCCTCGCTCGCGCGGAACGCCGCCATGCCGCTCACGCCGAGGGCCAGGCCGACCAGCCCGGCCACGAGCGTCAGGAGAAGGGGATCCACGGGCCTAGCTTATGCGCTGGGGCCTCCGACCCCCTCCGATCCGGTGGCAATAGGCCAGTGGTTCAACTAACGTTCACACAAAGCGGAGCAACCGTTCATCGCCGGCTGGAAGGCTCGACGAGGGTACCCGTCGGACGATACAGAGTGGGAAGGACGCCTACGTGCGTAAGGTTTTTCAGGCCGAGCTACATCAGATCGGCGAGGAGCTGATCGAGATCTCGCAGCTCGTGTCCGAGGCGATCCAGAAGGCCAACAGCGCCTTCCAGGGAGCCGACACCGAGCTCGCGCAGGAGGTCATCGCCGCCGACGCGCGCATCGACTTCCTCCAGAACTCCCTCGACGAGCGGGCGATCGACATCCTCGCCCTGCAGGGCCCCGTGGCGTCCGATCTCCGCATGATCGTCGGGGCGCTGCGGATGAGCGCGTCCCTCGAGCGCATGGGAGACCTCGCCCGCCACGTGGCGCAGCTCGCACGCCTGCGCTTCCCCGCGAACGTCATCCCCGAGGGCATCCGGGCCACCTTCGACGAACTCGCCGCACTCGACGTGCAGATCGCGGGGAAGGTCACGGAACTGCTCGAGACGCGCAACCTCGACCTGACCAACGAGATCAACGCCGCCAATGCGCGGGTCAACGAACTGCACGCCGGCGTCTTCAAGGCCGTCGCCTCGGAGGACTGGAACGAGAGCGCGCCGACGACGGTGGATGTCACCCTCGCCAGCCGCTACTACGAGCGCTTCGCCGACCACGGCGTCTCGGTGGCCCGTAAGGTCACCTACCTCGTCACCGGCGAATGGCACCCCAGCGCACCCCTGACCTGAGGTCTTCCTGACCAGACCCGCACAGGGACGGAACGACGGCGGCCCCTCGGGGACCGCCGTCGTTCCTGTTCACAGGAGGGTCAGTGCTTGCCCTGGTTCGCGACCGCTTCGATCGCCGCGGCTGCCGCATCGGCGTCGAGGTAGGTGCCACCGGCCTTGACGGGCTTGAGGTCGTCGTCCAGCTCGTACACCAGGGGGATCCCCGTGGGGATGTTCAGCGAGGCGATGTCCCTGTCGCTGATGCCGTCGAGATGCTTCACGAGGGCGCGCAGCGAGTTGCCGTGGGCGGCGATCAGGACCGTCCTGCCCGCCCTGATGTCCACCGTGATGTCGGACTCCCAGTACGGCAGGAAGCGATCGAGGACGTCCTTGAGGCATTCGGTGCGCGGGACGTCGTCGCCGAGGTCCGCGTACCGGGGATCGCCGGCCTGCGAGTACTCGCTCGCGTCGTCGAGCGGCGGCGGCGGCGTGTCGTAGGACCGGCGCCATTCCATGAACTGCTCCTCGCCGAACTCCGCGAGGGTCTGGGCCTTGTCCTTGCCCTGCAGTGCGCCGTAGTGGCGCTCGTTGAGGCGCCAGTTGCGCTTGACGTCGATCCAGCTGCGGTCGGCTGCCTCGAGCGCGAGGTTCGCCGTGATGATGGCGCGCTTCTGCCGGGACGTGTAGACGATGTCGGGGAGGATGCCGGCCTCCGTCAGCAGGTGTCCGCCGCGGGTGGCCTCCTCGCGGCCCTTCTCCGTGAGGGGGACGTCCACCCAGCCGGTGAAGAGGTTCTTCTCGTTCCAATCGCTCTGCCCGTGGCGCAGCAGGATCAATGTGTAGGTCATGGTTCCAGTCTGCCGTATCGCACTGCCGGCGGTCATGCCACGGCGTCGTATGACAGCCGGGGTCGCCGGACCCGTCGGGCGGCCCCGGCGGACCCGCCGACCGCCCGTCCTCCGCAGACCCGTGGCAGGGGTGCAGGAGCGGGTGGGCGCCCCCACGGGTCCGGGCACCCGGCGCGGCGGCCCGGTGGCGGTGCCCTACCCTTGATGAGTGCCTCCGCGTCCCCGTCCCCCGAAACCCCTGGGGACCATCACCCGCGGCACCACCAATCCGAATCGCCTCCGCCGCATGGACCGCTGGCTGGCCGGGCCCCAGGGCCACCGCCTCCGCCGCGCCGCCGACCCGCTCGTCGTCGACCTCGGCTACGGGGCGGCCCCGGTCACCGCCGTCGAACTGTTCACGCGCCTGCGCTCCGTCCGCGATGACGTCGAGGTGGTCGGGATCGAGATCGACCCCGCACGCGTGGCCGCTGCCGCGCCGCTCGCCCGCCCGGGGCTGGGCTTCCGGCAGGGAGGCTTCGAGCTGCCCCTCGACGGCCGGCGACCCGTCGTCGTGCGTGCCTTCAACGTGCTGCGACAGTACGACGAGGGCGAGTACGCCGCCTACTGGGACGAGGTGCGGGGGCGCCTGGCACCGGGCGGCGTGTTCATCGACGGGACCTGCGACGAGATCGGGCGCCGCGCCACGTGGGCGACCGTCGACCCGGAGGGTCCGGTGTCGCTGAGCGTCTCGCTGCGCTTCGGCGCCTTCACGCTGCCCTCCGACGTGGCGGAGCGGCTGCCCAAGGCGCTGATCCACCGGAACGTCCCCGGGGAACGTGTCCACGGCTACCTGAGGGCGCTGGACAGGGCCTGGCTCGACGCCGCGGCGCTCGCCTCCTTCGGCAACCGCCAGCGCTGGGTGGCCGCCTGCGCCGCGCTGAAGGCGGACGGCTGGCCGCTGCTGGACGGTCCGTCCCGGTGGCGGCTCGGCGAGGTCACCGTGGCGTGGGACGCCGTGCGCCCCGGCCCCTGGTAGCCGCTACCAGGGACCGTCGCGGCTACCAGGGGCCGTAGGGCCCGGCATTGCCGCCGCGACCGGAGGTCTGGCTGACGGCCGGCTTCACGTCGGCGAGGTACACGCAGGCGGCGATGATGGCGACGAGCTGGAAGAGGTTGAAGCCGCCCCGGCTGCTCAGGGTGGACAGCAGGCCGACGACGACGGCGCCGCCCGTGAGTGCGAGCCAGAAGCCCTTGGTCCGCTTGAAGGCGGCCTCGAAGGCCGTCCCGGGACGCCGCACGCAGTCGACGAGGGCCCACACCTCGATACCGAGCGCGATCAGGCCGAGCGCGAGATAGAGGTAGTACTGGGTTGCGTATACGAGAGCCACGGGCTCAGCTTAGCTGGCCCGCCTCCCTGGGCGCACGAGCGTGCGGGAGGTGCGCGTCGCCCGCGGCGGCCCGGCGGAGCGCCTGGTCCAGGTCCGCCCAGAGGTCCCCGGGGTTCTCGATACCGACCGACAGGCGCACGAGCGCCTCGGGCACGGTGAGCGGTTCGGCGGGCTGGCGGCGTCGTCGTTCCACGAGAGACTCGACGCCCCCGAGGGAGGTGGCCGGGAGCCACAGGCGGACGGCGGCGACGAGCGCGTCCGCCGTGGCGACGTCGTCGAGCTCGATGCTGACGATCCCGCCGAACCCCTCGAACTGCTCGGCAGCGCGCTCGTGGCCGGGATCCGACGGGAGGCCCGGGTACCGCACGCGACGGACCGCGGGATGCTCCGCGAGGCGGTGCGCGAGGGCCAGGGCGGTGCCCTGGCTCCGCTCCATGCGGAGGGCGAGGGTGCGCAGGCCCCGCAGGGCGAGCCAGACCTCGAACGGTCCGGCGATCGCCCCGTGCAGCGTCCGGTGCGCCAGGAGGCGCTCGCGCCGCGTGGGGTCGGAGGTCACGAGGGCCCCCAGGACGACGTCGGAGTGGCCGGCCAGCCACTTGGTGACGGAATGCAGGACGACGTCGACGCCGGCGTCCAGGGGCCGGTGCACGATGGGCGTGTTGAAGGTGTTGTCGGCGACGACGACGGCGCCGATCGCGTGCGCGGCGTCGGTCAGGACGGAGAGTTCGGCGACCTCGAGCATGGGGTTCGTGGGACTCTCGAGCCACAGCATGACCTGGCCGGCGTCGAACCGGTCGGCGAGCGCCCGGAGTTCCGAGAGGACGGCCCCGGTGTCCGCGATGTCGACGACGCACAGCTCGAAGCGGCCCTGCGCGGCGAGATCGGCGGCCAGGCCGAGCGACCCGGCGTAGGCATGGCGCGGCAGGACGACAACTCCCCCGGTGGGTACGAGCGACAGCGCCGCCGCAGCGGCTCCGAGACCCGAGGCGAAGACGAGCGCCGGCAGGTCCGAGCCCTCGAGGGCTCCGAGGGCCTCCTCGAACGGATCCCAGGTGGGATTGGATCCGCGGGCGTACACGCGGTCCCCCGGTTCGGGGGCGCGGGTCTCGTGGTACGTCGTCGTGAGGACGATCGGCGCGTTGACGGGGGCGTCGTGCTCGCGGGGAGGACGCCCCGCCGCGACGGTGAGGGTATCGGGGGCGAGGTCGGAGCGCACGGATGCCATCCCCCGAGCCTAGTCCCGTCACCGATCCCGCCCGCTCGCGTCACCCGGGGCGAAGGTCGCCCCCACTCGGTAGGCTGGGCCCGTGACCTATCCCCTCCCGCACGGACTCCCCGGGCTCTTCGTCGCGCTCGAAGGCGGCGACGGCGCGGGCAAGTCCACCCAGGCGGCGCTGCTCTGCCGGGCCCTCGAGGCGGGCGGCCGCACCGTGGTCCGCACGCGGGAGCCGGGGGGCACCCCCATCGGGGAGACGCTGCGCTCCCTCGTGCTCGAGCACGGGCACGGCGAGATCGATGCGCGTACCGAGGCCCTGATGTTCGCGGCCTCGCGTGCGGCGCACGTGCACCAGGTGATCCTGCCCGCGCTGCGGCGCGGCGACGTCGTGGTGTGCGACCGGTACATCGATTCCTCGGTGGCCTACCAGGGGGCCGGCCGCGACCTCGGGGCACAGGCCGTCCTCGACGTGAACCTCTGGGCCACCGAGGGGCTCCGCCCCGACCTCACCGTGCTGCTCGACGTCGACCCCGCGGAGGGCCGCAGCCGGCGCACCGCCGGCGCGGCCACCGAGGACCGCCTCGAATCCGAGCCCGACGGGTTCCACGCGAGCATCCGGGACGCCTTCCTGGACCTCGCGCGCCTCGCGCCGGAACGCTACCTCGTGCTCGGCGCATCGCGCACGCCGGAGGAGCTGCACACCGCGATCATGGGCGCCCTGCCCCGGGTGTCGGCATGAGCGCCGTCGCGCACGGCCTGCCGGCCACCGGTGTCTGGTCGGAGCTGCGCGGCCAGGAGCAGGTGGTGGAGCAGCTGCGCCGCGCCGCCGAGTCCGGCTCCCCCACGCACGCCTGGCTCTTCACCGGACCACCCGGCTCGGGCCGCTCGAACGCCGCCCGGGCCTTTGCCGCGGCGCTGCTCTGCGAGCGGGAGGCGCTGGGCGAGCGCGGCTGCGGGACGTGCAAGGCCTGCCGCACCGTGCTCTCCGGAACCCACGCGGACCTCACCAACGTCACCACCGAGAAGGTGACCATCAGCATCGACGAGGCCCGCGAGCTCGTCCGGAAGGCGCAGGACAAGCCGTCCACGGGCCGGTGGCGCATCATCATCGTGGAGGACGCCGACCGCATGCAGGAGCGCAGCACCAACGTGCTGCTCAAGGCCATCGAGGAACCGCCGCCGCGCACCATCTGGCTGCTCTGCGCGCCCAGCCCGGGCGACGTCCTCGTCACCATCCGCTCCCGCTGCCGGTCGGTGGGCCTCCGGCTGCCGCCCGTACAGGACGTCGCCGACCTGCTCGTGGCCCGGGACGGCATCGATCCCGCCACCGCCGAGGCCGCCGCACGGGCCGCGCAGAGCCACATCGGGGTGGCGAAGCGCCTCGCGACCGACGACGGCGCCCGGGAGCGGCGCAACCAGATCGTCCGGCTCCCGCTGACGCTGCGCTCCGTGGCCGGGGCCATGCGGGCCGCCGCGGACCTCGTGAAACTCGCGGAGGCGGAGGCGCAGAGCTCCTTCGAGCAGCGCGACGCCGAGGAGAGGGCTGCCCTGCTGGCCACCCTCGGCGCCCCGGAGACGGGCACGCTGCCCCCCTCCCTGCGGGCGCAGATCAGGCGCCTCGAGGAGGACCAGACGCGCCGGGCCAAGCGGTCCAAGAACGACTACTTCGACCGCGCGCTGACGGACCTCATCTCGTTCTACCGCGACGTCCTCATGCTGCAGGTCGCCACGGGCCAGCCGCTCGTGAACGAGCCGCTGCGGCCCGAGCTCGAGGAGTTCGCGCGCCGCGAGAGCGCCGAGGACACCCTGCTGCGGCTCGAGGCGATCAACGAGGTCCGCACGCGGCTCGTCAGCACCAACGTGTCACCCCTCCTGGCGATCGAAGCGATGACCGTCAGCCTGCTGTCCCGGAAGGACCTCGACCGATGACCCCTGGACCGCTCTCCCCCGGCCGGGTGCCGCGCCGTCGTCCCCTGACCGCGCTCGCCGCGGTCGCCGTCGTGCTCGGCCTGTCCGGGTGCACGCTGTTCTCCCCCGACGACGCCGACGCCCCCGCGACCGGCGTGGAGACCGCCGATCCCGCGGCCGTCGGCGAGGTGGACGCGGACCTCCGCGGTTTCTACACGCAGGAGGTGCTGTGGGAGGACTGCGAGGGGTCGTTCTCCTGCGCGACGATCGAGGTGCCGCTGGACTACAGCGACCCCGGCCGCAGCAGCATCGACATCGCCGCCATCCGGTCCGACGCCACGGGCGAGGCGCAGGGGACCATCCTCGTGAACCCGGGCGGACCGGGCGGTTCCGGCGTCAACATCGTGAAGGACTCCCTCGACTACGTCACGAGCGAGCGGCTGCGCGAGGACTACGACGTCCTCGGCTTCGACCCCCGGGGCGTCAACCGGTCCAGCGCGGTGAAGTGCTACACGGACGCCGAGCAGGACGGGGCACGGCAGGAGACCTACCCCGCCGACGCCCCCGAGGACGAGCTCCTGGCGCTCATGATCGCCGACGCCCAGGAGTACGCGGACCTGTGCGCCGAGCGCAGCGGCGAGCTGCTCGGGTTCGTGGACACCGAGTCGGCGGCGCGCGACATGGACATCCTGCGCGCGCTCGTGAGCGACGAGAAGCTCAACTACCTCGGTTTCTCCTACGGGACGCAGCTCGGCGCCACCTACGCGGACCTCTTCCCCGAGCGGGTGGGGCGCCTCGTGCTCGACGGCGCGATCGACCCGTCGCTGAGCAATGAGAACATCACGCTCGGGCAGGCGGGCGGGTTCGAGCGGGCGGTCCGCGCGTACGTGGCTGCCTGCCAGCAGGGGTCGGAGTGCCCGTACACGGGGAGCGTGGACGACGGCGTGCGCCAGATCCAGGACCTGTTCGCCGCCGTCGAGCGGGAACCCCTGACGGCAGAGGACGGTCGCGTCGTGCCGATCTCCACGTTCGTGCAGGGCTTCATCCTGCCGCTCTACGACAACGGCAACTGGCCCACGCTCACGCAGGCGGTCACCGCGGCGCTGGCCGGCGACCCGAACAGCATGCTGTACCTCGCGGACCTCTCCGCCGAACGCCGGCCGGACGGCACCTACGCCACGAACGCGACGGCGGCCTTCCTCGCGGTGAACTGCCTCGACTATCCCACGACGAACGATCCCGCGCAGATGCGCGCCGACGAGCAGGAACTCGTCGCGGCGTCGCCCACGTTCGGGCGGTTCCTCGCATACGGCGGCATCACGTGCGCGCCGTGGAAGTACCCGCCGGTCCTCGGGCCTGCCCCCCTCCGCGCCGCGGGGGCGGACCCGATCGTCGTGATCGGCACCACGGGGGACCCCGCCACGCCCTACGAGTGGTCCACCGCCCTGGCCGAGCAGCTCGAGTCCGGCGTGCACGTGACCTGGCAGGGTGAGGGACACACGGCCTACGGACGGTCCAACGACTGCATCCTGGACCTGGTCGACTCCTACTTCATCGACGGGACCGTCCCGGCGGACGACTCGCGCTGCTGAGCGCCGCCGGTCCCGGCGGGCAGCCACCGGGGCAGGTGGCACATGGAGGGCAGCACGGCGTCGGCCCCGGCGAGCCGCAGGTCGGCCTCCGAGTGGGCGCCCGTCAGGACGCCGATGACCGCCCCGGCTCCCGCCCGCTGCCCCGCGAGGACGTCGGACGTCGTGTCGCCGGCCACCAGCACCGAGCGCACGTCCTCGATGTCGAGGGCGAGGACCGCGGTCAGGATGATGTCCGGGTACGGGCGGCCGCGGCCCGCGTCGGAGGGGCAGAGGCTGAGGTCCGCGAGTCCCATCCAGCCGAGGGATTCCAGGATCATGTTCTGGGTATGGCGGCCGAAGCCGGTGGCGAGGCAGATCTTCAGCCCGAGTTCGCGCAGCGCCAGGATCGCCTCCTCGGCGCCCGGGATCGGCTGCACGCCGTACCGGGCGAGCAGGTTGTCGTACGCCGTCTCGAAGGTGCGGTTCACGTCCACGGCGGTCGCGACGTCGTCGAAGAGGTGCCGGAAGACGAGCTCCTTGGAGGTGCCCATCGTCCGGCGCGCATAAGCGGTCATGGCGTCGAACACATCCGTGCCCTCGTGGACGTCGTGCGAGGCGAGCGCCCGTCCGAAGGCCTCCTCCTGCAGGGCGCCCTCGTCGACGGTGGTCCCCGCCATGTCGATCACGGCGAGCGAGAATGTGCGGTCGTGCGCCACGCGGCGTCCCCCTTCGAAGCCGGACCCGCTCCGATGCGGGCTCCCGGGTGCCCCTCAGGGTTCCGCATCCTCCTGACGGGTCCGCGTACACGAGGCGGCAGCGGGATGAACCGGACACGAATTCCCGCCCGATCCCGCCATTTTGACCGCGGGCCGGGGACTCCTATAAAGTTGTCGCTTGTGGATCGGCCCCGGGTACTGCCCGGAACCGGGAAGCATTGCCTCCTTAGCTCAGTCGGTAGAGCGTCTCACTCGTAATGAGAAGGTCGCCAGTTCGACTCTGGCAGGAGGCTCCATCGAAGCCCCGGACGGTCCGCCTCCGGGGCTTTTCCGTGCCCGACACGCTTCGCCGACCGGGATCAGGACACCAACTGCTGGCGAGCCCCGCCCACGGCGGCCGAGTCGACGCCGTCGTCGGGCCGGTTGATCTCGGCCCACACGTCGTCGAGGGAGAGGCCGACGACGACGGCGATCGCCGCGATGGTCGGAAAGGCCGGGGTCGCGACGCGGCCCGACTCGATCTTCCGGAGGGTCTCCGGCGAGACACCCGCGTCGAGCGCGGTCTCGAGCATGGACCGTCCTCCCCTGGCTCGGCGCAGGAGCAGCCCGAGGCGCTGTCCGCGCTCGACATCGGCGGGGGTGAGGGGCAATCTGACCATGAGCCAGAGTCTAGTCCCTGGGATACTATTACCGGGATAGTTATTGGCCCCGACGAGAGCAGGCACCGCATGATCGAGATCCTGAGCCCCGCCGAAGTGCGCCGAGCGAGAGACACGGGCGCCTTGGTCGCCGACATCCTGCACACGCTCGCACGCCGCACGGCCGTAGGTACCAACCTGCTGGACATCGACCGGTGGGCGAAGGCGATGATCATCGAGGCCGGCGCGCAGTCCTGCTACGTCGACTATGCCCCGTCGTTCGGACGCGGACCGTTCGGGCACTACATCTGCACCTCCGTCAACGACGCGGTGCTCCACGGCCTGCCGTTCGACTACGCCCTCGCGGACGGCGACCTGCTGTCCCTGGACCTGGCCGTCTCGCTCGGCGGGGTGGTCGCGGACTCCGCGATCAGCTTCATCGTGGGGGGCTCCGCGGACCCCGCGAGCGTCGCGATGATCGCCGCGACGGAACGGGCGCTCGCCGCAGGCATCGCCGCCGCCCACCCGGGCGCCCGCATCGGCGACCTCTCCGCCGCCATCGGCGCGGTCCTCGGCGAGGCCGGGTATCCGATCAACACGGACTTCGGCGGCCACGGCGTCGGGTCGACGATGCACCAGGACCCCCACATCCCGAACACCGGACGGGCGGGCCGCGGATACGAGCTGCGCCCCGGACTGCTGCTGGCGCTGGAGCCGTGGGTCATGGCGGACACCGACGGGCTGGTCACGGACGCCGACGGCTGGACGCTCCGCAGCGCCACTGGCTGCCGGACGGCGCACAGCGAGCACACCATCGCGATCACCAGCGACGGAGCCGAGATCCTCACGCTGCCCAGCCGGTGAGGGGACCGCGGCGGACCAGCTCGACGACGCGGGACCGTCTCCGGGGCCGTGAGGGCGGCGCCGGCCCATGCCGCCCGGGGGTACGACCACGACGGAAAGAGCCGCCCGGCGTCGTGCCGGGCGGCTCTTCGGTGCCTCTGGTTGCGCGGCTCCGGCGGATCACGCCGTCGCGCACCGGCCACTGCTCCTTCGGAGGGAAGGGCCAGTGGCCGGGCGGGGAGGATCAGGCGAAGTCGGCCGTGGCGGGATCGGCACCGATCCGGCCGGCTGCTCCCTTGTCGAGGCCGTTGATGGCCTCGATGTCCTCGTCCTCGAGCTTCACGTCGAGCGACTCCCAGTTCTCGATGATGCGCGACTCCGTGACGGACTTGGGGATGACCACGTTGCCGAGCGCGAGGTGCCAGGCGAGGACCACCTGGGCGGGCGTCGCGTTCCGCTTCTGCGCGATGTCCTGCAGCACGGCGTCGTCGAGCAGTCCCTTGCCGGAGCCGATGGGCGACCACGACTCGTGCAGGATGCCCTTCTCCGCCTCGAAGGCGCGCAGTTCGACCTGGTTCAGGTACGGGTGGGTCTCCACCTGGTTGATGACCGGGACCACGCCGGTCGCGTCGATGATCTCGTCGAGCGCCTCGATGGTGAAGTTCGAGACGCCGATGCTCTTCACGCGCCCCTGCTTCTGCAGTTCGATGAGGGCCTTCCACGTGTCGACGTACTTGCCCTGCTTGGGCTGCAGCCAGTGGATCAGGTACAGGTCGAGGGTCTCGAGGCCGAGGCGCTCCATGGACTCGTCGAACGCCGTCAGGGTGCTCTCGTAGCCCTGGTCCGCGTTCCACAGCTTCGTGGTGATGAACATCTCGTCATGGCTCAGGCCCGACGACGCGATCGCCCTGCCGACGCCCGCCTCGTTCCCGTAGATCTTGGCGGTGTCGATGTGGCGGTAGCCGGCCTTGAAGGCCTTGCCCACGACATCCTCGGCGACATTGTCCTCAACCTGCCACACGCCGTACCCGAGCTGGGGGATCGTGAGGCCGTCATTGAACGTAAGGTTTGGTGATGTAGTCATACAGTCGGGAACGAACGGAACTGTCCATTTATTTCTGTTTCCACCGACAACTATCAGCCCGCGAGGTATTTGCTCCCGGAGCGGACCACGCGGACCTGCCTGCGACGACGGAGGTGCGGGATGGGTGCTGCCGACGATCCGGAGCGGATCATTCTCCACGACGACGCCTACCGCTACGCGTTCCGCCGTTCGCGGTCCGCACGGCTCGCCGCCGAGGCGGCGATCGAAGCCGTCGAGGCCGTCGAAGGCTCGGAAGCCGAGGACGCGGAGCGGGCCGGAGGTCCCGCGACGGCGGACGCCGGCGGGAGGACGAACGACGGCGCCCCCCTTGCCCACGACGGCGAGCGGACGCGCATCCTCCTGGTCGCCGCGGCGCGGGCGGCCCTCGAACGCTTCCTTCCGCCGTCGCTGCCCCCGCGGGTCCAGGCCGGCAGCGACCTGCACGCCGCCCTCTCCGCTCTCGCCCCCGGCGAGCGCGAGTTCCTCCTCCTGCACCACTGGGACGGCCTCGCCGTGGGAACCGCCGCACGCGCGTCGGGCCAGGATGCCGGTGGCCTGCCCGACATCGAAGCCGCCTGTGCCCGTCGGCTGGCCGAGCCCGCGATCGATCTCGCCGCCGTCCTCGCGTCCGCCGACCCCGCCCGCGCCGTGTCCGAGGAGGACCTCGGGCGCAGCCATGATGCGCTCTCCCCCGGGGCGCCGTCCGACGCCGACCTGCCGGTGGAGGCACCCTCCCCCTCCCCCTCCACGCCACCGGCGGAGGAGCCCCTCGACCTGTCCGTCGAGGGGAGCGGATCCCGGCGCCGGAGGATCCGGACGACGGTCGGCGCCGCCTGCCTGCTGCTGATCGTGGTGGCCCTCGTCTCGGCGCTCATCCCTCGCCGGGCAGCCGGACCCGCGGAGGACACGGCGCGCCTCTACGACCTCGCGGAGGTCGTGGCGATCGTGGCCGCCTCGAACGTGCGGCCGACCGTGATCGACGACGAGGTGCGGATGCTGCGGGGGGCCCGGGTGGTGCAGTTCCTCAAGGGCGGGGAGACGGGCCGCGTCCTCACCGTCGACGTCACCGGCCGGAGCACGCTCGAGCGCACGTACGGCCGCAGCTTCTTCCCGCCGAACCAGCTCATGTTCCTCGTCCAGGGCGAGCACGGTATCCTCGCACCGATCGAGGGCGAGGACTCGGTGCTGACCCTCGTGAACCGCCGGGTGCCGGAGGCCGCGACGGTCACGGGTGATCCCGCTCCCCTGCCGGACGGGCTCCGCGACGCCATCCATGCCATGCCCGCGGGGGAGATCCCGCTCGGGACCAGCGGCGCACCGCCAGGCGCGCTGGACCCCGCGGCCGTCGTCGGCGTCCGGCCGCCGGAGGGCCGGGATCCCCAGGACCTGCCGGGCACCCTGCTCGGCACGTTCCGCATCCACGCCGAGGACGGGCAGGCGTGCGTGCTCTTCTCGTTCAACGACCGCGCGATCCTGCTGCGCTGGCCGGAGGGCTTCACCGCCCACGAGCGGAGGCAACCGGGCTCCTCTATCGACGGCGACCCGGCCACTGGGCGCCGCGTCCTCACCGTCCTGAACGACCGCGGGTACCCCTATGTGGACGACAACCGCTCGACGCCGTTCATCCGGGGCGTGCCCGCGGGGGAGCGCGGCGAGTGCGGCGGGCAGGAGCTCGAGGTCTGGGACATCGCGGTCGACCCGGGGAGCACGCTCCTCGTCTACTGAGGCGTCTACCGAGGCGCCTACCGAGGCATCTACCGAGGCATCTACCGGGGCGACGGTCCGGCGTCCGGCATCGCCCGTTCGGCCTCCTCGACATCCTCAGTCACCAGCTGGGCACGGCGCCGCACGTTGTCGAGACCCGACGACGCGATCCCCCACCGTTCGCCGTCGAGCCTGGTCATCGCGGCGGCCTCGGCCGTCGTCGCGAGCGTGTTGCCCGCACGGGAAAGCGCCCGGTGTACCTGCAGGAGCGCGCCGGGGATGTCGAGTCCGGTGCTCGGCGAGGAGGCCTGGGCACGCACGCAGACCGCCCGGACCCGCGGGAGCATCGCGCTGAGCTCGTTGGCGATGCCCACGAGCTCGTTGTAGACGTCGTCGTCCTCGATGCCCTCGAGGATCTGGTGGTAGCGGTCGAGTCCTCGGCGGAAACGGTCGTGCGCGCGCCGCCACACCCCCGTGCCCAGCTCGGCGTCGTCCTTCCGCCCCTGCCGCGCCGCCGCGAAGAAGGCCACGGATGCCCTACAGGTACTGGCCGGGACCGTGGGTGTCCGCAGGGGACGCCTGGGTGCGCCGTGCGGGCGGAGTGCGTCTGGGCTCCCCGTCCTCGCCGACCACCACTCCCGGCGCGATCACCGTGCCCGGCGGCAGTTCGCGGAGCTGGAGCCGTGCCGCGAGCTGCTGGTTCGCCATCTGCTGCGCGGCGAGTGCTGTCTGGATGCCGTGGAAGAGTCCCTCGAGCCAGCCCACGAGCTGCGCCTGCGCCACGCGCAACTCCGCGTCGGTGGGCACGGAATCGCGGTCGAACGGCAGGTTGATGCGGTGCAGCTCCTCGACCAGTTCCGGCGCGAGTCCGTCCTCGAGCTCCTGGACCGAACGCTCGTGGATGGAGGCGAGTCGGGTGCGGCCGGCGTCGTCGAGCGGAGCGGAGCGGACCTCCTCCAGCAGCTGCTTGAGCATGGTGCCGATCCGCATGACCTTCGCCGGTTCGTCCACGAGGTCCGCGAGGGTCGCAGGACGGCCGTCCGGGGCGGCCGCCACGTCGGGTCCACCGGCCTGCGTGATGCCAGGAGGAGCGGGAGCAGGAACCACGGGACCGGCCGGCTGCTGTTCAGTCATGACGCAATGCTCCCACAACAGCCGGAAGCCGGGCACGTCAGATCCAGCCCTGCTCCCAGGCCCTGGCGGCTGCCTCGTGGCGCGACGGGGCGTCGAGCTTCGCCATCGCCGAGGATACGTAATTGCGCACAGTCCCCGGCGCGAGGTGCAGTTCGCGGGCGATCGCCTGCACGCTCGCTCCCTGGCGACCGTGACGCAGGACGTCGAGCTCCCGTGCGGTGAGCGGGCACGACTCGCCGGTCAGGGCGCTCGCGGCGATGTCCGGATCCACGTACCGCCGGCCGGCCGCGACGTCGCGGATGACGTTGGCGAGCTTGTCCGCGGGAGTCGACTTCGGGACGAAGCCGGACACCCTGCTGGCGAGGGCGCGCCTCAGCACGCCGGGCCGGGCATGCCGCGTGACGATGACGACGCGCGTCGCGACCGTCCTCAGGATCTCCTCCGCTGCGTAGATGCCGTCGGTCGGCGGCATCTCGAGGTCCAGCACGCACACGTCCGGAGAGTGTTCCCGCGCGAGCCGCACCGCGTCCGTCCCGTTGTCGGTACTCGCGACGACGTCGAGGTCGGGTTCGAGTCCCAGCAAGGCCACCAGGGCGCCGCGGATCAGGTGCTCGTCATCGGCGAGGACGACGCGGATCATGGCAGCTCCTGCCGTGCGCCGGCCGCGGAGGCAGGAGTATCGACGGCTCGACCACCGACGGCGTCCGCCTCGTCCGCGGCGGACGCCCGGACAGCGGACGGTCCGGGTGATGCGGCCGCCGTCGACACCGGTACGGTGGCGGTGAGCACGAACCGCCCACCCACTCGTCCTGCATCGACCGATCCTCCGACGGCCTCGAACCTCTGCCGCAGGCCGTCGATCCCGGAGCCCGCGGCCCGCGGCCCGGTACCGCCCACCGCGTCCGTCGCGCCGTCCGCCACCCCGTCCCCCGTGGCGCCGTCGTCCGTCACGCCGTCGTTCGTCACGGAGAGGACCGCTCCCGGTCCGGACCGCACGAGGCGGAACGCCACGCAGGTGGCCTCGCTGTGGCGCAGGATGTTCGTGGTGGCCTCGCGGATGACGAGCCCGAACAGGGTGCGCTCCTCCGGCGGCAGGCCGCCGGCGTCGACCTCCACGGAGGCGTCGATACCCGCTGCGCGGAGCACCTCCGCCGCATTGGCGGCCTCTGCTGCGAGGGACACAGCACGGTAGCCGTGCACCAGGGCGCGGGTCTCCTCCAGCGCCGTGCGCGCGAGCTGCTGGGCCTCGCGGATCTGGACGCGCGCCGCCTCCGGGTCGGCGTCGAGCAGGCGGCCCGCGAGTTCCGTCTTGAGGGCGATCACCTGGAGGTGGTGTCCCTGGATGTCGTGCAGGTCCGCGGCGAAGCGCAGCCGCTCCCTGGCGACGGCGAGTTCGCCCGAGGTGCGGCGGCTGTCGTCGAGGCGCAGCACGATCTCCCACCACCAGATGCTCCCGACGAACAGCAGGGGCGTCATCAGCGCCCAGAGACCGACGGAGACGAGGCCGCCCTCATCGACCGCGGGGCCGCCCAGCTCGGTGCCGAGGAGCATCCCGAGCATGCCGTGGAGCACGAGGGCGGCGAGCGCCCCGGCGAGCACCCACCAGCGTGCCCGGCGTGCGACGACGACGACGATGGCGTTCGCCGCGAACCAGAGCGGCACGGCGGCCACCCAGAGGGTGTGGGACTGGAGGAGCCCGATCAACCACAGGCCGGCGGCCGGCAGGAGGAGCCACACCGTGTACTTCCGCGCCGGCAGTCCGCCGCCGAGTCCGGTGCGGAAGAACCAGCAGTACCGGACGAGGGCTGCGACCGCCACGGCGGCGAGAAGGATGATGGTGACGTCCAGGAGCTGCAACCCGTAGTCGCCGCCGGAGAGCATGAACAGCGTGTCCACGGCGCCGATGAAGACGCTGTAGAAGACGATCGACCCGATGGTGTACCGCCACGTGGCGCGGACGCCGCGGCCCGTCTCGGGCGGACCTGCCGCGGCAGGAGCCGGGTGATGCGCAGTCGCAGCATCCGGGTCGGGGAGGCTGCGTCGAGCGGGGAAGAGCGCCATGCCGTCCATCGTAGGACCATGACATTTGTCATGGTCCCGGTGTGCGGACGGGCAGGGGAGGAGATGACGTCAGGGCACTGACGCCACGCGGGACGGCTCGGAAGGATGGTGCCATGACCACCTCACCCAGCACCCCGCCGCTCTCCCTTCCGGACCGTCCCGCGCCCACAGGACCCACAGGACCCGCGGACACCGTGGCGGTGTCCGCCCGGGGCCTGCGTTGCTCCTACGGTTCGTACGAGGCCGTCCGCGGCATCGACCTGTCCATCCGCAACGGCGAGTTCTTCGCCCTGCTCGGCACCAACGGGGCCGGCAAGACCACCACCATGGAGGCACTGGAAGGCCATCGTGCCGCCACGTCCGGCACCCTGACCGTCCTCGGCGGGAACCCCTACCGCGACAAGGCCTCGATCCGGCCCCGCCTCGGCATCATGCTGCAGGAGGCGGGCTTCGCCGACGACCTCACCGTGGAGGAGACCTGCCGGCTCTGGCTGCGGCTGTCGACGGCCGATGCACGCGACAGGACGCGCGAGGAGGTCATCGCGACCGGCCTCGACGTCCTGGACCTCACGGCGAAGGCCTCGACCCGCGTCAAGATGCTCTCTGGTGGGCAGCGCCGGCGCCTCGACCTCCTGCTCGCGACCGCGAACGAGCCGGATCTCCTGTTCCTCGACGAACCGACCACGGGCCTCGACCCGGAATCCCGGGAGCGCACGTGGGAACTCGTCCGCGGCCTGAACGATGCCGGTACCACGGTGGTCCTCACCACCCACTACCTCGAGGAGGCGGAGAGCTACGCGGACCGGCTCGCGATCATGCACGACGGCGAGATCGCCGTCGAGGGCACCCTCGCGGAAGTCCTGCGGCGCGAACCGTCGACCATCTCCTTCGAGGTGGAGGCGTCCGTCGACGTCATCCGGCTCCAGGGCCTCGGGCTGTCCCCCGACTTCGTGCCCACCCCGTCCAGGACGGAGGTGCGGATACCGTCGCTCGACCTGCAGCAGGACCTCTGGAAGGTCCTGTCCTGGGCCGACGCCCACCGTGTCCCGCTGGACCGGCTGTCCGCCTCGGAGGCGTCCCTCGCCGCCGTCTTCCGCCGGGTCAGCGTCGGCGACGCAGCCTAGCCCCGAGCCCCGCAGTCCCGATCAGGAGAAGAACCATGACCACCCTCACGCGCACCCCGCCCCCCTCCGCCGCCAGCCGCATCAGTGCCATCGCGCTCATGGAACTGCGCATCATCTTCCGCAACAAGACGGTGCTGACCGGCGCCGTCCTCATGCCCATCGCCATGGCCGCCTACCTGTTCTACGTCGGCGCCGACCAGATGGCCGGCCCGTCCGGCACGGCCGTGCTGGCCGGGCTGACCCTCATGATCATGGCCCTCCTGGGGGTCTACCTGACCGCGACGACGACGCTCGCGACACGGCGGCAGGAGCTGTTCCTCAAGCGCCTGCGCAGCGGCGAGTCCTCCGACACCGTCATCTGGCTCGGCATGCTCACGCCCACCGTGGCGCTCGTCGCGGCGCAGCTCGTCGTCGTCACCGGAGGACTCGGCCTGGCCGGCGTGGACGTCCCGACGCGGCCGCTGCTCGTGGTCGGCGCGTCGCTCGGCTTCCTGGCGCTGTGCGCGACCACCGGCATGCTCACCAGCATCTACACGCCCTCAGCCGCCGCCGCGCAGATCACCACGCTCCCGTTCCTCGTCGCCGTGATCGGCTCGTTCTTCTGGACCGCGTTCGACGACGGCTTCGAGCTGGTCTCCCGGCTCACGCCGGGCGGCGCGCTGCAGAACCTCCTCATGGCCGGCTGGGGGGTCGAGGCCGCCGACGCGTCGGTGGCGGGCGCCGCCGTCGTCCTCCTCGCCTGGATCGTGCTGCCCTACCTCGTCGCCGCGAGACGCTTCCGCTGGGAGAAGCGCTGACACCCGGGTACGACGAAGCCGGCACCCCCTTCGTGGGAGTGCCGGCTTCGTCGTACCCTGCTCAGCAGCAGCGACCCTCCGGGTTGGCGTCCTGGCGGTCGGTCTTGTCCCGCCAGAACTCACGCTCCGTCATCGGGAGTCCACCGGCGTGGGTGCGCTCGTGGTGGTCGAGGTACGCCTGGTAGGCGTTCTCCCCCATGACCCCCTTGAAGAGCCACGCCAGTTCACGTGCGGTGTCCCGCGCGCGGGAGAGCACCTGCGGCACGGTCATCAGTGCCCCGTCCGCGCCGGCCGCTTGCCCGGCTCCAGCGCCGACCACTGCGCCTCCAGCTCCTTCTCCGCCGGGGACGCGACGAGGCCGGCGGGTGCGAAGATGCGCGAGGCCACCGGGGCATCCTCGTTCTCCTTGCCGCCGCCGTGCCGGTAGGCGCGGATCGTCGCGAGGATCGCCGTCGCGATGACGATGATCGACAGCACCACGAAGAAGATCGACAGCGTGCCCTGGATGAACGTGTTGCGCACCACCGCTTCCATGGCGGCGACGGTCCTCGCCGTGCCGAAGCTCTCCTCGCCGGCCGCCAGCGCGTTCTTGAACGCGGTGTGCTGCGCCCAGTACCCGATGGCCGGGACGGGCGAGAAGATCTTCAGGAACGACGCCGTGATCGTGACCACGGACGCGAAGGCGAGCGGGACCGCCGGGATCCACAGGAAGCGGAACAGCCCCTTCTTGGCACAGATCGCCATGCAGACCGCGAGCGCGATGGCCGCAAGGAGCTGGTTGGCGATACCGAACAACGGGAAGAGGGTGTTGATACCGCCGAGGGGATCGGTGACGCCCATGATGAGGATCGCCCCCCAACCGGCCACCATGATCGCGGTGCAGATCCACGCCCCTGTCCGCCAGGAGGTGTCGCGGAAGCGGGGCACGAAATTCCCGATGCTGTCCTGCAGCATGAACCGGGCGACCCGGGTGCCGGCGTCGACAGCGGTGAGGATGAACAGCGCCTCGAACATGATGGCGAAGTGGTACCAGAAGGCCATCATGCCCGCGCCGCCGAAGACACCCTGCATGATCTGGGCGATGCCGACGGCGAGGGTCGGAGCACCACCCGTGCGGGAGACGATCGATTCCTCGCCGACGTTCGAGGCCATCGTGCTCAGCGCCTCCTGCGTGAGGTTCACGCCGGTGAGGCCGAGGCCGTTGACGAAGGTCACCGCACCCTCGATGGTGCCGCCGGTCGCCGCCGCGGAGGAGTTCATCGCGAAGTAGATCCCGCGGTCGATCGAGAGGGCTGCGACGAGCGCCATGATCGCTACGAAGGACTCCATGAGCATGCCGCCGTACCCGATGAAGCGCGTCTGGCGTTCCTTCTCGATCATCTTCGGCGTGGTGCCCGAGGAGATCAGGGCGTGGAACCCGGAGAGAGCACCGCAGGCGATGGTGACGAAGAGGAACGGGAACAGCGTGCCCGCGACGACGGGACCGGTGCCGGAGGTCGCGTAGGGCGTGATGGCGGGGACGCTGATCTCCGGGCGGGTGATGACGATCGCGACCGCGAGCATGATGATCGTGCCGATCTTCATGAAGGTGGACAGGTAGTCGCGGGGTGCCAGCAGGAGCCAGACGGGCAGCACGGCGGCGATGAAGCCGTAGATGATGATGCCCCAGGCGATCGTGATGCGGTCGAGGGTGAAGATCTCGACGCCCCAGGCCGTCTCGGAGATCCAGCCGCCACCGACGATCGCGAGCAGCAGCAGCGCGAAGCCGATGAGGGACACCTCGGTGACCTTGCCGGGCCGCAGGTAGCGCAGGTAGACGCCCATGAAGAGTGCGATCGGGATGGTCATGGAGACGGAGAAGACGCCCCAGGGGCTCTCTCCGAGCGCGTTCACGACCACGAGCGCGAGGATGGCCACGATGATGATCATGATGGTCAGGGTGGCGATGAGGGCCGCGGTCCCGCCGATGACCCCGAGCTCCTCGCGCGCCATCTGACCGAGGGAACGGCCGCCGCGGCGCATCGAGAAGAACATGACGAGGTAGTCCTGGACAGCGCCGGCGAAGATGACGCCGATGATGATCCAGAGCGTACCGGGGAGGTAGCCCATCTGTGCTGCGAGGACGGGGCCCACGAGGGGGCCGGCGCCGGCGATGGCGGCGAAGTGGTGGCCGTAGAGGACCCGTCGGTCGGTGGCGGCATAGTCCTTGCCGTCGGCCTTGTACTCGGCGGGGGTCGCGCGCCGATCGTCGGGCTTGAGCAGGTTGCGCTCGATGAACTTCGAGTAGAACCGGTAGGCGATGAGGTAGGTGCAGACGGCCGCGAAGACGAACCAGATGGCGTTGACGGTCTCACCGCGGACGATGGCGAGCATGACCCAGGCGATACCGCCCAGGAGTGCGATGCCCACCCAGAGGGCGATCTTCGCCGGGGTCCACCGGCGGTCTTCTGCTTCGGCCTGCTGCGGGTCGACGGCGACCGGCGGCAGGTCCGGATCCGTCGCCAGCACGTCGGCGTGCCGGTGGGATCCGTTCTGCTTCTTACTCATGATGCTCCTCGGGTGCGGAAGTGTGATGCACACGAAGGTAGCAACCTAGTGAGGCCGACGTCACACCACAAGCAGCCCGAGGGTGCCGTTGCGCCGAACGCACCCGGGGGTGCGGCGAGCGGCCCCGCGCGGCGCCGGGACCGGAGTTCCCCGGCATGCGGCCGATGGGTGCGTCAGGAGGAGCTGCGCGGGACTCCGTCGGGTCCGTCGTCGAGCACGGCGGGCGGCGCGTCGTCGTTCGCGCTCATGCCCCTCGCTGATCACGCGGCGCCCCGGCGCAGGGACGGGCGTAGGGTTGATCGGTGGCATTCCGCCATCCGATGCCAGCGGCGCCGTCGATCCCTCCGACCGGAAGCCCGCAGCCCGTGCCCCTCCTCCGCGACCTCGTGCACCTGGCCCCCTCGGCCGCCGACCACCATCCTGCCCTCCGCTGCGCCATCGGCGTGGGTGTACCCCTGTTCGTCGTCCTGCTGCTCGGGCGGCTGGACCTCGCCGTGTTCGCGACCTTCGGCGCCTTCGCCGGCATCTACGGGCGGAACGAACCCCACCGTCCGCGCCTCGCCACGCAGCTGCGCGGCGGGGGGCTCATGCTCGCGGTCATCCTCGCCGCGGCGCTGACCGCGCGCGCCGACGTCGGCCCCTGGGGGCTGATCCTGCTGACCAGCGCCGTCGCCGGGCTCGGCACCTTCCTGGCGGGCCTGTTCCACCTCCGCCCGGGTGGATCCCTGTTCCATATCTTCGCCTTCGCGGCCATCGCGTCCGCGCCCGGTCAGCCACCGCTGGGGCCGGGACTCACGACGGCGGTCGCCACGGTGGCCTTCGCCCTGCTCCTCGGGCAGGCGGGCAGCCTCCGGCCCGCCCACCGCACGCCCTGGCACCGGGCACCGGCCGACCGGCCGACCGTCCGGCACGTCGCGGCCCTGGGGCGTGAGGCCGCCCTGTACGTGGTGGCGGCCCTGCTCGCGGGGAGCGCGGCCACGCTGCTCGGGATCGGCCACACCTACTGGGCCATGGTCGCGGCGACCGTGCCGCTGGTCGGGCAGACCGCGCGCGCCCGCGTGACCCGGGGCCTCCAGCGCCTCCTCGGCACGTTCGCGGGACTCGTCCTGACCGCGTTGATCCTGCTTCCGGGACTGCCGGCCTGGCAGCTCGTCCTCGTGATCGCCGTCGCCCAGTTCGCCGCCGAGATGTTCATCCTCCGCCAGTACGCGCTCGCCCAGGCCTTCGTGACGCCCCTCGCTCTCGTCTCCACCGAACTGGCCCGCCCGACCGCTCCGGCGGGCCTCCTGGCGGACCGGGCCGTCGAGACGGGCATCGGGGCGTCCGTCGGGATCGCGCTGGTGCTGGCGCTGCACCTGTGGCAGCGCACGGCGCAGGCGGGGACCCGCACCGCCTAGTCCATCACCAGCAGGATCTTCCCGGTGTGCTCGCCGGAGTCGAAGTAGGCATGGGCGGCCGCCGCCTCGGCGAGCGGGAAGGTCCGGCCGACGAAGGGCTTCACGGCCCCGGTGGCGACGAGCGGCCATACGTTGTCGCGGACCGCCGCCAGGATGGCCGTCTTCTCCGCGACGGGCCGTGACCGCAGCGTGGTCCCGGCCACGCTCGCCCGCTTGCCCATCAGCATCCCGAGGTCGAGTTCCGCCGTCGCGCCGCCCTGCAGTCCGATGACGACGAGCCGCCCGCCGGTGGCGAGGGACTCGACGTTCCGTGCGAGGTACTTCGCCCCGACCACGTCGAGGATGACGTCCGCGCCCCGGCCGCCCGTGGCTGCCCGGACCTCCTCGACGAAGTCCTGCTCGCGGTAGTCGATGAGGGTGCGGACGCCGAGGGAGCGTGCGACGTCGAGCTTCGCCGCCGATCCCGCGGTCACGAGGGGCACCGCGCCCAGGGCGAGGCCCACCTGGACGGCCATCACACCGATACCCCCGGACGCCCCATGGATCAGGACGTGCTCCCCCTCCGCCAGCCCCGCCTGCAGCACGAGGTTCGACCACACCGTCGCGGCCGTCTCGGGGAGGCCCGCGGCGTCGACGAGGTCGACCCCGTCGGGAGCGGGGACCACCTGCCCGGCAGGTACCGCCACTCTCTCCGCGTAGCCGCCGCCCGCCAGCAGGGCGACGACGGCGTCCCCCACCGCGAAGGCGGAGTCCCCCGCGTCGGCGATGCGTCCCGACACCTCGAGGCCGGGCAGCGGGGACGCACCGCGGGGCGGCGGATAGAGTCCTCGGCGTTGCTGCACATCGGCGCGGTTCAGTCCGGCGGCGACGACGTCGATGAGCACCTCGCCCGCCCCGGGCACGGGATCGGGGACGTCCTGCACGGAGAGGACGTCCGGCCCGCCGGCACCCTCGATCACCACTGCGCGCATGCCGTCCTCCAGTCCCTGGGTATTTGGGCGCCGTCCGCCCTTCGTGAAACACTAGCCGCGGGAAGGTTGTCCGAGCGGCCGATGGAGCTGGTCTTGAAAACCAGTGGGCGGTCACCCCGTCTCAAGGGTTCGAATCCCTTACCTTCCGCTCCCAGGGGAGGCTCCGCGGCGCGGGGCCTCCCCTCCCGGATCCGCCCCATGCCTGCCGACCGCCGCGGGTGCGGTACTGTCCCGAGGAGCAACAGCCGCGCCGCGCTCGACGCGGCCGACGACGGGGTCTCAATGGGTACTGGGCATCACACGAGGGCCGGGCGGCGCCGCGGGATCGCGGCCGCGGCCGCGATCGGCCTGCTCACGCTCCTCCCCGGCTGCGGCGTCCTCGGCCCGCCCGCACCGGAGCGCGACGCCGACGGCGCCGTGACCGCGGAGGCCCGGACGGACGCGTTCTCCCTCCAGGTGGGCGACTGCATCGACGACCCCGGCATGGGGAGCGTCTCCGACATCACCGTCCTGCCCTGCGACGGGCTGCACGTCTTCGAGACCTTCGCCCGGACGGAGATGCCCGACGGCGACTACCCGGGGGTGCCGGCCGCCAACACCGCGGCGAGCGAGTTCTGCGCGAGGGAGTTCACCACGTACGTCGGGCTCGAGTACGACGCCTCCGTCCTGGAACTGCTCTACTTCTACCCGGTCGAGGAGAGCTGGAACGCGGCGGACGACCGCGAGATCGTGTGCTTCGTCGCGGAGAAGGATGAGGAACCGGTGACCGGAACGCTCAGAAACGCCCGCAGATAGAGCAGGTCGTCCACAGATAACGACCAGAGGCCCCGGATTTTCCGGGGCCTCTGGTGTTTTGGTAACCAGATGTTAACCATGTTCTGGTTGGCTACTCCCGGGGATGGAATGTCACCTGCGTCACATCTGGTGCTCATGCCAACGCGCCCACCCATCGACGGGTCGGCGGGCTTCACTCGCGGCTGCTTCGCGGCCATCGTCAAGGAGAATTCGAACGAATGATTAATTCGTCATGGAGGGGAGCGCTCGGTGCGGCGCTGTCGGTAGGGCTGATCGCCTCACCGATGATCGCACTGCCAGCCGTAGCGGTGGAGACACCACCGACTACGGCGTCCGTCGCAGGAGACGGCATCATCATCAACGAGGCGTTCATCTCGGGCGGCTCGGCGGGAACACCGTTCACCAACAAGTACGTGGAGCTCTACAACCCCACCGATGCGCCGGTCAGCCTGGACGGCTGGTCCCTGCAGTACCGCGCGCCGGGATCCACCGCCGCGCCGGGTGCGACAGCACTCCGCGGCACCATCCCGGCCAAGGGCTACTTCCTCATCCAGGGTGGCAGCAACGGCACCGCGGGGTCCGCGCTTCCCACCCCTGACCTCACGACGGGCTTCAACCCCGGCGCCCCCGGTGGCGTCCTCGTGCTCTCCGACCAGGCCGCGAGCGTCGGGGCCCTGCCGCCCGGCAGCATCGTCGGCACACCCGGCGTCGTCGACGCCCTGGGCTACGGCACGGCCACCGCCTTCGAGGGCACCGTCGCCACGACACCTGGTGCCGGGAGCACGAAGTCCACCAACCGCACGGGCTTCGGCGACACCGACGTCAACGGCGCCGACTTCATCCTGCAGGACACGACGCCGATGAACAGCGCGGCGGCCCCCGGCGGCTCCACGCCGACGCCCACCCCTACGCCCACGCCCACGCCGGTCCCGCCGACGCCGGGCACCGTCACGGCCATCCGCGACATCCAGGGCACCGGGACCGCGACACCGCTCTCCGGCCAGACCGTGACGACGCGTGGCAAGGTCACCGCCGCCTACCCCTCGGGCGGGTTCGCCGGCTTCTACCTGCAGACCCCGGGCAGCTCGGCAGCTGCCGATCAGGCGGCCTCGGACGCGATCTTCGTCTACTCCCCCGCGACCGTCGGTTCGGTCGCCGTGGGTGACCACGTCGAGGTGACCGGTACCGCCGGTGAGTTCTTCAACCTGACGCAGCTCACCGTCGCTGCCGGTGGCACCACCAGGATCACCGAGGCGGCCGAGGAGCCCAAGGCATCGGCCATCGCGCTTCCGGCCACCGAGGCCGCGCGCGAAGCGGTCGAGGGCATGCTCTTCCAGCCCTCCGGTGCCTACACGGTCGCCGACAACTACACCCTCAACCAGTACGGCGAGGTCACCCTGGCCTCCGGTACCGAGCGCCTCCTGCAGCCCACCGACGTCGCACGCCCGGGCACCCCGGAGAACGCAGCGGTCATCGCCGACAACGCGGCCCGGAGCATCAGGCTCGACGACGGCGCCTCGACCAACTTCTTCACGCAGGTCAACCGCGGCAAGGTACTCCCGTACCTGACCCAGTTCCAGCCCGTCCGCGTGGGGTACAGCGCAGCCTTCACCTCCCCCGTGGTCCTCGACTACCGCAACAGCGCCTGGAAGTTCCAGCCGCTCGCGGAGCTGAACGGCGCGAACCCGGCAGATGTGCAGCCGGTGCAGTTCGCCGGCGAGCGCCCCGCCGCACCGCAGCCGGTGGGCGGCAACCTGAAGATCGGCTCGTTCAACGTGCTGAACTACTTCCCCACCACGGGTGAGGACCAGACCGGCTGCAGGTACTTCACGGACCGCGCGGGCAACCCGATCACCGTCGACGGCGGCTGCAATTCACGCGGCGCCGCGGACAAGGTGAACTTCGAGCGACAGGAAGCGAAGATCGTCGCCGCGATCAACGGCCTCGGCGCCGACGTCGTGACGCTCATGGAGGTCGAGAACTCCGTGCGCTTCGGCAAGGATCGCGACGCCGCGCTCGCCACCCTCGTCGAGGCGCTCAACGAGAAGGCTCCCGGCACATGGGACTACGTCCGCTCCCCCGCGGCCGTCCCCGCCCCCGCGGACGAGGACTTCATCCGCACCGCCCTGATCTACAAGAAGGCCGTGGCGGAGCCCGTGGGCGAGTCGGTCATCCTCAATGACAACGTCGCCTTCTCGAACGCCCGCAAGCCCCTCGCGCAGGCGTTCAAGCCGGTGGGCGGCACGGAGGCGGAGACCTTCCTCGCGATCGTCAACCACTTCAAGTCCAAGGGCTCCGGCCCCAGCTCGGGCGGCAACGCCGACACGGGTGACGGCCAGGGTGCCTGGAACGCCGCACGCGTCACGCAGGCCCAGGCCCTCGTGGCCTTCGCCGACTCCCTGAAGGCATCGGCGAAGACGGACAAGGTCTTCCTGACCGGCGACTTCAACGCGTACACCCAGGAGGACCCCATGCACGTCCTCTACGAGGCCGGGTACGTCAACCAGGGCGAGAAGGACGACAGCTACTCCTACGTCTTCTCGGGCCTCAGCGGATCGCTGGACCACATCCTGGCCTCGCCCGCGGCGGACGCCGCGGTCACCGGCGTGGACACGTGGAACATCAACTCGGTCGAGTCGGTCGCCCTCGAGTACAGCCGGTACAACAACAACGTCACCGACTACTACGTGGCGGACCAGTACCGGGCCAGCGACCACGACCCCGTGATCGTCGGCCTCGACCTCGCACCCGCACCCGTGGACACCACCGCGGAACTCAACCTGCTGAACATCAACGACTTCCACGGACGCATCGACGCCAACACGGTGCGCTTCGCCGGGACCGTCGAGAAGCTGCGCGCCGAGTTCGGCGACGACAAGACCGCGTTCCTCTCCGCCGGTGACAACATCGGCGCGTCGCTCTTCGCCTCCTCGCTGCAGGAGGACAAGCCGACGCTCGACGTCCTGAACGCCCTGGAGCTCAAGGCCTCGGCCGTGGGCAACCACGAGTTCGACAAGGGCCTCGCGGACCTGACCGGCCGCGTCTCGGATACAGCGGACTTCCCGTACCTCGGGGCGAACGTCTACACCAAGGGCACCACGGAGCCGGCGCTCGACGAGTACTCCATCATCACGGTCGACGGCGTCGACGTCGCCGTGATCGGCGTCGTCACCAAGGAGACCGAGTCACTCGTCAGCCCCGGTGGCATCGCGACCGTCGAGTTCGGCGACCCCGTCGAGGCGGTCAACCGGGTCGCGCAGAAGATCGAGGACCAGGACCTCGCCGACGTCATCGTCGCCGAGTACCACGAGGGCGCCGGTGACGGCGTCGTCGAGAAGTCGACCCTCGAGCAGGAGGTCGCAGCGGGCGGCACGTTCGCCGAGATCGTCACCGGGACCACCCCCCTCGTGGACGCGATCTTCACCGGCCACACGCACAAGCAGTACGCATGGGACGCCCCCGTCCCGGGCGCCGCGGGGAAGACCCGGCCGATCCTCCAGACCGGCTCCTACGGCGAGTTCGTCGGCCAGATCACGCTGACCGTCGACAAGCCCACCGGTGACGTCCAGTCCTACACGGCCCGCAACGTCGCACGCACCACGGACGCCGACGCCACCCTCGTCGCCGGCTTCCCTCGGGTCGCCGCGGTCAAGACCATCGTCGACGCGGCCCTCGCGCAGGCGAACGTCATCGGCAGCCAGCCCGTCGGATCGGTCACGAAGGACATCACGTCGGCCTTCATCGGCACCGTGCGCGACGACCGCGCCTCGGAGTCGACGCTGGGCAACCTCGTGGCCGACTCGCTGCGCGCCAGCCTCTCCTCCGCGGAACGCGGCGGAGCGCAGATCGGCGTCGTCAACCCGGGCGGGCTCCGCAACGAGCTCTACTACGCACCCGACGGCGTCGTGACCTTCGCCGAGGCGAACGCCGTGCTGCCGTTCGTGAACGACCTCTGGACCACCACCCTCACCGGTGCGCAGTTCAAGGCGATGCTCGAGCAGCAGTGGCAGCCGGATGGCAGTTCGCGGTCCTTCCTGGCCCTCGGCCTGTCGGACAACGTGAGCGTCACCTATGATCCCGCGCTTGCGCGGGGTTCGAGGATCACCTCCGTCATGATCGACGGTGCCCCGCTCGATCCGGCGAAGGACTACCGCGTCGGTACCTTCAGCTTCCTGGCCCAGGGTGGCGACAACTTCACGGTCTTCCGTGAGGGCACCGACACCCGCGAGTCGGGTCTCGTGGACCGTGACGCGTGGATCGACTACATCAAGGCGAACAGCCCGCTGTCGCCGTCGTTCGACCGCCGCAGCGTGCAGGTGCAGGGCGCTCCGACCGTTGTGAAGGCCGGCGCAGCCGTCTCCTTCACGGTGTCGAAGCTGGACCTCACCTCGCTCGGCAGCCCGGCGAACACCACGCTGGCCGCGAGCTTCGTGGCCGCGAACGGCACCGTCACGCAGCTCGGGTCCTTCCCGGTTGCCGGCGGTACCGCGACGGTGACCCTCACGGTCCCGACGACCGCGAGCGGCCAGGGGCGGATCGTTCTGACCGCCTCACCGAGCGCGACCACTGTCACCCTCCCCGTGACCGTGGAGGCGGCACCCCAACCGGAGGTTCCCGTCAAGCCCGAGAAGCCGGAGAAGCCGGTCAAGCCGGTCAAGCCCGAGAAGCCGGTCAAGCCCGTCAAGCCCGTCAAGCCGGGCAAGCAGGACTGATTCGAGCCGGCAGTCCCGATCGACGGCGCCGACAACGGCGCCCGGGCGAGCTACCGGGCGCACCTGGCGGACCACGAGCGCTGTCCCGACCGCCAGGTGACCGTCCTGAGCGCCTGACGCCGGGGCACCCATGAAACGAGGGACCTCCACCACCCGGTGGGGGTCCCTCCTTTCTGCGCTCCGGGTGCCGGGCTCGGTCCCGTCGAACTCCTACAGCCCGCCCGCGGCCCGCTCCAGGAGCGCGGCGGCGATCGCGTCTGCATCGAGCAGGGTCCTGCCGCCGGCTTCCAGCGGGGCCCCGGCCTCGGCCGCGATGGCCGTCCCCCACTGCACGGAGGCGAGCTGGAGGCCGATCACGAAGAGGGAGTCCTGGGCCTTCCCGGTCCTGTCGACGGCACGATAGGGCGGCACCGTGACGTCCAGCCCGGCCGAGGTCACCGGCACCCCGTCCTCCCCCATGCGGGTCCGCGGTCGAACGCTGCCGTCCTCGAGGAGGGTGCGCATGAGCGGGGACAGGCTCGTGCTCACCCGGTTCGCGGGCATCATGGCCTCCACGAGGTAGCGCGCGGTGAAGGACTCGCCCTGCACCCACGGGGAGGTCGCGCGGAAGAGCCCCTCGTCCTGGTCGAAGCCGAAGCTCGGGTTCGGCCCCACGAAGCGGACGATCCCCGCCCGCACGAGCGCTGCGAGCTGCGCGATCCGCGCGGGCGGCGGCCCGCTGGCGAGGCCCTCGACGAGCGGCTCGAACCATCCGCGGAGCTCGGCGTTCCACGACGAGTCCGAGATCCCGCCGTCCGCGACGGCCTGCTTGATGACCGACCTCCCGGCGTTCAGGGCGCCGATCGCCATCTTGAGGGGGTCGTCCTCGCCGGCCGCCGATCCGCCGGCGTCGGCGTCGAGGTAGGCGAGGACGGCCGCGGCGAGTTCCTCGCCGTCAGCGAAGCGGCGCCCGGCGAACGGGTGGGCGAGTGCTTCGACGTCGAGCCGGAGGTCCACGGGGATCGCGCGGGCGACGGCCTCCCCGGCCGCGGCCTCCCACGCAGGGCCCTCCGTCCCCAGCGCGCTGTCCAGCTCCGCGAGGAACGCCTCGGGTGCGGCCGTGAGCGGCCGCTGCGTGGTCCGGCAGAGCGTCGTGTAGTAGACACGGAGCACGTCCCGGTGCAGCAGCGGCCAGAGGTCGTGGTCGAAGCCGGGCTGCACGCCCGACCGCCGGAACGCGAGCACCCGGGCCGGGGTGCAGAACCGCAGTTCGATGCTGCGCGGGATGTAGGAGTCGAGGGACGCCTTCGCCCGGTAGGGCACCCCCCGCCGCGATGCCGCGACGAGCCGGGGCTCCCGGCCGGAGGGCGTGTACTCGAGCCGGCCCCCGTCGGCGGGCGCGAACCGCCCACCGCGGCCCTCGGTCAGCTGGATCATGGCGTCGAAGAAGTTGAGGCCGAGTCCCCGGACCAGGACGGTCTTCCGCGCGGGGAGCCGGTCCCAGGTGACGTCGGCCGGGACGGCGGGGGGCCAGTACTGCAGCCCGTGGCGCGCTGCGACGTCCTGCAGCCTCCCCTGCTCGGGGGTGAGGGTCGCCGCGAGATGTCCCAGCGCCAGGACGACGTCGTCGGCATGGACCCGGGAGCCGTCGTCGAGGAGGATGCGCCACCGGCCGGCGTCGAGCCGCCGCAGCCGGACGGCCTCCTGGGGGTGGCGGACGACGGCGACGCCGGACGGGGCTTGGCGCACGACCTCCGCGAAGGTCCAGGCGAGGTACCGGCCGTAGAGGGCCCTGCTCGGGAAGTCCCTCGAGGCGAGCCGCGCGCACTCGGCGAGATCGGCGTCGCCCAGTCCGGGAACCAGGCCGTCGTTCACGCGTGCCCGCCAGGTGTCGAAGGAGACGCCGCCGGGTGAGGACGCGACGCCGGCGGCGGCGGGTCCCACCGGGACGACCGTCGGGTAGAGGCAGGGTGTGTTCATGAGGAACAGCCGCGACTGGTCCGTCCGCCAGACGTGTCCGGGGCCGGCCTCGTAGGGCTCGATCACGTGCAGGGCGAGGGCGGGAGCACCGGCGCCCAGGGCGCGGTGCCCTGCGATCAACCGCTCCACCACGGAGGTGCCGCGGGGTCCGCCTCCGATGACGGCCACGCGCCTTGCCTCCTGGTTCTCCACGCGTCAAGCCTATCCAACGCGGGCGCGGCCCCGTTCGCCGGGAGATCGCCTGAGGGAGCGCTGCATAGGATGGGCTGATGACGCACCCGACGCAGACCACCGCGACCACGGACGACCCCTTCCTCTGGCTCGAGGACATCTACGCCGAGGACGGCCTCGCGTGGGTCCGGGCCGAGAACGCCCTGACCGAGGACGCCCTGGTGACGCCGGACTTCGCCGTCCGGGAGCGCGGCATCCTCGAGGTGCTCGACTCCACGGACCGGATCCCCATGGCCGGCAAGCACGGGAGCCACTACTACAACTTCTGGCGCGATGCCGAGCACCGCCAGGGCATCTGGCGGCGCACCACGTGGGACAGCTACGCCTCCGACACCCCGGCCTGGGAACTCCTGCTCGACGTCGACGCCCTGAGCGCCGCCGAGGGGACCGAATGGGTCTGGAGCGGGGCGCTCTTCCTCCGGCCGGTGGCCGGCGCCCCGCACGACCGGGTCCTCGTGGTCCTCTCCCCCGACGGCGGCGACGCTGCGCGCTACCGCGAGTTCAGCCTCGACACGCTGTCGTTCGTCGACGGCGGCTTCGACATCCCGACCGCGAAGAGCCGCATCAGCTGGGCCGGCCCGGACGCCCTCCACGTCGGCACCGATTTCGGGCCGGGGTCGATGACGTCGAGTTCCTACCCCCGGACCGTCCGGACCCTGCGGCGCGGGACCGGACTCGCCGCGGCCGAGCAGTACTTCGAGGTGGACGAGGACCACATGATAGCGCTCGTGCTGCACGACTCCACACCGGGCTTCGAGCGTGACATCGCCGTCGACACCATCGATTTCCACACGCGCCGCACCTACCTCCGGCAGGACGGCTGGCGCCTGATCGAGGTGCCCGAGGACGCCAGCATCTCGCTGCACCGGGAATGGCTGATCGTCCGGCCTCGCACGGACTGGATCGAGGCCGGGACCACCCACGCGGCCGGCGCCCTCCTCGTCATCGCGCTGGACTCCTTCCTCGCCGGTGAGCGCACGTTCGCGACCGTCTTCTCCCCCGATCCGTCCACGTCCCTGCAGTCCTGGAGCTGGACCCGGGACTACCTCCTGCTGAACCTGCTGCGCGACGTGTCCTCCGAGATCCGCATCCTCGATCCCGCGAAGGACTGGACGGCCGACCTGCTCGACGCCTGCCCGCCGCTGCACTCCGTCGACGCCTACGCGGTCGACGACGAGGACGACGAGGACGGCAACGACTACTGGCTCATCGCCACCGGCTTCCTGACGCCGTCGACGCTCCACCGCGGGACCATCGGCGGCGACCACACGGCCGTGAAGTCCTCGCCGTCCTACTTCGACGAGGACCGCTTCGCCGTCGAGCAGCACTTCGCGGTCTCGACCGACGGCACGCGCGTGCCCTATTTCCAGCTCGCGTCGAAGGACCTGGTGCTCGACGGCGGGAACCCCACCCTCCTGTCCGGGTACGGCGGTTTCGAGCACTCGATGACACCCGCGTACAGCGGCGTGATCGGTCGCGGCTGGCTCGAACGCACCACGGAGGAGGGCCGGCACGGCGTGTACGTGCTGGCGAACATCCGCGGGGGCGGCGAGTACGGGCCGCAGTGGCACCACGCGGCGCTGCACGCGAACCGGCACCGCGCCTACGAGGATTTCGCGGCCATCGCCGAGGACCTCGTCCGGCGCGGCGTCACCTCGCCGGCGCTCCTCGGTTGCACGGGCCGCAGCAACGGCGGGCTGCTCGTGGGCAACATGCTCACCACCTATCCGCACCTGTTCGGCGCCATCTCGTGCGGCGTGCCCCTGCTCGACATGCGCCGTTACACGAAGCTGTCGGCCGGCTACTCCTGGATCGCGGAGTACGGCGACCCGGACAAGCCCGAGGAATGGGAGTACGTGCAGACCTTCTCGCCGTACCACCTGCTCCGCGACGACGTCGCCTATCCGAAGACGCTCATCTGGACGGCGACCAGCGACGACAGGGTGGGCCCGGTGCAGGCCCGGAAGATGGCCGCGAAGATGAAGGACCTCGACATCCCGGACGTCTGGTTCCACGAGGCGCTCGAGGGCGGGCACGCCGGGGCCGCCGACAACCGGCAGGCCGCGAGGATGCACGCGATGAGCTTCGAGTTCCTCTGGCGGGCCCTCACGGGATCGCTCTGACACGACCGCGCGCGACCACCCGCCCGGCAGTTCCTGGACGGCTGCGGGGTGGTTTTGCTCTTGCCGTCCCCTTCTGGGTAACCTTGGGAGGCTAGAGATAGCCGAGGAGACGTGCCAGAGCGGCCGAATGGGCTTCACTGCTAATGAAGTGTGGGCCTAAAGCCTACCGGGGGTTCAAATCCCCCCGTCTCCGCGCCAAGGCCCCCGGGTACCCCGGGGGCCTTCTCGCATCCCGGCCCGTTACGCCTTGAGCGCCAGGGCGAAGGGCAGCACTCCCGACGCGCCGGCCGAACGCAGCGCCCGCCCCGCCTCGGTGATCGTCCAGCGGCTGTCCGCGACGTCGTCGACCAGCAGCACCGGCCCGGGGTTCGCGGCGAACCATGCGGCGCCGCCCTCGGGGACGGCGAAGTGGTCCCATACAGCCGCCAGGCGGAAGGCGCTGTTGCCTCCCGCCTGCCCCTGCGGGAAGCCGTGCGGGGTGGCGAGCTGCCCGAGATAGGGGATGCGCCCCACCTGGGCCAGCGCCTGCGCGAGGGATCCGATGAGTTCGGGGCGCCGCCGCGAGGGGACGCTGACCACGGCGACCGGCCGCTCGTCCCAGCCCCACTGCGCCAGCACGCGCACCACGGCTTCGATGGCCGCGTGGTCCAGCGGTGCGTCGGGGGTCGCGTCGGCCATGAGCTCCCGCAGCCTGTTCCCCCAGCCGAGGTCCGTCAGGCGGGCCAGGGCCCGGCCGGGCAGGCTGACCTCACCCGGCTTCAGCTTCCCCTTCAGGGGCACGCCCAGCTTCTCCATGCCGGACGGCCACTGGCCCCGCGGCTCGAGTTCCACCCCGACGCGGCTGAGGGCCTGGTTCGCCGAGTCGGAGGCGTCGTGCGCCACCTCGTCCGAGTACCAGGGGCCAGCGCAGTTGTCGCAACGGCCGCACGGGGTGGCGGCCGGATCGTCGAGGGACCTCGAGAGGAACTCCATGCGGCAGCCGGCGGTGTTCTCGTAGTCGAGCATCGCCTTCTGCTCCACGACGCGGGCCTCGCTGATCCGCCGGTACCGCTCGGCGTCGTAGGTCCAGGGCGTCCCGGTGCTCTCCCACCCGCCGGTCACCTTGCGGACGGCGCCGTCGACGTCGAGCACCTTGAGGAGGAGCTCGAGGGGCGAGCGCTTCAGGTTGACGCGCGTCTCGAGTGCCGGGGTGGACAGGACGGTGCCCGGCTCGAGGGCGTCGAGCACCCGCAGGGCGGCGTCCTGGGACGGCATCGACGCGGTGGCGAAGTATTCCCAGATGTCGCGGTCCTCGGCCCCGGGCAGCAACAGGACGTCGGCGTTCGGCGTCCCGCGTCCCGCGCGGCCCACCTGCTGGTAGTAGGCGACGGGCGAGGACGGGGCTCCGAGGTGCACCACGAAGCCGAGGTCGGGCTTGTCGAAGCCCATGCCGAGCGCGCTGGTGGCCACGAGCGCCTTCACCTCGTTGTTCTTCAGGGCGGCCTCCGCGGCCTCCCGGTCGGCCGGATCGGTGCGTCCCGTGTAGGCGCGGACGGCGTGCCCGTTCTCGCGCAGGAGCCGTGCGGTGTCCTCGGCGGCGGAGACGGTCAGGGCGTAGATGATGCCGCTGCCCGGCAGGTCGGAGAGGTGCGTGAGGAGCCAGGCGAGGCGGGAGCGGGGGCTCGGCAGGCGCAACACGCCGAGCCGCAGCGACTTGCGGGCGAGCTCCCCGCGCAGCGTGAAGACGTCGGTGCCTCCCGCCCCGAGCTGTTCCTCGACGTCCTTCACGACGCGGGAGTTCGCGGTCGCCGTGGTGGCCAGCACGGGGACGCCCTGCGGCAGCCCCAGGATCAGCTCGCGCAGGCGCCGGTAGTCGGGGCGGAAGTCGTGGCCCCAGTCGGAGATGCAGTGGGCCTCGTCGATCACGAGCAGGCCCGTCCGCCGCATGAGCTCCGGCAGGTAGAGCTCACGGAACGACGGGTTGTTGAGGCGTTCGGGCGAGACGAGGAGGACGTCCACCTCGTCGGCCTGGAGCTTCGCCTCGATGTCCTGCCACTCCGTCTGGTTGGCCGAGTTGATGGCCTCGGCGCGCACCCCGGCCCGGGCGGCGGCGGCCACCTGGTCCCGCATGAGCGCGAGCAGGGGCGAGACGATGAGCGTGGGCCCGGCTCCGCGGGCGCGCAGGAGCAGGCTGGCGACGAAGTACACGGCGGACTTCCCCCAGCCGGTGCGCTGGACGACGAGGGCGCGCCGCCCGCCCTCGACGAGCGCCTCGATGGCCTCGAACTGCCCCTCGTGGAACTGCGCGTCCGGCGACCCGACGAGGGTGTGCAGGATGGCTGTTGCTTGCTCGTTGAGCGTGGTGGTCGTCGACATCCTCCCAGTATCCCAGCCACGTCCCCCAGTCCTCGCGGGAGGCCCACCATGTGCGCAACCGGCGTCGCGGCCCCACCGATACACTTTCCAACGTGACTACAACCTTCGATCTCTCACTCTCCTTCAAGGCCTACGACGTGCGCGGCATCGTCGGCGAGACCATCACGGTGGACTCGGTCCGTGCGGTCGGGGCCGCCTTCGTGGATTCCCTGGACCTGGCGGGCGAGACCATCCTGGTCGGCGGCGACATGCGCCCGTCGTCGCCCGAGTTCTCGAAGGCGTTCGCCGACGGCGCCACCCTGCGCGGCGCGAACGTGCTCTTCCTCGACCTCATCTCCACGGACGAGCTGTACTACGCCAGCGGCACCCTGCACGCGGCGGGCGTGACCTTCACCGCCAGCCACAACCCCGCCCAGTACAACGGGATGAAGATGACGCGCCCGGGCGCCGTGCCCGTGTCCTCGGAGACCGGTCTGAAGGACATCCAGGAGCGCGCCGAGCGATACCTCGCGGACGGCACCATCCCCGCCGCCGGCACCCGGGGCACGACCGGCGTCCGCGACGTCCTCGAGGAGTACTCACGGTTCCTCCGCACCCTGGTCGACCTCTCGTCGTCGCGCCCGCTGAAGATCGTCGTCGACGCCGGCAACGGCATGGCGGGCCTCACCACCCCGGCCGTCCTCGGCGACCGGATCCTCCCCGCCCTGCCGTTCGACATCGTGCCCCTCTACTTCGAGCTCGACGGCTCGTTCCCCAACCACCCGGCCAACCCGCTGGAGCCGGAGAACCTGCTCGACCTGCAGGCCGCCGTCGTGCAGCACGGCGCGGACATCGGGATCGCGTTCGACGGCGACGCCGACCGCTGCTTCATCATCGACGAGAAGGGCGAGCCCGTCTCGCCCAGCGCCATCACCGCGATGGTCGCCCGCCGCGAGATCGCGCGCGCCCAGGCCGCCGGTGAGGCGGAGCCCGTCATCATCCACAACCTCATCACCTCCCGCGCGGTGCCGGAACTGATCCGGCACGACGGCGGACGGCCCTTCCGCTCGCGCGTAGGCCACTCCTTCATCAAGGCCATCATGGCCGAGGAGGGCGCGGTGTTCGGCGGCGAGCACTCGGCCCACTACTACTTCCGCGACTTCTGGAACGCCGACACCGGCATGCTGGCCGCCATGCACGTCCTGGCCGCCCTCGGGGAGCAGGACGGCCCGCTGTCGGAGCTCGGCCGCGAGTACGAGCCCTACTTCTCCTCCGGCGAGGTCAACTCGAAGGTGGCGGACCTGCACGCCTCCATCGCCCGGGCACGCACCGAATTCGAGCAGGAGGGCGTGGTCGTGGACGACCTCGACGGCCTGACCTTCACTCCCGGCCATGGCGACTGGTGGTTCAACCTCCGCCCCTCGAACACCGAGCCGTACCTCCGGCTCAACGCCGAGGCCGTGGATCCGCAGACCCTCGAGGACCTCGTGCGGCGCGTCCTGGCCGTCATCCGCGACTGACCCCCGCAGCACCGCAGGCACGAGAGAGGCCCCTTCCCGACGGGAAGGGGCCTCTCTCGTGTCGGAGGGGCCGGCCCCCGGTGCTCAGGCGACGCTGAAGCGCTGCTTCAGCTCCTCGAGCTGCCCCCTCAGCTCCTCGGGCAGGGAGTCCCCGAAGCGCT
>NZ_PJIR01000108.1 GCF_002929355.1 Arthrobacter sp. B0490 | reverse complement strand
CGCTTCGAAATCAGCGGTAGAAAGCTTCTGCGGACGTCGCTGCTTTTTCTTTCGCGGCAGATTTAACACAGTGACCGGATTGAGCGTACGATTGATTTCTTGGGCAGCCCAGAAATTTCCTCGATGCTTTTGATCAAACGCCAAAGCGTTACGTAGGCGCCGGTAATAATCCGGGCGGTAATCAGGGGCCGCCCGTAGTAAAGCACCAATAATATTGAGCTCATCAAGCTCAACGCCCTGCATCCGAGTCGCATAAAAATTACTGGCCAAACTAATATAGGCGCTTTGAGTCTCTGCATTCATATTATTCTTCTAATTATTATTTGCGTGACACATGCCACACAATCAATTATTGCAAATACGAAAACAAAAAAACAACAACCAGAGCATTATTTTTTATATAACCCCAAAAGCCAAACATTGCAAAGGTGCAAAAATTCTATCCTTTCTATATCGCATTCCGGACTTTGGTTCGTTGGCCAAGGACGATATCGTATCCACAACGCTCACTTAACCATAAAATAATACATGCGCAGGCCATGACATCACAGAACTCCCCGATACAGTTGCTCACAGCCCCCAGTAATACTGCTTGATCTTCTGCGCCATCAGCCTACGACGTTC
>NZ_PJIR01000107.1 GCF_002929355.1 Arthrobacter sp. B0490 | reverse complement strand
AGACTAGCGGACTAGGACCGATAGATCTTAACAATCTAAAAATACGCACTCGCCTAAGGGATTTAGGAGAAAATCGATCCTTCTATTACGCTTAAACTTTAGAAACCCTTATTGCCTCTTCCCGTAGAACTAATAGCTAGAATAGTTAACGCGACCGTTGCTAATATTGCTAGTTTATCTATAGAAGAACTTAAGAGGTTTAAGTTTCTCTTTTCCCGGTATCGCACGTTGCTTTAAGCCTATAAAGACTAATAGAAATCTCTTACGTTAATCTAGCAGTTTATCGTTTAAAATATCGGGAACTACTACTTAACGATTGCCGACGAACATAAGGTTTCTAAGGAATTAGCTTTACTATAGCGGCGTATAAAGCCGACTTCGTAAACGCAATAGAAGACTATTCTTACGTAGTTCTATACTATTTTAAAGGCACTAGACCGGACGGATATTACGATATAGATTTCTAACTAGTAGAAGGTCTTTACCGATACCTAGCGAATTAAGTTGCCGGAATCGGAAGGTCTCCGGGCTATATAGCTTTTTCTTAAGGCTATTTAGCCAATTTCTAGCCCTTTTGCGGAATACTAGATAAATAAGATAGAGGACGATGCCCGCCTAAATAAGC
>NZ_PJIR01000106.1 GCF_002929355.1 Arthrobacter sp. B0490 | reverse complement strand
ACCTCCTCGGTGACCGTGTGCTCGACCTGGATGCGCGGGTTCATCTCGATGAACACGTGCTGGCCCGCCCGCTCCCCCACCGTGTCGACCAGGAACTCCACCGTGCCCGCGTTCACGTACCCCAGGGCCGTCGCGAACTTCACCGCGTCCCGGTGCAGGGCCTGCCGGATCCCCTCGTCGAGGTTCGGCGCCGGGGCGATCTCGATGACCTTCTGGTGGCGGCGCTGCAGCGAACAATCCCGCTCGAACAGGTGCATCACGTTGCCTGTCGCGTCGGCGAGGATCTGCACCTCGATATGCCGCGGCCGCAACACCGCCTGCTCCAGGAACATCGTCGGATCCCCGAACGCGGACTCCGCCTCGCGCATCGCCGCGTCCAGCGCCTCCGGCAACGCCTCCCGCGTATCCACCCGCCGCATCCCACGACCGCCACCACCGGCCACGGCCTTCGCGAACACCGGGAACCCGATCTCGTCCGCCGCAGCGATCAGCTCCGCCACGTCCGCGCTCGGCCGGGAGGACGCCAGCACCGGGATGCCCGCCGCGCGCGCCGCGTCCAGGGCCTTGACCTTGTTCCCGGCGAGCTCCAGCACGTCCGCCGGCGGACCCACGAACGTGATCCCCGC
>NZ_PJIR01000105.1 GCF_002929355.1 Arthrobacter sp. B0490 | reverse complement strand
CAAGCCCAGCGAGCTTCGCCATCTGCTGAGCCCGCGACGCCATCCACTGCTGCTCTGCCAGCGCCGCGCGACCTTGATCGTCAACCGCGTTCGCCTGTTCGCCTTTCTGTTCGCAGTGCTCACCCCGCTGTGGAGTCTGATCGATCTGATGGTGTTCGAGCCCAGGCTGTGGGCCGCGCTGGCCGGTTTTCGGATGATGGCGTGCCTGGCGTTCACCTGCCTGCTGCTGTTCTACCGCCCGAGCGGTAATCTGCTCGATGCCTATCGGGCGATCGCAATCCTGTTCGCCATCCCGACCATCTTCTACATCGCCTCGCACACCTTGCTCGGCAGCTATCAACTGGCGCAGTTCTCCGCCGTGGTCGGCGCCGGCTACGCCTTTCTGCCGTTCGTGCTGATGGCCGGGCTGACCATTTTCCCGCTGACCCTGGTGGAGAATTTGGTGCTCTCCAGCCTGTTGCTGCTGGCGCAGGCGCTGGCCGGCTATCTCAGCTGGGCGACGCTGAACTGGCCGTCGTTCGCCGGTGCCTTCTGGCTGTTGATCCTGATCGCCGGCGTCGCCAGCCTGGCCAGCATGAGCCAGCTGGCGTTCATGTTCGCGCTGGTGCGCCAGGCCATCCGCGACCCG
>NZ_PJIR01000104.1 GCF_002929355.1 Arthrobacter sp. B0490 | reverse complement strand
CTTCTCCGTCCCCGAGCCCGCATTCACGGCCCGGGTTGTCTGTTCGCCTGCAGCGAATACCGCGTCCAGTTGCAGATCACCGCTCAGGTCCGGCAGCCCGAACCCGTGCTGTGTTCATCCATCGGTTCTTCACATCCCGTACCACCGTCCGGGCGCGGGCGCAGCCAGATCGGTGCCAGGTAGCGCAATGCCAGGCCAAAGACTGTCAGCCAACCGAGCCCGGCGAGCATGTTCAGCAGCGGCACGGGAGCGCCCGGCAGCCCCGCACTGGCACGCAGCAGCGCGGCGAGCACCAGCAGGCAGGTTGCGATCGGCACCCAGCGCCGCTGATCCAGTGCATAGCCACTGTGGGTACGCCCGGCGATGCACAGCACCGCGAGAATCGAGACGCCCATGGCCCCGAGTGTCAGTAGATGGCGGCCGGCGCTGCTGGCAAAGCCGTCGGCTAGCAGCGAGACACCCAGTGCGCCATAGCCCAGCGCCATCAGCCAGTACACGCTGTAGAGCATCAGCGACCAGCGATCCAGCAGCGCTCGGCCGATGTGCCAGTCGTTGAGCAGATTGAACATGGCGGCGGCTGTGGCCAGGGCCAGCCAGCCGTTCAGCGGGGCCGGCAGTGCCAGCCATTC
>NZ_PJIR01000103.1 GCF_002929355.1 Arthrobacter sp. B0490 | reverse complement strand
CGGGGTTATGGCGAACTGCTCACGCTCGGCGCCGAGGTGAGCCTGTGCAACCCGCTGATGCTGGCCTGGGTCCAGCGGCTGCGGCAAGCGCTGCCGGGCCACTCCGTGCGACTGGAAGTGGGCAGCGGCGAAGAGCTGCAGAAGAAGCTCGACCTCGGCGTGCTCGACGCCGCGCTGGTACACCAGCCGGAGTACCTGCCCGGTCTGCAGGTCGAACAGCTGCTGGAGGAAAAGCTGATCCAGGTGGTGCAGGCGCAGAATCCAACGCCGTATCTGTACGTGGATTGGGGGCCGGCATTTCGCAAGCAGCATAACCAGGCGCTGCCCGAATACACCCGCGCCGCGCTGTCATTCAGCCTCGGGCCGCTGGCCTTGCAGTATCTGGTGCAATGCGGCGGCCGCGGCTACTTTCGCACCCGCGTGGTCCAGCGCTATCTGGAAGAAGGGCTTCTCAAGCGAGTGGAGCAGGCGCCGGAGTTCAGCTATCCGGTCTACCTGGTGCATGCGCGCGCCAGCGAATCGCCCGCGTTGCTCAAGGCCATCGAACTGCTGCGCGAAGTAGCCCTCGACGATTACGACTGGTCCCGCTGGTACTACGATATCTGAGCGTCGCGCCGGACTCGTGGCCGC
>NZ_PJIR01000102.1 GCF_002929355.1 Arthrobacter sp. B0490 | reverse complement strand
AAAGCAAGGCGAAAGTGGCGAAGCCTGCGGCGAACAATGCCAGCGCCGTACGTGTAAAGCGCGGAGTACCTTTTTCGGTGTAGAGGAATGGCGCGGGACTGTCTTTCGTGTCTGCCGGCGCGCCTGCGGCGCACTGCGTGCTGTTCAAGATCATGGCCTCTAGGGAATACATTTTTCCGACCAAAGGTCGCCCGTAACGCCTGCATTCATCGATTGAAAAGCGGGCGAGAGCGCATTTGATCAGGTTTATGAGGCGAATGATAGGGAGCTTTATTTGAGCTATCCAATATATTATTCGACCCAAATGATATGTTTTACGAATCGTTTGGAGGGCTCATGGAGCTGCGACATCTACGCTATTTCGTCGCAGTAGCCGAGGAGTTGCACTTTGGCCGTGCCGCCGAGCTGCTGCGCATCTCGCAGCCGCCGCTTAGTCAGCAGATCCAAGCACTGGAGCAGGAGCTGGGCGTACGCTTGTTCGATCGGACCAACCGTCGGGTGTCGCTGACCGATGCTGGGCGGCTATTTCTCGACGAGACGCGGCGCACGCTGGCCCAGGTGGACAAGTCCGTCGATGTGGTGCGGCGCGCCGAGCAGGGCGAGATCGGCGAGCTTCAGGTCGGCTTCACCTCTTC
>NZ_PJIR01000100.1 GCF_002929355.1 Arthrobacter sp. B0490 | reverse complement strand
ACCATGCCGGCAGCCAGGTGCTGCTGTTCGACAGCAGCTTCGCCGCCTGCGTCGCCCGTCTGCGGCCGCGGCTGAGCAATATCCGGCATTTCATCGAACTGGCCGCGCAGCCTTCGTCCGGCCTCGAAGGGGTGATGGGCTACGAGCAGCTGATCGCCGACGAGCAGCCGCTGGACTGGCCGCAGTTCGACGAGAACGCCGGCGCGGTGCTCTGTTACACCTCCGGCACCACTGGCGACCCCAAGGGTGTGCTCTACAGCCACCGCTCGGTGGTGCTGCACGCCATGGCGGCTGGGCTTTCCAGTGCGTTCGGACTGTCCGCCTTCGACTGCATCATGCCCTGTTCGTCGCTCTATCACGGCACCGCCTGGGGCATCCCATTTGCCGCTGCAATCAATGGCTGCAAGTTCGTGCTGCCGTGCGACAAGATGGACGGCGCGAGCCTGCAGGAACTGATCAAGACCGAGGGCGTGACCCTGTCCGGCGGCGTGCCGACCATCTGGACCATGTACCTCGCCCATCTGGAACGTAGCGGTGAGGATTCCGGCAGTCTGGCGCGGCTGGTGATCGGCGGTTCCGCCGTGCCGCGGGCGATGGCCGAAACCTTCCAGACCAAGTACGGCGTCGCGGTCTGCCAG
>NZ_PJIR01000015.1 GCF_002929355.1 Arthrobacter sp. B0490 | reverse complement strand
GGACAGCCACGTCCGGACACAACGTCCGTAAGCTGAACCAAAGGAGTGGCAGGTGCCCTGGACGGGGGTACCTGCCATTCCTTCATAGCAGCCCCGCGTCGGCCGACTGGGAATACCAACGTAAGCGGAGACAAACCGCGCGGTGCATCGATCCTGCCCTCGCGGTTGGGAGCTATGGGGTGGTCCTGTGGGCCTATCGCGGTGTGGGCGTTAGGGCGTCATGGCGGTGCTGAGGGTGGTGAAGGTTCTGCCTTTGGCCAGAAGGTGGGGAAGGGCTTGGGCCAGGCCTTGGCCGGTGCCGGATCCGGGGTGGTTGCCGTGGGCGATGATGATGCTCCCGGGCGCCGCAGCAGACAGTGTGAAGTAGGAGGGACTCCTGCGTCAGTTGCCCATCCTTCGGCCGCTAACATGCCTTTTGCTGCACGCGCTATGAAATCCCGTGAACAGACCGGTCTGTCCCATGGTTAGACTGGCATCGCCATTTCGGCTATCCCCATGCCGGAGTGGTGCTCAGGCAGGGTGCCACCCGGTCTGGACGACAGCACCGGAAGCGGATCATGCCAATCGCTGAGGCGCTGTAGATTCCACTCGCGCAGGATCAGGATCACCCGCCGTACCTACGACGTTACCTAGGGGAAGATCGCCATCGTGTTCACTGCCAGTGCGGACCAGGGTGTCTTACGCCTTGAATGGGAACCAGGAATCCACATCGAGTATGCCGATGCCGTGGAGGCAGCGCTGGCCCTGTCTACCCTGCAGAGCAAGGAGCGGCTCACGCTGCAGGGTGGGGAGCGCATGCCGTTGTTGGTGCGCATCGTCGGGGTGCGCGGCGTGAGCCCCGAGGCGCGGGCCGGCATGAACGCGTATCAGGCGTACTCGAAAGTCGCCCTGGTAGGAGATAACCCCATGGGCCCCGTCATTGCAGGCTTTTCGAGGCGCTCACCCACGCCCACCCGGTACTTCACCAGGGAAGACCGCGCACTGCTGTGGCTGATGCGCCGGCCGCTCCCCGCACACCGTAGATAGCTGTGCCAGAGCCGCGCGGACCTGTCCCACGATGCGGTATTAGGACATGACAAAAAGGGGCGCTGCTTGCGCAGCGCCCCTTCGTCGTACCTCGCCCGAAGCCGTCGGCGTGATCGCGTTCGTCATCGCCCTGCTGCTGGTCACATTCCTGCACGTGGTCCTGGGTGAGATGGTCCCAAAGAACATCTCGTTCTCTGTACCCACAAAGGCCGCCCTGCTTCTGGCGCCGCCCCTGGTCTTCGTGTCCAAGGTCGTTCGACCGGTCATCTGGGCGCTGAACGGAATCGCCAACGGCATTCTGCGCCTGTTCAAGGTCGAGCCGAAGGACGAGGCGACCAGCGCTTACACCCTCGACGAGGTCGCTACCATTGTGGAGCAGTCCACCCGGGAAGGCGTCCTCGCCAACGGCAGCGGCACCCTGACCAACGCGTTCGAGTTCACCTCGAAGGCCGTCGCCGACGTCGAGGTCCCCCTCCGGGTCATCGGGCATCTGGCGGTGACGGCCAGCCCCCGCGGGATGTAGGTCCAGCCCACTAGACGACATCACGGCTGACGAGTGGTCGTCAGAGTGGACAAGTGAGTTGACTGATCTGCTTACTGTCCTCACCCGCCTCGTCATGTCAGAAACGGATTAGGACGAGCTCCCTCGAAATGCTCGAGTGAGACCTTCCCAAAGTCGCGGAGATTCCGCGGATAGACAACCCTGTTGCAACACCGCGAGAGATTTTCTCGCGCTCTTGATGAGTCAGGTGCTGGCGGTTCCGTTGAGGAATGCTCGGCTTGATGCCTCCGTGATCCCGGAGGAAGTACTGGACCACGTGCGCCGGTTGACCCACCCGGTCACCGACCTGACGGAACGATTCACCGTCCCGCCGCCCCTCCCAGATTGCCTGCTGCTGCTCCGTCGTGAACTCCCACACGCACCTCCGCCACTCATCCTGCCAAGAAGTGGTGCACTGACCAGTTGAGACCACCATCCCTTGCTGAGTCTTCGCTCGCAACAGACATGCTCTCTGACCGTCGATAGCAGCGGATGCGTCAGACTTGGAACGGTCCAGGGAGATTGGAGGGTTACTTCAGGGCGTCCTGGTCTCGGATTTAATGCTGCAAACAGCGGCGATGAGCGGGCTGGAGGTCTTATGACTGACAGATGGCGACATCTTCTATGTGGGAACCGTTCTTCTACATCTATTGTTGTGAATAGGAATAAGGAGGCACACGCCGTAGTCGAAACGGTTCACTTTGGCTTGTCTTTGGTCAAAGCCAGGCCATGGTCGAAAGCAAAGCAATGAGGAGGAAGCAAAAATGTCAGATATTGTGATGGTGGGAGTTGACGGCAGCAACACTGCGTTCAAAGCGGCTTCGCGGGCGGCCCAGATTGCTGAGGGCCTCAATGCTGAACTCGCAGTGCTCAGTGCTCACGTTAAGGAAAATACCGAGGTCATTAAGATCGGGAATGACACCTGGATACTTGACGACGTCAAACAAGCGCAAAAAATGGCGGAACGAGTTGCGGCCAAACTGCGCGAGGAACATCCCGGCCTGAGCATCCGCGCCGTCGCCGTTCGCGGGAAGCCGCAGGAGGCATTGGTCGAAGAAGCAGCGCGTGTGGGGGCCGGATTGCTGGTTGTGGGCAACGTCGGATTGAGGGGCATTGGTCGCGTGTTGGGTAGCGTCGCGAACAGCGTGGCCCGCAATGCACCCTGCGACGTGTTGATTGTAAAAACGGACCGATGATATCCACTGGCACTACAGGCAGGATGTACGGCACCCAATAGGTTCCGTCTTGCTGCCTCTCTCAGAGGTGTTTCACTTCCTCGATCTGCGTCCATTGCGGCGAGTAGAAGTGGCTATCGCCCGTGAGGTAATGGGGATTATCAAAAACGACGATAGAACCCTGCAATACCCGGGGCATCGGCAGAAGCAATATGAAATCAGACGTAAATCCACGACGTCAGAACTCCTTCAGGCATTACCACTGAAACCCGCCTTACAACTTCCTCATCCAGCGGCCAAGCAAATATACTTCCCGGTGTCGAACTTCCTCGCGGATCGTGCTCACCGCCGTACCACTATCAATTATCAATTTGATTGGCAGGCCAAGCGCCCTCCGCGCCCATGCCCCTTCCAAAAGTTGATCGGTGAGTCCTAGAGCTGCGCCAGCTCGTTGACTCCCCGTTAGAGTCCCGGGTGCACGACTTTCTGAAGTTGGGTTATGTCCTTCAGAGCCTTGACACTGCCGGACTGCCAGTATGAACTGAGCCCACCGGATGGAAGCACATCAACGAGCTCCGGAGTAGACCCGGTGTCATCTTCGCGGGAACCTGCGGTGTCCGTGGGGATACCGACGTTAGCCTCGTCGTCGACGCGGAACAGCGGCGACCAAGAAGTGCCAGAGTGGGGGTCGATGTGGACACGGTATCGAATGGCTTCGTCCTTGCCCGTACCGGTGGGGGCAGGCCATGATCGTCCTTCATACCGCGATAGCCATCGTCGTCATCATCCTGCTGATCATCAAGGTCAAGGTCGACCCGGTGATCTCGCTGATTATCGGCTCGCTCTACTTGGGCCTCGCGACTGGTGTCGGTTTTACTGCGACGATCACGGCGATCGCCACTGGGTTCGGCGAAATCATGGGCGAGGTCGGCCTGCTCATCGGTTTTGGAGTGCTCATTGGAGCGATGCTTCATGCGGTTGGCGCTTTCCAGAAAATGGTGATGATGCTCGTCAACGGCGTCGGTGCGCGCCGGCTCCCGTACGCGTTGACCGCTGCGATGGCGACGATCTTCCCCTCGATCTACGTGGACGTGCAGGTCGTACTGGCCTCTCCGGTTGCGCGCTCAAGCGGGCCCTTCATCGGCCGGACCGGTTTGCCGCACATGGCCGGTGCGCTCGGGACCGGGATCTTCGCAGGTTACGTCTTCGTGATCCCAGGGCTGGCCGCGGTCTCCATCGCTGGCCTGTTGGGTATCCCCCTGGGCATCTGGCTAATTTATGGCCTCGTACTCGGACCCTTGACCGCGATCGCGACGACGCTGATCTTCCGATTGATCCTGCGCGGCTCCTACTGGAAAGCGGACAGGGACGAAGAAGTCGACGAGGCGATGGTCGAACTGGAGACCACCGAACTCGTCGAGAAAGACACCGCCACCCCTCCACTGCTCGTCTGCCTGTTGCCCATCCTCGTACCCCTGGTAATGATCGCCTTCGGTGCCTTCGCGGAGCTGTTCGACTTCTCCAACGACTTCATCGCTTTCGTGGGCAACGCTAACTTCGCGCTCTTCGTCGGCCTACTGGGTGCCTACGTACTGTGCCGGCGCACCCTGGGCTCAAAGGGCACAGACACGGCAATGAGCGAGGGCTTTCACACCACCGGTGAGATTCTGCTCATCACCGGTATCGGCGGGTCCCTTGGTGCGGTCATCGGGGAGACCGGGCTAGACACGATTCTGGCCGGCCTCTTCACAGCCGATGCGGGGGCGCCGGTCATCCTAAGTATCCTGCTTGCGTGGGTCATCGCTGCGGTACTGCACCTGGCTATCGGATCGGTATCAGTGGCAGCCATCGCGGCCGCGGGGATCATCGGTCCGGTCCTCGGGTCGATCGACGTCTCACCGCTCGTCATCGGTTTGGCCATCGCCTCGGGCGCGATGTTCGCTCTTCAGGTCAACAGCAACTTCTTCTGGATGTTCAAATCACTGCTTGGGCTCTCGACCCAAGGGACCTTCAAGACGCTGACGATGGTCACTTCCATCGCCTCTGTAGTCTCGCTGCCGATGGTCATGGCGGTCGCGCTCTTCGCATAGGACCAAGTCGTGAACAGTCCCCGATGTGAAAAAGACGCTGTCATTTTTAGAAGTCATCTGCGCCATTTCACGCGGTGGAAGGCTTCGGGTGCAGGGACCCTGACAACCCAATGGCAGAAGTCCCCTGCACTGTCGTGCATTTTTCGGATGTTGTCCGCGCTAAACAGCAATAGCTACAGGGTTCATGCGTCCACGGTGCCCATTGCCGGGCCTCTGTTGCTAAGAGTGCCGCGTTTGAACCCGGTGCGGATGACTTTTGACGTTCCGTACAGGCGACTCCTGAAAATGACACTGGTGTCGCAGATCGCCGGTGCGCCTATTGAGGTCTATGCCAACGAAGGGCACCTGATGCAGTGGAAATGCCCGGAGCTGGTTGCGCGCGATGCCAAGTGGTTCTTTGATTCTCACCAAGCACCAAGCACCAAGCACCAGGCACCAGGCACCAGGCACCAGGCACCAGGCACCAGGTGCCCACGGTGCCTAGACTGCGCCGCTGGCTACGATGACTGCGGATTCGATCTAATGCTGAGTTGATGTCTCATCTATGGATCCTGAATCCGTTGGGCTGCGGCGTTCGCTGAGCACCTCGAAGTACTTGACGAGTGTCAGCAGGATAATTCAGTTCTTGGGGTAGCGGCACATTAATTCTCCCCTAAAAGTTCACCACTGTTAACGAGGTGTTCGGCGACCTTTAAGAGTTTCGTATTGGTCCGCTGGCTGGCCAGGGACAGAGCGATGAACGCCTGAGGGCCCGTGATCTTATGGCGTTCCATGAGGATTCCCTTGGCCTGGCCGATGAGGTCACGTGAGTGAACGGCTGCTTTCAGCTGGCGGGACTCTTCGGCTTCGGCGAACGCGACCGCGGCGTGGGAAGCGACGAGAAGGCCGATGTTCTCCGACTCGTCGGTGAAAGCGTCGGACTCGTGCGAGTACAGGTTTAGGGAGCCGAGATCGTCGCCCTGCACCCACAGCTGGATGGACAGCATGCCCCGGGCACCCGCCTCGGCGGCGCGTCGGGCGAAGAGGGGCCAGCGCTGTTCGGTATCCATGTTCGGGACGCGGATGGTCCGGTGTTTGTACGCGGCTTCCAGGCAGGGCCCCTCATCCGTTTCCATCTGCAGTGCGTCGATGCGTCTGGGAAGATCGCCTGACGGGGCCCGGGATCCGATGTTCTTCCTGCCCAGGACCACGCTGACGGAACCTTCATCGGCGCCGGGCACCAGTTCCAGGGCCGCGTGGACGAACCCTTCAAGGATCGCGTCGCCATCGGGTTCCTGCTGCAGGGACCGGGCGAGGCCCGCCAGCTCGGTAGCAAGGTCGTGCTCCCGCTCGACCCCACCGAAGTGGGATGAGGGCATACCCCGATCTACCGTCGGCCGCTTGCCCATAGGTCGTCCTCTCTAGCCGTCACGTCATTGCTGATTACTACTCCATACGATGAGGCATCCGCTCACCAATCCGACAACGTGCCGAGCGACCCTCATCCGGAAACCGGGCACCAACCAGACACACACCACCGGCTGCGCAGTTCCATCATGGCACCGACGGGCAGCGCCTGGCCGAGGCACAGACACATGTTCTCGAATCCGGCTTTCCCGCCACCAGTTATTGCGGGTCGACACGGCATGCTGTCGACCGGTGAAAGAGACCCGTTGGTCAAGCAGTCGGCCATATGGGTCTCGACGGGGTTGCAGGGCAGCCGTAGCTGCCCTGCAACCCCCTCTCTTTCTAATGGACACATCGATTCCGGAACAGCCACCCCCATGTCCAAACCTTAAGTCCATAGACGACCGTCCATGGAACACTCCGATCCATGAGGGCCGAGAACGGCGCGTCATGTTCCATGGAGCGTGTCCGAGAGCTATGTATTGCGACCCACGTTCGCGGCACAGTTCCGGGCATGGCAGCTGTTGGTTATGAGCGTGTTTCGACCCGGGATCAGAACCTGAATGGTCAGACCGATGCGCTCGAGGTTGCTGGGTGCGAGAAAATTTTCATCGAGCACGCCTCGGGTGTGCTGGCGAAGCGGCCGGCGCTTGATGACGCGGTGGAGTATCTGCGCGCCGGGGACACCCTGGTCGTGACGAAACTTGACCGGCTGGGCCGGTCGGTGCGGAATCTGAAGGAAGTCGTCGACGGGCTCGAGCGGCGGGGCGTCGGGCTGAAGGCACTTTTCCAGGGCATTGATCCGACGACCCCAGGTGGACGGTTGTTTTCCACATGCTTGCGGCGATCGCGGAGTTCGAACATGACCTGATCATGGAGCGTACGAAGGATGGTTTGGCCGCAGCGAGGGTGCGGGGCCGGAAGGGCGGTGGCCGGGTCAAGATGAGAGCGACGAAGGTCCGTCAGGCGCGGGCGATGTATGACGAGAAGACGTATACGGTGCAGCAGATCGCCGAGACGTTCGGGGTCCCGCGGGGCACGATCTATCGGCACCTCGGCGACGACGTCAGGGCGTGAAGCGCAGCAAAGCGACGAAGAGGAGTCCGAGCTGAGGCGAGCCGATCAAAGCTCGGGTTACCCTCGACGCGCGGGCCGGTCGAGACCGCTCAGGCCGCCCAGACCGTCCTGTCTGCGTAGGATCCTTTGACCGGACCGACGGCAAGAATTGGCTCGAGGCCGGTGAATCTAAGCTATGAGTCGCAGCGCCAAGTGCCGCGCTTCTTGCAGCGCCCTGTGGCCGGTCACCTAGCTTCACTTGGACATGATGTACCGGTCAGGGTGAAGCCGGGTGTTACTCAGCTTCTGGGGTTATGTCTTTGAAGTAGCGAGCGACAGGCCACCGCTCAAATCCGGCCCCCTCGTAAACGCGACGCGCAGGCGCATGGCCGGGGTCGTCGCCCGTCTCGACCATCATCATTCGCATTCCGCGTGATCTAGCTCGTTCGAGTGAGTGCTGCATGAGCGCGGTACCCACCCCTTTTCCCTGATGTGTTGGGTCTACGGCGAGGACGTACACCTCACCCATGGTGTCCTCCGGGTGAAGTCGAGTGCAGACCCAGCCGACAGGTAGGCCGTCAATCAGCGCGACGTCAACGTTTTGTGGCTCAGCGTCGAGGGTGGCGCTCAGATCGTCGAATTGCCGCGTACGCCACCCCTCGGGATAGAAGGACTCATAGACGAACGCAGGCACGGCTGGCTTGAGTAGCGGGAAGACAGGCTCCCATGCACGCAGTGAGAGAGCTAGGAGCGATTCGCGATGTCCTGCGGCAAAAGGAACAATCTGCACGCAGTAAGACTATCCACCGCGCACGTAGGGTGAGCGGATGGATACGGGCGCGGATGTGCTGCTGGGAGGGCCTCGTGGACGACGTCTGTGCCTGGAACTGGCCATGGAGGTGGACCCGTCGATCAGGTCCGCCGCGTTCTGGCTCGCCCATGACCTGGATTTGGGTAAGGGCACATCGCGGGTGCTGATCACCGCTACCTCCGGTGAGAACCCTGATCAGCCGGGACCGTCGATGACGGACCTCATCGCCGGCCTGGCCTCGTCCGATGTGACGCGGATCGGCGGGGTTGCGATCGAGCGGGCGTTGGCCGCAGCGGTCGACACGTCTCGGCCCTGGCAGGAGCCGGACGGGGAGGATGTCCTCGCAGCGCTTCCCGAAGTGAGAACAGCCCTTGCCCCGATCGCTCAGCACGTGATGACGGCGTCCTCTACACCGTGGTGGTCGCACGGCCGGCAGGTCGAGCAGTGGGCTATTAACTGGCGGCCCGCAGATGATCCTGCACCCCTGACCAGGGACCCAGCGCGAGCCCTCCCCACGTGGGCGCGTGACACCCGCGCGGAGGAGGTCCGGGCAGAGAAGGAACGACCCCGAAATCCTCAGGCCAACTGGTCGGGGACGTGGTGGTCCTTCCCGCACGGAACCCTGCAAACAATCGGACGGGTGCCGCTGGGGTTGAACCTCATCGAGGACTCCTTCGGCGAGGAGCACGCCACGGTGATCCCCGTGCGCGGCGTCGGCCGCACCTACGAGGTACGCACCGCCGACGATTGGGTGTCACTGTGCCGTGAGTACCCGCTGGAGGTCACGGCCTCCCGGCGCCATGACTGGTACCGGTGTACCGGTCACGACGGCAGATGGGTGATCCCGGACTGGGAGAAGGTCGCGGAGCGGTGGGATGCGGTGCATCTGACCGTCCTGGCCTACCTCAGTGGCGCTAGTCGGGCGCTGCGGGTCGACGCCGACATGTCCACGGTTCTCGCAGGGTGGAATCCCGATACGACGATGTGGCTGACCGATGTCGCACGCGAGTGGGAGGGCCCGCGCCAGCACTGGCAACGCTCCACCTATCAGGAGGCCTGGACCACAACCTCAGGTGATCCAATGAGTCACTCGTAGGCCCGTCCCGCCGAGGGACCCCTTGACCGGACAACTGAGATGGTCGAGTGGGGACGGTGTACTCCAACACGTGCAAGGAAGTTCGCAGGCATGACCCGTCTCAGTAACGTGTCTCATTACTATTCTCAACAAAGTGAAAATTAGCCTTTGATGAGCATGAGGAGCATGGGATGGGAAGTATCGGGTACGCCCGGGTCAGCGCGATGGAGCAGAACGCTGACTTGCAGCACGCCGCTCTCTCGGCGGCGGGCTGCGACCGGATTTTCACCGATCATGGTGTAAGCGGGACGATGGCGAGTCGGCTCGAGCTCGACAGACTCCTCGATCACCTTCGGAAGGGTGACGAGGTCGTGGTGTGGAAGCTGCACCGGTTCGGACGTGACACCCGCAATCTGCTAGCTCTCATGGATGACCTGGAACGCAGGGGAGTGCACTTCCGCAGCGTCACCGAAGGCATCAGCACTACCGGACCGATGGGCAAAGCCATGCTCACTGTCATGTCCGCTTTCGCCCATCTCGAGCGTGATCAGCTCGCCGAACGGACCAGAGCGGGTTTGGCCGCAGCCGCGGAACATGGCCGGAAAGCCGGCAGGCGGGACATTACCACCCCCTGCCCGTCAGCTCGTTCGAGCATGAGACGCTCGTGAGTCAGAGCGTGAGGGTGCGGTTCAGGACTGCTTCTGCGGTGTCGCGCAGGCTCGTGTTGTGTGCCCGGGCGTGGGAACGGAGGCGTTGGAAGGCTTCGTTGGTGTCCACGGTCGAGATGTGGGAGATCATGCCCTTGGCCTGCTCGATGAGGATCCGGCTGTTGAGGGCACGTTGGAGCTGGTCGTTGACGACGGCGGATTCCCGGATGGTGCGCTCCTGCAGGATGCTGATCGTCGACACGTCCGCCAGTGCCTGACCGATCGCGATATCCTCTGCGCTGAGTTCCCCCGTGTCGGTGCGGAACAGGTTCATGGCGCCGATGGTCCTGCCGCGGACCCGCATCGGGAAGGCGTGGACGGAGCGAAAGCCTTGGGCTGCGGCTGCTTGCTTGAATTCGGGCCATCGGTCGCCGGTTCCGGCGATGTCGCGGATGGTGACGGGGACCCCCGTGACGTAGCACTCCACGCACGGCCCGGCCCCTGTTTCCTGCTGTAGGACTTCCACGAGATGGCTTTCCTCACTCGTGGAGGCTAGGACCTGCAGGACGCCGTCCGGGCCGGCCAGCATGAGGCCGGCGGCGGTTGCGTCGAGCAGGTCGACGCATTCGTCCACGAGCGTGTGTAAAAGATCCAGCACGTCGTATTCATCGATGAGGGTGTCAGCAATTCTCACGAAGGCGGCACTGACCCGGCCTGCCCGAGTGGTGGATTCCATGAAGCTCACTGTAGGCCTCTTTAGGCCTCTTCAGGCCCGTTCACGGGCCGCGGGCGGTATGAAATCCAGCCGACGTTCCAGGACGTCCCCGGAGCTCTCCCGCACGGTCTGCCCGTGCGCGAACGCGTGCCCCCGCAGCAGGAGTAACGCGTCCGCGGCCGTTCCCCCGGTCTGGGCGAGCACCATGCCGGTTGCCTGGTGGATTTCCCGGCGCGACGGAGATAAACCAACTCCCAAGTTGTCGCCGTCGTCCGGGGCAAGGACGCGACGCAGCAGGCTCCAGGCCGCTCCGTCGGCCAGCGCGCGAGCCATACCCAGCCCGGATTCGTTCAACTCCCCAGGGGCAGTCCTATAGAGCTCGACAACTCCGATATCGAGGGCGCCGACGACCAGGGGGAAGACGAAGAGGGCCTGCACATCGGTCTCGGTCAGCGCTTTCCCGAAGACGGGCCACTTTTCGTGCGGCATCGAGCGCACGTAGGGGAGGAGGACGGGCATCCGGGAGCGGGCAGCCTCCCACCGTGGCCCTTCGCCCAGGTCGAACTGCAACTCATCCAACCGGGCGCCCAGCGAGTCGCTGGCACCCAACATGGTCTCCTGCGGGGAGCCGCTGAATGCCGACAGCGCGGCCCCCGTTACCGGAACCGCTTCAATGAACGATGAGCACAGTGTCGAACACAACTCATCCAGCTCAGACGAGTTTCTTCCGGTCACCCGTGCATCACCCGGCCGCTGGGGGTGGGAAGTCGGACGAGCCCAGCATCTTCCTCACCCTTTCCGAAGGCAACGCGAACAGTCGAACGAAGAATCCTGCGGATCGGTCATCTTGATAGGAAGTCCGGTGGCCCTCTCGGTAAAGTCTAGGCACCGACTGGTACTTCCGTCAGGTAACCCGGGATATTGAAAGCTTTCGCTTACCTCGCTTCACGGATCGTCGTATTACAACGCCGCAGTGTGAACCACTGCAGCTGAGTGACTCGACCTTTTCTCACCGACTGGCTTGATTTGCCGTGCCGGTCATGGGTGGGAGGTCTCAGTTGATTTTTGCCTCATGTGCCGGGTTGGGTGGCAATCCATTGCCTAGCATCAAGGTTCGCTATGCGCCGGTACAGGGTAGGGCGTGACATGCCCAGGTCGCGGGCGACATGGGATGCGGGTTGTCTCTGTTCGATGAGTCGGCGGGCGTTGGCAATCTGACTGTCCGAAAAGACGGGGCGTCGGCCTCCGAGGTCCAGACCGGCATCGCGGCGGTTGGTGTTGGAGTCATTGACGCGTTCGCGTTTGATCTCGAGTTCCATCTGGGCGAGGGCCGCCATGACGGTGAAGACCATGAATCCCATCGGTGTGCCGGTGTCGACATTCCCGCCGCCGAGATTCAGCACCCGGAGGTTGACCTGCCGGAGTCGGAGTTCATCAGCCAAGGTGAGCATGTTCGATGTCGACCTGCCGAGCCGGTCGAGGGTCGTGACGATCAGAGTGTCGCCTTCATGCAGCGCCTCGAGGCCTTTGTCGAACAGCGGCCGCCGGGCGTGGGCACCACTGACACCGTGATCGATGTACAAGTAATCGCGGCGCACGCCTACGGCCAGGAGGTCGGCGACCTGCCGGTCTGTGTCCTGGGCGCGCGTTGACCCTCGCGCACCCGATCAGCTTCCCTATGCCAATCCTCTACGTTGATGGCCTCAAAACTGTCTAGCAACCAACTCTTTTGTCACTATTTAGTGATCTTGCTTACGAGACACGGTATCAAGACACCAGGGGAGCAGTAGCGGCGGGGGAGTGGTGGTGTCTCGACCGACTGTCTTGCAACCCATGGGATACAAGACAGGGGCTCGGGAGTAGCTTTGATGCGCGGCGTTCCGCTGAAAGCTCTTGCCGTGGTGCTGCCGACCTGGGATTGGTGGAGTTTTGGTTGACATGTTCACCTGCTTTGGTAAAGCACCAATAGCAGCGCTTATGTCCTTAGGAGGTGCATGCTAGGGCGGTGAGGCTTGTAGTGCCGGTCAAGCGGTAGGGGTTGGTTGGCGTGTTACTGAGGTGGGGTCCTTCCTGGTTGGGAAGGTGGATGACCGGGTCTCCTAAGTGGGAGCTTTCGATTGACGACGCGAGCCTGACCGTTGTTCGGTCGGGTGATACTTGGCGACTCAGTCTCTCATCGCTACACGCGCCGATGGTACGGCCGGGTGTTTTTTTCTCGAGTATCGATATGCAGGTGGAGGACCGGTGGCTGGTACTGCAGGGGATTCCTGCCAGGTCCGCTGCAACTTTCGATGCGTCCATCCGGGCTGTAGCCCGGGCGGCAGGCCTTCGCGAGTCCTTCGACACCGATGTGCAGGAAGTTCAGGTGTGGGTAGCAGACCTCCAAGCGGCGGCACGCGCGCATTTAGCGGCCAAGGGATGGTTGACACGGGAGTTCCAGTTTCAGTGGGTGTCCGCGAAACCCGGTGCTCGGTTGGGTGCGTTGCTGAAAGAGCCAGCCCTGGCTCAGCACGTCGAAGCTCAGGATGGTTCTGTGTTGGACGCTATCGATGTCTGGGCTGATCCCGCCGGCTACATCAGAGTCTGGAATGAAAAGCATCTAGCCAGTGAGTTGGTGGTCTGCCGGGACTTCTTTGACCGGGTGGAACGCTCTCCTCTGACAGAGGAGCAGGCCCGAGCGGTGATTTGTTTCGAGAACCGGGTCCAGGTGATTGCCTCGGCCGGGTCAGGGAAGACATCGACCATGGTCGCCAAAGCTGCGTATGCCTTGCACCGGAACCTGGTGCCGGCGGAAAAAATCCTGCTTCTGGCTTTCAACAAGGACGCAGCCAAGGAACTCGAAGCTCGGATCCGGGATCGACTGCGACCCCTTGGACTGGCCGGAAATGCCATCACCGCGCAAACCTTCCATGCGTTCGGGTTGGGAGTCATCGGCAAAGCCACCGGACGTAAACCCTCGCTAGCCCCTTGGCTGGAAGGCGGGCAGGCTGTTGCGCACATGCTGCGCATCGTGGATGAGTTGAAGGATGCGAACCCCGCGTTCCGGATGCGCTGGGAGTTCTTCCGCATCGTCCTGTTCCGTGATCTGCCGGGACCCGGGAAGGAAGAGGAAGGTCCCACTGACTGGGATGCACAGAGCAGGACGTCGAGTTTCCGGACGCTGCAGGGCGAACTGGTGAAAAGCCATGGTGAACGGATGATCGCCGACTGGTTGTTCTTCAACGGGGTCACATATGAATACGAACCTAAGTATGAGATCGACACCGTGGATGCTGAGCACCGGCAGTACACCCCGGACTTCTACTACCCGGACATTGATGTCTACCACGAGCACTTCGCCCTCGATAGCCACGGCCGCGCGCCAGCAACGTTCGAGGGCTACATCGAGGGCGTGCAGTGGAAGAGGGAAACCCACCAGCAGTACGAGACGACACTGCTGGAGACGACAATGGCCGGGGTGAAGGACGGAACAGCGTTCAGTTACCTCGAGAAGGAACTCACCGACCGGGGCATCATCCTCGCCCCGGACCCGGACAGGGTTGTGAAAGGCCCCACCCCGATCGATGACGAAAGACTCATCAGAACCTTCCGGACCTTTCTCATTCATGTGAAAAACAACCAACTGACAGAAGCCGAACTGCAGGAACGGCTCCACGACCAGGACACTCAGAGTTTCCAGTTCAGGCACGCCATGTTCTTGAGTCTCTTCGGGGAGATTTGGGCGAAGTGGGAGGAACACCTGACAGCCGGGGAGTACATCGACTATGAGGACATGCTGAACCGAGCCGTGGAACACCTGGAAACCGGCAGTTGGAACGGCGGATACGACCTGGTCATGGTCGACGAGATGCAGGATGCCAGCTACGGGCGGGCACGTTTGGCTAAGGCGTTGGTGGATAAGCCGGGCAAGTACCTTTTCGCGGTCGGTGATGACTGGCAGAGCATCAACAGGTTCGCCGGAGCGGACCTGTCCGTCATGACCAGATTCGAGCAGTGGTTCGGGCCCGGGGAAACCCTGCGCCTGGAAAAAACCTTCCGGTCACCGCAAAGCATCTGCGACGTCTCCAGCGCATTCATCCAACAGAACCCAGCGCAACTCTCTAAACGTGTCGTTTCCTCGACCCCAGACTCTCCACGATCCATCAGCGCGATATCCGTCAGCGAGCCGGATCAGTATGCCGGAATCATAGGTCGATACCTGGAGGAACTGAACAGGGCAGTGCAGGACGGAACCGTCGTGCCTACCAACGGCACCAAAGTGCAGGTTCGAGTGCTAGGCCGGTACCGGAAACAGCTGAAACACATGCCGGCTGAATTCGCCCAGAGCAACAGGTCCCGAGGCCGGTGGGAGTACCTCGACGTCCAATACGACACCATCCACTCCTCCAAGGGCATGGAAGCGGACTACATCATCATTCTCGGCCTGACAAAAGGACGGGACGCTTTCCCCAGCGAAATCGTCGATGACCCGGTGCTCCAACTCGCCATGCCCCACGGTGACAGCTTCCCCATGGCGGAAGAGCGGCGGTTGTTCTACGTGGCCCTGACCCGTGCGAAACGGCAAGTCCTGCTCCTCACCGTCCAAAACAAGGAGTCTTCATTCCTGCTGGAGCTCGTGAGAGACCACGGACTTACCCTGCGGGATGCTGACGGCAAAGCGACAGCGAGTGTCATCTGCCCAGGTTGCGGCAAAGGATTCATGGTCCAAAGACAATCCGTCCACGGGCTGTTCTACGGGTGCAGTGAGTACCCCAAGTGCAAACACAAGATGCAGCAAGCTGCCATGAAGAGGGCGCTATACCACAGGTAACGACGTAGCACCATTCTTGGACTTACTAGTCGCCGGAAGTATTTCGCAACTCGCCGGGCCGCTGTCACCGCGACCGGGCATGACGGAGAGTTGAGACAAGATGCGGCAATATGAGATTTCGAGGCAGTCAGCGGATCGTAAATCCAGCGCCCGAGCGTCGCATGCTGGCCTCACTGCAGTGCCTCAAAAACCTTTAGCTTTTCGAGACAGAGCCTCCGGGCTGGGAGCAAGGAAGCCTCGCCGCCCGGAGGCTCTCTTCAAACAATTGGGAGGGGTGGATTAGTGGAAGCGTTCGGGCCGGAATGTCTCGAGCATCGGGTGCTTTTGCCCGGTCAGAATTTCCTCGGCCAGTAGTTCGCCGCCGATAAGCCCGAGTGTCGCTCCGGAGTGGGTGAAGGCCACGAAGCATCCTGGTACTTTTTGCAGTTCTCCGAAGACTGGTTCTCCATCACCGGGTATGGGTTTGCGTCCCAGCTTCCAGGATGCGGCCCTCAGAGTAGGTGCTCCTTCAAGCAGTGTTGCGGCTTCGTCTGCTAGTTGCTGCACCACGGGTTCGGGGATCGTGTAGGTGCCGTCCGCGTTTTCGGTAATGCTTTCCTCGTACCAATCGTGGTCCAGCGCCAAGGTGTTCCCGGGATTGGGACGGAGTGCCGCCCTCGGGGTGTTCATCACCGGACGCACTGTCTGGGGAGTGGGTTCGGTGATCACGAGCATCGACACTGGTGAGGCGTCGGGGATGTCTACTCCGAGTTCTTTCACCACGGCAGGGGTTTGCGGGCCACATGCCACGACCACTGCGTTCGCCCGGTACTGCTCGCCTTCGGCGGTCGCAACTCCGGTGGCTCGCCCATCGGTAACCAGGACGGATGTCTTTCCTGCGTGGGTGACCAGTTCTCCGCCGAGGTGCTTGAACTCTTCCATGAGGAATTCGATTAGGTGAGGGAGGCTGACCCATCCCTCACCGGGGTTGAAGATCGCCGTGTTGGGTACGGCTGCGGGGTTGATGCCCGTTGTGTAATCCCGAACCGTTTCGGGGTTAACGAGTTTCGAGTCGTAGCCGTGTGCCTTTTCGTAGGCGTGGCGTGCTTTGGTGGTCTCTTCCTCCCCGGTAGCGGCCCAATGAAGACCGCCGTCGAAATGGAGCCACTCCCGAGTTGAATCCGCGGCGAAGAGCGTGCGGTATCGGTCGATGCCTGTCACGCGCAGCTCGTGGTACGGGCTGGTGCGTTCACCGGCTGAATTCAGCCAGGACAGGGATCGTCCGGACGCGCCGCTGGCGAGCTCGGCTTCCGTGACGAGGACGACCGAGGTGCCCCCGCGGAGCAGGTGAACAGCGGTGGAGACCCCGAGGATGCCGCCGCCGATAACGGCAACTTGGGCTGGTGTGGAGGATGTCATGGATAACTCACTTTCTGGGGATGGGCGGCAGGATCAGCCGGCGCCATGGATTTTTTCGATGATCCGCAGGACTGTGACGGACTGGGCGGGATCGACCGGCAAGGGGGCCCCGTCGTGTAGTGCTGCGGCGAGCTGGGAGTAGAACGTGGGGTAGCTGCCACGCTCGGCGGGTACGGGTACTGTCGCGCCGTCGATGCCGAACAGGCCCCAACTGCTTTCCGGCTCGGCGCCGTACGCCTCATCGGTAGGGAGGACGCCGGCGTCGAGTGCGGGTTCTTGCCCGTCCAGTCCCCACTTGGTGTAGGCGGCAGTAGATCCCAGGACATGGAATCGTGCGCCGACCTGTGCGGCTAAGCCGTTCATCCAGAGCCGCGATCGCACCCCTGATTGATGAAGGAGGGACACGAAGCTGTCCTGGTCGGCACCGCTGGTGGGGGTATGTGTGGCGGTTTCTCCGTAGCTTTCGGTGACAGGCCCGAAGAGATCGATGGCCTGGTCGATGAGGTGTGCCCCGAGGTCGTGGAGGATTCCTCCACCTTCGGCAACAGTTGCCTCGTCTCGCCAGTTGCCAAAACCTTCGGGCATCCACCACTGGAACCGGGATTCGAAAGAGTGGACCTGTCCCAGAGCGCCCTCGGCAAGAAGCGTCTTGAGTGTCAGGTAATCCGCGTCCCAGCGACGATTCTGGAAAACTGTGACTACTACGCCGGCTCCGGCGGCCCGGTCGATGAGGCTCTCGCCTTCCGCACTGGTTGGTACGAAGGGTTTGTCCACGACGACGTTCAGCCCACGGGAGAAGGCCGCTTCGGCTAGTTCGACGTGGCTGCCGGGGGGTGTTCCCAGGACGACCAGGTCCAGCTCCAGCTCGCCGGAATCGACAGCGGCAAATAGGTTCTCGGCGGTGTTGATGATTCGTGCGGTCGGGTATTTCTGTGCAGCGAGGCTGGCACGGGCAGGGTGGGCGGTGACGATCGCGGCGAGTGAGTAGCGCGGGTCAGCGTCAATGAGGGGGGTGTGGAAGACCTTGCCGGAGACGCCGAATCCGAGGACGGCGGTGCGGATGGGGGTGTAGGCGGTCATTAGAGGACTTCCGAGAGGAATCGTTGGAGGCGTTCGCTCTGAGGGTTGTCGAAGAGGTCGGCGGGCTTGCCGGCTTCGACGACTTCGCCTTCGTCCATGAAAACCACCTGGTCGGCGACTCTTCGGGCGAAGCCCATTTCGTGGGTGACGACGGCCATGGTCATTCCGCGTTCGCAGAGGCCAGCCATGAGGGTCAGGACGCCTTTGACGAGTTCAGGGTCAAGTGCGGAGGTGGCTTCGTCGAAGAGCATGACTTCAGGTTCCATGGCCAGTGCCCGGGCAATGGCGACTCGTTGTTGCTGCCCTCCGGAGAGGTCTCGTGGTCGGTGATCGGCGCGCTCGGCGAGGCCGACTTCGGCGAGCCGGCGACTGGCGCGTTCCCTGGCTTCGCTCTTCGACATCCCCTTGACGCTCCAGAGGGCGAGGGCGACGTTCTCGAGGGCGGTGTGGTCGGGGAAGAGGTTGAAGTGCTGGAAAACCATGCCGATACGACTGCGCAGAACGTCAGGTTTGACGGTCAGGGCACTTTCACCATCTAGCAATACGTCGCCGCCCGCTGGTTCGTGGAGACGATTGATACCGCGGAGCAGGGTCGATTTTCCGGAACCGGAAGGCCCAATGATGCAGGTCGTGGTTCCTGGGGCTATGGACAGATTGACGCCGCGGAGGACCTTGATGTCACCGAAGGCCATGGTGAGGTCGCGGACTTCCAGGCTGGAGCCCCTGAAGGTAAGGATGTCGGCGGAGGTGTTCGTGGAGGTGCTCATGTGTTGCTCCCTGTGATGTGCGGGGTAACCGCATCGAGTTCCTTCACTTCGTTCAGTCCGCTGCTAGGGGCGGAAGGACGGCGCTTTCCGCTGCGGAACCGGTTATCGAAGTAGTTGACCAAGTGGGTAAGGGGGACCGTGATGATCAGGTAGAAGACCCCGGCCATGACCAGAGGGGAAAGGTTTCCTGTCAGCACTGCGGCGTCCTGGCCGACGCGGAAGAGTTCACGTTCGGAAACCAGAAGACCCAGGAAGTACACGAGCGAGGAATCCTTCACGATTGCGATGAACTGGTTCACCAGTGCGGGAAGGACACGCCTGATTCCCTGTGGAATGACTACCAATGCCATGGCCTTGCCGTACCCCATGCCCAGGGCGCGGCATGCTTCGAGCTGACCCTTCTCCACGCTCTGGATGCCGGCGCGGAAAATCTCCCCGATATAGGCGCTGGCGATGAGGCTCAGGGCGATGATGCCCAGTGGATACGGTGAGGGGCCGAAAATTTCCTGGCTGATTCTGGCGAATCCCTGTCCGATGAGCAAAATCGTCAGGATGGCGGGCAGTCCCCGGAAGAGGTCAGTGTAGATCCGGGCAGGAATACGCAGCCAACGTGATGTCGATATGCCCATCACGGCTACCACCATTCCGAGCACTACGCCGATCACCGTGGCTGCGGCGGAGATGATCAACGTGTTGACCAGACCCACTCCCAGCAGCTGCGGCAGGACGGCGAGCATCGCATCGAAGTCGAGGAATGTTCTGATCAGGTTGTCGAGGAAGTCCATGTCAAGCTCTCAGTGTCTGTGGCCGGGGTGCGGGCCGGTGTGTGGCCCGCCCTTGGGTGAGGTTCCGAGCGTGTTCCCGAGCGAGTTCCCGAGGGAACTGGGCCCGGGCTACTTGCTCGGAGTCGGCTCGGGGGTTGGCTCGGAACTTGGCTCAGAAGTCTGCTCCGCGGACGGCAGGTACTGCTCAGGCATCGGCGAGCCTGGGAACCACTTCTGGTAAAGCTCTTTCCAGGTGCCGTCCTCCATGGCCTCCGCGAGGGCCTCATCGAGTGCGACTTTGAACTCATCCTTGCCCTTGGCGATGGCGAACCCTGCAGGAGCATCAAAGGACGGAATGTCTGCTGCCGAAACCAGGCCGAACTTCTCCATGTAATCCTTGGCTGCCTCGTAGTCCAGGAAGTGGGCGTCGACGGATCCACCGTTGACCGCCGCGATAGCGGAGTTGTTGTCCGGGAAACGGACGAGATCTGTCTCGGTGAAGTTCTTCACCGCGTAGGCTTCCTGCAACGTGCCCTGCACCACTCCCAATCGGTGCCCGGCGAGACTTTCCGCATCCTTGATGTCGGAGTCCTTGGTTGTGATGACCGTGAGGTAGCCGGCGAGGTAGCCTTCGGAAAAATCGACCGTCTGCTTGCGCTCCTCGGTGATACCGATCGCCGCCACTCCGACATCGAACTGCCCATTGGCGACAGCTGACAGCAGGCCGGAAAAATCCTGACCAGTGAAGACCACGTCGTCGACGCCGATGCGTCCGGCGACGTCCTGGAACAGCTCCACGTCGAAGCCGGTGAAATTGCCGGAGGCATCGGTGAAGGTGTAGGGCTTGGAATCGCCCAAGCTGGCTACGCGGATAGTGCCAGGTTCGACCAGGCCGTAAGGATTGTCCTCCGGGGCCTCGGACGAGGACGACCCGCAACCGGTGAGAACCAGCAGAGCAGTCATTGCTGTGGCCGCGGCCGTGACCAAGGGGCGGAATCGGCGAGTACTTTTCACTAGATCGTCCAATCGATGGCGACACCTCGGTGCCTGAGGAGCGGGAGTTCAGAAGAAAATCACATCCCCAGCAGTTGAGTCCGGTCTCAGCAGCGTAGAGTGAGACCGGGCTCACATTTGGGTTGCTGAGGAATCTACACGCGTATTGCAGGAGGGTCAATCCCTCCCGAAAGGTGACTATGAGTGCTTCATCCCCTCGCCGCAGGGACGTGACGGTGGCAGATGTTGCTCGCGAAGCGAAGGTCTCAAAGGCACAGGCGGCTCGAGCGCTCGGCGATTACGGGGCCGTCAGCGACGAGGTTCGCTCCCGCGTCCTGGCTGCGGCGGCGACTTTGGAGTACAGGCCGAACGAGCTCGCCCGAAGCATGAACACGGGCAGATCCAAGACCTTGGGTGTTGTAGTGGGGGACATCGAGAACCCCTTCTTCAGCCTCGCCATGCGAGGCATCTCGGATACCGCCAAAGCTCAAGGATTCGATGTCATTCTGATCAACACCGGAGAGGACGTCATAGCTGAAGCCGAAGCCGTGCGGGTACTACTCGACAAGCGCGTTGATGGAATGATCGTGGCGCCGGCCTCCCAACTTTCCACTCGGCACCTGCATGACGTCGTTGAATCAGGTCGTCCGCTGGTCTTGCTCGACCGCCAGATACCAGGCCTTGGTGTGCCTGCGGCTATGGCGAAAATGGACGACACTGCTTACGAGGCCGTCACGCATCTGATTGACACTGGTCACACCCGCATCGGCTACATCTCGACCCTGGAAGCCGGAAACTGGTCCTCCAGCCCAGAAACCGACTTAGGGTCGAACCCCGTATCTGAACGCTTGGCTGGTATGCGCAGAGCATTCCATACGGCCGGCATGCCAATACCCGAGGATCTGATTCGGCTCAGCGCCGGCAAACCGCAACCAATCCATGAGATTGTCCAAGAGCTGCTGTCTGGACCATCCCCCGCCACAGCCATCGTCGCCTCTGACAGCCTCATCGCCCTGGACGTTCTTCACACTCTTCAGAATCTCAATCTCAGCATCCCTGATGACGTGTCCTTCATGATGTACGACGACATGCCATGGGCGCAGCTCATGAGACCGCCCATCACAGTAGTCGCACAGCCCGTCTACGACATCGGCGCAGCAACCGCCGAGGCACTGCTGGCTCAAATCCTCGGACAGCCAGCAAAACCCGAAAGCCTGCTCTTTCCTTCAAAACTAGTAAAGCGAGGATCGATTGGAGTACCAAACACGCGGCTTAGAACACTGGTCTGAATCCCCTTCCGCCCCGAGACCAGAGACCTAAACGTCGAAGATGTCGCCATCGGACAGGCACTGACCGATGCGTCGACGATCAGCATCCAAGTACCACAAGTGAAACGTCGACCTTGGCCGGTTGGTCTTCGATGGTGTCTCGAAAAACTACAGTTTTCTAAGACACGTTGTCGGCGTCCCTGAAGCCCGAGAACTTCCGCGGAATCTCAGGGCACGCTCTGTCTCGGAAAGTCGTCTCGCTATAAAGTGCCTTAGTTCTCGTGTCCTTGGGACTTTTCGAGGCACACTGGTCGCATGAGGCACCTCGGATACACCCGCGTGAGCACATCGTCCCAGGATGCGAAGCTGCAACTCGACGCACTCGTCGCTGCCGGGGTGCAGAAGCGTGACGTGTTTGCTGATGTGACGTCCGGGAGCAGGACTGCGATCGAGCGGCCCGGGATGAAGAAACTCCTCGAGTACGCCAATGAAGGTGACACCGTCGTGGTTTGGCGGGTTGACCGTCTCGGGCGGTCGTTGATCGATGTGCTGAACACGGTAAACCTCCTTCGGGAGCGGGGCATCTTCGTTCGGTCCCTTTCGGACGGCATCGACCCCGAGACTTCCACGGGCCGGTTGATGTTGAACATGCTCGCCACCCTTGCCGAGTACGAGCGTGAGCTCATCGTTGAACGTGTCAACGCCGGCCTTGTCGCGGCTAGGCAAACCGGGACCCAATTCGGCCGGCCACGCTTGGACCCGAAGGTTATTGCCGCGAAGCTCGACGTCGTGGCCGACGCCCGCGCGAAAGGCAGGACCGCCGAGGACGCGGCGCGTCTGGTTGGCTGGAGCAGGGCCACCCTGTACCGGCACCAGCAAGCCCACGAGGCCCATATCCATGCGAGCTAAACCTATCCGCCACAACCGCCCCGTAGTCAGGGGAGCGCGATGATCCGACTGATCCGCTGGTTGCTGACCTCGAGCATCCGCTACAGCTACCGGTTCGTCCGCGCCATCCTCCGGCTGCCGCTGCTGTTGCTGCCCATCTCGCCGAGGGTTCGCAACCAGGTCGCCGCCGCCCTGGCAATTGCGCTCTGGTTCGCCGGCCTGTACATCCTGGTCGTCGCGGCCGCCGCGCCGTGGTGGGGTCAGTTGATGGTTGCTGCTGGAGCTGCACTGGTGATCGTCGGTGTGGTGCGGATGGAGGGTCGCCGACTGATCGTCCGCCGTCCCGCGGGTCCGATGACGTCCTGGCGGAGGTAGGCGGCGATGAGGCAGCGCAGGAGAGAGGCTGACCGGTTCTGGGAAAAAGTCGTCAAGGGCCCGCGGCCGCACGACTGCTGGATCTGGACTGGCGCGGTGGCCGATGACGGCTACGGGCGGTTCTGGGTCACCAGGGACGGCGAGCAACGCGCGCTGCGGCCGCAACGCTTCGCCTACGAACTCCTCATCGGAGGGACCCTGCACCCGGGCATCGCACTCATGCACGTCTGCGACGTCCCACTCTGCGTCCATGCCAGCACCGGGACAGACACTCACCTGCTGCCCGGTACTCAGGCGTTGAACATGCTTGACCGGTCCCAGAAGGGCCGGCATGCCAACGCCTCGACCTTCCGGTGGCGCGGTGTAGGCCGGGCCCAGTTCCGCACCCAGTCGCTCACCCTGCGCACAGCCCTCCTCGAGCACGGATGGAACGAGCCGATCATCCGCCCCCTGCTCACTGGCATCGACCCCGAAGCGCCAACGCTCTTCTGACTATGGGAGGGCGCACTAGGCGACTTGGTCACTTGCTGGTCGATTCGCGGGCATCCGTCCAGTCTCTGAGTCCCCGCCTCAATCGCCGTGTCAGGGCCGTGTTCTACGCTTCGTAGTGGAGTCCTGTCCGGGGTGTCCGTCGTACCCGACCTACCGTCGTTGGAGCATGATGCCTGTGAGCTCGATACCGCGCCCCGCCGACCTGGCCCTCCGCGTCCGTCGCGCCTTCCGCGCCCGGGTCTCCGGGGACCCCACCGGGGCGCCGGACTGGGTGCGCGACATCGCCCTGGTCGGGGAGGGACCGGGCTGGTTCGAGCCCGACGGCGTCGTCTGGCGGGTCCACGGCGACCTCTCCACCCTTGTCGGCGGGGTCGCGGCCCTCCTCGGGCAGGGCACGCATCCGCTGGCGATGGCCGGGGTCGCGCGGCACTCCTCGTACCGCAGCGACCCTTGGGCCCGCCTCGCCGGGACCGCGCGCTGGCTCACCGTGAGCACCTTCGGCTCCGCGGAGCTCGCCGAGCGGGAGTCGGCGCGGGTCCGCGGCATGCACGGGCGGGTCCGCGGCAACACCGACGACGGCCGCGCCTATTCCGCCTCCGACCCCGCCCTGCTTCGCTGGGTGCACCTGGCCTTCACCGACGCCTTCCTCGGAGCCCACGAGGCCGTCGGCCACAACCTGGCCCCGCGGTTCGGCCGCGACTGGGCCGACACCTATATCGCCGACTGGTCCCGCAGCGCCCGGGCCCTCGGGGCCGAGGACCTCCCGGTCAGCCGCCGGGAACTCACCGAGGCCCTGCGCGCGCTGGAGCCCGACCTCGAACCCGTCCCCGCCGAACTCCTCACCTTCCTCTCCGCCCCCGGCGGACTGAACCGGGCCGAACGGATCTTCTACAGCGGCCTCGCCAGCGCCGGGGCGCTGGTGCTCTCCCCATCCATCGCCCCCCTCGCCGGGGTGCCCGGCCGCGGCGACCGCTCGCCCGCGGCCCGCCTCCGCTTGCAGCGCACCCGCTTGCAGTTGCGGACCTTCCAGCTGGCCCTCGGGCCGCATAGCCCATCCGAGGACGCGGCGCGCTACCGGATCGGCCTCGCTGGCCCCCCGGACTGGCTCGGCTAAGCCTGGGCCGCTACTACAGCCCCGACCACGCTCACCGCGCCTGGTCGACGCCGATGAGTGAATGAGTTTTTGATTGGTTGAGTAACGGCCGGCACCGATGGGTGCCGGCCCTTCGTTGTTGCTGGGGTTCCCGGCCAGCGCCCGTGGGTGAGCGGCGGTTCTCGTGCTTCCCTGGTTTCCGCTGGGGCTCCAACCAGGGCAATGGTCCTGCGCTTCGCTCCGGCCTAGTGAAGGTCATCCCCGTCGCAATCTTCGTTTAGCGAGTAGTCGCCTACGCCTGGTTTGAGGAACGTCCTAAGGACGATAAGAGCTACGGCAGCTACGCCCAAAGTGACCTGGAGCCGCGGCCTCTACTACGCCTGAAGGAAAAACTCTGCCCGCTCCGATCACGCGACTGATTCACCTGTTGTGGTGAGGTAGCGCCTAACTAGCTGATGTCCGTCCGGTAGCTCAGGGAAGGATCGACCCGGCTTTCGATGAGGGCAAACGCCTCATGCCCCTTCGCGAACCACGATTGTTGAAGCTCCACAGACGCGGCATCGACGCCATGCAGTGCGATTCCGTAGGGCGTGTATTCAAGTCCTCGAACGTCTTCCCACCGAATAGTGGTTACCACCTGATCCACGAGACTTACGCCAGCATCACCGACCACAAGGCGAGCCTTCGAAGGGACTCCTTGGAAGGAACCACGGAAGCTGCGCTTGAAGGCGCGTCCGGACACCGGTTCGTGGTCCTCGCTACCGAAACTATTCAAGGTGGAATCCGACGTACTTGTTCCTTCGGGCATACCCACGATGAGTGTCGAATCGAGCAGGGACAAGGCATCCTTTACCGACTGCGGAGTCACTGCAGCGGTTTCCGTCACCATCTGTTCCGGGCTGATAATCTGCTCACCCACCAGGTGACGTCGGGCAGCATCGGCGGCGGCAACGACTGCTGAGCGAGGATCCGCTACAAAATCTTTGATGTCGTCCGTCAGCTGCTGCAACTCCAACTCCTCAGGCCCATGCAACGCCAGGTCTTGAAGTATCCGTCGAAGCTCGCTGCATACCAGTTCAGCATTCTCCTTTCGCGGATCGGCGGTGAAGCACACAAGGCCCCGGCCACTACCACCCTCAAAAAGGTCGAACTCGATGTCGTAGATCAACCCGCGCTGCTTTCTTAGATCAGCCAAGGCTCGTTGACAGAGGATCTGCGCGATTGCTGAGGCGCTCGTTCTCGCCAACTCCGACCCGGACTCGTACTCAAAAGATAGGGCGAGGGGAGGCCCGCCCAATTCAAACCAGAGCGGCAACGGGAGACTTCTGATCGGCACTGCAGCGAGAGGAGGCCGCGCTTCGCCGGGAGGCAGGACGAGGGACAATCCCGGGGGAGGAGGGCCCGTTAGCGCCAGTGCCGCATTACCCCTCGTAAGGAAGGTCCTGATGACCTCTTCAACAGCCTCCCGACTAATGCCGGTGAGTGCCGGCTGATCGACCGCTGCAAGCCCGAATGAGGAAAGGCCGTACCTGCGAAGGAGGTGCTCTGCGACTGCTGGTCCTACGACAGATGAGGCTTCCGCAGCTAGAACCTTCTTCTCAACATCCAAGGAGCCGAAATCGGGAGCGCAGATGTTTGCACAAACGTCCTTGAGGAACGCGACCACCTGCTCCGGACGACCGGTAGCTTCGAACGACATGAAACTCAGTTCGACCGTCGCATTGTGGTCGTGCCGGGGCGACGCTACGCCGCCCATCACGACGTGTTCGGCAAGATGAGTGATGCCTGACGTCACCAAAGACTCATCTCGAACACCAACACGGAATACGAGTTCGGCACTCAGCGGAGGGGGACCATCGACCCAGAAAACTGGTACGCCATCGATCTCAGCCCTATTGAGTGTCATGAGTTGATCCTAGGTCGCCACAGGGACTCCTGAGGGCGACACGAGGATGCACGCAACCCGCCAGCTTGGCGGCCCCAATTCTTCGAGGACTTGTCTATAGGAACATCTCTCCCGGCCGCCGCCATCCACGCTGGCGCGACCACCACAACCAGTCACGAGCTGCACCTACCGCGCAGCACCACCAGGCGAACCCTCAGACGAGCCATCGGTGGGGTAGACAGCAGTCGGGCCCGTGGCCTCTGCTCCGATAATGCCGTCGGCAGCAATCGACCGGCGGGCAGCTTCGGCGTAGTACGAGCGCATCCCGTGCTTCACCCCGAACCGAATGATCCCGTACAAGATCAAGCCCATCAGCGCCCAAAGGACCGGGACGATCAGAATTCCGAATCCACCTAGTGCCATTGCTTCCCCATGCCTAGAACGAACAGTCGATCCAGTGAGCGTACCGGCGCGCATGCCGCCCAGCTGTGCACTGAGGACTGACACCACCGAGACGTACAGTGACACCAATTCACCGACCAGGAAGAGACGATCATGGGACCCGTGGACTACATCGAGAACCCCGACCAGGCCGCTGCCCTGAGCCCTGACCTCAGCGAGAACCTGCAGCTGCACCTGCCCGAGCTGGCGGCGCCCACGCTCGGGGACCTCCTCGGGGACCGGCTCGAGGCTGCCAGCACGCCGACGAGCGGAACCAGCGACTTCGGACCCGTCGACGTCGCCGACGCCTCCAACGAGGCACGCCGCTTTTTCGAGGACTGACGCCGCCGCAGTGACGCCACAGACACTGGGCACCCCGTCCCTGGCGCAGTGCTGTATCTGCCGCGCCACCACGAAGATCCTTGACCCGGGCCGTCCCCTGCCCGAGGGCTGGCTGTACCGGGCAATCACCGTCGATGTCGGCCGCTACTACTGCCCCGACCACGCCCACAAAGCCTGACCGGCACCAATGAGTCGATGAGTGAATGAGTATTTGAGCGACTGAGTATGGGCCGGCACCGATGGCTGCCGGCCCTTCGTCATTGCTGGGTCCTAGCCGGCGACCGCGGGTGGCCGGCGGTTTAGTGCTTCCCATGTTTCCGCTGGCGCTCCAACCAGAGCAATGGTCCTCTCGCTTCGCTTCGGCCTGTTCCGGCCAAGCTGCTCCTTCGTCGCATCCAGTCCGGGTGTTTTTTGCTGCTGTCCTACGGATTATCCGTCCCCGTTCCACCGCGTCAATCGGCTGCGCCGACGGTGCCGGCAACAAACCTCCACGGCGCTCCTGCGTCGCTTATTTCCTTGAGAGGTTTCCCACCACCACCGCCCTACGGGTTGCACACGGCTCCGTCGGGAACGAGCGAGCGAGCTCGCCAGCAGGCAAAAAACAACGGGGGAGGGGTCCACTGCTGGTCACCAAGGGCCCCGACACCACCACCGCAACGAAGGAGCAACACCGTGAACGCTCAGCTGACCACTCAGCCGACCCTTGAAATGATCGACCCGCGCACGCTCACCGTGGACGTGAACGTGCGCAAGGACGCCGCCCTGACGCCCGAGTTCATCGCGAGCATCAAGGAGCACGGCGTGATCGAACCCGTGATCGCGCACCGCAAGGACAACGGCGACGGAACCACCACCGTGCACGTCCTGATGGGTCAGCGCCGCACGCGCGGTGCGGTCGAAGCCGAGGCCCCCCTGATCCCGGTCATGGTCGTCGCCAGCCCGGCGGAAGCCGAGCGAATCACCACGCAAGTCGTGGAGAACGTTCAGCGGTCCGCGCTGACCGACGCGGACGAGGCCGACGCCTTCCACCAGCTGTCCCTGCTGGGAGTGAGCGCGGCGCAGATCGCGAAGAAGACCGGACGCGCCAAGACCCAAGTCGAAGGAGCGTTGAAGGCCAAGATGAGCACCGCAGGAGAAGCCGCACTATCCAAGGGCCGCACCATCGAGGAAGCTCTCGTGCTGGTCGAGTTCGAGGGCGACGAGGACGCCACCGAGGAGCTGGAATCGGTCATTGCGGACGAGCCGGACATGCTCGCGCACGTCGCCCAGCAGATGCGCGACAAGCGCGCACGCGAGGAAGCCCGCGCCGCACTGGTGGCCGAGCTGGAAGCCGCCGGGACCGTCGTCGTGAAAGATGTGAGCTACGGCTACTACCCGACGGACGAGAACGTGGTCGTCACCGGTCTGCTCCGAGCCGACGGAGAGCGAGCCACAGACGAGGACGCGAACGCCGTCTGCATCGCCAACAACTACCACGGCGAGTACAGCACCATCCCGGTCGTCACCGGATGGAAGGAACTGGGTTTCACCCTCCGACACGTCACGAGCACAGCGGCCCCGAAGGGACCCATGAGCGACGAGCAGAAGGCCGAGCGGAAGACCCTGATCGCCAACAACAAGGCCATGGAATCAGCGACGGTCGTCCGACGCGATTTCGTGCGGTCCCTGCTGGCGAAGAAGCAGGCACCGAAGGGCTGGCAGTACTTCACCGTCCACGCCCTGACCCACCACCCCGAGGTCGCCAGCGGCTACGAGGGAGCCGTCGCCGCCGAGATGGCCGGAGCGAAGATCGAAGGCAAGGAAACGTGGGGATGGAACCCGCTCAGCGACCACGTAGCGAAGACCACCACCCGCCCCGAGGTGCCCATGATCGCGCTGGTCTGCGCAGGGTTCGAGAAGACCATCGCCAAGGACTCGTGGCGCTCACCGCACCGAAGCCACCTGACCTACCTCACACAGTTGGTCACGTGGGGGTACACGCCCAGTGAGGTCGAGCAGATCATCCTCGACAGCGCGAACAAGACCACCGAACCCGACGAGGACACCGAGCACAGCGAGACGTTCGAGGAAGTCCACACCGACGAGGAGATGATCGCGGAAGAGTACGCCGCCGAGTAGCACCGGACACCGGTGGTGCACGGAGCGACAGCCCTGCACCACCAACCCCGGCCCGGGCCGGCCCGAACAGTGGAGGGGAGCCGGTCAGCTCACCGCTGGTGGGCGGGGCGGTTCGCCGCCGCTCCGGGAACCTCGAGCTGTGGTCGCCGGCGCCGAACCGCCGTCCTCGCACTCACGCTCACTCCGCCTCCGGTGCCGCGCACCAGGTACGCGCGCCCCGGCCGCGCTACACACCGACACGACCAGGAGAAAGGCCCACACAGATGTGTTCTCCACAGAAGAGGGGACCGACACAGTCGGTCCCCTCACTTCGTGCTGCCAGGTCGAGCTTCAGCCGTCAGGCGGCCTTCGTCTCGGCGGCAACCTGTTCCGCAATTTCGTCCGCTGTCCCCGCCAGCGTCGACGCAGTCCCCGCGTCCCTCGCATCCCCGGTGTCCGCGGATGAGGTGCCAGCGCTGGCACCGTCCAGGGCCCGCTTCACCTCGGCGGTACTGAGCCCGAGACGGGCCGCCACCGCTGCGCGGCTCTCCCCGGTATCGAGCATCTGCTGCACCTTCGCGCCGGCTTCCTTCGCGGCCGCCTCCGCGTCCTGCTCGGCTTTCGCCAGGATCGCGTCGGCACGCTCGCGCGCCTCGGCGCGGATCTGCTCTGCCTGCTCCTCCTGCTCGAAGAACTCCGCCGCCAGGTCAATCAACCTCTCGTGCCGTGTGGTGAGTTCCTGGGCTTTCGCCCTCGCCTTTTCCCGTGCCGCGACCTGCTGCGCTGACTTCCTCGGTGCTGCCATGATGACCCGTCCCCTTCACTCATCCCGCATTCAAAACCCGTACCTGATCCTGCTTCGGCCGCGACTTGCGATCCGACGCACTTCCCCACCAAACCTAACGGTCAGAGCCCACCCGTCACAGGCGCAACACTCAGCTCCTTATTCGGCTCCTCGCTCACCGCCGGTGCCCACCAACCTTTCATGCGGACCTCGCTGACGCTCGGGCTGGATGCAACGGACGTTGACCACACGTGGACGGCTTCGAGATAACCAACGTCTCTGCGCTGCCCACCTGGTGGATAACGTCCGTTAGCGGTTCCACACAATCGAACGAACGGTGGATAACGAAAACCGTGTTACCCACCGCTCATTCTCATGTGCACAACCGCATCGAGATTCGATGGACCAATCGTCCTGGTCTCCACGGCGCTCCATCTTCGGTTTCCTCCTCCGTCGTCACCAAGCGATTTCGCACCACTCCAACCAGCACAATCTGTCACACCTCTTGCATCCTGATAAATGAGGCTAGTCTTGCGCGGCGTGCCGCCTCGAAGGGGGTGGGGGAGTGGATGAGGATGGGAGGGTGATGACCGTCCATAAGCTCAGTGCTGGGGACGGCTACACCTACTACACCTCCGAGGTCGCCAGCGGCGACGAGTTACGCGTAGGCGACCGAGAGCTGGGGGACTACTACACCGTCGAGGGCATGCCTCCGGGGCAGTGGATCGGTCACTCCGAGCAGCTGTTGGGAGTCTCCGGTGAAGTCACCGAAGCGCAGATGAAAGCCTTGTTTGGCGAGGGTCTGCACCCTGAGGCTGCCAGCATCATCGCCGCCGGCGGCGGCGCGAACGATGTAAAGCTGGGCCAGAAGTACCACCAGTACGACGCGGCGGACACGACGATGACGCGCCGCATCGACGAGGAAGTGGCCCGGTTCCGGGGCACCAGCGGACCCGTCTGGAGCGGGCCGGAGAACGCCGAGAAGGTGCTGCCGACGGAAGTCATGCACGAGATCCGGTTCCGGGTCGGCGGCGAGCTGTTCCGCGAGTCCCACGGCCGGAATGCCCGCAGCAACGAAGAACTCGCCCGGTACGTGACCGCGCAAACGACGCCGTCGAAGCAGACCGTCGCCGGGTACGACCTGGTGTTCTCGCCCGCCAAATCGGTGTCCCTGCTGTGGGCGCTTGGCGGAGACGAAGCACGCAAAGCGGTCGAGGCCGCGCACAACGAAGCCATCAAAGAGACCATCACCTTCCTCGAGAAGAACGCCCTCTACACCCGCCGCGGGAAGAACGGTGTCCGCCAGATCAACGTCGATGGCGGTCTGGTCGCCACCCAGTTCCGGCACTACGACTCCCGTGCCGGAGACCCCCAGCTGCACGACCACGTCGTCATCGCGAACAAGGTCATGGGCAGCGACGGCAAATGGTCGTCCCTCGACGGGCGCACTCTCTACAAGATGGGCGTCGCCGCATCCGAGACGTACAACGCGAAGGTCATCGAGAAGGTCTGCGCGTCCCTCGGCGTCAGCACCGTCGCCCGATCCACCGGTGGCGGAGAGCCCGTCTACGAGGTCGCCGGGATCGACCTCGACAGCATCCACCGCGCCTCCTCGAGGCGCACCAACATCGCCGGAGCGATTAACCGGCTCGAAGCCGAGTTCACCGACAAGCACGGGTACGCCCCCAGCGACAAGCAGAAGATCGCCCTGGCACAGCAGGCCACGCTTGAGACCCGGCCGGAGAAGAAAAGTGCCCGCCGGCTCTCCGAGCTGGTCGACGAATGGCAGAAGGACTACAGCACCGGGCTGGACAGGGAGATGGGCGCGGGGATGGGGATGCCGGTCGGACCGGCCCTCCTCGAGCACGTCCGCAGTATGGGCCCCCGCACACCCGACGGCGTTCCCGCCGGCCTCAGTGTCGCCGACCTCAACGTGCACGAGCACGCCCGTCAGATCGTCCACGAACTGTCAGCCAAGCGCGCCTCATGGGGTCGGAACCACGTCATCGCCCAGACCCGCCGACACCTCAAAGACGCTTTCCCCGGGCAGACCATCACCGACGAGACCGTGGAGAAGGTGACGCGCTCCGTCACCGCCACGCACAGCCTCCAGGTTACGCCTGTTGCTATCACACCGCGCCTGCGCGAGTTCCAGCGGGCCGACGGATCGAGCCAGTTCCAGCAGGCTGACAGCGCTTTGTTCACCTCCCACGAGGTGCTGAGCGCCGAGCACAGGATCCTCGCGGCAGGTCAGAAAACCGTCATCCCGGCCGTGTCCATGGAACGCTTCGACGTAGTCCTGGCGAAGCACACAGAGGCCGCGGCGACGGGTGGCGGACATGCCCTCTCCCAGGGGCAGATCGACGTGGCGCGTGCGTTCGCCTCCGACGAGAAGCTTCTGACCCTCGGCATCGGACCGGCAGGAACCGGCAAGACCACCAGCCTTTCCCTTGCCGCCGACGCCATACGCGACACCGGTGGACGGGTCATCGGACTCGCCCCTACCGCCGCTGCGGCCGCCGTGATGAGTGGGGACCTCGGAGCGGAAGCGACGACCATCGACGCGTTCCTGGCCACCCACCGCAATCGGCAGCAGAACCAGCAGGACAACGGCGCGGGTGGGCGCTCGAGCTTCATCAATCCGGCCTTCACGCCGGTGTGGGATCTGCGTGCCGGGGATGTGATCATCGTCGACGAAGCAGGTATGGTCACCACCCCGAAGCTCGCCAACGTCGTCGCCGTCGCCGCCCGCAACGGTGCAGTCGTCAGGGCCATCGGAGATGACCGCCAGCTCGGCGCCATCGGCTCGGGCGGCGCGCTGCGCCTGCTCAACAACGAGGTCGGAGCGGTCCGCCTCGAAGAAGTCCACCGCTTCCGCACGGAAGGCGAGTCGGAGGCATCCCTGGCGCTGCGCGAGCCGCCCGCCGCCGGCGCGGACACCCCGTTCCACTGGTACCTCGAGAACAAGCGCGTCACCGCCGGCACCCTTGAGGCCATGACGCAGGACGCCCTCGGTGCGTGGATGGCCGACACCCAGGCCGGTAAGACCTCGCTGTTGATTGCCACCGACAACGCCACCGTCACCGATCTCAACGCCCGCGCACAGGCCGCCCGCATCGCCACCGGGAACCTTGCCGACGGCACTGGCCCGATCACCGAAGCGACGCCCTCCGTCGTCCTGCGAGACGGACTACGCGCCTACACCGGGGACACCGTCGTCACGCGGAAGAACGACCGCACCCTGCAGGTCAACCAGGGCAAGGACTTCGTCAAGAACAACGACGTCTGGACCGTCGAGAAAGTCACCGCAGACCCCGCCACGAATCTAGCTGCCGATACAGCTGCAGGTGAGGAGCGGCAGCGCGTGACCCTTCGGCATGCAGGTCACCGCGGACGGATCACCGTCGACGCCGACTACCTCCACGAGCACGGGCAGCTCGGCTACGCCGCGACCGTGCACCGCGCCCAAGGTGCGACCGTGGATACCGCTCACGCGATCCTCGACGCACGGACCGAGCGGGCTGGCGCCTACGTGGCTGCCACCCGAGGACGCGAGACGAACCGCCTCTATGTTGCCCTCGGCGACGACAACGACCAGGCCGTGACCCGCGACAGCGTCCTGTCCACGATCACCGCGAACTACGACCGCACCCTGTCCGCGCACGAAGCAGTACGGACCGAAGCCGTTCGTACTGGCGACGTTGCCACCCTCGCGGGCGTCTACAACGAGGTCGAGAACGCCGCGTGGGAAGCCAAAACCAGAACCATCGCAGCCGAAGTGATCGGGCCGCGGACCGCCGTGCAGTTCACCTCGCACGAGGCATGGAAAGCGGTAGCAACGCACCTGCGAGCAGCCGAAGCGCAGGGCCTCGACCCCGCCTCACTCCTGGCCCAGGCCGCTGGCGTCAGCCGTGACAGCAGCGGGCGCGGGCAGCACGCCGACACCGGGCACCTTCGCGGTTTCGACGGAGCCCAGGACCTGGCGGCCGTCCTCGCGTACCGGCTCGAGCAGCGCATCGACGCCGCCCGCAGCCTCCTTGCCAACGCCGACCAGCGTCCCCTCGGTGCCGTGTCCGATGAGCACCTGCAGCGCCTCGCACAGCAGGCCACGCAGCACGCAGCAGGATCCGAGCTGCCGCGCCGCTCGCCCGGGGAAGTGCCGATGGACACGCAGTGGGCGGCACGTCCGTTCGCTCTCATGCGGACCGACATGCTCATCGATGCCCGCCCCAGTGCCATCGCGCGGGTCCAATCCATCGACCCCGCCACACCAGTTGGCGCAGAGACACCGAGATCCGTGTTCAAGGATCAGTGGCGGGTGAAGGCAATGACCGTCGAGCTGGAACGCCGCCAAAATCTCTCCCCGACCCAGGCCGCCATCGAGCGCACCGCACGCGGGGAAGATCCCCGCTCCGCCCACCAGATCACCATCGGCGACGCCATGCGGCACGAGCAGCAGCTCCGCGCCGTCGCACTGCCACAAGTAAGCGACGCAACGGATACAAGAATGCAGCCGGCCAGTACGGCAGCAGCTGTGAGCGAGGACCTTGCGCCAGCCGTCCTCCTGAAGGATCCGCTTGTGCCGGCGTCGTACCGGGCCGAGCTCCACCGGCTCCGGGTACATCTCGGACAGAGGGTCATGGTCCGCGGCGCGCAGCTCGCGGAAGAGAAGCCTGCGTGGACGAAGGCCCTCGGTCCCGTGCCCGGGAAGGACGCGAAAGCCGCCGAGTGGCACCGCATCGCGGCGGAGACTGAGGCATACCGGAACCGGTACAAAATTGGCACCCATGAGACGGCGTTCATCCCGAAGCAGTACCGGGCCGATCCCACCGCGCAGCGCCTCATCGAGCGTGCCACCTCCCTGCACAAGCACGGCGAGCTCACCACCACCCCGCCGCGGACTGCTCCACAGAACCGGCAGGGAGCGGATGAATCGGCGATCGTAGACCGGATGACCACCGAGCAGGCCGCCGCCCGCCGCGTCATCGACCGGCTTCGGGCCGAACGCGCGGCAGCCAGCGATCCGTTGCCGGGCCCGCAGCAGCGTGAAGCGCACATCTTCGAAGCCACACAGACCGAGCCCCGGCTGCAGCAGGCTGACAACGTCTCCGAGGCCGTCGCCCGCGCAATCGCCAAGCACCGCGCCGCCAATGACACCACCGGGTCCGAACAGACGACGGGGGTGTCAGACCAGAACAAAAAGGAGACGGTCGTGCGTGAAAGCAAGGAATTATTCAGAACCAACGATGGTCGGGGTTTGAGTGCCATGCAGGCTGAAGCCGTCCGTCGACGACGGGAAGCAGCCGCAACAGCCGACCCGGCGACGTCGGCATCAAAGGATGCCGCTTCGGCCCGAAGTAGAAAGGCTGCAGAAACGAAGGCGCGTGACGAGGGAAGGTCACGCTAGGGGTGCAGATTACGAAGTCGTCGCTGAGAGCTCGTGAGTGAGCGGCAGTCCACCTCAGCTCGTCCAGGTCAACTCTCGGGAGAAGCTTAAGTGTCCATCGGCGCAGAGAAGCTTGCTGCACTGCGACAACCACCGCGAGACCACGAGGAATTGCCGTCACCTGAGCCGGTTGGCAACGCGCTGTTGCTCGATGCGGCCGTACGCGCAATGGTGCAGACGCTGTCTGCACCATTGCGAGTGATCGCAATTCCTTGGGGGTTCAAGCGTCCAGTAGCAGCGCTCTGACCGCTCGGTTCTCACCCTTCGCACTCAGCGCAGTACTTGTCGCCGTTTTTCTCGCGCGCGAGCTGGGTTCGGTGGTGCACGAGGAAGCAGGACATGCAGGTGAATTCGTCCTCCTGCACGGGGACGACTTGCACCATGAGCTCTTCCTCGAGGATGGCGCCGGGCAGGTCTAAGCCCTCGGCGGTGTCGGCGTCTTCGACGTCGATGATGGAGGTCTGTGTGGTGCTGCTGCGCTGGGCGTGGATGTCCTGGAGCGATTCGTTGGCTGGCTGGTCTTCCGGGCGGACGCGCGGCTCGTCGTAGTCGGTTGCCATGGTGTCTGCGTCCAATCGTTGTGGGGGTGTCGCAACAGGGTAGGCGTTCTCGGGGCGCATCGGGTCAGTTGCCCTGGCAGCCAGTTCCTCGCACTATTCGATTCCGTTGCTGGTGGTGCCCTCAACCAAGCGCGACGAGCACAGGTTCGAGAGATCATGTATGAAAATGCCGCCGCGATACCTATCACCGGGTGAACATAGGCCCGGAAGGCGGAGTCGACGTTCTCACCCCGCGCGTCGACGACGTCGTTCCGGTCGAAGATGTCAGCCGGGTTCACGAGCCTTCGCGGCCCGCGGAAAGCGCGGTCGCATCGTCCTCGATTTCAGAGATTGACATGACCGCGCGAGCTGATGTCGCGATCGACTACTGCGCTCGGCGCGAACGGATCCTGTGCACTCCCACTCGAGGAAAAGTCCGAGAGCAATGAGAGCGCCCGTCACCGCTGGGAAGGGCAAGGTTTGACAGGCGCACGTAAGGGGATAAAAATGGCATCGTGAACGTACCTATCTTCACCAGATAGTGAGCGTACGAACTTCGATTGCCAGCACAGCGAGGTGTCTGCATTGCAAGTCACGAGTTTCGAGAATTTTGGTACCCCCATCGGTGCTGTGGATCAGATCGGCATCCTCGTCCCAGACCTGGACGGTGCCCTCGAGGTCTATGGCCGTATGTTCGGCATCACGGAGTGGACGTCGTACCGCTACACGCCGGAGTTCCTGCACTGGTCGGAGCTGCATGGTGAGCCCGGGCGCTTCGCGATGGACCTCGCGATGTCTGGCTCCGGCCCGTCGGGGCGACAGGCCTACCCGCCGATGCCACCACAATCTGCTGAGGCAGACACAGCACCGCCCAATCAATCGCTAGTGAATCACCGCAAAGGGCCCAGTACATGACACAGACCATGTCCGAGCATTCTGAGACATCCAAGCCTGAACGCACCGACACCTTGAAATCGGCGGGGCACGTCATCGTGGACTCCCTCGTCGCCCATGGGATCAAACGTGCCCATGTAGTTCCGGGTGAGAGCTTCCTAGATGTCCTCGATGGCCTACACGGCTCCAACATAGAAACCATCGTGTGCCGGCACGAGGGTGGAGCCACCTATATGGCGGAAGCGGACGGCAAGATGAGCCAACTCCCGGGCATCGCGATGGTCACCCGCGGTCCCGGTGCCGCGAACGCCCATGTGGGCCTGCACACTGCGTGGCAGGACTCCACCCCGATGATCCTCTTCGTCGGGCTGATCCCCTTCGCCCACCGGGACCGCGAAGCATTCCAGGAGTTCGACATCAAAGCGTGGTTTGGCACCGGAACCAAGCGCGTTATGGTCCTGGACCACGCCGAACGGGCCTCCGAGATCGTCGCTGAAGCGTTTTTTGCAGCGATGAGTGGCCGGCCAGGCCCTGTCGTCATCGGTCTCCCGGAGGACGTCATCCGCAAGCAGATCGATCCAACGCTTCACCCGCGGATCCCGGTAGCGACCGGCGGCATGACGACCACGGACTCGGAGGCCCTCGCTGAGGCCCTGGCAGCCTCAACCAAGCCCTTGTTCGTGACCGGTGGGAACGACTGGACTCAGGAAGGCGCTGACCAGTTCACGGCGTGGCTGGAAGAACACCACATCCCGGCCGCCGCCGAATGGCGCACCCAGGGCACTGTTCCGTTCGATTCCCCGTCCTACGTCGGGCCGATAGGTTACGGCCGGCCACGGCCGACTTATGACCTGTTCGAGGAGACCGACCTACTGGTCTTCGTCGGCACTGTGCCCGGTGATGTCATTACCGACGGGTTCCTGTGCCGGCAGGACTGGAATAAGAAGAACTTCCTGGTCACAATCGATTCGTCTCTCCGCGGCCGGTCCGGCCCCGTGTCTTACCAAATCGTCGCCAAACCGGACGTGTTCGTCCGAGACCTCGTCAAACTCCAGCTCCCTGTAAAAGACGAATGGCGGACATGGACCGCGCGGATGCGTGGCGAACAGGAATCCTTCGCCGCCCTGCCCGATCCTGCGCCCGGCGACGGGCTGGCACGAATGGACACTCTCATGGCCAACCTGGTACCTACCTTGCCCGCGGATGCGATGATCACCCTCGGCGCCGGTGAACACACGAACTGGGCCCACCGGTACTTCCCCACACGGGGCTACGCCTCGATGATCAGCGCGCGCAACGGTTCCATGGGCTACTCGGTGCCATCCGCGATCGCGGCGTCCCTGGCATACCCCGGCCGGCGTATCGTGACCATCGCTGGAGACGGGGAGTTCCTGATGAATGGCCAGGAACTGGCCACCGCCGCTCAGTATGGGGCCACTCCGCTGGTGATCGTGATGGACAACCAGGAATACGGCACCATCCGCACGCACCAGGAACGCCATTACCCGGGGCGGATTTCCGGAACCCAACTGAAAAACCCTGAATTCGCGCTCATGGCGCAGGCTTGCGGCGGATTCGGCGTCAAGGTTGAGCACGACCAGGACATCCCGGCCGCTGTCGCCGCAGCGCTGAAAGCCATCGACGAGAATCACGTGTTCGCCCTTATCCACCTTGTCGTCAAACAACGCGTCAGGGCCTACTAGGGCTCTTCCTCCCGAACCACCACTCACACGACACCCCTGCTCCACGCTCCACCCCCACTCATTCTTAGACGCACCCACCTGGATGGAAGTAGAAGCATGACTATCGCAGCAATGACAGAACTGGACCTGTTGGACACCGTTCCCACCGGTCTGCTCATCAACGGGCAATGGCGCCCCGCCACCTCAGGCAAAACTTTTGATGTTGAAGACCCCGCCACCGGGAAAGTGCTCATGAGCATCGCCGATGCCGGAGCTGAGGACGGGGCAGCCGCCCTGGACGCTGCAGCCGCAACCCAGGCCTCCTGGGCCAAGGTCCCGGCCCGAGAGAGGGCAGAAATCCTGCGCCGGGCCTTCGAACTAGTCACTGCCCGGACCGAGGACTTCGCGCTGCTGATGACCCTGGAAATGGGCAAACCACTGGCAGAGGCCCGCGGTGAGGTAGCTTACGGTGCCGAATTCCTGCGGTGGTTTTCCGAGGAAGCAGTCCGCGTATCAGGCCGCTACTCCGTGTCCCCGGACGGCAAATCCCGTCTCCTGGTGACAAAAAAGCCGGTAGGACCGTGCCTGCTGATCACTCCATGGAATTTCCCCCTTGCAATGGCTACGCGCAAAATCGCCCCTGCAGTGGCGGCCGGGTGCACCATGATTCTCAAACCCGCCAGGCTCACCCCGCTGACCTCGCAGCTTTTCGCTGCCGTCATGATGGAAGCCGGCTTGCCTGCCGGGGTCCTGAATGTCATTGCCTCTACCAGCGCCGGTGCCACCACCGGGCCCCTGATCAAGGACAGCCGGCTCCGGAAGCTGTCCTTCACCGGGTCCACCGAGGTCGGACGACGCTTGCTTGCTGATGCGTCCGAGACCGTGCTGCGCACCTCCATGGAACTGGGCGGCAACGCACCCTTCGTGGTATTCGACGATGCCGATCTCGACGCCGCCGTCGATGGTGCCATGTTGGCCAAGCTCCGGAACATGGGAGAGGCCTGCACCGCTGCCAACCGCTTCATCGTCCATGACTCGGTGGCCCAGGAATTCGCGACCAAGTTCGCCGCCAGAATGGCGATGATGACGACGGCCCGGGGCACTGAGGAAGCGTCCAAGGTCGGCCCACTAATCGACGCCAAAAGCAGGGACAAAGTACACGAGCTCGTCACGGACGCTGTGTCCGCCGGTGCCACTGCACTGGTCGGCGGCGGACCCGAAGACGGGCCCGGCTACTTCTACCAGCCCACCCTGCTCACTGGCGTCACCGAAAGTGCCCGGCTCTTCTCCGAGGAAATCTTCGGGCCCGTCGCCCCGATCATCACCTTCCAGGACGAGGCCGACGCCGTACGGCTCGCGAACAAGACCGAGTACGGCCTCGTGGCCTACGTTTACACGCGCGACCTGAACCGGGGCATCCGCATGGGCGAACAGCTCGAAACCGGGATGCTCGGGCTTAACGCCGGCGTCGTCTCCAATGCGGCTGCACCCTTCGGCGGCATCAAACAATCAGGACTCGGTAGAGAAGGCGGAAGCGAAGGCATCGAGGAGTACCTTTATACCCAATACATCGGAATCGCCGACCCCTATGCCAACTAAATATACGCAGCACCGGCCCGGGATTTTCCAGCGGACGGTTAGCGAAACCCCTCGGAGCAAGCGTTCCGGGCGGCCGAAAGAGTTCTGCAAGGAGTCTCGGAACCGAGACGCCCGACACCACAATAAGGGGTAATTATGTCACATCACACATACAGCATTTCTGAAATTGTCGGCACGTCGGATGAGGGAGTCGACGAAGCCGTCCGGAATGGAATTGCAACGGCTTCCCGAACTCTTCGAAACCTCGATTGGTTTGAGGTGAAGGAAATTCGGGGCCACTTAGAGGAGGGCAAAGTTGCCGATTGGCAGGTCACTATAAAGCTGGGTTTTCGTCTAGAAGAAAAGTGATCTCTTACAACCGACATCTAAATCATGTGGGATGAAGAAGCGAACTACTGCACACCCCGTTACCTTCTATGGGCCTGCATTGGCCTCGGTGGCATTATGGGCTTGATGGGTGCTGGAGCGATCATCACAGTCCTCATCACATCGGATGTGTCGGGCTACTCTCTTGCCAGTCTCGTCCTGCTACTCGTCCAAGCCTTCGTGCTCGTCAGCATCGGAGCAAAAGCACTCCAAGATGCACCAAACCAATCCCTTAAAGGCGGACAATAAACCGATTGTGATTTCACTTGTAGTAACGAAGCAGTTGTTGCTGAAGAGACGCCAGCGGGCTTGAATGCCGGCGGCTTAGGTGGCATTTGGGCTGCGTTTGAGTCACCAATGCTGCTTGCGACCTTCAAGTAGACAGCACGTGGGTCACTACTTAACCGGTGGAACGAGCTTGCAGCTGCGCTGGGTACGAGTCGATAAGGTCGTGCGTCCCTCTGGGCCAGGCGCGACATGCTGTTCGCCAACCCGACACCAGTTCGATCGGGGTCGCCTGCGCAGATTTCTCCTGACCAGCACGCAAACACAATGCTCCGGATGAAGACCAACAACCGGGACGGCGGTATGGAGCGCTGCCCGAACACAGAGAAAGGGCGGCCTTTCTCTGTTCATGCGGGTGCAGGTAAGTTACCTGCCGAGGCCGGAGGTACATGCCGTTCTGGTGGCCCCCGTTGTGACCATCCTCGTCCTCTAGGTGTGCTGGGTCATGAGGTTGGTGACACTCGGTTGATGGGTGTGGTTCCGATGCCGAGTGGATGTCGGATCACTTTTCGTCGCAGCGGTTCCAGCCAGCCTGCTCGTGACTGATGCGGGTTGGGAGAGCAAAGCGTCGGGTAGGAATAGGTACTGAATCTAGCTGCGCTCCACAAACCGTGCGCTTCGGACCATTGCGTTCACGCTGGTGTCGCTTTTTTGATTGACGTTCTTTGGGGCACCAGAATGAAAACACTGCGCGCGAGCGTCGGACGGCATCATGTAACATCGCCAGAGGCCGTTCGGGCGAAGGGTTGCAGGATATCGGCTTCGCCCACCGCACTCGAAGAGGAGAGCCATGCGCATTGGTATTTTGGGCGTTGGACACATAGGCGCGAGCCTGGCCCGGCAACTCGGCCAGAGTGGACACGACGTCGTAGTGGCCAACTCGAAGGGTCCGGAGACTATTCCGGCCGATTCGCTTACGGCAGGCGCACGGGCCGTATGCGCAGAGGAGGCAGCGACCGAGGCCGACGCTCTGATCCTATCGGTGCCACTTAACCGCCTCGCTGGCCTTGCCCCCATAGTGGCGGCGCTTCCGCCCCATGCCGTAGTTCTCGATACTTCGAACTACTACCCGGGCCGGGACGGGCGCATCGACGAGTTAGAGGATGGACAGGTTGAGAGCGTGTGGGTCTCCGAGCAAATCGGGCGCTCGGTGGTAAAAGCCTGGAATGCGATCGGAGCTCACTCATTAGCCGTAAACGGCAAACCAGCCAAGAGCCCTGGACGCATCGCCATCCCGGTTGCAGCAGACTCTGACGAGGATCGAGCGGTCGGTATCTCGCTCGTTAGCGACACTGGCTTTGACGGACTGGACGCCGGGGTTTTGGAAGACTCCTGGCGGCAGCAGCCGGGGACTCCGGCGTACTGCAACGATTTCACTCAGGAGGAGTTGCGCGATGCGCTTGCCGCAGCAAATCGTTCGCAGTCTGCACTCCGACGGGATCTGATGGTGCACACCATTACCGAACTGACTAAAGGCGGTGCTGTTCTTGCGCCGGACTATTTTGTGCGTCTTGGTCGGGTGCTGAACAGCTAAGTCCTGCCTCGCGGAGCCAGCCGTCGGTCACCGCTGCTCAATCGACTACTTCGCCGCGCCGCGCCAGTCCAAGGTGGTTGCGGTGGCTGTGCTGCGCAAGCACCTGCACGGCTTCATCGCTGTCGGCGAGCTGCAGCGCGCCGACAATCAGATGATGGTCAAAGTGCAGACTTCGGTCGCCCTGCGTCAAGAACAATCGGGTCACAGCCTGACGGTACTGCTGGGTGTGATTCCACAGGTTGAGCACGAGTTCAGTGAGGACGGTGGTTGGGGCTTGGTTCGAAGCTGAGAGGTGAAGCTCGCGGTCATGAGCGAGGAGACGTTCTACGTCGGCCGTCGATTCCATCTCCGTTGCGAGTAGAGCAAATCGTTCGACCTCGTCGGTTGCAAGTAGCGGCAAACTCATTCGGAGCAGATCGGTTCCAGTCGCTCGCAGATGGGATACAGCTCCTGGCATTCCCCCATGCTGGGTGTGGAGACCCACGCACCGGTATTGGCGACGAGCCTGGCTAGACCCTCAGCCTCCGGCATTGGCAGGGCCTCGCGCATCGGCCGGCTAGCTCCATGACGTTCAGCCAGCTCGTCTTGGCGAATCCGGTCTCCCGGCGAGTAAATATCGGCGAGGTTGAGGCCCCGGAGGGTGATGGCGATACGAACACCTGTTGTGCCGTGAGTGCGGGCAAGCGTCGCGGCCATGGCAAGTCCTTGCGGACGGCTCAGGCTGCAGCGCCTCAGGCTTCTCTCGGCGGAAGCGCAGCCTTACCACCGCAACCCCTACCGACGGCCTAACTGACGCACAACCACAGCCTCAGGGCCACAAAAAGGCAACAGCGCGGCAACTCAACTGCCGACGGGATGAACAACGGCCTTGCTTCGAGCCGCCTACACGCGATTACGGCAGTGGCGTTCGGAAGGCTACATACATTCAATCCGTGCCGCTGAACGCCAGTTTCGAGGAAAAAGACTCTCATAGTGCGAGAGTAACGTTCATGATGTGTTGTATTGAATCGAGTTTTCGCCTACGCTCGGGGGGATCGACAGCGGCCCGCGGCCGCAGATGGGATGAGGCAACGATGCCGAAACGGACGAAACTGCAGACCGGAGTCGACTGGGTTGAGCTGACAACAACCTCGGCGGACTGGGACGCCGCCGACCCGGCGTTGCTGGGAACCATGCTCAGTCAGCTCCACCTAATCCGGGCCTTTGAAGAGGCGGTGCTCGAGCTGGCCGGAGAAGGGCTGGTGCATGGCCCCGCGCATTCGAGTATCGGTCAGGAGGGCGGTGCAGTTGGCTCCATCGTCGGCCTCCGTTCCACTGACGGAGTCAACGGTTCTCACCGAGGGCACCATCAATTTCTCGCGAAAGCGTTAACGCACGTCAGTGGCGGAGTCATCGACCCCGCCAATGCGGTCAGCGACGACGTCCAGACGGTTCTACAGCGAACGCTCGCCGAGATTCTCGGTTTAGCTCAGGGGTACTGCCGGGGCCGTGGCGGCTCGATGCATCTCCAGTGGTTCGAAGCCGGCGCACTCGGCACCAACGCCATTGTCGGTGGTGGGGCTCCCATGGCGACCGGCAACGCCTGGGCACAAAAGCACAGCGACACGACAGATGTATCGGTCAATTACTTCGGTGACGGAGCCGCTCAGATCGGCTCCGTGCTCGAGTCGATGAACCTTGCCGCCGCATGGAAGCTACCGGTGTGCTTTTTTGTGGAGAACAATCTCTACGGCGTATCAACCCGCGCGGACGAAATCACCGCAGACCCCAGATTCTCCGTGCGTGGCCAAGGGTTTGGCATCCCTTCGTGGCGTGTTGACGGCATGGACCCTCTCGCGGTGCACCTGGCGATGGGCGAGGCCACTGAGCTGATGCGATCGGGAAATGGTCCCGCCATCATCGAGGCGGAGGTGTATCGGTTCTTCCACCAAAACGGCCCCTACCCCGGTAGTGCTTTCGGCTACCGCACCAAGGACGAAGAAGCAGAGTGGCGAGAACGTGACCCGCTCGACCTCGTCGCCCAACGGATGACCGAGCGCGGACTGATCAACGATGACCAGATCGGCTCGCTTCGCGCCCGTGTGCTTGAAGGCACGGCCGCTGCGGTGGAGGCTTTGGTCGAATCCGATCCTGAACGTCCCGGCAAGCGCCGCATCCGACCCGAGCTATGGCCGGAGCCGTCATTCGTCGACGTCGGAATGCGTGGCGACGCGAGCGAACTGGAAGGCCTGCCCACGCGGCCCGAAGGCTCGACGAGCCGTGGGGTGAAATTCGTCGACGCCGTGTCCGAGGTTATGGACCGACGGATGGAGACTGATCCCCGGATTGTGGTCATGGGCGAAGACGTCCACAGGCTTAATGGAGGCACTAACGGCGCCACGAAGGGCTTGGCCAAGAAGTACGGTCCCACACGGGTCATGGGTACACCGATCAGCGAGAACGCCTTCGTCGGTCTGGGCGGTGGCCTCGCTCTCGACGGTCGATTCCGTCCGGTCGTGGAGTTCATGTATCCCGACTTTCTCTGGGTTGCGGCCGATCAGGTGTTCAACCAAATCGGCAAGGCTCGACACATGTTCGGTGGCGACAACCCGGTGCCCCTGGTGCTGCGTACTAAGGTCGCGATGGGCTCGGGCTATGGCTCCCAACACCTGATGGACCCGGCTGGTGTGTTCGCCACAGCACCGGGCTGGCGGATCGTTGCGGCATCCAACGCCGCCGACTACGTGGGCCTCATGAACGCAGCCCTCGCGCTGCAGGATCCGGTGCTCGTCATAGAGCACGTCGACCTGTACGGCATTACGGACTCAGTGCCCGAGGGTGACCTCGACTACATCATTCCACCGGGGTCTGCCGCGGTTGTGCGCGAAGGCAACGAGGTGACCGTGCTGTCATATCTTTCGATGGTCAAGCACGCCGCCGAGGCGATCGAGCAGACGGGCGTGGATGCAGAACTCATCGATCTGCGTTGGCTCGATCGCGCCTCGATCGACTGGGACACAATCGGCGAAAGCATCCGCAAGACCAACGCCGTGCTCATCGTGGAACAGGGGGCGCAGGGCACCTCGTACGGAGGATGGCTCGCTGACGAGATCCAACGTCGCTACTTCGACTGGCTCGATCAGCCAATTGCCCGCGTGACCGGCAGCGAGGCCTCACCCTCAATCTCCCGTGTGCTCGAGCGTGCGGCAATCGCCCGCACTGAAGAGGTCGTGACGGCTCTCGAAGCCGTCCGCGACGGATTCGGAAACTGACATGGCCGAGATCGTTCGCATGCCCGAGGTGATGGCGGGGGCAACCGAAGCCGCTATCCAGACGTGGCTCGTGAGTGTGGGGACGACCGTCACGGTCGGCGCCTCACTCGCGGAGGTCGAGACCGAAAAAGCCATCATCGAACTCGCCGCTGAAGCGGGCGGAACCGTGGGGCGCCTTCTCGTCGCCGAGGGCGAGAACGTTGCCGTCGGCGACCCCGTGCTCGTCCTCGTTGCCGACGGCGAAGGAGACGACGCGATCGAAGCCGCGCTGCGCGCGGCGGGAGCGGCAACCGCCGAGAACGGCGCTCAGAACACGGACGGACCGTCTGCCGAAGCTGGAACCGCAGCGGCGCCCGCGTCGCCCGACACAGCGGCACCCGTGCCCGCACCCGACATCGGTGTGGCGACCGGAGCCGCGGCCCCCGAAGAGTACGGCGAACAAAAGGCGCGTAGCCGCCTGTTTGCGAGTCCGCTGGCACGAAGACTGGCCGCTTCCCAGGGCATTGCACTCGAAGACGTCGCGGGCACCGGGCCGGACGGTCGCGTCACGCGCCGCGATCTGGAGCGGCACCTCGCTTCTACGCCCGCCGCCGAAGCGCCCGAGTCGGAGACTGCAACGCGGGCACCGACACCCGCTGAGACGGTTGAACCTCCGACCACCGTATCCGCCGACTACGAAGACATTCCGGTCGACCGGATGCGGCGAACAATCGCCCGGCGCCTCACTGAAAGCAAGTCGACCGTCCCGCACTTCTACCTTGTGGCAGACTGCCGCGCCGACGCATTGCTCGCGCTGCGGGGCCAGATCAACGAGTCGGCGCCCCGCAAGATCTCCGTCAACGACTTCGTGCTGAAGGCGGTCGCGGCGGCGCTCGTCGAGGTGCCCGCGGCCAACGCCATCTGGCTGGGCGAAAGTATCCGCCGATTTTCCACTGTCGACATAGCGGTGGCGGTCGCGACCGAAGGGGGCCTCACGACTCCAGTCGTGCGCGGCGTCCACCGGACACCGCTCGGGGAGTTGTCGGCGACCGTGACCGAACTCGCCGCGCGCGCCCGTGCCGGACGGTTGCGCCAGCACGAGTTGGAAGGTGGGAGCTTCTCCGTCTCCAACCTCGGCATGTATGGAACCAACCAATTCAGCGCAATCCTCAATCCGCCCCAGTCCGGCATTCTGGCCGTCGGTGCCGCGCGACGTGCGCCAATCATCGACGACAACGGTGAACTGACTACCGGAACCGTGATGACTGTAACTCTTTCGGCCGACCATCGTGTGCTCGACGGGGCAGTAGCGGCCCAATGGCTCGCGGCGTTCCAGCGACGCATTGAGAATCCGCTCAGCATCCTTATCTAACGCTTCTCCTGGAGGACCTATGGCCACGATTCGTAGCATCGACCCCACAACCAGCGTCAAGCTCACCTCTTTCCTGCAGCTTCCCTTCGGCGTAGGGCAACCCGACGCCTCAAGAGGTATCCGACACATGAATGGACGCACCAGATGAACCAGCCGGCAACGAAGTCAAACCGAAGCCGCGCCCGGCTGCTCGTCGGAACCGTCACCATCGCTGCAATGTTGGCCCTTGCGGGCTGCGGTTCGGGAGGCGGTGGCAACGCCGATGGTGGCACCAGCCCCAACCCCACGGCTGGGAGCAACGCAGCTCTCGACGAAGTCCTTAACGAGGAGATCGAGCTCCCGTTGCCGCAAGAGCCAACCACGGTGGGCGGTGACCGGCAGATTACCTACATCATTGGTGGTCAAGGTGCGGGTGGAGCATCCGAGGTCGCGGCGGAGCGTAAGACGATCATCGAGAAAGCGGGGTGGACGGTGGATGGTCCGCTGGACGGTAAGTTCACCCCCAGCACGCAGGCAACATTGATCGAAAAGGCCGTCTTGAGCGGTGTGGACGCGATCGTACTCGACTTCATCTACCCCTCTCAGGTCGCAGGTGCGATCGACTCGGCACGCGCCGCGGACATTCCCGTCATCTGCAACCAGTGCATGCCGGAGAAGTCCTCGGACGGTGTTTACATGATCGGAACGGACGTAGAGCTTGTAGCCGAGCAGCAGACCCGATTCGTTCTGGCTGCGCTGGACAAGCCCGACGCGACCATCGTCGTGGGAGTGGACAGCGGACAAGCGATTGTGAAGGCGTGGCAGGAGGCACTGATCCCCATGCTGAAGGAGGAATGCCCCGGATGCGAGATTGTCGAGATCCCGTTCACTGCCGCTGACATCGGCAAGCCGGTCGCACCGTCATTGGTGAACATGTTGTCGCAGTACCCGCCGGGGCAGCTGGACGCCTACATCGCTCCGTTCGGTCCGGCAGTCACCTCCCTGCTCGGGTTGGCGGAGCAAGCCGGCCGCGATGACTTCAAGATCATCGACACCTACGGAGACGCGCCGGTATCGACGTGGATCAAGAATGGCGAGCATTCTCCGCTGATGTACGGTTCGACCCTTATCTCTCAGTCGCTTCTGTCCTACGGTGACGTCGACACGCTCGCGCGAATCTTCAACGGCCAGCCGATTACCGACTTCAGCACCGTGCCTGTTGCGGTGATCGCAGCTGAGAATGCCGACAAGTTCGTGGCCGACAACGGGCGGTGGCAGCCCGACGGCCTGGAGGACACCTTCCAGGAGCTCTGGGGCATCACCGGCTGACCCGTGCTGTTCGGCCAAACCCCACCACAGGGATCGGTGCGACTGCCCCGCCGCTCAGCCCGGTCCGTTCCCCTCCGCCTCGGCGGGAGGGGACGGACCGCGCCGTACCAGGCACATCCTCTGCGACAAGCACGGATCGAGCTCACCTTTCTGCAATTGCTGCGCTCAAATACGGCGGGGGTTGAAGCCCCGCTCTGATCAACGGAGGCCCATGTTCACCTCAGAGAATGGCCACGAGCCGAGCGATCGCATCACTCTGCGATTTCTCGCGGCACCAGCTGACGTGACAGCGCACGGCGATTCGGTGCCGGCAGGTCGAGTGCTCGAGTGGATCGACAAAGCCGCCTACGCGTGCGCCGTCGGATGGGCGCGGACCTACTGCGTCACCGCATATGTAGGCAATGTCCACTTCACGCGTTCCATCCGGCCAGGTGCACTTGTGCAGGTGCATGCCCGCATCGTCTACACCGGCCGAACAAGTATGCATCTGCTGGTCACAGTGGAGGCCAGCGATGTGCGGGACCGTGATTATTCATCCGCCATGCACTGCATGCTCGTCTTCGTCGCCGTCGACGAAGACGGCAGTCCGATCGCGGTGCAACCATGGACTCCCTCGTCGGCAACGGATAGCGAGCTGCAACAGCTCGTCGCTGATCGCATTGAACCGCGCCGAGCAATTCAGCGGGCGATGGCGGCACAGGAGTACTCCAACGCCGGCACGACGCCTCAGACCGTCTTCCGATTCCTCGCCGCTCCGGCCGACGCCAACTGGGGCGGCAAAGCACACGGGGGGACAGTGATGCGATGGATCGATGAAGCTGCATACGCCTGCGCAGCATCATGGTCTTCCGCACGGGCAGTGGCGGTGTACTCGGGCGGTATCCAGTTCTACGCCCCGATCGTCATCGGACACATTGTGGAGGTGCGCGCCCGCCTGATCCACACCACAACGCGCAGCATGCACATCTCCGTATCGGTCAGTTCCGGCGCGCCTGGCCAGCCTCTGACAATCACGACACGCTCCATGACGGTCTTCGTAGACGTCCTTCCCACCGAAACCGCGGCGAACGTGGAACCGCTCCCGCTCTCCAGCACCGAAGATCGGCGGCTCAGCGAACACGCGGAGGAGCTTGTACGACTACGTCAGACCATGCCCGCTCTTCCGGCCAGCGTGACGCACTGATGACTGCCGAAGCCGAAATAGCGGCACAACTATGAGCCGGATCGCCGCGCGCGTATCTCGGTCCGACTCCGGGGCGCTGCCGTGGGGGAGCCTATTGGCACTCGCGGCGGCAGGCTTCATCACCGTAGCGTGGGAGACTATGCCCGCAGGAATTCTGCCGGTGATGAGCGAATCCCTCGGCGTGTCGGAGAGCCTTGCAGGGCAAATGGTTACCGTATATGCCATCGGTTCGATTGCCGGCGCAATCCCGATCATCAGCGCCACGGCGGGATGGCCCCGCCGTCGCCTGCTCACAACCGCCCTCCTCGGCTTCGTCGTGACAATGCTCATCGTCGCCGCCTCACCATGGTTCGTCGTGACGCTCGCCGCCCGATTTGTCGCGGGCATCTTTGCCGGGGTCCTATGGGGGATCCTGGCCGGTTATGCCAGCCGGCTTACGCCGCAGGAGCGCCGCGGGCAAGGTCTAACGATAGCGCTGTCAGGGCCGCCCATCGCACTTGCCATCGGCACACCACTGGGGGCCTTCGTCGCGGATATGGTGGGCTGGCGTCTGATGTTCGTCATTCTGGCCGGGTGCACAGCAGCTACCCTCGTGTGGGTATTCATCGGTGTGCCCGATTTCCCCGGACAGCCGAGGGGTGAACGCGTGCCGGTACTGAAAGCCGCTCGGCTGCCCGGGGTCGCTGGGATCATCGCAGCGTCCGTGTTCTTCGTCGTCGGGCACAACGTCCTCTACACCTACGCGGCTCCGTTCCTCGCTTCACTCAATATGTCCAAGTTTATCGGGGCATTCTTGCTCACCTTCGGAGTTTGCGCGCTCATCGGCCTCTGGGTCGCCGGGGTAGTCATCGACCGGCACCTTCGCACCGTCATGATCGTGAGTGTAATTCTGTTCGCGAGCAGCATGCTTGTGCTGGGGATCCTGTCGCGTGCGCCCGCGCTCGTTTTCGTCAGTGCAGGGGCATGGGGGCTTGGGTTCGGCGCCGGCGGGAGCGCTGTTCCGCAGACCGCTCTGGCAAACGCCGCACGCAGCGCGGTCGACACGGCTCAGTCCATCCTCGTGACTGCCTGGAACGTCGGAATCGCGACGGGTGGGGCGATTGGTGGCGCTGTTCTCGCAGGGATAGGTGCTGCCGCGCTGCCTTTCACGACGTTCGCTCTTCTCGTGCCCGTACTCGTGATCGTCCTCGTCGCACGGCGCCATAGCTTTCCCCGCCGCCGCGGACCCGGCGATGGTTCGAAATCTTCAGCCCACCCAACCCGCGTGCAGGAGAGTCCTCGGGGTAACTGACGATCGCTCGTCCAATATTGCCGCGCCGGGCACCCAACTGAACGCCAGATTCGCACCGTCAAGCTCCCGGGCCGCCATGTTTCTCCGCGGGGGCTTGGCCCTTGGCTTCTTCGGAGCAGGGTCAGCCCGTGATCTTTCAGGCCGGCGGTGATACCTACGGAAGGAAGGTCGCGGGGCGCTGCACCAATGCCATCATCGGTCCACAATTACGCGTGCCCTGTAGTCACCGGAAATGGAGCGGTGGGGGCGGGCTGTCCGACGACGTTTGGCGCATGCTGTCATCGATTACCACCGACACCAGTGTCTACTGCAGAGAAGACCGCCGATCGCATCCAGGAACGGTTTGAGGCAGGCGCCGTCGAAAGGGCATGGGGTGGCGTTAATCAACGTCTGTGAGGACGGGATCGATGCCTTCGTGGACGGGATAGTACTGATCCTTCGGGAACGGCGACCGTTCCATCGCGCCTATCGTGGGCGAACACTGAGGACGCACCTAGGGTCAGTGCGCCAATACGGCAGGAAACCGCGCCTAAATTGACTCGTTACGCCGCCTCCAGAAACCAGCGGCATACCCTTTGGTCATGGCTTCCGCGAAGCTGTGGATGCTCCAACGCTCGGATATCGTGCGTAGCGTTCCGGTGATGATACTTTCGTGCTATGCCGTGGCCGGTTGCGAGGTGCTACGACCGGATTTTTCGTGATCCACCCCGACGCGGGAGTAATCGGCCCGCAGTCGTAATGCCTCTTGAAAGTGGGAAGACCCATGATTGGCTCGTCGCTGTGACAGATTCACTCACGCCGCTCTTCTCGCCCTTCAATCTGAAGTCGCTGAGCCTTCGCAATCGCTTTGCGATGGCACCGATGACTCGTGAGATGTCGCCCGGCGGCATCCCAACGAGCGAGAACGCCGAGCACTACCGGATGCGTGTGGAGGGCGGCGCGGCCCTCATCATCACCGAGGGTGCATACATCGACGACGAAGCCGCGTCTGGTCCCCGCGCCGATGTGCCCCGACTCACGGAGCACGCGGCGGACGGCTGGCGCGGCGTCGTAAATGCCGTCCACGACGCAGGTGGAAGCATCGTCCCGCAGCTTTGGCATGTCGGAGCGCTTCGTGGCGCCTCACCCCCTCTGAACCCCGGCGTTCCGGCCCTGTCTCCATCGGGCCTCGATCTCGATGCGGGCCCCCTTGGTGAGCCGATGACAACTCAGCAGATCGACCAGGTCATTACCAGCTTCGCCGATGCCGCGGCGCTAGCACAGCGGATCGGCTTCGACGGAGTGGAGCTGCATGGGGCGCACGGCTATCTCCTCGACGAATTCCTGTGGAAGCGCACGAACACCCGAGACGGACGCTACGGAACGCGTGTGCAGATGCCGCTCGAGGTAGTGCAAGCTGTGCGCTCCGCAGTGGGCGAGAACTTCGCGGTCATCTTCCGCTTCTCGCAGTGGAAGGCCAGCCGGTACACGGAGCGAATCGCGACGACGCCCACGGAGCTCGAAAAGCTTCTCGTCCCCCTTGGCGACGCAGGAGTCGACGCCTTCCACGCATCCACCCGACGCCACTGGCATCCTGAGTTCCCCGACGACGACGCGGTGCTCTCGCTGGCGGGCTGGACCAAACGCCTAACCGGCAGATCAGTCATTACCGTCGGATCCGTTGGCGTGCAGACCGAGTTCCGCGGAGCGGGAGCGGCAGCACCAAAGAACCCCTTAGTCATCCGGGAATCCGTCGAAGACCGCCTGGATTATCTGGCCGAACAGTTCCGGGCTGGCGAGTTCGACGTCGTCGCCGTGGGACGCGCGCTTGTCGCCGATCCCGCGTGGGTGGCGAAGGTCCGCGCCGGCCACCTCGACCAGGTGGTGCCGTTCGATCGCACCCAGCACTCCCTGAGCGGCGCCTGAGTGCGCCGTTAGGCCGACGCCTGAACATATGCCATATCCATCACCGTTCCATCACCGTTCCATCACCGTCGAAAGGAACTCCATGAGCCAGTCCGCTGAAGTCCATTCCCGATTCATCACCGTCGACAGTCTCGAAACCCACTACCTGGAAGCAGGGTCGGGCGAGCCGCTTGTGCTACTGCACGGCGGGGAGTTCGGCGGGTCTGCAGAGCTCGGCTGGGAACGCAACTTCGAGGAACTCGCTAAGCACTATCACGTTATCGCCCCCGACTGGCTGGGCTACGGCCAGAGCGCGAAGGTGCACGACTTCGTGCTCGGCGTGCGCAAGATGGTTCTACACCTCGCACGCTTCCTCGAAGAGCTCGGGATTACCGACGCACCCTTCGTCGGCAACTCGATCGCTGGAACCCTGCTGCTGGCCGATGCCGCATCAGAGGCGCCCTTGCTGCCCGCCAATCGAATCGTGAGCGTGTGCGGTGGTGGAAAGGTTGATCGCAACGAGCACGTCACTGCTCTCTTCGACTACGACGGCTCAATCGAAGCCATGCAGCGGCTGCTCGTGGCGCTGTTCCACAAAGAGGAATGGAACAGCAACCCGGCCTACCTTCAGCGCCGCCACCAGATCAGCCTCGAGCCCGGAGCGTGGGAAGCTGTCGCGTCCGCACGGTTCCGTCGGCCGACGGCGCCCGATCGTGTGCCCGCCACGCCTCCCGCCTACGAACGGATCTCGGTTCCCACACTGCTGATCGAGGGTCAGTACGACAAGTTGAAGCCTTCCGGATGGGCGACCGAGGTGGCCGAGCCCATTCCGTCGGCCCGCGTGGTCGTCATCGAAGACGCTGGGCACTGCCCGCAGATCGAGCAGACAGAGCGCTTCCACGAAGTGCTCTTCAACTTCTTGCGCGAGTAGGAAGTCCTTCTGCTACCGCGCAAAACAGTCTCGATATGAATGCATGTATCGTAGTACGAATACTGACAGGCCCCGTTTGCAGAGGTAAAGAGTGGGGCAAACGATAGCCGCTTGTGGCGGTGCAGGACGCCGTTTCCCCGGCCGCCATGCGTGAACAATGACTGAACTCGACGAGGAGTCCCCATGAGTAACTGCTCAGCACCGCGCTTGCCCCATGTGGAGGTAGAGCGATGACCGTCGAAGCCGAGTTCGACGTCGTCATCGTCGGCTCAGGGGCTGGTGGGATGACCGCTGCGCTGGCTGCGCACAACCGCGGACTCTCTTGCGTTGTCATCGAAGCGCAAGACACGTACGGCGGCACCACCGCCGTTTCGGGCGGCATCGTCTGGGTTCCCGCGAACCACATCATCAAGCGTGAGGGTTCGTCCGACACACCCGACCTCGGGCGCACTTACGTTGATGCGCTGATCGGGGATCAGGTATCGCCCGAACGCCGGGAGTCCTTCTTGGAAGACGGCCGGCGAATGCTGTTCGAACTCGAGCAGGCCAGCCACTGGTTCCGTTTCCACTGGGCGAAGGGGTACCCCGACTACTATCCCGAGTTGCCCGGCGGCCTGAAAGAGGGACGCGCCATCGCTCCCGAATTGCTGGACGCCGAAGAACTCGGGGGAGACCTGGCGGCGATGACTCCTTCGATCGCCACCATGGGTCTGAAGGGTCTGACAATCACTCCCGCCGATTTCCACGACCTCAACATGGCGACCCGCACGTGGAGCGGCAAGCGAGCCATATTCCGTGTGCTGTATCGCACGGTCCAGGGGAAGTTCTCGAAGCCGAAGCTCACCGCGGGGCGCGCGCTTGTCGGTCGTCTCCGTTTGGCCCTGCGCGACGCCGGTATCCCGCTGTATCTGTCCACGAGAGTCGTCGAGCTCACGACCTCAGATGAAGGTGGCGAGAAGCGCGTCAGTGGAGTCAAGGTCCAGCGCAACGGCGTCGAGTCGACGATCGTTGCCCGACGGGCGGTCATCATCGCAGCAGGAGGCTTTGGCCGCTCACAGCAACTGCGTGACGAGTACCACCCGTCGCCCTCGCAGGCGGAGTGGACGATGACCCCCGAGGGACAGGATGGCGATGGCATCGCCGCGGGGCTCGGGGTGGGAGCGGCCGTTGAACTAATGGACAAGATCTGGGGTCAGCCGTCCACTCTTGTGCCCGCGGACGGTACCGGTCAGCTACGCGTGCAGTTTCTGCACATCGATCGCGCGAACCCGAGCACTCTGGTGGTGAACGGCGAGGGAAAGCGTTATTACAACGAGTCCGCCCCGTACACCGAGTTCGCGAACGCGATGTACGTGGAACATGCGAAAGAGATCGCGCCAGCCATCCCGTCTTGGATGATCTTCGACCATCGGGGAAAGCGGCGATACATGCTGCTGCGCACGTTCCCGATGTCTAAGTTTCCCAAGTCATGGACGAGCGGCGGATACGTGAAGGTTGCACAGACGGTGGAGGATTTGGCGGCGCAGATCAACGTGCCGGCTCAGCAACTGGCAGAGACGTTGCGCCGGTACAGCTCGTTCGCTAAAGAGGGCGTTGATGAGGATTTCGGAAAGGGAAGCAGCGTCTACGGCCACTATTACGGCGATCCGACTCTGAAAAATCCCAACCTAGCCCCCATCGACCAAGCTCCGTTCTACGCGGTGGCCGTGTATCCCGGCGACGTCGGTACCAAGGGTGGTCTGAAGATCGATGAGCGATCGCGCGTGCTGTCCACCGAGGGCAAGCCGATCGCTGGGTTGTATGCGGGCGGCAACAGCTCGGGTTCCGTCATGGGCGACACCTACCCGGGCGCCGGCTCCTCGATCGGCGCGGCCATGGTCAACTCCTACAGCGCGGTGCTCGACATCGTCGCTGGCGGTGATCGTGTCGAGCAGGACACTGGGCGGGAAGCATGAAGCGCTGAGCGTCGTCCTATGGCCGTGAATGTTTCGATCCCCAAGGGAGCGAGATCCACCCCGCCAGGTTGGCCCTGGCGGCCACGACTTAATGCATTACTGGCAACCGGTAAGCGAAAGCTACTCGCATACCCTGAACAAAAGCGTTCCCAATAATTGCGATTCTGCATACAGTGCAACGAAGCTCCCGAGCCGGATCAGGTCACGCTCCGGTAGGAGTAGGAAAGTCCGCTGTGGACGTGTGCGATCCGGCCGCGTCCCGCACGGGCGCATTCGTCAATAGCTCTGCGACTCTACGCTGCGACGGTTTCCAGAAACGCGACGCAGACCGTAATGCATCAGCGGTGACGCGGGCGTATCCGGATTCATCGACACGCATACGAGACACAAAGGAGAAATCATGGAATCGAATCAATCAGATACGGTGCAGTACCTGCTCGATCGGCAGGAGATCCTCGACTGTGTCTACAGATACGCACGGGGCATGGACCGCTGGGATCGCGAACTGGCGCGATCCGCGTACCACGACGACGCCATCGATGACCATGGGCAGTTCGTGGGAGGTGTAGACGAATTTCTCGATTGGGCGTTCTCGGTCCACGGAGAAGCTCACGCGAGCCACCAGCACGCAATCCTCAACCACACCTGCGATCTCGACAGTGACGGCAAGACGGCCCACACCGAAAGCTACTATCACTTCGTCTCCCTCAACAACCACGGCGAGCCGTGGTCGATGGTCGCCGGGCGATACATTGACCGCTTTGAGAAGCGCAACGGTCGCTGGGCGATTGCCGCCCGGGTCGTCGTGCGCGACTGGATGGCTACCGAGGAGCGTATCGGGCGCGAAAACCTGACCGGCCTGGTCGTCGGCAAGGACTTTGACCCGACAGAAAGCTCGTTTACGACGTCCGCCAGGCCGCCGATGCGTGACCGAACCGACCCGTCGTACGACCGACCGCTCAGCGTCGAGGAAGCTCGGCTACGCCAGTCGCAAGCCACACGCTGAGCCCAGCTAACCCGACCAAAATAACCGAGGCCGAGCAGCAGCGCGGCAAAAGGAGAAGCTCCATGAGAGCAGCAGTCGTACGTGAATTCGGTGGAACAGAGAACATTCGGGTGGAAGAGCTCCCCATCCCCGAACCGGGCGAAGGCGAAGTGCGGGTGCGTGTGCACTACACCCCCGTTAACCCCACGGATGTGATGCTGCGCGCGGGGCTCCAGGCGAAGGCGTTCGAGTCGATCCCTCAGCCGTGGATTCCTGGCCTCGAGTTCGCTGGCGTCGTCGACAAGATCACGGGCGCCCCGCAGGACAATATCGACGTGGGGGCAAAAGTGATGGGTATCGTGAGCCCGCGTCGCGCCGAGGGCGGAGCTCAGGCGGAGTACGTCATTGTTCCAAGCGGTGACGTCGCGGCCGTGCCCGACGGGCTCTCGCTCGAAGCTGCGAGCATGATTCCAATGAATGGGCTGACTGCGGGAATGGTCATTGATCGGCTAGAACCGGACTCGTCTAAGACCGTGCTCGTGACGGGCGCCGGCGGCATTCTCGGCGGTTACGTCGTGCAGCTGGCGCGGCGTGCGGGAATGTCGGTCATCGCGCAGGGTCGAGCGAGCGATCAGCGCACCCTCGAAGAGTTGGGGGCGGCAGCGGTCATCACCTCGGACGACGACCTCGTCGCGGCGGTAAAACGGATCGCCCCTGAGGGTGTGGACGGTGTCGTCGACGCCGCCAATATCGGTGTAGACGTCGAGGAGGCGCTTCGGGATGGAGGCATCCTCGTCCAAGTGCTCCCAAAGCAGCTGCCGGAGACCACCCGAATCACCCGCCGATCCCTGTCGGTCCTCGAAGCCTACGGCGCCCCGGAAACGTTGAGCGAAAAGGCCCGGAATGCGGGACTCGAAGTTCTCACCCCGCGCGTCGCCGACGTCGTTCCGGTCGAACATGTCAGCCAGGTGCACGAGGCCGTCGAGGCCGGCGGAAAGCGCGGTCGCATCGTCCTCGATTTCAGAGATCGAGGGGACCGCGCGAGCTGACGTCGCATCCCGTGTGCTCCAACTCGAAGAGAAATCCGATGAGTACTAAGAGCGCCCGGTGCATTCGAGGGTCGGCGGTGTTCACGGGCGTTGGTAGGGGACAACGTGGGTTGGCGTGGTCTACCGGTGATCCGTCGTCACGGTTAGTGCTGTGTTCGATGTCGTCGTGGGATCAGGCGGCGCGGGAATGGCCGCGGCCGGCATGCGTCGGCATCGCCGCAGTACGGAAAGAGCCCCGCTTCTCGCGAAGCGGGGCTCTTTCCTGCTC
>NZ_PJIR01000101.1 GCF_002929355.1 Arthrobacter sp. B0490 | reverse complement strand
CGGCCGCACCGACATCGACCGCCAGGCCTGCGGCCCGCAGGCGGTCACCGTGGAAGACTCGTTCAGCATGATCCACGCCTCCCGGGGCCAGCTCGAGCCCGCGTCCGCCGAGATGCGCTCGCAGCCGGCCATCGTCGCTGGCATCGCCGCCGCCACGCTTGGCAAACACCCGGTGGACTGGCTCTGGCTGGTGGAGGACTACGCCCGTATCCGCGAGCTGATTGCGGCGACCATTCCCGGTTTCACCGGCTTCGACCACCGCCTGCATCGCCCTGGCGGTTTCTACCTGGGCAACGCCGCCGCCCGGCGCGAATGGAAAACCGCCAGCGGTCGCGCCGAGTTCAAGGCGCACCCGTTGCCGGCCGATCTGCTACCCGAGCAGGCCCGCCACGGCGGCGTGGAGGTCGACCTGATCCTGCAGACGCTGCGCTCCCACGATCAGTACAACACCACGCTCTATGGTCTGGATGATCGCTATCGTGGGGTGAAAGGGATGCGCGATGTGGTGTTCGTCAATCCCGCCGACATCCAGCGGCTGGGCCTGGAAGCCGGCCAGCAGGTCGATCTGATTTCGCTGTGGGACGACGGTATCGAGCGCCGCGTGCGCGGTTTCACCCTGCTCGCCTACGACACCCCGC
>NZ_PJIR01000099.1 GCF_002929355.1 Arthrobacter sp. B0490 | reverse complement strand
CACAAGACTAAGGACGATGATGTGTTGCTTACTCTGTGCGAACGAAAGACGCGTCAGTTCTTCATGATCAAGATTGAGGATAAGACCTCAGCTAGCGTTATGAAGGCATTTGATAAGCTTCGAGAGTACTACGGATCCAAATGGAATCAAATCTTTAAGTCTATCACAACCGACAACGGATCTGAGTTCGCAGATCTATCCGATCTTGAGCAAGTTTCCAAGACTCTTGTGTACTACGCTCACCCTTATACATCCTGTGATAAAGGCAGCGTAGAACGGCACAACGGGCTTATCAGGCGCTATATTCCCAAGGGAGACCGTATGGATAAGTACAGTGTGGAAGATATTGCTAAGATCGAGGTATGGTGCAACTCTCTTCCTCGGAAGATCTTAAACTACAAGACTCCAGAAGAGTACTTTGACACCGAACTTGACCGCATTTACCGGCGTAGATAGTCAAAATCTACTAGATGTTATGGTAAGTGTTCAATTTATTCTTGCAATTGGCGAAGAAAAAAATTTCTTTCATAAGTAATGATGTACATTCTTAGTATTACTTGCTATACTGAAAAGTAAGTTGTTGGTTACTTTTAGTAAGTTTAATAAATGCAAGTAAGATTAGATTGGATTAGACTAGATA
>NZ_PJIR01000098.1 GCF_002929355.1 Arthrobacter sp. B0490 | reverse complement strand
TGCCGCGTGTCGATCTGCCGGAAATCCTCTTGGAAATCGCCGCCCGCACTGGCTTTTCCGAGGCCTTCACCCATGTCTCCGAACGCAATGCACGCGCCGACAACCTGGTCACCAGCCTCTGCGCGCTGCTGTTGGGCGGGGCCTGCAACACCGGCCTGGAGCCCTTGATCCGCACCGACAACCCGGCGCTGCGCCGTGACCGGCTGTCCTGGGTCAGCCAGAATTATATCCGCGACGACACCCTGTCAGCGGCTAACGCCATCCTGGTCGGAGCGCAAAGCCAACTGGAACTGGCCCAAGTCTGGGGTGGCGGCGAGGTCGCCTCCGCCGATGGCATGCGCTTCGTCGTACCGGTGCGCACCGTGCATGCCGGCCCCAATCCGAAGTATTTCGGCACCGGCCGGGGTGTCACCTGGTACAACCTGATTTCCGACCAATTCTCCGGCCTCAACGCCATCACCGTGCCCGGCACGCTGCGCGACAGCCTGGTGTTGCTGGCGGTCGTGCTGGAACAGCAGACCGAGTTGCAGCCGACGCAAATCATGACCGACACCGGGGCCTACAGCGATGTGGTGTTCGGGCTCTTCCGCCTACTTGGCTACCACTTCAGTCCGCGGCTGGCCGATGTCGGCGGTACCCGCT
>NZ_PJIR01000097.1 GCF_002929355.1 Arthrobacter sp. B0490 | reverse complement strand
CCTGTTTTCCTATACCTGCGGCGTCGGGCTCTGCGCTGCGGCGGGTGGCGCCCGGGATGTCTGGAACCTCGACTTCGCCGAGCGCAACCTCGCCGTGGGCAGGGAGAATGCAGCGCTGAACCCGGGGCTGGCACCGATGCGCTTCGTCCGCTCCGACTATTTCCCGGCGATCCGCCAACTCGCCGGACTGCCGGTGGCGTCCAGGCGCGGCCGCGCCCTGCCCGACTACCCTCGCCTCGAGCAGCGCCAGTTCGATCTGGTACTGCTCGATCCGCCCGCCTGGGCACGCAGCGCCTTCGGCACGGTGGACCTGCTGCGCGACTATCAGAGCCTGCTCAAGCCGGCGTTGCTGGCAACCGCTGAAGATGGGGTGCTGATCTGCTGCAACAACCTGGCGAAGGTATCGATGGATGAGTGGCGGCCCCTAGTGCTGCGCTGCGCCGAGAAGGCCGGCAGGCCGGTACGCGAATGGCAGGCGCTGGCACCGGCTGCCGACTTCCCCTCGCGCGATGGGCTGCCCCCACTGAAGACCCTGATTCTGCGGCTTTGAGCGCATTGCCCGTATCGCTCGATTCGGGGAACCGCGTACGCGTGCCATACTCCAAGGCAACCATCCGCCAGGAATACTTCCGGTCATGCCCAA
>NZ_PJIR01000096.1 GCF_002929355.1 Arthrobacter sp. B0490 | reverse complement strand
TGAAGGACGTCACGGTGTTCATCCTCGATGACCACGAACTGGTCCGGCGGGGCTTACGGGAACTGCTGGAGGCCGAAGGGTGCGAGATCGTCGGGGAATCCGGCTCCGCCGAGGAAGCCACGCGCCGCATCCCTGCCCTGTCACCCGACATCTCGATCCTGGATGCGAGACTGCCGGACGGGACGGGGATCGAGGTGTGCCGGGACGTGCGCTCCATCGATCCTTCCCTGTCGTGTGTCATCCTGACCAGCTACGACGACGACCATGCGGTGCGAGGCGCGATACTGGCCGGCGCTTCCGGCTACATCCTCAAGGAGATCCTCGGCTCGGACCTGGTCGGAAGGACACGGAGGGCCGCCGCCGGTGAATCCCTGTTCGAACCCGGCATGAAGCGCCGCATCATCGCCGGCCTGCGGGATGCGCCGCAGGAGGACCTACGCCTGGCCGGCCTGACGGCACAGGAGAGGAAGGTCCTCACGCTGATCGGGGACGGGCTGACGAATCGGCAGATCGGCATCGAACTGTTCCTGGCCGAGAAGACGGTCAAGAACTACGTGTCCTCACTCCTCGCGAAACTCGGCTTCCGGCGACGGACCCAGGCCGCCGTCTACATCTCGACGCCCTCGGGCGCCCCGTCCCGTCAGG
>NZ_PJIR01000095.1 GCF_002929355.1 Arthrobacter sp. B0490 | reverse complement strand
CAGCGCCTGCTCCACGGTAAAGGTTCGATCCTCGGCGTAGCAATCGCGTGTGCAACTGACCAGCGACGGCGGACCAGCCAGTGGCTGGAAGGCCGGCTCGACCAGATCCATCAGCAGGCCCGGCGTTTGGCCCGGCTGATCAGCCAGCGGCCCGGCAACATCGATCAGATTTGGATGGGCGCCAGCGGATACGCAGGCTGCCATCTCGCTGTGGGGCAGGCCGTCGCTGGTGACATGGCCCTTGAACAGCTTGGCGGCCATTTGCTTCGGCGCTTGCCCGGTTGGCTGCCACCCGGCACGGTAGATGATGCCCGACGCACCCTGGCCCAGTTGCTCGTGCAGGACGACCTGTTCGCGCGGAATCGCCGGTAGCGAATGACAAGCGAGGCTCATCGCTTCGCTGGCGTCGCTGAAGGGGTTGCCGGCAGCGGCCAGCCAGCTGAGTCGCGGCAGTGTCAGCAGCCAGTCGGGCAGCGCTGGCAGGCGGTTGGCGGCGACGCGCAGCAATTCCAGGTTGACGAAATTGGCCAGCGTATCAGGCAACGAAGACAGCTGGTTGCCAGCGAGCATCAGTTTCTGCAGGCGTCGGCAGTTGCCGATCTCGTCAGGCAATGCCTGCAGCTGGTTGTCGGTGAGGATCAGCCAGCG
>NZ_PJIR01000014.1 GCF_002929355.1 Arthrobacter sp. B0490 | reverse complement strand
GGGCCTGTCGGCCCCCGGCGCGGCGGGGCCCCGCCCCCCCCGGGCCCCCCCCCGGCTGCTCCTGGTGCTGGTCGGGGTCGGGGGGGGGGGGGGGGGGGGGGGGGGGGCGAGACCTGCACCGTCTACTCCGGCGGCACCACCGCGGCCCCGGAGGGCATCACCACCGGGACCCTCGAGGGGGCGGACGGGCTCGGCACGGTGGTGGCCGGCGACTACGCGGAGGCTGCCGGCCCCGGACGGCGCTGAGGCGGCGCTACTCCTCGCCGTTCGCCTGTTCCTCGATCCAGTCGGTCGCAGCATCCGACAGGAACAGGCCGTCGGGCCCGCGCGCACCCATCCACCAGGAGTCGGAGGCCACGAGTCCGCCGGCACCGCTGATGTCCGCCACGACCTCCGGGGTGAGCGCCTCCCCGTTGTGGGCGATCAGCCAGTCCCGGGTCTCCGGCATGACGCCGCTCCACCACTGTTCGAGGTCCATGCCGCCCAGTATCGCACCCTGCAGCCCTGCAGCCCGGTCGGTCCGGGCCGGCAGGGCAGGGCGCGGCTACGCGGGGCCGCCGTCGTCCTTCCATTCCTGGATGATGCGCGGTGACGCGTGGATGCACATCATCCGCAGCGGGCCGTCGCCGTCGTTCGTGAAGCCGTGCCAGACGTCGGCCGGCGCGACGACGGTGTCGCCGGGCGTTCCTGCGAGTCCCACCGCGCCGACCGTGAACCGCACGAGGCCCGCGAGGACCACCCACGTCTCGGTGTACGGATGCCGGTGCAGGGCGACGGTGTCCCCAGGGTCGTTGTCCACCAAGAAGTAGGAGACGGCGGAACCGGAGTCCCCGCCGTCGAACCGGCGTGTCCTGCTGCCGGGCAATGCGAGCTCTCCAGCCGGGATGGCGCGCGGCGGGGCCTGGGTGCGGGAGCTCCGGGTCGGGGTGTCCATGAATGCCTCCTGGGTCGATGCGACAGAGGGTAGACGGTGCGGGCGGACGGTTTTCATCGCTCGAGGAAACATCACTGTGCCTCTTGCCATGGTGTGTGACACACACTATTATTCCGGCATGAGACCCGATGAGGACCTGATTGCCGGACACCTGCAGGAGCTGCGGCGCGGGACGGTCGTCCTGGCCTGCCTCACGCGGCTGCGCACCCCCGACTACGGGTACTCGCTCCTGGAGTCCCTCGACGTCCTGGACATCCAGGTCGACGGGAACACGCTCTATCCACTCCTGCGGCGCCTCGAGAAACAGGGACTGCTGACGAGCGAGTGGAACACTGCCGAGTCCCGTCCGCGGAAGTTCTACCGGACGAGCCCGGCCGGCGACGACCTCGCCGCCACCCTCACGGCCGACTGGGACCGGCTGACCACCTCGCTCCATCGCCTCGCCGAAGGGGAAGTGCCATGACCACGCTGACCGATCGCTATGTGTGGGCCGCAGTGCGGACCGTCCCGGAGCCCCAGCGCTCCGACCTCGAACCCGAGATCCGGGAACTGATCGAAGAGACCGTGCAGGCGCGCCGGGTGTCGGGGGAGGAGCCGGTCGCGGCCGAGCGCGCGGCGCTCGTCCAGCTCGGGGATCCGGAGCGTCTCGCGGCCGATTACGCGGACCGGCCGCTGACGCTGATCGGACCGCGGTACTACCTCGAATGGCTGCGGCTCCTGAAGACGCTCCTCGCCGTCGTCGTGCCGATCGTCACCGTGGTGGTCTTCCTCGCACAGTTCCTGAGCCGGGGCGATCCCGGCGCCGCCATCGGCAGCGCGGTGGCCACGGCCCTCGGCGTGACGGTGCACCTGGGGTTCTGGACCACGCTGGTGTTCGTCCTCCTCGAGCGGGCGGGCACCGCGGACACCGGGATCCAGTGGTCGCCCGAAGGCCTTCCCGCCCTGCCCGACCACTCCCGCCACGCCCGTCTGCCGGAGTTCGTCGCGTCCCTCGTCTTCCTCGCCGCACTGGCGGCGGCCATCGTCTGGCAGCACGTGTCCTCCGTGGTCCGGGGACCGGACGGACGAGCGATCGCGCTCCTCGATCCCGCGCTCTGGGCCTTCTGGCTCCCGTGGTTCCTCGTGCTGCTCCTCGCCGAGGCCGCCTTCGCCGCCTGGGTCTACCTGCGGGACTGGTCGTGGGCGGCTGCCGCCATGAACCTCGTCCTCAACCTGGCCTTCGCGGTGCCCGCGGTGCTCCTCTGGTCCGGGGGGCGGTTGCTCAACCCGGACTTCGTCGCCGCGGTCGGCTGGGATCCGGCCGTCGCGACGGGCGGCGGCTGGACCGTCGCCTCCATCGTGACCGGAGCGGTGGTGCTGGTCGCCGCCTGGGACGTGGTGGACGGATTCCTCAGGGCGCGGCGGGCCTCGCTGCCGGCGACGCGGCAGCCGGTCCTCATGGGGCACTGATCCGCGGCACGCGGGCCCGGCGAGCGTACCGTGGACGAATGGAAGCCACCGAGTCCCGTCAGCAGCACATCGTCAGTACCCTCGTGGAAGCCCACCAGGACCTCATGGGCGTCGACCCCCTCGCGTTCCGCGCCCGGTTCCGGAAGATGGCGGCCGACCCGTTCGCCTTCTACCGGGGCAGCGCATCCCTGTTCTACACCGACATGGAACGGCTGGACGACGCCTGGGCGGACGAGCGCACGGGCAGGGTGTGGATCCACGGCGACCTCCACGCGGAGAACTTCGGCACCTACATGAACAACGAGGGCCGGCTCACGTTCGACGTCAACGACTTCGACGAGGCGTACGTGGGCCACTTCTCGTGGGACCTGCGCCGCTTCGTGGCCTCGCTGACGCTCCTGTGCTGGCAGAAGGCGCTGCCGTCCCAGGCGGTCCGCGACCTCGCGCGCACCTACCTCGAGGCCTACCTCGGCCGGGTCCGGGACTACGTGGACGACGAGCAGTCCACCTTCGCCTTCGGGCTCGACAACACGGAGGGGCCCATCTACTCGGTCCTGCAGCAGGCCCGCGGCGCACGGCGCACACGCCTGCTCGACTCGCTGACCCGGATCGAGGACTACGAGCGCCAGTTCCGCGACGACGGGTCCGTCAGGGTGCTCGACGCCGGGGAGTACGCGGAGGTCGCCGACGCCTTCGACCGCTACCTCGGCACCATCCCCGACAGCGAGCGGTCGCGACGCCGGGTGTTCTACCGGGTGAAAGGCATCGTGGGGAAGAAGGGATTCGGGATCGGCAGTGCCGGCCTGCCCGCCTACAACGTGCTCATCGAGGGCTTCGACGAGGCGCAGGAGAACGACATCATCCTCACGATGAAGCAGTCGAACATCGCCGCGCCCAGCCGGATCGTCGACGACGAGCGCGTGCGCGGGTACTTCGAGGACGACGGTCACCGCGCCGTCATCAGCCAGCGCTCGCTGCAGACCCACACGGACCCGTTCCTGGGCTACACGACCATCCGTGGTGTCTCGTTCGTGGTCTCCGAGCTGTCCCCGTACAAGCGGGATCTCTCCTGGGAGGACCTCACGGAGCCCGAGCAGATGGTGCCGGTGCTCGAGGCCCTCGGACAGGCGACCGCCAAGATCCACTGCTCCACGGACGAGGACAGCGACCACGACCTGGTGCCCTTCCGCACGGAGACCGCCATCCTGGCCGCCGTCGACCGTTCGCGCGAGGACTTCCTCCAGGACATCGGCGGCTTCGGAGAGGCCTACGCGGAAACCGTGCGCCAGGACCATGCGCTCTTCGTCGACGCCTTCCGGGAGGGGCTCATCACCGCCGTGCCGGCTGCATAGGAACCCGAGTTGAGTGTTCTGGACTCAAGTCGGTTTTGATCTCCTGCCGGGCCCGACTATAGTTGAGTGCAGAACGCTCAATCTACGCGCCCGGCGGATGAGCGCCTCGCAAATCCCGGGCAGTCGAAAGGAACTTGCATGTCACGTGCAGTAGGTATTGACCTCGGAACCACCAACTCGGTCGTCTCGGTCCTCGAAGGCGGCGAGCCCACCGTCATCGCGAACGCCGAGGGTGCACGCACCACGCCGTCGATCGTCGCCTTCTCCAAGGCCGGCGAGGTCCTGGTCGGCGAGATCGCCAAGCGCCAGGCCGTCAACAACATCGACCGCACCATCGCCTCGGTCAAGCGCCACATGGGCACCGACTGGAACGTCGGCATCGACGGCAAGAAGTACACGCCGCAGGAGATCTCCGCGCGCATCCTCCAGAAGCTCAAGACCGACGCCGAGAGCTACCTCGGCGAGAAGGTCACCGACGCCGTGATCACCGTTCCCGCGTACTTCAACGACGCCGAGCGCCAGGCCACCAAGGAGGCCGGCGAGATCGCGGGCCTCAAGGTGCTGCGTATCGTCAACGAGCCCACCGCGGCGGCCCTCGCCTACGGCCTCGACAAGGGCAAGGAGGACGAGCTCATCCTCGTCTTCGACCTCGGCGGCGGAACGTTCGACGTCTCCCTCCTCGAGGTCGGCAAGGACGAGGACGCGTTCTCCACGATCCAGGTCCGCTCGACCGCCGGCGACAACCGCCTCGGCGGCGACGACTGGGACCAGCGCGTCGTCGACTACCTGCTCTCCCAGGCCAAGGCCAAGGGTGCGGACCTCTCGAAGGACAAGATCGCCCTGCAGCGCCTCAAGGAGGCCGCCGAGCAGGCCAAGAAGGAACTGTCGTCGGCGACGTCCACGAACATCTCCCTCCAGTACCTCTCGGTCACCGCGGACGGCCCCGTCCACCTCGACGAGCACCTGTCGCGCGCCAAGTTCCAGGACCTCACCAAGGACCTCCTGGACCGCACCAAGAAGCCGTTCCAGGACGTCATCGCCGAGGCCGGCATCAAGGTCTCCGACATCGACCACATCGTCCTCGTCGGCGGCTCGACCCGCATGCCCGCCGTGGGCGAACTCGTCAAGGAGCTCGCAGGCGGCAAGGAGCCCAACAAGGGCGTCAACCCGGACGAGGTCGTGGCCGTCGGTGCCGCACTGCAGGCCGGTGTGCTGAAGGGCGAGCGCAAGGACGTCCTGCTGATCGACGTCACCCCGCTGTCCCTCGGCATCGAGACCAAGGGGGGCATGATGACCAAGCTCATCGAGCGCAACACGGCCATCCCGACCAAGCGCAGCGAGACCTTCACCACCGCTGACGACAACCAGCCGTCCGTGGCGATCCAGGTCTTCCAGGGCGAGCGCGAGTTCACCCGCGACAACAAGCCGCTGGGCACGTTCGAGCTGACCGGGATCGCGCCGGCCCCCCGCGGCGTCCCGCAGGTCGAGGTCACCTTCGACATCGACGCCAACGGCATCGTGCACGTGTCCGCCAAGGACAAGGGCACGGGCACCGAGCAGTCGATGACCATCACCGGCGGATCGTCGCTCTCCAAGGAGGACATCGACCGCATGGTGCGCGAGGCCGAGGAGCATGCAGCCGAGGACAAGCAGCGCCGCGAGGCCGCCGACACCCGCAACGGTGCCGAGCAGCTCGCCTACTCCGTGGACAAGCTCATCGCCGACAACGCCGACAAGCTGCCCGAGGACGTCAGGAACGACGTCCAGGCCGACGTCGACGCCCTGAAGAAGGCACTCGAGTCGCAGGACAACGAGGACGAGGTCAAGACGGCGTTCGAGAAGCTGCAGGCCTCCCAGTCCAAGCTCGGCGAAGCGATCTACGCCTCGGCCCAGCAGGACGCGGGCTCCGCGGCCGGCGCACCGACCGACGACCAGCCGGCCTCCGCAGGCACCGACGAGGACATCGTCGACGCCGAAGAGGTCGACGACATCAACGAGAAGAAGTAGCCATGCCGCACCACGGAAACGAAGAAGAGCACGAGTCAGAGCCGGTGAGCTTTCGCGACAACCGGAAGATCGACCCTGAGACGGGCGAAGTCCGTGGGCAGCAGAACGACGCCGACGCTCCGGCCGCGGAGGAGTCCGCGGCCGGAGGGCAGGCTCCCGGCGGGGACGCCTCCGACGGGGACGCCCTGGCCCAGGCCGAGGCGATCCTCAACGAGGCCGGCGCCGAGGGGAGCGATCCGACGGTGGACGTCGTCGCGGAACTCCGCAACGACCTGCTCCGCCTGCAGGCCGAGTACGTCAACTACCGCCGCCGCGTGGAGCGCGACCGCGATGTCGCACGCGATCAGGCGGTCATCGGCGTTCTCAATTCGCTGATGCCCGTCCTCGACGACATCGATGCTGCCCGCCAGCACGGCGACCTCGCCGAGGGGCCCTTCGCGGCCATCGCCGGCAAGTTCGAGAACGCGCTCAGGACGTACGAGCTCAGCCGGATCGACGAGGTCGGCGTCGCGTTCGACCCGAACATCCACGAGGCGCTCATCCAGCAGCCCAGTGCGGACGTCCAGGCTGATAGCGTCAGCCAGATCCTCCGCGCGGGCTACCGCAAGGGCGAACGCGTCCTCAGGGCCGCCCAGGTCATCGTGGCGGTTCCGGAGTAGTCAGCGCCGTGAACGCCGGAGCAGCCCCCGAACGGCGGCAACGAAATCTCCCTGCTCGCAGAGCTCGCTGGGAGATCTTGAAGCCGCCCTCCTCGGGGGCTGCCCCGGCTTGCGCTGCTTACTCGCTGTCTTGAATCGGAAGAACTAGGAAAGGAGACGCCACTTGGCCAGTCAGGATTGGGTCGACAAGGATTTCTACAAGATCCTGGGTGTCTCCAAGGATGCCTCCGGCGCCGACATCAAGAAGGCGTACCGGAAGCTGGCCCGCAAGTACCACCCCGACCAGAACCAGGGTGATGCGGCCTCCGAGAAGACGTTCAAGGACGTGTCGGAAGCGTACTCGGTGCTCTCTGACGACGAAGAGCGCCAGCAGTACGATGCCATCCGCGCGATGGGCGGAGGGGCACGGTTCTCCGCCGGCGGCTCCGGTGGTGGTGCCGGCAGCAGTGCGGGCTTCGAGGACATCTTCGGGAACCTCTTCGGTCAGGGGGCCGGGACGCGCCAGCGCACCGGCTTCTCCAACAGCAACCTCCCACCCGAGTTCGCGGACCTGTTCGGCGGCGGGGGCGGCAACGGCTTCCCCGGCGGTTTCCAGTCGACCCGGCCGCAGAAGGGCGCCGACCGCACCGCCTCCACGTCCATCTCCTTCGCGGGGGCCATCAACGGGACCACGATCGGCCTGCGCGAACCCTCGGGCGAGCAGATCGACGTGCGCGTCCCCGCGGGCATCCGCGACGGCCAGAAGGTCCGCGTCAAGGGCAAGGGGCAGCCGGGCCAGGACGGCCCGGGCGACCTGATGGTCACCGTCTCGGTCAAGGAGCACCCGCTGTTCAAGCGCGACGGCGACAACATCCGCGTACACGTACCCGTCAGCTTCCCCGAGGCGGTGCTCGGCGCCCAGATCGAGATCCCCACGCTCACGGGTGAACTGGTGAAGATGCGGATCCCCGCCGGCACGCCCTCGGGGCGGACCCTGCGACTGAAGGGCCGGGGCGTGAAGACCTCGAAGGCCACGGGCGACCTGCTCGTCACCGTCGACGTCGTCGTCCCGCAGAACCTGTCCCGCGAGGCCGAGGCCGCCGTCGAGTCCTTCAGGGACGCGACGAAGGACGCCGACCCGCGCGCCGGGCTCGCCGCCAAGGCGCGCCTGTAACCGACCATCCGAGCGACCGCCGGGAGTTCCGGCGAGGAAGGAGGCCCACCGTGGACTATACGACGCCCATCTACGTCATCTCCGTGGCCGCCGAGCTCGCCGACATGCACCCGCAGACGCTGCGCCAGTACGACCGGCTGGGCCTCGTGACGCCCAGCCGGGCGCCGGGCCGCGCGAGGCGCTACTCGCAGAAGGACGTGGGGACGCTGCGGGAGATCCAGCGTCTCTCGCAGGAAGGCGTGTCCCTCGAGGGGATCCGCCGCATCCTCGAACTCGAGAACCAGGTGGCGGCCCTCAGGGCACGCGTCACGGAGCTGACCGCCGAGCTGGCGTCCCGTCGCCTGCACTCCGAGTCCAGCCGCATCTTCGCCGCGGGGCTCGCGGGCGACGTCGTGACGCTGGCGCGCGGTCAGCGCCCCCGCCCGCGCAGCCAGGCGCTCGTGGTGTGGCGCCCCGACACCGCGCGCACGGCGAACTAGGCTCCGCCGCCGACGCGCCCGGGCTGTTGCGCCGTCCGCGGGGTGGCGTCCGGCAGGCCGCGGTGGAATTTGTCAGGGTACGCGGGCAGACTGGATGGATGGAACCCTTCCCGGAGTCGCGGCATGTTTGAACTCTTCGTCGAGGCCCTCGTGGTCGGCGCCGGCGTCCTCGCGGCCCTCGGTGCCGGGACGGGTGTCGCGGGCTGGCTGGTGGTGCGCAAGGTCAGGCGGTCTCACATCATCGAGCGCACGAAGGACCGTGGCATGCTGGCCGCCCGTGCCTACGCCCCTGACCGGCTGACGAGGGAGCCCGCGCGCCTCATCGGTGACCTCAAGCGTTCCTCCCGCGCCACGCACCTCGCCCTCGCGGAGGCCGGGGCGCAGAGACGTCCCGTCGGCGACCTGCCGCGCGCCGCGGCGGAGATCGACCAGGCCGCGGCCTCGCTCGAGAACCTGCTGAGGGCCGCGGACCGCGAACCGAACCGCGCCCTCAAGCAGGAGTGGACCGCCGACCTCGCCGCGCAGGCCCGGGCGCTCGACGAGCTCTCCGCCGACCTGCGCCGCTGCCTCCTGCAGACCTCCCGGTCCATCGACACCCTCCAGCTCGACCAGGCCACCAAGCGCCTCCGCACCGAGATCTCCGCCATGGCCACCTGGCGGGACAGCTACGGGAACCGGCAGACCTGGTGACCGGTTGGACCAGTCAGCAGCAACCCAACCACCGACCCGGGGGTCCCACAGTGTCGATCAAACGCCGCATCACGCGCATCGTGCAGGCCAACCGTTACGCCGCGGCGGAAGCGAAGGAGGACCCGAGGGCCCAGGCGCGGACGGCCCAGCAGGCGCAGCGCGCGCTCCTCGACCAGGCGCGCCGGGGAGCGGCGGACGTCGCGGCACACCACCACCGCGTGGGCCTCGCGGCGAACGAGGCCGCCGACTACGTGAACCGGATCGAGGCCGCGGCGGCGGCGGCGGTGCGGCGGGGCGACGACGACGCCGCCCGGGCGGCGATCCGTGAGTCGATGACCGCGCGGCGCCGCCTCGAGACCCTCACCAGCCAGTTGCACGAGGCGGAGCAGCAGGCCCGCCGTCTCCACGACGACGTGCGCCGGCTCGAACAGCGCGTGCAGCAGAACGCGATGGAGTACGACGCGATGCTGGCGCGCCGCGCAGCGGCCCAGGCTGCCATCGGCGTCCACGACGCGCTGGCCTCGTCCTCCCGCGAGGCGGCGGCGATCGATGCCGCCCGCCGCAACGCCGAACTCGAGGTGCGGCGCTTCGAGGCGCAGGCCCAGGCGCGCGAGGAACTGTCGTGGACCGACCCGTCGTCGCCGCGCCTCCAGCAGGCCTTCGAGGAACTCGAAGCGGAGGCGGCCGCCCAGCAGGAGCTCGAGGAACTCAAGCGGAGGAACGCCCGAGGCTATCCTCCAGCGCAGCGCTGAGCGCCCGCAGGAGGGCGTCGTCGACGTCGTCCTCGTGCCGGAGCCGGATGCGCCAGGCGAACGGGTCGTCGGCGCGGACCGGTTCGAGTCCGGGCAGGTCCGGCACAGCGAGGCGGAAGGACAGATCCGCGGCGGTCCTCGTGCTCGGGGTGAGTTGCGCGAACTTCCGCCGTGACGACTGCAGCGACACGTAGGTCTTGCGCATCTGGATGACGGTCCCGGGCGTCTCCGCGGCCCAGAGCCGGATCCGGTCGGCCAGGGGCCGAAGGGCCGGCCGGTCGGCGTACTGGGCCTCGTAGAGCTCGTCGGCGGACCGGAGGAAGACCTCGGGGAGCCCGAAGACCTCCCAGTCGACGCTCATCAGGCTGTACCCGGTGACTCCCCGGTCCCTGAGCCAGCGGGACAGCTCCTCCCGCGTGGTGATCCCCGCGGAGCGAGCCTCCGCGGCCCAGTCCGACGGCTTCCGCCCGGTGGTGCGGAGGAGCAGCGCCGCGTTCGTGTCCACCATCGACTGCCAGCTCCGCATCTCGGCCATGTCCACACTGTAACGGCACCGGTGGCGGCACCGGGGCGGGGCGGATCCTCCCGGTCCGGCGCCCGGGAGGGCGGCGGCGGCCGTTGCTACACTCGGCGCATGACCGAGCTGAGTGGTGCCCATGTCCTCGTCGTCGGCGCCACCGGGGTCCTCGGGGCCGAGCTGTCCCGCCAGCTCGCGGCCCGGGGCGCCCAGCTCACGCTGTCCGGCAGGTCCGCGGACAAGCTGGGAGGCCTCGCCGAGGAACTCGGGGACGCCGTCGTGGGCCGCGTCGCCGCGGACCTGGGCAAGCCCACCGGGCCGGCCGACATCGCGGCCGCCGTGTACGGCCGCGAGCTGCACGGGCTGGTGTTCGCATCGGGCGTCGTGGCCTTCGGTCCCGCCACCGAGGTGGACGACGACACCCTCGACGAGCTCGTGCTCGTCAACCTGCTCGGCTACATGCGGCTCGTCCGCGCGGTCGCCCCCTCGCTCGGGAAGGACTCGTTCATCGCACAGATCAGTGCCGTCGTCGCCGAGAGCCCGACGGCGGGCATGGCCGCGTACTCTGCCACGAAGGCGGGGCTGAGCGCATACGGGAAGGCGCTGACGCTGGAACTGCGCCGGCAGGGCGTCCGGGTCCTCGACGTCCGTCCGCCGCACACGGAGACCGGGCTCGCGACGCGGCCCATCGCGGGGGAGGCCCCGAGGCTGCCCCAGGGCAAGGACCCGGCCGCCGTCGCCGGACGCATCGTCACGGCCATCAGCGACGGGGAGCGGGACCTGCCGTCGTCGGCCTTCTGAGCCCGGCCTTCTGAGGTCGGCAGCCCCCGGAGCGGGCGGAGCCCTACCGCAGCCGCACGGCGCCCGCCGTCATCGGGACCGCGAGCGCGCCGGCCGCGCACGCGAGAGCCGCCACCGTGAAGCCGACCGCGGTGCTGGCGTTCTCCAGCAGGATCCCCGTGAGCGACGCACCGGCCGCCTGCCCGAGCACGAGGGCGATGAACAGGAGTGACGTCCCGGCCGCGCTGTCCTCCGCGACGGCGGACGCCCACAGGATCAGCACGGACGTCGCCGCCGTGTAGGCGAGGCCGAAGAGGGCTGCAGCGGTATAGGCCAGGGCCAGGGAGCCCGGTGCTGTCCCGATCAGCGCGGTCGCCGCCGCCGTGACGACGGTCGACAGCGACCAGGACACCGGGACGGAGTGGTTCGCGAGCCGGCGGGACACGGCGGCGGCTCCGGCGCCGCCCACCCCCAGGGCTATCCAGGCGCCGGCGGACAGGCCGACGCTCATGCCGCCGGCCTCCTCGAGCGTCGCCCTGCCGTAGACCCAGACGGCAGCCGAGCCGCTTCCGAAGACGAGGGCCCCGATGAGCGGCCGGGCCAGTCCGTGGAAACTCGATCGCGCCACGAGCGAGGGTGCAGTCCGTCGCCCCGCAGGACGCGTGCCGGGACGGTCGCTCCGGTCCAGCCGCAGGACGGCGAGCATCGACGCCGTGGCGAGGACCGCCACCAGCACCCACGCCAGGCGCCACGCCTCGCCGAGCACGAGGGACAGGGCCCCCGCGAGGACGACGCCGAACCCCGTCCCTGAGTTGACCACCGACTGGAGCCGCCCCTGGGCCGATGGATCGGCGTTGCGGCGGACCAGCTCCACCATGGCGGGCGAGGCGAATCCCGCTCCCGTCCCGGCGAGCAGGACACCTCCCGCGAACACCGGGGTGGTGGAGGCGCCGGCGATCGCCAGGCTGCCGAGGGCCGCCGAGACCCCGGCCAGCGCGGCCACCGTACGGGGGCGGAGGGAGGCATGGCGGAAGCCGATACCGGCGGACACGCAGTAGAGGATCGAGGCGCCGGAGGCCAGCAGTCCGCTCACTGCGGGCGTCAGGGGGAACGCCGCGGAGAACGCCGGCAGGAACAGGCCGTAGCCGAGGCGGGCCAGACCGTAGGTGACGGCGATGAGCGCGACGCCGGAGGTGGCGAAGAGCAGGGGCTGGACCCCGGAGGACTGTAACGATCGTTTCATTGAAACGAACGTTATACCCTTGTCGCATGGCACCACAACCGACGGCACGGGACCGGCTGCTCGATGCGGCGGAGGATCTTGCGGCGACGCAGGGGGTGAGCGCTCCTGTCGACGCGATCCTCCAACGCGCCCGGGTCTCGCCGGCCACGCTCTACGCGCACTTCGGCAACAAGGAAGGGCTGATCACGGAGGCACTGCGTCGCCGGCTGGCCCGATGGGACACCACGTGGCAGGAGTGCGTCGACGAGGCGCCCTCCCCCGAGGAGAAGCTGCTCGCCGTCTTCACCGCACTCGGCCGGCACCGGCACGCCCTCACGCCCTCACGATGGTGCGTGTTCCTCGGTGTCGCCGCGGAGACCCCGCACCCCGGGCCGGACCTCGGGGACACGCTCGCCGCCGACACGCGGCTGCTCCTGGACCGGCTGGAGGACCTGGCGGCGCCCCTCGTCGGCGCGCAGCAGGCGCCGCTGCTCGCGCGTCGGCTCGTCCTGATCTACACCGGCGTCCTCGGGATGATCCTGCGCGGCACGGACGTGGACACCGCCACCGCCGAGGGCCGGCACCTCGCCGGCATGACCCTGCACGCCGTCGTCGGGCCGGCTGCCCCGGGAGCAACCCTCCGGCTCATGCGCTGAAGGCCGGGACGACCTCCCTGATGAACAGTTCCAGCGACCTCTTCTTCTCCTCGTGACTCATCCCGTTGTCGATCCAGTAGCTGAACTCGTCGACACCGAGGTCCTGGTAGTGCTTGATGCGCTCGACCACCTCGTCGGGCGTGCCGATCATCGCCGACCGGTGCAGGCTGTCGAGCTCGAACTCCGGACGGTCCGCGAACTTCGCCTCGGGTGAGGGGTCGAGGAAGCCATCGGTCGGGGTCGTCCGATTCCCGGCCCAGGCATCGAAGGACCTGTAGTAGCGGTTGATCGCGGCGGCACCGGGACGCCAGCCGTCCGCATCGCCGGATTCGTGCAGGTAGGTATGGCGCAGGCACATGACCTCGGGCTTCTTCGAGCCGGGGAACTTCTCCACGGCGGCCCTGGTCTTGGCGGTGAGGTCCGCCACTTCGGCGTCATCCTTCATCAGCGGCGTGACCATGATGTTGAAGCCGTTCTGCACAGCGAACTCGTGCGACTCGGGGGAACGTGCCGCCACCCAGATCGGGATGGTGTCCTGCACCGGCTTCGGCACGCTGGTCGAGGTGGGGAACTGCCAGATCTCGCCCTCGTGGGCGTAGTCACCCTGCCACAGGGCCTGCATCGCGGGAAGAAGCTCGCGCAGGTGCTGGGCACCCGCTGCCGCGGGCATGCCTCCGGCGAGACGGTCGAACTCGAACTGGTACGCCCCCCGGGCTAGGCCGAGTTCGAGGCGACCGTTGCTGATGACGTCCACGAGGGCGGATTCCCCGGCGGCCCGGATGGGGTTCCAGAACGGGGCGATGAGCGTTCCCGCACCCAGGCGGATGGTCGTCGTCTTCGCGGCGAGATAGGCGAGCACCGGCATGGGACTGGGGGAGACGGTGTACTCCATGGAATGGTGTTCCCCGGTCCAGACGGTGGAGAAGCCGCCCTCCTCCGCGAGCTGCACCAGCTCCACGAGATCCTCCAGGAGCTGCCGATGGCTGACGTCGCCGTCCCAGCGTTCCATGTGGGCGAAAAGTGAAAAACGCATTGTTGTTGGCCTTCCGTGGTGCGATTGCAGGTGGTCGGGTCGGTCGGATCGGCTCAGGGCTGGTCCCTCGCCTCCGCGATGGTCCGGTCCCCCCTGGACCAGTGGGTGGCGGGAACTTCGCGGATGATGACCGTCGTGTTCTGCGGCAGGGCACCGACCGTCTCCTCGGCAGCGCGGTGCAGGGCGGACACGAGAGCGCGTAGCTGCTCCGGACTGCGTCCTTCGGCGATACTCACATCGATGAGAGGCATGGTCGGGTTCCTATCCGCGCATCACGAACGGGTCGGCGACGGGATCCTCGTCCGTGTTGATCCAGATGCTCTTCAGCCGCGTGTACTCGTGCATCGACTCGAGCCCGTGCTCGATGCCCACGCCGCTGCTCTTGAAGCCCTGGCGCGGGGACATCGGGGACATCGCCCGGTAGGTGTTCACCCAGATCGTGCCGGCTTCGAGCTGTCGGCTCATCCGGTGGGCGCGCGCCAGGTTCTGGGTCCAGACGCCGGCCGCGAGACCGTAGTCGGTGTCGTTGGCCAGCTTGAGGACCTCCTCCTCGGTGTCGAAGGGCATGATCGCGGCGACGGGCCCGAAGATCTCCTCCCGCGTGACGCGCATGGTGTTGTCCACCCCGGTCAGGACGGTCGGTGCGTAGAAGTAGCCCGGCAGGTCGACGTCGGGGCGTTTTCCGCCGGTGAGGACCGTCGCACCCTCGCTCACGCCGAGTTCCACGTAGGAGCCCACCTTGTCCCGCTGGGCTGCGAAGGCCAGGGGACCCAGCTCGGTCTCGTCGAGCAGCGGATCGCCGATGACGATGGAGCGTGCCCGGTCCGCGACCCGTTCCAGCAACTCGTCGTAGATCGAGCGGTGGGCGAAGACGCGGCTGCCGGCGATGCAGGTCTGGCCGGCCGCGGCGAAGATGCCGGCGACGACGCCCATGGCGGCGTTGGGGATGTTCGCGTCACCGAAGACGATATTGGGGCTCTTCCCGCCGAGCTCCAGCGTGCAGCCGATGAAGCGGGCAGCAGCGGAGGCGGCGATGCGCGAACCGGTGGCGGTGGAGCCGGTGAACGAGATCTTCGCGATCCCCGGGTGATCCACCAGCGGCGCCCCCGCCTCGGCGCCGTATCCGGTGACCACATTGATGACGCCGTCGGGGAATCCCGCCTCGACGGCGAGTTCCGCGAGGCGCAGCACGGTGCGCGAGGTGTACTCGGAGGGCTTGATGACCAGGGTGTTGCCCGCTGCCAGGGCCGGCGCCAGTTTCGAGGTGGTCAGCGTCAGGGGTGAGTTCCAGGGGGTGATGGCGCCGACCACTCCGAGCGCTTCGCGCTGGGTGTAGTTGAGCATCTGGACCGAGTTCGTGGGGACCTGGCTGCCCTGGACCTTGTCGGCCAGACCGGCGTAGTAGTACAGGTATTCGGGGAGGCTGATCAGCTGGCCCCTCATCTCGCGCAGGAGCTTCCCGTTGTCCTCGGACTCCAGACGCGCCAGTTCCTCGGCGTGCTGCCCGACTAGGTCACCGAGACGTCGTAGCAGGTGTCCGCGCCGGGTAGGGGAGAGGTCCCGCCAGCGCGGGTCGTGGAACGCCCGGTCGGCGGCCGCCACGGCGGCGTCGATGTCCGCGGACGTGCCGCGGGCGGCCGTGTAGAGGATCTCCAGTGTGGCGGGGTTGGTGCTCTCGAAGTACTCGTCTCCGACGGGTGCGGCGTACCGTCCGCCGATGAAATGGTCGTATCGCTCAGACATGGTCTTCTCCACTCGATTCCTTGATGAAGCGATCAATGATGCGAGCCAGCTCCTCCGGCTGTTCCACGGGGAGCATGTGGCGGGCACCGGGCACCACGACCGTGCGCGCATCGGGGATGGCCTCGCCGAGGCGGCGGGTCATCTCCGGGGTGGAGCCGGGATCCAGCTCTCCTGTCACGGCCAGGGACGGGGTCCCGATCAGTCCGAGGACCGGACCGATCTCGGCGTCCGCGCGTGCGAACACCTCGTATGCGTGGAGGTAGGACTCCACCGAATTCGCCAGCAGGGTGGTCCGCGTCTGTTCGACCCTGCTGCGGTCCACCCCCTGGCCCCGGGGGTACCACCGCTCGATCGAGGCTTCCACGCTGCCGCGGAAGTCCGCCCGGGCACCCTCGAGCCGCCGCTGCACCGAGACCGACTCGTCGGGGGTCCGCCGGCAGACCGAACTGACACTGGTCAGGCTCGCGACCAGGTCGGGGCGGTGCAGGGCCAGGTGCTGTGCGATGAGAGCGCCCAGTGAGAACCCCACGAGATGGGACCGTCCCGGCAGGCGCCGGGCGACATCCTCGGCCAGCTCGCCGAGTGAGACTGGGCCGGTGAGCGCCGGCTCGCTGCCGTGGCCGGGCAGGTCCAGGGCGACGACGGGACCGTCCCGGAGTCGCCGGAGCCCGGCTGTCAGGGGTTCCCACATGCTGCGGTCCAGCCCCACCCCGTGGAGGAGGACGATCGGGAGGGGCTGGGGGAGGGTCACTGCTCGCTGCTCAGCGGAGCCAGGCGTTGCTGGGGACGTCCCTGGGCGGCGGCAGCGAGGGCGATGACGATCTCGCCCGCGTGCGGTGCGTCCGCCAGACGTACCTCGATGCTCTGGTGGTGCGACCGGATGGTCGCGTCGGTGATGTGCTTAAGCGGGATGTCGAACACGACACCCGCCGGTCCACGCTTCTCCACCGCGGGTAGCAGGGTCGTCGCAGAGGCGGCGTCGCGGAAGTGGTTCCCGAACTTCAGGGTGTGGATGAGCGCCGAGCCGTGCTCGATCTCGCCGTCGAGACCGACGATGGCGGCCTTGCCGAAGGCCTCCACCGGGGCTCCCAGGGCTTCGACCACGCGAGCCGCCAGCAGGGCCCCGACCTCGGAGGCGTTCGCGTCGATGCCGGGGTCGAGGTCCTCGACGAAACCCTGGCCGGCCCACGGGTTGGCGATCACCACCGCGACGACGGCCACGCGCGCTGCGGGCTCGACGGGCCGGCCTCCCTCGGTGAGGACTTCTTCGACCAGGGTGACGATCTTGCGTGCGCTCATGCTGGGGCTCCTTGGAGGATGGCGGATGTGACGACGGGGTCCGTGTTGCGGTCCCCGATACGCGGGTGGGGTCGGGGTCCGGTGGAGGCGGCGACGACGACGACGATCTCGTCGGCGCGCGGGCCGTCGTTCACCCTGGTGGTGATGGTCTGGTAGTGGCTGCGCGTCGCAGCGTGGGTCTTGTGCCACATCGGCACGACCAACGGCTGACCGGGCTCCGCGCGGTCGTCGGCGAAGCAGATGATCGACGATCCTTCGAGGAACTCGCGGACGAGGTTGCCGAAGAACGGGGTGTGGATCAGCGCTCCCGCATGCTCGATCTCGCCCGCGGTTCCCACGATCGCGGCCTTGCCGAACGCCTCGATCTGCTCGGCGCCGCCCAGTCCCTCGAGGAGGCGGTCGGTGAGCACCCGCGCCAGCAGCGGGGCGAGGTCCTCGGCGGCCGTGGAGAGATCCGTCTCCGGACCTGTCCCCGCCCAGGGGTTGGACACGACGGCTGCGACGGTCGCACGCCGCACCGACTGGACGGGGCTCTGCCCGTTCTCCGACAGCACGTCCTCCTGGTAGTAGACGATCTTCCGGAGGCCCGCACCGGAAGCTCCGTGGGCCGTTCGCTCGGTCATGGACATCTAGGGCCTTTCGGGGCGGGAACAGGGGCGTGGGGGATGGCCTGCCTCGCACACAGGCTCAGGCCGCCGATGGCACGGTCCGTACCGGCCGGCGGTCGCGGCGGGGATCAGGAGGAGAGCTCGACCGGGGCGGTGCGGGCATCGGTGAGGACCTCCCGTGCCGAGGCGTGGACGTGGTTCCGCATGGCGGCCTCGGCTCCGAAATGGTCCTTGTCGCGGATCATCGTCAGCACCGCGCGGTGTTCACCCGTCGATGCCCTGATCCGGCCGGGGTGCTCCGCGGTGCGCAGCACGAGCCGGTGGTACGCCAGTTGATTCATCAGGCGGTCGTAATGCTCCACCAGCTTGGAGTTCTCCGCGCCGGTGATGATGGTGCGGTGGAACTCGTGGACGAGTGCCGCGTACCGGGTGGCGTCCTGGTCCACCGCCGCACGGTCGGACTCCTCGATGTTGTGCTCGAGCACCCCCAGTTCCGGGACCGAGCCGCGACGGGCCAGCAGGCCGGCAGCAAGACCTTCCAGGCTCTCCTTGAGCTGGAACAGCTCCACGATCTCCCGACGTGTCGGTTCCCGGATGAAGGTCCCGACCTTCGGGCGGATCTCCACGAGTCCCTCGTGCTGCAACTGCTTCAGCGTCTCCCGGATGGGGGTGCGGCTCACGTCGAACTCCTGCGCCAGGAAGACCTCGGAGAGCGGCGCGCCCGGCGAGAAGCCGCCGCTGAGGACCAGCCGGCGTACGCGGTCGAGCAAGGGGCGCTCGCTTTCGTCTACATCGCGGTCCTGATGCTCGGAATCCAGAAGCTGTTGCATGCATCAAACGTTAGAGCCCTCCCGGCAGCGCGTCAAGGTTGTTGGGTGTTGTGCCGGGAAACACGATGTTCACAGCGACTTAATACTCGGTCACCGCTATGTATTGACTCGGATATGTGACGTGGCTAACGTCTACTACCATGCAACAGACATTCCGAGAGACTCTTGACTCCACCTGGGGTGCCGCGTGGGACCACGGAGACGTGGCCGCCCTGGCATCCATCGTCACCTCCGACTACGTGAGGGTCAGCCGCTCCAGCGGCAAGCACGCAGGACTCGTCGATCTGCAGAACGAGATCGAGGCGATCCGCTCCGGCTTCCCGGACCTGGTGACGACCATCGATTCCGTGGTCACCGAGGACGACACCGCTGCGATCTTCTGGACGACGACCGGGACCCACACGGAGACCTTCCTCGGCGTGCCGGCAACGAACCGCCGCGTGCAGACGCGCGGCTGCAACCACGTGAACCTCGTGAACGGGAAGATCGACCGGGAGGAGGTCACGTGGGACGGCTCGGAGCTGCTGCACAGCCTGGGCATTCGCCATCTCAGCGACGCGCCGTCGACGTCGGACGACATCACCCTCGACGACTTCTCGGGCGAACCCGATCCGCAGGTGATGAAGACCTTCAATCGTCAGTTCATCACCGGCGTGACCGTCGTGACCACGCAGGACCAGGGCGCTCCCAAGGGGCTGGCGGTCAACGCCTATGCCTCCATCTCCCTGGAACCACCGCTGGTCATGGTGTGCATCCAGAAGACCTCGTCCACCTACCCGGCACTGTTCGCCGCGACCCACCTGGGTATCAACATCCTCGGCACCGGGCAGCGGGAGACCATCGCGACCTTCGCCTCCAAGTCCGCCGACAAGTTCGCCGAGGTCGACTGGCATGCAGGACCGAACGGGAGCCCGTTGATCGACGGATCCCCGGCCTCACTGGAGGCCGAGATCCGCGAACGGTTCCAGGCCAAGACCCACACCGTCTTCATCTGCCGTGTCCGACACGCAGAAGTCGTCGAGACGCCGCCGATCATCTACAAAGCGGGGCGCTTCTACGACAGCGACGATCTCACCCAGCTGTGAATCCGCCCGAGAAGTGAGCCCTTCCCCCTCGCGAAAGAAACCGGAGCAAACCGTGGTCCAGCACCTCGATCCACCCACCCCGACCCGTTCTCATGACGATCACGCGTCCCGGAGAACCAGGCCGGGAGCAGTGTTCATCGCCTCGATCGCTCTCATCGTCGCGTTCGTGCTCTGGGCCTCGCTGTCCCCGGCTTCCCTGAACGGGGTCATGACGGCGAGTATCAACTGGGCGACGGGGTCGGTCGGTTGGAGCTACCTGATCGTGACCCTGCTGAGCATCGGGTTGCTGCTCTATCTGGCCTTCAGCCGGTACGGCGGCATCCGGCTCGGCTCGAACGACGCCCGCCCCGAGTACAGCACGTGGGCGTGGCTGGCGATGATCCTCTCGGCGGTCATGGGCATCGGACTGGTCAGCTACGGGGTCGCCGAGCCCATCTCCCACTTCCTGGCGCCACCGCACGCCCTCGCCGAACCCGAGACGATGAACGCGGCCGTCCTGGCCATGCAGTACAGCTTCTTCGACTGGGGTCTCCATGCCTGGGCCGTCTTCGGGGTCTTCGGGCTGGCCATCGGCTACTCCACCCACCGCAAGGGACGCCCCGGGCTCGTCTCCCCGATGCTCCGGCCGGTCCTCGGCAAGCTCGTCGATGGCTGGTTCGGCAAGGCGATCGACATCTTCGCGATCATCGCCACACTGTTCGGGACCACCACCTCGCTCGGCCTGGGCGCCTCCCAGATCGCCGAAGGCCTGAACCGCATCCTCGGACTACCGACCAACCTGGCCGTCCAGATCGTCATCATCGCCGTGATCACGGTCCTGTTCACCCTCTCGGCCCTCTCCGGGGTGAACAAGGGGATCAAGTACATCAGCGAGATCACGATGGGCCTCTCGGCTCTCCTGGCGGTCTATGTCTTCGTGATGGGGCCGACGAACTTCATCTCCAACCTCTTCTTCCGGTCCATCGGCCAGTACGCCAGCGAGTTCTTCACCACCAGCCTGATCACCCCCTCCACGCCGGAGGACCTTCAGTGGATGCAGTGGTGGACGTACTTCATGATGGCGTGGTGGCTCAGCTGGGGGGCCTTCGTCGGGGTGTTCCTCGCGAAGATCTCGAAGGGCCGTACCGTCCGACAGTTCGTGGCCGGCGTGCTCCTGGTGCCCAGCCTGGTGTTCTTCGCATGGTTCACCATCTTCGGTGGCGCGGCCATCAAGATGGACATGGACGGAGCCGGTATCGGGGAGGCCACCACCGCCAACATCAACTCCGCCTTCTTCACGATGCTCGACCAGCTCCCGCTCTCCGAGGTCACCGCCGTTCTGACCGTGCTGCTGGTGGCACTGTTCTTCATCTCCGGTGCCGACGCGAACACCTACGTGCTGAGCATGCTCTCGTCCAGGGGCACCCTGACACCCTCCAAGCCCGTCCTCACGCTGTGGGGGCTCCTCACCGGGCTCTGCGCGGTGTTGCTCCTCGCCGCCGGCGGGCTCGCCGCCCTGCAACAGGCGGCGATGCTCTCCGCCCTGCCCTTCACGATCATCGTGGCCCTCCTCGGCATCTCGCTGATCCTCGAACTCCGCAAGGACCCCGAGTTCGAACTGCTACGCCACGCCCGACTCCAGGACATCTCCCGGCAGGGCCCCGGCGCGGACGGGCACTGAGGTCGGCGCCGGGCGGCAGCCGGGCACGACACCCCGTGCGCGCCCGGCCTCGACATCCCCTGCACGTCCCCCTGCCCGATCCGGCAGCAATCCGACGAAGAGGCTGATACATGAGCAACACCGACCTGATCCTGGACCCACCGACGATCCGGGAGAGGACCGGCGACGTGCTGGCGCGGACCCCCACCGGCCTCCTCATCGACGGCACGTGGCGGGACTCCTCCGACGGCGGCACCTTCCCGGTGGAGAACCCTGCCACCGGCGAGGTGATAGCGACCATGGCCTCCGCCACCCGCAGGGACTCGCAGGCGGCCATGGATGCTGCCGCCGAGGCACAGGAATCGTGGGCCCGGACCTCGTCCCGATCCCGTTCGGAGATCCTCCGCCGGGCCTTCGACCTCGTTCAGGACCGCGCCGATGACCTGGCACTCCTGATGACCCTCGAGATGGGGAAGCCCCTCCCCGAAGCCCTCGGCGAAGTGAAGTACGGCGGCGAGTTCCTGCGCTGGTTCTCCGAAGAAGCTGTCCGCGACTACGGCCGCTACTCGGAGGCGCCGGAGGGCGACCTGCGGATGCTCGTCTCGCGCAAGCCGGTCGGCCCGTGCCTGCTGATCACCCCGTGGAACTTCCCGTTGGCCATGGCGACCCGCAAGATCGCTCCCGCCGTCGCCGCGGGCTGCACCATGGTGCTCAAACCGGCCCGCCTCACGCCTCTGACCTCGCAGTACTTCGCCCAGATCATGATCGACGCCGGTCTCCCGGCCGGTGTGCTCAACGTGGTGTCCTCGGCATCGGCGTCGGCCGTCTCCGAACCGATCCTGGCTGATCCACGGCTGCGGAAGGTGTCCTTCACGGGGTCCACACCCGTCGGTAAGCACCTGATGAAGCTGGCGACGGACAACGTGCTGCGCACCTCGATGGAGCTCGGCGGCAACGGCCCGCTGATCGTCTTCGAGGACGCGGACATCGACAAGGCCGTCGCGGGCGCCATGGCTGCGAAGATGCGCAACATGGGCGAGGCGTGCACCGCGGCGAACCGCCTCCTCGTCCACGAATCGGTGGCCGACGAGTTCGTCGCCAAGCTGGCCGCGAAGATGTCGGCCCTGACGGTGGGCGACGGGACCGACGAGGGCACCGACGTCGGTCCGCTGATCGAGGCCAGGGCGAGGGACGCCGTCGAGGAGTTCGTGCTGGACGCGGTGAGGCAGGGAGCGACAGTGGTCGTCGGCGGGTCGCGCATCGACGGCCCCGGATACTTCTTCCAGCCCACCCTGCTGACGCATGTGCCCCGGAACGCCCGGGTCGTCCGCGAGGAGATCTTCGGGCCGGTCGCACCCGTGGTGACCTTCTCGACCGAGGACGAGGCGGTCGAGCTGGCGAACTCGACCGAGTACGGGCTCGCCTCCTACGTCTTCACCGAGAACATCTCCCGCGGACTGCGCATCGGTGACCGCATCGAGTTCGGGCTCCTGGGCCTGAACGTCGGGGTCATCTCCAACGCAGCGGCGCCCTTCGGCGGCGTGAAGCAGTCGGGCATCGGCCGGGAGGGCGGAGCAGAGGGCATCGCGGAGTACACCACCATCCAGTACATCGGCATCGAGAACCCCTGGGCCGGACCACCGCCACGCTGAATGCACGTACGGGTCGGCTCACTCGGCCGGCCTCCCGTCCTCAACCAGCTCGGTCCCGTGCTTCTTGGAAAAGGTGAAGAAAATGCAGACACCCGATATCGGGCGACCGCCGGTGGACCGTCGGCACGACCGCGTCGTCGAGGGGGTCGTTGCCCACGGGGACAAGCGCGGCCGCCTTCTCGGCTTTCCGACGGCGAACATCGCCGGTGACTCCGTGATCCTCGAGGACGGCGTGTGGGCCGGCACGGTGCAGGTGGACCCGCAGGGGGACGGACGGGTATACGTTGCGGCCATCTCCCTGGGCAGTCGGCCCACCTACTACGCGCAGGACGGCGTGCGGCTGATCGAGGCCTTCCTCCTCGACTTCGATGAACAGATCTATGGTCGGCGGGTCCGGGTGCAGTTCATCCATCGCCTGCGCCCGCAGTGGGGCTTCGAGGACTCGTCGCACCTCGTGCGCCAGCTTCGCCGTGACGTGGCGGACGTGGAAGCCTGGGCCCGGCAGCAGGGCTCCCGCGCGGTGCGGTCCTGCCCGCTGCAGGTCCCCAGCTACAGCTGGGTCGCTGCCCGCACGCAACTCCCCGTGGGATACCTTCGTCATCGATATCCGTCCCTGGAACAGCTGAGGGACGCGGGTTCCCCCTCGGCGGCGTCAGGGCCTCCCGGCGCCGGGTAGGGCCGTCCCGGTCGGGCCCCGAAGCGTGTGCCGAGCCCCGAACCGCTGGGGCCCGGACACCGAGGACCCGTTCAGCGGGCGGCGACGGCGAGGAACTGGATGGGGAGTTCGAGGAGCTCGAGCGGTCCGTGGGGTCCTTCTCCGTCGAGGAGCAGTGAATCCCCGGACTCCATGGCGTACTCGTACGGCCCGTGCCCGTACACCATCTTCCCGGCGAGCATGAAGATGAACTCGGTACCCGGGTGCTGGAACAGGGGGAAGACATCGGAGGCGTCGGTCAGCGTGACGAGGGTGGGCTCGAGCGCGTCGGGTCGGCCCTTGAGGGTTCCCAGCACGTGGTATTCATGTCCGTGCTGTGTGCCGCTGCGGACGGTGACGCTGCCTGCGCCGCGCTTGGTGAAGGTGGCATCACGGTCGGTGTCCGCTCCGCGGAAGAGCGCCGTGACCGGGATCGCCAGTCCGTCCGCCAGGCGCTGCAGTGTCGTCAGCGAGCAGGAGGTGCTGGCGGTCTCGATCTTCGAGATCATGCCCTTGGACAGCCCTGTCCGAGCCGCGAGTTCGGCCGATGACAGGTTCTGGGCCGTCCGGTAATGCCTCACCTGGGTGCCGATGACCTGCTCGATCTTCCCGCCGCCGTCGTCCTGAGCATGTTCGGTCATAGCTGCCATCCTAGGTAGAAGCACGAGCGGGGCCGGCACGGTGGCTCCGACCGCCTCAGGAGAGCAGCCCGGCGAGCGAGTCGGCCAGTGCGACGGCGCCTGCTTCGGCGTCGTCGTCCTCGACGAACTCCTCGGGTGAGTGGGAGATGCCGGTGGGGTTCCGCACGAACAGCATGGCCGTGGGGATGTGGGTGCTGAGGATGCCCGAGTCGTGTCCGGCACCGGTGTGCAGGAGCGGTGCGGCGGGGATCAGCTCCTGGAGCCGGCCCCCCAACCCGACGTCGAAGTGCACGGTCGGGCTAAGGGATTCCAGGGTGAGAAGGGCGGTGCATCCCTCCTCGGCAGCCTGGACCTCGGTGCGGGCCCGGATGGCTTCGACGACGGCCGCGGTGACCGCGTCATCGGGGTGGCGTACGTCGATCCACAGGTCCACCCGCGAGGCGATGACATTGGTGCCTCCGGGAACCGGTTGCAGCCGGCCCACCGTTGCCCGGGCGCCCGGGTGTGTCCTGGCGATCTCCCGGATGCTGACGATCATCTTCGCGGCGGCGACCACGGGGTCCCGCCGGTCCGTCATGAGCGTGGTGCCGGCGTGGTTGCCCTGGCCGCCGACGCTCAGCTTCCATCGGCCGTGGCCCAGGATGGACGAGCCGATGGCCACGGGCTGGTCGAGGTCGATCAGACCGCGTCCCTGCTCGACATGCAACTCCACGAAGACTCCGAGCTGTGCAAGGGTGCGGGCGTCGACGCCGATCAGCCCGGGGTCCTGGCCCTGGGACGCCGCGGCGTCCGCATAGGTGGTGCCGTCCGCGTCCGTGAGCCGGCGGGCACTGTCTGCGTCGATGGCGCCGGTGAGGAGGCGTGATCCGAGGCAGGCGATTCCGAACCGCGAGCCTTCCTCCTCGGGGAAGACGGCTATCGCCAGGGGGCGCTCGAGGCTGGTTCCCCGTGCCCGGAGGATGTCGACGGCGACCAGGGCCGATGCCACGCCGAGAGGTCCGTCGTACTCGCCGCCGCCGGGTACCGAATCGAGGTGGCTACCTGTGACGACCGCGTCCTGCCGGACGCCCGAGGCCGTGTCCCACCACGCCCAGATGATCCCGTTGGAGTCCGTGACCACCTCCAGCCCGCGCTCTTCTGCCTGCTCGACGAACCAGCTCCTCAGGTCCATCTCGGCGGAGGAGAAGACGGGTCGCGAGAACCCGCCGCGCACCCTGTCCCTGCCTACGGCGGCGATGCTCCGCAGCAGGCCGCTGACAGTGGTCGGGGTGGTCGGGGTGGTCGGGGTGGTCGGGGTGGTCGGGGTGGTCGGGGTGGCAGGGGTGGCGGGGGAGGGCACGATGGTTCCGATTCTGGCGGGGAGCGGGCAGGGGTATCAGCTGTGGCTGATGTTCAGGGACGGGCGGAAGCGGGCCGGGACGCTGCCCGAACCGGTGGCCAGATCGGCTGCCCACCGGCCGATCAGGGGTGCGAACTTCGCCCCGTGCCCCGAACACGGGGAGAGGATGGTGATCCCGTGTGCGCGGTCGACGATGAAGTCCTCGTCGGGCGTATTGGTGAACAGGCAGGTGGTCTCGGCATACGGCTCGGGATCGACGCCCGGGAGGTACTTCCTGACGTAGTCCACCACCCGGAGCCTGTTGCGCGGGTCGACCGTGCCGGTCTGTTCGGCGGCCGAGGGGATGATTCCGCCGCCGTTGTATTCGGCGACCTTCTGGCCTGCGAAGCCTGCGTCGCGTCCTCCGGGTAGCCCATAGGTCTGCAGGTCGGCGCTCTTGTGGATGAAGGTGGGCCATGGCTCGTCCGTGCGATAGCGGAAGTGGTACGCCTGTTCCTGGCGGACGGTGATCCGCGGCAGCCCCGCGAGGAATCCGGCCGGCAACGGGAGGTGTCCCATCAGTGCGGGTAGCCACCCGCCGGCGCTGACGACCACGTGTCCGGCCTCGATCGTCTCCCCTGCCTCGGAGTGCACGCGGTAGCCCGCCCCGTGCTCCTCCACCCTCGCTGCACTCCATCCGGTCAGGACCGTCGCGCCGTGCTGTATGGCCTGCCCGACCATCGCGTGCACGGAACGTTCGGCGTCGATGACCCCGGCGCCGGGGTGCCACAGGACGGGCGTGTCGAAGGCGATCTGCGGCCACCGTGATCGTGCCTCGGCCGCGCTGAGCAGCTCGTGGTCGACCCCGGCGCCGGCGAGGACCCGGGCCAGCTGGTCCGGCCCGCGGTGCGGACCGTAGTCCACGGCGCCGGCCGGGGTGATCAGTTCCAGCCCGCTGGCCCGATCGAGTTCGTCCCACAGGGCCCTCGACTCGACCACGGCCCGGGCATAGAAGGGGTCGGGGTAGGCATAGCGGAAGATGCGGGCCGATCCGTGGGAGCTGCCGTCATGGCTCGCCGGAGTCGTGCGTTCGACGATCGTGACCTGATGGCCCCGCCTGGCGAGCTGCCAGGCCGTCGCTGCACCCGCCAGGCCGGCGCCGACGACGACGTAATCGGTGGACGTGGTCATCGAGGTCTCCTAGCCTGCACCGGGGATCCAGCTGGTGCCTGCCAGCGGGACTCTCGCCATGGCGGAGGCCTCGATGGTCAGGGCGACGAGGTCCTCGGGTTCGAGGTTGTGCAGGTGCGACTTCCCGCAGGCCCGGGCGATGGTCTGGGCCTCCATCGTCAGGACGCGGAGGTAGTTGGCCAGGCGCCGGCCCCCGGCGACCGGGTCCAGGCGCAAGGCGAGGTCCGGGTCCTGCGTGGTGATGCCCGCGGGGTCGCGGCCGTCCTGGAAGTCGTCGTAGAACCCTGCCGCGGAGCCCAGCGCACTGTAGTCGGCCGCGTACCTGGGGTCGTTGTCGCCCAGCGCGATGAGGGCCGCCGTCCCGATCGCGACCGCATCGGCGCCGAGGGCCAGCGCCTTGGCCACGTCGGCCCCCGTGCGGATGCCGCCGGAGACGATGAGCTGGACCTTCCGGTGGACGCCGAGCTCCTGGAGTGCCTGGACGGCCTGCGGGATGGCGGCGAGGGTGGGGATGCCGACGTTCTCGATGAAGACCTGCTGCGTCGCGGCGGTGCCGCCCTGCATCCCGTCGACCACGACGACGTCGGCACCGGATTTCACGGCCAGCGCGGTGTCGTAGTAGGGGCGTGACGCGCCGATCTTGACGTAGACGGGCGTCCTCCAGTCGGTGATCTCCCGCAGTTCGCCGATCTTGATCTCGAGGTCGTCCGGACCGGTCCAGTCCGGGTGGCGACTGGCGGAGCGCTGGTCGATGCCCACCGGCAGGGTGCGCATGCCGGCGACGCGTTCGGTGATCTTCTGGCCGAGCAGCATGCCGCCGCCGCCGGGCTTGGCTCCCTGTCCCAGCACGATCTCGATGGCGTCCGCCTTGCGCAGGTCGTCCGGGTTCATGCCGTAGCGGGACGGCAGGTACTGGTACACGAGGTGCCTGGACTGGCCCCGCTCCTCGGGCGTCATGCCGCCGTCGCCCGTCGTGGTGGAGGTGCCGACCTCGCTCGCCCCACGGCCCAGTGCCTCCTTGGCGTTGGCCGACAGGGCGCCGAAGCTCATGCCGGCGATGGTCACGGGGGTCTGCAGGTGGAGGGGCCTGCTGGCGTGACGGTCGCCGAGGACGACGTCGGTGTCGCACTTCTCGCGATAGCCCTCCAGCGGGTAGCGGGACATCGAAGCCCCCAGGAACAGCAGGTCGTCGAAGTGGGGGACCTTGCGCTTGGCACCCCAGCCCCGGATGTCGTAGACGCCGGTGGCGGCGGCGCGCTGGATATCGGCGATGGTCGCGCGGTCGAACGTCGCGGATTCCCGCAGACCCGACTCGGCGGTGTTCGGGGCGGGGGCGTGCGGAGCAGGGATGTGCGCGGGGGCGTCCTGCTGGACCGGGGGAAGGGTCATGGGAGTGTCCTTGCTAGTACGACGTCGAGTTGTGGACGTTGAAGTGGTAGAGCTTGCGGGCCGAGCCGTAGCGCTTGAAGTCCGCCGGGCTGTCCGTCCGCCCGGCAGCGGCGAGCAGGCCTGCGAGTTCGTCGAGATGCTCGGGCGTCATGGGCTTCTCGATGCAGTCCGCCCCCAGGGAGGCGACGGAACCCCGGACGTAGATCCGGGCCTCGTAGATCGAGTCGCCCAGTGCGTCGCCTGCGTCACCACAGACCACCAGGCGCCCGGCCTGTGCCATGAACGCGGACATGTGCCCGATACTGCCGCCCACGACGATGTCCACGCCTTTCATGGAGATCCCGCAGCGGGCCCCGGCGTTGCCGTCGATGACGACCAGGCCACCGTGTCCCGTGGCTGCCGCGGACTGGGACGCATCACCCGTGACGTGGACGGTGCCGGACATGATGTTCTCCGCCAGCCCGACCCCGGCGTTGCCGGTGATGGTCACGCTCCCCTTCTGGTGCATGCCTGCCGCGTAGTAACCGGCATGACCTTCGATGGCGACGTCGATGTCCGCGGTGATACCGACGGCGAGACTGTGTCTGCCGCCGGGGGAGGTGACCGTCCAGGACTGGCCGTCCACGGCGTCGTGCAGGGCCTGGTTGAGCTCGCGGACGGGCGCCGTCCCGAGATCGATCGTGCTCGTCCCGGCCGCTTCCGCGCCGGCGCCCTCCGTGGGTGCGGCGGCGTCGGGCAGTGTCAGAGTGACCATGTGTAGACCTTTCCGGGTTCCGGTTCGAAGATGCGGGCGCTTCCGATGCCGGGCAGTGCAGCAAGGGCGCGGTATTCCGACGCCATGGCGACGTAGTCGTCCGTCTCGGCGATGATGGCCGGCTTGCAGGCGATGGGGTCGCGGACGACCGCCATGCCGTCCGCAGTGGTGACCACGAGGGTGTAGAAGCCGTCGAGGACCCTGCCGAGGTTGACCAGGGCTTCCTCGAGCGAGTCGCCCTGCGTCAGGCGGGAGGCGATGTAGCGGGCGCCGACCTCGGTGTCGTTGTCCGAGTCGAAGACCACTCCTTCCCGCAGGAGGTTCCGGCGGACCGTGGCGTGGTTGGAGAAGGAGCCGTTGTGGACCAGGCAGAGGTCGTCCGCGACGGAGAACGGGTGGGACCCGCCGGCGGTGACTGCTGATTCGGTGGCCATCCGGGTGTGGGACAGGCCCTGACTCCCGGCCATGGACTCGAGACCGTGGTCGGCGGCGATCTCCATGGGGTGGCCGACGCTCTTCATCACGGCCACGTGCTCACCCCGCCCGGTGATGGTCGAGCCGGGAAGCGTCTCGCTGACGGCCTTGACCAGGAGGTCGGTCGGGACGGCCGCGTTGACCAGGGTGGTGTCGCCGATGATCTGCACGGTCGGGGAGGCATCCGAAGGCAGCAGATCGCCGAGGGACGCCGTGATGATCGAGGCGTCCCTGCCCTGGTGTCGACCGAGGAGGCTCAGGGTCGAGGTCCCCGGCGAGACCAGGCCCGGGACGTCGTACACGGCCAGGCCGGCCGAATCCGGGCCGCGGTCCACGATCTGGCACAGCATCGAGGACAGCAGGGTGCCCATCCGGGGGTGCAGCGATGGGTTGCGCAGCTGCAGCGCGGCGATTCCGCACATGAGTCGTCCTTTGCTGGGGGGTTAGATGGAGGTGAGGTACGTGCGGATCTCCCAGTCGCTGACCTGGTTGTGCCAGCTCAGGAACTCCTCCTCCTTGGCGTCGGCGTAGTACCTGCCGATCGTTGCGTCGCCACTGAGACTGGAGAGGATCACGGGGTCCCGCCGGAGGGCCTCGACCGCGTGCAGGAGCGTGGCGGGCAGCAGGTGGGCGTCAGGCCGCGATTCTCCCGGACCGGACGGCGATCCCGGGTCGGTCGTGCATCTGACGCCGTCCAGTCCTGCCTCGATGGCCGTGGCGATGGCGAGGTACGGATTCGCGGCGCCATCCCCGGAACGGAGTTCGATTCTCCTGTCGTCCGGGACACGGACCAGATGCGTGCGGTCGTTGCCGCCGAAGGAGGCCTTTCGCGGCGACCAGGTCGCCCCCGACGAGCTCGTCGTGGCTCCGGAGCGCTTGTAGGAGTTGACGGTCGGCGCCAGGAAGGCCTGCAGGGCCGGGGCGTGCTCCAGGAGGCCGCCGATGAAGGAGTACGCCAGCGCGGACAGTCCGAGCCCGCGCGTGTCTTCCGCGTCCGGGAACAGCGCGTCGTCACCTGCCCACAGGGACAGGTGGAGGTGCAGTCCGGTACCCGTCCGGTCCGTGAACGGTTTGGGCATGAAGGTCGCCGTCATGCCGCGCTGGTCGGCGAGGATATTGAGGATGTAGCGGAGGGTGACGACGCGGTCGGCGGTGGTCAGGGCGTCGGCGTAGTCGAAGTTCTGCTCGAACTGGCCGGCGGCGTCCTCGTGGTCGTTGGCGTAGTTGCCCCAGCCCAGGCCATTCATGGCCTCGGAGATGGACGTCAGATGCTCGTACATGCGGGTGACCCCGCGGGCGTCGTAGCACGGGTGGGGTGAATCGTCCTTGGGATCGGCCGTGCTGAGTGTCCCGTCCGGGTTCCTGTTCACCAGGAAGTACTCGACTTCTGCGCCGATCTTCGCCTGCATCCCCTCCTGCGCCAGCCCGGCCAGGGTGTTCTTGAGGATGACGCGCGGCGCGTAGGGCCAGGGCTTCCCGTCCACGTGCGGGTCGCAGTGGATGATCGCCAGGCCTTTCCTGATGAAAGGGACCGGTGTGAACGATGTCAGGTCCGGCACGGCGATCAGGTCGGAGTCCTGGGGCTTCTGGCCGATGAGGCCGGCTGCGTATCCCGCGAAGCCCATCGCACCGGCTTCGAGCTCGTCCGCCGCCTCCACCGGCACGAGTTTCGCGCAGGGTTTGCCCGTCATGTCCACGAAGGTGGCGAGCAGGAACCGCACGTCGTGGGCCTTCGCGATGTCCGCCAGGGAGATGCGGCCCGCCTCGACCGGTCCCGGCGTCGCGGTCTGCGCCTTCGGGGTTGCAAGACTTGTCATGGGGTTCCCGTCGCCTCCTGTTGCTTCAAGTGAAACACTGTTGAACTACAGTAGACAGATCGGGTGTTTCGGCCAGGCGAGCGGAGTGTTAACTCTGCGTGACACGGTCCGGGAGCCAGCAGCCGCGACGGGAGCAGCAGCGTGAGGGGATGGGGAGAATGGTCCGCGAAGGCAGTGGTGGAGACCTCCGGCCCGCCTCGGGCTCGATCGTCAGGACGCAGGATGTCGCGCCCAGCGCCTGGAGGAACGGAGCAGGGACCACGCGGGAGATCGCCGCCTGCCGGGCTGCGGGATCCGCAGCCGACTTCGACTGGCGGATCAGCGTCGCGGACCTGAGGCATGATGCGTCGTTCTCCCGCTTCCCCGGGATCGACAGGACGTTCCTCCTCGCGTCGGGTGCCGGCGTCGTTCTGGAGATCGCCGGCACCGCAGTGGCCCTCGAGGAGTGGCAGGCGACGGCTTTCCCGGGGGAGGACGAGGTGAGCGTCGCTCTTCCGCGGGGTCCGGCCACCGCCGTGAACCTCATGACCGCACGTTCGCACACCGGGACGATGAGCGTGCTGCCCGTCGATGGGGCGCACCCCCTCACGCCCGCCACGGTCGCCGTGCTGGTGCTGGAAGGAGGAGCCCGCACTCCCCGGGGGAGGGTCCTCCGCCCGATGGACTTCCTGCTGCGTGGCGCCGGTCCGGAGATCCTGCACTTCACGGACGCGGTTGCCGTCTTCGTCGACATCCGCGGACGGTAGGCACGGCGACGGGCACGCGCCGATACCGTCCCGCGAGACTCCGCAGGCCCGTCGGGTGAGAAGTTACACGCTGGAAACCCGGGGATGACCGACCAGAAACGCTCCCTGCGTTCACTTGGGGTAATCGAAGTTTCACCACGTGAATCACCAGGGAGCTCCCATGTCGACCGAAATCAACTTCCGTTACCTCAGCGAACCCGACATGATCGACGCCGGCGTCGGCGATGTCGTCCGCTGCACCGATGTCATGGAGGAGGCTCTCGTCCTCCTCCGCCAGGGCGACTACCGGATGGCGGGCGAGAACGGCAATTCACACGGCGCGATGATCACGTTCCCCGAGCGCCCCGCGTTCGACGGCATGCCCGCGGACGGGCCGGATCGCCGCTTCATGGCGATGCCCGCCTACCTGGGAGGGCGCTTCGGCACCACGGGCGTGAAGTGGTACGGCTCCAACGCGGAGAACCGTCGGAAAGGCCTGCCCCGATCGGTCCACGTCTTCGTGCTGAACGACCGGGACACCGGGGCGCCGCTCGCGATCATGAGTGCCAACCTCCTCAGCGCCTACCGTACCGGCGCCGTACCCGGTGTAGGGGTGAAGCACCTCGCGAAAGCCGACGCGAGGACCGCGGCCGTGATCGGCCCCGGGGTGATCGCACGGTCCGTCCTCGAGACGACGTTGGCGCTCCGCCCCTCGATCGACACGGTTTCGGTGAAAGGCCGGAGCGCCGCCGGCACACAGGCGTTCGTCGACTGGGCCACGGCGAAGTTCCCGCAGCTCAGCCGCGTCATCGCGGCCGAGACGATCGAGGAGGCGATCGCCGATGCCGACATCGTCATGGCGACCACCACCACCGACGCCGCCGGAAGCGAGGCGTTCCCGTACTTCCCGAAGTCCGCCATCAAGCCGGGCGCCCTGCTGCTGCTCCCGGCCGCTGCCCGGTTCGACGACGACTTCCTCCAGGACGCACGCCTCGTGATCGACGCTGAAGGCCTCTACCAGGCCTGGCTGGAGGAATACGGCCCCACCGCCTACCAGATCCTGGGCATCCCGGGTTCGCACTGGTTCGGGCTCCTCGAGAACGGGACGCTGCCTCCCTCGAAGATCGAGGAGATCGCGGACATCGCGACCGGGAAGCTCCCCGGTCGCCGGGACGACGACGAGATCATCCTCTACTCCGTCGGGGGGATGCCCGTGGAGGACGTCGCATGGGCGACGGACCTCTACCGCGTCGCCGAGGAGAGGAACATCGGCACCGTCCTGAACCTCTGGGACACGCCGGCCCTCGCCTGATCCGCCGCGCTGCCGTCGCGTCGAGGGTGCCCGTCGTCGCACGGGCCCGACCCGCTGCCGGCCGGCATCGTTCGGTGCCGGCCGGCACGCGTCAGGCGAAGTCCTGCACCTTCTTCCAGCCGGGGTCGAGCACGTGCCTGGCCGTCACGGGGCGCCGCTCCCGCGCGGCGGCATCGAGGACGTCCCGCCCGTTCTGGTCCTCGGAGTCCGAATAGAAGTGGAACGTCCTGATCCCCCTCGAGGTCTCGGCCGCGACGAGCATCCCGCGGCGGCCGAGGCCGCGCACGAGGGCGTCCTCCAGCTCGTCCAGGGCGCCCAGGGCCGACGGCCGGGGAAGGCCCTGCCCGTCGGCGTCGAACGGGACCCGCAGTGCCGTGTGGAGGTCGAACCGTGGATGGTCGATCCACCGCAGCGGGCGCAGGACCCGCACGAGCACCGGGTCGCCGGTGCCGAGCGTCCCCTGCATCAGGAGCCAGCCCGGATCGGGCAGGGTCCGCGCCAGGTCCGTCACCCGGGCGGGCAGGTCCGACGCCGGGATGCTGTCCACGACGTCGTCGGCGATGCAGTCCACGCGGCGGACCCAGCGTTCCACGTCGTCCTCGCCGAGCAGCCATTCGAGCAGCAGGACGCACAGGCCGTGCTCGTCGTCCCACTGGCCCGTGAACCCGGGGTTGTGCACCGAGACGATCAGGCCGTCGCCCTTGGGTGCGACGGCGGCGTGGACGCGGGTACGGCTCAGGTCGAAGGTCCTGCCGCGGTAGGTGATGGTCGAATCGAGCATGTCGGGCCTGGCGCTGCGGGCGGGGAGGAACTCCCAGCGCCAGCTCGACGGCGGGGACGCCCGGTACCAGCGCTCGGCCACGGGACGCAGCGCGGCATCACCACCGCTGGAGACGCAGAGGGTGTGCTCGGCGTCGACACCCGTCCGCGTCTCCCACTCGAGGCCACGGGCGATCGCCCGCACCCTCCGGGTCATCTCGTCGACGTAGGCCTCGAAGTCCCCGGCCCGTGTGGCGGTGGTCAGCAGGTCCTCGCCGTCGTCCGCCCACCACTGCCAGAACGCGACGATGGGATCCGTCCCGCGCCCTCGCCCCGGGCAGGCCCGGCGGTCGAAGAGTCCCATAGCGCCTGCTTCCCCTGATGCCCGGTCAGCGGCGGCGGTAGGTGAGGTCGAAGACCATCCGTCCGGCCGCGATCGCCTTGTTCTCGAAACTCGTGAGGGTCCGCCCGTCGAAGCGCGGCGCCCACCCGCCGCGCTCGTCGACGCCTTCGTTGAGGCCCGTGTTGCCGGTGCTCACCGGGTCGCGGCCTTCCCGCACCGGAGCGCCACCCACGACGGACTCCACCCCGCTGTCCCACACCTGGGTGAGGGGACTCGCCGCGCCGGCGCGCTCGCCGTGGTGCAGGTTCTCGAAGTGCCTGCTCGCGTCCAGGGCCGCGCGCATCTGCACCGCGTAGCTGGACCAGTCGGTGGCCAGGCGGAAGATGCCGCCCGGTTCGAGGACACGCGCCGCGAGCTCGACGTAGTCGTCCTTGACGAGCCTGCGTTTGTGGTGGCGGGCCTTGTGCCAGGGGTCGGGGAAGAACGTCCACAGCTCGGCGACGGACGACGCCGGGATCATCCCCGCGAAGGCCGCTGCCGCATCGACCTGGGCGGTGCGCACGTTCGTCAGTTCCTTCTGGCTGATGCGCAGCATCGTCTGCGCCAGTCCCGGGCGGTAGACCTCGAGGGCGAGGTAGTCGCGGTCCGGGTCGAGCCCGGCGGCGTGCGTGATGGCCTCGCCGAGTCCCGAACCCACCTCGACGACGAGCGGTGCGGTCCGCCCGAACACCGTTCCGGCATCGAACACGAACCCGGGTGCCACGGAGGTGTCGGCGTTCTCCACGCGCGGCACCTCGACGAGGAAGGCCTCGGCGAGCTCGTCCCACGCCTCGCGGCGCCGTCCCTGCAGGCGCGAGCCCCGCCGGACGAAGGACACGGGCTGGGTGCGGTGCGGCTGGTCGGGGGTCTGCGCTAGTGGCTCCATCACCTCCAAGGCTACCGGCAGCGGGCCGGGCGGCCCTTCCGTCCCCGGGTGCACCGGGCGGCGCCCGGTGCACCCGGGTCATCCCGGCCCGACGCCGGCCGGACGTCGAATCGACCCGCGCGGAGATCGTCCGGGCGGCGCTCTCCCTCACCCCGCGGCGTCGATCAGCCTCGTCCGCGCCCGCCGACGCGTCGAATGACGGGCCGCCTCGGCGGAGCTGCCCCGGATCATCGACGCCCTGCAGGCCGAGGCCCGGCAGGGCCCCTGCCTCGACGCCGTCGTCCGCGAGCGGATCGTCCCGGTGACGGGAACGGCGGCCGCGCCGCCGGGTGCCGATGCGGGCTCGGGGCTGCTCTGCTGGTAAACTGGGGATACTTGCCTGCGCAGGGCGGATCGGTTCCGCCAGTGAGATGCGCAGCCTGCGTCGCTAGAACGCATTCTTTTGTCCCGCATCCAGCTTCCGGAACCGGAAGCGCGGTGGACACTGTCTGACTTTTCTTCGGCGAACCCCCGCGCCGACCGGTGCCGGGGAAGATGAGAAGAAAGTTCCTGTACTTCACATGACTACTTTTGCTGCCCTCGGTGTGCCCAAAGCGCTGGTCGAGAACCTCTCCGCGCAGGGGATCACCGAACCTTTCCCCATCCAGGTCAAGTCCCTCCCGGACTCCCTGGCCGGGCGCGACGTCCTCGGACGCGGCCGCACCGGCTCGGGCAAGACCCTCGCCTTCGCGCTGCCGATGGTCACCCGCCTCGCCGAGCAGGAAGCGGCCTACCGCCGGAAGCCGGGGCGTCCGCTGGCGCTCGTGCTCGCCCCCACGCGTGAGCTCGCCACCCAGATCAACGCCACGGTCGAGCCGCTCGCCCGGGAGCTCGGCCTGAACACCACGGTGATCTACGGCGGTGTGTCCCAGCAGCGCCAGGAGAAGGCGCTCCGCGCCGGCGTCGACATCGTCATCGCCTGCCCCGGCCGCCTCGAGGACCTGATGCGCCAGAAGCTCATCTCGCTCGAGTCCGTCGAGGTCACCATCCTCGACGAGGCGGACCACATGGCCGACCTCGGTTTCCTCCCCGTCGTGAAGAAGCTCCTCGACACCACGCCGAAGGACGGCCAGCGCCTGCTCTTCTCGGCCACGCTCGACAACGGCGTGGACAAGGTGGTCAACCGCTACATGACCAACCCCGTCACCCACTCGGTCGACGATCCGCAGGCCGCGGTCACCACCATGGAGCACCACGTGCTCATGGTCGGCGACCAGACCCAGAAGAAGCAGCTCATCGTGCAGCTCGCCTCGGGCACCGGACGCCGCCTGCTGTTCATGCGGACCAAGCACCACGCCCGCAAGCTCGCCAAGACCCTGACCGACGCCGGCATCCCCGCCGTCGACCTCCACGGCAACCTCTCGCAGAACGCCCGGGACAGGAACCTGGCCGAGTTCTCCTCGGGCGACGTGCGTGTCCTGGTCGCCACGGACGTCGCCGCCCGTGGCGTGCACGTGGACGACGTCGAGCTCGTGGTCCACGTGGATCCGCCCACGGAGCACAAGGCGTACCTGCACCGCTCGGGCCGCACGGCCCGCGCGGGATCCTCGGGGACCGTGGTCACGATCACGCTGCCCGAGCAGAAGTCCGAGGTGCAGAAGCTGATGAAGGCCGCCGGGGTCGACGTCGCCTTCGAGACCGTCAAGGCGACCTCCCCGCTCGTCCAGTCCCTGATCGGCGACCTCGCAGACAAGATCGATCCCCGGACCCGGGCCGCGCTCCTCGCATCCCGCGAATCGGCGCGTGGCGAGGGCACCTCGACCGGAGCGAACGCCGAGCGCAAGCGCGCCCGCCGTGGCACGGCCGCCCCGGCTGCCGGAGGCCGTGGGGGACGGGGTGGACGCGGACGCGTCTCCGCCGAGCCCCAGTCCGCGCAGGGCAACCGCGCCGACCGCCGCAAGGACCAGCCGCAGGCTCCCCGCTTCGGGTCCGACGCCGGTGCAGCCCCGAAGACCGGTGGTTCACGCCGTCGGGCCGACGAGCCCCGCACCGCCTCGGAGACCTCGACGCGCAGCCGTCGTCCCGCCTCCGGCCAGCGCGTCGGCGACGCCGTCCGCAGGTCCGCCGCAGGAGCCCCCGCGGCAGGTGGCCAGCGGAGCCACGCGCCGTCGTCGGCCCCCCGGACCGAGGGCGCACGCCGCGCCGCCGGTGCCCGCAGGGCGAGCGCGCCCGCGTCGAACGACCGCCGCACCCGCTAGCAGCCCAGCCGCCCGACGCGGCGGCCCGGCACATCGAGGACCCCTACCCGGGAGGGTAGGGGTCCTTCCCGTTCCCGGGAGGGGTGCGTTGCCGCCGCGCGTACGGGACAATGGGCGGATGAGCGCAATCCTGAACGTCATCTGGCTTCTGTTCGGCGGCATCTGGCTCGCCCTGGGGTACTTCGCTGCGGGGATCATCTGCTGCCTGCTGATCGTGACCATCCCCTTCGGCGTCGCCTCGTTCAGGATCGGCATCTACGCACTGTGGCCCTTCGGCCAGACCGTCGTGAACCGGGGCGGGCCGACGAACGGCTTCACCGCGGTAGGGAACGTCATCTGGCTCCTCGTCGCGGGGATCTGGATCGCCATCGGCCACGTGCTCACGGCCATCCCGATGTTCGCAAGCATCATCGGCATCCCGCTGGGCATCGCCAACCTCAAGCTCATCCCGGTGTCCCTCGCACCGCTCGGCAAGGTGATCGTCCCGTCGTCGGGCACCTACCTGCCCACCTACCGCTGAGTCCCGCCGCCGGACACCCGGGTCAGGCGTCCGCGTCCAGTCGGGGCGTCCGGGGTGGTGCGACGCGCCGGGACGCGCCGGTGCGTTCGAACGCGGCAGCCAGTTCGAGCAGGCCGGTGTCGGCGTAGGCGGGTCCGGCGAAGGTCAGGCCGACCGGCATGCGGAGGTCGCCGAGCAGTCCCAGGGGTACGGTGACCGTCGGGATGCCCAGGTGGCGGGGGACGAGGTTGCCGTTGGACACCCAGACGCCGTTGCGCCAGGCGATGTCGGCGGACGCGGGATCCCGGTCGCTGTCCGCGGGCCCGATGTCCGCCGCCGCGGGGAAGACGACGGCGTCGAGGCGGTGCCGGTCCATCCACCGGTCGAGGTCCACCCGCCGTGTCTCCTCGAGTCCTCGCAGTCCCTCCTCGAGGTGCGGGATGTCCGTCAGTGCGTCGATGGCGTGCTCGCGGACGTGTGCCGGGTATCCGGTGATGTCGTCGTCGAACCCGGAATAGCGGTCCGGGAGGGCGCCCTCCGGCGGGGGGAAGATCACCGAGCCGTCGACGTCGGCGAGGCTGGAGAGCGTGGGGTCGTTGTTGGCCTGCAGGAAGTCGTGCCACGCCCACGAGGACAGGTCCGTGATCTCCCGGCGGAGGAAGTCCTCGCTGACGAGGCCGCGGGAGGAGATGGTCGGTGCTCCCGGACGGTCGCCCTCGTAGTTCGAGACGACGGGGAAGTCGACCTCGACCACGACCGCCCCCGCATCCTCGAGGTCGCGGCGGGCCGCCTCCCAGAGCGCGATGACCGACGGGCGCGTGGTGATGGCCTGGCCTGTCGGCCCGCCGATACCGGGTGCCTCGGCGGTCCCCGCGTCGGGGTCGGCGTTGATGTACATGCGGGGGACGCCGAGGCGTTTGCCGGCGAGGACCCGGCGCGCGTCGTCGATGCTGCCGGGGCGTAGCGCGGGGTAGGAGGCGGGGCGCAGTCCGGACGCCGGTGGTATCGGTATCCAGGGTTGTGCCCTCCAGAAATCCCCTCGTGTTTCGGTGTCGTCGGCGACGATGACGTCGAGGACCTCGAGGAGGTCGGCCATGGTCCGGGTGTGCGGGACGACGACGTCCATGGTGGGGACGAGGGGCCAGTTGCCGCGCACGGAGATGATCCCGCGGGACGGCGTGTAGGCGCACAATCCGTTGTTGGAGGCCGGTGCCCGGCCCGAGGACCAGGTCTCCTCGGCGAGGCCGAAGGCCGCGAAGCTCGCGGCCGTCGCGGTTCCCGAGCCGTTCGAGGATCCGGAGGCGAAGGCCGCGGTGAGGTAGCCGGCACTGTAGGGGCTCTCGGCCCGGCCGTAGAGTCCGCGCTGCATGCCCCCGTTGGCCATGGGTGGCATGTTGGTGAGGCCGATCAGGATCGCCCCGGCGCCGCGGAGGCGCTCGATGGTGAACGCGTCGCGTCGGGCGATCAGGTCCCGGAAGGCGGGTGAACCGGCCGCGACGGTGAGGCCCTCGACCTGGTAGCTGTCCTTCGCCGTGTAGGGGATGCCCTCCAGCGGGCCCAGCGCCCGGCCCTCGGCACGACGGCGGTCGGATGCGCGCGCCTCGTCCCGTGCGTCGGGATTCATCACGACGACGGAGTTCAGCCGGGGGCCGCCCTGGTCGAACGCCTCGATCCGGCGAAGGTAGCCGACGACGAGCTCCTCGCTGGTCGCCGTGCCTGTTGCGAGTGCGGTCCGCAGGTCGGCGATGCTCGCCTCCACCACGTCGAAGCCCATCAGGCACCACCCGCGCGGCAGGGGGCGGGTTGCTGCTGCGTGATGCAGTGGATGCCCCCGCCGAAGGCGAAGATGTCCCGGGCGTCGACGAGTTCGACGGCCCGGTCAGGGTATGCCTCCTGCAGGATCGCCGCGGCCACGGCGTCGTTCGGATCGTCGAAGGCGCAGAGCACCACCACGCCGTTGGCGACGTAGTGGTTGATGTAGGACCAGTCGACGATCCCGTCGTCGTGGGTGACGGTCGGTGCCGGCACCTCGATGATCGACAGTGGGCGCCCCCCGGCGTCGGTGGAGGATTCGAGGACGGCCCTGATCTCGCGGGTCACCTCATGGTCCGGGTGGCCTGCATCGTCCTGCCGGTGGACGAGGAGCGAGCCCGCCGGGGTGAACGCCGCGACGATGTCGACGTGCCCCCGGGTGCCGAACTCCCCGTAGTCCCGGGTCAGGCCCCGCGGGAGCCAGACGGCGTGGCGGGTGCCGAGCCGGGCATGGATCTCGCTCTCGACGGACTCCCTGGTCGCCCCGGGGTTGCGGCCCGGATCCAGCTGGACGGTCTCCGTCAGCAGCACGGTGCCGCGTCCGTCCACATGGAAGCCGCCGCCCTCGTTGACGAGTCCGCTGCCCAGGACCGGCACTCCGGCCAGGTCCGCCACCGTGCGTCCCACGTGCCGATCCCTGGCCCAGGCCGCCCAGTGCTGGGCACCCCACCCGTTGAACACCCAGTCGACACCGGCGACCGCGCCGTCCGGACCGTGGACGAAGGTGGGCCCGGAGTCGCGCAGCCACGCGTCGTCCAGCGGAGCCGATTCGACCGCGACGGCCCCTCCGAGGAGTGCCCTCGCCGTCTCGGTGTCCGCGGGATCGGCCAGGACCGTCACCGGCTCGTAGCGGGCGATGATCAGCGCGACGCGCGCCCAGGCATTCCGCGCCCGACGCAGGGTCGTGCTTCGTGCGGGACCGAACGTGTCGTTGGCCGGTGGGAAGGCCATCCAGGTGCGTTCGTGGGGCTCCCACTCCGCGGGCATCCTCTGCCTCCCGGTGTCGGTGGGCGCTTCGGCCGTGAGGGACGTGCTGTCGTGCTGTCGGGAGTTCACTGAAGTTCCTCTGGATCGGGGGGGGTGTCGGGACGGCGCCGGGGCTGCCGGGAGGCGCGTCAGTCGTCGAGGACGAGCGACGACGAGTCGCGCGTCAGCGTCCGGCCGCGGAAGAAGTCGGGGCTGCGCCGGTGGACGACGAGCATGACGACGGCGCCGGCCACGAGTATGCCGATGCCGATGACGAAGACGAGGCCGACACCGAGGATCTCCGATCCGCTGCCGAACGCCGGGTCCCAGCTGTCCACGGCGGTCTGGAGGAAGACGACGATGAGTCCGATCCCGCCGAGGAGGGGCGCGCAGAGCCGGTAGACCACGTTCCGGATGCTGCTGAACAGCGAGTCCCTGAAGTACCAGACGCAGGCGAGGGCGGTCAGTCCGTAGTAGAAGCAGATCATCAGGCCGAGCGCCTGGATGGTGTCGTTGAGGACGTTCTCACTGATGAGGCGCATCAGGACGTAGAACGCGGCCGAGACGGCGCCGGAGAAGACCGTCGCGTAGATCGGCGAGTTGAAGCGGGCACTGACTCCCGCGAACCGGCCGGGCAGGGCACGGTAGTAGCCCATGGCGAGCAGTGTGCGGGCGGGCGAGACGAAGGTCGACTGCAGCGACGCCCCGCAGCTCGAGAGGACGGCCAGCGACAGGAGGATCGCGAACGGGCCCATCACGGGGGCAGCGAGACCGGTGAACACGTTCTCGGAGTTGTCCGGGTTGTTCAGCCCGATCCCGGTGTCACCGATGCCGGCGAACATCACGGTGGCGATCGACCCGAGGAGGTAGATCACGAGGATGGCGACCGCTGCGACGGTGGCGGCCAGGCCCGACGTCCGGCGGCCGTCGGTGGCCTCCTCGCTCACGGTGAGGCAGACGTCCCAGCCCCAGAACGCGAAGATGGAGAGCGACAGGCCGGCGGCGAAGGCGGAGAAGCTCTCGATCCCGAACGGGTTGAACCACTCCCAGCTGAAGGCGAGGCCGGAGGCGTTGCCCGCCGCGATGCGCGCGAAGGCCTGGACCGTGTACCAGCCGAGGACGAGCAGCTGGAAGCCGACGAGGACGTACTGCACCGTGCGCGTGGTGCGGATGCCCCGGCAGGACACCCAGACCGCTGCCCCCATGAAGACCAGGCAGGTGGCGATGTTGACGGCCTTGTTCGAGGTCAGGTCGGCGAGCGATGGGTTCCCGGTGAGTTGCCCGAGGAACAGGTAGAAGAAGTCCACGGCCACGCCGGCCAGGTTGGACAGGACGATGATGTTCGCTGCGAGCAGGCCCCAGCCGCCCATCCACCCGACGAAGGGACCGAAGGCCTTCGTGACCCAGGTGAAGGTGGTCCCGCTGTCCGGCGAGTCGGCGTTGAGTTCCTTGTAGGCGAGGGCGACGAGGAACATCGGGATGAACCCGACGATGAAGATGGCCGGCAGGTGGACACCGACCTCGGCGACCGTGAGGCCCAGTGTGCTGGTCAGGACGTAGGCGGGGGCGATCGTCGAGATGCCGATGACGACGATGGCGAGCAGGCCGAGCTGGCCGCGGGCGAGGCCCTTCGGCGAGGTCGCTGTCGCGCCGGCGGAGCCGGCCCCGGAGGTCGCGGTCTGGCTGGGCGTTACGGGCACGATGGTCGGCCTTCCTCAGGAGGGCGGACGCGCCTCGTCATCGACGGGTCCACCGGGGGCGGGTAGGGCCGGGGGGTGTCCGACCGTCGGCGGGACGTGACCCGCACCTCAAAATGAATGGCATTCATTTACTCGGACAACTGTAGGGGGCGTCGTCGGCTTTGGGAAGGGGCGTGGCCCCGGCATCGGGTACGAACGACAGGAAGGGCCGCCACCGACGACGCGGTGACGGCCCTTCCGGTCCTGGAAGCTAGGACCCGTTGGCAGCGGAGGACCCGCTGGAACCGTTCATCCCGACCTTGTCCGCGTTCTTCAGCAGGTCGCCGAGCAGGGTGATGATGTCGAGTCCCGTCGTGTCCTTGACCAGCTGCGTGGTCTGGTGGACGCCGTTCGAGACGTTCTTGCTGAGCTGGCTCGCGCCGTCGTTCGAGACCACGGTCATGGTGTCGATCGCCGACATCGGGGCTGCGATCTCGCGGGCCATCGCCGGGAGGACCTCGAGGACCTTCGACAGGATGGCGGCCTGGTTGAACTTCTCGTAGGCCTCGGCCTGTGCCGCGATGCCGGCGGCCTCCGCCTTGCCGCGGGCCTCCGCGGACCCGGCCTCCGCCTCACCGCGGGACGCGATGACGGCTGCATCCGCACGGCCCCTGGCCTCGTTGATCGCTGCCTCGGCGGTGCCGCGTGCGGTGTTCGCCGCGGCGTCCGCCTCGGCCGCCACGCGGTCACCCTCGGCGACGAGCTTGCGGCGTGAGAGGTCCACGCGGGCCTCGATCTCGCTCGCCTCGGACGCGCGACGACGTTCCTCGAGTTTCGCGTCCGCCTGCTGGATGAGGCGGTACTTCTCGGCGTCGGCGGGCTTGCGCACCTCCGTGTCCAGTTCACGCTCCCGGAGTTCGGCACGCCGCTGGGCGACCTGCTGCTCCCGCATGATGACCTGCTCCTGCTGTTCGGCCTGCGCGAGCGGACCCGACGCGTCGGCACGCGCCTGGCGGGCGTCCGCCTCCTCCTTCAGCTCCGCGCGCCGGATGATCAGCTGCTGCTGCGCGAGGGCCACCTGCTCGTCGGACAGGGCGCGGGCCTGCTCGGACTCCTGCATGGAGCGCGCCTCGGCGATCTTGGCGTTGCGCTCGGCGAGGGCGGCCTCGGGCCGGCCGAGGTTCTTCAGGTACCCGGAGTCGTCGTCCACGGACTGGATCTGGAACGTGTCGATCTCCAGGCCCTGGTTGTGCATGGAGTGCTCCGCCTCCTCCTTGACGCTCTTGGCGAAGGTTGCCCGGTCCCGGATGATCGACTCGACCGTGAGGGTCCCCACGATGGAGCGCAGCGAGCCCGAGAGCGTCTCCTGCGTGTAGTGGTCGATGGCGTCCTGCTGGTTCAGGAAGCGCTGCGCCGCCTTCCGGACGGCGTCGGCGTCGCCGCCCACCTTGACCTGGGCGACGCCCGTCAGGTGCAGCTTGATGCCGTTCTTGGAGATGCCCTCGATGCGCAGGGACACCTGCCTCGAGGCGAGGGACAGGGGATAGGCGCGCTGCGAGAACGGGTTGATGAAGATACGGCCGAAGACGACGCGCTGGCTGTCGGGGTCCGGCTGCCCCTTGCTGTCCTTCGACGAGATGATGAGTGCCTGGTCCGGGCTGGCGATGTGCAGCGCCATGCGGGCGAGCACGATGGCGACGACGATGACGACGAGCAGTACCACCGCGCCGATGATGAGCGGGATGAACGTGAGATCCACTGCGACCCTTTCAACGGTCTTCGAATTGCCTCCGGCGCTCCTGTTGGGCGCCGGAGGATGATCAAGCTCCTGTCTTCACTGCGCTGATCCGACCCCCATGTCGTCGAAGTGGACGGCCCGCGGTCTTCGCGGCGGGCCGGTAGCTGTTAGGCGGCGGCTCCCGCGAGGAACGCCTGCATGAGGGGGCCGCCCGAGGTCGATCCCAGGTCGCCCTCCTCGACGAAGACGGCGACGGCGAGGTCGCCCTGCAGGGCGACCACCCAGGCGTGGGTGCGTGGCGGGGTCTCGCTGCCGAATTCCGCGGTGCCCGTCTTGGCCAGGACGGGTTCGCCCGGCACGTCCTCGAGGAGCTGCGCGCCGCCCTGGTCGACGACGGCGGCCATGAGCGTCTTGAGCGTCGTGGCCTCGGCGGCCGTGAGCGCGCTCGGCGTCGCCCCTTCGGAAGGTCCCGCAGGCGTCGACGGCGTGGCGTCGCCGGTCGGTGCCGGTGTCGCCGCTGCGCCCTCCGACCCGGGGTCCGGGGCCGTGGATTCGCCGGGTGCCAGGAGCGTGGGCGTGACGCGCGCACCGGCCCCGACGGAGGCGGCCATGGTGGCGAGCGAGAGGGGTGAGACGAGCACCTCGCCCTGGCCGATCATGGCGGCGGCGTGGGCGGTGCCCTCCGCCTCCGTCGGCACGGAGCCGAAGAACGCGGGCGTGCCGATGCTCGCCTCGACCCCGATGCCGAGGTCGGTGGCGGCTCCCGCGAGTTCCGTCTGGCCGATCCTGTCCCGCGCCGAGATGAACCCGGTGTTGCAGGACTGCGCGAAGGTCTCGAGGAGCGGGATGGTGCCGAGGAACTGGTCGGGGTAGGTGCTGGCGTTGTTGAACGTCCGGCCGTCCACCGTCACCTCCTCCGTGCACTCGGTGGGCGTCTCCGGGGTGAAGCCCTGCCGCAGGAGCGCGAGGCTCGTGGCCACCTTGAAGGTGGAGCCGGGCGGGTACTGGCCCAGGAGCGCGGTCTGCAGCCCGTCACTGCCCGGACCGTTGGCGGCCGCGAGGATCTCGCCCGTGCTGGGCCGGATGGCCACGATCGAGGACGCCGAGGGTTCCTCGGCGAGCACGTCCTCGCCGAGGCCCTGCAGGCGGGGATCGAGCGTGGTCGCGAGATCGTCGCCGTCCACGGCCGGCCGGGCGAACAGGCGCTGGGTGGGCGTGGCCGGCGTGTCGACCGGCGCGGCATGGACCTCCACGCCGGGCGTGCCGGCGAGCCGCGCGTTGTGCTGCAGCTGCAGGCCTCCGAGGCCTGTGATGTCCCCGGCCGCGATGGCGCCGTCGGACTGTTCCACGAGTTCCTCGGTCGCCTCGCCGACGCTGCCGAGCAGTTCGCGGGCGAAGGTGCGGGTCGGCGCGAGTTCCAGGGTGTCCGCCTGCCGCAGGGCGCCCGGGATGGCGTCGATCTGCGCGTTCGTGACGGTGCGGGTGGCGTCGTCGCGCAGCACGAGGGCCACCACGAAGGCCTCGGCGCCCGCTTCCGCGACCTGCTGTCCGTAGTCGGCGGCGTCGAGCTCGAGCAGAGCCGCGAGCGCCCGCGCGGACGCTGCCTGCTGGTCCGCGGGGACGAGCGTCTTGTCGATCCCGACCCGGAGGACGGGCCGCTGGGTGACGACGACCTCGCCGCGTGCCCCGGTGATGTCCCCGCGGTCGCCCGGGACACGGGTCAGCGTCAGCTTCTCCCGGGGCAGGAGGTCCGGGACGAACACCGACGGGTCCCAGGCGGCCTGCCAGACGTCCTCGACGCGTGTCAGGTCCACCGTCGTGCTGTAGGTCCAGTCGGAGTCGGTGGCGTCGAGGTCCCAGACGTAGTCGAGGGTCGCCGTCGCGCTGTCCTCGCCCGTCTCCTCGACGCCGGCCACCGTGACCTGCGGAGCCCCGGGCGTGAAGCCCCCGGTGATCGTGGCGAGCTCGCCCGTCACCGCTGACGCCTCGGCGGAGGCGAACGCCGACTCCCCGACGTCGAGCCGAGCGAGGCCCTCGGCCAGCGTGCGGGCCGCGTCGTCCGCCGTCGGGCGGGCGTCGGTGCAGGCCGCGAGGCTCAGGGCGAGGAGGGCGGTGGTCAGCACGGACGTGGCGCGGTGAAGTTTCCCCATACGGCTCATTATGTCCGAGGCGGCTGCTCCCGCCGGCTCCTCGGCCCGCCGCGGCGTCGCCAGGTCCCCGGTGGCCGGGAATTCCCGGACCTGTCACAAAGTTGAGTCGAGTACACTCAATGTGATCGCATTCCCCTGCGTGAGGACAGAAAGGATCCGCCCGTGGACACCAATTTCACCACCAAGAGCCGTGAGGTGCTGTCGGCTGCCGCCATGAATGCCTCCACGGCGGGCAACGCGCAGATCGAGACCCCGCACTTCCTCAAGGCGTTGCTCGACCAGCGGGAAGGCATCGCCGTCGCGCTCCTCAGGGCTGCCGGCACGGACCCCGACACCGTGAGTGTGCAGGCGAGCTCCGCGATCAGGGCCCTGCCGTCGTCGGCGGGCTCCTCCGTGGCGCAGCCGCAGTTCTCCCGCGGCGCCCTGCAGCTCGTCAACGCCGCCAAGGAGGAGGCCGAGACGCTGGGGGACCAGTTCGTCTCCACCGAACACCTCCTGCTGGCGCTCGCCTCCGACGGCGGAGCCGCGGGCGGTATCCTGCGGTCCGCCGGACTCACGCGGGAGGCCCTCGCCGCTGCGCTGCCCGGCGTGCGGGGAGACCGGCGCGTGACCTCGCCGGATCCCGAGAACACCTTCCAGGCCCTCGAGAAGTTCGGCGTCGACCTGACCGAGGTGGCCCGCAGCGGCAAGCTCGATCCTGTCATCGGCCGCGACGCGGAGATCCGCCGCGTGGTCCAGGTGCTCAGCCGCCGCACCAAGAACAACCCCGTCCTGATCGGCGAACCCGGCGTGGGCAAGACCGCCGTCGTCGAGGGCCTGGCCCAGCGCATGGTGGCCGGGGACGTCCCCGAGTCGCTCCGGGGGAAGCGGCTGATCAGCCTCGACCTCGGCTCCATGATCGCGGGCGCCAAGTACCGGGGGGAGTTCGAGGAGCGGCTGAAGGCCGTGCTCGAGGAGATCCGCTCGTCCGACGGCCAGGTGGTGACCTTCATCGACGAACTCCACACCGTGGTCGGCGCGGGCGCATCCGAGGGCTCGATGGATGCCGGCAACATGCTCAAGCCCATGCTGGCGCGGGGCGAGCTGCGGCTCATCGGCGCGACGACGCTGGACGAGTACCGCGAGAACGTGGAGAAGGATCCTGCACTGGAGCGCCGGTTCCAGCAGGTCTACGTCGGCGAGCCGTCGGTGACCGACACCGTCGGCATCCTGCGCGGCCTGAAGCAGCGCTACGAGGCGCACCACAAGGTGTCGATCGCCGACTCCGCGCTCGTCGCCGCCGCCACGCTGTCCTCCCGGTACATCCCGGGCCGGCAGCTCCCCGACAAGGCGATCGACCTCGTGGACGAGGCCGCCTCGCGCCTCCGCATGGAGATCGATTCCGCGCCGGTGGAGATCGACGAGCTGCGCCGCTCCCTCGAGCGGATGCGCATGGAGGAGATGGCGCTGTCCCGCGAGAAGGACGAAGCGTCCCTCGAGCGGCTGCAGGCCCTGCGTGCGGAGATGGCGGACCGCCAGGAGGAGCTCGACGGGCTGAACGCACGGTGGGAGGCCGAGAAGGCGGGCCTGAACCGCGTGGGCGACCTGAAGGCGTCCCTGGACGACCTGCGATCCCAGGCCGACCGCGCCCAGCGCGAGGGCGATCTCGAGACGGCGTCGCGCATCCTCTACGGCGAGATCCCGCAGGTGGAGCGGGAGCTGCGCGAGGCGCAGGCAGCGGAGGAGCAGACGGTCAGCGGGCCCGAACTGATGGTGGCGGAGGAGGTCACGGCGCAGGACATCGCCGAGGTCATCTCCGCCTGGACGGGTATTCCCGCCGGGCGCATGCTGCAGGGGGAGAGCGAGAAGCTGCTGCGCATGGAGGAGGTGATCGGCGCACGCCTGATCGGCCAGCAGAAGGCCGTCTCGGCGGTGTCCGACGCCGTCCGCCGTGCGCGGGCCGGCGTCTCCGACCCGAACCGCCCCACCGGGTCCTTCCTGTTCCTCGGCCCCACGGGCGTGGGCAAGACGGAGCTCGCGAAGGCGCTCGCGGACTTCCTGTTCGACGACGAGCGCGCCATGGTCCGCATCGACATGTCGGAATACTCCGAGAAGCACTCCGTGGCGCGCCTCGTCGGTGCGCCTCCGGGATACGTCGGCTACGAGGAGGGCGGGCAGCTCACCGAGGCGGTCCGGCGCCGCCCCTACAGCGTGGTGCTGTTCGACGAGGTGGAGAAGGCGCACCCCGAGGTCTTCGACCTGCTGCTGCAGGTGCTCGACGACGGGCGCCTCACCGACGGCCAGGGCCGCACGGTCGACTTCCGCAACGTCATCCTGGTCATGACCTCGAACCTCGGCTCGCAGTTCCTCGTGGACCCGTCGCTCGACGACGCGGCGAAACGCTCCGCCGTGATGTCCGCCGTCAACGCGAACTTCCGGCCCGAGTTCCTCAACCGGCTCGACGACGTCGTGGTGTTCGACCCGCTGAGCCTCGACGAGCTCTCGCGGATCGTCGACCTGCAGGTCAGGGCGCTGGGGGACCGGCTCCATGACCGTCGGCTCGAGCTCGACGTCAGCGAGGCCGCGAGCGAGTGGCTCGCCCTCACCGGGTTCGACCCGGCGTACGGGGCGCGCCCCCTCCGGCGGCTCGTGCAGCGCGAGATCGGCGACCGGCTGGCGCGGGGCATCCTCGCCGGGGAGATCGTCGACGGCGATACCGTCGTGGTCGACCGTCCGGAGCCGGACGCCGACGCCGGTCCGGACGCGGACGGCCTGCTGGTGCGCGCCGCACGGTAGGCCCCGGGAGCGACGCCGGAGGCCGGGAAGGGGAGGGACCCGGGGTTCCTCCCCTGCGTCGGTACCCGCGTCAGCCCGGTCAGGGGCCGAGCAGGCTCCGGCTCAGGGTGCCGCCGTCCTCGACGACGGCGAAGCAGTCCACCCGCCGGTCGCCGCCGGCCCAGGTCTCGGTCGTCGGAGTGGCGCGGAGGAGGGTGACCTGCACGTCGCCGCCGACCAGGTCCGGGTCGATGCCGGACGAGGCGGTGGCGCATGCCGCTTCCGCGCGCAGGCCGAGCTGGTCGCGGCCGGGGAACTCGGCGTCGTCCGGGTAGTTCTCGCTCGCCACGAGTTGCGCGTTGTGGGGCTCCGAGCAGTCCACCCGCGCGGCGTCCTCGGTGATGTCCGTGAAGCCGGCCAGGCATTCGCCCGCGGCGAGCGAGGACGGGTCGACGCGGTCCTCGTCGGTTCCGCCGAGGAGGGACACGAGGAGCCAGATGAGGAGTCCGACGAGCACGACGACGCCGCCGGTCACCAGCAGCAGCGGCAGGGCACTGCCCTTCGTCCGGCTCCTGTCCCGCAGCGGCAGCCCCTCGGCGGCGCCCGTCTCCCCGCCGGACGCCTGCGGCGCCCAGGCGGCGGTCGCGCCGTGGCTCTCCGGCTGGACGTCGGGAGAAGCGGCGGGGGTTCCGCTGTCTGCACCGGTTCCCCCGCGTCCGGCAGGTCCCGCGCCGTCCCCGGCCCTGTCTCCTGGACCGATGAAGGCCGGATCGGTGCCGGGGTAGAGGCCCGGGTGCCCGAGGCCCGGCTCGCCGCCCTCGGGTGGGAAGGCATACGGGCCGCCGATCGGGCCGCCGCCCGGGCCGCCGACCGGGCCCACGTCGCCGTCGCCGCCTGCACGGCCGATGTCGACCGTCGGTCCGACAGCAGTACTGCCGTCCCGGGCGTCCCCGGTCTGTCGGGATTCCTGGGTCACGTCACCGGCCACGCCGCCCGCGGGCGCAGTACCGTCCGGGGAGGCGCGGACGGCCGGGGTGTCCGCGGGCATCGGCCCGCCGACCAGCGTCCCGGTCCTCTCCGCCTCCGCAGCGACCGCCCGGGCTTCGGCGGCCGCCTCCTCGAGCGAGGCGGCCGCTGCGGTGTCGGTGCTGATCTGCGCCGGTTCGAGGGCCGGTTCCGCCAGGTCGAGGGCGTCGGGCGAGACCGACAGTTCCGGTTCGAGGGTGTCGAGGGAGACCTGGCCGTCATCGAGGACGACGTCATCGGGATCCACGACCGACGGGTCCTCCTGCAGTCCCGGCCCGTCCGACGCGGCATCGCGCGCGGACTCCCTCTGTGCCTGCTCCTCGTTGCTCATGGTGGGCCGCTGTCTCCTTGCATTCGTGATGGCTCGTGGCCGGGGCGCTCCGGCGTGGCTCCGACTCTATCCAAGATCGCTTTCGCGCGGAGCCGGGGCGGTGCGTTCCGTGGAGCGGGCTCGTCACGGCCGCGGAGGCCTGTACCCCGTCGACAGGAACCGGGCTCGGGTGCCGGTGAAAGCATGTAACCTATACTTACGACAATTTGACCAAATATTCCGGGGCCTCGCTGCAGCCTTGGGCCTCGCGCCCCAGTGACCACCTCCGGATCTAAGCACAAAGGGGGTCACGCCATGGGGCGCGGCCGTCAAAAGGCAAAAGCTACCAAGCAGGCCAGGGACATGAAGTACTTCAGTCCGGCCACTGACTATTCGGCACTGCAGCGAGAGCTCACAGGCCCGGGCAGTCGTGCTTCCACCCGGCGTACCGAACCTCTCGAGCCGGTCGAACCGGACTACTCGCAGTACGAGGACAAGTACGCCGACGAGGTCGACGACGACGGCGAGGAGAGCGGCTCCCGCCGCACCGGCTGACAGGTCCATCGTCCTTCCGCAGGCGCATCGGCCCGAAAGGGAGGGTGCGCCGTTCCGTGTGCCCGGAGCGGGAGGTCCTGCGGCCCGTCCCTGACGGATGCGCGGGTGCCGCCCGTCCCCCGTACAGGGCGCCGCATGCGCTCGGAGTCCTCAGGAGGGTGAGGCGAGCAGGGGCCGGAAGGCCAGTTCCGCGGCGCCGATCAGCAGGAGCTCCGGGCCGAGCGCGGCGCGGCTGACCTCCACCCCGCCCGCGAGCGACGCCGAGTTGACCGCTTCGCTGAGCAGGTCCCCGCGGAACCCGACGAGTGCTCCCAGGAAACCTCCGAGCACGATCAGGCGGGGATCGAAGATGTTGGTGAAGTCCACCAGCGCGACGGCGAGCAGCTCCAGCTGGCGCTCCGCCTCCGCCCGGACGGCCGCCCCCGGGTCGTCCGACAGCACCCGTTCGAGGGCCTCGATGCCGCCCCCGGCCTCGCCGGCGGCGTCGAGCAGCCGCTCCAGCCGCACCTCGGCGTCGAGGCACCCGGAGCGGCCGCAGTGGCAGGCAGCGCCGCCCGGACTGACGAGCGTGTGGCCCAGTTCCCCGCCGTAGCCGCGGCTCCCCACCAGTTGCGCCCCGCCGGTGACGATCCCGCCGCCGATGCCGCTGGCACTGCCGTTGAGGTACACCGCGTCGCTCACCCCGAGTGCCGCGCCGAAGATGCTCTCCGCGAGGGATCCGAGGGAGGCGTCGTTCGCGGCGACGACCGGGAGCCCGAGGGCCTGACTGAAGGGCCCGGTGAGGTCGGCGTCCCGCCAGCCCAGGTGCGGCGCGACGAGCACGCGTCCGGTGCCCGCGTTGACGAGGCCGGGCAGGGCGATACCGACGCCGAGGACCCGGTCGAGGCCGGCGAGGGTGGATCGGAGGTCCTCCACCGTGTCCCGCGTGAGCGCGACGGCGTCGTCGAGGGTCGGGATGCCGTGGGTCTCGCGACGGATGCGCTGGTGGACGTGCCCGCCGAGGCCGACCACGCCGACGGTCAGCGCATCGATGTCCGGGTTGACCGCGAGTACCGCCACACCCGGGTTCACCTGCACGATGGGGCTCGGGCGACCGACCCGGCCGCCGACGGCCGGCTCCGATTCACGCACCAGGTCCTTCTCGGTGAGGGCCTGCACGAGAGCCCCGACCGTGGACCGGTTGAAGCCGCTGCGCCGGGTCAGCTCGGACCGGGACAGGGGGCCGTTCCGGTGCACCATGGTCAGGATCTGGGACAGGTTCTGCGCACGGAGACCCTCGGTGCCGTTCGCCGTCCCGACTGATGACCGCACGGCCCGGATCCCCCTTCGTCATGCAGGAGCCCTCTGTGCGCCTGGTCGGACCTCCATCGTAACGAGACGCCGGTCGGGCGTGACTCAGGCCCGCTGGCCGATCGGGCCGTCCACCGTCAGCACGCCGTCCGAGGGCGGGGACGTGCTCTGGCGCACCACGAGACTCGTCGCGAGGTCGAGCCGCAGGTTGTCGGGGCGGTGCCCGTCGCGCAGGCGCAGGACCATGCGGGTGGCTTCCTCGGCCATCTGGATGAGCGGCTGGTGGACGGTGGTGAGGGCGGGGCTCGACCACTGCGCGACCGGCAGGTCGTCGTACCCCACGATCGAGAGTTCCTCGGGAACGCGGAGCCCGATCTGGCGGGCGGCGTCGAGCACGCCCAGGGCCTGGAGGTCGCTGCCGGCGAAGATCGCGGTGGGCGGACGGGGGCCGCGCAGCAGGGAGAAGGCGTGGTCGCGTCCGCCGTCCACGTGGAAGTTCCCGAACCTGATGAACGACGGGTCGATCGGCAGGGACGCCATGTTCATGGCCGAGCGGTATCCGTCGATCCTCGCCAGGGAGCACATCATGTCCTCCGGCCCGCTGATCGCCGCGATGCGCGTGTGGCCGAGGTCGATCAGGTGCCGCGTCGCCATCATCCCGCCGGACCAGTTGGCGGACCCCACCGAGGGGACATCGGGGGAGGGGTCGCCCGCAGGGTCGATGATGACGAACGGGATGGACCGTGCGTCGAGCTTGGCTCGGAAGTCCTGGGGCAGTTCCGAGAACACGAGGACGACGCCGGCGGGGCGTCTCGACATGACGCCCTCGATCCACTCCAGTCCGGGGGCGTGGCGCGAGCCGGTCTCCGTGAGGACGACGCTCAGGCCGTGGCTGCGGGCGACGTTCTCCACGCCGCGGATGAGTTCGAGCGCCCACGCGCTCTCCAGTTCGTGGAACACGAGTTCCACCAGGCCCGCCTTGGCGGTGGAGACCTTGCGCCGCCGGTAGCCGTGTTCCTCGAGGAGCTCCTCAACTTTCGCCCGTGTTGTCGGCGACACGTCGGTGCGACCGTTGAGCACCTTGGAGATGGTGGAGAGGGACACCCCTGCTTTCGCGGCGAGCTGGGCGAGAGTGACGCGCGGTTCGTCCGCCGGAATCGACATGAGCGATAGCTTACCCCCGCGCATTCGCGGCGTAGCGGACGCCGTTCGTCGCGAAATGTGACCGGCTGCACACTCGGCCTTGCGCTGGCGGAGGACTGCTACATACACTCGACGCATTACAACACTTTCGATCTTATGGTCGAAACTTTCGAGAGGCGTTCAACGATGAACAACCGAACCTGGATGTCCCGCGGTCTCGCGGGGACCGCGGTCATGATGCTCGGCCTCACCCTCGCCGGATGCGGCGGAGGGGGTGGCGACGCGTCGAGCCGGCCCGAGAACGAGCTGCACGTGGCCGTGTACGGCGACGCGAGCAACAAGGTCGAGGAGGCGATGGTAGCGAAGTTCAACGAGACGTCGGACGTGAAGGTCGTGCTCGACACGATCCCCGGCGCCGACTACCAGACGAAGCTGCAGACCATCATCGACACCGATTCTGCTCCCGACGTCTTCTTCAACTGGGGCGGTGGAAGCATCGCGAACTTCGTGAAGGCCGACCTGCTGCTGCCTCTCGACGACTTCATCGAGGAGGACCCGAAGCTCAAGGACGCCTTCCTGCCCTCGGTCTTCGAGACGGCCGAGATCGACGGCAAGAGCTACGGTGTCCCGATGCGCGGTACCCAGCCCGTGATGCTCTTCAGCAACTCCGAGGTGCTGAAGCAGGCGGGCATCGACGCGCCTCCCGCCACGTGGGACGAACTGCTGGAGGACGTCGAGAGGCTGAAGGCGGCCGGCGTGACCCCGATCGCGCTCGGCGGCGCGGACCAGTGGCCCACCCAGATGTGGTTCCAGTACGTGTTCGACCGCGTGGCAGGCGAGGGCCTCTTCCAGGCCGCGCTCGACGGCGACACCGAGGTGTGGGACTCCGAGGAGAGCCGCGAGGCGCTCGGCAAGCTGCGCGAGCTGATCGACGCCGGCGCCTTCGGCACCAACTTCGACTCCGTCAAGTTCACCGACGGCGGTTCGCCCACCCTGCTCTCGAGCGGCCGTGCCGGCTTCGAGCTCATGGGTTCCTGGGCCTACGCGACCCACCTGGACGCCGACCCCGAGTTCGCGGAGAACGTGCTCAGCTACAGCGAGTTCCCGGAGATCGAGGGTGGCAAGGGCGACCCCCACAACCTGGCCGGCAACACGAACAACTTCTACTCGGTCCACAAGGACACCCGGTATCCCGAGGAGGCAGCCGAGTTCCTGAAGCTCATGTACTCGGACGAGTTCGTGCAGGAGCAGATCGCCATCGGCAACCTGCCCACCACCACCAACACGGAGGAGTTCCTCGACGAGGCCTCCAACCCCGAGTATGCGAAGTACCAGTTCGACCTCGTGAAGGACGCGCCCAACTTCCAGCTCTCCTGGGACCAGGCGTACCCGCCCGAGGCGACCGTCACCATCCACACCGCCGTGTCCCAGTTCTTCAGCGGCCAGATCGATGAAGACGGCTTCATCAAGGCGATGCAGGGACTGTAGGACCAACCATGACAACGCTTGCAACCCGCAGGCAGGCAGGGCCGGGCGGCTCCACCGAGAGCCGCCCGGCCCGCTCGGGCGCCTCCTCCGTGGGGCGCCCCGGCTTCGCCTGGGCCCTGCCCGCCACCATCTTCTTCGCGCTCTTCGCGCTCGTGCCGCTGGCCGCGGTCGCCGTCCTGTCCTTCACCTCGTGGAGCGGCCTCGGTGATCCGGAGTTCGTGGGGTTCGAGAACTGGGAGACGCTCGTCGCCGATCCCGTGATGCTCAAGAGCCTCTGGCTCAGCCTGCTGTTCATCGTGCTCGGCGTGGTGACGCAGACGCCGCTGAGCATCCTGCTCGGCGTCTGGGCTGCGGGTCACCAGCGCAATCGTGCCGTCCTCAGCGCCATCTACTTCATCCCGCTGCTGCTGTCCTCGGCCGCCATCTCGGTGCTGTGGCGGGCTCTGCTCGATCCGAACTTCGGCCTCCCGGGGCAGCTGCCCTGGCTCTTCGGTGACGGCAATCTGCTCGGCACGCAGGCCGGCGCCATCGGCGTCCTCATCTTCGTGGGCATGTGGCAGTTCACGCCCTTCCACACCCTCATCTACCAGGGTGCCGCCAAGGGCATCCCGACCGTGCTCTACCAGGCCGCGTCGATCGACGGCGCGGGCACGGTGCGGCAGTTCTTCTCCATCACCCTGCCGCAGCTGCGCAACACGGCGATCACCTCGATCATCCTGATGGTGGTCGGCGGCCTGACGACCTTCGAGACCGTGCTCATCCTGACCAACGGCGGACCCGGGACGGACACCACCATCACCGCCTTCTACATGTACCAGGAGGCGTTCCAGAGCTTCGACTTCGGCGTCGGCAGCGCGATCGCCCTCGTGCTCGTCGTCGTCGCGACCCTGATCTCCCTCGTGGTGGTCAAGGTGTCCGGCTACGACAAGATGAACAGCTCGCTGGAAGGCCTGTGATGAAGACCCGCCCCAACTACGCTGCCGGTGTCGGCTCCTTCATCTGGCTGCTGATCGTCGCCATCCCGCTGTACGTGATGCTCTCGGGCACGTTCCAGACGCGGGAGGAGTTCGGCGACAACGGCCCCCTGTCCTTCCCCACGAGCTTCACGCTGCAGAACTACGCGGACGCGATCACGAGCGGCTTCGGCCGGTACTTCCTCAACACCGTCGTGGTGACCGTAGGCGTCGTCGCCATCGTCCTGCTGCTCGTCCCGCCGCTCAGCTACGCGATCGTGCGCAGCCGGAGCAGAGGAGCGTCCTTCGTGTTCCGCTTCTTCCTCCTGGGCCTCGCCATCCCCGCGCAGGCGGTGATCGTGCCGGTGTTCTACCTGATCAACGCCGTGGGACTGTACGACAACCTGCTCGGCATCATCCTGCCCACCGCCGCGTTCGCGCTGCCCATCTGCACGCTGATCCTCAGCGGGACCATGCGCGACATCACGGGTGAGCTGTACGAGGCGATGGCCATGGACGGGGCGAGCCCGGCCCGGGCGTTCTTCCGCCTGGTGCTGCCCCTGTCCAAGGGCGGCATCTCGACGATCGCCGTCTTCTCCGCACTGCAGGCGTGGAACGGCTTCCTGTTCCCGCTGATCCTCACCCAGTCCGAGAGCACCCGCGTGGTGACGCTCGGCCTCTTCAACTTCCAGACGCAGTACGGCATCAACATCCCGGGGCTGCTCGCCGCGGTCACGCTCTCCATGGTGCCCGTCCTGCTCGTCTACCTCTTCGCGCGACGCGCGCTTGTCCAGGGCCTCATGGGCGCTGGCGGAAAGTGATCATGACTGAGACAACACTGAACGACGCCCCCTGGCGGGACCGCGGCGCCGCACCCGAGGACCGCGTCGAGGCGCTGGTCGCCGAGATGACCCTCCGGGAGAAGGTCGCCCAACTGGTCGGCGTGTGGGTCGGCGCCAACACCGAGGGCGGCGAGGTCGCCCCGCACCAGCACGAGATGAACGACGCCGTGGATCTCGACGAGCTCCTGCCCCACGGCCTCGGCCAGCTGACGCGCCCCTTCGGGACGGCACCGGTCGAGCCCGGCCTGGGTGCGCTGTCACTGCAGCGGACCCAGGAACGCATCGCCGCGGCCAACCGCTTCGGCATCCCCGCCCTCGTCCACGAGGAGTGCCTCGCCGGCTTCGCCGCGTGGAAGGCGACGGCGTACCCGGTGCCCCTCGCCTGGGGCGCCACCTTCGACCCTGACCTCGTGCGGACGATGTCCGCCGCGATCGGCGCGGACCTCCGCTCGGTGGGGGTCCACCAGGGCCTCGCCCCCGTGCTCGACGTGGTGCGGGACGCCCGCTGGGGCAGGGTCGAGGAGACCATCGGCGAGGACCCCTACCTGATCGGGACGGTCGCGACGGCGTACGTGCAGGGACTCGAGCAGGCAGGCGTCGTCGCGACGCTGAAGCACTTCGTCGGGTACTCGGCGTCGAAGGCGGGCCGCAACCTCGCGCCCGTCTCGATCGGGGAGCGGGAGCGCGCCGATGTGCTCCTCCCGCCGTTCGAGATGGCCGTCCGCGAATCCGGTGTCCGCTCCGTCATGCACGCCTACACGGACATCGACGGCGTACCCACGGCGGCCGACGCCTCGCTCCTGACCTCACTGCTCCGCGACACCTGGGGTTTCGACGGCACGGTGGTCGCCGACTACTTCGGCATCGCGTTCCTCAAGGAGCTCCACCGCGTCGCAGCGACCCTCGGTGAGGCCGCCGCCGCAGCGCTCACCGCCGGCGTCGACGTCGAGCTGCCCACCGTGCACACCTTCGGGGACCACCTCATCGCCGAGATCGACGGCGGACGCCTCGACGAGGACCTCGTCGACCGGGCACTGCGCCGCGTGCTGCGGCAGAAACTGGACCTGGGACTGCTCGACGCGGACTGGTCCGCCGTGCCGTCGGCGCTCGCGGGGGGCGGGGCGCCCCGGGTCGACCTCGATCCCGCGAGCAATCGGGACATCGCACGCCGACTGGCCGAGCAGTCCATCGTCCTGGTGGGCAACGCGGGCATCCTCCCCCTGGCGGGGACGCCGCGCATCGCGCTGATCGGGCCCAACGCCGACACCCACCGCGCCTTCCTGGGCTGCTACTCGTTCCCGGCGCACGTCGGCGAGCAGCACCCCGAGATCGAGCTGGGGCTCCGGATCCCCACCCTCGCGGAGGCGCTGCGGGAGGAGTTCGCCGGCAGCGAGATCACCACGGCCGCCGGCTGCACGATCGACGGCAGCGCGACGACCGGCTTCGACGAGGCACTCGCCGTCGCGCGCGGGTCGGACGTCGTCGTCGCCGTCCTCGGGGACCGGGCCGGACTCTTCGGCCGGGGGACCAGCGGCGAGGGATGCGATGCCGAGTCGCTCGACCTGCCGGGCGTCCAGCAGCAACTCCTCGAGGGACTGCTCGCCACCGGGAAGCCCGTCGTCGTCGTGCTCCTCACGGGACGCCCGTACGCGCTCGGTGCCGCGGCGAGCGGGGCGGCGGCGATCGTCCAGGGCTTCTTCCCGGGTGAGGAGGGTGCCGGCGCCGTCGCCGGAGTGCTCAGCGGGCGGATCAACCCCGCAGGGCGCCTCCCGGTCAGCATCCCCGGGTCACCGGGCGCCCAGCCGTCCACCTACCTCGCGGCGCCCCTGGCGCAGTCCAGCGGGGTGTCCAACATCGACCCGACGGCCGCGTTCCCCTTCGGGCACGGCCTCGGCTACACGCACTTCACGTGGACCGACGCGGCATCGGGGGCGGAGGCCTTCGCCACGGACGGCGAGATCGGGCTCGAGGTCACGGTGACGAACGCGGGGGAGCGCGACGGCGTCGAGGTGGTGCAGGTGTACCTGCACGATCCCGTGGCGTCGGTCGTGCGACCCGTGCAGCGGCTGGTCGGCTACGCGCGGGTTCCGCTCGCGGCCGGGTCCTCCGCTCGCGTCTCCTTCGTCGTGCCGGCGGACGTCGCGTCCTTCACGGGCCGCGACGGCTCACGGATCGTGGAGCCGGGCGCCCTCGAACTGCGCCTCGGAGCGTCGAGCGGTGACATCCGGGCTGCCCTGCCGCTCACCCTGACCGGGGCCGTCCGGCGCGTCGACCACACCCGGCGGCTGCACTGCGACGTGCGGGTCACGGCGCTCTGACGGAGCCCCGACGCCGCTCGGACGGCGTGCGAGCGGCGTCCCCCACGCCGCCGACCACCTACCTGGGCGAGGATGCCCGGGACGAGGGTGACGCACCGAAGGGCGCGCCGTGATCGGCGCGCCCTTCGGTCGAGCGGTGTCGGTCGAACGGTGTCGACCGGCGGGTCAGCGGCGGGTGCCGTCGCCCTCGGTCTCGATGCGCTCTTCCCGTACCTGCTCGTTGACGGTCTGCTGCTCGGTGACCGTCTCCTTGTCGAGGCGGACGCGCTCCACGGGAACGGCCTCCTTCTCCACGACGGGACGCTCCTCGGTCAGGACCACCTCGTGCTCCTCCTCGCTGATGGCGGGGCCGTCCAGGGCGTCGCCGCGGTTGGCATCCGTGATCGGCTCGCGCTCGACGCGGACCTCCTCGTGGCTCACCGGGACGGTCTGGCTGACGTTCTCGGTCACGACGTGCTTGCGCAGGCGCGCCCTGCCGGCCTCGTGCGTCTCGGTGCCGACGCGGAGCTCCTCCTTGGAGCGCGTCATGGCGTCGTCGGTCGTCGGGCCCGAGGTGTCGTGACCCACGACTCCGCGGCTCTCCGAACGGTCCACCTTCTCGTCCCCGGGCTGGAAGCCGGGGGCTTCGCGGCCCCGGTCGGACGTCGTGTCCGTCGTGGTCGTCGTCGTGCCGGATCCGAGGCTGTAGTGCCGGTACAGGCGCTCCTCCTCCTCCGGGCTCAGGTGGCCGTCACGCTCGACGGACGGGGCGTCCTTCACGAGGTCCTTGGAGTAGGGGACGCGGAGGTCGTTGCCGTCCGCGGAGGCGTCCTGCAGCGGCACGAAGGTCTCCTTCGTGCCGAAGAGTCCCGTGTTGACGGTGACCCAGCTGGGCTGCCCGGTGCTGTCGTCGACATACAGCTCGCCGATCGAGCCGAGCTTGTCGCCGTCGTTGGTGTAGACCGTGCCCTTGCCGCCGGTGAGGCGGTCGAGATCCTGTGAGGTGATCATGTAGTGCTCCTAGCATGTGCAACCGTGACCGTGCAGCGGGGGACTGCACTCCCGCCTCACTGTAGGCAAGCCACAAACACATAACAAGCCTCCTTACTACTTTCCGCGTCGGGGAGCTCCTGCCCTGTGGCGGTCCGCAGCGCTCCCGGCCCCGGCCTGACGCGGAAGGGCAGGCCCGAACGCTGCAATCTTGCACACCGGGCAAAACAATCAGGTTGCGGTCACGACCCGGGCGGAGTCACGGTAGTAAGCAGACTGATCATTGTCGTCCGACAGCATTCGCTGCGGAGGGCGCGGTGATCCACCGACCGAGGAGCAGCATCATGGCATCAGAGAATACCTCCGGGGCGAGTACGCCGAGGAGCAGGCGCAACGACGTCGTCGCGGCGGAGAAGGAACGCTTCGGCGGCATCAA
>NZ_PJIR01000093.1 GCF_002929355.1 Arthrobacter sp. B0490 | reverse complement strand
AGCCATGGCAACAGCTCGCGCAGCTCTTCCTCCAGCCCCCACGGCGGGTTCACGATGGCCAAGCCCGAACCGCTCAGGCGGCTGACGTCGTCGGCGGGGTGGACGAACAGCTCGGCACGCAGCAACTTGGGCGCCCCGCTGCGCGCTAGGTCCTGATAGAAGCGCTTGAGCTGGCGCTCGTCCTTGATCGGATACCAGATCACACCGATGGTCTGGCGCATACGGCCGAGCGCTTCCTTCAGCGCCGTCACACAGCGGCTCAGTTCGTCGGCCTGTTCGAACGGTGGATCGATCAACAACACCACACGCTTTTCCTGCGTCGGCATCAAGGCCCGCGGTACATGCCAGCCCTCTCCTCGGTGCACGGCCACGCGGCGGTCGCCGGCCATGTTGTCCTTGAGCAGCGCGCCGTCCTCGGGATGCTTTTCGTTGAGCTGCAGGCGATCCTGCTCGCGGGTCAGTTGCCGCGCCAGCTCCGGCGAACCGGGGTAATAGCGCAGCGTGCCGTCCGGGTTGAGCTGGCGGATCACGCCGAGGTAGTCGTCTAGCAGCGCCGGGCGGGTTTCGGCCTGCCAGATGCGGGCGATGCCCTGCAGCCACTCGCCGGTGCGGCTGGCCTGGTCGCCGGCCAGGTCGTAGAGGCCGACGCCGGCGTTGCTGT
>NZ_PJIR01000092.1 GCF_002929355.1 Arthrobacter sp. B0490 | reverse complement strand
GGATGGCCACGAGGTGCTGGCGCTGGAGCCGCAGCTACATGCGGTGGCTGGGCTGCTTTCGCCAAGCACCGGCATCATCGACAGCCACGCGCTGATGCTGGCACTGCTGGGCGATGCCGAGCGCCACGGCGCGGTGCTGGCGCTGAACGCGCCGGTAACGGCTATCGCCGCCAGTGACGACGGGCTGCATGTTTGGATTGGCGGCGCCGATCCGCTGCAGCTGCTGGCCCGCACCGTGGTGAACTGTGCCGGGCATGGCGCGCCCATCCTCGCCGCGAACACCGTGGGGTTGGACCCGGTGGCGCGGCCGCGGCAGTACTTCGCCAAGGGCAGTTATTTCAGCCTGGCCGGGCGCACACCGTTTCGCCATCTGGTCTATCCGCTTCCGGAACCCGGCGGGCTTGGCGTGCACCTGACCCTGGACCTGGCGGGCCAGGCGCGTTTCGGCCCGGATGTGCAGTGGCTCGAGGACCTGGACTACTGCATGGAGCCGGAACGGGCCAATGGCTTCTACGCGGCGATCCGCCGCTATTGGCCGGGGCTGCCGGACGATTCGCTGCAACCGGCCTACACCGGCATCCGCCCGAAGATCAGCGGGCCCGCCGAGGCGGCCGCGGACTTTTGCATCGACGGCCCGGCGCAGCACGGCATTGCCGGCCTGGTGA
>NZ_PJIR01000091.1 GCF_002929355.1 Arthrobacter sp. B0490 | reverse complement strand
ATTGATCAACAACATTGCCAAAGCTCATGGTGGTGTATCCGTATTTGGTGGAGTAGGCGAACGAACTCGTGAAGGAAATGATCTTTACATGGAAATGAAAGAATCTGGAGTAATTAATGAAGAAAATATTGCAGAATCAAAAGTGGCTCTAGTTTACGGTCAGATGAATGAACCGCCCGGAGCTCGTATGAGAGTTGGTTTGACTGCCCTAACGATGGCGGAATATTTCCGAGATGTTAATGAACAAGATGTACTTCTATTTATCGACAATATCTTCCGTTTCGTCCAAGCAGGATCCGAAGTATCGGCCCTATTGGGTAGAATGCCTTCCGCTGTCGGTTATCAACCCACCCTGAGCACCGAAATGGGCTCTTTACAAGAAAGGATTACTTCTACCAAAGAGGGGTCCATAACTTCTATTCAAGCAGTTTATGTACCTGCAGACGATTTGACCGATCCTGCTCCTGCTACGACATTTGCACATTTAGATGCTACTACCGTACTATCAAGAGGATTAGCTGCCAAAGGTATCTATCCAGCAGTGGATCCTTTAGATTCAACTTCAACCATGCTTCAACCTCGGATCGTTGGTGAGGAACATTATGAAACTGCGCAAAGAGTTAAGCACACCTTACAACGTTATAAAGAGCTTCAGGACATAATAGCTATC
>NZ_PJIR01000013.1 GCF_002929355.1 Arthrobacter sp. B0490 | reverse complement strand
TGCGTGGGCCCGAGGTCGCCGACGTTCTTGCCGATGGAGCGCAGGGCCCGCTCGACGAGGACGGTGCAGTCCTGAATGGATCCGATCTGGCCGTACGCCGAGACGACGAGGGCCGCGCCGATACCGCTGGCGGGAACGCTCGGCGCATCAGGGGCCGGGGCTGCGGGGGCGATCGGGGAGATAGCGGCCGAGGTCAGGGAGTATGTCGGCTGAGCCGCTGGGGCTGGTGCAGGGGCTGCTGCGGGAGCGGGTGCCGCGACGGGGGCGACTGCGGGGGCTGCGTAGAATACCTGGCCGGCCGGTGCTGCGGCGGGGACCGTGGCGGGGCTGACAGCGGCGGCGGCGCCGCCGGAGAGGCTGATTTTCTGTCCGGGCTGAATGACCGAGCCGTAGGACAAGCCGTTCTGGGAGAGCAGCGTGTCGAGGTTCAGGCCATGCCGGAAAGCGATGGCGCCCATGGTGTCACCGGCGACGACGGTGTGAACTCCTGCAGCGGTAGCTGGAGCGGCGGGGGCCTGGGCGACCGTGCCCGTGGTGCTGGCAGTGTCCTGCGTGTAGGTGCCGGCCTGGGCGGGGGCGCCGACGGCGAACACGAGGCCTCCGGTGGCGGCGGCGATGATGGCGGGCTTGCCGAGCGCAACAGCGCCGGTCTTCGCGGAGTGCGACAGGCCCTCGAGGGCGATGGAGTGGGTGACTGCGGCGCGGTGGCGCGCCGGAATGGACGTACGTGTCATGGTGATTGCCTCTCCCATGCCTGCGGGGTGAGCTGTCGGGTTCGGATGGGAGTTCACCCGGCCGTCCTTCGTCCCTCGTACTGTCCCTGCCATGGCGACGCCGCTGCAGATCCTGGCACGTCGGTCGTTGGATCGACTTAACCCCGAGGGTCACCACACAAAGAGCGTGCGATGGCCCGGTGGAAACGTGGTTCCCCCGTCCCTGCCTACTGGGTTGTACGAACGGCTCCCGGATGCAGCGGCAGGGCTCGGCATTCTGCGCGGGAAAGCATCCTCGGCGGGTGCCGTGAACACTCGCCGACAATACCCCGGGGTGGTATCGGTGTCACATTCAGAGAACGAGTGACGGCGTGTCTGTTCAACACGCCGAGAAATAGGGGCTGATGGTTCGCAAGTGCAACCACGTCACACCCCGCGTTGATCGGGGCATACTGGTGCAGGAATGGGGCTGGGATACTAGAGGTGGCTGCGCGCAGGGCGTGGTTGGGGAACGCACCAACGATGACGACCGGCCATGGCCGGAAACGCATTGGTTGGTGATGAAAGGGAACGACCGTGAGCACCGGGTCCGGAACGCGCAGCGACACCACATCCGCCACCACAGCTGGCAGTACAGCTGGCAGTACAGCCGGCACTACATCCGCCGACATATCGGCTGACGGCGGGACGTCCACGACCACTTCGGCCAGGGTCAACACTCCCGCCACGGCGCAGTCCTCGGGGCATGGCTATACGGCTGACAAGGACGCCTACCTGCGGCGCTTGAGGCGTATCGAGGGTCAGGTCCGGGGGATCGTCCGCATGGTCGAGGACCACAAGTACTGCATCGACATCCTCACCCAGGTCGCCGCGGTCAACAGCGCCATGCACGCCGTGAGCCTGGGGCTGCTGGAGGATCACCTGCGGCACTGCGTCGTCGACGCGGCCCACGCAGCAGCAACCAGCGACTCCTCCGAGGGCGTCGACACCCTCGATCTGAAGATCAAGGAAGCGACACAGGCCATCGGCCGGCTCCTACGCTAACCGCACTCATGCCTCGCGGTCGCCCCGCACACCACTCCTCGTCGCCATGTTCTGAGTCCTCGCCGCCGTCGGTGGGATGAGGACGTGCACGAGGCTTCATCGCTGATGGTGATGCTCGGTGGCCTATATGTGATGCTGGCCACCGATGGGTGTATCGATCATCGTCACCACGCTCCCCCTGAATCATCTCGTCCGGCACCCCGGCAGGTCACACATTGTTAGGTTTCGTTATGTCCACGATGACGACTATCGCCCGCTGAGAACGTTTCCTCAGGAACCGGGTTGCGTTGCAAGAGCCGCCGCCTCACTTACCCGGCAGGATACGGGGCGGTTGCGAGGAGACGGGCGAGATGGACGGCGTTGCGGGCCGCGCTAGCGGTTGCGGCTGCGGTTTTCTCGGGAACGCTGTCCAAGTCCTGGTAATCCACTTTGTGCATCGCTTCCCCTACCCAATAGGTTCCACCTTGGGCCGGAACGGTGAACCCGACGTCGTTCAGGGCCTGCTGTGTGTCGGCAATGACTTTGTGGGCTCCGTCTTCGTTGCCCACCACGGCGATGACAGCAACCTTCCCGTACATGAGGGGCCGGCCCGCATCATCTGTCTCGGAAAGCTCGGCATCGAGCCGTTCGATGACTCGCTGGGCGACGCTGCAGGGATGACCCATCCAGATAGGGGTGGCGAGGACCAAAATGTCAGCCGCGAGTATCTGCTCACGGATCCTCGGCCAATCGTCCCCAGCACCCATGTCGGTCTGCACTCCCGGCATCACGTTGTAATCAACGACCCTCAAGGAGGCAGCGCTCACGCCATAGCTTCCTAGTTCATCGAGCAGGTGACGGGCGAGCAGTTCACTGCTCGACGGTGCCGGTGAGGGCGTAAGAGAACAGGTTAAGGCAAGAGCACTCAGATCAGCCATCTTTGGTCCTTCTCGATCATTGAGATTGACGCTTCCAACGACAGAAGCGCTAGAGGTTGCGAGGGCTCTTGGCATGAACCTTGAAGCAATGGATCACGAGGGTCCACACCCTTCCACTCGATCATCGGCAACGTCGACCGAAGTATCTGGCCCGTCACTCGGCAGGCAGCACTTCCTGGTCCTTGTTGAAAAGGTAGTCGTTGAGAATGCCGGTCGCTGCTGCCTGCACTGCTTTGTTTGTGAGGTCAACTGCCCATTCCTGGGCGGTCCAAGTGCCGGGCTTGTACAACCCGAGGACGGTGTTGAGGAGCACATCACCGGTGTACACGGCAGGAAACACGACCGCGAAAGCTTTGACTCCCCGAAGCCCAACATGGGTGGTGACCCCATACGCTGATCCCCACAAAGTGCCCAAAGCCATATGGGTTCCCCAGTTCAAACGCTCGCGTCCCTGCTGCGTCTGAGGATGAATGGGCAGGATTCGTTCGGCAAGATCGGCGGGCGCGTAGCTGGCCTCGCGCCCCGTGATCGGCATCTCGACGACCTGTTGAAATGCCGACATCACTGCTGTTCCGGCGATACCTGCCGCCATGCCACGCGGAATGGACCTGGTGAGTGAGGGAGTGCCGGTAGTTACCATGCAGCCGAGTATCGTCCTACCCTCCGCCCGATGCCACTGTCCAGGAGATCGTAATTTTGCTCGACTGTTCGCTCGGTCTTGATGCAGGCCTCTGCACCGACGGCGCCGGGCCCTCCGGTGGTTCGACCGGCGGCATCCTGGGCGGGAACGTGATCACTCCGGACGTCGCCCTTCCGGTGAATGTCGGCGGCAACCACGTCACGCTGCTCGGCGATCACAGCACAGATTGCAGTGCAGAGGCAGGAACTCCTGTCAATCCGACCACCCCGACCACCCCGGCCACACCCGTCGACCCCGAGGTCCCGGTGTCCGGTGACAACGGCGGAGCCGATGGCCCCGACCGAGGTACTGACGAGGGTCCGGCCGACGACGGCGCCGCCAGTGGCGCAGGCGACGGCGGCACGAACGAGGGCGGCACGAACGAGGGCGGCACGGCGGGAACTCTCGTCGGCACCGGCACCGGCACCGGCACCGGGACCGACACGGCACCCGGCACCATCGCCGTGGTGAGCACCGACGGGTCGGACCTATGCGCCGTGAACCCGGGCAGCATCGTGTTCCCCGATGGCCGTTACCCCTGCTACATCAACTTCGTCCAGACATACGGTGTTCACCCCACACCGGAGGAAGGTCTTTACGGGCCACCTCAGGTGGCGCAGTTACCGGTAGGGGGCGCCGATACCGGTGTTCCAGCTGTCGGTCGCAATGACACCTGGAACATCGGTACCGTTCCTGGTGAGGGCCTGCTCGGTATCGGAGTGCTTGCCGCGGGCGCCATGCTCGGGCTGCAAGCCCGACATCGTACCGCTGCTACGACAGGGTGCAACCCTTAGACTTGACGGTCGCCGACCGTATTCAGAACTGGCTGACGCCATTGAGAGCCTTTTGGCATCCTCTCGCCACGTCCGGTAAACCATCGGTCACCGGACGGTGCGGCAGAAGTGCGATGTTCTGGACCGTCGGAGCTAACCCCGCAGCCTTACCATTGACGGGTGATCGGATCATGACGGGGACGTCGCTCGGCCTGTGCTTCGCTCACCCCGACGACGAGTGCTACGCGGTGTTCGGGTCCGTCGCGCTGCACCGTGACGACCCGCGCCTGCGCGTCGTCGTGCTACACGCGACCGACGGCGCGGCCGGGGAGGTCGCGCCGGGTGTCGTCGTGGGTGCGGAGGGGCTCGGTGCAGTCAGGCGGGAAGAGGACGACCGCGCCTGGGATGCGGTAGGTCACCGCCCGGAACGGCATGACTGGCTGGGTCATCCGGACGGCAGTCTGCAGAACGTGCCATTCGAACTGCTCGTCGACCAGGTGAGCGCGTTCCTCGATGACGAACGGCCGGACGTCGTGGTCACCTTCGGGCCCGACGGCGTCACCGGCCATCCCGATCATGTCGCGATCGGGGCGGCGACAGATGCGGCGTTCCACCGGGTCCGGCAGGCCGGGGGGCCAGGGCTACATCGACTGCTACACGGAGCCATTCAGCAATCGTGGTTCGATCGGCACCAGGCCTTCCGTCTGGCTCAGGAGATCCCGCCATGGCAGCCCGATCGCCTCTATCACCTGCGCGCCGTGCCTGATAGCGAGATCGGGGTGCACGTCAGGATTGACTCGGTTGCAGACCGGGTCATCGGGGGGCTTCGAGCGCACCGGAGCCAGGGCCTGGTGCTCATGCCGACCGAGGTGGACGACGACACCTTCAGGCAAGGGCTCAGGCATGAGTGGCACACCATCGCCTGGCCGCTGCGGGAAGCGGGCGGTGCACCGCTGACAGACATTTTCGAGGGCATGCAGGGCGACGGAAGCGTCTGATAGCAGATGCCGAGCCGCTGATCGAAACAGCGACTCCGACCAGCGCGAACACGATCGGGATGATCGACGCAGCTGACAATGACGCGGGCGATGACGTCAATGCCCTGCTTCCAGTCACCTCGCCGAACGCCATGACGATGAATGTTGCCTTTGTTTTGAGGCCACCGCCGAGGTCGGCCCGTTCGCCCCCGGTTCCTGGTCATTGGTTCCCGTAGCGAAGCGTCGTTGACGGGGTCAGGGAGCGGGAATAGCATGCCCGTGTCGGCGTCCCTGACACCGCCGAGGAACCATCACCGGTCTCGTCGCCTAGCAGGCAATGAATTTCATTCAGCAGGCAGGACACCGGAGGCGTGATCCTGCAGTGCCAAGGGAGTCACCGTGAAAGACCTCAAGAAATTCCGTTATCTTCCCCTGCTGCTCGCTCTCACCTTCACCGCCGGGGTAGCCCCCGCCGGCGCCGATGCCGCCGAGGAACCACCCGACTCTTCACCTGAGGACACGGGCGGGCATTACGTGCCCGTTCCCGCAGACTATTACGACCCGATCGACATCGAAGCCTGCGGTGACACCGTCATCCTGACTGCGGGCGACGTTCAGGAGGTCGAGTGGAAAGTGAAGGTGCGACGAGACGGCAGCACCGTCATCAAGTACCGGGGGGACGCCACCGTCGACCTCACCCGCAAGTCCGACAAAGCAGTCGTCGATGAACTCGACATCTCGGGCCGGGCTGCCGAGCGCATCTCGGCGGACCAAAGAAACGTCTCCGTCTCACTCGGGGCGTCTTCCATCATCTGGCCCCTCAGCGACATCGAGGCCGACGCGCTGGTGGACGAAGGTTTTCCGGAGTTCTTCTACTTCGAAAAAGGCCGCCTGACGATCGACCTTGAATTCTCGGAGGATCCCGAAGTCCTGGAGCCCGTCTCCGTCGAAGTCGCCGAGAACACCACCCAATACGTCAGCGACGTCTGCGAGCTGCTGGACGAGGCGATGAAATAGCGGTCCTGAACAGGAACTCCAAGCGGTACTGACCCTGCGTTGCAAGTACCCTCTGCTGTAGCTCCCCCGTAGCGCTTTTACTGGTCATGCGTTCTCACGAACGCCGATCCTGGTGCGTATCCGACACGGACCCTTTTTGTGGGTCATATCCTCCGACGATGAAAGACCATCATGGGTTCCAGACAAATGATTCCTGGGCCGGAATCGTACTCCATTCCATCGTTGCCACCCCACCTCGGAGCGCGAGCCGTCATTCGGGCCTTCCCACGAGGTGCGACGACGAAACGCCATAAGGTCGCGGCGGCATCGCTTGTTCTGGCAGTAATTGGCCTTGCTTCCGGCTGCGCCGCGGCACCATTATCAGCACCACCGACTCCGTCTGCAGACGATTCCGCTGCACCGCTGACCGTAGTGGCCATCGGCGACTCCATTCCCTACAACTCACCGGACGACTGCCCAAACTGCACCGGATTCGTCGACAGCTACGCCCAGGCTCTGACCGACCAGAACGCCGAGACCTACACAGCGGTAAACCGGTCCAGACACGACGGTGCGCGGACGGCCGACATCCTCGAAGAAGTACAAAGCGGGTCACTCGATGAGGAGCTGTCCGACGCAGCGGTCATCATCGTGTCGGTCGGCTACAACGATCAGCCGCCCTACGACACCGGCTCCTGTGCCGACACGTCCTTAAACCTCGACACTGCTGCCGGAGCCGCCGACGCCCTGATAGCGACCACAGCCGATTGCATCGCAGACCGGACGGGAGCCGCGGGGGCCGATCTGGCAGGCGTCCTCAAGCATGCCCGGGACCTCGCTCCGGATGCGCGAATCGTTGTCCTCACTGCATTCAACGCATGGACTGGCTGGTCAGACTTCGAAGCCCTTGGAGCCCACACCGTAAGAGGAGCGTCGCAGACGGTCGCCACCAGTCTCGATGCGTGGCGAACGACGGCGTGCGAAGAAGCGGAACGCATTGAGGGCGAGTGCGTGGACCTCCTCACCGCCTTCAACGGACCCGACGGGCTCACCCCGTCCGGGGACCTGCTGGCCGCGGACTACACCCACCCCTCCCAAAAAGGCAATGATCTGATCCGTGACCTGCTCCTCGATCACTGAACCGACCAGCCACTGAAGCTAACCCTCTGGAGGTGCTGCGTACCAAAACGCAGGTGCGCAAACGGTCCTTTCTGCAAGCCGACCGCGATCGAGTACGTCTTCGTCGCTGGTAACGCAATTTCTGCCCTCGGGTTGTTTCAAAGCATCAAGGTGCCGCCGGACCCACTCTTCAAAGTAATGGAGCGGGGGCGACGCGTGGAAGTACACGCAATCACTCTCGCTGAAGCAAGCCGCCTGTTGGTTGGCGCCGCAAGGCACACCAAACAAACCCACATACGACCTCAACTACTAATCTCGATAACGCGATCAAAGTCTTTGAAGCAGTTGATGAACCGAACGTTTGGACTAACGCAGCGGAGCAGTAGGTTCGGGCCCATTGCTACGGACTGATCCGACCTCTCTGCCAACGATCCGCGGCACCAGGTTGGGTTCGGGAATGGTGTCCGTAAAGTGCCGCACCTGGTCCCGCTCCGTCATCGTCGGGTCCAGCCACTGATCCTGCAGGTCCGTGGGGATTATGACAGGCGTCCTGTCATGAATGTGCCCGAGCGTGTCGTGCGCGGCCCGGGTGAGGATCGTCGCGGTCTCCAACCACATGTCGTCGGCGTCCTCCGGCTTGGTGGGGTCGAGCCAGAACTCACACAGGCCGGCGAAGCCCAGCAGCTGCTCCTCGTCCTCGCCGTGGAGGTAGTGCGGGATCTTCGTCCCGTCTTCGTTCTTCTGCCACTCGTAGTACCCGTTCGCCGGTACCAGGGCGCTGCGCTTGGCGGCCGCGACGCGGAACGACGGTTTCTCTGTGACCGTCTCGCTGCGGGCGTCGATCATTCGGGCGCCGACCTTCGAGTCCTTGAACCAGACGGGGACGAGTCCCCAATGGGCTATCTCGAGGCGCCGCACCAGCTCGCCCTCGCGCAGCTGCTCGGATACGAACGGGATCCCCTGCATCGGGGCCGCGTTCCACGACGGCTTCAGCTCATCCTCAAAGGACTCTATGACGCTGAACGCATCCCTGATGGTGGCCTTGTTCCCAGCGATCACGAAGCGTCCACACATGGCCGTCATTCTGCCCCTGCTGACCCACAACAAGGGGTGCAGGGGTTAGTGCAGAGCAGAAGGGTGCGTGCGCCCTGCCAACATGGGCGCCCAGGCTCCGCTGCTTGGTCCGCACCCAACCGGACAGCAGGGATTACAGGGCCGCCCGCATGCCCCCGGTGCGTGGCACGTGGAATGATTGCCGCACTGGGGTAGGAACAGCAGGTCTCGACACATCGCCAAGGAGACACGATGGCACGAGACATTCCGCTGACCATCACAGGACTTGCAACTCTATGCGTCCTGACCGGTTGCACCTTCCCGCAAGAAGGTAACGAGTCTGGACCTCAACCATCCGCAACTGTTCCCGAAGCCCCACCTACCACCGGGGTACCTGAATCCCCCTCGGCTATTCCTGAGACCACGACTTCCATGCCGACTCCAACAGACGACATCACCAGCACGGGCACTCCAACCCCGAGCACAACCACATTCCCGTCCTCAAGCACATCCCCGCCAGCAGAATCATCACCGCTCTCCGAGGTCAAACGCCTCCGCCTGGGGCTCTACACGGATGAGTGGGCCCGAAATATCGGCAACACCCTTCGTGGTCATGCTGACAGCATCCGCGGAACTGGCGAACCGGTTCCGCTGGGACGGCTCCAACAAGCACTCGAATACTCGGTGGCAAACGTCAAACCCGAAGGCTTCGAGATCCCCTTCGAAACAACCGAGTCCGACAACTACACCATCAAGGTCTTCCATCCGGACGCCTACGCCTACAACACAGAAGCAACGGCATACACGATTCGCAGCGACCGCGCCCTTCCAACCAGCATCGCCACGACTCCCCCACCCGAGGAAGAGACAACACCCTTGGGGGAGATCGACTTCGAGACGACCAAAATGCTCTACCGGACAGCGTCAACTATCAACACCTATATGAGCGAGAACAACGGCGCGGTTCCCACCGACGAATACCTTCGGGACAAGGGTGACGTTTTGGAGGGCTGGGCGTGGTCCATCGATCAAAGCCCTACAGCACCGGACCAGAGAATCATCCGGGTGTGGAACCCCGGGGGTGAGGTATACAACTCCAAGGACAACGCTGCTTATTTCGACTCCTTCCCCAAGGAGGACTACCGGCCCCAATACAACTTCAACACCGGGTTCACCGTTCTACCCTCCGCTCCAGATCAGAATGCAGGACCGACCTCCACCCCGACGCCTATTCCCACCGAAGAGTAAAAGACGCCCCCCCCGGACACCAGGAACAAGCCCCACGCTGGCTCAGCCACATTTGTCGCCGACAACCACCGGCACGGGTGGCGCACCTCGAGCGTGCAATGCCCTTGTCGAGGCTCTCCATAAAGACAGGGAGCGGGAGTGTGAGAGCTAGAAATCAGCATGCCCGGGTGAAGGGCTCCGCTGCCAGGTAGTGGCGGGTGCATCCCAGCCAGGCAGCACTTCGGTCAGAGTCTCTTGTCGGTCGGGACGAAGCCGGCCCTTCCGCTGCCAGGTGCGCTGGCGGTGCAACCAAACCGCGAGAACCTTCTCGTCCGGGTAGCGTTGCGGGTCATAGAACGGGAACCTACCGACTTCCACCCGGACCTGCCGTACCTGCCGTACCTGCTCGAGGCGTAGCACCCACAACTCCTCCGAGTTACCGTTCCTCGTGCCCACCCACTCCCCCAGCCTGTCTAGGGCCTCAACCTTGTCCTGGGCGAGACGGCCCGCGTCGTGGCTTCGGCGCTGGTTCCCCAACCACCGGTACAACGCCCGGGCCTCCGTGCTGTCGTTTCGCGCCGGCAAACCACCCGTCCGCTCCACATAGGCAGCGATGGCGGCATACCTGCTCACGACTGCGTCGATGACGGCGCCGGGCAAGGCTCAGGACTGGTCATGGATCGGCCAGCATCGGTCGAACCATTCCGCAACCCTGCGAACCTGGTGGTCGATGGCCCGGTAAACGCGCCGAACGTCGACCCTGCACCACGCAGCGATCACCGCCGGCGGGACGCCTCAGGAGTACATCAGCAGCCCTTCCTGTCTTTTCTCGCACTCCCCCTGCGGGTATTCGTCCACTGGTCAGGACCAGGTCATCAAAACACACGACGCCCCGTGCCTGTTCGATCAGCCATCACCACTCTCCTGCCGCCCCGCATCCCCTAGCGGCGCCGGGCTGTGGGTGCCGGCACGGACATCGGGACATGCCGGGCATACTGTTCCCCTGTCGGTGCGGGCAGCATGTGGGGTTCATGGTGTTGAGAGTGATCAGAGTCCGCACCGCGGGTGCGGGCGGCTCACCCACAGGTGGACGGCTTTGAGCTCATTCCTCCGGGCTCCACCCGCCCACAGGTGGATGACCCGCGCGGGGCGGGTTGCAGAGCAATAGGCCAGAACAAGCACCATACCGATCAACCACGAGAAGTTCGTAGCGGGAGAACTACTGGTCTTTTTCCCGCGCAAGCGCGACCGCCGGAAAATTCACTCTCGTGTCCTCGATCCCTTGTTATACAAGCCGTGCCGGCGTACTACCGCTCGTCCCTCAGCTTCATTGCTCCCTCATACTGAAGAACTCGCGGTACCGCCAAGAACGGTCATATGCGCTGCTATCGGCGCGTAGAACGGTCTCAGCCTTCCACGGATGCCTCCCTGAGCGGTGCCTCCACGCCGGCTACGCCTATGGTCCAGATGAACGGAGGTGGTGTTGCGTTGACGGTCCAGTCGCCCACGATCTTGGCTTTATAGATGGATGGGTTGTGGGTGGCCGTAGTGCGCGCGTTACGCCAATGCCGGTCCAGTCCCTTGCTGGTGCTGGTGGAGGAGGCCCCAAGGACATCGAACAGCGCTCCTGCGGCTTCCGGTATGAGGCTACTGAGCGCGACCTGGGCTTGGGCGGTGGCCAATTCGGCCGCAATGTTGGCGGCTTCTTCGGCAGCTCCGCCGTGCAGGCGTGCTTGATAGACGTCCTCCAGGGCCTCGGCTACCCGCAGCGTGGTCGATTCCGCAGCATAGACTTTCGCGGAGATCTCGCCGACGACTTGCAGCACCTGGGGATCGTGGCGGACGAGTGAGGCACTGCCGTGACTGAAGACGCGGTCCCGTCCGCGCACCTGCTCTGCGACCTCCAGCTCGGCAGCCTTGCCGATACCGGTCAGGACGACCAGCAGGATGTGTTGGTACAGCGCTGTCTGGTAGGGGAACCGGCTGTCGAAGGCATAGACATTCTCTGGACTTACGGGTGTGTGGTCGAAGATCGTCGTGCCGCTGCCGGTGAGCCGCTGCCCGAAGCCGTCCCAGTCGTCCAGGGTCACAACGCCGGCGGCCTGCGTGGACACGACAACCGAGACGTCCGTGCCGTCTGGTCGCTGCGCGGTGACGTCGACCCAGTCCGCGAAGATCGTTCCCGTGGTGTAGAACTTGCGGCCGGTCAGGCTCAGCACCCCGTCGGCTTCTTCGAGCACGGTCGACGTTCCACCTTTTCCGGGTTCCGTCCAGGCGTTTCCGGCGATGTCGCCGGCAGCGAAGCGTGTGAGCCAGACGCTGCGATCCTGCTGGTGGTGGTAGTGGTAGAGGTTCTCCTCGACGAGGGCGATATGCCCTCGCAGGGCTTGGGTGATGTTGCTGTCCGCGGTTGTCAGTTCGATCAGGAGGCGGGTGAATTGCGGCCAGGTGAGCCCGTCGCCGCCGTACTCAGCCGGGACGCGGGCAGCACCGAACCCTGCATTCTTCAGCCACTCGATTTGTTCGAACGGCAGAACGCGGTCCTGTTCACGTTCCAGTGCGCCTGCCGCAATGCGCTCGAAGATGGGGCGGTACTTGGCGGCCACCGTTTCGTAGTCGGTCATGGTGCTCCTGTCGTGGGTTGCTTACCGCTGCGGTTGGCAGGTTCACTTACCAACCGCAGCCTGGAAAGGGTTCGCTAGCGGCCAGTTCCGCAGGTCGCTCGGTGGGGTCGTTCCTTCTCCGGATCGCTGCCCGAAACGACGCAGGGAGTGCTTCGGACTGGCGGTGGCTGTCGCGAAGGGCTCAGGTGTAGAGGGAGATGGGCTGGACGTCGCCGAGCAGGTAGTTGGCTCCTACTTCGACCTTCTTGTAGTCGACGGGGTCGTGCAGGGAGTGGGTGCGGATGTTGCGCCAGAACAGGTCGAGTCCGACCTTGTTGCTGGTGGAGCTTGCTCCGGTCACTTCGAAGATTCGGTGTGCGACGTCCAGACCTACTTCTGTGGAGACGACTTTGAGTTGGGCTATGAGGATGGCCAGGTCGGCTCTTTCCTCGGCGGTGATGGCCGCGCCCTGCGCGAGGGCGTCGTCGAACCTGCGGTTCAGCACCCCGGCGAGGGCCTCGACCGCAGCGGTGCGGGCGACCAGTTCGCCGACCGTGCGCTGGAAGATGGGGTCCTGTGCGTAGGTTTCGGCTGGGCTGAGGAACCAGGAGTTGGTGCGGGCCCGAAGGATTTCCCGGCCCTTGGCGAGGGCTCCTTGCGCGACTCCGAGGTAGAAGTTGCCGAAGGCGAGCTGGATGCCGGGGGTCACGAGGGTGGAGAAGGGCTCGTCGCCGACCTCGCCCAGAATGTCCGCGGGTCGGACGCTGACGTCGTCGTAGCGCACGGATCCACTGGCGGACAGCCGTTGGCCCATGAAGTCCCAGTCGCCCTGGAGTTCGAGGCCGGCGCGTTCCCGCTCGAGGACGAAGGCCAGGATCTTCCCGTCGCTGGTTCCACCTGTGACCAGGGCGTTGATGATGATGACGTCGCCCACGGAGGACCCGGTGGAGAAGCGTTTGAGGCCGTTGAGCCGGTAGCCGTCGCCGTCCGGGGTGAGTTCGAGGGTCGGGTCGACCGGGTTCACGGAGTCACCCCACACCCATTGCCCGTCGGCGGAGCGCCGCAGCCAGTCCGCCTGCGCAGCCGGTTCCCCGTAGAACACGATCGATCCTTGGTTGATGTAGTGGTAGGCCACCAGTTGGGCGATGGAACCGTCGGTGGTGGCGAGGATCCGGATCACGTGGAGGGCCGTCTCCCAGTGGGCGCCTGCACCACCGAGCTCCTGGGGCACCAGGAGGTTGATGAGGTCGTATCTGCGCAGCAGCTCCACTTCCTGGAAAGGGTCCTTGTTCGCACGGTCCCGTTCGAGCGCGTCGGCGGCGAGCTCGTCGGCGGCCTGCCGTGCGACCTGCTGCCAGTGGGCGAGTTCCTCGGCGTCGGCGTTGCCGTGCCAGGGCGAACGGGGGGTGGCGGTCGTGGTGACGTCGATGGTCAGGCTCATACTGTTTCCTCGATCAGGATCGGGCGTGCGGGAGTGTCGGCGGCGCTGGGTGCTCCGATATAGGCGTTGCGGTACTGCGCGGCGGGATGCCCGGGGTTCACGTAGCGGTTGCCGGCGCCGTTGATGTACTCACGCAGGGTTGAGCCCTCGTAGTCCTTCCAGACACGTCCGCGTTTCTGCAGTTCCGGGACGACCAGTTCCACGAAGTCCTCGAAGGATCCCGGAGTGATCACGTAGGCCAGGTTGATGCCGTCCAGTCCGGCGTCGTCGACCCAGCGTTCGATCTCGTCGGCGACGGTCTGCGGGCTGCCGACCAGGACGGGTCCGATACCTCCCACCCCGAGATAGTGGGCGATGTCCGCCGGAGTCCATTCGCGGGTGGGGTCGGCCTTCGTGAAGATCGACAGGGCGGAGCGGACGGCGTTGGTGTCCACGTACTTCAGGGGCTGATCCGGCGCGTACCCGGACAGGTCCAGCCCGGACCAGCCGCCGTAGAACGTGAACGCGCCCTCGGAGCTGCTGTAGGAGAGGTATTCCTTGTGGAGCTTCTCGGCGGCGGCGTCGGAGTCCGCGATGACGGCGGTCATCAGCGCGAAGATCTTCACCGAGTCCCGGGATCGGCCCCGCAGTTCGGCGCGGTCCCGGATGTCGTCGGTGACCTTCCGGGTCAGGTCCGGCCGGATCCCGTTGATGAACACCCCTTCGCCGTGCTTCGCGGCGAAATCCCGGCCCCTGGGGGACGCGCCGGCCTGGAAGATGACGGGGCTGCGCTGGGGGGACGGCTCGGAGAGGTGGATGCCCGGGACCTGGAAGTACTCCCCCGCATGGTGGATGGGGTGGACCTTGGTGGGGTCCGTGTAGATGCCCCGGACGCGGTCCTTGATGACCGCGTCGTCTTCCCAGGAGCCTTCCCAGAGCTTGTAGGTCACGTCCAGGAACTCATCGGCGAGGTCGTAGCGCTGGTCGTGGCCGAGGATCTCGGTCCGTCCCAGGTTACGGGCGGCACTGTCGAGGTAGGAGGTGACGACGTTCCAGCCGATCCGCCCCCGGGTGAGGTGGTCCAGGGTGGAGAACTTCCGGGCGAGGGAGTACGGCTGTTCATAGGTCAGCGCGGCGGTGACGGCGAACCCGAGGTTCTTGGTCACCGCGGCCATGGCCGGCACCTGGAAGAACGGGTCGTTGAGCGGCACCTGGTCGCCGTCCCGCAGGGCAGGCGCCGAGGAGTTCTTGTACACGTCGTAGATCCCGAGGACGTCGGCCAGGAACAGGGCGTCGAATTTCCCGCGTTCCAGGGTCTGGGCGAGATCCGTCCAGTATTCGAGGGTGTTGTACTGGTCGGCCCTGTTGGCGGGGTGCCGCCACAGACCGGGGCTCTGGTGGGTGGGGCAGGTCATGTCGAACGCGTTGAGACTGATGCGCTTGGTCATAGGGCTACCGTCCTTTCGGGGAAGGTGATCAGGATCTGGCGGTTGAGGGGGCGAGCAGGCGCCGGAGCGCGGGCGGTATCACGGGTACGCGGGTGGTGCGGGTGAGGAGAATGGCTAGGAGCAGCACGACCAGCAGCGCCACCCCGCGGGCGAGGCCCTGCCAGAAGAAGGACAGCCCGATGAGGTTCATGCCGTTGGCCAGCAGGGCGAAGATCAGGACACCGACGAGGGTGCCGGGTACGGAGGCGCGACCGAAGCGGCTCAGGGTGGCTCCGATGAAGACGGCGCCGATGGCGTCCATGACGTACAGCTGTCCGCTGGCGGGGATGAAGGCGTACGTCCGTGATGCCAGCACCACTCCCCCGAGGGCCGCCAGCGCGGCACCGAGCAGGTAGGCCGATACCGCCAGCCATGAGACGCGTTTGCCCGAGATCCGGCTGGCGGTGCGTTGCTCCCCGGTGGCCGTGAGTTCGCGCCCCCACCGGGTCCTGTCCAGGCCCAGGTAGACGACGGCGGCGACCAGGACTGCGAAAACCAGCGGAATAGGAATGCCGAGCACTGCGCCGTTGCCCCAGAGGGCGAACCCGTCGGGGACCTGCGACTTCTGCAGGTAGATGGGGGCGCCTCCGCCGGTCAACAGTTGCTGGACGCTGGTGCCGATGAACCACACACTCAACGTCGCCATGAAGGACGGGATGCGCAGCAGCACGATCAGGGCGGCGTTGACCAGGCCCACGGTCAGCCCGAAGGCGAGGCCGATGGTCAGCGCTACCCAGGGCCGGTAGCCGCCGGCGATGGCCGCCGCAGCGGCGAGGGCCGCGAGGTCCAGTGCCACACCGATGGAGAGGTCGATCCCCCCGGCGCGCACGACCACGGTCATCCCTATCGCGACCAGGGCGAGGATGGCGGCCTGGTTCAGGACACCGAGCAGGTTGTCGCTGGAGAAGAACACCGGGCTGAGGGCGGAGAAGGCGAGCAGGATCCCGGCCAGGACGACGGGCGCGATGAGGCGGGGCAGCACCACGTCCGCACGGAAACGCCGGGGCTCGCCCGATATCCGTGAGGTCGGCGGAGTCGTCCGCGATCCGGGCGAGGTGTCCGGGGAATTGTCGTCCCGAGGGTTGGTGGTGTGCTGGGTGTCGGTTGTCATCGTGCTGTTCCCCGTCCACGCACGGCCACGACGGCCAGGACCACCAGGATCAGGACGCCCTTCGCGGCCCCGACCCACTGGCTGGCTACCCCCAGCAGGGTGAATCCATTGGTCAGCGCGGCGACGAACAGGGCTGCGACCAGGGTGCCTCCGAGGGAGACGACGAGCCTGCGCGAGAACACGACGGACATGAACGCGACCAGGACGATGTCCAACAGGATCTGATCCCCCAGTCCCGGTACGGCCGAGGACAGCCGGGACGCGAGCAGGATGCCGGCGACACCCGCCAGTGCGGCGGAGATGATGTAGCTGACGAACACGTAGCGCACGGGGTTCAGTCCCGCCACGCGTGCCGCGGTCGGGTTCTGACCGACGGCGTAGCTCCGGATTCCCCATGTCGTCCGGGTCATGGCGAGTCCGACGACGGCGAAGGCCAGGAGCATGACGGCCACGGCGACCGGCAGTCCGGCGACACGCCCGTCGCGCAGCCATTCGAAGGTGGTGCCGGTCAGGGGCACTTTGACGTTGCCGCTGATCACCAGGTTCAGGCTGCCCGCGATGCCCATCATCGCCAAGGTGGCCAGCAGGGGCCTCAACCCGATGGCCACGGCACTGCCGTTGATGATTCCCGCGGCCACGGACATGAGCAGGGCCAGGGCGATGGCGGACGGGGGTTGCATCCCGGTGCCGGCTGCGACGGCGGCGACGGTCCCGGCCAGGCCCGCGACCGCGCCGACCGACAGGTCGATGCCTCCGTTGACGACGTCATCGCCGCCGGTGATGATGACCACGGCCAGCCCGAATCCTGCCACCGCGAAGACCGCGGCCTGGTTGAGGGTGGCGCTGATGTTGCCGGGCGTCAGGAACGCCGACGACGAGACCGCGAAGATCAGGACGACGAGGACGACGGCCCCGTAGCCGGCCCACGCGAGCCATCGGGGTGCCCCTCGACGTAACGGTTTCAGGATTCGTGCTTCCGGCACGGCGGTTGTTGTGCTCATACGTGTTCCCTCGTGATCGTGCGAAGGCTGCTGGTGGGCTCGGAAATACTGTCCGGTGCCTGCTGCTGGGTGCCGGATGCCAGGGCGAGAATCCTGTCGGTGCTTGCCTCGCCGCGGGACAGCTCGGCGATGACACGGCCCCGGTGGAACACCAGGATCCGGTCCGCGAGACCCACGAGTTCCTCGAGGTCGACCGTGACGAGCAGGGCGCCGGCACCGGCGTCGACCAGCTTGCTGATCTGGGTGTAGATCTGGGCCCGACTTCCCACGTCGACCCCCGAGGTGGGTTGGTCCAGCACGAGGAACCGGGACCCTGCGGCCAGCCACCGGGCCAGGACCGTCTTCTGCTGGTTTCCGCCCGACAGCGAACCTGCCACGGCGTCGGCCCGGGCGGGGCGGATGTCAAGCTCCCTGATGAACGTCTCGGCGACGTGCTGTTCCTTCCGCCGGTGGATCACGCCCAGCCGGCTGCTCAGGGTGCGCAGGGTGACCAGGCTGATGTTCTCCCGCACCGTGTTGCGCACCAGCGCGCCGTTTTTCCGCCGGTCGGCCGGCACGTACGCCCCTGACGCCCGGACGAAGGCATGCGCCGAACGGATGGCTTGCCCGTGCAGGCGGACGTGCCCGGCATGGGCGATGTTGCCGGTGACCGCGTCGGCCAGCACGTCCACTCCCGACCCGACCAGGCCGGTGACGCCGAGGATCTCGCCGCTGTGGACGGTCAGGTCGAGGTCGGCGAGGGCCCCAGGGACGGCCAGCCCTGTCACCTCGAGCGCCGGGCTCCGGCGGTCGGGGTGCCGGGTGGCACGCGGCGGCCCGAATTCCTCGACCGCTGCACCGACCATGAGTTCGATGACTTTCCCGAGGCCGTCAGTGCTGTCAGAGCTATCAGAGCTGTCGGGGCTATCAGGCGTGCTGGCGAGGTCGACGTCGCCTGCGTTGCTGCCGTTGCGGAGCACGGTGACCCTGCCGCTGATCTGCCGCAGCTCCTGGAGGTAGTGGGAGATGTAGATGATCGGGACGTCGGCTTCCTGGAGCTGTTGGATGGTCCCGAAGAGCTGGGCGACCTCGGCGGCGGCCAGGGGCGCCGTGGGTTCATCGAGCACCAGCAGGCGTGGTTTGGCGAGGACGGCGCGGGCGATCTGCAGCAGCTGCTGTTCGGCGACGGTCAGTTCATCCACGAGGAGCTGTGGCGGAACTTCCAGGCCTACCGTGCGGCGCAGGTCCTCTGCCGCCCGGCGGTTCAACGCCTTACGGGACACCCAGCCCCGCCGGCTTTCGCTCCGCCCCAGGTAGAGCTGTTCGGCGACCGTCAGCCGGCCGGCCAGGTGGCGGTCCTGGTGGATGACCTGGATCCCCAGCCGCTCCGCGTCGGCGGGCGAGGAGATGGTGACCGGTTCGCCCTCGAGTTCGATCGTGCCCGCATCTGCGGAATACAGGCCGGTGAGGATCTTGATCAGCGTGGACTTGCCCGCCCCGTTCTCCCCCACCAGCCCTCGGACCTCCCCGGCATGGATGGAGAAGGAGACATCGCGGAGGACGTGGGCGGCACCGAAGGACTTGTTGATGCCCCGCATCGACAGAAACGGTGGAGCTGCAGGGCGCGTCGGGTCAGATCCCCAGCTCACTGCGCACCTCGGTCACGTTGTCCTTATCAATGAACACAGGCTCCAGGTAACTTGTGGTCGGTACCTCGTCCTCGGCACCGGAGAGGAACAGGGCGACGTTGTCCGCGGAGCGGGTACCCATGACCGTGGTCTGCTGGGCCACCGTGGCCGTGAAGGACGACTCGGGATCAGCGATCATGTCCAGGGCCCCGGGTTCGGCGTCGACGCCGTATACCTTGATCTCGTCCCGTCCGGCTGCGTCGATGGCCTGTGCCGCACCGATCTGGGGGATGTCCCAGCAGGACCACACCGCGTCGATCTCGCCCTCGGGCAGCCTGCGCAGCGCATCGTTGATCTGCTGCTTGGCGTCCTCGACGGTGCCTTCGTACTTGTCCTGCAGCTCCGGTTCGATCAGTTCGATCTTCGGGTAGTCCTCCAGGACCACCTCGAGCTCGCTGTAGCGGATCCGGCAGGGCGCAACACCCGGGAATCCGTTGAAGACCAGGATCTGTCCCTCCCCGCCGATGTTCTCGGCGATGGTGCGCGCCACCGTCGAGCCGATCACCCAGTTGTCGCTGGTCACATTGTTCGTGGAGTACTCCGACTGGAAGTCGATCGTGAACAGGGGGATCCCCGCTTCATTGACCTTCTCCAGCGCCGGACCGAGGGTGGTGGCGTCTCCCAGGATCACGATGATCGCGTCGGGTTCCTGCGCGATGAGGTTCTCGACGTCGGAGACGTGCTTGTTCTCCTTCGCTTCGGCCTGGGTGGCGATGACTTCCCCGCCGAGTTCCTCCACCCGCGCCTGCACCGTGTCGTACACGACGCGGCTGAAGTCGTGCACGATGTCCTTCGCGGCGATGCCGACCGTCTTGCCCTCCAGCGAGGGAATGTCCGTAGGACTTATCTGCTCGGCCGCGGCACCCGATGCGGCCGGTGCGGGGGTGGTGGTGCTCGAGGGCTCCTTCAGGGAGCAACCGGTCACCAGCAGTCCCAGGGCTGCCGAGGATGCCAGCAGCTTCAGGGCGAGGGGTGTGGCCTGTACGGCAGGGCGACTGTTCTTCATCACTATGTGCTCCTAGATCATCGTCCGATGGAGCAGACAAACGAGCATCCAGAAGCGTCGATCGGCGCACATGAAAGCGCTTCGATCAGACCAACGAAAGCGTGACGCTTCTCCATCGGTCCTGGCAGTAGCACCTTTTCTCCGCGATAGAAGCTACGAAGAGGGTTGCTGCGGCGTCATCGATCCAGGTCTCTCGGCCGCTCGGGATGGTTACGCCTCTATATGACCCGGAGACCACCACCCAGCGCAAACATCACGTCATATAGCCACACATCCGAGGACACGAACGGCCCCGACAGGGATCCCGCACTGCACCTATGCCTTCTCGGCGCCCCACCGTCCGAGCGCGACGATTGCCTCGCGTAAGGCAAGCCCGCGATCGGTCAGGGCGTACGCCCGGGTGTTGTGCCGGAGGGGTAAGCGGGACAGCACGCCGGCCGCTTCGAGTTCGCGCAGACGCGTCGCAAGCATGTTCGTCGGCACTCCGAGCTCGCGCTGTAGATCGCCGTAGCGCTGCGGCCCGTCGAGCAGGCGCTCAACGATGAGCAGGGCCCACCGTGCGCCGACGATGTCGAGGGCCGCGGCGAGGTCGCTCACGCGGTCGGATCGGCGTCCGGCTTCATCCAGAACGGCGAGTAGTGGTAGCCGTCGGGGTCGTCGAACTGACGCTGGTACATGAAGGGGTAGTCGTCGGTGTCACCGATCCGCCCGCCTGCGGCCCTGGCGCGCTCGACGAGCTCGTCGACCGCCTCACGGCCGCCGAGGTCGAACGAGACCGTGACCTTCGAGGGCGTGTGGGGTCCGCCAACCAGCTCCTCGGCGCCGCCGACGCCCGCGTACATCTCGCGGCTGCCGAGCATGACGTACTGCTCGGGCGCGATCGCGAAGCACGACACGTTGTGATCGGACATCTCTGTATTGAGGGCCCAGCCGAGGGCGGTGTAAAAGGCGGTCGCACGCTCGACGCTGTCCACCGGGCAAGTGATGAAGAGGCTCATGCTGTTCATACTTGCAAAATGCAAGTGAATCGTCAAGCCCCAGCTACCCGTTCCGGCGCGGTTCGGTCCTCTTCGTGGAGGCACAGCACCCCGACGCCTGGGCCGCGAAGGTGCCGGGCAGCCCTGCTCAGGCGAAGGGCACGATATACGGGTCCTGAGGCGCTGCATAGACCGCGCCCGCGGTACCCATCACGACTACCAGGGCCAGTGTGCAGGCTGCGGCCGCTGATGAGATGTTCATGATGGTCCTCCTTCGCGCCGTCCCCCATGGACAGGATCCTTGGTAGTCAACAGACCGAGGACGCCCGCTGCGCAGTGAACAACTTTGTCGGCCTGTCGGGTGTGAGCGACTAGCAGGCTGCCGCCCGTTGGGAAGTGGGATAGCTTCGAGGTATGGACAGCTTCACGACAGAACGCGCCGTTCTGAGGAAAGCCGATCAGGCTGGGGACGTCGATTGGGTAGCTGCCGCGCATGCTGACGGCTATCGAGAATTGTTCGGCTGGGGACACGACTTCCAATCAGTCGTCGCAGAGGTCCTCGCCGAGTTCACGGCTCAGCACGACGATGCTCGCCAAGCGGGCTGGATCGCTGAACTCGATGGGCAGCGTGTCGGTTCTGTGCTCCTCGTTCAGGACGATGAAACGACCGTCGCACGGTTGAGACTTCTCTTCGTTGCCTCGAACGCCCGCGGCCACGGTATCGGGCAAAGCCTCGTTCGCGCCTGTACCGACTTCGCTCGTGCGTCGGGCTATGAAGCCGTCGTCCTGTGGACTACCAGTAACCTCGGTCCTGCATTGCGGGTATATCAGAATGCGGGGTTCACACTTGTGAAGGAAGAGCGTCGCCCGCTCTTCGGCGAAGATCTCATGAGCCAGGACTGGCGACTCGACCTGTAAGCCAGGGTTCATCGCAGAACAGTGCGAACCAGTACCGTTTGAATGACCGGCTGAATGTTCGCTGTTCGTGGCGAATCAGGTCCCTCCTTCGCGCTCATCCGATGGATTCGCTCTGCGGCCGAGCCGGCTGAGGAGCAGGGTCTGCCGGTCGGCATCCGCGGGGACGGGTACAGCGGGTCCGCAGATACCGTCAATGTGCAGCGCGGCTCCGAAACTATCGGCACCTGCTTCGATGCGGTCCAACTCGGCCGGGGTGAGGACCTCGTCCCCGCCTGTGGCCCGGGCGATGTCCCAGCGGTGAACGAGCATGTCCCACACGTAGAACTGCTCCAGGGTTGCTCCGACGGTGGTGGGTCCGAAGAAGCCGTCATAGGCGGCACCAACCACCTCGTCGCTACTCATGAGGCTACGTACTCGTTCTGCGTGGTCTCGGAACCCGGTGGCAGGGTCGGTCAGGTCAGGGGCCGGCCCGAGGTCGTGCCCATGGTCCGTAAGCAGGCTCCGCTGAGTGTCGATCATGTGCGCGACAACATCACGCACGGTCCATTCCGTGCAGGGGGAAGGGGTGGCCCATGCTTCCGCCGGAACAGCGCTGAGAACAAGGGAAAGGGGACGGAGAGCGGACTCGTAGGCAGTTGAGGTGGTATTCATGTGCTCCATGCTGCCGGGTGCGGCATTCTTAGGTCTTGATGGAACCCGACACAGCTCCGCGTGCTCTGAACAAGATCGAACGAGCTCATCTCAAAGCGCCCGATGACGCGTCGCACGTGATGTACCGGTATCCGGCTCCGCCCGATTTGGCGGGCCTTGTGCAGCGGTTCTGGATACCGGTGTGGTCCGTTCCGGCCGGTGAGCAATCCATCCAGCGGGTCCTGCAGTATCCCGTGTCTCTGCTGGTGATCGCTTCAGACTACGCGCGTTTCTATGGTGTCACGACAGGGCTGTCGCAGACCGTACTGGCCGGGAACGGGTGGGCCGCCGGCGTCATGTGCACCCCCGCCGCCGGCTCGCTCATCGCGCAGGGCTCCATGGCTCCGTTCACCGACAGGCATGTTGACGTGTCCGATGTCCTCGGTCAGGCGGGCGCGGAGCTGACCGACCGGGTACGGGCAGCGATGCGTGATGACCCGCATCTGCCGAGTACTCACGAAACAGTAATGGACGCGTTCGCCGACGCCCTCCGGCCGCTGTTGCCCGTCGACCAGGAGGGTGAACTCGTCGACCGCGTGGTGGCTCTCGTCGAGGAACGCTCCGACCTGCTCACCGTCGCACAGCTGTGCGCCGAGACCGGGCTCTCCGAGCGCGCCCTGCAACGCCTGATCCACCGCCGACTCGGCTTGACCCCGAAGTGGCTCATCCAGCGGCGCCGCCTCCAGGAAGCCGCAGAGCGACTGCGCACCACGCTGGGAACCCTGGCCGGGACCGCCGCGATGCTGGGCTACGCCGATCAGGCCCACTTCACCCGCGACTTCTCCCGCGTCACCGGCACCACACCGAGCAAGTTCGCCGCCGAGTACCGAACGACGAGTACCGAACGACGAGTACCCGAATAACACTCTGATAGCCGAGGGCTTACGTACGCGCTTCGCTGGATCGGTGTGCTTGGTGCACCGTCTGTCGAGTGTGAGCTGTCATCTGTAGCGGACCCCGTCCCGAGCGGACAGAAGTGGAGCATAGATGGTGGCACTGACTATCGCTACAGAGATTCGGGCTCCACAAGCCACCAGTAGCGCTCAGCTGAGTCTGTGGCGGAAACGTTCATATTTGCCACTCTGGTCCGGGACGGTCAAGGTGTCCGAGACCGGCGAAGCCTGTTCCAGTCAGGTCATACGGGAATCGGCCTCGTCAGCGTCTATCTGAGCTGCCACTCCTCGCTCATGCCGGCGAAAGGTGTCCCAGCGGAGGACCGGCTGACGAACAGGCGACTTCGCCCTACCCGATACGATCCGAAGACGAACGGTGCAACCGACTTCGCCCCCGCCACCTTCCCCTCGTCAGGAGAACGCAATGTCCTCGTTCGGTGAGGTGCTCGCTCCGCGCCGGCTGGGCATCAGCTTCAGATGGCTGCTCGCGTCCACCTGGACGAGCAACATCGGCGACGGGATCGCCCTCTCGGCCGCTCCGCTGCTGATCGCGTCGGTGACGTCGTCGCCGCTCCTGGTCGCGTCCGGGGCCATGATGCAGATCCTGCCGTGGCTCCTGTTCGGACTCCTGGCGGGTTCGATCGCCGACCATCATGACCGGCGTCGACTCGTCATGCTGGCGAATGGGGTCCGGGCCGTCATCGTCCTCGGCCTCGTAACCGTTCTCGTGACGGGGCAAGTGAGCATCTGGGTGGTGCTCGTCTCGGCTTTCCTCTACGGAACGGCCGAGGTCTTCGCTGACACGGCCGGCAGCACGTTGCTTCCCATGACGGTGCCATCGGCCGATCTCGGAGTCGGCAATGCCCGCATGCAGGCTGGATACCTCGTGGCCAACCAACTCGTCGGCCCACCGCTGGGCGCTTTCCTTTTCGCTGTCGGCTCGTTCTGGCCGTTCACGGTGCAGATTCTCTGCGTGAGCCTCGCCGTCGTCCTCGTCTCGAGGATGGCGAGGACGCCTCCTCCGCAGCAGGACGTGACTGCCCTCGACGACGGCATCAGACCTCGGCCCATCCGGGAGGGTCTTTCCTGGCTGCGGGGCAACGCGCCCGTCCGGACGCTGATCCTCATCATCCTGATCTTCAACGTGACGTGGGCGGCCCCCTGGTACGTCCTCGTGCTCTACGCCACGGAGTACCTGGGTCTCAGCGCCGTTGGTTACGGCCTGCTCGCGACCTCCGCGGCTCTCGGCGGACTCGTGGGAATCAGCTGTTTCGGCTGGCTCGAACGAAGGTTCCGCCTGGCGACGATGATGCGGGTCTGCCTCAGCCTTGAGGTGGTAATGCACCTGAGCTTCGCTCTCACAACGTCGGCCGCGCTCGCCTTCGTCATCATGTTCGGGTTCGGTGTCTACGCCTTCATGTGGGGCACCATCTCGACAACGGTCCGGCAGCGCCTCGTTCCGCTGTCCCTGCAGGGGCGCATCGCGTCCGTCAACATGGTGGGCGTATTCGGTGGGCTCGTGATCGGGCAGCTACTCGGCGGGCTGATCGCCCAGGTGTGGGGGCTCACTGGGCCGTGGTGGTTTGCCTTCGCGGGCTCCGCCATCACCCTAGCCCTCCTGTGGAAGGCCATCTCAAACATCTCCGCAGCCCCGCCCGCCCTGGAGTCAGAGGCACCGGCCGGTTAGAGCCCGGGCTGCATTTCCAGCTTGTCGTTGTTGGGGATAGCACTCGAAGTCACCAACACCGATCAAGCCGTCGCTGTCTCACAGGAAGTCCGGCAACGAGGTCCTGGCGAACCCGACGGGAACCCGTTTCCGACCATGGATGCAAGGGTTCAAGGTCCCGCCGACTGGCAAGTCACGTTCTTCCAGGAGCTCGAAACGCTCGAGCAACGGACAGTCGGACGCCTTTTTCACCTACGACGAGCGTGCGCACGAAGGAATCACTCATCGGACCCGCTGACAGTGTCTTCGTCGCTCAGGCTACGAGGATACAGAACGGATGACCGGTTGGATCGGCGTAGATGTAGAAGGGCTCGTCCGGGTCGTCCATACGATCGAAGCGGAGCTCTGCTCCTGATGCCAGCGCCCTGGAGTGGTGATGCTCGAGTGTCGACCGGTCGGGAACGGTCAAATCGAGGTGCAGCTGCATCGGCACGTCAGGCGAGGGCCAGGTCGTTCCCTTCAGGTGATCGACCTGCTGAAAGGCGAGCTTGCGGTTGCCCTGTCCGTCAGTGAGAACGGGCCAGAAGGTGGCGAAGAGTTGGACGAACGACTCGCACCGCACGGGCGATGACCCGCACCTGTCCCACTTGTCGGAGAAAAAGATGTCCCGGCTCGTCACGGCCGATCTCTTCGTGAAGCATGAATCATGATGGCCTGTGACACCTGAAGCGACACTGATTAATCTCATCAGAATCCCCCGCGTCCGCGGGATCAGCTGCCGTCCATTACTCCAGTCGCGGGCGGTAAGGCTCAAGTAATCAGGCGGAGCGGACCCACTGGGCCGGGACTCGGAGACCTGGACGGAACCTACATAGGGAATGTCCGAGACGATCAGTCCGTAACATGCGGGATGGTCTCGACACTGTGGCGCTCCCCTGCGGTCGCCTGGCACTACCGGTGATCAGCGCTTCCTGAAAGCGTCCTTCACCTTCTCGACGGCCTGCCTCAGGTCGGCCCTGGCCTGGTCCCTTTTCCCTTCGGCCTTCAGCCGGTCGTCACCAATTGCCGTGCCCGTGGCTTCTTTGGCCTTGCCGGCCAGCTTTCTCGCCGCATTCCCCACCTTGTCACCGAAACCCATGGTGTTCCTCCTTCGAGGTGCAGGCCCGGCGGCTGCCGAGCATCCTCGTTCCATGCCAGGCAGCGTTCGGCGCGGGGACCAGCCTTCCCTTCCGTCCCGGTAGCCCGGACGTGGTCGTGGCCCGCCTTTGCGCATCAGGGTGTCGAGTCGACTCGGGTTTCCCCTTCCGTCTGCATTCCGAACATCGCACGGCGACATCGCCTTTGAGCTTCAGGAAGCGCTCCGCCTCGGTGCCCTCTGCGTATACGTAGTATCCGCGGCCTTCGCCTGGACCGCCGACAGCCCTATCGATGGAGACAATCACATCGGCACTGAGCCGGCCCGATGGTCTTGAACGTTGTATCCGCGCTCTTTCCTCGAGGCTGAAAGCCTGAATGCGTACTGGAATATCGACCATGGAGTCATCACTTTCATGGACTCGGGTCAAACAGGTTCGCCTCGCTACCAGGGGGTGCTGCGCTGGTTCAAAGGAAGTTCGGTGAGAACCTCTGGCGTTCAGGATGGACGTCAACTGGTGGACCATGTCACTCTCCGCCTCTCGCTAGGTGAGCGAGTCGATGGCGACGGTAATCGACAGAATGAGCGGGACGTCCTCACCCTGGGCGACGTTGATGCCATAGGAGTTACGCACGCGGAACCATTTTTTGGAGATCGTTGCAACTGTGCGGCCCTCGCGCTCGATCTGGTACTCGTGGGCGACGAAATTGCCGGATGCCCTCATGGAGACGCCGTCTCCCGCCTCGATGGAGAAACGAGCCCGAATTCCGATCAGCGCTTTGTACACCGTTGCGGCGGTATGGCCGTCGCGCTCGATAGTGACTTTGTCCCGGACCGAGAGCTTACGTTCCTGGATGCGCACGATCTCATGTCCAGAGGTGTCCTCCAGTACAAAGGTGTCCCGAACCCGGAGAGCCTTGCCATTGACCTTGTAGATCCGTTTACCCTGGTCGTCTTCGATCCAGTAATTATCCCCGATTGACGCCAGTTTCTCGCGCATTTGAAATCGCCTACCCACGAGTTCGTCAGGTCGGTTTCGTAATAGTCTCATTCCCTGACCGTAGGTCCGCTTCGCCGACCAGCACCTCACCTGAAACGGATGATCCCGGACAACGCCCCGACCAGGCAACCAGGCAAGCGGTATGGAAAGTGGTGGACTGATACAGCCTCCGATGACGCACGGGCTACCAGCGAGTCCTGGTCAACGGTGGGGAGGCCTGGATCGGGTACCAGCGTCTGGCATGCGGGTGACACGTACTCGCCAGTACACGACGAGGTCCCTACTATCAGGCATGGGTGTGGCTGGGGTCACATGGGTCAAGACCCATCCCGTTCCCGGGCCAACCGGACGCCGCGTGTGCTCCGGTCGCGATGACGAGCCCGAGCAGTTCTCCTGCCCGGGCGATTCCACAGGGGGTGGCCATGGCCGCGACGATCGAACTTTTCCATGACCGAGACAATGCATTCAGGTTCAGATTGAAGACACCGGACAGGACGGTCATCGCCGTCTCCAGACCGTTCCCGGACAAGGCGGCGGCCGTAGCGGGGATCCGTGCCCTCCGTGAATGCGCCGGAACCGGCCTGATCACGGACCTCTGCGTATCGAGGCCCCACACGGGCGGAACCTCGCGACGCCCCGGAAACCCCACCATCAGATAGCCCCTACCTGAGAGCGAGTACAACACGCACTACGTCTCGAAACCGTAGGTGTGCGAGCTGGTTGGAGGAGACACCTTCGATTGAGGCTCGCTTGGTTGCATGGTCAGGCCAAGGAGACTGGTAGGTCCTCGGAGTAGCGTGAGGCTATGGAATCGAAGGTTCGAGACCTCGGGCTCACGACCGGCATCAGGGTGCCTTGCCTGATTCAAGGCGATCCTGGCGCACGACCTGTGCTCCTGCTGCATGCATGGGGCGAGTCACGCGGATCCTTTGATCGGCTCCTGCCGCTCCTGACTGGCTTCAGGATCTTGGCCCCGGACCTTCGTGGGCAAGGCGGGGCCGACAAACCAACCTCCGGCTACTCCTTTTCAGACCAGACGCAGGATGTCGTCGCCATTCTCGACGCCTTGGGTATTGAGAAAGCATTCGTCGTGGGCTCATCCAGCGGCGGATATGTCGCCCAGCAAGTCGCAGTCACCACCCCCGACAGGGTTGCGGGTCTGGTGCTCGTCGGCGCGCCACTCAGTCTGCACGGGCGGGCACCCTTCGCCGATGACGTGGAACAGCTGTCCAACCCCATCGCTGAAAACTGGGTTCGGGACTTTCTATCCTGGTTCCCATTCCAGCGCGACGTTCCCACGTGGTTTATCGAGGACCGCATACGAGACGGCGTCACGATGTCGGTCCACGCTTGGAAGGGCATCATGCATGGGTACGGTGCGGCAATGCCGCCCACTGAAGCAGGACCTATCCGCTCTCCTACCCTGATCCTTTGGGGGGATCACGACCGTCTGCTGCCCTGGAAGGACCAACAGACGCTGGCGTCGCGGATCCGTGGTGCAGCTCTAAAGGTCTATCCCGACGTAGGGCACCTGGTTCTGTGGGAATGCCCGGAGCTTGTCGCCCGCGACGCCAAGGTGTTCTTCGATTCCCTTCCACTACCGGGCCACCCCGTTCTCTAAGCCGCTTAGCTGGCCCTCCACCTTGTATCTCTCGCAACCCATGGGTTACAAGACGACCAACTAAGACACCACTCCTCCCCCGCCACTGCTGCTCCTCGTATGTCTTGCTACCCCGTCTTCCAACTTCGGGCGCCAATAACCGACAGAAAGTCGGCTGCAAGACAGTTCGAGACCAGCCCGCATGAACAGATAGCTGTAGCGGATCCCTCAGGGAGATAGAGGCTTGCAGGGGCGCTGCCCTCCGTAAGCTCGAGGAAGACGCTAGGCAAGGGGGCAGCATGACTAGCGAGATTCAGAGTCGGCAGTGCGTCGACGGCGACTTGGCCGCTTTGGAAGCGACTGAACCGCCGGGAGCGAACATCAGCCGCAATCTGCTGGTACACCAAGCGGCCGGCACCCTTGTCTATGCAGCAGCTTGGCGCAAGCACCAGCCAGCCGGGACCGTCATGCTGGATCTGCTGGCCGATCACACTCCGGAGCTGAAGCACCTCTTTGTGCACGAGTCTGGTCAAGGCACCGGTATAGGGACAGCTCTTTGCATCTGGACCGAGGCTTACGCCGCAAAGGCCGGCTTCAACAAGCTACACCTCAGCGCTGGTATCGAGAATTGGGGTGCACGTCAGCTCTATGCGCGCTTGGGTGTCACTCCTACGGGACGAGCAACAACAACGATCTACCCATACGTCGATGACAACGGACAAGAGCAGTGGGCTACCGAGACCGACCACGTCTTTGAGAAGGCACTCATCGACTGAACTCCCTCGCGCCGCGCCGTGCCACGATGCTGTGCGGTCGAGGATCCCCTTGCGAGGTCACGCGTTGGGCCGGGTGTACTCCGCGCAACGGATCCAGTGATAAGTCAGATGTACCCATTGCATCTGTGCGGACCCCGTGCCACGCGCGTCGCCGCCGAGTCTTTTGTCGTAGCGGAAACCAACCCATGGTCTTGCCGTCATGGAAACCAATTCTCATGGCCCGTCCCGTGACGAAGCCCTGCATGCGCTGGCCGGTCCATCCGCAGACCGGGCCCGACTCGCCGAGGGCATCCGGGTCCCGTGGTCGCTTCTTGCGGGCTTCGGGGCGGTAGCTGCGTGGTGGGTCGGCGCGGCTGGTGGGACAGCCCCTGGTGAGGACTACGATCGGCCGGCGGTCGGTGGGCTCGCCCTGGCAGTCGCACTCGTCATCATCTATCTGATCCAGCGAGAGACCGGTGTCCGCTTCGCGAGCATGGGCTGGCAGGCCGGGATGGCTGTCACTGGGGTAGTGGCCGGCTGCCTGGTGCTGTTCAGCGTCTCTCTCGGCTTGGTGGCCTTCGGCCTGCATTGGGCTGTAATCGCCACAACTGTCCTGGCGTTCGGTCTCACGACGTGGCTGACCGGCGTGGCTTATCGTAGCGCCGCCCGAGATCTCCGTCATGCTTAAGGCGCACTTCGACGACGTCATTCACGCACCCCTGCGACTACGGATCTGCGGGCTGCTCCGCCCCGTGGACCGCCTCGACTTCGCAGTCCTCCGGACCGCCCTAGAAGTATCGGACGCGACCTTGTCCAAGCATTTGAGAACCCTGGCCGAAGCTGGCTATCTGGTCTCCGACAAGATGGCGTCAGCGGAGCGCGGTGATGCGCGACGCGTGATGTGGCTGTCCCTCTCCGGATCCGGCAGGGCGGCTTTGGACGGATACCTCCAGGCGCTTCGGGACATCGCCGGCACTCTCTGACCCACACGACCAGACGCTGTGCACCCATGGATCAGCACCGAGAACGTGCACACATCGATCACTGCACGGTTGGGCCGGCGATGATCGCTGCGTGCGGCCGTCGGCCGGTGGTCGTCCTGGTGTGGGTTTCAACGACCTCGAAGCCGGCCGAGGTCAGTTCTTCGCTGAGGTCACGTACCGGCCAGCGGTATGCCGGAGCCACGGCGTGAGCAAACTGCTCGATCACAGACCCCTCGAAGAACCCGATGAGGAGCGCGCCACCGGGATGCAGAGCACGGCTGAACTCCTGGAGGGCAATCCTGATCGTGGTTGGCTCGTGGTGGATGAGCGAGTACCAGGCCAGGATCCCGCCGACCGTTCCTGCTGCAACATCGAGGGTATTGAGACTGCCGACGTCGAACGGCACGCCTGGATAGGTGCGGCGTGCACGCTCGATGAACTCGGGCACAAGATCCACGCCGCGGGCATCAAGCCCCTGCTGGGCGAGGAGGTTCGTCCACTGGCCCGGACCGCAACCCGCGTCAATGACAGGGCCCTCGATACCCTCAGCCCAGGTGGAGACAAGCTGGCGGTCGGACGGGTGCACGGCGTCCATTGAGCCGAAACGCTCCCCGTATTCGCTCGCACGCCCCGAGTACGCGCCGCTGACCTCATCCATCATGTGAACGAGTCTAAGCAAGCACCGGATGGGCACCCGATGGCGAAGCGTTCACCGGGAGGATGCCAGGAGCGTTTCCGCCCAGTGCTCGTCGTGCCCCTCGGCGTACATCGAGCCCCACGGCTCACGGCCGAACCGGCGTGCCGACTCCGGGAAGCAATGCACGGCTTCGGCGCGCCGACCCAGTGCTGAGGACAGCGCTTCGCACAGACTCTCGTCGGCGTCCTACCCGTCGATGAACGCCGCGAGGTTCTGTGCTACTTCCAGCGGGACCTGCCGGGTGTCGGAGAGCGTGAACGCTTGAGCGGCGTTCGCCAGGTCCCAGAGCCGGGTGCTGGGCGCGGCTACATCCCAATCGATGAAGACCCAGCGATCACCGACGATGAAGTACTAGGGAGCGAGGCCGTCGTGGCAGCTGAGTTCCGCACCCGGTGCCGGGATAGCTGTCGTCCAACGCGCATCACCGGCTGGTGAATAGGTTTCGCTAGCATCGTGGACCCGCCGAACCATGGCCCCGACCCGGCGCAGTTCGTCGTACGTGAGGGGACCGGCGTCGAGGGCGAGTGGCCCCGGCACGAACTCGGCGACCTGCCGGCCCTGCTCGTCCGGGACGTCGACCCCGGCTCCCCGGATGGCAGCCATCAACTCAACGACGCTCGAGGTCGAGGACGTCCGTCCCTGAACAGACGAGACATGAAGCTGATCGACCACCCGCGCGGTCGCGAGGCGATGCCGAAGACCCTGCGGGTAGACAAAGCCCTGCCGTCTAGCGAGCCGATGCTGTGGAGTCCGGACCAGATGCTCGGCGCCATGGGCGACGATGAGGCTGACGACGACGACACGCGGCTGGACCTTTACAACGGCGCGGTGCATCGGATCGACATCGGGTTCTAGTCAGCGCGAAGGCCAGGCCCCCCTGATCACGGGGGGTCCTGGCCTCTACTTCTCGGCCCATCCAACAGAAGGGACGCTACCTCCCGCAATTATCACGACGAACAACCTGCACCCCCATGCGCCATGAAATCTTGTGTGGTTTCCGAACGACAGAATTTTCGGTGGTCAGATTTTCCGCATCGCAGCGCGGCAATATCGCGGAGTGGCAGAATCGTCGGCCCGCAGTGTGCCCCTACTGGCACCACAGTCGCGCTCACCACAAGGAACGCCTACACCGACTCCCGAAAGCTCCCGCCATTCCCTCGGAAACTGATCCACGTGCTGCAGCACGTGTGTTCCGGCCTGAGGAGCCCTTTCCAGGCATCAGTGGTGATGGGGTTACTGACAGCCTTTTAGGGCTTGTGGGTTGTCAGGCGGTGTTAGGCGGATCGGTCTGATGCGCAATGGGGGTTCGGTGGCGTGTTTCGGCTCGAAGTCCAAGGAAGGTACCGGTGATGATGAGGGCGGCCCCGATGATGCCAAGGAGTGCGAGGGTTTCCTGGCCGATGGTGATTCCGATGAGAACGGCCCAGATTGGTTCGGTTCCCATGAGGAGACTGGCCCGCGATGCTGATGTTTGTTGGATGGCCCAGGTCTGGACGAGGAAGGCGAAGACGCTGCACACCAGTCCGAGGTAGAGCACGCCGAGCCATTGACCAGTGTCGAAGCTCCGCACCGCCTGAAGAACGCCTCGGTAGTCGGCGAGGGTGTAGACGAGGGCACAGACCGCACTTTGGATCAGGGTCAGAGTCGGAGCACTGTAACCGCGCCCCCGGGTAAGTGCGGAGACCGCAGTGACGTGGACGGCGCGCATAACCGCTGCGGCGAGCACGAGCAGGTCTCCAAGCGTCGGTATGGCGAATCCATCACCGGAGACGAGCAGGCACACTCCTACGACCGCGATGACACCGGCGACGAACACAATGCGCGGCAGTCTTACCCGGAAGGCGATGCTCTCAGTGACGGGGGTGAAGACGATGACGAGGCTGATAATCAGTCCGGCGTTCGTGGCGCTGGTACCGGCGATCCCGTGGGTCTCAAGGATCAGGACCGCAGCCTGGGTGAAGCCTAGGACTACGCCGACCACAATCTCGCGACGGGTGGCCCGGCGACGGTTCCAGAGCAACCAGATCATCAGCAGCGCTAGCGTGGTGATCAGAAAACGCAGCGAGAGAATCACGGTGACGCCGACCGTATCGGTCAGTGTTTTCGCTGCCAGGTAGCTGCTGCCCCACACGAGAGCGACCAGAAGCAGGAGCAGATCCACCCTACGTGCAGCAAGAAGAGAGGCGAATGGACTTCGTCGCATACCGAGCGGGCGCGGTGCGGGAGTCAGCACTGGAAAAGACACCCCCTGAGTCTTACGGCTCCACACTGGTAAGACGAGAGGGTGCTTGGTGAACTATTGGTTTAGCATCTGCTTATGGATCTTCATCAGTTGCGGTTGCTTCGGGAGCTAGGCGAGCGAGGCAGCCTCGCCGCCGTCGCCCGTGCGCTCCATGTCTCTGCGTCAGCTGTGTCGCAGCAACTCACGGCGTTGCAGCGTCGGGTCGACGTTCCCCTGACAGAACGACGGGGACGGAACCTTGTCCTCACTGGCGCCGGTCAAGCCCTAGCTCGAGCTGCAGTGGATATCAGTGTCGCAATGAACTCCGCTGAGCAGGCCGTCAGCCGCTACCTCCAGGACCCCCATGCGACGGTGAGAATCGCCGCGTTCAACAGCGCCGGCCTGACCTACTTCGGACCCCTACTGCAAGCCCTGGCAGGTGAGGGATGCCCGCGGCTCATCTGCCACGACAGAGATGTGGGACAGGACGATTTCCCCGCCCTGACCGCCGACTACGACCTGGTCATCGCGCACCGCCTGGAGCATAGTTCGCCGTGGCCCGAGTCAGTCACCGCTTTGCCGCTAGTGCGCGAACCCCTGGACGTCGCCATGTCGGACCGACACCGGCTCGCCAACGCACCGAGCGTTGGTGTCACCGACCTCATCGAGGAACAATGGGTGTCTGTTCAAGACGGATTTCCGCTGGTGCCGGCTTTGCAGGCGATCGCGGTTCATGCCGGCCAATCCCTGAACGTCACCCACCGGATCAATGAGTTCTGCATCGCGGCTGCGATTGTATCCGCCGGCCCAGCCATCGCGCTGATGCCCCGCCATACCGCCTTCTCACCACCTGGCAGCGGAATCGTCCTCAAATCGATCGATGATCTACCGCTCGCCAGGCGCGTTGATATCCTCTGCCGACCAGAAGCCCTTCACCGAACAGCAGTCCAACACGTTGTCAGCACTCTCCAAGGAACTGTCATCCATACCGAGCCCCAGAGAAGGATCCTCTGCTGAGAGGCATTCGAACGGACCCTGGTTCGTTTCGGTGCTCGCTGACGGGGCGTCGACCGGGCATGCTCTCGGGCGGGTCATACGGGAATGGTGTCGGATAGACGCGAGTAGAATGAAGCGGCTTCTTCGAGCCTGGGCTTCCGTGTTCTGGTGAGGTACCGGCATACGGGCAGGATTGCGCAGAGATGTCGGCCATATGGCGACGCACGGAACCGAACCCTTTTCCCTCCGTCCGGGAAGGGCTCGTGCCGCGGTCGTGGTTGTCTACTCTCACTTGTATGGATGCTTTGTATCAACCGAGCGGGACGGGCTTCGATGCTCTGAACGAACTCGACCAGGTCGACTGGAGTCAACTGGAGCACGCCTACGGTAGGGGTCACGTTCCGCTGGGTAGCGCCTATGACGTGTCATTTGCCCTCACAGGCGACGTGCCACGATCATTGGCTGCGCTTCGGACCGATCCTTTCTTGGCACTCAGCGACGGGCTTTACTCGAACATTTGCCATCAGGGCACGGTGTACGAAGCAACAGTCCATGCAGTGCCGTTCATCGCCGCTGTTGCTGCCGGCGACGTTTCGCATGAGATCCGCATCCCTCTGCTAGCGCTTCTCGGCCATATTTCCGTTGGAGGGAGTTATATCACTCACCGCGGATCTCGCGGGGGCGCCCTCGGAGATCAGATAGGTGTCCTCGTCACTGAATCGATTGCCTCTTCAATGGCACGCCTCTCAACAATCCAGACGGCCAGACTTGTGGATCTGATTCAAGCGATACAGTCACTCCTCATTCATCCGACGGACGCGTGCCGGGATGCAGTCGAGTCCGCCGTCGACGTTGCAATCGCACCGCCGGCCACACCGCAGGGCAGACGTCCGTAATACTCGACATCGGTATGAGGTTTGCCGCGGCGGTCTAGTTTTTGGCGCCAGGGCATCAGGTCAGGACTTCGCCAGGGCGCGCACCGCGCGGTCGATGGCGGGACGTACATCGAGCTCGGGGTCAACGGTGAGTCGATGCAGGAGCAGTCCATCGCACAGTGCCATGAGCGCCCTCGTCGCCGGCACGGGGTCGGCGACACCGACGGCGATCACCATCCGCTCAGCCCACCGCTCGAACTCGCGCCGCTGCCGCCGCAACGGCTCACCAAGCTCGGGGTCCTGAGCGAGCTCGAGGAACAGGGCGTACCGCGCCCGGGTGCGCCCCGCATAGGGTCCGGTCTGCATTTCGGCCATCTCACATAAACCCTTGATCAGCCCGTCGACTTCGGAGATCACAGGCATCGCGGCCGGATCCAGATCGGCACGCTCACGCTCGGCGATCCAGTCCACCACTCCGGCAAGCAGAGCCCTGCGGGTACGGAACCAATTCGAGGTCGACCCCGACGGCAGGCCCGCCCGATCATCAACTCGCGCATGGCTCAACGCGCGCACCCCCTCTGCGCCAAGCAGTTCTACGGCCGCCTCGAGTGCACGCTCCCGGGTCACCGACGCCATGGACACCCCCTTCCACAGGGTCTACTATGAATATAGTATTTCACTGCACGAAAGAGGTCGTCATGGCCACGCCCGAGCCCAGCAGCACAGGTTCCATCGAAACTCCAACCTGGTCGCCGCCACTACCGGAGGCCCCCGGCTTCGAGCACCTCATCATTGAAACACCCGGCCTGCGGACCCACCTCGCCGCCATTGGCGAGGGCGAACCGGTCATGCTGTTGCACGGGTTTCCCCAGCACTGGTGGCAGTGGCACGCCATAGCTCCGGTCATCGCCGAACACGGCTACCGCGTCCTCTGCCCCGACCTGCGCGGGGCCGGCTGGACGATCGCCCAGAATCCGCGGGTCGAACGCAAGACCCGGCTCCGCGACCTACTCGCCATACTGGATGCCCTCCACATCGAGCGAACCCACCTCGTCGCCCACGACATGGGCGTCATCACGGCCTGGCAACTGACCTATGGCCACCCCGAGCGGGTGCGCACCGCCGTCCAGCTAGCCGTGCCGCCCGCCTTCATGAAGTTCAGCCCACGATCCCTCCCGGGCTTCCGGCACCTGCCCCAGTTCATCTGGCACCGCCCCGGTATCTCCCTGCGCGGGATCTTCTCCGAGGAGTACGTTGCCCACCCGATGCCAGAGCCGGTCATCGAAGCCCACCTCGCCCCGATGCGCCGCCCCGACATCGACGGCGCGGTGCGTCCACTCACCCGCCGCATGATCCTGCCCGAAGCCGCACGCCTCACCAGCGGTGTCTACAGCCGCCAGCGGCTCACGGTGCCGACCCTCGTCGTCTTCGGTCGCCGCGACCGACCCTGGACCGAGGAACTCATGGGACGTACCTGCCGCAATCCGCAGCGGTACGCAGACCGCGTCGAGTTCGCCTACGTCGACGACGCAGCGCATTTCATCACCGACGACGCCCCCGCCTCAGTCGCCGACCTCGCAATCGACTGGTTCGAACGAGCAGCCTGACACAGGACCCACCACTCACCTGTCAACCATTCTGAGAGAATGGGACGACTACCTACTGGCCGCCATAGCGCTCTTCCATGATCAGCCAAGGGATCCTTTGCTGAGAAGCGTCGCTGGGGGTGCCAGAGCACTTATGCAATCTCTGAACGCTTCGACCTTTTGGGAATCTACCCGCCTAGACTGATCCCAGCACGGGACAGGAGGCCCCGCATGGACGCCACCGAGGATATGGGTTGCGAGATACCGCCCATCCGCTTGGTCGCCGTGAACCCGGCCGGCAGTGAACCTGCTACCCGGATTCCGACGGATGGACCCCTCATGGACGTGCCTGATGAGGCGGGTATCGATACCAGTCCCTTCGTGGCCGATGAAACCGATGTGTCTGATTTCGAGAAGAACATCGTTGCGCTGCGGGCCGGAGATTCTGGGCAGACACTTACCGCAATGGCCGAACCCACCTGGAGCCCCGAAACCATCGGGGCTGCCGACGGTGACGGCGATTGACCGCAATCTGAGGCAGCGCCTGAGAAGGGCCGGGTAGTGGTTGATCTGAGGGTGTATCCCCATTCCTCGAGCTGGAACGGTTAATAGGCGCCCTGAGGGCCGGGGCGACGCCATCATTCCCGGCTGAGGTCCACCGCGTGCGCGGCCAGCACCATCGCCAGGACTGCCTTGTCGGGGTTCGTGGTCGGCTTCTCGCCCAGTGCCCGGTAGGTCCGGTCGCCCGTGCGACGGAACTGCCGTAGTTCACCAGCGTCGTGGCCGAGAACTGCGCCCATCCCGCTTCGGCGGGGTCTTCCGTTCCAGCAGAGCGGTCAGCCAGCCCTGCCGGACCTCGGTTGCTTCTTCGCACTTCGCACTAAGCAACCACAGACCTCCCACGCCGCTGCGCCACGACAGTGCGGCTGGCCGCTGCCGGTGAGGTGTCCGATTAGGTGCGACTGCTGTCAGCCGATTGCTGCTCGACAGACCGATCGCGATCGAACTTGGTTGCATCAATGTGGCGCATTACCAAAGCCGCTGAGACCAGAGCCGCCGAGAAGGGCAGACAAGCAAGGGGCGCCAGTAGGTAAATCTGCGTCAGCGTGATGAAGAACGCGTTCTCGCCGTTGAAGGTGGTCGCTCCGAAGTTTTGCAGAAACAGGTTCGAAAGCAGCATCACGGAAATGCCGACGCCCCCAACGATGATTCCTGCGCGCAGTGTCCGCCTAGACGTGCTCGATGGTTCTGTTCCGGCCACTTTTCCCCCAAGGATTGCAGTTGGCGCCTCTAGGGCTTCACCTAAACACGTAGCAGCTGCTGGAACAAGCCTGCGGACCGGGCCAACCTGCTCAAGAGCCACATGGCCTCAGTTCCTTTCATCGCCGTCAGCTAGCCGTACTGACCGGAGAGGTCGATCAAGGTACTCACTCGCCCCGACCGTGCACGGGCCTGGCATTTGCTGGGGGCTCGCCGACCTCGTGGACGGTATGGCCACCGCACACCGTCTTGGTTACGCTGGCTCGCTCGATGCGCGACACGGTGAACCATCGCATCGCGTTGCGCAATCGACACCACCCAACGAGGTACCACAAGCCGTTCCTGGACGCGAACAGCACGGGTTCGACGTCGCGGGTGGTCGTGGTCCCATCTTCCGATGTGTAGCGCATGCGGACCACTCGCTGCTCGGCCATCGCCTCCTCCAGCGCCGACCTGACGGTACGCGAAGAGGAGGGAATCGCGTTGACCCAGACGCGGTCGGCCAGTTCATCGGCTCGTGCCCGGGTTTTGGGATCGAGGACGTCCAGGATCTTTTGAATTCCGGCTGCCGCCAGATCGGCGTAGGGGGCATCGGGTGCAGCGGACACGGCCGCCATGAGCGCCACGGCTTGCGCTGGGGACAGGCTGACCGGCGGCAGGGACGCGCCTACGGCCAATCCGTAGCCACCGCCCGGACCTGGCCGCGACCAGACGGGCGCGCCACTGCTCTCGAGCGCGGCAAGGTCCCGCTTGACCGTGCGGACCGACACGCCGAACTCTCCGGCCAGCCGCTCCGCGGAGCAACCCCGTGATCCACTGCGGCGCAACATCTCGGACAGGGCATGGAGTCGCTCTGCTCGCTTCACCGTTCTGCCCTCATCAGATTCATGACACGAATAGTGACATGCTCCTGTCCACAGCACTTACGACGATAGTGACATGGCAACTACGACGAGCAGTCCGACCATCATTCTCATCGCCGGCCACTGGCTGGGCGCCTGGGCGTGGGATGAAGTCCTCGAACACCTGAAAACCGACCACTCGCGTACAGTCGCCATGACGCTGCCTGGTCTCGACGGGGGCGATCCCGAGCGTGCGGGGAAGACTCTCGATGATCAAGCCGCAGCGGTCATGGACGTCTTGGCTCGACTCGGGGTCTCCGAGGATCAGCCAGCGACTCTCGTCGCTCACAGTGGGGCGAACGCCCCAGTCAGCCTCGTCCTGGACCGGCACCCTGAGCTTGTTGATCGGGTGGTGTGGGTCGACTCCGGCCCCGTGGCGACGGGAAGCGTCTTCGCCCCCGACCTCCCGGAGGGATTGGAGGAGCTTCCGCTGCCATCCTTCGACGTCCTCGCACAGCAGGCCAGCCTCGAAGGCCTGAGCACGGAGGTCCTCGAGCGCTTCCGGGCCAGGGCCGTCCCTGAGCCCGGCCCCGTGCTTCGTCAGGCCGTCGAGCTCACCAACCTTGCCCGGCGCAAGGTCCGGACCACCCTGGTGTGCTGCTCGATCCCGAGCGCGCAGGTGCTGGAGCTGGCCCGCGCAGGTCACGCCGTGTTCGCCGAAGTCGCGAACATCGAGCACCTCGACGTCATCGACGTCCCGACAGGACACTGGCCTATGTGGAGCCGTCCTCTCGACCTCGCCCGAGCCATTCAGTCAACGGCTTCTCGAACCACCTGAAGTCCACGTACAGCCCTGAAGGGGTCAGTCTGATTACCGACAGCACGCCTTGCGCCCGAGTCGACGGCACACGGCTCATCGCCTCGAAACGCTGGCGATCAGAGCTGGATTCCGTAAGACGATCCCTCTACGTCCACGCCCCGCATCTTCTTGAGAATTGGATGCTCAGCAAGCATCCTCTATCGGGCCCGATCAATCAGCGGACTTGATGACCAACATCCGTCCCGGTTCACGAAACGGTCATCGGCTGAGAGCCGCGAACTCTGGTTCGGGCTGGAGACGTACCTGCTGGCGAACGCCGCCGACCACGGCCGGCGCCTGATCGTGTCCACCGGGACTGTCCTCTGTGACCACGATCCTGTGTATCGGGGCGTGGACATACCCTTGCGCTTCTTCAAAGGCGCCGTATTCCTCCACAAAGGGTCCCTCGCCGCCACCGGGTACGTCGTCGACCAGACGCCGCAGCTGGAGGAGTTGCCCGACGCACCAAAGCCGGGAGCGATTGGCGAGGGAGATTAGGAACGCTCCCCCACTGAGCCCGTTCCGCACCTTCCAGGTCCCCCTCCTCGCCATCGCTCAGCTCACCGGCCTGGACCTAACCCAACTGGCCGCCGTCGACAGGATCCCGATCGCCGCCGCGCTGTCCAGCGCACGGGTGACATCGGCCTGGCGGAAGCTGTCGAGCCCGGAGAGCCTGGAGCTGGACTTCGACCTTAAGAACCAGAGGCGCTATCGGTACCAGCACACCGAATCCGCAGGCGCAGTTTTACATACGCTTCCGACCGCTGATCTGGGCTTTTGGCCAGTCGCAGGACCAAGGGGTGGCTCAAGGAATGGTGGTCCCGACCGATGACCTCATCCAGAAGTAGCGACGAGGGAGAAAGTCCGGTGGTTACAACCCTAAGGATTACGAGCCGGTTCGGGGTGTCGGCGGGATTAGACCTTGGCAGTGCGGCGTCGCACTACGCACATGGCACCAGATGCTGCCATGAGGGCCAGGCCCCCACCAAGGGCGAGAGCATTCTTGTTGTGGGTGGTCGCTTGGGAGACCCCGGTATCCGCTCCGCCAACGGGCATTCGCGTCACCTGCGGGATTTCGACAGTCGGAGGCAGGGGTTGACCCACAGCATCGTCGGGCGTTGGTTCACCCATAACATCAGGGCGTCCCAGGGGTACGAGGCTGGCGTCGTAGGCTATATCGGCGTTCTCGCACCCGATACCGTTGCGGTCGGTGTCAAGGTTCGGACTATATATGTGCGAAACAATCGGGATGTTGTAAAGACCATATGACGCCGCTGCAGCGCAGTCCTGGAACCAGACGGGGGCCGTTGGGTCACGCACAACATCAGGGTATCCCAGGGGTACGAGGCTCTCGTCGTAAGCTATATCGGCGTTCTCGCACAGGATACCGTCGCCGTCGGTGTCAGGGTCCGGAACATAACCGCGCGAACCAACCGGGATGTTGTATAGACCATATAAAGCCGCTTCAGCGCAGTCTTGGAAGAAGACGGGGATTGTTGGGTCGCCCAAAAGATCAGTGTCTCCCGGGGGCACGAGCTTGACGTCGTAAGCTACGTTCGCGTTCTCGCATGCGATACCGTTTCCGTCGGTGTCAAGGTACGGAGCATAGCCCGGCGAACCAACAGGCATGTTGTAAACACCATATGAAGCCGCTGCAGCGCAGGTCTGAAAAAAGTAGGGGTAAGGAGCCGCTATGGCGGGGGCCACAGAGAGGATGGAGCACCCTCCTGCGGCTACCAGTGTCGCGCCTACGGCAATATTTTTCATTTCTCCTCATAACTCTTCTACGGGATGAGAAACGCCTGCGTGATGCACAACACCTGTGATCTAGCAAGATAAGCAGGAACGCGTTCGGCCTGTCCAGTCTTTTTCAACGTTCCTTCGCCTACCCCGTAGATCAGCAGCAGAAGCCGGCGGTACCCGGATGGAGGAGGTTTGGTGACCAGCACGAGCCCCGAACCGGCCAGGGCCACCGGTCCCTCGGAGCCACCGTCGCTCGCCGTGAATCAGTCCCGGTTCGGGCCCCCGCCTAGAGGGCCGGCGATAACCCGCATGACGATCCACTTACGGACGGCGTTCGATGATCTGTTCAACTCAGTACGCTTCTTATGCCCACGGCTGGGGGTGGCGACTCTAGTCGTGTTCAGGGTGCAGCGTCGCATCTGCATAGGTTTCAACCCACCGGGTGAAAGTGGTACGAGGTGTGCCTCCAGGCGTCACTGTTCTCGGCTGCTGTCACACGCAGAGCCCGCCCCTCAGCGACCGCACGCACGGGCGGGTTGCGCCACGTACCCCGGTCCCAGACATCATGGGCTTCTCCAGTTGCTGGTGTCACGTCACATCCCTAGGACGAGGAAGTCCAACCTGATTTCATGTGCGGACGCGCGGTGTGAGTGGCATGGCCAACTGTCGCAGGCGGAAGGCGGTTTGTTTCAACCGACAGCGTTAGTTCCCGGGTGGCCCTGCTTGCGGAGCTTGGCACCTGACGATGCACGGTGAGGATCAATCCGTTCCACCGGCGCGACGATGCGGCTGACAGCACAAGAGGATCGTGTCCGGTCGGGGATCCCTGACCGGGCACATGTCGGCATGGTCTCCTGCAAGCCCATATGCCCAGTCCACGCCTTGCACATGTGCAACAAGGCCGCCTGAATGGGAATGCTCCCGAACCTTCAGGCCGCCTCTCCATCGATGACGGGCGGCAGTGAGGGCAGCATCAGGACCGGGGCGGAGCGGCGCTCACGCAGGGCTACCTGGATCGGCAGGGGCGGCATCAGCCGGCCCCACTCGATGATCTCGAGGGTCCGCCGGGACTGCGGGACGGGCGTCTTCGAGTTTGCGTCGTGGTATTCGCCGGGGTGGGTGATCATGGCTTGCTTCTCTTGCTGGTGATGAGTCCTTCTGCAGGATATTCGTTGCCGGTGACACTTCGGCGAGGTGCCCCCGCGGTGAGCATCATCACCGCGGCAGCGATCACCGGCTGCTGGTGGATCCCCAGGCCGGCTCCGTGATGTCGATGATCATCCGGTGGAGGTCGGCGCCGTCGAAACCGCGGACGAGCCCGCCGCTGGGCTGGCCTGATGATTGTTACGGGAGTCATTCGAGGTACCGAGCTGGACCAGGTGAGCGCCGAGGGCGCGACTCCTGGGGACGCGAAAGCTCAGATGTTTTCGAGGATGCCCGAAGGGTTCGCCCTGATCGTAATTCACGCGGACCTGGAATCGTAGGACTTGGGCTTGTTCAGCAACTAGACGGGAAACAGCTCGAGTGAGGCAGTAGAGTTCCCGATCCATGTGCGAGCTCGAAGGTGAGAAGAGGGCGCCGTTCGCTCATCCCGCGTGAGAAGCGTCTATGGCCGTGGCTCGTGCATGACGTCCGTATACGAAAGGGCAAGGTCGAGCACCACGTCGATCTTGACCGAGTGTCGGTAGGCGGTCGCTACCCGGGTGATCTCCCTTCCACACGACGTGGAGCCGATGCGGTCGCTGAATGGGACCGCGTTCCGGGCAAGTGGGTCGACTACCCATACGACCACCGGCTTACGGACGGGGGAATCAGGTTGCCAAAGGGTCCAATCTGTCTTGCTTTCATCCTCTTGGCGTCTGTTTCAGTTGTGTCGGATCGGGGTCAGTGGAGGAGCGACGAGCATGGCACTTGAAGTTTCGATCGGAATCGGTCTTGCATGCTTGTTCGGATCGGTATTTTTCGCAGTCACCTACACCACACGGTTTGAAAGCATGAGCGCTCCGCGCGCCGGAAGAAGTGCGCTGTCGCGTGCCTACCATTCACAGCGGTCGGACTTCTTGCCTTTTTCTTCAGTACAGGCTTCCAGCCCTGACCAGCGCAAGCGTCAAGCGAATAGCGGCGCACGGTCGCGGATCCTTTGGTGAGACCGGCAGTGCTGGGGCGGACCGGCGACGTCTCACCAACTTGGGTCGTTGCCGAGGGCGGCTTGTCTTCGAGCACTTGAAGTTCCTATCGTTGACGGAGTGAGTACACCGACCATCCGAAAGACCTACACGATCAAGGAAGCGGCGGCCCTGACGGGTCTGCCAGCCAGCACGCTGCGCTATTACGAATCGATCGGCGTGATCACTCCGATCTCCCGCGGCGCGAGCAGCAAGCACCGGGTCTACACGCCGGAGGATCTGGATCTGTTGACCTGGGTGTCCTGCCTGAGCGCGACGGGCATGTCCGTGAGTGACATGCGTCGCTACATCGGGAACGGGGCGCTTGGGGCTGACGCTGCCCTGGAGCAGATCAAGCTGTTGAAGGCCCAGCAGGAACAGCTAGCCTTCGAAGCGAAATCCATCGCCCTGCGGAAACGGTACGTCGCACTGAAGATCGACTACTGGCAGGCCGTCCAGGCCGGAGATGAGTCCAGGGCTGCTCGGCTGTCGGACGAAGCACGCTCCATGGCCGACGACCTCAAGAAGACCAGGAAGCACTAGGGAATAGCGCGCCCCTCAGCGGATCGGACGGTCCGCGTGTCCGGAGCGCCCACACGAAGGAAGGCACCACCCCACGAGGAGCACTGGCACAGCGCTACCGCCGACCGTTTCATGGCCCACATCGCCATTCAGGAAGTGGACGCCCAGGGCCAGGTCGTGACGTGGGGCGGGCACATCACCGACCCGGACTACGGCCGGCCGGCCGGAACCAGCAACTGAACGCCCCTACAAGGAGAAAACACATGACCACCACAGTTCACGCCTACGCCTCACCCTCCGCCGACGGAGACCTCGCCCCGACCACCATTGAACGCCGCGACGTCGGCCCCCATGATGTCCTGATCGACATCAAGTACGCCGGCATCTGCCACTCCGACATCCACACCGTGCAAGGTGACTGGGGTCCGCAGCCCTACCCCCTGGTACCCGGACATGAGATCGCGGGCATCGTCGCTGAAGTCGGTGCCGAGGTGACCCGGCACGCCGTCGGCGACCGCGTCGGCGTCGGCTGCATGGTCAACTCCTGCGGGGAGTGCAAGAATTGCACCGCAGGCGACGAGCAGTACTGCGTCAACGGGATGGTCGGCACGTACGGTGCCACCGACCGTGACGGAACCATCACCCAGGGCGGCTACTCCACCCACGTCGTGGTCACCGAGGACTTCGTCCTGAGGATCCCCGAGGGCATCGAGCTCGACGCCGCCGCTCCCCTGCTCTGCGCCGGCATCACTACCTACTCACCCCTGCATCGCTGGGGCGCCGGGCCTGGCAAGAAGGTTGCCGTGATCGGCCTCGGCGGCCTCGGCCACATGGCCGTCAAGATCGCACACGCCATGGGCGCCGAAGTCACCGTCCTCTCACAATCCCTCAAGAAGCAGGAAGACGGCCTCCGCCTGGGCGCGGACCACTACTACGCCACCAGTGACGAAACCACGTTCACCGACCTGGCCAGCTCCTTCGATCTCATCATCAACACGGTCAGCGCCCGGATCGACATCAGCGCCTTCCTGGGACTCCTGACGGTCGACGGCGCTCTGGTCAACGTCGGCGCACCCGCCGAGCCACTGCCCGTGAACGCGATGGCGCTCATCGGCGGTCGCCGCTCATTCGCCGGCTCGATGATCGGCGGCATCGCCGAAACACAGGAAATGCTCGACTTCTGCGCCCAGAATGGTATTGGTGCTGAGATCGAGGTCATCCCTGCCGAGAAGATCAACGACGCCTACGAGCGGGTCCTCTCCTCGGACGTCCGCTACCGCTTCGTCATCGACGCCGCCACCTTCGCCTAGGCGACACAGCCCGGGACATGTCAAAACCCCTACCACCGCGACCACCCTGGATCGGAACGTGGTGGTAGGGGTGCCCCGGCTCTCCGGGCCCGACAGCACCGCCGTCCCGCTCCCAGGCAACGAGGCCGCCGCAAACCCCACCAACAAGCACCACCCTGCGTGAAGGAAGGACCGTAGACCTCGACGACCTCACCAGACTCACACCCACCGAGCGGTTGCACGATAAGGCAGCGTTGCATGAAATCTCGACCCGCGATCGCTTGGGTTGCAAAAGCCCCGATCGGACCCTGAAAACAACGCGATACGAGCCGTTCTGCGCTGTGGCGTCTGGGTGTACTTGTCGCAACCCCAGGTCTTGTCTTGGTTGTTCTTGCTAGCCAGCTGTTCAGTTGCGGGCGGGCACGACACGGACGCCTTCGGTCAAGAACCACAGGTCGTGCCTGCGTTCCATCGATTTTTCGAGGACTTCGTGGGCGTGATATCGGTCCTGGGGCCCCACCTCGGATGTCTCGTCGTCCAGTCCGCAGTGGGCTTGGAGGACCGCAACAGTGACGTCGCCCGCGCACTTGCAGCTATCGGCATGACGGAGTGCGTCTCTTCCAAGGCAAGCTCGAGTTCGGTATGCAAGATAGGCAGATCCCCGCAGGCACCGACACCCTCGCACACGCCATCACCACGATTTCCGAGGGACTGGCCCTCTGCGCGCATGATGGCGTCCCACCAGGCATGCTGCAACGACAGGCGACAGTGGACGCAGCATGATTCCGGAAGCCGAATCGGAAATCGAGGGGCCAGCGAGGGAGCGAGAGCCCCACCGAGCGGACTGATCCCGGGTCTGCGCAGGGCGTCCCTGAATCCTTCAGAGCGTCCGCCGCAGCCTGATCATGGGAGCTTGGGTGGAGACCACTTTCGCAGGGGGACTTCGACCCCAGGACGCATCTAGCGACTCCACTGGCATGTCGTCACCGCTGATGACTTTCATCTCGCGAATCATGTGGTGTCAGACGTGTCAGACGTGTCAGGCGGTCAGGCTGGACTGCCGATGGCGGAGTGCTGAATGGCGACTGGTAGTTGCGCCTCTAGCCCATTGATCGAATCCGGTGGGTTGAACGGGTGACGCTCCGGGGTCGCGCTGTACTCGAAGTGCCTCGTCGATTGCGGTGGACGGTGACCTCAAAGGGCTCCATCCGACGAGCCTAGGTCGAGGGTCTCCGCCCCTTTCGAAGGTTTGTCCCGGGGCGGAATTCGACTGCGGCATTGCTCCGTTGCGACTAGATCACGTTCTCTCGCACCATCGGCACGATGAACTCGTACATGTGGGTGTCGTCGTTCGCCGCGATCTGCCAGGTCCGGTAGTAGGGCACTTGTGGGTGCTCGGGTAGCCCCCAGAAGTTATTCACGCCCCAGGTCGCGACCTGTTCTTCGCTGAACTAGTCGCCAGTTCGTCCGGGTGCGACCAGGCGAGGCTGGATGTGAAGGAGCATCGGAAGGTCGGTGCCGGGTTCGAGGACCTGGGAGAACGCTTCGAGCGCGCTCTCATCAATGTGGTCGAGGCCGATGTTGCGCGTCGCCTGGACCTCGGGGAGGGAGAGCGTTTGGTTCGAGCCTTCGAGCCGCTTGAACAGGAATTGGCAGGTGCCGCACCAAGAGGACAATTCGAAGGCATCCCTGTCGTCACGTCGTAGGAACCTGCCTTCCCTCGTGTCGTCACTGAACCGAAGGACTGTGGTGTCGGCGTTACCTAGCCTCCGTGGTTCGCCTACTTCAATCAGCATGAGCGCAGTCCACGGAACGAAAGGACCGATCCCGCCCGGCCGGAAACGGTTCTCAGTAGCGCCCCTCCGTTCGAACACTGCAGCAGTGCGTAGGCCAATCCTTCAGCGGGAGGAACCTCCCTGAATCGGCTTGATCTAGGGCAGGATATGAGGTGTGGTCAAGAAAACGTCTGATGAGGCGAGCCCCCAGGTCCTGTCGAAGAAGGAGTACGAGAAGGAGCTGCTGCGGTTGCAGGAGGAGCTCGTCGCCTTGCAAGAGTGGGTGCGCAAGACGGGGACGCGGCTGGTTGTTCTTTTCGAAGGTCGCGACACAGCAGGTAAGGGCGGAACGATCCAACGCATCAGCGGTGCGCTGAACCCGCGCTCGTGCAGGGTTGTTGCACTCCCGGCGCCGACTGAACGCGAACGTTCGCAGTGGTACTTTCAGCGCTATATTTCCCATCTGCCAGCGGCCGGGGAAATGGTGCTGTTTGACCGGTCTTGGTACAACCGCGCCGGGGTGGAGCGGGTGATGGGGTTCTGCACTGATGAACAGTATGCCGACTTCGTCGACACTGTGCCCATGCTCGAGGAGGCATTAGTTTCCGACGGAATCGTCCTGGTGAAGTACTGGTTGAGTCTTTCCGACTCTGAGCAGCGCCGTCGATTCCAGGCCCGCATCGATAACCCGGCCAAGCGTTGGAAGCTGAGCCCAATGGACCTTGAGGCGCAGGCTCGGTGGGTTGACTACGCCGAGGCGAAGGACAAAATGTTTGAGTTCAGTGACACTGAGCACAGCCCGTGGTGGGTGGTGGATGCCGACAACAAGAAGGAAGCCCGGCTCAACCTGATAGCTCATCTGTTGTCCCTGTTCGCCTACGAGCAGCCGGAGTTGCCGGACATCGAGTTGCCCGAGCGCCAGAACCGGACCTATGAGCGGCCGCCGTTGGACCGCCAGCGGTTCGTGCCCCAGCGCTACGAGATCGGGACATCGGGAAAAGGGCCGAAGGCCAAGAAGGAATCTGCCTAGCCTAAGTCCCGCTGAGGGGGACCAATGGTCGATTACTACGACAAGGGCCCCGTCGTCGGATTCCGAATTCGCCTGCACTAGCCGTTGACTAGGCCCGTAGGCGGATCCCCGGTGGAAACGGTGAATGGCAGAGTCAGGGTTCTTCGTGCCGTTTGGTGTGTTCGCGCGCAGCGGCATGCACGGTGCGGAACTTGTCACCAGATTCGACTGCCGCAACGACGGCAGAGTCTGGATCATGGCGCAGGGCGTCGATGACGTGCTCGGGCAGATCGACCTCTCCTGCGAGGTACCACCGGGCAGTCGGCGATCCCGAGCCGACGATGCGGCCAGCACGATCCAGGTCCGCGGGTAGCCCTTCCGGTGGAGTGTCGAGCCGCCCGATCTGGAACTGCAGATGCGGCGGCGACCGGTGCCCTCCTGGCTGGTAGGCCGGCTGCACGTTCAACGAGATCCGGGCAGGACCCCCATCCCACATCACCCAGTCGGCTCCGAGCCCGGTCCACTCCCCCCAGCGCGGATCATCCCGTGGCCAGGCGGGCCACCCCGGATCGGACCCGTACCGCTCCAGACGCGCATCCTGATCGAGCCGCCGCGCGAGTTGCTGGCCCGTCGCGAAGATCGTCGCAGCGTCCTCGTCGGTCAGGAAGACCGCCAGGTTCGGTGCGTGGTCAGAGGACAGCAGTGACCAGGAGGGCTGGTCAGGGCAGTACCAGTGCCCGCCGTCGACAGCCCGGACCCACCCCGCAGCCTCTATTCCGGCTGCGAGGGAATCGGCGTCCGAGAGCAGGCCCCCGCTGACTGCGGCGTGCGTCACGAACAGGACCTTGTCCAGAACGGCGTTGCTGGTCATCGTGCTAGTCAGGCAGGCACCGTCGCACCTGTCAATATCACCTCACGAGGGATCCCTGACAGGGACGCCACAGACCTTGTTCCCTCGCGGACGAGCTGGCATCGCTCGAGAACCGCGACAGTCTCCTCTGTCACCGTGAATTCAGGGCTCTATCGGTAGGACCGCCTGTCGTCGCTTCATCAGAACCGCTCATGAGCCGTCCTCAGTGTTCTACGGTCAGGGCGCAAAGGCGAAGGAGTCGACGATCGGGCCTGCACCGGTGTGGTTGAGGTAGGTGGAGAGGTCGTGCTGGTCCAGTACGGCAGTGACTTCTATCGCGACGTTGCCTCCGTTCCAGTCGAGGAGGTAGAGGCGCATTTGCAGTGGCGCGCCCAGGACGTGGTGGAGGTCAGACACTCCACCCCCGATGAGAATCGGGACCGCGTGAATGGAACCTGCAAGGGGACACTCGCTCCTCCATTGATCGTCGACGGTCAAGTCAAGCGCGACTCCTGAGAGCCCGCCGGTGATCACGGGGGTGTCGTCCATGACCTGCAACCCTGGCGTGTTGCGGTACCACTCGGCGAGCTCGTCGGCGCTCGTGCCCACGCCGGGTTGCGCGACTTCCCCGCAAGGCGCGGCCGCGCGGATGTTCTGGTAGATCCCGATGTAGCTCCCACCCCAGATCCCTGCGCCCTGGTCCTCGGGCCTGCTCAGCAGGACGTTACCCGGAAGGTCCTCACCGTTCTGCCACCCTCTCGGAACCGTATAGGACAGTGCCGGTGCGAAGGCTGTCGTCGAGTAGGTCCCCGCATCAAGGACTCCCCGGCAAAGACCACCATGCGGGTTGGGGCACACGGATGCGGCGGATTGGTCCGGTTGATCAAGGCTGGCCCCCTCGGGCACGTCGTCCTGCGCGACTGCGCTTACCTCGTCGGCGCTGAGTGCCCGCGGCCATGTCCTCACGTCCGTGATCATGCCGGTGAAGAAATCCGATGGCTGCCCGTGGGCTTGGGCGCGCCCGAATAGGAGCGGGCCCTGGGCTGCGTAGACCGGGTCGGTTGCGACACCGTGCTCGCTCACCGGGTACCCGTTGAGGAAGAATGTGGCCCGCCCGGCTTCTGAGTCGTACACGCCCGTGAGGTGCACCCACGCGTCAGGTTGTACTTCTACCTGCGTCGCGCGATCCCGGTTTGTCACGAAGGCGTCTCCATTGCCGTCTTCAGGCTTGACCGAGAACGACCACATTCCCTCGGCCACGCCCAGGAAGAATGCACCCGCGAGATCGCCTGCCTGACTGAGTACGACCGCGTACTCCCCGAGCCGGCCGGTCGGACGAGCCCACGCGGTCACGGTGAAACTCGCGTCAGTAGCGATCGGGCCCGGCGTTTCGGTGGTGGCGTAACCCGTCCCGTTGACCGCCAGGCCCTCGTCGGTCCACTGCGCGCCATCCTCGACGGCGAGAACTGCGTCACCGCCCGAAGCATCGGGACTAGTCAATGACCAGGCATTGTCCGCACCGTCCTCGCCAGGCGTGGTGCAACCGCCGAGTGTCCCGATCAGCGCAGCCACGAGGATTACCGCGACGGCATACGACCGGATGCCAGGCGGCAGCGGTGAGATGGTGTGTGGTTCCGGCCCGGGGGTAGTCCGCCTGATGCCCATAGTGGTCTCGCGTCATCGGAGAAATTGGAACCCTCAATAGGGCCAGATCGAACGCGCACGACGAATCGGCACTCCTGCGAGACCATAACCGGCCACATCCACTCCTGGGGATGTAGGGCACAAGGGTACGCCCGGCACTGCAGCACCGGAAGCATGTCCCAGTCGCGACGGACTCCGATGTCAGCAAGTGAGAAATCGAGGACGGGGCTCGAGCGGACGATGGTTGAAGTCGATGAGGAGGCGGGATCGCCACCTGTGATGCCTGTGCGTCGAACGATGCGTATCGAGACACTGAGGCCATAGGACGCCCAAGTGGGTACGGAGAAGGAGTCAGGACCCGCGGGCGGGATCGCCTATCGCCTTGGTTGGTCACTTGTCGGACGTGAACACGATCGAGTCGAAGACGGCGCGTGCCTCCCTCGTCAGCTCCGGACTGGTCGATTCGTGGAACTGGACCACCCAGATGACAGCGCGCTGGCCGTCCAGGTCGACCACACGGAAGGTTTGGCGTTCCTCATTGGTCGAGTACCAGCTTGTGCATTCGTTCGAGAATTCTGAGCTGATGCAGAACTTGTCGCGGTCACAGGGGGTGATGTCCAGGTCGCCCTCGACAGAGTGGTCGAACTCGAAGCCGGAGTAATCGCCCACCATGACCTCGACCGGAGTGGTGCTCGCTGTCGACGTCTGTGCCGTCATGGCGTCGACGAAGGCCTCGGCCGACGGGCCGACCTCGACGAGGTTGCCTTGCCACGCGCAGGCGTCGGTCGGCACATAAGGGGTGGGCCAGAAAACCACGGCGACCGCCAATTCATCCGGGTGATCCGGGTCGTCCTTGAACAGCACTTCACCGCCATCGCTCAACCAGCCGCCCGGGACGGTGATCTCGAAAGGTTTCGTGAAGCTGCTGACAAGGTAGGTGCCGGCTTCGAGCTCGCCGCTGTCCGGCAGCGGGGGGACCGTACTAGAGTCGCCGCCGTCCGGCTGCGGTGGGACCGTGCCGGCCTCCGTCGTCGGAGTACTGGCCGACGGGAGGGAGGCGTCGTCGGGCGCGTACTCGCACCCGCCGAGACCTCCGACCAGTGCGATAGCCACCAGGAGCAAGAGATGGCGCGACCGTTGAGTGGCCTTTTCGAGGGGTGTCATGGAGCTCATCGATCCACCAGGCCGCTACAGGCTGCTGTGAGGCCCCGCAGCCGGATGGCCCCGCGGGCGGCACAGGATGGGATGCCGTCGCCTCAAGTCTCCTCCGGTCCAGAACCCGTGACAATGAAGAGGTGAGCGGAGATCAGTTTCGATTCATGCACTCCCCCGAACTGACAGGAGCGACTGAAGCAGTGTTGCGGTAACGCCACATGTGAGGCAGTTCTTCACCGCCCGGGCCCAACTATCCCGAGGGCTGGCGGTATCCTGCATCTCGCAACCGGTGGGTTGCAGGACATGGGGAAGCGATCGGATGAGTATGTCAGCTGCCGGTAAGCGGGTCGCCCGCTCGAACGATTGCCTGCAGCGTCTGGGCGTTCCGCACCGCGTTGCCGCCGCCGTCATTATTGAAGTACACATACGCGTCCCGGCCGGCGCCGTGCCACTCCAGGATCCGATCCGCCCACCAGCGCAGGTCCGCGTCCGAGTACGAGCCCGCGTAGAGATGCTCATGGTCCGGGCCGTGCAGCCGCACGTAGACGAACGGCGCCGTCGCCTTCAGGATGCACGGCAGCCCGGCGCCGCTCATCACGCAGTAGGCGGCTTGGTGTCGCCCGAGCAGACCGTAGACGGCGTCGTCGTCCCAACTCGGATGGCGGAACTCCACCGCCACTCGAATCCACCCCGGCACGCGGGACAGGAAGTAGTCGAGGCGGGCGTCGTCGCGCTCCATCGCCGGCGGTAGTTGGACGAGCAGGACAGCCCGACGGTCGCCCAGCTCATGCCAACAGCGGGCGATCCGCTCGATCCAGACCTCCGGCGCGTACAACTTCTTACCGTGCGTCAGCCCGCGCGGCGCCTTCACCGATAACGCGAAACCGGGGGGAAGGCGACGCTGCCACCCGGTGAAGGTCGTATCGCGTGGCCAGCGATAGAAACTGGCATTCAGCTCCACCGTGTCGAAGCGTGCCGTGTAATGGTCCAGTCGCTTCGCAGGCGCGGTTCCCTGCGGGTAGCAGACCCCGTTCCAATGGTCATAACTCCATCCGGAAGTGCCGATGCGGATCTCGCTCACGTTCGCCACACTACTGATACGCCCTTCGCTCCACCATCGCGACGTCGCAATGATTGACGTGAACCGTCAGTAATGGATCCGTCCCTGCCGGTTGTGGAACTGGCCGGTCGGCCCGTCGGCTGCAACGAGGGCGAGGGCCACCGTGGCATCTGTTCCCTCGGTCACCGTCTGGTGACCGCCGTGGCCGTTGAAGTCGGTGGCGGTATATCCGGGGTCGCTCGCGTTGATGCGGAACGTGGGCAGGTTCTTTGCGTACTGCACGGTCAGTGCGATGACGGCGGCTTTCGATGCCGCGTACGGGATGGCGGGTACGGTGAACTCGTCGTGCCCCTCAGTGCTGAGGAAGCGTGGCCACCCGACTCCGGAAGAGACATTGACGATCACCGGCTGACGGGACAGGCGAAGAAGGGGCAGCGCCGCTTGGGTGACTCGGACGATTCCAAGCACGTTGGTGTCGAGCACCTCCTGCAGGGCCTCGGGATTCAGGTCATCGACACCGAATGACGTGCCGAGGATGCCGGCGTTATTCACCAGTACGTCGAGTTCGGGCAAAGAGCCGAGGGCGGCATCCACGCTCGCCTGGTCCGTGACGTCGAGCTGCACGGGATGGGCGCCGAGTGCGCGGACCGCTGCACCGGTGGCGAGGTCACGCATGCCCGCGTAGACGGTATGGCCTGCCTCGATGAGGCGGCGGGTGGTTTCGAGACCGAGGCTCTTGTTGGCGCCGGTGATCATTGTTGTCGTCATGCCTTCATCGTGCGCCCGACATGCCGACTCATCCAGGCACCCGTCGACAGGGGGACTGCCAGTACCACCGTGATCATGCGGCCGAAGAGGACAATGAACACCATGAACGAATTCGCCAGCGTCCTCAGAGCATGGCGGGAGCGGGTCGGACCTGCGGATGTTGGCTTCCCGGCCGGTTCTGGTCGACGCACCGCCGGCCTCCGGCGCGAGGAGCTCGCCTCCCTGGCCGGGATCAGCGTCGACTACATCGTGCGCCTCGAACAGGGTCGCGCCCGACATCCTTCCCCTCAATTGCTCCGGGCCCTGGCGAACGCGCTGCGCCTCACGGACGACGAACGCGATCATCTCTACCGGTCCGCCGGAGCCGCGCCACCTGCAGCGGGAGTAGTTCCGCAACACATCGGTCCCGGAGTGCAGCGCATCATCGATCGCCTTTCCGACGTGCCGATGGCCGTCTTCACCGCTACCCACGACATCCTGCTGTGGAACCCGCTCTGGGCCGCGCTCAATGGTGACCCTTCCAGCTATGTCGGAATCGAGCGGAACCTGGTGTGGCGACACTTCACCTCAGGTCACCCAGGCACCGACTTCGACGAGCAGCATGAAGAGGACTTCGCCAGGGACCTCGCAGCAGACCTTCGCGCCGCTGTCGGCCGCTATCCACGCGATACAGCTCTCAACCACCTCGTGTCACGGCTCCGTACCGAGTCGCCCGAGTTCGAACGCCGCTGGGCGGAGGCGCGGATCGCCGATCACCGGTCAAGCCGCAAAACGGTGACGTCCACCCCGGTCGGGCCGATCACCATCGACTGCGACGTGCTGACCGTTCCCGGCAGCGACCTGCGCATCGTCGTCTACACGGCCGCGCCCGGAAGCGGGGACGAAGCCAAACTCGACCTCCTACGCGTGACCGGCCTCCAAACGCTCACACCAACGCCGGGATGACCGCGAAGGAACCCTGACAAGCGAAGCGCCTAGGCTCAGCAGCCGTGCACCAAGGCGTGGCTCAAGAACTCGACCCTCGATGCAACACACCGAGTGACCATCAGAGTGACTGCCGAAGTTCGCGGCGGTGATCGTGTCGATGGTGGGTGGCCGGGGAGGACGGAGATACCTGGCCCCACTTCATGACTCGCCGAGGCGCTACCACCGACCGAACGAACACCCCATGGATGAGCGCGGTGCGGTGAAAGATCCTCAGGCGGGACGGTTTATTGGCTCGAATCCAGACTCGTGGGATGAAGCCGTCCGAGGTCACTGTCGATGATGAGCTGTTCCGGATCAGTGAGAAGAAGCAGCCGGATGGAGTCCTCGGCTATGACGTCTCGTGGCTCAACGGCCCAGCATCGGGAACCTACGGATTCACCGTCGGTAAGTGCGCGGTCGGTCCGGCAAGCCACACGCCAGATGACATGGCGCGTATGACTGGAGCCGAACTGATCGATGAAGTACGAGAGTTCGTGAAGTCGTTCTACGAAGCTGGCGGGACAGGAGAAGACTTCCCCGACCACATCCCAGCAAGGATCCGCAGACAGCTCAGGCGGTAGAAGGTGATCTTCGCACCGTCGGGCACCTGATTCGCAGGAGGATTCACTTACAAGCTTGTCGGGCATCCCTGACCGAGGCTTACTGCGCGTCGACTCCATACCTGGTGAACTCCAGCACGCGCTCACCACCGCCTGCGGTGTCGACGGCTTCCTGCACATGTACAGCAAAGAGTCCGAGCTGTCCGATGATCGGCCTGCCATCATCCGGGTCGGACATGATGTCGGAGTCGAGCGCGGTGACTGCATCGAAGATGCCCGCGAGTGGCACCCTGAACAGGAACTCGCGGCCGTCAGGTGTGAGAAGCCATACCTGCTCCGTCGCCCCCTCCTGATCGACGCGAAGGGTGCCGCACCACGTGAGCGCTGCTCGCATGGCTCGTACGAACTCGGAGTAGTCCTGCATGTACTCAGCGTGCCGGACGTGTTGCAGAAGGACCAGAGGCAAGGGCAGACATGAGTCTCACTGCGCCAGCACGGCATCGAGCGATAGACGATCCACCCTCGTGCATTCTGTGTCCTGCCCGATGGGTCTATCTGTGGGAGCGCGTCGGCCTGTTGTCGAGGCGATCAACGCCGACGGGGTGCGCAACCTGACTCGACGTCGTGCTGCTTCGTCTTGTGGCCCTATGGAGGATCGACGCCAGCACCAGCAGAACGAGGGCGACGAATCCAAGCCCCATCGCAATCGAGCCGGCAAGCAGAATGGCCGCCGGCGGGCCGTCGATCGGCAGGCCCGCTGCCTCCGTCATCTTGTAGTCAACAGCTGATGCGATCGTCGCACCGATATACAGAACTAGCGACAATGCACCTAGACCGACGCCAGCGCTGCCTGCCCGCCGTGATGAACTCACCGTCTGTACTCCCGTGTCAGTTCGAGTCTCACACGGTACCCGCTCCGTGGGCTCTGATCACCGCTTTTCGGTCATGCACACCTCCGCCGGACAGACCCGTGCGTTTCGAGAGCGCCCGCGGAAGGACCGCCCAGGAGGACACTGTCATCGTCCTCGTCCAGAGCCTGTCCGCTCATCCGGATGAGGTGCCATGCCTTCTGCATCCTTGTTCTGCGTGGTGCACTGAACGATGGGGATATCACGTCCACGAACAGTCATCCTCCTGCTCGTCGGAGTCCTGGTGCTTACCGCCGTGGTCGTGGTGCCCAAAGCTCTGGGCTGTGGAGCGGTCCGGTTCGACGCCCCAGGTGAGTCCAGCGCGGTGATGAATAGTCGCTCGCCCGCCGAGGACAAGGTCGATGACGCTGAGTTCTGGTCTGAAGAGCGCATGAGGAGCGCCCGACCGGCTCCCATGCCGACTGCGTGGTGTGCGTTCTTCTACTGAGCAGTAGGAACAAGGCAGTGAGCGCATCTCCAGCTGACAAGCGCGGCCCATTGAGGATCCCTCTGAGGGCAGGTGGGATGAATCATCAGTTACGAACAGCGGCTACGGCTTCGATTTCCACGAGTTGGTTCTCGTAACCAAGGACTGTCACGCCCAACAGAGTGCTCGGGGCGTCGTGAACGCCGAACGCCTGGCGCACAACTTCCCAGGCACTGACGAGATCCTTCCGATCAGTTGATGCCACGAGTACGCGAGTGCAGACGATGTCCTCGATAGTGGCTCCAGCTTCGTGGAGAGCCGCGATCATGTTCTTGATGCACTGTTCCGCCTGACGTGCATAATTGCCTTCTCCCACCGTTGCACCGGCGATATCGAGAGGGCAGGACCCTGCGAAGAAGATGAGCCGTGCATCTGCCGGGACAGCGGCCGCGTAGGCATACTGCACGGTGTCAGAAAGAGCGGTGGATCGGATCAAGGTCACTGCCGAAACCATCGGAGCCCTGCTTTCCCTCGTGCCGACGAATTCCCAGCTTCCCACCTGTTGTCCCTCGGAGGGGGATCCGTTGCCGGGACACCCGGGTCCGCTAGGGACGACGTCGTCTTCCAGGTCCTTTCGCATAGGGTCGCTGGATGGGTGATGACCGTACGTCGATCGACTGGGCTGAAGCACGCGCGACCAACAGGGACAACTGGGAAGACAGGGTGCCGCTGCACGAACAGGCCTACGGGATCGCCGGATTCGACGACCCTGAATATGTGAGCTCAGTCGTTCAGACAGATCTGGCCGCTCTGGCGCCCTTCCTCCCACAGGGCACGGTTGCGGGGTTGGATGTCTGCCACCTCCAGTGCCACATCGGGACCGACACCCTGTCCCTGATTCGCGCAGGAGCCCGGGTCACGGGCGTTGACTTCTCCACGGGGGCACTGGCATCTGCAGCTGCCCTGGCGAAGCGGCTGGGTCTGGATGCGACCTGGATTGAAACTGATGTCCTCGATGCTCGCGCCGCTGTCACCGGTGATTTCGACCTCGTCTACACCAGTATCGGGACCATCAACTGGTTCCCGGACCTGAACCGTTGGGCGGCCCAGATAGCTGGACTATTACGGGCAGGCAGCACTTTCTACATCAGGGACGGGCATCCTGTCCTCTACGCACTCGACGAGAACGCCGACGGACTGAAGCTCCGGTACCCGTACTTCAGCACCGGTCAAGCCCAGGTATGGGACGAGAAATCCACGTACGCAGGAGACGGCACGGTTGCTCATTCTCGGACCTATCAGTGGTCGCATCCGTTGTCCGACATCATGAACGCGCTGATAGGGGCGGGCCTGCAGATTCTTCGCCTCGACGAGGCGACGACGCTTCCGTGGAAATTCTCGCCACGAATGGTGCAAGTGCCCGGAGGCTTCGCTTGGCCCGAATCCGAGCGGGACCTCAGCCCGTGCACCTACACGATTGTCGCCCGCAAACCCTGGGAAGTGCGTTGAAGCATCCTGAAACGCTCATGAAATAGGGGGCTACTATCCCTGCTCCCGTGACGTGCACCATCCGAGCCGCCGACTTCGAGGAGCCCGCCCTCGAGATCTTCTTGCGAGCCCATGTGGTGGATATGGCCCCGGAGTCTCCAAGAGAGAGCCAGCACGCGCTGGACATGACTGCGCTGCGACAGCCGCGCGTCCGGCTTTGGGTCGCTTGGCACGAACGGCGGATCGCGGGCACGTGCGCATTGGCTGTGCTAGCACCAGGGCATGAGGAGCTCAAGAGCATGCGGACGGAGCCCGAGTTGCGGGGCGTGGGATAGCGTCCCAGTTGCTGAATCACGTGCTCGCCGATGCCCGAGCGCGTCACGTCAGTCGTATCTCCCTGGAGACCGGAAGCATGGAGTTCTTCGCACCGGCCCGAGCACTCTATGCCGGGCACGGCTTCGTTCCGCGCCCACCCTTCGGCTCCTACATGGAGGATCCGCACAGTTCAGACATGACGCGCGCAGTAACGACCGCTGGACGATCCTTCCCCGGTACGCGGTGCATCGCTGGTTGCCGATTCCTTCGGGGTTGCCGGGACGGGCAGGATGAGCTGAACTGCCCTGCTGACGCTGCGCACACTTTTGCGTGCCGAGGCCGCTCGTTGGGGAAAGGATGTAATCGCTGTGCGAATACTCGTTGTAGGGGCCGGTGCCACAGGCGGTGCTTTCGGGACCCGGCTGCAGGAAGCAGGACGGGACGTCACCTGCCTCGTCCGCGAATGAAAAGCCGTCACGGTGCGGGGGGACGGATTACGGTTCGTATCCCCCTGACGCGCGCCGAAGCCCTGCAACAATCTACTCCGCTCCTCGACCTGACACTCATCACGTTCCCAGCAAACCTCTCGAACTGATCCATCACAGTTCTTGCTCGCACTGTTTCCCGTATCGACGCTCACCTGAGAAAGTAACGACATGACCCTCGATCTCGCGGCCTTCCGTGCGCACTTCCCCGCCCTGCTCACCGGCACCGCATATTTCGACGGCCCCGGCGGAACGCAGACCCCCGCCGTCGTGGGAGCCGCGATAGCCGATGCCATCACCGGGCCGCTCTCCAACCGCGGCTTCGGTATGAGCTCGGAGAGCAACGCCGAATCGGCGGTCGGCGGATTCCGGGCAGCAATGGCCGACCTGCTGGGGGCGCATCCTCGCGGTGTCGTCTACGGACGAAGCGCCACGCAGCTCACCTATGACTTCTCCCGCCACCTCGCCAAGACCTGGCAGCCAGGTGACGAGGTCGTCGTGTCACGCCTGGATCATGACTCCAACATCCGCCCCTGGCTGCAAGCAGCCGACGCGGTCGGCGCCACCGTGCGCTGGATCGATTTCACCCCGGAGACCACGGAGATCGACGCAGCGTCCGTCGCGGCCGCGATCACCGAGCGCACGAAACTGGTAGCGATCACCGCCGCGTCGAACCTGCTCGGCACCAAACCTCAGGTGCGCCGCATCGCCGACGCCGCGCTCACCGTCGGCGCACTGGTCTACGTGGACGGGGTGCACTACACCGCTCATGCGGCGGTCGACGTGAAGGCGTTGGGAGCCGACTTCTTCGCCTGCTCTCCCTACAAATTCCTCGGGCCTCACTGCGGTGTACTCGTGGCCGACCCGGACCTGTTGGAATCACTGCGGCCGGACAAGCTGCTGCCGTCCACGAACGCGGTGCCTGAGCGGTTCGAGTTCGGCACCCTCCCGTACGAGATCATGGCCGGAGCCACGGCCGCCGTGGATTTCCTCGCCGCGATCGCGCCCGGCGCCGCAACCGACCGCCGCGCCCGCCTTCTCGCATCCGCTCACGTGGTCGATGAGTACGAGCACGCATTGCGCTCCCGCATCGAGGCAGGCCTGGCCGACCTGGGCGACGCCATCACGCTGCACTCCAAAGCCCAGGATCGGACACCGACCCTGCTGGTGACATTCCCGGGCCGGTCCTCCACGAAGGCCTACCGGTTCCTTGCGGAACGGAACATTCTCGCGCCGGCCGGCTCCTTCTACACGTACGAAGCCTTCCGTCGCCTCAATCTCGAGGACAGCGCCGCCCTCAGGATCGGCTTGGCGCCGTACAACAACGACGACGACGTCGACCGCCTCCTGGCCGCGCTCGGCGACTTCGTCACTTCGTAGCGCGGAATAAGAGTCCTCGCGGTGCACGGGTTGTGCGCCGCTGCCAGCCGTGGCGGAATCGTACGAGCGTGAGGCCGGTCAGCGCAGCGATGCGGCAAGTCCCTGCGATGCCGACTGTCGAGGAAGCCCAGCACTGGCTGGCCCCTGTACCGCTCCCCCACGCCACCGGCAGCGCTCGACGCTCTCCTCGAGAAACCTGCACAGGGTGAACTGCGCCGGTGTGGAGCACCCACGCGGGAAGCCGTGGAACTGGTGATCCGGCTGGACCGTTCCTTTTACCCGTTGTCTCACGACGGGCCAGTGAATTCTTGGGGCCGAGCCGGTTCGCGTGGCAGGTGAGTACGATATGGTCCTGGTGAAGTATGCGGCGGCGGTTCAGAAGCGAGCCTGGTCGTTTCCCTGTTTTGTTCTGGTGATAGGCGCCTCATGCACACACGTCTTACCCCGTCCGAGCCCTTCCCCGAGGACCTCACAGCACTTGAGCTTCCCGAGGTTCAAGTCCTTCACAGTAAGCTCCAGCGCGAGCTCTCCTCCGGATACGTCGCGGAGGGGGAACCTGACCCGGAAACGTCGTTTCGCAACGAGGAACTGACCACGGAACTCGACCGCCGCGATGCGGTAGAAGCGGGCACACCAGCGGCTCCCCTGCTGCACGCCGTCCAACTTCCGGTTGACACCGCTCTTCCAGCCCGACTGCAGTGACGCAGCACCACTGCAGGCGAAGGCAGCGGGAGGAAGCCGTGCACCTCTGAGGTTGCAACCTCAAGGATGAAAGCCTCACTGCTGTCCTGGCATGGTGTCGGGATGTGATGTCTTTCCTGGCGGGTAACCGCTAGTCTCATCAAGACACCGGGGTCTAGACGCAGGCCAGGTCTCTGACGAACACAGGAACAGCCATGACCGAACTCTTGCACCCTGCCCAAGCCATTCCCGCCCACCCGGCTACGCCCCGAACCTCTCAAGCGGACCATCGCTTCACGGCGTCAACGGAGACGCCGAACGACACGCTGGCCTCCGAGGTACGGCCCGTGGCCCAGGACCCTGGAAGCGCCGTCTTTCTTGATGAACTCTCCGCCCAGGAGATACAGGGGTTGTCGACCAGGCACCTACGGGTTCTGGCAGACCGCGCCTACCAGTTGATGGACACCGACTACCCACCCGCCGGCGCAGTGAGCGGCTACCGGATGATCGTCGACGAACTCGATGGCCGAGCCCAACACGCAGCGCGCCGTGGTCCCGTCCACCAGCTCAGGGAGACATTCCACGACAACCAGCTATATGGTCGCTTCGAGCTGCTCATCGACGGCAGCCTCGCCGTCTACATCAAATACACGATGACCGGCTGCCAGGTCGTCCTCACCGACGGCGTTGAACACCCCGGATTCCGCGACCAAGGCATGGACGCCATCCTGATGCGTCACATCGTCCTCAACGCCCACAAGCGACGCCTGAGTCTCATACCGCAGTGTCCGATGGCCTTCTCCTTCCTCGCCGACCACCCCCAATACCAGACCCTCACCGCGCGTCCCGCCCTCTAGGACACCCGCAAGCGGCACGCACAAGGCCCTCCCAAGCACGAGCCGCGAGGTCAGGGGGCCGAAATTCGTCGGGCCCCCTGCCTTGGACGGCGTCGGATCGTCCCCTCATTCGGCCCGCTGGACGTTGCCGGTAAGCATCAGGAGGAATGCCCCGCCGATTCCTTCAGCTCCTGGCACAGGTCGACCACATCCCTGGTGGTGTCCTTCAGGACCTCGGTCGATTCTGGTTCGACAGCGGCCACATCCTCCGTGAGAACGGTCGTGATGATCACCTTGCCGTCCTCGAAGTAGCTCAGTTCGGGGAAGCCCGCTGCGGCCAGCGCCGCAGCATCGGTCTCACTGATCGGATAGACGATGGAGGGCCCCCAATCCTCTCCTCAATGGTCAACCCGTCCGCCGAGATGTACACGTTGCCCGGTCCGGAATTATCGACCTCGTCAAGAAAGCCTCCGTGCGGGAGATCACCGCCGGGTTCCGCGATCACATCCGTGGTCATGTCACCCCGGACCTTGATCACGGTGGTCCCGTCACGCTTCACCCGAACCTTCTCGTACAGGTCCTGAACGTCTCCGGCCCTCAGGGTGATCGTGGTGCCGCACGCCGGAAACACGACATCCTCGTAGTAGGTTGCGGGCGCTGGCTGGTACCCGTCGGTTTCCGCGGGCGGCCACGGTGCGGGAGTGTCCTCCTCGGAGGCCGTGGCGGCCGACGCCGATCCGACGACAAGGGACAGCGTGGAAAGAAGGGAAAAGCACAGCTTGTTCCGATTGTTCATTTCAGGCTTCTGAGTTCGGCAGGAGTACGGTTGCCGCGGATCCTGCCCGAATAAGCGTTGGATGCCGTGAAGGCGACGGGTCCGCTGACAGGACCGGCATCGCCGTGTCCGTCAGCTCGGGCGCACATCGCGAAAACCTACGCCCGCTCTTTTGGGCTGTCAATAGAAGGCAACGCCGGGATGGCTACCACACACAAGGGGGTCGCCCGCCCGCAGAAGCTGGAACAACGGCCTTGAGGGTCGTTACCGCGGCCCCTGAACAGCAGGAACCATGCCTGACCGGGACGACGCGGTCATAGGTTCCTGACAGTATCTGGCAGTTCTGGTGCGTAGGCGCGGAGGGATCGCTTGTCACCATCGAGCGTCGGTATGAGGGCCAGCAGCGCGGTTCTCGACGCCTCTCCGTACCCTCCTTCGTCACGCAGTGCTATAGCGAGGAATGCTTGGCGGGCCTCATAGAAACGATCGATCTTCGGCTGCCACGCTATGTCTGCATTCCATCAGCTTGGCATGTCACCGTCATCCGTCCATGCTGAGCGGCAGATACTGAATTGCACGTAGTAGCTCTCCCTGCCCAGGAACTCGCCAGGCCCGCCCCTCCCCGTTTCCTCCATCCCGATGGCGCGCAGGATCCGAACCGATGCAGTGTTGGCGGCCAGCGCTTCCGCCCAGATGCGCTCCACCCCCAGTGCCTCGAACCCGTACGCAAGACCGGCTTCGGCCGCGCACCGCCCCAACCCCTGCCCCCAGCGGTGCGAGGGACCGATCACGAACCCGAGCTCCTTCTCGCCCAGGTCCGAGCCGTGCAGATCCACGTACCCGACCAGCTCACCGACAGTGGGGTCTTCGACTGCCATCCGGACCAGCCCAGCAGGTGGATCCTCGACCTGCTGCAACCAAAAGCCGTACAGGGCGGCCGAAGACGTGACAGTCCACCCGGTGTGCTGGCGGAAAGAACGATCTCCACCCCACCCGCTGAAGACAGGTGCGTCCTCGCATCGCAGAGGCCGTAGACGCAATGAAGTCCGGTTCACATCCTCAACCTATCGGCCGGCCGAAGCCCTCGAGCCCCAGCTTCGAACGGGTCGCACAGCAATCTTGCGTCAATGCTGGGGTAGAAGGAGTGCAAGACGCTGGTCCGGAGTCCATACGTAGTCGTCATCGCAGCAATAGCCTCGTAACCAGATCTGCCCGTCCACGACACGAAGGTAGAACCCTTTGGGGTAGTCGACGTCCTCGCTCACGGGCTCGGACGCGATGTGAATCGCTCCCCTCGGAGCCCGACCTGCGGACAGAACCGAGTCCGGCGCAACGGCCTGGCTCATCAACGCCAACCGCAGAAAGGGACCAGTCACCAGGGGGCAGAGATCGAAGCCCTGGCTCCTTGCAGCCGCGAAGACCTGCGCTTGGACAGCACCCTCCTCGAACCCGAGTTCAACCACCGTGCGCTCCACGATCCGGAGCGTCTGACCCTCTGGACCATCGAATGCGGGATGAGCAAGCAGTGTCCGAGCATGAACATTCAATTGCACGCCGGCATCGCGCAAAGCCTCGACGATCGCGCTTCGCGGCTGCCCGCCCACCTGAACTACGAGACCCTCGATATCGGCTGTACCCATCATCAGGCCATCCTCCCTTACCGTGCTGCCCCGAACACCTCGCCAGCCTTTGAAGGGAGACTCGGGAGGATGGCTGCATCAAAAGACACATGGCTATTTTTGTTGACATCTCACTCATGAAAGGACAAGTCTGACCTTGTTGCCCCAGACCCCGGCACACAGCCGTTAGCACCGTGCCACGAGGGAGTGCCATGAGGCAGACACATCAGAACCCCGCCGCTTCGACGCTTCGTCGCGACGCCCTCCCGCCACCAGACCAGGCCCCCTCTCCCCATCCGCAGGACACATCGGACAGTCCGGCCCTGGGGGACCTGAGTGATCGTCAGGCGGTGATTGCCGTGATGGCCGGAGGTGGCCTCGCCAACAAAGACATCGCCCTCGTGCTGTCCCTCCCGCTACGCACGGTCGAAGAGGATCTGCAGCGGGCGATGAAGATCCTCGGTCTGACGCACACACACGACCTTTCCGACGTCGTCGTTGCGGCGCATTACAACCGCACCTCACCCACCTCCAAAACCCAATCCGCCCATCGGGCAGAGGACACTCCCTATCAAAGAAAGGATGCGCTCGACGGTCATGCTTCCTCGCCCCTCGGAGTGAGGCATACGTCCCGGAGCATCGCCCCTGAAGTTGCCAGCATCGTCCCCTCCAGCAGCATCACTGCCAAGCCTCCTGGCGTCTCCGTGAACGCGTTGGTGCTCCTCGACGCAGCCGAGGCCGCGCGCGAGCACACCTATCCCCGATTCGAAACGGTCTGCTTCCTGCGTCCCTCCAACGCCAGTTACCTCGAAGCTACGGACATGCTCCGCAGCGCCCAGCACGAAGTGGAGTCGGAGCACCTCCACGGCGCCGAGTACGTCCTTGGAGTGGAGGTGTGGGGGGATGAAACACACGGGATTCATGAGTACCGCGGACAACGCGTGGACCTCGTCGGCGGTAAGGACACCATCTACTGGTACCGAGTGACCATAGCCAACCACCCACCAACCGAGGATCCACCGACCAAAACCACCTCACATAGGTAGCCCAGGGGGCGCCGAGTTCTTCGGCCAATTCCATGCAGCGCAGGCGGGCCGGGGAGATGTCGTAGGGCATTCTTCCGACGGCCTCTAGGGGGCTCGTGGACCTCTGTCCCCCACGGGGGCCCGGGCCGGCTACGTCCTTGCCTTCGTCAGCGGTCACGGGGCGAATGACCCCCGAGGGGTCGAAGAGCGATGACTGCTAATGGGATCCTTGAACGAGACAGCGTCTGAGCCGCGCCGAGCGACCAGATCCCCGCATGTCCTGCGTTGCGGCTGGCACACTGGCCGCATGGCCTTCGAACGATTTCCGATCCGAAGACTGACAGAGCATCCCTCGAACGTCCTGGACCGACGGATCTGGCCGGCGACGCTGGCGCCCGTAGCGACGATTCTTGATCATTCCTCGAACTCGTGGTCGATCGGTTTCGTGGATCGGGATTGTGGGTCCTCGACGAGCCAGAATCAGCATTGTCCTTCTCGGGTTGCCTGGCGTTGCTCGGCGTACTGAAAGAACTCGTGGCGTCAGGGAGATCCCAGGTGATCCTCTCGACGCACTCACCCCTCCTGGCCGCCCTGCCGAATGCTCAGATCTTCGAAGTAGGCAGCTGGGGCCTACGTACTCGACAGTGGGAGGATCTCGACCTCGTCACGAGCTGGCAGGCCTTCCTCACCTCGCCCGAGCGCTACCTCAGACATCTCTAGTCAACCCACCGACGACGCAACGATTGCCCGCAGGCTTCCCGGAGGGGCGCGTCCACCAGTCCTGATCGGGCGTTCAGAACTCGTCGGTACCGCCGAGCCGGCGAAGGGGCGTTGCCCTCAGAAGGTGATGAATGCGCTACGAACCATATCCGTGTAGTCATCCGTGACCTCGAGGCTGGGGAAGTGTCCCCCTGCTTCGCGGGTTTCCCAGCTGTACAGATTTCGGTACCGTTCCCGGACCCAGGAGGCGGGAAGCTTCTCGATGTCGTGCGGGAAGACGGAGACAGCCGTGGGTACCAGAACCGGTCGGAGGTCGCGGGATCGCTGATATGACTCCCAGTAGAGTCGGGCTGCAGAGGCTCCAGAGGCACTGAACCAGTACAGGCAGAGGTTATCGAGCAACCGGTCACGGGACATCGGAGCAAGCGCTGGGTCGCGCCATGATTCGAACTTGTCCAGGATCCACGCCGCGAGGCCGACGGGTGAGTCGACCAGCGCGTAGCCGATTGTCTGTGGGCGGGTTGCCTGTTGATGGGCATAGGCAGAGCCGGCGCTCGCGAATCGCCTTGAGTCCTCAAGCCATTGCTTCTCTTGAGATGAGAGTCTCTGCTCCTCCTCGGCGTTCCACCACTGTGGTTCGCGAACTTGCGGGAGCGTCGTGTGGAGGGCGACCAGCTGTGTCGGGTGCTGGACTGCGAGCTCGGTGAGGATGACCGCACCCCAGTCTCCGCCCTGGGCGAAGTAACGTTCGTATCCGAGGCCGGTCATCAGGGCTGCCAGGAGATCCGCGATTCGCTCGACTCCCATGCCCGCATCGGTGGGTTTGCTGCTGAAGCCGTATCCCGGCAACGAAGGTATGACGAGATGGAACGCGGGCTGGTGATCGTCGGCCGGTTCGGCAAGGTCCCGAGCTACGTCGAGGAACTCCACGATACTTCCGGGCCAGCCGTGGCATAGCAGCAGGGCCTTCGCGTCAGGCCGTGGGGAGCGCACGTGCAGGAAGTGGAGGGTCACTCCGTCCACGACCGCCGTGTATTGGCCGAGGTTCTCCAGCTCACGCTCGAGGCGGGACCACTCGTAATCGGTGCGCCAATAATGGATGAGATCCCGCATCACGTCGACTGGGACACCTTGCCCCCAGACGTCCGACCCTGAACGTTCGGACGGAGATGGTTCGGGAAGGCGCGCCTCCTCGAGCCTCTTGAGAAGGGCTATGACGTCCTGTGGTGTTACCGGCAAACTGAACGGTCGGATTGAGCCCGACTCGACAGACAAGGCTTGTTCGTGTGATTCGATCGTCAATGGGATTCTTCGCGTTTCTTGGGGATCGGGCTTGCGTCATGGGCAGCAAGGAACTCGAAGCTCTGCTGGGGTGATTGTCCAAGCAGTCACCGTGAGCAGAAACCACGAGCAGTACCCAAGCCTACGTCGGCCGAGATTCCGGGGACTTCTCCTCGCCCCGCTCGGCACCTATGACGCCGCGACCTCGCTCGCATCCTCGGCCAGGTCAGCGCACACCTCCGAGCAGCCCCGTCGACGATGCACGCAAGGACTGGCGCGAGGAAGCGATCGGCGATTCCGACGCCGAAGGCAAATTCGTCGACATCGCCCTGCGGGCCGAAGGGTATAAGGGTAGAACATACCTATGACACCAACTCCCCTGGTCCTTGGCCCCATCCTTCGGTACGTCGACGAAACCTCGGCGAGTATCTGGGTGGAGGTCGGCACCTCGGCACGCGTCGCCGTCCGGGCCGCCCAGCGATCCTGGGAAGCACGCACTTTCGCGGTCCACGGGCACCATTACGCGCTCGTCGAGGTGGACGGACTCGAGCCGGGAAGCGTCACCTCCTACACGGTGGAGATCGACGGACACCAGGCCTGGCCCGACCCGGGATCGGTTCCCGAATTCCCGCCGTCGAGCATTGCGACACGCACCCCGGGGAAGCCACTGCGACTGGCCTTCGGGTCCTGCCGCACAAGCGTCCCTCACACCAAGGAGGGCAATCGGACCCACGGCATCGATGCCATGCGTGCGTATGCGCTCAACCGGACGAAGGACGACAGCTCACCGCGGCCGGACCTCCTTCTTTTCCTCGGCGACCAGGTCTACGCCGATTCCACCAGTGAGGAGATGCAGCAGTTCATCCGCGGGCGGAGGGACATCGAGGACGAGCCCGGCGCAGAGCTGAAGGACTACGAGGAGTACGCCCACCTGTACAACCTGGCCTGGTCCGACAGTGCCAACCGCTGGTTGCTGTCCACCCTTCCCAGTGCCATGATCTTCGACGACCACGACATCCGCGACGATTGGAACGCCTCCACCTCCTGGAAGCAGGAAATGGAGGCCACCTCCTGGTGGCAGGACCGGATCGTCGCGGGCCTGGCCTCTTACTGGGTGTACCAGCACCTCGGCAACATGTCGCCGGACCAGCGCGCCGAGGACCGCATCTGGCAACGGATCGTCAACCATCACGACGCCGTCGAGCTCGACCTGAGCGAGGAGCTCGACGACTTCGCCGACCGGGCGGACAAGGATCCGGCCAGCTACCGCTGGAGCTACTGCCGCGACTTCGATGACACGCGCCTGATCGTCGTCGACTCCCGCGTGTCCCGCGTGCTGACACCCGACGCGCGCGCCCTGCTCAGCGAGGAGGAGACGGCATGGCTGGATTCCAGGATGGTGGGCGGCTTCCGGCACCTGCTGGTGGGAACCTCGCTGCCGTTCCTCCTGCCGCTGGGGCTGCATCACATCGAGTCGTGGGACGAGGCCCTCGCCCAGGGTGCCTGGGGCGCGCGGGGCGCGCGACTGGGTGAGAAGCTGCGGCAGGGCATGGATCTGGAACACTGGGCCGCCTTCCAGAACAGCTTCCGTGCCGTGGCCCTCATGGCGACGGACGTGGCGGACGGTAACCGGGGTCCGGCACCGGAGACGGTGACCTTCCTGTCGGGAGACGTCCACTTCTCGTACGTCGCGGAAGTGGACAGGACGTCGGGAAGCCGTATCCTCCAGGTGGTCTGCTCCCCGATCCGCAATCCGCTGCCGCGGCTCCTGCGCTCCTCCACAGCCATCCTCTCCTACGCCGTAGCGGCACCTCTCGGGGCCCTCGTGGCGCGCTCCGTGAAGGTTCCCAACCCTCCGTTCCGTTGGCGGAACATCAGGGGACCGTGGTTCGACAACAACCTCGCGTCGCTCGAGGACACCGCGGACGGGCTCACGCTGTCGTGGCAATCAGGGACGGTGGACGGCGACGACCATCTCCACCCCCGGCTCAGGGAGGTTGCGGCCATGACAGTGCCGCGGCGTGGGTCCGGGAAGGTGCCGGGAGGGGATGCTGTGCCCGAGGCAGCGCTCTCGACCTCCAAGGGCGCTCGGGCACGGAGAGGACGGCGACAGTAGGCGATGCCTTCAGCGCCGTGTCCGGACGGTTCCAATGGCGTCGGCGATGACGGAGTCGACTGGGCCTCTTCCAGCGCCCGGCCTCGGCCTGCATCCAGGCGCCTGACCCGCCGAACTCCCCAAAGGAGCAGCCGAAGAAGTCAGCCACGAACGTATGCATACCGGTCGGGTCCGCGGCCCCCACGAGGCCAGCCCACTGGGCGGACGAGTGTCGTGACGAAAATTCTGCACCGGGACAGCGAGGCTTGCTGGTCGACGGCTCGATGGACGTACGGCGACAGAGCCTCTGTCATGGTGGCGGCCAGGATCGCATGACCCTCATCCTTGTGGTGTAGCCGGCAGTCGTCGGCGTCCAGGTATGGCAGGCCATCCTCTCCTAGAATGCGCATTCACCGTGGAGGCCGAAGAGGTTCCGGCCCTTCGGTGGGGCATCTGGGGTGGGTTCTCGGTTCGGTCTGAACCTGCGGCGTTCCGCCGGTCCGCCCCTTCCTCGAGTGCTCACTCGAGACGGACCTCCCGGGTCATGGTCCCTGCCCCAGGCACTCCACCACGGTGCACACGGATGCTCGGCTTCGAGGCACTGGCGCCGACGTATTCTGGCGCGTCCTTCAGCCCGTCGCGCTGAAGGACGCTTTGCTGCCACAGCGTAGGCCTGCTGAACGGTCGTCGCGCTCCTCTCCGGCCGGCCGGCCGCGTTCCTCGCTGCACGAGCAAGCATCCCCGGGGTGGAGCTCCATAGTTCCAACGGTCTCGAACATCCGACCGGAAACGGCATCGAGGTCGTGCCGGAAGCCCGGGAATGGATGAGGGCTGTTGCATATGGGCTGCGCCACGAGCCCGGGAAATTCGTGGAGGAGCTTCGGATGCCTTTGGAACAGGACAAGGGCACCGCTCTTCGGCGGATCATCAGCACGAGGAACCTTCAAACTGTCGCGTATGCAGGTGATGGCCGAGGAGATCTGCCGGCCTTCGAAGCGGCGACCGCAAGAGGTGGGTACTCGCTCGTCATCGATGGGCCCGACACTGCCCCGGAGGTCAGCAGGATCATCGGCGCCCACTTCAACGGTCCCGAAGACTTCCAGTCCTGGTTGCGCCAGCTCGACAACGCCCTGCCCCAGCACCCGACGTCCGCGAAGGCATCGTCTGGTGGGCAGCGAAGGAGTTGATTAGCGGGGTAGCGAGTCTGGGTTGCGCGTGATGATCACCGGGGAGCCACCGCGGGGCCCTGACGAGGCCGAGCGCGAACGGGAGAAGAACCGGGCTCGGTGGGTATGGGATGAAGGACTGTCGGCAGTGTCCCGCCGCTGAGTGCGCCCAATAAGATGCCGGTGCTGAAGGCGGAGTTGACGACGGCGGGACCAATAGATGCCCCGCCTTGCCCAACTCGCCCCTGCAGCACCGTCGAGGACGCCAAGCACACGCTGACCCTCACGCTCACGCAGCGATGGGGATCAGCCGATCAGTCGAGGTTCCGGGGCGCTACGCAACCCTGACGACGCGCTGGACTAGCGGCGGGTGCGCAGCCGGGCATATCTCCCCATGAGGTCGTTGAGGGCAAGCGTCGTGACGATGATCGACACCGCGACGCCTGCGAGCATCACGTACAGCCCCACCAGTAGTGTCATAGGGGAACTGGTGTCGGCGAGGAAGCGGATACCGCCGACAGCTCCAACAGCCCAGAACACGGCCACAGCGACCAGCGCCAGCATCGATGGCAGAGCCGCCCTATCGTGAGTCAACCGCCGCATGTCACGTCCCCCAATAACCCCATCAGCACCATGCTTCAAGTGTCCGACCTATCAGGCACGGGAGTCGACGGGGACATGTCTCGACTGGGTCACAATCTGATCGCGCAAGCCAGGTCAGACAGGGCTGGGGACGACGCGTGCTGAGAGTAGTCCGGAGTCGATGCGGACAACCTGCGGATAAATTGTCGGTGCTCGGGGTGAAGGAGAGCCCTGCCGTTCCGTAGGCTTTGTAGCTCCGGGCCATCAGTACCGGATGAGATGAGTCTCGATGAGGCACGCTCTCAGCGAAGAAGGACCAGGGGTGTGAGTCCGGTTTTGATTCCGTGCGGTAGTCGGTGCAGGTGAAGGTTCCTGCGGCCGACGGCAAGGCGACCCTCAACCTGCTCGGTCCTCGCCTGCTTCGTTTGACCTGGACTCCCGGGACAGAGGTACAGGAAGCCGATGCGAGGGATGTCCTCGAGAAAAGCCTCCTGCTGGTCCACCATGTCCCCTACGCCATTCTGGTGGACATGCGCGAGATCAGGATCATTACCGTCGGCGCCCGGGCAGCCTACGGGTCCGAGGAGATGGTCCTGGCTGCCGCGATGCTCGGGCACACGCCTGTCGACCGGGTGATAGCCGCCTCCGTGCAGCACTCCGTCCACAAGGTCCAGTTCTTCACTGACGAGTCAGCCGCCCTGGACTGGCTGACGCGTTACCTTCCCGCCTCACAACTGCACCCCGTGTAGCTTTCCGGCAGAGGGACGTGGCCGCGCTGTTCGTCCGCATCCAGAAAACGGTCACTTCGATCAAGGGGACGGTGACGATGAGCAGCAAGGGACCGCGGCCCACCCTCGAAGCGTTCACCGCAGCATCGCATGACGGGGTGCTGCGGATCGAATGGCACGGGTGACACCGACACCGACGCCGTCCCGCTCGTCGAACGAGCCGATGCCATCAGCGAGGACGTTGGCTCGCCGATATTGGCCGAGCTCGACGGAATGGTGACGCTGACCCGGACGGATCTTCACTGGTTCGCGGAGAACCTGAACCGCTGGCCCCTGACGTTCCAGCGCTTTGAACGCAACACCGACGCACCGCGTATACCCCTCCGAGTCGACCGATCTTCGGCGACCGTCAATTCCGAGGAGAACACGATGAACAGGACCTTCAAGCTGGCGGTCGCGGCTATCGCCGTGACCGGGGTCATGGCCGTAGCACCTGCCGTGACCACTGCCGTGACCGTGGCGCCCGCCGTGGCCGACGGTGGATCCAACGGCAAATCCAACGGCGGTGACCGGTCACGCGCCGCCAAGCTGCGGGTCATCGGCCTGGCCGACGCCGGCACCAAGCTCGTGCAGTTCGACGCCAACAAGCCCGGCAAAGTGCGCAGCAGCATCGGTGTAGGCGGCCTGACGGGCGGCGACACCCGCCTCATCGGCATCGACTACCGGGTCCAGGACGGCAACCTCTACGGCGTCGGCAACAACACGGCGAGCGCCGGGGTCTACCTGATCAACCCGGACACGGGGGTGGCCACCCAAGTCACCCGGTTGACCGTTCCACTGAGCGGCACGACGTTCGGGGTGGACTTCAACCCTGCAGCCAACGCGCTGCGAGTCGTCAGCGACAGCGGCCAGAACCTGCGCCAGCCGTTCGCCTCCGCAGGCGCGGCAACCGTCGCCGATGGCACGCTGAGCTATGCACCGCCGGCGATCGCTACCGGCGTCAACGGGGCGGCCTACACCAACAACGACCTCGACCCGAACACGGCGACCACCCTCTACGACCTGGACACCGCCCTCGACCAGATTGCCCTTCAGTCGCCGGCCAATGCGGGCTCGCTGGCAGCCACCGGCAAGCTCGCCGTCGACGCGACCGGCGACACAGGCTTCGACATCTACTCCACCATCCGCGACGGAAGCACCGTCGAGGTGATGGGCTTCGCGACCATCAACGGATCGCTGTACGAGATCGCCCTGTTCAACGGCAAGGCCACCTCACTCGGAACCATCGGCGTCCCGGTCACAGACCTCGCCATTCCGCTGAATCAACTCTGACCGGCAGCTTCGGCACCCCCGGTCGGAGCAACAGCCGGCCGACGTACCTACGACGCGTCGGCCGGCTCGGTCTTGTCGCCAGGAGGACTCAGCCCACATTCCAGCATCTGTCCCATTGTGGAATCGTTGAACGGATACCTGCGGTTGTGCCCTCAGGGCCACACGGCGATGGTCAGTACGCCGAGACCCAGGAGCATGAGGGTCACGGCCGCAGGAACGGAGCGTTTGGCGGTGCCGGCGGCGAAGCGATCGTAGACCTTCTGCAGGCGCAGGCGGACCCGGTCGCCGTGAGCGACACCCAGGGCGAGCAGGATCAGGCACGGAATGCAGTAGATGACCGCGTATCCGATCAGGGCGAGTAGTCCGGTTCCGGGTGTGATGTTCGCATCGATCATGCGTTCGATGGCGATGAAGTACGGGAAGGCGTTGGGCAGGTCCGCTCCCGTGACGAGGACGCCGAGGGGAAGGGCGGTCCCTACGCCGAACCATGCGGGCAGGCCGATGCCCTTTCTCTCGCGATCCTTCAAGCGATGGACGGCGGCCTTGAAAAGAGTGATGGCGGCGATCAGGAATACGATGCGCCGCAGCCAGACGAGTCCACCACTGACCGTTTCTGCTGCAGCCCCGGCGCCCAGGAAGATGCCGGCACCCAGGACGAAGACGGTACTGAACGCCCCGAGGACGAAGGACATGGCCGAAGCGACCCGATGTCGGGGCACGGTGAGGAGGATGAGGGTGATCGTCACGATCGTCGCAGGGTTCAGGCTGTCGGCCAGTGCGAGCCCGAGGATCGCCCCCAGCAGACCGGCGCTCATCGCGTGTGCTGCTTCGCGTCCAGCCATCCGAGGACGGCCTCGAGCGAGGGGAGGGCGTCCCCGGTCAGAGTATTCATGACGAGACCGTCCCCCAGGAGCCGGACGACCGACCCGGCGACGGGATCACCCAATTCCTCGGCCAGCAGGCGTTCCCACCTGGTGGATGCCTCGGCCGACCGGCGGAGGAGCTCGGAGGTGTCCGCCCCTCCCTCGTTGAGGGACATCAGCAGGGCCCGATACAGATCCGCCTCCTCCCGTGACATGGAGACCTCCAACCAGGTCCGGACGACGCCGCCGGTGGCCACGGCCGCATCGAGGGCTTGATCCATGGACTCGATGGCCTGTTCTGCGAGACCGGCAAGAAGCGCCGCCCTCGTTCCGAAATGGTGAGTGAAGCCCCCCTTGGAAACTCCGGCCGCCGAGGCGATCACGTCCATCGAGGGCACGGACCCCGTGTCGATGGCGAGCCGGCGGGCTGTATCGAGGATGCGTGCTCTAGCAGTCATGTAGAAACGATAGCAGAGAACAGACCGACTAGTCGGTCTGTGACGAGGGACTGGAAGTCAGCAGACATCGCCTGCTGAAATGCCAGGGTCCGGCCTTGAGCGAGATATCTCCTGATCCGGTCGCGTCGGCCCCTCCCCGTGGGACCTGCCCGAGATGCTCCCCGTAACAGGACGACCGCACCACGGCCTGCATCCCGCAACCGTCGGGTTGCACCACAGCGTGTGGACGCCCGGCGATGGATGACCACCCGCTTCGGTTCCGCCCATTCCTACGACTCGGAGCGATCTGTGCCGCCGCCGGGACCCGGGCCAGATCCGCCGGGCTTGCCCTGGACCGACGCGCTGAGCGGCGGGGTGACGACTGGCTTCGTTCGGCGACGTTGGGGCCGAGTGCCCTGTCCTATGTGGTGCTACGAGCGGTCAGGACTTCGCCTCTCTTGACCTTGAGGAAGAGCATCTCCTCGGGGGACAACCGGTGCTCACCGTGCTCGTTGAGACTGAGGGTTCGACCCGTGCCGGTCTGCGCCTGGTTGACATATGTCCGGGGCAGGAACGTAGTCCCGGGATTGTGCAGAAGCCACTGCTGGATGTCGGTGTCGAGCGTGGTCCACAAAGCGCTGATGCTGGTCATGATGGGTGTCCTCCGAGTCGGGGTTGTGCTGGCGGCCACGCCGTACGGCGTGGACCTCAGGTCCCGCTTCATGCAACCCTGTGCCGGCCCGGGGCAGTAGAGCACAACGTCCCGACGGTGCCGATAGCAAATGGTCAGGGCCTGTCGTCCGGGCAGCCGGGGTTCATTCGCACCGCTATCGGTCGGCACACGACGAGGACGTTCCCCCTAACCGTGGTGCAGCACGGCGTCGACCGTCGGTGTGGCCAGGCAGGAGGTCCAGGGCACGCTCGATGACGCGGTCGCTCCCGGGGAATCCGTCGACCGCCACCAGGACGTCGCCCCGGCGGGCCGATCGTCGCGGATGACCGCGATGGGGCACGACGCGGTGGCGGCCAGATGCAGGCTGGCCGCCCCTCGTCCGATCATCTCCGGACGCGGAATGAGCGGGATCCCTCCTCGGCCCGTGATGGGAAGGGGACATTGGGCCCTGCCGTGAGGGAGAGGGACCGGTCATGCTGATGGTTGGCGTCGACAGTCGCCAGGTCTCGGTGGACAAGGGAAAGTGCGGGGTCGCCAGCGATGTGGATCAGCAGCTGAAGGACGTCACGGTGTTCATCCTCGATGACCACGAACTGGTCCGGCGGGGCTTACGGGAACTGCTGGAGGCCGAA
>NZ_PJIR01000090.1 GCF_002929355.1 Arthrobacter sp. B0490 | reverse complement strand
CTGCGTCTGCTGGTGTTGGTCGGCCTGCTGCTGTTCGTCGCGGTGGCGGCAGCCTGCGCCTGGTTTGGCGATGGCTGGCTGCAGTACCCGACCGGCTGGGCCAAGCCGCTGATCGTCGTCATCGAGGCCGCGGCGACACTGTCCATCGCCGCGAGCCTGAGCCTGCTGGTGATCGGCGACGACCCGGAGCCGCAGTCATGAGCGCCACGCTGTTCTGGATCGCCGTCGGCTTCGCCCTCTGGCTGCTCGGCCTGCACGGGTTGCTCACATTGCGCCATGCGCTGCGGCAGATCATCGCCATCAATCTGATGGGCAGCGGCGTGTTTCTGGTGATGATCGCCCTGGCGGCGCGTCATGATCCGGGCGATCCGCTGCTGGTGGCGCTGGTGGTCACCGGGCTGGTGGTGGCGGTGAGTGCGACCGCCCTGGCGTTGCGCCTGAGCAGTGCGCTGGCCACCTCGAAGGGGCAAGAGCGATGAACGCCGCCCTGGTCAGCCTGCTGCTGCCGCTGGCCGGAGCCTTGCTGCTGATCCTGCTGCGCCCGGCGCGCAGCGGCCGCTGGGTGATCGCGCTGAGCCTGGGCGCGCTCCTGGCGGCGATCATGGCGCTGCAGGTGGTGCTCGATCATGGCGAGCGAAGCCTGCTCGTCGGTGGCTGGGAGGCGGGGCTGGC
>NZ_PJIR01000089.1 GCF_002929355.1 Arthrobacter sp. B0490 | reverse complement strand
GTGCAAGCCTGGTTAGCGTCGAGCCAGTCAGACACGACGCCAACCTGAGGCTTCCTAAACCCCGCTGGGGGCTCGCCTTACCCCTGCGTCAGCAGGTTGCGCAGATCGATGATCGCCGCATTGGCACGGGAGATGTAGTTGGCCATCACCAGCGAGTGATTGGCCAGCACGCCGTAGCCGCTGCCGTTGAGCACCATCGGACTCCACAGCGGCTCCTGCGCCGCCTCCAGCTCACGAATGATCTGCCTGACGCTGATCGTGGCGTTCTTCTTGGCCAGCACGTCGGCGAAGTCCACCTCGATCGCCCGCAGCAGATGTGACAGCGCCCAGGCCTGACCACGCGCCTCGAAGAATACATTGTCGATCTGCATCCAGGGCGTCTCGACCACCTGCTCCTTGACCTGCGGCACGATGCCGGCCCGCTCCTGCTCCGGTGCGATATCGGCATCCAGGCGCACCCGACCGACACTTGCCGACAGGCGCTGGGACAACGATCCGAGGCGGGTCGCCGCGTCACCCAACCAGTTGTTCAGGTTGTCGGCGCGGGTATAGAACAACGCCTTGGGCTCCGGCTCGCTGAGGCGGGCCAGATAGCGATCCAGACTGCGGATGCCGTTGCGGTATTCACTTTCCGAGGCAGGCAGGGTCCAGCTGCGGTTGTCGAAGTTGAACAG
>NZ_PJIR01000088.1 GCF_002929355.1 Arthrobacter sp. B0490 | reverse complement strand
CGGTGATCGAGGCGCGCAGGCCGACCTTGCCGTGGATCGTCGGGGCGGACAGCCCTTCCCAGCCCTTTTCCAGCACGAAGCCGCGAATCTCGCCGGCGTCATCCTTGGCCCAGACCACGAAGACATCGGCGATCGGGCTGTTGGTGATCCACATCTTGCTGCCGGACAGGCGATAGCCGCCGTCGACCTTTTTCGCCCGGGTGACCATCGAGCCAGGGTCGGAGCCGTGGTTCGGCTCGGTGAGGCCAAAGCAGCCGATGTATTCGCCGCTGGCCAGCTTGGGCAGGTACTTCTGCCTGGTCGCCTCGTTGCCGAACTCGAAGATCGGCACCATCACCAGCGACGACTGCACGCTCATCATCGAGCGGTAGCCCGAATCGATGCGCTCGACCTCGCGGGCGATCAGGCCGTAGCACACGTAGTTCAGCCCGCTGCCGCCGTAGGCTTCCGGAATGGTCGCGCCGAGCAGGCCGGTCTCGCCCATCTCGCGAAAGATCGCCGGATCGGTGCGCTCATGGCGGAAGGCTTCCAGTACCCGCGGCGCCAGCTTGTCGGCGGCGAACTGCGCGGCGCTGGCCTGCACCATGCGTTCTTCCTCGGTCAACTGCTGGTCAAGCAGCAGCGGGTCGATCCAGTTGAAGCTTGCTTTGCCGGCCATTCGGAGGCTCCTCTTGTT
>NZ_PJIR01000087.1 GCF_002929355.1 Arthrobacter sp. B0490 | reverse complement strand
CAATCCATCCGTTCACCGCGGGAAAGACCCTGCCCGAGGTGGATCTGTAGAGGCGACTCTGGCATCCCCGTCAGGCGTTCGTGCAGTTCGACGGTGACGGACTTCTTGCCGACTTCCAGCAGTTCGCCGCGAAATTCACTGCCGCTGCCATCGAACAGCTGAACCGCGCTGCCGGCCGAAAGCCGCAGCACCCGGCTGATGTAGTGGGCCGATGCGTCAGGCAGTGGGTGCTGGCCAAGGGAAAGGGGGGCGTCGATGAAAAAACGGGATAGGCGCATGGAGGCAGCTGCAGGCGGCGAGTTGGAAGCGGCAAGTCTAAAGCATCGGCAGCCTGGCTCGCAGGCTGCCGATGCTCCACATCAACCCGGGTCTCTGAAGCCTGGGTATGGACCGACCGGGACCGATACCCCGGAGGCATCTCGGGTGGCGATGTCGATTCCCTCGGTGGCGACTGCCGCGAGAAAGTCGATCTGTTCCTCGGTGATGCAATAGGGCGGCAGGAAATACACCACACTGCCGAGCGGGCGCAACAGCGCGCCGCGCTCCATCGCGTGCTGATAGACCTTCAGGCCGCGACGCTCCTGCCAGGGATAGGCCGTGCGGCTGGCCTTGTCCTGAACCATCTCGATAGCCAGTGCCATGCCGGTCTGGCGGACTTCGGCCACGTGCGAATGCTCGACCA
>NZ_PJIR01000086.1 GCF_002929355.1 Arthrobacter sp. B0490 | reverse complement strand
GGAGATCCTCCGGTTGCAGTGGGACAGCGCACAGCGCAAGGATGGTCCGCTGGCGCTGGCATTCATCGACCTCGACCACTTCAAGTCGATCAACGACAACCATGGCCATGAATCCGGCGATCAGGTCCTGCGCGAGGCGGCCAGGCGTCTGGTTGCGACGCTGCGAGGCTCCGACAGCCTGCTGCGCTGGGGCGGCGAAGAGTTCCTGCTGATCATGCCGGAGACCGACATGCAGCAGGCGCACATGGCGCTCGAGCGCATCGTTGGCCAGGGCCTCGGCGTGCGGCCGGACGGTGCGCCGCTGACGGCGAGTATCGGGTTGGCCGAGCGCCGTTGCGATCAGGTCGCGGACTACCGGGATCTGCTGGAGCTGGCGGATAAGCGCATGTACTACGCCAAGGCGAGCGGGCGTAATCGCCTCTGCGCTATGGAGCCGGAGGCTGTGCAGCCGCCCCGGGCATTTGCCGTGGGTGGCTAGCCGTCAGCCATTGGCCAGGCCGAAGACGTGCCGCATGTAGCTGACGAATGCCTCGTCGCGGCACATGGTCTTGCCCGGCGAGTCGGAAATCTTCGCCACCGGCTGGCCATTGCAGGCGGTCATCTTGATGACCATGTTGGTCGGCTCCACGCCCGGGATGTCGCAGGTCAGTCCGGTGCCGATGCCGAAACTCGGATTGCTGCGACC
>NZ_PJIR01000012.1 GCF_002929355.1 Arthrobacter sp. B0490 | reverse complement strand
TGGATGCTCGTCACCACGTTGTTGGTGCGGTAGAGGCGCCCGATGAGCGGGATCATGGCCTCGGCGAGTGCCTCGCGCCCGCGCCACGCGGCGTGGTCCTCGGCGTGGTCCTCGGTGTGGTTCTCTGTCCGGTCGTACTGCAAGAGGGCATCCCTTCGGGCACCGGTGCGGCCGGTGCGAGCTCTTCCAGCCGGATCGCGACGCAGGGGTAGCGCCAGGCGACGTCGGCTGGTCGTGTCCTCCCATTAGACCGCTCCCTGCAGCTCCCCACCAACTTCGCACCGACTCCGCGCCCACCCCGGACGGTTCCGGCCCGGTTCCTCGCGCATCCGGCGTGGAATAGGGTCCGACCGGGACGGGTTGCACCGGGAAAGGCCTCCGGCCTGTCCCCGACCCGAAGGAGCACTGCATGAGCGAGTCCACCACCGTCGAGAAGGCCGATTTCTGGTTCGATCCCCTCTGCCCGTTCGCCTGGATCACGTCCCGCTGGATGGGGGAGGTGGAGCAGGTCCGCAGCATCTCCGTGGACTGGCATGTCATGAGCCTGTCCGTCCTCAATGAGGGCCGCGACCTGCCGGAGGAGTACCGGGCCCTGATGGAGCAGGGTTGGGGCCCCGTGCGCGTGATCATCGCAGCGGCCGAGCTGCACGGTGACGAGTACGTCAAGAAGCTGTACGACGCGATGGGTACCCGTATCCACATCGGACAGAACAAGGACTTCGACGTCGTCATCCGCGAATCGCTCGACGAGGTGGGCCTCCCGGCCGAGCTGGCCGGGTACGCGCATTCGGAGGAGTACGACGCCCAGCTGCGCGCCTCCCACAAGGACGGCATCGACCGCGTAGGTGACGAGGTCGGCACGCCCGTCGTCGCCTTCAACGGCACGGCCTTCTTCGGCCCCGTCCTCACGAGGATCCCGCGGGGCGAGGACGCCGGGCGGATCTTCGACGGCGCCGTGCTGATGTCCGGGTTCCCGGAGTTCTTCGAGCTCAAGCGGTCCCGGACCGCACGCCCCACCTTCGACTAGGGCGGCAGGAGACGCGGAAGGGGACCCACCCGCGGGTGGGTCCCCTTCCGCGTCCTGACTACTCCGCGGGCTGCGGAACGAGTTCGACGTCGGAGACGGCCAGCGCGTCACCCTCCGCGAACCGGAGGTCCCTCGCGTTGCCGGCGGCGAGCAGGTCCGCCAGGCCGGCGCGCACCCGCTCCACCTGGGCGGCGGGGGCGGTCACGACGGCGGTCTCCACCTCGGTGCGCTGCTTGACCTTGGCCTCGGACTTCGCCTTGCGGATGCCCCCGAGCGCCAGGGCGACGGACGTCAGCACCTCGGCGTCCGCGCTCCCGGGCAACGCGGCGAGGGCTTCCGCACTCGGCCAGGCCGCCTGGTGCACCGAGCCCTGGCGCCACCAGCTCCAAACCTCCTCCGTCGCGAACGGCAGGAACGGCGCGAAGAGCCGCAGCAGCGCGTCCAGCGTGGTCGCCAGCGCCGTCTGCACCGACTGCGTCCCCGCGTCCGCCGGATCGCCGTAGGCGCGGTCCTTGACCAGCTCCACGTAGTCGTCGGTGAAGGTCCAGAAGAAGGACTCCGTGAGCTGCAGGGCCCGGGCGTAGTCGTACTTCTCGAACGCGGTCGTGGCCTGCTCGGTCACGGTGCGCAGCTGCACCAGCAGCGACTGGTCCAGCGCCTCCGTCACCCGGCCGAGCGATCCCTCGCCGACGGACGCATCCGTGACGCCGAGGTTCAGGACGAACTTCGACGCGTTGAGGAGCTTGATGGCGAGGCGTCGCCCGATCTTCATCTGGTTGACCTCGTACGCGGTGTCCGCACCGAGCTTCGCGGAGGCCGCCCAGTAGCGGACGGCGTCCGCGCCGAACTGCTCGAGGACGTCGGTCGGCACGACGACGTTGCCCTTGGACTTCGACATCTTCTTGCGGTCGGGGTCGAGGATCCAGCCGGAGAGCGCCGCGTGCTTCCACGGCACGGAGTCCTGCAGGGCGTCCGCGCGGACCGCAGTGGAGAACAGCCAAGTCCTGATGATGTCGTGTCCCTGGGGGCGCAGGTCGAACGGGAAGACCTTCCCGAACAGGTCCTCGTCACGGGTCCAGCCGCCGACGATCTGAGGGGTCAGGGACGACGTCGCCCAGGTGTCCAGCACGTCGCTGTCGCCGATGAAGCCGCCGGGCTGGTTCCGGGCGGACTCGTCGAAGCCGGGCGCCGGATCGGCGGCGGGATCGACGGGCAGGGTCTCGAGGGCGGGGAGGACGGGGTCCTCGTACTCCGGTTCGCCGTCGGCGTCGAGCCGGTACCAGACCGGCACGGGCACGCCGAAGAAGCGCTGGCGGGAGACGAGCCAGTCGCCGTTCAGGCCTTCGATCCAGTTCTCGTAGCGGGAGCGCATGAAGGCCGGATGGAAGTCGATCTGGCGGCCGCGTTCGATCAGCGCCTCGCGCTTGCCGGCGTCGCGCCCTCCGTTCCTGATGTACCACTGGCGGCTCGTGACGACCTCGAGGGGCTTGTCGCCCTTCTCGTAGAAGTTGACCGGGTGCATGATCTTCGTGGGCTCGCCGTCGAGGTCCCCGCTCTCGCGGAGCATGCCGACGACGGCCTCCTTGGCGCTGAAGATCGTCTTGCCGGCGAGCTGCGCGTAGTTCCCGCGTGCACGTTCCGTGGCGATCCACTCGGGCGTCTCGGAGCGGAGGCGGCCGTCCCGGCCGACGACGGCACGCGTGGGCAGCTGCAGCTCACGCCACCACGTGACGTCAGTCAGGTCACCGAACGTGCAGATCATCGCGATGCCGCTGCCCTTGTCCGGCTTGGCGAGGGGATGGGCCTTGATCTCGACCTCGACGTCGAACAGGGGAGACGTCACCGTGGTGCCGAACAGCGGCTTGTAGCGCTCGTCGTCGGGGTGGGCCACGAGCGCGACGCATGCCGGGAGGAGCTCGGGCCGCGTCGTCTCGATGTGGATCGGCCCGCCGTCCGACGTGTGGAAGGCGATGCGGTGGTACGCGCCAGCCTGCTCGCGGTCCTCGAGCTCCGCCTGGGCGACGGCGGTGCGGAAGGTGACGTCCCACAGGGTGGGTGCCTCGGCGAGGTACGCGTCCCCTGCCTTCAGGTTCTCGAGGAAGGCACGCTGCGAGACGGAACGGGACGTGTCGTCGATGGTCCGGTAGGTCAGGTCCCAGTCGACGGAGAGGCCCAGGGTGCTGAAGAGGTTCTCGAAGACCTTCTCGTCCTCGACGGCCAGTTCCTCGCAGAGCTCGATGAAGTTCCGGCGCGAGACGGCGTCGAAGTCACGCTGGTTCTTCGTCGGCTCGGCGGGCGGCCGGTAGTCGGCGTCGTAGGCCACCGAGGGATCGCAGCGCACGCCGTAGTAGTTCTGGACGCGCCGCTCGGTGGGCAGACCGTTGTCGTCCCAGCCCATGGGGTAGAAGACGTTGGCACCGTTCATCCGCTTGAAGCGGGCCATCACATCGGTCTGCGTGTAGGAGAACATGTGCCCGACGTGCAGGGAGCCCGATGCCGTCGGCGGAGGGGTGTCGATCGAGTACACCTGCTCGCGCGTGGTGTCGCGCCGGAAGGTGTAGGTGCCGTCCTCGCGCCACTGGCGGGACAGCCTTTCTTCGAGGCCCTCGAGGGCGGGCTTGTCGGGAACGGAAACGGACTGGGGGGAGGGCGTGTCTGTGCCCTGGGTCGTGTCGGCCATCCCTCCATTGTTCCCTACCCCGGAGGCCGCGCCTTGCGGGCGGTGAGCGGACGCCGGAGGGCCTGACTTCTTCCGGCCGGGATCATCGGGCGGCGGAGGAACGGCTCTCGGTACGGTGGAGACCGGAGAGGAGGTCCCCATGGAGGAATGGAACCGTGCCATCGACCTCATCGAGGCCGACCTGCCGGCACGGGTCGACGTCGGACGCCTGGCACGGGTCGCGCTCACGTCCGAGTACCACTTCCGGCGGATGTTCGCCTCCCTGGCCGGCATCCCGCTCGGCGAGTACATCAGGCGGCGCCGCCTCACGGCGGCGACCGGCGAGATCGTCGCCGGGCACGCGGTGCTCGAGGTCGCCCTCCGGTACGGGTACGGCTCGGCCGAGGCGTTCACCCGCGCGTTCAAGGCCCTGCACGGCATGACGCCGTCCGAGGCGAGGCGGCCGGGGGCCGTCCTCCGCTCGCAACCGCAGGTGAGGTTCCAGCTCCGCGTCGAAGGGAACATCGAGATGAAGCACCGCATCATGAGCAAGGACGCGTTCCGCCTGGTAGGACGCAGGGCACGGGTACGGATCGTGTACGAGGGCCCCAACCCGGACATCGAGCAGTTCGAGCGGACCCTCGACCCGGCGCTGAGAACCCTGCTCGAGGAGGTGTCGGACACCGAGCCCCTCGGGCTGCTAGCGGTCACCGAGACGAGCGAGCAGCCGGAGGAGGACGGGAGCGAGGCGGACTACTGGCGGGCCGCGGCGACGTCCCGATCGGCGCCGGACGGCCTCGACTGCCGAGAAGTGCCCGCCGGCCTGTGGGTGGTCTTCGAGACGGAGGGTGCGTTCCCCGACGTCCTGCAACGCCTCTGGGCCGACGCGGCCGCGGCATGGTTCCCGGCCAACCCGTACCGCTGGGCGCCCGGGCCGCAAATGCTGAGCGTCCAGCCGGATCCCGGCGGCCAGACCGGCTGCGGCCGGCTGTGGATCCCGATCGAAGCGGCCGAGAGGACCTGAGCGCGGGCTCCCGCGCAACGGATCCCGCCGCCTGGGCGTGATCGCTACAGTGGCCCCATGACCCGCACATCACCCACGCCGCTCGGCGCCCCCGCAGACCCCGCCCCTCCCGCCCTCCGTGCGATCGTCACGGGGGCCAGCTCCGGCATCGGCGCAGCGACCGTCCGCGCGCTGCGCCGCGCCGGATGGGACGTCGTCGCGGCGGCCCGGCGCCTCGACCGCCTCACCGCGCTCGCCGAGGAGACAGGGGCGACCCCGATGGTGCTCGACGTCACCGACCAGGCGTCGGTCGACGCCTTCGCCGCCCGGGTCACCACCGCCGGGCCCGTCCATGCCCTCGTCAACAACGCGGGGGGCGCCTTCGGCGCGGACCGGGTGATGGATGCCGTCACCGCCGACTGGGAGCGGATGTACGACGTGAACGTCCTCGGCTCGATGCGCATGACGCGTGCCCTGCTGCCGGCACTGCGCGACGGCGGGCAGGGCAGCGTCCTGTTCCTGACCTCCACCGCGGCGCTCGCCGCCTACGAGGGCGGGGCGGGGTACTGCGGGGTGAAGGCGGCCCAGGAGTCCATGGCGCGCTCGCTCCGGCTGGAGGAGGCCGAGCACAACATCCGCGTGATCGAGGTGTCCCCGGGCATGGTCCACACCGAGGAGTTCTCCCTCAACAGACTCGGCGGCGACCAGGGAGCCGCTAACAAGGTCTACGAGGGCGTCGAATTCCCGCTGACCGCCGACGACGTCGCCGAAGCCGTGGCCTTCACGCTCAACGCGCCGCACCACATGAACATCGACCAGCTCGTCCTGCGCCCGCTCGCGCAGCCCGCCAACCACAGGGTGCTGCGCGGCTGACGGCACGTCGCCCTCCGGTGCCGTCCGGGCCGGTCAGGCCCGCGGCGAGACGCCGAGCCGCACCGAGTAGTTGTCCATCGTCCCGGGCAGCGGGCGGTCGGGGTCGAGGATCTGGCCCTCTTCCACGCGGAAGTCGTGCCCGCCGACGAGCGAGGCCAGGGCGGCGCTGGTCAGGAGCAGCACCAGCTGCTTCCCGGGGCAGACCACGGGTCCGTCACTGAACGGCACGAGCGGCCAGCCGTCGTCCTCGTCGGTCAGCCAGCGCTCGGGTGAGAAGTTGTGGGCGCTGCGCAGCGAGCGCTCGTCGCGGTGGAAGTACGGCGCGTAGACGAGCACTCCGCACTCGGCCGGCATCAGCCCCTCCGGCCATTCCACGGCCCGCGTGGTCTGGCGGAGGATCATCGGGGTGGTCGGCCACAGGCGCAGCGCCTCGAGGACACTGGCCCGGAGGTAGGGGAGCACGCGGCGCCCGGACGTGTCGCCGTCGACCTCCGCCCGTGCGGTGGCCACCGCGTCGGGGTGGGTCGCGAACACGGTCAGGGCGCGGAAGACGGCCATGCCCGCCGGGTCGAAGGCGAACAGCCACTGGGGCACCTGGTCGGCGGGCTCCGCGCCGTCGCCCTTCGGGGCGGCGGCCATCACGGCGGCGAGGCTGCCGGGTTCGGCGTGCGCCAGTTCGTCGGCGATCCGCTGCAGGAACCGGCGGCGCGTGTCCTTCCGCACCGGCTTGAGGAACGCCCAGTTGCCGTCCTTGCGGAGCCGGATGATCATCGCGGTGAGGTCCTTGTCCTCCCGCGCGTGGTCGCCGAAGACCACCCGCCGGACCACGCGGTACCAGGCGTCGAGGAAGTCCGCCCAGGGCAGGGACCCGGTCCGCACGGCCTCGGCGAGCAGCGCCTGCATCTCCTCCTCGACCACGGGGACGAAGGTGTCCGCGAGATGGTGTACGGGGTGCTCGGTGTCGAGGACCTGCTCCTGCAGGGCGCGCCGCACGGTGCGCACGGGTCCGCGCGAGATCAGCGAGTTGGCGGGCTGGAAGTGCGAGAGTGCCGCTTTCTTCTCGCTGCTCGCGGCGGAGAAGGGCTCCGGCGACTGCGCCAGGACGGTGTTCACGTCGCCAGGGTCCAGGACGATCGCCTGCTTCCGGACCGGCAGTTTGAGCATCAGCGGACCCTCGGGGTACCTGGCATGGACCTTCCGGACGATCCCCACGGCCCGGGTGTCCAGATCGAGGCGCGCCGTGAGCCCGACCGCCCACGGCCGACGGATGATGGGGCCCCTTGCGACGGTGGGCAGGAAGACCCCCAGCAGCAGTCGCGCGGTGTCCAGTGCGGTCGCGGTCGGAAGCGCAACAACGGAGGGGGTGCTGGTCACGGAGGGGGTGGTGGTCGGCATGCGGTATCCATCCTGTTGCGGCGGGGGTGCCCTCCCAGCGTCCCAAGGCAGCTCCGCGACCACAACGTCTTTCCGGCGACCCACGGCCCCACCTGTTGTGCGGGCCCCCTTTCGACAAGGAATTCGCCCCGGCGCTAGACTTGCAGGACAAGCATCGACCCGGCGATCACCGGCGAGCTTCCGGAGGAAAGGCCACCCGAGCGGCGGCCCGTAGAACCGGACGGGACGGCCCGTCACAGCCTGGAAACGAGCGGCGGCCCCGCCCGGTGTGTCCGCGACGAGCGGCACGGCGGACGACGGCGGCAAGTGAGGTGGTACCGCGGGTCCGGTTTCCCTGCGGCCGGTCAGGCAACCGGCGGCAGGCGGCACAGGCTCCCGTCCTCACGGCAGGACTCCCCACCCCATGCCGCCGTACACAGGATGAGAACCATGCCGCAGATCTACCCCAAAGCAGTGTCGCCCGACGACGCCGGGACGACCACGTCCGGGACCAGCGCCTCCCCGCGCTTCCCGGAACTCGAGCAACGCGTGCTCCGGTACTGGGAGAAGGACGGCACGTTCCAGGCGTCCATCGACAACCGCGACGCCGGGCCGGACGGCTCCAACGAGTTCGTGTTCTACGACGGCCCGCCGTTCGCCAACGGCCTGCCGCACTACGGCCATCTCCTCACCGGGTACGCCAAGGACCTCGTGGGCCGCTACCAGACGCAGCGCGGACACCGCGTCGAGCGGCGCTTCGGCTGGGACACCCACGGCCTGCCGGCGGAACTCGAGGCGATGAAGCAGCTGGGCATGACCGACAAGCAGCAGATCGTCGCCATGGGCATCGACAAGTTCAACGAGGCCTCCCGCGCCTCCGTCATGAAGTACGCGGGGGAGTGGCGCGACTACGTGACCCGTCAGGCGCGATGGGTCGACTTCGACAACGACTACAAGACCCTCAACCCCGAGTACATGGAGTCCGTCCTCTGGGCGTTCAAGACCCTGCACGAGAAGGGCCTCACCTACAGCGGGTACCGCGTGCTCCCGTACTGCTGGAACGACGAGACGCCGCTGTCCAACCACGAGCTCCGCATGGACGAGGACGTCTACCAGGACCGCCAGGACCAGACCGTCACGGTGACCTTCCCGATCCTCGCCGGGGCGACCGAGCTGTCGAGGGACCTCGCCGGCGTCCAGGCCCTCGCCTGGACCACGACTCCCTGGACGCTGCCCACCAACGCCGCGCTCGCCGTCGGGCCGGACATCACCTACGTCGTCGTCGACGGCGAGCGCGACGGCCGGGCGGGCCGCTACCTCCTCGCCGAGGACCTGCTCGGCAACTACGCCAAGGACCTCGGATTCGCCGACGCCGCCGCCGCGCGCGACGCCGCCACCTCCCGCCATCTCGGCACCGAGCTGGAAGGGCTCACCTACGAGCCCCTCTGGGACTACCTCGCGGACCCCGAGGAGGGCGGGTACCGCAACGCCTTCCGCATCCTCGCCGCGGACTACGTCACGACGACGGACGGCACCGGGCTCGTCCACCAGGCACCCGCGTACGGCGAGGAGGACCAGAAGGTCTGCGAGGAGGCAGGCATCCAGGTGATCCTCTCCGTCGACGAGGGAGCGAAGTTCCTCCCCCTGTTCGGCAGGGGGCCGCTCGCGGAGATCGTGGGGCTGCAGGTCTTCGAGGCGAACCGTCACATCACGCGCGTCCTGAAGTCCGGAGGTCGCCTCGTCCGCCAGTCCAGCTACGTCCACAGCTACCCGCACTGCTGGCGCTGCCGCAACCCGCTCATCTACCGCGCCGTGTCCTCCTGGTACGTGGAGGTCACCAAGATCCGCGACCGCATGGTGGAGCTGAACCAGGACATCACCTGGATCCCCGGCAACGTCAAGGACGGCCAGTTCGGCAAGTGGCTCTCCAACGCACGCGACTGGTCCATCAGCCGCAACCGCTTCTGGGGCAGCCCCATCCCGGTGTGGCAGTCGGACGACCCCGAGTACCCGCGCACCGACGTGTACGGTTCGCTCGCCGAACTGCAGGCCGACTTCGGCAGGCTCCCGCTCAACAAGCAGGGCGAGGTGGACCTCCACCGCCCCTTCATCGACGAGCTCACACGCCCCAACCCGGACGACCCGACCGGCCGGTCGACGATGCGGCGCGTCGAGGACGTCCTCGACGTCTGGTTCGACTCCGGCTCCATGCCCTACGGCCAGGTGCACTACCCGTTCGAGAACGAGCAGTGGTTCGACACGCACAACCCTGCCGACTTCATCGTCGAGTACATCGGGCAGACCCGCGGCTGGTTCTACATGCTGCACATCCTGTCCACGGCGCTGTTCGACCGGCACGCGTTCCGGAACGTCATCAGCCACGGGATCGTGCTCGGCTCCGACGGGCAGAAGATGTCCAAGAGCCTGCGGAACTACCCGGACGTCTCCGAGGTGTTCGACCGCGACGGCTCGGACGCGATGCGCTGGTTCCTCATGGCCTCCCCGATCCTCCGGGGCGGGAACCTCGTGGTCACCGAGCAGGGTATCCGCGAGGGTGTCCGTCAGGTGATCCTGCCCCTGTGGAACGTCTGGCACTTCTTCAGCCTGTACACCAATGCTGCGAACGGCGGCGCGGGCTACGAGGCCAGGACCGTCACCCCCGAGGCCGCCGCGCAGCTGGCCGAGCCGATCGACCGCTACATCCTCGCCAACACGGGGAACCTCGTGCGGGAGCTCACCGAGGCGCTCGACGCGTTCACCATCAGCGACGCATGCGAGTCCCTGCGCCGCTACCTCGACACGCTCACCAACTGGTACGTCCGTCGGAGCCGCCAGCGGTTCTTCGAGGAGGACACCGACGCCTTCGACGTGCTCTACACGTGTCTCGAAGCCGTGTGCCGTGTGGCCGCCCCGCTGCTGCCCCTCGTCACCGAGGAGATCTGGCGTGGCCTCACCGGCGGCCGTTCCGTGCACCTCACAGACTGGCCCGAGGCGGCGTCGTTCCCCGCCGCCCCCGATCTCGTGGAGCAGATGGACCGCACCCGTCAGGTCTGCTCCGTGGGTTCGAGCCTGCGCAAGGCCGCCAACCTCCGGGTGCGGCTGCCACTGCGGGAGCTGACCGTCGTCGCGCCCGGCGCCGACGGCCTCTCCGGGCAGTACTCGTCGATCATCGCCGACGAGCTGAACCTCAAGGGCGTCCGCCTGGTCGACTCCGCAGATGCCGAACCGGCCGAGTTCGGCATCACCCAGCGCCTCGTCGTCAACGCCCGGGCCGCTGGCCCCCGTCTCGGCAAGAACGTGCAGGCCGCGATCAAGGCGTCGAAGTCGGGGGACTGGCACGTGGACGACGACGGCGGCGTCACCGCCGGCGGCCTCGCCCTCGAGCCGCACGAGTACACGCTCGACACCGTGGTGGAGGGCAACGACGCCGCCTCGAAGGCCGTCACGGTCCTGCCCGGCGGCGGGTTCCTCGTCCTCGACACCGAGGTCACCCCCGAGCTCGCCGCAGAGGGGACGGCACGGGATGCCATCCGTGCCATCCAGCAGGCACGCCGCGACGCCGACCTCGACATCAGCGACCGCATCAGCACCACCATCGGCGTCACCGCGGAGCAGGTCGCGGCACTCGAGGCGAACGCCGCCCTGATCAGGGCCGAGACCCTCACGGTCGACCTCCGCGTCGAGGCGGCCGAGGATGCGGGGAACGACTTCACCATCACCGTCGCGAAGCAGGAGCAGCAGCATGGATGAGACCAACAGAACCGGCACGGAGCTCGACCGCTTCTCCGTCGAGAGCGTGTACGCCGAACTGCTCAGCCGGGCGCCCGAGAACAGGATGGAGCCGCGCATGGCCCCGCTGTACCGGGCGATGGAGATCCTCGGGGAACCCAACAGGGCGTTCCCGATCATCCACATCACCGGCACCAACGGCAAGACCTCGACGGCGCGCATGATCGAGAGCATCCTGCTGGCCCACGATCTGCGGACCGGCCGCTTCACGAGCCCGCACCTCTCGCGCGTGACCGAGCGCATCAGCATCGACGGCGAGCCGGTCGCTGACGAGACCTTCGTCCGGGTCTGGGACGAGGTCAAGCCCTACCTCGACATCGTCGACGGCGAACTCCTTGTCGCAGGGGAGCCCCGGCTCACGTACTTCGAGTGCGTCACCATCCTGGCGTACGCCATCTTCGCGGACGAGCCGATCGACGTCGGCGTGATCGAGGTGGGGCTCGGCGGGATCACCGACGCCACGAACGTCGGCGACGGACAGGTGGCGGTCGTCACGCCCATCTCCCTCGACCACACCGAGCTCCTCGGCGACACGGAGGAGGACATCGCGCTGGAGAAGGCCGGCATCATCAAGCCGGGCTCGTTCCTCGTCAGCGCCATCCAGCCCCGCGGTGCCGCGCAGGTGCTCCTCGACCGCGCCCGCGAGGTGGGCGCCGAGTTCCGTTTCGAGGGCGTCGAGTTCGGCGTCGAGTCCCGGACCGTCGCGGTCGGCGGGCAGGTGATCTCCCTGACCGGCCTCGCCGGCCGGTACGGCGAACTGCTGGTCCCGCTGCACGGCGAGCACCAGGCGGAGAACGCCGCCGTCGCCGTCGCCGCCGTCGAGGCGTTCCTCGGCGCGGGAGAGCGGGAGCTCCGGACGGAGCTGGTGCGGAACGGCCTGCGCGCCGTGACCTCCCCCGGCCGTCTCGAAGTGGTGCGCACCGCCCCGAGCATCATCGTGGACGCGGCGCACAACCCCGCCGGCGCCCGCGCAGCCGCCAAGGGCGTCAACGAGGCCTTTGACTTCTCCCGGCTCGTGCTGGTCATCGGGGTCCTCGAGGACAAGGACGCAGCCGGCATCCTCGCCGAACTCCACGAGGAGCTCGGCGGCATCCTGGAGGACGTCTGCCTGACGCAGTCCACGTCGCCCCGCTCGATCCCCGCCGCGGACCTCCTGCAGGCCGCCCTCTCGGCGGGCTTCGCCGAGGAGAACATCAACATCGCGCCCGGTCTCGACGACGCCCTCGAGTGGGCCGTGATGAAGGCCGAGGAGGACAACGACCTCGCGGGCGGCGTGCTCGTGACCGGTTCGATCACGGTGGTCGGGGAAGCCCGCACACTCCTAGGGAAGTAGGCAGAGCATGGCACGCATGGATCGACGCATGACCAGGGCGCAGCGCGAGTGGCGGCCGGGCATGCCGAAGAAGCGCCGGTCCACGAAGATCATGTTCGCCTCGACCGTCCTCCTGCTCGAGGCGTTCGTGGTGTTCTTCGCAACGCTCGCGGTCTTCGGGCTGCGCCGCGACGAGCTCTCGCCCGCACTCATCCTGACCTCGGGGCTGATCCTCAGCGTCGTGCTGGTCCTCACCTGTGCGGTGCTGACGAGACCGTGGGGGATCGCGCTGGGCTGGATCCTGCAGCTCGTGATCATCGCCGGCGGGTTCCTCGAGCCGACCATGTTCGTCGTCGGGATCGCGTTCGCGCTGACCTGGCTCTACGGCCTCCGCCAGGGCAGGCGCGTGGACCGGGAGAACGTGGAGCGGGACCGCCTGCAGGCGGAGTGGGAGAAGGCGAACCCCGAGTAGCGGCGCCTTTAGTAGAGTCGGACCTGATACCAGTTCACCGCGCCGTCCGGAACGGCGCCCATCCCAGGAGTACATCATGAGCGTCGAGCGCACCCTTGTCCTCGTCAAGCCCGACGGCGTGTCCCGCGGCCTGACCGGCACCATCCTGTCCCGCATCGAGGCGAAGGGCTACACCATCGCCGACCTGAAGCAGGTCCACGCCAGCCGTGAGCTGCTCGAGGAGCACTACGCGGAGCACGTCGGCAAGCCGTTCTTCGAGCCGCTCGTCGAGTTCATGCTGAGCGGACCGATCGTCGCGGCCATCTTCGAGGGCCAGCGCGTCGTCGAGGGATTCCGCTCGCTCGCCGGTGCCACCGAGCCGACGACGGCGGCGCCCGGTACCATCCGCGGGGATCTCGGCCGTGATTGGGGCGTCAAGGTCCAGCAGAACCTCGTGCACGGATCCGACTCGGTGGAATCGGCCGAGCGCGAGATCGGTATCTGGTTCGCCGGATAGCGCCGGCGGACGATCGGTTGCCCCGGGTCGTGTGCCCGGGGCAACCGTCTTGGTAGGTTAGGACAATGATGACCTACCGCAGACTGGGTTCCTCCGGACTCAGCGTTTCCACCGTCGGCCTCGGCTGCAACAACCTGGGCCGGGCCGGCACCACTTCCGAGTCCCAGGAGGGGACCGACGCCGTCGTGCACGCGGCGATCGACGCCGGCATCACGCTCTTCGACGTCGCCGACATGTACGGCAGGGCTCCCGGGGTCAGCGAGGTGCAGCTCGGGAAGGCGCTCGGCAGCAGGCGCGACGACGTCGTCCTCGCCACCAAGTTCGGCCTCGACATGGGCGGGGTGAACGGTCCGGACTGGGGCGCCCGGGGCTCCCGGCGCTATATCGTCCGGGCGGCCGAGGCGTCGTTGCGGCGGCTCGGGACCGACTGGATCGACCTGTACCAGTACCACGCCCCGGATGCCCTCACGCCCGTCGAGGAGACCCTCGCGGCCCTCGACGACCTCGTGACCAGCGGGAAGGTGCGCTACCTCGGACACTCCAATCTCGCAGGCTGGCAGATCGCGGAGGCCGAATTCACCGCACGCGGCAGCGGGTACACGCCGTTCATCTCGGCGCAGAACCCGTACAGCCTCCTGGACCGCCGCCTGGAACGAGAGGTCGTGCCGGCCGCGGAGGCCTACGGTCTCGGCGTCCTCCCGTACTTCCCGCTCGCCAACGGCCTGCTGACGGGCAAGTACCGTCGCAACGAGGTGCCGGCCGGCAGCAGGCTCACGCACTCGCGCAAGAACCTGCTGGAGACCGCGGACTGGGACCAGCTCGAGGCCTTCTCCGCGTTCGCGGCGGCGCGGGAGCTCACCGAGGTGCAGGTGGCGTTCTCCTGGCTGGCGGCCCAGCCGTCGGTCGGGTCCGTGATCGCCGGCGCCACGTCGCCCGAGCAGGTGCGTCAGAATGCGGCAGCCGTCGCGTGGACGCCGTCGGACGACGATCTCGCGGAACTGGACCGGATCTTCCCCCGCCCCGCCGCCTGACACCGAAGCAGAGAGCCCCGTCCGGGGCGATGATGTGCCACGAACAGCGCTTCCCGGGTCGAGGCGCTGCTCGTCCCGGGTGAGGGGTGGCACTGCCGGGCAGTGCCGTTTCCTCCAGGCCCGGGACGATGGATGCCGTGCCCCGGACCGTGATGCGCCGATCCGCCATCACGACCACGTCGTCCCCTCGCACGACGACGGCGCCACCAGCCTGTCCGACGGCGCCGGACCCTACGAGGCGTGCGACCACACCAAGGGCCTCGACGGCGGGAAGGCCACGGGCAGGGTCCATTCCGCCGGCAACCGCGACACAGGTGCACCCTGCGGTGAGGAGACCCGGAGGCAGCGGAAGGGCCCCGACCGGCTGGTCGGGGCCCTTCCGTCGCTGCGCCGGGTGCTGCCTCAGGCCTGGTGGAACGTCCGACCGAGAACACGCTCGGACGCCCCGACCCGGTCCAGGTACGGGGTGATCCCGCCGAGATGCATCGGCCAGCCCGCGCCCATGATCATGCAGAGGTCGATGTCCTCCGGAGCGGCGACGACGCCCTCGTCGAGCATGCGCCCGATCTCGTCCGCGAGGGCGTCCTGCGTGCGGTGCAGGACCTCCTCGGCGGTCGACGGTGCACTTCCGCGCTCCATCAGCGCCAGGGTCTGCGCGGGGACGGTCTCGGTGCCGTCCTCCTGCTTCTCCCATAGTCCCTTCACGCCGGCGCCGATCAGCTTCTGCTGGTTCGCGGAGACGTGGAAGCGGTCGCCGAAGGCCACGTGTAGGGACTCCTGCACGTGCTGGCCGACGGGCAAGCCGACCAGGGCGAGGAGCCTGAACGGCGTCATGGGCAGTCCGAGAGGCCGCAGTGCGTTGTCGGCGGTCTCCGCATCGGTGCCTTCATCGAAGACGGCCGTGATCTCGCCGAACATGCGGCCGAGGATGCGGTTGACCACGAAGGCGGGGGCGTCCTGCACCAGGACGGCGTTCTTCTTCAGGCCCTTCGCGAGGACGAAGGCCGTGGCGAGCACGGTGTCGTCCGTCCTGGGTGCACGGACCACCTCGAGCAGGGGCATGGCGGCCACGGGATTGAAGAAGTGGAAGCCCACCACGCGCTCCGGGTGCACGAGGTCCGCGGCCATCTCCGCCACGGACAGCGAGGACGTGTTGGTCGCCAGGATGCACTCGGCGGAGACCACGGCCTCCACCTCGGCGAAGACCTGCTTCTTGACCGACAGCTCCTCGAACACGGCCTCGATCACGAAGTCCGCGTCGGCGAACACGTCCTTAGAGACCGAGCCGGTGACGAGCGCCCTCGTCCGGTTCGCCGCGTCCTGCGACAGGCGCTTCCTGTCGAGCATCCTGTCGATCTCGGCGTGCACGTAGCCCACGCCCTTGTCCACGCGCGCCTGGTCGATGTCCGTGAGGACCACGGGGACCTTGAGCTGCCGGGCGAAGAGGAGGGCGAGCTGGCTCGCCATGAGCCCGGCGCCCACGACGCCGACCTTCGTCACCGGGCGGGCCAGCTTCCGGTCGGGAGCCCCTGCGGGACGCTTGCCGCGCTTCTGCACGAGGTCGAGGAAGGCGTAGACCGTGGCGTGGAATGCGGGGGTCTGCATGAGCTCGGCCAGCGCCGTGCACTCGGCCGCCGCCGATTCCTTCTGCGACAGGGTCAGCCCGGCCTCGAGCAGGTCCAGGACCCGGGCGGGCGCCGGTGCGGCGTTGCTCGTCTTCGCCTCGACGAACGCCCGGCCGGCGGCGACAGCCCCGGCCCAGGCGTCGTCGTCGGACCGGGCGAGCTCGGCACGCCGCTGCCCGACGGCGTCGCCCTCGCCGCCCGTGAGCACGCGGGCGGCCCAGAGCAGGGACTGCTCGATGAAGTCCGCGGGCTCGAAGAGGGCGTCGGCGATGCCCAGGCCGTAGGCGGCCGTCCCGTCGAGGCTGCGGTTGTTGCTGAGCGGGTTCTCGATCATCACCTTGACGGCGTTCGCGGGCCCGATGAGGCGCGGCAGGCGGTACACGCCGCCCCAGCCCGGGACGAGTCCGATGAATGCCTCGGGCAGGCCGATGCCGCTGGCGCCGGAGGACACCGTGCGGTAGTTCGCGGCGAGGGCGATCTCGAGCCCGCCGCCGAGCGCGACGCCGTTGATGAAGGCGAAGCTCGGCACGCCGAGGTCGGCGAGGAGGTCGTACGCCTCGTGGCCGAGCTCGGCCATGAGCCGGCCGAGGTGTTCGGACCTCACGCTCTTGACGGTGCTGAGGTCGGCACCCGCCACGAGGAAGTAGGGCTTGCCGGTCAGGGCGACGGCGGAGATCTCACCGCGCGCGGCACGCTCCTTCAGTCCCTCGAGCGTGCGGCCGAACTCGATGAGCGTCCTCGGGCCGAGCGTCGTCGGCTTCGTGTGGTCGAGGTCGTTGTCGAGCGTGATGAGCGCCAGGACGCCCGCGCCGTCAGGGAGCGGGATGTCCTGGACGTAGGAGTGCGTGACGATCTCGGGGGGAACCAGGGCGGCCAGTTCGTCGTAGCGTTCGAAGCTCATGCTGCATCCTGTCCGTAGTGCTCGTGGTGGGGGTTCTCCCAGATGACGGTGGCACCCATGCCGAGGCCGATGCACATGGTGGTCATGCCGTAGCGCACCTCGGGGTCCTCCTCGAACTGGCGGGCGAGCTGGTTCATGAGACGCACGCCCGAGGACGCCAGGGGATGCCCGACGGCGATGGCGCCGCCGTAGCGGTTCACGCGCGGGTCCTCGTCGTCGATCCCGAAGTGGTCGAGGAAGCTCAGCACCTGGACGGCGAAGGCCTCGTTGATCTCGAAGAGCCCGATGTCGCCGATCTCCAGGCCGGCCTGGCGCAGGGCCTTCTCGGTGGCCGGGACCGGGCCGATGCCCATGACCTCGGGCTCGACGCCGGCGAAGGCGTAGGCGACCAGGCGCATGCGGACGGGCAGGCCCAGCTCCTCGGCGGCGTCGGCCGAGGCCAGCAGGGCAGCGGTGGCGCCGTCGTTCAGCCCGGCGGCGTTGCCGGCGGTGACGCGGCCGTGGGCGCGGAACGGGGTGCGCAGGCTCGCGAGGTCCTCCACGGTGGTGCCGGGGCGAGGGGGTTCGTCGACGGTGTTGAGCGTCCAGCCGGAGCCTGCCTTCCGGCCGGCGACGGGTACGAGGTCCGGCTGGATGCTGCCGGCCTCGTAGGCCGCCGCGAGCTTCTGCTGGCTGCGGACCGCGTACGTGTCCGCCCGCTCCTTGGTGATGGCCGGGAAGCGGTCGTGCAGGTTCTCCGCCGTGTTGCCCATGTTCAGGGCGGCGGGGTCCACGATCCGCTCCGACTGGAAGCGAGGGTTCGGGTCCGCGCCGGCTCCCATGGGGTGGTTGCCCATGTGCTCCACGCCGCCGGCGATGACGACGTCGTACGCGCCGAAGGCGATGCCCGACGCCGTGGTGGTCACGGCGGTCATCGCGCCGGCGCACATGCGGTCGATCGCGAAGCCGGGGACGGTCCGGGGTAGTCCCGCGAGGAGGGCTGCGGTGCGGCCGATGGTCAGGCCCTGGTCGCCGGTCTGCGTGGTGGCGGCGATCGCGACGTCGTCCACCCGCTCGGGCGGCAGCGACGGATTCCGGCGGAGCAGGTCGCGGATGCATTTCACGACGAGGTCGTCGGCGCGCATGCCCGCGTAGATGCCCTTGTCACCCGCCTTGCCGAAGGGGGTCCGCACTCCGTCGACGAAGACGACGTCGCGGACGGCACGCGCTGCACGTGACGTCCTGCCTGTGGACGGGGTCCCGGTTTGTAGGCTCACCTGTTGCTCCTCTTCGAGTTGTTGATCCGCGCCTATGTTACTGGCCGGTAACATAGCGTGCAAGCGGCTCGCCGGGTCCCTCCGGGTCAGTCGTCGGACGGCTCCTGGCCCGGCTGGCGGCCCTTCGCGGGAAGGGGGTCCGGGTCGAGGAAGGCCACGGTGATGATCGCGGCGACCTGCTCGACCTGCCAGGGGCGCGCGCCGAGCTCCGCCAGTGCTGCGGAGACCGACTCGAGCGAGAGCTCCGTCGGGGGACGCCACGCGATACGGCGCAGGTAGTCAGGGGTAAGCAGGTTCTCGACGGGCATGCCGAGCTTCTCCGCGTGCTTGGCCACCCGCGGCCGTGCGGTCTGCAGGCGTGCGGCCGCCTCGGGGTCCTTCTCCGCCCAGACCCGCGGCGGCGGCGGGGCGTTCGTGGAGACGTGGAGGGGCGGGAGTTCCGTCAGCTTCCGTGCCTCGCTGATGCACTTCAGCCAGCGTGGCGCTTCCTTCTGGGCCGCCCGGCCGTGGAAGCCCTTCGTGGCCAGCAACTGGGGGACGGTGGAGGGCATGGCCTTCGCCGCTGCCACGATCGCCGAGTCGGGGATGAGGCGGCCCGGTGCGACGTCGCGACGCTGAGCGAGATCCTCGCGTTCGAGCCACATCTGCCGGACGGCGGCGAGCTGCCGCCGGTCGCGCAGCTGGTGCAGCCCGGAGGTGCGGCGCCACGGGTCGACGCGCGGCTCCGCCGGGGGAGTGCTCCGGATGTGCTCGAACTCCTCCTCGGCGATGGCGAGCTTCCCGTCCTGCTGCAGCAGTCCGGCCAGCTTCTCCCGCAGCTCCGGCAGGACCTCGACGTCGAGTGCCGCGTAGCGGAGCCACGGCTCCGGCAGCGGGCGCTTCGACCAGTCCGCGGCGGAGTGCTCCTTCGCGAGGCTGAACCCGAGCTGCGATTCGATGACGGCGGCGAGACCGACCCGGGGGAGGCCCGCGAGGCGCGCGGCGAGCTCGGTGTCGAAGAGCCGGTCCGGCCACATGCCGAGCTCGGACAGGCAGGGCAGGTCCTGGCTCGCGGCATGCAGGATCCATTCGACGCCGTCGAGGGCGTCGTCGATGATCCGGAGGTCGTCGAACGGCTCGGGATCGATCAGCCAGGTGCCGGCGCCCTCGCGACGGATCTGCACGAGGAACGCGCGCTGTCCGTAGCGGAACCCCGAGGCCCGCTCGGCGTCCACGCCCGCAGGCCCCGTTCCCGCGGCGAGTGCCGCGGCGGCCCGCTCGAGGCCGCTCTGGGTGTCGATGACGAGGGGGACGCCGTCGCGCGGCTCGGTCAGGAGGGGTAGTTCCTGGGGTCCGGGATCGACGGCGGGGTCGGGCGCTTCGGTGCTGTCCATCTGTTCGGACGTAGAGGAGGTCATGATGATTTCAGTCTATCCCCGCGGGTAGCCCCGCCCCGAAGCGGAGGAACCCGTCGTCGTTGATGGTTCTCGGCCCGCCGACGGGTCCTGGCGGAACACGCCGACTGCAGCGACCGCCCGGGATACGCGGGGACGACGGGAACCAGGATGTGCTCGCGAATCTGCTCAGGACCTGCGGTGGGGCAGGTGGGCGACGCCCGCAGGCAGGGGTGGCAGGCCGGCGAACGTGCACACCATCTCGGACCAGGCCTCGAGGTGGCGGCGGACGTCGGAGGTCTCGGGTGTCCACGAGGCCCGGAGTTCGATGTCGATGGTGTCGGGCCGGTCCTCGAGGGTCCCGTAGCTCTCGGAGAGGATCCTCGTGGCGGTGCCCCCCGTGCTGTGGTGCCGTGCGCCGTGCGTCTCGAGGGCCTCCACGAGCCAGGTCCACGCGACGGACCCGAGCAGGGCGTCGTTGCCCATGTCGGCCTCGAGCTGCGCGCGGATGTAGGTGACGACGCGGAACCGGCCGTTCCAGACCTCGGAGCCTTCGGGGTCGTAGAGGAGGATGAAGCGGCCCGTGGCGAGTTCCTCCGGCTCGGGCGACGCGAGCAGGCCGCGCGCGGGCCCGTGCACCGGCAGCGACGTGGCCTCGAAGACCTCCGCGCCGAGGGCCACCGCGAACGGGGCGAGCCGCGAGGGCGCCGGGACCTCCTCGAGCCGGATCTCGCTGCGGCGGACGGCCGTCCGGAGGCCGGCCAGGGCGTCGAGGAACTCGGCAGGAAGTTGCGACACGCCTCCGATAGCACTCACCCCCGCAGGCTATGCCCTGCGGGGGTGCGCTCCACGGCGACGCGCCGGTGTCCGGTACCGATCGGACACCCCCGGTGGGGTGCCTCCGGGGGTGTCCGGACAGCGAGGATCAGGCGGATACTTCCCGGCGGATCGCGTCGAGGAACGCGTCGACGTCCTCTTCCGTGGTGTCGAACGAGCACATCCACCGGACCTCTCCGGTCGCCTGGTCCCAGTCGTAGAACCGGAAGCTCTCGCGCACGCGGTCCGCCGCCCCCGGGGGGAGGATGGCGAAGACGGCGTTGGCGGTGGTCTCCTGCGTGAGCGTCACACCCTGGATACCGCGCGCTCCCTCCGTGAGGCGTGCGGCCATGGCATTGGCGTGCGACGCCGAGCGGAGCCAGAGGTCGCCCTCGAGCAGCGCGATGAGCTGCGCCGAGACGAAGCGCATCTTGGACGCGAGCTGCATGTTCATCTTCCGCAGGTAGTCCAGGCCTGTGGATGCCTCCTGGTCCAGCACGACGATGCACTCGCCGAACATGAGGCCGTTTTTGGTGCCGCCGAAGGACAGGATGTCCACCCCGGCATCCCGTGTGAAGGCACGCAGCGGCTGGCCCAGGGCGGCCGCCGCGTTCGCGAGGCGCGCACCGTCCATGTGGACGCGCATGCCGCGCGCGTGGCAGTGGTCGGCGATCGCCCTGATCTCCGCCACGGAGTACAGCGTGCCGAGCTCGGTGGTCTGGGTGATCGAGACGGCCAGCGGCTGCGCCCGGTGCTGGTCGCCCCAGCCCCACGCCTCCCGGTCGATGAGCTCGGGGGTCAGCTTGCCGTCGGGTGTGGGGACGGACAGGAGCTTGATGCCGCCGACACGCTCGGGCGCGGCGTTCTCGTCCACGTTGATGTGCGCCGTCTGGGGGCAGATCACCGCTCCCCAGCGCGGCAGGATGGACTGCAGCGAGAGCACGTTGGCGCCCGTGCCGTTGAACACCGGGTAGATCGAGATGCCCTCGCCGAAGTGGTGCTCCATGACCTCCTGCAGCCGGGCGGTGTACTGGTCCTCGCCGTAGGCCACCTGGTGCCCCTCGTTGGCGGCCGCCAGGGCCGCGAGGACCTCGGGGTGCACACCCGAGTAGTTGTCGGACGCGAAGCTGCGCGAGGTGCGGTCGTGCAGGGGCGCGGGAACGGTGGCTGGGATCATCGTGTCGGTCACCGTCCCATTATCCCCGAGCGGGGCTCATGCCCGGACGGCGTCGATACGGGCACCGTTGACCTCGCCGGCCGGCGCGCCGGGCAGGGAGGCGAGGATGCGGGCGAGGTCGTCGACGTGCGTGAAGCCCGGGAACGACCGCTCGGGTTGCTGCTGCCGCATCGCGTCGTCCACGAGGGCCTTGACGACGACCGCCGTCGCGGCAGCCTCGGAGCCGTCCTTCGCGAAGCCCTGCGCGACGGCCTGCAGCCAGGCGTCGACCGACGCCTTCACCGCGGCGTAGGAGGCGTTCGCCGCGGTCGGTGCCGCCACCGCTGTCGCGGTCACGGCCGCGAGCCGCCCGGCGCCGTCGGCCAGCTGGTCGTAGAACGCCCGGCTGGTGTTGAACAGCGTGAGGAACACCGACCGGTGCAGCACGTCGTAGTCGGCCGTGGTCTGGGTGGTGATGCCCCGGCCACCCCGCCAGCCCCCCACGAGGTGGAACAGCGCGTCGGCGCCGCCGTGGTCGGCGAGCACGCGGTCGGCGAGGCCGCCCACGGCGACCTCGTCCGTGAGGTCGCACTCCTGGCGGACGACGCCGTCGAGCCCGGTGAACGCCGCCGCGAGGCGTGCGGAGTCGGAGCCGACGGCGACCACGGTCAGGCCGTCCCCGATCAGGCGACGGGTGAGCGCGATGCCGGCCGCGCTCGTGGCGCCGGCGACGACGGCCGTGCGGCCCGGGGCGGGACTCACGCCGTGTGCGCGGTGATGCCCGCGGTCGACTCGATGACGGGCTTCATCTTGCGGTCCAGCGCCTCGAAGAACATCGAGAGCGGGAATTCGTCGTCGAGTACGGCGTCCGTGAGACCGCGCGGCGGCCCCATGAGGTCGAGGGCGTCCGGACCCTTGGCCCATACCGAGGCGGGGTGCGGGGTGACCGTCGCGGAGACCAGTTCGTAGGCTGCGAGCCAGTGCGCGGTCTTGGGCCGGTCGATGGACCGCCAGTACAGCTGCTCGATCTGCTCGCCGAGGGCGACGACGACGTCGGCCACCTCGTCCCAGTCGATGGTCAGCTTCGTGTCGGTCCAGTGCAGCACGCGGTGCTGGTGCATCCACGCGAAGAGCAACTGGCCGCCGAGGCCGTCGTAGTTCCGCACGCGGCTGCCCGTGATGCTGAAGCGGAAGATGCGGTCGAAGATGACGGCGTACTGGACGAGCTTCGCGTGCCTGCGTGCCTCGGGGGACGCGTCGTCGTCGTGCTCGATCCGGACGGATTCGCGGAAGGCCGTGAGGTCGCAGCGCAGCTCCTCGAGCGAGTACAGGAAGAACGGCATGCGCTGCTTGATCATGAACGGATCGAAGGGCAGGTCGCCGCGCATGTGGGTGCGGTCGTGGATGAGGTCCCACATCACGAACGTCTCCTCGGTGAGCTCCTGGTCCTCGAGGAGCTCCAGCGCGTCGTCGGGCAGGTCGAGGCGCGTGATGTCCGCGGCGGCGCGGACGACGCGGCGGAACCGTGCCGCCTCGCGGTCGGCGAAGATGGCACCCCAGGTGAAGGTCGGCGTGGAGCTGACGGCGACCGTCTCGGGGAAGAGGACGGCCGAATTGGTGTTGTACCCGTCGGTGAAGTCGAGGAACCGGATGGGCACGAACAGGGCATTGGAGTAGTCGCCGGCCTCGAGCTCGGCGATGAACTCGGGCCAGAGGACCTCGATGAGCACGGCCTCGACGAGGCGGCTGGTACTGCCGTTCTGCGTGTACATCGGGAAGACGACGAGGTGCTGGAGGCCGTCGGTCCGGTCGAGCTGGGGCTGGAACGCCAGGAGGGGCTCGAGGAAGTCGGGGACGGCGAAGCCGCTCGAGCGCCACGCCTCGAAGGCCGTGACCGTGCGGCCCAGGTACTCGGCGTCGTGCGGGAACAGCGGAGCGAGCTCCTGCACGGCGGCGGTGATGGCGTCCGTGGCGGCGGCGGCCTCGGCGTGGTGCTCGGGGTCGGGGACGGAGCCGTCCTTGACCTGCAGGAGGCGCAGCTGGTGCGCTGCGGCCTTCAGGGCGTGCCATGCCGCATGCTCCTGCGGCTCGTTGTCGACGGGGGCGAGCGGGGTGACGGTCATGGCTCCTGCTTCCTGTAGGGGACGGATCGCTGTCGTGCCGTGACAGTAGCAAGGCAACCAGCGATACTTACACTTTACCGACGGTCAGTTAAGGAATGCTAATGCTCGCTTCCCGTCCCGGCGGGGCGAGGATCAGCCAGAACTCACCTCGCCCATGGGAAAGGCCAGTCCGAGGACTGGCCTTTCCCATGCCGTTCCGTACTGCTCCGCGGGGCGCTACTCCCCGGCGGGCACCAGCTTCATCGAGACGGAGTTGATGCAGAAGCGCTGGTCGGTGGGCGTGTCGAAACCCTCACCCTTGAACAGGTGTCCCAGGTGCGAATCGCAGCGGGCGCAGCGTACCTCGATGCGTTCCATGCCGAGCGACCTGTCGTGCAGGTAGCGGACCTTGTCCTCGGCGAGCGGCGCCCAGAAGGAGGGCCACCCGCAGTGGGAGTCGAACTTCTCGTTGCTCGTGAAGAGGTCGGCGCCGCAGGCTCGGCACGCATAGGTGCCGGCGGTCTTCGCGTCGTAGTACTCCCCGGTGTACGGGCGCTCGGTGCCGGCCTTCCGCAGCACCTGGAACTCCTGCGGTGTCAGTTCCTGCCGCCACTCGTCGTCGGTCTTCCGGATCTCGGGGCGGTAGGCGTCATGTTCGGTAGTCATAGTGCGTGCAACGCCTAGGAGTCGCCAATAAATCCCGAGCCCGAGTACAGGTGCAGCACGGCGATCCCGAGCTTGTCCTGCGCTTGATTGGCCCAGTCACGGTGGAAGGTGTCCGCCACCGCGTGGGGGCGGGTGATGACCACGGCCTGCCCGGCGCCGGTGTCGGCAGCCTCGTGCACGAGGGCGTCCACGGGGTTTCCCGTCGTCGTCCGGCCGCGCGCCGTGAACCCCTCGTGCGCGAGCAGTCGCAGCGATTCCTCGAGCGCGGAGCGGGCCGCGGCCTCGTCGTGCTGGCGGTCGTCCGCGGAGAACGAGCGGAAGGCCTCGCCCACCTCGAGCAGGCTCAGGTGCCGGAAGAACTCGCCGAGGACGGACTCGTTGCGGTCCTCGGGGATGAGCACGACGACGTCCGCGGGCTCGTCCCCCTGCAGGGACCGCAGATTGGAGAGATCGGGCAGGGTCAGGGCTTCCTCGGTCAGCACGAGGATCGTTTCCGTCATGGCGTCACTGTACTGCGGGAGCCCGGCCGCGGGCCGCGAGCACCGGCGCGAATCGATTCCGCTTGGCGGGTCGGGGTGCAAGCAGGGTAGAAATGGAGCTATGGCAACTGGAACGTCGACGCCCGCGGTGCAGCGGGCCCCTGCGCCCTGGCTCAAGTGGACGGCGCTGGGCGTGGGGGCGGGGGCGGCCCTCGCCTCCTCTGCGGCCGGCGCGGTCTCCGGACTCGCGGTGTACTTCGCGCGGCAGATCGTGACGCCCGCGCGCGGCCGCGAGGAGAACCTGGACATCCTCGCCGTCGTGGGCCCTGCGGGGAACCAGACGGTGATCCTTCCCGCGAACGACGACACGACCGTCGAGGGAACCTACAGCCTCCACTTCGACCGCGGCGAAGGCCATGCCCGGCTCGGGGCGATCCGCTCCTACGTGCCCCGCGAGGGGACGGTGGAGCGTGAGGTGGAGAGGGTGTACTCCGGCGACCTCGCGTCCGCGACCCGGGGCTGGTGGGGCGGCGCCACCTACCCGTCGCCGTCGGCCCTGGGGTTCGCCGACGAGGAGGTCCTCATCCCCGTCGAGGGGGGGTCGGCGCCGGCATGGCTCGTCCGCGCCGAGGCGCCGGCCCGGACATGGGCCATCATGGTGCACGGCCGCGGTGCCTCGCGCAACGAGGCGCTGCGCGCCCTCCCGCCGGCGCGGAGGCTCGGTCTGACGAGCCTCGTCCTGTCGTACCGGAACGACGGCGAGGCCCCCTCGGCACCGGACGGCCGATACGGCCTCGGGATGACCGAGTGGCACGACGTCGATGCGGCCATCGACTACGCCGTCGCCCACGGCGCCCGGGACGTCGTGCTGTTCGGCTGGTCGATGGGCGGTGCCATCGCGCTGCGGACGGCGGATCTCTCACGGCATCGCAGCCGGATCACGGCCCTCGTGCTCGACGGGCCCGTCATCAACTGGATCGAGGTGCTCGCGCACCACGCGGAACTGAACCGTATCCCCGCCCCCGTCGGGCGGCTGGGTCAATACCTGCTCGCGAGCCAGCGTGCCCGGCGGATCACAGGGCTGGCCGCGCCGCTGGACCTCAAGAGCATGGACTGGATCGCCCGCGCCGAGCAGCTGACCCTGCCGACCCTCGTCCTGCACAGCGAGGACGACGAGTTCGTGCCGATCGGCCCCTCTGCCGAGCTCGCCGCCAAGAATCCGGCGTTCGTGACGCTGGAGCGGTTCCACCGCGCCCGCCATACGAAGGAATGGAACGTCGACCCGCAGCGGTGGGAGTCCGTCGTCGAACGCTGGCTCGACGGTCTCCTGTTCGGACGAACGCTCCCCGGCGGGAAGGTGCCCGACGCCGGGACGCCCGACGCTACTGCGCGTCCCTGATCTGTGCTTCCCTGATCTTGCGCTTGATGCGGCCGAGCATCGCCGTCATGCCGCGCATGCGCAGGGGCGTGATCGCCCGGGTCAGACCGAGGCGGTCCGGCACGTCGTCCGGCACCGCGAGGACCTCCGCGGCGGGCAGGCCGTCGAGGCCCTCGAGGAGCACCCCCGCGAACCCGCGGGTCGTCGGAGCCTCGGGCGGTGCGGAGAAGAAGAGATGCACGGGCCTCTCGGGCGCGGCGCCGATCTCCATGGTGAGGAACAGCGGGCTCTGGCACTCGACGACCTGCTCCAGCAGTTCGGGATGCTCGCCGTAGCGCTCCGGCAGGGGCGGGAGTTCGCGGGAGAAGTCGAGGAGGAGCTGCAGCCGGTCCGGCTCGGTCAGGTCCTGGAAGTCCTCGATGATCTCGGCGAGCTTCGCGGGAACGGCCCCCGTGGTCATCGGGCGGCCTGTGCCATGGGTGCCGCTTGGGCGGGCGCCTCGCCGGGCTCCGTGCCCCGGACGATCGGGACGCGCACGGCGTTGCCCCACTCCGTCCAGGAGCCGTCGTAGTTCCGGACCTTCTCGAAGCCCAGCAGGTGCGTGAGGACGAACCAGGTGTGGCTGGACCGCTCGCCGATCCGGCAGTACGCGACGACGTCGTCGCCGTCCTGCAGGCCCGCTTCGCCCCGGTAGATGGCATCCAGCTCGGCACGCGTGCGGAACGTGCCGTCCTCCGCGGCGGCCCGGGCCCAGGGGACCGAACGGGCGGTGGGGATGTGGCCTCCGCGCAGGGCCCCCTCCTCCGGGTAGGCGGGCATCGTGGTGCGGGCCCCCGTGTACTCGTCGCCCGACCGGACGTCGATGAGGGGTTCGCCCAGGTGTCCGAGGACGTCGGCGAGGAAGGCGCGCACCGGAGCGTCGTCCCGGGCGACGACGGGATAGTCGGCGGCCGCGACGTCGGGCTTGTCCGTGGTGATGTCCCGGCCCTCGGCGACCCACTTGTCGCGGCCGCCGTCGAGCAGGCGGACGTCCTCGTGGCCGAACAGGGTGAACACCCAGAGAGCGTAGGCGGCCCACCAGTTGCTCTTGTCCCCGTAGATCACCACGGTCGAGTCGCGCGAGATGCCCTTGGCGGCCATCAGGCGGGCGAAGCCCTCGCCGTCGATGTAGTCCCGGGTCACCTCGTCGTTCAGCTCCGTGTGCCAGTCGATCTTGACGGCACCGGGCACGTGGCCGGTCTCGTAGAGCAGCACGTCCTCGTCGGACTCGACGACCACGAGACCCTCGGACCCGAGCTTGTCGGCAAGCCACGCGGTGGAGACGAGCCGCTCGGGGTGGGCGTACTCGGCGAACTTGTCGTGTGGATCTGCAGTCAGGGTCATTGCGGCCTCTCGAATGGCTGTGGGCACACGCGGCGTGCTCCTTCAGTGTCTTTCCACCTAGCCTAACCACGCGGGAGGGCGATTGCTTCCGGCGGATCGGGCAGCCGGGGCGGCCCGGCACGACCCGCCGCGGGGCTCCGGTCAACCCCCGGGCCGTGCGTGTTCCGGCACGGGCACGCGCGGGCGCTTGCCGTAGTCTTGCCTAGCGGGACGGCGGCATGCAGGGCCGTTCCCGCCAGCCCTCGCCGGAAAGAGAAAGCGGTCCAGATCCGTGCCAGTCATCGAACACCTGACAGAGCGTTCCCCGAAGGTCTCCGTGGATGAGTTGCTGGACGGGTTCTATCCCTCGCCCCGCTTCGGCGAGGTGTCCTTCGACACCTACCGCCCCGACCCGCAGCAGCCCTCGCAGTCGGCCGCCGTCACCAGGCTCCGCGAGTTCGCCGTCGCCGTCAACGAGCCCGAGCCGTCGGGGCTCCGGAAGCTGTTCGGCGGGAAGAAGGCCCCGACGCGTGCCGGTATCTACCTCGACGGAGGGTTCGGCGTCGGCAAGACCCACCTCCTGGCCTCCCTGTGGCATGCGTCCTCGGGCAGGAAGGCGTTCGGCACGTTCGTCGAGTACACGAACCTCGTCGGAGCGCTGAGCTTCCGCAAGACCGTCGACGCGCTCAGCGGCTACAGCCTCGTCTGCATCGACGAGTTCGAGCTCGACGACCCGGGGGACACGGTCCTGATGTCCCGCCTCATGCGGGAACTCGCGGACGCCGGCGTGAAGCTCGCCGCGACGTCCAACACCCTCCCCGGCTCGCTCGGTGACGGCCGGTTCGCGGCCCAGGACTTCCAGCGGGAGATCCAGGTCCTCGCGGACCAGTTCGAGGTGGCCAGGATCGACGGCGAGGACTACCGGCACCGCGGTCTCCCGCAGGCTCCCGAGGCGATCGACGACGCCGCCCTGCAGGAGCGGATCGCCGCGTACTCGGCCGGGGTCCTCGCCGAGGACGACTTCTCGGCGCTCGTCCGGCACCTGGCCGACGTGCACCCGAGCCGCTACCGGCAACTCCTCGACGGCGTCGACGCGGTCGCCTGGCACGACGTGCAGACGATCACGGAGCAGTCCGTGGCCCTGCGGTTCGTGGTCCTCGCCGACCGTCTCTACGACAGGGACGTACCGATCATGGCGAGCGGGACCACCTTCGACAACCTCTTCACCGAGGAGATGATGGGCGGCGGCTACATGAAGAAGTACTACCGTGCCGTGTCCCGCCTGACCGCGCTCGCACGGCAGGGGAGCGACGTCGCGAGCTAGCGGCTCCGGACGGGCGCCACGTGCCGGTCGGGCGGCCGGCTGACGCCGCGTGACGGCCGGTCCTCGCCTTCCCTCGGATCATGCAAGAAGCGCCGGTGCCGCCTCTCGGCGGGACCGGCGCTCCTTATTGCCAGGCTGGGATCACACGGCCGGCGGAGGGGTAGGGCCGACGTCGCCCTTGCCGTCCTTCTTGTCGATCGAGTCGACCATCTTGGATGCTTTCGTCTGCACTCCGTCGATGTGGCGGGAGTACTTGCCATGGGTCCTGCCGTCGACGAAATCGCCGGCCTTCCCGATGCCGTTCTTCACCTTGTCGGAATTATCGCCAATGAGTTCGGTCGCCTTACCCGCGAGGGTGCCGGCCTTGCCCTTGAGCCCGTCCAATAAACCCACGGACACCTCCTTTCGGTCGTGGAAACGCAGTACCGTTTCCGCTCCGTCGAGTATAGGCGAGGAAGATGGGTGTGTGCTGGGAGCGGGGCGCTCGGCCGGGTCGTCGACATCGGAGCACACAGAAAAGACCGGTCCTCGTCGGGACCGGTCTGCGAGCGGACGACGGGATTCGAACCCGCGACATCCACCTTGGCAAGGTGGTGCTCTAGCCAGCTGAGCTACGTCCGCAAAAAGGCGCCCCCGAGGGGGCGCCGTCGTGGGCGATACTGGGATCGAACCAGTGACCTCTTCCGTGTCAGGGAAGCGCGCTACCGCTGCGCCAATCGCCCATTTCCATGGTGCTCGTTCTGTACCGAGGTGGGGACGGGATTCGAACCCGCGTATACGGCTTTGCAGGCCGCTGCCTCGCCTCTCGGCCACCCCACCGTGATCGGATTGCTCCGGTCACCGGACTGATCCGGCCATACAGTGACTTGCGAGCGGACGACGGGATTCGAACCCGCGACATCCACCTTGGCAAGGTGGTGCTCTAGCCAGCTGAGCTACGTCCGCAGAAGAAAAACAGTACCGAGAACGCCGTTCCATGCAGTGCATTTCGCGGTGTTTCTTCGTTTTCCAACGAGAGAAAACTCTATAGGACGTTTGGAGGTTCGTCCAATCGGCTCGCTGCCGCCGTGGACCCGGGCGGACCCCGGCTGTCGGAGGTACCTGCGAGACTGGAACCATGACCGCCCCGCTCCTCGCACATGCCACACCCCACGGCAGGATGTACGCCCGATCTACCTCGGAGCAGCCCTCCGTCCCGTCGATCACCACCGTCATCTCGCAGCTCCCCACGTCGCTCGGCGGCTGGTTCGGCCATATGGCGGCCAGCGCGCTCTCGCGGGATCCACGGCTGCCCGGAGCCCTCGGCAACCCGGCCGAGCTGCGGTCCGCGGTCAAGGACGCCGCCTCCGCGGCCGAGCGGTACCGCGACGAGGCGGCCCTCCGCGGCACCCGTGTGCACCACTACTGCGAGCAGGTGGCGTTGCGGGCGCTCGGGCGCCCCGACGAGCTCGACGACGCCCGCCTCGCCCTGGAGCAGAACGGCGAGGCCGGCTTCGGTCAGCGGTTCGACGAGTGGTGGAGCCTCTACGACGTCCGGCCCGTGGAGCCCGAACTGACCGTATGGAACACCGCGCTCGGGTACGCGGGGACGCTCGACCTCGTCGCGACCATCGGCGGGCGCACCTGCCTCATCGACTACAAGACCAAGAACACCGACCGCGACGGCTTCGTCAAGGCCCTCGACGACAAGGTGGTCATGCAGCTCGTCGCGGGCATGAAGGCCGAGGAATGCCTGGTGGACCCGCAGAAGGGCGAGTGGCGTGCCTGGCCGCACGGCGACCAGCCCCTGCTCCTCGGAGTGGCCGTCGGGCAGACCGAGGTGCGGGCCATGCGAGCCAACCCCGCAGTCCTGAGGAACCACTGGCTGCGGTTCTGCGCCCTGCGGCGCGCCTGGGAGGCCGGACTCGACGCCGAGGAGGCCGGCCGGGCGCTGCTGCCCCTCGGTCCGCCGCCCGCCGCCGCCCTACCGACCGAGCCTGCACTGCCGGCCTGAGGCTGCACTGCCGGCCTGAGGCTGCCGAGGCGCGGAGCAGGGAAGGGGTGCGGCCGTCGAGCCCCGACCTCCGCCGCGCATCCAGCAGCGTCCGGTGCCGCTGGCCCGGACGCGGCACTAGGATTGACGGGTACCTCGCGGCCCAGGGCCGCGGGCGATGCCCCTGTCCGTCCTGCGCGTGCCCGCGCAGTCCTTGACCGAAGCGAGGAACCGAGCACCGATGGCCGTCCTGAGTATCCGCATGATCGGCGATCCGATCCTTCGCACACCGGCCGCCGCGGTGACCGACTTCGGACCCGAACTCGCCCGGCTGGTCGAGGACATGACGGAGACCATGATCGACGTGGAGGGCGCCGGGCTCGCCGCGCCGCAGGTCGGCATCGGGCTCCAGGTCTTCACCTATCGCGTCGACGGCGTCGAAGGCCACGTGGTGAACCCCGTGCTCGAGACGGACGGCGCTTCCCAGGGCGAGTCCGACGTCGAGGGGTGCCTGTCCGTCCCCGGCCTCGGCAGCTATGTCGACCGGACCCGGTGGGCGCGCGTCACGGGCAAGGACGCCGCCGGCCAGGACGTCGTGGTCGAGGGCACCGGCATGCTGGCGCGTGCCCTGCAGCACGAGACGGACCACCTGCGCGGCACCCTCTACATCGACCGGCTCGCCGGTGAGGATCGCAAGAACGCCCTCCGGGCCATCCGGAGCGCCGACTACAACCGCGTCACCTCGCGGACCGCGGCGCAGCGGTCGCTGACCCTCGGGTCGAGCTTCACCCCCGGTGCGGCGACGGCACGGGGAGCCGGCCCGACCGGGGCGTTCGGCCGGGCCACCCGATGAGGATCCTCTTCGCGGGGACGCCCGAGGTCGCCGTCCCGTCGCTGAGGGCACTCGTGGATGCAGGCTTCGACGTCGCCGCCGTCCTCACCCGCGTCGACGCGCCCGTGGGACGCCGGAAGGTGCTGACGCCGAGCCCGGTCGCGACGGCCGCCGGTGAACTCGGGCTGCCGGTCCTCAAGGCCAACCGCTTCACGCCTGACCTGATCGACCACCTCGGCACCCTCGGGCTCGACGCGGCGGCCATCGTCGCCTACGGCGGCATCGTCCCGCCGGCCGGGCTGGCCGTCCCCGCGCACGGCTGGGTCAACCTCCACTTCTCGGTGCTCCCCGCCTGGCGCGGCGCCGCCCCCGTGCAGCACGCGGTACTCGCCGGCGACGACGTCACCGGCGCGACCACGTTCCTCCTCGAGGAGGGGCTCGACACCGGCCCCGTCTTCGGGGTCATGACCGAGACCCTCGAGCCGTCCGCGACGAGCGGCGAGGTCCTCGGACGCCTCTCGCACAGCGGCGCTGTCCTCCTCGTGCAGACGCTGTCGGGCATCCAGGCGGGCCGGATCACGGCCACGCCGCAGACCGGGGACCCGAGCTCCGCCCCGAAACTCACCATCGACGACGCCCGGATCGACTGGACGCAGCCCGCCGTCGCCGTGCGTCGCCGTGTCAACGCCGTGACCCCTGAACCCGGCGCCTGGACCACCCTCGACGGGCAGCGCGTGAAGCTCGGCCCTGTCACTCCCGCGCCCGTCCCTCCTGCGCCCGGCGCGGACGCGCAGGAGGCGGACGCGCCGGGCGGCCGATCCGCGCAGGCGCCGCCCGCGCCCGGGGTGGTGCGGGTGGCGGGCCGTCAGGTCGTCGTCGGGACGGGCACCGAGGCCGTGGTTCTCGGCGCCCTGCAGCCCGCAGGCAAGAAGATGATGAACGCCCTGGACTGGGCACGAGGCGCCGCAGCGCGCGGGGAGCTGGTGTTCGAGTGAGTGCTGACGGCGGATCGGACAGGTCGTCCAACAGGGGATCCGGGGGCGCCGGGAGCGGCCGGGGACCCGGCTCATCGCGCAGTACCGGCGGAACGGGCAAGAGCGGCGGCGGCGGAGGCAACCGCCGCCGCGACGACCAGGGCCGTGAGCGGAACCGCGGTGGGGAGCGCCAGTACTCACAGGCTGCGCCGGCCCAGCGCACGCGCCGCGCAGACCCCGCCCGCCTCGTGGCCTTCGAGGTCCTGCGTGCGGTGGCCGCCGAGGACGCGTACGCGAACCTGGTCCTGCCGGCCGCCATCCGCAGGCACCGGCTGGACCGGCGCGATGCCGGCTTCGCCACCGAACTGACCTACGGTGCGCTGCGCGGCCAGGGGACCTACGACGCCGTCCTCGCCCGATGCGTCGACCGGCCCCTGGACCAGCTGGATCCGGCGGTGCTGGACGCGCTGCGGATCGGCGTCCACCAGCTACTCGCCATGCGCGTCCCTGCCCACGCGGCCCTCGACCAGACGGTGGGGCTCGTGCGTGCGGTGATCGGCGCCGGCCCGTCGTCGCTCGTGAACGCCGTGCTCCGCAAGGTGACGGCGCACGACCTCGACGGCTGGGTCGCCGGACTCGTCGACGGCATGACGGACGCGACCGCGATCGCGGCCCTGACCCACAGTCACCCGGAGTGGATCGTGCGCGCCCTGCGGCAGGCCCTCGTGGCGCACGGCCGCGACGCCGCCGAGATCGGCGCGCTGCTCGCCGCGGACAACGCCGCGCCCGTGGTGCACCTCGTGGCCCTGCCGGGACTCGCCACGCTCGACGACGCCCTCCGCGAAGGAGCCGAACCGGGGCGCCTCGCCCCCGGCTCGGCCTACTACTCCGGCGGCGACGTCAGCCGCCTCCCCGGTATCTCGACCGGCACCATCCGCGTCCAGGACTCGGGCTCCCAGCTCGTGGCCCGCGCTCTCGCCGCCGTCCCGCTCGAGGACCGGCAGAGCGGCGGACCCGAGCAGTGGCTCGACCTGTGCGCCGGCCCCGGCGGCAAGACCGCCCTGCTGGCGGCACTCGGCCAGGACACCGGCGTCCACCTGACGGCCAACGAGCCGGTGCCGCACCGGGCCCAGCTGGTCCGGCAGGCGCTGCGCCCCCTGCCGGAGGAGTCCTGGACCGTGCGGGTCGGGGACGGCCGCGACCTCGGACGGGAACAGCCCGAGCACTACGACCGCGTGCTCGTCGACGCCCCCTGCACCGGACTCGGTGCGCTGCGTCGCCGGCCGGAATCCCGGTGGCGCCGCAAGCCCGCCGACCTGGTGAGCCTCGCCCCGCTCCAGCGGGAGCTCCTGGCCTCCGCCCTCGACACCGTCGCACCCGGTGGTGTGGTCGCGTACGTGACGTGCTCGCCGCACCACGCCGAGACCGAAGCCGTCGTCGAGGACTGCCTGCGGAAGCGCGCCGGGTTCGAGCGCCTCGACGCAGGCGCGGCACTCGACGCCGTGAGCATCGGCGGACCACTCGGCGCCGGGCACGGCCCGAGCGCGCAGCTGTGGCCGCACGTGCACGGCACGGACGCCATGTACCTCGCGCTCATCCGCAGGACGCCCGCGGCATGAGCGGGCGCCCGACGTCGACCCGAAGGCGCCGACCGTGCGCGCAACGAAAGGAACAGCCGTGACCCACCTCCACATCCACCCGAGCATCCTCTCGGCGGACTTCGTCAACCTGCAGTCGGAGCTGCAGCGGATCGGCTCCGCGGACGCGGTGCACGTGGACGTGATGGACAACCACTTCGTGCCGAACCTGACCCTCGGCCTGCCCGTGGTCCGGCGCATCCAGGAGGTCAGCCCGCTGCCGCTCGACGTGCACCTCATGATCGAGGACGCCGACCGCTGGGCACCGCAGTACGCCGAGGCGGGGGCGGCGTCCGTCACCTTCCATGCCGAAGCGGCGGCGGCGCCCGTCAAGCTGGCGCGCGAACTCCGGGATGCGGGAGCGAGGGCCGGCATGGCGCTCCGGCCGGCCACGCCGGTCGAGCCGTACCTCGACCTGCTCGGAGAGCTGGACATGCTGCTCGTCATGACCGTCGAGCCGGGCTTCGGCGGACAGTCCTTCCTGGACGTCACGCTGCCGAAGATCCGCCGCGCCGCTGAAGCCATCCGTGGGGCGGGTCTTCCGCTCGTGATCCAGGTGGACGGTGGGATCACCGAGGACACCATCCTCCGCGCCGCCGATGCGGGGGCGACGGTCTTCGTGGCGGGCTCCTCCGTCTACGGCGCCGACGACGCCGACGCGGCCATCTCGGCCCTGCGGGCCGCCGCGTCCAGGCCTGCCTGAGCCGGCCCTGCCCGGCCACGCGGCGGACGCCCGAGGGAGAGCCGCGCGGCCCCGACCTCGGAGGACTCGCCGGTTCAGGGGGCGTCGGGCGGATCGGTCACCGTGATCCGAAGGGAGAGCGCCGATCCGGCAGCCTCCTTCAGGACGGCGAACCGCGGATCCGGCACGGTCAGGAAGGGTACCTGCGGGAGTCGTGCGACGGCCGCGAGGACCGGTTCGCCCAGCGCAGCGGCCGCCAGGGTACTGTCGCCCCCGAGCTGCAGGCACGACGGACGGTGCTCGGAGAAGATCGCGGCGGCCCGTGCAGCCGTCTCCTCCACGAGGGCGTCCGCCTGGTTCGCGCGTCGGCGGGCGAAGCGTTGCTGGGACCAGCCACCGGCGGCGGTCCGGCCCTGGACGTAGCGTGTGCCGGTCTTCGAGGACAGGACCACGCCGTCACGCGCCACACCCACGGAATACCCACCCCGCCGGATGAGCAGCAGACCCACCGGAGCGGTCGGGTCGATCCCGGACAGCAGGGAGGCGACCGGGTCGCTGCCGTCGGCGGCCGAGGCGGGCCGAACCTGGGGGAGGGGTGGCGTCAGGACCGCCCGGCAGCCGTTCTCGGCGACGACCTCGAGGGAGCCGTCCGGGCGTCCCGCCGGCTGCACGGCATACCCGCCGTTGCGTTCGCCGAAGCGCCTCAGCCAGCCGTCGAGGCGGCGGGCCTCGACGAGCACGGACCTGGTCGTGGACACGGCGCTCCTTCGGTTCGGTCAAGGGTTCGGCCGCGGTTCGGTCGGGAGGCGGGTCGGGCCTCTCGCGGAGCTGCGGTGCCTCCGGGGACGGCGGGCCCGCGCTGCGCCTGCCGCGTCAGTGGCCCACAGTAACGTTGACGCTGTGAATGATCTATTCAGCGCGGCCGCGGACGACGACGAGGCGGACGCCTCCGCCGGCGGCACGCGTGCCGCAGGCGTCGGTCGGCCGCGCAGCCCCCTCGCGGTCCGCATGCGGCCGCGCTCCCTGGACGAGGTGGTCGGCCAGCAGCACCTGCTGGGCCGGGGGTCGCCGCTCCGGACCCTTGCGGGCGAGCACGACCCCGGGGCGCATGCCGCGCCGTCGTCGGTGATCCTGTGGGGCCCGCCGGGAACCGGCAAGACCACGCTCGCCCACGTCATCGCGCGGGGGCAGGGGCGGACGTTCGTCGAACTGTCCGCCATCACCGCGGGCGTCAAGGACGTGCGGCGCGTCATGGACGAGGCCCTCACCTCGCGCGACCTGTACCGGCAGACCACGGTGCTGTTCCTCGACGAGATCCACCGCTTCAACAAGGCCCAGCAGGACGCCCTGCTGCCGGGCGTGGAGAACGGGTGGGTCGTGCTGATCGCGGCCACCACCGAGAACCCGTCGTTCTCCGTGGTGTCACCGCTGCTGTCACGCTCCCTGCTGCAGACCCTCCGGCCGCTCGACGAGGCGGACATCCGGGGCCTGCTCGAGCGCGCCGTCGACGACGAGCGGGGCCTCGCCGGGACGGTGGAGATGTCGCCGGAGGCGCTCGAGCACCTCGTGCGGCTCGCCGCCGGGGACGCGCGGCGCGGCCTGACCGCGCTGGAGGCGGCCGCCGGCGTCGCCCGATCCGAGCGCGACACGCACGACGGGCACGCAGCCGGCCCGGGGCAGGACCGGGCGGGCGGGCAGGGCAGCGGCGCGGGACGTGACGGGGACGACGGCGGGGACGACGGGGACGACGGGGACCAGGAGGAGGACGGCGAGGCCCGGGAGGCGCTGCCCGTGCTGGTGACCCTCGACCACGCCGAGAAGGCGGTGGACGTCGCCGCGCTGCGCTACGACCGCGCGGGGGACCAGCACTACGACGTGGCGAGCGCGTTCATCAAGTCGCTGCGCGGATCGGACGTGGACGCGGCGCTGCACTACGTCGCCCGGATGCTCGAGGCGGGCGAGGATCCGCGGTTCATCGCACGGCGGCTGATGATCTCCGCCGCGGAGGACGTGGGCATGGCCGATCCGACGGCGCTGCAGACCGCCGTCGCGGCCGCCCAGGCGGTGCAGCTCGTCGGCATGCCGGAAGCGCGCATCATCCTCGCCGAGGCGGTGGTGCACATCGCCACCGCGCCGAAGTCCAACGCCGCCTACCTCGGCATCAACGCAGCCATCGCGGACGTGCGCGCCGGCCGCGGCCAGGGGATCCCCCCGCACCTGCGGGACGCTCACTATCCCGGCGCATCGCAGCTCGGCCACGGGAAGGGGTACGTCTACTCGCACGACGAACCGCACGGGATCGCCCTGCAGCAGTACGCCCCCGACGACCTCGTGGGGCGCGACTACTACCAGCCCTCGGACCGGGGCACGGAACGGGACATCTCGGCCCGCCTCGCGCGGCTGCGCAGGATCATCCGTGGGAAGTAGCGGACCCCTGCGAGGCGGGCCGCGGGCCGAGCGTCCCGGCCGATTCGGCCGCGCGGCCGGGCGACTGCTAATATTGGTCGCTGACTGGCAAGTCGTCGTGTACCAGCCGTCGTCCCGTGTTCCGCAGCAGGTCTCCTGCGGCGTCGCGCGGACCGATGGCCAGGGTCGCGGCGGACTGTAGTACCGGGACGCGGCCAATCCCGGCTCTCCGCAAGAGGAGGCCAGCGACACAAGGAAGTGCGGACGCCCCCGTGGCGCGAGTCCGCTTCTTCGCCGCAGAAAACATCGAAAGGTAAACGTGGCTAACAACACACGTGCCCGCCGGAAGGTCCGCATCTCGCGAGCCCTCGGCATCGCCCTGACCCCGAAGGCCGAGAAGTACCTCGAGCGTCGGCCGTACGCGCCGGGCCAGCACGGCCGTGCGCGTCGCAAGCAGGACAGCGACTACGCCGTACGCCTGCGCGAAAAGCAGCGTCTGCGCGCCCAGTACAACATCCGCGAGGCACAGATGGCCCGTGTCTTCGAGGAAGCCCGCCGCACCGCAGGCCTGACCGGTGAGAACCTCATCGAACTGCTCGAGATGCGCCTCGACGCCCTCGTGCTCCGTGCCGGTTTCGCCCGCACGAGCGCCCAGGCCCGCCAGCTCATCGTGCACCGTCACATCATGGTCGACGGCGCCCGCGTGGATCGTCCGTCGTTCCGGGTGGCCGAGGGCCAGCTCATCCACGTCCACAGCCGCAGCGAGACCATGGTCCCCCTGCAGGTTGCTGCCGCAGGTGCGCACCGCGACGTTCTCCCCGCCGTCCCCGGTTACCTGGACGTGCAGCTCGACAAGCTCCAGGCGCGCCTCGTGCGCCGCCCGAAGCGTTCCGAGGTCCCGGTGACCTGCGAAGAGCAGCTCGTCGTCGAGTACTACGCACGCTAGTCCCCCCGGCCGGCGGAGCAGTCCGCCGGCGCAGTGAGACGCATGCGCGAAGAGCCCGTGGCACCCGCCACGGGCTCTTCGTTCTGTAAGGTACGAAGAGCAACAATTCTGATGCCGCCCCCCGGGGCGGCCCCTGCGTAAAGGAGACCGCCCATGTCAGGTGGAGATATTGCCGGCCTGATAGCTGCTGGCGTGTTCGCCGTCCTGGTCCTGCTGCTGGCCGTGCCGATCTGGAAGCTCGGCCGCGTGTTCGACGAGCTGCGCAAGGCCATCCGCACCGTCACCGACGAGACCACGCCGCTGATCGGGGAGGTCACGAGCACCGTGAGCACCACGCACCAGCAGCTGAAGACCGTCGACGGCATCACCTCGAACGTGTCGGACGCCTCGGCCAACATCTCCGCCCTGTCATCGCTGGTCGCCGCGACGATCGGCGCCCCGCTCATCAAGGTGTCCGCGTTCTCGTATGGCGTCCGCACGGCCCTCGCCGGCCGTACGTCCCCCGCGCGTCGCCGCCGCAGCCGCTAGCCCCAACGAACCGGAGAGAACGATGATCAGAAGAGTGTTCTGGCTTGCAGCCGGCGTCACGATCGGCGTCGTCGCCGTGCGCAAGGTGTCCAAGGCGAAGTCCAACCTCGGCCCGGAGGGCCTCAACCGTGCCGTCGGCCAGATCAGCGACAGCATCGCCGATTTCGCCGACGCGCTGCGGTCCGCCATGTCGGAGCGCGAGAACGACCTCCGCGCGGCGCTCGGTGTCGAGCCCCCCGCCGCTCCCGCCGCCGCGGAGGCGAGCGACGCCGTCCCCGCGCCCCGCCGCTCGCTCCGCTAGGCCTCCCCGACCGTTCCGGCGCTTCGAGGCGCCGGAACGGACGCCGTGCAGTCGCCGTCGTCCCGCGCGGCCTGCCCCGAGGACCGCCCCGGTCCTCCGCGCGCCCGGCCGTTCCCGCCGGCGCCGTCCGCGCCCGGCCCGCGCCGCCCGCGCCCCGCCCCCCACCGAAGGATCGCCCCATGAAGTCCCACGAGATCGCCAGCCGCTGGCTGAGCTACTTCGAGAAGAACGGGCACACGGTCGTGCCCTCGGCGTCGCTCATCTCCTCCGACCCGTCGCTGCTGTTCACCGTCGCCGGGATGGTGCCTTTCATCCCGTACCTGACCGCACGCGAGGTCGCCCCCTACGCCCGGGCGACGAGCGTCCAGAAGTGCATCCGCACGGGTGACATCGAGGAGGTCGGCAAGACCGCCCGGCACGGCACGTTCTTCCAGATGTGCGGCAACTTCTCCTTCGGCGACTACTTCAAGGCCGAGGCGATCCGCCTCGCCTGGACCCTGCTGACCAGCGAGGTGGCGGACGGCGGGTTCGGCCTGCCCGCGGAGCGGCTCTGGATCACCGTCTACCACGAGGACGAGGAGGCGCTGGAGATCTGGCGGGACACCATCGGTGTCCCTGCGGAGCGCATCCAGAAGATGGGCAAGAAGGACAACTACTGGTCCACCGGCCAGCCCGGTCCCGCCGGTCCCTGCTCCGAGATCTTCTACGACCGCGGTCCCGCGTACGGTGTCGACGGCGGCCCCGAGGCGGACGACACCCGGTACGTGGAGATCTGGAACCTCGTCTTCATGCAGTACCAGCGTGGGGAAGGTACCGGCAAGGACGCCTTCGACATCCTCGGCGAGCTCCCGAAGAAGAACATCGACACCGGCCTCGGCCTCGAGCGCCTCGCGATGATCCTGCAGGGCGTCGAGAACATGTACGAGACGGACCAGGTGCGTCCCGTGCTGGATCGGGCCGCGGAGCTCAGCGGGAGGACGTACACCAGCGCCGAGTCCCCGGACGACCCGCACCACACCGACGACGTCCGCATGCGGGTCGTCGCCGACCACATCCGCTCCTCGCTGATGCTCATCGCCGACGGCGTGACGCCGTCCAACGAGGGCCGCGGCTACGTGCTGCGACGGCTCATCCGCCGGGCCGTCCGCGCGATGCGGCTCCTCGGCGTGGAGAAGGCGTGCCTCCCGGACCTCCTCCCGGCGTCGCGCGACGCCATGAAGGGTGTCTACCCCGAGGTCGAGCAGGACTTCGAGCGGATCAGCCGCATCGCCTACGCCGAGGAGAAGGCGTTCCTGCGCACCATCGCCTCGGGCACCGCGCGGCTCGAGGAAGCGGTCCGCGAGTCCCTGGCCGAGGAGCGTCCCCTCTCCGGACAGGATGCCTTCGCCCTGCACGACACCTACGGTTTCCCGATCGACCTCACCCTCGAGATGGCGGAGGAGGCGGGCCTCGCCGTCGACGCCGAGGGGTTCCGCTCCCTCATGCTGGAGCAGCGTCAGCGCGCCCAGGCCGACGCCCGCGGCAAGAAGGCAGGCCACGCCGACCTCTCCGCGTTCACCGAATTGCTCGGTCGCGGGCAGACGGTCTTCACCGGCTACGACGAGCTCACCTCCGAGGCCATGATCATCGGCCTGCTGACCAAGGGGCAGTCGATCCCGAGCGCCCTCCAGGGCGACGAGATCGAACTCGTCCTCGACCGGACCCCGTTCTACGCCGAGGCGGGCGGCCAGGCGGCCGACGTCGGGCTGATCACGGGCGACGGCTTCGTCGTCGAGGTCCTCGACGTCCAGCGGCCGGTCAAGGGCCTCAGCGTCCACCGCGCCGTCGTCCGCGAGGGCGAGGTGGCGCAGGGCGCGCGCGTGACCGCCGCCGTCGACCGCCAGCGCCGGCACGCGGGGGAGCAGGCCCACTCCGGCACGCACATCGTGCACGCCGCCCTCCACGAGATCCTCGGCCCCGAAGCCCTGCAGCGCGGGTCGTTCAACAAGGCCGGCTACCTCCGCTTCGACTTCGCCTGGGGCGAGGGCATCAGCGCCGCGGCCCGCTCGGAGATCGAGGAGGTCTCCAACATCGCGATCCGCAACAACTACGAGGTCGAGACGAAGATCATGCCCCTGGCCGACGCGAAGGCGCTCGGGGCCACCGCCCTCTTCGGCGAGGCCTACGGGGACACGGTGCGCGTGGTCGAGATGAACGCCGAGTTCTCCCGCGAACTCTGCGGCGGTACGCACGTCGCCTCGACGTCGCTCATCGGGAGCCTCACGCTGCTCGGCGAGCAGTCCGTCGGGTCGGGCAACAGGCGCGTCGAGGCCCTCGTCGGCCTGGATGCCTTCCGGCACCTCGCAGCCGAGCGCGCCCTGGTCTCCGAACTCTCCGACATGCTGAAGGTGCCCTCCGCGCAGCTCCCCGAACGCCTCTCGGCGACGCTTGCCAAGCTGAAGACCGCAGAGCGTGAGCTCGAGCGGCTGCGCAAGGAACAGCTCGCCGCCGCCGCCGGGTCGCTCGTCGACACCGCGGTGGACGTCGACGGCGTGCGCCTCATCGCGCACGACGCCGGCGAGATCGGCGGCGCCGACGACCTGCGGACGCTCGTGCTCGATCTGCGCGGGCGGCTCGGATCGGAGGCGGCAGTCGTCGCCGCGACGGCCGTCTCGCAGGACCGTCCGCTCGTGCTCGTCGCGACCAACGAGGCCGCCCGCGGCGCCGGCGTCAAGGCCGGTGCGCTGGTGCGGACCGCTGCGAAGATCCTCGGAGGCGGCGGGGGAGGCAAGGACGACGTCGCGCAGGGCGGCGGATCCGATGCCACCCGCATCCCCGAGGCACTGTCCGCCATCCGTACCGCGGTGGCGGAACGCTGACGGCCGCGACAGCCGGCGACGGAGGGGGAGCGGGGTCCGTTCCGGGCGCCGCCCCCTACCCCCGCGGGCCCAAGCTGGGCGTCGACGTCGGGCAGGTCCGGGTGGGACTGGCAGGCTGCGACCGGGACGGGCTGCTCGCCACCCCGATCCGCACCCTGAAGCGCGATCCCCGGAGGAACAGCGACGTGAGGATCCTGGTGCGCGAGGCTTCCGAACGCGGCGCGGTGCAGATCATCGTGGGACTCCCCAAGAACCTCAGCGGGCAGGAGGGCGCGTCGGCGGAGATGGCGAGGGACTACGCCGGGCTGGTCGTCGAGGAGCTCCGGAGACAGTCCCTGACCGTGCCGGTACGCTTGGTGGACGAGCGGCTGAGCACGGTGTCGGCCCACCGCTCGCTGCATGCGGCTGGTCTGAGCAGCCGTGAGCATCGTAAGGTTATTGATCAGGTGGCAGCTGTCGAAATACTCCAGCACGCCATCGACACGCAACGTTCACGCGAACGGGACGTGGGGGATCCGGTTCCTGTGCGTCACGCAGAGGGTGCCCAGAGCCCACTGCTGACCCCGATAGAGGAGCCGGTTATCAAGGACAGTTCGCCCAGCAGGAGGGATCCGGAGTCGTGAACAACCACACCCGTAATTCCCCGGCGTCCCAGGGATCCGACGAGCAGCACACCGACGGCTACGAGCATCCGGAGCCCGTCGAGCAGTTCTTCGCGGACCAGGACACTGCCCGCCGCACCAAGCGCCGCCCACCGTCGAAGGCGAAGAGGCGCAGGCGCCTCCGGCGTACCGTCGTCATGCTCGTGGTCCTCATGCTCTTCGCGGGGACCGTCTTCGGCGTCGCCATGATGCTGCGCGACCTGCTCGGTCTGAACGACGTCACCGACTACGCCGGCCCGGGAGGCGAGGAGACCGTCTTCTCCGTGACCGAGGGCGCCGGCGCCCTCGCCATCGGGACCGGGCTCGAGAGCGCGGACATCGTGGCGGATTCCGCGACCTTCGTCGAGGCCCTCGGGGCGATCGCCGACGGCCGCGAGGTCCAGCCGGGCGAGTACGAGATGCGCCTGCAGATGCCCGCCGCGGACGCGGCGGAGGCACTGCTGGGCGACGATCCCTCGCTCGTCTCGTATGCCGCGGTGGCCCGCGACCTCCGCCAGGGCGAGGTCTTCGACATCCTCAGCACCTCCACCGGCATCCCGCGGGCCGAGTTCGACGCCCTCGCCGCCGACCCCACCCAGTTCGGCCTCCCGGCGCAGGCCCTGTCCCTCGAGGGTTACCTGCATCCCGGGGAGTACCGCTTCGACGTCGAGGCGACCGCCACGGACATCATCACCGAGATGGTCAGGTCGACGACCGACCGCCTCGCCGAGGACGGCGTCACGGATCCGGCCGAGCAGTACCGGATCCTGACGATCGCGAGCATCGTGCAGGCCGAGGCCCAGCAGGGCGACTACGCGACGGTCGCGGGGGCCATCAACAACCGCCTCACGCCCGGCAACACGGAGACGAGCGGTTTCATCCAGTCCGACGCCTCCGTCACCTACGGACTCGGCAAGCGCAGCTACCAGCTGACCGACGAGGAGAAGCAGGACACCTCCAACCCGTACAACACCTACGCGAACCCCGGCCTGCCGAAGGGGCCGATCGGCTCCCCCGGCGACGAGGCCATCGACGCGACGGTCAACCCGGCGGACGTCCCCTTCTACTTCTGGGTGACGGTGAACCTCGACACCGGCGAGACGAAGTTCTCCGAGACGTACGCGGAGCACCTGCGCTACGTCGACGAGTACCTCGGCTGGTGCACCGACAACCCCGGACGGTGCGAATAGGTGGTGCCCGCTTCCACGGCACCGCTCCGGGCCGCCGTGATCGGCTCGCCCATCGGGCACTCGAAGTCCCCGCTGCTGCACGCGGCCGCCTACCGGGAGCTCGGCATCGAATGCTCCTACACCGCGGTCGACGTCGTTGAGGCGGACCTGGGCGCCTTCGTCGACGGTGTGCGTGCCGCGCCCGGCTGGCGCGGCCTGTCCGTCACCATGCCCCTGAAGGCAGCGGTGGCGCGGCTCGTCGACGCCACGACGGAACCCGCCACGGTCCTCGGGGTCGTCAACACCGTCGTCGTCGACGGCGGGCCCGGCGACCGCGTGCTCACCGGTCACAACACCGACGTCGCCGGGGTGGCGAACGCTCTGGCCTCGGCCGGCGTGCACGAGCCCGGACACGCGGTGATCCTCGGTGGTGGAGGGACCGCGGCTGCGGCCGTGGCGGCCCTCGCCCGCCTCGGGGCCGCCACCGTCCGCGTGGTCGTCCGGCGGCCCGAGGCCTCGGCCGACCTCCTGCGGGTCGGGCAGGCCCTCGGCATCGACGTCGTCCTCGTCCCCTGGTCCACGGCCGCCGACGCCGTGGCGGCCGCGGACGTCGTCGTCTCCACGCTTCCGCCCCGCGCGGCGGACCCCGTGGCCGCGAGCCTCGCCGCCACCGCCGGCTTCTCCACGCAGGGCACGCTGCTCGACGTCGCCTACGACCCGTGGCCCAGCACGCTCGCCGCGGCGTGGCAGCACGCCGGTGGCACGATCGTGCCGGGCCTCGACATGCTGCTGCACCAGGCCGTGGAGCAGGTGCGCCTGTTCTTCCCCGCCACCGCACAGGACCCGCAGGGGGTCCTCGACGTGATGTGTGACGCAGTGGGCGCCGCACGGCGCTGATCCCTCCGCCCCCGCATGGCAGTATGGAAGCCATGTTGCGTTGGTTGACGGCAGGAGAATCCCACGGCCCCTCCGTGGTCGGCATCATCGAGGGGATGCCCGCGGGGGTGGCCGTCACGAGCACCGATGTGCAGGAGGCCCTGGCACGGCGCCGCCTCGGCTACGGCCGCGGTGCCCGCATGAAGTTCGAGCAGGACCAGGTCCGCATCCTCGGCGGCGTACGCCACGGGGTGACGCAGGGCGGCCCGGTGGCCATCGAGGTCGCCAACACCGAGTGGCCCAAGTGGGAGAAGATCATGTCGGCCGACCCCCTCGAGGGGGAGGACGCGGCCGAACTCGCCGCGTCGGCCCGGAACGCGCCCCTCACACGGCCACGCCCCGGCCACGCCGATTTCACCGGCATGCAGAAGTACGGCTTCGACGAGGCCCGGCCCGTCCTCGAGCGGGCCAGCGCCCGGGAGACGGCGACCCGCGTCGCCCTCGGCACCGTCGCGGCCCGGTTCCTCGCCGGTCTCGGCATCCACCTCGTCAGCCACACCGTGTCGATCGGTTCCGTCTCGGTCCCCGAGGACGCCCCCCTGCCCGTGCCGAGCGACGTGATCGCGCTCGACACGGATCCGCTGCGCTGCTTCGACCGGGACACCTCGGATGCCATGGTGGCCGAGGTCGACGCCGCCCACAAGGAGGGCGAGACCCTCGGTGGCGTCGTCGAGGTCGTCGCGTACGGGCTCCCGCCGGGACTCGGCAGCTACGTCCACTGGGACCGGAGGCTCGATTCCCGGCTCGCCGCCGCCCTCATGGGTATCCAGGCCATCAAGGGCGTGGAGGTCGGCGACGGCTTCCAGACCGCTGCCCGGCGCGGTACCGCGGCGCACGACGAGATCGTCCGCAACGACGACGGCAAGATCGTGCGCCTCTCCAACCGGGCCGGCGGCATCGAGGGCGGCATGAGCATCGGCGACGCCCTGCGTGTGCGCGCCGCGATGAAGCCCATCGCCACCGTGCCGCGCGCGCTGCGCACCGTCGACGTCAGCACGGGTGCCGCGGCCCGCGCCCACCACCAGCGGTCGGACGTGTGCGCGGTACCCGCCGCCGGTGTCGTCGCGGAGGCCATGACCGCCCTCGTCCTGGCCGAGGCCGTCACCGAGAAGTTCGGCGGCGACTCCCTGGCGGAGACGGCACGCAACATGCGCAGCTACCTCGAGAACATCCCGGAGTTCCTGGACTCCGCCGGAGTCTGATGGGCGGGGACCGCCGCGTGGTCCTCGTCGGCCCCATGGCTGTCGGCAAGTCCGCCGTCGGGCGGATGCTCGCACGGCGGACGGGCACACGCTTCGTGGACACGGACCGCGTCATCGTCGAGCGGCACGGGAGCATCCCCGCCATCTTCGCCCGCGGCGGCGAAGGGGTGTTCCGCGACCTCGAGGCGGACGTGGTGGGCGAGGCCCTGACGGGGGACGGCGTCGTGGTCTCCCTCGGCGGGGGAGCGGTGCTGCATCCCGGCACCCGGGCCCTCCTGGCTGACGCCGTCGTCGTCTTCCTCGACACCGACCTCGCGACCGTCCTCCCGCGCATCGGCGCCGACTCCGGCCGCCCCCTCCTCGCGGGACGCCCCGCCGAACGGTGGCAGGAGCTGTACGACGCGCGGCGGCCCGTCTACGCCGCGGTGGCGACCTTCGTCGTCGACACACGGGGGCTCACCGTGCGCGAGGCCACCGAGGCCGTGCTGCGCGCACTGGACGGGAACGCCCCGCCCGACCCCCCGACCGACGCGCACGACACCCTGACCCATACCCCGGACGACGAGAGCGGAACCAACCCCCATGGCGACTGACGAAGCAACCATCATCCCCGTGACCGGCGGCGCCGCCGACGGCGACTACGACGTCGTCGTCGGCCGTGGCCTGCTCGGTCGGCTCCCCGCGGTCCTCGGCGAGCGGGTGCGCCGCGTCCTGGTCATCCACCCGCGGGCCCTCCGCGCCACCGGCGACACCGTACGTGCCGAGCTCGCCGACGCCGGCTTCACGGCCGTGACGGCGGAGATCCCCGACGCCGAGGAGGGCAAACACATCCAGGTGGCCGCGTTCTGCTGGCAGGTCCTCGGCCAGAACGACTTCACCCGGTCCGACGCCGTCGTGACGGTCGGCGGAGGTGCCGTGACGGACCTCGGCGGCTTCGTCGCAGCGACCTGGCTCCGCGGCGTACGCGTGGTGCACCTGCCCACGAGCCTCCTCGCCATGGTCGACGCCGCCGTGGGCGGCAAGACGGGCATCAACACCGCCGAGGGCAAGAACCTCGTGGGCGCGTTCCACCCGCCCGCCGCCGTCCTCGCCGATCTCGACGCGCTGGCGACACTGCCGAAGAACGAGCTCGTCACGGGACTGGCCGAAGTGGTGAAGTGCGGTTTCATCGCCGACCCCGCCATCCTGGCCCTCATCGAACAGGACACCGATGCTGCGGCGGAGGCGACCTCGCCGGTGCTGCGGGAGCTCGTGGAGCGCGCCATCCGGGTCAAGGCCGACATCGTCTCCGAGGACCTGCGTGAAGCGGGCCGCCGTGAGTACCTCAACTACGGTCACACGCTCGGGCACGCGATCGAACTCGCGGAGCGGTACTCGTGGCGTCACGGTGCGGCCGTCTCGGTGGGGCTCGTGTTCGCGGCCGAGCTCTCCCGCATGGTGGGGCGCCTCGGCGACGCCGACGCCGACCGCCACAAGAGCATCCTGGAGTCGCTCGGCCTGCCCGTCACCTACCGCCGGGACCGGTGGGCCTCGCTCCTCGACGGGATGCGCCGCGACAAGAAGTCACGGGGCGACCTGCTCCGGTTCGTGGTGCTCGACGGCATCGGCCGCCCCGGCATGCTGGAGGTCCCCGACACGTCGCTCCTGTTCGCCGCCTACCAGGAGATCGCCTCCTGACCGGACCGCGTCGGGGGCGGGCGGGGCCGCCCAGCGGGTCGCCGCGCCGCGCAGGGTAGACTGGTCTCTGGACTTTTGGCGCTCTTCTCCGCGCCCGCCGTGCCCCGGCCGGCCCATCCATCAGCGACATCGACGAAAGTGAATCTGTGGCGACCACGAACGACATCAAAAACGGCACCGTCCTGAAGCTCGAGGGCAACCTCTGGAACGTCCTCGAGTTCCAGCACGTCAAGCCCGGCAAGGGTGGAGCCTTCGTCCGCACCAAGCTTCGCAACATCCTCTCCGGCAAGGTCGTCGACAAGACCTTCAACGCGGGCCTGAAGATCGAGACGGCCACCGTGGACCGCCGCGACTACCAGTACCTGTACAAGGACGGCGAGGACTTCGTCTTCATGGACACCACGGACTACGACCAGATCACGGTGCCCGGCAAGACCGTGGGGAACGCCGCGAACTTCATGCTCGAGAGCCAGATGGCCACCATCGCCATGCACGAGGGCTCGCCCCTCTACGTCGAGCTGCCCGCCTCCGTCACGCTCGAGATCACCTACACCGAGCCGGGCCTCCAGGGCGACCGCTCCACGGGCGGCACCAAGCCCGCGACCGTCGAGACGGGCCACGAGATCCAGGTCCCGCTGTTCCTCGGCACCGGCACCAAGGTCAAGGTCGACACCCGCACGGGCGAGTACCTGGGACGCGTCAACGAGTGAGTGCACGCAGCAAGGCCCGGCGCCGGGCCCTGGACATCCTCTTCGAGTCCGAGCAGCGGGACATGCCGGCCCTCGAGGTCATCCGCGTGCGCCGTGAGAAGACGGACATGGTCATCGCCGACTACACGGTGGACATCGTGGAAGGCGTCCTGGAGCACCAGGAGCAGATCGACGAGTTCCTGAGCACGTACTCGCAGGGCTGGACGCTCGACCGCATGCCGGCCGTCGACCTCATGCTCCTGCGGATCGGCTCCTGGGAACTGCTCTACAACGACGACGTCCCCGACGGCGTCGCGGTGAGCGAAGCCGTGGAGCTCGCGAAGATGCTCTCCACCGACGAGTCACCGAAGTTCATCAACGGGCTCCTCGGGCGCCTGCAGCAGCTGAAGCCCACACTGCTCGCCTGAGGTCCCCGTGGAGAAGCTCCCGTCGTCCGCCACCGGACGGCGGGAGCTTCCTGCGTTCCCGGCACCTATCGGCGTCGGGCACGCGGGCCGGGCGGGCGCCGACCCGGGCTGCCAGGGCCCTGTGGCCGGCCCCGTCAGCGGGCAGCGGACGCGAGCTGGAAGATCCGCGCCCGGCGCTGGGTCGCCTCCTCGAGCAGGGTGCGCTCCTCCGCCGCGTAGTCGGCGTCGCGTCGCCCGCCGAGCAGGCGCTGGCGCGTGTAGGCGATGCGCGATCCCGTGCGGATGAACTCGCGCATGTCGCCCTTCGCTCCCACCGACGCGGCCCACGAGAGAGCCTGCGACCGCCCCGGACGGGTGGCGAGCATGCGCACCTCCTCGGGCGTGAACCAGCCGGCGCGCGCGTAGTCACCGAGGCGGGCCTCCGTGAGGCGCCGCTCCGAGCGCCGGAGGAGGACGACGGCGACCACGGCGGCGATGAACAGCGGCACCTGCACCACCAGGTAGAACAGCAGGAAGTTGTCGAACAGGACGAGAGTGCCGCCGTTCCACAGCATGTGGCCTGCGATCGCGGGCACGAGTCCGAGGACGAACGCGCCGAGGATCCGCGCGTTCCCGCCGCCGCGGCTCAGCGCGTACCCGAGGACGAAGCCGAGGAGCGAGGTGAACATGACGTGCGCGAAGGGCGAGAACAGGCCGCGGAGGATGAAGACCCCCGCGAGGGCACCCGCATCGCCCGAGTCGCGGACGGCCGCGCCGAAGTACAGGATGTTCTCGGTGAACGCGAAGCCCGCCGCGACCGTGCCGGCGTAGACGATGCCGTCCACCGGGCCGTCGAAGTGGCTGCGGCGCGTATACACGAGGATCAGCACGCCGAGGCCCTTGGCGAACTCCTCGACCAGCGGCGCCTGCAGCACGGGCCCGATCACCTCCGGGGAGGTCGTGGCGAGGGCGCTGCCGAGCAGGTCCACCACGTAGGTGCCGAGCAGGAGCGTCACGACCACGGAGGCCCCGGCGCCCCAGAGGAACGCGAAGAGCCGGGCGCCTCGCGGCTCGGGATCCCAGCGGTCGATCCAGCGCAGGCCGAGCAGGCAGATACCGAGGGGCACGAGGGCGAGGAACCCGCACAGCAGGAACGCCGACGGCCCGAGCGACAGGGACAGCAGGAGGAGGACGCTGGCCACCACGAGAGCCGCGAGGATGACGAGTATGACGTTGAACACGCCGCGGCGGCGGGGCGGCGGCTGGTTCCAGACCGGCTGGAAGGGGAGCCCTCCCGGACGGGCGGGTGCGGGGTGGTGGTGCCGCAGCGTCGTGGCGCCCCACCAGCCCTGGGACTCGTGGGGGTGGTGGTCCTGTGGTCGCTGCCCGTAGCCCTGCGGGCCGTTCTCCAGCGGGCCGCTCGGGCCCGCGCCGGGGGTGTTCATAGCCATGATGCAACCCTAGGTGCAAGCGGCGCTGTGGTAGTTTTGGCATCGCAACCAACCTTTAAATTCCGTCCGGTGAGGCGGGGAAGGAGGAGGCGTGTTATGACCGTGCCTACCCCGGAATCCGGCCCGCACAAGCGCGTTGTTCTCGCAGAAGCAGACATAGACCGCGCACTCACGCGCATCGCCCACGAGATCCTCGAGGCGAACAAGGGCTCCCGCGACCTCGTCCTCCTCGGCATCCCGCGCAGGGGTTTCCCCCTCGCCCAGCGGCTCGCCCAGAAGATCGCCGCCGTCGACCCCGCCGTCGACCCGGACCTCATCACCGGGCAGCTCGACGTCACCATGTACCGGGACGACCTCCGGCGCCACCCCACCCGCTCCCCGCTGGCCACCCAGCTGCCGCCGTCGGGCATCGACGACAAGGTCGTGGTGCTCGTCGACGACGTGCTGTACTCCGGACGGACCGTCCGCGCCGCCCTCGACGCCCTCGCCGACCTCGGCCGCCCCCGCACCGTCCGCCTCGCCGTCCTCGTGGACCGCGGGCACCGGGAACTGCCGATCCGGGCCGACCACGTCGGCAAGAACCTCCCGACGTCGTCCCGCGAGCGCGTGCGCGTCCACCTCGCCGAGATCGACCTGATCGGCGGCTCGGCGGTCAACGAGGTCGTCATCGAGGACCGCGTGTGAAGCACCTGCTGAGCACGCAGGACCTCTCCGCGAGGAACGCGCTGCGCCTCCTCGACGTCGCCGAGGAGATGGCGGCGGTGGGGGAGCGCGAGATCAAGAAGCTTCCCGCGCTGCGTGGACGCACCGTCGTGAACCTCTTCTTCGAGGACTCCACCCGCACGCGCATCTCGTTCGAGGCGGCGGCGAAGCGGCTGTCCGCGGACGTCATCAACTTCGCGGCGAAGGGCTCCTCGGTCTCCAAGGGCGAATCCCTCAAGGACACCGCGCAGACCCTGGAGGCCATGAGCGCGGACGCCGTGGTCATCCGTCACCCCGCCTCGGGCGCTCCCGCCCGCCTGGCGGCCTCGGGCTGGATCGACGCGGCCGTCGTCAACGCCGGCGACGGCACGCACGAACACCCCACGCAGGCCCTCCTCGACGCCTTCACGCTCCGCCGGCACTGGGCGCAGGTGGGCGGTACCGCGTCCGCCGGCACGGACCTCACCGGCATGAAGGTGCTGATCGTCGGCGACGTCCTCCACTCGCGCGTCGCCCGCTCCAACGTGTGGCTCCTGACGACCCTCGGGGCGGAGGTGCTGCTCGCCGGTCCGCCCACGCTGCTGCCCGTCGGCGTGGGCGCCTGGCCCTGCACGGTCTTCTACAACCTCGACGACGCCCTGGCCGAGCGGCCCGACGCCGTCATGATGCTCCGCCTGCAGGCCGAGCGCATGAACGCGGCGTTCTTCCCCTCCACGCGGGAGTACTCGCGGCGGTGGGGATTCGACGACGGGCGGCTCGCCCTGCTCGACACGCTGGGCCTCGACGACACCGTCATCATGCACCCCGGCCCCATGAACCGCGGACTGGAGATCTCCTCCGCCGCCGCCGACTCCCCGCGCTCCACGGTCCTCGCGCAGGTCCGCAACGGCGTCTCCGTCCGGATGGCCACGCTGTACCTGCTGCTCGCGGGAGACCCGCACGACGACACGCACGACCAGCACGACGACCTGACCGTCCTGATCCCGGAAGGCCGCACCCCGTGACCACCCCCGCCAGCACCCCCGCAGCCCCGACCCAGTACCTCATCCGCGGCGCCTCCCTCCTCGGACGCGACGCCGGGGACCTCCTCCTGCGCGACGGCGTCATCGCGGCCGTGGGCAGCGCCGCAGCGGGCGAGGCCTCGCCGGACGCGGCCATCATCGACGCCGCAGGGCTCGTCGCCCTGCCCGGCATGGTGGACCTCCACACCCACCTCCGGGAGCCGGGACGCGAGGACGCCGAGACGGTCGAGACCGGATCCCGCGCCGCCGCCCTCGGCGGTTTCACCGCGATCCACGCCATGGCCAACAGCTCGCCGGTGGCCGACACCGCGGGCGTCGTGGAACAGGTGTACCGCCTGGGCCTCGCCTCCGGATGGGTGGAGGTGCGGCCCGTCGGCGCCGTCACCGTCGGCCTCGGCGGCGAACGCCTCGCCGAGCTCGGAGCCATGGCCGAGTCGCGGGCCTCCGTGCGCGTCTTCTCCGACGACGGCATCTGCGTCTCCGACCCGGTGCTCATGCGCCGCGCCCTCGAATACGTCAAGGCGTTCGACGGCGTGATCGCGCAGCACGCGCAGGAACCGCGCCTCACCGAGGGTGCCCAGATGAACGAGGGCGACGTCTCCGCGGTCCTCGGACTGACCGGCTGGCCCGCGGTCGCCGAGGAGAGCATCATCGCCCGCGACGTCCTGCTCGCCCAGCACGTCGGCTCGCGCCTCCACGTCTGCCACGTCTCCACGGCCGGCTCCGTCGAGATCATCCGGTGGGCCAAGGCCCGCGGCATCCACGTCACCGCCGAGGTCACGCCGCACCACCTGCTCCTCACCGACGACCTGGTCCGCAGCTACGACCCCGTCTACAAGGTCAACCCGCCGCTGCGCACCCCCGACGACGTCTCCGCCCTCCGTGCGGCCCTCGCCGACGGGACGATCGACGTCGTCGGCACGGACCACGCTCCGCACCCGAGCGAGCACAAGGAATGCGAGTGGGCGCAGGCCGCCATGGGCATGACCGGCCTCGAGACGGCCCTGTCCGTGGTGCAGCACGCCATGGTGGAGACCGGGCTGCTCGACTGGGAGGGCTTCGCCCGCGTCACGTCCGTGACACCGGCCCGGATCGGCCGGCTCGCGCACCAGGGCCGTCCCCTCGCCGCGGGCGAGCCGGCGAACCTGATCCTCGTCGACCCCACGGCGCGCTGGACGGTCGATCCCTCGACGATGGCCACGAAGGGACGCAACAGCCCGTTCCGCGGCCTCGAACTGCCCGGCAGCGTGCGTGCGACCTTCTTCGCCGGGCACGCCACGGTCCTCGACGGCCGGCTCGCCACCCCGCGCCCGGCAGCACTCGGCGCGACCGGGGAGGCTCCGGCATGGAGTATCTAGGCTGGGTGGCCCTGACGCTGGGCATCATCGCGGTCCTCGTCGCGCTCATGGCGCTCGGGTGGCGCAACCGGCTCCGCCGCCAGGCGGACGTCCCCGCGCCGCCGGAGACGCCCGCCGACCCCGGACCGGTCCTCTACGCGGCGGAAGGACAGTACGTCGCGACGACGACGGCGGGGGACTGGCTCGACCGCATCGCGGTCCACGGTCTCGGTCTCCGCGGCAACGCCGTCGCAGCAGTGCACCCCGACGGCGTGGTCCTCGACCGCACCGGTGCCCGCACCGTCTTCATCCCCCGCGCCGACCTCACGTCGGTGCACCTCGCCGCCGGCATGACGGGCAAGTTCGTCGAGAAGGAAGGCCTCGTCGTCATGACCTGGCGCCTCGGCACCGGGCGCGTCGACACCGGCTTCCGCACCCGCCACCCCGCGCAGAAGGCCCAGCTCGTCGCCGCGATCGCGGCGCTCGTCCCGGACGGGACAGCCGACGGACCCGGCACGCCCGGCACTCCACGTACTGCAGACCATCGAACTCCACCGACCCCCGAAGGCAGGGAACAGCTGTGAGCCACGCTCCATCGAAGGCACCGGACCGACCGAAGACACCCGCGGTGCTCGTCCTGGAGGACGGGCGCACGTTCCGTGGCCGCGCGTACGGCGCCGAGGGCACCGCGCTCGGCGAGGCCGTCTTCGCGACCGGCATGACCGGCTACCAGGAGACCATCACCGACCCGTCCTACGCCCGCCAGCTCGTGGTGCAGACCGCACCGCACATCGGCAACACGGGAGTGAACGCTGACGACGCCGAGTCGCGCCGCATCTGGGTGGCCGGCTACATCGTCCGCGACGCCGCCCGCCGCCCGTCCAACTGGCGCTCCGAGCAGAGCCTCGACGAGCAGCTGCGCGAGCAGGGCGTCGTCGGTATCGAGGGAGTGGACACGCGCGCCATCACCCGGCACCTCCGCGAGCGCGGCGCCATGCGGGCCGGGATCTTCTCCGGCGCCGATGCCGCGTCGAACCAGGAGCGGCTCGTCGAGCAGGTCCTCGCCCAGCCTGCCATGGCCGGAGCCCGCCTCGCCGAGGAGGTCAGCATCGACGAGGCCTACGTCGTCGAGCCCGCCGACCACGGCTGGACCGGAGGGACGGTCGCCACCATCGCGGCCCTCGACCTCGGCATCAAGGCCATGACGCCCAAGCACTTCGCCCAGCGCGGCGTGCGGACCGTGGTCCTGCCCGCCGGGGCCAGCTTCGCCGACATCACCCGGGCGGCGCCGGACGGCGTGTTCATGTCCAACGGTCCGGGCGATCCCGCGACCGCCGACGCTCAGGTGGAACTCCTGCGCCGCGTCCTCGACGCCCGGATGCCGTTCTTCGGCATCTGCTTCGGCAACCAGATCCTCGGACGCGCCCTCGGCTTCGGCACGTACAAACTGCGCTACGGCCACCGCGGCATCAACCAGCCCGTCCTCGACCGCCGCACCGGCAAGGTCGAGATCACCTCGCACAACCACGGGTTCGCGGTCGACGCGCCGCTCGACGGCCCGGTCGAGGCGCCCGTGGGCTCGTACGGCCGCGTCGAGGTGAGCCACGTGAACCTCAACGACGACGTCGTCGAGGGCCTCGCCTGCCTCGACCTGCCCGCCTTCTCCGTCCAGTACCACCCGGAGGCGGCCGCCGGCCCCCACGACTCGGCGTACCTCTTCGACCGCTTCATCGCCCTCATGCAGGCCGAGAAGGCGGACCCCGGCTCGGGCGACGCCGTCCTCGCGTCGTCCCTCGACGCCCCCTCCGAAGCGGCGGCGCTCGCCCGTGCGGCCGGCGAGGAACCCGGCACGCACGGATCCAGGGTGACGGGCACGCAGCCCCGCCACGACAGCACACGCCCCGGCACAACGCAGGAAGAGAACTGATGCCCCGCAGAACCGACCTCAAGAGCGTCCTGGTCATCGGCTCCGGCCCGATCGTCATCGGGCAGGCCGCCGAATTCGACTACTCGGGCACGCAGGCGCTGCGCGTCCTGCGCGAGGAGGGCCTGCGGGTCATCCTCGTCAACTCGAACCCGGCGACCATCATGACGGATCCCGAGTTCGCGGACGCGACCTACGTCGAGCCGATCACGCCCGACGTCGTCGCGAAGATCATCGAGAAGGAGCGGCCCGACGCCCTGCTGCCGACCCTCGGCGGGCAGACCGCGCTCAACACGGCGATCGCGCTCGACAAGAACGGCGTGCTCGAGAAGTTCGGCGTCGAGCTCATCGGCGCGAACATCGCCGCGATCGAGCTCGGCGAGGACCGCGAGAAGTTCAAGGGCGTCGTCGAGCGCTGCGGCGCCGAGTCCGCGCGCTCCGCGATCATCCACACGATCGACGAGGCCCTCGTCGCCGCCGACGACCTCGGCTACCCCATGGTGGTCCGCCCCTCCTTCACGATGGGCGGGCTCGGTTCCGGGCTCGCGTACACCGAGCAGGACCTGCGCCGCATCGTCGGCCAGGGCCTGCAGTACAGCCCCACGAGCGAGGTCCTCCTCGAGGAGAGCATCCTCGGGTGGAAGGAGTACGAGCTCGAGATGATGCGCGACAGGAACGACAACGTCGTGGTCGTCTGCTCCATCGAGAACTTCGACCCGGTGGGTGTCCACACCGGCGACTCCATCACCGTGGCTCCCGCGCTCACGCTCACCGACCGTGAGTACCAGCGCCTCCGCGACATCTCGATCGCGGTGATCCGCGAGGTCGGCGTCGACACGGGCGGCTGCAACATCCAGTTCGCCGTCGAGCCCGGCACGGGCCGCGTCGTCGTGATCGAGATGAACCCCCGCGTGTCCCGCTCCTCGGCGCTGGCGTCGAAGGCCACCGGGTTCGCGATCGCGAAGATCGCGACGAAGCTGTCGCTCGGCTACACGCTCGACGAGATCCCGAACGACATCACGCTGAAGACCCCGGCGTCCTTCGAGCCGACCCTCGACTACGTGGTGGTGAAGGTCCCGCGGTTCGCGTTCGAGAAGTTCCCCGCGGCGGACCCCACGCTCACCACCACCATGAAGTCCGTCGGCGAGGCGATGGCCATGGGCCGCAACTTCACCGAGGCCCTGCAGAAGGCCCTGCGCTCGCTCGAGCAGAAGGGCTCGCAGCTCTCCTTCGCGCCCGTCGGCGCGGACGAGGTCGACGCCCTCGTGGAGGCCGCCAGACGCCCCACGACCGAGCGCCTCTCGCAGGTGCAGCGCGCCCTGCTCGGCGGCGCGGGCGTCGAGCGCCTCTACGAGGCCACGGGCATCGACCCCTGGTTCCTCGACCAGCTGGTCCTGCTCAACGAGGTCGCCGACGAGGTGCGCACGGCGGCCAACCTCACCGAGGACGTCCTGCGGCTCGCCAAACGCCACGGCTTCTCGGACGAGCAGATCGGCGCGCTCACCCACACGCCCGACGCCGTCGTCCGCGGTGTCCGGCACGCCCTCGGCATCCGGCCCGTCTTCAAGACCGTGGACACCTGCGCGGCGGAGTTCGCCGCCTACACGCCGTACCACTACTCGTCCTACGACGAGGAGGACGAGGTGGCGGCGCACGAGAAGCCGTCGGTCGTCATCCTGGGCTCCGGGCCGAACCGGATCGGGCAGGGCATCGAGTTCGACTACTCGTGCGTCCACGCCACCATGGCGCTGCGCGAGGCCGGCTACGAGACCGTCATGATCAACTGCAATCCCGAGACGGTGTCCACGGACTACGACATCTCCACGCGCCTGTACTTCGAGCCCCTGACCCTCGAGGACGTCCTCGAGGTCCTCGCGGCCGAGGAGCGGACGGGAGGCGTGCTCGGTGTCTTCGTGCAGCTCGGCGGTCAGACCCCGCTGAAGCTCGCCCAGGAACTCGCCGACGCCGGCATCCCCATCCTGGGCACGTCCCCGGAGGCCATCGATCTCGCCGAGCACCGCGGCGCCTTCAGCCGCGTGCTCGACGCCGGCGGGCTCATCGCCCCGAAGAACGGCACCGCGGTGTCCTTCGAGGACGCCAAGCGGATCGCCGACGACATCGGCTACCCCGTGCTGGTCCGGCCCTCCTACGTGCTCGGCGGTCGCGGCATGGAGATCGTCTACGACGAGGCGAACCTCTCGCGCTACATCGCCAACGCCACGGAGATCACCGAGGCCCACCCGGTGCTCATCGACCGCTTCCTCGAGGACGCCATCGAGATCGACGTCGACGCGCTGTACGACGGGGCGGAGATGTACCTCGGCGGCATCATGGAGCACATCGAGGAGGCCGGCATCCACTCCGGCGACTCCGCGTGCGTCCTGCCGCCGATCACGCTCGGCGCCGACGTGCTGCAGCGCGTCCGGGAGGCCACGCTCGCCATTGCGGAGGGCGTCGGGGTGCGGGGCCTCATCAACATCCAGTTCGCCCTCGCCTCCGACGTGCTGTACGTCCTCGAGGCGAACCCGCGGGCCTCCCGGACGGTGCCCTTCGTCTCGAAGGCCACCGGCGTGCAGCTCGCCAAGGGGGCGGCGCTCATCGGCACCGGTGTCACCGTCGCCGAGCTGCGGGAGCGCGGGCTGCTGCCGGCGCAGGGCGACGGCGGGTCCCTCCCGCTCGACGCCCCCGTCTCCGTCAAGGAGGCCGTGCTGCCCTTCAGCCGCTTCCGCACACCGGAGGGCACCGTCGTCGATTCGCTGCTCGGCCCCGAGATGCGCTCCACCGGCGAGGTCATGGGCATCGACAAGTACTTCGACACGGCCTTCGCGAAGAGCCAGGCGGCCGCGAACGCGGCGCTGCCCGTCGAGGGCAAGGTCTTCGTCTCCGTCGCGAACCGGGACAAGCGCGCCATCATCATGCCGGTAAAGCGCCTCGTGGACCTCGGCTTCGAGATCGTCTCGACCGGCGGGACCGCCGATGTGCTGCGCCGCAACGGTATCCAGGCCACGACGGTGCGCAAGGTCGCCGAGGGCTCCGGCGCCGCGGGGGAGGGCACCGTCGTCGACCTCATCACGGAGGGCGGCATCGACATGATCATCAACACGCCCTCCGGCGGCCAGGCGCGCGGGGACGGCTACGAGATCCGCGCCGCCGCGACGTCCTACGGGCTCCCCGTCATCACGACGATCCCCGAGGTGGGAGCGGCCGTGCAGGCGATCGAGGCCATGCGCTCCTACGAGTGGTCCGTGACGAGCCTGCAGGAGCATGCGGCGAACCTGCGCGCAGCGACCGAGGCCCGCGATGCCTCCTGAGGCCGGCGCCGCGGTCCGCGCCCCGTTCGGGGAGCGGCTCGCGGCGGCACGCACGGCCCGGGGGAGCCTGTGCGTCGGCATCGACCCGCACCCCGGGCTGCTCGCGGCCTGGGGGCTCGAGGACTCGCCGTCCGGGCTCGAGCGGTTCTCGCTGACCGTGCTCGACGCGGTCGGACCCGTGGCCGCGGCCCTGAAGCCGCAGGTCGCGCTGTACGAACGCCACGGTGCTCGTGGGCTCGCCGTCCTCGAGACCCTGCTCGCCCGGGCGGCCGACGCCGGCGTGCTGACCATCGCCGACGCGAAGCGCGGCGACATCGGCTCCACCATGCAGGCCTACGCGGACGCATGGCTGGGGGAGGGCCGGCCCCTCGCGGCCGACGCCGTCACGCTGAACCCGTATCTCGGCTTCGAGTCCCTCCGGCCTGCCCTCGACCTCGCCGCCGCCACCGGGCGCGGCGTGTTCGTCCTCGCGCTGACCTCGAACCCCGAGGGCCGATCCGTCCAGCACGTGGGCGGCGACGCGTCCGTCGCACGCTCGATCGCCCACGCGGCCGCCGCGGAGAACGCCGGCCCCGGACCCGGGTACGTCGGCCTGGTGGTCGGCGCGACCGTCGGGTCCGCCGCACGGGACCTCGGCCTCGACCTGGCCGGCCTCAACGGCCCCATCCTCGCGCCCGGCGTGGGAGCGCAGGGTGCCGGGCCGCACGAGCTGCGGGAAGCCTTCGGGGACGCCCTGCCGTTCGTGCTCCCGACGTCGAGCCGTGCCATCCTCGCCGCCGGACCCGGTGCCGCCGGCCTGCGGGAAGCCGCGGAACACACCCGGGACGAGCTCGCCTGACCGGTGCGCCCGACACCGGGCGCATTGATTTCGGAGGGCTGCGCCCGGTAGGTTCGGTTCCAGCCCGAACCCCGTTTCCGGGGAGACCCTTGACCGAGCGAGACGACGAGCGGTCGCCGCCATCCGTGGTGCCGTCCAGCGCAGGGAGCACGCGTGAGCCTGAAGCCACTGACGGATGACGAACGAACCCTGGCACGCGGGAAGGCGACGGCGGCGCGTGCGGTACGGGCGGACGTCAAGTCCCGGCTCAAGACCGGTAAGCTTTCGGTGGCGGAGGTCATCGACAACCCGGACGGCGACGACGCCGTGGGCCGTCTGAAGGTCCTGGACCTCCTCAAGGCACTGCCCGGCGTGGGCGACGTGCGCGCGGCGGCCATCATGGCAGAGGTCGGCATCGCCGCAACGCGCCGTGTACGCGGCCTCGGCATCCATCAGCGCAAGGCCCTGGTCCTGTACCTCGAACAACATCACGCCGGCCCGGCCGGCAAGTAAGGAAGCATTAGTGTCACAGCCTCGGCTGACAGTCCTTGCCGGTCCCACCGCGGTCGGCAAGGGGACAGTCTCGACCTACATCCGGGACAACTACCCCGAGGTGTGGCTCTCCGTCTCGGCGACCACGCGCCCGCCCCGCCCCGGCGAGGTGGACGGGGTGCACTACTTCTTCGTCTCCTCCGACGAGTTCGACCAGCTCGTCGCCGACGGGCAGTTGCTCGAGTGGGCCGTGGTCCACGGCCGCAACCGGTACGGTACGCTCCGGCGCACCGTCCAGGCCGCGATGGACGAGGGCCGGACCGTCCTGCTGGAGATCGATCTGCAGGGTGCGCGCCAGGTCAAGGAGAGCATGCCGGAGGCGACATTCGTGTTCCTCGCACCGCCCACCTGGGACGAGATGGTGCGCCGCCTCGTGGGCCGCGGCACCGAAACACCGGAGGAACAGCAGCAACGCCTGGAAACCGCTAAACTGGAACTTGCCGCCGAGCCGGAATTCAACCACACCGTCGTCAACGACAGCGTGGAGCATGCGGCAGACGAGCTCGTATCACTGATGGGACTGCGTCCGCTGCAGCGCTGAGAGGCCCCGCACCAGCCGTTCCGCCTAATTTTTGGAGAATTTGTGTCATCTCAGCCCGAAGGCATCATCAACCCGCCGATCGACTCCCTCCTGGAGGTCGCGGACTCGAAGTACGCCCTCGTGATCTACGGCGCCAAGCGTGCCCGCCAGATCAACGCGTACTACTCGCAGCTCCACGAGGGCCTGTTCGAGTACGTCGGCCCGCTCGTGGACACGAAGCTCAACGAGAAGCCGCTCTCCATCGCGCTGCGCGAGATCAACGAGGGCATGCTCGTGTCCGCGCCCATGGAACAGTCCGAGTAGCACGCCGATATCACCCAGTCGGCGGTAGCTAACCGGTGCGCATAGTACTTGGTGTCGGAGGAGGGATCGCAGCCTACAAGGCAGCATCCCTCCTCCGTCTTTTCACGGAGTCCGGCCACGACGTCACGGTCATCCCCACCGAGGCCGCCACGCGCTTCGTGGGGACGGCGACGTGGGAGGCCCTGTCCGGCCATCCCGTCAGCAACAGCGTCTGGGACGACGTCGACAAGGTGAACCACGTGCGCCTCGGGCACGAGGCCGACCTGATCGTCGTCGCGCCCGCCACCGCCGACGTCCTCGCCCGCGCGGCGGCCGGCCTGGCCGACGACCTCCTGACCGGGACCCTCCTCATGGCACGCGGACCCGTGGTTATGGCCCCGGCGATGCACACCGAGATGTGGCGGCATGCCGCCACCCGTGCGAACGTCGAGGTCCTCCGCTCCCGCGGCATCACCGTGATCGAGCCTACGTCCGGCCGCCTCACGGGCGCCGACTCGGGCCCCGGCAGGCTTCCCGAGCCGGCGGACATCTTCGCCGCGGCCCTGGCCGCCACCGACGGAGGCGGAGCCGGCGACGGCGCCCTGCAGGGCAAGCGCGTCACCATCTCCGTCGGCGGTACCCGGGAGGCGCTCGACCCGGTGCGGTTCCTCGGCAACCGGTCCTCCGGCAAGCAGGGCATGGCGCTGGCCGAGGCGGCCCTCGCCCAGGGGGCCCTCGTGACCCTCGTGCTCGCCCACGCGGAGGTCGCCCCGCCCCGCGGGTGCGACATCGTCCGCGTCGAGTCGGCACTCCAGCTGCGCGACGCCGTCCTCGAGGCGCTGCCGGCCACGGACGTGCTCGTCATGGCGGCCGCGGTGGCGGACTTCCGCCCCGCCGAGACGGCCGCCACCAAGATCAAGAAGAACGACGACGGCACCGACCCGGTGCTCACGCTCGTCCGCAACCCCGACGTGCTCCGTGACGCCGTCCTCGCCCGGGAGGCCCTGCTCGGCCGGGACGGGCGGGACGGCCCGCTGGTCATCGCCGGATTCGCCGCCGAGACGGGCGACGCGACGGCCGATCCCCTCACCCATGCCCGCGCGAAGCTCGCACGGAAGGGATGCGACTTCCTCGTGCTCAACGTCGTGGGCTCCGACCGGGTCTTCGGGGCCGACTCCAACGAGGTCACCATCCTCGACGCCGGCGGCAGCGAATCGGCCCCGCTGCGCGGCACCAAGCGCGTCGTCGCGGACGCCGTCATCAGCCACGCGGCGAGCCTGCTGGCCCGCTGAGCACCCCCGTCGCGGCGCGCCGTCGGCATCCCGTGCGGCGGCGTCGCGGCGCGTAGCACCCGGGCGGGACTGTCCCTCCGACCAAGTAGAGTGGGCACGTGAAATCACCCAGCCCTGATTCCCCCCTGCGCCTCTTCACGTCGGAGTCGGTCACCGAGGGTCATCCGGACAAGATCTGCGACCAGATCAGCGACGCGATCCTCGACGGCCTGCTCGAGCAGGATCCCGCCTCCCGCGTGGCGGTGGAGACCCTCGTCACGACCGGCCTCGTCCATGTGGCGGGCGAGGTCACCACCGAGGCCTACGTGGAGATCCCCGACATCGTCCGCAAGACCATCCTCGGCATCGGCTACGACTCCTCGGCCAACGGCTTCGACGGTGCCCGCTGCGGTGTCTCGGTGTCCATCGGCCAGCAGAGCGCGGAGATCGCCTCCGGTGTCTTCACCTCCCTCGAGACCCGCGAAGGCACGGGCCTCGATCCGTACGACGCGCAGGGCGCGGGGGACCAGGGCATCATGTTCGGCTATGCGAGCGACGAGACGTCGGTGCTCATGCCCACGCCCATCTGGCTGTCCCACCGCCTGTCCGAACGCCTCACCACCGTCCGCAAGGACGGCACCCTCCCGTACCTGCGCCCGGACGGCAAGACGCAGGTCACCATCGGGTACGACGGCGACCGGCCGGTGACCATCGACTCCGTCGTCATCTCGTCGCAGCACGCCGCGGACGTCTCCCTCGACGAGCTGCGCGCCGACCTCGTCGAGCACGTGATCACCCCGGTCCTGGCGGAGTCCGAGCTCGATGCCTCGAACGTCCGGCACATCCTCAACCCGGGAGGCGCCTTCATCATCGGCGGCCCCGTGGGCGACGCCGGCCTCACCGGACGCAAGATCATCGTCGACACCTACGGCGGCATGGCACGCCACGGCGGCGGAGCATTCAGCGGCAAGGACCCGTCGAAGGTCGACCGGTCTGCCGCCTATGCGATGCGCTGGGTCGCCAAGAACGTCGTCGCGGCCGGCCTCGCCCGCCGCGCGGAGATCCAGATCGCCTACGCCATCGGCATGGCGCAGCCCGTCGGCATCTATGTCGAGACGTTCGGCACCGAGACCGTCGACCCGCAGGCGATCGGCACCGCGATCAGCGAGCTCTTCGACCTGCGCCCGCTCGGCATCATCAACGCACTCGACCTCAAGCGCCCGATCTACCAGCGGACGGCGGCGCACGGCCACTTCGGCCGCGAGGAGGACGACTTCACCTGGGAGCGCAAGGACCGTGTGGACAAGCTGCGGAGCTACTTCAACGCCTGAGGCGGGAGGGGACGGCGGGCGGCACGCGTCGCCCGCCGCAGCATCATGACGGAGACGACGCGTCCCGCCACGCGACCGACCCCGGGTACCGATGGCCAGCTGTCGCTCCTGCACGGATTCGGCCCCGCCAAACTGCCCCTCGCCGACCCCGAGCGGGCGTCGTCACTGCCCGTCGCGCGGGTCGTCCTCGATGCCCAGCTGCCGCACCTCGACCGCTTCTTCGACTACGCGGTGCCGGCCGCGATGGACACCGAGGCGCAGCCAGGGGTCCGCGTGAAGGTGCGGTTCGCCGGACGGGAGCAGGCCGCGTTCCTGGCCGAACGGGTCGACGAGGCCAGCACGACCGCCACGCTCCTGCCACTTGGCAAGGTCGTCTCCTCGCAGCAGGTGCTCACGCCCGAGATCCTGGCCCTCGCGACCGCCGTCGCAGCGCGGTCCGTGGGCACCGTGAGCGATGTCCTGCGGTCCGCCGTTCCGCCGCGCATGGCCCGCGTCGAGACGGAGTTCCCGGCCGGCAGGCAGATACCGGAGGCGGTCCCGGACGACACACAGGAACCCGCGCTCCCCGTCTACGTGGAACCCCGGTCCTCCGGCAGCTTCGGCCGCTACGTCAACGGACGGACCTACCTGCAGCACCTCAGGGCGGGGGAGTCTCCGCGGGCCGTCCTCACGAGCCTCGGCGGGTACGGTCCCACCGCGTGGACCGAGGAGATCGCCGACGCCGTGGCGGCCACCGCCGCCTCGGGGCGCGGGTCCGTCGTCGTCGTGCCCGACCAGCGTGACCTCGCACGGGTGGAGGAGGCCCTCGTCGCCCGGCTCGGCGCGCCCGCCGTCGCCCGGCTGACGGGGGAGGACGGCGCGACGCCGAGGTACCGGAACTTCCTGCGCGTCCTCCACGGCACGGCGACCGTCGCCGTCGGTACCCGGTCGGCCGCCTACGCGCCCGTGAAGGACCTCGGCCTGGTCTGCCTCTGGGACGACGGCGACGACCAGCACATCGAGCAGCGGGCCCCATACCAGCACGTCCGGGACGTGCTGCTGCTGCGGGCCGAGCACGAGGGGACGGCGATGCTGCTCACCTCCATCGGCAGGACCACGGAGGCCCAACGCCTCGTCGACACGGGCTGGGCGCACGCCATCCAGGCCGACCGCGCCGAGGTCCGCCGTGGGACGCCCCGCGTCGTCCATGCGGCCGACGCGTACCAGATGGAACGCGACCCCCTCGCCGCCCAGGCCCGGATCCCGCACGCCGCGTGGTCGGCCGCGCAGGCGGGGCTGAAGCGCGGCCCCGTGCTGCTGCAGGTCGCCCGCACCGGTTTCTCCCCGGCGCTCGCCTGCGACCGGTGCCGCCACCCGGCCCGGTGCTCCGCGTGCGCCGGACCGCTCGCACAGCCCGGTCGCTCCGCCCCCCTCGCGTGCCGGTGGTGCGGCCGCCCCGAGTCCTCCTGGTCCTGCGGGGAGTGCGGGGGAGTCCGTATCCGCGCGACCGTGGCGGGAGCAACGCGCACGGCGGAGGAACTGGGAAGGGCGTTCCCCGGGGTGCCGGTCGTCTCCTCGGCGGGCGAGCACATCGTCGACGCCGTGCGGGACGTCCCCGCCGTCGTCGTCGCCACGCCGGGTGCCGAACCCGTGGCGCCGGGAGGGTACGCCGCCGTCATCCTGCTCGACGGCAACGCCCTGCTCAGCAGGGAGTCGCTGCGCGCCGGCGAGGATGCCCTGCGCCGCTGGTTCTCCGCCGCGGTCCTCGCACGTCCCTCGACGGCGGGCGGCACGGTCGTGATCACCGGCGACGACGACGTCGCGGTGGGGCACCTCGTCCGGTGGGATCCGGCCGGTGCTGCCTCACGGGAACTCGCGGAGCGGCAGGAGCTCGGCCTGCCTCCGGTCGTCCGGTACGCGGTGCTCACCGGCACCCGCGAGGCCCTCGCGCATTTCCTCGAGGGTGTGCAGACGGAGGGCGTCGCGCGCGTCGTCGGTCCGGCTCCCGTACCCCCGGACATCCGGCGGGAGGCGATGCTCGCGGCTCGTTCCGCTGCCGGCGCTGCAAAGGGCGCCGCCCCCGCATCGTCCGGGGATGCGCTGGCCGGGCAGGGCAGCCACCGGGTCCTGCTGTTCTTCCCCTACCGGTCGGCTGCGGGCATCACCGCCCAGCTGCGGGCACGCCGCGCGGCGCTGTCCGCCCGGCGTACGGGCGAGCCAGTGCACATCCGGCTCGACGCCCTCGACGTCCTCTGACGCCCTGGGAGACGGTCGGCGGTTCGTCCGCCCGTTCTCCCGAGGGCGTGTGCGCCGTGCGCCGGGAGGACCGCGCCCGGGCCTTCCGGCGGAGCCCGGGCGCGGTCGGACCTCAGCGGTGACCTCCGGTCACTTCCGGGCGACGAAGTAGGCGTTGAACGGGTCGGAGTCGATGCCCTTGGCCTCGACGTCCCCGAAGCCGGCATCGCCGAGCATTGACAGCGCGAGCTGCTCGCCCCAGACCGTTCCCAGGCCGTCGCCGCCGAGCCCGAGCGACACGCTCATGCAATGGACGGTCGAGATGGCGTAGAGGTAGCTGCCCCAGGGGAGGTCGATGTTGTCCTCGACATTGCTGGACGCCTTGATGTCCACCATCAGGAACGTCCCCCCGGGCCGCAGGGCCCGCTCGATGTTTCGGAGCACCCTCGCCGGGTGGGCCTGATCGTGGATCGCGTCGAAAGCGGTGACCGCGTCGAAGCCGGCCTCGATGTCCAACTGGGTGACGTCGAGCACGTCGAACGTCGCATTGGACAACCCCATCCTGTCGGCCTCGGCGCGGGCGGCGCCGATGGCCGACTCGGAGAAGTCGTAGCCGGTGAACCGGCTCGCAGGGAAGGCCTGTGCCATCAGGTTGATCGCGTGTCCGCTGCCGCAGCCGATGTCGGCGACATCGATCCCGGTCCTGAGCCGCCCCGGGAGCTCCGGGCCCAGGGGGAGGATACCGTCCACCAGCGCGAGGTCGTGCACCGCGGCACTGGTCTCGGCCATGTTCCGGTGGAAGTGGGGGTACTCCTCGTAGGATAGCCCGCCGCCGCGCCGGAAACGCTCGATGACCTGCTGCTCCATCTCGCCCATCATCGACGTGTGCTGCATGAGGATGGCGAGGTTGTTGGGACCCGCGGCACTCGTGAGTACCGCGGCATGCTCGCGGGGGAGCAGGTAGGTCCCGTCGTCGGGGTCGTAGCGGACCACGCGCGCCGCGGTCATGCCGCCGAGCCATTCGCGGACATAGCGCTCGTCGAGACCCGCGGCGTCCGCGATCTGCTCACTCGTCGCCGCAGGCAGCGTCGCCAGTGTCTCGAAGAGTCCGGTCTGGTGGCCGATGCTCGTCAGCACGGCGATCGCCGCGTCGTTGAGGATGCCTATGAAGCGTCCGGCAAGAGCCGCCGCCGCCTCGGCGTCGAACTCCTCGGCAGTAGTTTCAGCTGCATCGAATCCCGAGGTATCGAGAGTTCCGACGGCGACATCCTCGAGCGAAGTGTCCTGGTTGACGGTCATGATCTTCTCTTCCTGTTCGCGACGGGCTCCTGTCTGCCCGGTTGATACGACTCTAGGAAGCCGGGCGCTGCCCGGCATCGGGCGAACGATGCGTCCTCCGCGGCGTGCCTGTGGGGCGAACGATGCACCTGCCTCCCACGGACGCTCGAGTCCGGGGACGCGGTGCCCGCCTGCAGCGCTCAGCGGCGGGGGAGTACGCCGTGGTCGTGGGCCCAGGCCGCAGCGGCGGTCCGTGACGAGGTCCCGATCTTCGCGAAGATGTTGGCGAGGTGCCGGCCGACCGTCTTCTGGCTGATGAACAGGGCTTCGGCCGCCGACCTGTTGCTGGCCCCCGCGGCGACGAGCGCGAGCACCTCCACCTCCCGCTGGGTGAGCCCGCCGGGCAGTGGTCCGCCGTCGAGCCGGTGGATGTCCGGCAGCGCACCGAGTTGCCGGTAGATGGCCAGGGCGGTCGCGGAGTCCGCCGCCGCGGCACCGGCCTGGCCCATCCCGCGGTGCGCCTGGGCGAGGAGTTCATGGATCCTGGCCGTCTCGTAGCGGGCGTGCATCCCGCGGTACTCGCGACCTGCGGCCTGCAGGACGGGCATGGCCTCGGCGTACCGCGCCCGAGCGATCAGCACGGCGGCGCTCTCCTCCAGTTGGCTGCAGAGCCGCTCGGCGTCCTCCTGGAGCCCCGTCGCGAGGGCGATGTCGACGGCGGCCTGCAGCAGACGGGCGCTGGCCAGACGGTCCCGCCCGGCCAGCGCCGCGCTCACACCGGACCATGCGGCGTCCTTCTCACCCGACGCGTACTGGAGCAGCGACTCCCCGGGCTGGGGTTCGGTGCCGAGGCTGCGCGCCCGCTCGTAGGCCGTCCGGGCGCCGGCGGTGTCCCCCCGGAGCCGGCGGAGTTCGCCGAGCTGGTGGAACGCCTCGCCCGCGACCCAGTTGTTGCGGCCCACGAGCTCGGCCCCGCTTCTCTCGATGGCGTTCTCCGCGGCGTCCCAGTGGCCCTCGATACTCGAGAGTTGCAGCCGGTGGATGCGGCAGATGCCCGAGTAGACCACGTCACCGGAGAACTGTTCGCACCACTGCTCCGTTGCGTGGGTCCAGGCCCTCATCCGGTGCAGGTCGTTGACGTCGTAGCAGGCGTGGATCACGATGCAGTAGATCTCACCGGCCCATTCGGGCGGCAGCCGGCCGGCGAGGACCGGGAGCATCGCCTCGTCCAACTGGGCGAACCCGGCCGCGGTCCGGCCGCTGCGCACGTCCGCCAGGCCGGCGAGCACGAGCGAGAACGCTGTAAGGGCCGGAGCCCGCAGGCGCCGCCCCAGGTCCTGCAGCCCGGCAGCAGCCTCGCGCGTCGGGCCGAGATCGCGGACATCGAGCGTGAGCGCGGCCTCCAGGTAGAGCAGGTAGCCGTGCTCCAGTCCTTCGGGCAGGTCCTGCAGGATCCGTCGGGCCCGGTTGACCCAGCCGGACGCGATCACCAGGTCGCCGCGGATGAACCAGACCAGTCCGACGTCGAGAGCCTTCCTGGCGGCACCGAGCGCATCGCCGCCGTGGTGCAACCGATGGTAGATCGTCTCGGAGATCTCCAACGCTTGCCTGATCCGGCCGACCCACCACGCGGCGCTGCCGAGCAGGTTCAGGTCGTCGGAGGAGAGCTCCGCTCGTGTCCGTGCCTCCTCCAGCTGCTGATGGGCAACCTGCCAGTCGCCGCGCTCGTAGGCCGTCCGTCCACCGGTAAGCAACTGGTCGAGCTCATCCATCCGGGCCTCCGCGTCTACGGTAGCTCCGCCGGTGCTCACCGGGCTAGCTCGTGAGGCCGGCACCTCGGCGGCTTCCGAGGGCCAGTGGGATCGACCCGTGGAGACGCGCATCGGCCACACCGCAGCTAGTCGGTCGGTCGGGATCTTCGGACTGCCGTATGGGATCCTGGCGGAGCCACAGGCGCGGGTGGTCTCGTCACGACGATCAGGATGGTGGCGAACGGTCCGAGGAACAGGGAGATGAGGAACCACGCCCAGCGGGAGCGGTCCTTCTGTTCAGCCAGGCCTAGCTCGTCGGGTCGGGACTGCGGGCAGCGTCTGCATAGTAGGACCGCATCCCGTGTTTCACGCCCAGTCTGATGACCGCGTACAGAGCAAGCCCGACCACCGCGATCAGGACCAGCCAGATCAGTAGGAGAACGAGCACTTCAGGTCCACCGATACTCATTGCTACCCCCATGCAGCCGTCCGACAGGTAATGGTCCGAGCCTAACCCCGATGAGCAGCCGGCGACGCGGCGTCTACCTCTGCGTCGCCGGAACCCTGCATGTCAGGAATCATCCGCGGTCCGTCGCACGTTGCGGGCGCTGCCGGGAAGGAGAATGATGCGGCACGGTCTCGGGCCGTCGTTCAACGGGTTCACGTGCTCGCCCCACGAGAGCGGATGTGCGTCGCATTCCCGCTGATCGCAGGCTTGTACCGCTCGATGTCGGGATCGCTGAGGTGGGCGACGATCAGATCGAGCAGCGACGCGATGGTGTCATGCGATCGGCCTGCGGCGTGCAGGGTGATGGCTTCGAACACCCCCAGTGCCGCCGAGTCGGGAAACGCGGTACGAGCCGAACTGAAGACCGTGAGCGACTTCTCGTACTCGCCCAGATTCCTCAGCGTCGATCCGTACTGGACGTAGCATCGCCGCAGTAGATCACCCTCCAGCCCGGCAGTGAGAGCCTTCTGGTAGAACTCTTCCGCCACCTCCTCCTGTCCGGCGGTGTCGTAGGCTCCGCCGACCTCGTACAGCACCCGGGCGTTCTCGCAGTGGGCGGCGTAGAGGGGGAGTAGAGCTTCAAGGGTCGGCCCCATGTCGTTGCGGTCCCGACGCTCGAGGATCAGGTCGAGTTCTTCATCCAGAGTCATGGCGCCACTTTCGCACATGGCACCAGTCAGACCCGGGCGACGGTGAGCCAGGTGCGGGCGGGTGCACCTGGAACTCGGCGGTGCCTCGGGACCGGCGGGGGCGGCCGTCCGGATCCACGTCCGGGCGGCAGAGCGGATCGGCCCAGAGTTGGAGTCGGAACTCGCGGGCCGGCGGACGACAGGCATCTGATCCCGCGTCTGTGCGGGATGCGTCCGATGTGGCATGAGTGATGTCGAGTAGCGCGCCGAAACGGATGATCCCGTACCCGACATGACCCATCAGCGGCCCGTCACGGATGATAGGGCGATGACGACCTATTTCGGCACGAAAGAGTTCGAAGGTGCAACCTTCATCAGGACGAGTTTCAAGGACGCCACCCTGCGATTCTCAGATGTCAGTGGTATGTCGATGCGAGGCGTCGACGTGGGCGGACTCGACATCGACAGCCACGACCTCTTCTTCGGCAGTCTCCTCGTCAACGGCGTCGACGTGGTCCCGCTCGTGGACGCCGAGCTCAACCGGCAGTTCCCGGGCCGCGAGCTGCAGAAGGCGCAGACACCCGAAGGCCTTCGCGAGGGCTGGAACGCTGTGCAGTCCGCGTGGCGGGAAACGGTGACGAGTACACCACCCGAGCTGATGGACGCGCACGTCGAGGACGAATGGTCCATGGCCCAGACCCTGCGACACCTCATCCTGGCAACCGATGCATGGCTGAGCGGCGGAATCCTGCGGAAGGAGCAGCCGTTCCATGAGATCGGGCAGATCTTCACCGGCGCCGACGAGATGGGCTTCGACATGTCGATCTTCCGGGTCGACCCGCCGGCACACGCCGAGATCATCGCGGTTCGGGCAGGGCGACAACAACAGGTGACCGAGTTCCTGGCAACGGTCACAGCGGGCCTGCTCGCTGAGCAGCGCGAGGACCCGTGGGGCGGCGGTGACTGGCATCCCAGCGTCGGTGACTGCATCCGCGTGATCCTCGAGGAGGAGTGGGCGCACCTGCGCTACATTCGTCGGGATCTCGCTCGTATGCGGCAGGTCACAACGTGATTCAGGGGATTGATGCGTGCTCTGACAAACTGGCGGCATGGCCACGATCTTCACGCACAAACCCATCATCGAGGGTCAGCGGGTCAGGCTCCGACCGATCGACGTGCAGGACGCACCGATCGTCCATCGGCTGCTTCAGGACGCCGAAGCCGCGATCCTGACCGGAACGGTGCATTGCAGCAGTGAGACAACGCTGCCCTGGACAGTCGATGAGTTGCGCGTGACGTACGAGCACTGGAGCTCTGCCGACGATCGCCTCGTCCTCGCTGTCATCGATCGGGCGACGAACGCGATGGTCGGAGAAGTCGTGCTCAATGACTGGAACGAGTCGAACAGGTCCTGCAGTTTCCGCACCTTCCTCGGTGCAGAAGGACGCGGTCGGGGTCTGGGAACCGAGGCTACGGACCTGATGGTCCGGTACGGGATTCGCGAGCTGGGACTTCACCGGATAGCGCTCGAGGTCTACGCCTTCAACCCTCGCGCCCGACACGTCTACGAGAAGATAGGCTTCCGCCTCGAGGGAACGGGCCGAGACGCCCTGTGGTTCGACGGGCGATGGGTGGACGTCCACTACATGTCGATCCTCGAAGGGGACATCGGGCCCACCTTGGACGCACAGTCGCCGACCGGTGCGGCGGAGGAAGGCCCCGCGACTGTCCTTCCTGGGCGTTCGACGGTGTCGACGTGTGGGTGCCACGATCGGCCGTTCGCGGACGACGGGCAGAATTGAACCATGGCTGCAGATTCCCCAGTGCAGTGCGCGACAGCTCCGGACGGGACACGGCTCGCGTGGCGATCCGTCGGCTCGGGCCATCCACTGCTTCTCATCAGCGGTCAGGCGGTCGACTCCACGTCGTGGGATGCGCTGTTGCCGGCCCTGGAAGAGCGCTTCCGTGTCATCACCTTCGACCACCGAGGCACAGGACAGAGCACTGCCGGCCCGGACGAGGGCTATACGACCGAATCCTTCGCCCGAGACGCAATAGCGGTACTCGATGCCTCCGGCATCGACCGCGCCCACGTCTACGGGCATTCCATGGGTGGGCGCGTCGCGCAATGGATCGCGATCAACCACGCGTCCCGAGTCAGCGCCCTCGTCCTCGGCGCTACCACCGCAGGGGATGAGCGTGGGACACGCCGGTCCGCACAGGCCAGCAAGGACCTGGCCAGTGGCGACCCGGACAGGATCGCGGCCCTGTTCTTCCGCACCGGCGAACGCCGTGCTGATGCGCATGCGTTCTTCAACCAGACAGCGTCCCGTCACGCGCGACGTCTTCATCTTGCCGCCAGCCGCACCCACGACGCCTGGGACCGGCTTGCCGACATCACCTCGCCGACCCTGGTCATCCACGGAACCGACGACGAAATGACCCCACCGACCAACGCGGAGCGTATCGCTGCAGCGATCCCCGGCGCGGAACTCGAGCTCCTCGACGGAGCACGGCACGGCTACTACCTCGAAGACCCCCGGGCGACCGACCGCGTCATCGGATTCCTCGAAGATCACTCATGACCCCGCCGAGCAGAGGTGCCGGTCCCGATGGGCGTGAGTCCTGATCTTCCTCCGTCCGGGACCGTTCGCCACCGCGAAGACCCTCATCCGGCGAGCACGGGCACCTGTGGCGCCACCAAGGCCGTCCCTTTCCAGCGACGATGGTGTGCGCGATTGGGAGAGCGAAGGCACGGACCAGCGAGAGGTCATGAGGAGAGCCAGTGCGCGCAGCGGCATGAGTCCTGCCGCACCCGTGTCAGCACCGACTGTTCGTGGTGTCGGACGCGACTTCCATACCGCACCTTCGGACGAGTGGTCTACATCAGGGAGCTGAAGAGTTCTGCTTTGCTCGTGGGCCCGGCGACGATGATCTCGTCGTCGTCGTACAGGGTGGTCTGCGCCGTGGTGTAGTCCCACTCGCCACCTTTGCGTTTGACGGCGACGACCGTGACTCCGTGCCTGGCGCGCAGGCCGGTAGTGCCGAGTTCGCGGTCCCAGTACTCGCGTGGTGGACGGGTTTTCACCATGGCGAAGTTGTCCTCGAACTCCACGTAGTCGAGCATGGTGCCACGGACGAGGTGCGCTACCCGTTTGCCCATGTCGTGCTCGGGCCGGATCACGCGCTCCACCCCGAGCTGGGACAGGATCTGGGCGTGTGGCTCGCTGATGGCCTTCGCCCAGATGGTGGGCCGGTCGAAGCGCAGGAGGATCGATGTGGTCAGGATGCTCGCTTCGAGGTCGGTTCCGATGCCGACGACGACACGGTCGAACTCGGGCAGGGACAGTTGGCGTAGCGCTTCCTCTTTCGTGGTGTCGGCGCGCACTACATGGGTGAGGCGACCGTTGTAGGACTGGACGGTCTCCTCGTCCCTGTCGATCCCGAGGACCTCGGTTCCTGCTTCCTCCAGTTCCAGGGCCAGGGCGCCCCCGAACCGGCCGAGGCCGATGACCGCGACGGAGTCGGCGGCCGCGATCGCTTCTATGGGTGTGGCGGAGAATATGCGTTGCCTAGCCAATGAGGGGCCTTTCCTTCGGGTATTCGTAGTAGAGCGGTTTGGAACGCAGCGCGAGCGCCGTGGCCAGGGTGACCGGACCGAGTCGCCCGGCGAACATCACCAGGATCAGGGCCACTTGACCCGCCGGGGGGATGCCGGCGGTGATGCCGGTCGACAGGCCCACCGTGGCGAAGGCCGAGATGACCTCGAAAAGAATCCGGTCGAGGCCGAAGTCGGTGATGAGCATGAGGAACATCGTCGCGCCGATGACGAGTCCGACGGCGAGCAGCACGATGGAGATGGCCTGCCGATGCACCGAGCGAGGCAGACGCTTGCCGCAGACATTGACCGCGGTGCCGCCGCTGATCTCCGTGTGGAGGATGAAGAGCAGCACACCGAACGTCGTGATCTTCAGGCCGCCGGCGGTCCCGGCGGGGCCGGCGCCGATGAACATGAGGACGTCCATCCCGAGCAGGGTGACGGGGTCGAGCTGCGCGAAGTCCACACTGTTGAACCCGGCGGTGCGCGTCATGGTCGACTGGAAGAACCCCGCGAGGATTCGCTCTTCCGGCCTCAGGGAGCCGAGGGTCGCGGGGTTCGACCACTCGACGGCAGTGATGAAAACAGTGCCCAGGACGAGGAGGATGACCGTCCCGCTGAGCACGAGCTTGGTGTTCATGTGCCATTTGCGGGGATAGCGGAAGTGGCGTCGGAGTTCGAACAGGACGGGGAACCCCAGCCCTCCGGTGATCACTGCGGCGCAGATCGGCAGGCAGATCCATGGGTCCCCGGCGAAACCGATCAGGTTGTCACTGAACAGTGCGAACCCGGCGTTGTTGAAGGACGAGACCGAGTGGAAGATGCCCAGCCATACAGCTTCATTAAGGCCGTAGTCATACCCGAGGAGGAACCGGGCTGCGAGTAGTACCGCGGTGACTGCTTCGACGATGAGGGTGATCCGCAGGACGCCGAGGAGGACGCCGCGGACGTCACCGAAACCCACGCTCTTCGTTTCCACTGCCGTCGAGATGCGCGATCTCAGGCCCATGCGGCGGGCCAGCAGGACGCTCAGAAGCGAGGCAAAGGACATGATGCCGAAGCCGCCGACCTGAATCAGAGCCAGGATGATGACGTGACCGCTGCCCGTCCAGTAGACCGGGGTGTCGACGACGATCAGCCCCGTCACGCAGACTGCCGAAGTAGCCGTGAACAGGGCCTCCAGGAACGTGGCACTGCCCGCTCCGACCTTGGACGTGGGAATCATCAGCAGTGCGGTCCCGATCAGGATCGCTACCGCAAAACCGAGAACGATCACCTGGGCGGGGTGGCGGGGGCTCAGATGCGCAGCCCATGTCACGATCGCCCGCACAAGGTAGTGCAGTCCAGCGGTGATGGAGGTCCGTGACTGTCGGAGGATGATTCTGCTCGACCTCACGGGAATGCTCCGACCTCCCAGGCAGGGGACAACAGGAAGCGGACGATCCGCGCCGATTGCCCATTCAACCCCACACTCGATGGCCGGAGGGGCGTCTTAACGGGTTCTTGATACCCACCGATAAAGCCCCCCGCACCCCGAGATGTCCGGTGAACGCCCTGTCTGCGGACACGAAGCCGGACCATGGTCCGCTTGAGTGCGACTCAGCGGACAATCCCCTGAGCGCATCGTTGAAGGGCCGTTCTCGACGCCCGGTAGGAGCGGCCGGATCGGAGGCCATTCATCGCCCCCGAACGGACTGCCTGGACGTCAGGCCGAGCAGCGCTCCTGCAGCTGCCGTGCTTTGCGCACCACACTGATCAGTGATTCGTCGCCCTGCCGGAAGCTCTCGACGGCATCCCGCAGCTCGGTGAGCTGGCCGGCCAGCTCCGATGGGGCCGTCCTGGCGATCTCGTCGATCTCGACCAGTAGTCCCAGAGGGTCCGTGGCCAGCTGTTCGGGCGCTGTACGCACCATGTCGAGGATGCGGGCACATGCGTCGTCGACGGTTTCGACGGCCGCGTCGGTGGCCGGCTCGCCGGAGGGCGCCGACGCCGCCTGTGATTCCGCGGGGGGTCGCTCGGCATCGGGTTGTGGATCGGCGAGTGAGCAACTGGTAAGGACCAGCAGCGCGGCAGTTGTGGACAGGGCACGGGTCATGCTGGATCGGGTAGCACGCAGTGTCGGCACGACGGATCTCCTGTTCGAATCGGGAAACGCGGTCAACGCATCACGAGCATTTCATCCTACTGTCAGCTACCGCCGAGGCCGTCTCGCAACAGAAGGCTTGAAATGCTTGAGGTTTTCGGGACGTTCTACAACGGGTACCGGCCCGCTCTGGTGTTCCGTCACGGGGCTTCCCTCGGACAGTGCGCCGAGCAGGCCATACGGAGATGGTCCCACCTGGGCCGACGAGCAGGCAGCGTCCTGCCGAAGGATCATTCTGTGAGAATGGGCGCATGAGTTCAGCAGAGATCCGCCACCACCAGGAGTCCGTCACGATCAACGCGTCGACGGACAGCATCTACGACCTGGTCTCCGACATCACCCGCACCGGCGAGTGGAGCCCGGTGTGTACACGGTGCTGGTGGGAGGACGATGTCACTGCAGGCCAGGTAGGCGCCTGGTTCACCGGACGCAATGAGCTTCCGCACCGCACCTGGGAGACCCGGTCGCAGGTCGTGGCTGCCGAGCGCGGCCGTGAGTTCGCCTGGGTGGTCGGCGGCGACCGGGTGCGCTGGGGCTACACACTGGCGCCGGCCGGCACCGGGACCACTCTGACCGAATCCTGGGATTTCCTGCCGGGCGGCATCGCCCTGTTCGAGCAGAAGTTCGGCGACGATGCGCCCGCCCAGATTGCCGACCGTACCCGGCAGGCGCTCGACGGGATCCCGAGGACGCTCGCCGCCATCAAGCGGATCGCCGAGTCCGGCACGTCGGATGACCGGTCCTGATGCGCTGACCCAGCAGTAGCCGACTCCGAACCAGCCACGTCAGCCGGCCACACCCGTCGAGTTGCATCTCCTGGACGACGTTCTACCCGCCCGTTGTCGGGCGAGCTCTGGGTGGTCGGAAAGGCAACCCCCTCACGGCATCGTCCAGCGTGAGTGCTCAGATGACCCTGCTCAGATGACCCTGTTGATGCTGTCCGCGTCCCAGGTGAGGTCCGTTGCTTCTCCGACGCGTACTGCTTCGACGGACGGGTGCTCGATGAGCTCGTTGATGAAGTCGTAGGACCCCCCGACGAGTGTCGAGTCGACGTCGATCTCCGAGGCGACGGTCCATGAGTGATCGGCCGGCCAGATCAGTTGTGGCATAGGTCCTGGCGGCCCGTTCGCCCACCCCATGCCGGCCTCCAGCGGCCACGCCGGGTCTGTCAGCTCGAGAACGCTGGTCGCCAGGAGGACGTAGCGGCGATCTGGAAGTTCCAGGAATGGCCCTTCCTCCAGCAATTGCGACAGGGCGTGGTCGACCTTCGGGCGCTGAGAGTGGACGTCGTGAATGCCCTCGTCCTCCGCTTCTCCCTCCGGTGCGAACGCCGCGAACCAGACACCCCGCGACGATGCCCCATCCCTCCCAAAGAGCGGCAGTGACGTCATCGGGTGTGCTGCTGTGTCCGCCCGCGATCGTCATCAGGTGGGCCAGGATCCGCGGGTGAAGATGACCCAGCGGAGGCCGGGCGGCACTCCTGCTTCCCGGCAGCGGTATCGAGTCGTACTGGTGTCCGGTCACCCGGATCCACTGGACCTGAGAATGAATCACCGCTCCTGTATGGGCTGCTATCCGAGCCCAGGTCCATGACTCCTCCGGATACTCCTCGTATGGGTCACCGTGGCCCTTCGGGTCGACCTGCGTGACCGTGGAGGGATGCAGGACCCGCGCGTACGCATCGAAGCCCGACGGGACGATACTTCCCACCGCCCCCAACGGTCCGTCCAGCCGGGACCTGATCCAGCCACCACGCTCTACTTCCCCGTCCACCGCATATGCGCATACTGCCATACCGCGCCGCGCTGCTCCCCGGCCCTTGTGCGCTTGCCGATCGGCATCCGAGCGGCCGGCGGGGGGATGGACTCCGGGCCATCACCTTCTCATTCAAAGTCGGTGAAGATCGCTCTTATGGTTCCCACGAGACAGGGTCCTGACGTTGCGTGGGTTGGTCTGCCTCGGTGGGACGTCGGCGTCTTGAAGGCCTGGCCAGTGGAAGACCGATCGTGCAGGCCAGCGACGTGATCAGTAAGGCCGCCCATCCCAGGATCGCGATGCCGATGCCGCCGATGTCCGCGGCAGCGTTGACAGATGTGCGGATGGAGAACAGGTAGATGCCATGAGCGATGAGCATGGGCACGCCGGCTATCGCGAGCAGGATGGCTCCGAGCTCGAGGAGGTCGGCTCGGCAACCCAGCACCCGCCCGACCACCACGAAGGACGCCGGCGCCCCCAGACACAACAGGGCGGAGCCTAGGTGTGCAGCGGTGAAGGACAGGAGGCGGTCCTCTTGCGTCCATAGGTATCCGCAGAGAACAGACAGGACCAGTGCAGTCATCCCGGGAAGGAAGCGCAGCCGAGCAGTCATGTCTCACGGAGTAGTGAACCGCACTCCCGCATCACGCTGTGGTTGCACGATCTCAGGTCGGGATTGCCCGCCCACTCGGATCCCGAGCCAGCCGCCTTCCCTGCGCCGGTCATGAGGTGATCGTCCGTCGCTGGTACCGGGACGACAGCTTCCGTGCTGTCAGGCATCGGATGGTCCGAGCCATACTTCGATCTGCACCTGCGCAGCGCGGAGCCGGAGGTCCCGCTCATCGGCGTCGCTGAAAGGTCGGGGGCGGTCATCGATCAGGCAGAGGGTGCCGATGCGCCACCCCGTGGTGCTACAGATCGGGTGACCGGCGTAGAAGCGGATGTGCGGCGCTCCGGTGACCAGCGGGTGGTTCCTGAACTCGGGGGATGCTGCAGCGTCGGGGATGACCAGGGTCCGGTCGGCTTGGATGGTTCGGGAGCAGAGCGCGGTGTCCCGTGGCAGGTCCTGCCCGATCGGGCCGACGACCGATTTGATGATCTGGCGGTCCTCGGTGATCAACGCGATCGACGCCGAGCTGACCCCGAAATGCTCACGTGCCTCGGAGGTGAGGCGATCGAAGCGTGTTTCGGCCCCGGTCTCCAGCAGACCGGTTTCGAACAGTGCACGGCACCGGCGGTCCTCGTCCTCATCCACGCGGTCCTGGCGCGCTGGTGTGCCGCCGTCGGAGGCGATCCCTGCCGGTTCGGTGCGCGCGGGACGATCGAACCGATAACCCTCGGGGGAGAGGGTGAGCCGACGGAGCATATCGGCGAATCCGGATCCGTACGCCACGAGATCGGTGCTGTAGTGGGCTCCATCGACCGGTACGTCGCGATCCGCGATGATCTGGTTGATAGCGTGCGCCAGCAGATCCCGGTCAAGGGTGGATAGCACCGTGACGCCGGCAAGGTATCCGGCTATCTCGATCTCGTCCTGGTCGCCCCCGACACTCAGATAGCTCAGCCAGACATCGGCGATGGAGAAGCGGGCCGCGCGCACTGTCTGGATCGTCGTCCACTGCTGCAGGTACTTGTTGATCACTGCTGCACTTCCCGCTCGGCCGCCAGGAGCAGGCCGGTCAGGTCTGTCCTCACAGTCAACCTTAGATCCTCACGGTCCGAGAATTCCGCTGGACGGAGCCGGATTTTGCGGGAACCAGCAATACGACGATGCACGTCGGCGATGAAGCGAGACTCCCACAGGGGGGAGCCGGAGGGAGGACAACAGCTCAGGATGGTTTCTGCGGACTCAGACGATGGTGCTGATACCTGAGGGCGTGGGGCACGCAGGCGCTTGCTGATCGACCCGACGTGCCCGGCACTGGGAACATCGAACGTACACGATGAAGCCCTCGGACGTCGGGTGACGTGACTCGGTCATCCAGGAGTGCTCATGGTTCGCGCCGGGCGAGCAGGTGGAGTGTTCGGCCGTGCTTCGGGTCGTCATCATGTACACCACGATGGTGTAATGCCCTTATGCATCTCAACCCTTACGGCGAGTATGCCGTTCTGCTTGCCGCCTCCCTGGCAAATGATTGGCCCGAAGGGCGGGCTGCGATCGTGGAGCGCACACGGGAGTTCGGTATGACGATGACCTTCCCTGCTCATCCAGCAGATCATTCACGGACCCGCACGGTTATCGACGGATGGCTGGAGGTGGTCGACGCGCCGGGACCCGCTGGCCGGGCTTCCCTGCTCAACACGCGCATGGCCGCGGCCACGGCATACCCCCGACTGACGGACCACGACGGTGAGGGGTGGCATCTGCACTACCGCGACAACAACCAGGCGCTGCCATCGGTGCTGGAAGCTGTGATCAGCGTCGGAACCGCCCTGCACCTCGTCACCCGGGGAATGCACCGGCTGGGGCGGTGTGCCGCCGACCCGTGCAACCTTGTCATCGTCGACGTCAGCCGCAACGGCCGTCAGCGGTATTGCTCGGTCCGCTGCGCCAACCGGGCCGCCGTCCGACGACACCGTTCACGAACGCAGAACTGAAGAACGACAGTGGTCGAACGTCAGTGGGCACCCGATGGTTCACCTGGCGCAGTCGAGGGTTGTGACACGCGAGCGGTCGCCATCGTGCGGAGCCCGGAGTGCCATATCAAAGTGCTGTCGCCGACCTTCGGCGCGGCTGAAGAGTGTGGTTCCGGCGGTGCGAAGTGTTGCGCGGACGGGCACCCACAGTGCTTGAGTGACACTTGACCTCATCAAGCAACGCCACCACGACGACACCACCTGGGCGATGAAGCAACTCGTCCGCCACTTCGATTCTTCAGCCACAGGCGGCGGTGCTCTGATCGGGAGCATCTCACGGTGAAGGATCGGGCAGGGGACGACGGGGGGCCATTGGCGCCGGCAGGACAGCGCCACATACCGCTGTGATCCACATTCCAGCTTCTCCGTCACCACTACTGAGGCCCGGAAATAGTGACTAGAAAAGCTCGTACTTCCTGAGACGCTGTTCGAGAGTGTTGCGGGGTTCACCGCCTGAGGACCGAAAGACGTTCTACGTGGCCATCGCATCCGGCCTCCGGCGGTGTTTGTGGTGTGTCTCATAACTTTCGAATACCGCTGAGGTGGTTTGCCCCGAGTGGCCGAATTTTCCACGGAGGACATCTGCCAGGTCATCAAGGGCCGCGTGCATCATTCGTCCGGCAAAGCGCAGGTCGGGGTCGGTGTTCCCCTGCGCTTCGCAGGCTAGCTGTTGTGCATAGGTGATTGTGGCCGGCAGCGATCCTCTCTGTTGTGCTTCATGGAAGTAGTACGTTTCGTTGAAGGCCAGGAGGTCCATGCTGACCGTGGCGATGCTTCTGGCGAACGATTCGAGCAATGCAGCGGCATGTGGGGGTTCCAGGGCGGATAGGCCCTGCGGGTCGGCGGCCTGTCGGAACAGGTTCAATTCGTGGGCCAGGGCGCGGCGACGGCTCAGGGCTGGATACGTCTGCAGGATCCAAGAGACCGTGGCGGTGAGCAGTCCGAAGCCGGTGACGGCCTGCGCGGCAGCGACGAGGCGAAGCAAAGGCGTCGCCGGAACGATTTCTCCATAGCCGACCGTGGACAGGCTGACCATCGAGATATAGAGGGCTTCGGTGAGGTTCCCTCGGTTCGGGACGCCATCTGCGTAGACAAACCCGTCCGGCAGGTGTGGAAGGTACACCAGAGCCCACCCCATGATGGATAACGACGCCCACGCCCCGATCACGGCCGCCATCGCGACGGGGGCGGCGACTGTGACGGCACGGCCCGCGAACCGTCGGGCCAGCAACCACAATGCGCGCATGATCATCCTGCATACAGGTCCCGCACCATGCGGAAAGAGAAGTGTATGAAAGACGTCGGCGGCCATCAATAGAATCAGTCCCGCACCGACAACAGTCAGCACAATGTCTGGGAAGTCCATGGTCCACCTTACGGTCAGGGCAGTGTCCGCACCGATGGGCCGCCGCGGGTGGCGCATAGTCCCGCAGGGGATCCCTCAGCAGGCGATACTCGGTGTCGATGGCACCAGTATTCTCTGCGCGAGTCCAACCGCGCTTCCGCGCGTGCTGCTGGTGATCGCCCGCTGATTCTGAGCGCCGCCGGCCCCTGCGCGGTCGCTCACCCGACTTCGGCTTTCATGGCGTCAGCACTCGGGGATGCTTCCCGGATCGCGGCGAAAGCGCGCCCGAGCGGTTCGGCGCCACTGCCATCGCCGAACCGCAGACCGGACGGCATGGAGAACCAAGCACGCCTCAGGTTCTTCAGGAATGCGTCATCGTGACCTGGCTCAGGCGGCTGCGACCGAGTTGTTTCCTTCGGTCTCGATGACCGGGTCGCCGGACTGGTAGGTGACCGTGTTGTCGTCGCCTTCTA
>NZ_PJIR01000085.1 GCF_002929355.1 Arthrobacter sp. B0490 | reverse complement strand
GTCGTGTGGCGCGTCGAGCTGCGCTATCACCATTCGGTCATCCAGCAGTTCGCCAGCGGCTCGATCAGTGCGAAGACCGGTGAGGCCATCGACACGGATTCGTTTGCGGCCTTCTCGGCTCATCTGGACGGCCTGTGGCGCTATGGCCTGAGCCAATTCAAGCTGATCGCCCGCCCCGGCTATTACGAGCCGATCTGGACCTTGATGCGTGATGATGCGCGGGTCGATCTGCCGGTCGATTCCCTGATCGATGAGACGGAATACAAGCGGTACTACAAGACCTCTCGAGGCTTCTCAGGCAAGAACGTGGAGCTGTTCCTGGGAAACTTCGTAAGCCTGCTGGCAAGGGAGCGAGTGGGCGCTAAGACCGCATTTGATCGACTGAAGCAATGGGAATGCTGGCCAGTGATCCGCGACCACTACGCCGCCAAGGACATGAGCGAGCGAGACCTCTACAAGCACATCAAGAATCTATTGCAGGAACGACACGTGCGCTGGGGGCGTGCCGTCTGATGTTTGTTTGCCAAATACACAAACAAGCCAAACACGCTGACATAGCAGCTCCCGGCCAAGGCGGTGATGGTCATGGCGATTGAGCAACTGCCAGACGGGCGTTGGAAAGTCGATGTCGAGCCGATCAAGGGCAAGCGCTTCCGCAAGACCTTCAAGACCAAGGGCGAGGCTCA
>NZ_PJIR01000084.1 GCF_002929355.1 Arthrobacter sp. B0490 | reverse complement strand
GTTTCACAGGAGGTTCCCGCATGACAGCGCAGATCAGCATTTCCTCCGCTGCCACTGCCGCGCAGCAGCGACACACGGCAACACCGGCCGCAACGGCCGAACAGGTGGTGCGCAAGAGCAGTTTCTGGCGCATTCGCGGCGAGATATCCCGGCGCAGCGCCTGGCTACTCACTGGCGCCGGGCTGAGCCTGCCCTTCGTCATCTGGTGGCTGTGGACGGCGCTCGGCCTCGCCGACCCAATGTTCATGCCCAGCCCCGGCGCGGTGCTCGAACGCATCGGCCGCTGGTGGACAAGCGAAGGGCTGCTGGGGGACATCGGCATCAGCGTCTGGCGGGTCATGGCGGGCTTCGGCGCCTCGGCGCTGATCGCCCTGCCGCTGGGGCTGTACATCGGCACCTACCGGCCGGTGCAGGCCTTTCTCGAACCGCTCACCGACTTCATCCGCTACATGCCCGCAGTGGCGTTCATTCCGCTGGTGATGCTCTGGGTCGGCATCGACGAAGGCTCCAAGGTGCTGATCATCTTCATCGGCACCTTTTTCCAGATGGTACTGATGGTCGCAGAAGACGTGCGCCGCGTACCCATGGCGCAGATCGAGGCGGCGCAGACCATGGGCGCCAACCGCAGCGAGATCGTCAAGCTGGTGATCCTGCCGTCGGCCAAGCCGGCGCTGCTCGACACCCTGCG
>NZ_PJIR01000083.1 GCF_002929355.1 Arthrobacter sp. B0490 | reverse complement strand
CGAATCTGTACCGTACAACCATCCGCCGCCTCGACCACGCGGGGGCCGAGGCCGTCGTCTTCGCAGAGTTGTGCCTGGCCATCACGAAGATCAATGTGTCGCAGCAGGTGCTGCTGTCCCTGCAATGTGGCACGCAGACGCTCCAACTGCGCCCAAGTCGCCGCGTCCGCCGGCAGGCGCTCAATCAGGACTTTCAGTATGCCGCCACAAGGCAGCGCTATCCGCCCTCCCTTCGGCCCATCAGGGTCGCCGTAGCGCAGGACAGTGATCACGCGCTCGAATTCGCCTTGCTGCAGGCGGTCTAGAAAATCCTCTTCGACGCAGCCGCCTGACAGCGAGCCCGCGTGACTGCCATCGCGGCACGCCGCAAGCAGCGAACCAGGCTCACGCGGAGAGGAGCCGAACGTGGCCAGCACCGTGCACAACCACACAGTCTGCCCTTCCCGCGACCAAGCCAGCGCCTGCTCGATAACCTGTAGATCCAGATGCTGCATGATCAAACCTCGTTTCCTACCCGGCTCCCACCGGCCACTGAGAAGCGCAGAGCATCCACGACCAAAGTAAAGGCCGGCGATGGCTGCCGTCGGCTGGGGTAGTACAGGTAAAACCCCGGAAATGGCTGGCACCAATCCTCCAGCACACGCACCAGGCGACCTTCGTCGATATGCGGAGCAAACTCCTCCTCAGGGA
>NZ_PJIR01000082.1 GCF_002929355.1 Arthrobacter sp. B0490 | reverse complement strand
CGCTGGCCAAGCTCAAGTACCTGGTGATCATGGACCCGCTGGCCACCGAGACCTCGGAGTTCTGGCGCAACGCCGGCGAATACAACGACGTCGACACCGCCAGCATCCAGACCACGGTGTTCCGCCTGCCGACCACCTGCTTCGCCGAGGAGGACGGCTCGCTGGTCAACAGCGGGCGCTGGCTGCAATGGCACTGGAAGGCCGCCGAGCCGCCGGGCCAGGCGCAGACCGACGTGGTGATCATGGGCGGGCTGTTCCATCGCCTGCGCGAGCTGTATCGCAAGGAAGGCGGCGCCTACGCCGAGCCGCTGCTCAACATCGACTGGGGCTATCGCCAGCCGGAAGAACCGACCGCCGAGGAAATCGCCCAGGAGTACAACGGAAAGGCCCTGAGCGATGTGTTCGACCTGCAGACCGGAGCGCAGGTGGCCAAGGCCGGCGAGCTGCTGCCAGGCTTCGGTCTGCTGCGTGCCGACGGCACCACCTCCAGCGGCTGCTGGATCTGGTGTGGCTCCTGGACCCAGGCCGGCAACCAGATGGCCCGACGCGACAATGCCGACCCCTACGGCATGGGCCAGACGCTGGGCTGGGCATGGGCCTGGCCAGCCAACCGCCGCATCCTCTACAACCGCGCTTCGGCCGACCCGGCCGGCGACCCGCGTCGACCGGCCGCCCCCCGGCCCCGCGGGCCCGCCGGCGC
>NZ_PJIR01000081.1 GCF_002929355.1 Arthrobacter sp. B0490 | reverse complement strand
AGCGGTGATGGAGCTGATCATCAAGCACAGCCTGCCCGCGGAGCTGCTGCACAAGGACACCCAGTACCACATCAACCCGACCGGCCAGTTCGTCATCGGCGGCCCGGTGGGCGACTGCGGCCTTACCGGCCGCAAGATCATCGTCGACACCTACGGCGGCATGGCCCGCCACGGCGGTGGCGCCTTCTCAGGCAAGGACCCGTCCAAGGTCGACCGCTCGGCCGCCTACGCCGGCCGCTACGTGGCGAAGAACATCGTCGCCGCCGGCCTCGCCGATCGTTGCGAGATTCAGGTCTCCTACGCCATCGGCGTGGCCCAGCCGACATCCATCTCGCTGAACACCTTCGGCACCGGCAAGCTCAGCGACGACAAGATCATCGCTTTGGTCCGTGAGCATTTCGATCTGCGCCCTTACGCGATCACCCGCATGCTCGACCTGCTGCACCCGATGTACCGCGCCACCGCGGCCTACGGCCACTTCGGCCGCAATCCCTACGAGATGACGGTGGGGGCCGACACCTTCACCGCCTTCACTTGGGAAAAGATCGACAAGGTCGACGCTTTGCGCGCCGCCGCCGGGTTGTAAGCACGACCGCACCGACAAAAAGCCCCGCCGGCGCAAGCCGCGCGGGGCTTCTTGCTTTCGAGAGGGGGTAGAGCCGCAACAGACACCATCCGCTGCCAGCGGTGCATCACGAAACC
>NZ_PJIR01000011.1:21605-91095 GCF_002929355.1 Arthrobacter sp. B0490 | reverse complement strand
TCGAAGAACGCGAGCTCATCCAGATCCATCTCCGGCACTACGGATGTCGGGTTACCGGGGGGAACCAGGCGGTTCCACACGTGGTCCGTGTAGGCGGCCGTGGCTGTTCCTTCGTGCCCGCGAAAGATGGCCTGGCTGGTGGCCTGCAGCAGTGCCTGCACGCGTGGGTGGTGGTCGGTCAGAGAGTTGAGCGGCGAGGGAATCCACACAAGATTGGCCATGAAGGAATAGATCCATGGGTCGGTTCCCCCAACTCCGCCGTCGGCTAGGTTGCGCCAGATATGGCAGGCCGTAAATCCGCGCCATGCCTTGCCGTCCGTGTAGATGTGATCAGCCGCAGCGATGACAGGTAAGGCAAGCGGCAGTTTTTTGATGATGCTGTTGTCATCACGCAGGTACCCGTCCTCGCGTGGGGCTCCCCAGGATTCGGGCCCCTGATCGTATCGGGCGGAGCGGTCGCGGATGCACCACGGCGTCATGGTCGGCAATAGTGCGTACCCGCTGGGGTGCCACCAGATACTCAGCCGTTGCAGCAGCTGGAGTGTCAGCCGCCAGTGTGGGCCGTCATCGTTACCGGCTGCCATCTCGGTGTTGATGCCGCGGGTCAGGTAGCTGGCGATGCCGGTGGCGCGCGGGGCGGCGGCCGCAACCGGGTCTTCAGCCGAAAGGCGGTCGAGCTCGGTGGCAAGTTCCACCTTCCCGTCCAGTCTCCTCAACATGCTCTCCTACCACCGCTCAGCCACCCATCACGAGGTCAGCATTTCCAACTACCAGCCGACCAAGCCAAATCTACAAGGCAAATCTCCGGCAAGAGCCGCTGGCGCACCGGTCGGAACTTTGGCCCAGCAACCTCCAACACCGCGCACGGAGCGACGAGGTAGCGAGGGGTTTTTGCAGTTAAGTTCCCCTCTGTGCGTTTTCACATTTCAATATCTTTTCTATCAAATGGCGTCGCTAGGATCTTTTATTAGATTACATTTATGATTCCTAACCTCTCAGGTTCGATCCGCGAGGGTTGTGGCCGTGTGCATGATTTGACAAAACGCTACGCATACTGATCAAAGTTGAGTTCCTTCCATTCTACGGTTTCGTATTCCGTAGTTCTGATTTCACCATTATCAAACGAAGGTCGAGATACGGTCTTTTGGACTGCAACAAAGCCATAAGCATCCCCTTGATTTGAGAAAAATCCATCCCCATCTTCGTTGACTAAGGGCACCGACCTTGTCTGCTGTATTTCTATCGAGGCATCGATTACTACGGAAACTCCTGTGACAGTTCGAAGGAGCCTTACGTCTTCAACCTCGAGGCCAAGATGGGCAGTATGGCGAGGGCCGGGATCGCCCGTGAAGTAGGGGTGTTTTTCAAGTTCAGTTATCGCTTCGTCATCGAGGCGTTTTTGGATCTCGCCAACAGTCCGAACTAAGTCATGTTCTGAAACCGTCCACAAGCTGGTACCGAAAAGAACTTCGAGTACTCCCACTGCAATTTTCTGTTTTTGAGAAAGATGTGCACGCAAATGCATCGTATCGCCGCCTATCTCAATGATGTGGTGATCCGTGATCTCATATTCGAGCAATGACTTATCTAGGAGTGCCAACCTCTGAATAAGTGCGGGTGCATGTTTCATCACGGCTTCAGCGTCCTTGGGGTCACGAAGATCACTTATAGTGACCTCAACCAATCCCTTGGCGAGGTGCCCACTCTTGTGAAATTTCTGAACGCCTTCGATCACTTTAGTGCGGAAGCTTTCAGCCTCTACAAGACGGTCCATTTCAAAGGGTATGGGTCGAAATCCCTTGTTGTTCTTTCTTTTGTTGCATGGATCGCATATAGGAGCAAGATTACTAGGATCATGACGGTTGAAATGCGATGAAAGCGAAAATTTCGTTCTGATTTCATCAAAATAGTCGTCATCAAACGACTGAGGGACGATGTGGTCTATTTCAATATCAGTGTACTTTTGCGGCGTGTAACACCGGTAGCAACGCGTTTTATACAACTCGTAAAGCTCGAGCCTCAACACTGCATTGTCATTGGTGTATGTCCATGTGGCTTTCATCAGGCTGACCCCTCGGCAAAAATTTCTCTCATGACACGAAGTCATCCTGCATATGAACAGTACACGGCGACGAATAGACGTGAGTCCTGCCATCCCCAGCTAAATCGAAGATGATCCCTCTTCCTTCAATACATAACCAATGCTAGAGCGTAGGATCTGAGTTGGTGCGAAGTCTGCTGGTGTTCACAGAGGGGCGCGCGGCTCCAGCAGGCTAGGCGTGTTGCTTCTCAAGCGGTCCAACCCTTAGCTCTCGCATCAGCAGCGATCGCTAGCTTGTCCACAATGACCTCAGGTTTCATCCGTCGACCGAGCGAAGCGAGTGCCGCTCTGCTTTCATGCGGCAATGCCGACATCGATGAGCTTCACGATGAGCTCGAGTCCGTGCTCCGCAAGAGTGGCTAACAGCGCGCGTATATCACTTCCAAGGCGGCGGCTCGTCGGTTCCGTATGCCTTCACCTAAACTTCGAGCCTAAGGACTGAGCACGAGCTGATCATGGGTGTTGAGTGTGTCTTCTCATTGGATGATCCACCGCATAAGTAGCCATGCCGGACTGGGTAAGATCAAGCTATGAGATCCGTGGAGTTGATAAGGGAGATAATTTGAGCGATAAACCAGCAATGAACGATAAACCAGCAACGCTGGCTACTGCTCTGCTTCACGCAGCTCATGAAAATGCTAGGACGGCCTTCAGCGGAAAAGACTCAAAGGCGTTTCATTCGCGCTTGCAGGCAGCGGTCCAGGTTGGGAGCTCCATTGAGTACTTACTGAAGTTTTTACTTGTTTCAGAATCACCACTTTTGGTTGCGGAAGTAAGGCCGTCCAACGTTAAGTCAGCAATTCAGGCTCGCATTGCTTTGTCACGTGACTTTTATGGTTCTCATTTGGCCGATGTGAAGTCTTGCAGCGTGGACGACGCTTTCTTGATGGTGCAGGAAGTTCTGGGGCTTAGGCTCCTGCGGCAGACGGAGTTGCTGGCCGTTACGAGGGCGCGTAACGCCGCGATCCATCTGGCGGTAGTTCCCGATTCTGGAGAGCAAGAAGACAATCTTTGTACGATGATTTCTGCGTTTGAATACGCATTTCGGAACCGGCTACCAGCTATCTTCAGTATGTCGGAACGCGAGGTGATGAGAAGGTATGTTGAGCGGCGCATGGAGGTCCGGTACGAAGCAGCGGAAGAAAAGGTTCGCCCTGCGAAAAAGGAGGCGTTCGGCCAAATTGATGCTGGCATACTCAGTGAGAGAATGATTGCGCGCCAGAGGGATTTTTTGGATTCGCAGGCTGAGCATATTTTTGGCGCAGATATGCGGTTGTGGAATGGAGAGTTTCCGACGACGAGGAACTTCGTGTGTATGCGGTGCGGGCGCCAAGGAATCGCATTGTGCTGGGCCGAGGGTGTTTCCTTTGATGAGCATACCCCCGGCCCCAGGGAAATTATTGAGGAGGACGGCGATGGAGGCGTTGGCCTCTATGGGATGGCTTTCGCTTGCTCGTGGTGCGGGCTCACACTCACATCGAACGAGTTGTTGGCACTCGACAGTAAAAAGGATCCTTGGGCAGCCAGCTTGATGGAGCCGCATCCGATGACTGAAGAGCAGTACGTCGCTGAGCCGGAGCCATACACCGTGAAGCTTCTTCAGTGACATGGTCGAATCGTAAAGAAGACCTCTGGAGCTCAGCTGTATGAATCGCAGGATTGCTGACTGTGCTTGAAACTTAGGTCCGTGCAGGACTGCGAAGGGACGCACGCTGGGGCTCCGAGCGCTGGGGCAGGTTTTTGGGGGTTCCGGTCAGGAGGGTGTGTGTGCGGCCCAGTGCTGTGCGAGCCACTTCCGCTGTCCTTCGGTCACGACGACGTGAAGCTTCTGCCCGTTGAGGCTGTGATAGGCGTCGTACTGGTCCAGTTCGGGTTTGACGCAGATGCTGAGGGATTTCGGGTCGACGGTGAGGAATCCGAGGTCGAAGAGCCGGTGTACGTCCCTGCGGAGGAGCAGGCCGCCCTCGGAGTCATGGACTCCTGCGGAGGCGTAGCTGTACAGATGACCGGCCTCAAGAGTCGGAAGCGGTCCGTGGCCGGTGAACGCGCAGACGGCTCCGTACTTGTCGATGAGTGATTTGCGGAACTGCTGCTGTCCGATACGGACTCGGACGGTCCGTTCGTGGTGACCGCCAAGTAGCCGGGTCGCGGATGAGGTGATGGAGTCGAGCGCAGGCCGGAGTCCCTGTGCCGCGACCGCGTTCCGGAAGGCGTCCCACCGCAGTGGCCGCATGCTCTGCTGCGATGCCGGGTCCTTGCACAGAGCACGGAGCTGGGCGCCGGTAAGGACTCCTTCCAGGTCTACCCAGGCGACGTCATGCCGGGTCTCGTAGGTGGTGACTTCCTTTCGGATGGTGTCGGGGTGATTGAACGTCTCCTTGCACGTGTAGCACTTATAGGTGGGCAGCATGCTCCTGCGCGCCTTGATGCTTGCCTTTTTGCAGTTGGGGCACCGGTTGAGTGTTTTGACTGTTGCCCCATGATGAATGTCCTCGATGACGGAGGCGCCGATGGAGGTCTTTTTGTCCCACAGGACGATTGCATCCCCGGGGGTGAGGTCAGCGTGGTGAGGGACGGTGGAGTCCCACCGGTATGTGGCCCGTGCATCGTCGCCGTAGCCGTCATTGCCGCCGTGCTGCCGGTCCTCGCCGACAGTGAGCAAGAGCCATGACTGTGCCGCTCCGTAGGGGGTGGCATCGGTCATGGCGGTTGGTGCTGCCATATCTAGAAACTGCCTTTCAGGTGAAGGGTGGTGGGACTATTGGCCGGCCGGGTGGTACCGGTGGCGGTTTCGTCTGTTGCCGGTGAAGTCACCGCGAGTCCCAATCCCGTGTTCTGCGGGAAGTGCTGCCGGTGACGGCTTTTTGCACCGCGGCCGGCTCACCCGAGGAGCAAGCACTCCCGAGATGGCTACCGGGCCCGTCGGTGCCCTTGACTCGTGTCATCGGTGGACGGTCGATCCGAAGCCTGAGTATCACAAGCGTCAGCGCCAGTGTTCACGGTGCGCGGTGAAGTAGGTGTGGGAGGAAGTTCGCTGGTCCCACTTGGCGATCATTCGGCCGCGAAGATAGTCGGTAAAGTATCGTCGCGCTTCCTCGTCGGACAGTCTTCTGGTTTTCTTGATCCGTCCATCCGGGGCAACCACGATCATGCCGCGTTCGAAGAGCTCGTCGCACCCGAACCTGCACGCAAGCATCGCGACGGCGGGAATGTCGGCCTTCTCCTGGTCGGTGCAGAGACTCCGCTTTTTGATGTGGGCAGCTACCAGGAAGTCTTTCGAGAAATCCCTGCCGCACAGTGCGCACTGGCCGGAGCCCCCTTTGAGGAGGAACTGTCGAAGGTAGGCCTGCTCGGTTCGGCGTCTGGTCAGGTAGCTGACGTCGAATTCCTCCGAGGTCCAGGTCATCTGCTGTGAGGATGCCGGCGTCGGGGGAGGGGGAGGCTCCTGGCCGCTCATCTGAAGGTATTCGAGGATGCGGTCGCTCTGGGCCGGGGTGAGGACGGAGAACTCGCGGGTGGGGAAGGGCAGGTCCCTGAGTGCTTGATCGATGCGGGTGTACGGGATGGTGATGTCCATGGGCTGGTTGAACGCGTACATGTACTCCCAGGACGCGCTGTGCCCGTTGGCTGTCGTCTTGGGCGCCCACAGGGTGTCGGCGAGTCCGGCGCTGCGGAACTTGTGGGTGACCCTGCCGACCTTGAACACCTCGCTGTCCCCGGTGAAGAGGATGGTGTCGCCCGAGCTGATCCGGTCCCATCGGGTCTTCAGCTGCCCGCGTTCCCCGGCGGTGGTACCCCAGAGCGGCACTGTTCCTGAAGGATGAAGGCCGGTCAGCTGCTGCTGGTCTTCCGGGGCAAGGTAGGAGGCTGTCTCGGTGAGGGATACCGGATTGTCGACTGTGCGGGCGTAGTTCTTCCGCGCCACGGCGTTACGGGCTGGTTGTACGATCACCAGGGACATCAATGGATCCGGTCTCTTCGGGGAATCTCTGCTCGTTCACCCTGATCTTATGGGCGACAGCCTCATCAAGATCCACGCCGGTCGACTGCGCCAGGTAATGCAGATAAATGGAAACGTCAGCCAGCTCGCCGGCAAACCTATCCCTGTTGTCGTCGCTATCCAGCCAGTGGCTCACCTGGTTGTCCGGGACCCACTGCAACAGCTCGGCGGCCTCGCCAACCTCACGGACCAGTGCGAGCAGGACGCTACGGGGAAGATGATGGACACCCCAATTGCGACGGGCAGCGAACGAAGCAAGAATCTGGCCTGTGTCTCGGGACTCCATCCCAGCATTTACTCACACCCACTCACCCGACCACACCCTCATGCGCAATCCACCGCATTCACTCCATACGCGCAGTAGGCGCCCAGGCCGCGCCGGCGTCTCCTTCGACCAGGCAGGGAACCTGCATGCCGGTCGTGAGCTCGAGACCTTGAGCCTCCGATTCCATAGCGTAGGTCACTCGGCCGACCAAACTTCCTTGGTCTGACCAGGGGACGTCGACCAGAGGTGTCTTGTCCGACCGTCTCGTATCCCATAGGTTGCAAGACACCAGGACGGGCTGCAGTTCTTCGTCACCCACCGCGCTCTGAGTGTGGCGACCTGATCCGATGGCATGAGGTAACGGCCGGTCTAGCGCTAACCAGATGGGTCCAGTTAAATGGAGAAGGTCCAGATACCCAAGGGAACCTAGACCTTCTCGCAATCCTTTTACGGAGAGACCTGCCTCCGCTTTCATTGGATAGTCTACACAACATGACAACTTCCGTCCAACCCGTGCCGCCCCTATTCACGGCTGCCATCACAGCCATCTCGGGGGATCGATTCGGCCCGTACCTACGGGCCGCCGGTGGTGACGCGGTTAAGGGGCTGCAGCTCTATCACTGGAACATGCGAGTCTCAGCTGCCCTTTATGAGACACTGCACATCGTCGAAATCGCCCTTCGCAACACGATCGACGAACAGCTGTCAGCTTGGAATCAGACTCAGACGAATAGCGCCACAGGTCAAGCCCGCTCTGCCCATTGGCTGCTGGAGCCGGCCCCGCTTCTAGAGCGCATCGTTCGTCGGGAAAAGATCGCGGAGGCGACTGAGCGGGCTGTGAAGCACATTCAGCGACGAAGAGTTGGTAGTCATCCTCGACACGTGCCCGCTCACTGTGACGTTCTGGCCCAAATGATGTTCGGCACCTGGCGATTCGTCCTAAAAGCACCGACTGGAGGTCGCCCCGACCCAGGTAGCGTCCTTCTGTGGAGGGATGTACTCCCCAAGGCTTTCCCTGTCATGACTAGGCAGCCGCACCAACTTGTAGATGACGTCGTGCGCATATACGAGGCGCGTAATCGGATCGCCCACCTTGAGCCCATGCTCGACAGCCAGCAGGTTCGCGAAATTCGCGATTCGGTGGGGCGAGTCCTTGCAGACATCGGCGTGCTCCTCCCCGCCTGGTTTAACAGCCAGGAGACGATCTCGAGCATCTTGGCCAAGCACCCAACCCACCCCATCCCATAGGCGTGGTGGGTTTATAAGTTTCAGGGCTTAACAGCCAATTGAACTGAGGAAATCGTAGGAGTTGGCTCCCGTGACCAAGTTCATAGGCTGTGTTGGTTAGTCACAGTGTCAGCTGTCTGTTGGTGTGCCCGGTAACCTGGGCCGGTCCTGCATGCCGGCCGAGCGAGTTTTCGATGAGGGATCGTTGTCATGAGGTCTGCCCACAAGATCTGCTCTCACATCGGTCCGCATCACCAATCTGACCCTAAGTGCGAGGCATGTCGCCTCGTCGTAGGAAGGCCCTACCCACGGTGAGGTTCGCATGCACATTAGCAGGATGAGTAGACGCCATTTCGTCCTGGCGACGTCTCACGATGGAAAAAAAGTTTCCCTGAACCTTGCCGTCGATCACAGCGCCGTGCACGAGGAAGGGCTTGTTCTCTTCACTTTGAACGGGTACCTCGATCAGGAGTAGGTCCCCCTCACCATGGTGGAGAAGCTCGACCCGAAGGTCTTCGATGGGAGGCACAATTCTGACGTCCAGAGCTTGTACGTACCGTCGTCGGATAGTTTGATCTCGAGGCATCGGTGTGACATCACTGATCACGTCTACTCCGTTGCGCTTTCGCGTGGCTAGCCCGAAAACTAGCACGCCCCCTTCATCCGTATTCGCGAACTGAGCGACCCACTGAGCTAGGCGAATCTTGCCAAGTTCTGTGTCCAGATCGGCGTGCTGACGCTTTGCCTCGAGCCACGCGCCTTCGGGCTGGCCTAGTAAAGCCATGACATGTCCGGCTCGTACTAAATCCGCGACCGTAGAGCGCGTCACATCGCCTGACGACGCATAAATCAGCGCTTGAACATCCAGGGCATCCTTGTACAGGTCGGTCAAGTAGCGAGCGCGTGGATTAAAGCCCAGATAAATCGAAAGTAACCAGTTGTTGTCCGTGTAGTCGTCCGCGCTAACACTTGAGAGTGAGAAGCGCTTTCGGTCGAGGAGCGGAGCGATGAGGTTCTCCACCTTGAGCTGCTGAGCCGCGCTGTCACCTTCAGGCAGTGTCATGAAGCACTCGATCCCGAGGAGAAGCTCCCTGCCATCCATCGAGAGCTTTACGTTCGAGTGGGGAAAATCTGGAACATCGCGCACGTCAAGATTTGAAGGTGCTTCACCCGTATGTATAACAAGGTCAGACGGCGAGTACCCTAGGTGTTTCTCAAGTCTTCGATACATCTGCCTCAGGTGCGTTGCGCTGATGCCATGTAGGTCTCCCTCCAAAACATCGAGAGCGTCGTTCCTATCTCTACGCTCGGCGCCGTTGAGGAGCCAGTAATAGCCGTCTTCGTCGGCTTGGATATTCCCAAAACTGAATCTCATGTCCTTGAGCACTGGCAGTCAGGCCGCGTTGGTGACGTGCGGGCTGAGCGGACACCACATCATGGATTGACGCCTTCGCTGCTAGCACTAACACCTGGTGTTACGGGCGCCGATTCTGCCCTAGCCGAGTCCAAGGGTGCGCGCCGGGTGCGGCGCGTTGCTGCTGGACCGTTGTTGAGACCGAGCTTCTTGAGTTCGTCTTCGCTCCATCCGTCCTTGGTGGCGCGGACATAAGCCCTTTTGTCCTCGCGTTCGGCTTCCGCGAGCTGCTCGCGCAGCTCGTCCACACGCTTACGTGCGATCACCAGATCGGTGACGGATGCGATGCGGGAGTCGAGGAGTTTGCGTGCCTGGTCTTTGATGGTTTCAAGATCAATGGTTGCCATGGTTATTAGCCTAACGTTGGGCGCGGATGACCGTCACGAGCCACAGCTTTCATCGGCCGGCGGGGTAGTCGTGGAGGTACCCGTTAGCAGGGTCATTGAACCAGTCTTCGATGTCGCCGGAGTCGTACCGGACTGTGTTTCGTCCGAGTATGAAGTAGGGCGGTCCGAGGTTGGCCCGGCGCCACTGGGCAAGCTCCTGGCTTGTCACGCCGTACAACTTGGCTACGTCCTTGGGTGCCATCATCGTGCCCACCATGAGTCCCTCTTTCATCTTTGTCCTGCGTTCCTTTCGGCAACGCCGTCATCACTTGGACGCGAAGTGAATTGGCAAGGTGGAGAGGTCGGACCGTGGAATACCGGAGCGGAGCGAGGATATGCCGCGAAAGCCGTCCTCGGAGCCTTGCAAAGAGAAGGGCGGACAGTACATTCACAAGCCGAAACGGAACGGCGCAGCCGTGGGGATCAATCCAGACGCGAAGCGTCGCACCGCTTGCTCGGACACCCCACCCGACATACACCGCCGGGAAGAGTTATCTCAGCCACCTGCGGAGCAAGCTATGTATTTATGTGCCATAAACGCGCATTCCGCTGGCGCCTGCGGCTGGGCGGTGACACACTTGGGGTGTGGGGCCCTCCGTTGGAGGGGCGCTGCGCTGGGCATAAGGATCAAGGGCGGGGAGTGCTGGCAGTGTCTGAGCAGGGGAGCGAGAGCCAGGAGCAGGAGCCCGCTGCGCGTCTTCCTAGTGCCGCCAAGCGGCATGTGTGGTCTTCCCGGCGCAAGCGCATCGAGGGCAGGACCGTGTACGTGCGGGTTTCGATGTCAGAGATGGAGCGGGCTCAGCTGCTGCAGCTGGAGGCTCAGACAGGTTTGTCGCCGTCCGCGATCCTCGTCGATGCCGCGCTTGGTTCCGGTGACCCCGCCGTGCTGACGGTCAAAAAGCAGGAAGTTGTCACGCTGCTGGAGATTCGCCGTCTGGTCGGAACAGCGGCGAACAACATGAACCAGCTTGCACGCCACGCGAACGCTACCGGCGAGGTCAAAGACAATGCCCTGGCGTCCGTGCAGGAAGCACGCCGACTCATGCGCCAGATCGAAGCAAAGATGTACGAGTTGAAGCCGTGATTCCGAACATCACGAAGGGCTCCCGCACCGTAGGTCTGATGAAGTACCTGGTCGGTCCGGGCAAGCGCAACGAGCACACCGACCCGCACCTCGTGACGGGCAGCCCGGTCATCATGTCGTGGTTCGACGACGCTCAGATCAACGACCAGTCCGCGGTCCTGGTCGCTGATGAAATCGACCTCAACAAGCGCATCAACGACGTCGAGATGGACAGCCACGTCTGGCACTGCTCACTGTCACTGCGCGCCGACGAACGCCCTGTCAGCGACCGCGAGTGGGCGGACATGGCGGAGAAGTTCATGGACGACGTGGGCTTCACTGGAAGCGACGGCAAAGCACCCTGCCAGTGGGTTGCCGTGCACCACGGCACGAGCACTGCGGGCAACGATCACATCCACATCGTCGCCTCCCGCGTCCGTGAAGACGGCACGAAGTGGAGCGACTGGTCCGACTTCCCGAAGGCACAGGCCGCCGCCCGGAACCTCGAGAAGCAGTTCGGACTCATTGAGCTGGGACAGCACTCCGAGCGCGGCCTGAAGCCCGCCGAACAGCTGACCGACCGCCGTACCGGGAACACCATCGAACCAGCCCGTCACCGCATGGAGCGCGTCGTCAGGGCTAGTGCTGTCGCCTCTGAGAGCGAGGCTGAGTTCGTGCGCCGGCTACGCCGCCAGGAACTGCTCGTCAGTGCCCGCTTCGCTGACGGTGGCCGCTCTGTCGTCACCGGCTACTCCGTCGCGGAACGACCACCCAAAGGCATGGATCCGGTGTGGTTCGGCGGTGGGAAACTCGCGAAAGACCTGACCCTGCCGGCGCTGCGCACCGCATGGACCGACACCCCGGAAGCGTCGCAGGAAGCGGCCGAGGAGTGGTGGGCGGCTAAGCGCCACCATAGGATTGTGCACAACCAAGCACCTGACATGAGGCGTGGCATCCGCGCATCCATGGTCGGCGGCGTAGCCGTCGATGAGGTCGCGACCAGGAAGCTTGCACTGGACATGGCAAAGGCACGCCGAGTCATGTCGCAGGTCGACCCGAGCGATCACCAGACGTGGGCGCACGTCGCCCGTGAAGCCTCTGGAGTGTTCGGCGCCTGGTCCAAGGCCACTGAAGCTGAGCCCGGGCCCCTAGCTCACGCCTCGCGTGTGCTGGCCCGGTCCGCACACCGATCAGGGGTGACCATCAGCAAACCCGTGAATCCAGGACTGCGGATGGCCGGCACCACGGCGTTCCTCCTCGCAGCGGCCACTGCCCCGTCACCGGTCGCGCAGACACTCATCATGCAGCAGATGCTCCGCACCATCCGGCTCCTGCACGACATGCAGGCCAGCAACAAGGAGCTACGCGAAGCGACCCTCCTGACCGAGACGGTGCGCGAGCACCTGAGCATCGTCGGAGCACCGCTGCCCGAGGTCCCCGAGCCGCGACTGCCGGCGCCAGCGACAACACAGGAGCCTGCGGTCGGCGTGGAGCGGAAAGCGGTGCCTTCATTGACTGAGGCCAAGCCCCCGCAGCGAGTACAGCGGCTCTCTGAGCACTACGAGGCAGAACTGCACATGTCGGATCAAGGGATAGGGAGATAGCGCATGAACCATGACACACCCGATGGGGCAGAGGGCCTGTTCCGGCCGCAGCTGCAGTCCGCCCTTGCCGTCGCAGGAAGGCTCGGTGAAATACTCGCCCGGCAGCGCGCAGAGCGGAACGAACAAATGCTGCGCGCCCAGGACGCCGAGCGTCGACAGCTCCAAGAACGGTTCGAAGCCGAACGCGCCGTCATGCGAACCCAGCTCGGCGCCGTCTACCAACCACAGTTCTGGGAATCGGCCAGACCTGAGGACATTGCCTCCCAGTACGCCCTGGCACAGCAGTGGGAGCCGTTTGATGACATGGCCCGCCTGTCCCGCGAACACATGCACGACGAGATCCATGCACGATACAACCTGACTCCCGAGGAGTACCTCGAGGAGCACGGACAGGCACTCCGGCAGGTGGCAGTGGACGTTACCCCTGACGGACAGGAAGCAACCACGAATCGGGACGCACAGCGCGACCACGCAGAAGCCGAAAGGAAGTCAGCGGTCGTCGCGGCCGGGGACCTGCAGAATGACGTCGACACGCAGAACGCAGCAGCTAGCGCCGAGGAACTGTGGGACTCAGGTGACCGTAGGACGAAACACGCAGAGTTCCTCACTAAGAGGGTCGGGATCACGGACATCGGGCGCGACGGTGTCGCCGCTGTTCTGGCCGCCGACCTCAGCAACGGCACACCACCCTCCGCTGCAATAAAGGCCGGCCGGCATTCGTCCCGTCGCGAGGACGGAATTGAACCAGAGCGCGTGACGGAAAAGCATTTTGGCCTTGAATAGAGTGCTCGCAGCCACCCGGGCACCGGTCCACGAATGCCGCTACACCAATACGTCCAAACGTCAAGGCTTCAGGGATTTGTTTCCTGCTTGCACGACCCTCTCGACAGGAACCTTTTTGGGAGATTTTGATTCGACGTCACCGAACGTCAGAACCCTGACCAATAGCGGTTCACGTTTCTTGAATCATACCCAAATCTTCGCGCATCAGCCGTTCAAGTTCTCTTCGCCTTTGGTAAAGGATATTTGTAGCTTTGCTTACTTCGTCGTGTCTCGATCCTGACTCCTTAGTGGCACGTACAGCAGATATTTCGTTGCTCAGGGCAGTCAGAACCTGCGAGACTCCGCTGGCAACATCGGGTGGTGCGTAAAGAGTCAGCCACCCGGCATTCAGCTCGCGAGTCAGCTCCCAAATTCCTGTTTCGTCTATTTTATAGCCCCGATAATACTCATTCACTAACAAATTGGCTTCACGTACCTTGGCTAAAAATGTGGTATAAACCTCGACTTTACGGTCGCGGAGCCACTGAATATGTTCGAGCTCTCGCTGGTGTGCGAATTGCATCCTGGCGATCTCTGCCGCTGACTCGATAGATGTCCTCGTGTTCTTGCGGTTGAAACCGCCCGCGATGAAAGCACCGCCCAAGCCAGCAATCACAGCGCCCACGGCCGCCACCACCAGTCGTATTGTCTCCTGATCCATAGCAGTCAGTATTTCACTGGATCCCATGCTTTCGCCATGGCAACGGCAACGTATTAACACGAACTGCTACCGAACATCCCGTTGAGCTTGCAATTGTTCCAGTTTTGCTAGGTTTCACAACTTAAGTGCGATGTAACTTAACACTTTGTCGGCTGCAAGACGCAGGTTATGTGGCTCTGCGCGTTGAAGCACGGATGGCGGCTACTGGCACACGTTCGCGGCCTCATCGAGGATGCACAGCATTGAGACGGCCAGGCGGCCGCCGGGCTGGGTAGCTGTGTATTCCTCGGCCGCGGTAGCTGTCGCCACAGTCCGGGACGTCACCAAAGGCCTGCAGTGCTGGCACCTACCTTGGACAGCGCGTAAAGGGTGTGCTGGTCGCGGTTGAATTGCCCGGTAACGTTCCAGTTCTGATGCGAGTATCCCGCCTCTCTTATTCTGGGCTGTAGTCGAGGCTCGGCAGCGTGCTTGAACCTCTGCCTGTCAATGGGTGTTGCCCGGGGTGGTCTTTACCTTTTTTCCGAGCCTGTCCATCATGTAGGCGGCAGTCAAGGACATGACTGGCCAAGCCACCTATTTCTCCCCGCTCTGATTATTCGAGTCGGCAAGGAATAGACGCAGCGCTTGAACGGGTTTCGATATTTCCTCGCCGTGAGAAAAAAGCACCCGGGCGAAATCTAGTTGAGCGACTTTTTCCAGAGATTTCTCTGCTAGAGCCTGGTCCTCCGTAAACTCTGTGGGTGGTCGTGCCAAATAGCCCTTGAGCGTGTCGACCAAATCGCCCATGAAAAGCACTGACGCCTGATCGTGAACAAGACATATGTGCCCAGCGGTATGGCCTGGTGTACTTATCGTACGCAGCACTTTCACGAAGTTTCCTTCATGCAATCCAGCTATCTCCCCCTCAAAGTGGGACTGTGCTTTTATGCTCTGAACGTCAGCCGACCCAGCCCATACCTTAGATTTGTGAGGTATCTTGGCAACCACCTCGGTGAGAACTCCAAAGTGATCGCGATGGGCATGAGTCACTATTACATCAGATATGTCGTCCCAGTTTGCTAGATTTCGCACGAGGGCCGCCTCAATTTGCTCTAAGCTCCTCGCTTTTCCGCTACCGTCATCCTCAGCATAACCGGCGTCGACCAAAATCAAGCCGTTTTCATGGCTGACCAGGAAACAGTGCACCTCCAGTGAGTCTTCTTTATACAAATACTCTATCTTCACCGGATCGATAAGGTTGATATTTTTCATCGTAATATAGCGCCTCGCTTGTCGCTGGCTCGTCAACTGCGGTTTTTACATCCATTGTTGCTGGTTTCAGTTTCCGCCGGAGGTTCTGGCCCGTCAATGTCCAACCGCGGAAAGCGGCCCAGGCACCTGGCGAGGCGCCACAAGCTGCTTGTGCTGCACTGGATCACCGCTGCAAACTTTGGATGCAGTGCGGGGCCTAGGAGGCCGCCGGGAGGCAGTATGTCCGTGTCGCTGTAGGCAGGGCCGGCGACGGTGAGTCCTACCGGCATATGCAGGTCCGCGGCGATGCCCATGGGCACGGTGACGGTTGGTATGCCGAGATGTCGGGGCCCGATGTTTCCGTTGGAAACCCATACGCCGTTGCGCCAGGCGATGTCTGCAGATGCGGGCTTTGTGTCGCTGTCCGGGGGTCCGACGTCGGCTGCAGCGGGGAAGACGACGGCGTCCAGGCCAAGCCGGTGCATCCATTGTTCGAGGTCGGTGCGTCTCGTCTGCTCGAGACCGTGCAATCCTTTCTCGAGGTGAGGGATCTCGGTCAGCGTTGGCCCTGTGTTGCGGTGGATGTGCTCGGGGTACTCGGCTATGTCGTCGTCGAAGCCTGTGTAGCGGTCGTGAGGGGTGCCGTCCGGCACGGGGAAGATCTGGCTTCCGTCGACGTCGGCCAGAGATGAAAGGTGTGGGTCATTGTTGGCCTGCAGAAAGTCGTGCCAGGCCCATGCCGAGAGGTCGACGATCTCGCTGTGCAGGTATTCGGGGCTGACGAGTCCTCTGGTGCTGATCGTCGGGGTGCCGGGCCGGTCGCCTTCGTAGTTGGACACGACGGGGAAGTCGACCTTGATGACTTCGGCGCCAGTTTCCTCGAGGTCGGCTCGCGCCTGCTTCCATAGGTCAATGATCGACTCCCGTGTCTCGATGCGTTGGCCCGTCGGTCCTCCGATGCCGGGGGAGGGCCTGGTGCCGGCTTCGGTGTCGGCGTTGATGTACAAGCGGGGGACGCCGAGTCATTTGCCGGCGAGGACCTACCGTGTCTGGTTCGGTGTCTTCGGGCTGAGCTCGGTGTAGCTTCTGGGGCGTAGCTCGGATGTGGGAGGTATGGGAATCCGGGGCTGTGCACGCCAGAAGCCGCCACGCGTTTGGGGGTCGTCGTCGACAATGATGTCGAGGATGAGCCGAGGAGCCGCTGAGCCGCTGAGCGTCTGACGCTCACACTCCCGCAACTGCAACGGGCCGCAGGATGGCTTGCCACGGCCTCTGGTACGCTGCACCAACCGCTAAGAACTCAGCCCCTCAGCACTAGTCGTTCCATGAGTTCCAAAGTCATTGGCGATCAGCTGGAGCGCCACACAGCCCTTACTATGGGCAAAGCGAGCCGCCTCGTTGCCGAACTTTTGTCTCCTGAAGCAGGTACAGCACCATCGTCCTACGCCGCTTCACAGGAGAACCTAAGAAGATGTCATCTACTAGTTGCCATTCCCTCTGCTAGGGCAGTCGCCTAACATTTGCATATCAGTGCCATCCCGGAGGCACAGGAGTCGTGATGTTTATGCAGGGTCATCATCATCAACCAGCCGTCCTGGTCGTCGACAATTCACGAATCATGAGAGAGGCCCTGGTCGGCCTGCTGACCAACACAGACCATTTGGGACCCGTAGCAGCTACGGATACCCGGCTACTCCCACTCGCTCATGCTTTCTCAGTACCGGACGTCGTCCTCCTTCCATGGGCCGGAGCTAGCAGCCTTGATATGGTTTGCGAGATCGCAGCTCGCCTGCCGCAAACCTCAGTGATCGTCATCGGTATCGAGGAATCCGAAGATAAGGTCCTCCCGTGCATAGAAGCCGGTGCAGCGGGATACATGGCCGCAGACGGATCATGCGAGACGCTCGTAGCTTTGATCCACGGAGTTCTCGACGGTGAGACGCAAGCCGCACCATTCATAATTGGGGCCATGACGCGTCGGCTAGGAGTTCTGGCCGCACGGCACCACGAACCGGGACTAGGGCTAACTCACCGCGAGGACCAAGTCCTTGATCTCGTAGCCAAAGGGTTGCCCAATGACGAGATCGCAGAACGTCTTGGATTGTCCGTCCGTACTGTCAAAAACCACCTGCATAGCATTTTCACCAAACTTGGTGTGAGCCGCCGTGCTGAGGCCGTGGCGGTCGTCCATGGACGACCACCAGCGTTTGGGAATGGCCAAGCATGCACCGATCCATAGGCTGGGTGTCCAGCGCTGCTCGCTAAGGACCAGTACTCGCTGAACGGGTACTGGTACCCCAGCTCTATGGACACCCGCCGCCATCTGGGATCAGGATGCTGCCACCACACCTGATCTGAGGAAACGCCATGACCATAGTGCCAACGCACCCCGGGCTTTACCTCCTTGAGGTCCCCAGTGGGTTGCATCCCATCGCCGGAGCATCCACTTCGAACACCGCCTTTATCGACATATTCCGGCAGGGGCCCGTCGGAGTCGCAACGCGGATAAGCAGCCTGGAGGACTTTCAGCGCACCTTCGGCGACCTCGATCCCTCGATCCCTGGGACGATTGCCGTCTCGCAGTTCTTCCTTAATGGCGGCACTACAGCATGGATCGTCCGCGTCACGACACAGGAAGCCGTAGCCTCCAATTACTTAATTACTGTCAACAACAAACCCCTATTGCGACTTACCGCTGCGAGCGAGGGCGCCTGGGGAGACACAATTCAGTTTGGGGTCTCGGAAGGCAGTACCAACGAGCTGTTCACCTTGGTCTTACGCCGCGTGATCAGGGTAAACGGTGCCGAGCGCGTGATTAGCAACGAGGTCCATCGCGACGTGTCTATGGAAAGTACTCACCAACGATGGGTTACCAAGGTTCTAAAGGCCAACAGCACTCTGGTACGCGGTTCTGTGGAATTCACTCAGCCGCAACAGCCCGTCAAAGTGCCCTTGCCAGACCCGGCGATAGTGGACTTGACGACTGCGGCTGAATTGTCCAAGTTGTCAAACCCCCTGTACAAGCCCCTCGGGGGAGGAAAGGACTCCGTTACGCCCACTGAACCAGCGCTCAGCGGGGGACTGGATCCGCTTAGGCGGATTGATCCTTTTTCTATAAATATCTTGTGTGTGCCAGCAGCGGCCATCATGGATGAAAAATCCCAAGACCTGAGGACACCTCAACTCGATACCCTTGCGAGCAAGGTGTCAACTTTTTGCGATGAAGAGCGATGCTTTTATCTGTTGGATATTCCGCCCTTCATCCAGACCACGGCGGACATGACGGCATGGCTAGGAGCAAATAGCGCCGTGCGCGACAAAAACGCCACTGTTTACTTCCCTCGCACGATGATTAGCGATCCGACAGACCCTCGTACACTTCTGGATGTCGCTCCTTCAGGGACAATCGCAGGATTGATGTCCCGAGTCGATGGACAACTCGGCGTGTGGCGAGCCCCCGCGGGGACCTCGGCGCAGTTGCGCGGTGTATTGGACTTGGCCAGCGGTCCACTCAATGACTCCGACAGTGGAGCGTTGAACCCTATAGGAGTCAATGTCATCAGAACCCTTCCGGTGGTCGGCACGGTTTCCTGGGGAGCTCGGACCCTCCTAGGAGCTGACATCCAGACAAGTGAATGGAAGTACACGTCCGTCCGGCGCACAGCGCTTTACCTAGAACAAAGCCTCATCGACGGACTGCGGTGGGTCGTTTTTTCGCCCAATGACGAACCATTGTGGTCTCAGATCCGACTGAACGTCACGTCATTCATGCAAAGCCTTTTTCGCCGCGGAGCTTTTCAAGGAAAAACACCGGCGGAGGCATACCTCGTGCGTTGCGATGCGGGAACCACGACACAGGCGGACATCGATCGAGGCATTGTTAATATTCTGGTCGGATTCGCGCCCTTGAAGCCTGCGGAGTTCGTGGTGATCTCGTTGCAGCAGATCGTAAACCCACCGGAGTGAGAGAGCAGGAGTGATGGCCGAATTTACCGTCAACGCCCAGCGCGAAGACCCTTATAAGAATTATAAGTTCCGCATGAAGTGGGACAACAAGTATGTTGCCGGAATCAGTAAGGTCAGCGGCGCCAAGCGCACCACCGAGGTGGTCAAACACCGCTCCGGTGGTGATCCCAGCACCAGTCATAAGAGCCCGGGCCGATCCGAGTTTGAGGCCCTGACCTGCGAACGAGGCATTACTCACGACCTCGAGTTTCAAAACTGGGCCAACCGGGTCTGGAACTTTGGAGCCGGACCTGGCGCGGAAAGCTCGCTCAAGGACTTTCGCAAGGACCTCATCCTCGAGCTGTACAACGAGGCCGGACAGGTCGCGATTTCTTGGACATTGCACCGCTGCTGGGTATCTGAGTGGAAGGACATCCCCGACCTAGATGCCAACGCCAACGCCGTAGCCATAGACACGCTCAAAATAGAGCTCGAAGGGTATGAGCGGGACATGTCCGTGGCCGAGCCGGCCGAACCTTCGCTACCGGGTTAGACCATGGAACTCCTAGCGGGCGCAGCTTTGTTGCAGGCATGGGAAGAAGGCGCGGGATTACTCGATGGGCCACGGACGGAAGTCCTCCTCAACGCAGCCTACGGACCCGCCAAACCACCGTGGTGTGACCAGCCGTTGGGGTGGAGAGACGCCGCTCTGCTGCGGCTGTACCGAGCCGGCCGATCCGGCGCATTGGAGACAATCACTGATTGTCCGGCATGCGGAACCGTCTTGGAGTTCGCCCCCAACCTCACCAAAATGCTCGCCGTATATTGCGGCGAGAGGCCGGACTTAGAGTGGTTCACCGTAAATGCGCTGGGGGGTGCCGTGGAGGCTCGGAATCCCAACGTTACTGACCTAGCAGCCGCCTCGGCAGGTCGGGACTTAGAGGAAGCCCGCGCTATTCTGATCGATCGATGTGTCCGACCAGTACCGTCCTCCGCTGCGTTTGGTAGAAGCCGTTTCAAAAGTGAGCTCTCCAGCGAGGCGGACGAGGAAACCATCCTCACGGTGGCCTCAGCACTGGATGATCGCGACCCCTTAGCGGACGTCAGCGTAGATATTGGCTGTGTGGAGTGTGGCCACCGGTGGTCGACCCGCCTTGAGGTCTTACCCGTCGTGTGGGCGCAGGTGTCGGCCCGTGCTCGTGAACTCATCCGGGATATTGATGTCCTGGCCCGCCGCTATGGATGGTCGCAGGACCAGATTCTTGCGTTGGGCTCACATCGGCGCCAGACCTTTCTCGAGTTGTCATGACCGAGGATCTCTTCACCCGCTTGGCCCGTCGGGCGATAGCCCTGCAGGTGGACGATCGGTACGTCGCAGCAGGGGAGGACGCCGAGACCCTCGCCTTCGATCGGGGGATCGGGGCTCCCGACTTGGAAGGTGAAGCACCCGGGCCCCCGGTTTCGGAGCCGGCGTTCCTCGCTCCACCGGAATACCGGCCCGAGTCAATTGTTTCCCTACCCGTTGTGCCAATCGCCTCCATGATGTTGGTCGATCTCCCAACCCCGGAAGAACCCACCCGGCAAGGGCAGGCAGCAACGGTGCCCCACCATCCGGCGGACACCCCCCACCCGGCCCCACGGCCCGGCCGTGCCGCCCTCAACCCGGGCCCGGGTTACGACCCCGGCCAGAGCCGCCCGCCCTTAAGAGCATGGGCTTCAGAATCAACACTCAGCGCTCGACAGTCCGACGCTATCCCCGAACGATCCGAGAATGCTTTCCCGACGCCCGTGCTACGCCCTCCCACCGGTCCCGACATGGCGGCGGATCATCCACGTACACGCGCCATTCCGGATGCTACGACGCCGATCCCGGCGGACGTCACCATCGGCCGACTGGAGATCCGGGTGCGGTCTTTAGCGGACACCACTTCCAAAGCGGCCGCAGCACGCCATATCCCGTTAGCGCAGGCCGTGTCCTTGGCGGACTACCTGCGTCAACGGGAAGGGGGCGCAAGGTGACTACGGCCTTGGGCATCGGCGCAGTAACGGCTGTTCTCCGCGATCAACTGCGAAATGCCCTTACTGACCAGTCTGTGCTGACCACTCCACTGGACCCCGTCATGGGCGCAGTCAACATCACGGCACTTCCACCTGATCAGGTCAAGACGGCGAACGGGTCCAGCACCTTGAACCTTTACCTCTACCGAATCACACACAACACCGGGTGGATGGCTCGAGAACTACCGTCGCGGAACGGCAGGGGAGCCCGAACCTCTAATCCTCCGCTGGCCGTTGACCTGCATTACCTGCTGACGGCCCACGGCGAAAAGGACTTATTCAACGAGATGCTCCTCGGGTTCGGGGCTGTGGTCCTGCATCGGCTGGGAGTCTTGGACACCTCGGTTATCCAGGCCACGTTCACACCTGGAGGCGCGCAGCTACCACCCGACCTGGCCGCCTTGGCCACGAGCGGATTGGAGGACCAGGAGGAGGGTGTCAGGATTGGGCTACACCCCATGGATTTCGAGGAGCTCAGCCGGGTGTGGCAGATGTTCGGCGAAAAATACCGGCCCTCCGTGGCTTTCACCGCCTCCGTCGCGCTCCTGCGGGCTCTGGACCAACCCGCAGCAAGCGGTCCCCCGGTGAAGTCGTTTGAAAGCAAGGTGGTGGCCACGTCACCAGTCGTCACCTCCCTCGCGCCCGCTCAAGTCCAGACCGGCGGCACGCTGACGCTCACGGGGACCGGGTTGACCGGTGGCACTGCCCATTTCTCCTCGGGTGATTCCGAGAGGGTCTCGCCCGGAACGGAACTGCTGACCGCCACCGTGCCGGTTCCGGACACTCTGCCTGCCGGGGTCGCCACCGTCAGGGTCATGGTACCGGTGACCTTCGACTCCGGGGACCGAGATGGGCCGACGTCGAACGCCGCAGCATTCCTCGTGCGGCCTACCATCACTGACGCAGGGAACCGTCCAGTGGTCTCCGGTGTGATGGGGCCAGAAACGAAGCGGACGGCCACCGTAACCGCCACCTTGACGCCCAAGGTCCGGAAACGGCAGCGCGTCATGTTGCTACTCAATGAGGCTGAAGCCCCGTCAGGGCGGAACTCTCACCGTTTTTCCATCGACGCGAACCCACTAACCAATGACACGGACGCAACGGTGACCTTTGCCATTCTAGGGGTACCCGCCGCTAGGTACCTGGCCCGAATCAGCGTGGACGGTGCCGAAACCACACTGGCCTCGGAAACCGATACGAGTTCCAGCCGGTATGGCACATACACCGGTCCGATTGTGGACCTGACGACATGAACAGCCCGACCGTTCCTTCGACAAAGACTCACCTCTCAGCACGCATGGACGCCGTTGTCGCCCTGCTCCAGCGGGCCGCCGAAGTGGAACCGACGGCACGGGAATGCGGGGCGCCAAACCCTAGCAAGTCCGCTGCCTCCGTGCCGGATGACAGGCCCGATGTGCCAACTGACGGACTGACCTTCGTGGCACAGCGATGCGAACTAAGCCCTTTCGAGACGGACATCATCGCTTTAACCGCGGCATGTGAGCTGCAGCCCTTCGCTGCCCGCCTGTGCGCCCGCCTTCATGGGGATCCGCACCGGCGGTACCCGACGTTCGGCCTCGCCCTCTCCGTGCTGGAGGGTCCACACTGGGATGCCGTTGCCTCCAACGGGGCCTTGAGACGGTTGCATCTGGTGGAGATGCACCGCAGTAGCGAACCCTTCCTCGAGAGCCGACTTTCGTTGCCTGAGCGAATCCTCATGATGCTCCTGGGTCATGACGCCCCGGACCCGGAACTTGTTGAGGACGCCGAACCGGTCGCCTCGACCGCAATGGCTCTAACGGAGCGGCAGAGTGCCGTGGTCGCCGACGTGATGGCGATCCTGAGCCGATCGACAACGACTCCAGTCGCCCTGTGGGGGCGGGAGGCGGACCGACAGCCGGTGGAACGTTCCGTGGCCTGGATGACCGGTTCGCGGTGGGCGTGGCGGGTTCGGTCCGGGATGCTCGCCGCGGAGCCGTCCCGCCTCGGCCTCGCCAGTCAGCGGCTGGCTCGGGAAAGCGCCCTCACCGGCGCACCAGTGATCGTGGACCCCGAAGATGCCACCTCTGCTTTCAGCGGGTGGAACGCCCACCTCATGGGCGTCCTGGTGGCTGCCGGATGCCGACTCATCGTGTCGTCCTCGGGCCCGGTTCGGGGGCTGCCTGCCGGGACAGTGCGCCGTGAGGTGCCCGCCCCAACGTTCGAGGAATCGCGGTCCCTGTGGGCCTCAGTGCTGAGGGAGCCACAAATCGACGGTCTGGATTCCGCGATTGACCGGGTCGCAGCACACTTCCGTCCGGGCCCAGAGGCCTTGGTCGCCACCGCCTCCGCAGTGGCCGAGGAGTGGAGAGTGAGCTCCGGCGTATCGTACTCCGACACACGAGGGCCGGGTGAGTCGCTGTGGAATGCCTGCCGGCTGAGTGCGCGAACGGACCTCGGGGGCTTGGCCGAGCGGCGGGAGCCAAGTGCCCGGTGGGAGGACCTCGTGTTGCCGGTGCGGGAGGCGGACCTGTTGCGTGACGTCCTGCGACACGCACGGCACCGCGCCTTGGTACATGAGCAATGGCGGATCGCCGGTTCGGACCAGCAATCTGCCGGCGTGACGGCCTTGTTCAGCGGACCCAGCGGAACGGGAAAAACCTTGGCCGCCGACGTGATCGCAGGTGAGCTCGGCGTAGATGTTCTGTCCCTTGACCTTTCTCAGGTAATGTCCCGCTGGCTGGGGGAGACTGAAAAGGCTCTGGGACGGGTGTTTGATGCCGCTGAACAGTCCGGTGCTGTCCTAGTCATCAATGAGGCAGACTCGCTTCTCGGCAAGCGTAGTGCAGTGAAGGACAGCCACGACCGGTACGCCAATATCGAGGTCAGTTATCTGCTTCAGCGAATGGAGCGTTTCCGTGGGCTCGCAGTGCTGACCTCAAACCTCCGAGGCAACATCGACGAAGCCTTCCTCCGGCGGCTGAGTTTTGTCGTCGATTTCCCATTCCCCGACGAGGCGGCCCGGGCCTCACTGTGGCAACGAGCCTTCGGGCCGAGGGTGCCGGTGGCGGGTCTCGATCACCAGGTAGCTGCCCGCTTGATGCTCTCCGGCGGCAGTATCCGGAACGTGGCCGTCAACGCCGCTTTCCTCGCCGCCGACGACCACCGCGCCGTTACCATGGCGGATATCCTGCACGGTGCACAAGCCGAGTACGCAAAGCTCGGACGCACCACCACCCCCAGTGAGGTCGGGGAGTGGCCCGCATGAATGCCACAGTTACTATCATCCGAGTGCACCTCGACAGGGTCGTCATTTACCTCGATGGATCAGTCGATCCTAGTAGTCTGCCGCGGGCCGAGGCCATGGAATCACTCCTTGTCTCCACGCTTCGACGGATTCTCGCGGAACGCGGTGGCATGGTTATCGCCCGGGGACGACGCCCCTGGGAGGTCACCGGGAACTTGGGTTCACAGCCGGTGCAGGCCGTGGAGGCCATCGCCATGGAACTGCTGAACGCTTTGGCCGCAGAGGTGAACCATGCCTGACCAGGATCACCGCAGCAGCGAGGGGAATTTCCTCATGGGGCTTCGCCAAGGACACCGCCGATCCTTCTCGTCCGGTACCGGCCATGGGTCCCAGCCAGGGAAAATAACCGGACGTGACCGGAACGCCATGCGACAACCGGGTCCCCGGTGGCGACTGGCCGAGGGACCCGGAAATGTCCTTGACCCGGAAACGCACAAGATCCTGGCGCCGTTGTTCGCGATAGATCTGTCCACGATCAGGCTGCACACCGACGACCGCGCTACGGAACTGACGGACGCCCTCAACGCCGACGCCGTAACCCACGGCCACGACGTGTTTCTCGCCCCCACCCGGTGGGTCCCGCACAGTGCACAGGGCCGAGCCTTGATCGCGCACGAAGTCGTCCACGCCCTTCATCAGGAGAGCATTCCCGCGCCCGGTCATACTGATGAGGAGTCCGACGCCCGGCACATGGAGGAACGGGCCAGGTCCCTTCCGGGCATTCCGCTCCGGGCGTCAGCCTGGCAGGACCAGTCGAAGGACCGCACGGAAGGATTCCTGCAGTCAGGGACACTAGGGCGACGGGCCAGCCAACTGTCCCGAACACGTCAAAGCGGCGGCGCCCCAATGCCAGACGTTCTCAGCGCTCAGGCCGGACTGGTCAGCCTGGTGACCCTCCTTCTGCGCCGGGACGGAAACGACGCCTCAGGCCGGGTACGGTCGCTGCTCAATCGTGTCGACGGGGAACTGCGCTCAGCCATCGTGGACGAGGTGGAGATGCAGGGCGGGCTCATGGCCGCGCAACTGGCCGAGATCACCACGACGCGGGAACCGAGCCATGAACCCGCCCCCACTCCCGAAACCGGGGCCGAAACCGAACTGGGCAACGACACCATTGGATTGACCGCAACGACCACGCAGACCGAGGAGGATAAGACACGCACTGCCCTGGGGGCAGAAACGACTGCGGAGCCTGCGGCTGATTCTGTGCACAAACCCCTCGACCCCGTAGAAGAAGTGGACACCCACGCTAAGGACAGGGGTGCCGTCGACCCGATCGCGACATGGGGCACGGACAAACCCTCCGTCGATGGTCAGGACAACGGCGCAGAAACCGAACCGGACCCCAGCCCAGCAGAATTGGGCACCACAGCTTCGAAACAGCTGGGCACCGGGCCTGAAGCTTCACCGGCTATCCCCCGGGGCGCGGGAGTATTTACGGACGCCGCAGGCTCCGCGCCAACCCAAGGCGTGCCGGTCGGCGGCGTGGCGGAAGCCTCGGTAGTCCCCGAAGACCTGTTGCCCTCGGACCTTGTAGAACAAGGCGTAGTCGGCCAGCAGACTGCCGCGCCATCAGCGGATATGCCGGGCAGTGAAGAGGTCAAGGCGGCGGACAAGACTGCCGCGACACCCAAGGAATTGATTTTCGAAGATAAGGCCACCGATCTAATTGAGGACCCGGTGGATCAGACTGCGGAGGATACGGATGGTGTCGCGGCCGTAGCAGCGGCCGGTGCGGCTCCGCCCGAGATCCAGGCGGTGGCCCCCGAGGCCGTAACACCGGAACCGGTGGCCAACCATTCTGTGGAGGTGGCGTCGTCTGAATCCGGAAGCGAGAATGCCCCGGAGGGCCAGCTGCTGGATATTGCTACCGATCCACAAACGACAAGACCTGACGCGGGCATCGATAGCGCTGGGCCTTGGGAGACACCGCTGGGCCTGGAGGAGGTCGAAAAAAACCCGGGGCTACGGGCAGCCGCTGCCCCAGAGCAGGCCGGGGGTCTAGCGGTCAGCCTGCCGGACCCCCGGCCTCCGTCGGGCGGTGGAGGAGGCGGGGGAAGCGCCGTGCCCGAGCCACAGCGGCCCACTCCACCCGACATGGCGGGGATGGCACCTGCCCAAGCGATGTCCGCCGTTGCCGGCCTGCCGGCCACGATGCTCGCGGCAACGCTTCCGGCGGTCGGGGCCAACGCGGCCGCCGAGGTTTCGGCCAAAGGGGACGATCTGCAAGCCCGACCTCCCTCGCTGCGCCGCCCATCTGGTGTGCCCGCTGACCGGGATGCCACACTCCCGCCGGCCCCTTTACCATCCTTACAGGAACGGCCCACACCACCTCTACCCGAGACAACCGGCGGCCCAGGGGCTGAACCTCCCACCCCGGCTGCGCCCCCTGCCGTTCCAGCCGCAGTGACCGACGGCGTGGGTACCGTCATCGTCGGCGGCGACACCGCCCTCTCCCATGAGGACGTGGCCCGGGTCCAGAGTGCGGTCTCCGCCCTTCCGACATCGGACCCGGCGTTGAACATGGACGCCGGGCCGGTTCCGAGCCTCATCCTGAGCGGGGCCGAGGAGCCCGAAGTGATCGGCGAACAGACCACTCAGATGAGGCAACTCATGACGGAGACGGCTGCAGAAGGCGTCGAGGACGCCCGGGCACCAATGGGGGAAAACGACGTCTACCCGGTGGTACCGGACAACACTCTCACCGCCACGATTCCGGCAAGGGAGGGGAACGGCCAGGGCGGAACATCCGGTCAGGGGAAAGGCGACACGGGGACCGGATCTCAAGCCACGGCCATCGACGCCATTGTCGCCGAGCAATCCGGCACGCGCCTCGCCGCCGCCGTGCAATCGGGACGTCAGGACCTGACGACCGCTCGGGCCGAGCACGAGACAACAGTGCAGGAGGAACAGGCGGCCACCGACCGGGCCATCAACGAAGAGATCATCACCAATGGGGCCGACCAACGCGAAACTCGGGCCGCGGTCCGGGCCGAAGTTGGGGGGCTGCGCTCGGACTGGGTAGGCGAGCAGCAGGATCTGACGACGCGGAGCCGGACTGCGGCGGACGCCGCCGAGCGGACCGCCGCAGAGACCATCAGCCAGGCACGAACGAGCGCGGCGAGGGAAGCCGACGGCGCAATCCGCGATGGGAACTCATCCATTAATCAGGAGCGCCGTCGTGCAGAAGCGGAAGCCCGTGAACAGCGGCGTCGAGCGGAGAATGAAAGCAACGGCGGCGGATTCTTCAGCTGGGTCGCGTCCAAGGTCCGCAGCTTTTTCAACCGGATCAAAGATGCCATCAAGGCAACCTTCGACCGGGCCCGACAGTTGGTCAACACAGCCATCAGCAAGGCCCAGCAACTGGCGGTCAAGGCCATCGAGGTGGGCCGCCATGCTGTGGTCGGAGCCATCGAATCCGGAGGTCGGGCGCTGACGGCGGCCGGGGACATTGCCCTCGCAGGCTTCCCGGAGGCCCAGGCGCGGTTCAGGAAGGGTATCCAAGGGGCCGTCAGGGATGCCACGGATCGGGTAAATCAGCTGGCCAATGCCCTCAGCAAAGAGGTCACCCGGCTCTTGGACCTGCTCGGGGAAGCCCTCAATGCGGCTTTGTCCGTCCTGGAGCGGGTCTACTTGGCGGCTGTGGATGCGGTGGCCGGGGCCGTCACCGCGGCGATCAACGCTGCTCGGGCCGTCGCCGCCGCACTGGGCGATTTCCTGGTCCTCGTGCGGGACATCGCAGCGGATCCGGCCGGCTGGTTGCGGAACCTCTCGGCTGGTGTCATGGACGGCATCCGCAACCACGTGTGGCCGGCCCTCGTCACGGCCGTTAAGACCTGGTTTCGGGAGAAGGTCGAGGCGATTGTCGGGGTTGGTGCGGCGATCATGGCCGTGCTGCGACAGGGCGGGGTGTCCTTCCGCGACATCACCGGCATGGCGTGGACGGCCATCAAGGAGTCCCTGCCCGGAGTCCTTATCCAGATCCTTATCGAGAAGCTCGTGGCTATGCTAATCCCGGCCGCCGGCGCGATCTCCGTCATTGTGGACGGCCTGCGGGCCGCCTGGGGCGCGTCCCAGCAGATCTTGGCGGCCTTCCGGCGGTTCATGGAATTCCTCCGGTCCGTGCGTCCCGGTCAGGCCGGACTCCCTTTCGGCCAACTGGTGGGTGCCGCCGCCGTAGCAGTAATCGATTTCGTCTCCAATTTCGTGCTGGTCAGGCTCCGTGGTGCCGGTTCCCGGGTGGGCGGTGTCCTCCGATCGATGGCTGCACGGCTGGGCCGAGTTGTCCGGCGTGGTGCTGCAACTGTGCGCCGGGGTGCTTCCGCGGTGGCTGGAGTAGCCCGTCGGGGTGCTTCGGCTATCGCGGGGGCAGCACAAAGGGGTGCAGTGTCACTGGGAAAGCGCGCTAGGCAATTGCGACATCGTTTCCGGAGAAGGACGGATACTGTGCCAAGCCGCAGACGGGAACAGCGCAGAGCCGATCGGGTTCGGGTCGCCTTTCGTCGGACCCGTGAAGCAGTTCAGCGCCTTGCCGCCCGAGGTGCGGGCAAGGCGCAGTGGTGGGCGAACCTGAAGTGGTTGAAGACCCGCTATCGCTGGCGAGTGCTGAAACTGAGAACCTCAAGTGCGACCCCCAGTGTCCACGGGGAACTAAATCCGATTTTGGATCAGGCGGTGAGGGTCTCGAGAGACATTCTGTCCACCACTAGCACCGTGATCGGACGGTTTGAAACGATTACTGTGAATCAGATAATTACCACTGAGTACGGCGCGAAGGGTGGTCGATATTCAAGTAATGCAGCGGAATTCGAGGCATTTGTGACTCGAGAAATCGCCCAAGAACTTTTGTATGACATTGAAGATTTTAGGGACTCAGTGGTGTTTACGGGAAGCGTGGTGTCCGCGGGTTCGGGCAAGCGCGAAGAAAAATCGAACAGTTCTGGAAAGAGGTTTTCAACGAACGATACTGTTATACCTCATATACAAAAGGGGACCAGGGACGGGGGGCGCACTCGTCCGGAGGTCCTGGTTGAGGCCCCGGGTCGAAACCTGACAGTTGTTCAGGAAGCACAAATGCCTTCTAACTATTCGGAGGTCGCCCCGCCGGGAGTCGATCCGTGGCGATGGGCGGAAAATCACGGGAGAAAGATTGAACAATTCGGCGATCGATTGAGGAAGATCGGAAAGCGAATGAGCGGTGGTGCATTCGCAAAAGAGGTTAAGCGTTCCGGAACAGCATCCCCCCCCCGGATTGTGGTGATGATTATCTCCCCAGGGGAACCCCACGAAACGGGCACGGTCTCGGGCATTCTCAAAGGGGTTCAGAAATTTGCCGAGGAACGTGCTGGGATGCCGATTTTCGTAGACGTCAGGTGGGTTTCAACAGGTAGGTCGGCACCATGAGTCCCAACCTGAATTCCCCCCGCACCCTCCGGGGTGGACTCGTGTTCTTGGACCCGAAGTCCTCGCAGGTCAAACGCGTCGTGGTTCTGCAGTACAACCCCGACCAGCTCAGTCGTTCATTGCAGGTTCAGGCCGTCAGCGGTGACGCCGGAGACCGCCTCGACGCTTTGCGACTGCGGGGTGCGCCTATCGAGACCATCAAGCTCGAGGCGGAACTGGACGCCACGGACCAACTCGAGCGAGGGAACCCCACGGCCATCCGGTCGGGCGTGGCTGCTGACCTCGCCGCACTGGAATCTGCGCTCTATCCCAGCCCCTCCGACGTCCAACGCAGCATCGACTTAGCAGCTTTCGGCACCTTGGAAGTCGCACCCCTGGAATCGCCTCTGACCCTGTTCATCTGGGGGGAGAAACGTATTCTTCCAGTGCGGATCACCGAATTCTCGGTCACTGAGGACGCCTTCGATCCCTCGCTCAACCCCCTGCGGGCCACCGTCTCACTAAGTCTCAGGGTCATGGGTGTCAACGACCTGCCCCGCGGACACCGGGGTGCAGCCATCTTCATGGCACACCACCGTTCACGTGAGGCATTGGCCGCCGCGGTTACTGGTGATCTTTCAGCCTTGGGCATCAGGAGCATCCCATGACCGCCCCGCCACAGAACATCCCCGGGGCGGGCACCAGCACGGCCAGCGAGACAGCGCCCCTGCGGTTTCCTCCACACAGCCGCTACGCTAACGTCGAGATCAGGTCCATCGTCGAAGAGGACGGAACTCGGACTCAGTACCTCGCACGGCGTTTTATCACGGATGAAATTCCGCGGATCATCGCCGAACGGCGGGTAACCGACGGCGATCGCGCCGACCTCCTTGCTGACCAATATTACGGTGATCCTTTACTGGCCTGGCGCATAGCCGACGCCAATGACGCCGAGGACCCCGACCAACTCACCTCGATACCGGGCGCCGTGATTGTCATCCCGGCGGCCGAAGGGGGCGCCCCATGATTGACAGTATCCACTTGACCCTTTTGGCCGGGCGCGATCTTCCCGTGCCTCTGCCCGCAGAGGTGATTCAGGCGGTCAAAGCTATTCAAGTCACGACGTCAGCCGGCGAACGCAGCGGATTTCAAATCACTGTGGCGACGAGCCGACGCTCAGTGGTCACCACCCAATTGGTACCTGCCGGGGCCTTGGACCCGGGAATCCGCATCGTCATCGTAGTCACAGTCAGCGGACTGCCCACGGTACTCATGGATGGGGTGATCACGCGTCAGGAAGCAGGTTTTTCCAGCGAGCTCGGGCAATCCACCCTCACCCTGACGGGCGAGGACCTGACAGTCCTCATGGAGACCGAGGACCGCCGGGGACGGCCATTCCCCCCGATGCCCGCCGTGGGTGTCGTCGGTTGGTTACTGAAGGACTATGCACGGTACGGGATCATTCCGGTGCTGGTGCCGGAGGTCTTCTCCGACGTTCCGAACCCCATCGACCACACCCGAGGGCAGGAGGGAAGCGACCTGGAGATGATCAGAAAGCTGGCGAAGGACAACGGCTACGTGTTCTACCTAGATCCCGGGCCGCTGCCGGGCAGCAGCCGAGCCTATTGGGGGCCGGAAATTCGCATCGGCGTGCCGCAGCCGGCCCTCAACGTCGATATGGAGGGGACCACCAACGTCGAGGCCTTGAGCTTCAGCTTCGACGGACTGCAAAGAACTCAGGTCACTGTGACGATCCAGGAGCCCAGGACCAGGATCACGGTCTCGGTGCCGGTACCCGACATCAGCATCCTCGCGCCGCCGCTGGCTGCCCGCCAAGCACCCTCTATGAGAACCAAGCCCCTCGAGGGAGCTGCGAAACTCAGCCCTATCTCGGCCATGGCCAAGGGCTTGGCGGCCGTGGCCGAATCTGCCGACGCGGTGACCGGATCGGGCCAACTCAACGTCCTGCGCTACGGACGAGTACTCCTGCCGCGGCGACTGGTCGGCGTCCGCGGGACCGGTCCGGCGTACGACGGTCTCTATTACGTCAAGAGCGTGACCCACAACCTCAAGCCAGGGGAATACACCCAGAACTTCTCGTTGTCCCGCAACGGGTTGGTCCCTCTGGTTCCAATGGTGGTGCCATGAGAATCCTAGGAGGTCCCCGATGAGCAGTCCTTACTATGGCAAGTTCCGTGGTGTGGTCGTCAGCAATGCCGACACCACCGGGCGAGGACGCATCCAGGTCAGCGTGTCCGACGTGGCACCGGACAACATCACCGATTGGGCTGAGCCCTGCATACCGTTCGCTGGCCGACAGGCTGGAATGTGGTGCGTGCCGGACATCGGGGCGAGCGTGTGGGTGGAGTACGAACAGGGGGATCCCAATCGGCCCATTTGGGCCGGCTGCCGCTGGGGTGACACCTCGGAGGCCCCGTCGTTGGCGACGGGCACCCCGGCACCGATCAGTCACGTGGTGATTCAGACGTCGGGACAGAACACGATCATGATCAGCGACGCCCCTGGGCCGGCAGGCGGAATCCTCCTGAAATCCAACTCCGGCGGCACGATCACCATCAACGACACAGGAATTACCATCACGAACGGCACCGCATCGATCGCGCTGCAGGGAGCGTCGGTCATGATCAACAACAACGCCCTGGTGGTGACATGATGTCCGGGCTCGCTGTTCAGGTTGGTGCCGGCGGGCAGTGTCCGCACGGCGGCCAGATGTCGATCATCAGCTCCAACACCCGGGTCCTGGCAAATGGCTCCCCCTTGGCCACCATGGCTGACAGCTTCACGGTAGCCGGTTGCGCCTTCACGGCGGGCACTAAGCCCCAGCCTTGCGTCAACATCCAGTGGATCGTGGCAGCCACCCGAGTATTGGTAGGCGGCAGTCCCGCGGTCGTGGCCACCGGAAGCGGCCTGTGCCTTAGCGCTGAGCGGATCCCGCAGGGTCCTCCGTCCGTAACAAGCACTCAGACGAAGGCAGTGGCCTCATGAGCATCGAACGGAGACTGACCAAATCCGGGTCGCCCGCCGTCCCGTTCCGGATTGACCATCACGGTGCCACGGCCACGGTGGATTGGGACGACCACTTGCGCACATTGATCACGCAGGTCCTGTGCACCAACCCGGGAGAAAGGATCAACCGACCTCGTTTCGGTGCCGGCGTCGCCCACATGCTGTTCGCTCCCCTGGGTCCGGAGGTTGCATCAGCCGCCCAGCTCATGATTCAAAGCTCGTTGCAGCAATGGCTCGCGGACCTCGTGGACGTCACGGACGTGTCCGTGGAGGTGCACGACTCCAGCATCTCGGTGACCGTGACCTGGTCGCGACGGTCTCAGGACACCTCGCAGACCACTGTCGTGAGAGTGGCTAGGCCATGAGCGTCTATGCCTGTGCCAGTGACCAACGCCGGCAATTACTGCTCCAGCAATCCACCTTGAACGGCGTCGACTTCATCGAATCCTCGACCGATGCCTCGTTTGCAGAACTGCCCGCACGGATCCGGGTCATGTTCGTGCACCCGTTGGCCATCTTGCCGGATCTGTCCCAGGTCACCCTTCGGGGTGGCGATCCCCTCAGGCGCCTCCAGATCACGTCCGTCAACGCCGGTGTTGACTCACGTGAGTTGCTGGTGGACGTGGAAGGGCGCTGGGACCTATCGGCATGGACCCTGAGCATAGTTTCCGGCCCACATGACCCGGCGCCCCCACCATGGCTGGATCCGGCCTTGGCCAGTGCGACGTTTCGGTTTGCACCCCAGTGCGAGGACGGACCCTGTCGGGAGGAGCACTGCCATGACACCGTACTTACTGCAGGACCGCGCGTGGATCGGTTGGCCCGGGACTGGGAATCCGTCCGCGCCATGATGCTCGACCGGTTGTCCCTCCTGCAGCCGGACTGGACAGAGCACCATGTCGCCGATGTTCGCACAACCCTCGTGGAAGTCGTGGCAGCGCTGGCCGACCATGCGGCCTACCGACAGGACGTCGTTGCCACGGAGTCCTACCTGGGCACCGCACGCCGACGCATCTCGGTCCGCCGCCACGCCCGGCTCATGGACTACATGATGAGCGATGGCACTAATGCGCGGGTATGGGTCCATTTCGATGCCCACGAGTCCGTGCTGGTGCGAGGTACGGACACGGAACCGGTTGTACCGGAGGGAACAGCGCTACTAACCGGCGGGCCGGAAGCCCCCGCCGCGGTGGAACGCGGGTCATCAACCGATCAGGGCCTCCAAGGCGCCGGCGCACTGCAGTTCGAGGTACTCAGCCCGCTGCGCTCTCTCGTGGGTACCGACTCGCGCATGACGTTCCACACTTGGGCCGGGTCCAAGTGCTGCCTGCCCACCGGATCCGTGGCCGCTACCTTGGCCGGACACCACCCACATCTGCTCCCCGGCAGCATCGTAGTGCTGACGGAGCACCTCGATCCCGTGGGACCGGCCCACACCGCAGCCGATGCTGATCCCACTCACCGGCACCCCGTGCGACTGACGGCCGTCCGGGCGTTTACCGGCACTGCGCCGCGGACTGACCCACTCACCGGGGACAAGATCACCGACATTGAATGGGACGCCCAGGACGCCCTGCCCTTCCCCCTAACGGTCTCGCTCGAGACCAGAACACCAGAGGGGGGCACCGCAGTACGCAACGACGCCGCTGTGGCACTCGGAAATGTAGTGCTCGCGGACCACGGGGCCACACACCGAGACATCAACCTGGGACCCGCCCGACCCCGCCGGCCGGAGCTGATGCTTCCTGACCGCCCCATTACGCAGAAGCCTCTCGTCAAAATTCTCGGAGACGACCACGACCGCGAACACTTTGCGCCCTACGACCCCACCTCATCCGCGAGCCGCTGGATAGTCTCTGCCCCCGACACCGTGCTTGCCGCCGTCACCCTTCACGACCCAGATGGCCCCTGGCAGGTCCGCCCGGACCTGCTATCCAGCGGCCCGGCCCGGGACATCGTCGTCGACGTGGACGACGAGGGAGACGCCTATATCCGTTTCGGACGGGAGTGGCCCGGCATGGACCCCGACGGTGCATCCCCTCAGGAAGGGACGCCCCTGACCGCCACCTTCCGGGTAGGCAACGGCACCGCCGGCAATGTGGGGGTAAACACCGTCCGGTCACTTCTCCTCGATGGCTCCTCGCCAACCGCTCTTACAAACGCCGTACGCCCCACACCCGTCATTCCAGTACCGGTTCGCGTATGGAACCCGCTACCAGGCCGGGGCGGCACCGACCCGGAGTCAATCGAGGAAGTCCGCCGACGGGCGCCCCAAGCCTTCGGACAGCAGAAGCGCGCGGTCACGGACGAGGACTACGCGCAGTGGGCGGAGGCGACAGGTCTACCGGAACGACGCCTCGTTCAACGTGCCGTCGCCAGCACTCGATGGACAGGGTCCTGGTACTGCGTGATTGTGGCTGTCGATTTCCTAGGCGATACCGAGGCCGACCCGTCGCTCCTAAATGCGGTGGCGACCCACCTCGATGAATACCGAATGTCGGGCTACGACGTTCAAGTCGTGGCCGCACTCTACGTTCCTCTGGAAGTCCGGTTCCACGTTACAGTGCACCCCCGACACCGTCGGGACCTCGTAGCTGAAGCATTGGAGGATCTCATGAGTAGCCAGCGTCTGTCGGATGGCACCATCGGACTGTTCCACCCAGACCGACTCACCTTCGGTCGCGACGTGTACCTCGGGCCCTTGATAGCTGCCGCACAGTCCGTGCCCGGTGTGCAGTGCGTGGAGGCCACGGCCTTTCGTCGGTACCGGCAACCCGGGACCGACGCCCGGGCCACCGGGCGGTTGCCCGTCGCACCGTCCGAGATCGCCCGGCTAGACAACGATCCAAGCCGTCCCTCTCGAGGGATTTTTCGCATCGACCGGTTGGAGGGCGGACGATGACCCCCTGCACCTGCACCGACGTCTGCTCACGATGCTGCTCGTCAGCACCACCCAGCACGCCGTTGCCCGTTGCCAACCGCCCGAGCCTGCCAGCCGTGTCACGCAGAGTGTCCACTCACACCACAGCCAAAGCCACCATGGTCCGCGGTCTCACCAGAGCCGACCTGCCCGCCCTGAATCCTCTCAGGTCACGCACTAACGACGACTTTGCGATCGCCTTCCTCGATGCCGCCGCAATGGCCGTAGACAACATTGCCTTCTACTCGGAACGGATCTCTAATGAGGCCTATCTCAGGACCGCCACGGAACGGCGATCCCTGGAAGGGCTGGCCCGGCTTGTCGGCTATCAGGTCGGACCGGCATTAGCCGCCACCCTGGACCTGGCCTTCACTGTCACCTCCACCCCAGGCACTTCACCGCTCGTGCCGATCCCGGTACACACGGCAGCCCAATCAACCCCCGATCCCGGCATGGCTCCCGTAGTTGTGGAAACCCTGGCCGAGGTGCTGGGCAACCCGTCCTGGAACGTCATTCGTCCCCGGCCGCGCAAATCGCATCCAGTCACACCCCCGGCAGCGGCCGCAGGTGGGGTGGTGGTGATGCTCGCGGGGAATGTAAGTCCGCTCGTTCCGGGTGACGGGTTGCTGTACCGGTCCGGATCGGCCCTACAGTTCGGGATCGTGGCAGAGGTTCGCGTCCTGACCCTTGTGCCCAATCTCCCGGACGCTCCCGGGTCCCCGGCCCGCACCGAGGTCCGGGTGGATCCGGTATCGACCGAGGTCAAGGGGAACCTCCAGGACGGCCCACCGGGCGCTGTACCTGCAGCCGTTCCAGCGGCATGGGCATGGGCAGGACCCAGTATTGATGCCGACGACCTGGCGAGCGAACTCGCATCGAGGGCTCTGTCCCTAGAACAAATGATCGAGGCCCTCCAGGGTTCTGCAGGCACTCCCGGAGAGGCATGGATCTATCCACGGAGGGCCTCCCTGTTCGGCAGCACTGCACCGCTGGGATCGGACCTGTTATCGGTGACCATTCAGGAGGCGATAAGGAAAGCACCTGGGGCAGACAATGTCCTTCATCAGCATCTGGCGGGAACCATCGCTGCCCTGCCATGGGAAAGCGCAACGGTAGCGACCGTGACCGGTACAGGGCCCCGCGAGGTGTTCCTCCACGGCGAAGTCGATGTGGAGCCGGGATCGACGATCGTCCTGCGAGACCGCTCCATCTGGGGCGCCTATCGCGTGGAATCAGTGGCCCAGGAAGGACTGGCCGCGCAGTCCGTCAGCGGCCGGGCCACACGGGTCGTCGTTGACAGGAACACTGGCCTCGACCAATTCAGTATCCGCAGGACGACTGCGTTTACCGGGCGACGGCGGTGCCCCCTCGCCGCGGTCCCGGCGCCTGAGACGCTTCCGCTGGATCAAATGGAGCTCGATGGTCTGTACCTCGGACTGACATCGGGCCGTCGTATTGTCGTCTCCGGTACAACAGCTGAAATCGGGAGCTCTACCGTCGCCCATGCCACGGCCCTGTCCGAGGTCCACCACGACTTGGTCGCCCGCACCACCATGGTCCGGTTCGCCGATTATCTACCAGTAGCCCTGCGGCGGAGTTCGGTGACCGTGGCCGGCAACGTGGCCCCCGCGAGTGTGGGACAGTCGCGCAGTGAGGTCCTGGGCAGCGGCAACGCCAGCATCCCGTTTCAGCGCTTCGCCCTGCGCCAGCCACCGCTGACATATCTGCCGGAGGCAAGCCCCCGAGGGAGGACGAACACGCTGCAAATCTGGGTGGACGGCATCCGCTGGGACGAAGTGCCTCATATGCTCAATGCTGGCCCGGACGACCGGTGCTTTACGGTGCGCGAACACGGGGCAACCACGGTGGTCGAGTTTGGCGACGGAGTCACCGGAGCCCGGCTCCCGACCGGTGCGGGCAACGTCAGCGCCGTGTACCGCAGCGGGGGCGGTGCCGATGGGCGCGTGCGAAGTGGACAGGTCTCCATGCTCCTGACCCGCCCGGCAGGAGTCAGCGGAGTGCGGAATCCCGTTCCGGGAGTCGGCGGAATGGATGCCGAGGACGTTACCTCGGTCCGGGCCAACGCCCCACTACGTAACCAGACCATTGACCGGGTGGTCTCACTACCTGACTATGCCGCCTTTGCCCGGGCTTTCTCCGGGGTGGCGAAGGCCCATGCCGTCGGGATCCTCGGGCTGGAACGACGAGGTGTCCTACTGACCGTCGCGGGGGCGAACGGTGACCCGATCGGGTCGGGCACTCCGAGCGGTGATGCCCTGAGGGCTGCGCTGGGCACCGCCGGCGATCCGCGGGTATTGGTGACCCTGGTACCTCACCATCACCGGAACTTCCGTCTTCAGGCCTTGGTCCGGACTGCTCCGGAGCGTCGACGGCGGGACGTTCTAGCGGCCGCTGAACAGTCACTCCGCATAAATTTCTCCTTTGACCGCCGCGACCTAGGCGAACCAGTTGCGGCCAGCGAGCTCGTGGCCACCCTGCAACGGGTGCCAGGAGTGGTGGCCGTTACCATCACCCATCTGTGGGCGCTGGAACCCGGATCGATGACCGGACCCCCGGCTGGATCACCTCCGGCAGCCCTGACGGCGACCGTACCCTCAGCCGACACCGCATTCACCGATGCCGCTCACCCCCCTGGGGGGGCTGAGATTCTGGTCCTCGATCCGGCGCCCATAACCTGGGAGGTCCTGCCATGAGCCCCATCCACCAGTCCGGCCGCGTTGACCCGGTGGGTGACGCCATCGCCCTGCTGCCTCAGTACCTGACCATGAGCGACGCCGGACCGCACGGGAAACCCGAGATTCTCACAGGTCTGGTTCAGCTGGTGGCCGAACAGATGAGTGTGGTTGTAGACGACATCGAACAGGCGTATGACGACCTCTTCATCGAGACCTGTGCACCCTGGGTAATCCCCTACATCGCGGACCTGATCGGCGTGTATCCCGGTTCGCCCCTTGAGTCACAGACCGTTCTTACGCGGGCGACCGTAGCCAACGCAATCCGACTGCGACGCCGTAAGGGGACCATCACGGCGCTGGAACAAGTGGCCGCCGATCTGATGCCCGGCCCGGCCTCGGCCACGGAGATGTTCCGACACCTCGTGGTGACGCAAAATGTGCAGCACCCCGTGGCCGACCGGGGCAGGATTGCCGACGTACGGAACGCCCTGAATTTGGAACAGCTCCATGGACCGTTCGACTCGATGGCTCACACTGGAGAAGCGCGGCTCATCAAAACGGGGCGTGGCCGCTACGGCCCCGGCAACATTGCGGTGACCCTGTGGCGCTCTCAGCCGCTCCGGAGGACCTGGGTAGACGCCGGGCGGGTCACAACTCTGGCCGACTCGATGGTTTTCGACCCGCACCGCTTTCGCTTTGACCCTCTAGGCGGAGACCGCCCACTGGCAGCAGAGGGCACGACCGAACTGTCGGTGTCTCATCAGGCCGGACCGCTCAACGTGCCCGCTCCCATCACCCGCCGCGCCATGGCTGACGCTGCCGACAAGGGGAACCTGTCGGCGTACTACGGTCCGGACGGTTCCGTGGAGGTACACCTCAACGGGAAACTCGCCGCCGTCGAAGTGCCCGATGTGGTGATCTGCCATCTGGGGGACACGACTGGCGGCTGGAACAACGTGGCAAAATTGACGAACGGACAAGTCGCCATCGATCCCGAGCTGGGACGCCTAGCCACCGCTGACCCCCAGGACGCACCACCCCGGGTGCGGTGGGTGCAACTAGCACCGTCGGACACTGGCGCAGCCGAGCTGGTCACCCGATCGCCCGCCCAGCCACCGGTGGTGACAGTCTTAGCCTCCGGGGATGGTGCTGCCCCCACTACGGTGACGGCTGGGCTGGTAGCGGCGGGGTACCGGGGAACCGTAGAGGTGGGCGACAACCTCCGCTACCTGGAGGACCCCATGGTCTCGATTCCTGCAGGGGCTCTACTGACGCTCCGTGGCGCCTCCGGGCACGCCCCCGTCGTACAGTGCAGCACCGGGTGGACCATCGAGGCTGGGGACGGAGCGGTCTTGGAATTGTCTCACCTCACGGTGAGCGGCGGCCCGATTACCATCAAGGGAAAGCCGGACCGCATTGTCCTGCATCATGTGACGCTGGTGCCAGGTGGGAACCAGCTGCCCAATCCGCTCGCCGCGCCGGTCGGTCCGACGTTGGTCCTCGACCTAGACGACGGATGGAGCACGGAACTGTTCGTAGACACCTCGATCTGCGGACCACTTCGGTTACCAGAGGATGGTTCCACCGTGGAAATTGTGGACTCCATCGTGGACGGACTAGGCGGTCAAGCTCTGGACGCGGATGGAGCTGGCGCTCCGGGTCCTATCCTTACAATGCGTCGCAGCACCGTGGTGGGTGATGTGAGCGTTTCTCAGATCGACCTAGTTGAGGACTGCGTCATTGACGGCACACTGACCGTGACGCGGCGTCAGCTTGGATGCATCCAGTTTTCCTGGCTTGAGTCCGGAAGCCAGACGCCTCGCCGGCATAAGTGTCTACCCATACCAATCGCCGCTCCCGGTGCCGGAACCGGCACGACGCCGGTCACAGCGCATCCACCGTTTATGTCCACCCAGTACGGGGATCCCCTATACCTCAGAATTCGGGACGTTGCTGACAACCCTAACAACCCTTTACGGGGTGCCGGTGACGGTTACGAGATGGGGGCATACGCGCGACAGCACCACATTCAACGAGACGACAACCTCCGCCGATCGCTCACCGAGTACCTCCGCTTCGGCATGGAGGTCGGCGTGTTCGACGGTTCGTCAAAATAAAGGAACAGGACCATGAAAGCTGACATCTCGGCGAACACGTTCCGGGAAGACCGCCCACGCGAAGCCGTCATTTTTGGGCAAGGTCAAGTCCTTCGAGACGCGGACCTGAATGAACAATCGGCGATTGATCGGCATCGGGTACGAGCCACGGCGGCAGCACTCATCGGTGCGAGCGGAACGCCCACCAACTCGCCGGGATTCGGGGTAACGGTGGCGCCAAACGGCTCAGATCTGCTGCTATCCGAGGGCGAAATGTGGATTGACGGAATTCGCCTCATCAACGACTCGCCGTGGTACCCCTGCATCGTTCGTAGCCCTACGGTTGTGGAGGTGACGGCGCCCGTGGAGGCCTTCCCACAGGACTTCACGGTCGGGTCCTGGGTCCGGGTCCGTGCTGGCGACGGTGCTGGTGCCACAGTGAGCACAACTACTGTGATGACAATTAGCGCAGGAACGGTCACGTTGGCCGATGCTCCTGAGGGCATGCCAGCGGTCGGTGGAGTAATTGGAATCCGGGCAGTCCGGTCCTACCAGGCCCAGCCATACCTAAAAGTGGACAATCCATTCATTGCGGGTAACCCAGGCCACTTGGACACGGGGGCTTATGTGGTCGTGCTGGATGCTTGGGAGCGGCATGTGACAGGGCTGGAGGACCCGACCATGCGCGACGTCGCTCTAGGCGACGTCGATACGGCCACCCGTCTGGAATCGGTATGGAGCCTTTGGCTGGCGCCAATCGGGCCTGTCGGGACGCAGAGTTGTGCCCTACCTATCAATCCGGCTGTGGGCGTGCTCTCGGCCTCCACAGCAAGCCCAGAAACCGGCCAAGGCCCCTGCGTGCTGCCGGACGATGCCGGCTACCGGGGGCTGGAGAACCAGCTCTACCGCGTGGAAGTCCACCATGCCTCAGACAGTTCAGTGGTGCTCAAGTGGCAACGTGACAATGCGAGCACCGCCAGTCGGGTCACGGCATTGGGAACCACTCTGACGTTGGCCAACATGGGACGGGATGCAGCCAGCGGGTTTGCCACAGCACCGTTTATTGAGCTGACAGACGATGCTCATGAGTTTGAGGGCCGACCCGGTGACATGTTGTCCGTATCCTCGACAGAGAGTAATACACTTACGGTTACCACCGCCCCAAGTATCACGGTTCTATCCGCAAACGTCCGGGCGCGCCGCTGGGACGGCATTATTACCATCGACCTTACGGACACGGATGTGAGCGCACCCCGCGCCTTGGAGCGGGGTCTTCAGGTAGCGCTGACGCCGGGGCGCCTGTCACCGGGGGACTACTGGACGATTCCCGCCAGAACCGCCTCGTCCACCGGCGGTGGAGGCATCGACTGGCCCCTCAATGTAGACAACTCCCCGGTATCGCTGCCCCCGGAGGGAATCCGGCACCATCGGGCCGCACTAGCCTCGGTCGATACGGATGGCTCAACCTTTCTTGATGCCGGGAAGCCGGCCCGTGATTGCAGGCAATACTTTTCAACCCTTACAGAGGTTAAGCCGTCGCGGGGGCTGTGCACAGCGCTGGCAGACCCCGGGCCTGGATGGGAAAAAGTGTTTCAGAAGCTTCTAATGGAGGGGGGTCTGGTCTGCCTTCCCGCGGGGGAGTACCCGGTGTCCGACTCCGTCGTGGTGGAAGGCACCGGACACCTCACCGTACGGGGTGCTGGCTGGTCGAGCCGGATTGTCGGACCAGGTGAAAATCTGCTGACCTTCAAAGGTTTCGCTTCGGTAACAGTCGAGGACTTTATGGCTGAGTCCCGGGGACCAACGTCCTTTCGAGGTCCTAGGCCAATTGGGCTGGTGGGAACCCTCGGATTTGACCAATGTGCGACCGTCAAGGTGCGAAACGTGCACCTCACTTGCCCAAGATCGACACAGCGTTCTGCGGCCTGCCTCAGGACGAGTGGAGGAACCGTTCACGTTTCCGGATCGACCATGCTCGTCGGCGATCGCCAAGTCGGTCTCCTGCTCGTCGATGCCGAGCAGACCCTCGTGACCGGCAATGTGATTCGGCCAGCAGGGTCGGCAACAGTCAAAGGGATCGGCGATATGACCTTAGATATCGCCCACCGCATCAAGTCTATGGCAATCCGCGACCTCTCCTCCGGAAAGACTGGGAATAACCGCGTCTCTGCCACCGTGGGAGCGGGAACCTGGAGCTTCGAGACCTACCCGGAATTTATTCCGGAGTTCACTGCCGCGCTCAAGGATAAGTACGCAGACATAAAGGAACTCCACCGGGATCTGCAGGTCCTGGCGACTGCGCCAATGGTAAAACGACCACGCTTTTCCGTTCCGCTTTTCACGACCTGGGCGCGCGACTTGCTGGCACGGAACCCGACGGTCGTGGGGCAGGCCGTGGTGGTGGCCCGATCCGCGCGCAATGACTCCGCCGTCGGCGACGTCGTGGTTTGTGACAACATCATCCGAGGAGCCGTTCAGGGAATCCACATTGGAGCCAGCTATGCAGGCCAGCCCAGATACGGGCGACAGCTGATGCTGAAAAGCGTGAAGGTAGAGCACAACGAGATTGATGTGTTGATTCCCTCAACGGGCGCCCGGGGCCGTCACGCAATCTTCGTCGGCAACGCTCACCGGGTGCTGGTGACCGGGAACCATGCCACCTACGAGACGAAGATTCCTGGAGACATATTCGCGACCGACGGGATCCGCGTCTTTGGATACATCGGTCCCCACATGCACCTCCGAGAGAATGTTCTTGAAGGCTTCCCTACAGGCATTCGTATGGTTTTGCTAGGACAACTACCCAAGTCCCGATTGTGGAGGGCTGAGGACACCGTTCTCACCAACCTTCCTGCATCGCACAGCACGATCGTCTCTGAAGGACCCCTCAGCAAGAACGTGCACTACCGGGGCAATCAACCCGGCCCGCAAGACCGGTAGCCGCCTCGGAACCCACCAGCGTAATCCACCGAATAGTTCGAATCTTGCCGTCGAAAAAGGGCACGCACCTTCCCCGAGCGAAGAGATAGCGATATCATGGAGCTGTTACACCGTCCCACGGTTTGGGTTATGGCAAAGGTTGCAGTGTCGCAGTAGTTCTCGCGGGTTCGCCTGTGGTCCTCAGTCGATGAGTAGTCCGGAGTCTTGAATGGTTCGAGTCCTGGTGTAGCACCTTGAAGTCAGTGGGCCCGCGCCAAGCGCGGGCCCACTTCGCATCGACGAGGGCAGTGGTGGGCGCAACTGATGGCTCGTCTTTAAAGTCGTTAGTGATTGACTTCTTCGAGGATGATCTTCAGATGGCCGCTTCAGTTCTCTCACGGTTGCGCGCGCTCATCGAATGCATTGCAAAGAATGAATTAATGTTCCCATCACTCTTCCCGCCTAGCACTGGCTATTGACGTTGATTGTGCTGCCGGGAACATTCTAGAAGTAGTGCTATCTGGCAGCACTCGCTGCCAGGTGGTTACAGCCGTGCCAAATGCGAAAGCCTGCCAAGAGAAGCTTCTTTATGAATTCGGTTCGAACTATTGACAGCATACGGAGGCGGCAATAGCGTTGCACTCCTAACGATTCTGCACGCGAGGCCTACTGATTTGATCGGTCTCCAAGCCCTCAGGGCATCCATGATCCCCGACGCCAGCATGATCAAGTTGTTTTTGACGGCAAGCAACTTAACAATCGGTGGTGGCTGTACATCCGGGATCCTAAGCAGTCATCGAACTGTCATGAACCTGTCAGTGTTCTGGAGCCGCCAGCAGGGTCCGGCGGAGTCATTGCCGGACGACGATTCCGCTAAGCAATGGTGAGGAATACCTAATGACACTCCCGCTTATCGCAGTTTTCGGGAGTAACAGCCCTTCCGACCATGAGCTTGAGGCAGCGAGGCTCCTGGGGCGAGCAATAGCGCGCCAGAGGGCCATCGTCCTGACCGGTGGCGCGTGGAAGAAACCAGCCACGAAAATTAAAGACATGGCGATCGTGGCCGCTGAGGAGATCAACGCCACCGTCGACCCCCCGGTGTGGATCGGAGTCGCCAATGAGTCTTCGCCCGCGCCGTGGACGGAATCGCATCGTGGTGGCGTCCTGACGCCAGGAGGAAATCACGAGCGCAACTTCGTCGAAGCATGTTTGTGTCACGCTGCGATTGCCATAGGAGCCAGCGACGGGACGTCCTCCGAGGCGATCTTTGCCCTCTACCTCAGCCGTCCCGTCGCACTGGTGAGCGTTTCTAACGCGGCCGGGCGCGAGGCGACGATACAGACCCTTACGACAGCGGCCCTCAACCGAATCAAACCGACCGACGACGGGGATCCGGTTCGGAAAGGGATCCGCCAGGCCTATGAGTGGGCAAATAAGCCCGACGACGACTTCTGCTATCAGCCCCTTCCGCGAACGGATGAAAACGCGGATGTGATCGTCAAAAAGCTCCTCCGAACCATCGGACAGGTTGAAGACAGGCCGTCTTGGCGCACCCTCGGAGACGCGCAGGCGTGGACTATGTTCGTCGAAGCCTCGATTACCGCAGCCGGGCGATGAGCGCCGCCAGGCTCTAGCCGATTCCAATTTGGAATCACCATGATGGAGTGCAGATGATTGAGCGCATCAGCTTCGGAACTGCGCAAGTAGACCCGGGATCCTTCCGGGTGAAGTTGACGCCGGGTGAGCGGCTTACTGTCGGCTTGGGCGTCACCGGGAGACAGGCCGCGGACCTCGGGGTCGTCACCGCGTTCGTGTGGACGAATTACGGGAACGCAAACCCCGTCGACTTCAACGCAATTGCCATGATTGAGACGCAACCAACCGACGGTCATCAAAAGGCCTTCTCCCTCACTCTTCCGGATGCATTACTCGGCACCTTCATCGTGACTGCGTATGTGGTCATCCATGGACAAAATTACTGGGCGCAAGATTACTCGGGTCAAACAAACTGGTCGGCAACATTCGGCTTGCAGAACAGACTCGTCCTTCGCGTCGGTGCTACCGACACCGCAAATCTGGTTGTTCGTGAGGTGCCGATTGATAAGGTGAACGCTAGGTCAGGCAGCACGGACATCTCACTGATCGAGGATCTCCTCGGAGACGGAGCCGCCCGGTACAACTTGACGACACTTCGGGACGAGGGAGTGAACTGCGTCTGGTTTCAGGTGCCGTACCGATTGGACCCGTGGCTCCGCCGGGAGGGTCAAGACGACGCCGGAAGCGACTATGCGAGCAACGACTGGTTTTCGATCGACCCCGATCTATCCCACGACTCACGCGGAGTACCTCCCTGGGATTTGGATAAACAGCACGAACTGGCGAACGCCGCGATGAAGCGACTGGTCGACCGGGCTCACCAACTGAACATGAAGGTCCTAGTTGAGATTGCACCCAATCACGTAGGCCACAACTTCATCTACCGGGACGTGTCACCTACCGACACGGGAGTCACGGCCCGCCGACGCGACTATGAGCTCTCGGCAATCGACGACGCCCAACTCCATGAGGTTCAGGAACGCTTGGACGGTGTGCAATACCCGGACGAGGTCAAGGACTACGCCGAGTACATGCTGCCCCAGATGTACGCGACCCGCTATCCGGATGGCTCTGCCAACCCGTTCGGGGCGGAGTCGGTGAGCGAGACGTATTCACCTGACTGGTACGGAACTTGGGCGGACGTCAAGCACTTGAATCACGGGGGCAGCCCGGCGGATCGCATGTGGTATCCAAGAACGCCGCAGAACCTCCGGGTGCTTGCCTACATCGGACGGGCAATGGCTTGGGCGGCGACCGAGCTCGGAGTTGACGGATTCAGAATTGATCACTGCCTGGCGATGCCGTTCCATTTCTTCGAACAGACGTTGCCTTGGGTCGAGATGCAGGTGCGTGAGCGCCGCGGGCCGGATGCATCCATGATCTGGGTGATGGAGGACCACGATCGCAAGGAGTACACGGGTTGCGTGGCGGACGTCGTGCAGTCGTCGGACTACATGGGGGTGCTTCGAGCATTCGCGGACCAGGACGTTGACCGCCTTTGGAACGGCTTTGGAGTGGTGCACCGAAACCGAGAGTTTCTGGGAACGGGTAATCACGACGAGAGGCGGGCAATCCACTTCTTCGGTGAGAACCTCGCCGCCTACGGAAACGCAGTGATGACGATGCAACTCCTCGGCGGCCCCTTCCTCATGCTCGCCGGAGACGAATACGCCGAGGGTGAGCAACTACGATTTAAGGCGAAGGGCGGCGTGCCCACACTTTGGTACCGGCGCCAAGGCCTGCTGCCTGCTGAGTTGAACAATCTCGCAGCATGGATCGGACGAGGGGGAATATTACGAAACGCGCACCCCTCCCTGCGAGGCGACAACCGGGAACGGCTCGTACAATTCTCGGCGGACGGACCTCATTCAATATTCGCGTTCAGCAGGTGGGGAACGGATCCCGCCGAGGCGCCGATCCTTGTATTCAGTAATCTCGACCGTGTCGCGTGGGCGGCCGCGACGTTTGACGTCGGTGAGCGCACCCGGGATTGGCTGGCGCAATCCCCGAACGACTGGTACCAGGTCCGCGATCTGATTGGGTTCGACCCGGACCGGTATCTCTGGAGCCGACCAGTGCTTGGGAGAGCACTACTCCAGCACGGCATCGGTGTCGGGCTTCAGGCTACTCAGGTCCAGGCGCTTCACCTCGACCGAGTCGTGTGAAACGGGTAGGAACGTGAGAGCATCGACGAGGCCGGGCATCGGGGCAATCTGCTACCCGGGAGGGGTGACTTTCCGAACCTGGGCTCCTTTCGCGACCGCGGTCCGAGTGGAAGATCCAGATCACCGGTGGGGAGGCCGGGGCAGAGACTTAAGTAGGGAGGGAAACGGGTACTGGTCAATTGACGTCGACGGAGCGCGAGTTGGCGATCAATATGCCTTCCTTCTTACTTCCCGAACCGGTGAAGTTCTTCGCAAGGCTGACGCTCGCGCACGGGCGGTAGTCAGTTCAATCGGCAACGCGATCGTCTACGCAGGCGACGCATACTCCTGGGGAGACGAGCGCTTCACGACGCCCTCATGGAACACCGCCGTCATCTACGAACTCCACGTCGGTACGTTCACGTCATCCGGCAGCGGCCCGGGCACCCTGCGCTCTGCGATCCAACGACTCGACCATGTTCGTGATCTCGGAGCGAATGTGGTCGAGATCCTTCCCGTCGGAGAGTTCGGCGGGTTCCGCTCAAAGGGGTACAACACCATGCTCCCGTTCGCGGTCGAGAGCGACTACGGCGGCCCGGATGCCCTAAAGGACTTCGTGCGCGAGGCACACAACCGGGGCCTAGCAGTGGTTCTTGACCTCGTGTACAACCACTTCGGTGCTGCGGACCTCGAACGAAGCCTATGGCGATACGACGGATGGTCAGAAAACGGGTACGGGGGCATCTACTTTTACAACGACTGGCGCGAAGCCACCCCATGGCAATCCCCCCGACCCGATTACGGCCGTCCGGAAGTGCAGGACTTCATCACCGACAACGCGTTGATGTGGCTGGAAGAATTCCACCTCGACGGTCTCCGGTTGGACCAGACCGCCCAGATGTGGTCAGCGTCCGGCGAACAGCTTCCTGACGGGTGGCGTCTTCTACAGAGGATCAGCGACACGGTCCGTTGGCGCCAGCCATGGAAGATCCTCATCGCCGAGGACTTCGCGGCTGGCGACCGCATCACTGAAGCAACGTCACGGGGTGGAGCAGGCTTCGACGCCCAATGGAACCCTTTCGTCCACGACGTGCGTTCGGTGCTCACTCCGGTATGGGATCAGGAGCGTGACCTCAGCCGCATTGCGCGAGCACTGACGACTACGAGCAGCACGGGCCCCTATGACCGGGTGATTTACACCGAGTCGCACGATGAGACAGGCAATGGCAGGCAGCGGTTGCCGGAAGAAATATCGCCCGGGTCGGCCGACAGCAGGCCAGCGAAAAAGCGTTCGACCCTTGGTGCTGCCCTCGTGCTGACCGCGCCCGGTATCCCGATGCTCTTCCAAGGCCAGGAGTTCCTCGAGGATCAGTGGTGGAGCGACGAGAGGACCCTCGACTGGTCGAAGAGCACCACCCGGTGGGGGATCCTCGCGTTGTATCGGGACCTCATCCGCCTCCGCCGGAACTGGTTCGACACAACCCGCGGCCTCTCTGGCAACGGAATGCATCTGCACCACCTCGATTACGCCGCACGAATCGTCGCCTTTCACCGGTGGTACCACGGCGGACCCCGCGACGATGTAGTGGTGATTGCAAACTTCGGCGCCGACGCCCACCAAGGTTACCGAATTGGACTACCCAGAGGAAGGCGCTGGCGAGTGCGCTTCAACAGCGACTACATCGGATACGACTTTGGATTCGGCAATGTACCAGGGTACGACTCGATCGCAGATTCCATCCCCTGGGACAACATGCCCTTTTCAGCTGAAATTGGCATCGGCGGGTACAGCGCTCTGATCATGTCACAGGACGACTAACGGACGTTTTAGAGTCGAGCGGTAGTGAGAGATGTCCGGCGAAGGTCAGTTATAGAGGCGGTTCCATGAACTTTGATCCGCAAAGGTTTTTCATCGGCCTAATGGGCTTCTTTTCCATCCTGCTTCCCGGCGTACTCCTTACCTTTATAATTATGAATGATTTTATCCCAGTCGTACTCGAGGACCGCTTCGCTGCATTGGCGGTCGGGGAGGAATGGGCAGGTCGACTGTCCGCGCGTCGACATCACGCTTGAAGCGTCCCGTGAGGGTAACGGCTAGGGGCCAGCGAGCCGTCATGGGCAACTTACAGAGTTCCGGACTCTGTGAGTAAGGTGTTTGCTCATATGCAGGTTGCACCAGGCGGGCGGTCATACGCCTACGAATGGTGGTGGTTCGGGCGGCTCGACCGCTCAGCCGATCAAAAGTGCGTAGGGGTGGCTGGAACGTGCTGGGACAGGATTACCCAACAGCCTGTTGTCCATTCGCCTTTGTCCCTCAGGTTGAACTGTGGGGGAGGGTCGTACTCGGTCCTCTGGCTGAGGATCTCTGTGACCAGTTTCCGCAAATGAGAGGGCTCTTGCGGAGGAAGCTGCGCCACAGGTGGGCCTTGGCTGACTCGAGGGAGGGGAGCAGGACAATCGTGCAGATCCTGTCTGCAGGATTCAGCCTCATCCTTTTCAAGCGACTGGAGAACCAGAGCGGTCTATCTAATGTAATCGGTGGAGCCGGAGCAGGGCCGTAAACTGCCAGAGTGAGGTAATGACTTCGTCTGACGCCCTGCTACCGGATGAGTATGGGGAAACTCTTCATCGGCTGAAGGCTCGTGTCCGTGCAGCTCGCTCAACAGCACGGCGGGCTGTCAACACACAGCTGATCGAGTTGTACTGGAGCGTCGGTCGAGACGTGCTCGCGCGCCAGGAGGAGGACGGATGGGGGAGTCGGGTCATCGCCCGGCCTGCATCCGACCTTCGAAGCGAGTTCCCGGACATGACAGGATTCTCACCCCGGAATCTGCAGTACATGACGACTTTCGCCAGGCTCTGGTCCGAAGCTTCAATTGCGCCACAGCCTGTGGCGTAATTGCCTTGGGGTCACATCCGCACGATCCTCGACAAGAACCTCGATCCTGACGCCCGCGACTGGTATGCCGCGGCAGCTGTCGAATATGGGTGGTCGAGGAACGTGCTAATGAACATGATCATGAATCGGTCGATGGAACGGACTGGGGCGGCGCCTTCGAACTTCCGTCGACAACTTGCGGCTCCTGATTCCGAACTCGCTCAGCAGGTAGCGAAGGACCCCTATGCCTTTGAATCCCTCGGACTGACTGGTGAGGTGGCCGAGCGTGACCTTGAGCAGGCCCTGACCGAGCGGATCGTCGACACCTTGCGCGAGCTCGGTCCCGGGTTCGCCTTTGTCGGGCGGCAAGTTCACTTCGAGGTCGGCGGGACGACTTCTACGTCGACCTGCTGTTCTTCCACGTCGAGCAGCTGCGCTACTTTGTCATCGAGTTGAAAACCGGCAAGTTTCAGCCCGAGTATGCCGGCAAGCTCAACTTTTACGTCGCCCTGGTTGACGACAAGCTCCGCCGAGAAGCTCACAACGAGACGGTCGGGATTCTAATTTGCGGTAGTAAGAACGAGCACACCGTCCGCTAGGCCCTCGGACGATCCGACTCGCCGATGGCCGTCTCCACCTACACATACGAAAACCTGCCGGCCGCGGAGCAGCGCGCCCTGCCGGCGGCCGACGACCTCGCTGCAGCGTTCGACCAGATCGACTCGAGCATCAGCAAGCATGGGTGACGTCAACATTTGTTGACATAAGATAGGTTATCGGCGCTTCTGCGGCACCTGAAAGAGGGGCGTTTGCAGGCCCCAAGACGATCTCCCGATGCGTCATACAGCGCTTCGTCGCGGAATTACCCCGCAGGGTTGAGGGCCTTAGCTGTCGGTGACGTTTGGTTGTCTCTCGTGCTCGAGTGCGGCGGTGATGGCGGCCGGTGACGGCAAGGTGGCTTGTTCATCGGCGGGAAGTGCTTCGTAGGTGTAGGACGTCACGGCCAGGGGTTGGGTGGATCCCTCGAGAGCGTAGCGTACGACCCGTTCGCTCTTTGAGCCGCACACGAGGATCCCGACGGTGGGTGCTTGCCGTGGAAGTCGCAGGATGTCATTGACGGCTGCGACGTAGAAGTTGAGTTGTCCCAGGTTCTCGGGCTTGAACTTGCCGGCCTTGAGTTCCACGACCACGTACCGGTCGGAGGGGACGTGGTAGAGCAGGAGGTCGATGTAGAAGTCGTCTCCGTCGATGTTGAGGTGGTGCTGACGGCCGACGAAGGCGAAGCCTGGCCCGAATTCTGCCAGGGTCTGGGCCATCCGGAGGGTCATGGCCTCCTCGATGGCGTGTTCCTGGGCTTCCTCGGTCAGTCCGAGGAAGTCGAGGACGAGGGGATCCTTTGCTACTTCCCGCGCCAGATCCGTACCAACGCCTGGCAGCCGTGCTTCGAGGTTGTTCGGTGCCGCGCCGGCCCGGCCATGAAGATTGGTGAGGATCTGGTGCTCGAGGACGGCCACGGACCAGCCGTGCTGGGCGGCACGCGAGGCGTACCAGGCGCGGAGGTCGTGGTCGTCGATCCTGTTCAAGAGGGTGAGGTTGTGGCTCCAGCTCAATTGTCCAGACGGTGTCTGGACAATTGGTTCGGTGCCGTCCCATGCAGCGGCGAAGGCACGCATGTTGTACAGGTTTGTTCGGGAGAAGCCCTTCATGTGGGGGAACTCTGACTTCAAGTCCTTTGCCAGGCGGTCGAGGACCCTACTCCCCCAGGGTTCGTCGGCCTGCCTGTCCAGAATGGACCGCCCGATGTTCCAGTACAGCTCGATCATCGCCGTGTTCACGACGCGCTGCGCGCGGTGCTGGGCTTCCCGCACCAACCCCATCAGGGCCGTGAGGGTGGCGGCGTAGTCTCCCGGAAGATCCGGCTCGAGCTGGGGCATGAAACCACCCTAGTTGGACGCGCCGCTGTTCATTCCCCGTTAGCCAGAGCCAGAGCCAGCGGTGACGACACTGCCAGCGACTGGGCTTACAGAACATCAGTTATCGGCGATCGAAACGGAACAGTCATGAGGGCTTTATCACTGACAAGGTCCGTTAACCGACGGACTACTAAATCTGCGTTGACGCGTATACATCATGGAACCGCTCAAGGAGATGTAGACGCCGAAATCCAAGTAGCTATCGCCCGAGCCTCAAACATGGATATCCCATCCTTTGAATTCCCTGAATAGTCGGTAAGTTCGTTTGTTGCTGGGTCGATGGCGGCAACAGCAATTACAGCCGCGGCCTTAGCAGGACACGACGTGCTATTTGGAAGATTTCCCGCAGCGGCAAGAACAATCTTTCCAGACTCCACTAGTCTGGTCCCTGCAACGCAGATATCACAATCCCCATCGCAGCCCGGGGTGAAGCGTCCGAGCGAAACGTTTACGAGAGCCACATCTTGGCGCTCCGCAACAAGTTGAAATGCCTTGATTAGCTCCGCTGCTCCGCCCGCGCCGTCGCGTCCCTGTTTCGCCTTAACACTGAGAATCTGAGTATCCGGTGCAGTCTTCAGAAGGAGGAGCGTTACTAAAGTGCCATGACCGGCCTCGTCCATGGCGCCCCTGCCAGTGACGTCAAGAAAATCGATCAACCTTGGAGCTATGTCGGGATGTTCCGGCAGTATTCCGGTGTCGATTACCGCAGCGATCATCCCAGCTCCTGTTAAACCTCCAATAGGGGTATCGGGCTTCAAGTGGATGTACATGTCAGGCGGCCTAAATACGTCGTGAAGATCTATGTTTTCGTGACCGAACAGCTGCACGTCCATAGTCATTAGAGAACCTCAAAGTACTCGGGGATATCATCGGTTGACAGCGGCTGAACTTCGGCAACATCCCAAAAGGGGGTCTTCACGCGAATTGCATTGTAAAGTACGGGCGTCTCATGCGAACGGTATTCGACTACCGCGTTCGTCGACGACTGAAGCGAGAACGAACCGGCAAAGTCGGCAGTCGCGGCAGTCGCAAGATCCACGTCGGCCCGGCCCTGAAGCAAGAAACTAGTTCCCGCGGAATGCGAGAGGATCGCATGCACGTTGGATGGTGTCCCAATCTCGGTGATGAGCGCCCAGTCTTGATCCCAAGTTTTAGCTGCGTGGTGTTTAGCTGCGTGGGCTTCGAGTATTGGCGCATACAGACGATGCGTCTGTCCCAACTTCCTAATCTCAGGCTGACTGACGAGTGCATAAACGGAGTTGTCGGAACCGAAACGAACTTCGATCCTCGCACCAGCGGATGGAAGGTTCGGAAAAAGCGTGGAAGCCTCCCCTTCAGCGAGAACTCCGACCGACATACTCTCACCGATTCGCAGCTCCTGATTCACTTGACCGGGAGCCGGAGGGAGCTCCGGTAGATCGTCGATCCCGAGGATGTCGGCTAGTGTTCCGACGTGAGAGAGGCGCCCCGTCGACTGGTCGACAATGACGACGTGGCCGAGGGCAATCGGAGTGCCGAAAGGCACGGTAGGGCGCATTCCGTAGGCATCGTTCATGCCGCTTATGAAGCGTTCTGTGGGGGTCTTCATGCCCGGAAGGATAGACCTTCGAGCTCTCGACGGATACCCCATCATCGAACGTTGACTGGGCTAACCACTACGGCTGGCAGAACAAGTCCTTTGGCGCAGCCACAACAGGCAAGGGCTTGCTGGCCGGCGCGTGCTTCGTGGCCGTGCACCCCTTGAAGGGGCCCTTGCTGTAGAAGAGCGTGTGCATTGTCGGATCCGCGTAGTTCCGCCACCAATCAGCCATGCCGGTGCCCCCATCCAGCCGCAGCGTCTCCCAGGCCCTCCAGAGAGCGCTAAGGCGGCTTACGGCCTCCGTGTGAGCCCACCAGCTGCTACACCAGGTGAACTCCTTGTCATGACCCATCGGGTCCAACGGACGGGCGTAGTGGTTGACCAGGAAGTCGGTGACGAACACCTCGAGGTTCGGGAAGTACAGCTTGGGCCCATCCTCTGAGGTGTCAGCGTCTTCTGACGCCGCATCCTCGTCCGTCCTGTAGACGAGCCGGTCGAACTCGTCGTCTGGCTCGAACTTCTCGGGCTCGAACGGCGACTGCATGTCCACTCCCCTACTCCTTCACCACGGCTGACCAGCGGTTCCCACTGGCAGGTACAGCAGGTGGGTGTTGCACCTCGGCTGTCGGTTCGAGGACCGGTTTGACTGCGGCGGGAGGCGCGGACCGGACGGCCTCGAACGCTGCCGCCTTGTCAGCGTAGGGTCGGTCGCTGATCGGCACGGTGCGGAGCAGGACGGCGCGGGAGCCGGAGCCGAGCATGATGGCCCGGCCCTTGGGCATCGCGGCGAGGTCCGCGACGGAGAGGATGTCGTCGGTGGAGTCCTGGCGGCTCGTGGAGCGGCTGTCCTTCTGTCTCGAGGTGGACACCGAGGTGTACCGGTACTGGCCCACGAGGTCGGAGAGCATCTTCAGGAAGCCTTCTTCCTTCACGTTGCCGCCGTAGGTGAAGACGTTGGCCGTGGAGAACAGCTTTTTCATCCCGGATTCGCCCCACACGTCGACGCCCTGAGACCAGGATTGTAGGAATGTAGAAACCACGATTCCTCGGGAGCCGTAGTGGCTGTAGAGGTTTGGGAGGTTCCCCCACCGGCACACGTTGGCGGCCTCGTCCAGGACGCAGACCATCGGGACCGCCAGGCGGCCACCTGGCTGGGTTGCCGCGTATTCTTCGGCTGCGGTGGCCGTGGCCACGGTCAGGGACGTCACCAAAGGCCCTGCGGTGCCGGCGCCTTCCTTGGAGAGCGCGTAGAGCGTGTTCTTGCCCTTGATGAAGTCCTCGGGCGTGAACTGCGGCCGCGGATCGTCCGGGCCGCTGGGGTTGACCCAGGGAGCGATCTTCTCGTTCTTCAGGCACGTGGCCATCTGCCGTGCGGTGCCGTAGACGCCTTCGCGTTGCTTGTCCGGCAGGGACATCGTGCTGCCCATGGAATCAGCTTCCTTCAGCCACCCGGCCTCGAGGAGCACCGTCGAGGCTTCTCGTTCCTCGGGGTGGGAGAGCCAGCTATGGACCTGACTGATCGGCCGGTCACCGGCCGCTGCAGCGAGCAGGTACCCGGCCAGCAGGTCCTTGCCGGCTGTGTCGAAGTAGGCGTCAGCCTTGGCTCCCACGGAGCGCGAGCCCAAGGCGAAGTTGTTCGCCATCTCCGCGGCTCTTTCTGCGTCGGTGACGTAGCTGAGCGGGTTCCACCACCAGGTGGGCTTTTCGTTTGCGACGCCCTGCGGGTCGAAGATCCACACGTCGCCGTTCTCGGCGCGGATGTCGCGGGTCAGATCCGACAGGTCGCGCTTGTTCGACGTCGCGATTACCGAACCAGGCGCCTCGATGATCGAGGGTGCGGCCTGCGTCGTGGTCTTACCTGTGCGGGTGCCCCAGATGTGCAGGAGAGTGTCCTCCCACGACGCGTACAGAGTGTTCCCGCCGCGCACCATGCGCCCGATCATCACGCCCGGCGACTGCTCGGCGCTTAGGCCGAAGCGGGCGGCTTTGGCTTTGACCTGCTTCTCGGTGAAGGGTGCGACGTCTTTCAGGGACGCCATCTTCACTGCGGCTCGGTCGTGCTTGACGATTTTCCGGCCCTTGCGGATGCTCATCACGATGTACAGCACGAACAGTGCCAGCAGGATCACGCCGGCGATGATCGCCAGCGTTATCTCGGTGGACCGCCACGGCATGATGCCGGTGAAGTTGCCCAGGGACCTCGGCCAGAAACCGGTCGGGACTCCTTCGGGCCGGGGTGTGAGCTGGTGCCCGAGTGTGTTCAGCCCGTACAGGGCTCCGGGGACGCCGACGAGAAGGATGGTGAGGACGACCAGGAGTGCGGCCTCACCGCCGAGTCCGGCTGTGTGCTTGCGGTCCAGTGAGCTCACAGCTCGCCTCTCTCCTCTGCAGCGGTTCGCTTGGCCTTGTGCCACTTCTTCTCGGTGTCGTGGACACGCGACCGGCGCTCGGTGGGGGTGAACTCCATTGAGAACGGGATGCCGGCCCGGGAGCCGACCTTGATGAAGAACTTGCCCTGCCCTGGTGGGGGCTGGGTGGACCGGTCGTCGTTGTACCAGGCGGCGTTGTCGTCGTCCTCGAGCCACGCAGCCAGCTCATCATCGGTGAACGACTGATCGGTCCGCCGGAACACGTCGTCGTTGGTGTAGCGCATGGCGTCGTCGCCTGCCCGGTTCCAGGCGGGCGGGTCCTGCCATGCGGCGAGCTGTTCCTGCTCCCGGTTGCTCAACGGCACGGACTGGGTGAGCAGCGGCATTTCGGAGCGGGCGAGGCCGCCGAGGATCTTGATGCCGCAGCGGTCCATGATGCCCTGGGCCTTGTGCCGGTCTGCTTCGTCCTTGACCGCTTTGAGGTCCGACGGTGTGTGGGAGGCCATGATCTGACCGACGCCCCACTCACGGTTCAGACGGGTGAGTGCGTTGACCTGATCCACGATGCCGGGACCGGCCGCGAGGGTGTTCCACAGCTCATCGAGGATCACCAGGAACCTTTGGCGCTCGATCACACCGTCGTCAGCGAGCATGTTCGACGTCGTGACGGTCCCGAATCCGGCTGACCAGCACGCCATGAGCGTTGCCGCTCGCAGGTCGTTCTCGGCCTGCGAGATCCGGGAGAGGTCGAACGCCATCGGCGTCGTCGCGTCGATCTTGTGGGTGGACTGCTTGGAGAACATGTCCCCGAACGCGCCGGCTCCGCACAGGGAGTTCAGCGAGGACTCCAAGCCCTCGGTGATCGTGTCGTACCGCTCGTTACTGCCACGATCCAAAGCGACCTCCCGCACCTGCGCCGGACGGCTTTTGAGGACGGCCCGCAGGTCGTCCATGAGGGGAACAGTGCCCGCGGGGTTGTGTGTCGCTTCGAGGACCATCAGGCACCGGTCGAGGATCGACTCCTCACGCTCATCGAGGGGCTTCTTGCGCAGGATGGCGATCAGAGCGGCGATGAGTCCACGACGTCGTGCGTGAAGCTCGGTGAGCAGTTCCTCCCGCTTCACCGGGGAGAGCCGGGTCGCAGCCTCCAGGGCGCCGGCATCATCGAGAGGGTTGATGTGCCCGATACCGCGACCCAGGGGCAGGCCCTTGCCGCCGAGCTTTTCGATCATGTCGATGTGCTCGCCCTTGATGTCCCCGAGGATCATCGGGTTCACCCCGAACGCACACAGCCCGATCGCCATGCGGCGCAGCAGCGAGGACTTCCCCAGACCGGGGTTCGCCATGACGAACGCGGACGGGTTCGAAATCAGGCGGACATTCTGGAACCACGAAATCGGGTCACAGCACACCGGCTCGTTCGAGAGCAGGTTCCGGCCCAGCGGCACACCTTCCAGGGGTGCGCCGCCGCCCATCGGGAACGGATACAACCCGCAGACCTGATAGTTCGTGCCGCGCATCTCCTTCACCGGGTGCAGCAGCTGCGCCTCACCCATCCCACGACCCTTGAACCCACGGGGCCCCGGACGCATCGCGGCCTTCACCGCAGTGCTCCCTGTCCGAGCCTTCTTCGCCTTCGTGCCGCTTTTGCCTCGGCCCTTCGCTTTCGACGGAGCCTTCGCACCCAGCTTCGCGAGAACGCGAGCCCATGTTCCATCAGCAACCTGACCCGAGGTGAAGGAACCTGCAGCGGGATTCAGTGCGGCCATCAGAGTGCGTCCCTTACAGTCTTGGGCAGTGCCAGGTGGTCGGGAATGACGATGCCCAGCGGCAGGCCGGCGGCGAAGGTCGAGTCCTGCGCCCCGTAAGCCTCCTCGAGGCGGATACGAGCCGACGCCCCGAGATTCTCGATGGCGGCCTCTGCTTCGGGCAGGTCCTCTTTGTGGCGGACGGTCGCGGTGACGATCATCGCGAAGTTCAGCAGACCTGCTCCATCGGCTTCCTCCTCGGCCGTGGCTTTCGCGGCCCGCGTCTCACGGCTGTCCCGTGATGTCGCGCGGTTCCGGGATGAGGCGTTAAACGTCGCCGTGTTGACGTCGTTCTCGACCAGCTGCGCGGCTCGCGCCGGGTCGATGGGACGGTAGAGCATTGTCACGCGCTTACGCACGACCTCAGGGGTCGGCGCGACGAGGGACTGCAGCACGTTCGCCTGAATGGTGGAGCGAGGAGGGACTGACATCGCCCACGTCTTCGACCAGGCGTTGTTGTGGTGGTAGGTGTCCCAGAACGCATCCGCGGCCTGCGGGCCGACCTCGTTCCAGTCGAGCATCGGTGCTTTGCCTTCGGCGTGGGCGCGGTCGAACAGGATCGCCTCAGCCGGGTCGTAGGCCACGCGAATCACCTCGCACAGCTCCTGCGCGGACAAAGGGGTCGAGACGCCGGCCCCGGTGTCACCCAGGCTCAGGGTCAGGTTCGGCAGACGCGCCGCGAGGTCGTTGGCGACCTCATCGGCTTTGCGGATCTTCCCGCCCGGGCGCAGCGTGGCCTTGAACGTCACCGCGATGTACGCACGCGTGACCGTCGCACCAGTGGGCAGGGCCCGCACGGTCTCGTTCATGATGTCGCGGGCAAACTGGGGGGCGTTCGGGTCCATCCGGTTTTCGACCTTGCGGGCGAGCCGGAACCCGGAGTCCGGTGCGGTCTCGATGGTCGCGGACGCTGCGATCAGGCCGGGCTCGTCGGTGAGCATGCCCAGCCAGTGCGACCACCGGTCGACCCAGCGATTGATCTGCTCCTGGTCGACCATGCCCCCTCCGTCCGGCTCTGAACCGAGCACCACGGTGTAGTGGTTCTTCACCGGGATGTGAAGCAAGGCAAACGGGCGGCCGTAGCCGTCGGTATGCTCACTGATGGTCGAACGGGCCGAAATACCCGGCAGCTGCGTGGTCCCGGACGGAACACGGCTGATCGGTCCCGCCCGGTACACGTTCGCCCCGGCGTACCGGGCGTTCATCCACCCGAAGCGGCGCATGATGCGCTCGATCATCGTGCGGCCGTGCTTGTTCTTCTGCATCGACAGCAGGATCAACAGCCCGATCAGCAGTTCGAAGATCAGGGCCAGCATCCACTGGCCGAGCATCATCAGGATCACGCCGACGACGACGCCGAGGATCAGGATCATGGTGCCGGCCGTGGACAGCCCGGCCAGACCCTTGCTGGTCGGCAACCGGTAGTTGCCGTAGATGCGTGGTCGGACGTCGGGGGTCTTAGCGTCGGTTTGCGCCATCAGTGCGGTCCTCGTTCCCAGTGTTGCCGGTGGTCTTAGCGACTTCGTTCTTCAACTGCTGCGCCTGCTTCTGAATCTGCGCAGCTCCCTGCCTGAGCGCCGCGCCTGCCGGACCCGAGGCACCGGATGCGCCCTTGGGCCCAGCCGCTTTCGCACCCGCCGGCCCTCCAGCTGTTTGGGGCGGAATAGCCCCCTGAGCCGAAGGCTTAGCCCCCGACTCTGCAGCTGACGGTGGGGGAGCCTTCGGGAGGCTGTTCGAACCGCCCTGTCCACTGCCCGAACCGGTTTGAGCACCTTCCTGAACAGCACCCTGGACGGCCTCGCCGCCCTTCTTGATCGCCTGCCCGGCGACCATCGCCGCAGCTACGGGAGGCGCGGCAGCAGCCGCACCAGCGCCTGCCCCTGCCCCTACCCCTGCCCCTGCAGTACTACCAGCCCCAGCCGTAGTGCTCGTTGCTGATCCGGTCGGCACTGCTTTCGAGCCACCGCCGGTTACGTCTGCGCCCTTCGGAGCAGCACCATCGCCGCTACCGGCTCCCCCGCCAGCGGGAGTCGACGCCGACATCCCCGACTTCGCCGGAGGTCCCTGCGGTGGTGCCTGGCTACCGAAACCTTGTCCTCCACGCGGAGTGCGGGACGCACCCTGCGGAATTGCAGCACCCAGCGCGGCGAAGCCCATCGCAGCCCCACCGCCGCCGCCGGAGGACGCCATGGCGCCCAGCGCCGGGCTGAGGAACCCGATGAGGACCGGCAAAGCGACGACGGACGCGAGGATCAGCATGAGGCCAGCGGAGAACTGCAGGAGCGCCTGACCGGAGAACAGCCCCGAGGTCGTCATCTGGATACCGGTCGCGTAGATCAGTGCGGCGGCCGGCTTGTAGAAGGCGAAGGCCAGGGTCCACGCGATGATCTTGCTGAACCAGCTCTTGCCCGTCTCGGTGTTCATGAACGCCGCCGACAGGGGCAGGACACCTGCGATGAGGAACAGCATCGCCGTGCGCAGGACCATGAGCATGATCTGCACGATGTTCACCATCACGGCGAGCAGCCCGCCGACGATGATGAGCATCTGGTTGCCCATGAGGAAGGTTGCGCTGGACGTGCCGGTGTCCTCCATGCCCAGGAGCATCTGGACGTCTGATTGGAAGTCGTCTCCGACGCCTGCTTGGATAATTTGCTCGGCGAGAGCGTCGGTAGCTCCGAGGAGCACGTTGAGGAGGGCAATACCGGAGGCGGTCACGATGGCCAGCGTCAGCAGTCCCTTGAGAAGGTCCTGCGCTGGTTCGGCGCGCTGGGACCACACCATGCGGACTCCGGCGACGATCATGCTGATAGCCGCCAGTGCGAGGGTCAGATAGAAGGTCTGATCCTGCACGAAGCCCACGGCCGGGGCCGAGGACGCCGCCCGTCGAGGAACGATGTAGCCGACAAGCGAGGTGGCCCCACCAACAAGGGCCGCCCCTCCGAACACGATCGTCGCCGTGTTGACCAGGCCCGCGCCATCACCACGTCGAGCATTTGTCACGAGAGTGATCCCAAGAAGGATGATGGCGATCGTGCTGATGCCCAGTCCGATCCAGGTCGCATAACCGAGGATTGTGGCTACCTGATCGTTGAACGAACCTCCAGCTGGAGCATCCGCGGAACCAGTCTGACCGGTTGTCAGGTCACCCGCATCGATCGTCGTCCATAGGGTGCCGAGCTGCGCGATTGTCGCAACAAGCGCCGCCTGTACGGCATCAGCTATCGCTTCGATCGCATCACCCGCTGCACCGGAGATTGCATCGCCAACAGCATTACCTGCTTTGCAACCGAACTCCAGCGGTCCGCACTCCTGCTCAGCAACCTCAGCCAACAGAAGGCCCCCACAGCACATAGCCAGAAAGATCTGAGACCTGTCCGTCAACGGGGCCGCTAGAACCATCGTCTTTGTACTTGGTGTACCAATCTCCGTCGATCCACTGCATGACAGCAGAGCTGGTGAAGTACACGAGCTCTGCGCCACTATCTGCGGAAGCGACAATTTCCACCGTTGCTTCATCTCCGGTGTAGGAGAGAAGTCGGAAACCCGCGATTTCAATGGGAGGGTTCGTCCCGCCCTCGCTAATCGAACGCTGTGCGCGTTCGATGGTCACGTCTTTCCCCCGGCCGTCAACCGAAAGCGTTCGGACGGTCTCGAGATACAACTCGGGATCACCGCTGCTCGCAGCTTGCCCTGCAACAGCGAGAAGTGCCCCTTCAGGTGTGTGGGAGTAGCACGAGCGGACACCCGTCTGCTCGTCCACGACGCCGGGGCCGTGTTCGGCTGACTTGGGTGCTGCAATTCCACCGATGAACTCCCACTCAACGTCCTCAGGTGCAGCGGTGAGGGTGGTTCCGCCGGTGGCGTCCAGGCCGCACACGGATTCATCCGATGAAGCCACCGTCGCGGACGGCGTGGGTGTGGCCGCTTGTGTCTGTGCTGGTGGTGCGGCGTCGGATTCGTCGTCGTTGCCGACCCAGACGAAGAGGATGATCCCGACGATGATGAGTAGCAGGACGGCGACCGCTGACATGAGGAAGCGGGGTGTGGCCCACCAGAGGTTCTCGGTTTCTTCGGTTTCGGCCATGACTACTCCTGTAGGTAGGGCTGGTTCTGCAGGGTGGCTAGGCTGTACCGCCGCCGGAGATGAAGGTCAGCAGTGAGGCCCCGCCGGAGATGAGGGCGACGGCGAGGACGATCTTGATGATGCCGGAGATCTCCTGCGTGGTTTCGCCGCGGCTGGAGTCAAAAGCCATCTTGCCGCCGACGACGAGCAAGCCCAGGACGCAGATGCCCAGGGCGATCCACTTGCCGACACCGACCATGCGGTTCCAGGCATCCCCGATTCCGGGAGGGGCCAGCGGTCCGCTGTCGGGCAGGGTGTTCGCGTTGATGAGGACATCCTGTGCGATGAGCAGCAGTTGCATGGTTCTAATTCCTTCCAGAATTACGGTGTTCGATGACCTCACTGAGACTGGTGAGGACTTTCCTTGGCTCGCGGGCCAGCGACTCGGGGTCGACTGTGCCTTCGAGTCGAAGCTCTTCTATCCACGGCAGCGTCCATGTTTGTGGGACACCGCCGGCGGTGATGCGGGTCAGGTTGTGCAGGGTCTTCGGCAGCTTGCCGGGTGCATCTGCAATCACGACGAGGCCGCGCAGGGTGATGGTCGGGTGTGAGCCTGCGGCCCAGTCGCGGGCGGCGAGCTGCGCGGCTTTCAGCCCTCGATGGTTCTGCCGGGCGACGAGGAAAACATCGGCCGGAGGCACGGACGGGTCAATGGAGAGGTCGGTGTCGGAGCGAGAGGGCCAGCGATGGTGGCAGGGGACACCACCCAGGAGGTCGGCCATGGTGTTCTCTCCGGCTCCGCCGTGCACACCAAGCCAGAAGACCTCGGGGTTGTCCGTGATGAAGCGGGCCATTCCTTCGCCAGCGGCGAGGCCAAGAATGCCCTGCTGCGGACCTGCGACACCGCGTAGAACCTCAACGGCGTCGCGAATGTCGGTTTCTGTCACGACGGGTGCCTCGACGGGCTCGCGCGTGACGAAGTCACCCCAGCGATTGTTCATTTAGCTATGCCCCCAGCGGATTCCCATAGACTCGACTTCGATCATAGTAGCTCATTTAGTGAATGGAAAGGCCATTGTGCGAACTGAAGTGAATCCTAGTGAATCGGAGCGCAATTTGGGGTATTGTTCCCAGCATGGGGGTTGGAGTGGTCATAGTGTCTAGAGCGCTCGATGTGCTTTTCGCTGACCTACCCGCGCGACTCAGTGTCGAACAGCTCACTGACGTTCTTGGTTTGTCCGACAAGACGGTCACGTATCGATGGCTGCGCGAGGGGCGGATACCTGCGATCAGGCTCGGCGGGACATGGCTCATCTTTCGCGATGACATCAAGGATCACCTCGAGGCGCACTACAACACGCCCGGCCCCAGCTCTGCACCGGAACCAGGTACAGAGTCCGATACCGAGGATGAGAAACCAGAGGATCTTGAGGGGACATGATGACGACGGAAGCGCTGGCCAGGCCTGCATGCACGGCAACGATTGGTGATGACGACACCGTGAGCGTCACGGTTGATGGAGTCGACCGGACATTCGGGTCCATGCCGGAAGCGATTGGCTTCTTCGCCAGCACGGCCGGCGATCTTGGCCGCCCGCTCAAAGTCACCGCCTACGATCCGTCGTCGACGACGCAGCCGGAAACCTACCTCATCGTCAATGGGGACGGTTCTGTCGATGCGGACACCAGCGTGCCCGTGAAGAAGCGACCTCCCCGCCGCACCACTGCCCGTCCCGCCAAGGCAGCAGCTACAAGCCAGCGTGAGCACCCGGCAGAGCGTCCCATCCCAGCAGGCGTGGACCCGACTCCCGTCGCCCTTACAGCTGGAGCCGAGGATGCTCAGCCCGAATCAGCGGAGCCCCGGGAATCACCTCAGGTGCCTCAATCGGCCGTTGATCAAACCCCTGACCTGCCCTCAACGGCATCCACTGAACCGGCTCGTACACCGCAGACCTCGCAGGGTATACCAGCGGCGGTGCAGGTGGAGCCCGGGGATGAGCGGATCAAGCTACGCCCCGAGGTGAAGGCCGAGAAGACTGCAGCGCCGGCCCGTGAGGGCTTCCGGGGCTGGCTGAACACCACGTTCAAAGCGAACCTCGCCGCATCCCCTGCAGAGCAGGCAAGCAGGGCCCGCCGCGCACGCATCCAGCGGCCGCTGGAAACCCACTGCACCATGGCCGTCGTCCAGCTCAAGGGCGGGGCGACAAAAACCACCGTTGCCTACCACCTGGCCGCGACCTACGGGCGGATCCGCGGAGGGAACATTCTCGCCGGTGAGTTTAACGAGAACCAGGGCACCCTCGGTGAGCGGGCCCTCGCAGGCGCCCACGACCGCACCACACTGGACCTGATCCGCAACCTCGGCACCGTCACCCGACGCACCAGCGACCTCGTGCGCTACATCCGGCCCCAGGGCGACGACAGGATCCACGTCCTGGCCTCCCCACCCGAAGGCGCTGACCGCCGCCGCGTCGACGGCACCTCCGTGAAAGCCGCGCACGACGTGCTGCTCTCCCTCTACAACCTGATCCTGCTCGACACCGGCAACTCAGCCCAGGCATCAACCTGGCAGGCAGCCGTCGACGTCGCCGACTCGCTCGTGTTCGTCGCCCAGAACAAGGCCGATGACTTCCGACTCCTCGAGGCGACCATCGAGGGCGTCAAAGCCCAAGGCCACGCCGCGAAGTTCGCCCGCTCGATCCTGGTCATCACCAACACCGCCCAACCCAACACTGAGCGCCTCGCCCAGCTCAAGGAGTACGGAACCAGCATCGGCCTCGCAGCCGTCGTCGTCGTCCCCTTAGACCGGTCCCTGCAGGAGGGCCAGAACTTCGACTACGAAGCTCTCAACCCGGCCACCCGCCGGGCCTACGAGGAAGCAACCGCCGCCCTCACCGACCAGCTCTAAACACACCTCGTCCGGTCTCTCATTAGGTCTCTCATTCGGTCTCTCATTAGGTCTCAGTTCAAACGCAGGGGTTAGGAAGGCATGGCAGGGGGGAAAGCCATCGGGTGCGGCATCGCCGCTCTCACCCTCGCGCCCATCGGCGCGGTCGTGGCCATGACCATGCTCGTCGCCGGCATCGCCGAAGACGAGGAAGCCGACCAGCTCGAACGAGCATCCTGCACCGTGTCCGAGGACACTTCCGGAGATGCGGGCGCGACGCCGGGCACCCTGCAGGCTGTGCCCAACGAGTGGGGCCCCTTGGTCGAAGCGGCGGCGAAGGAGGCGGGCCTTCCTGCCAGCGTCGTCGCCGCACAACTGAACCAGGAATCCGGGTGGAACGAGAACGCCACCAGTTCCGTCGGAGCCCAGGGCGTCGCACAGTTCATGCCCGCGACGTGGGCTGCCTACGGCAACGGAGGCGACCCGTTCTCCGCGAAGGACGCCATCCCCGCCTACGGCCGGTACATGGCCACGCTGAAGAGCCAAGTGCAGCCGATCGCAGGCAGTGACGCGAACCTGCTCGTGCAGCTCACCCTCGCCGCATACAACGCCGGCCCGGGAGCCGTGCAGCAGTACAAGGGCATCCCGCCATACCAGGAGACGCAGAAGTACGTCAGCTCCATCCTCGACTCCGCGCAGAGCGGGTTCTCCATGGACTGCAAGGCACCCGCCGGCGGCAAGTCGTGGGACGGCGACCTCGGAGACGGCGAGTGGACTACTCCCCTACCCGGAGGCGTCTTCACCTCCGGCTACGGAAAACGCAACGTCCCGTACCTTCCCGTTTGGGCGCAGGACCACGTCGGCGTGGACATCTCCACCCCCGGCGCCGGCTTCGGCAACGGCGGCCCCGTCGTCGCCCCCACCGACCTGCGCATCACCGGGTTCAACGACAAGGACGGGTGCGTGATCGCCAAGGAAGACGGCGACGATCCGGACTTCGGGTTCGCGTTCTGCCACCTCAACGCCTACTCCGTGAAGGCGGGCGACAAGCTCCAGCGCGGAGACATCATCGGCACCGAAGGCAACAAGGCCGACCTCGGCAGCGTTCCTACACATCTACATTTCGAGATTTATACACCCGAAGCCCCGGGCGTCACCTACCCGTACGAAGGCTTCAACATCGACCCCGAACCGATCCTCAAAGAGAAAGGCGCGTGGCCAGCATCATGACCCCGACACCCACGCACCACCGACCCATACACCAGCACCTGCGCCAGCCACGCCACACGGTGGCTGCGCTGTGTCTGGTGCTGCCCCTGACGCTCTCAGTAGTCGCCTGCAGCAATAACGAGGACCAGGCAGGGTCAACACCTGAGCCGACGCCCACGACCATCTACGAGGGCTCCTACACGACGCCTGCCGCGGAGGACATGATCGGCAACGGCACCTTCACCACGCCGGCTGACGCCGACCGCTCCGATGTGGAGTCCACAGCCGAGGTCGCCGCCCTCATGCTGCACTCCTGGGACACCACGACCGACACGACGCAGACAGCAGCCGCCATCCGTGCGATCCCGCTGATGAGCAACGAATGGGCGACCAACCAGGTCGAGCCCGAACGCAACGGCGCACAAGGCGAATGGCTGAAGCCAGCCGAGCACCAGGCCTACAGTGCACCCTCGATCATCCCCGCACCCGGAGACGTCTCCGAAGACGTAGCTGACGACAAGGCCATCCGGGCCTATGACGTCAGTTGGCGCTGGATCAGCCGAGACGGAACCGACCTCCCTGCCATCGGACGGCAGATCGTCACGATCTACCTCGAGAAGCACGACGACCAGTGGGACGTCGTAGGACACCAGTTCCAGGACATGGGGCTCTGATGCGAGTAAAAGTGTGCCGCGACACGCCGCCGCCTTCCCACTTAACTCAATCTGATTCAGGTTTGATCTGTCTTACAGGTTCAACTGGAAGAGGGATCATGGCACAGCGCAGCAAGGGTGAACGCCACGTCATCACCGCCCGACTGCCGATGAGCGACGCCCAAAAGCTCGCCGCGGTCGTTGCAGCGACGGACGAGAACAGGAGCGACCTAGTCGCCCGTCTCGTTCATAGCTACCTCGAAACCATTGACCTCGATGCAATCACCGGCCAGGAGGCATTCCAGCTCAGCAAAGCGTCATAAAAAAGAAGGCCCGCCGTAGCGGGCCTTCTCATATCCAAGAATCCAAGCTTCACACCGTCTTATCCGCCAAGACTGCCGGTGAGTAGCTCAACCGAGTGCGTCCTTTTCAGGTCGTACCCTCTGCCGAAAGTGTACACCGAGTGCTTGAAGCACCTCCAGCTCCTTATGCCGCGCCACGCCGTGACGATTCCCACCGTGATGCGGTATGGGCCTTGGCGCCGCTTATCGCCGGGCAGCCGTTCTACCGTGTTGGACGGTGGAAGGACGGCCGGTTCCAGTATCCGCGGCCCACCACTCCCCTGCCGATCACCGGGACGCCTCCTCCGCGCCCGGCGGCTGTCATGCTGCACAACGTCGACGGCTCCGTCCGCACACTGGCCCTCGACCTCGACACGTCGAAGGCTCGGAAAGCCGTCGTCGACGATGACGCCCGACGCTTAGCGGACCTCCTAAACACAGCCGGCCTCGCCTATGTCGAGGACCAGTCCCCCAGCGGTGGCCGCCACCTGTACGTGCCACTGCAGGAGGCGATCACCGCGGCCGAGGCACGCCAGCTCGTCGAAGCCCTCGGCCGGCGCGCGCCGAGCCTGGATCCGAGCCCGCACCAGAACGTCGTCCACGGCTGCATCCGTGTTCCTGGATCCGTCCACAAGTCCGGCGGCCACCAGATGCTCATCACCCCGCTCACCGACGCCTACGGCATCCTGACCCAACGGAACCCCGCCACTGCGCTGGTCGCGCTGCGGAAAGCCTTGGCTCCGGAGCTGTACCGGCTCGAGCAGGACCGGCGACGCGCCCAGGCACGCGCAGCAGCCGCCACGACCGCCCTGCAGGCAGCAACCGCATCGGGAACCAGGCCGGGTGTCGCCTCCGTTGCCCGCAACGATTCTCCCCTGCGCGGGGCAGCCCGTACCGGGCGGTACGACACGAGCCGGTACGCCAGCGACTCAGAAGCCCGCATGGCCGTGCTCAATCACTTTGCGGCCTGCCACTGGAGCGTGGATCAGGTCCGCGCCGGCATGGCCGGCCCCTTTACAGGCCTCGCCGCCCTCTACGGGACGAAGGCCGAGCGACTCCTGCCCCTCGAATGGGCCAAAGCCCAAGCCTGGACCGCCACCCGAACCTCCATCAAAAACCCCGCCCGGCGGCCACGGGAAACAACTGCGCATAACTTCAACACAAGCCCTACTTCACTCACGGGGGGCAGCCCCAGCTCCTCTTCGGACCCAAGCGCCCCCTCCATCCATCAGCTCGTGAACGATCTCGAGAATGTCCTCTACGCGATCCTTGACCAACGCCTTCAGGACCAGGGCCGAGTCGGTATCAGCCTGCGATTCCTCATCCGGTCCGTCCTGGCGTACATGCGCACGAACCAAACCAATGTCCTCGACGTCGGCTGCCGGACGTTCGCTGTGGCACTGGGCAAGGATCACGTCACCATCGCCCGCCTCCTGCCAACCCTCGAGGCCGTATCAGCGGGCATCCTGACCCGCATCGACCGTGGCCGCGGACGCAATGCCGATACCTACCTTGTACAGCTCCCCCATCAGTTCGAGCAGGCCGCCCGCGACCTCACCTGGCGCAAGGGCAAGATCCACGCCATCCGGCCCGTCTTCCGGGTCCTGGGGGACGTCGCAGCCCTCGCCTACGAAGGTATCGAACGCGGCTGCCACTCCCCCACCACCACGGACCTCGCCCGTGCTACCGGGATCTCCCGCCGCGCCCTCACCGACCACCTGGCACGCATGGAGGCACTGCAGATGATCCGCCGGCACCACGGCACCTGGGAAATCGTGGCCACCACCGGCCTGGTGGAACTCGCAGATCGTCTCGGTGCCACCGAAGACCGCGAACAGCAAATCACCCGCTACCGCAAGGAACGCGCCGCCTGGCACGCATGGCTCGACCGCCACCTACTCCCCCACCTCGTAGAACACGAGCTGTACGACCCCGAAGTGGACGAATACTGGCAACCACCCATCAACGACGAACATCAACGACAACGACTCCTCTGGCACGCTGCCTGACCCTCAAGCAGGACCGCGCCCTACCGAAGGGTTCGCGCTGATTCTCCTAGTTGACGACCTGCTCATGTCGGGTAAATGACACTGAGGTGTTGTAACGGAGTCTGTTAGTCCGGTAGTACGTGACTTCTCTACTCCGTCGCTGCCACCGGTGACCAGATGTCGCCCCGGTCTGGCCGTACGACTGAGTAACGGAGTCTGTTAGTGCGTTACCCTGCGGGACGGGCGCGTCGATGGCGACCATCAAGCCAAGGGCTTCACGCCGCCGGCGCTACTGTCTGGGTAGGGCGCCTGTGCCAATCCTTCGGGCTGATGACGCCTGGTTAGGGCGAGTGAGACTAGTGCGGCAGTGACAAAGTCTGTTAGTCCGGTACTAAGTGATTCACAGACTACCGGTGCGTCAACTCGATCTCGTCGATGACTTGCTGACTCTGTTAGTACGTTGCTCTGGGTGATGGTTGGACCAAGGGCCACTGTTATGCAGAGAATCCGAAGTTGCGGCGATACTCCCAAGCTGAAGTGCCTGCCATGGACCTTCTGATCTGTTATTTGCCCGAATGGGTGGATCACGCTTGGGCGGTAGTGCCAAAGTCTGTTAGTCCGGTAGTACGTGACTTCTCTACTGCGTCGCTGCCGCCGGTGACCAGGTGTCGCCCCGGTCTGGCCGTATGACTGAGTAACGGAGTCTGTTAGTGCGTTACCCTGCGGGACGGGCGCGTCGATGGCGACCATCAAGCCAAGGGCTTCACGCCGCCGGCGCTACTGTCTGGGTAGGGCGCCTGTGCCAATCCTTCGGGCTGATGACGCCTGGTTAGGGCGAGTGAGACTAGTGCGGCAGTGACAAAGTCTGTTAGTCCGGTACTAAGTGATTCACAGACTA
>NZ_PJIR01000011.1:0-21505 GCF_002929355.1 Arthrobacter sp. B0490 | reverse complement strand
ACGCCTGGTTAGGGCGAGTGAGACTAGTGCGGCAGTGACAAAGTCTGTTAGTCCGGTACTAAGTGATTCACAGACTATCGGCGCGCCTCCAGCTAGTTCTCGACCCATGTTGAGACGATGGACCCAAGGAGGAAGCATGTCATCAGGACTAGATCGCGTCATCGCCATCGTGAATGGCAAGGGTGGCGTTGGAAAGACAACCATCACCGCAAACATCGGCGGAATGCTGGCTGCAAGTGGGTACCGGGTACTGCTGGTCGACATGGACCCTCAAGGGAACCTTGCAGAGGAGCTCGGTTACACCGACTCCGAGGCAAACGATGACGGGATGGCTCTCGCGCAGACCCTCGTCTTCGCTGCAGAGGCGAAACCCGCACGTGGCATTAGAGAGAACTTGGACGTCCTCATGGGTGGGTCCCACTTGGACATGGCCGCAGCCGGCCTCACCCTGAAAGCCCAAAAGGATCCCGCGTCTGCCAAGGCAGCCCTCGCCCAAGGGCTTGAAGGCTTGGCTGAAAATTACGATCTCATCTTTATCGACTGTCCTCCCGGGCAGGAAACGCTTCAGCAAGCTGCTCTTGCGGCAGCACGGTGGGCTCTGATCCCAGTCAAAACAGACGCATCCTCCCGCAAGGGACTTCGGGACGTTGCGCGGCGCCTGGATGCCGTTGTCACCATCAACCCTGATCTGGATCTTCTCGGCATTGTGCTTTTTGGAGTCAATCGCTCTGCCAAGCGGGTATCTGAAAGCGCCCGGGAGGCCATCCGTCAGGACTTGGGTTCCGCCGCCCCAATCTTTGAAACATCAATTCGTCATGCCGAAGCAGCAGCCCAAGAAAGCCGCGAACGGGGGCTGCTCGCTTTCGAACTGGAAGAGGCAGTGCTCGCCGCCCCGAAGTGGTGGGAACTACGGCGGGGGAGTGGGCAGGAACACGATGGACCGCGTTCCAAGAGCGCGGTTGGAGTCGCTGAGGATTTCCAAGCTCTTGGAGAAGAAGTGGTTGCTCGGATCACCGAAAGCGAAGCCACCTCGATCCCGACTGGTCCAATCAAAGCGGAGGGGTAAATGACTACACAGCCAGCTCGACGCACCCTTAGTGGCCTCACGCCCAAAGTCACCAAGACGGCAGGAGTTGATCGGCTCATCAAAGCCAACCGGCCTACGACTGTCCAGAACGATGAGGGTCTCAAGTCATCCACAGTTTCTGAGCAAGCGAGTGACGCAACACCCACCGAGTCTGCCGGACTCACAGAGTCTGTGCGAACACACTCTGTGAGTCCGGCAGTGCCGAAGTACCTACAGTTACAAAGGCGTGAAGCCCGCATTCACGTTGAACAAGCCGACGCCCTCACGATGCTCACACGTCGCCTCAATAGTGAACGACGCCAGCCAAACGGCACCACGGTGGGTGAGCGCATCACCGACAACACCCTCATTCGCGTCGCCATTGACTTGCTCCTGCAACGTGAGAATGAGATTCACGGAGTGAGCGAGGAAGCACTAGCCGAGGGTTTGGGTTTAGAACCACGCCGCGTCGGCCGATAATCGCACTTCCAGACCGTTATGGCTGTCGCTGCCCGATGACCTCGCCTTGGCGAGCGGCACGTCCGTGACGATCCTGCAATCTCATGCGAGAGTGCGGGACCCCGCCCGTACGGTCTGCGGTTGAGCGACACGGGCGGGGGGCTCTAGCTAGCGGGAACCCCGCTAGTGGGCTTCGTTGTAGGCGTCGATGATGGATTGGGTGATGCGGCCGCGGGAGCTGGGGTTGTAGCCGTTGTCCTGGGCCCACTGGCGGATCTGCTGGGTGTCCTCACGCTTGGTTCTGCCCGTCGATGATGCGCCGGTGGCCTTCTGCCCGCCCTGGCCCCTGCGCCCGGTTTTGGCTTTGCGGGCCTTGTCCACGTAGTCGGACAGGGTTGAGCGCAGCTTCTGCGCGTTCTCCGTTGTCAGGTCGATCTCGTAGTCGGTGCCATCGATTCCGAAGCGGATCGTTTCCTGTGCGACTTCACCATTGAGGTCGTCTACCAATTGCACCTGCACGCGCTGCGCCATTTTCACTCCTGAGCTATTAGACATGAATCAATGATCCCCAGCCTTCCACCCTATCGTGTCGGAAAATGTGGTCTGCGACTGCAGCCTGTCCCGGTTTCATTCACCGATCCTGTTGTTCTTCTTTTTGCCACGATCGTTGCTTTGCTTGTTGTCGTGATCGACGTTCTGATTGTTCGCTGGTACGGGTGTGACTGAATTGAGCCATACCTAGCCCTCACGCTGGATCTGAATGAGAGGCTCGAGGAAGCGGATCTTCACTGCAGTGCGGGTGTAGGCGAGTGCGTGGGCCTGGACCCGGAGTGCTTTGGAGGGGTAGCGGATCCACGCGTACACCCGGCGTGGTTCCGGGAAGTCGGTGGGTGGGGTGTGCTCGAGGTCGAGTTCGGCCGCGGTGAGCATGATCAGCTCCTCGCGCATGACGAACTCCTCAATCCGATCGTCCATCAGCCCCGCGTAGTGCTTGGCGTATCTCTTGTTTTGACTCATGGCCTCGCAATTCGCCCCGCCACCTGCTGCTCATGCCGTGTGACGCGGACCCGGCCGGGCGTTGTTCGAGGTGGTCACTAGCCGTCCGTAGCTGTCGGTAGCTGCTAGTAGCCGTCGATGGTGGTGACGCGGCGCAGCCGCCAGTCCTCCCACCGGGCATCGGCGTTCATGTCGAACTCCAGGACCGGGGATGCCGGCCCGGTTTGGGCGCGGAACCGCCAGAACCGGGTCGTTACCACACTGCCCAGGCTGCCCCGGCTGTTGTGACCGCCCACGCTGCCGAGGCTGCCACGACGGGTCTGGCCAGCGTGGGTGTTGTCTGTGCCTAGGGGAGTGGTGACGGGTTCTGGCCAGGTGTTCGAGCTGGACCAGGCGAGGGGTTCGCCGATGATCTGCCAGATGCTGCCTCGCCAGCGCAGCGCCAGGGGTGTCCCGGAGGGCAGGAACCGGACGGCCGCCGGCTCGTCGAAGACATGCCACGCGGCTCCCTGTGTGCTTTCGCGTGCAGCTTGCTGGGCTGGTTCTGTGGGTGGTGTAGTGTCCACGGGTTGCGCTGTCATCGGCTGCTTCTCCCTTACCCCTGGTGGTTCTTGTGCAGGCTTAAAAATAGAACAAAGGTTCGATTATTTGGGAAGCCGGATTGCGAACGAGGGTGGGGGTGGCGGGTCATCCATCTGTGGGCGGGTGGGGCCCGGAGGAATGAGCTCAAAGCCGTCCGTCTGTGGGTGAGCTGCCCGCGACGGAAGTTGCGGACGGTGGTTACTCTCAACACCATGCACCGCATACCGCCCAGGTCCGACGGAGGAGTGGCGCGTCCGGATCGTTGTAACCCTTCGCCGAGGACGGACACGACGCCGCCGTGGCAGGCGCGGTCCTTCGGTAGCGGGGGAGCGGGGGAGCCGGGGAGTAGCGGTGGCTGAGCGGAGAGGCGCGAGGCCTCATGCGTTTCGATGACCTGATCCTGGCCGGGGACGAGTATCCGCAGGGGGCGTGTGAGAGCCGGCAGGAGTGGCTGCTGATGTACTCCCGCGGAGTCCCGCCGGCGGTGATCGCCGGATGGTGCAGGGTCGACGTCCGCCGCGTCCGCCGGACCATCGACCGGCAGATCGGCCTAGATCAGGGGTGGTTCGGCCGGTGCTGGGTGCTCCACGACCAACCCGCACCCAGCAGCAACCGGCGCCGCTTCCGGCGGAGCCGGGAGCAGGTGTGGTGGGAGCACCACACCGCCATGGCAACCTACGTGGCCCGGGTGGGTGGGTTGCCGGCGCAGAACGACAGCCTGGAGGCGCGGGTGCTGTACCGGTGGTTGGAAAACCAGCGCCGTACCCACGACGCCGGCCGGCTCACCCAGGACAAGGTCGACGCCCTGAACAGGCTGGGGGAGTGGATCGGCACCCGCAAGGGAAACCCGGACGAGTTATGGGTTCAGCGCCTTAAGCAGGTACAGCATTTCCGGGACGAGACCGGCCGGTTCCCGATTTATGACCCGCAGCGCCACCCGGACGAAAAGGTCCTCGCGGTCTGGCTGGGTCGGCAGCGCACCTGGCAGCGGAACGGTCGGCTGCGCGCCGACCGGCAGAAAATTCTGGATCAGGTGTTGTCCGGCTGGGACAGGGTGGGCAGTGTTGGTGCTCTGTGCACCATTCAGGTGCGGCTGAGGACGATCAGCCAGGATCGGTAGTGTTCCACGACAGAACCTCCTGCCTCGACGACTGCTGCCGCCGCTTCGAGGACCTCCTGGTCATTCCAATCGCTGAAGGTGCTGAAGAGATTCTGCACCTGTTGTGCATCAAGCGTCACTTCCCACCTGAACTCGTCGACCTCGTCGACGCTGAAGAGGCCGGTACGGACAAGCTCCCGCCACGTGGCCCCGGCGTCCTCGGCGTCGGGACCTGGCCGCGGAGGTCCTGCCCGTGCGGCGACGATTCGTCTCACCGTGGTCCGGAACGGGGTCGGATGGTTGGGATCACCGAAGACGTTGCGCCACACCAGCAGCTTTCCCTCCGGGCGAAGGCTGGCATGGACGTTCGGAAGCAGCTCATCGAGGTTCATCCAGTGGATGGATGTCGCGGCAACAGCGATATCGAAGGTTCGTTCGGGCAGGTCGGCGTCTTCGGCGCGGCTCACGATGACCGATGCTGCCGGGTGATTCATCTTCAGCAGGGCTGCCAGACGCGCACCTGGTTCGACAGCGGTCACCGTCAGACCGGCGTCAAGAAGCCTTCCGGTGGCCTGCCCTGTCCCGGCGCCCAGATCCACGGCGCGACGGCCGGCTGTGAGAAGCCCGAGGTCCTCTAGCCGCTGCCACAGCGCCTCGGGGTAGGGCGGTCGGGCCTGCTCGTAGTTCGCGGCCTGGCGATCGAAATGCCTAGGGTCCACCATCGGCGCAACCTATCACCCCACATCCAGGTCCGGCCCCAAGGGGCTAGCCAGCGGGCCCGGCCGTGACGTTGTCCGCTTGTCCCCTTGTATGCAGGCGCAGGCGGATGACGTGTGGGCTCCCGATCAGGCTGTTGCCTGCCTGACAGGAGTCTCGTCAAATGTTCCCTTGATCGGACGGGTCCAACTGCACGGGACGCGGTGGCTCTGAGTGGGTTGAAGGGTTCGTGGCGCGGACGTGACGTCGGGGGTTCATCCACAGGTGGACGGCTTTGAGCTCCACCCTTCGGGCTCCACCCGCCCACAGGTGGATGACCTCAAGGAGGCGATGTGGGGATGGACGGGGGCGGGCGTTTGCTCGTGTAACGGAGGTTCACGACAATCAATACCTGAGGGGCTAAAGAGGACGTCCCATTGCTCGACGGACCAGATTTGCCGTCAGTTGCCTGATCGCTGTGGGGGCCCGATTGGCTTGTGTCCCGGAAGTTGGCGGATAATTGAGTCATCGGAAGCGTTCCCACTGTCTGGAGCAACAAGTTCTGCCTCAACCAGTGCGGTGAAGCCCGCTGATTTGATTGTGTAGCCCTTACTGGGGGCATATATTCCCTGGAACATGCGTAGCTGGTTGCTCTGGGGGCGAATTGGGTTGTGTCCGGGAAGTTGGGGGATAATTAAAACATCGGCAGCATTCGCTGCCTGGAGCGACTACCTCTGCCCCAACCGGTGCACTGACGCCAGCAGCTCTTGATTGTGTCCCGCTTAGTGGGCATATATATCCCTTAGAACGTGAGCAGCTAGTAGAAGACCGCAGGGCCCCTTCGGGGGTCCTTTTTTGTACCCAAAATCAGGAAGGAACCATCATGACCATCGTCGCCACCTCTACCGCCAGTAGTACGAAGCGTAGGATCACGACCCACCCAACGTCTGGACCTGCGGGCAGTGCCCGCCACAGGCGGCCGTGGGAGGCTGCCATGGACGCGGTGGCCGCACTGCTGACTGACCCCCGGGCTCGATTGTCCTCACCGCAGGCGATCAGCGTTCTGCGGCAGCAGATCCACCGGGTTGACGGATCTGTGGATGCCTCGGATGTCCGCTCCTGCCTTACGGATACCTGGAAGGCCCTGCTCGCGGTGGCTGATGCGGGGGAGAGGGACGATGAGCTGCTGACCGCGGTTCGGCGTTTGGTGGTGGTGCTGACGGAAATGCTGTGCAGCCCGATCCAGCTACCCCAGCGTCACCGTCAGTGCTACTGGCAGCTGCTGCAGGCTCACCTGCGGATGCTCAGTCGCACCACCGACTTTGAAGCGTCGCTGCAGCGCATCGACCGCCGGTTCCCGGAGTGGATGGAGAGCCTCAACACGGTCGTGTGGTGCGGCAGGATCCGCCCGGTTGTCGCTGCTTCGAAATTCCCGAGCCGTAATGTGCGCCGTAGCGCCGACGAGGAACTCGCCTACGCCTCACGCAATGCCACGCAGCGTGGTTCATATTCGGCGCCGAATGAGGCGCAGTACCTCGGGAACCACGCGGATCACTGGCGGATGCACACCTCCCACCGGTAGCAACCTCCACCCAGCACAACCCCAGCGTCCCGCCTTTTCGAAGGTGAGGGGCGCTTCCTTGTTTAAGCCTCCCGGAAGGACAATCCCCGTGCATCAACCATCGCCGTATCAACCATCTCCGCCCTCGGACCCTGCCCTGTTCCTGTGGGCAGCGCACCTCGGACGCACCACCCACACCACCGGTCACTCCTCATTCGCCCGGCAGCTCGCCGACGTCGGCCCTCTGATCGAGCAGTACATCTGCGGCAGTTATCGGAGCGGTGAGGTCCTGCCAGTAATGACCACGCTCGGGATCCTGGAGCTTCCCCTGACCGCGGGATCAGTGCTGTCCCCGTCGGACGGGCGCAGGGCGTTGCTGACAGTGTGGGAGAGCCTGGGGGAGCTGTACGGGGTGTGCCAGCACCCGTGTGTGGTCGTGGAGTCCCGGGCCGCGCTGATCCTCGCCCTCAACGCCCTGCTATTGACCGACGAGCCGCCGCCCGGCGTGGAAGTGTACGTACCAGTTCTCGACGCAGAATTGGCTGTCCTCGACTGGGGGCTCCTCGGACAGGTATCCCCTGAGCGTGCCCTGCACATCGAGCAGATCGAGGAAGACTGGCGCGCCTGCGAAGCCAACGAGTTCGAGGAGCCGGAAGGACCAATCAGTGATCCATTCGAGGACTGACTGACGCGAGGAACGGAACAGGGCACCGGCGGCCGGTTCAGCTGGTCGGGCGCCTGAACAGGGCCAGCTCGATCTCATCCGCCCGCACCGTGCGCTGCACGCCTGGGCTTTCGGAGGCTTGTGTGGCCCAGTGTGTGAGAAGGGTGCAGTAGCGCTGGTAGGTTTCGGGCCACCAACCGGCGGTGGGGGCTTGCAGCCACGCGTCCCGGCGGAGGTTCCGGGAAACCACCTGGTCAAGGATCAGGTGCCGGGGCGCCGCCGCGCTTCCCTGAGCGAAGTAGAGGAACTTGGTGGAGAACGCCGGCCCGAACCACGGGATCCGCCCGCCGCCCCGATTGGTGGTGAGAAGACTGTAGGCCTCGGCCGTCGGGTCGCCGTTCCTGACCGCGGTCCACGCGGAGACGAGAAGTTCGCTGGCTGTGTTCTGGTGTTTGGCGAGTCCGTCCAGTCGCTGGTGCAACCGGGAGGCCCGCGTTCCGAGCCCCCAGGCGAGGGAGTAGTAGAGCAGCTGGAAGGCGTTCTCCACGGTCGGGTCCTGGTCCCCGAGGTCGAATACCTCCTGACGAGTCACCGTGGTCCGGCCTCCGTCAGCGAGCTTCCCGGTGATCGCGGGAAGGTCCCGATCGATAAGGGTTCGCCGCCACCTCTCACCATCAACGTCCACCTCCTGATCCAGCACCGCATCAGTGCCCGGCAGTGTGGCCAAAACGTCATCGGGCAGCGATGCTTCCTCATTAATCATGGGATGACTCTAGGGCGCTGCACCGACGAGTCTCGTCTCAGCCGTAAGATCCAGGAAGCTACGTTTCATGACTTCGTGTCAGTGGGGTCCTTTTGATCGCGCCACTCCTGCCACGCTTTCAGTTCGTGCGTTCCGAGGTATCCATAGTCGTCCTTTCCTTGCAGGGCCAGGAGTGTCTCGCGGGTTGCTGGAGTGGCTGCTTGCCAGAGGGCATCTCGTTCGCGCAGGAGATGCTGCAACTCGTTCCAGCGAATCCTGACAAAGCGAGTCCTGGGCCGCTGTCGAGCAGCCTCGCGCATTCTGATCAGCCAGTATGGCTCGGACTTGTTATATCCGGAGAATGTCATGCACTCACCGTAGGTTGCGAGCCTATTCCCGGCTACTGACGGCTACTGACGGCTACTGACGGCTCCTTGGGTCACACTGGAATGGTGATGGAACAGGCGTGGGACCAAGTGTGTGACGGTGCACGGCTCGAGGGGTGGGCCGAGGCGACCGCCAACGGGTGGGGTGCACTCGTGGCTTGGGTGGCAGGACCAACCAACACCCGTCGTGTACCGGCGGGTGTCCGGGACCGCCACACCGAGGTGCTCGTCATGTCGGACGGCGCCGTGGTGCGACAGCCAAGCATGCTCAGCGACGATGACCTGGCTTCCATTGACGATGACATTGACACGTACCTGGCCGCCGCCGGTGTCCCGCCGCTGCCACGCGGTTACACCTGGTTCATCCGCCGGCCCGCACAGTGCCCCACGGACGCGGCATTCTGGTCGGCCATCAACCACGGCGTGCAGGAGGCTGCACCCGATGCCGTCGAGCCGCTCGAGTTGCGGCTCGTGCTCGACGGCATCCTTCGAGCCCTCTACGCCTGAGGCCACTGTTCCTCCGTTGTTGGTCTGAGTGCACGCTCGAAGAGCGCCACGGGCTGATTCATCGCCGTGCCGTGGAGGAAGCAACGTCCTGCATCCTATGGATCCATACGTGGGTCACTGCGTCCCATGCTTCAGCGGAGCGCAGCCATTCCTCCGTGCTGTTCATCGCCGGAAGACGGTACTTGTCCACGCTCTCCTTTGCTTTGCTTTGGCTACTCAGGTCTTCAAGGTCGGCCGTCAGGTCCTCCAGTTCCTCGCCTAGGGTGCGGTCCGCACGTGAGACATTGTCCGCGTTCTTCACCCCGTACCCCCGCGAGACCCCCAGATAGGGGGTGGTGAGCGGGGCGACCAGGTTGGCCCAGGCTTCGTTGGAGGGCAGCACGTCGTTGCAGATTGAATTGACGACCTGCTCAATGACTCGTAGGGCCGGTTCGGCTTCGAGGGCGCGACGGTAGTGCTCTGATTCAGACGAGTTGTTGGTCATGTGCGGGATCTCCGTGTTTGGGTAGGTGTGGCAGTTCGAATGGTTGGGTGTTCGGGGCAACGTGACTTTGTCAGGCAGCTGCTGGTAGTGGCAGGTCCTGGCAGTCCCAGAAGTCGTCGTCGTTGAGGCGGTGGCACCACAGCCCGAGGCGGTTGACCGCCAGCGCCGTGGCGAGGCTGCCCTTGAACCCGGTTCCGTCGGTCCACGCGGCAACCTCGATACGGGTGCCGGTCTGGGTGGCGTCTTCGATGGCCGGGAAGCAGTCGCCATCTCCGGTGAAGACGACAATCGCGTCGTAGTCCCCGGACTGCGCGGCTTTGACCAGGTTCAGGCTCATCCTGACGTCCACGCCGGTTTCCTTCGGCGGCCGGCGATCGTCCTGGTAGCGCAGCGGCAGGTAGGTGCCGGTGACAAGAGGGTCCGCGGCCCAGCGGGACTTCTGCTTCCTGAAGGTGGCCGCGCCTACCGAGTCGCGGAATTTGGAGGGCTCGCCGCGGAACACGAAGACTCCTGCCAGCTCTGAGGCGTTCCGCCGTTTGCCGACCACCCGGTCTCCGAGCAGTCGGGGGTTAACGTAGGTGTCCCGCTTGTCCATGCCGTGTCCGAACAGGTCATGGCCGAGCATGTGGACGTTGCCGTAATCCAGGAAAACCGCGATTCTTTCCATAATCTTTCTCCTCTTAAATGACGAAACCGCCACGCGAATGGTGGCGGAGCTTATCCTGCACATCAATTAGCTGACCGATATTCCTGCTCCCTCATTCCCCAAACAATGCTTCCAGGAAGAATAGGGAACGAATAAAAAAACACTCTGAAAAGCAAAGCGACCCCGCACCAGTCGGCGCGGGGTCTTGCTTTATCCACTATCGCTGAACGCGTCGAGTTCGTCAAGAGGGAAACGCTGTGGAGTTTGCTCTAAGGGTGCCGAGGGCCTTCGTTTCGCTCGAGCGACCCTCCCCATTCGCCAATAGGGGACAGGGCGGCATTTAGCGCAACTGTGTGGTGTGGGTCGCTCCGTGGAGATACGCGCGGAGCGTGGGAGCAATGACCATGCTCAAGCACATGCAGCAGGGGGTCGGACCCCCGACCCCCTGCTCCCTACCCCCTTCTGTATGGCCTGTGGACTGCGCGGTCGATCAGCTGTGCAGCGTTTGGTGGCTGGAATGCTGGGTACATGACCGACCAACCCCAGGACGATGAGCAGGCAAGGCCGCTGCGGTTCCTCACCCTGCAGCAGGTAGCCGACGAGCTGAACACCAAGCACAACACCATCCGAGGACTCATTGCCTCAGGGAATCTGCCGGCCATCCAGATCGGCGGCCGAGGCCAGTGGCGCATCGAACGCACCAAGCTCGAGGACTACATCACCGGCGCCTACGCCAAAGCCCGCACCGACATAGCCAAGGGCGAAGTGTAGGGATGGACGCTGCGCAGCATGAGGCATTGCGAGCGGAAGCAGCTGCGATGCCGGATCCGGAAGGGCCTCTCAGTGAGTATGCCGACCTGTTGTGGGCTTGGGCTGATTCGCACCCCGAAGTCGACCGCGGCGCATTGACGATCATCATCCTCCGGCAGCTCAGGGCTCATAGGTAGGCCGTCGATCCCGGACCTATGCCGGAGGCGCACCTTGGTCGTTGGGTGCCGGTGTGACCGCGTTCAGCCACACCCATCCCTCGCGGTGGATCCGGATGAGCGGTTCGAGGAACCGGATCTTCACCGCTGTGCGCGTGTACGCGATCGCGTGTGCCTGGACCCGGATGGCTTTGGAGGGGTAGCGGACCCACGCGTACACCCGGCGAGGTTCCGGGAAGTTGGTGGGCCGGCAGTTCTCGACGTCGAGTTCGGCGGCGGTGAGCATGATCAGCTCCTCACGCATGACGAACTCCTCGATCCGCTCGTCCATCCGTTTCCCGTAGAACTGCTGGTAGCGCTTGTTCTGACCCACCCCCGGGACAGTACGAGGCAGCGCCGACAATCAGACCCCGGTCGTTTCCCCTGCTCTAGTCCCAGCCCGCACCCATGGAGGCTCTGCACGGCCACCGCTCACTCGAGGTGAGCTACCCGTGTCGGTGACGCAGGTGGTTGTGTGCAGGTGGGCCCTCGGTTCCTGCTGTCCATCCTGGGTGCGGGACAAGCAGCGGAGCGTGGGGGGGGCTTGTGCCGTGCCCCTGTGGGCAGGAGGCGGACTGCGATCGAGTGCCAGATATGCTCGTGCTCAATCGACGACATGATGAGGAGCAGAAGTGGCGGGAAACCCGATATATGGCGCTGGCTACCACCAAGGATTTGATGAAGGGTCCCGTTCCGGGGCCGCACTAGGTGCAGCGGGAGCTCTTATCTTGACTGGAGTGGTTCATTGGGGTCCTCAGGGCTATCGGAAACTTAAGGATTGGAGAGAGTCCGAACGCGATCTCACAGTCAGGGAGGAAGAAGCCAAACGCGAGCGGACGGTCCTCGAGGGAGTAATTGAGCCCGACGAGAACCAAAAGTAGCAGCTCCGTTTGATGCAGTGGGCGCGGATCACAATAGTGTCAACTAAGGCAGAATTACGGCCATGTGTGGACGCTTCGTGATCGCAGGGAACAAGGCAGCTATCAGGGACGCGTTCAGTGTGGACGAGACGTATGAGGGCGAGCTAGAACCTTCGTGGAACGTGGCTCCGATGCAGGGGATCCCGTTCGTGTCCGAGCAGCTGCGCGAGGGCGAGCTGGTGCGCCGGCTCGAGATAGCTCGCTGGGGGCTCGTCCCTGTCTGGTCCAAGGACCCGAAAGCCGGCGCCAGGATGATTAATGCCCGCAGCGAGACGGTGACGGAGAAGCCGTCGTTTCGCACCGCGGCCGCCAAGCGCAGAGCCCTCATCCCGGCCAACGGCTACTACGAGTGGCAGAAGAACGACGACGGGACGAAGACCCCGCACTACCTCCACGGTGAGGACGAGGATCAGCTGCTGGGCTTCGCCGGCCTGTACGAGTTCTGGCCCGACCCCACCAAGCCCGAGGATGCCGAGGATAAGTGGCTGGTGACCGCGACGATCCTCACCCGCGCCGCACACGACGCGCTCGGGCACATCCATGAGCGGATGCCCGTGATCGTGCCGGCCGAGCTGCAGGATCAGTGGCTGGACCCGACCATGACGGAGCGAGACCAGGTGCAGCGCTTCATCGACACCATCCCCGAGCCCAACTTGGTACCGCGCATCGTCGGCATAGAGGTGGGATCAGTGCGCAACAACGGCCCCGAGCTGATTGCGCCCGTCCCGGAGGACCAGGCGAGCTGACAAACGCTTTGAAGATGTAGAAGTGGCTATTCAGTAGGGAGAGTGTCGGGCGCATCCTCAGCGATGGGGGCAAACTCAGGTTCTTTCGCCATTGCTTCCTCGTATCGGGCTCGAACAACGGGGCCGATGCGGGCCTCTGCGTCCTCCCATGTTCCTGAATTTAAGCGCTCACGGTTGGATCGTCCATCATCGCCCAACGAGATTCTTGGCGGTAGACCATTCGGCATTTCCAAGCCCGTAAGAAGGATGGGCAGTACGACGTCGCTGACATGGCGCCTCATCGCATTCAGTTCCTTCGTCGGGTTCACCCAAGCAGTGAAAGGGTCGGGTCTCTCGACCATCAGCGCTGTGTTGGCATCCTGAGATGCTGGGTGACCCCACGGTATTTTCGGACCAAAAGCATCACCCACGCGGAGTGCCTGATGACCAAGCTTCTGAGCGGCCAAAGGTGTCGCATTGCTCGAACCAAAGGTTCTGGCGGCCGCAATACGGATTGAGCGGTGTTTGTCGTAGTTCGAGTACGCCTGCAGGAGAAGTAGAGGGTGTGCCCGTTCGACCGCTTGGCCCGTCAACCTGGCCAGAAGCTCGCCCATCGAGGGGATGCTGCTCTGCGAGTCAGCGTAATGCTGAAGCGCGCGTATCCGTTGATGCAACGGGGTTCCTTCGCCGAACGCGCTGATCTTGTTCTGGACTCTCTTACGTATCCAGTTGTCGAAGGCTCTGGGCGACTGAACGATCGGCATGTTGACCAACGTCGCAGGATAGCCGGTGAGTTCTCCGTGCTCGCGTTCGACGAGATACCAGATGACGTTATCGATTGTCGCGCGAAGGTGGTTCACCGCCTCACTGAAGAGCAGTGACGCTTCAGGTGGCGCCGGCCGTAGCCGGGTCACGAACAGCTGCACATACTCGCCTTGACGGACCTGCTCGAAGTCGAGAGGTCCGTCCGACGACCACTGCGATGCTAGGTCGCCTATCTGGAAGGCGCACTCATCGGCTCGCGCTAATCGGAAGGCTACTGATTCGACAGGCTCCGGTAACCAGCCATACTTATCAGCCGTGCTTGGTGAAGGGGTCATGGCCGCCAATCTATTAGGACGGCCGCTTCCACCACAGGCGCCTCGCTTAGCTGTACGCGCCTAACCCGCTACTTGTCCCTGGGCTTCGGTGATGGAACCTTCGGCGGGCGTGAACTGAAGTTGTCGGATTCCTTCACCACTCGAACGGTGTTGTTCGGTCGCTGAGGCGGTGGGGGTGGAGGTGACGACGGTTTCGGGGGCATTAGGTTCCAGTTCTGAGGCGAGATTGGTTGAAAGGTGGATGGCAGCAGCAGCCAATGACAATGCTAGAGCGGTGTAGCCAGCCAAAAGGACATATCGACGCCAGTACAGCGCTTTCTCGTCCCCACGGAGGAGGGTCAACTTCTGATACATCAGATCACGGCCGAACTCGGCAGGATCTTGACCCCAAAGGTCGTCCTCGTTTTGTTTGATGTTTAGCTGCTCTCCCAAGCGTGGGAGAAGCACTAACGCGCCGAGAGTGGCCGACGTGACCGAAAGCCAAACAGCGGCCAGGAACCAAGGCCCTTGCTGGCCGACTTGCAGTGCCGTCGAGAGACTTGCCGCCGCTATGAGTATCGAAGCACGCGTCGACATCATCCCCGCACGTGATGCGACGTCGGCCCTCTGGGCATCGGTTTCTTGATGAAGAGTTGCAATGAGCGCTTTGTTCCGGCGAAGGTCACGGCGATTCTGACGAAGTTGCCGGCGGCTCAGTTCATCACTCATTGGAAGGTCAGTATCACACGTGCGTCCGCGCACGCAGCGGACAGTGCGGGGTTACGACAGGTACTCCAGCCACCTAGAGCAAAAACTAGGGAAGTCCGTAGCTCAGAATCGAGCGTACATAGAGTGGTCTCATGAGTGGAAGTAGAGCAAAGCGGGAACGCCAATCCAAGCGCAAAATATCTGAGCAATCGGTAGCTGCTGATTACACTCTTCGTGCAGCAGAAGCTGTTCTCGCGGTTGACCTCAGCGGGGTCACAGTAACCCGAGTCAGCCAGTTCGCCGTGGGCTGGCTACGGGCAGCCTTCGAACAGAGTCGGATCATCGCCACTCTTGAGGCCGCAGGATTGGGTTATGCAGCCGCTCCGAACCGGCGCGCGTTCTGGGAGCTGACCATCCGTATTCTCTGGCTCGGGGACATGCCTCGATCAGAGCGCGCGGGGGCCGCTGACACGATGCTTGCTAACGAGCGAACGAACGAAACTAAGACCCACGAGTACATGCAGCGCAACGGACTCCCATCAGACATCGACGTCGCCGAGATGGAGGAGTTCGTCCTGAATATTTCTGAGAACAAGGTGATCAAAACAGGGGCAGACAAACTGGCCCACGCTGTCGAGAAATCCGGTATGAACCTCCGGATCGTTTACCGCCTATGGAGAGAGGACTCCACATGGGCTCACGCGACGGGGTTCCTAGCTGGCCAATATGCTCCTACTGACGACGGCGAGATCATGGGGAAGGGTAAGCCTCGACACGTGGACCCAGAGCTGGAAGCGCACAGACTCGCCGCCATAGTGGTGACCGCCATGATCGCCGACATCCTCATCGACGAGGGCACCACACGTGACTTGGCCAGTGCACCCTTTGTGGCCTACGTCCAAGCGACCTGACCGTCATCTGAGCACAGTCGGTCGCTCACACCCTTCATCTCTAGGTCTCGTCGGACGAGTGCGCAGAAACGACCCATTGAGCACCACTAGGTTGTGCGACGGGCTGACGGCTTCGATGGTGGTGCACAAGGCGCGTGCGAAGCGCCGTCGACGAGCTGTTGGGGGAGTGGCGGATTTTGCTACCCACCCAGATGCGCCGCTGCACCTCTCAGACTGCACATGGGCTGTCCGGTCAATGGATCGTCATATGGATGCCTAAATGACAGGCCCGTCGCAGACTTATGCAAGGGCATGGGTGGAATTGCTGAGCATCGAATGAGAGTCGCCGTACGCCTGGATGGTGTCGGCAAGCTCTCTCTCAGATTCAAGCGACGACGCACTACCCTATGCCTCATGACTGTTTGGATCGTCGCCTCAGAGAACGCCACCTACAGGAGCGAGGATGCCTTCCGAGAACTCGAGGAGGTGAACTGGAGTGAGACGCGGACGGCGTACATCGCCCTCGGCGACGTCGTCTACCTGTACATCACGAGGCCGGTCTCGGCGATCGGCATCAAGTGTTCCGTGACGGCAGTCGGCCTTTCGGAGCTGGATATCGACGATCGGGACTTTTGGGCAGACGAACAGGAGATGATCGAGCGCAGGCAGCACCGCACCTGGATGAAACTCAAGCGAACGACGGTGTTCAGCGACGAGCAGCGTGCTCAGCTAACAGACGCAGTGCTTGAACGGCACGGATTGCATGGCGGGCGCGTGCAAGGTCGACGGCGCGCAACGGCTGAGATCCTCGCCTATATCGAGTCGGTCGAGCACGGAAGAACAACCACGGGCGATGATGCAACGACCGAGCCGGGCGAGTTCGAGCCAAACGAGGTCGCACGCTTCTCGGACCAGATTGGGCGAGGCAATTATGCTGTGCACGACCAGATCGTTCCCGCGAAGACTCGCGGCAGTGCGCAACGAGCATTTGCCGATGCGGTCAAAAGCAACTACGGCGGGCGCTGTGCGATCACGGGCATCTCGACGCGAGAGTTCCTAGTCGCGTCTCACATCGTGCCGTGGAGTAAGGCGCCAGGGATCAGGCTCGACCCAAGCAACGGAATCTGCCTGTCAACCTTCATGGACTGTGCTTTCGACGCGGGATTTCTTAAGATCGGAACGGATTACATCGTTCGGATTGACTGGCTGAAGGTTGGCGATGACCGAGCGCTAAAGGATGCACTAGAGCCCTTTGATGGCCGGCGCTTGGTGATGCCCGCGCGGCACGCGCCACAGCCGGACTACCTTCGGCGACGCCTTACAAGCGAGTTCACCACTGCCCAAAAGCGGGTCCCCCCACCGGGACACCTGTCACCGCCTAGCGGAGTGCGACAGCCCAGCTAGTCATCGCCGATGTCCATTCCCGTGGGGCCCGCTAGAGAAAACGCCCGGTGATGATGCCCGAACTGCGACACGACAGTGCGATGGCTCTATCCGATTGATCCTGTTCGGGGCGACGATGTTTCTCCTGCCGATCTGGAATTGGGTCACGTTTTGAGGAGCGGTGGCGGCGAGGAACCGCCCGGCCCGTCGGAATGCCGGAAGAAAAGAATCGCAGCGAGGACGAAGACGGCGACGATGATGATCCAGAAGAAGGACAGGTTTCCTGGGACGTTCCCCAGGCAGTAGGAGTACATGGGTACGACCAACAGGTTGGTTGCGTTGGTCTTCCGCGCTTGGACGGCGACTGAGCGGGCTACGGCGGACGGCTTGTCGACTATGGCTGAGCATATTATGGCCCTGTGGCGAGCGATGAGAACGGAAGAACTTGGTACGAAGGCGATCACGTTCAGGCTGGATTTGAGATCCTTGAGCGATTGGGGCTCCCTCGTACCGAGGTTCTAACCGCGTCGGCAGGGAGCAGCGACACCGGGGAACCGCAAGTTCTCGTGCTGGGCCAGGGAAACCTCGAGATTCTTAGTCTTAATGGTGAGCTGCGTCTAGATGTCGGTGATCGAGAGGTCCGAGCCGTGCGTTGCCTAGAAGGTGTGGGCATCCAAGTGTGCCTGACTCGCATGGGAAAGAGCGGTTTTCGCTCGACTGTCTGGGAACATCGTGTCTCTGACACGGACGCACGGTACTTGGAGCAACTCTGGCTCAACGTACCTCGCTTCATGCATCCCGGCGTACAGCTGAACCAGCTCCCTTGGCGCGAAGAGGAATACGCGTACTACGTCGGCAGAGTCATCACTGAGGCGTCACGGTGTGACGTATCGCTTGCTGCTCTCGTCCTCTCTGCTCGCGAACTACTGGGTCAACCGGATGGGGCGATCCACGGAGCAAGTGGTGAACAACTTGCTGATGCTCTCGATGCCCTCGGCGTACACAGTCCGGCTTTCGCCGACATCGGGGAGCGGTACCGAGCGTGGTATCGGCAGCGTAATTTCGCTTCACATGGGATTAGGGGTCGAGACACTGATGGGCGTCCTACAGGGCAGGTTTTTAAGGCGAAGAGGGGGCGAAGATCGGCACCGGAGGTGGTCGTTGAAATTGAAAACCAAGATTTTCGTGAGCTCACTCTGGTATGGAGGGCCTTTTATGCGCTCAACCAGGACGCCTTCCTTGCCTTTTTCCACATCAATGGTGACGGCCCTCCTGTGGAAGTGCTAGCGCGGATACCAATGCCCAACACGGTCAGCAAAGAGGATCGATTGCCATTAAGTAATCAATCGGGAGAAACCTCCGAATAGGACGAAGCGGCCGGACGCTGTAGATTTCAGAACGATCGAAATTCCTTTTGCAAGGGTGGGTCAGATGCTGATCGAGGGCTGTGATATGCGAGGCTTTCGAAGCTCGTTGCATACTCGCGGATGGCTTCCGACAACGCGCTGGTGACTCGGCTCATTTGTTGGCTCCTCGTAGCGGCATCGCGACCCGCATCTACTCGGTCATCAAGTGCGCAACTCTGCCACTAGGTGGTTTCCAGTCGCTAAAGGTCGTCTCAGCAAAGGATCCCTTGACCAGACGGATGTGAAGGCTCGACAACGGCTGGCTGGACCTCAGTATCGGCGGGGGAGTCGGCAAGCAGGTTCCGTCTCAGCAATGGGTCTCACAGCGTTTGTTGCCAGTGCAGGAGCGAGCGACCTTTGATGAGCGTCGAGATCGTTGACGTAGGGACATGGAGTGAACTGGTGGCGCCTTAGTTCTTTAGGTCGAAGTCCAGGTCCAGGCACTCTGGACTCGAGAGTTCGCGCCAAGCCGACGTGACCCTCGCGCTGGGCAGTGCTGTGGCGATCGGCATCCGGTCGACGGCGATCAGTTGCGCCATATCCAAACCGGTAAGGGCGGCGATGTCCCGGACGGGGACCTGGAAGGTTCGGAAGGGGCCGAGCGGGGGAGCGTCACCATCATCCAGGGCGCCCGGACGCGGCACGTCCGGCAGGTCCTTGAGCTGTGGTGTCTGGTCCACGACATAGCCGGTCGCCGCCAGTGCCCCGCCTTCGAGGAACACCGCGACCTTGAAGAAGCGCAGCGGAATCTCCACGCCGCGGTAAACCGGGTCAAGATCGCTGAAGACGGGTCCGGTGAAAACGATCAGGCGCCGACCGTGGTCGGCTGCGTTCTCCAGTAGGTATGTCTCCAGGCCCAGCCACAATTCGAGGCTCTGGTTGAACTTCGCTGCTTGCGGGGCGGCGTTGGTGTAGTGGAAGCTGTCCTCGTTTGCTTGGGCTGCTTCGGCTCGGGTGTCGCCCCAGACCGCTGAGGCTCGGCGGACGAGGTGCCCGCGGTCGATATCGTTGCGTGCGTACACTCGTTCCCCGGTTTGCTGGTCCTCCGGCATACGCGGGTCGAGTCGCCAGTCAATACCTGACCGGTCAAGGTCCATGAGCTTCTCGCCGTCCATCCCAAGCGCGGTGACCGCAGCGAGGCGCTTGTCCGGACGCATGAGGATGGAGAAGTGCGTGTAGGGCAGCAGCACGGTCTCGAGCCCGTCGAGTACCGGCATCGGGACATCCTGGCCGAGGAACTGCTCATCGAAGCCCATCCGGTCGGAGAGGTTGGCGGTGAGCGGGTGCGGGTCAGGCAGGATCGCGTTCATCGGCAGAACGTATCAGTAGTGGGTGACAGCCACATGAACACCGCTTCCCACCTACTCGTGGGGGTCAGTGCCGCCCTGAACCTGCTCGGTGTGCATGTAACCGGTGAAACGGGGGATCCTGGATCTTCTTCGGAAACCGTTGAAGGCGTCGTCGGTTGAATGGGTGACTTCGGGTCCCTGCCACTGTTGAACCGTTGCTGGCGATTGGGTTTGCACCCACGTGCGAAGGCGTTCGGTCACGGGTTGCATGGCTGCGTCGACGATCGATTCCATCGTCGTGAGGAGGTCGGCGAACCGTATGGCTATCGCTCCTGGCATTGGGTGGACAACTGTCATGCCCCACACTCGGATTACCTGATCGACCCCACCCAGAAGAGCGACGGGTAGGGGCATGACCAGATCGGACTGGGAATGCGCGACGGTCGTGTTCCGGTACTTCCGAATCACGTCGTGCGTGGCGAGAAGCTCGGCCGGTATGCCAGGAAACTCGGGCATCTGGTCGAGGCGGGTGCGAACGTTGGAGTGGATGAAGGGGCGGATATAGGCGGTGACCGCGTGGGAAGTCAGGGGCTCCCACACATCGGAGCCCTCCCCGCAATCCAGCGCCCTGCCCAGCGAGTGCGCAGCCTCCGATAAATCGTTCGCATGACTCGTGAGTTCTACCAGGAGCCGGGTGTCGGGGGAGTCGGGTAGAACGACGAGCTGTGACCGCGGTGTGCTTAAGCCGTCGCTGCCTTCGTCCGCCTGGTCGTCTCCAACGCCAGCATGGGACTCACGCGTGGATTCAGGCACCGGTCTGTCCCTGCTGGGTGGCGACCCATTGCTGGGCGTCCAGGTTCGCGATGCGCCGGTAGAGGGTGGCCCGGGACATACCGAGGTCACGGGCGACGTGGGAGGCGGGTTGGCCTTGCTCGATGAGCCGGCGGGCGTTGGCGATCTGGCTGTCGGAAAAGACGGGGCGCCGGCCGCCGAGGTCCATGCCAGCGTTCCGTCGCTTGGTGTTCGAGTCGTTCACCCGTTCACGTTTGATCTCGAGCTCCATCTGCGCGAGGGCTGCCATGACGGTGAAGACCATGGACCCCATGGGTGTACCGGTGTCCACGTTCCCGCCGCCAAGATTCAGCACCCGGAGGTTCACGTGGCGGAGTCGGAGCTCGTCGGCCAGGGTGAGCATGTTCGAGGTCGAGCGACCGAGCCGGTCGAGGGTCGTGACGATGAGGGTGTCACCCTCGTGCAATGCGCCAAGAGCTTTGTCGAATTGAGGACGTCGGGCATGAGTACCACTGACGCCGTGATCGACATAGAGGTCATCGCGGCGGACGCCGGCGGCGAGCAGGTCCGCGATCTGCCGATCGGTATCCTGAGCGCGCGTCGATACCCGCGCGTACCCGATCAGCTTGCCCACACCACACCTCCATGTCGGTATCCCCGCAAAGTGTCTTGCAACCAACGCTTCTGTCACAATTCCGGACCTCTGCTTATGAGACAGGGTATCAAGACACAGCAGGAGTAGTAGTGGCGGAGGAGTGATGGCGTCTCGTCCGCGTGTCTTGCAACTCACGGGCTGCAAGACACGACACGTCCTCCTAGAGCACTGCATCCAAGGGCGGATTCTCGGAAGTAACAACTCGGCTCCCTCATCGTGATGAGCAACCACGCCTGTCTTGCCGTCTGTAAGTGACAGATTGTCAGCCGGCGTCGAGTACGTCCGGAGGAATGGGGCTGTCGAAGGCTTCCGCTTCATGAATAACGACAACCGGATCAAGCACCTAGATGCCGCCTACTTCACAAAGTGGTTGTACTTCTCCTCATCCCTGACCAGTGCTGATGACGCACAGGCAGCTCCAATCCTCGACGCGCAGGTTGCTAAGTGGTTGCTGATGGAAGCTGCTCTTCGGCTCGACACAGACGAAACAGCTTCCTACGAGAGATACGTGCAGGTTCTCGACGATTGGGGCCACGAGTACGGCCGGACGGCAGTTCAGGTCGAAAAAGCCATCTTCGGGTTGGCTACCGGCCGGGGGTGACGCCACCCTTTTCTGATAGCAACGCCTCGAACAGGTTGCAAGCCATGTCGGTCGTTTTCTGGCGCTACACGTTCTTGTCTGCTGTATCTCGGGCAGTATGTGAGCATCGGTGATTTCGCGGTGCGGAAGGGTGCAAGGTCGGCCTGCTTTTCCCGTCTGAAGTTGAATATCGGCGTGGAAGGACCGTACCCATATCAGAGCCAC
>NZ_PJIR01000078.1 GCF_002929355.1 Arthrobacter sp. B0490 | reverse complement strand
GAACACACCGTCCACATCGTCACCCTCCAGCAGACCGCTGTCGGCTTGCAGGCCCAGCGATGCCAGCAGCGGCCGCGCCGCACCGAGCATGACGATAGGTTTCAGGTGCTTGTAGGCCTCCAGCACGTAGTGCTTGGCCTCGCCGGACTTAGCCATGGCCGCCGCCGCATCGGCGCCGCCGGGGACGAACACGGCGTCGAACATCACCGAGGGCATGCCATCCATCGCAGCGTCGACCGGCAGCATCTTTCCGTCCGCCGTTTTAACTGGAGCGGGTGAAGGCCCAATGATTTTGGCCAGCGCTCCCTCAGAGGCCAGCTTGGCCTTGAAGGCGTCGATCGCAGCACCATCGACGCCGTTAGCTACCAAGATGGCCACCTTACGCGACTTGATATTGCCCGGTGCATGGTTCATCAGGCTCAGCGCCGGCGAATCCTGCGGGGTTGGCGTCTTCGGCGTCACGGTCGGTGCGCTCGGCGCCGGCAGACCCAGGTTCTCGGCGACACGGCGGGCCAGCTCCAGGTCGATATTGGCGAGGATCTCATTGACCTGGCGCTCGCGGATGAACACACGCTCGACTTTGCCTAGCTCGAACGTATAGGCGCCGACGATGTGTTCCTTCTCCGGCGCACTCATGCTGTTCCAGAACAGCGTGGCCTGGGAGAAGTGGTCGCCGAAGGATTCGCTGCGGTTGCGGATCTTGTGACCCTCG
>NZ_PJIR01000077.1 GCF_002929355.1 Arthrobacter sp. B0490 | reverse complement strand
TGCCTGCGGCATCTACCTGCTGTTCAGCCACATGCCCACCCGGTCGAGCAACGATGCGGCGCCGATCGGGCGCAAGCGACAGTGGCCACAGAGCCTTTCGCTCGGTTTCTACGATGGAGTGGCCGGGCCTGGCACCGGTGCGTTCTGGACGGTCAGCAGCATGCTGCTCTACCCGCTCGACCTGCTGAGAGCGAGCGGCGTGGCGCGGACGATGAATTTCGTCAGCAATGCCATGGCGCTTGCAGTATTCATAATCGGCGGCCACGTCGCCTGGGTGCTGGGCATTGGGATGGGGCTGGCCTTGATGGCAGGGGCCTACTTCGGCGCGCGCACGGCGATCCGCGGTGGCTCGCGGTTCATCCGTCCGGTATTCATTCTGGTAGTACTGGCGATGAGTCTGCGGCTAGCCTGGCAACACTGGTTCGGGGTGGCCTAGCCAACGGGACAGATAAAGCTCGATCAGATAGCGGGCGATGGATTGGCGCGCGGGCAACGCCGGCAGGTTGTCGATGGCGAACCAACGGGCATCCTCGATTTCCTCGGGCTGCAGCACGATATCGCCACCGGCATATTCCGCGTGGAACCCGAGCATGAGGGAATGGGGAAACGGCCAGCCCTGGCTGGCGATGTACTGCGGCGCATGAATGGCCACACCGACTTCTTCTCTTACCTCGCGTGCGACGCACTGCTCCACCGACTCACCCGGCTCAACAT
>NZ_PJIR01000076.1 GCF_002929355.1 Arthrobacter sp. B0490 | reverse complement strand
TTCCACTATCGGATGCCGGCAGGATCGTGGTTGGCTGTCCCTAGTCTCCTTAGCAATCAGAAGACTTACGCCGCAGGTGGCAGAGGTCTTCTGATTGAAGCCGATGGTCACCAGAAGGTCTCACGCCCATGCTCACCGCTCCGCTCCCGGTCCTCACCCGGCTCCTGCCCCGCCCTGTCGCCGAGCCTCCGGCCGCTGCGTCTGCTGTGTCGACTGCGCCTCCTGATCCCCATTCCGACAGTCCGTCGGCCCACCAGGCGGACGGGCCGGTGAGTGGCGTCGGGGCCCTTCTTTTCCGTGTCGGGCAAGGTGATGTGCGGGCGTTCGAGGACCTCTACGAGCAGACCGCCTCGCGCGTGTACGGGCTCGTCCGGAAAGTCCTCGTGGACCCGGAGATGAGCGCCGAAACGACGCAGGACATCTTCCTCGCCCTCTGGCAGGGCACCGCGGCCCGCTTCGATCCCACGCTGGGCACCGGGATGTCCTGGATCATGACCCTCGCGCACCGCCGCGCCGTCGACAAGGTCCGGACCGAGGAATCCCACCGGGTGCGAGACCTGAGGTGGGGTATCAAGAACCAGGACATCGACTACGACCAGGTCGCGGACACAGTCCTGCAACGGTCGGAGGTCGACGCCGTCCGTGCGTGCCTGCTCACCCTGTCCGACGTGCAGCGTGAGGCAATCTACCTGGCGTACTACACCGGGATGACCTACACCGAGGTCGCCGAAC
>NZ_PJIR01000075.1 GCF_002929355.1 Arthrobacter sp. B0490 | reverse complement strand
CCCAGCGCCTCGTCCGCGCTGGAAATGCTCCAGCTGTTCGGGCTGCTCGCGCTGTAGGTCTGCCCGGCGGCGATCGGTGCCGTTTCATCCGGATTGCCCGGGTCCCAGTTCCATTTCAGCTCGCCGGTATAGACGTCATAGGCACGGATGACGCCGGACGGCTCGTTGGCGCGAACGTTGTCATTCACCGCTCCGCCGACGATCACCCGATCACGCGCGACCACCGGCGGCGACGTGGAATAGTAGAAGCCTTCCTTCACGTGGGGCATGTTCGCCCAGAGATCCACCGCACCGTTGTCGCCGAAGCCGGGGCAAATCTCCCCGGTCTTCGCATCCAGCGCGATCAGCCTGGCATCCGCGGTTGGCATGAACAGGCGCTGCCGACAGGCCTGGCCCTCGGTGGCCGGCGGCGCTGCATGGTAGGAAAGCCCGCGGCAGGTCAGGTGCTGGCGGTTGACCGAATGCGGCACCTCGGGATCGAAGCGCCAGCGCTCCTCGCCGGTTTCGGCATCCAGCGCGATGACCAGATTGTGCGGCGTGCACAGGTACAGGCTGTCATCGACCTTGAGCGGGGTGACTTCGTAGGTGGTTTCATCCGGATCGTCCGGACCGCGCAGATCCCCGGTCTGGTAATGCCACACCGGCTCCAGCCGCTCGACGTTGTGCGGCGTGATCTGTGCCAGCGGCGAGTAGCGCTGGCCCTGCTGGCTGCGTCCGTAGGCGTGCCAGTCGCCGGCCGGC
>NZ_PJIR01000010.1 GCF_002929355.1 Arthrobacter sp. B0490 | reverse complement strand
TTCCCCAAGCAACACGAGCAGTGCACAGAAAGAGTACGCGGAGCCTGAGAGGCCGACGACCCTCCGGTGGAAGTCTAAACACCGACCGGAACCGACGTCAGGCTGCAGGAGGATCACCGCCGTATCCGCGGGCCTCAGGGCCCGCCCGGCGACGCTGCGGCAACGCCCCGTCCTGTCGCCCCGCTCCACCCCACCTTGACTCCTGGGCCGGCGACCCGCATCGTTAAGTTACTGCCCCGGACCCTGGCACCGAGCCGTTACTGCCGTGCTGACCAGGGGCCCCCATGACATCCGCATCCGAGTACTCCACCGACACGGCGCGTCGGCGCACCCCCGCGGAGGCGCTGCGCCTGCGTCGCCTCCCGTCCGGAAACCTGAGCGACCGTCAGGCCCTGGTCGCCGTGATGATCGCCGACGGACGCACGTGCGAGGACATAGCCTCCGACCTCTTCCTTCCCGTACGGACGGTCCAGGGGCACCTGGACCGGGCCATGGAGGTTCTCGGCCTGTCATCGGTCGAGGAACTCACCCACCAGGCGGTGGCGTCGCACTCGGCGGTCGATCTCCCGGCTGCAACAGGGCCACCGCCCGGGTCACGTCCCGGACCGTTCATCGCACGCCCTCGGGAGAGCGCGCTGGCAGTCCTCGACGCAGCCGAGGCGGCGCGGGCCGCCGACGAGGAAGCCGACGAACGCGGCGCCCTCAGGCGGGAGCTGGACGCCACGCGCGCACTCCTCGAACAGAAACTGGACAAGTTGCAGCAGCTGCAGCAGGCCGTCATCAGCCGGGACACCATCGGGCAGGCCAAGGGCATCCTGATGGAACGGCACAAGGTCAGCGCGGACGGCGCGTTCGCGATGCTGCAGGACCAGAGCTCGCGCACCAACCTCAAACTGGTGAAGGTCGCCGAGCACCTGATCTACTCGGGGCGGGAAGACATCCCCGACCCGTCCCGGGACCATCACGAGCCCGGTCGCCGTACCTGAAGCATTCCCCCGCTCCGACGGGACGGCGGCGCGCTACGCGGTCGGCTCGACGAGGACCCCGCCGCCCTCACGGCTTCGGCAGCGGCTCCACCGGACTGGGACGGTCGAGGACCGCCGCGTCGTCGTCACCGGACGCCGACCGCAGCTCGTCCCATCGGACGCAGACCACGCCGACGACGATCAGGAGTCCGCCGAGCAACTGCACGGCGCCCGGCAGCTCGCCGAGGATCAGCCACGCCGCGAGCACGGCGAACATCACCTCCGTCAACGCCACGAAGCTCGCCACCTTGGAACCGAGGCGCTGCGCCGCCACGATACCCGTCACGTAGGCGGCCACCGTGGCCACGAGGACGAGGACGGCCACGGGCACCACCCAGCTGTACGTCCGCCCGGCAAGCTGGACATCCGTGAACACGAAGTGGAACGGCATGATGTTCGTGACGCCCAGCAGCAGGATGGTCAGCGCGCCCACCACCATCCCTCCTCCGGCCATGACGAGCGGCGGCAGCGACTCGTCGACCCTCGCGGACATCAGGAAGAACACCACGAGGCAGACGGCGGCTGCGAGGCCGAACAGGACGCCCACGGGGTCGAGCCGGGCATCCCCGGCGAGGTCGAGGACGAGCAGGAGTCCGAGGACCGCGGTGACGGACCCGACCAGCGTGAGGGCGTTGGGCGCCCTGCGGGAGCGCAGCCAGAGGAACCCGACGATCAGCACGGGCGCCAGGTACTCGAGCAGCAGCGAGACGCCGACGGACATGCGCTGCACGGCATTGAAGTAGAACAGCTGGCACAGGGCGATCGCCGTGGTGCCGTAGATCGTCACGGTGAGCGCGTTGCCGCGCATCGTGGACCAGCGGCCCCGCAACGCGATCAGCACAGGCACCAGGAGCACGACCGCGGCACCTCCGATCCGGAGGCCGACAGCGGCTCCGGGGCTCCAGCCGATCTCCAGGAGCGACTTCGCGAAGGGACCCGAGACGCCGAACGCCGCCGCGGAGATGAGGGCTATCCAGAGGCCGGTGGCGGGGCGCAGGGTCACGTCCGCTCCCTTCGGGTCGATGACTGGTGTCATGGGTGTGAAGTGGTTATGGTCGTGACAGTAGAGGGATGCAATGTCAGGAGTCAACATGCTTTTCACATATGACACGGAAGTGGCGCTCTCGTCCGCGGCCGCGCTCATCAACACGGCGAAGGAGGACACCGATCCGCTCGGCACGCTCGAGGGCCTGGACCGGTTCCTCGAGGAGCAGCGGTTCTCCGGCTCCCGGACGCGCACCGACGCCGAGTTGCAGTCGGTCCGCGCCCTGCGGGCCGAACTGGAGGTGATCTGGTTCGCGGAGGAGGACGACGCCGTCGCGCTCGTCAATGCGATCCTCCGGCGGGCCAACGCCCTCCCCCAGCTGGTCAGGCATGACGAGTGGGACTGGCACCTCCACGCGACCGCGCCCGAAGCCCCGCTCGAGGAACGCATGGCCACCGAGGCCGCGATGGCCCTCGCGGACGTCATCCGCGGGCACGAACTGGACCGCCTGCGATCCTGCGCTGCGGAGGACTGCGACGGCGTGGTGCTGGACCTCAGCCGCAACCGCTCCCGGCGCTTCTGCGACACCGGGAACTGCGCGAACCGCACCCATGTGAAGGCCTACCGTGCGCGGAAGGCGCGGAGCGCCTGAGGAATCGGGAGGAGCCGTCGCTGTCCTGCCGTGATCAGGATACGGCTCCGGGGGGATCTTGCCGCAAGGCCCCTGTGCGGGGGCAGAATGGCGAGCTGCGGTGGCGAGCGCGAGGAACTGCCCCGGTGGGCGGTGCAGGACGGGCGCCCGTGACCACCCTTCCGAAGGAGCGTATCCATGACCGAGGTGATCATCGCGGGCGGCGGTCCGACGGGGATGATGCTTGCCGGCGAGCTGAGGCTTCACGACGTCGATGTGCTCGTCCTCGAGAGGGAGATCGAGCCGACCAAGCAGGTCCGGTCGCTCGGCCTGCACGCGCGCAGCCTCGAGATCCTGGACCAGCGGGGGCTGCTCGAACGCTTCCTCGCCCACGGCACGCGCCATCCGGGAGCCGGTCACTTCGCCGGCATCGACAAGCCCTGGCCCGAGCACCTCGACAGCGCGCACGCCTACGTCCTCGGCATCCCCCAGCCGATCACCGACCGCCTGCTCGCCGAGCACGCTGCCGAGGAAGGCGCCGATATCCGGCGCGGCAGCGAGCTCGTCGCCGTGTGTGAGGACGAGGGCGGGGTGACGGTCGGCCTGGCCGATGGATCCGCGCTCCGTGCGCGCTACCTCGTGGGTTGCGACGGCGGCCGCAGCACGGTCCGGAAGCTGCTCGGCGTGGCGTTCCCGGGCGAGCCGGCGAGGACGGAATGGTTGCGGGGCGAGATGGAGGCGAGCATGCCGCCCGACGAGGTGGCGGGCATCGTGGACGAGGTCCGCCGGACCCAGAAAGGCTTCGGTGTCGGTCCGGTGGGCGACGGCCTGTACGGGGTGGTCGTCCCCGCCGGGGGCGTCACGGAGGACCGCGCGATCGCCCCGACGCTCGAGGAGGTGAAGCGGCAGCTGCGGGCGGTCGCGGGGACGGACTTCGGCGTCCACTCACCCCGCTGGCTCTCCCGCTTCGGTGACGCCACGCACCAGGCCGAGCGGTACCGGGTGGGGAGGACGTTCCTGGCGGGCGACGCCGCGCACGTCCACCCGCCACTGGGCGGACAGGGCCTCAACCTCGGGATCCAGGACTCCTACAACCTCGGCTGGAAACTGGCCGCCGAGATCGACGGCCGGGCACCGGAGGGACTGCTGGACACCTACCACGCCGAACGGCACCCCGTGGGCGCCGACGTCCTGGACAACACCCGCGCGCAGAGCGAGCTGCTGTCCCCGGGACCCGGCCCGCGGGCCGTGCGCCGCCTGATGGCGGAGCTGATGGACTTCGAGGACGTCAGCCGCCACCTCGTCGGGAAGATCACGGCCCTCGGTGTCCGGTACGACTTCGGCCCCGGACCGGAGCTGCTCGGCAGGCGGCTCCGCGACCTCGATCTGGGCCGGGGACGCCTCTACGAGCTGATGCGCGGCGGCCGGGGCCTGCTGCTCGACGGCGCCGGAACGCTCTCGGTGGCCGGGTGGGCGGACCGGGTGGACCGGGTCGACGGCAGCGCGGAGCTGGGCGTGCCGGCCGTCGTCCTCCGACCGGACGGGCACGTGGCCTGGGCAGGCGGGGACCAGGCGGGCCTCGAGGTGCAGTTGAGGCGCTGGTTCGGCTCTCCCACAGGGTAGGAACCCCGACGGGACCGGCGGCCACATCCGCGAGACGACGTCGGGGGGCAGCGCCCCACGGGCCGAACCGGCCGGCGGGGTCAGCGACCGCCGTCGCCCGCGGGATCGTCCGACCCGTTGCCGGGCGGGTCCTCGGCCGTGGTGCCGCCCTGCATACCGTCGGGAGAGCCGTCGTAGCCGTCGGCGAACCCTTCCCCCTCGAAGGACAGGGACAGCGAGGACCCGTACGCCGGGGAGTAGCTCCCGGAGTAGGTGGCCGCCCCGGGTACGTACCCGAAGGAGCCATGGACGGACGGTACGCCGTCCTCCCGATCCGTGTCGTTGCTGCCGAGCAGGCTCCGCGTCAGCGACGCGCCGTCGGCCATCAGCTCGTCCACCGCCGCGAGCAGGTGCCGATCGGCGAGCGGCACGTCCTGCAGTGCGGCCGCGAGGACGGCGCGGCGCACCAGCTCTCGGGTGAAGGACGCCGTCGTGCCCTCGGTGCGACCGGAGGCGGCGCCGACGGCATCGTCGCTGAAGGCGAGATCGCGCGCATAGAGGCGCAGCAGGGCTGCCCGCTCGTGCTCCCCGGGGAGCGGCACCTCCACGGCGAGGTCCACCCGTCCGGGTCGCTGCGCGAGGGCCCGCTCCAGCATGTCCACGCGGTTGGTGGTCAGCACGAAGGTGACGTCGGCGTCATCGTCGAGTCCGTCCATGGCGTCCAGCACCTCGAAGAGGAGGGGCTGCGGGCCGTGTCCGAAGCTGCGGTCCTCCGCGATGAGATCGCAGTCTTCGAGGACCACGATCGACGGCTGGAGGGCACGGGCCGTCCTGGCCGCCTCGCCCACATGCCGCAGCGTCCCGCCCGAGAGGATGATCGCCGTCGTCCCCGCGCTCGCGCCCAGCAGGTACCGGACGGTGTGGGTCTTGCCGGTGCCCGGCGGGCCGTACAGGAGGATCCCGCGCTTGAGGTGCTGGCCGGCCGCGATCAGTGCCTGCCGATGCGCGGCGATGCCGAGGGCGTGCTCACTGACACGTTCCAGCAGTCCTTCGGGGAGGATGACGTCGGCGGCCTCGAGGGTGGGCCGGTGGTGGAACGTCACGCCGGCGCTGCTCGGCCCGAAGTCCTCGACCGTGAAGGACAGCACCTGCCCCTTCATCACGCTCTCGCGCTGCATCCTCCGCCGGAACTCGGCGAGGAACCCGGTGACGGCGTCGGCATCTCCGCTCATCACCTCGAGGGATGCCGTCTGCCGGCCGTAGCGCGGCTCCGCGTTGCGCTGCAGGACCGCCAGGGGCACGCCGTCCCGCTCGAACAGGCGGAGGCCCAAGGCCACCGCCTGCCGCTGCTCGTCAGGGCCGATCGGCAGGTTCGCGTAGTCGGGCTGGGACAACGGGAAGTTCGGAAAGGCCTCCGACTGCTGGATCATGTCGCTGAAGGACATGTGATGGCGCTGGTCGCCGCCACCGATGCCCACGCAGCGGCCGTCCGCCGTGAGCGACGCGAGGACGATGTCCGCGTCCACGAAACGGTGGGGCGGGACCTCCTCGACCACGACGGGCACGCTGCCGGGCTCGGCCCGGAGATGCGCCGAGAGCGTGTCGACGAGCTCCCGTCCGCGCGCCGAGCGGGGCTGCGCCTCCAGCGCCATCCGTGCCAGCGCACCGAAATCCCGAACGAATCCTGCCAGGTCATCCCCCATGGTGGGAGGCTAACAGGGACGTCAAGGGGTCAGCTGTCCTGCTTCGGCAGCCGCTCCCCGTAACGCGGTTCGTCATCCGGCCCGGGGGCGGGCTCCGGGGAGGGGTTCTGGGGATCCGGTTTCGCCGTCGAGCGGTTGATGCCGGATCCCTTGCTGAGGTGCTCGGCATTGGGCGTCTCGGCCATCATGAGCATCGCGCAGATCACGAGGGAGGCGATGAAGGCGATCCCGGCCGCCGTGAGGCCCAGATCGACGCGCAGCTCCTTGGAGCCACCTCCCGTGGCGAAGATCGACGTCGCGACGCCGGCCACCACGGCCAGGACGGCGGAGAAGACGAGGGGTGCCTTGATGCCGTGGCGGAATCGTCCCTGCGTGGGTTTCCCCGGCTGGCGGTTGGCCACGGGCACTCCTTCCGGTTCCTGATATTTCTACGAGACGTAGAGCCTCTAGTTTACGGGGTCCGGTCCGCCCTGGACGCCGGAGGCGGACGATGCGCTGAGCGCTGAATCGTGCCGGTAGCTGAGGCCAGCGATACCGAGCACGACGGCGGTGAGGAGCGCGCCGCCGCCGGTCACGCCGAGCAGGGCGTGCGCCCCGAGCTGCTCGACGAACGGCAGGATGCCGCCCGTGATCATCGCCACGCTGCCGACGACGACGAGGTCCCGCGATGCCGCATGGGTGCGGAGGGCGAGCCCGCGGACCAGTTCGGCGGCGCCCGCGACCACCAGCGCGACGGCCCCCGCGAAGGCGAAGCTGCGGCCGTCGGGGAAGACGAGGCTCGCGATCCCGGCTCCGAGGAGCAGCCCCCCGCCGACGTCGGGCAGCCTGTGCGGCGGCCCCCAGTGCTCCATGCGGTGCGTCCAAAGGTAGGCCGCGCCGTTCAGCAGGAGGTAGAGCCCGCCCGCCACGGACATCACGAGCGTGGACGGATCGCGCCAGAAGATGGTCACCAGCCCGAACAGGGCGCTCACGACGGCGCGGGCCAGGAACGGTTTCCACACCCGGAGCTCGGCGGTGTCGGGACCGGCGCCCGGTGCGGACGATGCAGCTGCCATCAAGGGCCTCTCTGGGAGCGGGGCCGGGCGGTCTCCGGCCCGACCAGCTTAGTCCTCCGTCCGGCCGGCCTCATCGGGCCTCGACGTGCAGGATCGGGTCGGCGTGCGGGTGCATGGGGAAGAATGCAGGGAGGTCGTCGTCGACGTCCTCGGCGGAGACCGACCCGTCGCTCGGGTACGACCGGCGACCACCGGGCGTCGGACTGTCCCTGCAACGGAGGACGTAGGAATCGTGGTGCTGATCCCTGGACCATCGACCCCGGCCGGGGAAGCCGGGAGCAGGGTCCCGACGCGGCCCGGCGGGCCGCCGACCTCGGGGCCCCCTCGGATCGCCGCGGCGGGCGGTCGTCGCGTCGATGCGTGACGGTCCCTGGCCCGGTCACGCGAAGGACTCGCCGGCCTACCGCAGGATGCTGCTCGCCCTCGTCTTCGCGGGACTGGCGACCTTCGCGCAGCTGTACTCGTTCCAGGGTCTGCTGACGGCCGTCGCCTCCGAGTACGACGTCTCCCCTTCCCAGGCCGCGCTGTCCGTCTCCGCGGCGACGCTCGGCCTGGCCCTGGCGGTGATCCCCTGGTCCGCTGTCGCCGACCGGATCGGGCGCCGGCGGAGTATCGCCTGGGCGATGAGCGCGGCGGTCGTCCTGGGCCTGCTGGGCGCGGTGGCGCCGTCGTTCCCCGTGCTGATCGGGCTGCGCCTCCTGGAGGGGATCGCGCTCGGCGGCGTGCCGGCGACAGCTCTCGTCTACCTTCACGAAGAGGTGCAGAAACGCCATGTCGCCGTTGCGGCCGGTACCTATATCGCCGGGACGACGCTCGGCGGCCTCACCGGGCGGCTCGTCGCGGGTTTCATCGGGGACGCGCTGGGGTGGCGGGCCGGTGTGCTGGGCGTCAGCCTCCTGGCCGGCGGCGCGGTCGTCACGTTCCTCCTCCTGGCTCCCCACGCCCGTGGTTTCGTCCCGACGGTCCGCGGGCAGGGACCGTCGCTCCTCGCCCGCCTCGTGATGAATGTGAGGTCCCCTCCCCTGCTGGCCGTCTACGCGCAGGGCTTCCTCCTCATGGGTGCCTTCGTCGCGGTGTACAACTACCTGGGGTTCCGGCTCGAGGCTCCGCCCTACCTGCTGCCGGCATCCGTCGTCAGTCTCCTGTTCCTCGCCTACCTTGCAGGGACGGTGACGTCCCGCGTCGCCGGTGACCTCAGTGGAAGGCACGGGAAGCTCCCCGTGCTGCTCTCCGCCATTCTCGTCATGGTGGCGGGGCTGTCCGTGACACTCGCCGGGCACCTCCCCCTCGTCGTCGTCGGGCTCGTCATCTTCACCGGCGGCTTCTTCGCCGCCCATTCCGTGGCTTCCGGGTGGACGGCGGTGCTCGCCACCGAGGGCCGCGCACAGGCGGCGAGTCTCTACAACTTCGCCTACTACGCCGGATCCAGCGCGGTGGGGTGGGCCGGCGGCCTCTTCTTCGGTCGGTTCGGGTGGCCCGGCGTCGTCGCCTTCACCACAGCCCTGGCGGGACTCGCCGCGCTCCTGGCCGCCATCGCTCTCCGCGGTGCGAGTGGAGGCGCGCCCTCTCGGCGGAACCTCCGGTAGGGATCGACCGCTGGAGCATCCGGCACCGTAGTCCGGTCCGGCCCCTCGCCGTCACCGACGCGCGACGCCGGCGCGGATGCACCCTGCGATCCCGGCGGCTGCGAAGAGGACGGTCGCGGCGAGGACGACGACGATCGGTAACGCCCAGGCGTCGGTGGCGTCGTGGACGGCGCCGACGAGGAACGGGGCCGTGGCGCCGACGGCATAACCGGCACCCTGCACCATGGCCGAGAGCCGGCGGGCATGTGTGCCGCTGAGCGCGAGCTGCACCACGAGCATGAACACGATCGTGATGCCTCCTCCCTGGGCCACACCACCCAGGAAGCCCCAGGCCGGCCAGCCGGCGGGAGCGAGCAGGAGTCCCGCCGGACAACTGATCCACAGCGCCGACACGAGGGCGAAGGTCCTCGGGACCCCCAGCCGTGAGGAGAGCATCGGCACCCCGAGCGCGCCGACGACGGCGGCGATCTGGAAGATGGACGAGCTCGTCCCGGCCTGCCCGGCCGAGTAGCCGAGCTCCTGCTCGAGGATGGTCGGGAGCCACGCGGTGAGTCCGTAGTAGGAGAACGCCTGGGCGCCGAAAGTCAGCGACAGGAGAACAGCCGGGAGGCTGAGCCAGGTCCGTGGTTTCGCGACCGGGAGCTCGGGGGCACGGGTGTCATGGGTGTCGGGCGCGACGGTCTCGTCTGCGGCCGATTCCGCGGCCGGCTCGAGGGGCCCCCACCGGAACGCCGCGTCCGGCCCGATGGCTTTCAGCCACACGGCGGCAGCAGCGACGACGAACCCGATCCACGTCAGCAGCGCCCCGCGCCAGCCGAAGGCGGCGGCGAGAGGCGCCGTGGCGAGGGTCGTGATCATCGAGCTCACGTTCAGCGCCGACGTGTAGGCACCGGTGACGATGCCGACCCGCCCGGGCGCGATGTCCCGGCGGATGATGACCGGGAGAACCACGTTGCCGATCGTGATGAAGGCTCCCATGATGACGGTGCCCGCGACGGTGGCGTCCAGCCCGCCCGCCGACCGGACGATGGAACCGACTCCTACGCCGAGGATGGCCGTCGTCGTGGCGAAGTTCGCACCGGCCCTCCCCACGAACAGGGAGGCGAAGGGCGTCATGACGGCGAAGCACAGCACCGGCAGCGTCGTCAGCAGCCCTGCCTGGGCGGCGCTCAGGGACAGCTCATCGCTGATCCGGCCCGTGATGGGAGCGACGGCCACGATCGGTCCGCGGAGGATGAAGCCGATGAACACGATGCCCAGCAGGAGCAGCACCGGGAAACGCGATCGGGCGGGGATGTTCATCGATTCCAGCCTACGCGGGCGGGCACACTCCCCGGATCGCAGGCCGCCCGGGGGTCAGGAGCCCCCTCCCGCGTGGCACCTCACGCTAACCGGAGTTGCGTGCTGTCCGGACCGTTTCCCGGACGAGGGATGCGTCCGTCCGATAGTGGACGTCGCCGTCGGCCGCGGTGGTGGACCCCACGGGTATCCAGTGCGGGGACGTCTGCCGCACCGCCTTCTTCGCCGACAGGTGCACCGCGTGCACCCCGACGGCAAGGACACTGCGCAGGGTCTCCGGCGAGATCCCGCCCCCGGCCATGACCTCGATGCCCGTCCCGCGGTCGAGCATCGCTGCGATCTGCCGCAGCCCCAGGTCGACGGTGGGAGCACCTCCGGAGGTGAGGATGCGGTCGATGCCGGCTGCGGCGAGGTCCTCGAGGTGTGCTGCAGGATCCCGGAGCTGGTCGATGGCGCGGTGGAAGGTCACCTGTGTCCCGGGGTCGACGGCGCGGGCGGCTGCGGAGAGCCGGTGGAGCGAGGGGAGATCGATCCGCCCGTCCGTCGTGAGGGCACCGATCACGACGCCCGCCGCGCCGGCGACGACGGCCCGGGCAGCCTCGTCCGCCATCCAGCCGATCTCCTCGGGGGAGTAGACGAAACCGCCCGGCCTGCAGCGGATCAGCACCTGTACCGGTATGCCCGTGGCGACGGCCTCCTCGGTCATCGTCAGGCTCGGCGTCAGCCCGCCGAGTTCGAGGGCGGTACAGAGCTCGACCCGATCCGCTCCTCCCGCGATCGCCGCCCGCGCCCCGGCCGGCGACGTGACGGCTATCTCGACGGCAGGCGGCGTCGGGTCGGGTGACGTCACTTCACCGATCCCGCGGTCAGGCCTCCGATGAGCCGCTTCTCGATCAGGGCGAACAGGACGATCACGGGAACGATGGCGACGATGGATACGCCGAACACGTACTGCCAGCTCGTCGCGTACTGGCCGATGAACTTGGTGAGGGCGACCGAGAGCGGCTGGTTCTCCGCCGTCGACATGATGACGAGGCTGGCGGCGAACTCGTTCCAGGAGGCGACGAACGTGAAGATGATCGCCGTCACGATCCCCGGCCACACGAGCGGCAGGTTGATCCGGAAGAGCACGGCCAGGCGGCTCGCCCCGTCCAACTGCGCGGCCTCGTCGACTTCCTTCGGGATCCCGGCGAAGAAGCTGTGCATGATCCACAGCGCGAAGGACAGATTGAACGCCGCGTTGATCAGGATCATGGCGACCCAGGTGTCATTGAGGTCGAGCACCAGCATCTGCCGGAAGAGCCCCGCCGTCAGCACGGCCGGCTGCAGCATCTGGGTGACGATCACGAGGAACAGGAACGCCATCCTGCCCGGGAAATTGAAGCGGGCCGTGTAGTAGGCGGCCGGGGTGGCGACCAGCAGGACGAGCAGGGTCGCGAACACGGCGATGACCACCGTGGAGATGAGGTTGTACGTCAGGGGCGTCTCGGGGGTCGACCACATCGTGAGGTAGTTGCCGACCTGCAGGCCGTCCTGCGGGAAGTAACGGGGCGGGACGGCGAGGATCTCCGACCTCGTCTTGAGCGACCCGACGAGCATGACGAGGTAGGGGACGAGGAAGAGGATCGCGACGAGGACGCCGACGACGATCCGGCCCACCATCGTGCGCCGGCTGACGCCGTCGGCACCGTACTTCCTGGTCCTCGGCTGGGGAGACGGCTGAACCGGAACTGTTCGTGCTGGTGCGATGGCCATGTCAGTCCTCTCTCATCGGCTTGACGATCTTCACGTACGCCGCGACGATCACGATCACGATGGCGAAATTGATCACGCTCAGGGCGCTCGCGAGGTCCAGACGCCGGTCGAACTGGAGGACCTTGAAGATGTACGTCATCAGGGTGTCGGCGCTGTAGCCGGGAAGCGAGCCGGTCATGATGCGCAGGATCGGCAGGTTGTTGAAGACATTGATGACATTGATGAGCACGGCGACGGCGAGGGCGCTGCGCAGTTGGGGCAGGACCACCAGGAAGTAGGTGCGTACCTTGCCGGCACCGTCCATCTTCGCGGCTTCGAGGATGTCCCCGGGTACCGCCTGGAGTCCCGCGAGCAGGGTGTAGGTGGTGAAGGGGATGGAGACGAAGATCCCGACGACGATCGCCGCACCCAGGGCCGTCGCGACGTTCTTCGTGAAGCCGTAGGGGCTGTCGAGCAGCCCGATGTCGACGAGGAAGGTGTTCATGATCCCGTAGTCGCGGTCCAGCCCGTAGTAGAAGACGGTCGTCGTCATGACCACGCTCGCCGCCCAGGGAACCACCACCGCCATGCGGACCAGGGTTCGCCCGGGGAACGGCTTGTTGAGGAAGTTGGCGAGTGCGAGCGAGAGGATGACCGTCACCGTCACGACCACGACGACCCATACCAGCGTGTTGAGGAGGATCCGGGGCAGGTTCGGATCGGCCAGCACCCTGCTGAAGTTGGCGAACCCGACGCCCTCGACGTCGGTTCCCGCCTGGCTGATCCGCCGGGTGGAGTTGTAGATCATGTAGGCGGCGGGAAACAGGACGACCCCGAAGATCAGGATCAGGACCGGACCGATCCAGGGAAGTGCTGCGACGAGGCTCTCCCTGTTCTGGCCACGTTCCGTCCGGATGCGCGTGGTGGGAGGCTGCTGGAAGGTACTCATGGGGTCCCGTTCTACTCGGACAGGAGGGGAGCCGACGCGACGCCGGCCCCCCTCCTGTCGGTGCCTCAGGCGGCGGCGTCGGCCTTCGCCTGGATCTGCTCGAGCACGGACGCGGGTTCCTGTGTTTCCAGCAGGCCCATGAGCGACTTGAAGGCGCCATCGGTGGCGTTCCACGCCGGGTTGGAGGTCGGGTAGAACTCGGCATCCGGCAGCATCTCGAGGAACGGCTTCAGCGTCTCGTTCGAGGCCATGGCCTCGGCTCCCGACTTCGTGGAGGGGAGGAAGCCCTCGGTCTCCACCCAGCTCACGTACTGGTCCTCGGCGAAGAAGAAGTCCATGAAGGAGGTGATGGCTTCCTGCTTCGTCTCGTCGTTCTTGAAGGCCAGGAGGCGGTCGGCCACGCCGAGGGTGGCGGGCTCTCCGGTGTTGGTCGGGACGTTGGCTATGCCGTAGTTGAGGTCCGGGTTGGCTTCCTCGATCTGGCCGACCGTCTGGGGAAGGGCGTAGACCATGCCGATCTGGCCCTGCATGAAGACGTTGATCATCGGGGTGCGCTGCGTTGCGCCCGGGTCCGGCTGTGTGACGCCGTCCGTGATCATCTTCTTCATGAACTGGGCGGCTTCGAGGTTCTCGGGGGTGTCCACCGTGATCTCGGTCGCGTCCCCGAAACCGCCACCGTTGCCGGCGAACCAGATGAGGGACTCACCCTGGGCTTCCTCCGAACCGAGCGGCATGCCGTATCCGGGCGTGCCCGTGGCCGTGATCTTCGCCGCGGCGTCGTTCAGCTCCTCCCATGTCGTGGGAGGCGCCTCCACACCGGCGGCGTCGAACAGGTCCTGGTTGTAGAACAGTGCGCGGGCGGACGCGAGGAGGGGCAGCCCGTACTGCGTGCCCTCGAGGCTTTCGTTCTCGACGAACGACTCCTGGAAGTCGGCGAGCGTGTCCTCCGATGCGATGTCCTCGGCGGAGTAGAGCAGGCCCTCGGAGGCGAAGGCCGAGAAGGCGCCGCCGTTGTAGATGTCGGGTGCTTCTCCTGCCTGGATCTTGGTCTGGAGTACCGACTCCAGGTTCTCCCAGGACTCGATCTGCAGATTGACCGTGACGCCTTCGTTGGCTGCCTCGAAATCCTCGATCACACCCTCCCAGAGGGCCTTGGTGCCATCGGAGTAGCTGGGAACCAGCATGTTCAGCGTCGTCCCCTCACCCTCCGCCTCTGCCGATCCGCCACCGCCGAACCCGCAGGACGACACAGCGAGTGTCCCGACGGCGGCCATCGCCACCATGCTCATCCTCAGTCTTTTCTTCATCGCTTGATTCCTTTTCGAGATGGTCCGGGACGCCCATGCACCGCAGATCCCACAGGTCCGACTCCGACCGGCTAATGAGTGAATTTGATCAATAACATGATCGAGCAATCAGCACCGAGCAGTTGGTCATCCATAGCATGCCGTGACGTACGTCTCAGGTCAAGCATTCCGGGAAGACGCAACATGAATGAAACACGAGGCGGAGGCCCTCCTGCCGTCACGCCTCGATGATCGGCCGTGATCTCTGGACAGAGAAAGCAATCATGAGTGATCATGGATCGATCCCGCTTCGAGCTCCGAGGAGAACTTCGTGTCTCAACTTCCCGAATCATCAGACTCCGCCCCTGTTCGCGGCTCCCACATGGACGGTGAGTTGTCCTCCCAGCCGGATTGCTGGGAGCGTGCCGCCGCCCAGGCCGGGCGGGAGCAGCTGTTGCCGGCTCGGGGCCGGCGGGTCGCGGTCGTCGGTTGCGGAACCTCCTGGTTCATGGCGCAGGCCTACGCTGCCGCGCGGGAGGGTTCCGGCCACGGGGAGACCGACGCGTTCGCGGCGTCGGAGGCTTCGGCCATCACCACCAGGGCCTACGACGCGGTCGTCGCCATCACACGCTCCGGCACGACGAGCGAGATCCTCTCCCTGCTCACCGAGCTGAAGGGCAGGACTCCCACCGTCGTGGTGCTCGGTGACGTCGAATCGCCTGCTGTCGCCCTCGCCGACAGCGTGGTCGGGCTGCCCTTCGCCGACGAGTCGTCGGTGGTCCAGACCCGCTTCGCCACCTCGGCCCTGGTGTACCTCCTCACGTCCGTCGGCGTCGACCTCGGTTCCGCCGTGGCCGACGCCCGGGCTGCTGTCGCCGCGGAGACTCCCGACGACCTGCTGTCGGCGGAGCAGTTCAGCTTCCTGGGCACGGGGTGGACGGTCGGGCTCGCGCATGAGGCAGCCCTCAAGATGCGCGAGGGCGTCCAGGGCTGGACGGAGTCGTATCCGGCGATGGAGTACCGGCACGGTCCCATCGCCATCGCCCAGCCGGGACGGGTCACCTGGGTGTTCGGGCAGGAGCCCGCCGGACTGCGGGAAGAGGTCGGCGCCACGGGCGCCCTCTACGTCAGCACCGGCGCCCATCCCCTCGCCGACCTCGTCCGCATCCACAAGATCACCCTCGACCGTGCCCGCTCACGGGGCCTGGACCCCGACACCCCCCGACACCTCTCGCGGTCGGTCGTCCTCGGAAGCTGATCCGATGCCCCTTGATGTGCCCGGCGGTCCGCCTCCGGGACTTGCGGGCCCCGGTCCCGGAGTCCTGGCCATCGACGTGGGAGGCACCGACACGAAGTCCGCCGTGATCGACCGTGCAGGCAACCTCCACGGGCTCGAGCGGATCCCGTCCGCGCACGACGAGCGGCGCCCGGGTGATGCGGTGGCGGAGCAGGTGATCGAGCTGGCCAGGACGTATACCGCCCGCTTTCCCGACCGCGAGATCGATGCCCTGGGCCTGGTCGTCCCGGGACTGGTCGACGACGTCGCCGGCGTGGGGCTGTTCGCCAGCAACTTCGGCTGGGACCACTACCCCTTCCGGGACGTCGTCAGCGAGGCGACAGGGCTTCCCGTCGCCTTCGGTCACGACGTGAGCGCCGCCGGCGATGCCGAGATGCGTGCGGGGGCAGGGCTCGGAGCCGAGGATGCCGTCGTGCTCATCATCGGGACCGGGATCGCCGGTGCGGTCTTCTGCGGCGGACGCGCGGTGCGCGCGGGCGGCTACGCGGGGGAGATCGGTCACGCGCAGGTACCCGGAGGCCTGCCCTGCCCCTGCGGTGCCACAGGCTGCCTCGAGACGTTGGGATCGGCGGGTGCGATCACGCGCCGCTACACCGCACGCACGGGGCGCCCGGTGTCCGGGGCCCGCGAGGTACTGATCGCCGGCCAGGCCGGCGACGAGGACGCTTCCGAGATCTGGTCCGACGCCGTCCAGGCCCTGGCCTTCAGCATCTGCCAGCTCGCCGCGATGATCGGTACCGAGACCGTGATCCTGGGTGGCGGGTTGTCCCAGGCGGGACCCGCCCTCCTGGAACCGTTGGGCCGACGGATCCAGGAGCAAATGTCCTTCCTGCGCGCGCCCCGCCTGACGACGTCCCTGCTCGGCCAGGACGCAGGCCTGATCGGCGCGGCCCTGCACGCCCGGGATCTCGTGCAGGCTCGCGCATGACTCCGTCGACCTCCATCGTCACCGTCACTCCCAATCCGGCGTTGGACACCACCTACACGGTGCCGGCCCTCGTCCCGGGCCGGTCCCACCGTGTGGCCCCTCCCGTGGTGAAGGCCGGCGGCAAGGGGCTCAACGTCGCGCGCGTGATCCACCAGACCGGGCACGGGGTCCACGCGATCCTTCCTGTGGGAGGGGACTCGGGGGCCTTGCTGAAGGCCGACCTCGTGGAGAGCGGGATCTCCCACTCGCTGGTGGACGTCGCCCTTCCGACCCGGCGGAGCATCGCCATCCACGACCGGGCCGCGGGAGATGCGACACTGCTCAACGAGGAGGGCTACGGCCTCACGCCCGACGAGTGGGACCTCCTGGCGGGACGCGTCCTGCAGTGGTTGCCGCGGTCGGGGTGCCTCGCCGGCTCGGGCAGCCTTCCCCCCGACGCGGCGCCCGACTTCTACGCCCGTCTGGTCGACGCGGCCCGGCCTCTCGGCCTGCCGACGATCATCGACACCTCCGGGCCGGCCCTGCTGGCCGCCGCACGCGCGGGAGCCACGGTGCTGAAGCCGAATCATCATGAACTCCTCAAGTCGACGGGTGAGGTCGACCCGGAACGGGGTGCGATGAAACTCCTCGCCCTCGGCGCCGGCCTTGTCCTCGTGAGCCAGGGCGAGAAGGGCATGCTCGCTTTCGAAGCCCGTGGTTCGGGGATATCGTCATGGCACGCCGGCTTTCCCACGGTGCTCGCGGGCAATCCCACGGGCGCCGGCGACGCCGCCGTGGCCGCTGTCGCGGTCCTGCTCGCCCAGGGGGTCAGGCACGCCCCGGATCTGCTCCGCGCCGCAACGGGCTGGTCGGCAGCAGCCGTTCCGATGCCGACCGCCGGGGTGCTCCACGGTGAGTACAGGGCCATGACGGAGGCCGTCGTCGTCCGGCCCGGCGCCGCAGGCACCCGGTCGGCGGCATCCGGTGCGGCTCCGCATTCAACTCCAGCGAAGGATTCACCATGGGACTGACCCCGACCCGCCTGCTGATCGACGCCGCGGTCGCCGCCGGCAGCGGGCTCGGCAGTTTCAACGTGCTGCACCTCGAGACGGCCGAGGCGATCGTCGCCGGAGCGGAGGCCGCGGGGCTTCCCGTCATCCTGCAGATCTCGCAGAACTGCGCCGCCTATCACGGAGCACTCGGGCCGATCGCCGCCGGCGTGCTGGCGGTGGCGCGCGCCGCCGAGGTCCCCGTGGCCCTGCATCTCGACCACGCGGAGGACGAGCAACTCGTGTACCAGGCGTTCGACCTCGGATTCGGGTCGGTCATGTACGACGGCGCGCATCTCTCCTTCGACGAGAACGTCGCCACCACCCGGCGGGTCGCCGGACGCGCCCATGCCCGGGACGTCTTCGTGGAGGCCGAGCTCGGGAAGGTGGGCGGCAAGGACGGCGCCCATGCTCCCGGTGTACGGACCGATCCCGAGGAAGCGGCAGCCTTCCTGGCGGCCACCGGCGTCGACGCCCTGGCTGTCGCCGTCGGGTCCTCCCATGCCATGACGGAGCGCGCCGCGGTCCTCGACCTCGACCTGATCGGGCGGTTGAAGGCCTCGGTCGCCGTACCGCTGGTGCTCCACGGGTCCTCCGGAGTCCCGGACGAGGTCCTCGTCCAGGCCGTCCGGGCCGGGATGACGAAGATCAACGTCTCGACCCACCTGAACGGCTTCTTCACCCGAGCCGTACGGGACGTGCTCGCTGCGCAACCGGAGCTCGTCGACTCGCGCCGCTACATGGCGGCCGGTCGCACAGCGCTCGCCGCGGAAGCCGCGCGGCTCCTCACCCTGCTGTCCCTGGCCGCCCGGCCGGCAGAAGCCAGGCGCTGAGCCCGTGGAGAAGACAGAGCGACTGAACGCCATCCTCGACCTCCTCGCGGCCGAGGGGAATGTCTTCGTCGAAGACATCATCACCCGGCTCGGCGTCTCCCCCGCCACGGCCCGGCGTGACCTCGACAGCCTCGCCGCGCAGCGACTCCTGACCAGGACCCGCGGCGGAGCCACCATGGAGGCCGTCGCCTACGATCTGCCGACCCGGTACAGCCGGGACGACAACACGCGCCAGAAGCAGGCGATCGCCCGGGCGGCCAGCGCGCTCGTGCCGAAGGGCTCGGTGATCGGCCTCTGCGGCGGGACGACGAGCACGGCCATCGCCCAGGTTCTGGGCATGCGCCCGGACCTGATGGAGCCGTCCAGCAAGCCGACCCTCACCGTGGTCACCAACGCGATCAACATCGCGGCCCAGCTCGTCGTGCGGCCGAACATCCGCATCATGGTCACCGGCGGTGTGGTCAACCCCCGGTCCTACGAGCTGGTGGGACCCTACACGGATGTCATCCTGCAGCGCGTCGCCCTCGACATCGCGTTCATCGGCGTCAACGGACTGGACCCGGTCATCGGACCGACCGTCAGCGACGAGGGGGAGGCGGAGGTGAATGCGCTCATGGCGCGAAGGGCTTCCGAGACCTTCATCGTCGCCGATTCCTCCAAGATCGGCACACGCAACTTCGCCACGATGACCGGCTATGTGTTCAGCAACCTGATCACCGACGGCGGCATCACCGATGAGCAGATAAGCGCCTTCGAGGCCGGCGGGACGAAGGTCATCGTGGCGCCCGAGGACAACTGACCGGCTCCATCCCACCCCGCACAGATCGGAGTTCACGATGCGCGTCGTCATCCTCGACGGTGCCGGGGACATCGGCGCCTTCGGTGCCGGCCTCATCCTCGACGGCGTCCTCCAGGGGAGGATCCGGACGCTCGGCGTCGCCACCGGATCCTCCCCCCTGGCCATCTACCGCGCCCTGGCGGACCGGTGGATCCCCGCCCTCGCGCACCTCGACGCCTTCGCGCTCGACGAGTACGTGGGCCTGCCGGCCGACGATCCCCAGAGCTACCATTCGGTGATCCGGAGGGAGGTGACCGACAGGCTCCGCCTGGATCCGGCCAACGTGCATGTTCCTGACGGGTGCGCCGCCGATCTCGATGCCGAATGCGAGCGGTACGAGGCGACGATGGCCGCTGCCGGCGGCGTGGACCTGCAGCTGCTCGGCATCGGGCGGAACGGGCACATCGGCTTCAACGAGCCGAGCTCCTCCCTGTCCTCGCGCACGCGGCCGAAGACCCTGATGGCAGCCACCCGCAGGGACAACGCACGCTTCTTCGACCACCCGGACCTGGTCCCCCGGCACTGCCTCACGCAGGGGCTCGGCACGATCCTGGACGCCGCCGAAGTGTTGCTCGTCGCCCAGGGAGCCGGGAAGGCCGAGGCGGTACGCGCGGCGGTCGAGGGTCCCGTCTCCAGCATGTGCCCGGCGTCGGTCCTGCAGCTGCACCGGCGGGCGACAATCCTCCTCGATGAGGAGGCAGCCCAGCAGCTCGCGCTGCGGCAGTACTACCTGGACACGGAGAAGACCAGGATCGAGGGCCTCCGGCCATGAGTACCGTGGCCTTCCACAGCACCACGAAGATCGATGCCGACGGCGAGACCCCGGACTTCTGGGTGGTGGCCGCGGGCAGGACCATCACGGCGACGGGCACGGGTGCGGGCTGGCGTGACCACGACCCGGACGAGGTCGTCGACGGCACCGGTCACCGCCTCACGCCCGGATTCATCGACCTGCACGTGCATGGCGGCGGCGGGTACAGCCATGAGGACGGTGCCGAGTCGGTCGCTCGGGCGCTCGCCGCCCATCACCCGCATGGCACCACCCGTGCCGTGGCGAGCCTCGTGTCCAACCCCATCGAACAGCTGTCCCGCTCGTTGGCCGGCATCGCCGACCTCACCGGGACCAATCCCCTGCTGCTCGGAAGTCACCTCGAGGGACCGTTCCTCTCGGTCGGCAAGCGCGGCGCCCACAACGCGGACCACCTCACGGACCCCTCGGAGGAGAGTGTCGGGCGGCTGCTCGACGCGGCGCGCGGGACCCTGCGGCACATCACCCTCGACCCGGAGCGCGCCGGTGCCCTGCCTGCCATCCGCCGTTTCGTCACCGCAGGCGTCACCGTCGCCGTGGGGCACACCGAGGCAGGGTACGAACAATCCCTCTCCGCGCTGCACGCAGGCGCCACCGTCCTGACCCATGCGTTCAACGGCATGCCGGGACTGCATCACCGCGATCCCGGGCCGGTGGGTGCCGCCCTGGTGGGCGGGGCCTATCTCGAGGTGATCCTCGACGGACACCATGTCCATCCGGCCGTCGTCGCGATGCTCTTCACCCTCGCCCCGCACCGCATCGTCCTGGTCACCGACGCCATGGCCGCCGCCGCCGCGCCCGACGGGCAGTACCTGCTCGGTGGACTGGCCGTCGAGGTCGAGGACCGCGTCGCCAGGCTGCGGGCCACGGGCTCCCTCGCCGGTTCCACGCTGACCCTGGACGCGGCACTGCGCCATGCACTCGAGGCGGGCATCCCCGTCGTCCCCGTCATCGAAGCCCTGACCCTTGCTCCGGCGCGCGTCCTCGGGCTCTCCGACTCCTTCGGCCTGGTCCGCCCCGGGTTCGCCGCCGACCTCGTCCTCTTCGATCACGCATGGCAGGTCACCTCTGTCCTCGCCGACGGCGCCTGGCTCCACCGGGCATGACCGGCCCCTTCTCCGTGCGCCGGTCATTCCTCCGGATCCACGCGGAAGGACATCGGCACCGGGGCGGCGGAGTGACGGGCAGTCCGGGCGTCCCGCTCCATCCCCGAGGGTCGGGTGAGGACCGAGTACAGCTCCGGACGGCGGCCCAGGAGCCAGCGGCGACCGGTCGCGAGCGGCAGCAGGTCGAGGTCGAGGTCGGCTGCGACGACCGCGACGTCCGCGACGGGCGTCTCGGCGACGATCCGGCCGTACGGGTCGATGATCATGGCGTTCCCTGTCCGTATCTCGTCGTCATCCACGCCGATGCCGTTGCTGAACAGGACGAAGATCCCGTTGTCGTGCGCTCGGGACGGTAGCCAGCGCATGAGCCATTCGCGGCCGGACGGACCGTTGACCGCCGCCTCGAGCGCTTCCGGGTTCTCATGGCGGTCGTCCCACAGGGCGCGTGGGATGGGGCGCATCCCGTGCGGACTCATCGACCTCGTGCCACCCGTCTGGTGGGGTGCGATCAACACCGTCGCGCCCAGCAACGCGACCGCGCGCACGTTCTCGACGAGATTGTTGTCCCAGCAGATCAGGATGCCCATGCGCGGACCCCAGGGCGTGTCGAAGACCGTGTACGAGTCCCCGCTGGAGATCGCATCGTGCTCGAACGCGTGGAGCTTGCGGTGCACGTGCGAGGTGCCGTCGGGAAGGCAGACGGCGTAGGAGTTGTAGAGGTCGTCCCCCTCCGCCTCCAGGAATCCCACTCCGATCCCCAGCCCCGTCTCCACGGCCAGCCGCTGCACCTCCGAGACGGCGAACCCGTCACGGGGCTGGGCGAGTCCACGCAGGCGGGACGCGGACTGGCGGGTCAGATGCCAGTAACCCAGCAGACAGAGTTCGGGGAAGGCGATGAGCTGCACGCCGTCGGCGGCCGCGTGGAGCGACAGACGACGGACCGTCTCCAGGTTGGCGGCCACGTCATCGGGGACCGGTTCGAACTGGACCACTGCCGCTCGGAGCGTGTTCGACGCCGGCGCACCCATCTCTGCCTCCCTGATGTCGTCCTGATCCGCGCCCTCCGGGCTCTCCCCCGGCACTCCTCGGTATCGAGGGATCCCGTCAGGACCCAGTGAACCAACCCGGGGGCATCGCGTCCAGAGGGCCCGCACTCCGGGTCCGGCGGCCGAGCTTCAGCCGGGTTGGATCCCCTCCGGGTACCAGGGGTAGCCGGCAGCCAGCGGTGCACCGTCGTCGTGCTGTGCGAGCCATGCGACGGCAGCGCCGTGGTACCGGTGGAAGCCCTTGTAGTCGGCGAGTTCGGGGTCCAGGGACGCGAGCGCGCGATGTACCCGTTTCGCCCAGTCCGGGGCGTGCTCCACCAGTTCGGCCAGGCTGACGAGGTAGGTGCGGACCGGGAAGACGATGGCGTTCGACCGGGGCAGGCGGTGCAGGGGCTGCAGTTCGATGCGCAGGTACACCATGTCTCCCGCGTTCCCGGCCGTGACCTCCGCCCGGTCCGGGGCCCAGTCCGGGAGCGTCTCCACCGAGGTCTCGAGACGCGGGTGGACGGTCAGCGACCAGTTGACGCGCCGGACGGGGTGGCCGGGCTTCATGCGGAGCAGGAACTTGAGAGCCCGGTCGAGGATCCCCATCTTGTCCAGCTTGGGCACGGGGCCGTGGAACTCGGCGAAGTTCATGCCGAGGTTGAACTGCAGGGAGTAGTCGGCGCGCTGGGTGGTCATCCCGGCGCCGATGACGAGGGTGTTGTCCCTCTCCTCGAGGACGACGAACTCCCCCTGGGCCTGGCGTGTCGCATACTCCATCGGGTCCATCGGCAGGGTGTCGGGATCGCCGAACGTGAAGGAGTCGTCGATGCCGAGGAGCCGGTTCTGCCACCGCCACTCGTTCCCGTTCCTGGTGAGGGTGAAGTGCTCGGGGAAGTCCCTGTTGTAGGACTCGAAGATGAGCTCGAGGAGGTCCCACTGCGCTTCCATCATGTGCGGCAGGGCGAGGTAGTGGACACCCGGCATCTCCTGCAGCATCTGATCGCGATGGGCACACTCGGACACATAGTGCTCGTCGACGTCGAAGGCGGCCCTCAGCGCGCCGGCACCGGCCGGGACATGCGGTTCGAGGTTCATCGAGTACATGTACTCGTCGTCCGGGAACGGGAAGGGGAGACGGCGGACCGCCTCGCGGGAGTTCCGGAACCGGTACTCCCCGTCCGGTGTGTACGTCTCGTCCGGCGTGAATCCGGCGGGGTTGGATACGGCTGTCATCGGTGTGCTCCTTAGGCGTTCAGAACGAGTTTCGTGCAGGTGGCCCGCGAGACGCAGGGCATGATGAGCTTGTTCGTGCACCGGTCCGATTCGGAGAGCCAGTCGTCCCGGTGGTCGAGGGTGCCTTCGAGTTCGAGGACCTCCGTCTCGCACTCGCCGCATGCGCCTCCGCGGCAGAGGTAGGGCAGCTTGTGTCCCGCCTCCTCGACCGCCTCCAGCAGCGACTGCTCGGGGGACACCTCGACGACGGCGCCGGACCGGGCCAGGGTGACGGAGAAGGGGTCGCCGGTCGAGCCGAGGTCCTCGAACCGCTCGAAGTGGATGTGCGAGTCCGTCCAGCCGTGGGCGTGGGCCGCACCGATGACGTCGTCGACCATGCGCGAGGGCCCGCAGACGTAGGCGTGGGTGCCGAGCGGCAGCCCGCCGAGGATCTCGTGCGAGTTCAGCCGGGTCCCGTCGCCGTCTCCGTACAGCACCACCCTGTCCCCGTAGCGTTCCCGGAGTTCGTGACCGAGGGCGGCGTGCTCCGGGCCACGCACGGCGAGGTGGAGCTCGAACGAGCTGCCCTTCAGGCTCAGTTCGTCCAACTGCGCGTAGATGGGAGTGACCCCGACACCCCCGGCGATGAAGACGTGGTGCCGGGCGTGCTTGGAGACGGGGAAGAGGTTCGCCGGGATGGTGGCGGTCAGGACATCGCCCTCGCGGATGTCCCTGTGCATGGCGATCGAGCCGCGCTTCCCCTCCTCGACCCGGCGGACGGCGATCTGGTATTCGCTGGTGTCGTAGGGCGAACTCATGAGCGAGTACGCGTTGCGCCGGGTCTCCCCCTCGAACGGGATGAGGACCCTGATGTGGCTGCCGCCCGAGAAGGGAGGGAGCCAGGATCCGTCCGCCGCGGAGAACGTGTACCGGTTGATCTCGGGTGTGACCGCCTCGATGCGCTTCACCCTGAGGTGCAGTGCTCCGTGATGCGCCTCGCTCATGTGTCCAACTCCTCGTTCTCCGGGAGCTCGCCCGGTACTTCGCCGTCCGCTTTCACGCCCTGGAAGGCAGCCAGCCTCCCGGAGTAGTGATCCCGGACGATCAGGTGGCGTGCGCATCCGGGGCATCGGAAGATCCGCCGGGAGACGTTCTCGGAATAGTGGCTGCAGTGCGCGCACCACACGCGTCGCACGAAGGAACCCGCGTGCTCACGGAGCACCTCGTCCCGGTTCATGCCGTAGGAGGTGGCGACCTGCATGGACGTGCCGATGAAGCCCTCCGAGCCGGAGAGGTACAGCCGGGTGCCCATCTTCGCCGTCGCGAGGAGCGCGTCGAGCCCGCTCACGGCGTCGGCGTTGGTCGGGAACACGACGAGTTCGCGCACCGCGAAGTCCTGGAGGTCGGCCAGGTGGTTCTTCCCGGTGAACGACTCGACCGAGTACAGCACGGTGGTCGCCGACAGCTGGTCCGGGTCCATCTCCCGGAGCAGCCGTACCAGCGGCTCTCCGCCGCTGCCCTGTGCGGCAGCGACATGGCTCGCGCCGGTCGCCATGGGCGTCAGCTCGTCGTACACGGGCCGACTCTTGATGCCGGTGATCAGCATGGTCCTGCTACCCCTGGTCCTTCGTCGGAGCCGACAGGACGGCGGCCCGCTGATCGCCGGCCGGGGCGGTGGGGACGGCGTCGGCTGCCGGAGCATCCCCCTTGAGGTACGGCTTCTTCCAGGCCATGTAGACAAGGCCCAGCACCACGACGGAGACCGCGGAGATCAGGACGACGTAGTTGGCGAACCAGCCGTCCTCGGGTGTCCGGGGCCAGGCCATGTTGACCATGCCGAGGACGCCCCAGACGAGGGCCGCGATGTTGACCGGGATGCCCCAGGCACCCAATCGGAAGGCCCCGTTCGGCTTCCAGCCGAGGAGACGGGCTCGCAGCGAGGCGAGGACGACCATCTGGAACCCCATGTACATCCCCATGGCGGCGAAGGAGATGATCACCGTCAGGGCGTCGCTGGAGACCTTCGAGCCGATGACGATGACGGCGGGCACCAGTCCTGCGAGGAGCAGGGCGTACGGAGGCACGTGGCGGGATTCGCTGAACGTGCTGAGGAGCCGGCTGCCCGGGAGGATGCCGTCACGGGCCATCGAGTAGGCGAGACGCGAGGTGGCTGCCTGCAGGCTCAGGACGCAGGAGAGGAACGAGACCAGGACGATGGCGAGGACCACCTTGAAACCGACGGGACCGAAGGCCGAGAGGAGGATGTTGCCGACGGGATCCGTGTCGGCGCCGGAGATCACCGCCGCGAAGTCGGGGACGGCGAGGATCAGGGACAGGCAGACGAACATCGCCGCGAACCCGCCGATGTAGATGGTCATCCGCATGGCCCTGGGGATCGTGCGGCCCGGATTCGGGACCTCCTCGGCCACGTCGCCGCAGGCTTCGAATCCGTAGTACTGGAAGATGCCGATCAGCCCCGCGGCCGCGAACGCCACGAAATAGCTGCTGCCCTCTCCGGCACCGAAGGACTGGAACAGGACGCCGAGGTCGTGGTGCCGGGCCGTCAGCAGCAGCCAGGTCCCCACGGCGAGTGCCCCGCCGAGCTCCGCCAGGAGGCCGATCATCGCCACGGTGTTCAGGACCTTGGTTCCTCCCAGGTTCAGGACCGTGGCCAGCGCTATGACGACGAGACCCGAGACGATGATGGAGTCGACGGTGTTCGCCATGCCCACGAGGGTGCTCAGGAACGGCCCTGCGCCGTACGCGACGCTGGCGATGGTGGTCAGGAGTGCCACGAGGTAGACCCAGCCGTTCATCCAGCCCCATTTGCGGCCCCAGAGCCTGCGGGACCAGGGGTAGACCCCGCCGGCCACGGGGTACGCCGCGACGACCTCACCGAAGACCGTGGCGACGAGGAGCTGACCGATGCCGACGATGACGAGGGACCAGAACATCGGGGGACCGGCGACGCCCAGCGACGCCGCGAACAGCGAGTACACGGCCACGACCGGCGAGAGGTAGGTGAACCCCAGCGAGACGTTCCCCCAGAACGTCATCTCCCGCTTGAACTGCCTCTCGTAGGAGTAGCCGAGACTGGCAAGGTGCTCGGCGTCCTCGTCGGCGATGGAGTCCTTGGACGGTTCCACACTATCTACACGCATCGGGTTCCTTCTCTGGGATCCTCCGGGGCTCATGTGAGCTGGACCACGTCGGAAAAAACTATAGTTTCAAATGTTTAGGATCGCAATACGGTCCTCGGGGCGGCATCCGAGGCCGTTCTGCGGACCGGACAGGAGGATCAGGGACGACATAACCTATGTTTCCGGGGGATTTCCTGCGTCCCCGGCTACACTCGGCAGACACGGGGACGACGTCGGATCCGCCGGCAGTCGCGCCGGGACGCGGACGGGAGGCAGGTGCGCCTGTCGGCCATCCGTCATCGGAGGCCGGCCCCCGACTAGAGTCAGTGCTGTCCTTCCACCGCATGGAGTCCCCTCTTGGCACCCACCACAGCCTTTCAGGCCCACGTCTACCGATCGCTGCCGGAGACCGAGCGCTCCGGAGCCATCGTGGACAGGATCTCGAAGGCGATCTCCCTGGGCCTGCTGAAGGTCGGCGAGCGGCTCCCGTCGGAGACGGCCCTGTCGGAGATGTTCGGCGTCGCACCGTCCACCCTCAGGGAAGCCCTGTCCGATCTCCGGCACCAGGGGATCGTCGCGACACGGCGGGGACGCAGCGGCGGGACGTTCATCGTCCGACAACCCTTCACCTCGGCGGACGTGATGCGGAAATGGTTCGAGGAGACCTCCATCGCCGAGCTACGGGACCTCGGTGACGAGCATGCGGCCATCGCTGCCGCCACGGTGCGCCTGGCCTGCGACCGGGCCGAGCCCCACGAGGTCGGCAGACTCCTGGACCTTGCTCGAGCCCTGGTCATGTCGGACAGGTCCGAAGCCCGAGCGCACGCGGACAGCCGGTTCCACATCGAACTGGCGGTGCTCGCGCAGTCGCCGCGGCTCATGAACGCCGAGATCCGCCTGCAGGCGGAAACGGTGCAGGCCCTGTGGGCACCCCTGTCCCCGACGCGGGATCCGGAACGGGTGGCCGCCGAACACCTCGCCGTCGCACGCGCCATCGCCGACGACTCGCCCGAGGAGGCCCAGCGGTTGGTCCTCCACCACATCCGGCACGACATCCATCACCTCGTGGACACCAAACTGGCCCTCGGGTACCCCACCCGGGAGGAGCGCGCATGACCACCAACGTCCCGGCGCTCAGGGCCGCAGGCGAGATCGCGGCCTGGACGAACGCCCTGAGCCTCGACGTCCACCGGTTCGCTGCAGCGTCGGCGGCCCTGTGGTCGGACCGTCCGCGCCCCCTCACGATCACCCCGGGTGATGTCGGACGACTGGAGACCCTGGCGGAGGCATTCCTGGGTTCGCACGATTTCGTCGTGGGAGCGGGAGCCATTTTCTCCACCGGGGCGATCAGGAGCAAGGACGGCGGTCTCGAGTGGTGGATCCGGCGTGAGCGCAGCATCGAGAAGCTCGAGTTCGACCTGACACCGGGTGGGGAACGGTTCTACGACTACCAGAACATGCCCTTCTTCGCCTCGGCGAACCGGACCGGCGAACAGACCGTCTGGGGACCGTACGTCGACTACCTCGGGATGGACGAATACATCCTCACCTATTCGGCGCCGATCCAGCTCGAAGGAGAATTCGCGGGGGTAGCGGGCTGCGACATACGGATCAGGACGCTCGAGGAGATCCTCATGCCCACCCTTCGAGCCATCCCCGGGAACGCCGCGCTCCTCAATGCCGGCGGGCGGGTCGTCGTCGGGAATTCCGGTGCACACCTGGTCGGCGAGAGGGTCCGCCCTGCTCCGGGCGAGGGAACCCTCATCCCGATCGACGTACCGCATCTCGGTTTCTCACTGCTCGTCTCCCCGTAGCCGGCCGGCCGGCGAGGCGGCGGCCGGGGCTGCGGCGCCGGCACTGCGCGCACGCGACGTCGTGGGCGTCGTCCTGCCGGTCGTCCCCAGGGTCATCCCGCCCCGATGCCGCCTCAGGAGTGCCCTCGCCGCCCTACGCCCCCTGTTGCCGGCCCACCATCTCCCGGATCCAGCTCGGCGCGAACGGGGACGTGCAGTTCGGCGGCGTCGGGTGGTCCTTGAGGACCTCGAGGCGCTCGCCGATGGCGACGGCACGCGCCCTGTGCGCCTCGTGGCAGATCCCGATCTGCGCCAGGGTCTGGTTCATCGCCCACTGCAGCCGGTCGGGGGCGTCCTTCATCCCGGCCTCGATCGTGTCCAGCAGCGCCGGGAGGTCGAGCCCTTCGGGGGTCTTCCCCACGCGCTCGCTCGTGAGCGCCCACCCGGCGCCGGCCACGACGGGGTCCGGGTCGGCCAGCCATTCGAGGCGCAGCCGTTCGGCGTGCGGGTTCTTCTTCACCACGTAGTTGACCAGCCAGTCCTGCACCTTCGGGGGGCGTGCCTGCCGCAGCATCGTGTCCAGGTCGTCGTGGTCGAAGGCCCTGGGGCGGCAGATCAGCAGGGCCAGGAGCCGCGCCGCCGTGTCCCCCGTCGCCCACAGGTCCCTCGCCAGGTCCTGCTGGGTCTTCAGGCGCTTCGCCACGGCACGCAGGGCGGACAGGTTCACGCCGTGGTCGTCCCCATGCTTCTCGTTCACCGCCCGCATCCGGGGATCCTCGAGCGCGGACAGTTCCGCCAGCACCTCGTCGACGGCAGGGACACCGACACCTGCGGACATGTCTCACCTCCGGTTGTTCGCTCGTCCCCATCCTGCCGCCATCGATGGAGGGACACCAGCGCGCCCGCTACGCCGCCCGGCCCGCCCTGCCCCGCGTGGCTCCCGTGACCATCCACCGATCGTCGCGCACACGCCACCCGAGGGTCACGGCCCGTGCCAGCATGTACCCGACGCCGAAGGCCAGCCAGAGCCATACGATCCCCTCGCCGCCCGTGAGGTCCGCACGGCCCACGAGGACGAGCAGAGGCACGTACGCCACGAGGTTCGCGACGCCGGCGAGCGCCAGGTAGCGGGCGTCGCCCGCACCGATCAGGACGCCGTCGAGGACGAACACGAAACCGCAGACCGGCTGGGAGGCGGCGAGCACCCACAGCCCGGCCGCGAAGGCAGCCTGCACGGCGGGATCGGTGGTGAAGATCCACCCCACGAAGGGCGCCACTGCGGCGAGCAGGCATCCGGTCACCACGCCGAACCCCACGCCCCACACGATCATCCGGCGGGTGAGTGCCCGTGCGAGGGGTCGGTTCCCGGACCCGAGCTCCTTGCCGATCAGCGCCTGGGCGGCGATGGCCAGGGCATCGAGCGCGAACGCGAGGAACGTGAAGACGGTCATGACGAGCTGGTGGGAGGCGAGGCTGAGGGGACCCTGCGCCGTCGCCACGAACACCGTGGCGAGGATCGCCACGCGCAGCGAGAGGGTGCGCAGCATGAGCCATGAGCCCACGCCCGCTGTTCTCCGGATACCGCCCAGCGACGGCTTCAGCGACACGCCGTCCCGCCGGGAGGACCGCACGATCATCACGAGGTAGACGGCGGCCATGCCCCACTGCGCGAGGCTCGTGCCGAGGGCGGAGCCGGCCACCGACATCCCGGCGCCGTACACGAGCAGGTAGTTGAGGACGATGTTGACGGCGAACCCCGCCCCGGCGACGACCAGCGGGGTCCGCGTGTCCTGCAGCCCGCGCAGCACGCCCGTGGCGGCGAGCACCACGAGCATCGCGGTGAGCCCTGGCATGGACCAGCGGAGGTAGTCGACGGCGAAGGCGTGGACGGCGCCCTCCGCACCGAGGAGCGAGGCGAGCCGGGGGGCCGCGGTCCACCCGGCGACGGAGAGGACGACACCGAGGAGCACGGCGAGGCCCACGCCGTCGCGCCCGGCGGCGAGCGCCTCGGGCCGGCGGCCCGCCCCCAGCAGGCGGGCGACGGCGGGCGTGGTCGAGTAGGCGAGGAAGACCATCAGCCCGACGGCGGTCTGCAGCACCGTGGACGCGAGGCCCACGCCGGCGAGCTGGTCGACACCGAGGTGCCCGACGATCGCCGAGTCCGCCAGCAGGAAGAGCGGCTCGGCGATGAGGGCGCCCAGGGCCGGCACGGCGAGCCGGAGGATACTGCGGCTGAGTCGGCGGTTGTCCGGCAGTGTCTGATCCACCCGACCAGCCTAGGCGCCGGACGCAGGGGCCTAAGCTGGAAGGAGCCCGCACCGCCCGCAAGGACACCCAGGGGAGTCATGAAAGTCGGCGTCAAGCAGTACCTGGCAGGACTCGTCCTGCTGTTCCTCAGCACACTCTTCATCCCGCAGGCCGTCTCCGACTTCGCGCGCGCCGAGTCCTCGGGCAGCACCGTGCCGGCGGAAGCGCCCCTGCTGCTCGCCGTCGGGCTCGTGATCGTCGTCGCCGCCGCTGCGTGCATCGGCTGGGGCTACTGGCTCACGCACCGCGGGGGTGCCCCCCGGAAGAGGAACCCGGAGGACGATCCCGACGAGCCCCTGCTCCGCCCGGGCTACGGCACCGAGCCTTCCGAGCGGGAGCCCTGGCGCGAGCACCCCCTCCGCCGGACCGACCGGGGAGGGGACGGGCGCCCCTGACGCCGCCCTCGGTGCCCTCCCGGCGCCCGGACCACTCCCCTGCCGAGCCGGGGCCGGTGGGTCCGCGGGTCCACTCCCGCGGTCCTCCGACTCCCGCTTGTCACCCGGACCGCCACCTTCCTAGAGTCGGTAGTGGCCGGAGACCGCAGTGGCCGCCGGTCGCGCCGCTGTCCGGGCACCAGCCCATCCCAGGAGGAGCCACCATGCCAGCCACCCGCACCCCGTCGTCCGCCCTCACCGTGGGTATCGCGCTCCTTCTCCTCGTCACCGGCTGCACGGCGGGCCCCGCGGACACCGCCACGAGCGCCCCGGCGCAGGTGCAGGGGGAGGGAGCCGGAACGTCGTCGGCGCCGCCCTCCTCCGGGGCGTCCCGGTCCGCCGAGGCAGGGTCCGCCGAGGCGTCCGGGTCCGGCGCGCAGGAGGCAGACATGAGCATCCCCGACATCGTCGACGCCGTGCAGCCCTCCGTGGTCACCATCTTCACCGACGGAGGACTCGGCAGCGGCGTGATCTACACCGAGGACGGCCTCATCCTCACCAACGAGCACGTGATCCGGGGGAACGAGGACGTCGAGGTCGCCTTCGCGGACGGGCAGCGGGTGGCCGGCACGGTCGAAGCCGCGGACCCCGTCTCCGACCTGGCGCTCGTCCGCGCCGACAGGACCGACCTGCCCGCCGCCACGTTCCAGTCCGGCCTGCCGCGCATCGGCGAGCTCGCCGTCGTCATCGGTTCGCCCCTCGGGTTCGAGAACACGGCGACGTCGGGGATCATCTCCGGCCTGCATCGCGAGATCCCCGGGTCGGCGTCCTCCAGCCAGTCACTCGTGGACCTCATCCAGACCGACGCGGCCATCAGCCCGGGCAACTCCGGCGGCGCCGTCGTGAACGGGCGCGGCGAGATCATCGGCATCAGCGAGGCGTACATCCCGCCCTCGCAGGGCGCGGTGGCCCTCGGCTTCGCGATCCCCGCCCCCACCGCCACGGAGGTGGCCGAGGAACTGCGCGAGGACGGGACGGCCGAGCACGCGTTCATGGGCCTCGCACCCGGCGCCATCACGCCGCAGATCGCCGAGCAGCTGAACCTGCAGGACACGGCCGGCGTCGTGGTGCTGTCGGTGTCGCAGGGCGGACCGGCCGACGACGCCGGGATCCGGCCGGGTGACATCATCACCAGGATCGAGGACGACGAGCTGTCCGCGCCCGAGGGCCTCCTGGCGGCCCTGCGCCGGCGCGACCCCGGCGAGACCGTCGCCGTCGAGATCCGCCGCGGGACGGACACCCGCACCGTGGACGTGGAGCTCACCGACCGGCCCGCGGCGCAGAGCTGACGCCGCACCACCTGCCGGACCTGCGTCGGCCTACTCGAAGTGCGTCCTCGACGGCCCCTGGCCGAACGATTCCAGGACCGACGCCGCGACGTCCCGGAGCTTGATGTTCCTCGCACTGGAGGCCGCCTTGAGCATCGACATGGCGGCGTCCTGCGAGCAGCGGTTCTGCCCCATGATGACGCCGGCCGCCAGGTCGATCGTGGTCCGGCTCTCCATGGCGGCCCGCAGGTCGGCCCGGGACTGCGTCAGCCCGGCGATGCGCACCGCGAGACGCAGGGATGCCCCGACCTCCTCGGCGAACTGCTGCGCCGCCCCGATGGCCTGCCCGGTGAACGCGCCGGTCAGGGGGGAGTAGAAGTTGAGCGCCGCCGTCGCCTCGCCCTCGAGGGGGATGGGGACCCCGAGCGCCGACCTGATGCCGTGGCCGGCGATCGCCTCGCTGTAGGCGGGGAACCGTTCCTCGGTGTCGAAGTCGCAGACGTAGTGGACGGTGCCCAGGCGGGCAGCCCTCAGGCACGGGCCGTCGTCGAACTCGTACTGGACCTCGTCCATCTTCTGGGCCTCGGGGCTGTTGCTGGCCACCGTCGTCTTGGTCCGCGCCCGCAGCAGGGTGATGCCGCACAGGACCTCGTCGTCCTCCGCGGACAGGCTGTGCCCGGCGATGGTGACCAGCTTCGTCAGGAACTGCTCGACGTCGTCGCTGTCGAGGACCATGTCCTGCAGCAGGGCCGGAAAGGCCGGCCCGGTGTCCCGATCGTGATGTGCCAAGAGATGTGCCTTTGCCTCCACTCCCTGCGGGCACGCGCGATGCTGCAAGGAGAAGGTGATGGCCGCCTGCTGCTAAACGACCTAGAGCATCGTACCCAATGCAACGGGCTCCCCCGCCCCCGTGAAGAGCGGGATCCCGGCGCCTCCTCCCTTATCGGGCTCGGCCTGCCACGACCGCGGCCGCTGTCAAGACGAGGGATTCCCGGCCGCTCCCCCCCCCTGCCGGCCGGCCAGCGGGGCACACTGGTTCCAGGCAGCAAATGCCCCCGGATCCGTCCGCGGACTGACGTTGGCCACATCGATGTGCATGCACGGACATGGGGCGCTGGTCAGGAGTCAAGCAGTCGGCTCCCGATCAGTCGCTTGTCCCCGCCTGATCGAGCATGGCGTGCCGCCCCCGATAGACGGCCGTCCGCAGCTCGGTGGCGTAGGCCCCGAGGGCCGGCATGCCCAGCTCTTCGGCGACGGTGATCTCCGCCTCGACGTCGTACGCGACCCGCACGAACTGGATGCCGAAAGGATCCGACCGACCGCCGTCGGGCTCGCCCTCCAGGATCACGTAGGACGCCTGCGGTTCGTCCAGCGGGTTGCCCACGCTCCCCACGTTGACGAGTGTCCTGCTCCGGTCGGTGGAGACGAAGGCGTCGTGGATGTCGCCGTAGCAGACGACGTCCGGCGGGGGCCCGTCCCCGGTCAGCTCCGTCGCGGCGAACATGCCGTCGAAGTCGTCGTCGGTGTGCCGGGCGTGCACGCGGTGGTAGACACTCTTCGCCGATGCATGGAACATGCGGATGCGCCGGCCGCTCAGCGTGATGTCGTGGCACAGCGGAAGCGACGAGAGCCACCGGCGGTCCTCCCGGGTCAGTTCGTCGTGCCACCACCAGCCGGCGTCGTCGCGCCACTCGGGCGTCTCGCTGGGCAGGAAGTCGTCCCAGTTCCCCCGCACCGTGACCGCGCAGCGCTCCCGGCTCAGGCGCACGCATTCCGAGCCGCGCGGCCCCTTGCCGGCGACGTCGCCCAGGTTGTAGACGGTGGAGATGCCACGGCGTCGGAGGTCCTCCAGCACCGCGGTGAAGGCGGTGACGTTCCCGTGGAGGTCGGAGATCACGGCGACGCGTTCCATCCCGTCAGGCTATCCCGCCCCCGGCCCCATGCGGTTCCCCTGCCACGCCGGACGCCTCGTCGGTGTCACAATCGAGACGCGCGCCGAAGCCGCCCACCGGGTCGGCCGTCCGGGCCGCCCGACCCCCGGCCACGAAGGAAGTCCCATGCCACAGACCATCGTCATCGCAGGAGCCACGGGGGACCTCGGGGAGCGCATAGCCCGCGTCCTGATCGACCAGGGAGCCGAGGTCCGGGTGCTCACGAGGACCGCGAGCGGCTCCGCCGTCTCGGACGGGCTGGGCGCCCCCGGGGCGAAGATCCTGCCGGTGGACTACACGGACGCCGACGAGCTGAAGAGAGCCGTCGGAGGGGCCGACGCCGTCGTCTCGGCGCTCAGCGGACTCGCGCCCGTCATCCTCGACAGCCAAACCCGGCTGCTGATGGCCGCCGTGGCCGCCGGCGTCCCACGGTTCATCCCGTCGGACTACTCACTCGACCACACCACCATCAAGGACCGGTCGAACCGGAACCTCCAGCTCCGACGCGACTTCCGCACCATCCTCGATGCCGCACCGGTCCGTGCCACCTCCGTCCTCAACGGGGCCTTCGCCGACATGCTCACGGGAGTGGCGCCGCTGGTCCTGTTCGGACGGAAGAGGGTCCTCTACTGGCACGACGCGGACCAGCCGATGGCCTTCACGACCAAGGACGACGTCGCCGGCTACACGGCGCACGCCGCCCTCGACCCGGACGCGCCGCGGTTCCTCCGCATCGCGGGCGACACCGTGTCCTCCCGCGATCTGGCCGCGATCATGACCGACCTCAGTGGCGACACCTACCGTCTGCTCTATGCCGGAGGCATCGGCTCCCTCCGCCTGATGGCCCGCGCGGGGCAGGCCTTCTCCGGGACGTCGGAGGACCTGTACCCCGCCTGGCAGGGCATGCAGTACTTCGGCAACATGTTCAGCGGCGACGGCGCCTTCCACGTCCTGGACAACGGGAGGTACGGGACCCGCGCGTGGACCTCCGCCCGGGACGTCCTCAGGGACCGCTGACCGGGATCCGGGCGACACCCGCTCCTGATCGCCGCTATCCTCGTGGTGCCAGGCAACCTTCGACGAAGGGCCGTTCCATGCCGCACCCGCAGGACGCCGCCGCCCTCCCCCGCCCCACCGAGGCGGAGCTGACGGTCCGGCTGCGTGCCGCCGGCTGCGTGTTCGCCGAGGACGAGGCCCGGCTGCTGGCCGGAAGCGGAGCGGCGGCCGACGCCCTGGCCGGAATGGTCGACCAGCGGATCGCGGGCATCCCCCTCGAGCACATCCTGGGCTGGGTGGACTTCTGCGGCCTGCGGCTGGCGGTGGGGCCCGGCGTGTTCGTGCCCCGCCAGCGGTCGGCCTTCCTCGTCGAATGCGCCGCGGGCCTGACGGCGCCGGGGGCCACCGTCCTCGACCTCTGCTGCGGATGCGGCGCGCTCGGGGTGGCGCTCGCCCACAGGGTCGCGGACCTCAGGCTCCACGCCTCGGACATCTCGGGCGCCGCCGTCGACCTCGCCCGGCGGAACCTCGCCGCACTGGACGTCGGGCTCTACACAGGAGACCTCTTCGACCCGCTACCGGTGGCGCTGCGGGGCAGGATCGAGATGCTGCTCTGCAACACCCCCTACGTGCCGACTGCGCGCGTGGCGTCCCTGCCGCCCGAGGCGCGGGAGCACGAGCCCCTGATCAGCCTCGACGGCGGGTGGGACGGACTGGAGCTGCAGCGCCGGGTGGCCCGGCGCGCCCCGGAGTGGCTGGCACCCGGCGGACACGTGCTGTTCGAGGTGGGCGAGGACCAGGAACAGGACTGTCTCCGCCTCCTCCGCGACGCAGGGCTCAGGGCCTCGTCGAGGAGTCGCGGGGACATCGGCGCGACCGTGGTGATCGGCACGGCCGAAGGATGAAGACCGACTTCAGGAAGGAGATCGGCAGCTACACCGCGCCGCGCGGGCGCTTCGAGGTGGTGACGGTCCCGGTGCTGCGGTTCCTCATGATCGACGGCCACGGCGACCCCAATACGTCGGACGCCTACCGGGACGCCGTCACATCGATCTACCCCGTCGCCTACGCGCTGAAGTTCCTCAGCAAGGGCCAGCTCGGCCGCGACTACACCGTGATGCCTCTCGAGGCGCTCTGGTGGTCCGAGGACATGCGGTCCTTCACGGCCGCCCGCGACGCGTCGCGGTGGGACTGGACGGTGATGATCATGGTCCCGGACTGGACGACGTCGGACCAGCTGGAGACGGCGTACCGGACCGTGGCCCGCAGGGGCGGCGCGCCGGCGCTCGACGCGCTCCGCCTCGAGGCGCTCGACGAGGGCCTCGCGGTCCAGACCCTCCACCTCGGCCCCTACGACACCGAGGGCCCCGTCCTCGAAGCGCTCCACGGGGATTTCCTCCCGTCCCACGCGCTGCAGGAGACAGGGAAGCACCATGAGATCTACCTCGGCGATGCACGGCGCACCCCGCCCGGGAAGTTGCGGACGATCCTTCGCCAGCCCGTCGCCCCGATGGATCGCCGGGCGCGACCGGACGAACCTCCGCGGACGGCGCGGGAACCCGACGAGACGACAGGGCGAGCATGGAACTGACACACGGCATGGAGCGCTTCACGGTGGCGCAGAGGATCACCATGATGGTCAATCGCTACGAGGTACGGACCCTCGACGACGGCGGCCGTCCGGGCGCGCTGCTGGCCGTCGCCCAGCAGAAACGCGCGGCCTTCAAGGAGCAGGTGACGTTCTACGCGGACGAAGCGCGGAGCACTCCCCTGTTCTCCTTCAGGGCACGGCAGAGGCTCGACGTCGGCGCCACCTACGACGTCCTCGACGCCGGCGGCCGACCGATCGGGCTCTTCCGGAAGAACTTCGGCGCGTCCCTGCTGCGCTCCACGTGGCACCTCGAAGCCGCGGGCGTGCAGGCCACGGGCAGCGAACGGAACGTCGGCGTCGCCCTCGGCCGGCGGATCTGGGAGATGACCCCCGTCCTCGAGGCCTTCCCCTCACCCTTCCGGTTCCACTTCGACTTCGTCGACCGGGCCGGGCAGACGGTGCTGGCCTCCGAGCGCCTACCGTCGCTGCGCGACACGTACCTCGTCACCGTCCCCGGCGCCCGCCTCGACGGTCGCGTGGCAGCGGCCATGGCCGTCGCCCTCGACGCCCTGCAGTCCCGGTAGGAGCACCGGCGGCAGGTCCATCGGGTCAACCGTGGGGCCGCAGTGCGGACAGCACGACGACGACGTCGGCGCCGTACCGGGCGTCCATGCGCGCCTGGACCGTGCCGTCGTCGTACACGACCGTGACGACGACGAAGCCGCGATCGATCCCGGCCGTGAGCGCGGAGCCCTCGAGACCGGGATAGACCTCCTGCTGGATGCGCTCGAGGTCGTGCGGGGCGGTAGCCCCCTGCCTGCCGGCCAGCGGGTCGTCGAAGGGCATCGCGTCGTAGAGCGCGAGGGGGACGGGCACGCCCGTCCGCGTGAAGGCCCTGCCGTCCCAGGTGCCGGTCACCGCGTAGGCGCCCCACGTCACCCCGGATGCGGTCTCGAAGCCGCCGGCCGGCTCCCAGTCCCAGTTCAGGATCGGCGGGCCGCTGCACTGCGGCGGGTAGGACTCCATCACGCCGCCGAGGCAGAACTCGGGCGGCGCATCCCCGCTCTGCAGCACGGTGCCCTGGCCGATCACCTCGCCGTCCGCGGCGGGTGCGTCGGCCGCGTACGCACCCGTCGGATCAGCGGCGCGAGGGGCATCACCGGGAGCGACTCCGGGACTCCCCGGAGTCGCGCACGCCGTGAGGATCGCTACGAGCGCCGCGACGCCGAGGCGGACCGACCATGTCATGCACCCATGATCGGGGTCTCCTCGCACGGTGGCCATGGGCCCGGGCGAATGGGCGCCGAAACGTGACCGGCCGCGCCGGGATCACGCAGCCCCTCGGGGCGTGGTGATCTCGAGGCTCCGCAGGCGGACGATCTCGCGGACCACGTCGTCGGGCAGGGGCCTGGCCGCCGTGAAGCGGATGGTGCCCCTGGACCGGGAGAAACCCTCGAGTGCCGGCGCCACGGCATCGAGCACGGCGGGCGAGAACGGGTAGAGCGCGAGGTGCTGCGCGGCCGCGGCGACGCCGAGCAGCGGCTTCCCCTCGAGGAGGAGGGCCGGCACCCCGTAGCTCACCCCGTCCACCGCCTCGGGGCAGAGCTCGCGCGCACACGCGACGACGTGCCGGAGGCATGCGCGGTCCGGATCCTGCAGTCCGGCGAGTGCGTCATCGATCGATCCCATGATTCCTTCCTTCCACGACGGGATGCGGCGCGTCATGCCGACTGACGGCCTGGTCCGGCCCGGACACCGGTGCGCGGGATCCTTCGCGGGCGAGATGGAGCTCCCGCAGCAGCAGGAACAGCGGCAGGGCGAACGCGAGGGCGACCACGAAGGTGAGCGGGACGAAGAGGAGCCACCGGCGTCGCCAGCCGAGCCGGCGTCCCTCGACGGCGTAGAAGACGCAGGCCGCGACTGCGGCCACGATGACGTCCACGGCGGCCGAGGAACTGGCCGCATTGGCGAACCAGGCCTCGAGGTAGGTACCGTCGGTGCCCCTGTACGCCAGGTTGAAGTACCAGGTGCCGACCAGTCCGGCGACGGAGAGCACCGCGTATGCCACGACCACGGCCCAGGTGCGTGCGGGCACGGGCTGCCCGGTGCGGGAGCTCATGACGCGCCGCCCGGAGCCGGCAGGGCCACGGATGCGGGCGAAGGGACGCCCCGGTCGGGTTCCGCGCTCCGGACCACGATCACCAGGATCGACAGCGCGGCCAGGAGCACCAGCGCCACCGATCCCACGAGGACCTCCGGGCTCGGATGGACCACGGACTGCCCGGCGAGGGCCTGGAGGGTGAGGACCGAGAGAATCGCGGCGTAGAGCGCCGCGAGCACCCGGAGGACCCGGCAGCGCACCCGGGGCGACTGCAGGCCGGGTACACGGCGTGCCACCGCCTCGAGCAGGATGGCGCTGATCGGCAGCAGCTGCAGGGCGTGCATTCCGACGAAGTGGGGCACGCGGAGATCCCCGGCCACGGTGCTCCATCCGAGGAGGAACAGGCCGGGGCCGCCATCCCCCGCCCCGACCGTGTGCGCGCCGGAGATGCCGTGCCAGTCGTCGAGCTGCGCCGCCGTGGGACCCGTCATCAGGAACCCGAGGGCCAGGCCGGTCAGGCCGATGACCACCCCGGCCCGGATGGCGGTGGACCGTGCCGGGTCCCCGCCCCGCACGCGGAACAGGAGGACAGCCACCACGAGCGTCGCCAGCCACACCACGACGATGGAGATCGCCATGATGCCCCACAGCGTCGTGCTGAACGGCGAGGTCACGTTGAAGTGACTGGTGGTGTCCGCGACGACGGCGCCGACGATGATCACCATCTCCACCACGACGGCCACGGCGGCCGCCGTCCCCAGCCACCAGGCCAGGCGCCGTGCCGAGCGCACCTGACCGATCAGCCAGGACAGCGTCAGGGCGTAGAGCAGGAACGAGATCGAGAACTTCAGGGGTTTGGCCCATGCGGGCGCACCGACGATCTCGCGGGGGTCGATGACGAGGCCGACCACGCTCACGAGACCGGTGACGGCCATCAGGGCGGACAGGAGCAGGAGCGGTATGTGCCAGGCGACGCCGGCCTGCGGCCGGCGAACTGCGTTCGGGGGATGCGACATCGGTCCTCCTCGGGACTTCAGTGGGCGGTGGGGGGTGCCCCGCCGCGTCCGGCGTACCGGATGTAGGAGACGTGCTCCTGGGCGGCGCGGCGCAGCCCGGCGAACAGGGCATCCCCGAGCACCGTGCCCACGACGACCGTCTCGGCTTTCGCACTCCGCCCCTCCTGGGCGTCCACCAGGTCGAGATCGGCTTCCGCGACGGCGAGCGCCGCGTCGGCATAGTGCCGGTACCAGTCGTCCGAGGCGTTCAGGCCGGATTCCTGGAGCGCGGTGAGTGCGGCCGCGGCGTCGTAGCGTCCGCAGCCGTCCGGGTCGACGTGCCAGCCCTCGATCAACGGTGCCAGGCGCTCCAGGTCCGCCTCGCGGATCCTGTCCCGATCGACCACCCGGGTGGCGGCGCGCTGGGCGATGCCGAAGGTCTCGATGAGCGGGCGGTCGGAGTCGATGGCGTCGAGGACGTCGCCGGCCGCGGCAAGGCTCAGTCGACCGAGCCGGACGAGCGCCTGGATCAGCTTGAGGCGCCGGAGGTGAGGCAGGCCGTACTGCGCCTGATTGGGACTGGTCCGCGTGCCCGGGGCGAGAAGTCCTTCCCGGAGGTAGAGCTTGATGGTCGCGACGGGGATCGAACTCACCTCGCTGAGCTGGGCCATCCTCATATGGATATATTAGATATCGGATAGCAGGAATGTCCATCTTTCGCGGCCTGGGATTCATGGCCTACTGCGGGGGACGGGCACCCCGATCGGCCGCCTCGAGGCCGGACACCACCCGTCCGGCCTCGAGGCGGACCAGCCGGTCCGCCGCCCGGAGGACGACGTCGTCGTGCGAGACGCAGACGATCATCGCTCCGCGCGATCTCTCCGCCGTGAGGAGATCGGCGACGACGGCGCGCGTCCCGGCGTCGAGCCCCGTCGTCGGTTCGTCGAGCAGGATGACGTCGGCGCGCCGCGCGAGCCCCTGGGCGAGGAAGGCGCGCTGCCGCTGACCACCCGAGAGGGCATGCAGCGGACGCCGTGCGTACCCGTCGAGGCCGACGAGACCGATGCAGTCGTCGATGATGCGCCGGTCCCCGGAGGTGAGCCGCCGCACCAGCCCGGCCTCCGGCCAGCGCCCCATGCTCACGACGTCGTGCACCGTCAGCGGCATGCGGTCGGTGACCTCGCTGCGCTGGGCGACCAGCGCGGTGCTCCGGACCGGCAGGACCACCCGACCCCGGCGGGGCACCAGCAGGCCCGCCAGCACCGCGAGCAGGGTCGACTTCCCGGAACCGTTCGCTCCGGTCACCACGGTGATCCTGGCGGGCTCGACGGTGAGCGAGACGCCGCACAAGGCGTCCACGCCGTCATGGTCGACCCATACCCCGTGGAGGACGATCGGCCGCGCGTCGGTAGCGGTGGCGGGAGGCGAGGGGTGGCGGAGCATCCACCGAAACTACCATATTGAGAATGACTATCATTTAAGTCTAGGGTGGCGACGTGCCCTTCCTCCTCGAACCGTTCACCGCCGACTTCATGCTGCGAGCGCTCCTCGGCGGCTCGCTCTGCGCAGCCATCTGTGCCGTTGTCGGCACCTGGGTCGTCGTCCGCGGGATGGCGTTCCTGGGCGAGGCGATGGCGCACGGAATGCTCCCCGGTGTCGCCCTCGCGACCCTCGCCGGCGTCCCCGTCATCCTCGGAGCAGCGTGCAGCGCGATCATCATGAGCCTCGGCGTGAGTTTCCTGGCCCGGCGGGGACGCCTGTCCCACGACACGAGCATCGGACTCCTCTTCGTCGGCATGCTCGCTGCCGGCGTCGTCGTCATCTCCCACTCACGCAGCTTCGCCACCGACGCGACGGCCGTCCTCTTCGGCGACGTGCTGGCGATCCGACCGGGCGACCTCTGGCTGCTCGCCGGCGCCCTGCTGCTCACCGTCCTCGTTGCAGCCGCCTTCCACCGCGCGTTCATGGCCCTCGCCTTCGACCGGAGGATCGCGCAGGTGTCGGGGCTGAGACCCCGTCTCGCGCAGGTGCTCCTCGTCGGGCTCGTCACGCTCGCCGTCGTCGCCTCCTACCAGGCCGTCGGCGCGCTGCTCGTCATCGGGCTGCTTCTCGCACCCGCTGTTGCTGCCACTGCGTGGACCACGCGCATCCCGACGACCATGGCCCTTGCGGCACTGATCGGCGTCTTCTCGGTGTTCCTCGGGCTCCTGACCTCCTGGTACGTCGGCACCGCCGCCGGCGCGTCCATCGCCCTCGCCGCCATCGCATGTGCTGCCCTGTCGAGCATCATCCGCGGCATCACCCGGCGCCGCGCCTCTGCCGACAACCCGACCGACAGCTTTTCGCGAAGCTTCGACCGTTCCGCCGGTTCGGAACCGGTACATCCATCACAGAAAGCCCTTCGTGCGAACGCCTGATGCCCTGCTGCTCTGCCTCCCCCTGCTGACCCTGACCCTCGCTTCCTGCTCCACCGCCGATCCGTCCGGGCCCGCCGCGGAGGCGACGCCTCCTTCGGTCGCTTCCCGCTCCGCAGCGGCCCCGATCGGTGACGGTCATGGGATGCTCGAGGGCTCCACGGAAGTCGCCGAGCCCCAACTGCACCTGATGACCCTGGACACCGAAGGCCGGATCAGGCTGCTTGATCTGGCAGACGAGAACACCACGACCGTCGGCGGGATCCCGGACGTCAGCGGTATCTCGACCGACGGGCGCTACCTCTTCGCGTCGTCCGCGACCACCGGTGCGATGACGATCATCGACAGCGGGATGTGGACCTGGGACCACGAAGACCATTTCCACTACTACCGCGGTGAACCGAAGATCATCGGCACGATCGACGGCTCAGGCGGAGCGATCGTGACGCCCGGCTCCTCGGGTACGGGCGTCTACTTCCCCGACAGCGGTGAGGGCATGGTGCTCGACAACGACGCCCTCGCACAGGGCGAACTCGGCGTCCGTACCGGACTCTCGGCAGAACCGCATGAGGGGATGCTCGTCCCCCTCTCGGACGTCACCCTCCTGACCCGACCCGGTGCGGACGGGACAGCAGCCTCCGTCCAGGCCTTCGACGTCGAGGGCGAACCAGTCGGCGGCGCAACCGCCGACTGCATCGACGCGCAAGGCACCATCACCACGACGGTCGGCACCGTCATCGGATGTGATGACGGCGCCCTTCTGGTGACGCTCGAGGACGGTGATGTCGTGTACGAACGGATTCCCTATCCCGCCGGAACGAGTGCACCGAAAGCAACCGATTTCCGCGCCCGTGCGGGACGTCCGACCGTCGCCGCCGTCGCCGGAGACCGGGGTGCGTGGCTGCTCGATACCCGCGAACGGTCCTGGCACTTCCTGCCGGCCGATGTGCCCCTGCTCAAGGTCTCCGCGGTCGACGACGAGGAGGGCCACGTCGTCGCCCTCGCTGCGGACGGACGCGTCCTCGTCCTGTCCGCCGGGACCGGTGCGACGATCGCCGCGACCGACCCGCTCCTGCCACGGACCCTGGCCGATCCGGAGCTCCTGGCCGGGGTCGAGCTGACCGTCGACCAGCAGCGGGCCTATCTCAACGCTCCGGCCGAACAGTCGCTGTTCGAGATCGACTTCGCCGATGATGCCCGGATCGCCCGGACCTTCGACACCGACACCATCCCCGCTCACCTGGCGGAGGTCGGTCGATGAACAGGGCGCACCGGCGCCTGGCACTCGTCCTGGCCGCAACAGCGATCATCGGCATCCCCGGCTGCGCCGCAGCAGGGACCGATGAACCGGTCGTCGTGGTGACCACCAACATCCTCGGGGATGTCGTCCGGAACGTCGTCGGCGACGAGGCGGACGTACGGGTGCTCATGCAGCCCGACGCCGACCCGCACTCGTTCGAGATCTCCGCGCAGGATGGCGCGATGATGCGGCAGGCGGACCTGATCGTCACCAACGGCCTGGGCCTGGAAGAAGGGCTGCAGCAACACCTCGACAGTGCGCAGTCCGAGAACGTCCCCCTGCTCGTCGCCGGCGAGGTCATCGAACCTCTCGCCTACACGGAAGGCGAATCCGAGGGCGCACCCGATCCCCACTTCTGGACCGACCCGGGGCTCATGATCGACGTCGTCGACGAGCTCCAGACCCGGCTCTCCGACATCGGCGGGGTGGACGCCGCGTCGATCACGGAGTCCGCCGACGCATACCGCGCGGAGCTCTCGGCACTCGAGTCGTCCATGGCCACCGCGTTCGGGCAGATCCCCGCCGAGCGGCGGAACCTCGTCACGAACCACCACGTCTTCGGCTACCTCGCCGAACGCTACGACTTCCGCGTCATCGGTGCAGTGATCCCGGGTGGCACCACGCTCGCCTCACCCAGCGCCTCCGATCTCCGCGGACTCGTCGCCGCCATCGAGGAGGCGAAGGTCGGCACGATCTTCGCCGAGTCCTCCCAGCCCGATCGGCTCGTCCAGGTCCTCGCCGATGGAGCCGACATCGATGTCGACGTCGTCGAACTCTTCTCCGAATCCCTGACCGACCCCGGCGAGGGCGCTGACACGTACCTCGCCATGATGCGCACGAACACGGAGCGCATCTCCACCGGACTCTCACCCTGAGATCCGAACCATGGAAGGAGAATCATGACGATGAATTCGCTCACGAAACGCCGGAGGCACCTGGCCCTCGCCGCCACCGGGGCCACGTCCGCCCTGCTCATGACAGCGTGCGGCTCCGCCCCGGAACCGGCGGCGGATCCGTCGGCCGCTCCGGGGACCACCGCATCAGCGGCAGCCCCATCCGCTGCTCCCCGCGTGGCACTGACGTACGACGGCGGCATCGTCGTCCTCGACGGCACCACCATGGAGGTCGAGGGCGACCTGCCCGTCGAGGGATTCACGCGCCTCAACCCTGCAGGAGACGGCCGGCACGCACTGGTCACCGTGCCCGAGGGCTTCCAGGTCCTGGACCTCGGGACCTGGACCGATCCCTCCGGCTCCTGGCAGGCAGAGCCGAAGCTCACGGACCTGGTGTTCGAAGCCGACACCGCCGGGCACGTGGTCCAGCACGGCGACAAGACCGTCCTCTACGCCGACGGCACCAGCGACACCACCATCTTCACCACCGACGACCTGCTCGAGGTGGAGGACGGTCTCCCCGAAACCGAGATCGTCGCGGGCGACGAGGCACATCACGGTGTGTCCGTCGTCCTCGAGGACGGCACCTTTGTCACCACGGTCGGTGATTCCGAGAGCCGTTCCGGCATCAGGGTCATGGACGCCGACGGCGACGAGATCGCCACCAGCGACGAATGCCCCTCCGTCCACGGCGAGGGCACCACGAAGGACGAGGTCGTCGTCTTCGGCTGCAGCAACGGCGTTCTCGCCTACGACAACGGTGACATCACCAAGATCCAGGCCCCCGACGAGTACGGACGCATGGGTAACGCGTACGTCAGTGACGCCAGCCCCATCGTGGCCGGCGACTACAACTCCGATCCTGACTCAGAGGGCTACCTGCTCAGCGAACTGATCCTCATCGACACCGAAGCGAAGACCCTGAAGGTCATCGACCTCCCCGAAGGCGTCGAGTACACCTTCCGTGACGTCGCCCGCGGACCCGGAGGCGAGATCCTCATCATCGCCTCCGACGGCGCTCTGCACACCCTCGACCCCGACACCGGGGACATCACCGACTCCACCCCTGTCCTCGACCCCTGGGCGGGGCCCGTCGAATGGCAGGACCCGCATCCCGCCCTGAAGGTCGTGGGTGACACCGCGTACATCACCGACCCCGCCGCCAGGAAGCTCCACGCCGTCGACCTCACCACCGGCGGGATCACCTCGTCCGACGAACTGCCCGGCACCCCGAACGAGATCGCCGCCGTCGAAGGCTGATCCGGTTCCCGGATGAGGGTGGGCTCCGGACCCTGGTCCCACCCTCATCCGAGGGATGCGAGCTCGAGTTCCATGTTCGTCCGCGCACGCGCACTCCAGCGCTCCCTGGCCGCGGCGGTCCTGAACAGGGGCTCGAGGGTCAGGAGGTGCTGCAGCACGGTCCTGCGCCCCTCGATGAATGCCTGATCCGGAAGATGGGAATACTCTGCGCGCACGGCCCGGGTGTAGCTCAGGTAGTCCCCCTCCGCCGCGCCGAGCACCGAGAGGTCGGCGTCGCACAGGAGCTCACCGGCCCGGTCGCCGGGTGCCGGGTCGTGCGTGATGGTGAGCAGGACGAGCCGCTCCACCTCCCGCGCTTCCGGCTCACCCACCGTCCGGAGCCGCTCGGCGGCGAGCGCCGCGGAGGCGCGTTCGTCGTCGCCCGCCACCCCCTCGTAGACGGCGTCGTGGAACCAGGCGGCGAGGAGCACGCCCCTGCGGAGCGGGAGGTCCCCCGGTTGCAGCAGCAGGTCGAGTGCCTCGAGTACCGCGAGGAGGTGGGACGGCGTGTGGTACCTCCGGTGCGGTTCGCCCCAGCGCTCGAGGAGGTCCTCGCCCAGCACCGGATCCGACGGCAGGAGCGAGGCCCAGCGCGAGGCCAGCGCGGCCCGGAGCTTCGGGGCACGGCGGCGCGCGGGAACACGAAGGCCGCTCCTGACGAGCTCCCTCACGAGGTCCCCTCCGCTCACCTCCTGCGCCCCGCGCTCCACGAGGTCGCGGTACCGCCGGGCCGGCACGTCGTAGTGGTCCTCGTCGAACGCGCGGCGCGGGATGTCGGCGGCCGCTGCGAACCGGTGCAGTTCCTCGAGCGACCGCGTTGAGACGAGGTGGGAGAACAGCGTGCCGTGCGCCGGCCACGACGGTGGATCGATGAGGACGGCCATGCCCAGCAGTCTAGGCGTGCCGCCCGTCAGGTCGCGGCCTGTCCGGGTTTCGTCGCCGCCCCGTCGAGCCACAGCTCCGCCGAATCGTCACGATGCGCCCCCTCGGTGCCCACGTGCCGGTCGCCGATGGCGGCACCGTTCCTGATGACGTGCACCAGTGCCATGGCGTGGCCCCGGCCGAGGTCGTAGTCCTCCTTGAGCCAGGTCACGATCTCCCCTGCCTTCGTACCGGGTGCGTCGAGACCCCGCTCCGCCGCCCGGTCGACGAGTTGCCGCGGGGTGAGTCCCGTCTTCGCCTCGATGGCGTCGAGATATGCCTGGAATGACATTCTTCTGCTCCCTACTGTTCGCTGCGGAGGCCGTACGTGGCCAGGACGTTGCCCTTGCTGGTGCGCGTCAGGTCCTGCAGTTCCAGCTTCGTCACGGGATCCGACGGCTCGAAGAGATGACGGCCTGTGCCCGCGACCACCGGATGGATCATGAGCGTCAGGGAGTCGAGCAGGCCCGCGAACATGAGCCGGCGCACGAGGGAGATGCTGGCGCAGATGCCGATGTCACCGCCGTCCGTCTGCTTCAGGGTGCCGACGAAGTCCTCCAGCGGTGCGTCCATGAGGGATGCGTTCGTCCAGCCCAGCTCACCGTCGAGGGTGCGGGACGCGACGTACTTCCGCACGGGATTGATGAAGCGCCCGAACGGGTCGTCGGGCTCCGCGGCAGGCCAGTACTCCGCCCATTCCTCGTACCCGTGCCGCCCGAGGAGGACGGTGTCGACCCGGCCGATCATCTCCCCCATCCCGGCGCCGAGCTCGGCGTCGAAGCTGTCGAACTGCCAGAGGTGGGGGAATTCGACCACTCCGTCCACGGAGGAGAAGAGGCCGGCTGTGAGTCTGCGCATGGTGGCTCCCGATGATGGTGGTGACTTCCACCCCAGTAGACGCCGGAAAGGGCGCCGAATCATCGACGCGGCGAAACTTTTCCTGCCGCATGCCTCCCGCGCCCGCGCGGCCGTCGCTACGCTCGGATGCATGCAGCCCGCCACCACGACCCGGGGGACACCACCGGGGGCCGACGACACAGCGCCGTTCGAACAACTCCTGGAAGCGTCGCGGCGCGAGCTGACGGGGTACTGCTACCGGATGCTCGGTGCCGCGTCCGAGGCCGAGGACGCCGTGCAGGAGACCATGATCAAAGCCTGGTCGAAGCGGGAATCCTTCGCCGGGCAGTCCTCCCTCCGTACCTGGCTGTTCCGCATCGCCCACAACGTCTGCGTGGACATGCTCCGCAGCCCACAGCGCCGGGCCCGACCGATGGACCTGGGTCCGTCCACGCGGACGGCGGAGGCCGTGCTCGGCGCCCCGGTCACGGAGAACGTCTTCGTGCAGCCCATCCCGGACGCGCGCGTGATCGACCTGTCGGGGGATCCCGCGGTGGTCGCCGAGGCCCGGGAGACCGTCCGGTTGGCCTTCGTGGCGGCCCTGCAGCACCTGCCGCCGCTCCAGCGGAGCGCGCTCATCCTCTGTGAGGTGCTCCGCTGGTCCGCCGCCGAGGTCGCGGTGCTCCTGGAGGTGACCACGGCGTCGATCAACAGCGCCCTGCAGCGTGCTCGCAAGACGATGGCCGCCTACGAGCCCGCGGCGCCGATGCCCCTCGAGGACCCCGCGCACAAGGTCCTTCTCGCGAAGTACCTGGAAGCCTTCGAGTCCTACGACATGGACGTGCTCGTGTCGTTGCTGCGCGACGACGTGGTCCTGTCCATGCCGCCCTTCGACCTGTGGCTCAGCGGGCCCGCTGACGTCATCGCCTGGTTCGTGGGCAAGGGCAGTGTCTGCGAGAACGGGCGCCTCCTCCCCCTCGACGTCAACGGTGCGGGAGGGTTCGCCAACTACCACTTCGTGGAGCCGGGGCTCTGGGAGCCGTGGGCCATCCAGGTCATCGAGACCGACGGCGAGCGCATCACCGGACACCACAATTTCCTGTACCCGGAGATGTTCGAGGCGTTCGGGCTGCCCCCGGTGATCGACGAGCGGGGGACGGCGGCCCGGAACTAGCCGTGCCGCCGACTGGTCCTATCGTCGGTGCGGCGCGGAAGGACCAGCCGGGTGCCGACCGCGTTCAGCACGGAGATGACGAACGCGGCCAGGATCGTCGTCAGCGGACCTCCCAGCTGGAGCGAGCCGCTCAGGACGGCGGACAGCCAGAGCAGCACCGCGTTCACCACGAGGGAGAAGAGCCCGAGCGTCAGCAGTGTGAGAGGCAGCGCCAGCAGCCGGAGCACCGGACCCACCAGCGCGTTCACGAGCCCGACGACGGCCGCGGTCACGATGAGCCCCCACAGCCCACCCGTCACCTGGACGCCCGGGACGAGCAGCGCCGTGATGGCGAGGACCACGACGAGGACGAGCCACTGGAGGATCAGGGCACGAAGCAACCGGACCACGGACACTCTCCTTTCGACGGGTGGATGGGCTCCTAGCGGACGATCGTGGGACGCAGGAGGTGCGTCGTGGCGACCGGAGCTGCGACGCCGAGGCGTGACGCCGCCGCGATCGCCTCCCGTCGGGTCCCGACGCCCAGCTTCCGGTAGATGCCCCGGATGTGCGTCTTCACGGTGTTCGTGGAGATCTGCAGGTCGTGGGCGAGTTCCTCCACGGTGGCGAAGGTGGGCAGCAGCGCCAGCAGTTCCTCTTCCCTCGGGGTGAGCGGCGGTCCGATGAGCGCCTCCGGCGGGCAGGCATGCCTGCCGATCAGGTCGATCTCGCGCCGGTAGCGGGGGAAGTGGTGGCGGTCGGTCTCGAGGGCCTGCCGCACGGTGTCCCCGGCGTAGGCGAAGCCGCGGACGGTGCGGTGCCGGGCCGCGATCGCCAGCGCCTTCTCGAGCGCCTCCCGGGCCTTGAACGTCCGCTCCTCCAGGAGTTCCACGCGTGCGAGGAGAGCCCACGCCGCGACGAGTCCCACGCGGCTCTGGCTCGTGACGAACTCCGAGGTGACGCTCGTCAGGAGCTGGCGCGCCCGTGCGAGCTGGCCGGATGCCACGAGCTCCCAGGCCGAGATGGTGTGGAGTTCGCCGCTGATGCCCTGACTCCTGCGCAGATCCACCTTGAGCCGGGCGAGGTCGTCGGACCGCTGGAGGGACAGCATCATCTCGGCCACCTGCAGGGAACACAGGGCCACGTCGGCGGGGAAGGCCCCGGCGGTCAGGTCGAAGCGCACCCTGTCGAGCAGCTCCTCGGCGATCTCCGCGCGCCGGCCGGAGGTCGGGAAGGAGAGGATCAGGGCCAGTTTCCCCGAGGAGTGGGCGACGATCGGCGCTGCCGTCAGGGCCCTGAACACGAAGGCGTTGTGCAGGCCGGCGCCGTCGTCGTCGAGGACATGGAACGCCGCCCATGCCGCGATCAGGTGCGCGGGACGGAGCCGCGGGCTGTACCGGAGGCCGTGCTCCTCTCCGCGCCGGATGGCGGCCTGGGCCTGGGCGGACGCCTCGGGGAAGTCCTCGGCGATCGTGGCCAGCGACGCGCTGGCCATGCCGGCGTCGATCACCGCACCCGGGTTGGCCCGGGCGGCCGCTTCCTTCAGCGCCTTCCGGGCCAGCGTCCGCGCCTCCGGCACTCTCGCCGCCGCGATGAGGGCCGCCACCTGGATGTTCAGGGCGAACACCCGGGCATCGGGCGCTACGTCGTCGAGGTCGAGCCGCTCCAGCAGCGCGACCGCTTCGGCCGCCCGGCCCTCCAGGAGCAGCAACTGTGCTTCCAGCCCCACGTCCAGGGTGTCGAAGGGAGGCACCAGCCGGCGCGGGGCGTCGCCGCCCGGGCCGCCCCGCCGGGCGGCGGCCCGCGCCGCCCTCTCGGGGTCCCCCTCGGCGAGGGCGATCAGACACTCGAGCAGCGCGAGTTCCCCGGACGTCGTCAAGCCGATCTCCCGCACGGCGGAAGCCAGCGTCCGCAGATCGTTCTGCCAGAGCAGCTGCAGCCCCGAGACACTCACGACGTGCCGCAGCAGGTCCTCGTCGTGCGCCTTGCCGGCATGGTGGAGGGCGAGCGCGTGATGTCCCTGCCGGAGGCGGTGCGGTGCCATCCGCGCATGGACCACCTCGGCGTCCGAGCGGGCACTGCCAGGGGCGGCCTCTGCGAACCACCGGCCGAACAGACGGTGCAACCGGAACCGATCCGCAGGTCCGGGACCCTGCACCGTCACGACCATCCCCGTCTCCGCGACGGTCCGTGCCACGAGCTGCGCCCCGTCCGTCCGGTCCAGCGCCACCTCGACGTCCCCCACCGTGAAGGGCTCGATCAGGGCCATGGCTGCGAGCGTCTCGCGGATCGCCGGGCGGTAGGACCTGAAGAGCGGGCCGCACAGCCTCTCGAGAAGTGGCTCCCCGCCGTGCGGGTCGCTCCGCGACAGGGCGTCGGGTGCGGTGGCGCGGTGGGCCTGGGCGACGGCGGCAGCCCAGCCCTCGGTGGTGTCGAGCAGCATCTCGACGTCGGGCCGCTCCGGCGCGAAGAGCTTCCTGACCTCGCGCCGGCGCATGACCAGGTCCTCCTGCGCCAGGCGTCCGACCGTCCCGTCGAGATCCATCTTGTACAGCGAACGGAGGTCGGGCGTCCTGCGGCCGCACAACATGACCGTCACCGTGGCAGGGGTCCGCTCGATCAGGTAGTCGAGCTCGGTGAGGAGCACGCGGTGGGTGAGGTGCTCGCAGTTGTCGAGGACGAGAAGCACACGGGCCCCGTTCTCCGCGCAGCGGTCGATCAGGGCGTCGATCATCGCCATCCGCAGGGAGGCGTCGTCGTCGGGCCCCTGCCAGCCCGCCTCCTCCCCCGTGAGCGCGACACCCAGCAGGTGCCAGAAGCGTCCGGGCCGGTTGTCCGAGGGATCGAGCGTCACCCAGGCGACGTCGTCGCCCGCCTCGCGCCGCAGGCGCGCCCACTCTCCGGCCGCCGCGGTCTTGCCGAAGCCCGCGGCGGCGGTGACGAGCAGGATGCGGCCACCCGCCTCGTGCAGGGCATCGAGACGATCGGTCAGGCGCGGTCGCGGGACCTCGCGCTCGTCGCGCTCCGGGACCCTGGTCTTGCGCCCCACCACGCTGGTCACATCCATCCACCCCTCCCCGCGATGTCGTCGTGCACCGGGTCGGCATCAACCCCGATGCGAGGGTGCATCAAGTGTGATCCCGATGCCGGGGGTTGGCCAGAGGGGTCGGCCGAGGAGGACGACCGGATGCCTCACCCCGCATGGGCCCGGTTGCTTCTCATTCGGGCGCGAAGGCCGCGCGCAGCGCGTCCTCGTCGTCGCGGCTCAGGTTGGTCTCGAGCAGTTCGGCCCGCACGCCCTGGAACGCCTCCGCGACGCGATCCGGCACGGCATCGGAGCTCAGGAGGAACAGTGCCGAGGTCCCGGGCGTGACCTTCTCCCGGATCCGCTTGATGAACGAGTCGTCGATCCCGACGTCGGCCAGGGAGCCGCTGAGGGCGCCCACCGCCGCGCCGATCGCGACGCCGAGCAGCGGGACGAAGAAGAGGATGCCGAACAGGAAGCCCCAGAAGGATCCGCCGAGCGCGCCCACCCCGGTGAGGTTGTGGAGTTGCCGCGTCTTCGGCTTCTTGGCGTCCGAGGGCCAGGACACGACCGCGGCGTCGTGCACGCGGATGAGTTCCTTGCTCTGCAGTTCGAGCAGCACCTGCTCTGCCCCGCTCGCGCCGTCGGCGTCGTCGAACTTCCACACGGAAAGGGTTGCCATCGTTCTTCCTCCTCGAGGCGTGCCGGAGCTTTTCCGACCCGCTGACCAACCTGCCCCCTTCCCGAGCGGGGAGTATCACCCGTAGGGGGTGAGACCCGCGGGCGGCCCGCCTGATGCTGCCGCAAGCCCCGACCGGCGCCCGTCGGTCCGGCCGGCCGGACCACCCGGTGGGGGTGAGGATCCGGCGGAGCGGACGAGCCGATGATGGAGGGATCACCCCACGGAGCAGGAGGTACAGGCAGCATGAGGGTTGGACCCGTCGACGTCTTCGTCTACACCTTCCCGGGTGCCGACGTAGCACCGGCCGTGCTCGAATCCTTCGGTGATGCCGTGCGCGTGGGTGCCGTGGCCCTGATCGACGTGGTGGTGCTCAGCAGGGCCCCCGACGGGGTGCTCACCGTCTCCGACCTCGACTCGGGGCTCCGGGAGGAATGGAAGGACCTCGTGGTCGACGGGGAGGCCATGACCCTGCTGAGCGAGGCGGACATCACGCTCGCGTCAGGGCATGTGGGCGCAGGCGAAGTGGGCCTGATGGCTGCCGTCGAGTACCGCTGGGCCGAACGCGTCGCCGAGCAGGTGCGCCACAGTGGCGGAACCACAGCGCTCCACACCCGGGTCCCCCACGAATCCGTGATCCAGGCCTTCCTCGCCGACGGCGCCGCGGCCACCTGACCCATCCCGATCCGGAGGCACAGATGTCCGCCAGTCGCCGCCATCGCCCTGGGCTGCTCGCCCCGGCGTCCTCGGGTGCGCCCGTGTGGCCGCCGGCGGTCCCCGACCCCGCGACGTCCCCGCTGCACGAGCCCGGTGGGGGCGACAGAGCAGGATCGACGATCCCGCTCCTCGAAAGTCTCGCCCGGCTGGCCGACCTCCGGGACCGCGGATTGCTCACGGACGCGGAATTCGCGGCCGCGACGGCATATCTCCTGCAGTGACCCTGCTTTTGTGTGTAAGAACACATCCGTCGTCCACCGTCACGGCTTTATGTCGAAATACCGGCGGGTAAGCGATAAGGTCGGAATCTGGGGCCAACGAATTCGTCCGGACAATACAGGAGAATGAGATGTCACAGCGGGTACAGGTCCATCTGGTGGATGACCTGAATGGTGAAGAAGCACAGGAAACGGTTCGATTCAGCCTCGACGGCACGAACTACGAAATAGACCTCACGGAACAGAATGCGGAGTCGCTGCGCTCTGCCCTCTCCGGGTATGTCGACAAGGGGCGGAAGGCGGGCTCGGGCAAGCAGCCGTCCGCGAGCCCGAAGGCGTCCTCGCGTGCGAAGCGGGAGGACACCCAGCAGATCCGCCGGTGGGCGCAGGACAACGGCTACAACCCGAGTTCCCGCGGTCGCATCACCCAGTCGATCATCGACGCCTACAACGAGAGCCGCTGACCGAGGGGGAGCCCGATGGTCACCGTCCACCTCCGCTACGAGATCGACCCCGACAAACTCGCCGACTTCGAGGAATACGGCAGGCGCTGGATCCGGCTCGTGGGGAGACTGGGCGGTAATCACCACGGATATTTCCTTCCGAGCGAGGGCGACAGCGATATCGCCTATGCCCTGTTCACGTTTCCCTCGCTCGCCGATTACGAGCGGTACCGCGAGGAAGCGGCGACGGACCCTGAGTGCATCGGCGCCTATCGCCTGGCGCAGGACAGCAAATGCATCCGCCGGTACGAGCGCCGTTTCCTCGCGCCGATGTTCGGCTAGGCCGGCACTAGGGGGACCGCGCCCACGCCATCGCCTCCGGGGCGCTCTCGAAATACTGCGTCTCCGACAGGGCCTGCTCCAGGAACCCCGCGATGACCTGGTCCACCGGTCCGGTCCCCACGAGCGCGATGCGTGAGGCCAGGGACGCTTCGAGGAGGAGGGAGCGGGCCTGTGGGGCGATCCCGACCAGTCCCTGCAGATGCACGACGAGGGGCATCCGGTGGCCGTCGGACAGGTCACGGACCCCGTCGTAGGAGCCGAGGACGTCCGTCGGGGCGAGCAGTGAGCCGGGAGCCCACCACAGGACGAGCAGCCCTCCCCGGTCCTCCACGCAGTGCTTGCCCGCACAGTGCCGGCGCGAGCCGGGCCGGTGCGGTGGGCCGGGGCAGAGCCGCGACAGCGCGGCACTCCCGAGAACTGTGTCACTCACGTCATGCCTCCAGGGACGAACGGATCCTCGCTCCCAGCGACCGAATGTCTTCACTCTGGCACGGCCGAATCGCCCGCCCGGCGATTACGGACAGAAGCGGGTAGTCGACCCTGTACAAATCGAGTGGTCGGTGACATCATCCCGAGTGATCCGCACCACACCGCCGGTCAGGAACCGGGTCGACGCCAACGGGGGCCACCATGCCAGCATCAGGAACAATCGTCCTCGCCATCGGCACGAAGAAGGGCCTCTGGCTCGCGTCGAGCCCCGACCGGGAGACCTGGACGCTCTCCGAACCGAAGTTCCTGATGGAGGAGATCCCGAGCGTCGGGATCGACACCCGCGGCGGGCGCACCCGACTGTTCGCCGGCCGCATGTCGTGGCACTTCGGGCCCTGCATCGCCCACTCGGACGACCTCGGCGAGACCTGGGCCGAGCCGCAGGAAGGCGGCATCCGCTTCGACGCGGACGAGGGCGTGGCACTGGAACGCATCTGGCAGATCCAGCCCGACGCCGATCACCGCCCCGGCGTCGTCTGGGCCGGCTGCCAGCCCATCTCGGTCTGGAAATCGACCGACCACGGCGAGACCTTCGAGCTCAACCGCGGCCTGTGGGACCACCCGCACCGGAGCGAGTGGGGCGCCGGCTTCGGCGGGGCCGCCGCCCATACGGTGCTGCCCAGCCCGGCCGACGAGACGCTCCACGTCGCGATGAGTACCGGCGGCGTGTACCGTTCCGACGACGGCGGCACCTCCTGGCAACCGCGGAACAAGGGCATCAGCGCCTACTTCATGCCCGACCCGAACCCGGAGTTCGGCCAGTGCGTGCACAAGGTGGCCCGTGACGCCGTGGACCCCGACCGCCTCTTCGCCCAGAACCACCACGGCGTGTACGCGAGCACCGACCGCGGGGACTCGTGGCAGTCCATCGCCGAGGGGCTGCCGGCGGACTTCGGCTTCGTGATGCTCACCCACCCCCGCCGCACCGGCACCGCGTGGGTCATACCCTTGAAGGCCGACGGCGAGCGCATCCCGCCCGGGGGCCACCTGCAGGTGCACCGGACGGACGACGGCGGCTCCACCTGGCAGGCCGGCGACGCCGGCCTGCCCCGGGCGGAGTACAACGCGGTGCTCCGCGATGCCGCGTGCGTCGATACGGCGGACATCCCCGGCGTCTACTTCGGGACACGCGGCGGCACCGTCTATGCGAGCGCCGACGAGGGCCGCACCTTCCGGGAGGTGGCGAGGAACCTGCCGGACGTGCTCTCGGTCCGCGCCGCCGTCGTCCCGGCCTGAACGGCATCCCGTGACCGCGACGAGCCCCGTGACCGTCCTGATCCCGACGCTTCTCCGCCCCTACCTCGGCGGGCTGAGCGAGGTCAGCATGAGCCTGCCCGGCCCCGGCGACGTGGCCTCGCTGCTGGACAGCCTGGGTGAGGGGCGTCCCCTGCTCGAGCAGCGCATCCGCGAGGAGACCGGTGCGCTGAGGCGCTACGTGAACATCTACGTGGACGGTGAGGACGTGCGTCGGCTGGACGGTCTCGGCACGCCGGTCCCGGCGGGCGCGACCGTCATGATCATCCAGTCCGTCGCCGGGGGCTAGGGCTGGGACACCGCGTAACCCAGAGTTAACGGCGCCCGCCGGATGCCGAAACGTGGCGCTGCCTACCATGACTCAGCGCTGCGTGCCATACCCGGTCCAGCACCCCACCAGGTGCAGCCCCGGCTCAGTCCCGTCCGGCACGCGCAGGCGCCATCACGGAAAAGGACTTCCCATGGACTCTGGAAACGTCGCCTGGATTCTCGCCAGCTCCGCGCTCGTCTGTCTGATGATCCCGGCCCTGGCCCTGTTCTACGGAGGAATGGTGGGCTCCCGCCGCATCCTCAACATGATGATGATGTGCTTCGGCGGTGCAAGCCTCGTCGCGGTGTTGTGGGCCATGTTCGGCTACTCGATGGCCTTCGGCAACTCGGTGGGCGGGCTCGGGCTGATCGGGAATGTCGCCGAATACGCCGGCATGGGCCAGCTGCTCGCCGAGGACCAGGCCGCCTCGATCCCGCCCATCCTCTTCGCGGGCTTCCAGCTCTTCTTCGCCTGCGTCACGACGGCACTCGTGGCCGGCGCCGCGGCGGGCCGGATGAAGTTCGGTGCATGGATGATCTTCGCGGGCGTCTGGGCCACCCTGGTGTACTTCCCGGTCGCCCACTGGGTCTTCGCCTTCACCTCCGAGGACGGGTCGGTGGTCGGCGGGTGGATCGTCAACAACCTGGGTGCCGTCGACTTCGCCGGTGGCCTGGCCGTGCACATGAACGCCGGCATCGCAGCACTCGCCCTCTCCCTCGTGCTCGGTCGCAGCCACGGCTGGCCCAAGGTGGACCACGCCAAACCCCACAGCCGGCCGCTCGTCCTCGTCGGTGCGGGCCTGCTGTGGGTGGGCTGGTTCGGCTTCAACGCAGGGTCGGCCCTGTCCGCAGGGCAGGCCGCGTCCGTGGTGTTCCTCAACACCGCGGTGGCCGCCGCGGCCGGACTGCTCGCCTGGGCCCTCGTGGAGCGGGTCCGCAACGGGGCCGCCACGAGCATGGGTGCGGCCTCCGGCCTCATCTCAGCACTCGTCGCCATCACCCCGGCCTGCGGGGCCGTCAGTCCCATGGGCGCCCTGGCCATCGGCGCGATCGCCGGAGCCGTCTGCTCGCTGGCGATCGAACTCAAGTTCCGGCTCGGCTTCGACGATTCGCTCGACGTCGTCGGCGTCCACCTGATCGGCGGCATCCTGGGCACACTGCTCATCGGTTTCTTCGCCACGCCGGACGCACCGAACGGCGTGGCAGGCCTGTTCTACGGCGGCGGGTTCGAACTGCTCGGCATCCAGTCGCTCGCGACGGTCGCCGTGCTCGCGTACTCCTTCGTGGTCACCTGGGTGATCGCCCAGGTCATCCAGCGGACCATCGGCCTCCGGATCGAAGAGGAGGACGAACTGCGCGGTATCGACATCGCCGCCCACTCCGAGTTCGCCTACCTGACCGACGAGGACCCCGTGGACCTCGGAGCGCCCCGCAAGTAGCCCTCAGCGCTCCCCCAGAGGACCGCCCGACGTCCGGAGACGTCGGGCGGTCTTCTGCGTCCGGGTGCGGGCCTCCGGCCCGTCCCGTGCTAGAGCCGCAGGGCGCCCAGCCGCTCGAGGGCGCCACTCGGACCCACCGCGGCGATGCCGTGCGCCCGTGCCCAGGACGCCAGCTCCTCCGTGATGGCCTGTGAGACGCCGGACCAACGGGCGTACGGCAGGACATAGACGGAGTCGACGTCGGCGCGGGTCGCATCGAGGAGTCGCAGGCCGCCACAGCCGACGGGCTGTCCCGTGGCCAGCTCGTAGGCGATGAGGAAGACGGCGATACCGGCTCCGTCGTCGGCCGCTGCCGGCAGGGGTGCGGGCGACTGGCCGCGGTCGGTCTCCGCACGCAGCGCCTCACGCAGCCCGACGGCCACCGGATTGGTCCAGGGGACGTATCTGACCCTCAGCGTCTGCATCGCAGCCTCCTATGGAAGTGGTCTGCTGGTCCACGTTACGCAGCGGCGGTTTCGGCAGCATTTCCGCCCGCGAAACTTCAGGTGCACTGCTCTCCCGGATCAGGGCGTTCTAGACTGGCCCGCAGAAGCCCCACTACCGACATCGACGGGACCGGCAGTGACCTCGCGCACGTCCTTCGTGGAGAACGAGCTCCTCGCCCTGGAGGAGCGGGAGCGACGCGCGCTCCGGATCCTGGACGCCTTCCCCTCGGCACGGGCGCGTGAACAGTACCGGCGCGCCGCCTTCGACGTACTGCTGTACCGGCTCGGGCACCAGGCGATCGGGCGCTAGGGTCCGACGCGGAACCGCACCGTGGATCCCGGTGCGAGCTGCGCTGCCCTGTCGAGGTCCGCGGCTACCACGACGGCGATCACCGGGTACCCACCCGTGACCGGATGATCGGCGAGGAACAGCACCGGCAGGCCCGACGGCGGGACCTGCAGCGCGCCGCGCACCGTACCTTCGCTCGGAAGCTCACCGTCCCGGGCCCGGACGAGGGCCGGCCCGTCGAGGCGGAGGCCGATCCTGTTGGACCGGGCCGTCACCGTCCAGTCCGTCCCGTACAGGCGGGCCGGTCCGTCGTCGAACCAGTCGTCGCGCGGACCGGGGATGACGCGCAGCACCTCGGGCCCCGCGGTCGGCCTCGGCTCCTCGGGGTTCCCGACCGTCGATCCCCGCGCCGGCCGGCCCACTGCCAGATGCGTGCCGGCCGTGAGGGCGGGCGGCCCGAGCCCCGACATCGAATCGGTGGACCGGCTGCCCAGCACCTCCCCGGCCTCGAACCCGCCGCGCACGGCCGTGTAGGTGCGCAGCCCCGACACCGGGGGCGACTGCCGCAGCACCTCACCGGCCCGCAGGAGGAACGGAGCGCAGAGGGCGGGCCCGCGCTCCCCGCCGTCGGGTGGGGAGACGGTCAGCCCGACGTCGGCGCCGGTGACCGCCAGCACCTGGTCCTCCTCCGCGGCGAGCACCAGACCGCCGTTGAGGCTCTCGATCACGGCGCATCCGGGTGCGTTGCCCACCAGCCTGTTGGCCTGCCGCAGGGCTGCGCGGTCCAGCGCACCCGCCCCCGCGACGCCCAGGGCCATGAGGCCGGGCCGGCCCAGGTCCTGCAGCGTGCTGTAGAGGCCGGGCCGGACGACGGTCAGCCCCGGGGGCGTCGGCGTCACACCCCTTCCAGGGAGCAGGGGAGCGGGCACGGGAACTGTCACGGGAGCGGGAGCGGCAGGCGGACCGGGGAGCGTGCGTGGTGGGATGTCGACGAGCTCGCGCACCGCGGTGAAGCGGACCCTGTTGCCGGGACCGATCAGCGCGGGCCCGCTCCGGCGGATGTCCCACAGGACCGCGTCGGTCCGCCCGATCAGCTGCCAGCCTCCGGGTGACTGCCGCGGGTAGACCGCCGAGAACGGCCCCGCAAGTGCCACGGACCCGGCCGGGACGGCCGTGCGGGGGGAGTCGCGCCGGGGGACAGCGAGGCGCGGATCGCCACCCGTCAGGTAGGTGAAGCCCGGCGCGAAGCCCCCGAAGGCGGCGACCCAGGGCGTGCCCGTGTGGGCCGCGACCACGGCGTCCCCACTCATCCCCGTCCGCTCCGCGACCTCGGCCAGGTCGGCGCCGTCGTACTGCACCTCGATGGTGATGAGCGTGTCGTCCTGCCCGGCGGGCTCGGACAGGTCGATCGTGCGGAGCCGGGCAGCGAGGGCGGGGAGCCGGCGGGCGTCCTCGACCGTGACGAGGACCGTCGTCGCGGCCGGCACCACGTCCACCTGCCCGTCGACCGGGTGCTCCCGCAGCTGTGCCTGCAGGCTGAGCACTTCCGGCAGGCCGGGCAGCTCGACGAGCAGGGCACGATCGCCGACCGGCCGCAGCGGGATGCCACCCGGGGCGTGCCTGCCGCCCGGAGCGGCGGCGTCAGGCGAAGGCACCGACGTCCACGCCGGCGGACGCCAGGGCCCGGCGCACCGCCGCAGCCATTCCGACAGCCCCCGGGGTGTCGCCGTGCACGCAGATGCTCTCGGCGGCGATGCGGATGCGGGACCCGTCGACCGCCACCACCTCTCCGGCCGTCGCGATGCGCAGGACGTGCTCGACGACGTCGGACTCCGCGTGCAGGACGGCGCCGGGCTCCCGCCGCGGCACGAGGGCGCCGTCGGGCTGGTAGGCGCGGTCGGCGAAGGCCTCCACCACGGTCCGGAGCCCTGTGGCGCGCGCCTCGGCCTCGATCACGGTGCCGGGCAGCACCAGCAGCGGCAGTGTGCCGTCGACCTCGTGGACCGCCCGGACGACGGCGCGGGCCTGGCGCTCGTGGACCGCGATCGTGTTGTACAGCGCGCCGTGGGGCTTCACGTACTTCACGGTCGTTCCCGCCGCGCGGGCCAGGGCCTGGAGTGCGCCGATCTGGTAGACGACGTCGTCGGTAAGCTCGCCGGGCTCGATGTCGATGAACCGCCGGCCGAATCCCGCAAGGTCCCGGTACCCGGGGTGCGCGCCGACCGTGACGCCGGCGGCCGCGGCTGCGGCGCAGGTTGCGCGGATGCCCGCCGGATCACCCGCGTGGAACCCGCAGGCCACGTTCGCGCTCGAGACCGAGGCGATGATGCCCGCGTCGTCGCCGAAGGTCCAGTTGCCGAAGGACTCCCCTACGTCGCTGTTGAGGTCGATTGCCATGTGGTCTCCTGGTTCGCCGGAGTGCCCGGGAAGGTGTCGCCCGCCGTCGTCGTGTCCTCAGGGGTCCGAGCGGAACCCGATGAGCTTGTGCGAGCCGTCGCAGTACGGTTTCAGGACCGACGCTCCGCAGCGGCACAGGGCCACGGTGCGGCGCGTGCGGGGCAGTTCGCTGCCGTCGGCGCCGACGAGCTGGAAGTCTCCGCGGATCAGCAGCGGGCCGTCGGGGCAGGCGACGACGGAGACGGGAGCGGCGTCGCCCGAGTTCAGCGGGTGCGCCGGGACGGGAGCTGCTCCGCCGCCCACCCCGTCGAGGGCATCGGCACTCACGAGGCCATCGCCCCGGCGGTGCGCAGGGACGAGCGATCCTCTTCCCACGCATCCATGATGTGGACCGTCATGAGGGAGCCGACGGCGAGGGCCGCCGCCGCGCCGAACAGGACGTCCCCCAGGAGGTGCGGATCGGACTCGACGAGCCCGCCCGCCATGTCGCGGCCGGCGATCTGCTCGTGGACGGCGTCGGCCTCGACGTGCTCGTCGAAGTATCCGGTGGCGTCCTCGCCGTACCCGTGACGCGTGAAGCCCCGCGAGTACAGCCGGTTGGGCTGGGAGGACGTCATCTCGTAGGCGGCGAGGTGCCCCACGATCGCACCGCGCAGCCGGCGGTTGAGCCCGAAGAGGGACATCAGGTTGTTGGAGGCGAGCGTGATGGCCGGCGCAGCGTCGAGATAGGCGCCATAGGTGTCGTCCATCCCCAGCTCGCGCATCGTGCGGGCGAAGAGGACCGAATGCATGCGCGGCAGCAGGCCGTTGCCGTACTCGTCGGCCTGGATCTCCACCAGCGCCGCCTTCGCCCTCCCCGTCAGGCGGGGGATGGCCCAGGTATGGGGATCGGCCTCCCTGAGCTGGGAGACGGATCTGTGCACGAGGAACTCGCGCAGCTGGTCGTGCGATGCCGACTTCGCCACGAAGCGGGACATGCTCGGACCGGAGTCCTCACCGGTCAGGCGGAACAACTCGGCGCAGACCGCCTCGCTGGTGGCGGCCGGCAGCGTCCCGACGACCGTTGCGGCGCGAACCCCGGCCTCGAAGGCCGCCTCGATGCGCTGCCGCACACCCAGCAGGTGGGGATTCCACTCCCAGTCGTCGCCCGCCTCGTCGATTCCGCTGTAGTGCAGCTCGTACAGGCAGAACAGGGTGAGCTGGAGGTCCTCGTCGTGCAGGATGTCCGGCGTGCGGGCCAGCGATGCCTCGACGACGGCATCGAGCCGGGAGAGGGATTCCTCCTGCGACGCGACGGTCTCGCCGATCACGGCCAGGAGCAGTGCGCTGGCGTCGCCGCGCGGTGAGGGTTGCTTCATCAGGGACCTCTTCTGTCGGTTCGACCCGCTGGGCCGGGCATCGAAACCAAGCGTACTTCCCTTCTCCGACATGACGCGGACCGGGACGGCACGACGACGCCGGCCCGCTCGTACCCGGGGGGCCTGCGGTCCGGCATCGTCGGCGATGCTCCCGGAATGGGGGTCCGGGACGGGATCCAGCGTCCGGGAGCGTGCCGCGCCTAGGCGCGTCCGGCCCTGTCGCGGGCGCCGCGGCTCAGTGCCAGGGCGAGCCCGATCATGCCGACGCCGAGGACGAGGTGCAGCCAGTTGTCGGCGCTGTTCACCGGGACGACGTTGGCAGCCGAGTCCTGGCCGATGACGAGGCCGTAGATCCACAGGACGAGGTAGATGACGCCTCCGCCCAGGAGGTATGTGCGCGACCCCGACACGGTCTTCGCCATCGCGAGGCCGGCGATGCCGAACAGCAGGTGGACGATATTGTGCAGGATCGAGACCTGGAAGATACCCAGGAGCTTCGCCTCCGACTCGTGTCCGGCGAACTTCATCGTGTCGTAGTCCGAGGTGATCCCGGGGATGAACCCCAGGATCCCGACGAGCAGGAACACGACGCCCACCGCCTGCGCGGCGCGCTGCAGGGTCGTCCGGCGGCCATCCGCCGTCCGATCGTCCGTATCTGCCATCAGACTCTCCTTCTTTCCGGGCCGCTATTCGCGGTTCAGTTTGTCCTGCACGGTACCGGCGAGCTTCTCGACGGTGTTGGGGATCTCCGTGGTCCCGTAGAACCGGGAATCCGGATGCGTGGGCGGGCCCATCGGCGCGGACGTCGTGGGCCCCTCGTGGTAGGTGAATTCGCCCTTGCCGTCCGGCGTGGGACCGGATGCCCAGCTGCCCTCGGATGCCGCCTTGCCGTCCGAGAAGTTGAGGTACTGGTAGGAGACCGCGCGGAGTTCCTTCTTGATCGGGAAGTTGCTCGGCACCGGCATCTCCTCCATCGTCGACTCCTGCAGCTCACGCGCCGCCGCGGTCCACTGGTTCTGGTGCATGGTGTCCCGGGCCAGGAGGAAGGACAGCATGTCCCTCACCCCGTGGTCATCGGTCATGTGGTAGAGCCGGGCGACCTGCAGGCGGCCCTGCATCTCGGCGTTGGCATTGGCGGTGAAATCCGCCAGGAGGTTACCGCTGGCGGTCAGGTAGCTGCCCTGCCAGGGGTTGCCGTTGCTGTCCACGGCGCGCGCACCGGCACCGGCGACGATGGCCTGCTGCATGTCGGTGCCGCCGATGACGGCCGCGACGGCCGGGTCGGCCTGGAGGGAGTCCTCCGTGATGCCCAGCGGCGCCTTCTCCAGCAGCCGGGCGATCATGATGGCGAGCATCTCGACGTGGCCCATCTCCTCGGCGCCGATCCCGAACAGCAGGTCACGGTACTTGCCCGGGATATGGGCGTTCCAGGCCTGGAAGCTGTACTGCAGCGCAACCGTGATCTCGCCGTACTGGCCCCCGAGGACCTCCTGCAGCTTCCGCGCGTAGATCGCGTCGGGCCTGTCGGGGGTCGCCTTGTACTGAAGCTCCTGCTTGTGAAAAAACACGGGTGGTTCCTCCCCACATCGGGTCCGCCCGGGTGAGGCCCCGCTTCTTCCGGAAGCGGCCGCGTGCGGTCCTCTTGCTTCGACGGTAGAAGCCCGCCTAGGATTTTCGGAAGATACTAAGTCTACTTATTTAGAAGTTGCGGAATCTTGCGAAAGAGCTTGCATCAATGAAGGTAAGCATGCTTAGCTTCAGTGATAAGTCCAGCACGAGATGCCGGACCATCGCATCGAGAACACGATGGACCGTCCGCTTTAACGGCAATATCAACGTTAGGAAGACCATGACTACGCAGAATTGGCCGAAGGATCCCCTGGTTCCCTCCACGACCGGCAACGAGTCGTCCACATCGAACCTCGGAGCCACCGAGCTCGGCACCACGGGAACCACCGGCGGCACCTCCGGTTCGGGCGACTCCAAGAAGTCCGTCGCCAAGGATCAGGCCAAGCAGGTCGGGCAGGACGGCAAGGAAGCGGCGAAGAACGTCGCCGGAACCGCCGCTACGGAGGCGAAGACCGTGGCCGCCGAGGCCGGGACGCAGGCCAAGAACCTGCTCGGCACCGTGACCTCCGAGGTCAAGAACCAGGCGGGCTCGCAGCAGCAGAAGATCACCGAGGGCATCCGGAGCATCTCGGACGAGCTCAAGTCGATGGCCGAGAAGTCCGACAACCACATGGTCTCCAACCTCGTGCAGCAGGCCTCCCAGCGCACCGGCTCGGCTGCCGGTTGGCTCGAGGGCCGCGATGCCTCCGACATCCTCGAGGACGTCAAGGCCTTCGCCCGCCGCAAGCCCGGCACCTTCCTCGCCATCGCCGCCGGGTCCGGCCTCGTCGTCGGCCGCCTCACCCGCGGCCTGACGGGCAACCCTTCGTCCGGTAACACCTCGGGCGGTCAGGGCCGCACCTCGACAGGCACGCCGACGGGCACCTACGCCGGGTACACCGAGGTCGGTTCCGACGCCTACAGCGGCACCCCCGCCTCCGCCGGCTTCGGCGAGTCCACGCGTGGACAGCACGTCGCCCAGTCCAGCCCTGCCTTCGTCGATCCGACGGACGACTACCCCACCATCCCGCCGGGAACCCCTCCCGTGGGCACCCTCCCGAATGACGGGAGCCTTCGCTGATGACTGAGGCATACACGGGCGGCGCCCACCAGGCCGCCGCACCCCTGCCGACGGAGGCCGAGCAACGCTCCGCCAACGCCTCGGTGGGCGAGCTCCTCGGGGAGGTGACGAAGGACCTCTCCAAGCTCATGCGCCAGGAGGTGGCCCTGGCGAAGGCCGAGGCGACCGAGTCGGCGAAGGACGCCGGAAAGGGCGCGGGCATGTTCGCCGGCGCCGCCGTCGGCGGCCACTTCGTACTCCTCTTCCTGTCCCTCGCGCTCATGTGGGGTCTCGGTGCCCTCATGCCGCTGGGATGGGCCGCCGTCATCGTGGCCGTCCTCTGGGGCATCATCGCCGCGGTACTGGCCTCCCGGGGCAAGAAGGAAATGAAGAAGGTCAAGGGTCTCCCGCTGACAGCGGAGACCGTCAAAGAGATCCCGCCGACACTGAAACCAGGTGAGCAGACACGATGAGCCAGACGCCAGATGAGATCCGCGCAGACATCGAGCGCACCCGCCAGGAGCTGGGGACCGACGTCGACGCCGTCGCGGACAAGGTCAACCCGGCCAACATCGCGCATCGCCAGACCGAGAAGGTCAAGCACAGCTTCAGCAACGTGAAGGAGACCGTCATGGGCAAGGCCGAGGACGTCAAGGATTCAGTGCTCGGAAAGGCCGAGGACGTGAAGGGAACCGTCGCCGACAAGGCCGGTTCCGTCAAGGACAGGGCAGGAAGCGGTGTGGGCAGCGCCCAGTCCGCCACCGGCTCGGCCAAGGACAAGGCGCACCATGCAGGCCAGGTCGTCCAGGGGGCGCCCCGCCAGCTGAGCAACAAGGCTGCGGGCAACCCGCTGGCCGCGGGCCTCATCGCGTTCGGCCTCGGCCTGCTCGTCGCCAGCGTCATCCCGGCCAGCGAGAAAGAGCAGCAGGCAGCATCGCAGCTCAAGGAGCAGGTCGCTCCCCTGAAGGACAAGGTGACCGAAGCGGCCAAGCAGGTCGTCGAGGACGTCAAGGAGCCCGTGCAGGAGGCCGTGCAGTCCGTCAAGGAGACGGCCGCGGACTCCGTGCAGACCGTGAAGGACGAGGGCCAGCACGCCGCCAGCGACGTGAAGGGCAGCGCGCAGGACGCGAAGTCGAACGTCCAGCACAGCTGATCCCCGTGCAATGAACGGAAGGCCACCGGTTCCCGGTGGCCTTCCGTCGTTCCCCGGCCCACACGGCGGAGGGGGCCCTCCGCGGGCCGGTCCTGCCCACGCCGCCCGACCGGTCAGGCGAGGAGTGCTTCGGCCACCGCCTGCGCGACGACGGCCTGCCGGTACTCGACGGACAGGCCGTTGCAGGCGTCGATGAGCGAGCGCCGGACGCCGGCCAGCTTGTCGTCCTCGAAGAATGCGTTCTGCATGTCGATGACCAGCAGCGCCGTCCCGCGTCCTCCGGCCATGCCGGAGGCACCATCAGAGGACGGCATCGTCTTCACGCAGCGCGCTGTGAGACGGTCCGCTCGAGGTGCCGTCCTCCTGCGGCTCCGTCACGCCCGCGGAGCACGGCGCGAGGGCAGCGACGTCCCCGAGGACGTCCGGTCCGACCGGTGGGGCCTCCGCATGGCGGCGGACCTCGGCCTCCGTCATGTCGGCCGCCCGCGCGATCTGCAGGTGCGAGAAACCTCCCTCGAGCGCGTCCCGGATCGCCTCGCCGCAGGCCAGTGCGAGCCGGTCGCGCTGGAACGCGGCATCTTCGAGATCGGCGGCGGCGATCAGGACGTGATGGATATGTGGGGGCCGTGCTGTTGGCATGGTGGCCTTTCCGGGGATCTGCGAAGCGGCCTGCCGGCGGTCCAGGAGAGGCTTTCGTACCTGCCGCACGCACCTGTCCGAGTGGCATTGCCCAGGGTCGGCGCAGGTCGTCGTACGGGGTGGATGCGCATGGATCGCATGCATGGGCTTGATTCGGGGATGTTCGGCCGGTAGCTGGACCTGTTCGTCATCATACGGAAGCACGCGCCGGCTCAGAACCCGCGGGATCGCGATCTCCGGTACCCCTGGACAGCCCGGATCCGGTGCCGGAGGGGCGCCCGGACGCTAAGCCTGCTTCCAATTAACTACTAAGTATGCTTACTCTAGAGGCCGGTGGTTCACAGGGGCTCCGACCCCTGCAGGACCTACAGCCGAGAATTCCACACCCCTCGCAGTGAGATTACTCAGAAGGAGAAGGAAATGATTACTCAGGAACACATCGATACCCTGCTCGGCAATGGCGGCCACGTCCTCGGTTCCGACGGCGAGAAGATCGGATCGATCGGCCAGGTCTACCTGGACGACCAGACCGGCGAGCCCAGCTGGGTCACCGCCAAGACGGGCCTCTTCGGTACTTCGGAGTCCTTCATCCCCCTGCAGGGCGCAGACGTCGCAGGCCATGACGTCCGCGTGCCCTACTCGAAGCACCAGGTGAAGGATGCGCCCCGGGTCGAATCCGACGGCAACCTGAGCCCGGAGGAAGAGGACCGCCTCTACCGCCACTACGAGATCGGCGGCGGCACGAGCGGCTACACCGACACCACCACGACCGGCACGACCACCGGCACCGTCGGCCGCGGGGATCGCGACGTCGACATCGACACCACCTCGGGCCGCCACGCCGACGTGTCCGACACGTCGAGCACCTACTCGGACACCGACGCCAGCACGGGTCGCGCCACCGTGGGCCACGACACCTCAGGTCCTACGACGGACGATGCCATGACCCGCTCCGAGGAGCAGCTCCACGTCGGCACCGAGCGTCGCGAGGCCGGCCGTGCACGCCTGCGCAAGTACGTCGTCACCGAGAACGTCACCCAGACCGTTCCGGTCAGCCGCGAGGAAGTCCGCGTGGAGCGCGAGCCCATCACCGACGCCAACCGTGGCGACGCGTTCGACGGCCCGGCCATCAGCGAGGAGGAGCACGAAGTGGTCCTCCACGCCGAGCGTCCCGTCGTCGAGAAGGAAGCCGTCCCGGTCGAGCGTGTACGCCTCGACAAGGAGACGGTGACCGAGAACGAGACGGTCAGCTCCGATGTCCGCAAGGAAGAGATCGAGATCGAGGGCGCGGATGACACGCGTCACGGCAAGAACCTCTAACTAGCACTGGTATGCGAGGAGGGCCCGGAGCTGCGCTCCGGGCCCTCCTCGGTTTCCGGTCCGTTGCCGTCGGGCAGGTCCGCCGGCAGGCATCCGGAAGGCCCGGGACAGCTCACCTCGCGATAATAAGCATGCTGTCTATTTCGGGTAGAGTTGTCTACAGTAAGTAGTAGGTACACAAGGAATTCACCGCGCAAGACTCAAGGGGAAGGACATGCCATCGTGCCGGAGTTGAACGATTGGTCGACCAGCCGCCTGCTGACGACCGCGGCCCGCATCGTCGAACACTCATGGAATGAGAAACTCCTGGGCATCGGCATCACGCACGCCGGACTGACCACACTGGGTGTGCTGGAGCGCGAGGGCACCCTCACGGGCGTCCGCCTGGCGCAGCTCGTCCATGTCCAGGCACAGACCGTCGGACGCACGCTCGACCGCCTCGAGAAGCGCGGACTCGTGACCCGGCTCCGCAACACGGCCGACCGCCGCAGTCAGCGGATTACCATCACCTCGGCGGGGCTCAAGGCGCTGGAACGGGCCAAGAACATCGAGAATGAGCTGATGGCCGAGGACGGCCTCGCATCGGAGGACCTGCGGGACCGCCTCAAGACCGTCATCAACGAACTCGGTCCGAAGAAGGACTAGTAGCCGCCACCATCCGCGGCCATGTTGTTGAAGCGTGAGTAGTGGCCCTGGAAGCCCACCACGATGGTCTTGGTGGGCCCGTTGCGGTGCTTGGCCACGATCACGTCGGCCTCACCCGCCCTGGCCGACTCCTTGTCGTAGACGTCGTCACGGTGGAGCAGGATCACCATGTCGGCATCCTGCTCGATCGAACCGGACTCGCGGAGGTCGGAGACCTGGGGCCGCTTGTCCGTTCGCTGCTCGGATCCGCGGTTCAGCTGCGACAGGGCGACGACGGGCACGTTGAGCTCCTTGGCCAGCAGCTTGAGCGCTCGCGAGAATTCCGAGACCTCCTGCTGGCGGGATTCCACGCGCTTGCCGGAGGACATCAGCTGCAGATAGTCCAGTACGACGAGTTTGAGGTCGTGGCGCTGCTTGAGCCGGCGGCACTTCGCCCTGATCTCCATGAGGGACATGTTCGGGCTGTCGTCGATGAAGAGGGGCGCATCGTTCATGCGTCCCATCGTCGTGGCGATCTTCCCCCACTGCTCGTCCTTGATGGTCCCCTTGCGCAGGTCCTGCAGCCCGATGGTCGCCTCCGCCGACAGCAGGCGCATGGCGATCTCGTTCCGGCCCATCTCCAGGGAGAAGAACACGGTGGCCATGTTGTGCTTGATGGCCGCGGAGCGCGCCCAGTCGAGCGCGAAGGTCGACTTGCCCATGGCGGGACGCGCCGCGACGACGATCATCTGGCCGCCGTGGAGCCCCTGCGTGAGCTCGTCGAGCTCGTAGAACCCGGTGGGCACCCCGGTCATGCCCTCGCCGCGGTGGCCCGCGGACTCGATCTCGTCGACGGTCCCCTCGATGATGTCCTTCAGCGCCACGTAGTCCTCGGCCGTACGACGCTCGGCGACAGCGTAGACCTCCGCCTGCGCCGCGTTGACGAGATCGTCCACTTCGCCGTCGTTCGAGTACCCGAGCTGAACGATCTTCGTCCCGGCATCGACGAGGCGGCGGAGGACGGCGCGCTCGCGCACGATCTCGGCGTAGAAACCGGCGTTCGCAGCCGTGGGCACGGACTGGATGAGCGTGTGGAGATAGGCAGGGCCGCCGATGCGGGAGATCTCGCCGCGCTTGGTCAGCTCGTCGGACACGGTGACGGCGTCGGCCGGCTCGCCCCGCCCGTAGAGGTCGATGATCGCCTCGTAGATGCTCTCGTGGGCCGGTCGGTAGAAGTCGAGCCCGCGGAGGACCTCGACGCAGTCGGCGATGGCGTCCTTCGAGAGCATCATCCCGCCGAGCACCGACTGCTCCGCGACGAGGTCCTGCGGGGGCGTACGCGAGAACTCCGGGCTACGTGTGTCCGTCGATGAATCTGCATGTGCCAGGGACACTGAAGGGCCTTTCTCCTGCTACTGAAGCGGTGTTCGCCGGAGCGGACCACCGGATGCCCGGGGTGGGTCTGACAGGTAAGGCCTATCACCCGTCACCCTCACTATTGGGAATCTCCGGCAACGGTAGTCGCCCGGCGCGGGGCGGCAAAGCGCCATCCCAACAGGGGGTGTGGGTAAGTGGCAAGATGCTGTGGATAGCGGGGCGTATCTTGTGCACAGGATGGGGACAACCCTGTGGACAGTCAACTTCTTTCTCCTGCAAACCGCCTCTGACCTGCGCAGACGTTATCCCCCGGGTGTGGATCGAAACTATTTCTCGGACCCGTCCGTCCACAGGTGTGCTGTTGACAACTCGCCCTGCGACGGTCCGTCGGGTCCTGTCCGGCTCGTATGCCCTCGGCGCCACATGTCCGGAGGAGACCGGCCGGGAGCTTGGCAGGCCGGACGAGCGCATATGAACGCCGGGGCACTCCTCGATCCGCTGACGCTCCCCGAGAAGTCGCTGCCGGGCATGTCTTCCGGAGGATATGCGCGCGGAGGGATGGCGGAGATCGCGGCCCGCGCCCGTCACCGGGCAGTGCGCGAAGGACGCGATGGAGGGACTCAACGCGAAAGCCCCCGCCGATGGCGGGGGCTTCCTCGTGGATCCGGACCTGCCACCGACGCCTCGCAGCGTCGGCAGCTCGCAGGCGACTAGCTGGCGACGACGTCCAGGTCGATGACTGCTGCTACGTCCTCGTGGAGACGGACGTTGGCCTGGTACGAGCCGACCGACTTGATGTGAGCCGGCAGTTCGACCTTGCGCTTGTCGATCTTGCCGAGACCGGCGGCCTCGACGGCCTTCGCGACGTCGTCGGCCTTGACCGTGCCGAACAGGCGGCCGGAGCCACCGGCCTTCACGGTCAGGGTGACGGGCTTGGCCGACAGTGCGGCCGCCTGGCGCTGGGCGTCCTCGAGCGACGCGTGCTCGCGGGCGGAGCGGGCAGCCTTGATCGAATCGACCTGCTTCTCGCCACCCTTGCTCCATATCAGGGCGAAGCCGCGGGGCAGAAGGTAGTTACGTGCGTAACCGTTCTTCACCTCGACGACGTCGCCTGCGGCACCGAGTCCGGTGACTTCCTGGGTCAAAATGAGCTTCGACATAGTGTGTCCCTCTCCCTAGCCGCGGCCAGCGCCGGAGTACGGCAGCAGCGCGACTTCGCGGGCGTTCTTGATTGCCTGGGCGATCTTGCGCTGCTCCTGGACGGTCACGCCGGTGACGCGGCGGGCACGGATCTTTCCGCGATCGGAAATGAACTTACGCAGCAGGGCTACGTCCTTGTAGTCGATGACGGTGACGTCAGCGGCCTTCAAGGGGTTGGACTTTGGTTTGGGCTTACGGAGTTCAGCCTTAGCCATCGTGGTGCTCCTTTTACTGTTGGAGCCCGCAGAACGATTCTGCGGGATGGGAGATGCCAGTCACGTGCGTGACTGCGGCAGGGGTCCCGGGAACGGAACCCCTGCCTGGGAAGTGCCTAGAAGGGCGGCTCGGAGTCGGGGCCGTTGCCCCAGCCCTGCGAGTTGCCGCCTGCGGGCGCACCCCAGGGGTCGTCCGCGGGCTGCTGGGCCTGCTGGCCCCCGCCCCCGCCGCCGCCCCAGCCCGAACCGGAGTTCGAACCGCCGGAGTTGCCGCCACCGGAGTTGCCGCCGAAGCCGCCGCCCGCGTTGGAGTTCCCGGCGCCGGAGCGCTGGGTCCGGGTGACCTTCGCCGACGCATAGCGCAGGGACGGACCGATCTCGTCCACCTCGAGCTCCATGACGGTGCGCTTTTCGCCCTCTTTGGTGTCGTACGAACGTGACTTGAGTCGGCCCTGGGCAACCACGCGGGTTCCCTTGGTCAGGGTCTCGGCGACGTTCTCCGCAGCCTCACGCCATACCGATGCACGGAGGAACAGCGTTTCGCCGTCCTTCCAGTCGTTGGTCTGGCGGTCGAACGTGCGAGGAGTGGACGCGATGGTGAAGTTGGCCACCGCCGACCCGGACGGCGTGAACCGCAGCTCGGGGTCGTTGGTGAGGTTGCCGATCACCGTGATGACTGTTTCGCCTGCCATGGTGCCTCCTTGAGTCACTGCCCGCCGGAGCGGGGTGGATGGATGAGGGATCTGCCGAGACTACTCGGCGGAAACCTTCTGCTCCTCGGGGCGGATGATCTTGGTGCGCATGATCGTCTCGTTGAGGCTCAGCTGGCGGTCGAGCTCGGAAGCCACGGCCGGGGTCGCGGTGAAGTTGACGACGGCGTAGATGCCCTCGGTCTTCTTCTGGATCTCGTACGCGAGGCGCCGGCGTCCCCAGATATCCACCTTGTCCACGGTGCCGCCGCCATTGCGGACGACATTGAGGAACTTCTCGAGTGTTGGGTCGATGGAGCGTTCCTCGACATCGGGGTCGATGATTACCATCAATTCATATGCACGCATGTGTGAACCCACCTCCTCTGGGCTAAGCGGTCGCGGTCTTTCCGCAACAGGAGGTTCTTTAGCGTTGATCCGGCCGCCGTCCGCGGTATTTACCACCGACGGCCTCTGGCACAGACGTACCAATGTTACCGGACGATCCGACGGGGGCGAACACCCGCCTACCGGACGCCGCGGAAGAACGCGGCAGTGGCGGCGGCGAGGTACCCGGGGTCGTCGACGCCACAGAGTTCCCGCGCGGAATGCATCGACAGCAACGGCGTTCCGACGTCGACGGTCCGGATACCCAGCCTCGTAGCCGTCAGCGGTCCGATCGTGGACCCGCAGGGCATGACGTTGTTCGAGACGAACTCCTGGTAGGGCACGCCGCCGGCGCGGCACAGTTCGGCCCAGTAGGCGGCGCCCGGCGCGTCCGTGGTGTACCGCTGGTTGGCATTGATCTTCAGGAGCGGACCCCCGTTGAGGACCGGCAGGTTCGCGGGGTCGTGCCGCTCCGCGTAATTCGGGTGCACGGCGTGGCCGGCGTCGGCGGAGACGCAGAACGACGACGCCAGCGCACGCAGGCGCTCCTCCGTGCCCGCCCCGAGACCGAGCGAGATGCGCAGCAGCATGTCCTCGAGGAACGGTCCGCTCGCACCGGACCGGGAGCCGCTGCCCACCTCCTCGTGATCGAACGCCGCGAGGACGGCGACCGGTCCGTCGGCGTGCTCGTCGGACGCAGCGGTGATGATCGCCGCCAGGCCTGCATGCACCGAGGAGAGGTTGTCGAGCCGGCCCGACGCGAAGAACTCGCCCTGCGCGCCGAAGACGCGGGGTTCCTGCGTGTCGGCGACCACGACGTCGAACCCGCCCACCTCGCGCGGGTCGATCCCGGCACTGCCGGCGAGGAGCCCGAGGAGATCCGCGTCCGCAGGATCTCCGAGCCCCCATACCGGGTTCATGTGGCGTTGCTTGTCGAGGGCGAGGCCGTCGTTGACCGCGCGGTCGAGATGGATGGCCAGTTGCGGGAAGCGCAGCAGCGGTCCCGTGGCGACGAGGTGCTCGCTGCCGTCCCGCAGCGTCAGCCGGCCGGCGAGCGCGAGCTCGCGGTCGAGCCAGGAGTTCAGGAGCGGCCCGCCGTACACCTCGACGCCGGCCTGGAGCCAGCCGTACTTGCCTGTGGTGGGTCTGGGCTTGAGCTTGAACGACGGCGAATCGGTGTGGGCTCCGAGGATGTGGAACCCGGTGGTGGGGCCGGCGCCCGAAGGCACGGTCCACGCGATGAGCGCGCCGTCGCGGCGGACGAAGTACCGGCCGGCCCCGCCCTCCCAGGCGTCCTGTTCCGCCAGTTCGCGGAAGCCGGCGGCGGCGAGCCGACGGCCACCCTCGGCCACGGCGTGGAAACTCGACGGCGACGCCGCGACGTAGGCGCCGAGGTCCTGGATGTGCGCGGGTGCTGGGGTCATCCTCCGATTGAACCAGATCGGCAGGGGCGGCATCCGGCGAGCGGCACCGAACCTCCGCTCCGGTTCGACTTCGCCATTCCTTCGGGTTCTCGCCGGGTCTTCGGTCTTCCTTCGAGGTTCACCCAGTGGTGGGTTCAGCTTCCCCGAGCAGAGTGGGTCCCAGAAGAACCGGGGCCCGCTGGGGGTGCCGGAGGGCACGCCCCGAAGTCACAGGAAAAGGGTCTCACCATGGCACGCACCGCAACCAGCGCTCGCTCCTCGCGCATCGGCCTGACGTCCACCTCCGGCAAGGTCCTGGCCTCCGTCGCCCTGCTCGGCGTCGCGGCCTCCGTCGCGGGCCTCGGTACGTACGGCTCCTTCACCTCCACCACCTCCGCCAGCGAGACCGTCACCGCCGGCACCGTCGACGTCCAGCTCGGCGCCGCCGGCACCACGGCCAACCGCCTCACCGTCGCCGCGACCGGCGTCATCCCCGGCGACACCATCCAGCGCGCCGCGACCCTCACCAACGCCGGCAACCAGAACTTCGGTGCCGTGACCCTCAGCACCACCGCCGTCGGCACCCCCACCCTGCTCACCACCGACGCCCTCAACGGCCTCCAGGTCGCCGTCGACGCCTGCACCGTCCCCTGGACCGAGACCGGCACCGCCCCCGCCTACACCTACACCTGTGCCGGCACCACCACCACGGTCCTGCCCACGCGCCCCATCATCGGCACCGACATCGCCCTGACGAACCTCGCCTCGATCACCACCGCCAAGGCCGACAACCTCCGCGTCACCGCGACCCTGCCCACCACCGCGGGCAACACCTTCCAGGGCCTCACCAGCACCGTCAACCTCGCCTTCACCGCCACCCAGCGGGCGGCCACCAACCGCTGACCCCTGCCACCAGCACCCGTCCGGGTGTCCCGCCGAATCGCGAGAACCGCACGAGGAAGGAGGACCATGGGCCGGCGCCGCAGACCGCGCCGCGTCCGCTTCCTCGTGCGGGTGCTGATCGGCGTCGTGCTCTCCACCTGGCTGCCGACGGCGGCGCAGGCCGCGTTCACCGACGCGGACGCCGCCCCGGTGGCGGTCGGGACCTACGCCGTTCCCGCGCCGGCAAGCATCACGGGTACCTTCAGCTGCCAGAACAACCGACTCTCCATGTCGGTGACGCTGACCGACTTCGGCGCGGTTCATCGCGCCACGGCCTACACCGTCACGCTGACCGCCCCGAACGGGCAGGTGACTGCCAACAGCCTCCCGGCCGGGACGCGGGCGACCACGATCACCCGTACGTCCACGACGGTCGGCACCTACACGCTGCGCGTCCGCGCGAGCGTCGGCACCTGGACGGGCCAGAACCTCGAGCGCGTACTCGCCTGCCCCTGACCGACCGGCGGCGCGGCGTCAGTGGGCCGGCCCGGGCACCACGATCCCGTTCTCGTAGGCGTACACCACGGCCTGCACGCGGTCGCGCAGGTCCAGCTTCGTGAGGATGCGCCGCACGTGCGTCTTGATCGTCGCCTCCGACAGGAAGAACAGGGCTGCGAGCTCGGCGTTGGAGAGGCCTCCGGCGATCGCCTCGAGCACCTCACGCTCCCGCGGCGTCAGCTCGGCGAGCCGCCGGTCGGGGACCGCCGTCGCAGTATGTGCCGGTGGCAGGGATCGCACGTAGGTCTCGAGCAACCGCTGGGTGACCCGTGGGGCGACCACGGCGTCCCCGCTCGCGACGATCCGGACGGCGTGCACCAGCTCCTCCGGCGCCACGTCCTTCAGCAGGAACGCCGATGCACCGGCCTGGAGGCCGGAGAACGCGTACTCGTCGAGGTCGAACGTGGTGAGGATGATGATGCGTGCGCCGGAGCCGGACGCGGTGATCCGGCGGGTGGCCTCGATGCCGTCGCCGTGCGGCATGCGTACGTCCATCAGCACGACGTCGGGCCTCAGGTCCGCAGCGAGACGCACGGCCTCCTCCCCGGTCGAGGCCTCGCCGGCGATCTCGAGGTCCGCCTCGCCCTCGAGGATGAGCCGGAAGCCCATCCGCAGCAGGGGCTGGTCGTCAGCGAGCAGAACCCTGATGGGCGTGCCCGGTGTGCTGTGCTGCGCGGTCATCTTTCTCTTTCCCCCGTTGGGTCCCCGGTCCACCATCGGTGCCGGGGGCTGTCAGTTGCACCTCCACGATCCAGCCGCCGGAGGGGCGGGCTCCGCATTCGACCGAACCGGCGTAGATGGCGGCGCGTTCCCGCATGCCGGCGATCCCCTGCCCCGAGCCGAGGGACACGGCAGGCCCCATGGCGCCCCTGCCGTCGTCGGCGACGCGCAGGGAGACCGCGTCCCCGGTCCGGGCGATCGAGATGTCCACCAGAGTAACCCCCTTGCCGTACCGCAGGACATTGGTCAGCGACTCCTGGAGGATCCGGTACACCGTCAGCTGGAAGGCCGGGTCGTCCGGCAGCCCCGGTCCGCTGGTGGTCACCCTGAGCGGCAGGCCCGCGGCACGGAAGCCGTCGAGGAGTTGCGCGAGGGAGCTCGATGCCGGGAGCGGGGCGAGGGACTCGCTGGGGGCCTCGGCCCGGAGGACCCCGAGGACCCGCCGCATGTCGGCGATGGCCGTGCGGCCCGTGCCGGACAGCTCGCGCAGCACGGCGGCGGCCCGGCCGGGGTCACGCTTCATGACGACGGCGGCGCCGTCGGACAGGGCCACCATGACCGTCAGCGAATGCGCGACGACGTCGTGCATCTCGCGCGCGATCCGGTTCCGCTCCCCCGCGGACGCCAGCTCGGCATTGCGGGTGGCCCATTCGCGCAGTTCGCTCTCGTGTTCGCGGTCCCGCCGCACGGTGACGCCGACGCCGACGGCGACGGCGAGGAACATGACGATGAAGCCGCTGAGGAGCCACATCACGCCCGGTGCGCCGTCGAACGCGCTGGAGGGCAGGAGGAACAGGGTGCTGACCGAGAAGACGATCGCCGCAGCGGCCGCGACGAGCGCCGTCCGCAACGGGTAGATCGCGGCCACCGTGTACAGGGCGAACATGGTCGCTATGCCGCTGCTGCCCCCACCCTCGGTCAAGACGCTGACGGGGACGTCGAGGACGGAGACGAACGCGAGGACCAGCAGCGGCCGGTCGCGGCGGAAGGCCAGCGCCGCGGAGGCGAGGACCACGCCGGGAAGGCCGAGCCAGTTGTCGGAGTCGATGATCAGGAACAGCGCGCCGGGGAAGGAGAAGAGGACGAACACCAGGACGACGGCGGCGTCCATGGCCCTCGGATGCTTGCGGAAGTACCTCCGGAACGGGCCCAGGCGGCGGGCGTTCAGTTCCGTGAAGGAGACCGCGGGCGTGCGCTCCGCGGCCTCCCTCACCGGGGGGATCTCATTCAAGGGTCGGGTCCATGGGTGTCGGGCCTGCCTAGACGTCCCGCTTCTGGGTGACCACGAGGGACACCACGAGGAGCACGAGCGCCCAGGCGCCCATCACGAGGCCGCCCTCCCACTGGGTCAGGGCGTCGCTCTGCGTCGTGATGGCGACGAGCTGGTCGCCCGCGTTCGTGGGCAGGAAGCGGGCGGCGTCGGGAATCCAGTCGGCCAGTCCGGAGAGGAGGTTCACGATGATCAGGGGGACCACGAAGAACAGCGCGACGGCGGTGACCACCCCGCCGGCCGTGTTGCGCAGGAGCGTGCCGATGGCCATCGAGATGATGGCGATGAGCGCGAGGTAGGTGCCCGTGTTGACGATGCTCGGGAGGACCCCGTCCGTGGTGAGGCCGAAGTCCAGGTCCCCGCCGAGGATGGGCTGTGCCACCAGGTAGGAGAGGAACGCGGATCCGGCGCCGATGACGAAGGCGATCGCCGCGATGATGACGTTCTTGGCCAGCAGGGCCGGCATGCGCTTGGGCACGGCGACCATGGTGGAGCGGATCATGCCGGTCGCCCACTCGGACGCGATCAGCACGACGGCCAGCGACGCGATGAGCAGCTGCCCGAAGATCAGTCCGGACGAGGGGATCATCCACGCCTGCTCGGCGGCATTGAAGCCCTCCATGCCGGGGCCGCCCGGGCCCCCCTGCGGTGCTCCGGCCGACTGGATCTCGTCCTGCGTGATCGAGATGGCCCAGGACGCGAGTGCGGCGAGTCCTACCATCACGACGACGGTCGAGACGATGAGGATGACGGTCGAGGGGACGGTGGTGACCTTGATCCATTCGGACTTCAGGACCCGGCCGAAGTTCACGCCCGATCCGGAGTCGCGGTTCTGCCGGGGCCGCTGCTGGGCGGGGGCCGGTGAGGTCGACGTTGCCATGGTCAGCGTCCTTCCAGTGGTGCGGCAGCCTGGTCGGCCGTCGGCAGGTCGTGCGAGTGGTACTCGACTTCGGTCTGGGTGAGCTCCATGTAGGCATCCTCGAGGGATACCTGGAGCGGCGTGAGTTCGTACACGAGGACGCGCTCGCGCAGGGCGATCTCCGCGATGCGGCGGGGGTCGACGCCGGTGATCTCGACCAGTTCGGGTTCGAGGACCTGCGCCGTGACTCCCTCGCCGGCGAGGCTGCCGAGGAGGTCCTGCGGCCGGTCGGCCCGCACCCGGACCCGGGCCTTGCCCTGTCCGTCGATGATCGACTGGATGGGGGCGTCGGCGATGATCCGGCCGCGCCCGATCACGATCAGGTGGTCGGCGGTCAGGGCCATCTCCGACATGAGGTGCGAGGAGAGGAAGACCGTGCGGCCCTCCGCCGCGAGACCCTTGGACAGGTGCCGGACCCACTGCACGCCCTCCGGGTCGAGGCCGTTCACCGGCTCGTCGAGGATCACCGTGTGGGGGTCGCCGAGGAGGGCCGCCGCGATTCCGAGGCGCTGTCCCATGCCGAGGGAGAAGCCGCCGACACGCTTCTTCGCCACGGGTCCGAGGCCGGTGAGTTCGATGACCTCCTTGACCCGGCTGTTCGGGATGCCGTGGGTGGCCGCCATGGCGCGGAGGTGGTTGTAGGCGGACCGCTTGGTGTGCACGGCCTTTGCGTCGAGGAGGGCGCCGACCTCGCGCAGCGGGGCCCCGTGCTGGGCGTAGGGCCGACCGTTGACGGTGACGCGTCCACCGCTGGGATTGTCGAGGCCCACGATCATGCGCATGGTGGTGGACTTGCCCGCGCCGTTCGGGCCGAGGAAGCCCGTCACCTTGCCGGGCTGCACGGTGAAGGAGACGGCGTCGACGGCGGTCTTCGCGCCGTATCGCTTCGAGAGGGCCTGGGCCTCGATCATGGTGCGTCCTTCGACTGGAGGTGGGGGTCGTCCCGCAGCTGCGGGCCGGTACCACCAACAGTAGGCCTGGGGCCGGTTCCGATCACCGGCCCCAGGGATGATCACGGGGGAAGGGCCCGTACCCCTTTCGGACGACGCCCTCCGGCTAGCGGCTGCTGATGAGCGTGAACTTCCGGATGCACAGGGGCACGAAGACCACGAGCATCAGGGCGGCGCCGATCAGGACGGTCAGGACCGCGTTCTGCATCGGCCAGACGTCGGGGGCCGGCACCGTGCCCGTGTTGCCGAACAGCTCGCGTGCGGCCTGCACGAGGGCCGAGACCGGGTTCCAGTTGGCGAAGGTCTCGAGTGCGCTGGGCAGGTTCTGGGACTGCACGAACGCGTTCGAGATGAACGTGAGCGGGAACAGGATCATGAAGGACGCGTTGTTGATGACCTCGGGGGACTTCACGGACATGCCGAGCAGCGCCATCACCCAGCTGAAGGCGTAGGAGAACAGCAGCAGGAGGCCGAGGCCGGCGAAGAAGCTGCTCATGGACGCGTTGACCCGCCAGCCCACCGCGAATCCCGTGGCCATCATGATGACCACCGAGAGCGCATTGAGCACGAGGTCGCTGTTGGTCCGTCCGATCAGCACCGCGGAGGAGCTCATCGGCAGCGTCCTGAACCGGTCGATGATGCCGTCCTTCAGGTCCTGGGCCATCGCGGACCCCGAGAACGTGGAGCCGAAGATCACCGTCTGCGCGAAGATGCCGGCCATCAGGTACTGCGTGTAGTCGCTCCCCTCCACCTGGATGGATCCGCCGTAGATCTGGCTGAAGAGCAGCACGAACATGATCGGCTGCAGGACGGCGAAGATCAGCATGTCCGGCGAGCGCTTCAGCTTCGTCAGGTTGCGCTTGGTGACGGTCCAGCCGTCGGAGAACCACATGGACAGTTCCGACGGAGCCTCGGAGGCGGGACCCCCTCGGGCCCGGGACCGTGAGTTCTCGGGCTGCCGGCCCTCGGGTGCCAGGACACTCATGCCGCCGCCTCCTTCTGTGTCGCGGGTTCCTGCGTCTCCTCGGTCCGGTGGCCGGTCAGTTTGAGGAAGACGTCATCGAGGCTCGGCCGCCTCATGCCGGCGTCGTGCAGGTCGATGCCGCCCTCGCCGAGATCCGACAGGATGTACTGCAGGGCGCGGGGCCCGTCGGTGACCGCGACCTCCACGGTGCGGCCGTCGCCGCCGACGCTCGGCTCGCCGTCGCCGTGGCGCCCGAGGATCTCGAGGGCACGCGGGGCATCGGCCGAGTCCACGAGCGACACGACGACGCGATGACCGCCGATCTGGGCCTTCAGCTCGTCCGAGGTCCCTTCGGCGATGGTCCTGCCGCCGTCGATCACCGCGATGTCGTCGGAGAGCTGGTCCGCTTCCTCGAGGTACTGGGTGGTCAGGAGCAGGGTGGTGCCGTCATTGACGAGGTCCTTGATGATCCCCCAGAGAGCCAGGCGGCTCCGGGGGTCCAGCCCGGTGGTCGGCTCGTCCAGGAAGAGGATCTTCGGGTTGATCACCAGTGCGCCTGCGAGGTCGATCCGGCGCCGCATGCCGCCGGAGAAGCCCTTGACGGGGCGGTTGCCGGCTTCCGTCAGCTCGAACTGGTCGATGAGCTGCTGCGCCCGGCGCCTCGCCTCGCGGGCGCCGAGGTGGTAGAGCCGGCCCACCATCTCGAGGTTCTCGAGACCGGTCAGTCCTTCGTCGACGGCCGCGTACTGACCGGAGACGCCGATGATGCGCCGTGCGGCCTTCGGGTCCCGCAGCACGTCGATGCCGTCGATGTGCGCGGTGCCGGCCGTCGGCTGGATGAGGGTCGTCAGGATCTTGACCACTGTGGTCTTGCCTGCGCCGTTGGGCCCGAGGAGGGCCTTGACTGTTCCCTGGGGAACGGAGAGATTCATGCCGTCGAGCGCGTGGACGGGTCCGCTCTTCGACGAATAGGTCTTCTTCAGACCTTCTGCCTCGATGATCGCCATTCCAAAAGGGTAGGGCCGGCGGTTCGGGGATCCTAGGGCAGTCGGTCAGTTCCTGTCCGCAATGGGTCGGCGGTCGCCATCGGCCGTTCCCGGGCGGCCGGCGCCACGAGGAAGGAGGCGAGGACGGCGACCCCGACGGCCAGCAGTGCGTTGCGGATACCCACCACGTCGCCGAGGAATCCGATGAGGGGCGGGCCTGCGAGGAATGCCGTGTAGCCGATGGTGGCGACCACCGAGACGCGCGCGGCGGCGTGGTCGGGATCGTCCGCCGCGGCCGACATGCCCATGGGGAATCCGAGCGCTGCGCCCGCGCCCCACAGGATCGCCCCGACGGCGGCGAGCGGCACGTTCGGTGCGGCGACGAAGACCACGAGGCCCGCGAGGGAGGACCCCAGGCTGGCCTGCAGGACGCGGACGCGGCCGAACCGGTCGATCAGGGGGCCGCCCAGGAAGCGCAGCGTCGTCATGGCCGCCACGAACACCGCGAACATGATGGCACCGGTGCTCTCCGAGGTGCCGAGTCCGTCGACGCTCGCCTTCGCCACCCAGTCGTTGGCGGCGCCCTCGGTGAGTGCGGCGCCCAGCACCACCAGGCCGATCAGCAGGGTGCGGGGTTCACCCCATGCCCCGAGCCGCCGCCCGGGCGCGCCGGCGGGACCGCCGTCGGAGGCGCCCTCGGGGACCCCGTCCGCCGTCGTCGTCTCGGGCAGGAAATGGCGGGGCGTCCACAGGGAGACGGCGAGGCTGAGGACGGCCACGGCGACGAGGTGCGCGGAGAGGGACACGCCGACGGCCGACAGTCCCGCGCCGATGAGGGCGCCCACGAACGCACCGCCGCTGAAGGCGGCGTGGAAGCGTGGCATGATCGTCCGCCCCACGAGCCGCTCGACGTCGGCACCCTCGATGTTCTGCCCGACGTCCCACAGGGCGACACCGCAGCCGAAGAGGAACAGCCCGACGGCGACCACCGGCACCGAGACGGTGGTCAGGCCCAGCGCGACGGCGGTTGCGGCGACGGCTGCGGCGGTCCCGCCGATCCGCACGGTGTTCCCGGTGCCCAGGCGTGCCGCGATGATCCCCGCGAGGGGGAGGGACAGCACCGAACCGACGGCGCCCACGAGCAGGAGGCCGCCGATCTGACCGGCCCCGAGTCCCAGCGTGTCCGATGCGGCGGGGATGCGGGCGGCCCAGCTCGCGAAGACGAGACCGTTCAGCCCGAAGATGGAGTAGGTGGCGATCATGGCGGCGCGGACGGCGGGGTTCACCCTGCAACCGTAGGCGGCGGCCGCCGTGCGCCACAATCGGGGCCGTCCGGGACACCACAGGGTTGTCCACAATTTGTGGACAACCCTGTGGACGGGGCTGTGGAAGAGGGGCGGGCGCAGCTCAGCGCGCCCTGACGACCCTGCTCTCGTCCCAGACGGGCTCCTTCGTCTCGTACACCTTGCCGTCGGACCCGAACACGAGGAACCGGTCGAAGCTGCGGGCGAACCAGCGGTCGTGCGTCACGGCCATGACCGTTCCCTCGAACGCGCCGATGGCCCGCTCGAGGGCCTCCGCGGAATGCAGGTCCAGGTTGTCGGTGGGCTCGTCGAGCAGCAGGAGGGTGGCGCCGGAGAGTTCCAGGAGCAGGATCTGCAGCCGTGCCTGCTGGCCACCGGACAGGGAGTCGTAGGGCTGCTCGGCCTGTGGCGCCAGGCCGTAGCGGTCCAGGACGGCGGACGCGGCCTCGCGGCCCAGCCCCGACCGGTGCTCGTCGCCGCGGTGGAGGATGTCCACGAGGGTGCGGCCGAGGAGGTCGGGCCGTGAGTGCGTCTGCGCGAAGAACCCGGGCCGGATGCGCGCGCCGAGCTTCACGCTGCCCTCGTGCGGCACCTCGGCGATGTCGACCTCGGACACCGGCAGGTGCTCCTTGTCCGGGTCGGATCCGCCGGCGGCGAGCAGCCTCAGGAAGTGGGACTTCCCCGAGCCGTTGGAGCCCAGGACACCCACGCGGTCCCCGAACCAGATCTCGGTGCTGAAGGGCTTCATCAGTCCGGTCAGTTCCAGCTTCTGGGCGACGACGGCGCGCTTGGCGGTACGCCCGCCCTGCAGGCGCATGGTCACCTTCTGTTCGAGGGGGATGGCCTCGGGCGGCCCGGCCTCGAGGAACTTCGCGAGGCGCGTCTGCGCGGCGTGGTACCTGTTGGCCATGTCGGAGCGGAACGCGGCCTTGTTCTTGTACATGTTGACGAGTTCCTTGAGCTTGACGTGCTCCTCGTCCCAGCGCTTGCGCAGCTCCTCGAACCGCGCGTTCCGGTCCTCGCGTGCCTTCAGGTACGTCTCGAACCCACCGCCATGGGTCCAGGACGACGCCCCGAGGACCCCGGGCTCAAGGGTGACGATGCGCGTGGCCGCGTTGGCGAGCAGTTCGCGGTCGTGGCTGACGAAGAGCACGGACTTCTTCGACTCCCGCAGCTTCGCCTCCAACCAGCGCTTGCCGGGGACGTCGAGGTAGTTGTCCGGCTCGTCGAGGAGCAGGAACTCGTCGGGGCCGGAGAACAGGGCCTCCAGCACGAGCCGTTTCTGCTCTCCGCCCGAGAGCGAGGACGCCGCCCGGTACTGCGCGCGGTCGAAGGGGATGCCGAGGGCCGCCATGGTGACCTCGTCCCACGTGGTCTCGAGCTCGTAGCCGCCGGCGTCGCCCCAGTCGGCGATGGCCTGGGCGTACTTCATCTGCGTGGGCTCGTCGTCGGCCTCCATCATGGCGAGTTCGGCGTCGTCGATCCGCTGGGCGGCCGCGGAGAGCGCGGGCGGCGCGGCGGACACCAGCAGGTCCCGGACGGTCGTGTCGTCGCGCACCTGGCCGACGAACTGCCGCATGATGCCCATGGACCCGGAGCGGCTCACCACTCCCTCGTCCGGTGCGAGGTCCCCGGAGATGATGCGCAGCAGGGTGGTCTTGCCGGTGCCGTTCGGTCCGATCAGGGCCGTCTTGTGGCCGTCGCCGACCTTGAAGGCCACGCCGTTGAGCAGTTGCCTGCCGTCGGAGAGGAAGTAGTCGATACCGGAGACGTCGAGATGGGCCACGCGTCCAGTCTTCCATCCGGGCACAAACCGGCGGAACCGCGCCGGTCAGTGTGCTGTGTCGCCCGGCATCATGCGGTACCCCACGCCGCGCACCGTCCGGATGAACCGGGGGTTGCTCGTGTCCTCGCCGAGTTTCTTGCGGAGGTTGCGGATGTGGACCTCGACCAGGTGGTGGTCCTGGCTCCAGCCGTCCCCCCACACGCGATTCAGGAGCGCCTCCCGCGTCCACACCCGCTGCGCCCCGGTCAGCAGGGTCTCGAGCAGGTCGAACTCGATGCGTGTCAGCGCGAGTTCCTGCCCGTCCAGGGCGACCACGCGCCCCTCCACGTCCAGGGTCAGTTCGTTGTGGCGCAGCAGGTCGTTCCCGGCCGGTTCCTGCTGCTGCGCCGCAGGGGCTCCCCTGCCGTTGCCGAGGCCGGTGCCGAGGCCGGTGCGGGGCCTGCGGAACATGGCCGAGACGCGTGCCGAGAACTCCCGGGGGCTGAACGGCTTTCCGATGAAGTCGTCCGCGCCGATCTCGAGGCCGATCAGCCGGTCGATCTCGTCCTGCCGGGCCGTCACCATCACGATGTAGGCGTCGCTCACGGCACGGCACTGCCGGCACACCTCGACGCCGTCGAGATCCGGCAGGGTGAGGTCGAGGGTGATCAGGTCGGGCTCGTGCTCCGCCAGGGCGGCCAGTCCGTCGAGCCCCGACCCGGCCTCGATGGTCGTGAAGCCGTTCATGCGCAGCGTGGTCGCCAGCAGTTCACGGATGTCCGGATCGTCCTCGATGATCAGCGCCGTGCGCTGGGAGGTGGGGGCGGACATGGCACAAGAATTCCACAGTCCGGCGCTTTCGGCCGCCCTGAACGGCCGATTTCCTTGAACGAATCTTGAGAAACCGTGTCCTGACGCCCATAGACTGCCGGGATGCCATCGACGACCCTCCGCACGGTGCAGGTGGACGGCCTCACGGTCCGCATCCGCACCACACCGGGACCGGACATCCCGGCCCGTCCGCGCAGCCCGTACGTGCTCGTCCATGGGCTGGGCATGACGCATCGCTACTACGACCGACTCAGCGCGGAACTCGCAGCCGACGCTGCCGTGCTCTCCGTCGACCTGCCGGGGTACGGTCCGTCCCCCCGGCCCCGCACCCACCTCGGCGTCGAGGACCACGCGGGGCTGATCATCAAGGCCCTGGCCGCCCTCGGTATCGACTCCTGCACGTTCGTGGGGCACTCGATGGGTGTGCAGTTCGTCACAGCGGCAGCGTTGAGGGCGCCGGCACTCGCCGAACGGCTGGTCCTGATGGGCCCGGTGGTCGACCGGCAGCGCCGCACCATCCTGCAGCAGGCGGTCTCCCTCGGCCACGACACGTTCCGCGAGAGCCCGTCGGCCAATGCCATCGTCCTCTCGGACTATCTCCGCACGGGGGTGCGCTGGTACGTGCGGCAACTGCTGCCCATGCTGGAATACCCGCTGGAACGCGCCGTCGAGCAGCTCGACCGCCCCGTCCTGGTGCTGCGCGGCGGGCGTGATCCGGTGGCTCGACGGCGGTGGAGCCGGGAGCTGGCGGACTGCGCACGCGACGGTGCGCTGGTGGAGGTCGACGGGCAGGCGCACGTGGTCCAGCACTCCGCGGCGCCCGCCGTCGCGGCGGAGATCATCGCCTTCACCAGGCGTACGACGCGCGTCGGGACGGCGGTCTTGCCACAAGCTTCGGACGGCCCATCGGTAAAACTTGAAGATAGAAGAGCATGATGGAGGTATTGCGGCTGATCCCGTCCCTCTGTTCCACCGGTCAGCGGCAAGGACACGACACCCGGCCGGCGCTGGTCAGCAGTACCGGCCGGGTGTTTCAGCCCCGGAAGGAAAATCTCATGTCTGAACTGGAAGAGTGGTCGACCAGCCGCCTGCTCACCACTGCCGCCCGCCTCGTGGACCACGCGTGGAACGAGAGGCTGCTCGACATCGGGATCACCCATGCCGGTTACACCACCCTCGCCGTCCTCTCACGGCAGGGCACCATGACGGGCGCCAAGCTCGCGCTCGCCGTCCATGTCCAGGCGCAGACGATCGGCAAGACGATCGAGAAGCTCGAGCGGCAGGGGTTCATCTCCCGCATCCGCGACAGCATCGACCGCCGCAGCCAGCGCATCACCATCGCCCCGGCCGGCGTCGAGGCCCTCGCGAAGGCCGAGGACATCGAGCGGACCCTGATGATGGGCGAAGGACTCGAATCCCACGAACTGCGCAACCTCCTGCGCGGCATCATCGGCGAGCTCGCCCCCCAGCGGCAGAAGCCGACGGCCGCCGTCGTCTGAGCGTCCGGCCGGCGGTGACCCCCGCGCCCCGCCTGACCCTCCGGGTCGTCCCGACCGATGGAGCCCATCATGACCGAGCAGATCGTGACGATGGACGGCACGGATCTGTGTTTCGAGACGTTCGGTGATCCGGCCGACGCGACCGTGCTGCTGATCGCCGGAGGAGCGCAGTCCATGGTCTGGTGGGAGACCGGATTCTGTCTCCTGCTGGCCGCGGCCGGCCGGCACGTGGTGCGCTACGACCACCGGGACACCGGCCGGTCCGCCTGCTCACCACCAGGATCCCCGTCGTACGCCGCCCGGGACCTGGTCATCGATCCGTTGCACCTCCTCGACGTACTCCGGGTGGACCGCGCGCATCTCGTCGGCCTGTCCCTGGGCGGGGGCATCGCGCAACTCCTCGCCCTCGGGCATCCCGGCCGCGTGCGGACCCTGTGCCTGGCCTCGACCAGCCCGGCGGTTCCGGCGGAGCGGCCCCGGAACCTGCCCCCGCCCGATCCCCGGGTGAGGGCCGCGTTCTCCGACCCGTTGCCGGAGCCCGACTGGACGGACCGGGACGCGGTGGTCGCCTACCGGGTGGAGGTGGAACGTCCGTACGCGGGAAGCCTCGGGTTCGATGAGGCGCGCTGCCGACGGCTCGCGGCCGAGGAGGTCGACCGGACGCGGGACATGGCCGCCTCGATGACCAATCACTTCCTCCTCGACGAGGAGCCACCCACCTCTGCCCGCCTCGGACAGATCACGGCCCCCACCCTCGTCCTGCACGGCACCACCGACCCGATGTTCCCTCTCGGGCACGGCGAGGCCCTTGCTGCCGAGATCCCGGCCGCCCAGCTCGTCCCGCTGCCGGGGGCCGGGCATCAGCAGCCGCCTCCGCCGCTCTGGGAGCTGGCCGTCGGGGCGATCGGCGAACACACCGGGGAGGCCCGGCCCCGTCGGTCCTACAGGTAGGGCTCCACGTTCTGCTCGAAGGAGCGCTGGATCGCGGTGCTGGCGGTGGCGAAGGCCTTCTCCGGATCACCCTGCTGCAGGATGATGCTCTCGAGCGCCGTCGTCAGTTCCTTGTCGCCGCCGGGGATGAACACGCGGCCCCAGTCCTGGACGCGGGTGGTCTCGAGCTGGTCGACGGCCGTTCGGAACTGCGGTGACTTGGCGTAGACCTCGGTCATGATCTCGCTGTCGCGTGCGGACGTCCGTACGGGCATGTAGCCCGTGTTGGAGGAGAAGTAGGACGTGCTCTCCGTGCTCGTGAGGAACTTGAGGAACATGCCCGCGGCGAGCTGCTGCTCGGGGGTGCGGTCGGCGCTGATGGCCACGCCGGTGCCGCCCGTGGGGCAGGCGGGTCCCTCCGGACCCGCGGGGAGGAACCCGGTACCGACCTCGAACTTCGCGGCCTCGAGGATCCCGGTCAGCGATCCCGTGGAGCCGATCGTGCAGCCCGTCAGGCCTGCACCGAAGTCGGCGACGTTGTCGGTCGCGGCGATGTCGGCGATCCTGTCGTCGAAGATCATCGACTGCACGAACTTCGCGGCGTCGATGGCCTCGGGGGTGTCGAGCGTCATGGTCCACTCGTCCGAGTACGCACCACCGCGGCCCCAGAGGAAATTGCAGAACCACCAGGCAGCCCAGGAGGTGCCCTTGCCGAGGCCGAGCGGCGTGACCGACCCGCCGGCGAGCTTCGGCGCCCACTCCAGGAACTCGTCCCACGTCTCGGGCGAGCGGTCGGGGAGGCCGGCGGCGGCCCAGACGTCCTTGTTGTAGTAGAACAGCGGCGTGGAGCGGGCATACGGTACGGCCCAGTGCGCGTCCTTGAACTCGTAGTCGCCGTACAGGGTCTCGTTGTAGTCCGTGGTGTCGATCTCGAGGTGCTCGGCGAGCTGGTCCACGGGCAGGACCTGCCCGTTGATCATGTAGCGGAACCACCACACGTCACTCGCGACGACGACGTCGGGCCCGTTGCCGGTGCCGGTCGCGGCCTGGAACTTCTGTGCCACCTCGTCGTAGTTGGCTCCGGCCGTCACGAGGTTGACCTTGATGCCGCTCTCCGCCGTGAAGCGCCTGATGAGCTCCTCCTCGACGGGTCTGGAGGCGCCGGGGTGGTTGCTCCACCAGGTGATCTCCTTCGCCGGGGTGACGGCCGCCCAGTCGGTGGCCGCCTCGGTGGCGGCACCGCCGGAGACGTCCGAGCTGACGGACGGGCCGCTGCAGGCCGCCAGTGCTGCGGCGCCGCCGAAGAGTGCTGTGAACTGGAGGAGCTGACGGCGGTCGAGGTCGAGCTGCGGGCGCGGTGACATGGGGACTCCTTGGGAGGTGGGACGGAGGGAAGGGAAGGTCGGGTCAGCCGGTGACGGCGCCGGCGGTGAGTCCGGAGACGATGCGCTTCTGCAGCGCGAAGAACGCGAGGAGGACGGGCGCGGTCACGAGGACCGTCGCCGCCATGAGGACGCCCCAGTCGGCGATGCCGTCGTTGTTCTGCAGCAGGGTCAGCCCTACCGGCAGGGTCATCATGTCCGCGCGGTCGACGACGAGCAGTGGCCACAGGTATTCGTTCCACTCCGCGACGATCGAGACGAGCGCCACGGCGGCGATCGTGGGGGCGGAGATCGGCACGATGAAGCGCCACAGGCGCGTCCAGTGGCCGGCGCCGTCGAGTGCGGCCGCCTCGAGGATGGAGGCGGGCAGCGTGAGGAAGTGCTGGCGGAAGAGGAAGGTGCCGAAGGCGCTCGCGAGGCCGGGCACGATGATGCCCTGGTAGGTGTTGATCCAGCCGAGCTCGGCCACGAGCGTGTAGTTGGGGATGATGACGATCTGCTGCGGCACGAGCAGCGCGAAGATCACCACACCGAAGATCAGCTTCTTGAGCGGGAACTCGAGGAAGACGAGCGCATACGCGGTGGTCAGTCCCAGCATCATCTTGACGCCGGCGCCGATCACCGTGGTGATCGCGCTGTTGAGGAAGAAGTCCCCGAACGGCACGGCACTCATCGCCGATGCATAGTTGGAACCGTCCACCGTGGCGGGCAGCCACTGGATGGGCGAGGTGTAGATCTCGTCGCGTTCCTTGAAGCCTGCCAGGACCATCCAGACCAGCGGCAGGACCATGACGCCCACCGCGAGAAGCAGCGTGAGGTAGCTGCCCCACGGGGTGGGGGTCCGCCGTCGTACGGTGCCCGGTTGTGCTGTCGTGGCACCCATCAGTAGTGCACCTTCCTGTCGACGTACTTCAGTTGGGCGAAGGTCACGAGGAGCAGGACCACGAAGAGGATGGTGGCGACGGCGGACGAGTAGCCGGCACGTCCGCTCTGGAAGCCCTCCTGGTAGATCTGGTACATCATCGTGGTGGTACCCCCGAGCGGCCCGCCCTTGGTCATGGCCTGGATGATGTCGAAGGACTGCAGGGACGTCAGGAGCGTGGTGATGGCGAGGAAGAACGTGGTGGGTCCGAGCAGCGGCAGCACGATGGAGCGGAAGGACCGGAGCGGGGATGCCCCGTCGATGGACGCGGCTTCAACGAGGTCCTGCGGCACCGATTGCAGCGCGGCCAGGTAGATGAGGGCCACGTAGCCCACGTTCTTCCACAGGTACACGATGATCACCATGACGAGCGCCCACTGCGGGTCGTTGTACCAGTCGGGCGAGGCGAGGCCCACGAGCCGCAGCAGGGCCGCGGTGACGCCGAAGTTCGGGTCGAACACGAAGAGCCAGAGGAGCCCGACGGCCACACCGGAGAGCACGTAGGGCGCGACGACGACGGTCCGGGCGGCGCCCGTCCCGCGCAGCCTGCGGTTGAGGACGAGCGCGAGGAGAAGGCCGATGACCATCCCGCCGCCCACGGTGGCGAGGGTGAAGACGAGCGTGACGGCGACGATCCCGGGCGTCGTCGGGTCCGTGAACCAGTCGAGGTAGTTCTGGAACCCGACGGGCATCGCGACGGCGGACCCGATGTTCCACTGCAGCGTGGAGTAGTACAGGGACTGCAGGAGCGGCTTGTAGGTGAAGACCACCAGCAGGGCGACGTTGGGTCCCGCGAAGAGGAGGAACAGCAGCCACGCCTTCCAGGGGGTCCGGCGGTTCCGCCGGGCGGGTTCCGGGAGGGCACGGGTGCCGGGCGACGGCGGCATCCGGTCGGGAGACCGTCCCGTCCGCACCCCGGGGACCAGGGTGGTGTCGGCCACTTGTTCCATCGATCGTCCTTCGCTCTGCGTCATGAACTTCTGCAAGGCTAGGGGCGGCGGATCCCCGGGAAGCCCGGAAAGGCGGCTCTGCACGGAGTTGTGCGGCAGAGTTCACGCGGCATTAAAGGCTCCGACCTGCTGTTCTCCTGCTGGTCATCCGGGTGGACCGGACCGTGGAGGTCCCGGCCTTTCATGGGTCCGCGGTGATCGCGACGCCGATGCAGTTCGAGGACGCGGTGCCGCGTACACGGCAGGAAGCGCCGGGTGGATTGTCGGTCCACCCGGCGCTTCCGTGATCTACCGGCGGCCGGTACGGGGCGCCAGGCGCTGTACCGGGATGTCTACCTGTAGGAGATGGCAGACCCGGTGGCGGCCGACCAGGTGATGCGTCCTCCTTCGAAGTCCTGCGCCCGGACAGTGGGGCTGACCACGATCTCGTTGCTGGTCGGGTAGCCGAGCCGGCCGTTCTCCCAGCCCTGCGAGGCGTAGGCGTTGCGGATGGCCCCGTGGTTGCTGTGCGCCCCGGTAGCGGGGGACCAGTAGATGACCCCGCCCTCGAAGTTCTGGTAGACGCCGCCCTTCCTCAGTCCGACGATCTCGTTGCTGGTCGGGTAGCCGAGGAATCCGTTCTCCCAGCCCTGGCCGGCCCAGGTGGCACCGATACCGCCCCTGGTGATGCGGGCCCCGGTCGCCGGGGACCAGTGGATCGACCCGCCCTGGAAGGTCTGGTAGGCGCCGCCGTTCTTCAGTCCACCGACCTCGTTGCCGGTCGGGTAGCCGAGGCCACCGTTCTCCCAGCCCTGACCCGCCCAGGTGGAGCCGATGGCGCCGGTGGTGATGCGGGCACCGGTCGCCGGGGACCAGTGGATCGACCCGCCCTGGAAGGTCTGGTAGACGCCGCCGTTCTTCAGTCCACCGATCTCGTTGCTGGTCGGGTAGCCGAGGGACCCGTTCTCCCATCCCTGACCGGCCCAGGTGGCACCGATGGCAGCCCGGGTGACGTGCGCTCCCGTGGCCGAGGACCAGTGGATGGAACCGCCCGGGTAGTTCCGGTAGCAACCGCCGGCGGCCAGGCCGCAGGTGATCGGACCGGTCGCCGTCCCGATACCGGGAGACGCGGCCGCCGCTGCGTTGATGGCCGTGGTGGCCGCCGCGGGAATGGTTGTCGGCGTCGGCGGTGGCGTCGTCGCCGCTGCGGTGGTGAAACTCCAGCTCACCGGGGCCAGGGCGTTCCCTGCGGCATCGGTGATCCCGGCCGTCAGGTTCACCGTGTACCGGGTGCCCACCGCCAGATCAGCGGTGGGGTTCAGCGTCGCCGTGCGCGTCGCGGCATCGTACGACACCGCACCGGCCACCGCGGCGCCAGCAGGATCGGTCACCCGCAGGCTCGCTCCACTCACCCCGGACACCGCCTCGCTGAACACAGCACGGGCATCGGCCCCCACAGCCACACCGGTAGCGTCAGCCGCCGGCGTCCGTGTGCCTACCGTCGGCGCCGTCGTATCGGCCGGCACCGTCGGTGGCTCCGGCTCCGGCTCCAGGGTGGAGACCTCGACGGTTCCGTCGGTGAACTCGAGCAGCTCGACGTTGGTGATCGTGTCCGTGCCGTCATCCGTGGACCCGCCGGTGTGGGTCACCGTGGTGACTCCACCGGGGGTGGTGGTGATGTCGTACTCGGACTGCGCGCCGGAGAACACGGCGGTGTCGACCCCCGTTGGCGCGGACGGGGTGAGGATCTCTCGGACGACCTCCACCTTGCCGGGGTCCGTCCTGCCGGCCATGATGTCCGCCTGGATCTCCGTGAGGGTGTTCGCCGTACGGATCTCCGCTCCGGCGTCGTCCCTGACACTCAGGCGTACGTTGAGCCATTTGTCGCCGTCGATGACGTCGTCGGCGCCGTTGCCCCAGATCTTGTCGCTTCCGGAGCCGCCGATGATGATGTTGCCGGCATCGAACGTGGTCGCACCCTCCGGCAGGAGGTCCCTGAGTCCGCTGATCCGGGCGATGCCTTCGGCGTCGAGCACGTTGGTCAGCTCCGGGGCGTTCACCTCGACGTCCTCCTCGTCGGGGGTGGTGTCGGTGCCGCGGAGCACATCGTCCCTGTCCCAGCCCGACAGTCCTTCCACCTGGAGGAACCGGTCCCTGATCGCGTCGGGACCGTCCACCACCAGCATCCGCATGTCGGAGTCACCAGGTTCGATCGACCTGGCGTGGGTCACCCAGTCGAAGCCGTACACGCCGTGGTTGCGTTCGACACCCGGGCCGGCGACCATGACGTCGTCCCCGCCTTCGGCGTCGTAGTCGTCCTCCCCCGAGTCCCCGATCATCACGTCGTGGCCGGGGCTGTTGATGTCGTCGAAGAACGGTGCCCCGCTGTCGCCCTGCAGGAGATCGTTGGCGTTGCCACCCTCCATCCAGTCGTCTCCGCCGCCGCCGAACACCGTGTCGGGGCCGTCTCCGGCGATCACGAGGTCATCACCCTCACCGGCGAAGTGCTCGTTCCCGTTCAGGCCGCCGTTGGAGAAGTCGTCCCCGTCGGCGGACATGATGATGTCGAGGCCCGGTCCTGCATCGATGGCGTCGTTCCCGGAGCCTCCCTTCAGGACGTCGTCCCCATGGGAGTCGGTGATGCGGTCGTTGCCCTTGCCGCCGAGGACCGTGTCCGCGCCGTCCGACCCTTCGAGGATGTCGTCGCCGTCATTGCCCCAGAACGTGTCGTTGTCGATACCGCCCCAGATCCGGTCGGTGCCGGCGGTGCCGTTGTAGGTGGACTGGGCGTTGAGGCCCGGGCGGTCCACCGAATTGCTGACCCGGTACCGGATGGTCCCGTCGGCCATCTTCATCAGCAGGGCGGACTCGTTGCAGGCCGAGGCGGGGTCGTCCGCGACATTGTTGCCTGTGGTCCCCGTGATGCCGGCCAGTTCGAACTCGCAGTCCGCAACCCCGAAGACCTCGGCCTTGAGGGCGGATGCGTCGGTGTTCCTCATGATGAGTTCGGCGAAGGAGTTGCCCTCGAGTTCGGTGCGCAGGTTAAGTCCTGAGGTGCGGGACAGGTAGTACAACCGGTCGCCGTCCTGCAGGTCCGTCATCTGGCGTTCGAAGATGTAGTTGAACGTCGATCCCAGCAGGCCACCGAAGAGGTTCTGCATCTCGGCGAGGCCACCGACCCAGAGGTCGACGTCGTCGAGACCCGAGGCCGTGGTGGCCCACGTCCCGGTGCTGTTCACGAAGTCGTAGGCGTCGGCGGGCGTCGCCGGGTCGGCCACGTCCATGTCGAACAGCAGCTGGGCGGCGGCGCGCTTGCCGTCGATGGATGCCGCTCCCTTGATCGTGGGGTGCTGCCCATAGGCCGCCATGAAGTTGACGACCGAATCGGGGTGCTTCAGCCCCTGGCCGAAGTCCACCCAGCTGGTGTACGGCTTCAGGGACGACTCCCCGGTCTCCTCGTAGAGCCGGCTGCGGAGATTGTTGAGTGAAGGCACCCCGGTCTCCCGTCCGCGGGCGATGTTGAGGGCCGCGAGGTCGAGGGGCAGCCCGAGCACGTTGTTCCGCAGGGTGCTGGTGACGAACTCGTCGAGCTCGGCGCCCACCTGGTCGGTCATGCCCATGGCGATACTCCCGGCAGCCTGTTCCGGTGTCAGCGTGGCACTGCCGTTGGCGTAGTAGGCCGGCGGGTTCAGGAAGGCATCGAGGAGCGGCATGCCGATGTCCTGCCCGGTGTCGGTCTTCCTGTCCACCGTCTCGGTGAGCATCGAGTGGCCGAACCGGTAGGTCGCATGCGCGAATTCCGCCGTCACCGCGGGGTCGATCCCCGTGTCGGCCTGGGTGAAGGGATTGAAGGGGTTGAGGCCCGGCTGGATCTTGCGGGCGAACTCCTCGAAGACGAGGTGCTGGTATTCCATCTCGGTCACATACCGGGCCGCCTGGAAGAGGCGCTCACCGTTCCATTCACCGGAGCTGAGCTTCCACTCGGACAGGTCGAGGTTCAGGGAGGTCAGGAGGTCCTCCATGTACGTCACGAGGCGGTTGTGCTCGGAGTGGAACACCTGGTGGATCGCCGTCAGGCCGATGTTCTCGTTGACGCGTCCGTCTCCGGCGATGAAGTGCCTGTTCAGCATCTCGTCGTCGTAGGTGCCGGCCGGCTGGGGGCTGGTGACGGGTGTGATCGCGGTATCGCCGTCTGCGCGGAGGAGAGCGCCGGACCGTGAGTCGAACGGCGAGGCGGTGTGGGCGATGTCGTCGAGGAAGGCGATGCCGATGCGCTGGACGTCCGCCGGGGGTGCGACGGGAGCTGCGATGTCGCCCTCGACCATCGTCTTGTCCTGCTTCACGTACTGCGGAAGCCCGTTGGGGCCGCGGAGGAAGCGTCCGTACTGGTCGGTGGCGATCATGGGGATGTTCCCGATGTCGGCATCCGTCAGCTTCAGGCCGAGGAGCGTCGCCGCCTGGTCCTTGATGTCCTGCCAGGTGGCCAGGCCGCCCGGAGCGCCTTCGATGAGGTCGCCGGTCGAGGCTGGGTCGCCGTCGGCGTCCAGTGCGTATTCGCGGAGGAACACCTGGTGTGCCGGGTGCGAGGAGTAGGTCTGGCTCTGGTCCACCCACGGGGAGTTGGTGTTGGTACCGTCCTGGACGTCGTCCGCGGTCCCGAGGACGCCGTCCGGGCCGGGCTGGTTCTCGGCGCGGCTCAGCATCATGAAGTTCGTACGCCCGCCCGGGACGTAGAGCGGATCATCGGCGGCGAGTGGCATCATCACCACGCTCTTCGACTTCCTCGTGGAGTCGACGCCGTGGTCGAAGAACTGGCCGAACAGGGCGAACATGCCGTTGTAGGGCGGTGACAGGCCGAAGTCGGTGGTGACGTTGGGGATGTCGAGCGTCTCCCCTTCCTCCACGCAGTCCACGGGTACGCCGGGGGACTCGCAGGGTACGGCTGTCGGCTCGTCGTTCACCGTCCGGTGCGCGCGGCCGGCGGAGGCGATGGCCGCCGGGTTGGTGGAGGTCTGGTCGACGATCACATTGCTGATGAAACGGGCCGCCCCGTCCGTGATGTTGGTGTTGACCGACTGGTAGGACTTCCCGTCCTGGGCGGTGCGCCATTGCGGTGCTGCGAGGCGTGGGAAGGGGAGGTTGGTGGAGCCGAAGTCCTCCTGCCCCTTGATGAGGTTGTTGTCCGAGCCGTCCACGGTGCGCAGCCCATAGGGCAGCAGCGGGTTCGCGATCTGATGAGGACCTGTTCCGACCAGTGGCGCTCCCGGCACGATGTTGCCCTGGGCGTCCTCCTTGGTGGCGTGGTTCTCGGCGATCTTGATCTGCTTCAGGATGAAGCGCATGTCCCCTGCGTTGAGAGTCAGCCCCTGTCCGACCGGAGCGGCGGAGACTGCGGGTGCGAGGACCGCCGGCAGGACGCCGGAGCCGAGGACCAGCGCCACCAGCCCGGCGGTCAACCGGGTAGGGATGCTCGTCCTGGGTTGACGGCGGAACCCGCCGCCTCCTTGTTGGTCGGTGCGATGGGAACTGGACATAGTGGCTTCTCCCGTAGAGTCCCCGGCTATCCCCTTTGAGCGCCGGCTGGCTCAACCTTGGAGAAACCTTCTTGGGAAAATCTTGGGACCCCGCGGGAACGGCCCTTTCGTCCATGCCCTGCGGAGCGGACACGTGCACGGTGATCGCGGGATGCGGGATGCGGGATGCGAGGGCGCAGGATCGTCGTGCGGGACGTCGACGCACGCTCACCGGCCGGGCTGGACCAGCCCGGACGCCGCGAGCCCCGCGAGGTCGTTGAAGCTGTACAGGTGGAGCCCCGCGTAGCCCGCGCCGTCGACCGCGTCCACGAGCGGCGCCGGGTCGTAGGTCGCCGAGGAGATGAGCTGCCGCAGCACGGAGCCGGTGTCGGCGCTGCCGGCCGAGCGTTTCAGGAACCCGAGGGACTGTCCCACGCCGATCGTGCGGGCGAGCCGGAGCAGGCGCGTCATGCGCACGGGCCCGGGGATGCCAGCCCAGACGGGCAGCGTGATGCCTGCGAGGCGGAGCCGGGACGGGTAGGCGTGGACGATGTCCGGGGAGAAGCAGAGCTGCGTGACGCACCAGGACGCGAGCTCCTGCTTCGCGCGCAGCGTCCTGGCCAGCTCGTCCTCCGCCGTTCCGGGGTGGCCCTCCGGGTACGCCGCGATCCCCATGCGGAGGACCCCGCCGGAGAGGTCGGCGATGTCCTCCATGAGGGCGCCGCTCCACGCGTAGGGACCGGTGGCGGTGGCCGCGTCCCCGCCGATCACGAAGACGTCGCCGATGCCGGCGTCCAGGCACTGCGCCACGTAGCGGGAGAGTGCGGCGCGGTCCGGGACGGACCGCGCCGCGAGATGGGGGATCACGGCGTAGCCGGCGGCGGCCAGCTCCACCGCCACCTCGACCGCCTCACGCGGACCGTGGTGCGGCAGGCACGTGACGGTGACGGCGGCGGGAGCGGGCAGGTGGGCGCCGAGCCGCTGCGCGAGACCCTCCGCCGGGACGACCTCGACCCGCACCGGCAGCTCGACCGCGCTCAGATCAGCACTCCACGACGTTCAGGGCCAGGCCGCCGCGCGCGGTCTCCTTGTACTTGTCCATCATGTCCGCGCCCGTCTCGCGCATCGTCTTGATGGCGACGTCGAGGGACACGTGGTGCTGCCCGTCGCCGCGTACGGCCATCCGGGCCGCCGTGATCGCCTTCATCGCCCCGACGGCGTTCCGCTCGATGCAGGGGATCTGGACGAGCCCGCCCACGGGGTCGCACGTCAGGCCGAGGTTGTGCTCGATCCCGATCTCCGCGGCGTTCTCGACCTGCTCGGGCGTGCCTCCGAGCACCTCGGCCAGCGCTCCGGCCGCCATGGCGCACGCGGAGCCGACCTCGCCCTGGCAACCCACCTCGGCACCCGAGATGGAGGCGTTCCGCTTGAACAGCGAGCCGATCGCGGTCGCGGCGAGCAGGAAGCGCACGACGCCGTCGTCGTCGGCCCCCGGCACGAAGTCCACGTAGTACTTCAGGACCGCCGGGATGATCCCTGCGGCACCGTTGGTCGGCGCCGTGACCACGCGTCCGCCCGCCGCGTTCTCCTCGTTGACGGCGAGGGCGAAGAGCGTGACCCACTCCATGGTGCCGAGCCGGTCCGTCGGGTCGTCCGCCTTCTCCAGCAGCTGGCGCTGCCGCTCGGCCCGCCGGCGCACGCTGAGGCCCCCGGGGAGGATGCCGCCCGTGGTGGTACCACGCCGGATCGTGTCCTGCATGACCGCCCAGATCTCCAGCAGACCCGTGCGTACCGCGGCCTCCGAGCGCCAGGACAGCTCGTTGGCGAGGACGACGTCGGAGAAGGACCATCCCGTGACCCGGCAGATGCCGAGCAGCTGGTCCGCGGTGTCGAAGGGGTGGGAGAGCGGTACGGGCGTCAGATCGGCGATCTCGGCTCCGATCTGGTCCTCGTCGAGGACGAATCCGCCCCCGACCGAGAAGTATTCCCTTGTCCGCATAATTGCCCCCTCAGGCGAATATGCCGTGAAACGCATGCCATTGGTGTGGTAGTCGAGGCGCTGTCCGCGGTGCAGCACCACATCCGTCTCCGGGTCGAGGCCGATCGGGTGCTCCGCCGCGAGATTCAGGGACCGATACTTCCCGATGTGGGCGACGCGCGCATCGGCCGACGTCGGATCCACGAGGTGCGGCTGCTCCCCCTCGAGCCCGAGGAGCACCGCCTTGACCGTGCCGTGGCCGTGGCCGGTCACGCCGAGCGAGCCGAAGAGGTCCACCTGCACGCGGTGCACCCCGGGCAGGAGCCGGTCCGCGCGGAGCAGTTCCGTGAAGAGGTAGGCGGCGGTCATCGGCCCCCCGGTGTGTGAACTGGAGGGCCCGATGCCGATCTTGAAGAGGTCGAACGCGCTGATGGTCACTGCCCGGTACCGGCGGCCTTCTCGCGCTTGTAGAACGGCGTGGGGATGACGGTGAACGGTTCGGGGCGGCCGCGGAGGTCCACCTGCACCTCCGTGCCGACCGCGGCATAGGCCGCGTCCACGTAGGCGAGCGCCACGGGGTAGCCCAGGGTGGGGCTCGGCAGGCCGGACGTCACGGTACCGACGCGCGTACCGTCGACGACGACGTCGTACCCGGCGCGCGCGGAGCGGCGGCCCACGGCACGCAGGCCCACCAGACGCCGCGCGGGCTCGACGGACTTGAGCGGCTCGAGTACGGAGCGTCCCACGAAGTCGTCGGTCTTCCTGGTGCTGACGACGGGCCCGAGCCCGGCCTCGAAGGGATTCAGGTCGAGGCCGAGCTCGTGCCCGTAGAGGGGCATGCCGGCCTCGAGCCGGAGGGAGTCGCGGGCCGCGAGGCCGCACGGCAGCAGCCCGTGCTCGGTACCGGCCTTCAGCGCGGCGTCCCAGAGGCGGACGGCGAGGTTGCTGCCGATGAAGATCTCGAAGCCGTCCTCGCCCGTGTAGCCCGTGCGCGCCAGGAGGACGGGCAGCCCGGCGAGCTCGAGCTCCACGGCGGCGTAGTACCTGAGGTCACGGATGGCCTCGGCATCCTCCGGCAGGGCCAGGTCGAGGAGCACCGCCTCGGCCGTGGGACCCTGCACGGCGATGAGGGCCGTGGCCTCGGACTGGTCCTCGACGGCGACGTCGAAGCCCTTGGACCTCAACCGCAGTTCCTCGGCGACGACGAGCGCGTTGGAGGCGTTGGGCACCACGAGGAACGTGTCCTCGGCGAGCCGGTACGTGATGAGGTCGTCGATCACCCCTCCCTCGGCGTTGCAGATCAGGGAGTACTTGGCCTTGCCCACCGCGATGACCGCGAGATTGCCGACGAGGGCGTAGTTCAGGAACGCGCCGGCCTGGGGTCCGCTGACGAGGACCTCACCCATGTGGGACAGGTCGAAGAGGCCCGCGGCCTTCCGGACGGTGTGGTGCTCCTCCAGTTCGCTCCGGTACTTCAGGGGCATCTGCCACCCGCCGAAGTCGGTGAAGGACGCTCCGTGCGCCTCATGCTGGGTGTACAGGGCCGTGTGCTTGCTCTGCTCGCTCATGGGGGCTGGGTTCCTAGTCTTCGAAGGCTTCGATGGGCGGGCAGGAGCAGACGAGGTTGCGGTCGCCGTGGGCGCCGTCGATCCTGCGCACCGGCGGGAAGTACTTGTCGTGGCGGAGGGACCGCAGCGGGTACGCGGCGAGCTCCCGCGGGTATGCCTGCGTCCACTCGTCGGCGACGAGCACCTGCGCCGTGTGGGGTGCCTGGCGCAGGGGGCTCTCCTCGATGCCGAACTCGCCGGACGCCACGCGATCGATCTCGCCCCGGATGGCGATCATCGCGTCGACGAAGCGGTCCAGTTCGGCGAGGTCCTCAGACTCCGTCGGTTCGACCATGAGTGTTCCCGCCACGGGGAAGGACAGGGTGGGAGCATGGAAGCCGTAGTCGATGAGGCGCTTGGCCACGTCCTCGGCAGTCACCCCGGTGGCCGCGGTGAGGGGGCGCAGGTCCAGGATGCACTCGTGCGCCACGAGGCCCTGCGCACCGGTGTAGAGCACGGGGAAGTGCTCGGTCAGGCGTGCGGCCACGTAGTTGGCGGCGAGCAGGGCGTGCGCCGTCGCGCTCGTGAGGCCCTCGGACCCCATGAGAGCGACGTACGCCCAGGAGATCGGCAGGACGCCGGCGGAGCCGTACATCGACCCGGAGACGGGCGTGCCACCCTCGGCGTCGGGTCCGCCGTCCGTGGCGATGTCGCGGTTCGCGTCGCCCGGCAGGAACGGGGCCAGGTGGGCGGCGACGGCGACCGGGCCGACACCGGGGCCGCCGCCGCCGTGCGGGATGCAGAACGTCTTGTGGAGGTTCAGGTGGGAGACGTCGCCGCCGAACTCGCCGGGCTGGGCGAGGCCCACGAGTGCGTTGAGGTTGGCGCCGTCGATGTACACCTGGCCGCCGGCGTCGTGCACCTTCTCACAGACCCATCGCACGTCCTCCTCGAACACGCCGTGCGTCGAGGGGTAGGTGATCATGATGGCCGAGAGGTTCTCGGCGTGCTGCTCGATCTTCGCGAGCAGGTCGTCGTGGTCGATGTTGCCGTTCGAAGCGGTGCCGACCACGACCACCTTCATGCCGGCCAGCACGGCGGACGCGGCATTGGTGCCGTGCGCGGAGGACGGGATGAGGCAGATGGTCCGGTTCTCGTCGCCGCGCGAGCGGTGGTAGCCGCGGATGGCGAGGAGCCCTGCGAGTTCGCCCTGCGAACCGGCATTGGGCTGGAGCGACACCTGCGCGTAGCCGGTGATCTCCGAAAGCCGTTCCTCGAGGTCGGTGATCAGCTCACGCCAGCCCTCCGTCTGGCTCTCGGGCGCGAAGGGGTGGATGGACGCGAACTCGGGCCACGAGATGGACTCCATCTCCACCGTGGCGTTGAGCTTCATGGTGCAGGAGCCCAGCGGGATCATGGTGCGGTCCAGCGCGAGGTCCCTGTCCGAGAGCCTCCGCAGGTACCGGAGCATCGCGGTCTCGGAGCGGTGCCGCGAGAACACGGGGTGGGTCATGAAGGCGGAGGTGCGATGCAGGTCCCCGGGGATACGCTCGCCGTGCGTCGCCGTGGCGTCGGCGGTCCCGCCGAACACGCCGGCGATCGCCGCGACGTGCTCCGGCGTCGTCGTCTCGTCGCACGAGATCCCGAGGTGGTCGGCGTCCACGCGGCGGAGGTTGTAGCCCTGCGCCTCGGCGGCGTCCGCGTACTCGGCGGCCCTGCCGGGTACGCGGACCAGGACGGTGTCGAAGAACGCCTCGTGCACGACGGCGGCGTCCGTCCCGTCGAGGGCCGCGGCGAGCGCGGCGGCGCGCTGGTGCGCGGTCCGGGCGATCGCCTTCAGACCCTCGGGGCCGTGGTAGACGGCGTACATGGACGCGACGATCGCGAGCAGCGCCTGCGCGGTGCAGATGTTGCTCGTGGCCTTCTCGCGGCGGATGTGCTGCTCGCGGGTCTGCAGGGCGAGGCGGTAGGCCGGTGCGCCGTCGGCGTCCTTCGAGACACCCACGAGGCGGCCGGGCAGCATGCGCTCGAGGCCCTTCCGGACCGCCATGTACGCGGCGTGCGGACCTCCGAAGAAGAGGGGCACCCCGAAGCGCTGTGCCGAGCCGACGGCGATGTCCGCGCCCTGCTCGCCCGGCGCGGTGATGAGGGTGAGGGCGAGGAGGTCGGCGGCCACTGTGACGAGAGCGCCGCGCTCCTTCGCCGCGCCGATGACGGCGGCGTGGTTCCGCAGGGCGCCGGAGGCACCGGGCTGCTGGAGGACGACACCGTTGATGTCACCGTCGGGCAGTCCGTCCGAGAGGTCGGCGATCTCGACGTCGAACCCGAGGGCCTCGGCGCGGCCGCGGACGACCGCGACCGTCTGCGGGAGGGCGTCGGCGTCGATGACGGTGCGGCCCTTGTTCTTGCCGGAGCGGCGCATGAGGAGCACGGCCTCGGCGACGGCGGAGGCTTCGTCGAGCAGTGAGGCGTTGGCGATGTCGAGGCCCGTGAGGTCCTGCACCATGGTCTGGAAGTTCAGGAGGGCTTCGAGGCGGCCCTGCGAGATCTCCGGCTGGTAGGGCGTGTAGGCCGTGTACCAGGCGGGGGACTCGAGGACGTTGCGGCGGATCACCGGCGGGGTCACGGTGTCGAAGTAGCCCTGGCCGATCATCTGGACGGCGGTGCGGTTGCGGCCTGCGATGCGCCGGAGCTGTGCCAGCACCTCGGTCTCGCTCAGGGCACCGGGCAGGTCGAGCGGCCGGTCGAGGCGGATGCTGGCGGGGACGGCCATGTCCACGAGCTTCTCGAGGCTCGGGTACCCGAGGACCTCGAGCATCTTCCCGGCATCGGACGTGCGCGGACCGATATGGCGATCGGCGAAGGTCGAGGCGATGCCGGATGCGGGATCGGTGGCGATACCGGATGCCGTGTCGGGGGTGGCGGTCATGGGAACTCCGTACGTCAGATGGGAGCGCGGGCGCGCGTGCCTGGTCGGGTTCCTCCCCGCTCTGTGTGGGACCTGAGAGTTTCCGCAGGGCTCCGCGCCTGCTTGCACCGTCGGTGAGCGCCGGTGGATACCCGGGCTGCTTTCCAGAGTTGCCTAGCCGCAGCGGTACTTTCGCCTGAGAGATTCCTGGGGAGGATTTGCTCCTACGGCGCCTACCGGTGTTGAGTCAACGGCAGAACTCTCCCGCTGCAGATCGATGGCGTATTCAGTTGGGTGGTGCGCGGCTGTGAGCCGCCCCACAGCTTACCGCGCCGGACGGACGCGAGGCAAAGGTGCCGGTGACGGCGGCGGAACACTACCCGAGGCTGCAGCGTCCGGGGAAGAGGCGCCCGGAAAGCCCGGCAGAGGCCGCCTCCGGGGAACCGGCACTAGCGTGAGATCATCCGCACCTCCAGCACCAGGAGTATCGATGATGATCTTCCGCCGCCGTTCGGCCGCCGCCGTCGTCCTGATGCTCGTCGGCGGGATCCTGTCCGCACCGCCGGCGAGCGCGGCCGGGCCCTCCTACGTCGCCCTCGGGGATTCCTACTCCTCCGGTACGGGCACGCGCGCGTATCTCGTGGACGGCTCGTCCTGCCAGCGCTCCGTGTACGCGTACCCCTCGCTCGTCGCGAGCGCCAGGGGCTACGTCCTGAACCTCCGCGCCTGTTCGGGAGCCACCATCGCCGACGTCGCCGCCACCCAGCTCGGCGCCCTCACCCCGACCACGGCGTACGTCTCCCTCAGCGTCGGCGGGAACGACGCCGCCTTCGTGGACGTGCTGACCGAATGCGCGAAGCCCGCCTGGATGAGCGACTGCACCGCCGCGATCGACCGGGCACAGGCCGTCATCACGAGTCGGCTGCCCGCCGGCCTCTCCTCGCTCTACCGGCAGATCCGGACGCGGGCCCCGCAGGCGAGGGTCGCCGTCGCGGGCTACCCGCGGATCTTCAACGGTGAGGACTGCAACGCGGCCACCTGGTTCTCGCCCGCCGAGGAGGTACGCCTGAACGCGACGGCGGACCTGCTGAACCACACGACGGCGACGGCCGCTGCCGCCGCGGGCTTCACCTTCCGCGCGCCGGCGTTCACCGGGCACGCGGTGTGCGACGACGTCGAATGGGTGAACGGGCTCTCGAACCCCGTCTCGGATTCCTACCACCCGAACCGGGCGGGGCACGCCTCGGGGTACGTCCCCCTGATGGGTTCATCGCTGACGGGGAGCCCGGTCGGCGTGACGCCGGGGACAGTGCAGGCCGCCGAGCTGTCGGCACCCGCGCTCGCACGGCAGCAGGCCGCCCACGCCGTCCAGGACTCGCGCATCCGGCCGGAGCGGTTCGTCCTGCCGGACCTCAAGAGCGCTGCGGCCCGGACTGCGGCGGCGCGTGCCGGCGTCGATCTCGCCGATCCTGCGAGCATCGATCGGGCCGACCGTGCGGTGGAAGCCCGGCAGCTCGCCCGCCAGGGCCGCCCGGACCGATGAGTTCCGGGGCCCCGACACGTCCGAAAGGTACCGACGAGGGAGACGAGGGACGAAATGGACGGACGGACAGCCGTGGACGCGGTTCTGGAGGGCTACGCGGCGGCGGTGCTGGCGAAGGACCGCGACGGACTCGTGGCCCACTACAGCGACGACGCCCGCGTCTTCGACCTGTGGAGCACCTGGAGCTACGAGGGCAGGGAATCGTGGCAGGGCGCGATCGACGAGTGGTTCGGGTCCCTGGGTGACCAGGAGGTGCACGTCGGGTTCGACGACGTACGGTCGGTGGTCACGGACGACCTCGCGACGGTCTCCGCCATCATCACCTACCGGGAGGTCGACGACGGCGGCGCGATGCGGGACTCCCTGCAGAACCGCCTGACCTGGGTGCTGCGGCGCTCCGGCGACACATGGCGGATCATCCACGAGCACACCTCGGCACCGATCGACGGCGGGACGATGAAGGTCATCCTCCAGCGCTGAGCCCTGTTCCGTGGGGCTGCCGGAGGGTCGATCGGTGGAGCGCAGGAGTAAAATATGCCTCCCGAGAGGAATCAGGTGCCTGATGGACATCCATCGCAACCACCGTAAGCAAGCTGACCGCACCCGCACAGCGCCCTCCCCCTCGCAGCAGAGGGCGAAGGCCCGGACCTCGTTCTTCGACGGGCTCGATACTGCTGCCCGGTCGTTCCTCGGACCGGCGGACCGCACGGACGGGGATCGTCCGGTCGTCCACCTGCACGACGCCGCCGAGGACACCGCGGACGCGACGCTCGAGTCCATCGAGATCCGAACGGATTCCGCCGGCCACCACTACGGCCAGCGCAAAGCGCCGCTGCACCGTCCCGGGCCCGGATAGCACGGGCGGATCCCGGGCACGACGTCCCGGTCAGCGGACGACGAGGACGTTCCCCTTGGCGTGGTGCAGCACGGCGTGGACCGTGGATCCGAGGCGGGCGCCGAGGGTGTTGTTGCCCTTCGCCCCGAGTACCACGCACAGGGCCCCGCGCGTGTGGTGGACGATGACACCGGGTACCGAGTGTTCGGCGAACGAGTCCTCGATGACGGTCAGATCGGTGTCGCCGGGCAGGAGGTTCAGGGCCCGCTGGATGACGGGGTCGCTCTCGAGGTCGGCGAGCCGGGCGGCGGCATGTCGACTGTAGGGGCGGACGTGCAGGATACGCAGCTGGGCGTGCAGGGTGACCGCCAGCTGTGCTGCCGCGACGACGGCGCGGTCGCTCTCGGGGGATCCGTCGACCGCCACCAGGACGTCGCTCCCGGCGGGCCGATCGTCGCGGATGACCGCGATGGGGCACGACGCGGTGGCGGCCAGATGCAGGCTGACCGACCCGAGGAGCAGGCCGGCGAAACCTCCGAGCCCGCGGGTGCCGGTGACGAGCAGGGAGGCTCCCGCCGATAGCCTGGTGAGCACCTCCGAGGGGAAGCCGACGACGAGCCGTTCGCGCGCGTGGACGTCGGGCTCGGCCTGTCGGGCGAGGTCGAGGCCCTCGACGGCCATCCGCTCCGCGGCGCTCTGCAGGCCGCTGTCCTTCACGGCCGGGACCGGGCCGAGGTCCTGCGTGAAGAACGGCCAGACCCAGCAGTGCACGACGACGAGGCCCAGGCCTACGGCCGCTGCGTGGTGGGCCGCCCACTGGACGGCGAGCCGGGAGCCGTCCGAGCCGTCGTAGCCGACGATCACTGGTTCGGCCGGGATGCCGGCCGGGTTCATGCTGATGTTCGGGCGGGCGGCAGGGGTGTGGTGGCACCCTCGGCGAGGTGGAGGGCGCCGTGGGAGACGAGGACCGGGCACTGCGCCCGCTCTGCCAGGGCGGAGCTGACGGACCCCAGGAGCAGCCCGGCGAACCCGCCGTGACCGCGGGAGCCGACGACGACCATCGCGGCATGCCTGCTCTCCTGGACGAGGACCTCCACGGCGAGGCCGCGCACCACCCTGCGCTCGATGGGAGGAGTCCCCTCGGGGAACGCCTCGGTCACCGCCTGGTCCAGTGCCTTGCGGGCGAGTCCCTCGTAGTCGTGCTCCATGGGCGGTGAGTAGCGGCCGAAGGCGATGGGGTGCTGCCATACCGCGAGCGCGTGGATGGTGTCACCGGCGAGGGGCATGAGGCTGACGGCGAGCTGCAGTGCAGCGATCGACGACGGGGAACCATCGACCCCGACGACGATGACTCGCGCGGGGGAGGTGGCGGATGCGTCCATGATGGCTCCTTTGCTGGGCGGGATGCTGCTCCTTCGATCGTCACGGGTTCCGGAAGGGGCAGGTAGGGCCATACGTCCCCTCAATGCAAGGGGACGCAAGACCCTGTCGGACCCGGCCGAGGGGGGTCATGCTGTTAGTCGGTGCCATCGGTGCCATCGGGGGATCAGGACGGGCCACGAGCTGGATGGGACTGCAGGGATGCGCGACGCGGACGATGTGGATCAGCAGATGAAGGACGTCACGGTGTTCATCCTCGATGACCACGAACTGGTCCGGCGGGGCTTACGGGAACTGCTGGAGGCCGAA
>NZ_PJIR01000074.1 GCF_002929355.1 Arthrobacter sp. B0490 | reverse complement strand
AAGAAAAACAGAAATTGCGTTTTCATTATGGTCTGACAGAACGCCAATTACTTAGATATGTACATATCGCTGGAAAAGCAAAAAGATCCACAGGTCAGGTTTTACTACAATTACTTGAAATGCGTTTGGATAACATCCTTTTTCGATTGGGTATGGCTTCGACTATTCCCGCAGCCCGCCAATTAGTTAACCATAGACATATTTTAGTAAATGGGCGTATAGTAGATATACCAAGTTATCGCTGCAAACCCAGAGATATTATTACGGCGAAGGATGAACAAAAATCCAGAACTCTGATTCAAAATTCTCTCAACTCTTCCCCTCATGAGGAAGTGCCAAACCATTTGACCCTTGACCCATTCCAATATAAAGGATTAGTCAATCAAATAATAGATAGTAAATGGGTTGGTTTGAAAATAAATGAATTGCTAGTCGTAGAATATTATTCTCGTCAGACTTAAACCTAAACTCAAATAAAATAGCAAGGGTTCGGGCAATTTTCTTCCCTTTCATCAAATTAAATTAACCTAAGGTTAAGTAAGAAAAATACTGGTTTGATCCCGATTTTATCCCATTTATGTATCATAGACCGAGGGGCTAGTTTCATATTCTTTCCAGCATTTTTCCTAGTTTACGTGTCACGGCAATTCGGAATAGAGAATCTATATCAATGAAAGGTCTAACTGGTGGAATAAAGGTCTCCATTGCTATTTACTCCGTTCTTGTTAATAAAACGGGTCTATT
>NZ_PJIR01000073.1 GCF_002929355.1 Arthrobacter sp. B0490 | reverse complement strand
GAACAGCGCCGAGTCGGCGTTGCGCATCAGCTGTTCAACGTTCTGCACGTCGGTCGGATAGGGGTACAGCACGATGCCGATGCTGGCGCTACTGAACAGCTCCTGGCCAGCGATATGGAAGGGTTCGTTCAGTCGGTCGAGAATGCGCAACGCCAGCGAGGTGGCCTTCTCCGCGCCGTAGCCTTCACAGAGCAGGGCGAACTCGTCACCGCCGAGTCGGCCAAGCGTCATGCCTTCTTCCAGGTACTCGCCCAGTCGCGTGCTGACAGCCTGCAACAGCGCGTCGCCCAGGCTGTGGCCAAGGCTTTCATTGATGTCCTTGAAGTGATCGAGGTCGATCAGAAGCATTGCACCGCTGCGTCTGTTGGCCCTGGCGCGCTCGAGATCCTGCTTGGCGCGCTCGGTGAACAGCAGCCGATTCGGCAGCTTGAGCAACGGGTCGTAATGAGCGAGCTGGTCGAGCTCTTCGCGCGAGCGCTTGAGCGCCGAGAGATCGGAGAACACCGCCACGTAATGGCTGAGCTGGCCCTGGTTGTCATGGATGCAGCGCAGGTTCTGCCATTGCGGGTACACCTCGCCATTTTTGCGTCGGTTCCAGATCTCGCCGCTCCACTCGCCATGCTCTTTCAGCGCCAGCCACATCTGGTTGTAGAAGGCTGCGTCGTGCTTGCCAGACGCGAAGAGTCTAGGGGTCTGTCCAAGGACTTCCTCGGTGCTGTATCCGGTGATGCGGCTGAACGCCGGATTGACGTGCA
>NZ_PJIR01000072.1 GCF_002929355.1 Arthrobacter sp. B0490 | reverse complement strand
AATTTAAATTTCATCTCTATCGAATTTTAATATCAGAATAGCGGATATGGTCATAATTAAATGGGTCAGGTCCACTTACTTTTTCTTTTGTTTTGTTGATTTCGACTCTTCCCAATGGATTTGATTGGTATAATGGAAAAATAGGGATCTTTGGTGATTCAAGAGTCGACTTATGATTATTCATAATAATGAAAATTGACCCAACAAACGTTCCACTTTCTAACTAGAACTACTAGAATCTAACGCAGTATAATGATAACGTATTATCCTGGTTAGTTCCTTTTGTATTCCAAATAAAAAAATATATCTATTTTCTGAATGGACTTTTATGAAAAAAAGAAAAGCCCCTTATCGGATTTGAACCGATGACTTACGCCTTACCATGGCGTTACTCTACCACTGAGTTAAAAGGGCTTATTTGATTTAATTTCCGAACGAGTCACTGTGTAGATAAAATCTCTATATGCACATATATTATATATATAAGTATATGCAGTAGGCTCATAGTGGCTAGTGGCTGATTTTTGAATAATCAAATGGATTTGCCTAGCAAGTCTAGGGTAAAATGAATTGTTTCAAGACCGGCCCTAATGAGATCATCCCTATCAAAACAAAATTCACTTGATTGATACATAACATACATGTACACTTACCAATTCGACATAAAATCAATTTCAAGATATTTCATCGAATCATGTGATGAAGAGATTCTACTTGTCCCCTTGAACTAAAGTCTTCGAGAAAATTTTCGATAACTTCT
>NZ_PJIR01000071.1 GCF_002929355.1 Arthrobacter sp. B0490 | reverse complement strand
AGGTCGCCCGCCGTCAACGACTCCTGGTTCTCCGCTCGCTTGCCGATGACGGCCATGGCCTTGTCCCGGCGATCCGGGAGTACGCCCTTTTGGGCCGCAGCGAGTGCAGCGGGCAGGTGCTGGAGGGTGAGTTCGGTGCAGTACGCGGGGGCTCCAGGCTGTTGCCGCCAGGAGTCAGAGAGCGAGCCTGCGTCGACGGCGTCGAAGCCGGTGTCTTCCACCAGTGCTATCGCGGTGCCCTTGTCCGCGTCACGGTCGGCGGCGACGGGTATCGCCAGACGGTGCGGATCTTCTGCTGCCGAACCCCTCGTGCTGAAAGTCTGCGACAGTATGGCGTTCCAGGCTTTCGCCACAGGACGCCCGAGCTGCTCGGTGACCCATTCGCTCTCGACCTGTCCATCATCGAGCGCCTGTATCCGCCCATCCCTAGCCGGGTAGTAGTTCGACGTATCGATGATGATCGCGTCTGCGGGAAGGCTCGCGACGAGGGGCCTCAGTGCCGGCATCGCACTGAGCGGGATCGAGGTGATGAGGACCTCGACGTCCTGCACCACGTCGGACGCCTTCACCGCCGTCGCACCTGTCGCGAGCACCGCGGCCTCGATGGTTTCCGGTCCGCGGGAGTTCGCCACTTTCACCTGGTGCCCCACTGCCGCGAGTTTGCGCGCCAGCGTCGAGCCTATGGATCCTGCGCCGAGAATGCCGATCTTCATGGGAGTCCTTCCGTGGGTCGAGTGATCACCTCAAGTGTCCAACCTTCCAA
>NZ_PJIR01000070.1 GCF_002929355.1 Arthrobacter sp. B0490 | reverse complement strand
CTGCGGCGCGGCGATGGCTGCGGCGGTCCGTCTGGCTGAGCGTCCAGAGATGCAGGGCAAGAACATCGTGGTGATCCTGCCGGATTCCCGCGAGCGCTACTTATCCAGCATGCTGTTCACCGACATGTTCAGCGAACAGGAACTGGTGCAGTGATGCGGTGCGACGCAGCTGAGCAATTCAGCTGCGTCGCAACTGCGCCGTTGGCCGTGTGGTAGGCGCCTGGCGCAGAATCAACCACAGCGCGAGCGCGATTAGCGCACCGCCCTGGACGTAAGCCCAGGAAAGTGGCTCATCAAGAAAGATAACGCCCCACAGCACGCCAAATGGCGGGATCAGGAAGGTCACCGTCAGTGTCTTGACCGGTCCGATATCCGCTAGCAAGCGGAAGTAGAGGATGTAGGCGAACGCCGTACAGACCAGCCCCAGACCCAGCAGACTCAGCCAGACTGTCGAATCGCCCCAGTTCACCGGCGGCGCATTCAGTAACGACAGTCCGAACAATGGCAACAGGCACAGTGTCGCACCGAGTTGGCTACCGAACGCGACCACCTCGCTGTCCAGGCCTTCGCCCTGGTTGATCCAGCGGCGGGTGAGAAAGCCGCCGAAGCCATAACAGGCGGTGGCGCCCAGGCATGCCAGTGCGCCGAGCAGCAGCTCCGTGTCGAATGGCACCGGCCCGATTCGCATCAGCAATGCCACGCCGCCGAGCCCGCTGAAAACGCCGATAATCTTGGCGAGCGTCAACTCCTCGGTGAAGAACAGAGCGCCGA
>NZ_PJIR01000069.1 GCF_002929355.1 Arthrobacter sp. B0490 | reverse complement strand
TGTATTTCTGTTGTATCAATTATCATTTCAACGATCAACTTCTCCCATAATGATATCTATGCTACCTAATATCGTCATAATATCAGCCAATTTCATTCTTTTAACTAACTGAGGAAGAATTTGCAAGTTGATAAAACCCGGTGGGCGAATTTTCCATCTCCAAGGAAAAACACTCTGATCTCCTATCAGAAAAATTCCCAATTCCCCTTTTGGTGCTTCGACTCTTACATAAAGTTCTTGCTTGGACAATTCAAAAGTTGGAGAAGGTTTTTTACTAATAAATCGATATTCAAAATCATTCCATTCGGAATTCTTTGCGTTCTTAAAGCGTCGGGCTTCTAAATTCTCATAAGGTCCTCCCGGAATTTTCTCTACAGCTTGTTGAATAATTTTTATGGATTCCTTCATTTCACCGATTCGTACTAAATACCGAGCTAATGAATCCCCTTCTTTTTGCCATTGGATCTCCCAATCAAATTCGTCGTAACACTCATAACGATCAACTTTACGAAGATCCCATTGTATTCCAGAAGCTCGTAACATTGGGCCCGATAAGCCCCAATTTACAGCTTCTTCTCCGCTAATAAAACCGACTCCTTCAACTCGTTCTAAAAAAATAGGATTCTGTGTAATAAGTTGTTGATATTCAACAACTCCTCGTAAAAAATAATCACAGAAATCTAAACATTTATCCATCCATCCATAAGGTAGATCGGCAGCTACCCCTCCGATGCGAAAGTAATTATGCATCATTCGCATACCCGTAGCAGCT